>NZ_JAUOOW010000002.1:0-1124208 GCF_032654805.1 Kitasatospora brasiliensis
CCCCTGTCAGGCAGCTCGAAGAATACTAGACCTTCGGGCGGGCCGAGTCAACCGTTGCGTCGGGCGCAACCGGATTTTCGGCTTCCTCCTCCGCCGGCAGCTGGAAGGCCAGCACCGCGACGTCGTCGTCGTGCTCGGAGGTCACGCCCATCGCCCGCAGCAGCCGGGAGCAGACCACCTCGGGGGCGCCGATCGCGCCGGCCAGGGTGCGGGCCAGGAGGTCGAGGCCCTGGTCGATGTCCTCGTCGCGACGTTCGACCAGTCCGTCCGTATAGAGGACACCGGTCGTACCGGGGAGCAGGCGCAGGGTGTGGGAGACGTGCAGGCCGCCGCCGGTGCCCAGGGGCGGGCCGTTCTGCTCCTCGCTGCGCAGGATGGTGCCGTCGGGGCAGCGCAGCAGAACCGGGAGGTGTCCGGCGGAGGCGTAGGAGAGGGTGCGGCGCCGCGGGTCCCAGACGGCGTAGGTGCAGGTGGCGATCTGGTTGGCGTCGATCTCCATCGCGATGCCGTCGAGCAGGCGCATCACCTCGTGCGGGGGCAGGTCGAGCCGGGCGTAGGCGCGCACGGCGGTGCGCAGCTGGCCCATGACGGCCGCGGCGCGCAGGCCGCGGCCCATCACGTCGCCGATGACGAGCGCGGTGCGTCCGCCGTCGATGGCGATGACGTCGTACCAGTCGCCGCCGACGGCGGCCTCGGCGCCGCCGGGCTGGTAGGTGGCGGCGACCCGCAGGCCGGCCGGCTGGTCGAGCTTCTGCGGGAGCAGGCTGCGCTGGAGGGTGACGGCGGCCTCGCGCTGGCGGCGTTCGGCTTCGCGCAGCCGGGCGGCGGCGAGGACCTGGTCGGTGACCTCGGCGGCGAAGATCAGCACGCCGGTGGGCTGGCCCTCGGCCGGGGCCTCGCCGTTCTCGCCGGTGCCGAGCGGGACGCAGGAGACGTTGTAGTAGCGGTTGCCGGTGAGGCCGAGGATGCAGCGGGCCTTGACGCTGCGCGGGCGGCCGCCGCGGATGACCTGGTCCATCAGGGGCAGCACGCCCATGCTGCCGAGCTCGGGGAGCGCTTCCGCCGCCGGCAGTCCGGTGGGGCGGTCGCCGAAGAGTTCGCGGTACGCACGGTTGGCGTAGCCGAGCTGGTGGAGCGGGCCGTAGGTGACGGCGACCGGGGCGGGGATGCGGTTGAGGACCTCGCGCAGGTTCTGCGGCTTGTGCGGGTCGAGCAGCTCGACGGTGGCGGCGGGGCCGCTCGGGTCGCGGGGGCTGGGCACGACGACGCCGTCGGGGCAGGGCGCGCCGTCCTCGGTGCCGGTGCCGGTGGGCAGGGCGGCACGCCAGGGGACTCCGGTGAGCCGGGCGCTCCAGCGCATGAGGTTCAAACGACGGCCGCTTCCTCGTTTTCCAGTCATATCATCACTTTTTGTGCGCGCAGCAGCACACGGGGTAATGACCAGGTCGGGGCTGATCCTGTCAGGCGGAGGCCCGGTTCCGGAAGTCGCGCGCCCGGCGTGCCCGTCCCGTTCGCCCTCCGATCCGGCGCACGGCCGGTGGCCGGCCCGGATCGACGGGGGCGGTCACCGGGGAGCATCCGGTCCGGCGTCGGACGGCCGTCCGAACCTCGGGTCGAACCCCTCCTCGAAGGCCGAACGCGGATGCTCCATCGCGCCCAGCGAGACCGCTTCGCGGGCGAACACCCCGCCGAGCATCCAGTCCATCAGCACCCGCACCCGGCGTTCGGCGGTCGGCAGCCGCCGCAGGTGCCGGGCCCGGTGCAGCCACCAGGCCCGGCGGCCGGTGAGCTTGCCGCCGCGCCGGGTGTGCGCGACGGCGCGGCGCGGGCCGAGCGAGGTCGAGCAGGCGGCGGGGCCGGGGCGGTAGTCGGCCAGGCCCGGGGCATGCGGTCCGCCGTCCAGCGCCACCACGACGTTGCGGGCGAGCAGTGCGGCCTGGGCGAAGGCGTGCTGGGCGTTGGGCGCGCAGGGGGCGCCGTCCGCGTTCGGGTCCGGTACGGCGGCGCAGTCGCCGGCCGCCCAGACGCCGGGCAGGGCGCGCCCGTCCGGTCCGACGGCCTGCAGGGTCGCCAGGCAGCGCACCCGGCCGCGGGCGTCCAGTGGCAGGTCGGTCTCGCGCAGCAGCGGGGACGGCCGAATGCCCGCTGTCCAGACCAGGGTGCGGGCGCCGAACCGGCTGCCGTCGGAGAGCGCCACGACCCGGTCCGCGGCGGACTCCAAGGTGGTGCCCAGCCGGATGTCGACGCCGCGTTCGCGGAGTTCGCCGAGGGTGTGCTCGGCGAGTTCGGGCGACTCCTCGGCGAGGATCCGGTCGGTCGCCTCGACCAGGACCCAGCGCAGGTCCTCGACGCCGACGTTGTGGTAGCCCCGGATGGCGGTGCGGGCCATGTCCTCCAGCTCGGCGAGGGCGCCGACGCCCGCGTAACCGGCGCCGACGAAGACGAAGGTGAGCGCGGACTGGCGCAGCGCGGGGTCGCGGGTGGCGGAGGCGAGGTCGAGTTGCTCCAGGACGTGGTTGCGCAGGCCCACCGCCTCGCCCACGGTGGAGAAGCCGCGGCCGTGTTCGGCGAGGCCGGGCACCGGCGCCGTGCGGGAGACCGAGCCCGGGGCCACCACCAGGACGTCGTAGGGCAGTTCGACCGGCGCGGGGGCCTCGCCGGGGCCCGCGGCGTCGGCCAGGGCGCGCCGGGCGGCGTGTTCGATCCGGGTGATCCGGGCGGTGAGCACCCGGCAGTCCGGCAGGACCCGGCGCAGCGGGACGACCACGTGTCTCGGGTCGATCGAGCCGGCCGCCACCTCGGCCAGCAGCGGGTGGTAGGTGAAGTAGGCCTGGGGCTCGACGACGGTGATCTCCACCTCGCCGCGCCGCAGCCGCTCCCGTAGAGCGCGCTGGAGGTGGAGCGCTGCGGCCGTTCCGGCGCAGCCGCCGCCGGCGATCAGGATCCTGATGGTGCACCTCCTGCCGATGTGACGTTTCGTCCCGGCTTCGCGGCCCGGGGTGGCCCCCCGACACGCCCCCCTATGAAGGACCGACGGGGGTGGTCTTGTCCACAGTCCGTACGGGGCGGGTTGCGACGCGAGTGGCCTCCGTGGCCAGTTGTGCTTACTGGGCGACTTTCTGACGCACTTTCGGCCGCGAACAGTGGTGAACTATGGTCGGATTGTGTACCGGGGCGGCCGTCGCCATGACAATCGGCGGCGACGCACCGTGGAGCGGCCATTACGGCCAGTTCCAGCGTTGGCGTGAGAAGCCGACTGGGGCACGGTCATCCGGGGAAGGGTAGTTCCCGGACAGGGCCCCGGACGGTGCCGACGCGCCGAGCCGGACGTGGACCCGGCACGGCGGCACGAACCGTGGTCACCGGAACGGGACGGGCGGCACGAGCAATGGGTCATCGGGTCACTTCTGACGAGCTGAGCTGCACCGGGGGGTGCAGGGGCGGGCGACGACAGGGTCCGGATTCGGACGCCTGCGGGGGAGAGTTGGGATGATGGAGCAGGAGCAGGTGTTGGGGCGGGCGGGAGCACCGCAGGCCGGGCCGGGAACGGTCCCCGAGCAGCGAGGCCCGGTGGACCTGCCGCCGCAGGGCGGGGTGGGCTACTCGGCCGTCCCGTACCGGGCCGAGCCCGCACCGGCCACCGTGCCGGTGCCCGGGGCCCGGCTGCGGGTGGACGCCAGGCGGAACCTGGAGAGCGTGCTGCGGGCGGCCCGCGAGGTGTTCGGCGAGTTCGGCTACGGCGCGCCGATGGAGGAGGTCGCGCGCCGTGCGGGCGTCGGGGTCGGCACCGTCTACCGGCGCTTCCCGAGCAAGGAGGTGCTGGTCCAGCGGATCGCCGCCGAGGAGGTGGCGTGGCTGACCGCGCAGGCGCGGGAGTCGCTGTACGGCGGCGACGGCGCCTGGGACGCGCTGGCCGGCTACCTGGCCCGCGCGGTGAGCAGCGGGGCCGGCCGGCTGCTGCCGCCGGAGGCGTTCCGGTACGCGGAGGAGCTGGGCCGGGTGCCCGAGCAGCGGGCGCCGGAACCGCCCGCCGCGGTCCGGTTCGACCTGCGCAGCGAGGAGGCCAGGGCCGGCGGGGTGGTCGAGCCCTCGGCCGCCGACGCCGATCCCCGGCTGCTGCTCCAGCTGCTGGCCGCCCTGGTGGCGCGGGCCGGTGCGGCGGGCGAACTGCGGCCGGGCGTCACGGTGTCGGACGTGGTGCTGGTGCTGACGGCCTCGGTGCCGGTGCACGCGGCCCGTCCGTCGGTCTCCGCTCCGGCGGCCGGCGGGTTCTCGCCGATTTCTCCGCAGACGGACGGTCAAGCGGCCGCCGGGCCCTCGGACCGGCTGTTGCAGATCCTGCTGGACGGCCTGCGGGCGCGCTGAGGCCGGTCGGCCGATCGGGCCGCCACGCCCGGCGGGCAACGGAGTTGAAGGGATGACCGGCGCGCGGGCCATGGGCGCGCGCCGGGTGCGGGAGCCGCACACCCCGCCGTCGCACGCTGGGTGAACGCCTCCGCAACAGCCTCTCCGAGGAGTGGTAGATGGCCGGTCCGGCTACCGCCCGTCCCTGCGCTATGCCATCCTTTGCCCGTGGTTGGAGCCAATGTCCCGATGCGCGCCCTTCGCGCGCCGTCGGCGCCGTACACCGGGGATCCGTGCGCCCACGCACTCCCGCGCGCCCTTCCACGCTACGGGGGCAGTCGTGGAATCTGGGGTCCGTTGTGAGCGCCGAGGAACAGAACGACTACGGGTACGGCCTCGACTTCGGAGGCTTCTCCGGTCATAGCGCCGAGGGGTCCGCCGCGGGCCCGTGCAGCCTCGGCGGGGCGGCCCAAGTGCCGGGCTCCGCAGCGGGTTCGGCCGCCGGCCACGTTCCCGACCAGGGCGGGATGCCCGGCCGCGAGACGCTCTCCGCCTCCCCGCTGCCCCCGGGCCGGGTGCCCGGGCAGGCCCCCGCGGGCCTGGGCGGGGTCGCCCCCGAGGCGTTCGTCGGCGAACGGTTCACCGGGAGCCGCACCGCCCGGCCGACCGTGCCCGCCCCCGCCGACCCGGTGGACGGCGAGCGCCCGGCCTCCGACGCCGAGTTGACCGCCCGGGTCAGGGCCGGGGACGACACCGCGTACGAGGAGATCTACCGCCGGCACGCCGAGTCGGTGCGCCGCTACGCGCGCACCTGCTGCCGGGACAGCTTCACCGCCGAGGACCTCGCGGGCGAGGTGTTCGCCCGCACCCTCCAGGCGCTGCGGGCGGGCAAGGGCCCGGAGTTCGCCGTCCGCGCCTACCTGCTGACCGCCGTGCGCAACGTCGCCGCCGCCTGGCACCGCAGTGAGCGGCGCGAGCAACTCGTCGACGACTTCGCCGTGTTCGCGCAGACCTCGGCCGCCGTGGTCGACGTCGACCTGGCCGACCCGGGCGCCGACGCCTGGGCGATGGCGATGGCCGACCAGCGGATGGTCATGCGGGCCTACGCCGAACTGCCCGAGGACGACCGGGTGGTGCTCTGGCACACCGAGGTCGAGCGGGAGTCCCCGAAGACCGTCGCCGTGATGCTCGGCAAGACCGCCAACGCCACCGCCGTCCAGGCCCACCGAGCGCGTGACCGGCTCGCCGCCGCGTTCCTCCAGGCGCACGTCTCGGGCAGCCAGGACAGCGGGTGCGAGGCCTACGCCAACCGGCTCGGGGCGTACGCGCGCGGCTCGCTGCGCAAGCGGGCCTCGGCGGAGGTCGGACGGCACCTCAGGGAGTGCGACCGCTGCACCGCCGCTTGCCTGGAACTGACCGAGATCAACACCGGGCTGCGCGCCCTGCTGCCCGGCGGGGTGCTGGTCTGGCTCGGCGTCGGCGGCTTCAGCGCCGCGGCGGCCACCGTCGGCGGTGTCGCGGCGGTCGGCGGAGCGGCTGCCGGCGGCGCGGCGGCCGCCGGGACGGCCGGTGCCGGTGGTGCGGCAGGTGCCGCCGGTGCGGCCGGCGGGGCCTCCGGTGGGGCCGGGGCGGGTGCCGGCGCGGTCGGCGAGGGCCTGGGCACCGCCGCCAAGGCCGGGATCGTCGCCGCCATGGCGGTGGCCGCGGCCGCTGTCGCCGCCTACGCGTTCACCGGTTCGTCCGAGCCGGCGCCCCCGGCGGCCGCTCCCCCGGTCGCCACCGCTCCGGCCGCCGCCCCGGCGCCGCCCGCGCCCCCGGCCGGGACGGCAGCGGCCCAGGCTCCCGCACCTGCTCCGGCGCCCGCCGGCGCCGCACCCGCGGCCCCGGCGGCACCCGCCCCGGGCCCCTCGGGCAGCGCCCCGGCCGCCAAGACCGCGCCCGCACCGCCGCCCGCCACCACCCGGGCGCCGGAGTCGAGCACGCCCGTGGCCGACAGTCCGGAGGAGCCGGTGCCGGCCATCACTCCCCCGGTCGTGACGCTGCCGCCCCTGCCGACCATTCCGCCGCTGCCCGACGTACCGGTCGTGGAACTGCCGACCGTGCCGCCGGTGCCGACCCCGACACCGAAGCCGACGCCGAAGCCGACGCCGACGCCGACGCCGACCGCCAGCGCGCCCATCCCGCCCGTGCTCAGCGACTTCTGGGGCAACGCGCTGCCGGTGCTCAAGCCGGGCAACAACCGGGTGCCGCCGGACCAGCCGAGCATCCGGCAGAAGGGCAGCGACAAGTTCTGGCAGCGGGACGGCGGCTGGATCGACGGCACCTACCACCCGCACACGATCACCGTGCACGCCCCGGCGACCACCCTGATCGACCTCAACCGCAGTTGCACGTCCTTCGACGCGCTGGCCGGGGTGGACGATGCCACGCTGTCGCCCGGCGGAGTCGTCTTCTCCGTCCAGGGCGGCGACGGCCGCACCCTGTGGCGCTCCCACGCGCTGTCCGCCGGCGACGGCGCGGTGCCGGTGCACGTGCCGCTGAACGGGCAGACCTCGGTCAGGCTGGTGGTCACGCCGGTGAACGGGATCTGGTCGGCGCTGAACGTCGCGGACTGGGCGCAGGCCCGCTTCCGCTGCTCGTGACGTGGCCGTCGTGACATGACGAAGGCCCGCTCCGGGAGTCCTGGAGCGGGCCTTCTCGGCTCTTGGGCCGGGACGTCAGATGGCGCAGGAGCCGTCCGCGCAGGCCTCGCCCGCCGGGGCGACCTGGTCGAGGGCCGGGCGGCGCTCGCCGATCTCGTCGGCGACCTGCTCCAGCACCTTGCGGAAGGTCTCGGCGTCCTGACCGCCCTGGACCGCCCACTTGCCCTCGAAGACGAAGGTCGGCACGGCGTTGATGCCCAGCGACCGGCCCTCGGCCAGCTGGGCGTTGACCTCGGCGGTGCCCTCGTCGCCCGCCAGGTAGTCGGCCACCCGGGCCCGGTCCAGGCCGGCCGCCACGGCGACCTCGGTCAGCGCGGCGCGGTCGCCGACGTCGACGCCGTCGGTGAAGTGCGCCTTCAGCAGCGCCTCCTTGAGCCGCCCCTGGACGGCCGGGCCGTACTCCACCTCGGCGAGGTGCAGCAGGCGGTGGCCCAGGAAGGTGTTGGCGTGCAGCGCGGCGTCGAAGTCGTACGTGATGCCCTCGGCGAGGCCCAGCTCGGCCACCCGCGCGTCCATCGCCACCGACTGCGGGCCGTAGCGCTCGGCCAGCCAGGCGCGGTGCGGGCTCGCCGTCGCGGGGGCGTCCGGGACCAGCTGGTACGGGCGGTAGACGACCTCGACCTGCTCCCTGCCCGGGAAGTCCGCCAAGGCCTGCTCGAAGCGGCGCTTGCCGATGTAGCACCACGGACAAGCCACGTCGCTCCAGATTTCGACCTTCATTGCGGGTGACTCCAGGGCGTCTCGATCGGAACAGTACGAGATGGGTGAACGATGAACCATCTCGGTACATTCCCGGCACCCGGGCCGCGGGGGCGGGGTCAGGCGGCGGGGTCAGGCGGCGGGCGGCGCCGGGACCACCAGCACCGGGCAGGCCGCGTGGTGGACGACCGCGGAACTCACCGAGCCCAGCAGCAGCCGGGTGAAGCCGCCGTTGCCCCGGGTGCCGATCACCAGCGTGTGCTGCCGGGTCGCCGCCGCCAGCAGCACCTCGATCACATTGCCCAGCACCACGTGCAGCGACAGCTCCCCCGCGTACGGGGTGGAGCGCTGACGCTGCACGGCGGCCACCGAGCGGCGCAGCCCGTCCGCCATGCTCTCGACCAGCGTCTCCACGCTCTCCTGCACCAGCTCCGCCATCCCCGGCGGGTAGCCGGCCGGCGCCGGGTTGACCACGGCGAGCACGTACAGCGGCAGGCCGAACACCTCGGCCTCCGTCATCGCCCGGTCCAGCGCCCACAGCGAGCCGTCCGACCCGTCGCACGCCGCCAGCACGCCGGGCGGACGCCCCGTCGGCGGACGCCCGAGCACCGACAGCACGACGGGCACCTCCCGCCCCGCGCTCCCACCGGCCACCGCACATCCTCCTCACGCCGGGTCCACAACCCCGCCATCATCACCGGCCCGCCGACCAGCACCCGGCAACCGCGCCGCAGGGGGGCAGCGGGGAGAGGACCGGCGGGCGGGGCCGGGGACGGCGGGCAGGCGCGCCGTAGCGGCGGAGCGAGTGCGGGCGCGGGCTCTCGACGGAACGCGGCCGGGAGGGCGGCCCGGCGGACCGGGTCAAGGGGTGAGGGCCGGGAGGCGGGGAGTGGGGAGGCCGGTCCAGCAGCCGCCGTGGCGGCGGGCGTGGACGCGGCGGAGCCAGAGTTCGGTGGAGACGAGGTCGGCGAGGCCCGCGAGGGCGGCGGGTGGGAGGGGGGTGGCGGGGTCGGCGGAGTGGGCGAGGTCGGCGCGGACGGCGGGGAGGTCGATGAGGCCGGCTTCGGCGAGCAGCGGGGCGTCGAAGAGTTCGGCGAGGCCGTCGGCGGCGAGGCGCAGGCCGGCCCGGGTGGGGGCGGTGCGGTCGGGGCGGGGGCCGCGGCCCCAGTCGGGGGGCAGGTCGGTGCGGCCGGCGCCGGTGAGGACGGCGTGCAGGAGGGCGTGGCGGGCGCCGGGCTGGAGGCGGATGTCGTCGGGCAGCAGCCGGGCGGCTCGGACCACCTGGTTGTCGAGGAAGGGCGCGTGCAGCCGCTGGCCGGGCTGTTCGGCGGCGTGCACCAGCGTGCGGAAGGAGCGCGCCTGCCGGTAGAGGGCGTGCCGGGCCCGGTGCGCGCCGGGGTGTTCCTCGGGCGCCGGTCTGCGCGCCGCCAGGCGCAGCCGCAGGGCCACCGAGGAGAGTGCCTCGTCGGAGAGCCAGCGGGCGGCCGGGCCTGGCACGCACCAGGCGAGGTCGACGGCCGAGCGGCCCCCCGCCGTACCGCCGCCGTCCGGGACGTGCCGGGCGGTCAGCTTGGCGGCCGCTTCGTCCAGCGCCTCGGCGTAGCGGACCCGGGAGAGCCGGTGGGCGGCCCGGATCACGGTGAGCGGGGTGCGCAGGGTGCCGGTGAGGACGCCCGCGGCGGCCCGGTCGGCGCCGGCCAGGGCGGCGACCGGGGGCAGGAGTTCGCGGGTGCGCCCGGCCCGGATGAGGTCGGCGAGCCGGGCCGGGTGCCCGTCCAGGACCTGCCGGGCGCCGTAGCCGGTGAGGTGGTCGGTGCCGCCGGCGTCGAACCGGGCCTCGGCCCGGGCGGCGGCGACGAGTTCGGGCCCGGGCTCGTCGGTGAGCCGGCCGGTCTGCGGGTCGGCGCCCAGCCCGGCGTACGGGAGGGTGTCCGGGCCGGGGTCGAGCACGGTGTGCCGCAGCCGCGGGGTGTCGGGGGTGAGCGCGAGGCGGGCCGTGGGTTCGGTCTCGCCGAGCGTGACGGCGGCCAACTGCTCGGGGGCGCTGGGTCCCTGGGCGGCGGCGCGGGCCCAGGAGCCCTTCACCGCGCCGCTCCTGGCCGCGGCCTCGGCCGCCCGGGCCCCGACGGCGGTGGGCACCGGCGGCAGCGGTACCGCGGCGGCGAGCAGCGCGACGGTCGCGGAGGCCGTCCCGTACGAGAGGTCGACGCCGAGCCGGGTCCGCCCGGCTCGGTCGGGGGTCGGCGTGGTGCGGACCCGGGAGCGGACGGACTCCAGCAGGGCGCGGGTGAGTTCGCGGACGGCGGGCGCCTCGTCGCGCGGCTGTTCGGAGCCCGCCGGGTCGTCGTAGCCGGACAGGTACGGGCGGCCGCCGCGGATGCCGAGCACATGGCCGGGTGGCACCCGCTGGACGCCCAGGTACGGGGTGCCGCTGCCGAGCGCCTCGGGGGACTCCGGGCAGGCGAGCCGGGCGGCGAGGTGGCCGGTGTCCAGCGGGGCGCCGACCAGGTCGGCCAGTGGCAGGGCGGCGGTGGCGTACGCGGTGCCGCCGCCCCACGGGGTGTGGAAGACGGGCTGGGCGCCGGCGAGGTCGGTGAGCAGCAGGGTGGAGCGGGTGCCGGAGCGCAGCACGACGGTGTAGCTGCCGGGCCAGGCGGTCAGGTGGCGGACGGCGCCGCCGCGGGCGGCGGCGAGGCCGGCCGCGAGTTCGGCGTCGCTGGCACCGCAGTGGCCGAGGACGGCGAGCCGGGAGGTGGCGGGGGTGTCCTCGGCCTGGTCGGGGGCGGTGGGGCCGGTGCTGACCACGGCGGCGGCCCCGGGGCGGAGGGTGACCAGGCGGATCTCCGCGGGGCGCCAGTCGCCGACCGCCCAGAGCGGGTCGGGCCCGGTCCACAGCGGGCGTGCGGCGATCGGCGCGATCCCGCCGGGCGTCTCGTGCGCCGGGGTGCCCGCGCTCGGCGTGCCCGTGCACCAGCCCGTCAGCCACCGCATCGCGCCTCCACCGGACGAGGTCCTGCTCCCGTGTGGCGCGCTCGCCGCCCGCCGGGCGGCCGGGCGGGTGTGCCGTGGCGGCCCGTGCGCGTCCCGGCGCGCCCCCGCAGCTCGACGCACCGTCAGGAGACATCGTGCCACCGCGGGACGCCACCGTGGCCGGTGTTTCCGGGTTCCGTCTCTGTTCGAACCGCGCGCTCGACGGCGGCCCCGGCCGTGCGGGCCCGGTCCCGCACGGCCGGGGCCGATCGCGGGCGGCGGGCAAGTCCCGTGCGCTGAAGGAGAGTTCGATCATTCACGAACTCCGGGGGCGGGGCGGGCCGGGCCTCCCCCTCCCCGGCCCGGACCGCCCGGGAATGCCTTTGTCATGGGCATCGCGAGATGGCCGAAAGGCATCGCCCGGCCCGGGAGGGCATCCGCATGCCCTCCCGGACTTCACCGCCGCCCGCGGGGATTGAGGCGGCGGCTTCCCCGGCCCGCCGGGTCCTCGACGGCAGGCCGACCCACGGGCATCAGCGAATCGCCGACCAGCCGGTCGGGCCAGGGAGCACGGCCGGGCGCACATGAACACGGGACCGGAGCACAGGGCTCCGGCGCGCGGGAAGGACGGCCGGATCCGAGCGGTCCGGACCAACTTCCGTGCGGCGTCGGCGAGTGCGCGATCCCGCCATCCGGAATGCGACCTCTTAACCGTCGGAACGCGTCCGACTACTCTAGGTACAGCAGCTACGGCCCGGTGCCGCCCGGGCCCCGCGCACAAGGCCGCAGGAGGTGCCGCCGCCACCATGACCGTCAGCCCACGAGGACCGAACGAACGGCTCGGCACGCTCCTGACCCTCGCCCAGATCAGCAACGCCGGACTGGCCCGCCGGGTCAACGACCTCGGCGCACAGCGCGGGCTGACCCTGCGGTACGACAAGACCTCGGTGGCCCGCTGGGTCAGCAAGGGCATGGTCCCGCAGGGGCCCGTCCCGCACCTGATCGCCACCGCGATCGGCGGCAAGCTCGGCCGGCCCGTCCCGCTGGAGGAGATCGGCCTGGGCGACACCGACCCGGCGCCCGAACTCGGCCTGGCCTTCCCGCGCGAGGTCGCCGACGCGGTCCGCTCCGCCACCGACCTGTGGCGGGTCGACCTCGACCTGCGCCGGGGCCCCGGCGGCGGCCGCTGGAGCGACAGCCTGGCCGGCACCTTCTCGGTCGCCGCCTACGCGACGCCCGTCTCCCGCTGGCTGATCACCCCGGCGGACGGCTCGGTGGCCCGCGAGGCGCCGCGCTCCCCCAGTGACACCTCCTCCTACCGGGTCGGCCACTCGGACGCCGCCAAGCTCCGCGAGGCCGCCCACGAGGCCCGCCGCTGGGACTCCAAGTACGGTGGCGGGGACTGGCGTTCGTCGATGGTGCCGGAGTGCCTGCGGGTGGAGGCGGCACCGCTGCTGCTCGCCTCGTACAGCGACGCGGTCGGCCGGGCGCTGTTCGGCGCGACGGCCGAACTGACCAGGCTGGCCGGGTGGATGGCCTTCGACACCGGCCAGCACGAGGCCGCCCAGCGCTACTACATCCAGGCGCTGCGGCTCGCCCGGGCCGCCGCCGACGTACCGCTCGGCGGCTACGTGCTGGCCTCGATGAGCCTCCAGGCCGGTTACCGGGGCTTCGCCGAGGAGGCGGTCGACCTCGCGCAGGCCGCACTGGAGCGCAACCGGGGCCTGGCCACCGCCCGCACCATGAGCTTCTTCCACCTGGTGGAGGCCCGGGCCCAGGCCAAGGCCCGCAATGCCGCGGCGTGTGCGACGGCGCTCGGAGCGGCGGAGAGCGCACTCGAACGGGCGCGCGCCGGGGATCCCGATCCGGCGTGGATCGACTTCTACGCCTACGACCGGCTCGCGGCCGACGCCGCCGAGTGCTTCCGCGACCTCGGAGTGCCCTCCAAGGTCCGGCAGTTCACCCGCGAGGCGCTGGCCACGCCCACCGAGGGCTTCGTCCGCTCGCACGGCCTGCGGCTGGTGGTCTCGGCGATGGCCGAGGCGGAGGCGGGCAATCTGGACGCCGCGCTCGCCGCCGGCGAGCGCGCCGTCGAGGTGGCCGGCCGGATCTCCTCGCAGCGCAGCCGGGAGTACGTGGTGGAGATGCTGCGGCGGCTGGAGCCGTTCCAGGGTGAACGCCGGGTACGGGAGTTGACCGAACGGGCCCGGGCGGTGATCGTCGCCCCGGCCTGAGCCCGGGCGAACGCGGACGGGCGGGCGCCGGGAGAGGAGGCGGGCCCGAGTCCCGGCGGAGGCGGAATGAGCCCCGTCACAGGCCCGGTCGGAGAGCCCCGGCCGCCCCGTAGACTCGGTTGATTGTGACTGCCACCGCCCCGATCCCCCAGCCCTCGCCGTCCGCCCGGCTGTCCGCCGCGCCGGCCGCCTACCCCGCGCCGATGTACCCGCACAAGGCCACCGAGGCCCAGCACCGCGAGCGTCGCATCCGCAGCTTCCAGCCGCGCCGGGGCCGGATGACCAACGCCCAGGCGAGCGCCCTGGACCGCAGCTGGGAGAGGTACGGCATCCCGATCGACGGCAGCCCGCTGGACCTGCGGGAGCTGTTCGGCGGACTGCCGGTGACCCTGGAGATCGGCTTCGGCATGGGCGAGACCACCGCCGCGATGGCCGCCGCCGACCCGGCCATGGGCATCCTCGCCGCCGACGTGCACACCCCGGGCCACGGCAACCTGTTCGGCATGCTGGAGCGCGACGGCTCGGAGAACGTGCGGACGGCCGCCGGGGACGCGGTGATCCTGCTGCGCGACATGCTCCAGGACGCCTCGCTGGCCGGCCTGCGGGTCTACTTCGCCGACCCGTGGCCCAAGCCGAAGCACCACAAGCGCCGGCTGGTCCAGGCCGAGTTCCTCGACCTGGTGCTGCCCCGGCTCGCCCCCGGCGCCCTGGTGCACTGCGCCACCGACTGGGAGCCGTACGCGGAGCAGATGCTGGAGGTGCTGTCCGCCTCGCCGGAGCTGGAGAACCTGCACCCCGAGGGTGACGGGACCGGCTGGCTGGAGCCCGCGGACCACCCGGACGGCAGCGTTCCGGGCTACGCCCCGCGGCCGGACTGGCGCCCGCTCACCAAGTTCGAACGGGCCGGGATCGCCAAGGGCCACGTCGTCCACGACCTGCTGTTCCGCCGCCGCTGACCCGTCCTCAGCGTTCGAACGGGCCGCCTCCGGGCGGCCGTTCGGAAGTTCCCACGGTGGCCGGTTCGTCCCGGGTCCTCCCGACGGGCCTCCGCCGTGGCCTACCCTGTGCCGCATGGGCAGCCCGTCCGGCGACCGGCCCCGAACGAATGATCGGACGACTGTTCGAGCCGCCGCCGACGCACCGGAGACGGCCCCGAGCACCGGTGGCACCCGGACCATCCCGGGGCCCCGGAGGCACCGGGCCCACCGGCCGCTGCCCGGGCCGGTCGCCGCGCTCCTCCCGTCCTCGAACGCCCCGCCGGCCCCGCGCGGCCGCCCGACGGCGGTCTCCTCCGTCACCGCGACCACCGTCCTGACCCTGCTCGGCTGCGGGGTGCTGATCCTGCACCTGGTCCAGCGGCAGACCGGCACGGTCGGGCTGCTGGTCGGCCTGGGCCTGGCGATGGTGCCGCTGCCGTTCGTGCTCGGCGGCCTGGCCTGGCTCAACCTCACCGCCCGGGTGCCGCTGCGGCACACCGTGTTCTGCCTCGGCTGGGGTGCCTTCGCGGCCACCACCCTCGCCATCCTGGCCAACAACTGGACGGCGAACTACCTGACCCGGCACCGGGGCGCGTTCGGCGGACTGCTCGACGCCGGGATCGCCACCCCGGTGATCGAGGAGAGCGCCAAGGCCACCGCCCTGCTGATGCTGCTGCTCCCGCTCGGCCGACGGCTGCACTGCCGCGGCCGCCACACCGGGCGGCCCTGCGCGCCGTTGCTGCACCGGCTGCCCGCGCGCCCCGGTCGACCGCGGCCGCGCCCGTACCTGCGGCCGCTGCCCTACCTGCGCCCGGCCCCGCCCTCCGGCGGCGGGCCGCACCCCCGCTCCCGGCCGCGCACCCTGGCCGCCGGGGTGGTGCTCGGCGGGATGGCCGCCTGCGGCTTCGCGTTCACCGAGAACGCCCTCTACCTGGGCCGGGCCTACACCAGCGACCAGCGGCAGCGGCTGGACAGCATCGGCCTCGGCGACCCGCCCAGCCTGCGCGACTTCGACAGCACCGTGCAGACCTTCGTGCTGCGCGCCCTGCTCTCCCCCTTCGCCCATCCGCTGTTCACCGCGCTCACCGGGATCGGCCTGGCCGTCGCCCTGACCACCGCGCGCCGCTGGCTGGCCCGGCTGGCGGTGCCGGCCGGGCTGCTGCTGGCGATGACGCTGCACGGCACCTGGAACGCCGCCGCCGACCTCGGCACGGACGGCTTCCTGGTGGTGTACGGAGCGCTGATGGTGCCCTGCTTCGCCGCGCTGGTCTGCTTCGCGGCCTGGACGAGATCCCGCGCCGCCCGGCACCCGGCGCGCGGGCGGCGGCGGGCCGCCGAGGCCGGGTGAGAGGCCGGTTCGGGAGCCGGCCGACGAGCTGGTTGAAGAAGCGATTTCCCATCCCGGCGACTTCCCCGTATTGTTGTGTTCACCGACGCGGGGTGGAGCAGCTCGGTAGCTCGCTGGGCTCATAACCCAGAGGTCGCAGGTTCAAATCCTGTCCCCGCTACTCAGTAGCCGAAAGGCCCGGAGGATCTTCCTCCGGGCCTTTCGCGTTCCCGGGCACCGTCGGAGCACGGTCCTGCCACGAAGCTGTAACGGCGGCCCGTCTGTCGATCACCTGTCAGATCCCTCACTCATACTGATGAAAAATTCATCCGAATTGGGGGCTGCTCGGGCCGTCCCCGGACAGGAAGCACCACATGCTGTCGAAGCGCCTGGTCAGTACCGCCGCGATCTGCCTCCTCCTGGTGGGCGGCACCGCCGCGTGCGGCAGTTCCAAGAGCGACGGCAAGAGCGGGGACGCCAAGGGCGACACCAAGGCGAGCTCCGCCGAGAAGCTCGACACCGACAAGCTCAGCGCCCAGGAGATCGAGAAGAAGGCCAAGGACGCCCTGGCCACCGCGACCTCCCTCCGGATGGCCGGCACCATCGACACGGGCAAGGGCGCGATGGAGCTGGACCTGTCGATGGACGACAAGAGCCAGTGCACCGGCACCATCGGGATGCCGGGCATGGGCAAGTTCGAGATGATCAGCGACGGCAAGACCTCGTACGTCAAGCCGGACACCGCGTTCTGGACCAACGCGGGCGGCCCGAACGGTGCCAAGGCCGCCGAGATGTTCAAGGGCCGCTACCTGACCGGCTTCGAGAGCGACCCGTCGATGGGCTCCCTCACCAAGATGTGCGACCTGGGCGACTTCGGCAAGAAGATCGCCGACGGCGGCGTCAGCGGCAAGACCGAGAAGGGCTCCGCCGGCGACGTCAACGGCGTGAAGACCTTCAGCCTGAAGACCACCGACGCCCAGGGCGAGTCCTCGACCCTCCAGGTCGCCACCGAGGGCAAGCCCTACCCGGTGCAGATCGAGCACAGCGGCGCCAAGGACGGCAACGGCAAGATCGGCTTCAGCAACTACGACAAGCCGCTGACCATCCAGGTCCCGCCGGCCGACCAGACGATCGACTTCAGCAAGTTCAAGGACCAGATGAAGAAGCCCGCCTGAGCGGAGCCCCCGGGGCGCGGAACCTCGAAATAATCCGTTGCCTCCCGCCGGTGTGCTGCCTAGGCTGGCAAGCACACTGAAGGGAGGTGATCCTGAGTTGAGTTACACCAGGATGCGTGAGGTGGCTGCTCGCTAGAGCCGCCCCTGCCTGCGCAGGGTGAGGCCCCAGGCCTCCGGCAGGCGAAATCCATAGCAGTCACCCGGCCCGTGGGCTCACCGGTACATCCCCGGTGCCTCGGCGCCTGGCCAGTGCACGGGCCGGCGCGGAGGAGCAGCCCACGGGCCGTCTGCGTTCCCGTGCCGGGGGCGCGGCGCTAAAGTCTGCGCGAGGTTCCGGAGCGGAGCGGCGCGGGCACAGGGGGTAGGCGATGGCGAGGGCGCGGCGGCTGGGCGGCGGGTCGACGGCGCGGACGGCGCGGTGGGGTGCCACCGGGGTGCTGGCCGGGACGGGCCTCCTCGGGCTGCTGCTGTTCGCGTTCGGCCGGGAGCACCCCGGGCAGGCGCTCGGCGGCGGGCTGGTGGTGGTCGGGGCCTCGGTGGTGCTGGGCGGCGCGCTGGGCTTCCTGTTCGGGGTGCCCCGGGTGCGCGGCGGCGCCGAGGAGCCGCAGGGCTCGTACGCGCCGAACACCAATCTGGAGCAGGTCTCGGACTGGCTGACCAAGGTGCTGCTGGGCGTCGGGCTGACCCAGCTCGGCTCGCTCGGCGAGCGGCTGCACAGCCTCGGCGCGACGCTGGCGCCCGCGCTCGGCGGGGGCGAGGGCGCGGTGCCGTTCTCGGCGGCGCTGGTGCTGTACTTCCTGGTCTTCGGTTTCCTGGCCGGCTGGCTGGTGACCCGCCTGGCGCTGCCGCAGGCGCTGACCGAGACCGACCAGGCGTTGGACCTCTTCCTCGCCGGGCAGGACCGCGACCGGCACGGCGACAAGGTGGGCGCGGACGACCTGCGGGTCCGGGCGATGCAGCAGCTCGGGCTGCTGGGCGGCAGCGCCGAGCACCCGGCCGCCCTGGCCGGGCAGCTGCCGCCCTCCGCCGACCCGGCGGCCGGGCCGGGGGGCGTGGTGGCCGAGGTCCGCTCGACCGCCCGACGCTCGGCGCTCACCGCCGACCAGGTGCGGGACCTCTTCGCGGACGGCTCCGAAGGCCGCCGGATCCAGGCGCTCGCGCTGATGCAGGGCGATCCGACGCTCGGGGACCTGTCGAGCGTGCTGGACGCGATCGAGCACCCGCGCTCGGGCTTCGAGCAGTACCACGCGCTGCTGGCCGCCCGGGGGATGCTGTCCTGGCTGCCCGCCGACGGGGCGCAGCGGCTGCGGGACGCGGTGGCGGCGCAGCTGGTCGACCCGCAGGGCATCCCGTACGGGTCGGACCGCAGCTGGCTGGCGGAGAAGATCCTCTCCCGGCTTCCGGCGACGGCTCTGCTGCCGGACCGGCCGGCGGCGGGAGTGCCGGCGCAGCCGGATGCCGGGGGCAACTCCTAAAAAGTCTGCTTCACTCGGGAGAGCTGAGTTCGGCCATTTCACTCTTCAAGCCTCGGCAGGCGGGAATAGCCTCGGGAGCAACACCGCAGGTACAGCGAGAGCTTGACCGCCCTGTGGCCAGGGCAGGAAGGGGCGCGGGGCCGTGAGCACGCCGAATCAGTACCCGATGGCTTGGAAGTACGGCGGCGATCAGGTCAAGCGTTCTCGCCAACGGGCGGGCGTGACACGGGAACAGTTGGCCAAGGCGTCCAACTACGACATCGAGAGCGTGCGGTCGATGGAGGCGGGTCGGCGGCGGCCGACACTCCAACTGCTCGAAGCCGCCGATGAGTTGTGTGACGCGAGCGGGATGCTGGTCGCGGCAGCCGCATTCATGGTGCCGGAGAAGTTCCCCTCCTACTCGCAGGACTTCATGGATTACGAGCCCGAGGCGGCCGTCTTGAGCTCATACGAAAGCCAGCTCATCCCCGGTCTGCTCCAGACCGAGCCCACGGTCCGCTCCCTGCTGAACGTGAACTGGCCACCGCTGGACGATGACACCCTGGAGGCGCGACTCCTGGCCCGATTGGCTCGCCAGGAGATCCTCGGCAACCAGACCAAGTCGTTCAACTTCCTCATCGACGAGTTCGCCCTTCTCCGCCGGATCGGCACGGCTGCGGAGCACAAGGAGCAACTGGAGCGCCTCCTTGAGGCCGGCAAACCCCGGCACATCGACATCCAGGTGGTGCCCGCCACCGCCCTGCACCCGGGAGTCAACGGCGCCTTCGTCCTGCTGGAGACTCCCCAGCATGAGCGCCTCGCCTACGAGGAAGGCCAGGACATGGGACTCCTCTATTCCGACCCAGTGAAGGTCAATGGACTGTGGCAACGCCATGCGATGATTCAGCGGCAGGCCCTCAGCCCCGAGGAGTCGGCGCGTTTCATCAGCAAGGTGGCGGAGGAGCTATGAGCACCAACCTGACCTGGGTGAAGTCCAGTTACAGCGGGACCGCCGGCGGCAACTGCGTCGAAGTCGCCGTCGCCTGGGTGAAGTCCAGTTACAGCGGGACCGGGGGCGGCAACTGCGTCGAAGTCGCCGCCTCCTGGGTGAAGTCCAGCTACAGCAACACCGAAGGCGGCGAGTGCGTCGAGGTCGCCGCCTGCCCCTCCACCATCCATGTCCGCGACTCCAAGGACAAGACCGGCCCGACCCTCGCCTTCTCCCCCGAAGCCTGGTCCGCGTTCGTCTCGTTCGCGCCCGAAGCTCAAGGGGCGCCCGTCGAGTGACCCTCAATGGAACGGTGAGGTAAAACCACCTACCTAACCGGCCCTGCGAGCTGCACATATGACTTATCGTCACGACTTTTCCACAGGCAGTTCGGCCATGTAGCGTGCGCAGCAACGAAACAACCCCCGGCCGGTGCTCGCAACACCGAACGGGGGTCTGACCGACACGACCGAATCGAGCTCGATCCTGTGGCTACCCACGACTCTACCGCGATGGCCGTCCCCGGGTACGGCAAGCAGTCCGCGCCGGAGCAACTTCCTCGCTCCGCCACCGACTTCACCCACCTCCCGGTCCGCGAGGCCTATCTCGCCTCGCTCATCGACCACCTCCCCGACGGCGCCGCCATGGACATCAAGTCCCTCGCCGTCCTCCAGCCCCACTACGGGCAGGCGGCCTGCCGCACCGCCCTCAACAGGCTCTCCACCGCAGGCCACCTGCGCCGCGTCCGTGAGCGCATCAGCTCCAAGGACTGCCGCTGGGTGTTCCACACCTACTTCTCCCGCACGCCCCGCTCCGACGCCTGGTGGAACCACTTCCTCGCCACCGGCGGCAGCGGCGACACGGGTGGCGCGTCAACGCCCGCCGACCCCGATCCCCCGGACGAGCGAACGCCCGTCCGCAACCACACCCCGCTCTCCTCGGCCGCCTACGCCGCCCTGGCCGGCCTCGGCCTCGCCGACCCCCGTCTCGCCCTCTCCGCCGCCGACTGCACCGCCCTCGAACCCCTCGCCGCCGAGTGGTTCGCCCGGGGCGCCACCCCGGCCCTGTTCACCATCGCCCTCACCAACGGCCTCCCCCAGGACATCCACAGCCCGGCCGCCTTCACCCGCCGCCGCCTGCTCGACAAACTCCCTCCGGAACGCCCCCACCCGCCCCAACCACTCGCCCGCGTCCCCGAGTGCACGGCCTGCCGCACTCCCTGCCGCCCCGAAGCCCTCCTCGGCGGCCTCTGCCGCTCCTGCCGAGGCACCCCGGCACCCCCGCCACCCCGCCCGGGCGCGCTCCCCCCGGCCGCCGTCCATCGCCACGCCGCCCAAGTCAGAGAAGCACTCAGGCGGAACAGCGCCCCACCCTCACCCGCGTACGCCTAGGGTCTGTCGGTGCGGTGCGGCAGGATCTCCCGCATGACGGACGGAATCGCCTGGCTCGCGGAGCCACAGAGCATCGCCTTCGGCGGCTACAGCGTGACGCTGGCCCGAGGGCTCGGGGTCGAGGCGCTGGCAGCGCGGATCGCGGCCTCGGCCCAGTGGTCGGAGCGGACGGTGGAGCCGGTCGGGGAGCTCACCGGGGACGGGCTGGTCGAGGCGTTGGACTCGGAGTACGGGGACGCCTGGGACGGGATCGGACTGCGGTTGGGGGTGAGCGACGGGTGGACCTTCGCGGTGGCGTACGGGGGCTGGTTCGGGGAATTCCGGAACGATCCGGCGATCTCCGAAGGCGAGGCCGAGGTCTTCCTGATGGAGTACGAGGAGGAGAACGGCAAGCCGGTGCCGCCGATGTTCCACTACCACCGGGACGGCCGGACGGTGTGCTCGTTCAATCTGCACCTGGACGACTCCTGGGGCAACGGCCAGGTCGCCGGAGACCCCGGAGTCGCGAGCGCCGTCAAGGAGTTGCTGAGCGCCGAAGGTTTGCCGGACGAGGAGCGAGCGGACCGCGAGGTGCACCGGACCACCCTGGGGGTGCTGGAGCGGCACTTCGGTCTGACGCTCCCCCGGGCCCTGGTGCTGGAGGCCCCGCTGCCGGCCGTCCTGCTCGCCGAGTAGGGACCAACGAGACCGCCTCTAGCGGGCCCGGACGGTGAAGCGCAGTTCGGGGCGGTCCCAGGTGATCCGCCCCCGGGCCGGGAAGGTGCCGACGCGTTCGGCACCCACCCGCAGGTAGAACTGCTCGGCGGGCGGGTTGGAGACCACCCGCACCTCCGCAATCCCCGCGCGGCGGGCCAGCTCCAGCATGTGCCCGATCAGCTCGCGGC
This sequence comes from Kitasatospora brasiliensis, assembly GCF_032654805.1. Taxonomy (NCBI): domain Bacteria; kingdom Bacillati; phylum Actinomycetota; class Actinomycetes; order Kitasatosporales; family Streptomycetaceae; genus Kitasatospora; species Kitasatospora brasiliensis. The sequence goes on from NZ_JAUOOW010000002.1 coordinate 21,146, forward strand.
CGGTGCCGCGCCCCTGGGCCTCGTCGGCGACGAACATCAGGTCCAGTTCGGCTGGTTCGCGGATCAGGCCGTAGAAGCCGAGCAGTTGGCCGGTGGCCGAATCGGCGGCGAGGAACACCTCGTGGCGGGCGATGTACTCGGGCGTCACCCGGTAGCCCTCAAGCATCGGGGCGTACTCGCCGTGGTAGGCGGAGGACGCCTGGACCAGGTCGGTGAGCCGGTCGGCGTCGGTCTCGTCGGCGCGCCGGATGGTCGTCTCGATCATGAAGGCGAGTATAGGGGCGCAGAGGCATTGTGACTATTACATGACCGTCGACCGGGCGCCCCGGCGCCGGTGGTCGGCGGCCCGCAGCACCAGGACCCGGAGGGTCCGGCCCTCCACCGGCCCGGGGACACGACGGACCTCGCTGGCTATCCGGCGCTCGCCGAGCGCGTACCGCAGCGGGTCGAGATGGCCGCAGCGGTGGCCGTACCCGTCGCACAGCGGCTGCACCCGGACCTCACCATCCGCCGCAGTGACCCGGACCAGCTCCACCAGCGCGGCCAACTGGCCCTCCAGGCCGAAGAATTCGGGATAGGCGAAGAGCAGGTGACCGCTCAGGGTGAGGGCGAAGGCGCCGTCCGCGAAGGGCAGCCGGGGCAACGCGGCGGCCACGTACCGCTGCGGGTGGGCGGCCGAGTCGGCGGCGAACAGCCGGCGGGCGCGGTCCCAGCTGCGCAGATAGCGCTCGGACCGGTGCGGGCGGGGCGAGGGGTAGAGCCAGGGGCGGGCGGCCATCGCGGCGGCCATCGCCGCCCGGGCCGCCAGGGCGCGGTCCGCGACCGCCGACAGCGGCAGCGCGTACGCCGGATCGACGGCGATCACCCGGCACCCGAGTTCGCGCGCCTCGGCGGCCAGTGCGGCCGCACCGCCGGGGCAGTCCAGCAGCGGTCCGGGCAGGGCGGCGAGCCCGGCCCGGGTGAGGCCGAACAGGGCGCAGTACTCGTCCAGCGGACGGGAGGTGACCAGGACGTCCGGGGAGGCGAGGGGGATGCCGACGGCCACCCGGCCATCCGAACACGCGGCGGCCCCGCCCGCATCCGGAGTCCGATCCGGAGGCGGGCGGGGCCGAGGCGGTGGACGTCAGCGGCCGAGCAGGCCCCGGACGGCGACCCGGTTGACGTTGGTCACGCCGCGGACCAGCTGGGTGGTGAGGAAAACCAGCACCAGCCCGATGAAGGACACCCCGGCGATCTGCCACACCGACTGGATCTCGTAGAAGTGCCGGACCCCGTCGTCGTCGAGGGAGTCGAACAGCCGCAGCCCGCCCCAGGGGGTGTAGGCCTTGTAGATCCAGTGGTACAGCGGGTAGAGCGTCAGCCCCCAGCCGAGCAGGAAGAACACCAGCGTCACGGTGAAGCTGAACACCGCCCAGGGGAACATCACCACCTGGTACAGCACGGCCTTCCAGCCGGCCGCGTCCCCCAGCCGCGCGGTGATCGCGCCCCAGGCACCCGGGCGGACCTGGCGCACCGGCTCCGGGCCGGGGACGTCCAGGGCCAGCATGCCGCGCACCCGGGCCCGCTCCAGCCGGCCGAAGCCCCGGGCCGTACTGGTCAGGGCACCCAGCACGGGCAGACCGAGGACGGTGACGAAGGTGCCGAGGCCGAAGCAGAACATGATGATCGAGACGGCGAAACCGGCGATCGCCACCGGCAGGCCGCTGAGCGCGTAGCCGACCTCGCGGTGGTAGTACGCCGAGAACGGCGCCCGCCACAGGGCCGGCCGCTGCCCCGTCGGGCGGGCCCCGGCCGGGCGCCGGTCGCTCTCGTAGCCCCAGTCCCGGTCCTCCACGCTGTGGCTGCTGCTCATGCTCCCGGCCCCCGGCCCCTCGTGCTGACGTCTCGTTCGTCCCGCTGACGTCGTCCAGTCTGGCGGATGCCCAGGTCGGAGGGGATGTGGAGGCCTGGCGGATCGGGGGTGGGGTTAACCCCCGGGTCGGCCTCCCGCCGCCGCGTCCGGCCGCCACTCGTCGGCGAGCAGCGCGTAGAGGTACGAGTCGTACCAGGCGCCGTTCTTGAACCCGTCGTGCCGCAGCCGCCCCTCCCGCCGGAAGCCCAGGCCGGTGAGCACCTTGACGGAGGCCGTGTTGTCCACGGCCACCCGGGCGGTCAGCCGGTGCAGGTCCAGGGCGCCGAAGGCGAGGCCGCAGAGCAGGCCGACGGTCTCGCCCGCGTAGCCGCGGCCCCAGGCGTCGCGGGCCAGCACGCACCCGAGGTCGGCGGCGCGGTGCCCGCCGAGGCCCAGCGAAGCCTGCCCGATCGGCGGCGCCGCCCCCGGATCGTCGGCGTCGGCGAGCCTCGTGACGGCCAGCCGGTAGGTGTCCCGCTCCTCGGCCAGCGCCTCCTCCAGGTAGAGCTCCAGCTGGTCGGCGCAGTCCTCCCGGCCGCTCGGCCCGAACGGCAGGTACCGGGTGACCTCCGGGTCGCCGAACAGCGCGTGCAGCGCCTCCACCTCGTCCTCGGTGTGGTGGTACTCGCGGATGCCCAGGCGCGGGCCGGTGAGTCGTACAGGGACCATGGCTGCCGACCCTATCCCCGCCCGGCGGCTACCGTTCGGACTATGAACGACGAAGACCTGCGGCTCGCCCCGCGCACCAAGGCCGCCGACCTGCTCGCCTGGGCGGCCGAGCAGGGCCGCGCGCCGGTGGCCGAGCAGCCGCTGCGCGCGGTGCTGGCGCTGCTGGAGCTGGGCGAGGGCAGGATGCACGACGGCTGGCCCGAACTGACCTCCAACGCGGTGGAGCACCTGCTGTACGAGCGCCTCCACCTGTACGTCCAACCCGCCCCCGAGGAGGACCCGCTCGCCTACGGCGACGCCGTCCGGCTGCTGGTCGACCACCAGCGGGCGGCCCGGCGGCTCAACGCCAAGCGCCAGGAGCGACTGCACGCGGAGGCCGAGTGGCAGGGCGAGGTCGCGGCCGGGCTGCTGCGCCGCGCCGATCTGGTGACCTGGCCCCGGCTGTACGCGCTGCTGCTGCACGCGTACGACGTGGACGTCACGGACCCGGAGGCGGTCCGGGACTGGCTGGCCGGCTTCGGCGAGCTGGCGCAGGAGGAGCGACTGGCCGCGTTCGAGGCCCTGGCGGCGACCGGCTGGCTGGACGAGCCGGACGAGCAGGGCTGGGGACCGGGCCGGATCCTGTCGGTCGGCATGGCCACGGACGGCGCGCGGCGACTGCTGGAGCAGGGCCTGATGCGGCGCAGCTACCGCAACCTCGCGGAGCTGACCGCGCAGGGGCGGCCGATGCCGGACGAGCTGACCGGGGACTTCGACCGGTTCGAGGAGGCCGCGGTGGAGGCGGCGCTCGACCTGTTCGGGGAGTGGACGGTGCCGGGGCTGCCGCGGCTGCTGGTGACGGAGTTCCCGGAGCTGGCGCCGGAGCCGGGCCAGGAGGAGATCGAGGCGTACCTGGCCCAGCTGCCCGCCGAGGAGCAGCTGCCCGCCGAGGAGCAGCTGCTCTTTGAGGGGCAGTCGCCCGCCGAGGAGCAGCTGCCCGCCGAGGAGTAGAGCGCGAAAAGCGGAGCCCCCGGGTTCGGGGGCTCCGCGGGTGGGGCTGGGATCAGGGGTTGAGGCCGCGCTGCTGGAGCCAGGGCTCCGGGTCGACCGGGGCGCCGCCGCCCGGGCGGACCTCCATGTGCAGGTGCGGGCCGGTGACGTTGCCGGTCGCGCCGACCTTGCCGATCTGCTGGCCGGCGACGACCTGGCCGGAGCCCTTGGTGATCGAGGAGAGGTGGCAGTACCAGATCTCGGTGCCGTCGGGCAGGGTCTCGACGATCCGGTAGCCGTACGCGCCGGCCCAGCCGGCCGAGGTGATGGTGCCCTGGCCGAGCGCGTGGACCGGGGTGCCGGTGTCGGCGGCGAAGTCCAGGCCGGTGTGCAGATGGGCCCAGTAGCGGGCGCTCTGGCCGTAGTGGGCGGAGAGCCGGTAGTCCGTCACCGGGAGGGTGAGGGCGGCGGCCTTGGCCCGCTCGGCCTCCTCGGCGGCGCGCTTGGCCTCGGCCTCCTTGGCGGCGGCCTTGGCCTCGGCCTCCTGCGCGGCCTGGACCCGGGCACTCTCCTCGGCGGCGGTGCGCTGGCTGTCGGCCTGGTGCTGGATGCGGGCGGCGAGCGCGAGGCCGGGGTCGGCGGCGAGCGCGACCGGGGTCTCGTCGGGGATCTCGACGGCGGGCGCGGCGGCCGGGGTGGCCGAGGCGAAGCCGGTGGCGCCCAGGGTGGCGGCGACGGCGGTGACGCCGAGCAGCGGGGAGGTTCCGCGGATCTGACGCGGCATCCGGTGGCGGTTGGCCTCGGCCTCCGCGCCGAAGGCCTCCGGACCGAAGTCCTCGGGGCCGTCCGTGCCGGGGTGGTCGAGAAGCTGGGTACCGGCTTGTGCCTGGGTATGCGTCGACGCCACGGAGGCGCGCTCCTTTCCTTCCTTCGCGCCTACCGGGTTAGCTGACGGGTTCGGAGCAGGAAGGTCTCCTACGGCCGGGCCGGGGCCCCGCCGATTCACCCCAAGGAACATGGTTCCCCGGCTCCCTGGCCTGCCCGGAGGCCGGCCGGCGGGATTAGGCGACGGCGCACGGTGCCGTCTGGGTACGGCGTTGACAACCGCGCTGCGTTATCAAACGTTAATCCTAGGAGGCCCTGATTCCAAGCCACCCGTTTGGAGCAGCTTAGGCCCTGGTGATCGGACGTCAACGAACGGCCCCTCATACCCGGGCCCATCTGAGTACACCTACTCATGTGCGGCCCGCGCCGGCGGTCGCATCCTGACGCCATGAGCGCACCGATGAAGACTCGCACCACGGCCGCCTACCACGTCCAGGCCGTCCTCTCCTTCGCCCTGTCGGGCACCGCCCTCGCCGCCGGGATCGCCTGCCTGCCGGTCGGCGCCTGGACCCGGGCTTTCCTCGGGCTCGGCCTCCTCTACACCGTCACCTCCGCGTTCACGCTGGCGAAGGTGATCCGGGACCGCCAGGAGTCCAACGAGATGGTCACCCGGGTCGACCAGGCCCGGCTGGACAAGCTGCTCAGCGAGCACGACCCGTTCAAGGTCGAAGGGGTCTGACGCGCCGGCCGAGTCGGATGCCGGGCGGTCGCGTTCGACGGTCACGCTTGGCGGTCACGCTTGACGGTCACGCTTGACGGCTAAGGCTATTAGCCTTAGCTTTATGGCTATCGGCAGTAACGCCGACCCCGCGCCGGCGGCCCGAGGAGGACCCCCATGAACGGCACCATCACCCCGAGCACCCAGTACCTGGCCGTTCCCGGCGGCCGGATCTCCTTCGACGACACCCGGCAGGGCGAGGGCACCCCCGTCGTCCTGCTCCCGGGCATGCTCGACAGCCGGGCCACCTACCGGCACCTGCGCCCGCTGCTGGTCGCGGCCGGCCACCGGGTCGTCACCATGGACCTGCGGGGCTTCGGCGAGTCCTCCCTGATCTGGGACGACTACAGCCCGGCCGCCCTGGCCGGCGACGTGCTCGCCCTGCTCGACCACCTCGGCATCGAGCGCGCCGTCCTCGCCGGGAACTCCTACACCGGGGCGACAGTCGTCAAGGCCGCCGGGGACGCGCCCGAGCGGGTCGCCGGCATCGTGCTGATCGACGCCTTCGTCGAGAACCCGCCGCCGGGCGCCCTGATGCGCGGCGCCATGGGGCTGCTGGGCGCGGCCCTCGTCCACTGGCCGGCCGCCTGGGGCTTCTACCTGCGCAAGATGGCCTTCCCGGGCGCCAAGCCCGCCGACTTCGACGCGTACGTGGACGGGCTGGTCACCGCGCTGCGCACCCCCGGGCGGAAGACCGCCACCCGCGGGTACGTCCACGGCGACTCGGCGCCGGTCGGCTGGACGGCCGCGGTGCGGTGCCCGGCGCTGGTGGTCATGGGCAGCGAGGACCCCGACTTCCCGAAGCCGGAACTGGTCGCCGACCGGCAGGCCGCCGCGCTGGGCGGCGCGCGGAAGGTGATGATCGAGGGCTCCGGGCACTACCCGATGGCCGACAACCCGGCGGCCACCGCGGACGCCCTGCTGCCGTTCCTCGCCGAGCTCGGCTGAACGCCCCCTCCTCTTTCCTCCATCCGACCGCCGCACGAAGGACCCGAAGCCATGCCCCGCGTAGGACTGACCCCCGACCAGGTCGTCGACCACGCCCTCGCCCTCATCGACGACCAGGGCGCCGAGGCGCTCACCCTGGCCTCCGTCGCCGCCCGGGCGGGCGTCGCCACGCCCTCGCTGTACAAGCACGTCAGCGGCGGCCTCGCCGAACTGCGGCGGCTGATCGCCGTCCGGGTCACCGGGGACCTGGCCGACCGGCTGGCCGCGGCGGCGGTCGGCCGCAGCGGGGACGACGCGGTGGCCGCCGTCCTGCGCGCCTACCACGCGTACGCCACCGAGCACCCGCACCGCTACAACGCGCTGCCCCAGGCGCCGCAGCCGGACGACGACCTGGCCGCGGCGGGCGGGCGGCTGGTCGGCGTGATCATCGCCGTCCTGCGGGAGTACGGCCTCGACGGCTCCGAGGCGATCCACGCCGCCCGGACCGTCCGCTCCGTCGCCCACGGCTTCGCCTCCCTCAGCACCGCCGGCGCCTTCCAGCTCGGCGAGGACCTGGCCACCACCCACGACCGGCTCATCGCCACGCTCACCACCGGGCTGCGCGCCTGGCCGGCTTAGGGTCCCCGCGCCCGACCACGCCCGACCGCGCCCAACCACGCCCGATCACGCCCGACCACGCCCTTTCGCGACACCGCGAGCACCAACCCCACACATCGCGGGACGCGATCCGGCCAACCGGCGCGATTCCGACGCTGTCGCGGGGACCGGCCGGAGCGCTCGGACGCCTCCCCAGGTGGAGGGATCGAGGTCGAACGAGTGCCGATTGGCGCCGAATTGACTCGATATTGACAAGATCCGGTCACTTGGCGAGATCCGTTCACACCTTCGTAGGATCATCACCCTAGAATTCGCGGCGTGACGATGACTCAGTGGTCCGTAACGGCAACCGGCGTGCTCGCCGTCCTCGCCCTGGTGGCCGCCGCGCGGTACCGAGCCGTGTCCGTCACCCAGCGCGGCCGCGCCGACCGGCTGCACCGCGAACTCGCCACCGCCCAGGAGCGGCTCGCCACCGAACTCGCCCGCCGCGGCGCCGAACTCGCCGCCGCCCAGCAGGAACACGAGCACACCGCCTCCACCCAGCGGGCCTTCCTCAGCGTCGCCCGCCGCATCCTGGTGATGGCCCACGACCAGCAGGCGCTGCTGGACGAGATGGAACGCACCCACGACGACCCGGCGCTGCTGGAGGGCCTGCTCAAGGCCGACCACGCGGCCGCCCAACAGGCCAGGCTGGCCCAGACCCTGGCCGTACTGTGCGGCGCGCGGGCCGGCCGGCACTGGCCGGAACCGGTCTCCCTGGAAGACGTCGTCCGCGGCGCCCAGGGACGCATCCTGCCGTTCCAGCGCGTGGTGGTGCGCAGCCGGATCGAGACCGCGGTGGTCGGCGCCGCGGCCGAGGCGCTGATCCACGCGATCGCCGAGCTGCTGGACAACGCCACCCGCTACTCCCCGCCCAGCACCCAGGTGTTCGTCACCCTGATGCCGGTGCACAACGGCGCCGTCATCGAGATCGACGACGGCGGCGTCGGCATGCCCGAGCAGGCCGTCGCCAAGGCCGCCGCCGCGCTGGCCGGGGGCAGCACCCTGGAGGTCTCCCGACTGGGCGAGGTGCCGCAGTTGGGCCTGGCCGCAGTCGGCCGGCTCGCCGAGCAGTACGGCTTCCGGGTCACGCTCAGCTCGGCGCCCTCGCCGTACGGCGGTGTCCGGGTGGTCCTGCTGCTGCCGAACGCGCTGCTCACCGAGCCGCTGCCGCCCACCGTCCCCGGACTCGGGCCGGACGACCGGGCGTTCACCCCCGACCCCCGGCCGGCCTTCCCCGCCGGCCACCCCCTGGTGGAGACCCCGCCGCCCGGGCGGTCCGCGGCCGCCGGCGACACCCCGCCGCCGCTGCCCCGCCGCAGCCACCGGCGGGACCGCGGGTCCCGCCCCGCCCAGCACGCCGCTCCCACCCCACCGCCCGCGCCGCCCTACCGCTCGGCCCGGGACGCGCAGGCGTTCATGGCGATGTTCCAGGCCGGTACCGCCAGCGGCCGATCGGCCGCCCGGACCCAGATCCCGCCCGGACCCCACTGACCGTTCCCCGCCCCGCTTCCCCCCGACTTCCCCAGCGCTCCGGAGAGTTCCATGACCACCACCCCTGATCTCGGCTGGCTGCTCGCCGACATCATCGCCGTCCCGCAGGTCCAGCACGCCGTCGTCGTCTCCAACGACGGCCTGGAGATCGGCCGCAGCGGGGACATCGCGCGCGAGGACGCCGAGCGACTGGCCGCCGCCTGCTCCGGGCTCCAGTCGCTGGCCCGCGGCGTCGCGGCGGGCTTCGGCGGGCCGGGCAGCGCCACCCGCCAGATCATCATCGAGTACGGCGGCGGCTACCTCTTCGTGGTCGCGGCCGGGGCCGGCGCGCACCTGGCCGTGGTGGCCGGCGAGGCGGTGGACGCCGGCCTGGTCGCGTACCAGATGCAGGTGCTGGTCGAGCGGATCGGCACCCACCTCACCAGCCCGCCGCGCGTCGACCACGCGCCGGGGGGCCACCGGTGAGCGGCCCGGTCCGGCCGTACGTCATCACCGGAGGGCGCAGCCGCCCCACCCGGGCCGAGTTGGCCGTGGAGAGCCTGGTCAGCGCGTTACCCGGGCCGCCGGAACTGCCCGAGCACGCGCTGCTGAACCGGGAGCACCGGCGCATCCTCGGCCTCTGTCACAGTCTGCTGTCCATCGCCGAGGTGGCGGCCCACCTGGGGTTGCCGCTCGGCGTGGTCAAGGTGCTGGTCGGGGACCTGTGGGACCTCGGCGCCGTGCAGGTGCTCCCGCCCGTTCCGCAGGCCGAACGCCTGCCCGCAACCCTCCTGGAAGAGGTGCTCGTTGGCCTCCGCCAACTCCGCTGAAGCCGTCCCCGGGGCCTCCGGGTCCGCCGACGGGCCGCAGTACCTGCCGTCCTCGGTGCAGGGCGCGGTCAAGATCCTGGTCACCGGTCCGTTCGGGGTGGGCAAGACCACCCTGGTCGGCTCGCTCAGCGAGATCACCCCGCTGCGCACCGAGGAGACCATGACCGCCGCCAGCAGCGGCGTCGACGACCTCACCGGCCGCCCCGGCAAGTCCACCACCACGGTGGCGCTGGACTTCGGCCGGATCACGCTCAACTCCCGGCTCGCGCTGTACCTGTTCGGCACGCCCGGACAGCAGCGGTTCTGGCCGCTCTGGGACGACCTGTCGCGCGGTGCGCTCGGCGCCATCGCCATGGTCGACCTGCGCCGCCCGGACGAGAGCTTCGACGTGCTCGGCCGGCTGGAGGAGCAGCGGATCCCGTTCGCGGTGGCCGTCAACACCTTCCCCGACACCCCGAGTTACCCGGAGGAGGAGCTGCGCTCGGCGCTGGACCTGCTACCGGAGGTGCCGATCCTGTTCTGCGACGCCCGGGACCGACGGCAGTCGTACGACCTGCTGATCGACTTCGTCGACCACCTGCACCGCAGCTCGATCCTGGAGCTCCAGGGATGACCGCCCCCGAACCCCCCGGCATCCCCGGCGCCCCCGGCAACCCCGGCGGCTGCCCCGTCGCCCACGGCGGCGGCCTGCCCGGCGGGCTGCCCGTGGGCGTGCCGCTGACCCCGCTGTACGGCCCGGCCCTCGCCGAGGACCCGCACGGCCTGTACGCCCGGCTGCGCGAACGCTACGGCCCGGTCGCGCCGATCGAGCTGGAGCCCGGAGTCGAGGCCTGGCTCGTACTCGGCTACGGCGAGCTGCTCGAACTCACCCGCAACGAGGCGCTGTTCTCCAAGGACTCGCGCCGCTGGCGGGTGCCCGCCGAGGGCCGGCTGGCACCCGACTCCCGGCTGATCCCGATGACCTCCTGGCGCCCCACCGTGCTCAACCTGGACGGCGCCGAGCACCAGCGGCTGCGCACCGCCGTCGTCGACACCTTCGCCCAGATCGACCACCGGCAGCTGCGCGGCACCACCGAGGCCGCCGCCAACCGGCTGATCGACAGCTGGGGCCCGGACGGCACCGCCGACCTGGTCACCCAGTACGCGCGGCTGCTGCCGCTGCTGGTCTTCACCCAGCTGCTCGGCCTGCCCACCGAGGCCGGTCCGCACTTCATCCGGCTGATCAACGACATCTCCGACAGCGGCGCCGAATCCATCCGCGCCAACGAGGAGTTCCACGCGATCGTGGTCGACCTGGTGCGGCGCCGCCGGGCCGTGCCCAGCGCCGACCTCACCTCCTGGCTGCTGGCCCACCCGGCCGCGCTGAGCGACGACGAAGCGGTGCACCACCTGGTGGTGATGATGGTCGCCGGGAACGAGACGACCATCTGCTGGATCGGCAACACGCTGCGGCTGCTGCTCACCGACCGGCGCTTCCGGGCCACCCTCACCGGCGGGCGGCTGACCGTCTCCGACGCGCTGGAGGAGGTGCTCTGGCGGGACCCTCCGACGCAGAACTTCCCCGGCCGCTGGGCCACCGGCGACACCGTCCTGGGCGGCCAGTACATCTCCCAGGGCGACCTGCTGGTGCTCGGCCTGGCCGCGGCCAACGCCGACCCGGCCGCGCAGGGCGTCTCGGCCGCCGCGCAGGGCTCGCTCGGCGGCAACCGGGCGCACCTCGCCTGGGGCGCGGGCAAGCACGTCTGCCCGGCCCAGCAGCCGGCCCGGATCATCGTCGAGACCGCCGTCGAGACCCTGCTGCACCGCCTGCCGGATCTCCAACTGGCCGTACCAGCCAGCGAGTTGACGTGGCGACCGTCCCCCTGGGCGCGGTCCCTGAACGCCCTTCCGGTGCTCTACAGCGCCTTCACCCCGCCCCGTCCGCCAGCCCCCGAGAGGCCCGCATGGACACCGCCGCCGTTTCCGGACACCGCGCTGAACCCGTCAGACTCGACCCCTTCGGCCGCGACCAGCACGGCGAGAACGCCCGGCTCCGGGCGGCAGGCCCGGCGACCCTGGTGGAACTCCCTGGCGGGGTGGTGGTCTGGGCGGTAACCCACCACGACACCCTCCAGTCGCTGCTGGCCGACCCCCGGGTCGGCAAGGACGCCCGGCACTGGAACACCTTCCGGGAGGGCGGGCTGCCGGAAGGCTGGCCGCTGCTCAGCTTCGTGACCGTCCCCGGCATGGTCACCGCCGACGGCGAGGACCACCGGCGGCTGCGCGGGCTGGTCTCGCAGGCCTTCACCCCGCGCCGGATCGCCGCGCTGGCCCCCGCCATCGAGGCCCGTACGGTCGCACTGCTGGACGAAGTCGCCGAGCTGGAGGGCGAGTTCGACCTGCGCCGGCACTTCGCCTACCCGCTGCCGATGCAGGTGATCGGCGAACTGCTCGGCCTGGCTCCGGAACAGCAGGACGAGCTGCACGAGCTGTCCGACACCATGATCTCCAGCGCGGCCACCCCGGCGGCGGCGCTCGCCGCGCAGCAGGGCCTGGACGCGCTGCTGGCCTCGGTGGTGGCCGCCAAGCGGGCCGAGCCCGGCGACGACCTGACCAGCGGCCTGATCGCCGTCCGCGAGGCGGGCGACCGACTGAGTGAGGCCGAACTGGTCGGCACCCTGCTGCTGATGCTGGTCGCCGGACACGACACCACGCTCAACCTGATCACCAACGCCGTCCGCGCCCTGCTCGCCCACCCGGACCAGCTGCGGCTCGTCCTGGACGGGCGGCAGCCCTGGTCGGCGGTGGTCGAGGAGACGCTGCGCTACGACTCCCCGGTCGGGCAGTTCCCGCTGCGCTACGCGATCGAGGACATCGCGGTCGGCGACGTGGTGATCCGGCGCGGCGAGGCGCTGCTGGCCTCGTACGCGGCGGCCGGACGGGACGGCGGGCACTACCCCGACGCGGACCGCTTCGACCTCACCCGGCAGCCCGCCAAGCACCTGTCGCTCGGCCACGGCCCGCACTTCTGCCTCGGCTCCGGGCTCGCCCGGCTGGAGGCCGAGACGGCGCTGCGACACCTGTTCGCCCGCTTCCCCGGGCTGGCCCTGGCGCCGGGGCGGACCAACGAGCCGCTCCCGTCGTTCGTCGGCAACGGCGTGCGCACCCTGTGGGTGACGGTCCGACCTTGTGCGGGTGACGGTCCGGGCCGGCCGGTTACCTGAGGGCGGTCCGGGTCGTTCGCCAGGGCATGAAGAAACTCGCCACCCTGGCCGCCCTCACCATGGCGGGCCTCGCCCTCGCCGTCCCGGCGGCCTCCGCCACCACCCAGACCGCCGCCTCGCCGGACGTCACCGGCGGGCTCACCGACGGGCTCAGCCTCTCCCCCACCGACCTCGCCCTGAAGACCGCCGGCAAGCTCCCGGTGGTCGGGAAGGCCGCCCACGAGATCGAGGCGATCGGGGACAACCAGATGGAGCACCCGGGGCTCAGCGGGCACGTCCTGAACTGACCCGGCCCGAACCGCTGCCGGGCAGCCCTGCTCGGCAGCCTTGTTCCGCGGGCAGCCTTGTTCCGTGGGCAGCCGGCCGACCCCCGAACGGCCGGCCGCCCGCGGCGGCCACGAAGCCCCGGGATCAGTCCGCGGACGACAGCCGGTTGAGTTCCGGATAGCTCAGCCCGTCGGCGAGAGCGGTGTACGTACCGCTCCGGTACACCTCCTCGGCGGCCCGGCGCACCGCCGCGTACGCCGCCTCGGCCAGGCCGGGGCCCAGGCTGATCCGGGCCACCCCGAGCTTCGCCAGCTCCGCCACCGACAGGGTGGTCGGGCCGGCCATCACGTTCAGCGGCGCCGGGACGGCCTCGGCCAGGGCGGCGATGGTCTCCGGGTCGGACACACCGGGGACGAACACCCCGTCCGCGCCCGCCGCCAGGTACGCCCGCAGCCGCTGGACGGCGTCGTCCAGCCGGCCCTCCGGCGCGCCGATCCCGCGCAGGTAGACGTCGGTGCGCGCGTTGACGTAGAGCGGCACCCCGGCCGCGTCCGCGGCCGCCCGGGCGGCCGCGATCCGCTCGGCGGCCTCCGCCACCGGGCGGCCCTCGTCCTCCAGGTTCACCCCGACGGCGCCGGTGGCGAGCAGCGCGGTGATCGTCTCGCCGACCCCGGCGGCCGTGTCCGCGAAGCCGCTCTCCAGGTCCGCGGTGACCGGCAGGTCGACCGCGCGGACGATCTGGGCGGTCCGGGCCAGCACCTGCTCACGGTCGGCGCCCCCGCCGTCCGCGCAGCCGAGCGACCAGGACACGCTGGCGCTGGCCGTCGCCACCGCCCGCGCCCCGGCGTCGGCCACCAGCCGGGCGCTCGGCACGTCCCAGGCGTTCGCCAGCACCAGCGGCTCGCCCGGCCGGTGCAGCTCGCGCAGCAGCCGGGCCTTCTCCCGCTGGGCACTCCCGTCCACGGCGTTCCCGTCCACGGCCTTCACGTCGGCGGCGCTCACTTCGCGGCCGGGCTCATCCGGATGGCGATGCTGAGCCGGTTCCAGACGTTGATCGTGGCGATCAGCCCGATCAGCTGGGCCAGCTCGGTCTCGTCGAACTGCTCGGCGGCCACCGCGAAGACGTCGTCCGGCACGTGGGTCTGGGCCACCAGGGTGATCGACTCGGTGAGGGCCAGGGCGGCGCGCTCACGGGCGGTGAACCACGGGGCCTCGCGCCAGGCCGGGAGGGAGAGCAGGCGGTGGTCCTGCTCGCCGACCTTGTGGGCCTCGTCGGAGTGCATGTCGATGCAGAAGGCGCAGCCGTTGATCATCGAGGCGTGCACCTTGACCAGGTGGGCGAGCCGCGGATCGAGGCCCTTCCGGGAGGCCCGCTCCACGGCGATCATCGCCTGGTAGTACTCGGGGGCCAGCTTGAACATCTCCAGGCGCTGCTCGGGAGCGGGCACCGGGGCCCCGTTCACGGTGGTCTCGTTCGTCGTCATGCCGCCAGCCTAGGAGGGCGGTGGCCTGCCGTCCTGGTGCGTTCGGGCATCTGATTCCTGGGCCACTTCCGGGGTACGAACCTCCGTACGAGGATCGCCGCACTGTGCGGTGCGAGGTCAGGGGGCAGCGAGGTGTGCACGGCGTTCGTCAGCATCGAGCCGGAATCGGCGGTGCCCGTCCTGCTGCTGTCCGTCCGGGACGAGTACCTGGGCCGCGCCTGGCTGCCGCCGGGCCACCACTGGCCGGACCGACCCGAACTGCTCGGCGGGATGGACCTCGTGGCCGGCGGCACCTGGCTGGCCGTCGACCCGGGCCGGCGCACCGCCGCCTGCCTGCTGAACGGCTTCGGCCCGCCCGCCCCCGCTCCCGCCCGGCTCACCCGCGGCCGGCTGCCGCTCACCGCCGTCGAGGAAGGCGGGATCGGCCGGCTCGACCTCACCCCGTACGACCCGTTCCACCTCGTCCTGGTCCGGGCCGACGGCGCCCGGGTGTCCAGCTGGGACGGCCGGCGGCCGGCGGAGCGCGAACTGCCCGCCGGCCTCAGCGTGGTGCTCAACGACGGGCTGGAAGGCCTGGCCGCCGGGCGGACCACTTCCGAGCGGGTCCGCGCGCTGATGGCCGCGCGCGCCGCCCACTTCCGCGCCCGCTTCGCCGCCGGGCCCCGGCCGGAGCCGACCGGCGCGGGGCCGACCGCGGCGGCCTGGGGCGGCTGGCTGCCGATCGTCACCGGGGACGGGCTGGCGCCGGACGCGGACGCCGCACTGGTCCAGCGGCGGGACTTCGGCGACGGACGGATCTGGGGCTCCTCGTCGATCTCGCTGCTCGCGCTCGGGCCGGAGCTGCTGCGCTACGACTTCGCGGTCGCGCCGGTGGGCTCGGACGGGGTGGGGTGGCGGCGGATCGCGGCGGTCTGACCGGCTCCGGCCACCGGGAAGGACTTGAACCTGACGCTGCGGGAGGCGGCACCGTGAGCCGGGTCGAACCCTGAGGAGACCCGCCATGGACCACCCGACCCAGCCCCGCCGCCGCCTGCTCGCCGCGCTGACCGTCGCCCTGCCGCTGGTGGGCACCCCGGCCGCGGTGACCGCCCTCGCCGTGCTCGGCGGCGCGGCACACCGGGCCGTCCCGTCCGCCTCCGTACTGGCCACCGTGGCAACGGCGTTGATCGAGCACCTCGCCCCCGGTGTCCGGTGGCCGTACGGTCGGTGAACTTCTGACGGCGAGGGCGGCTGGGGCTGCCGAACGTCTACATGCGCGTAGTAGCTTCGCGACGGCCCCGGACCCGGCGGGCCACCGACCCCCAGTGAAGGTGCGCGATGTCGACCCTGACCTACCCGGAAGCCATAGGCGTCGGCCTGCTCCAGGGCGTGACGGAACTCTTCCCGGTCTCCAGCCTCGGCCACAGCATCCTGCTGCCCGCCCTGCTCGGCGGGAAGGTCCAGCACGACCTCGACATGACCGCCGAGGGCTCCTCCTACCTCGCCGCCCTGGTCGCCCTGCACCTGGCCACCGCCCTCGCGCTGGTGGTCTACTTCCGCAAGGACTGGGTCCGGGTGATCGACGGGCTGCTCGGCTCGATCCGGCACCGCCGGGTGGAAACCCGCAACGAGAAGCTCGCCTGGCTGCTCGTCCTCTCCACCATCCCGGTCGGCGTGGCCGGCCTCGCACTGGAGAAGGCACTGCGCAACGCACTCGGCAAACCCGTCCCGGCCGCGGTCTTCCTCGCCCTCAACGGGCTGGTGCTGCTCGGCGCCGAGCGGCTCAAGCGCGGCGGCACCGGCCGCCGCCGAGCCGGGCACGCCGCCCCCGCCCCCGCCACCGGCGGGCCGGGCGCGGACCCGGCGATCGCCTCCGACCAGCGGCTGACCAGGCTGAGCTTCGGGCAGGGCGCCTGGATCGGCGCCGCGCAGATCCTCGCGCTGTTCCCCGGCATCAGCCGCTCCGGCGTCACCATGAGCGCCGGCATCCTGCGCGGCCTGCACCACGAGGACGCCGCCCGCTTCTCCTTCCTGCTCGCCACCCCGGTCATCCTGGCCGCCTCGGTGCTGAAGGTGCCCGAGCTGTTCAAGCCGGAGAACTCCGGCGTGCTCGGACCGGTCCTCGCGGGCAGCCTGGCCGCCTTCGTGGCCGGCTACGTCTCGGTCCGGTTCCTCACCAGGTACTTCGAGACCCGCAGCCTGACCCCGTTCGCGCTCTACTGCTTCGTGGCCGGCGCCGGCAGCGCGATCTACCTGTCGCTCTGAGCCCGACTCCCCACCGCTGCCAGGACCTTGGCGAGTTCGACCGGCCGGGAGAACATCGGCCGGTGCCCGGTGTCCAGCTCCACCAGCCGCCAGCGGAGTCGCCCCCGCCGCGATCCGGGCGATCCGCCCGACCGTCAGCCCCGGCCCTCCCGCAGCCCCGCCACCACCTCGTCCCACGCCCCGGCCCCGAGCCAAGCACCTGCCGCCACCACGAAGTTCGCCATGCGCGGCACCGTAGCGAGAATGGGGACCGTGAGCACCTCCCGGACCACCCCCTGGACCACCTTCGGCGGCGACCTGCACCTGGACCTCACCGAGCGGCGGGCCGCCGGCGCCGGACTGCGGGCCGCGCTGGAGGACGCGCTGCGCGAAGCCGTCCAGGAGGGGCGGCTCGCGCCCGGCACCCGGCTGCCGTCCTCCCGCGCGCTCGGCGAAGACCTCGGGATCGCCCGCAACACCGTCGTCGAGGCGTACGGCCAGCTCACCGCGGAGGGCTGGCTCAGCTCCCGGCAAGGCTCCGGCACCACCGTCGCCCGCCGGGCCGTACCCTCACCCGCCGTACGGCCGACCCGGCCCCAGACCCGGCGCCCCGCCGCCCGCTACGACCTGACGTCCGGCCGGCCCGACCTGTCGCTCTTCCCCCGCACCGCCTGGCTCGCCGCCGCCCGCCGCGCCCTCGCCACCGCACCGCACGAGGCCCTCGACTACAGCAGCCCGCTCGGCCGGCTCGAACTGCGGCAGGCGCTCACCCACTACCTGGCCCGGGTCCGCGGCGTGCGCACCGACCCCGACCACCTGCTCGTCTGCACCGGCGTCACCCAGGGCCTCGGCCTGCTCTGCGCCGCCCTGCGGGAGCGCGGCGCCCGCGCGCTGGCCGTCGAGGAGTACGGGCTGCCGCCGCAGCACGCGATCGTCCGGGCCGCCGGGCTCACCACCGTCCCGGTGCCGCTGGACGCGGACGGCGCCCGGGTCGACCGGCTCGACGCCAGGGCCGGCGCCGTCCTGCTCACCCCCGCCCACCAGTACCCCACCGGCGCGGCACTGTCCGCCGAACGGCGGGCGGAAGCGGTGCGGTGGGCGCGGGAACAGGACCGGTACGTCATCGAGGACGACTACGACGGCGAGTTCCGCTACGACCGCCAGCCGCTCGGCGCGATGCAGGCGCTGGACCCGGAACGGGTCGTGTACGCCGGCACGAGCGCCAAGAGCCTCGCCCCCGGGCTGCGACTGGCCTGGCTGGCACTGCCCGACGCGCTGGTCGAACCGGTCGCCCGGCTGAAGGCACTGGCCGACACCATGTCCCCGGTGCTGGACCAGCTGACGCTGGCGGAGCTGATCACCTCCGGCACGCACGACCGCCACGTGCGGCGCTGCCGCCTGCACTACCGGCGCCGCCGTGACCAGCTGGTCGCGGCGCTCGCCGAACACGCCCCGCACGTCCGGGTCACCGGCATCGCGGCCGGCCTGCACGCCGTCCTCCAGCTGCCGCCCGGCTCCACCCCCGAACCCGAACTCCTCGCCCGCGCCCGGCAGGCCGGCCTCTCCCTCAACGGCCTCTCCTGGCACCGCGCCCCCGCCCTGCCACCGGCCGACACCCCGCCCGCCCTGGTGATCGGCTACGCCACCCCGCCGGAGCACACCTTCCCGGCAGCCGTCCGGGCCCTCTGCGAGCTGCTGCGCGAGGCCTGAGGGGATGCCCGCGCGGAACCTCCGCGGGCTGCCGCACAGGGGGTGAACGAGCGGCCCGGGCCGTCGAAGTCGGCGCCCCGCCGCCGGGGTTGGCCGGCGGGGCCGGTTCGGGAGGGGCGGGCGCCCGCCTCCCCCGGGGGTGGGAGGCGGGCGTTCGGGGGGTGGGGCTACTTGTTGCGGCTGCCGAGTTCGAACAGGAGGATGATGAAGCCGGCGAAGGCGTGGCCGCCGACGGTGTAGATCAGCAGGCGGAGGTAGATCCGCTTGTTGGCCCACTTGCCGGCGTCCATGGTCTTCGGGCCGGCCGCGGTGTCGGGGGCGATGGTGGTGGGATCGGCCATGGTGATCTCCTCCGGGGTGTTCTGACGGCAGGTCAGTGGATGGCGGCGGGGCCGCCGCCGAGGCAGAGTTCGCCGCCGGGGCTCTGCAAGAGGGTGTGGACGAAGAGCAGTTCGACGCCGGTGTCGGATTCGGCGGCGATGCAGTGCGGGGTGAGCGAGTCGTAGTGGGCGGAGTCGCCCACGCCGAGGTGGTGGACGCGGTCGCCGAGGGTGACCCGGAGCGCGCCCTTCAGGACGTACAGCCACTCCTCGCCCGGGTGGACCCGGACCACCGCGTCCTGGACGCCCGGCGGGACGTGCACCCGCAGGGCCTGCATGGCGCGGCCCGGGGCTCCGGCCCGGCGGTAGCCCCAGCCACCGGCCCGGCCGGGCTCGATGCCCCCGCCGCGGACGATCGGGTCGGGCTCCGCCAGTGCCTCGCCGAGCAGGCCGGAGACCGAGGTCCCGTACGCGCGGGCGAGGCCGAGCAGGACGGGCAGCGACGGCTGCCGCCGACCGGTCTCCAGTCGGGACAGATAAGCTGGGGACAGCCCGACCCGCCCGGCGGCCACCTCCAGCGTGAGGCGACTGCTGAGCCGGTGCTCGCGAAGGCGGGCGGCGAGGCCGGCGACCTCCTGGTCGTCGAGCTGTTCGCCTGCGGCGGCGGCACCGGTGGAGCTGCTGGTCATGTGTCCAGTGGACACCCGCCGTGCCCCACGGGCAAGGAATTTGCCTCACTGGCAAGGATCGGGACTTTGGTCCCGGGCCTGGCGCTCACGGCCTCGGAATGTTCCGCAGATTGCTCCGGGCCAAGTCGATCATCCGCCCCACGCCACCCGAGAGCACGGTCCTGCTCGCCGCCAGCGCGAAGCCCTTCAGCTGGGCGGCGGTGATGTGCGGCGGGATGGACAGCGCGTTGGGGTCGGTGACCACGTCCACCAGGGCCGGCCCCGGCCGCTCCAGCGCCTCCGTCAGCACCTCCCGGACCCGGGCCGGCTCGGTCACCCGCTTCGCCTGGATGCCCATCGCCCGGGCGATCCCGGCGTAGTCCACGTCCCCGTTGTCGATCTCGGACTCCGGGTAGCCGGAGACCAGCATCTCCAGCTTGATCATGCCGAGCGCGCCGTTGTTGAAGACCACCGTCTTCACCGGCAGCCGGTGCTTGGCCACCGTGAGCAGCTCGCCGAGCAGCATGCCGATCCCGCCGTCGCCCGCCATCGCGACCACCTGCCGCCCCGGGCAGGCGAGTTGGGCACCGATCGCGTGCGGGAGGGCGTTGGCCATCGAGCCGTGCAGGAAGGAGCCGATCACCCGGCGGCGGCCGTTGGGCTGGAGGTAGCGGGCGGCCCAGACGTTGTTCATGCCGGTGTCCACGGTGAACACCGCGTCCTCGGCTGCCACCTCGTCGAGCACCGCGGCGACGTACTCGGGGTGGATCGGCAGGTGCTTCTCGATGTCCCGGGTGTACGCGCCGATCACGCCCTCCAGCGCCCGGACGTGCCTGCGCAGCATGCCGTCCAGGAAGGCCCGGTCGCTCTTGGCGTCCAGCAGCGGCAGCACGGCCCGCAGGGTGGCGGCGACGTCGCCGTGCACGGCCAGGTCGAGCGCGGTGCGGCGGCCGAGCCGGGTGGCGTCGTGGTCGACCTGGACGGTGTGCGCCTGCGGCAGGAAGGAGTCGTACGGGAAGTCGGTGCCGAGCAGCAGCACCAGGTCGGCGGAGTGCAGCGCCTCATGGCAGGAGCCGTAGCCGAGCAGGCCGCTCATCCCGACGTCGTACGGATTGTCGAACTGGATCCACTCCTTGCCGCGCAGAGAGTGGCCGACCGGCGCGTTCAGGGCCCGCGCGGCCGCCAGCACCTCGGTGTGGGCCCCGCGCACCCCGGCGCCACAGAACAGGACCACCTTGCGGGCCGCGTTGAGCAGCCGGGCCAGCTCCTGCACCTGGGACCAGGGCGGCGCGGCGACGGCCTGCTCGGTGAGGAAGTGGCTGGTGCCGGTGGGAGCGGCGGCGGACAGGGCGGCCACGTCGCCGGGGAAGGAGAGCACCGAGACGCCGTGCGAGCCCAGCGCGTGCTGGATGGCGACCCGCAGCAGCCGGGGCAGCTGGGCGGGAGTGGAGAGCATCTCGCACCAGTTGCTGCAATCGGTGAACACCCGCTCGGGGTGGGTCTCCTGGAAGAAGCCGGTGCCGATCTGCCCGGACGGGATGTGCGAGGCGAGCGCGAGGACGGGCAGGCCGCTGCGCTGGGCGTCGTAGAGGCCCTGGATGAGGTGGGTGTTGCCCGGGCCGCAGGAGCCGGCGCAGACCGCGAGCCGGCCGGAGAGCTCGGCCTCGGCGGCGGCCGCGAAGGCGCCGGCCTCCTCGTTGCGCACGTGCACCCAGCCGATGCCCTCGGCCCGGCGGATCGCGTCCACGACGGGGTTGAGGCTGTCGCCGACGACGCCGTAGACCCGCTCCACCCCGGCCTGCCGGAGCACCTCCACCATCTGTTCGGCCACGCTCGGCACGGCTGCACTCCTTCGGTCACCACGGGACATCTGCACCCTCCGTCGGGGAGGGGTGCGGCGCAGCCGGGGCAGGCCGAAGGGGTGACGGGAGGGGCGACGGGAGCGCTGACAGACGGGGTGACGGGCGGGCCCGCTACTCCGCCGCCAGGTGGTCCTGCTGGCCGAGCTTGCCCGCGACCAGGCCCGCCTGGGGCTGGCGGCGGGCGGGTTCGCGGCCCGGGGGCTGGGCGACCCGCTCCTGGCCGGGCGGGGCGGTGGTCGGCACGGTGACCGGGGAGCCCGCCTTGACCTGCACCGCCTCGCCGTCGTGCCGCAGGTGGAGGATCTCACCGCGGCGCAGCGTGTAGGTCGTCCCGTCGTGGCTGATCCGGACGCCGAGCAGGTGCCCGCGCACCAGCAGCGAGAAGCTCAGCCGCATCAGCCCGGACGGCAGCCGGGGCCGGAAGGACAGCGAGTCGCTGTGGTCGCGCAGCCCGCCGAAGCCGGCCACCAGGGCGATGCAGGCCCCGGCGAGCGAGGCCATGTGCAGGCCGTCGCGGGTGTTGCCGCCGAGGTCGTGCAGGTCCATCAGGGCGGCTTCGGCGGTGTAGTCGTACGCGAGGTCGAGCTGCCCGACCTCGGCGGCGATGACCGCCTGGGTGCAGGCGGAGAGCGAGGAGTCCCGGACGGTCAGCCGCTCGTAGTACGCGAAGTTGCGGGCCTTCTGCTCGTCGGTGAAGGCGTCCCCGCGCACCTGCATGGCGAGCACCAGGTCGGCCTGCTTGACCACCTGCTTGCGGTACAGGTCGAAGTACGGGTAGTGCAGCAGCAGCGGGTAGTTCTCCGGCGGGGTGCGCTCGAAGTCCCAGACCTGGTGGTGGGTGAAGTCGTCGGCCTGCGGGTGGACGCCGAGGGCCTCGTCGTACGGGATGTACATCGCGGCGGCGGCGTCGCGCCAGGCGGCCGTCTCCTCGGTGTCCACGCCGAGTTGGGCGGCCTCGTGCGGGTGGCGGACGGCGGCCTCGGCGGCGGCGCGCAGATTGGTCTGCGCCATCAGGTTGGTGAAGACGTTGTTGTCCGCGATGGCGCTGTACTCGTCCGGACCGGTGACGCCCTCGATGCGGAACTTCCCGGCCACGTCGTGGTGGCCGAGCGAGCGCCACATCCGGGCCGTCTCGACGAGGAGTTCGAGCCCGTACTCGCGCTCGAACTCGTCGTCCCCGGTGGCCCGGACGTAGCGGGCGACGGCGGCGGCGATGTCGGCGCCGATGTGGAAGGCCGCGGTGCCGGCCGGCCAGTACCCGGAGCACTCCTCGCCGCGGATCGTCCGCCACGGGAACACCGCGCCGGACAAGCCGAGTTGGATCGCCCGCTCACGGGCCAGCGGGAGGGTGGTGTGCCGCCAGCGGAGCGCCTGGTTGACGGCCGAGGGCAGGCAGTAGGTGAGCACCGGCAGGACGAAGGTCTCGGTGTCCCAGAAGCTGTGGCCGTCGTAGCCGGGGCCGGTCAACCCCTTGGCGGGGATGGCCCGTTCCTCGCTGCGGGCGCCGGCCTGGAGGACGTGGAAGACGGCGAACCGGACGGCCTGCTGGAGTTCGACGTCGCCCTCGATCTCGATGTCGCTGGTCTCCCAGAACTCCTTGAGGTACTCGGCCTGTTCGGCGATCAGCCCGTCCCAGCCGGTGTACCGGGCGGCGGTCAGCGCGGCCTCCACCTGGTCCCTGAGGGCGGGCAGCGAGCGGGTGCCGGACCAGCCGTAGGCGATGAACTTGGCCAGCCGCAGCCGCTGTCCGGGCTTGAGCACGGTGGTGACGCTGATCCGGCAGTGGTCGGCCTCGGACTCGGCGACGGTGTCGGACTCCTCCGGACCCTCGATGACGTGGTCCATCCCGGCCGCGACCCGGATGCCGCTGTAGCGGGTGCGGTGCACCAGGACGCCCTTGGTGGCGCTGGCGTGGTGCGTCTCGGGGTGCAGCGGCGCCTCCAGCACGGCGGCGGCGCGCGGGTCGCCCTCGGGGCCGCCGGGCAGCTGCTCGTTGGCGACCAGCTCGGACTGGAGCACGATCCGCACCGGGCCGTCCACCGCCTCGACGCTGTACTCGACGGCGGCGATGGCGCGCTGGGTGAGCGAGACCAGCCGGGAGGAGCGCACCCGGATCGTCCGCCCGGCCGGGGAGGTCCACTCGGCCTCGCGGTGCAGCAGGCCCTCGCGGAAGTCCAACCATCGTTTGTGACTGACGAGTTCGCCGTAGCGCAGGTCGAAGGGCTCGTCGTCCACCAGCAGCCGGATGATCTTGCCGTTGGTCACGTTGATGACGCTCTGGCTGGACTCCGGGTAGCCGTAGCCGCCCTCGCCGTACGGCAGCGGGCGCAGCTCGAAGACGCCGTTGAGGTAGGTGCCGGGCAGGCCGTGCGGCTCGCCCTCGTCCAGGTTGGCGCGCAGGCCGATGTGCCCGTTGGAGAGCGCGAAGACGGACTCGGCGCGGGCCAACGAGCCCAGGTCCAGGCCGTGTTCGGTGATCTGCCAGGGGTCGATCGTGAAGTTGTCCGAGGAACTCATGCGCCCACCTCGCTGCGCTCGCTCATGAATCCTCCCGCGACAGCAGCTCGGAGAGGTCCTGGACGACCACCGTGGCGCCGTCGCGGCGCAGTTCGGCGGCCTGGCCGACGCGGTCCACCCCGACCACCGCGCCGAAGCCGCCGGCCCGGCCGGAGGCGACCCCGGCGAGCGCGTCCTCGAAGACCGCCGCGTGGGCGGGTTCGACGCCGAGGGTGCGGGCGGCGTACAGGTAGGTGTCGGGGGCGGGCTTGCCGGGCAGGCCTTCGTCCTTGGCGACGTTGCCGTCCACGATCACCTCGAACAGGTCCTCGATGCCGGCCGCCCGCAGCACGTCGCGGCAGTTGGCGCTGGAGGAGACCACCGCGCTGGGCAGTCCGGCCGCCCGCAGCCGGTGCACGTAGTCGACCGAGCCCTGGTACGGCTGGACGCCCTGCTCCCGGATCAGCCGCAGCACGGTGTCATTCTTGGCCCGGCTGATCCCTTGCACGGTACGGGAGTTGGGCGGATCCTCCGGGGTGCCCTCGGGCAGGTCGATGCCCCGGCTGCGCAGGAAGGCGCGGGTGCCGTCCAGTCGCGGGCGGCCGTCCACGTAGGTGTCGTAGTCGGTGACGGCGTCGAAGGGGACGAACTGCCCACCGGTGCGGGCGGCTTCGGCGCGCAGGAAGGCGTCGAAGGTGTCCTTCCAGGCCGCGGCGTGCACCTTCGCGGTCTGGGTGAGCACTCCGTCGAGGTCGAAGAGGAAAGCGCGGATGTCGTCCGGTAGCCCCAGCATGGGTGCAGTCTTACCCGGGAACGCGGGGGATGCCGCCCATTCCCGGCGGCGCGTCGCGGGAAGGGCGGCTTCCGGCTGCCCGGCATTGCTCGGCATTGCCCGGCGTTGCCCGGCGTTGCCCGGCGTTGCCCGACGTCGTGGGGATCGGGGTCAGGGCGAGTCGGGCATCTGCGCCTCGGGCGACTGGATCACCGCGAAGATCGCGCCCTGCGGGTCGTTGACCACGGCCATCCGGCCGGCCTGCATGTCGAACGGCGGCTGGATCACCGAACCGCCGGCCTTGACCAGGGCGTCCACCGTGGAGTCGGCGTCGTCCACCAGGAAGTACGTCATCCAGTGCGAGGGGGTGCCGGGCTCCAGGTACTTCGGGACGGCCTGCATGCCGCCCACCGTGCGGTCGCCGACGTTCAGCGAGAAGTAGCCGTCCATGCCCTGGATGGTGGCCGGGCGCAGCCCCACGGCGGACTGGTAGAAGCGGCCCGCCGCACCGGTGTCGGCGGTGTTGAGCTCGTTCCAGACCAGCGCGCCGGGCTCGTTGACCACGCCCGCGCCGATGAAGTCCACCGCCTGCCAGACGCCGAACACCGCGCCGGTCGGGTCGGCGGCGACCAGCATCCGGCCGATCGTGCCGACGTCCATCGGGTCGTACAGGACGGTGCCGCCGGCCTCGACGATGGACGTCCGGGCCGCGTCGGCGTCGTCCGAGGCGAGGTAGGTGGTCCAGGCGACGGGCGGCACCGGCTGCCCCTCGGGCGCCATCTGCGCCATGATCCCGGCGACCGGCCTGCCGTTGAGCGTACACACGGCGTAGCCGCCGAACTCGGCCGGGCCGACCTTGCCCTGCCAGCCGAACAGGTCGCGGTAGAAGTCGAGCGCGGCCTGCTGGTCGCTCGCCATCAGGTCGACCCAGCACGGGGTGCCGGGCTTGTACGGATCGGTGACTACGGGCATTGCTGGGCCTCCCGGAGGCAGTGGTGGCCGGCTGTGGTGGTCGGGCCGTCGGATCGGTCGGGGCGACGGCGGTACACCGCCACCTTCGGCCCGCCGCCGCGATCCCGCCACCGGACGGCGCCTGGCG
Organism: Kitasatospora brasiliensis; assembly: GCF_032654805.1. Lineage (NCBI taxonomy): Bacteria > Bacillati > Actinomycetota > Actinomycetes > Kitasatosporales > Streptomycetaceae > Kitasatospora > Kitasatospora brasiliensis. Next base: position 46,269 of record NZ_JAUOOW010000002.1, read on the forward strand.
GGCGACCGGCCGCCCGCTCCGGACGGGCTTCACGGGCCGTCGTGGCGGTGCGCGGTGACGAAGTACGGCTGCACCTTGCCGCTCTGCGCGTAGTCCTTGAGCCGGACCAGCAGTTCGGCCCAGGTGCCGGCCACCGCCGGGACGCCCTCCTCGCTGCCCGGCTGCCAGCCGCCGTGGCGGAACAGCAGCCGGGTGCGCTCGGGCTCGGCGGGCTGCTCGGGTGCCGTGGGGCGGCCGGACGCGGCGGGCTGGTCGGCCAGTTCCCAGCTGATCCAGGTGCCCGCCCAGTGCGGCGGGAAGGAGCCGGCGTTGGTCCACACCACCCGGTCCCGGTCGGCCCGCTCCACCCGCAGCCGGAACGGCTCGGGGACGTCGGGGAAGTCGAACAGCAGGACGTCGTCGTCCCGGTCCACCGCGGTGGTCCACCAGGCGGTCAGCCCGTCGTGGGTGGTGAGCGCGGCGAGCACCACCTCCCGGGGCGCGGCGATGTCGAGCTGGAGGGCGATCTCGGGCATGGGGTCCGCCTTTCGCGGTGACCGCGGGTCCGTGCGGTCCCCTCCCGGCCCACCATGGCACGACCCCCGGGCCCGCGCGCCCCGGAGGGCGCCGGCCCGGGGGTCGCCCGGGTGCGTGCAGGTGGCCTCGATCAGCCGCCGCTGCCGTAGCTGGTGTTGGCGCAGATGTCGTCGTCCGCCGAGCGGGCGTCGTTGGTGATGGTGGTGGGCAGCGGTTGCGGGGGCGTCTGGACCCCCGGGGTGGTCGGCGCGCCGCCGGCCGGAGCACCGGAGGCCAGCCCGGCCGCGGCCGCGAAGTCCTGGCCGACGATCACCGAGATGCCCCGCGAGGTGCTGGACTCCAGGCTCGCGCCCGGGAACTGCTCGGCGACCTTCTCGGCGCTCGCCTTCTGCCCGGGGCCGTACTCGATCGTGGTGGTCTTGTACTTGGTGCTCATCGCCTGGCCCGCCGTGCTGGCGGTGAACTTGGCGCTCTTCAGCTGGTCGGTCGCCTTGCCGGCCAGGCCGTTGAGGAGCGTTCCGTTGTAGACCGCCACCCTGATCGCGGAGTTGGCGGCGTCCCCGGCCGGCGCGGCCGGGGTGGTGGGCGGCGCGGGCTGCTGCGGGGCCGGGCTGGTGCCGCCGGCGTCCGGCTGCTGGCCGGTGGCGTTCTGGCCGTCGATGGTCTGGTCGGCCTTGAGGGTCTCCCAGAGCTTGTTGGCGTCCGCCTCGACCAGGTCGATGTTCTTGTCCTGGGTCCGGTAACGCCAGGGCGCCGTCACGAACTTGAGGTTGTGCATGTCGATGTTCTTCAGCGACAGGCTGAAGGACAGCAGCTTGTCCGCCGAGTCCAGGCCCGGGTCGACGGTGAGCGACTTGGTCGCGGCGTCGGCCAGCGGCAGAAGGGTGGTGGGGCTCATCCCGTCCTTCTTGATCTTGCTGGCGAGCGAGCTGAGGAAGGCCTGCTGGCGCATCATCCGGCCGATGTCCGAGCCGTCGCCGATGCCGTGCCGCAAGCGGACGTAGTCGAGCGCCTGCTGGCCCTCCACCGTCTGCTTGCCCTGGGGCAGGACCAGGTCGCCCTTCTTGTGCAGGTTGGGGTTGATGTCCCCCTCGTAGATCGCCTTCGGCAGGCAGATGTCCACGCCGTTCACGGCCTTGGTCATCGCCGAGAAGCCGTTGAAGTCCACCACCAGGGTGTGGTCGACCCGGATGCCGGTGAGCTTCTCCACGGTGTTCTGGGTGCAGGCCGGGTTGCCGTCGTCGCTGCCGCCCATCGAGAAGGCCGCGTTGAACAGATCGGTGTTCCCGCCCTTGGTCCACTTGCCGTTGGGCAGCTTGCAGGACGGCATCTGGACCATCGCGTTGCGCGGTATCGAGATGCCCACGCCGTGTTTGTGGTCGGCGTAGACGTGCAGCAGGATCGTGGTGTCCGAGCGGGCGCCGCCCTCCTCGCCGCCGCCGAGGTCGGAGTTGTTCTTGCCGCGGCTGTCCGAACCGATCAGCAGCACGTTGACCGGCTTGTTGCCGTCCGCGTCGGCCTGCGCCTCCGGGGGGCGGTTGCGGGCGATCGCGTCGCCGTCGAAGGACTTGATGTTGGCGTTCAGCTTGAAGTAGATCGCGCCGCCGACACCGGCCAGGACCACCATCACGCCCGCCGTCGACCAGGCGACGATCTTCTTCGCGTTCTTCTTGGGCTTGGCGCCCTTGCGTGCCGCCGCCCTGCCGCCACCGCGCTGACCGGGTACGGAGCCCGTGGTGCCTTCCGTCTTGGGCGCGCCCCCACCCCGAGCCGGGCTCTCGCCCCTCCGACCTGCCATGCGCGTACCTTTCACCGACGGAAGCGACGCCCCGGAAGATCTGGCGCACCGCACACAGAGAGACGGCCCGTACCGTTCCCAGGTTGCACATACGACCGTCAGCCCTGACGACGATCGCGGCTTCCGATCATATTTAGGCCTGACGCGATCACCGACCTCCGGTCCGGAGGCAATCCCGTCAATCAACGGACAAAACCCAGGCAGAACACCTGAAAATACCTGATTCCGACGTGACCCATGCCACTGCGCGAAGCCTCCCGGCCACCCCCGGACGCGAGGAGGCCGGCGAAGGCCTTCCACGGGTGCCATGGCACGACGAGCCGCCCCCGAACCTGAGCCGCCATCAGATCGACGCCCAGGCAGGGAAACCGATCACAAGATGCCCACCACGCAGGCGATCCCCCTCCGCCACACGCCGGCATCCAGGCCGGGATGGCCACGGCCGTGGTCTCGATCGCGCTCGCGGCCGTGCTCGCCTGGACGGTCCGGCTGCGCCGGGCGCTCCGCCCGGCCGCCTGACCGGCCGACTGACCGCGCGTCCGTGTGACGCAGGTTACCGACCGGAGGCCCCGTCACACGGCGAAGGGCGCCCTCCCCGAAGGGAAGGCGCCCCGACCTCGACCAAGTGGGCCACCAGGGGCTCGAACCCTGAACCTACGGATTAAAAGTCCGCAGCTCTGCCAATTGAGCTAGTGGCCCGCGGCCCCGCACGCCGGGGGTACCGGATGGGAGGGCCATGGCGATCCTACCCGGTGGGGCCCACGGCTCCGCCAGTGGTTTGCCCGGGCGTGCCGGGCCCGCCGAGCGCCTCCCGAAGCGCCCCGTAGTGCGCGGCGCGCACCCGGCGCAGCCAGGCCTCGACGGGGCGCGGGTCGGGAGCCGCGGGCAGGACGCCGGGGCGGCCGAGGCGGTCGGCGGCCTCGGCGAGCAACGGCTCCGCGAGGGCGGGGCGGTCGGCGATGCGTTCACCGCACTCGCGGACGCGTTCGGGGTCCGGCAGCCGGATCAGGTGGTGGCCGGTCTCGTGCAGCCGGACGGCCTGATCGACCAGCCGGACCAGGTGCCGGGCATGCTTGGCGGCCCGGCGGCGGGTGGCCGGGTCGGTGGTGTCGCGGCTGAGCAGCTTGCGGAACTGCTGGTCCGCGTAGCCGAGATAGGCCTTCCGTACGGCGGTCGCGCTGAGGAACGAGCCGCGCAGGCCGACCAGTTCGTCGCCGAGCGGGGTGCGGACCTCGTACAGGTCCTCCGGCAGCCAGACCAGCTCGGAGGCGGTCGGGTTGCAGTTCAACGCCAGCCGGCACCACTTGGCGGCCTCGTGCAGGGTGCGGTCCGGCGCGGTGGTGACGTGGGACTCGGCCGGGCGGTCGAGGCCGTGCAACTCCTCGGTGGGGACGGCGAACAGGCCCAGCCGGTCGAGGTCGGAGCCGGCGTGGGCGAAGCCGTACGCGGTGGAGCCGACGATGCCGGAGAGCAGAACGGTGCCGGGGACGGCGGGATCGGCGGGCACGGGCGGGCTCCCCTCGGACGTACGGGCGGGTACCGCATCCTCGCCCGAACGGGCCGTGGCGGGCGAACGAATTCGGGGCGGGCGTGGCCGGCGGGGCGGGCGGGTAGCGTACGGGGCATGTCGACCACCACCACCGACGAGGTCCTGATCATCACCGGCGCCGGGCGCGGCATCGGCGCCGCCACCGCCCTGCTGGCCGCCCGGCGCGGCTACCGGGTGTGCGTCAACTACCGTACGGACGAGGCCTCGGCGGCCGCCGTCGTGGACGGGATCCGGGCCGAGGGCGGCACCGCGCTGGCGGTGCGCGCCGACGTCACCCGCACCGCCGAGGTGGAGCGGCTGTTCACCACCGTGGACGACGAACTCGGGCCGCTCACCGGGCTGGTGAACAACGCCGGCACGCTGGAGAAGCAGTGCCGGCTGGAGGACATCGACGAGGACCGGCTGAACCGGATCTGGGCCGCCAACATCACCGGCCCGTTCCTCTGCGCGGCCCAGGCCGTCCGCCGGATGTCCACCCGGTACGGCGGGCGCGGCGGCGCCATCGTCAACGTCGGCTCGGCCGCCTCCCGGATCGGCTCGCCGAACGAGTACGTCGACTACGCGGCCGCCAAGGGCGCGGTGGACTCGATGACCCGCGGTCTCGCCCTGGAGGTCGCGGCCGAGGGCATCCGGGTCAACACCGTGCGTCCCGGGCTGATCCACACCGGCATCCACGCGCTCGGCGGCGAGCCCGGCCGGGTCGACCGGGTCGCGCCCAACCTGCCGATGCGCCGCGGCGGGCAGCCGGAGGAGGTCGCCGAGGCGATCCTCTTCCTGCTCTCCCCGGCGGCCTCGTACACCACGGGGGCGTTCCTGGAGGTCTCCGGCGGGCGCTGAACGGCCCTTCCGGGGCCCGGTTTCGGCCAGCGATCGCCCGTCATCGAGCGGCCCCCTCCGGTTTCCTTCCGCCCGACCGCCCCCGCCCGTACGGTGGTGGCCATGACCGAAGCCTTCATCGACATCCCCGGTGTGCGCAACTTCCGTGACGCGGGCGGGATCGGCGCCCTGCGCCGGGGCGTGCTGTACCGCTCCGGGTCCTTCCACACCCTCACCGAGGACGGCTCCCGGCGGCTCAAGGCCCTCGGCCTGCGGACGGTGTTCGACCTGCGCAGCCCGTTCGAGCTGGCGACCTGGCCGGACCAGCGGTTCGACCTCGACCACGAGACCCTCAACCTGCCGACCCTGCCCGACAACCGGGGCGGCACCCAGTACTGGCCCGAGGACCAGACCGCGCTCTACCCCTTCATGGCCGAGTCGGCCGGCCCCTCGCTCGCCGCCGTGATCCGCCGCCTCGCCGCGCCCGGTTCGCCGGCCGCCGTCGTGCACTGCGCCGTCGGCAAGGACCGCACCGGCCTCACCATCGCCGTCCTCCAGTCCCTGCTGGACGCCTCCGAGGCCGAGATCACCGCCGACTTCCTGCTCTCCAACATCGGCCTAGGCCTCGACAAGGGCCCCGTCCCGTACCTCGACGAGACCGGCACCGAGCGCCTCTCCCGCCCGGTCGGCGCCGAACTCCTCGCCTCCTCGCTGGGCTGGATCCAGGACCACCACGGCAGCATCCCCGGCTACCTCCGGAGCCACGGCGCCACCGACGCCGAGCTCGACGCCGTCCGCGTCAACCTCTCGGCGTGAGCCCGGACTTCGAAGCCGTCAGAGCGGTTCGAAGCGCCACCACTGGGCGGGCGAGTCGACGTCCTCCCACTGCTGGACCTCCGCGTCCGGCGTCGCGGTCAGCGGCTTGCCGCTGATGAAGCTGCTGACCGTGTAGGTGCCGGGGGCGTCCACGTGGCCCTCCAGCAGCCACTCCTGGGCGCCGAAGGCGTTGGCGGACCACTGCTGGATCCGGACGCCGTCCTCCGTCGAGGCGCCGGTGACGTCCAGGCGCTTGCCGCTGCCGGCGTTCTCGATGTGGAACAGCGCGCCGCCCGGGTGGACGGCGGTGAGGCGCCAGCGCTGGGCGTCGGTGCCGTCGTCCGGGCCGAGGACGATCCGGGCGCCGCCGCGCCGGGAGCCGTCGGCGACCCTCAGCAGCAGGCCGCTGCCGACGTTGCGGATGAGGTAGCCGCCGTCGGTGATCACGGAGTCGGGCGCGGGGTCGGTCGAACTGTCGGTCACGGTCGAAGTCTGCCACCGGGCACCGACAGGCCCCGCACACGACGACGGGCGGAGCCAGGGCCGGAGCCACGGCCACAACCACTGCCACGACCCACTGCTGCAGAAACGTTTCCGCCGGACCGGCTCCGCCCCCTATGCTGCGGCGAATGTCCACCGAGCAGATACCGTCGCACCGTCACCAGCCCTCCTTCACCGATGCCGTGGCCGACCTGGAAGCCGTGGTCGCGGCCGGGGACGACGAGCGGTTCGGGCCCGCCCTCGGCCAGGTCGGCGGGCTGTTCGGCGCGGCCGCCCCGGCGGAACGGGTGGCCGCCGGTCCCCGGCTGGCCGCGCTGCTGCCGGACGCCCCGCCGTTCCCCCGCGCGCACCTGGCCATGGTGGTGGGCGCCTGCGTCGAGCACGGCGCCGACCCCGTCGCCTGCTCCGGCCCGGTACTGGCCGGCCTGCGCGGCGCCCTGACCGGCGCACAGCTGCTGGTGCGGCGCTGGGCCTCCACCGGCGGCGGCCCGCTGCCCAGCCCGGAGGAGGACGATCCGGCCGAGGCGCACGAGCGGATCGAAGACCCGGCGCACATGGACGAGTGGCACGCCCACCTGGCCGTGGTCGCCTGGTGGACGCTGCACCTGTGGCAGCAGGCGGCCTGGACGGTGTACGCGCACGCCGAGGTCCGGGCCGAGGCCCGCGCCTCCGGCGTGACCGAGGTGATCCTGGAGCTGTTCGACCGCTACCAGGGCGAGCAGCACGACTTCAAGGGCCTCGTCCACCTGGCGCTGATGCTGGACGACGAGCCGCTGCTGGTGCTCGACCGCCCCACCGGCACCGGCTACCTGCTGCGGATGTCCGGCCTGAGCGACACCTTCCAGCTGCACACCCTGCTCGCCGACGTGCTGGTCAACGGCGGCCACCTGCCCGGCACCCCGCAGGACCCGGAGGTGGTGGCGCTGGCCCGTACCGGATTCCTGGACGGCCGCCGGGTGATCGCCACCGGCGCCTTCAACCTGATCGCCCCGGACGGCTCCTGGATCTGGAACGAGGGGACGCCGAGCGACATCCCGGTGGTGGACGGGGTCCGCACCCTGGTGCTGGAGCCGCTGCCGTACGAGCGCAGCTGGTCGGCCGGGCGGTTCATCCAGGAGATCCCGGGCGACCTGCGGTTGGAGCGGGTGCTCGACCCGGCGGACGCCGCCCGCCGGCTGGCCGCCACGACGCCGGGGCAGACGCCCGCCGAGGCGTTCCGGTAGGGCCCCGGCAGCGCCGTACGTTCACCGGGTTATCGTCGGAAACCGACACAGCCCCCCCACGAGTGGAGTCGACGATGGCGAAGGTCCCGAACGTGCTCACGGCCGCCGCGCCCGCCGCGCTGACCGCGGCGAGCGGTCTGGTCGGCGGTTACGGCGTCGCCCGCTGGAGCGGCCGCCGCGAACTGGGCGGCGCGGTGCTGGCGGTGGCCGGTGCCGGGGCGGCCGCGCAGTGGCGCCGGGCGGCGGGCACCGGCACCGCGGCGGCGCTGACCGGCCTGTACCTGGCGGCCTTCGGCGGCTCGCACCCGCTGGCGAAGAAGATCGGCGCCTGGCCGTCCGTCTTCGCGGTGACCGGCGTGGTCGCGGCGGCGTCCACGGCCGCGACGGCGCTCTGCACCCGCAAGAAGTAGCCCGCGGGAAGCAGCCCGCGCGAAGCGACCGGCGGGAAGCAGCCCGCCGGCAGCAGGCGACTACGCCGCGGTGAACCGGGCCTCGAAGGCGGCCCGGTTCACCGAGACCGGCGAGCGGTCCCAGACCGCGAACACCACCCGCTCGAAGGCCGCCCCGTAGCGGGCCAGCGCCCCCTCGAAGGCCTCGGCGACCTGCGCCGGGTCGTTGCGGAACACCCCGCAGCCCCAGGCGCCGAGCACCAGCGTGCGCACCTCGTGCCGGGCGGCCGCCGCGAGCACCCGTACGGCCCGCTCGGCGAGCACGCCCCGGACGTCCGTCCCGGGTGAACGCCGTTCCAGCTGACCGGCGTTGGGCGCGGGCGAAGTCAGGAAGGTGACCGGGTACGGCCGCTCCAGCAGCTCGCCGCGCCCGCCGCGGATCACCGGCACCGCCGGGGAGACGATCACCCGGTGGCTGTACCGGAGGTCGCTGGAGGCCCGGTGCGCCTCGTAGTAGTCCGGCGCCTCCAGCAGGCAGCTGTACAGCAGCGCGCTGCGGCACAGGTCCTCCTCCTGGGCGCGGGCGCCGCGCAGGTAGCCGCCGCCGGGGTTGCGCGCGGAGGCGAAGTTCAGCACCCCGACCGGGCCCGCCCCGGCCTCGACCAGCCGGCGGGCGGCCTGGACGCTCCCCTCGGCCGTCACCTCGATCCGCCCGCCCGACGGCCCCGGACCGGCCTCACCGGCGGCCAGCAGCGCGTCCAGATCCCCCGGCGCGTAGGACACCGTGCCGGCCTTCGCCGCCGCCAACTCCTCCCCCAGCCGCACGAGTTCGCCCCCGGCCGTCCGGTAGCTCCCCCGCTCGGCGATCTCCTCGTTCACCCGTGCCACTTCGTGCATTCTGCTGCTCATGGCGGCGACGCTACGGGACTACCGCGCCCGCCCGCCACAGGTTATTCTCACTCCCAGAACAACACCCCGGGGGGACACGGGGGAACGCGAAGGGCCCGCTCCGGGAGACGGAGCGGGCCCTTCGTGTGTTCAGCCTTCGCGGCGGTCGACTACCGCCGGTGCGGCGTCAGTTCTTCCAGCGCGGCTTGCGGTCGTCGCCACCGAAGCCACCGGAGCGACGGTCGTCGCGGTCACGGCCGCCACCGAAGCCGCCACGGTCACGGTTGAAGCCACCGCGGTCGGCCTGCGGACGGCCGCCGGAGCGGTGGTCGTCACGGCGCGAGAACGGACGGCTGCTGCTGCCGCCGCGCTCGTCGCGGTCACGGCCGAAGGACGGGCGGTCACCGAAGGAGCGGGCCGGACGGTCACCGAAGGAGCGGCCGCCACGGTCGTCACGGTCACGGCCGCCACCGAAGCCACCGCGGTCGCGGTCGAAACCACCGGAGCGACGGTCGTCGCGGTCACGGCCACCGCCGAAACCGCCACGGTCACGGTTGAAGCCACCACGGTCGCCACCACGGTCGCGGTCGAAACCGCCCGAGCGACGGTCGTCACGGTCACGGCCACCGCCGAAACCGCCACGGTCACGGTTGAAGCCACCACGGTCGCCACCACGGTCACGGTCGAAACCGCCCGAGCGACGGTCGTCACGGTCACGGCCACCGCCGAAACCACCACGGTCACGGTTGAAGCCACCACGGTCGCCACCACGGTCACGGTCGCCGCCACCGGAGCGGCGGTCGTCACGGTCACGGTCGCGGCCGAAGGCCGGACGCTCGCTGCGCGCCTCGCGGTACGCCGGGGTCCGCTCCTCGCCCTGCGGGGCGGCGGGGGCCTCGGCGGCCGGGGCGGCCTCGGTCACGGCCTGCTCGCCGGACTCGGCCTCGGCGGCCGGCTCCTCGTCCTCGATGCCCAGCTCGGCCCGCTCGCGCGCCGCACGGGCGGCGAGGCGGTCGGCCTCGTCGCGCAGCTCGGTGGCGCGGCGCTGCGCGCGCTCCAGCTGGCGGGTCATGTCGGCGAGCTCGCGCTCGGCGGCACCGGCGATGTTGGCGGCGCTCTCGGCCTGGACCTCGGTCAGCGAACGGGCGCCGGTGATCTTGGCGACCTCGGCGTCGAAGGCGTGGTCCAGGATGTGGCGCGAGGCGTCGACGCCCGCGTCCTCCATCAGGCGGAAGACGCCACGGCGCTGGTGCGGCAGCACCAGGGTGACGACGGCGCCGGAGCGGCCGGCACGCGCGGTGCGGCCGGAGCGGTGCAGGTAGTCCTTGTGGTCGCCGGCCGGGTCCACGTTCAGGACCAGGTCGATGCCGTCGACGTGGATGCCGCGGGCGGCGACGTCGGTGGCGACGACGACGTTGACGTAACCGTCCTTGAAGTCGCCGAGGACGCGGGTACGGGCGCCCTGGGTCATACCGCCGTGCAGCGCGTCGGCCTTCACGCCGGCCTCGATCAGCTGCTCGGCGACGCGGTCGGCGCCCATCTGGGTGCGGACGAAGATGATCGTGCGGCCCTTGCGGGCGGCGATCGCGTTGGTGATCGGCGCCTTGTCCTTGGGCTTCACCACGAGGATGTGGTGGGTCATGGTGGTGACCGCGCCGGCCGACGGGTCGACCTCGTGGGTGACCGGGTTCTTCAGGTAGCGCTTGACCAGGGTGTCGATCTCGTTCTCCAGGGTGGCGGAGAACAGCAGGCGCTGGCCGCCGGCCGGCACCTGGTCGAGGATCTCGGTGACCTCGGGCAGGAAGCCCATGTCGGCCATCTGGTCGGCCTCGTCGAGCACGACGGTCTTGACGTCGGCCAGCTTGGCGGAGCCGCGGTTCAGCAGGTCACGCAGACGGCCGGGGGTGGCGACCAGGATGTCGACGCCGCGCTCCAGCGCGTAGATCTGGTTCGACATCGAGGTGCCGCCGCAGACGACCTTGAGCTTGAGGCCGAGCACCGAGCCGAACGGCTCCAGGGCGTCGGCGACCTGCATGGCCAGCTCGCGGGTCGGGACCAGGATCAGGCCGCGCGGGTGCTTGGCCTTGGTGCGCTCGCCGTCGGCCAGGCGGGTGAGCAGCGGCAGACCGAAGCTGAGGGTCTTGCCGGAGCCGGTGCGGCCACGGCCCAGCACGTCCTTGCCGGCCAGCGCGTCCGGGATGGTCGCGGCCTGGATCGGGAACGGGGTGGTGACGCCGCGCTTGGCGAGGGCGCGCACGACGTCGTCGTGCAGGCCCAGGTCGCCGAAGGTGATGGTGGGCTCGGCGGCCGCCTCCTCGGTGGCCTCCACGGCCTCGGCGATCACCTCGTCCGCGGCGGTGTCGATGGTGTCGATGGTGTCGGTGACATCGGCGGCGGCCTCGTTCGCGGGCATGGCGAAGCGGGCGTCGTCAACGAGAGACATGCAAAACCTTCCGGAAGTGGCACGCGCCAAAGTCCGGGGTTCTGTTTCACAACCGCCTCTATGCGGTCAGCCACGGATCGCCGGAACGCGCCAAGGGCGCCAGATGGGAATAGGGCGCCAGTCAAATGAATCAAACGAACGATCTACCACCATAGAGGAACCTCGGGATCGGAGGCAAATGCCCTGCTCAATCCCCTAGTGCACCCCCACCCGAGGACTCGGGGCCGAGGAACCGGAGCTGCCCGGGGACGGGTCCGGGGCCGGCGGGGCGGTCGTGGCGGGCGCGCTGTGCTCGGGCGCGGGAGTGCTCGACGGGTGGTTGCTCGGGGTGGCCGAGGGCGTCCCGGACGAACCGCCGCCGGAGCGGCCCTCCCCGGTGCCGCCCGCCGCGCCGCCGGAGCCACCGGAACCGCCCGGCCCGCCACCGGGGTGCGGCACGGGGCTGGTGTTCGTCCCGCCCGCCGAACCGCCCGGCCCTCCGTCGGGAGCGCCCGAGCCCGGCACCGGCACCACCCCGGCCACCGAACCGCTGGCCGCCTCACCGGGCACCGTGACGGTGGACCCGGCCGAACCGCCCTCGCCCTGGAGGCCCCCCGGCCGCTCCGGACGCCCCGAGGCCCCGCCCGGATGCCCGGCCCCCGGCGAGGCCGAGGGCCCGCCCGTCACCCCCGGCTTGGCCGCCGAACCGGCCTGGCCGACCGGCGCCACACCGTGCTTCTCCTCCGCGGCCGGACCGACCGACATGCAGCCCGTCAGCCCGAGCCCGGCCACCGTCAGCAGCGCCGCCGCCCGTACCGCGCGCGAGCGCGGGAGCGCCGCCTGCCGCCCCCGAGCCGTACGGGCCGCGGCCATCCGCACCCGCACCGCCCGTACCGTCCGCACCGCTCGTGCCGCCCGTACCGAAGCCACTGAGGTCCCTCTCTACCGCCCCACCCGGGCCGCCCATTCGCGCGCGGCCGCTTTCGGTGCCCAACGCGCGCCCGGCCCGGCGGACACGGGCAGCGGGCAAGCTCTCGGCGCGGGACGGCGCTCCGGCGGCCGCCGCAGTCGCCTCCGAGGCCGCCTTCGGGGCATCCGCAGGGGCATCCGTCAGGGCATCCGCAGGGCGTCCGTCGGGGGCGCCCGCTCAGCCCCAGAGCGCGGCGGCCAGCTCCGCCCCGGCGTACACGGCGGTCAGCCCGGCGGCCACGCTGCCGGCCACATTGGCCAGCGCGTACCGCCCGGCGCCGGTCTCGGCCAGCCGCAGGGTCTCGTACGAGAAGGTCGAGTAGGTGGTCAGCGCGCCGCACAGCCCCGTGCCCAGCAGCAGTTGGAGCTTCGAGGAGGCCGCGCCGGCCGCCACCGCGCCGGTCACCAGCCCGAGGATCAGGCAGCCGACCACGTTCACCGTGAATGTCCCCCACGGGAACACCGAGTCGTGCCGGGACTGCACCGCCCGGTCGGTCAGGTACCGCAGCGGCGCGCCGACCACCGCGCCCGCCACCACCAGCAGCCAGTTCACTCCGCCGGCCCTTCCCGCTCGCCCCGCTCCGGGGGGCGACCCGTGCAGGCCACCACCTCGCAGCGGTCCAGCAGCACCAGCCCCTCCGCCACCATGCCGTCCAGCCGCGGCAGGAACGCCCGCACCCGCTCCTCCTCGTCCACGATCACCACCGCCACCGGCAGGTCCTCGCTCAGCGACAGCAGCCGGGTGGTGTGCACCAGCGACGAGGCCCCGAACCCCTCGATCCCCCGGAACACGCTCGCCCCGGCCAGCCCGGCCGCCCGCGCCCGGTGCACGATCTCGCTGTACAGCGGGCGGTGGTGCCACCGGTCGCTCTCCCCGACCAGCACGGTCAGCCGCAGCGCCGGCCCGCTCAGCCGGCTCATCGCGCGGCCCGCCGGACGGCGCCGCGCTCGGCCCCGCGGCGCACGGCCCGGTGGATCAGACGCCGGGTCAGCCCGGCCGCCGCCCACACCGCGAACAGCGCGCCCAGCAGCGTCAGCCCGAGGTACCCCACGGCGGGCCCGGGCCGGCCGGCCTCCAGCAGCCGCCGGATGTCCACCGCGTACGTCGAGAAGGTGGTGAACCCGCCCAGCACGCCGGTGCCGAAGAACGGCCGCACCAGCGGATGCGCCCGGCGCCCCTCGGTGAGCACCACCAGGAACACCCCGATCACCGCGCAGCCGACCACGTTGACCAGCAGCGTCGTCCACGGGAAGGCCGTCGTCCCGGTCCGCCAGCCGAGCCCGGCGGCGTACCGCGCGACCGCCCCGATCGCCCCGCCCGCCGCGACCACCGCCACCGCCGGCCCCTGCCCGCGCAGCACCGGCGGACGGGCGTCCCGGCGGCGCTCGCCGCGGGACCGCGCCACGGCCTGGTCCGCGGCATCGTCCAACGCGCCCTCCGAGGTCGTCACAGCCCCATCAAACACCGGCCCGCGCCACCTGGCACACCGTCATCCGACACCGGACAATGATCCGGTGGAGATGACCCGGGAAGAGTTCGAGACGCTGGTCAGCGACGCCCTCGACCAGATCCCCCCGCAGCTCGCGGCCATGATGGACAACGTCGCGATCTTCGTCGAGGACGAACCCGACCCGAGCGACCCGGAACTCCTCGGCCTCTACGAGGGCACCCCGCTCACCGAGCGCGGCGAGTGGTACGCCGGCGTCCTGCCCGACCGCATCCTGATCTACCGCGGCCCCACCCTGCGCCACTGCGAGACCCGCGAACAGGTGGTCGAGGAGGTCCGCACCACCGTCATCCACGAGGTCGCCCACCACTTCGGTTTCGACGACCACGAGCTGGACGAGCTCGGCTGGTCCTGACCCCGCCACCGGCCCCACCCCCCCACCCGGCCGAAACCCGTTTTGGCGATCCGCCCGACATCCCATATGCTTCTCGACGTCCCCGAACGCCGGATACGGCACAAGGACAGGCCGCAAGCCCTCATCGTCTAGTGGCCCAGGACGCCGCCCTTTCAAGGCGGTAGCACGGGTTCGAATCCCGTTGGGGGCACGCAGTACACGTAGTAAAGTGCAGTACCGCAAGACCTAAGTGGGCAACCACTACAAGGTCCCGTGGAGCAGTTGGTTAGCTCGCCACCCTGTCAAGGTGGAGGTCGCGGGTTCAAGTCCCGTCGGGATCGCTCGTCTCGCAAGAGACGATGCAGTACGGCCAGGTAGCTCAGTTGGTACGAGCGTCCGCCTGAAAAGCGGAAGGTCGCCGGTTCGACCCCGGCCCTGGCCACAACCGGGAAGCCCCCGTAGCGAATTCGCTACGGGGGCTTCTTCGATTTGAGCACCGCCGGCCTGCTGCCGTACTGACTCCGACGGGCGGTGCGCCGGTCAGCCGCGCGGTGAACCGGTCAGCTTCTCCGCGAGCCAGTCGGCGGTGGCGGGGAGCCAGTCCGGCAGGGCGGTGCCGAGCAGGTGGTTGCCGTGCGGGACGAGCAGCAGTTCGGCGTCCGGGGCGTGCTCGGCCAGGGCGGTGGCGGGGGTGACGCCCGGGATCCGGTCCTCGCCGCCCTCCACCACCAGCAGCGGGACGGTGATCCCCGGTGCGAGGTCGGCCAGGTCGACCCGGTCGGCGAAGGCGCGGGCCGCCTCGTACCCGCCGCAGCGCTGGGCCAGGGTCTCGGTGACGAACGGGACCAGGCCGTCCCAGTCCAGCCGGTACGGGCCGCTGACCGAGACGGCGGCGCACAGCCTCGGCTCGCGGGCGGCGGACTCGGCCGCGTAGTAGCCGCCGAGGCTGAGGCCGATCACGGCGGTCCGGGCGAGGTCCAGCCCGGCCCGGCCGGCCAGCGCGTCGAGGGCGCGGCCGACCACCCGGTGGTACTCCGGCTCGGGCGCGCTGGTGGCGGCCAGCACGCCCTGTCCGGGCCCGTCGACGGCGAGCACCGCGAGGCCCCGGGCGAGCAGGGCCTCGGCCACCGCGTGGAACTCCTCCTTGCCGGAGTCCATCCCCGGCACGACCACCACCACCGGAGCCGCCCCGGATGCGGCCGCCGGGCGGCGCAGCCAGCCCGCGAAGCCCTCGCCCTCGATCCGCTCCGCCCCCGGGTCGAGCAGTGCCAGCGCCCGCCGCATCGCCTCGTCGGCCTCGGCGGCGAGGGCGGCGGCGCCGGCCCGGTCGGGGTGCGGGAGCAGCCCGGCGAAGTGGTACCAGCGGGCGGCGCTCCGGTACCGCTCGCCGGCGGTGACGGTACGGCCCTCGGCGGCGGCCCGTTCCGCCGTCTCGACGTACCCGCGGGCGACGGCCCGGAAGGCGTCCGGCCAGTCGTGCGGCGAGGTCAGCGGGGCGGTCGCCCGGGCGTACTCGTACAGGTCCAGACCGGCGCCGTGGGCGCGCGGGCGGTCCTCCTCGATGAAGGCGGGCAGCAGGCCGGGGGTGTCCAGGAAGGACGGGTCGATCATCGGTGGGGGTTCCCTTCGGATCGGGTGTCAGGCGAGCGTCAGCACGGCCTTGCCGCGGCCGCCAGCTCGGTGACGTAGTGCCCCACTCCCCCGGAGGCCCCGGTCAGCAGCACCCGCCGCCCGGCCAGCGGCCGGCCCCGACCCGTCGGCGGCGCCCTGCACCACCAGCCCGGCCACGTCCTTGCCCGGCCGCCACCCGGCCCGGGGCGCCTCCGGCCGGAAGGTCTCGCCCCGGTTCACCGAGAACGCCTCGACCTTCACCAGCGCCTCCCCGGGGCCCGGCTGCGGCTGCTCCACCTCCGCGAACCGCACCGGCTCCGCCATCCGCCCCGTCGCCACCAGCGCCTTCATCCCCACCCCTCCGTCGGACACCCCCTCAGCTCACCGCGCACCGCCCCACCCGGTCCAACAACCGGAGGAGGCGGCCGACAACCCCCGGTTGTGAGCCACCCCCGCGGGCACCACGGCCCGCACTCCCGAGGGCCCGCCCCCTCCACCCCACCCCACGGCCACGTCCTAAGGTGCCGGGGTGGATCTTGATCTGGCGCAGGTGCGGGCGTTCGCGGTCGCGGCCGAGGAGTTGCACTTCGGGCGGGCGGCCGGCCGGTTGGGGATCAGCCAGCAGGCGCTGTCCAAGCGGGTGGCCCGGCTGGAGGGGGCGCTGGGGGTGCGGCTGCTGGAGCGGGACGCCCGCGGGGTGGGGCTGACCGGGGCCGGGCGGCGGTTCCTGGAGCCGGCCCGGCGGGTGCTGGCGCAGGGGGAGCGGGCGGTGGCCGCCGTGGAGTGCGCCGCACGGCCGCTGCGGATCGACGTGTGGGGGCACCTGTACGCCCCGATGCGCACCCTCGCGCAGGCGGTGGACGCGGCGCCGGGGCTCCAGGTGGAGCCGGTGCCCGGCCGGGACCTGCCGTCCGTCGCGGCCGCCGTGCTGCGCGGCGAGTCGGACGCCGGTTTCGGCCGGGTGCACCAACTGCCGAGCGAAGACGCCGGGTTGACCCACCGCCTGGTCAGGCTGGAGCCGGTGGACGCGCTGCTGAGCGCCGAGCACCCGCTGGCCGGCCGGGACACCCTGCGCCCGGACGAGCTGTGGGGCAGTGTGCTGCGCTACCCGGCGGCGGTGGACCGGCTGGACTTCCTGACCCGTTTCGCCACCCGGTTCGGCATCACCCAGCGGGTCGGCTCGACCAATCTGGGCCTGGAGCACTTCGTCGAGCAGGTCCGCACCGACCCGACCTGCTTCTCCCTGGTGCCGGCCGACAGCCCGCTCCCCGACCGTCCGGGTGTTCGCACCGTCCCGCTCGCGGACCCGACCCCGCTCTACGCCTGGTCGCTCTTGTGGCGCGGCGACCCGGCCGTCGACCCGCACCCCCGGCTCGACGACCTGTTGGGGGCGTTCACCGCCGAGGCGGCCCGTAGCCGCTGGCTGGAGTACGACCCGGCCCGCGACTGGCTCCCGGACGCCGATCAGGCCGCGCTGCACCCGTAGCGACACCCCGCCGGCACTGCGCCGACACCCCGCCGACGCCCGTCGCCGCCCACCGTCGCCCGGCGTTCGCGATTCGCCGTCGGCGGCTGTGACACTGGAGGGGCTCGAAAACCGAGGTGCGCTCCACCGTGCCTCCTTGCGAACCTAGAGGGATGCCCGCAGTGAGTTCTCCCGCAGTCCAGTCCGCCGCCGCACCCGCCGAGGGCCCCGGAATCGGTGAGCTGGCCGCCCGTCTGCCCGAGCTGACCCTGCGCGACCAGGTGCGGATCGGGCGCCGGCTGGAGGGGGCCCGCCGGGTCCGCAAGGCCGAGGCCAGGCAGCAGATCGCGGCCGAGATCGCCGCCGACATCGACCGCGCCGAGCTGGTCGTCGAGCGGCGCCGGCAGGCCGTCCCGAGGATCGGCTATCCCGCCGAGCTTCCGGTCAGCCAGAAGAAGGACGAGATCCTGGCGGCGATCCGGGACCACCAGGTGGTGATCGTCGCGGGTGAGACCGGCTCCGGCAAGACCACCCAGATCCCCAAGATCTGCCTGGAGCTGGGCCGCGGCGTGCGCGGCCTCGTCGGCCACACCCAGCCGCGCCGGATCGCCGCCCGGACGGTGGCCGAGCGGGTCGCGGAGGAGTTGGACAGCCCGCTGGGCGAGGCGGTCGGCTGGAAGGTCCGGTTCACCGACCAAGTCGGCCAGGACACCCTGGTCAAGCTGATGACGGACGGCATCCTGCTGGCCGAGATCCAGACCGACCGCGACCTCCACCAGTACGACACCCTGATCATCGACGAGGCGCACGAGCGCAGCCTCAACATCGACTTCATCCTCGGCTACGTCAAGCAGCTGCTCCCCCGCCGCCCGGACCTCAAGGTCGTGATCACCTCCGCGACCATCGACCCGGAGCGCTTCGCCCGGCACTTCGGCGACGCCCCGATCGTCGAGGTGTCCGGCCGCACCTACCCGGTCGAGGTCCGCTACCGGCCGCTCGTCGAGGACGGCGCCGAGGACGACGAGGACACGACCGAGGCCGACCGCGACCGGGACCAGATCCAGGCGATCTGCGAGGCCGCCGAGGAGCTCCAGGCCGAGGGCCCGGGCGACATCCTGGTCTTCCTCTCCGGCGAGCGCGAGATCCGCGACACCGCCGACGCCCTCGACAAGCTGAAGCTGAAGAACACCGAGATCCTGCCGCTGTACGCCCGGCTCAGCTCGGCCGAGCAGCACAAGGTCTTCCAGCGCTCGCGCAGCCGTCGGATCGTGCTGGCCACCAACGTGGCCGAGACCTCGCTGACCGTCCCCGGCATCAAGTACGTGATCGATCCGGGCACCGCCCGGATCTCCCGCTACAGCCACCGCACCAAGGTGCAGCGGCTGCCTATCGAGGCGATCAGCCAGGCCAGCGCCAACCAGCGCAAGGGCCGCTGCGGCCGCACCTCGGACGGCATCTGCATCCGGCTCTACTCGGAGGAGGACTTCCTCTCCCGCCCCGAGTTCACCGACGCCGAGATCCTGCGCACCAACCTGGCCTCGGTGATCCTCCAGATGACGGCGGCCGGCCTCGGCGACATCGCCGCCTTCCCGTTCCTGGACCCGCCGGACTCGCGCAACATCAAGGACGGCATCCACCTGCTGCACGAGCTGGGCGCGCTCGACCCGGAGGAGAAGGACCCGCGCAAGCGCCTGACCCAGCTCGGCCGCAAGCTCGCCCAGCTCCCGGTGGACCCGCGGATGGCCCGGATGGTGCTGGAGGCGGACCGGAACGGCTGCGTCCGCGACGTCATGGTGATCGCCGCCGCGCTCTCCATCCAGGACCCGCGCGAGCGCCCCACCGAGAAGCGCCAGGCCGCCGACGAGCGGCACCGCCGGTTCACCTCGGAGACCTCCGACTTCCTCTCCTACCTGGCGATGTGGCGCTACGTCCGGGAGCAGCAGCGCGAGCTCTCCTCCTCGGCCTTCCGCCGGATGTGCAAGGCGGAGTTCCTCAACTACCTGCGGATACGGGAGTGGCAGGACATCTACGTCCAGCTGCGCACCGTCGCCAAGCAGTTGGGCGTCACGATCGAGGAGCCCCACGACGACGCCGAGCCGGACGCCGACCGGATCCACCAGTCGCTGCTGGCCGGCCTGCTCTCCCACATCGGCCTGTACGACGTGGAGAAGCGCGAGTACGGCGGTGCGCGCGGCGCCCGCTTCGCGGTCTTCCCGGGCTCCGGCCTGTTCAAGAAGCCGCCGCGCTGGGTGATGTCGGCCGAGCTGGTGGAGACGTCCCGGCTCTGGGCGCGGATCAACGCGAAGATCGAGCCGGAGTGGGTGGAGCCGCTGGCCGGCCACCTGATCAAGCGCAGCTACAGCGAGCCGCACTGGGAGAAGAAGGCCGGCGCGGTGCTGGCGTACGAGAAGGTGACCCTCTACGGGATGCCGGTCGTCGCCCAGCGCAAGGTCAACTACGGGCGGATCGACCCGGAGCTGTGCCGCGAGCTGTTCATCCGCAACGCGCTGGTGGAGGGCGACTGGGAGACCCACCACAAGTTCTTCGCGGAGAACCGCAAGCTGCTCGGCGAGGTCGAGGAGCTGGAGAACCGGGCCCGCCGCCGCGACATCATGGTGGACGACCAGACCCTGTTCGACTTCTACGACGCCCGGCTGCCCGAGGAGATCGTCTCCACCCGGCACTTCGACTCCTGGTGGAAGAAGGCCCGGCACGAGCAGCCGGACCTGCTGAACTTCGAGAAGTCGATGCTGATCAACGACGCCGCCGGCGGCGTCACCGAGGCCGACTACCCGGACCACTGGCAGCAGGGCAAGCTCCGCTTCAAGCTGACGTACCAGTTCGAGCCGGGCAGCGACGCGGACGGCGTGACGGTGCACATCCCGCTGCCGGTGCTCAACCAGGTCACCGCGGAGGGCTTCGACTGGCAGATTCCCGGTCTGCGGGAGGAGCTGGTCACGGCGTACATCAAGTCGCTGCCCAAGGCGATCCGGCGCAACTTCGTCCCGGCGCCGGACTTCGCCAAGGCGGCGCTGCGCGCCGTGAAGGACCGCCAGGAGCCGCTCCTCCCGGCCCTGGAGCACGCCCTGAAGCGCCTGACGGCCGTCTCGGTGCCCCCGGAGGCCTGGGACGACGAACGGGTGCCGGAGCACCTCAAGGTGACCTTCCGGGTGGTGGACGGGCGCCGCAAGCTCGCCGAGTCCAAGGACCTGGAGGAGCTGCGGCTGAAGCTCAAGCCCAAGCTCAAGGAGACGCTCTCCTCGGCCGCCTCCGGCCAGGGCATCGAGCAGACCGGGCTGACCGCCTGGCCGGCCTCGCTGCCGGTGCTCCAGCGCACCTTCGAGCAGCGCTCGCGCGGCCACTCGATGCGCGCCTACCCGGCGCTGGTGGACGAGGGCACGTCGGTCGGCGTGAAGCTGTTCGACACCCCGGAGGCGCAGGCCCAGTCGATGTGGGAGGGCACCAGGCGGCTGCTGATGCTGACCACCAACTCCCCCGCCAAGTCGATCCAGGGCCGGCTGGGCAACCAGGCGAAGCTGGCTCTCTCGCACAGCCCGCACGGCTCGATCGGCGCCCTGTTCGAGGACGTGGTGGCCGCCGCGACGGACCGGCTGATGACCCTGGCCGGCGGCCCGGCCTGGGACGAGGCGGCCTTCGGCAAGCTGCACGACAAGGTGCGCGCGGACCTCTACGAGCTGTCCGCGGACACCACGCTGAAGACGGCCACCGCGTTGATCGCCTTCCACAAGGCCTCGACCCGGCTGAAGACGGTGAGCAGCCCGGTGCTGCTGAACGCGGTGAACGACATCCGGCTGCACCTGGCCTCGCTGGTGCACCCGGGCTTCGTGACGGCCACCGGCTGGCAGCGGCTGCCGGACCTCAAGCGCTACCTGCTGGCGGTGGACCGCCGGCTGGAGGCGCTGCCCAACCACCCCCAGCGGGACGCCCAGCAGCTGCTGAAGGTGCAGCAGGTGCAGCAGGCGTACGGGGAGCTGCTGGCGGCGGTGCCGGCCGGGCACCAGCCGTCCGCGGAGGTGCGGGCGATCCGCTGGATGGTCGAGGAGCTGCGGGTCAGCTTCTTCGCCCAGTCGCTGGGCACCCCGAGCCCGGTCTCGGAGAAGCGGATCATGAAGGCGATGGAGGCGGCGCGGGCGACCCTGTGAGCCGGGCGGGGCACGGCCCCGCCCGGTCGGGGCCGTGAGCTGCGCGGGGCCCTCAGGAGCCAGTTCGACCTGGGGGCCCACCATGGGCTACGATCTGTCTTGTTCGCAGCGCGGCAAGCGAGTGAACGAGATCAGAAATCTGGTCCCGTGGAGCAGTTGGTTAGCTCGCCACCCTGTCAAGGTGGAGGTCGCGGGTTCAAGTCCCGTCGGGATCGCCGCAAGGCGAGAGGCCCGGAACCGTCAGGTTCCGGGCCTCTCGCTTTTGACCGTCAGGTGTCATTACCCCGACTAGGTCTAGACCACAAGTGACAGAGCGCGTGACGGTCGTCACGCATCACTCCTTGGACAGGGGCCCATCAAACCCCCCTCCGGTACCCTGTTAATTTAATATGTAAAATTGTACAGGTATTCACTGTAAATCCCCCCCACCTCACGCGCATCAAATCGTTATCCGGAGTTCAACATTCCGACGGCTTGGCGCCCGTCGAACACCCTCACCCGGGCACGACAAAGGGGCCGCTTACCGGACCCGGCGGAGTCCGGTAAGCGGCCCCTTTAAAGAGCCTTTGGCCTATCAGGCCTCAGTACGCTGGGCGGGAATCCCGGCCAGCAGAGCACGCACCTCCGCCTCACGGTAACGACGGTGACCGCCGAGCGTGCGAATCGACGTCAGCTTGCCCGCCTTGGCCCAGCGGGTGACCGTCTTCGGGTCCACGCGGAACATGGTGGCAACCTCTGCCGGCGTCAGCAGCGGCTCAGCATCAGGGGTACGAGCGGTCATGAGCGGCCTCCTCGGGAGAACCGAACCAGGGCGGTTCTATCCTTCAAATTCTGCACCTTGGCCCGCGATGCCCGAAATGGCATAGACGGGCCGAGTCGGTTATAGGACGAACGGCTTGTCCTGGTGTCTACAACTACACCATCCGTCCAGCCCTATCGACCAAACCGCCAAAATTGACCCCTCACGGGTTCAAGACCGACGGATGGCGATGGACCACCCCATAACGGACAGTCACACAATGATGACATCCGGTTACGAAGGGACCAGACCCTCCGTTTCCCCGCAAAGCACGCATCAACTCCAGAACCACCCAAAAGTGGGCACGCTCACGTGAAGTTGGGCTGGTTGTCCCATTTTTGCACATAGGGGTTAGTTCGCGTCAACGGTGAGTAGTGTCACGTTCGACAGGTATTGACCCGAACCGGGACCTTGGTCATCAAGGTTTCGGTCCCTAAGTCCACAGCTCCTCTGACAGTCATACACGCGCGGTCGGACGTCAGTTCGCGTGCCGCAGGGCCAGCACCCGGTCCCACCGCACCGTCAGTTCCCGGTACACGCGCAGCGCCTCGGCCGCGTCCCCCGCCCGCAGGGCGCGCAGCCCCTCCTCCAGTTCCCCCGCCGAACGGTCCGCCAGCAGCCGTTCCGGGCCCAGCAGATGCACCAGCCCCCCGTAGTCCAGTTCCACCAGCGAGCGCGGGTGGAACTCCTCCAGCCAGCGCCCGATCCGCTCCGCCCCCCGCACCAGCTCCCCCTCCGGCACCGCCTCGCGCAGCGCCCGGTAGGCCCGCGCCACCCGCCGGCGGGCCTGCGCCATCGGCACCAGGTAGAACAGCGCCGCCGGCCGGCCCCGCTCCCCCTGCGGCCCGTCCCCTCGCGTGTCCTGCGGCACGAAGCAGCGGTCCTCGTCCCCGAACGGCAGGAACCAGCGCACCGGCACCTCCCACCGGCTGGTCAGGATCCACGGCCGGGCGTCCGGGTGCTCGGCCCGCCAGCGCTCCCGGTCCGCCTCGGCGGCCGCCCGGGCCACCGGCGGCAGCGCGGTGTCCAGCAGCGCCACCGGCGCCCCGGCCCGCAGCTCCTCCAGCGCCTGCCAGCTGCGCAGCCTGGTCGCCCACGGGCAGACGTACAGTACGCCGTCCACCACCCTCAGGTAGGCCCGCCCGCTCTCCTTCTCCGGCAGCGCCCGGGGCGTGCGGGCGGCCAGTTCGGCGAGCGCCTCGCGCTGCTCCGCCAGCGCCGCCGCCGCCACCGGCTGGGCGGGCTCCGCGGCGTCCGGCCCGTGCTCCGCCGCCCAGGCCTGCCAGCGCGCCCGCTCGGGCTCGGGATGGGCGGCCAGCGGCTCGTAGACCCGCAGGTGGGCGGCGTAGGGCGGGTGTACGGAAGTGCGTACGACGGTCACGCCCTGCATCGTCGCACGCACCGTCCGGCCCCGGGAGGGCCTGCCCCGAACCCGTTCCCGTCTCACTCCTCGGACGTCCGGCCCCAGCTGCGGCAAGACAGCTGATCAGCGGACCGCTCGCGACTACTCTTCGGCTTAGGCGCCCGCACCACAGCAGCGGGCCTTCGATACTGGAGTCACCACAGTGACCGACGTACAGACCCCCGCCACGCACCCCGCATCCGGCGTGCTCAGCAGGATCTTCCGTACCGAACAGGACGGCGCCCCCGGCGACGGTCACGAGCAGGTCGTCCTCTGCCACGACCGCAGCTCGGGCCTGAAGGCGATCATCGCCATCCACTCGACCGCCCTGGGCCCGGCCCTCGGCGGCACCCGCTTCTTCCCGTACGCCTCCGAGGAGGCGGCGCTGGAGGACGCGCTGAACCTGTCCCGCGGGATGTCCTACAAGAACGCGCTGGCCGGGCTGGACCTCGGCGGCGGCAAGGCCGTCATCATCGGCGACCCGAACAAGGACAAGAACGAGGCGATGCTCCGGGCCTACGGCCGCTTCGTCGAGTCCCTGCGCGGCCGCTACATCACCGCCTGCGACGTGGGCACCTACGTCCAGGACATGGACGTGATCGCCCGGGAGACCGAGTTCGTCACCGGCCGCTCGCCCGAGCACGGCGGCGCCGGCGACTCCTCCATCCTGACCGCCTTCGGCGTCTTCCAGGGCATGCGCGCCACCGCCCAGGCCCGCTGGGGCCAGCCGACCCTGCGCGGCAAGCGGGTCGGCGTCGCGGGCGTCGGCAAGGTCGGCCACTACCTGGTCGGCCACCTGGTCGCGGACGGCGCCACGGTCGTCGTCACCGACCCCTTCGAGGCGGCCGTCAACCGCGTGCGCGCGGCCCACCCCGAGGTGGAGGTGGTGGCCGACACCGCCGCCCTGCTCCAGGCCAAGCTGGACGTCTACGCCCCCTGCGCCCTCGGCGGCGCGCTGACCGACTCCGTGGTCGCCGCGCTGGGCGAGTTCGGCACCTCGATCGTCTGCGGCGCGGCCAACAACCAGCTGGCCCACCCGGGCGTCGAGAAGGACCTGGCCGACCGCGGCATCCTCTACGCCCCGGACTACCTGGTGAACTCCGGCGGCGTCATCCAGGTCGCCGACGAGATCGACGGCTTCAACTTCGAGCGGGCCAAGAACAAGGCGACGAAGATCTTCGACACCACGCTGGAGATCTTCACCCGGGCCGCCTCCGACGGCATCCCGCCGGCCGTCGCCGCCGACCGCCTGGCCGAGAAGCGGATGCGCGAGATCAGCGCCCTGCGCACGGTGCTGCTGCCCGCCGCCCGCCGCGCCTGATCCGGACCCGTGATGCGCGGGGGGCCGTCGATGCGGCCCCCCGCGCATCACGATGTGGAACCGGATTCTCACTTCTCCGGCCGAACGGGTGATCCGAGGCCCCCTCAGGGGGGATAATCGGTCCTGGAACGACGGACCCAAGACACCTCCGGACAGCGCGAAACCCGCCGCAAAACTGCCCTTGACCTGGAAAGACCTGGTCTCGGGTGCGGTCGGTGCGCGCCACGTCACACCGACGACGTATCGTCCAGCGGCGGAAACAGGTACCGTTAATGCTCCAAGGGACGGCTTCTCCCATTCGGGCAGGCGCCGACCCTGATCATGAACACGTGTCAGACTCGGGGCCGTGAGCCCCATCGTTGAGGGGGTCGACCCATGGGGCGCGGCCGGGCCAAGGCCAAGCAGACGAAGGTCGCCCGCGAGCTGAAGTACAACAGCGGCGGGTTCGACGCTAACCGTCTGTCCAACGAGCTGGGCGTATCGCCGTCCACCTCTTCGATCGAGCCGGAGCCGATCGAGGAAGTGGAGGACGACGACCCCTACGCGGAGTACGCCGCCCGCTACGCCGACCTCGACGACGAGGACGACAGCGGGCCGGGCGCCGGGGCCTCTCGGGCCTCCCGCCGCTCGTAACCAAGCAGTCCCGCCGGACCGGTCCGGGCGCCCTGGGCGCCGGGCCGGTCTTCGGCGTTCCCTCACGCCGGTCCCCGGCGGCCAGGGCGCCCGCGGACGCGAGAGGGCCCCTCCGGCGCTCCGGAGGGGCCCTCTCGTCGGTACGGACGGTCAGTTCGCCCGGAAGCCCTCGTAGGCGTTGTAGAGGGCCGCGCCGCCCTCGTGCGCGTCGGTGCGCTCGACGATGTCGCCGAGCAGCCAGGACTCCACGCCGCGGTCCTCCAGGATCGACAGCACGACGTCCACCGAGTGCGGCGGGACGACCGCGACCATGCCGACGCCCATGTTCAGCGTCTTCTCGATCTCCAGGGTGGCCACCTTGCCGACCTCGGCCACGGTCTGGAAGACCGGCAGCGGGGTCCAGGTGCCGCGGTCCAGGCGGGCGTGCAGGCCGTCCGGGATGACCCGGGCCAGGTTGGCCGCCAGGCCGCCGCCGGTGACGTGCGAGAAGGCGTGCACCTCGGTGGCGCGGGTGAGCGCCAGGCAGTCCAGCGAGTAGATCCGGGTCGGCTCCAGCAGCTCCTCACCGAGGGTGCGGCCGAACTCCTCGACCTTGCGGTCCAGGTTCCAGCCGGCCTCGTTCAGCAGCACGTGGCGGACCAGCGAGTAGCCGTTGGAGTGCAGGCCGGAGGCGGCCATCGCGATCACCACGTCGCCGGCCCGGACCCGGTCCGCGCCGAGCAGCGCGTCGGCCTCCACCACACCGGTGCCGGCGCCCGCCACGTCGTACTCGTCCGGGCCCAGCAGGCCCGGGTGCTCGGCGGTCTCGCCGCCGACCAGGGCGCAGCCGGCCAGCGCGCAGCCCTCGGCGATGCCCTTGACGATGGAGGCGACCCGCTCCGGGACGACCTTGCCGACGCAGATGTAGTCGGTCATGAACAGCGGCTCGGCGCCGCACACCACCAGGTCGTCGACGACCATGCCGACCAGGTCGTGGCCGATGGTGTCGTGCTTGTCCATGGCGGCGGCGATGGCCACCTTGGTCCCCACGCCGTCGGTGGCCGAGGCCAGCAGCGGCCGCTCGTAGTTCTTGAAGGCGGACGCGTCGAAGAGGCCGGCGAAGCCGCCGAGACCGCCGACCACCTCGGGGCGGCCGGCCTTCTTCACCCACTGCTTCATGAGCTCGACGGCGCGGTCGCCCGCCTCGATGTCGACACCGGCGGCGGCGTAGGTGGCGCCCTCAGAGGGGCGACGCGCAGCGTCACCGTTGGGGGTGGTGATGGGCGACGGGTGGGAGCTGGTCACTGCGTGCGGCCCTCTCGGGTCAGGGTGGGGGTGGTTCTTCGGAACAGCAGGGGGTGGAACAGCGGTGGGGCCCCGGTTCGCGGGACCCCACCGTGGGTTCTTACGGTCGGCGCAGCGCGTCGGCCGCGCCCGCCCCGCCGAGCAGCGACTGGACGCCGTCCAGGTCGCTGCCGCTGGTCGGCTTGCCGCGGACGGCCGGCGGCTGCTGGCCGCCCTTGATCTCGGCCTCCAGCAGGAGCTTGCCGAGCAGCGCCGGGTCCGGCAGCTCCATCGGGTACTCGCCGTCGAAGCAGGCCCGGCAGAGCCGGTCCTTCGGCTGGGTGGTGGCCTCGATCATGCCGTCGAGCGAGATGTACGAGAGCGAGTCCGCGCCGAGGGTGCGGCCGATCTCCTCGATGGTCATGCCGTTGGCGATCAGCTCCGCGCGGGTGGCGAAGTCGATGCCGAAGAAGCAGGGCCACTTCACCGGCGGCGAGGAGATCCGGATGTGCACCTCGGCGGCGCCCGCCTCCCGCAGCATCTTCACCAGCGCGCGCTGGGTGTTGCCGCGGACGATCGAGTCGTCCACGACCACCAGGCGCTTGCCGGCGATGACCTCGCGCAGCGGGTTGAGCTTGAGCCGGATGCCGAGCTGGCGGATCGTCTGGCTGGGCTGGATGAAGGTGCGGCCCACGTAGGCGTTCTTCACCAGGCCGGAGCCGTACGGGATGCCGCTGGCCTCGGCGTAGCCGATCGCGGCGGGGGTGCCGGACTCGGGCGTGGCTATCACCAGGTCGGCCTCGACGGGGGCCTCCTTCGCGAGCCGACGGCCCATCTCCACGCGGGAGAGGTGCACGTTGCGGCCGGCGATGGCGGTGTCGGGGCGGGCCAGGTAGACGTACTCGAACACGCAGCCCTTGGGCTTGGCCTCGGCGAACCGGGAGCTGCGCATGCCGTTCTCGTCGATGGCGATGAGCTCGCCGGGTTCGACCTCGCGGATGAAGGAGGCGCCGCAGATGTCCAGCGCCGCCGTCTCGGAGGCGACCACCCAGCCGCGCTCCAGCCGGCCGAGCACCAGCGGGCGGATGCCCTGGGGGTCGCGGGCGGCGTAGAGGGTGTGCTCGTCCATGAAGACGAGCGAGAAGGCGCCCTTGACCTTCGGCAGCACGACCTTGGCCGTCTCCTCGATGGAGAGGTCCGGGTGGCCGGCCAGCAGGGCCGTCACCAGATCGGTGTCGTTGGTCGCGGCGTTCCGGCCGGAGCGCGAGACGTGCTCCTCGCCGGGCAGTTCGGCGACCATGGCCGCCAGTTCGGCGGTGTTCACCAGGTTTCCGTTGTGCCCGAGGGCCAGCGAACCGTGCACGGTCGCCCGGAAGGTCGGCTGGGCGTTCTCCCAGACCGAGGAACCGGTGGTCGAGTAGCGGGCGTGTCCGACGGCGATATGCCCGTGCAACGACCCCAGCGAGGCCTCGTCGAAGACCTGGGAGACGAGTCCCATGTCCTTGAAGACGAGAATCTGGGAGCCGTTGCTCACTGCGATGCCCGCGGATTCCTGACCGCGGTGCTGCAGGGCGTAAAGGCCGAAGAACGTGAGCTTGGCGACCTCCTCGCCGGGAGCCCAGACACCGAAGACGCCGCAAGCGTCCTGGGGGCCTTTCTCACCGGGAAGAAGATCGTGGTTGAGTCTTCCGTCACCACGTGGCACGCCTTCGAGTCTAGGGCAGTTGACCAGGGCTTCCGGAACCCGGGACTGCCGGTTCGTCCGGTGACGGCGGGTTAACGCGCGTAGACAAAACCCCTTACACGCTGGGGATTTCGGGTGGGGGGAATTCCCGCGGGTGGCGGTTGGCCTTGTGGTTCGCGCCTGTTGGGGAGTTCCGCGCGGATGGCGGCGGAGGCCGGGGCGGGGCGGAACGTGAGCCTGCTCACCCGGGGCCCCCGCACCGGCTCCGTACGGGCTTCGCCGCTCAGGCCGCCGGCAGCAGCAGGCCCCAGGCGGCCGGGTGCACCGTCCAGGTCCGGGCGCGGACCGGGCCGACGGGGTGGCCGTCCGCCTCGTAGCCGAAGCCCCGCCCGACCACCGAGACGCTCGCCGCCCGGGCGCGCACCAGGGCTCCGGAGGCGGCGACCACGACCTCCAGCTCGCCCGTCCCGTCCGAGGCGCCGGACGGGAGGGTGACCTGGACCAGCCGGACCGGCCGGTGGACGTCCGCGAGCAGCCGGCCGTCGGCCTCGACCCGGACCCGGGAGCCGTGGTCGGCGCCGTCCGGGGTGAGCACGTTCGCCTGCTCGGCCGCAGCCAGTTTCGCCCATAGCGAACGCCAGCCGCCCGTACGGCCCACCGGTCGGCGCCCGCTCCCGCCGGTGATCCGCACCCCGCCCAGCGCCACCCCGCCGCCGTCGTCCACCATCAGGTCCAGTCGGCGCGACACGCCCGAGAGCACCGCCCGCGCGGCCCGGACCGGCTCCTCCGGCACGCCGAGCGCGCGGGCCGCCACCAGCTCCTCGGAGCGGCCGACCGGAACCATCCCGACCGGTTCGGCGCCCAGCTCACGCTGGCGATGCAGCGCCTGGAGCACCCGCTGGAGCGCGAGGTCGGAACCGATCACCACCGGTCGCCTCCGGCCGCGGTGCGAAAGCATCCGGTCGAGCTCGGAAGGGCTCTCCGGGAAGGCCACCTTGACGTCCGCGCCCCCGCAGAGCACGTCCTTCGCGATCCGCACTGACTCGCCGTCGGTCTGCCGGGCCACCGGGTCGAGGAGCAGCAGGAGCGGCTCCGGGCCGCCGGTAGCAGGCGTGGACAGGGACGACACGACCGGTCCTTCCTCAGGTAATCTCTCGGTGCAAGAGCCCCTTGCGCCATTGCGCCAGGGGCTTCGTCTATCTCGGGGCAGACTGCGGCCTACGCAGGATGCCCCAACCGGAAGGGGTGTACGCCTGTGCCGGCACTCGTGCTCGTTGGCGCTCAGTGGGGAGACGAGGGCAAGGGGAAGGCCACCGACCTCCTCGGCGGCTCCGTCGACTACGTGGTCCGCTACCAGGGCGGCAACAACGCCGGTCACACGGTGGTCATCGGCGACCAGAAGTACGCCCTGCACCTGCTCCCTTCCGGAATCCTCAGCCCGAACGTGACGCCGGTGATCGGCAACGGCGTCGTGATCGACCCGGCCGTGCTGCTCTCCGAGCTGGCCGGTCTGAACGACCGCGGCATCGACACCTCGAAGCTGCTGATCTCGGGCAACGCCCACCTGATCACGCCGTACCACCGCACCCTGGACAAGGTCACCGAGCGCTTCCTCGGCAAGCGCCGGATCGGCACCACCGGCCGCGGCATCGGCCCGACCTACGCGGACAAGATCAACCGCGTCGGCATCCGGGTCCAGGACCTGTTCGACGAGTCGATCCTGCGCCAGAAGATCGAGGCGGCGCTGCACGACAAGAACCAGATCCTGGTCAAGCTGTACAACCGCCGCACCATCCCGGCCGACCTGGTGGTCGAGGAGTACCTGGGCTACGCGGAGAAGATCAAGCCCTTCCTCGCCGACACCACCCTCGTCCTGGACGAGGCGCTGAAGGCGAACAAGGTCGTCCTGCTGGAGGGCGGCCAGGGCACCCTGCTCGACGTCGACCACGGCACGTACCCCTTCGTGACCTCGTCGAACCCGACCGCGGGCGGCGCCTGCACCGGCGCCGGCATCGGTCCGACGAAGATCGACCGGGTCATCGGCATCCTCAAGGCCTACACCACCCGCGTCGGCTCGGGCCCGTTCCCGACCGAGCTGCTCGACGAGGACGGCGAGGCGCTGCGCCGCATCGGTGGCGAACGCGGTGTCACCACCGGCCGTGACCGTCGCTGCGGCTGGTTCGACGCCGTCATCGCGCGCTACGCGACCCGGGTCAACGGCCTGACCGACTTCTTCCTGACCAAGCTCGACGTGCTGACCGGCTGGGAGCAGATCCCGGTCTGCGTCGCGTACGAGATCGACGGCAAGCGGGTCGAGGAGCTCCCCTACAACCAGTCGGACTTCCACCACGCCAAGCCGATCTACGAGACGCTGCCGGGCTGGACCGAGGACATCAGCAAGGCGAAGTCCTTCGCCGAGCTGCCGAAGAACGCCCAGGCGTACGTGAAGGCGCTGGAGGAGATGTCCGGCGCGCCGATCTCGGCCATCGGCGTCGGCCCGGGCCGCGACGAGACGATCCAGATCAACTCGTTCATCTGAGCCCGAGCACTTCGAGGGCCCCGCGGGATCCGTCCCGCGGGGCCCTCCGCTTTGACCTTCGATGTTTGCACTAGTTCAAACACCTATTGCCTCTAGTGCAGACCGGGTCTACTTTTGGATCATGACCGCGAAGCTGCCTTCCCCCGTCACCCTCACCGGCCGCCACATCCGCCTGGAGCCGCTGGAGCGCCGCCACGCCGCCGACCTCTGGGCCGCCGTCGGCTCCGAGCCCGAGGTCTGGCGCTGGACCATGCACCTGCCGCCCGCCTCGGAGCAGGAGCTCGGCGCCATCGTCGACACCCGCGTCGCGGAGGAGGCGGCCGGCGAATCGGTGAACTTCGCCGTGATCGACCTCGCCACCGGCCGGGCCGTCGGCGCCACCGGCTACCACGACTTCAGCGCCAAGGACGAGTTCCTGGAGATCGGCGGCACCTGGTACGCCCGCTCGGCCTGGCGCACGGCCACCAATACCGAGGCCAAGCTGCTACTGCTTCACCACGCCTTCGAGAACCTCGGCATGGGACGCGTCTTCTGGAAGACCGACGCCCGCAACGAGCGCTCCCGCACCGCCATCCAGCGCCTCGGCGCCCAGTACGAGGGCACCCACCGCCGCCACCGCCTGCGCCCCGACGGCACCTGGCGCGACAGCGCCTACTTCTCCATGCTCGCCGACGAGTGGCCGTCCGCCAAGTCCCGCCTGACGGAACGCCTTTCCCGGGGCTGATCGCCCCGGGGCTCAGGCTGCGACGCCGTACTGGCCGGTCAGTCGCCGGACTTCGGCTTCCTTGAAAGCCCGCACTTCCTCCACGATGCCGCTCTGCAACAACTCGTCCACGCGAACGCAGAGGTCCATGCGCTGGATGCAGACACCGACCATGTACTCACCCTGCTCGGTGAGGTACAACCTGATGCCGTAGTAACCCTCCTGACAGTCCGTGTCGTTGTTGAACCGGCATCCCGCACAGGTGACCGGAAGCCGCACCGGCAACAGCCGCTTGACGTAGACGGCCCGGCTGCCGAGTGCTCGGTAGAGGGTCCGTTCATCGGAGGTGCCGGCAGTGAACGTCCGGAGCACCGGTTCGGCACCGACACGGGCCAGCACTTCCGAGATCGCCGCGATCGACTCCGGTCCGTCCTGGATGCTGGTGAGCATCCGCACATCCGCGAACTGGCCGTACGACTCCACCAGGTTGACCACCCGGTCCACGTGGGCCGGTCCGGGGACGACGATGTTCACCGAAACCTTCACCCCGTTGGAGACGGCAGCGCGGATGGTCTGCTCGGCAGCACGGATCTTCGCCTCGGCCAGCCCCGCCGACCTGAAACGCTCGGACTGAACAGCCCGGAGTTCTCGGGCAGTTGTGCCGAAGACCGAGACGTTGACCCGATTGAGGCCCGCTGCCGAGCACTCCGGCATCACCTGGCGCCCACGCTCTCCGTTACTGGTCATTCCGACGCTCAGCCCCATGCCGGTGAGCGCCGAGACCAGCGAGGGCACTCCCGTATGGAGAGTGGGTTCCCCTCCGGTGAGATGGACCTCGTCCGCCTCGAACGCCGTTGCCACGGTCCGCACCGCCCGTCGGAAGGACATGTCGGGGGCCATCCTCGCCGCGAGGAAGTCGACTCCGTTCGTCTCACTGTAGATCGACACACGTCCGGTCCCACCCGGCCCCGACAAGAACGGCAGCAGGGTACGACCGCGATTGTCGGCAGTGACCGGCGTTCCCTCGTTGTGGCAGAACGTACAGGCCAATCCGCAATCATCGATCACCTTGATGCGGATGGTCCTGTCCTTGACCACCCTGACGGCTGGACTCTTGATCACTGACAAGGTGTGCTTCCTTTCCCTCGAACGTGAGCCGGGGAATCGCCTCGATGTCGATCCCGTACCGGCGGTAGACCTTGGTCGTGTTCTCGCTCGTCAGCTCGGCCGGCGAGAGGCCGAGTGCGAGCGCGGTCGCATGGACGTGATCGGCGCTGTCCCCCTCGATCTCCAAGTACGGGGGGATCAGGGGCCAGTGGTCGATCTCGATGGCCGCGCCACCCAACGTCCAGGAGGAACGGCGATTCTCCTGGTACGCCTTGGGCTGATAGCCGAGCTTGCCGAGCAGCGTGTTCGTGACGTCGAAGTCGCCGACGGTCGTCTCCGTCTCCATGACGCCGTCGATCGTGTCGGAGTGGATCTCCTTCACGCAGAGGGTGACGTCGATGCCGGTATCGCGCAGGCGCACCCATGTGCCGGGGCGGCCGGGGATGTCGTACACGTAGCGGCGCTGGAACCGGTCACCCAGATGCTCCGCCCCTGACTGGACCAGCAGCGCGCGCATCGTCTCCGGTTCGACACCGAGGACCTTTACTTCGAACTCATTTGCGGTCATGGACAGTTGCCTTCCTAGGGGAGCCACGGAACGCGCGAGCGCACGATATCGGCGATGCCACGGGCCACCTCTTCGGGCGCGCGACCCGTCCCGTCCACGCCGAGCAGGCCGAACGCCCGGTACACACGAGAGCTCTCCGCCACGTTCGGCTCCTCCCGCTGGTGCCAGTAGCTCAGCGTTCCCCCCTCAGCCCGCCGACGGAGGCGCTCCTGGCGAACGTGCTCGTCCACCTCCAGCAGGATCGGCACATCCGGAACGAGAACCCCGGGCGGAAATTCCGCGGCGCAGTCGTACCCCATCGCCCTGTGCGTGGCGATGGTCCGAGGGAAGTAGGACTCCACCACGACCGCCCGACCGCCCTCGGTGATCTCCCGGGCCGTCTCCGACTTGATGTGGTTCGCCATGAGCCACCAGTGGAACCGCGCCACCAGATTGCCGCTCGCGTCGACCTCTGCCCGCATGCGGGAGAACGTCGGCAGGGCGTCGTCCGCGAGGTGAACGCCGTTGACGCAGGCGGCGACCAGCGGGGCGACGGTCGTCTTCCCGCTCGCGCTCAGACCATCAAGGGTGATGAAGGTGCCTCGAACCGCATCCATCCGAATTCCATTTCATCCGTCAGGCTTCCTGACCTGGGGCGGCGCTGTTCACGCCGGCTGAGCGGTTCGGCCTTCTCGCCCCCAGCTCGAACCAGACCCACTTGCCGACCGGGGCCCAAGCCACTCCCCACCGGGAGGAGAGGGCTTCCACCAGCCCCAGGCCATAGCCGGACTCCGCTTCGCTCTTCTGGCCCATGTGGCATGGGAGTTCACGGGACGAGTCCCGGACGCCCACCCAGATCGACACCTCCTGCCGACTCACCAACACGCAGATCCGCGTGCAGCCCGCGTGTCGAACCGCGTTGGCTACCAGCTCGCTCACCAGGAGCGTGGCCACCTCCGTCAGCTTCTCGGCGGACCAGGCCGCCAATGCAGCCGCCACCAGCTTTCTTGCCTGTGCCGCCGCTTCGGGACGGCAAGGCAACTCCAGACGGCAATCGAGGTCATCCGGCCGGACCACCGGGATCTCGACGAGCACAAGCTCGTTGGGGCCATCGGGCGTTGCGGTAACGCTCGACATGAGGCCTCCACTCCGTGAGCAGGTCAAAAGGATCATGTCGCCGAGGCCTTCCGTCGGAGTTGACGTAATCGGCCGATTACCCTGGGCGACTGGAATCCATCAAACGCCTGCGGCTCGGGTTGGGACAGGGCAATCCTGTAGGCAGAAGTCAGGCAGTTCACTAGGCTGTCTGGCCCTCGATATCGGCACCGCAGAGACGGGCCTCAGATGACCAATGACGCTCTACGGCGGCTTCGTCTCAGGCGAGAGTGGACTCAAGGCGAGGTCGCGCACCGCGTGAACATAAGGATCACGACCGCGACAGACCGAGAGTCTGCGATTGACGCCAATGCGATCAGCCGACTAGAACGTGGCGTGATCAGCTGGCCGGACGCCAATGTTCGCGATGCTCTACGCAACGTCTTCGGCGTGGCCACGAACGCAGAGCTGGGACTGTTCCCGAAGCGGACCCGGCGGGACCGCGAGGAGGTGAGCGAGTCGAAGCGCCGAGACTTCCTGGCCGTCTCCCTGGCCTCGATCCTGCCTGAAGTGATGCCTTCCCCATCCTCCTTGGGGATGAAGGACGTTGACGACATCGCCGAACGGACCTTCGCGCTGGAAGAGTGGGACCGACGAAGCGGCGGACTCGCCACACGCCATCTGGCCTTCGGCGAACTCCGAAGCGTTGTCGAGCTCACCAGATCATCAATGGGGCCGCGCGTCCGGGACCGGCTCTGCGGCCAGATCGCCAACCTTGCCGACCTCGCGGCGTGGTCAGCGTTCGACGCAGGCCAGTGCGCGCCCGCGCGAAGCACGTTCGGACTCGGCATCAAGGCGGCCCAGGAGGCCGACGACGACGGGCTCCTGTGCCATGTCGCAACCGGCCTGGCCCGCCAGGAGATCGCCGAGCGCAAACCGAAGGAGGCCATCGGTCTGGCCGACATGGCGATGACGAACGTCCCTCTGTCCGCACTGGCGATGATCGCAGCGGTGAAGGCCCAGGCATACGCCATTCAGGGGGACGAGGCCGAGGTCGTACGACAGATCTCCCTTGCCGAGTCGATCTACAGCCGAGTCACCGACCTCCGCAGCGAGCCACGCTGGATGTGGTACTTCACCGAACACAAGCTCCACGGCGAGACCGGTCATGCCCTCTACCTGCTCACGATGGTCAAGGGAGGGCCGGTCTCCGACCTGGTGTCCAGACTCCGCCGAGCCGTGGACTCCCAGACCTCGAATCGGGCCCGTTCGAAGGCGATCGACACTGCCCACTTGGCGACGGTGCTGTACCGCCAAGGTGCTCGGGAAGAAGCCGATCACTACGCCCGCACCGCCGTCGACCTTTCCACCGTGGTCCGCTCCGTACGACTGGACGCCGCACTGGCCGAAATGAGGAGAGCCCGAACATGACCATCGAAGACGTGATCAAGGAAGCCACCGCCCGAGGCATCAGCGGACTGCCCGAATCCTCCCGGCTGACCCACGCCAGGGTGTGGCCGGGCGCCTCTCAGTGGGTCGGCGAGGTCGGCGAGCCGCCCCACAACGAGACCGTGGGCGGAGGTTTGTTCGACACCAAAGAGGAGGCTCAGGAAGCCGCCTTGCAGGCCATCACCGAGGGTCGATCCACGTTCCTTGCGCTGCTTCCGGCTGATCTCGCGGCAACGGCCGTGATGTGGCCGGAGCCGACCGTGAACGTCTGGGATGCCTGACGGTCAACATGAGTGGCCGTTCTGGCGCACCAGCCCAGAACGGCCACTCGCACAGATTCCTGCTTTTGACACCGAACTCTCATCCACCGGCCTGCGCCCCCAAGCGACTTGGGGGCGCGGGCATTGTTCTCCCGTAGGGCAGTAACGATCACCCCGGTCCGGGCCTGCGCGAAGAGCGCAGGCCCGGACCTCTTCGCGGGGTGCGTCGCCGCTTCGGCTCGGCCGAAGCGGCGACGCCCGACCGGACGGGCGGGGGGCGGGGGGCTGAGCTGATCGCCCCGGGGCTCGGGCGGCGGGGCGCTACTTGCGCTCGCCGCGGGCGGGGCGGCCGGCGGCGAACTCGGGGTTGGCGGGGCGGGGGTCGCAGGCCTGGATGTTCACCAGCCAGACCAGCCAGCCGACGAAGAGGACGGCGAGCAGGAGCGCCGAGAGTCCGGCGACGAGGAGGGTGTTCACCGGGGTACGGAAATGCGGTGGTGGGGAAGGCGGAGAGGCTTGGGGAGTGGCATGGCTGTCTCCGGTCGGTGATTTCGGGTATCGCGACCATGCATCTGACGACTGTTTAGACGACAACATGTCAGCGAGTGACACGGACGACCATAGGGTCAAGGTGCCAGAGTTGCTACCGAGCGGGAGAACGTTCACTCCATCGTGGTGTATCCCCGGTTTCGGTAGCTAGGGCCTGGTGTGCGCGGCACACTTCACCGGAAGCATCGACGCAGCCGCGACCCGGAGAAGAGAGTCATGCCACCCCGCTTGTCGCCGACCGTGCGCCAGCAGCGCCTCGGGATCGAGTTGCGCAGGATGCGCGAACAGGTGGGCGTCACGCCCAAGAGCCTGGCCGCCACCATCGGCACCGACCTGCCCAAGATCTCCCAGATGGAGAACGGGAAGTCGGGCATCAGCGCCGAGCGGCTGCGGATCTGGGCCGGCACCTGCGGCTACGAGGACGGCCCTTACCTGGACGCGCTGTTGGCGATGACCCAGGACCGGCGCAAGTACTGGTGGGACGGCTTCCGCGGCCGACTGCCGAACGCGATCATCGACATCGCCGAGATGGAGCACCACGCCGACTCCCTGTCCATCCTGAACAGCACCTTCATCCCCGGCCTGCTCCAGACCCCGGAGTACGCCGCCGCGGTCTTCGAACGGCTCCCCCCGCAGTACCGGCAGGAGGCGGAGGTCCGGAAGGGGTTCCGGATCCGGCGCCAGCAGGTCCTCGTCGACCAGCCGAAGCCGTACAGCGCGTTCCTCCACGAGTCCGCGCTGCGCATGCAGTTCGGCGGTCCCGAGGTGCTGCGCGAGCAGTTGCGGAACCTGCTGGAGAACTCCGAGCGCCCCGGGCTGGAGATCCGGGTGATCCCGTTCAGCGTGCCCACCTACACCGGCTCCGGGGAGAGCCTGTACCTCGCCCGGGGGCCCGTCCCGGAGCTCGACACCGTCCAGATCGACCTCTCGCACGGGCCGACCTTCGTCCACTCCCAGGCCGAACTGGCCTCCTACCGTCGGATCAAGGAGGTCACCGCGGAGATCGCACTGGAGCCGGACGAGTCCAGGGATTTCATCCGAACACTGCTGAAAGACTTCACATGAGCAGGTGGCGCAAGGCCTCGGCCAGCGGGGAGAGCGCCGACTGCGTCGAAGTCCGGGCGGCGGGGGAGCTGGTGGAGATCCGCGAGTCGGACCGGCCCGAGGTCGTGGTGCGCACCACGCCGCGCAAGTGGGCCGCCT
The DNA here is from genome assembly GCF_032654805.1 of Kitasatospora brasiliensis. Classification (NCBI taxonomy): domain Bacteria; kingdom Bacillati; phylum Actinomycetota; class Actinomycetes; order Kitasatosporales; family Streptomycetaceae; genus Kitasatospora; species Kitasatospora brasiliensis. The sequence continues at coordinate 83,791 of NZ_JAUOOW010000002.1, forward strand.
TCGTCCGCGGGGTGAAGTCCGGGGAGTTCGACCGGTACGGCGACTTCTCCCGGCCGTGACGTCCTCCGGCTCGGTGGTGGCGTCCGGCTCGGTGGTGGCGTCCCGCTCGGTGGTGGCGTCCCGCTCGGTGGTGGCGTCCCCCTCGGTGGTGGCGTCCGGCTCGGCTCCCCCGCGGCCGCTAGGCTTGCAGCCCGCAGTGGACCCCAGCGCCTGGCACGGCCCTCCGGCTGGGGTGCCGTGCGGGAGAAATCGGAGCATCCGAGGATGGCTCGGCACCTGATCACCAGCGCCCTTCCGTACATCAACGGGATCAAGCACCTGGGCAACATGGTCGGGTCGATGCTCCCGGCCGACGTCTACGCCCGCTACCTGCGCCGGCGCGGCCATGACGTGCTGTTCATCTGCGCCACCGACGAACACGGCACGCCCGCCGAACTGGCCGCCCAGGAGGCCGGGTTGCCGGTCGCGGAGTTCTGCGCCCGGGCGCACGAGGCGCAGCGGGCGGTGTACGACGGCTTCGGGCTCTCCTTCGACCACTTCGGCCGCAGCTCCTCGCCGCAGAACCGGGAGATCACCCAGGAGATCGCCCGCGAGCTCCAGCGCAACGGCTTCATCGAGGAGCGCGCGATCCGCCAGGTGTACTCCAACGCCGACGGCCGCTTCCTGCCGGACCGCTACATCGTCGGCACCTGCCCGCACTGCGGCTACGACAAGGCGCGCGGCGACCAGTGCGAGAACTGCACCCGGGTGCTGGACCCGACCGACCTGCTGGAGCCGCGCTCGGCCATCAGCGGCAGCGCCGACCTCGAAGTCCGGGAGACCCGCCACCTGTTCCTGCTCCAGTCCAAGCTCACCGAGGAGGTCGACGACTGGGTCTGCGCCCACGGCGAGGACTGGCCGGTGCTGGCCTCCTCGATCGCCCGCAAGTGGCTGACCGAGGGCCTCCAGGACCGCTCGATCACCCGCGACCTGGAGTGGGGCGTCCCGGTGCCGGCCGACGTGTGGCCCGAACTGGCCGCCGAGGGCAAGGTGTTCTACGTCTGGTTCGACGCCCCGATCGAGTACCTCGGCGCCACCAAGGAGTGGGCGGACGCGGCCCCGGCCGGGCAGCTGCGGGACTGGAAGTCCTGGTGGTACGAGGTCGACGAGTCCGTCCGGTACACCGAGTTCATGGCCAAGGACAACGTCCCGTTCCACACCGTGATGTTCCCGGCCACGCTGCTCGGCTCGCGCCGCCCGTGGAAGAAGGTCGACTACGTCAAGGCCTTCAACTGGCTGACGTACTACGGCGGGAAGTTCTCCACCAGCCAGAAGCGCGGGGTCTTCACGGACGTCGCGCTGGAGCTGCTGCCCGCCGACTACTGGCGCTACTTCCTGATGGCGCACGCCCCCGAGTCCGACGACTCCAGCTTCACCTGGGACCTGTTCGCCTCGGTGGTCAACAAGGACCTCGCCGACACCCTCGGCAACTTCGTCAACCGGGTGCTCACGTTCAGCCGCAAGCGCTTCGGCGAGGACGTCCCGGGCGGCCACCCCGCGGGCGAGGCCGAGCGGCGCCTCGGCGAGCAGGTGGCCGGGCTGCTGGCCGAGTACGAGGCCCAGGTGGAGGCGCTCAACTTCCGCAAGGCGGCGCAGGCGCTGCGCGCGCTGTGGAGCGCCGGCAACGCGTACCTGGACGAGAAGGCGCCCTGGCTCCAGGTGAAGACCGACCCGGACGCGGCGGCGCTGACCCTGCGCACGGCGATGAACCTGATCCACCTGTACGCGGTGGTCTCCGAGCCGTTCATCCCGACCACGGCGGCGGCGATGCGCGGGGCCTTCGCGCTGCCGGAGGACTCCCCGGCGGCCACCCGCGACTGGATCGGGGCCGAGGAGGCGCGGGCGCTGGACCTGGTGCCGGCCGGAACGGCGTTCACGGTGCCGCCGGTGCTGTTCGCCAAGATCACGGACGAGGAGCTGACGGCCTGGACGGCGCGCTTCGGCGGCTCGGGCGGCTCGGGCGGCTCGGCGGCGTGAGCGGGCGGCCGGGCCGGGTGGCTCGGTGCCGCCGCTCGGCCCGGCGGGTCCGGCGCTACTCCGTCGTCTCGCCGGCCACCCAGGCCAGGTAGTCCGCGCTGCCGCCGGCCACCGGCACGACGATCACCTCGGGCGTCTCGTAGGAGTGCCGCTCGGCGACGAACGCGCCCAGCCGGTCGGCGAGTTCGGCCCGGGTCTTGAGGTCGATCCGCCACTCCTCGGCGTCCCGCACCTCGCCGTCCCACCAGTACACCGACCGTACGGGGTACACCTGGGCGCAGGCCGCCAGCCGCTCCCGCACCACGGCGGACGCCAGGGCCCGGGCCTGCTCCTCGCTCTCGTGGGTGGTGGTCACCACGACGACGTGCCGCTCGCTCGCTGTCATGCCCCGACGCTACCCGGCCCGAATCTCCGTTGCCCGGCCCGCCGGTGGTTGCCACGATCGTCCGATGACGACCTTCAGCGGCCACGACGGCACCCGGCTCCACTACCGCGTCCTCGGCGAGGGCGAGCCGCTACTCGTCCTCGCCGGCGGCGCGATGCGCGACTCCGCGTACCTCGGCGACCTCGGCGGCCTCTCCGCGCACCGCGCCCTGCACGTCCTCGACCTGCGCGGCACGGGCCGGTCGCAGCCCCCGGCCGACCCGACCAGCTACCGGGTGGACCGGCAGGTCGCGGACGTCGAGGCCCTCCGGGCGCACCTCGGGCTCGACCGGGTGGACGTCCTCGCCCACTCGGCCGGCTGCTCGCTCGCAACCCTGTACGCACTGCGGCACCCCGGGCGCGCCGGGCGGCTGGTCCTGGTCACGCCCAGCCTGCGGGTCTTCGGCGACACCGTCACCGAGGACCACTTCCGCGAGGCGGCCGAGGCCCGCGGCCTCGGCGAGGAGGAGTGGTACCCGGCCGCCTGGGCCGCCGTCCGCACCGCCGCGGCCGGCGGCGCCGCCGATCCGGACGACCTGGCGCCGTTCTTCCACGGCCGCTGGGACGCCGCCGCCCGCGCCCACGAAGCCACTCGCGACGCCCAGAGCCACCCGGAGGCCGCCACGGCGTACCTCGACGGCGGCTACGAGCCCGCCGAGGTCCGCGCGGCCGTCGCCGAACTCGCCTCCCCCGCGCTGCTGGTGGCCGGCGAGTACGACCCCGCCCCGCGGCCAGGGGCGGTCCGCGCCGCGGCCGCGCTGTTCCGCCACGCCCGGACCGTCGTCCAGCCCGCCGCCGGCCACTACCCGTGGCTGGACGACCCGGGCGCCTTCCGCCGTACGGTGGCCGACTTCCTCGCCTCCTGACCGGCGGAGTCGGCGGATCGGTCCCGGCGGATCAGTCCCGGCGGGCCGTGTGGACGGTCATCGCGGAGAGGTAGAAGGCGTCCGGGCGGTGCAGGATGCCGGTGGGGGCGTGCTCGTCGAGCAGGGCTTCCAGGGTGGCCCGGTCCTCGGCGTCGAGCTGCTCGGCGAGCTGGTCGTGCAGACGGGCCAGCCGGGTGCGCAGGTACCCGCGCACGGGGCCGGCCAGCGGGGCCGGGTGGTCCACCAGGAAGGTCCGGGTGCCGGTCGGGGTCAGCCCGGCCCGCCCGAGCATGGCCGGCCAGTCCTCGATCTCGGCGGTGCTGTCCGGCAGTTCGGCCCGCATGGTGCTGAAGCCGTCCTCGTGGGCGGCATCCATCCGGGCCTGGAAGCCGGCCCGGCCGAGCCCGAAGTCGCGCGGCAGGAAGCGGGCCGGCAGGCCGCGTTCGGCGACCGCGAGCAGCCCGCCGGGCCGCAGCACCCCGGCGAGCGAGGTGAGGGCGGCCTGCTGGTCGCCCAGGTGGTGGATGGCGTTGCCGGACCAGATCAGGTCGGCCTCGCCGAGCTTGTCGAACTCGGCGGGCAGGTCGGCCTGTCGGGTGCCGAGCCGACCGCCCGTACGGGTGCGGGCCCGCTCCAGCAGGGCGGCCGACTGGTCGACGGCCACCACCTCGGCGGTCGGGAAGACCTCGGCCAGCAGTCCGGCGATCACACCGGGGCCGCTGCCGACGTCCAGGACCCGCCGTACCGTGCCCTGCCCGCCCTGTCCGCCCTGTCCGTAGAGGCCGAGCAGCCAGCGGCCGGCCTCGATGACGGCGTCGGCCCGCAGGTCGGCCTCCAGCTCCAGGTGCGCGGCGAGCGCGTCCCAGTCGAAGTCGGCGGCGGGGACGTGCCCGTGGGAGTGGCCGTGGGAGTGGGAGTGGCCGTGGGAGTGACTGTGCTGCTGGTGCGTTGACATCCGGATGCTCCGATCGTGGGTTCGGGTTGACGAAAGCTTCCCCGCTCAGGCGGGCAGGGCGGCGCCGGACGCGCGGTAGCGCTCGACCGCCCGCTCGACCTCCTCCGCCGCGAGGTCGTGGTCGAGCGCGAAGGCCGCCGCCGCGCCCATCCCGGCGGCGGTGACCACCTGGGCGCGCGGGTCGGCGACGTTGCCGACCGCCCACACCCCGGGGAGGCTGGTGCGGCCGGTCCGGTCGGTGGTGACCCAGCCGCTGTCCTCGCGCGCGCAGTCGAGCCCGAAGAGCAGGGCGTCCCGGGGCACCGGCTGCGGGAAGACGAACACCGCCTCGCGCGGCACCACCTGCCCGTTCGCGAGCTCGACGCCGCGCAGCCGCCCGTCCTCGGACACCAGGCGGACGATCCGGCCCTCGACCACCCGGACCTCCCGGGCGGCGAGCCGCTCCCGCTCGGCGTCGGTCAGCACGAGGGTGTGCGCGAGCAGCACCACGTCCGCCGACCACTGCCGCAGCAGCAGAGCCTGACCGACCGCCGCCGGGCCCGTGCCGAGCACGCCGAGCGGCCGGTCGCGGACCTCCCAGGCGTGGCAGTACGGGCAGTGCAGCACGTCCCGGCCCCACCGCTCGGCCAGACCCGGCAGCTCCGGCAGCCCGTCGCGCAGCCCGGTGGCGACGACCACCCGGCGCGCGTGCAGCACCGGGCCGCCGGCCAGGTGGACCACGAAGCCCGGCCCGTCCGACTCGGCGGGCTCAGCGGGTTCAGCGGGCTCGGCGGGCTCAGCGGCCTCGATGTGCTCGACCCGGGCGGCGATCAGGTCCACCCCGTACCGGGCGACCTCCTCCCGCCCGACCGCCAGCAGCGCCGCCGGGGGCATGCCGTCCCGGCTCAGATAGCCGTGCAGGTGGGCGGCGGGCGCGTTGCGCGGCTCACCGGCGTCCACCACGGCGACCCGGCGCCGGGCCCGGCCCAGCACCAGCACGGTGTTCAGCCCCGCCGCTCCGGCGCCGACCACCACCACGTCGTAGCGCTCGTTCTCCTTGTTCCCGGTCGTCCCGGCCGTCTCGCCCATGGCGCTCACCTCCTCCGCCAGGCTGCGATCCCCTTCACCGCATCGGCAAGCTTTGTTGCCGCCTCAGCAAACCCCGCGGTCACGCCTCCGTCCGCCTCCAGTACGACCGGGCGGCCACCGCCAGCGCGACCCCGTACCCGGCGAACCCGCACATCCCGACCCAGCCGACCTCCAGGGCGCTCTGCTCGCTCGCCAGCTCACCCAGCCTGATCCGCGCCACCCCGACGGTGCACAGCCCCAGGTAACCGACCCCGAACACCCCGTACGGCGCCAGCGTGGCCGCGCCCAGCAAGGCCGGGGTGAGCGGCAGCCAGCGCGGCACCCGACGGCCGCTCAACGGCAGGGTCCAGCGCGGGAAGACCTGCCCCCACGGGCGGACCAGCCCCCAGAGCAGGAACACCCCGAGCAGCGCCAACAGCACCGTGCCGTCGAGCCCCCAGCGCTCCAGCAGGAGCCAGAGCCCGGAGGAGCCGTTGCGCACGTAACCGGCGTACATCTCGTCGCCGCTCATCCCGGCGAAGCTGCCACCGAGCGCCCAGACCAGCTTCATCAGCACATACGGCACGAACGCCAATGTGCCCGCCCAGGCGGCGAGTTGGACGAGCGGCGGGGCGGCGGTGGGAGCCAGCGTGGCACCTGAGCCACCGCGGCTGCCGGGCCGCAGGCGCCGCGCGGCGGCGGCCGACAGCACCGCGCCCACCGCCGCCAGGGCGCGCGCCACCGTGTCGGGGACGCTGTCCACCCGCTGCCCGAACAGCAGCGTCACCAGGTCCATCAGCAGGCCCCACGCCCCCACCGCGGCCGCCCCGCACAGCAGCCACAGCAGCCGGCGCACCGGCCTGCGCCGCACCACCGCCCCGCCGGCCACGGCCGCGACCGCCCCCAGGCCGGCCACCGCCCACCCTGCCCAGGAGGCGCCGAACAGCGCCGCCCCCTCCAGCGCGCACCCCAGCCCGAACCCGGCGCACCCGACGCCCCAGCCGGCCACCGCCCACCCGATCCTCGTCATGACGCCAGGCTCGCCCCCACCACCCGCGACGCCCCTCCCCCGGCGCGGTGATCCGGCTCCCCCACCCGGGGGAGACGCCACCCTCCCGTTCGATCGTGAGGCTGCCCGGCGACTCGGCACGCTGCGCCCTCACGATCCAGGCCGACCGAGATCCCCGTCCTCGACACATGGACCTGATGATCGCGGCCACCGCCTCCGCCCACGGCCTGCCGCTCCACACCCGGAAGACGGATGACTTCATCGGCCTGGAGCAAGGAGTGGACGTCATCGCGGTGTAGCGGGCCCGCCCGGCCGGGGTGGCCGGGCGGGGCGGGATTCACCCCTGCGGGGCGGCGAAGCAGTGGACGGTGACGGTGCGGCCGGAGGCCCAGCGCTGGTCGTCGCTGCCGAGGAGGGTCCAGCCGAGCCGGCGGTAGAGGGCCAGGGCGGCGGTGTCGGTGGCGAGGACGTCCAGGACGGGATGCAGGCCGAGCGCCCGCGCGTGCGCCACGGCGTAGGCCAGCAGACGGGCGCCGACGAGGCGGCCGCGCGCCGCGGGTGCGACGTAGAGGCGGCCGATCACGGTGGTGAGTTCCGGCGGTCCGCCGGTGCGGTGGCTCCACAGGGTGGGGGCGAGGTCGCCCGGCGCGCTGCGGGCGAGGCCGACGTGTCCGGCGAGCCGACCGTCCGCCTCGGCGACCCAGGCGGCGAGCAGGCCGTCCGGGGTGAGCCAGGCGGCGGGACGGTCGGGCCACTCGGCGGGGTAGCCGTCGGCGGTGTGCACGTCGCCCAGCACCCGGACGCAGTCGGCGAGGTCGTCGGCGCGGCGCGGTCGGACCGCCACCCCCGCCCCGGCCTGCCACGAGTCGGACGCGACGACGGTGGCGCGTTCTTCGAGGTCTTCCATGCCGGTACGTTACCGGCCGGCCCTCACCGTCGCAGCAGGTCGACGACCCCGGTCAGGTCCTCCGCGCCGCCGCCGACCTCCAACCGACGCGCCATCAAACGGAAGTACGGCTCCAGCAGTTCGCCGCTCACCCGCTGCTCCTCGGCGGTGCGTCGCAGCGTCTCCTGGCCGGCCACCTGCATCGCCAGGTTGGACACCACGCCCCGGGTGTAGTCGCCGCTCTCCAGCCGCTCCGCCGTACCGGCCACCGAGCCGGACATCGCGGTCAGCCAGCTCCCCAGCAGCGGCGCCAGCTCGCTCGGCGCCACGGACTCGCCGCGGACCAGCGCGAAGGCGTGCGCGACCCCGGCGAACATCCCGTACATCGCGCTGAGCAGCGCCACGTCGTGCAGCGCCGCGTGCCCGGCGTCCGCGCCCACGTACCGGGTGCCGGCCGGGACGGCGAGGGTGGCGCCGTGCGCCTCGAACAGCTCGGCCGAGCCGCTGTAGAACACGTACGCCCCGGCCCCCGGAACGCCGATCATCGACGGGACGGCCATGATCCCGCCGTCCAGGTAGCGGGCGCCGCGCCGTTCGGCCCGGGCGGCGCGCTCCCGGGCCTGCCCGGGGGTGCTGGTGACCAGGTTGACCAGGTCCTTGCCGGCCAGGTCGAGGCCGTCCAGCGCCTGCTCCACCGAGGCGTCGTCGAGCAGGCAGACGACCACCAGCCGGTTCGCCGCGACGGCTTCCCCTGCGGTCGCGGCGACGGCGGCACCACGGGCGGCGAGACCCTCGGCGCGGGCGGCGGTGCGGTTCCAGACGGTCAGCGGGTGCCCGGCGGCGAGCCAGGCCTCGGCCAGCGCGGTGCCCATCGCGCCGAGGCCGAGCAGGGTGAGCGGGGCGGGCGCGGGCTTCGAGGAACTCTCGGACGGGTGCTCAACAGGGTTGGTTTCCATGGCAGTCAGCCTCCGCGCCGCCCCCGGAAACGATCAAGTACGCACTTCGAAGTGGGTGGTTACCCTGGGGTGAGCATCGAGGTCGGAAGGCCGGGAGGGGTGGGCATGGCGACCGTACCGAGGCCCGGGGCGTACGTCTGCGGGACCGACGCCGCGATGGACGTGATCGGCGGCAAGTGGAAGGTCTCGATCCTCTGGGCCCTCGGAGAGCGCCCGAGCTGCCGCTTCGGCGAGCTGCGCCGGCTGCTGCCGGGGATCACCGAGAAGGTGCTGACCACCCACCTGCGCGAGCTGGAGGCGGACGGCATCGTGCACCGGGAGGCGTACGAGGAGGTGCCGCCCCGGGTCGAGTACGCGCTGACCGAGGCGGGGCGGCGGCTCAACACGGCGCTGGGGCCGCTGGGCGACTGGGGGCGGGAGCACGTGCTGGGCCGAACACCCGCGTAGCGGCCCGGCCGGTCGGGCGATCGCGGCCGACACCACCGCCGGGCCGGTCAGGCGATCGCGGCCGACACCACCGCCGCCACGGCGATGTTGCAGGCGGCCGACACCCACACCGCCGGGTGCGGCTCCGGCTCGACCAGGATCGCGCCGAGCTTGCCCGGCGTCAGCAGGTCCACCAGCCAGAACGCGACGGCCATCAGCAGCAGCCCGAGCAGGCCGTAACAGGCCGTCGAGACCAGGCCCTTGGCGAAGTCGGCGTAGGTGTACATGATCGCGGTGAAGACAATGCCGCCGATGCCGAGCAGCGCGGAGCTGAGCAGGACGGCGGCGTTGCGGTTGCGCTCGACCCAGATCTGGTGGCCGAGCCTGCCGGGCGTCAGCAGGTCCACCAGACCGATGCCGAGGAGCAGCAGCACCACGCCGAGGACGCCGTACGCCGCCGCCGCGCCGAGCCCGTGCAGGATGTCGTCCATCGTGGTTCCAGCCCCTGGTCCGCTCTCGCCGTCCCCCTGACCTGCCGGTCGGGGCCCCCGACCGGCGGGGTCAAGGGTTGGCAAAAGATACCCCACCCGGGTGAGCGGCGGACCGGGACCGGGAAACCGGAACGGTCGGTCCTCCTCCTGCACCAGGTGGTCGACGCAGGCCGCGACGGCCACCCGGCCGCGCAAAAGCACCGCCACGAAGCACCGCCACGAAGCACCGCCAGGAAACCCCGTCGCACGACGGCCCCCGATCCCCTTCAATACCGCCATGCACCCCGAGCTCACCACCACCGAACTGCGCAGCGAACGCCTCGACCTGCTGCCGATCGCCCCCGCGCACGCCGACGAGCTGGCCGCCGCCCTCGCCGACCCGGCCCTGCACGCCTTCACCGGCGGCCGCCCGGCCACCGTCGAGGAGATGCGCGCCCGCTGCGCCCGGCTCGCCGCCGGCTCCCCCGACCCGGCCGAGGCCTGGGGCAACTGGGTGCTGCGGCTGCGCGCCGACGGCGCCCTCGTCGGCTACGTCCAGGCCACCATCCGCCCGGACGAGGCCGAGGTCGCCTGGGTGGTCGGCACCCCGTGGCAGGGCCGCGGCCTGGCCGGCGAGGCCGCCCGCGCCCTGCTCACCCACCTCGTCAGCGCCGGCATCACCGACGCCGTCGCCCACGTCCACCCCGACCACCGCGCCTCCGCCAAGATCGCCCGCAGGCTCGGCCTCCACCCCACCGCCCGCTCCCAGGACGGCGAGACCCGCTGGGAGGCCGACCTCGCCCAGCCCGACCTCTTCCCGAACACCGGCGGCATGACGGTCGAGCAGGCCGACCGGCTGACCGCACTGGTCGAGGAGTGCCGCCCGGTGCTCGACGCCGAGGGCATGGAGGCGGTGCAGCGGCTGCTGGTCCAGCGCGGGATCGCCACCGTGCCGGCGATCGCCGTCACCAGGGCCCTGCTCGGCTGGAAGGCCACCCCGCTCCTGACCGCCCGGGAGATCGTCGAACTGAGCCCCGCCCGTCGCCCGTCGAACTGACCCCCGTCCACCCGGAATGCGGAAGCCCGGCGTGCGGTTTGATGGACGCATGGCATCTCGTGCACGTGTACGCGCCCCCGAGCTGGTCGGGGCAGGCGGTTGGCTGAACACCGGCGGCAAGGAGCTCACCCTCGCCGACTTCCGGGGCAAGATCACCATCCTGGACTTCTGGACCTTCTGCTGCATCAACTGCCTGCACGTCCTGGACGAGCTGCGGGAGTTGGAGGAGAAGCACCGCGACACCGTGGTGATCGTCGGGGTGCACTCGCCGAAGTTCGTGCACGAGGCCGAGCACCAGGCCGTGGTGGACGCGGTGGCCCGGTACGAGGTGCACCACCCGGTGCTGGACGATCCGGCGCTGGCCACCTGGAAGCAGTACGCGGTGCGGGCCTGGCCGACGCTGGTGGTGATCGACCCGGAGGGGTACGTGGTCGCCCAGCACGCCGGCGAGGGACACGCCCACGCGCTGGCCCGGCTGGTCGAGGAGTTGGAGGCCGAGCACGCCGCGAAGGGCACGCTGCGCCGCGGCGACGGCCCGTACGTGGCGCCGGAGCCGGTGGCCGGGGACCTCACGTTCCCCGGCAAGGCGGTCCGGCTGCCGAACGGCCACTTCCTGGTCGCCGACTCCGGCCATCACTCGCTGGTGGAGCTGGCCGAGGACGGCGAGACGGTGGTGCGCAGGATCGGCGACGGGCAGCGCGGTCTGGTGGACGGCCGGAGCGGGGACGGCGCCGGCCCGCGGTTCAGCGAGCCGCAGGGCCTCGCGCTGCTGCCGGAGGGCTCGGCGTACGACGTGGTCGTGGCCGACACCGTCAACCACGCCCTGCGCGGCGTGCGCCTGGCCGACGGCAGCGTGACCACCCTGGCCGGCACCGGCCGCCAGTGGTGGCAGGGCTCGGCCACCGAGGGCCCGGCCCGCGAGGTGGACCTGTCCTCGCCGTGGGACGTCGCCTGGTTCGACGGCAAGGTGTGGATCGCGATGGCCGGCGTGCACCAGCTGTGGGCCTACGACCCGGCCGCCGGTACCGTCGCGGTCGCGGCCGGCACCACCAACGAGGGCCTGGTGGACGGGCCCGCGGCCGAGGCCTGGTTCGCCCAGCCGTCCGGCCTCGCGGTCTCCGCGGACGGCGGGACGCTCTGGGTCGCCGACTCCGAGACCTCGGCGCTGCGTTCGGTTTCACGTGAAACCAAGGCGGTCGAAACCGCCGTCGGCACCGGCCTGTTCGACTTCGGCCACCGCGACGGCGCCGCCGACCAGGCCCTGCTCCAGCACCCGCTGGGCGTCACCGTGCTGCCGGACGGCTCGGTGGCCGTCGCCGACACCTACAACCACGCGCTGCGCCGCTACGACCCGGCGAGCGGCGAGGTCAGCACGCTGGCCACCGATCTGCGCGAGCCCTCCGGGGCGGTGCTGGTGGACGGCGACATCGTGGTGGTCGAGTCGGCCCGGCACCGGCTGACCAGGCTGCGGCTGCCCGAGGAGGCGGTGCGGGTCGAGTCGGTGGCGCACCGCACCCAGCGCGCGGCCACCGAGGTCGCCCCGGGCGCCTTCCGGCTGGACGTGGTCTTCGAGGCGCCGAACGGCCAGAAGCTGGACGAGCGCTACGGGCCGTCGACCCGGCTGCTGGTCAGCGCGACCCCGCCCGAGCTGCTGGTCTCCGGCGCGGGCGCGGACAGCGACCTCTCCCGTGAGCTGGTGCTCTCCGACGAGGTCACCGAGGGCGTGCTGCACGTCTCGGCGATGGCCGCCTCCTGCGACGACGACCCGGAGATCGAGTACCCGGCCTGCCATGTGCACCAGCAGGACTGGGGCGTGCCGGTGAAGCTGGTCGCCGACGGCGCCCGCCGCCTCCCGCTGGTCCTCGCCGGGATGGAGTAACCCCCGAAGCAGCGCGACGGGGCCCGGCGATCTGTTCGCCGGGCCCCGTCGCGCTACGGGTGTCAGCCCTCCAGAAAGGCCTTGATCGCGCTCGCCAGCAGGTACGGGTCCTCCGCGCCGCACAGCTCGCGCGCCGAGTGCATGGAGAGCGCCGCGATGCCGCAGTCCACCGTCCTGATGCCCAGACGCGCCGCCGTGATCGGGCCGATCGTCGTACCGCAGGGCATGGCGTTGTTGGACACGAAGGTCTGCCACGGCACGCCCGCCTTCTCACAGGCGGCCGCGAACACCGCCCGGCCGACGCCGTCGGTCGCGTAGCGGTTGTTGACGTTGACCTTGAGGATCGGCCCGCCGTTCGGCAGCGGGTGGTGGCCCGGCTCGTGCCGCTCGCTGTAGTTCGGGTGGACGGCGTGGCCCATGTCCGAGGAGAGGCAGATGGTGCCGGCCAGCGCCCGGGCCCGGTCCTCGGTGTGGCCGCCGCGCGCGTGGATCGTCCGGTCCAGCACGTTGCCGAGCAGCGGGCTCATCGCGCCGGTGTCGGACTCGCTGCCGGTCTCCTCGTGGTCGAAGGCGGCCAGCACCGGGATGTACGGCAGGCGGTCGGCGCCCTCGGCGGTGGCGACGGCGGCGAGCGCGGCGGTGGCCGCGTGCACCGAGAGCAGGTTGTCCAGGCGCGGGGCGGCCAGCAGCTCGCGGTCGCGGCCCAGGTAGGAGGCGGGCTGGACGTCATGGGTCATGAGGTCCCAGCCGACCACGTCGGCGGCGTCCAGACCGGCCCGCTCGGCGACGTACGAGATCAGCGAGCCCTCGTCGACCGGGCCGAGGCCCCAGATCGGGGTGAGGTGGCGCTGCTTGTCGAGCTTCATGCCGTCGTTGACCTGGCGGTCCAGGTGGATGGCCAGCTGCGGCACGCGCAGCAGCGGCTCGTCCAGCTGGACCAGCCGGGCGGTGCCGTCCTTGAGCGCGAGCCGGCCGGAGAGGCCCAGGTCGCGGTCCAGCCAGGTGTTCAGCGGGACACCGCCGTAGATCTCCACCGCGACCTGCCGCCAGCCCGCCGAACCGGTGTCCGGCAGCGGCTTGACCCGCAGGTTGGGCGAGTCGGTGTGGGTGCCGACGATCCGGAACGGGGTCTCGGGGCCCGCTCCCTCCGGCAGGTACCAGGCGATCAGCGCGCCGCCGCGGATCAGGTAGCGCCCGCCGGCCGCGCCGTCCCACGCGTCCGTCTCGGCGACCTGTCGGAAGCCCGCCTTCTCCAGCCGCTCCGCGGCGCTCGCGACCGCGTGGTACGGAGACGGCGAGGTGCCGAGGAACGCGATCAGATCGTCGCTGTGCGTCCGGTCGAAGAATGCCTGGCGGGCGGCGGTCGGCATGGTGCTCCTGGGTCGAGTGAGGGCCGAAGCCGGAGGGGAGTCGGCTTCGCACCCGAGCATATGCCGGTGCCCGGACAGGGCGTTCGGAACGTCTCGCGAAGCACCCGACAACCGTCGGCGCAGACACCGAAGGGCCCGGTGGCAGCCGGGCCCTTCGGTGTGAGGGTGTGCGTCAGGCAGTCGGTGAGGAAGAGGGGCAGGCCTTAGAAGGCCTCCTCCGCCAGCTCCATGATCTCGTTGTCGATGCCCTCGGCGATCGCCCGCTGCGGGGCGATGGTCGGCAGCACGTTCTTGGCGAAGAAGCGGGCCGCCGCGACCTTGCCCTGGTAGAAGGGGACGTCCTTCTCCGAGGCGCCAGCCTCCAGCTTGGCCAGGGCCACCGCGGCCTGGCGCAGCAGCAGCCAGCCGACCACGACGTCGCCGGAGACCATCAGCAGGCGGGTGGTGTTGAGGCCCACCTTGTACATGTTCTTGACGTCCTGCTCGACCGAGGTCAGGTCGGCGATCAGCTTGCCGACGATGGCCTCCAGGTCGCCCGCGGCCTTGGCGAGCAGCTCGCGCTCGGCGGCCAGGGCGTCGCCGCCGGCGGCGGAGGCGATGAACTTCTGGATCTGCTCGTTGAGGGCGGTCAGCGCCTGGCCACCGTCCTTGACGATCTTGCGGAAGAAGAAGTCCTGGCCCTGGATCGCCGTGGTGCCCTCGTAGAGGGTGTCGATCTTGGCGTCCCGGATGTACTGCTCGATCGGGTACTCCTGGAGGTACCCGGAGCCGCCGAAGGTCTGGAGCGACTGGGCGAGCTGCTCGTAGGACTTCTCCGAGCCGTAGCCCTTGACGATCGGCAGCAGCAGGTCGTTCAGGCGCTCGGCGGCCTCGTCGCGCTCGCCGCGCAGCTTGGCGGCCGTCATGTCGTCCTGGGTCGACGCGGTGAACAGGACCAGCGCGCGCATGCCCTCGGCGTAGGCCTTCTGGGTGAGCAGCGAGCGGCGCACGTCGGGGTGGTGGGTGATGGTGACGCGCGGGGCGGTCTTGTCCATGAACTGCGAGATGTCGGCACCCTGCACGCGCTCCTTGGCGTACTCCAGGGCGTTCAGGTAGCCGGTGGAGAGGGTGGCGATGGCCTTCGTGCCGACCATCATGCGGGCGAACTCGATGATCTTGAACATCTGGCGGATGCCGTCGACCTTCTCGCCGAGCAGCCAGCCCTTGGCCGGGTGCTTGGCGCCGAAGGTCATCTCGCAGGTGTTCGAGGCCTTGAGGCCCATCTTGTGCTCGACGTTGGTGGCGTAGACGCCGTTGCGCTCGCCCAGCTCGCCGGTCTCCCAGTCGAAGTCGTACTTGGGGACGATGAACAGGCCCAGGCCCTTGGTGCCCGGCTTGCCGCCCTCGGGGCGGGCCAGCACCATGTGGACGATGTTCTCGGACATGTCGTGCTCGCCCGAGGTGATGAAGCGCTTCACACCCTCGATGTGCCAGGAGCCGTCCTCCTGCTGGATCGCCTTGGTGCGGCCGGCGCCCACGTCGGAGCCCGCGTCGGGCTCGGTGAGGACCATGGTGGAGCCCCACAGGCGGTCGGTCATCCGCTTGGCGACCTCCAGCTGCTCCTCGGTGCCCTCCTCGGCGATGACGCCGGCGAAGGCCGGGCCGGAGGAGTACATCCAGATGGCGGGGTTGGAGCCCAGGATCTGCTCGGCGAAGGCCCAGATCAGCGAGTTCGGGGTGACCTGGCCGCCGATCGACTCCGGGATGCCCAGGCGCCACCACTCGGCGTCCATGAAGGTCTGGTAGCTCTTCTTGAAGGTGGCCGGGACCGGCGCGGTGTTGGTCTCGGGGTCGAAGACCGGCGGGTTGCGGTCGGTGTCGGCGAAGGACGCCGCGAGGTCGTTCTCCGCGAGGCGCGAGATCTCGCTCAGGATGTTCTTCGCGGTCTCGACGTCCATGTCGGCGAACGGTCCGGTGCCGTACACCTGGTCGCGACCGAACACCTCGAAGAGGTTGAACTCCACGTCCCGCAGGTTGGACTTGTAGTGACCCATGGCCGTTATCTCCGGTTCGTCGCCTTCGGGAGACCGCCTTCCGGCGCCCCGTACCCACCAGTAGGCATCATGATGCTACCCAGCGGTAACTTGAGCAAGCCCCCGCCGGACAATCCGCCGCTATGAACGTGGTCACGTCCCACAGCCAGGACGGCCACTCCTTGTCAGGATCGGCGCCAGCACGGGAGGGTGCGCTCCCGCTAGCCTGTCCGTGTGTACGGATATGACCAGAACACATACCCGGGCGATCCCTACCAGCAGCAGGCGGGACCGCAGCCGGGCATGAACGGCATGCCCGGACCCGACGCCTACGGCGGGCAGTCGCAGACCCCCCAGCAGTCCCTGTACCCCGAACCCTCGCCGCCCTCACTCGCGGACGCGGTCCGGGCCTTCACCACCGGCTCGATGGCGGTCGAGGACTTCCAGGCCATCTTCATCACCTCGAAGGTGCACTGCCCGCGCGGTGACCGCCCCGGCTTCCTGGCCCTGCACAACACCCCGACGCCGGTGATCCCGATGTTCAGCTCGCTGAAGGAGCTGCGCCGCTACGCCGGCAAGGACTCCAAGCACTTCACCGTCACCGGCGCCGAGGTCCTGGACCTGCTGCCGACCGGCTACGGCTTCGCGCTGGACATGGAGGGCGAGCACCGGATGGTGTTCGACGCCAAGGCCGTGGAGCAGATGGTCGACTTCACGATGCGCCGGATGTACGGCTAGCCCATCCTGGAAGAGGAGCCCCGCGCTCCTCCGTCACTACATAGTTCAACGTTCAACTTGCTTGTTGTTGAGGATTGAACTAACCTCGTGGACATCAGGCCGAAGCCATTTCCTGAAGGAGGCCGACATGCCCGCCGTGACCGTCGACAACCCGCTGACCCTCCCGCGCGTCACCACGCCGAACCCCGCCGTCACGAGCGCCCGGCCGGTCCTGACGGTGGCCACCGCCCCCGAGGGCTACGAGGGCGAGGGCTTCCCCGTCCGCCGCGCCTTCGCCAAGATCAACCAGAAGTACCTCGACCCGTTCATCATGATGGACCAGATGGGCGAGGTGGACTACGCGGCCGGCGAGCCCAAGGGCACCCCCTGGCACCCGCACCGCGGCTTCGAAACCGTCACCTACATCATTGACGGAACGTTCATCCACCAGGACTCGCACGGCGGTGGCGGCACCATCACCAACGGCGACACCCAGTGGATGACGGCCGGCTCCGGCCTCCTCCACATCGAGACCCCGCCGGAGTCGCTGGTGAAGTCCGGCGGCCTCTTCCACGGCCTCCAGCTGTGGGTGAACCTGCCGGCCTCGGACAAGATGATCGCCCCGAAGTACCAGGACATCCGCGGCGGCAACGTCAAGCTGCTCAGCACCGAGGACGGCGGCGCGCTGCTGCGGGTGATCGCCGGTGAGATGGACGGCCACCAGGGCCCCGGCACCACCTTCACCCCGATCACCATGATCCACGCCTCGATCAACCCCGGCGCCCAGATCACCCTGCCCTGGCGCTCCGACTTCAACGCCCTCGCCTACGGCCTGGCCGGCAACGGCTCGGCCGGCACCGAGCACCGCCCCTTCCACCGGGGCCAGGCCGTCGTCTTCGGCGACGGCGACTCGATCACCATCCGCGCCGACGAGAAGCAGGACTCCCGCGACACCAACTTCGAGGTCGTGCTGCTCGGCGGTCTGCCGATCCGCGAGCCCGTCGCCCACTACGGCCCGTTCGTGATGAACAGCCACCGCGAACTCCAGCAGGCCATGGAGGACTTCCAGGCCGGCCGGCTCGGCACCATCCCCGCTTCCGGCCACTGAGGGCTTCGGAGCCGGAACACCGGAACGGCCGCAGGTCCCACCTGCGGCCGTTCCGCCGTTTCCACCGCCCGCCACAGCAGCGCGTGGACGGCTACAGCAGGGCGTAGACGGCGGAGGCGTCGTCGTGGGGCTTGCCGCGCGGCCAGCGTTCGCAGCACATGTCGCTCCGTTCCGCCGCCCGGACCTGGGCGATCAGTTCGGCCGGGCCCGACTCGGCGAGCAGCCGCAGGACGTCACCCCAACTGCCCAGCCCGAAGCGCTCGGTGAAGCGCGAGGCGCCGTCGGTGAGGGCGGCCAGCGCGTACAGCCGGTCCAGCGGGACGAAGCCGGTCTCGGCGTGCTCGGCCGCGCGCGGGCTGGCGGCGGCGATCCACGGGCCGTTGCCCCGGTTGCGGGCGGCGCGCACGGCCAGCGCGTACTCCAGGTGCAGGGCCGCCCGTTCGGCCGAGCCGGGAACGGTCTCCCAGACCTGGCGGCGCAGGTCCTCCCCGCCGGGGAAGCGCTGGTTGTCCCCGATCACCTTCGGCGGGCCGTCCTTGAACTCCAGCACCAGCAGCGAGTCTCCGAGCACCAGGTACTCCAGCGCCTCGCCGTGCCGCCGGGCCGCGACGACCATCGCGGCGGGGGTGTTGGGGTGGGCCAGGTCGCAGCGGCCGCCGTGCAGCGCGGCCGTCTCCACGATGGCGTCGGCCAGGCACTCGGCGATCGATCGGTCCGCCCGGTCGGTGAGCCGGGCGAGCAGATGGACGCCCAGCCGGCGCACGTACCAAGCCGTCCCGTGCCGACACCCGGACTCCAGGCCGGCCGGCGAGCTCGCGCCGTCCAGCAGGACCAGCGCCTCCGGCGAGGCCACGGCGAAGTCCTCGCTGTCCCGGTCGGGCCGCCGCGCTTCCCCTGCGAGCTGTAGCTGCATCCCGACAGTGTGGCGGCCGCCCCCGGCCCGCGCCCAGACCCGTGCGCGGTGTGGCGCGGGCCGGGCCTCGGCGCCCGGTGGCAGCCGGGGTGATTCGGCCATACCGTCGGACAGTGACCGGACGATTCGGCCAATCGGAGCGGGTCGGATTCGGGACGCCTCCGGGCGTCGGGGCGGCCCGCGACGGACGAGGAGCGGATGATGTTCTGGCAGTTCATCGTGTTGCTGGCCGCCTCACTCGGCTTCCCGACCGCGGCCCTGTTCTTCCTGATCGGCGGACCGCGCTTTCCCGACGAGCGGCGCGGGCCCGACGAGCGGCGCGGGCCGGACGAGCGGCGCGGGCCCGGGACCAGGGGCAGTGAGACCGGGGGGACCGGAGCCTCCAGGATGTCCGAGACGCCCTAGGGGTACGCCAACTCGGCTTCGAGCAGCGCCGATTGAGCGAGCAGCCGCTCGTCCTCGCCCTCCGAGCCGACCACCTGGAGCCCCAACGGCAGCCCCCGCCCGGTCCGCCCGGCCGGCAGGCTCAGCGCCGGGCGGCCGAGGAAGCTCCACGGCAGCGACATCACCGCGTCCCCGGTGCTGTGCAGACCCTCCGGCGCCCCGCCGGTCGCCGAGGGCGCCAGCCACAGGTCCACCCCGGCCGCCGCCTGCGCGGCGGCCACCCGCTCGCGCAGCCGCTCGCGGAACCGCAGGGCGGCCGCCCGGTCCTCGGCCGCGACGCCCTGGCCGGCCCGGATGCCCGCCACCGTCTCCGACCGGTAGAGCCCGCCGAAGCGGGCGAACCAGTCGGCGTGGCTACGGGCCAGCTCGAACCGGTTGACCAGCTGCAACTGCCGCCTGACCTCGGCGAAGTCGGGGAATAGCTCGACCCGTCGCACCACCAGTCCGGCCCGCGCCAGCCGGTCCAGCCGCTCCTCGAAGGCCCGCAGCGCACCCGGCTCGGCGCACTCCAGGTACGTCCCGTCCGCCACCCCGAGGACCGGCCGCCCGAGAACCGGCTCGGCAGGCCCGCCACGCTCCGCCCGCCAGCCGTCGCACAGCAGTGAGGCCGCCAGCGCAGCGCCCGCCAGGTCGGCGGTGAACACCCCGAGGGTGTCGAAGCTCGGCGCGTTCGGGATCACCCCCGCGAACGGGATCCGCCCGTACGTCGGCCGGAAGCCCACCACCCCGCAGTACGCGGCCGGACGGACCACCGAACCGACCGTCTGGGTGCCGATCGCCAGCGGCACCAGCCCGGCCGCGACCGCCGCCGCCGAACCGCTGCTGGAGCCGCCCGGCGTGTGCCCCGGATGGTGCGGATTACGGGTCGGGCCCGGGGCGCTCGCGGCGAACTCGGCCGTCACCGTCTTGCCCGCGACCAGCGCCCCCGCCGCCCGCAGCCGGTCCACCACCACGGCCTGCGGCCCGGCCAGTACGCCGGGCGGCAGCGCCGAACCGCCGTGCGTGGGCAGCCCGTCCACGTGCGCGATGTCCTTGACGCCCACCGCCACCCCGTACAGCGGCGGCCGCCCGTCCGGTTCCGGGTGGCGCGCGGCCAGCTGCCGCGCCTGCGCCCGCAACCGGCCGTGCCGCCCGGGCTCGGGGACGAACGCGTGGATCAGCGGGTCCACCCGGTCGACCCGTGCGCACAACTGATCGACGTACTCGGGCAGTTCGGGAGCGCCGACGCGCAGCCCGGCGGCCTCACGGGTCAGCGACCGGGGCCGGACGAGGGGTTCCTCCATGGCGAGCACGGTAGCGCCGCTTACGGGTGCTCGGCCGCCAGGTACGGAGCCTCGCGCAGGAAGTACGCCCCGCAGGTGTGGCAGCACAGCTCCGGAGTCTTCCCCCAGTCCACCGCCGACCGCACCCGCGCCGCCGGATCGAGCTCACGGCCGCACATCGCGACACTCGAATCGCCCCGGACCACGTGCCACAGCCGCACCCCACCGGCCTCGCCGCCGGCGCCGTACTCGGCTCGCATCTGGTGCATCATGCTCCCCATCGTCCGGCCGCCGCGCGCACTCGGCAACCGGAGCCGGCCCGCCGCTCGACGGCCCGAGCCACCCGCCCCGCCGAAACTGACAGCGCGTACGCCCCCGACTCGACCACGGGGGAACCGATGGGCGACGCCATGGAATTGACGCAGGATCACCTCTTCGGAACGGGAGAAGCGACCCACCACATCAGGGGGTGGCCCGCACCAGGACCGGCACCGCCGACCCGGCGCGGCCCGACCCCGCACGCGCCCCGCCGAAGGGCTTCAGGACGCCCGCAGCAGCGCCCCGTCCTGCCACTTGAGGATCTTGTCGAAGCTGACGATCGCCCCTCGCAGCGGGTGGTTGCGCAGCTGCACGTGGTCGGTGAGGGCGTGGATGAGGAAGAGGCCGCGGCCCGACTCTGCGGTGAGGTCGGGCAGGGTGTCCAGGTCGACCGGGCGCAGGGTGGGGGCGGTGGGCCGGCAGGGCAGGACGTGGGTGTCGTACGGGTGGCCGTCGCGGCGCGGGCGGTGGGCGGCGAGGACGCGGGCCGGGACGGTGGCCCGGCCACGACGGGAGCGCCGGTGCGGAGCCGGGCGGGCCGGGGCGGCGCCGGCCGGACGGCGGGCGGGCGCGGCGGGTGCGGCGGGCGCGGTCGAACCGGGCAGCCCCGGGCCGGAGTCGGTGACCTCGATCCGCAGCCGGTCGCCGCAGATCGACGCGGAGACCTGGAACGCGTCGTCCGGCCGCCCGGTGGCACCGTGCTCGACGGCGTTGGCGCAGGCCTCGCTGAGCGCGACCCCGAGGTCGTCCGCGATCTGCGGGTCGACGCCCGCCGTCGCCATGGCACCGAGCAGGATGCGCCGGGCCAGCGGAACGCTGGCCGGGTCGCGCTTGAGGTGCAGAGTCCACCAGATGTCCACGGGAGGTCCCTCCTGGCTGCGGCTCCACATACAACTAGGTATCTCCGGGTGATTCCCGGGCGAACCGTGCCCGAGGCCGGCTACCGCCCGTTCGGCGGATGGACTGGGGGGTCGGGTCTGTGCCGGGCCTGGCGTACGCCCCCTCGCGCGCGCGGCCGAAAGGGGCATTCATAGGGATTTCCCACCCTGCCCGTGTCCGTGGCGTACGCAATGAGAGGATGGCCCGGCCATGACTGCCCTCGCCGCCGCCCCGCGCCCGGGCGCCTCCGGACCGGCTCAGCCGGTGGGGGCCGCCGCCTGGGACCTGCGGCTTGCCCGGGCCGTCCCGTTCGCGCTGGTCTGCACCCTGATCGCGGCCGCCGGGCACAGCCTGGCCGGTGGCGGGAACGTGCCGCCGACCGCGCTGGCGGTGGGCTTCGCCGTGGTGCTGGCCTTCGCCGCGGCCTGCGGCGGGCGGGAGCGTTCGCTGGCGGCCATCGCCGGGGCACTCGGGGTCGGGCAGTTCGGACTGCACGGCCTCTTCCACAGCTACTCGATGCCCGGCGCGCACCACGGCGGTGCGCTGAACGTGCCGCAGGTGGCGGGTCGGCTGATCTGCAACGAGGCCCGGCCCGGCACCCTGGTCGGGCTGCCCGGCGGCCCGTCCCCGGAGCAGCTGGTCTCCTCCGCGGGCCTGGACCCCCACGCGTACGCCGCCGCGCCCTGGTCGCAGGCCGGCGTGTTCGGCATGACGCCGTCGATGCTGGCCGGGCACCTGGCCGCCGCGCTGGTCGCGGGCTGGTGGCTGCGGCGCGGCGAGGCGGCGCTGTGGCGGCTGCTGCGGGTGGTCGCCACGGCCGCCCGGGAGCACTGGACGGCGCCGCTGCGTACGGCGTTCGCGCTGGTGGCCGCGCTGCTGCGCGGTCTGTTCGGCACGGCCGGCCCGGCCCGCCGGTTCGGGGCCCGGGGCGGGGAGAGCCCGTTCCCGGCGGGTGCCGTGCTGCGGCACAGCGTGGTGCGGCGCGGCCCGCCGTGCGGGGCCCTCGCGTACTGACCGGCGTTCCTGGTGCCGCGAGGCCCGGGTCCGCGGTGTGCGCGCCGTCCGGCCGTTCCCCGAGCAGCGGGGGCGGTCCGAGGTTCTGCCCCACGTCCCCACGCGCGGCCCGCCGAGGCACGGTTCACGTCCGTCGCCCGGCTCCGGTGCCGCCGAGCTCCGATCGGAGACCCGCATCATGCGTTCCCTTCCCACCCGCCGTCTCGCCGCCGTCGCCCTCACCGCCGCCGCCTCCGTGGTGGCGCTGGCCGGCCCCGCCTTCGCGCACGTCACCGTGAACCCGGGTGCGGCCGCCCAGGGCGGCTACACGGCCGTCGACTTCCGGGTGCCGAACGAGAGCGACACCGCGAGCACCGTGAAGCTGGAGGTCAACCTCCCGCTGGACCACCCGCTGGCCTCCGTCCGGACCCTGCCGCTGCCGGGCTGGACCGCCGCGGTCGAGAAGGCCAAGCTGGACAAGCCGATCAAGGTGCACGGCAACGACGTCACCGAGGCCGTCTCCAAGATCACCTGGACCGCCGACGCCGGCACCAGGATCGCCCCCGGCCAGTTCCAGGAGTTCCGGGTCTCGCTCGGCCCGCTGCCGACCGACACCGACAACCTGGAGTTCAAGACCCTCCAGACCTACGACAACGGCGACATCGTCCGTTGGATCGACGAGTCCAAGGACGGCCAGCCCGAGCCGGCCAAGCCCGCGCCCGTCCTGAAGCTCACCAAGGCCGCCGAGGGCGACGGCCACGGCGTCACCGCCTCCCCCGCCGCGAACGGGGGCAGCTCCGACCACGCCGCCGCCTCCGGCGACGACAAGTCCGACGACTCCACCGCCCGCACCCTGGGCGTGGTCGGCATCGTGGTCGGCGTGATCGGCACCGCCGTCGGCGTGCTCGGCCTGCGCCGCAAGAGCGGCGGCTCCGCCTCCTGACCCCCGCGCCGACCGGGCCGTACCCACCGCACGGGTACGGCCCGCCGGCCCCTCCACCCCGCACGATCGGAACTCCCATGCCCCGCACCACCCGTCTGGCCGGCGCGGCCGCCCTCGCGCTGGCCGCCGCCCTGACCCTCTCCGCCTGCGGCTCCTCCGGCGACGGCGCCTCCGCCGCCAAGGTCACCCAGCACAAGGAGGACACCCCGTACCAGGGCACCAAGCTCGCCAAGAACTTCGAGAAGCCGGACCTCCAGCTGACCGACACCTCCGGCCAGCCGTACGACCTGCGCCAGAAGACCAACGGCAAGGCCACCCTGCTGTTCTTCGGCTACACCAGCTGCCCGGACGTCTGCCCGACCACCATGGGCGACATCGGCGTCGCCATGAAGGCGCTCCCCGAGGCGGAGCGGCAGAAGATCAACGTCGTCTTCGTCTCCACCGACCCCCAGCGCGACACCCCCCAGGTGCTGCGCACCTGGCTGGACTCGATGGGCAGCGACTTCATAGGCCTCACCGGGGACCTGGCCAAGGTGAAGACCGCCGCCAAGTCGCTCGGCATCATGATCGAGGACCCGGTGGTCAACGGCGACGGCACGGTCACCTCCACCCACGGCGCCCAGGTGCTGGCCTTCCTCCCCTCGGACGACAAGGCGCACGTGCTCTACATGAGCGGCACCGAGGAGAAGACCTACGAGCACGACCTGCCGCTGCTCGCCCAGGGGGTCTCGGCGTGACCTCGGCGCACCCCGGAACCCACCGCTTCCGCCGCTCCGCCCTGCTCGGCGCCGTCGTCGCGACGGCCCTGGGCGGCGGTGCCATCCTGGCCGCCTGCGGGACGAACGACGCCCCGGGCGGCGGCGCCACACCGGCCCTCAGCGTCGCCGACTCCTACATCCCGCTGCCCCCGGCCGGCGGCATGGCGGCCGGCTACCTGACCGTCCGCAACGACGGCGGCCAGGACCAGCTGCTCAAGGTGACCAGCCCGGCCGCCGGGTCGGTCACCATGCACCGCTCCAGCGCCTCGACGATGGAGCAGGTGGACAGCCTGGACGTGCCCGCGCACGGCGCCCTGCAGCTCGCCCGCGGCGGCAACCACCTGATGATCATGGGATGGCAGAAGGCCCCCGCCCTCGGTGACGAACTGGAGCTCGACCTCACCTTCGCCAAGTCCGGCACCATCTCCGTCAAGGTGCCGGTCAAGGAGCTCACCTACCGCCCCGGCCAGAGTTAGGGAACCGCCACCATGCAGTCGGCCGGCCTGGAGAAGGCCACCCACCGCCGGATCGTCGGGGTGCTCGGAGTGCTCGGCGCGTTGCTCGCGCTGATGCTCGCGGGCGCCGGGCCGGCTTCCGCGCACGCCACCCTGGATTCCACCGACCCACGGCAGAATTCGGTGGTCGCCACCGCCCCGCAGGCGGTGACGCTGACCTTCAGCGAGTCCGTCTCGCTCTCCGGCGACTCCGTCCGGGTGCTCGACCCGGCCGGCAAGCCCGTGGACACCGGCAACCCGGCGCACGCCGACGGCAAGGGCAACACCGCCCGGGTCGGGCTGAAGGGCGGCCTCGCCAACGGCACCTACACGGTCGCCTGGCGGGCCGTCTCGGACGACTCGCACCCGGTCGGCGGGGCGTTCACCTTCTCCATCGGCGCGCCCTCGGACACCTCGGTGTCGGCCACCGCGCTCCAGGGCGCCAAGGCCGACGGCCTGGTCTCCGCCCTGTACGGCACCGGGCGCACCGTCGCGTACGCGGCCTTCGCCCTGCTGGTCGGCGCCGCCGCGTTCGTGCTGGTCTGCTGGCCGGCCGGCACCGCCCGGCGCCGGGTGCAGCGGCTGCTGATGACCGGCTGGACGGCGCTGCTGGTCTCCACCGTCGCGGTGCTGATGCTGCGCGGCCCGTACGAGCGCGGCTCCGGGATCGGGCAGGCCTTCGACCTGTCGCTGGTGCGCGCCACGCTGGACGAGCGGATCGGCACCGCGCTGGCCGCCCGGCTGCTGCTGCTCGCGGCGGGCGGGGTGTTCCTGTCGCTGCTGGTCGGGCAGCTGGGGCAGCCGCCGCGGCCGCTGCCCGCATCGCCGGAGCCCGGCGAGGAGCCGAACGGGGACGACGCCGAGGCCGCCGAGCTGCGCGAGCTGGAGCGGCGGGCCTCCGAGCGGCCGCAGCACGAGGTCCGGCTCGGCCTCGGCGTGGCCGGGCTGCTGCTGGCCGTCGCCCTCTCGGCGACCTGGGTCGGCGCCGACCACGCCTCGGTGGGCATCCAGGTCTGGCTGGCGCTGCCGCTCGGCGTGCTGCACCTGATCGCGATGGCGCTCTGGCTGGGCGGACTGGCCGCGCTGCTGGTGGCGCTGCGCGAGGGCGTCGGCGCCGAGGTGGTGGACCGCTTCTCGAAGATCGCCTTCGGCTCGGTGGCCGTGCTGGCCGTGACCGGGATCTACCAGTCCTGGCGGGGCCTGGGCAGCTGGGGCGCGCTGACGGGCACCGAGTACGGGCGGCTGCTGCTGGTGAAGAGCGGCTGCGTGGTCGTGATGCTCGGCGTCGCCTGGATCTCCCGGTCCTGGCTGGCCAAACTGCGCTCGGCCCCGGCCGAGGCGGCGGAGGTCGCGCCGGCCGAGGCCGAGCTGCCGGAGCCGGTCGCGGTGGCGGCGCACACCGAGGACCCGGTCCGCCAGGCGCAGCTGGAGCGCCAGCGGGCCGCCCGGCAGAGCGCCGGACGCGACCGCGGGCTGACCCCGACCCGGGCCGGGCTGCGCCGCTCGGTGCTGGTCGAGGCGCTGGTCGCGGTGGCGGTGCTGGTGGTCACCACGATGCTCACCAACTCCCCGCCCGGGCGGGTGGCGAGCGAGGTCAAGGCGGGGGCGAGTGCCGCTCCGGCCGCCGACGGGGCCGCGGCCGCGCCGCAGACCGAGCCGGGCCGCACCGTCGAGCTCAAGCTCCCGTACGACACCAAGGGCCGGACGCCGAACGCCAAGGGCACCGCGACCGTCACCCTCAACCCGGCCCGGACCGGCTCGAACGAGGTCAAGCTCGCGCTGGACGGCGCGGACGGACAGCCGGTGGACGTCCCCGAGGTGCAACTCGCCTTCACCCTGCCGGACCGCGACCTCGGCCCGCTGCCGGTCGCGCTGACCCCGGAGGGCACCGGCCGCTGGAGCGGCACCGCGCAGCTCCCGCTGGCGGGCACCTGGGTGGTGTCGGTGCAGATCCGCTCCTCCGACATCGACCAGACCACCCCCACCCAGCAGTTCAAGATCGGGTGAGCGCGGTGATCGAGGAGTCGACGGACCACACGGGCTTCACCCGGCGGGCGCTGCTGGGCACCGCCGGCGCCGGGCTGCTGGTCGGCGCCGGGGCGGGCGTCGCCCTCGCCTACAACCGCCCCGACGAGGGCGGGCGGCCCGCGACCGACGGCGCGCTGGGCGCGGCCCGGGTGCCGTTCCGCGGCGAGCACCAGGCCGGGATCACCGACCCGCCGCAGGCCAGGGTGCAGCTGGCCGCCTTCGACCTGGCCGAGGGGGTCGGCCGGGACGGGCTGCGCACCCTGCTCCAGCGCTGGACGAAGGCGGCCGAACGGCTGACCGCCGGGGAGCCGGCCGAGGAGTTCGACAACCAGGTCGCGCTGGACGCCGGGCCCTGCTCGCTCACCCTCACCCTCGGCTTCGGCGCCACGCTGTTCGACAAGGCCGGCCTGGCCGACCGCCGGCCGCCGGGGCTCGAACCGCTGCCCGCCTTCCCCGGCGACGCGCTGGACCCGGCCCGCGGCGACGGCGACCTGTTCGTCCAGATCGGCGCGGACGACGCCCTGGTCGCGGTGCACGCCCTGCGGGTGCTCCAGCGGCTGGCGGCCGGTACGGCGGCGCCGCGCTGGCAGTCGGCCGGCTTCGCCCGTACCCCCGGGGCCGCCGCGCAGCCGGTGACCGGGCGCAACCTGATGGGCCAGATCGACGGCACCAACAACCCCCGGCCGGGCGAGGAGGGCTTCGCCGCCAAGGTGTTCTGCACCGCCGGCGGCGAACAGCCGGCCTGGCTGGCCGGCGGCTCGTACCTGGTGTTCCGGCGGATCCGGATGCTGCTGGACCACTGGGAGGCGCTGCCGGTGGAGCGGCAGGAGCGGGTGATCGGGCGGCGCAAGTCGGACGGCGCCCCGCTCGGCACGCCCGCCGGGGCCGGTGAGCGGGCCCCGGTCGACCTCGCCGCCCAGGACGCGGACGGCACCCTGGCCATCCCCGCCGACGCCCACATCCGGGTCGCCGCCCCGGCGGCCAACGGCGGTGCGGCGATGCTGCGGCGCGGCTTCTCGTACCACGACGGGCTGCTGCCGGACGGTTCGCCGGACGCCGGGCTGCTCTTCCTCGCCTTCCAGGCCGACCCGGGCAAGGGCTTCACCCCGGTGCAGCGCAAGCTCTCCCGGGGCGACGGCCTCTCCCGCTTCCTGCGGCACGAGGCGAGCGGGCTGTACGCGGTGCCGCCGGCCGCGCCGGTCGGCGGCTACCTCGGGCAGCAGCTGCTGGAGGGGTAACCGCACCTCTGTCCACCTGTTTCACCGCCGCGGTCCCGGTCCCCGGAACGCGTTCCTGCCGGGGCCGCGGAATCGTTAGGGTGACTGCTTTCGGCACACCCCGCGCGCACCCCGCTCGCAGCACCGAGACCTCACGGAGGCGTCATGTCGGCCACCCGCTACACCTACCTCGGACCGGCCGGCACGTTCACCGAGGCGGCCCTGCACACCCTGCCCGAGGCGGCGACCCGGGAGCTGGTGCCGCTGTCCTCGGTGGCGCTGGCGCTGGACGCGGTGCGCGGCGGGGAGGCGGCCGGGGCGTTCGTCCCGATCGAGAACTCGGTGGAGGGCGCGGTCACCGCGACCAACGACGAACTGGCCTCCGGCGCGCCGCTGATGATCTACCGCGAGGTGCTGCTGCCGATCGCCTTCGCGCTGCTGGTGCGGCCCGGCACCGAGCTGTCCGAGGTCAAGACGGTGACCAGCCACCCGGTGGCCCAGCCCCAGGTGCGGCGCTGGCTGGCGGCCAACCTGCCGGAGGCCACCTGGGAGTCGGCCGCCTCCAACGCGGACGGCGCCCGGCTGGTCGCCGAGGGCCGCTACGACGGCGCCTTCGCGGGCGAGTTCGCGGCGCCGATCTACGGGCTGGAGCCGCTGGTCAAGGAGATCGCGGACGCGAAGAGCGCGGCCACCCGCTTCGTCCTGGTCGGCCGCCCCGGTCGGGTGTCCTCGCCGACCGGCGCGGACAAGACCTCGATGGTGGTCTGGCTGCCGGACGACCACCCGGGTGCGCTGCTGGAGCTGCTCCAGGAGTTCGCGGTGCGCGGGGTCAACCTGATGCGGATCGAGTCCCGGCCGACCGGCGAGGGGATGGGCAGCTACTGCTTCCTGATCGACTGCGAGGGCCACCTGTCCGAGCGCCGGGTCGCCGAGGCGATGATGGGGCTCAAGCGGATCTGCCCTCAGGTGCGGTACCTCGGCTCCTATCCGCGTGCCGACCGGCAGGAGTCCACCCACCGGCGGCCGGGGACCTCGGACGAGGATTTCACCTCGGCTGCGGACTGGCTCTCCCGCGCGCTCGACGGGCGCGGCGACATCTGAACCAGCCGACATCCGGGCTTCGGCATTCCCCTTTCGGACCTTTTCGGCGCCGCCTTCACGTCACCTTCGGGGTCGTCCACAGGCGGGCCGGGGCCGGAGCCCGCTGTCCACAGGCTTGTCCGCTGTCCACAGCCCGGAGTTATCCACAGGCCTGGGGGCGAGTCGACAAACCGCTATAGCCATTGCCCAGACCCGGTCGGACCATCGGTTTGCGTCGCAGAGATGACCAATCGGACCAGAGTCACCCGGTTGCCAGCAAATCACCCGTCCGAGTGCTTCAATTCCCTCACTCGGGAAGGTTCATTGAGGTTTGAAACCTCAATTCCCTGGTTCGTTCACGCGGAAGACGATCCTCCCCTTGAGTCCACAGGCCTGGGCCCCAGCCTGTGGATAACTCGATGGGGCGGAGTTCCCCACAGGAGTTATCCACAGGTTGGCGTGAGTTATCCCCAGGGGAAATCTCGTACCGGCGGAGGAGGAGTCGCCCGGTACGCTTGGCCCTGTGATTGACCTTCGCCTGCTCCGTGAGGACCCTGACCGAGTGCGCGCCTCGCAGCGCGTCCGTGGCGAGGACGTCGACCTGGTCGACGCCCTCCTCTCCGCCGACGAGCGACGCCGGTCCTCGGGCAGCCGCTTCGACGAACTGCGCAGCGAGCAGCGAGTGCTCGGCAAGCAGGTCGCCCAGGCCAAGGGCGAGGAGAAGGCCGCCCTGCTCCAGCGCACCAAGGACCTGGCCGCCGAGGTCAAGGCCGCGGACGCCGAACAGGGCGCCGCCAAGGAGGAGGCGGACCGCCTGCTCCGCTCGCTGGCGAACCTCATCGACCCGGCCGCCCCGGTCGGCGGCGAGGAGGACTTCGTCACCCTGGAGGAGATCGGCACCCCGCGCGACTTCTCCGCCGAGGGCTTCGAGCCGCGCGACCACGTCGAGCTCGGCCAGATCCTGGGCGCCATCGACACCGAGCGCGGCGCCAAGGTCGCCGGTGCCCGGTCGTACTACCTGACCGGTGTCGGCGCGCTGCTGGAGCTCGCCCTGGTCAACATGGCGATCGCCCAGGCCACCGCGGCCGGCTTCATCCCGATGATCACCCCGACCCTGGTCCGCCCGGCCGCCATGGACGGCACCGGCTTCCTGGGCCAGGCCGCCGAGAACGTGTACCACCTCGCCGAGGACGACCGGTACCTGGTCGGCACCAGCGAGGTCCCGCTCGCGGCGTACCACATGGACGAGATCCTCGACGCCGACAAGCTGCCGCTGCGCTACGCCGGCTACTCGTCCTGCTTCCGCCGCGAGGCCGGCACCTACGGCAAGGACACCCGCGGCATCATCCGCGTCCACCAGTTCGAGAAGGTGGAGATGTTCGTCTACACCACTCCCGAGGACGCGGAGAACGAGCACCGGCGCCTGCTGCAGTGGGAGAAGGACTTCCTCAACGCGCTGGAACTGCCGTACCGGGTGATCGACGTCGCCTCCGGCGACCTCGGCGCCTCGGCCGCGCGCAAGTTCGACATCGAGGCGTGGATCCCCACCCAGGGCAAGTACCGCGAGGTCACCTCGACCTCCAACACCACCGAGTACCAGGCCCGACGGCTGTCGATCCGGATGCGCGAGGAGGGCAAGACCCGCCCGCTCGCCACCCTGAACGGCACCCTGGTCGCCATCCCGCGCACCATCGTGGCGATCCTGGAGAACCACCAGCAGGCCGACGGCTCGGTCGTCGTGCCCGAGGCGCTGCGGCCGTTCCTCGGCGGGCGGACGGTCCTCGAACCGGTCAAGTAACCCGGTCCGACAACCGGTCCCGCGACCGGCCCGCACCAGCAGCACCAGCACCACGCGCAACTCCCGGGAGACGTACGGCCCATGAGCACCATCAGCCCCAGCCCCGCCTCCCCCGGAGCAACCGGCGGTGGCGACCTGCCCTACCGGCTGGTCGCCACCGACCTCGACGGCACCCTGCTCACCAGCGAGGAGACCGTCTCCGAGCGCACCCGCGCCGCCCTGGCCACGGCCACCGGCGCGGGCGCGCTGCACATCATCGTCACCGGGCGCTCGGCCGTCTGGGCCCGCCCGGTCTTCGACGAGATCGGCTACACCGGGATAGCCGTCTGCGGCCAGGGCGCCCAGGTCTACGACGCCGGCGCGCACAAGCTCCTCACCTCGCTCACCCTGGACCGCCGACTGGCCGCGCTCGCGATCGAGAAGATCGAGGCCGAGACCGGCCCGCTGGCCATCGCCGCCAACCAGGACGGCCTGGACGGCCAGGTGCTGGCCGGCCCCGGGTACGAGCTGCTGATCGGCTCCGACCTGCCGGTCGTCCGGGTCGAGCGCGGCGGGCTGCTCGACGCCCCGCTCAGCAAGCTCTACATCCAGCACCACGCCCTCACCGACGACGCCCTCGCCGAGGCCGCCCGGCGCGCCGCCGGGGACCTGGTCGGCGTGGTGATGGCCGGCGCCGGCGTGGTCGAGCTGCTGCCGCTCGGCCTCTCCAAGGCCACCGGCCTGGCCGTCGCCGCCCGCCGCCTGGGCGTGCGCGCCGCCGACACCATCGCCTTCGGCGACATGCCCAACGACGTCCCGATGTTCGGCTGGGCCGCCCACGGCGTCGCCATGGCCAACGCCCACGAGGAGCTCCTGGCGGTCGCCGACGCCGTCACCGCCAGCAACGACGAGGACGGCGTCGCCGCCGTCCTGGAGCGGCTCTACCAGTAGTTCCGCGGGCCCGCGGCCTTGAGCGCGGCGCGCGTGGCCGCGTCCGTCCACGGCTCGAAGGTGTCGTCCCTGCCCAGGTTGACGTAGATGGCCTGGGCGTGGATCAGGTACCGGTGGGTGGTGGTCTTCCGGCCGCTCTGGGTGGCCCGGGTGGTGTTCGCGCCGTCGGCGCACAGCTCGGAGCCGGGCCCGCTGTTCGGGCACCAGAAGTCCCAGTCGGAGATGTCGGTGTCGGAGAGCGCGGTGTAGGCCGCGTCGGCGGTCCTGGCATCCCGCAACGGCTTGACCAGGACGATCACCATGATCTTGCTCGTGGCGTCCAGGTAGGTCCCGACGACCTGGTTCACGCAGCCGCCGGTGCTCAGCACGCTCCGGACGTGCTCGCTCACACCGGACGGCGCGCATTCGTGCCGCCCGCCGCTGGCGCGTTCGTAGCGCACCTGGTTGGAGTCGGTGAACGCCTCGGGCAGCAGCGCGGTGGCGGTCAGCGGAGTGTGGTCGGTCCGTTCGTCGTCGAGCGAGTCGGGATCGAACAGCGGGGTGGGGCTGGGCCGGGGTGTGGGCGGGTAGGTGCGCGTGGGCGTGGACGTCGGCGTGGACACGGGCGGCGGGGTGTACGAGGGGCCGGAGTCCGAGGACGAGTCGGACCTGTTGTGGTTGACGCCGAGCACGACCGCGAGGACGACGGCCGCGACGACCGCCGCGATGCCGACGCCGACGGCGGCCGGGGGTGTCCTGGTCGGCGGTGTCCTGACCGGCGGTGTCCTGACCGGCACCGGTGTGACCGGGCTCGCCGCCGGAGGGGGTGACAGCGGCACGACCGGGGCAACCGCCGGGGCCGTGTCGGCGGTGGCGGCCGCCGCCGTGAGGTGCTCCGCCCAGAGCGCCGGGGCGGGCCGGCGGGCCGGGTCCGGGTCGAGTCCGGCCCGTGCGAGGTCGCCGAGGGCCGGGCTGAGCGCGGCCAGCGCGGCCGGGTCGACGGCGTTCTGGTCGCGGGCGAAGAGCCGTACCGCGAGCAGCGCGAGCTTGTAGGCGTCGCCCGCCGCCGTCCCGCGCTCCTCGCCGGGCGGGAGCTGCCAGTCCGGCGTCTCGACCTGCGGCAGGACGGTGGCGCCGCGCAGCCGTACGGCGTCGCAGTCGATCAGGAAGCAGGTGGCCCGACCACCGTCGCCCGCACCGGTGGCGAACAGCAGGTTCTTCGGGGACAGGTCCCCCACCGCGATGCCGAGGCGGTGCAGCCGGGAGAGCGTGCCGGCGAGGTCGGCGAGCAGTTCCAGCCGATCGCGGTCGCTGACGGTGAGGCCGACCCCGGCCACGTAGCCGTCGTCGTTGAGCAGGAACTCCAGGGTGGCCAGCCGCCGGGTGGCCACCGTGGCGCCGCCGAGGGCGTGCAGGTCGAAGTGGAAGCGCTCGGGGGCGGCCCGCATCAGGAAGCCGCAGGTGCGGCCGCGCTGCCGGACCACGGCGGTGGGCCAGGCGGCCCTGTCGCGGAGCCGGCGGGCCTCGGCCCCGTCGAGCGCGGCGAGCAGCGCCACGATCGCGGTCAGCGCGTCGCTGTCGAGCTCGGGGAGGGTCTCCGGGCGGTACTCCTTGTAGACGACGCCGGGCCGGTCGGCCACCTCGTGGACGGTGCCCTGACCGCCCTGCCCGAGGCGGCGGGCCAGGACCAGGCTGTCGCGCTCGACGGTGGGGGCGGAGCGGTCCTCCGTCATCGCGCCTCCTCGGCGGCGTGCGGCCAGACGACCAGCAGGGTCCGGTCGTCGTCGAAGGTCTCGCGGGAGAAGTCGAGCAGGTGGGCGAGTCGGAGCGGGCTGGGCGGCGCGGCGAGGGCGTCCGCGAACAGGGCGCCGACCTGGCCGTCCCCGTCGCCCAGCGGGTCGCCGAAGCCGTCGGTGCCGATCAGCAGGGCCAGCTGCGGGGTGAGCCGGACGCTGGTGCGCTCGATCGGGTCGGGCACGGTGGGCAGCGGGGTCACCTCGGTGCCGATCAGCGGGGCGTCGGCGGCGGACTTCGGGCCGAAGAGCGGGTGGTAGCGGCCGTACGGGAGGTCGAGCAGCCAGGCGCCGGAGTCCCCGATCCGGCAGAGCTCGACGACCGGGCCGGCCGGGTCGGGGCGGACCACGCCGGTGACCAGGGTGGTCGCGTACAGCCGGGAGACCTCGGCCCGGTCCGGCTCCCGGCCGGCCAGCCGCCAGCGGGCGACCTGCCACAGCCGCCGGGCGGCGTGCCGGGCGACGTCCTGGAGGTCCACCGGGCCCGGGCCCGCGGAGAGCAGGTGGAGGGTGTGGGCGAGGGCGGCCCGGCAGGCCTCGATCGCGCCGAGTTCGGCGCTGGTCGCGGCCGAGACCCCGTCGGCGACGGCGAAGGCGACGGCACCGCTGGGCTGGTGCAGGGCGACGCGGGCGGCGTCCTGGCGCGGGCGGCCGTAGTAGCGGTGCTCGGCGCCGCGCACGGAGGCGAAGCGCACCGCCAAGGCGTCGGTGGACCAGCCGTCGCACTCGGTGTCGGGGAAGTCGTAGGCGGGCTGGCGCGGCGGCCGCGGTTCGAACTCGATCCCGGGCGTGCCCACGGCGATCCGCCGCCAGGGGTCGGCGGCGTCCGGCCCGGCGCCGTGCTCCGGGCCGGGATCGCGCCGCCTCACTGCCCCACCTCGTCGATGGCGAGGACGAACTGGTCGGGGCGGTTGACCACGAGGTGGGGGTTGGCGGAGCCGAGGGCCTGGCCGGAGGCGACCAGGCTGGTGGTGAGGGCGTGGAAGAACTCGCCGATGGCCCGGCCGAGATCGATGCCGGGCCGGGCCACGAAGGCGAACTCCGGACGGGTGGCCACCGCGAGCATCGTCCGGGGCTCGGCGTCGCCGATGCCGCAGGCGATGATGTTGGGGGCGGTCGGGGTCCGCCGGCGGTCGGTGAGCAGGGCGTGCGCGTCCCGCCAGTCGTCGCCGTCGGTGGGCTGGCCGTCGCTGAGCAGGAACACCACCGGGCGGTGCACCTTGTACCCCTGGCCGCGCAGCCATCGGACGTCGTCGGGGATGCGGTCCAGCAGGTCCTCGAAGAGCGCCTGGTAGTCGGTCAGTCCGCGGATGACCACCTGGGGCAGCCTGGTCTCGGTCCGCATGTCGGTCACCGCGAGGCGGACCCGCACGTCGTCGGAGAAGCCGAGGACGGCCAGCCGCAGCTTGGCGGCGATCATCGGCTCGGCCCGCAGGCCCTCGCACAACGAGACCAGGCCGCCGGAGAGTTCGGCCAGGTACGGTTCCATCGAGGCCGATTCGTCGGCCAGTACGTAGGCGGGCAGCAGGACACCCTTGGTCTCGGCCACCGCGCTCCCCCTTCTCGTGATCGGGCCCTTCTCGTGATCGGGTCCCTCTTGTCGGTGGGCCTCTCCTGTCGGTGGGCCTCTCTTGTCGGTGGGCCTACGAGAGCAGCGACTCGACCGTCTCCTCCAGCTGCCGGATCTCGGCGGCCATCGCCGTGGTCGCCACGACGCCGTCCCGGGCCCGCTGGAGGAAGCGCCGCACCTGGTCCCAGCGCCGCGCCGGGGAGTCGACCTCGGCCTGGAGGTCCTCGGCGGTCCGCGCCGGGCCGCTGCCCGGCTCGCTCTCCCGGCGCAGCCGCTCGGCGAGCGCCAGCACCCGCCGGGCGAGCGCCTCCTCGTCCACCTCCCCCGCACCGGAGTTGACCGTGACCGAGGAGTTC
This sequence comes from Kitasatospora brasiliensis, assembly GCF_032654805.1. Taxonomy (NCBI): domain Bacteria; kingdom Bacillati; phylum Actinomycetota; class Actinomycetes; order Kitasatosporales; family Streptomycetaceae; genus Kitasatospora; species Kitasatospora brasiliensis. The sequence goes on from NZ_JAUOOW010000002.1 coordinate 118,743, forward strand.
CGGCCCGCGGCCACCGGCGAGTTGGTGAAGTTGATGTTGCCGCTGCCGCTGATGTGGAACCCCCCGGAGGTGGTCCGTTCCTCGCCGCTCATGGTTTGGCCTTCCCCTTCTCCGGGCCGCGGGGCGCGAGCATGGCGCGCACCTTGCTGCCCGCCCCGGCCGCGACCGGGGAGTTGACGAAGCTGATGCTCGCGTTGCCGGAGGTGAAGATGCCCCCGTTGTAGATGACGCTCTGGCGTTCGCGGAGTTCGGAGATGTCGACCTGGTGGTTCTCCAGGAAGTCGATCAGGGTGTCCAGGGTCCGCCGCTCGACGACCTTGGTGTACATCTGGTGGTCGATCTGCTGGTAGTAGCGGTGGAACTTCGTGTCGGCCGCCAGCTGCCGGATGCTGGTCAGGGAGCCGTAGTTGAAGGCGCTGAACCGGATCTGGCGCAGCTGGTCGCCGTTGGCGAGCCAGGCGGAGAAGGGCGCGAAGGGCAGCAGCAGCACGAATCCGGTGCCGCGCAGCATCCGCCCCGGCATGCTGGTGAGGGAGATCCGGGCCAGGGTGGCCAGTTGGCGCCAGGTCGGCCGGTCGAGCAGGTGGTCCACCAGGTGGTAGGCCTCCTTGACCGGCGGGAGCATCGAGGAGGCGCCCTCGACGAAGAGCAGGTCCTTGGCGGGGCTGAGGCCGAACCGGACGGTGCTGGTGGTCACCACCTCGCTGCCCCAGCCCGACACCGTCGTCACCAGGTAGGGCCGGGCCCGGGCGGTGCCGTCCTCCCGCAGCCGGTCGACGACGTTGGCGGGCAGGTCGGTGTGCGGCCGCTCGGTCGGCCTGGGCAGCAGGATGCGGCGGACGGCCGGGTCGAGGCCCAGCGCCAGGTCGGCGCCGCTGACGAAGATCCGCTCGGAGACGTTGACCTCGGGCAGGCCGAGCGACTCCACCGCCCTGGTGATCTCGGCGGTCAGCTCGGCGATGGAGAACGGCAGCACCCGGTCGGTGTGCTCGCTGGGCCGGTCCACCGGGATGGTGAAGTTCCAGGTGTTGAGCAGCCGCCCGTACCCGAGGAAGGGCTCGAAGCCGGAGAAGACCGTGACGTTGCCCTCGTGGTCCTGTCCGGCCAGTGCCCGCAGCCGCGCCTCCTCCTGGGGGCGGGCGGCGGGCGGCGCCTGGGCGGGGTCGAACACGGCCCGGCTCAGCCGGGGCTTGATCACGCCGAAGTAGGCGGTGAGCTGCTCGACGAGCACCACGGCCCAGGCCACCACCAGGAGCGGGAGCAGCACGATCGGCAGGCCGAAGGGGAGCCCGGTGTCCGGCTCGGGCACGGCGTAGCCGCCGGGGTAGTCGTAGACCGGGGTGGGCGCGGGCGGGGCGCTGTGCTCGAAGGGGTGGAGGAAGAACGAGGCGACGATGCAGGCCGCGATCAGCGCGAGCAGCACCTTGGCGGTGGTGTGCCGGGCCCGGGCGAAGACGGCGTAGCGCAGCACGCAGGCCAGGTCGACGTCGGGCGAGGAGGCGACGGCCCGGCGCGGCTCGCCGAGGACGGAGCCGATCGCGCGCCGGGCGAGGGCGCTGTCCATCTGCACGGCCGCGCACAGGTAGCGGGTGGCGTCGGTGGCCCGCTGCGGCGGCCGGCCGCGCACGGCCGGCGCGGGGCCGCTGTGGGTGCCGGGCCCGGCCCGGCAGCCGGTGCAGGGCATGCCCGGGGGGTTCTCCAGGCCGCAGGCGGAGCAGGTCCAGGTGTCGAAGGTACTCATGGTCGACCACCCTTCGGAGAGTGTCCGTTTCCCGTAAGTACCCACTCCGTGACGAAATCTGACCTGTCGTCAGGTAACGGATTTGTCGACCACGGGACCTTCGCATTCTCGGACCCCGACAGAGCCCCGGGCCAGTTGTAGGATGACCGGGCAAGAGGTTGTAGGATGACCGACGACCCAGTGAGGACGTACGCGGTGTGGAAGGGAGGTCCGGCATGAGCGGCGGTCTGCAGGCGGCCGGGCGGCGCTCCCTGGTGGACACCGCGATCGAGCAGCTGCGGGAGCAGCTCGCGGGTGGGGTGTGGCCGGTCGGGTCGCGGATTCCCACCGAGCACGAGCTGGCCGAGCAGATGCAGATCGGGCGCAACACCGTGCGGGAGGCGATCCGGGTGCTGGTGCACGCCGGAATGCTGGTCTCCCGGCAGGGCGAGGGGACGTTCGTCCGCTCCACCAGCGACCCGGCGTCCGTCCTGCGCGGCGTCCAGCGCTCGGGCATCCGGGACGTGCTGGAGGTCCGTGCGGCGCTGGAGACCGAGGGCGCCCGACTGGCCGCGCTGCGGCACACCCCCGAGGACATCCGGCGGATGCGGGCCGCGCTGGCCCGTGAGGCCGAGGTGTTCGCGACCAACCCCGAGCGGGCCAGCCGCGAGGCCACCGTCGAGCACGACCTGGAGTTCCACACCGCGGTCGTCGAGGCCGCGCACAACCCCGCGCTGACCGAGGTGTACCGCTACTTCGGCGCCTCCGTGCGCGAGGCGATGACGTCCGCGTTCGGCGACCACGAGATGCCCGAGGCGGCCGTGGCCACCCACGAGGCGCTGGTGGACGCGATCGAGAGCGGCGACCCGAACCGGGCGGAGGCGGCGTCCCGTGCGCTGCTCTCCGAGCCCACCGCTGCCGTCGAGCAGCTGCTCGCGGCCATCGCGGCCCGGAAGTAAGGACGGCGCGAGCCTCCCCTTCCGCCGCTGCGCATCCACGCACATTCACGAAAGAACAGCACGCCCATGGCCGTCACCCGTGCCCAGCAGCCGGTTGCCACCACTCCTGCCCCGCTCCCCGTCCGCGCCCGGCTGGCCCATCCGCTCCTGCTGCTGGTCGGCATCATGCTGGTCGCGGCGAACATGCGCGCCTGTCTGGCGGCCGTCTCCCCGATGGTCGGCGAGATCCAGCGGACCTTCGGCCTGTCCTCCACCGCGGCCGGCCTGATCACCACCGTCCCGGTGCTGTTCCAGGGCGTCGGCGCCCCGCTCACCCCCCGGCTGACCAGGCGCTTCGGCGTCGAGCGGGTGGTGCTCGGCGCGGTGCTGGTGCTGGGCGCGGGCGTGCTGCTGCGGGTGCTGCCCTCGGTGGCCGCCCTGTACGCGGGCTGCGTGGTGATCGGCGTGGCCATCGCGGTGCTGAACGTGTCGATGCCGGGCCTGGTCAAGCGCGAGTTCCCGGACCGCGCGGCCACCATGACCGGCGTCTACTCGACCACCATGCTGGTCGGCGCCACCCTCGCGGCCGGCACCTCCGTCCCGCTGGAGCACGCGCTCGGCGGCGGCTGGCAGGCCTCGCTCGGCGCCTGGTCGCTGCTCGCGCTGATCGCGGCGGTGGCCTGGCTGCCGCAGGTGCTGCGCGCCCGCCAGGAGCGCCGGCAGCAGGGTGCGGTGGCCGCGACGACCGCCGCGGCCGCGCCGAGCAAGCCGATCGAGGGCATCTGGTCCTCCCCGCTGGCCTGGCAGATCAGCCTCTTCATGGGCATCTCGTCGCTGCTGGTCTACATCCTGGTCGCCTGGATGCCGACCATCCTGGCGGACCACGGCATGGACCGCAGCCAGGCCGGTCTGGTCTTCGCCTTCTCCAACCTGGTGCAGGTGGCCGGCGCCTTCCTGGTGCCGCTGATGGCCGGCCGGATGACCAGCCAGCGCGCGCTGGCGGTGACCATGGCCTCCCTGAACGGGCTGGGCATCGCCCTGCTGCTGATCGCGCCGGTCTCCGGCGCGTGGGTGTCGGCGGCCATCCTCGGCGTGGCCCAGGGCGGCTCGCTGGGCCTGGGCCTGGCGTTCATCGTGCTGCGCACCCGCAACGCGGCCGGCGCCGCCCAGCTGGGCGGGATGTCGCAGGCGGTCGGCTACATCGTCGCGGCGGCCGGCCCGGTCGGCGCCGGTGCGCTGCGCCAGCTGACCGGCAGCTGGGACACCCCGCTGATGCTGATGCTGGTGCTGGCGCTGGTGGTCGGCGCGGCCGGCTGGGGCGCGGGCCGCAACCGCACCCTCTGAAGCCTCTGAGCCGTACAGGCACGAGCCCCGGACACCCGTGAAGGTGTCCGGGGCTCGGTGCTGGTACGGGGCCTACTCCTCGCCGGCCAGGGTCAGCCCGGCCAGCTTCACCGAGGCGAACACCGTCGCCGCGACGGTGACCACCAGCAGCAGCGGCACCGCCGCTGCGAGCGAGACGTCGGCGCTGATCGAGTTCTGCCCCGCGACCGCCTCCCCCACCGCCCGGCCCCACTGCTGGACGCTCAGCGTCCGGGCGCCCTGGACGAAGTTGCCGACCGTGGACTCCCAGATCAGGGCGTACGCCAGCCCGGCCACCACCGCGTGCCGGGTGACCACGCCGAGCAGCAGGAACAGCGCGCTGTACGCGGCCCCGGCGACCAGCACCGCCACCGCGTAGCCGAGCGCCACGCCGTCCTGGGTGCCGACCAGCAGCAGCCCGGCCAGCAGCGTCGGGACGACCGAGAACAGCCAGGTGACGCCGATCGCGACGGCCAGCTTGGTGGTGATGATCCGCCACCGGGGCAGCGGCTTGGCGAGCAGGTAGACGATCGAGCCGTCGTCGATCTCGGTGGCGATCACCCCGGTGCCGACCACCAGCCCGAGGATCGGCACCAGCGTGCCGAGGCCGAGGGCGCCGAGGACCCGGTCGGCCGTCTCGTGCGCGTCGGCGCTGGACGCGCTCGCGAGGGCCGCGACGGCCAGCAGCAGGGCGGGGGCCACCAGCAGCAACAGGCCGCGGCGGCGGCCCAGCAGCCCGCGCAGGGTCAGCCTGGCGACGGTGGGGTTCATGGTCGGTCGGCCCCTTCCTGGGCAAGAACAGCGGTCCTGGCGGTGGCGCTCACGCGGAGACCAGGTACGAGAAGACGCTCTCCAGCGATTCGTCCGCCGGGGAGACGGTGTACAGCCGGATGCCCGCCTCCCGGGCGACCCTGGGCAGCAGGGTGGTGAAGCCCTGGAAGTTCACCGCCTCGATCCGCAGCGCCCGCTCCCGCCCGTCCACCTCGATGCCGGTGGTCGAGCCGTCGGCGATCAGCGCGGCGGCGAGCCGCCGGTCGTCGCTGGAGCGGACCAGGTAGCGGTGCGGGCGGTCGGTCATCAGTCGGCGGATCTTGCGGAAGTCGCCCGATGCCGCGTGCCGTCCGGCGACCACCACCTCGATGTGCCGGGCCAGTTGCTCGACCTCCTCCAGGATGTGCGAGGAGAAGAGCACCGTGCGGCCGTCCGCGCCGAAGCGGCGCAGCAGGTCCATCAGCTGGAGCCGCTGGCGCGGGTCCATGCCGTTGAAGGGCTCGTCGAGCAGCAGCACGGACGGGTCGTGGACCAGCGCCGAGGCCATCTTGACCCGCTGCTTCATGCCCTTGGAGTAGGTGCCGGTGCGGCGGTCCTTGGCGTACGCCATCTCCACCAGGTCCAGCGCCCGACCGGCGGCGGCGCCCGGCTGGGGCAGGCCGTGCAGTTCGGCGTTGGCGAGGACGAACTCCCAGCCGGTCAGGTAGTCGTACATCGACTCCCGCTCGGGCACCAGGCCGATCTGCCGGTACACCTGCTGGTTGCGCCAGATCGGCGTGCCGTCCAGGGTGACGGAACCGCTGGAGGGGGCCAGGAAGCCGCTCATCATGTGGATGAGAGTCGACTTGCCCGCGCCGTTCGGCCCGAGCAGACCGGTGATCCCGGGCCCGATCTCCATGGTGATGTCGTTGACCGCGACCACGTTCCCGAACCAGCGGGAGACCTTGTCGATGGTGATGGTGGCCATGCCGCCCTCTCAGACACTGCAGTTGAATTAGACATGGCGATAGCGGCGCAGCAGCAGCCGGTACGAACCGACCACCATGGCCACCGCGACGAGCGCGAACACCAGCACCCCCAGGCCGCCCGGCGCGTGCCGGCGGTCCAGGCCGTAGCCGAGCCCGAACAGCTCGTTGACCAGGGACTCCACCAGGTCGGTGGGCGAGATCAGCGACATCCACTGCGCGGTGTCGGTGCGGCTGGGGCCGCTGATGCCGACCGCGATGGCCCCCAGCGCGGCGCTGACCGTCAGATAGCCCATGATCGCGGCCACCCCGAAGCCCCGGCGCGGAGTGGCGGCCGCGATCACCACGGCCACCGAGGTCGGCACCACGGCGTACAGCACGGCCGCGCACAGGCCGTACAGGAAGTGCCCGGTGTTGTGGGCGAAGTCCATCCCGCCGAGCAGCGCGCCGACGTACAGCACCAGCAGCGGGGCCGCCATCAGCAGCAGTTGGGCGCAGACCATGGCGCCGAACTTGGCCCGGACGTAGTCGGTGCGGGTGATCGGTCGGGAGAAGTAGAGCGGGACGGTCTGGTAGCGGAGGTCCCGGGAGAGCAGCACCGGCGCCTGGGAGGCGAGGAAGACCGAGATCACCAGGCTGAGCATGGAGAGGTAGCCCGGGTACTCGATCGGCAGCTCGTCGCGCTTCATCACCACCGAGAGCGCCACCATGATCAGCGCGGGCACGGTGACCACGCCCAGCACCAGCATCGGCAGCACCTTGGACTTGCCGGAGCGGCCGAGGCCGTACGCGGCGCGCAGGCTCTGGGTGAAGAGCGCGCGGGTGGCGTAGGAGCGGCCGAGCCGGGGGCCGGTGTAGCCGCGGTAGCCGATGTCGTGGATGACGCCGGTGTCGACGGGCCTGGTCTCAGGAGGCAGCGGCATCGTTCGTCCCTCCCCTGCTCTGTCGATCGGTCTGCTCCTGGGAGTCGGTGAAGAGCTCGGCGACCCGGTGCCGGCGCTGCTCCAACCGGACCAGGCCGAGGCCCAGTTCGGCGACGGCGTCGCGGATGGCGTCGTAGGTCGACTCGTCGGCCAGCCGCACCAGCAGCTGGTGCGAGCCCTCCGGCTGGACGGACAGCCCGGCCGCGGCGAGCCGCTCGCGGACCGCCGGGCCCGGCTCCCGGGAGTGGTCGTCCGGGAAGTCGCCGACCTCGACGGCGAGGACGGCCGTCACCTCGGTGAAGGAGGCGGTGGAGGAGGAGCGCAGCAGCTTGCCGCCGTCGATCACGACCAGGTGGTCGCAGGTGCGCTCCAGCTCGCCGAGCAGGTGGGTGGTGACCAGCACCGAGATGCCGAAGTCGGTGTGCACCCGGCGGATCAGCGCCAGCATCTCGTCCCGGCCGGCCGGGTCGAGGCCGTTGGTCGGCTCGTCCAGCAGCACCAGCTTCGGGTCGTGCACCAGCGCCTGGGCGAGCTTGACCCGCTGCTTCATGCCGGTCGAGTAGCCACCCATCGGGCGGTACCGCTCCTCGTACAGGCCGACGTGCCGCAGCGTGTCGGCGGTGCGCTCACGGGCGGCGGTGGCGGGCAGGCCCGCCATCCGGGCCATGTGCACCACGAACTCGGTCGCGGAGACGTCCGGTGGCAGGCAGTCGTGCTCGGGCATGTAGCCGACCCCGGCGCGGATCTCGGAGCCCTGGGTGGCGATGTCCAGGCCGAGGACCTCGCCCCGGCCGGAGGTCGCCGGGGCGAGCCCGAGCAGGATCTTGATGAGGGTGGACTTGCCCGCGCCGTTGGCCCCGACCAGACCGACCACGCCCGGCCGCACCTCGACGGTGAGCTGGTCGAGGGCGGTGACACGGGGGAACCTCTTGGTGAGGCCGTCCGTCTTGATGACAGCTGTGGACACGCTCACCAACGTAACGGGCTTGTGCCGTACGGGTCATGAGCTCGAATGACGAGGCCGCCTGATGCTGCGGTATGACGTCCGGTCCCGGCACCCCTAGGGGTTCGGCAAAAGCGGAGGCCCCCTGTACCCTTTGTCGAAATCTTGACCTACTTGACGGGTTCTTTGCCGACGGGGGTGCCGGAACAGCGAGCCGGCACGGAGGGGAAGCGAGCGACATGTCTGATCGGGCGAGCGCATTCGACCGAATGATGAACCCTTGGGCCTACGACGCGGACGGCAACCTGACCGCCCAGGCCCGCGCCCAGGAGACGGCCCGCACCCGGATCAACTCCACCTCGGCATCGGGCGGCGGAGGCGGCGGCGGCGACGGCTTCGCCGCCGACCCCAACGCGATCGCCACCGCGGGGAACAACTCCGACCAGATCCACGGCCGCCTCAACACCGACGGCCGGGCCGCCGACGAGGCCACCACCAAGGTCTCCACCTCGCTCGCCAACTGGAGCACCGGCAAGGCCGCCCAGGGCGCCACCAGCACCTGGGACGAGTGCGTCGCCGCGCTCGGCGGCACCATCGGCCAGACCACCCAGGCGCTGCGCGCCACCGCCGCCAACTACCAGCGCAACGAGTCGGCCACGCAGGCCGGCTTCACGGCCTGAGAGGAGCCCGGTCATGGTCGACTTCCACGAGCTCAGCACCGCCGACTTCGGCGTCCTGGACACCGCCTCCACCGCCTGGACCAATGTCGCCCTCAAGCTCCAGTCGTTGGACAACGACTGGAACAGCTCGGTGATCGCCAAGGTCAACTCCGCCTGCTGGACCGGCCCTTCGGCCGACCAGGCGCGCCCCGGCCTCCAGCGCACCAATGAGCAGCTGACCGCCGCCGTCACCGAGGCCAACGCCTTCGCCTCGATATTCAACGAGGCCTCGACCGAGTTCAAGGCGGCCAAGGCCAAGCTGGACAAGTCGGTCGCGGCCGCCCGGGCGGCCGGCCTGACCGTCACCGACAACGGCACCGTCAGCTGGCCCCCGGCCGACAGCGCCACCCGGCACGACTACGAGGCCATGCGGGACTACCAGCGCGAGTGGGGCGACAAGGCGGAGGCCGCCCGCAAGGCGATCGACTCGGCCGTCGCCGAGGCCACCGCCGCCGACGAGCGGATCGCCTACGCGCTGCGCGCCGACAGCGGCACCGACCCGCAGAAGTCCTTCAACGGCAAGGCCATCGGCGGCGGCCCCGAGGCGGACGGCAAGCGCGCCGCCCTGCTCGCCGCCAAGGGCGGGGACATCACCGAGCCCGAACTCGTCGAGCTGAACTCGCTGTTGGACTCGCACGGCAACGACCCGAAGTTCGCGACCAAGTTCTACCAGGACCTCGGCCCGGACGGCCTGGTCAAGACCTGGAACTCCATGGTCGGCGACCCGGCGCACCCGCGCGACGACAAGTCCGCCCGCTGGAAGGGCTACGAGCAGCTCCAGAAGAACCTCGGGCTCACCCTGGCCACCGCCACCCGCACCACCAACGAGCCGCACCTGTCCGACGAATGGAACGCCGCCTTCCGCAAGGCCGGCTCCCAGCCGGTCTGGGACAAGCCCTACCGGGCCTCCGGCATGGACTACGTGCCGTACGGCTACCAGGTGCTCTCCGGCATCCTGATGAACGGCGACTACGACGCCCACTTCATCAACCCGGTCGCCGAGCACGTCACCCAGCTCGACACCAAGGACCGGTACTGGCCGGCCCCGATGCCCGGCTCCCCGATCCAGGGCTTCAACCTGATCGGCGGCACCGAGGCCGGCGCCGGCTTCCGCCCCACCACCGCCATCCTGGACGCGCTCGCGCACAGCCCGGAGGCCGCCACCAAGTTCTTCACCGACCATCCGACCGCGTACAACGAGGACGGCACGGTCAACCAGGGCGGCAAGCCCAAGCCCGCCGACTACTTCACGTACTTCTCCCACGACAAGGACTGGGTCCCCGACACCAGCGCCCGCGACCCCAAGGTGTGGGACACCAGCAAGGCGGCCGGTCCGGCCGCCTTCGGCCGCGCCCTGGAGGCCGCCACCACCGGCCACCCGTACGACCAGCCGGGCCCCACCCCGCCGACCCCGCACACCGGCGAGCAGTCCGACCTGATGAAGCGGGTCGTGGACACCTTCGGCCGGCACGGCGGCGACGGCGCGCTGGACGACATCAAGGGCGACGGCAAGCTCGCCGCGATGCGCGGCAGCCTCGGGCACATGACCGCCGAGTACATCGGGGACGTGCAGAACTCCCTCTCGCACGGGCACGACCTGCCGGTCAACGGCTCCCCGGCCACCCTCAACGCCTCGTCCGTGGCCGGTCTGCTCGACGCCCTCGGGCGCGACCCGGAAGCCTACGGCGCGGTGACGAACGCCAACCAGGCGTACACCACGGCGCTCATCCGCGGCCATCTGGACAGCGGGCAGACCGACTTCGCCCGGCTGGAGTCGGACATCAAGCACAACGCCGAGTCCGGCGGCGTCGTCAGCGGCTACCTCAACCAGGCCCGGGTGGACGAGGTGCAGAACCAGCACGCCCACTCCGACAAGGAGTTCAACGACGCGCTGGAGAAGAACGTCGGCTACGGCAAGGACGCCTTCAACGCCGTCATCGGCTCGGTGACCGACAAGATCCCGCTCGGCGGCGAGATCGCCGGCGCGCTGGTCGACGAGATCGCCGACAGCGTGATCGAGGCCAACAAGCACGACACCACCGAGGACGGGCGCCAGGAGAGCCGCGACCACACCGCCGAGGCCGAGGGCCGGGTGGCCAAGGGCGCCGACCAGGCCGTCCGGGACGCCGGCTCCGGCACCGCGATCTCCCGCGAGGACCTCGACCGGCTCGCCAACAGCGCCCGGGACAGCGCCCTCCAGGGCATGTCGCGCGGGACGGCGAACAACGTCAGCACCAACCAGAAGGGCGACGCGTGAGCGGCCTCGCCACTCGCTGGGGCCGGTTCCTGGCGAACCGGTGGGCCGGGCGGCTCCAGGACCCCCTGGTGCTGCCCGGCGTGCTGGTGGTGGCGGTGGCCGCCGCCGGGTTCGTCGGCTACCGGGACTGGCAGGACCACCGCCCGGTCGAGGGCCCGGGCCGGTCGGCGTACCTCTGCCGGCTGCCCACCGGCCCCGACACCCCGCTCGGGCGACTGCTGCCGGACGGCGACCAGGACTCCGAGGAACGAACGGATTCCGTCCTCGGCCACGACCCGCGGAGCTGCGTCATCCGGATCGACGGGCGCACCGTGCTCACCCTCACGTCCGTCGGGCGCCAGGGCGGACTCGCCATGCCCTCCGAGGTCGCCAAGCATCCGGACGCGCGCCCCTTCGACACCGGCCTCGGCGCCTCGTGGCCGGGCGGCGCCGCCGTGGCCGCGAACTGCCTGACCGGGAAGAACAAGACGAACGACTACTTCGAGCTGGAGATCGTCGCCGGGGAGGCCGTCCGCACCCCCGGCGACGGCCTCCAGGCCGGTCTCGAACAGCTCGCGCGGGCCGCGCTGGACGAGCCGAGGAAGGAACAGTGCTCATGAAGCACCCCAGGGCCGTGATCGCGGGCGGGGCCGCGCTGCTGCTCGGCGGCGGCCTGCTCGGCTGGCACCTCTACCTCGACCACACCGCCTACCGGCCGCCTACCGTCGCCCTGACGCACGGCGAGTGCGGGGGCCTGCTGGACGGCCCGGAGGTCGCCAAGGTGCTGGGCGGTGCTCCCCGGGTCTACGTGCACACGGAGTTCCGGAAGGCGGACGAGACCACCCCGGCCTCCATCCGGTGCTCGGTCAACGGCGAGGACGGGCGGCTGCTGATCGCCGAGGCGTCGTTCGGCGGCGTGCGGGCCGGCGGCGACAGCCTCGGCGCGGCCGAGTTCCAGTGCACGCTGGACGGCAAGGGCACCGGCTACCGGGCCGTCGTCGAACTCAACGGCGCGAACGGGCAGTTGCTCGCCGACGGCCCCGGCCGGGAGCTGATGGGCAAGGTGGCGGGCGGCTTCGCCGAGCGCGCCGCCCGGACGCGGCTCGGCTGCACCGGAGGCGCCGAGCAGCTCACCGTGAAGTGAGCGGCTCGGCGCTGCTCCTGACGTCGCATCAGCTGTGCGGGCGCTCCCACAGGTCGGTGACCTTGCCGGAGGCGTCCAGCGTCACCTTGTAGTCGCCGCCGCCCGCACACGGGTAGACGCCCTTGCTGGCGGCCGGATCGGCGATGCACTCGCTGACGTGCTTCGCCAGGTCGGCCGCGTTGACGTCCTTCGACGGGACCATCACCGAGTTCAGGTGGATCTTGACGGTGGCCGCGAACGGCGCGCTCTTGTCCGCGCCGACCGGCTCGAAGATGACGTCGTTGATGCCGCAGGCGTCCTTGGTCTCCTTGTAGACCAGGGTCGTCGCGGTGGTGGCCTTGCCCGGGATCACCCACTTCTGCCCGGCGGGCAGCGGGTCGGAGGTGCAGAAGCCCTCCGGCTCGTCCGAGGCCTTGGCGCTCGGCTTGCCGCTGGGCTTGGCGCCGGGCTTGCCGGTGGGCGCGGCGCTCGCCGAGGCCGCTCCGGTCGGGGCGGTGCCCGCCGGGGCGGCGCTCGTCGGGGCGGTGGTGGCGGTGGCCGACCCGCTTCCGGCGCCCTGGTCCGAGGAGTTGTCCGGTCCGCAGGCCGCCAGGCCGAGCGCGGCGGTGGCGGCCAGGGCGGCGACGAGCAGTCTGCTGGAGCTGGAAGAAGGCATGACGAAGGATCCCCCCGTGGTAACACATGATCAGATCATCGGTGCGGCCGACAGACTAGCGCCTCGTTCCGACAGCGCACCGGCGGCACGGCGGCGCACCGCCCGGAAACGGCGACGGGTGCCACCTCCAGGAGGTGGCACCCGTCGAACGGGATCGCGCTCAGGCCAGGACCGGGATCAGGGGCGGTCGGCGAACTTCGCCGGAGCGATCGGCCGTCGCAGCGGGTTCACCAGCGGGGTGCTCCCGGCCGCCGACGGCGCCGGAGCGGCCGACTTGGCGGTGGCGGCGGCCTTCGCGCCGACGCCGGTGGTGTAGTAGCCGAACATGTCGATCACCACGTCCGTGCTGCCCACGTGGTTGAAGGTGTCCACGTAACCGTTGGCCCCCACCGTGGCGTTGACCATGTTGGGGATGGTCTGGCCCTTGGTGAAGTTCAGGTTCGAGGCGTCCGGCAGCCCGACGCCGGTCGGGGCCGAGTCCGCCGGAGCGCCGTCGGGGTACACCGTGACGTAGCTGTCCATGGTCGGGTTGGTGACCGTCACGTTGAGCAGCAGCGAGCCGATGCCCCAGGTGCTCGGCTTCATGCCCCAGCCGAGCAGCGAAGTACCGCCGGCCAGCGGGCGGTTGTCCACGCGGGTGTCGTACTGCCGCTCCGGGGCGCCGGTGACCAGCACGCCGTCGGTGGTCTGGCCGCTGGTGTCCGGGACGAAGTAGCCCGCGGCGTCGACCACGATGTCGACCGGCGCGAACGCCGAGCTGAAGATGTCCACCATGCAGCCGCTGCCGAGCTGGGCGACCGCCATGTTGGAAATCGTCTGCCCGGTGGCGAAGTTGAGGCTCGACGCGTTCGGCAGCGCCTGGCCGTGCGGGTAGACGGTCAGGAAGCCGACGCCCTTCGGGTCGGTGACCGTCACGTTGAGCGCGGCTGCCGTGGCGTCGTACGGGATCCGGGCCTGGCTGCACAGGTTGACCGTGACGGTGCCGCGGGCCGGCACGTGGGTGGCCCGGGTGTCCAGCACCCGCTTGGGGGTGAAGCCGGTGTAGACCGCCCCGGTGGTGTCCGGGACGTAGTAACCGGTGACGTCGGCGATCAGGTCGAGGTTGCCGTCCGAGCCGTTGAGCATCTGCACGGCGCCGCCGGCCCCGACCTGGACCGTCACCGCGTTGGGGATGGTCTGCCCCACGGTGTGGTTCAGGTTGGAGGTGATCGGGGCGGACTGGCCGGCCGGGTAGACGGTGACGAACCCGGTGTCGGCCGCGTCGACCGCGGTGACGTTCATGACCACGGCGACGGCGTTCGCCGGGATGCCCGCGGTGCCGGCGACCTTCAGCGTGGTGACGCCGCGGCCCCGGAGCGTGGTGCCGTTGCGGGTGTCCAGCAGACGCTGCGGCGCCATCGACACGTAGGTGCCGGCGCTGCCCACCGAGATGTCCAGCGGCTTGGCCAGCGGAGTGCCGGCCGCGCCGTAGCTGTGGGTGCCGTTCGCGTCGGTGACGGCGATCTCCAGCGCGTACAGGCCGGGCTGGCAGCCCGTCGGCACCGCGCCGCTCGGGCCCTGGGTGGCCGCGGCGGCGGCGAACGGCAGGTTCAGCGAGACCGCCGTCGACAGGGTGCCGTCCGGGAAGGTGGCCGAGGCCGTCGGCGCGCAGCCCTGGGCGCCCGGGCCGTGCGCGGTCACCGTGACCTTGGAGATCGCGATCGCGTCGGACACCGGGAAGGACACCGGCGCGGTGCCCCCGGCCGGCGTCAGCTGGCTCTGGAAGGAAACGTCGCCGATCGTGATGGCGTCGGCCTGCGGGGTGGCGGCCGAGGCCACGGGGGCGACGAGGCCCGCCGCGGCGATGCCGGTCACCGCCGACAGCGCGACAGCGGTGGACCGGCGCAGCCGGCGGCCTCGGGATATGTCTCTGGTCATGCCGTCCTTCGTCTTGGACTCGACACACGCGGCCGGGGCATGGGAAGTACGCGACTCCAGAACCACTCCCCCGGGAAATCGCCCAGATCCTAGCCGCCCCCGCCGACACCGCCGCCGACGGGAGGGGGCTCAACCCAGCTGGGCGAGGCCCTCGGTGGCGATCCGCTCGAAGACGTCGAGGTCGTTCGCATAGATCGAATCCGGGATCGGCCAGTGGATCGCCAGCTCGGTGATGCCGAGCTCCCGGTACGTCCCCGCCCAGTCGACGAAGGCGTCCACCGATTCCAGCGGCTTCTCCGCGGTCGAACCCTGGAGCAGCACCTTCTCCAGCTCGGCCACGTCCCGGCCCCGCGCCTCGCAGGCCTCCGCCAGCTTCTCGATCTGCCGCGCGATCACGCCGGGCGCCTGCTCGACGGGCACGTTCGCGGGGCCCTTCGGGTCGCCGTACGTCACCCAGCCCTGCCCGTGCTCGGCGGCCAGCCCCAGCCCGCGCGGGCCGGCCGCGGCGACGTAGAACGGCACCCGCGGGGTCTGCGCGCAGCCGGGGATGTTGCGGGCCTCGACCGCCGAGTAGTAGGTGCCCTCGCGCGTCGTGGCGTCATTGGTCAGCAGCTCGTCCAGCAGCGGCAGGAACTCCCCGAAGCGGTCCGCCCGCTCCTTCGGCGACCACGCCCGCTGCCCGAGCGCCGTCGCGTCGAAGCCGGTGCCGCCGGCCCCGATGCCGAGCGTCAGCCGCCCGCCGGACACGTCGTCCAGCGTGATCAGCTCCTTCGCCAGCGTCACCGGGTGCCGGAAGTTCGGCGAGGTCACCAGCGTGCCCAGCCGCAGCCGCTCGGTCGCGCACGCCGCCGCCGTCAGCGTCGGCACCGAGCCGAACCACGGCTCGTCCTGGAACGAGCGCCAGCTCAGGTGGTCGTAGGTGTACGCGGCGTGGAAGCCCAACTCCTCGGCCCGCCGCCAGATCTTCTGCCCCTCGCCCCACCGGTGGACGGGAAGGATCACAGTGCTCAGTCGCATGCCGCCGACCCTACGCGCCCGCGTGCGGATGGTCGGCGAGAGCGACGGGTGGACCGCCGTCATCGTCGCCGCGGAATCAACGCGGCAGCCAGCTCAGCAGGGTCGTCGCCGCGAACACCGCGCCCGCCGCCAGACAGACCGCGCGCATGGTCGGCCACCGGGGGCCTTCCGGGGGCTGGGGCTGCGGGACCGGGGCCAGCAGCGCGTCCGCGAAGGCCTGGGCGGTCGGCGGTCGGTCCGCCGGCTCGACGGACATCGCGGTCCGCAGCAGCACGGCGACGTTCGCCGGGAGCTCCGCCCCGGCCGGGAGCGCCGGCAGCGTCGAGGCGGTCTGCCAGTCGGCCATCAGGGCCGTGGCGCGTCCGCCCGGGCCGAACGGCTTCTGCCCGGTCAGCAGCTCGTAGGTCACGACGGCCAGCGCGTACACGTCGGCCCTCCCGTCGAACCCGCCGGTCTGGAAGGCCTGTTCCGGTGCCATGTACGCGGGCGTGCCCGTGGTCACCGTGAGCCCGGACGCGTCGGCCAGTCGCTTGGCGCTGCCCAGATCCGCCACCAGCACCGCGCCGGGCGCGGGGTCGGCGGCGAACAGCAGGTTCGACGGTTTGACGTCGCGGTGCACCACGCCCGCCTCGTGCAGGACCTGGACCGCGTAGCCCGCCTCCGCGGCCAGCCGCAGCGCCTCCTGCGGATCGCACTGCCCGACCCGGTCCGCCAGGGTGCCGCCGCGTACGTAGTCCATGACGAAGTAGGGCCGGTCCTCCTGCACCCCGACGTCGTGCACCCGGACCACCCGCGGGCTGGCGATCCGGCGCAGCAGCCTCGCCTCCGCCAGGAACCGCTCCCGCACATCCGCGTTGGCGGCCCAGTTCTCGGCCAGCACCTTCACCGCGACCTCGGTGTCGAGCTCCGGATCGTAGGCCTTCCAGACCGTCGCGAAGGAGCCGGCTCCGAGCCGCTCCACGAGGAGGTAACGGCCGAGCTTGCGCATGTGGCAGCATTCTGCCGGAGTCGAGGGGTGTACGGAACTCCCGTTCGACGAACGGGATGCCGGGCGGGACGAATCGGGGGGATCCGGGTGTTCGAGGACGGGGAGCTGGAACGGCTCGTGACGGCCGCTCAGGCCGGGGAGCCGGGGTCGGCGGAGTACCTGCTGGCCAAACTGCGACCGGTGGTGCTGCGCCGCTGCTCGCGCTTCCTGCCCCACCACGCCGACGCCGAGGAGGCCGCGCAGGACGCGCTCCTGTCCATCAGCACGCACCTGGGCGAGTACGGCGGCCACGGCTCCTTCCTGGGCTGGGTGACGGTGATCGCCTCGAACGCCGCCCGGTCCACCTACCGCTCGATGCGCCGGCGCGCCGAGGACAGCCACGCCGACCTCCCCGAGTCCGTCGACCCGCGCACCACCAGCGTCATCGCCGGGACCCGGCTCGACCTGATGGAGGCGCTGGCCGCGCTGGAACGGCAGCACCCCACCCTGGTGGAGGCCTTCGTGCTGCGCGACCTGTGCGACCTGACCTACGTCCAGGTGGCCGAGGAGCTGGACGTTCCGTTGGGCACGGTCAAGGACCGCATCCACCAGGCCCGCCGCTTCATGCGCGAGCGCCTGGTCACCGGCCGGTGAACGACGGTCCCGCGGCGGGCCGCGGCCACGCCGTCGTCCGGCGCCGGTCCGCCGTCGCCGCCCTGGTGGCCGCGGCCGCGCTCGGGCTGGCGACCGGCCGATTCCTCCTGCCACCGCCTCCCGGCGCCACCACGCACCCGGCGGCGTCCGCCCTCGCGACGCCCGGCGGGTCCGTCCCGACGTCCGAGTCCTCGGCCTCCGGCTCCGCCACGCCGACCGGTGCGACCGGGCCGGTGACGGCCGCGAACCTGCTGGGACCGGCGGCGTTCGGCCCGGACGTCGACCCCGGGCGGATCCACGTCACCGACCGGTACGGCGACGGGTCCTACGCCAATGCGGCCTGCACCGGCGAGAAGACCCTCATCCAGACCCTGGGCGGGCGCGGTGCCCACTTCCGCGGACTGATGACCAGCACCCGCACGTCCCCGGACGACCCGACGGTGGCCGCCGAGAGAGACGGCCAGGTCGCCCGCGAGACCGTCGCCGAGACCCGAAGCCCTTCCCTGGCGCAGAACGCCGCCGACCGCCTGCTGCTGGAGCAGGTGCCCTGCCAGGAGTCGACGCCAGGGCACTGGGTCTACGGAAGGACCACGACGGTGCGGCTCGCCCCGGACGTCGCCGCGAACTGGATGGGCAGCTACCAGGGCGACCTCAACACCACCGGTACGGCGCCCGAGGGCAAGGAGCCCTGCGGCGGCGTCGCCGTGCTGCGCAGCGGCAGCCACTACGGGGTGCTGGAGGTCGATGCCTGCCTGGGGACGGCCGCGATGGACCGCGTCGTCAGGACCGCTCTGTCACAGCTGTGAAACAGCCGGTCGGGGCTCCAACTTTCCCCTCCCCGGCGGCATCTCCCCGGTTGTACGAGGACGCAGCAGGCGTCCCGACCAGCAGGGGGACCAGATGACCGAGAACCAGACCGTCCAGCAGAAGTCCGTTCGCCGCAACCGGCTCGCCGCCGCGGCCTGCTTCGCCGCCTCACTGATCACGGTCAGCGTCGTCGGCACCCAGTCGGCCACCGCCGACGGGGCCGCGCACAAGCCCGCCCGCCCGGCCTCGGTCGCGGTCGCCGCGTCCGGACTCGGCTCCGCCCAGCTGGTCCAGAGCCAGGACTTCCCGCAGGGGCTGAACCCGGTCGGCGCGACCATTTCGCTGACCGGACGCGAGGGGCTGTCCGCGTGCTCCGGCGAGACGACGATGCGCGACCTGACCAAGGGCACGGCCACCGGGTACGCGTCCGTGACCTGGACCCTCGACACCGACGGCCGGCTGAGGGAGTCGGCCGCGAGCGCCCCCACCGGGACCTCGGCCGACACCTGGGAGCAGCAGCTCGTCGGGCTCGTCCAGGAGTGCCAGAACGAGCCCGCGGGCCACTGGTACTACGGCGCGACCCACACCCTGGCCACCACCGGCGGCACCGCCCACTGGTACTTGGCCTACAACGGCGACGGCAGCGCCAGCGGCGGGGCCGCGGTCCTGCGCAGCGGCGACAAGGTCGCCGTCGTCGAGCTCACCGGCCGGCCCACCGACACCCCGGCCCAGGTCGAAGGCCTCGTCACCGCCGCACTGAACCGCCTCCACTCCTGACCGGCGGCCCCGCTCCGCCCGCGCCGGCGGGCGGAGCGGGTGCCCGCTACGGGTGGGGACGGGTGCGTTGGGTGGGGAGGGTGGGGGCCGTGGGGGTGCGGCGGGCGAGGTCGGCGAGGGTGTGGAAGAGGACGTCGCCGAGCAGGACCGGGTCGCGCGAGGTGTCGAGGCGCGGCGCGGTCGGGGTGTCGGGGTGGGCGGTCTGGGGCGGCTGGTCACGGAGCTGGCGTGTGGGCATGGCTCTTCCTGCCGACGGGATGGCCGTGGCCGGTTCATGCCCGCCGTAGCCGGGCGGCCACCGCGGGGGCGGGCGGATCGGCCGGAAAAGGGCGTAGGAAGGGCTTGATCACGGCATCGGCGGCCGATGGGCGAAGATGGAGCGGTGACCGAACCCCGTACCGCGCCCCGTCTCGTCGCCACCGACCTGGACGGCACCCTGCTCTGCTCCGGCGGCACCGTCACCGCCCGCACCGCCGCCGCGCTGGCGGCGGCCGAGGCGGCCGGGGTGCAGGTGGTGTTCGTGACCGGGCGCCCGCCGCGCTGGATGCAGCAGGTGAGCCCGCACATCGGCGGCCACGGGGTGGCGATCTGCTCGAACGGCGGCGCGGTGGTGGACGTGCGGCGCGGCGAGCTGCTGGAGACCTTCCCGCTGCCGGTGGAGACGACCCTGGCGGTGGTCGAGGTGCTGCGGGCCAAGCTGCCCGGCACGGCGTTCGCCTTCGAGTACCCGGCCGGCTGGGCCCGCGAGGCCGGCTACTCGGTGCCGATGTGGGGCGACGAGCTGGAGCACTACGTCGGCCCGGCGGAGGAGCTGCTGGGCGCCGGCGGGCCGGTGCGGGGCCTGTTCAAGCTGCTGGCCAAGCACCCGGACCTGGACCCGGACAAGTTCCTCGCCGAGGCCCGGGAGGCCGCCGGGCACCTGGCCGAGATCACCCGTTCCGCGTCGATCCCGCTGCTGGAGATCAGCGCGCCCGGCGTCACGAAGGCGAGCACGCTGGCCCGCTGGTGCGCCGGGCACGGGATCGACCGGAGCGAGGTGGTGGCCTTCGGCGACATGCCGAACGACCTGGAGATGCTGGCCTGGGCCGGCACCGCGTACGCCGTCGCCAACGCCCATCCGCGGGTGCTGGCGGCGGTGCCGCTGCACACGGTGAGCAACGAGCAGGACGGCGTCGCGGCGGTGCTGGAGCAGCTGCTCGAACTGTCTCAGCCGAAGCGGCCGTTGACGTAGTCCGAGGTCCGCTGGTCGCTCGGGTTGCCGAAGATCCGCTCGGTCGGCCCGGCCTCGACGATCCGCCCCGGGGTGTCGTGGGTGGCCAGGAAGAACGCGCAGCTCTGCGAGACGCGTTGGGCCTGCTGCATGTTGTGGGTGACGATCACGATGGTGAGCCGCCCGCGCAGTTCGTCGATGGTTTCCTCGACCCGCCGGGTGGAGGTCGGGTCGAGCGCGGAGCACGGCTCGTCCATCAGCAGGATGTCCGGCGAGACGGCCAACGACCGTGCGATGCACAGGCGTTGCTGCTGTCCGCCGGAGAGCGCCCCGCCCGGGGTGTGCAGCCGGGTGGACACCTCGTCCCAGAGTCCGGCCCGGCGCAGGCTGGTCTCCACCAGGTGCCGGCGCTCCTCCTTGGAGACCTTGATCCCGGCCAGCTTGAGCCCGCTGGAGACGTTGTCCTGGATGGACATCGCCGGGAACGGGTTGGGCCGCTGGAACACCATGCCGATCCGGCGCCGCACCTCGGCGGGGCGCCGGCCGGGCCGGTAGACGTCGTCGCCGTCCAGCAGCACCTCCCCGGCCAGGGCGGCGCCGCGCACCATCTCGTGCATCCGGTTGAGGATGCGCAGGTAGGTGGACTTGCCGCAGCCGGACGGGCCGATCAGCGCGGTGACCTCGCCGGCCGGCATCGCCAGCGAGACCCGCTCCAGCACCTTGCGGCTGCCGAACCAGGCGGAGACGTCCCGGGTCTCCAGCCCGGCCAGCGCCTCACCGCCCACGGGAGGCGGGACAGCGACCGGGGGCAGGGTGATGGTGTCGGCGACCGGGTCGGTCGCCGGGGTGGTCAGTGGTGCGTCGGTCATCGGGGCAGCCTCCGGGCGCGCGTCAGTAGAGGTTGGGCAGCAGGGCGGCGGCGTTCTCGTAGACCGCCCAGAGCAGCGCGCCGACCACCGGCGCGAGGCTCAGGTACGCGGCCGAGCGCCGCCAGTACCGGGCCAGCACCAGGGCGCCGGCCACCGCCCCGAGCAGGCCGAGGGACCACAGCTGGAGCGCGGCCAGCGCGCCCTTGTCCGCGGCCAGCGCCTTGTCGTACGGGACGGTCGCGGGCCGGCCGCCGGGGTTCTGCTCCGGGTTGCCGTCCAGCCGGGCGCCGACCAGCACGGTGGAGCCGGGGATCCAGTCGGAGTCGCCGGTGACCAGCACCAGCCGGTTGCGGGCCGGGTCGGCGATCGGGTGGTCGCCGTCGCCGTACACGTTGACGGTGTAGGTGAACTTGCCCTGCCCGGTGGTGGCTTCGATCCTGTCGCCGACCCGCAGCCTGGACAGCGCGGCGAACGGCGCGCCAAAGGTGGCGCCGCGGCCGAAGACCACCGCGACCCCGCGCTGACCGGGCAGCGCGGTGTCCCGGCGGTGGCCGGGGCCGCGCATCAGGTCCCGGCCGGTGGTGCCCTCGACCACCACGGCCTGGTGCAGGCCGATCGCCGGGATGTCCAGCAGCGCCACCGGCTCGCCGTCGGCGGCCGCGCCGGTCGGGGCGACCGCCCGGGCCAGCTGGTCGCGGAAGGTCTTGTACGCGGTGGACTGGTAGTGCCGCTCCTGGACGTTGGAGAGGGTGAACAGGAACCCGACGAAGCCGAGCACCAGCGCGGCCGCCAGGCTGACCGCCCAGGCGCCCTGGAGGAACCGCCGCCGCCCGGCGGGGACGGCGGGGCGGGCCGGGGCGGCGGGCCCCGCGGGGGCGGGCACCGGCGCGGGCCGAGCGGTCGGCTTCTCCAGCACCGGGGCGGTCACGAGGTGCCGTCCGAGCCCTTGCGGCCGTGCAGCAGCCGGCGGCCGAGCAGCGGCGGGATGAGCACCAGGGCGAGCAGTTCCAGCGCGGTGAGCGAGGACAGCATCCAGTCCTCGGGCTTGCCGCTGACCTCCACCACGTTGGCCGCCACCTCGGTGGCGCCGCCGCCTCGGCCGCGGGCGACCACCTGGCCGGTCTGCGGGTCGATCACGTCTCCGGTGCCGTCGCCGGTGCCTCCGGCGGCGTTCGGGTCCCCTCCGGCCGCATCGCCGGTGGCGTTCGGGTCCCCTCCGGCGCCACCGGTGGCGTTCGGGTCGCCGCCGGCCGCGCCGCCGGCCGTACCGCCGCCGCCCCCGGCGCCGCCGTTGCCGCCCTGGCCGCCGCTTCCACCGGCCCCTCCGCCGGTGCCGCCGGATCCCGAACCGGCCGACACCGGCTGGCCGTTGCAGCCGACCGTGGCGTTCTTCTTGTCGCACTCCTGCGGCATCGGCGCGTTCTTCAGCACGGTCAGCTCACCGGCCGCGTTGAAGGTCGGGTTGGCGCAGTTGGCGAGGGTGTCCGGGTTCACCGGGCTGGCGTTGCCCGGGATGCTCTTGGTCTGGAGCAGTCCGCCCCTGACCAGGCCGCGCGGGATCGGCGAGTAACCGAGGCCGTCCGCCTCGCCCTGGCCCTCGCAGAGCACGTAGGCCAGGAAGCGGCTGAGCGCGGAGCCCTTCTCGGGGGTGAACCGGGCCTGCACCGGCAGGTCGGTGCCGGCCCTCGGCACGATCAGGTAGCTGTAGCTGGAGATCGGGTAGGCGCGCGGGTCGGGCATCGTGTAGACGCCGTCGAGGTTCTGCTGGAGGTAGTTCGGGTCGCTCGGCGGGGTGTTGTCGTCGACGCCGCGGATCTTCGCCGCGGTGAGCGCCACCGCGACGTTGGAGGCGGTCGGCAGCGAGTAGTAGCCCGCCGCGTTGAGCACCTTCACGACCGGCCAGTTGCTGCGCTTGGCGAAGGCGTACTCGTCGTAGCCGATGGTGCCCTTGTTGGTCGGCTCCTTGATGTAGCCGGCCACGGTGTCGGAGCTGCTCTGCGCGGTCATCCGGCCGGAGGCCGGGAAGAACTCGGTGTAGTCACCGCAGGGCACGCCGTTGATGGACTTGCAGTACTCCTCCCACTGCGCCTGGTGGGTGTGCTGCATCCACCGGGTGAACTGCGCGGTGGCGCCGGAGCCGTCCGAGCGGACCACCGGGGTGATCGGCAGGTTGGGCAGGGCCTTGCCGTAGTCGGCGGTGATCTTCGGGTCGTTCCAGTTGGTGATCTTGTTGGTGAAGATGTCCACGAGGGTCTGCGGGGAGAGCCGCAGGTCGCGGACCTGCTTGCCGCCGACGACCAGGTTGTACATGAAGGTCGTACCGCCGGCGGTGACCGGCACGTACGAGAAGCCGTACTTCGGGTCCTCCTTGGTACCGGCGCCGCTGCGGCGCTTGTCGTCGCTGAGCCCGGTGTCGTCCTGCGAGCGGAACGGCACGTCCGAGGCGGTGAAGTCGTCCTTCCCCTGGGCCCAGCTGGTGCGGCCGGCCGCCGAACCGGTCGGGCTGAAGTTGATCTGGATGCCCTGCGGGCCGACGTCCTGGCGCCACTGGTCGATCGCCGGACCGGCCCAGCTGGAGCCGTCCGCGGACAGGGCGACCGAGGCCGCGTACGCCGGGGTGCTCTGCCCCGGCAGCAGGGAGGCCGCGGCGAGCAGCAGGGACAGCAGCCCCGCCGCCAGTCGGGCCACGGAGCGCCTTGCGGCCTCCCAGGACATGTGAACTCCCATGGTTCCGAGGGTGGTTGGACGGAACATCAGTGCTTCTTCGGCTGGCTGGCGAACGGACGGGCGACGGCGGCCGCGGCGGCGGCCTCAAGACGGCGGGCGTCCCGGTCGAGGCGGCGCCGCTGCGCCCGGGTCAGCCGGCCGGGCTTGCGGCCGCCGAGCACCCGGGCGGCGACGAAGAGGATCAGCACCACGGCCATCAGGGTCAGGCCGGCGGCGAAGCCGCGCGCGATCATTCCGTCGTAGGGCTGCTTGACGTTGTTCCAGATGTAGAGCGGCAGCGACACCTGGTGGTCGACGAACGGGTTGGCGTTGAACTGCGAGGAGTAGCCCGCGGTCAGCAGCACCGGCGAGGTCTCCCCGATGCCGCGCGCCATGCCGAGCACCACGGCCGTCATCAGGCCGGGGCGGGCGGTGGGCAGCACCACGTTCCACACCGTGCGCCACTGGCTGCCGCCCAGCGCGTACGAGGCCTCGCGCAGGGTGCCGGGCACCAGCCGGATGACCACCTCGGCGGCCCGGGTGACGATCGGCATCATCATCACGGTGAGCGCCAGCGAGGCCGCGAAGCCGCTCTGCTCGAAGTCGAGCGCGATGATCACGATGCCGAACACGAAGAGCCCGGCCACGATGGACGGCAGCGCCGTCATCGCCTCCACCAGGGTCCGCACCGGCTTGGCCATCCGGCCGCCGACCTCGGACATGAAGACCGCCGCGGCGATGCCCAGCGGAACGGCGAACAGCGTTGCCAGGCCCAGCTGTTCGAGCGAGCCGACGATCGCGCCGAGCGCGCCGCCGGAGTCGATCGGGGAGAGCGGTCCGGTGCTCTCCATCGACTCGGTGAAGAAGTTCAGGTGGCGCGCCGCCTCGACGCCCCTGCTGGTGACGAAGCCGATCTGGTCGGCGATCAGCGCGACGACCAGGATGCCGGCGCTCCACGCGACCACGGACACCAGGCGCTCGCGCACCATCATGGAGCCCCACTGGAGCCGGCCCAGCGCGAAGTAGCCCGCCAGGAACAGCGCGTACCAGCAGAGCAGGAAGCCGAGCGCGCCGCTGAACGGCAGCACCCGCTCGTACATCACCCAGTCCAGCCCGAGCGAGCCGGCCAGGGCGCCGACCACGGTGAGGACGTCCTCGCGGGTGACGCCGCCGAGCCGGACCTTCTGCTCGGGGCGGGGTTCGTCGGCCACGGCCGGGGCGGGCCCGGTGGGCCCGGTGGGCCCGGACGCCGCGGCCGGCGGCAGGTCGAGCGTGGTCATCGGACGGCCCCTTCGGCGTGGTTCGAGTGGTATGCGGCCTGAAGGCAAGGGAATTGACGGTTCGTCATGGTCAGTCCGCCGTCGCGGCGCCGGAGCGGGAGCGGTTGATCACGAAGCCGGCCGCCACGTTGACCACCAGGGTGAGCGCGAACAGCACCAGGCCGGCCGCCATCAGCGCGGAGAGCGAGAGCGGGTCCGACTCGCCGAACCGCAGCGCGATCAGCGCCGAGATCGAGTTGGCGCCGTTCTCCAGGATGTGGGTGATGGTCGTGAAGTTCGGCGAGATGATCAGCGCCACCGCGATGGTCTCGCCCATCGCCCGGCCGAAGCCCAGCATCACCGCGCCGATCACCCCGCCCCTGCCGAAGGGCAGGACGACCGTGCGCACCATCCCCCAGCGGGTCGAGCCCAGCGCGTACGCGCCCTCCCGCTCGCCCTGCGGGGCCTGGGAGAAGACCTCCCGGCTGAGCGAGGCGATGATCGGGATGATCATCAGGGAGACCACCACGCCGGCCACGAAGGTGGAGGAGGTGTACGAGGTCCCGATGTCGCCGGTGCGCACCTTGAGGAAGGGGATGTAGTCCCCCAGGTGGTTGGCCATCCAGCGGATGGTGCCGATCATCCGCGGCTGCAGGAAGAACAGGCCCCACAGGCCGTACACGATGCTGGGGATCGCGGCCATCAGGTCGATCAGCGAGACCAGCGCGGCACGCAGGCGCGGGGGCGCGTACTCGGAGATGAAGATCGCGGTGCACAGCGCCACCGGGACGGCGATGACCAGGGCGATGACGGCGATCAGCAGGCCGTTCGGCAGGACGGCGGCGATGCCGAAGTTGTGCGCGGCGGTCTGCCACTTGTGCTCGGTCAGGAAGGACCAGCCGACCGTCCGGAAGGCGTTCGTGCCGCGCAGGACCAGGAAGAAGGCGATCAGGCCCATGATCGCGAACACCGAGATCCCGGCCACCCGCAGCACGCCGCGGAACACCCGGTCGGCCGGGGTGGCGGGGGCGGTGATGGCGCGGGGGACGTCGGTGTCGGCGGCGCGGTCGGGTCGGCCCGGCGACCCGGCGGGCGTTGCCGCGGGCTCGGCGGCGGCTGTCATGGCTGCATCTCCGTGCTCGGGTACGGCGGCCGGGGCGTGGCCCAGGCCCTGAGGGTGGCCCGGCGGGGCCGGGACGGCGGCCCCGCCGGGTCGTACGACGGCGTTCACGCCGCGTGCGACGGCAGGTGCGTCGAGGTGCGACGGCGTGCGCGTCTCAGAAGCGGCGGCGCACCCGCGACCAGCAGTTGCGCAGACCGTTCAGCACCCGGTCCCCGGCCGGCGTACCGCCGAGGATCAGCGCCGCCGGACCGCCGACCAGCAGCACCAGGCCGCCGACCAGCGCCACCGGCAGCAGCAGCCGGGCCGCGCCCGAGCGGTCCGCGGCGGGCGTCCCGGCCGCCACCGCGGCGGCGGCCAGCGGGCTGCCGGACGCACCCGGCGTGGCGCCGGGCTTCGCACCGGCCGCGGCGGCCTGGGCGGCCGTCCCGGTGCCGCCGGTACCACCGGAGCCGTCGGCCGGGCCGCCGGAGGAGGAGCCGGTGAGGCCGGAGCCGTCGGCGGAGCCCCCGGGCGTGCCGCTGCCCGTGAGGCCGGAGCCACCGGAGCCGTCGGAGGAGCCGGAGCCGGACGCCGGGGTGCCGCCTTCGCCGCCCTCGGCCGGCGGAGGCGTCGCGACCTGGTTGCCGGGCAGCTTGCCGTCCTGCGCCGCCACGTGCCCGGCGGCGTCCTCGGCCTGCCGGCGCTGGGCGTTGTTCAGGGCGAGGAAACCCGCCGCCAGCTTGCCCGGCTCGAAGCCGTAGACCTGGCCGCTGGTCGTCACCGTCTTCACGAAGGTGGCGACGGCCTCCGCCTTGGCCGCGGACAGGCCCTGGGTGGGCACCATCGCGTACTGCACGGTGGTCAGCGGGTAGGCGCGCTGGTCCCGCGAGAACGCCGTGTCCGGTGTGCCGTACGGCAGTTGCTGCACGCCGGTGGCCGGGTCGGTCGGCATGTCCGCCACCGCGGCCTGGAAGCCGGCGCCGTCCGGAGAGACGAACTGGCCCGCAGGGTTCAGCAGTTGGGCCTCAGGCAGGGAGAAGGCCTTCGCCTGGCCGGAGTCCATGACGGTGAACAGCGTCCGCTGTCCGGGCAGCATCGCGGGGCAGGCCACATGGGTGCCGTCCCCGGTGAGGGTCGGCACGACGCAGTTCGGGGTGTTCTGGAGGAGCTTGCGCGCCATGTCGCCGAGCCCCATCGTGTTCGGGTTCCACTCGTACTGCTTCCAGCGGTCGTACGGGTCCTTGTCCGCGCCGACGACGCCCGAGGAGTCCTGCCGGATGAAGGACTCGACCGGGTAGCCGGAGAAGGTGGGCCGCAGGTAGAAGGAGTCCACGTGCATGCCCCACGGGTCCGGCTCGCCGTCCAGGAAGCGGACCGCGTCCGGGTCGGAGGCGATCCACGAAGTGAGCTGGTGCACCAGGTCGGTGGTGCCGCCGACCACCGTCGGGCTGGAGTTGCCGGTGTCGCAGAACGTCGGCCAGGCCAGACCGGAGGCCGGGGGCAGCGGGTTCAGCTTCACGAACTCCGGGTCGGCGAAGACACAGACCGGGTTGCCGCGCACCGAGGCGATGTCCGAACCCGTCGGCAGATAGGACTGGGTGAGCATCTTGGCCAGCAGCCGGGCGTTGAGCTTCATGTCGCGGATCTGCCGGCCCGACACCGGGTCATCCACCGCGAAGACCACCGAAATGCCGCTGGTCGCCAGCGGCGCGTAGACGTACGGCCGCGGCGGCGCCTGGCCGTCCGGCCGGGCGGTCAGCGCGACGTCCTTGCGGCCGCCCAGGAAGTCCTCCCGGGCCTGCGGCTCGCCGCCGGACGGGCTGTACTGCACCGAGAGCGGCGTACTGCCCAGGCACAGGCCGGTCCGCCACTGCTGCATGGCCCGGTTGGCCATCTCCAGGCCGGCCACGGTCAGATCGGCGACCCGCTCCTGACAGGCGTCCGGGGTGGGCGCGAACTCCAGCGGGATGGCGATGTGGTTCGCCCACGCGCACATCTCGCCGGTGGTGAGCTGGTTGCGGACGTTGCCCTGGCCCATCACCTTGTCGGTCGCCGTCGGAGTGAAGCCGTCGGCGAAGACGTCGGCGTCGTGGTTGTCGCAGTTGGTCTTGCCCTTGCGGTTCCAGATCGCGATGCTGTCCCCGCCGTAGTTCGGCTCGACCACGAGCGAACACGGGTGGGTGGCGTCGCAGCCCAGGGTCGGGCTCTGTCCCGAGGTCCAGACCTCGATGTTCGCGACCCCGGAGCCGTCCGGCCCGGTCGGGGCGACGACCATGTTGCTCGGAAAGTCCGGCGTGGTGACGCCCGGGGCGGGCTTCGGCTGTTCGAAGCCCTTCGCCGGGTCCGTGTTGAACAGGGTGCTGCCGTAGCAGTCGGTGATGTCGGGCTTGGCGCCCCGGCACTGGTACACCCGGACCGGGTAGCGGGCCTCGCCGCCGAGCGGCGGGGTGACCGTCACCGGCGCGCCCATGGAGTCCACGGTCGGGGTGAACCCGGTCCAGGACACCTGGACGACCTGGTTGGTCAGGTTCTTCGTCTGCGCGACGGTGATGCTGCCCTCGGGGCCCTTCGACTGGGTCTCCGGGATCCAGATGTGCGGGCCCACCACCGTCCGGGCGGACCCGCTCGCCGCGGCGGCCGGCGCCACCGCGCCCAGGCCGATCGGTGCCACACCGAGCGCGACCACCACCGACCACACCAGCGCGGCCGCCGGAAGCCGGCGTCTCCACCTCCCCGGCACGCTCCGGCCGGGCAATCGGACTCTCATGACGGGCACCTCCGTGCGGATCCACGCCGCCGGGTGCGCGGCGCGAGGGTGATCGGGCTGCGGGCGCGACCGGCGATTCCGGTACGCGTCCATTCGGCCCGCCACACATGGCCGGATCCGGTCGTCCATGTGTACGAGACCCCAACGCGGCGACTCCGTGGCGGACTTGGGAACTCCACGCAAGGAGGCCCGCACCTCGCGGCACGGGCCCACCCGGGGTCCGACGACTCGTCAGCCGGTGACGGTGAGCGAGAAGGAGCCCACCGACTGACCGCCGGTGAAGAAGGCGGTGTTCAGCTTGGTGTCCAGGTACTGGGCCGCCGCGGCGTCCACCTTGAAGTCCGACGAGTCGAGCGTCTGGGTGGTTCCGCTGACCGTGGTCCGCCCCACGCCGGCCGGCTTCAGCAGGTTGACCGGGTCGGTGCCGCCCTCCGGCACACCGGTGAGCCGCCAGGCGTCGGCGCTGAACGCCAGCTGCTTGAACCGCACGCTCTTGCCGGTGAAGTAGTCGACGAACAGCAGGCTGCCGCCCAACCGCAGTTCGCCGTAGTAGCCCTTCAGGTTGACCGAGCCGCCGGTCACCGGGAAGGAGACCTTGAGGCCCTCGGCGGAGCTGTAGGAGACGCCGGCGTCCGGCAGCGGGAGGACCACCACACCGTTCTGCGCCGCGGAGGACACGAAGGCGGTGCTCACGGTCGCCACGGCGGTGCCGGTGGGCCCGGCCGGCGCGGTGTCGGCGGCGGCCGCACCGCTCAGGCCGGTCACGGCGAGGGCGACCGCGGCGCTGCCGGCCAGCAGCCGGGCGGAAGTACGGGACATGCTGAACTCCTTGGGAGAGGTGGAGTGTCGGTGCGGGCCCGCGGGAACGGGCGAAGGGCCGGCGGCCACGGGCGCGAGGCCCGTGGCCGCCGGGTCGAGCTGGGGCCCGACCGGATCGAGCGGGTCAGGCAGGGTCGAGCGGGTTCAGGCAGGGTCGAGCCGGTCGATCAGGTGAGGGTCGCGACACCACAGGCGGCGGTGGGCAGGAAGCCGAAGCCGCGCAGGTCGGAGTCGGCCTTGGTGTCGTTGCAGATCCAGCCGTCCTGGCCGAAGATCGCACGCAGCGCGGTGCCGTGGGCGTCGGTGGCGGTCCACTCGGTGTTGCGGACCACGTTGTAGACCACGCGGCCGAAGACCGAGTTGGCGAAGGTCGCGTTGATGACGTTGTTCGCCACCGGCGCCACCGAGACGTTGTTGAGGATGACGTTGCGCAGGGTGAGGCTGCCCGGGGCGTCGGTCGCCGTGCCGTGGCCGCCGACCGTCTGGCCGAGGTAGTGGGCCACGGAGTACGGGAAGACCACGTTCGGGTTGTTGTTCAGGCTGACGTCGGTGCCCTCGTTCTCCTCCGGGCCGTCGGCGACGCAGGTGCCCAGGACCGGGTTGCCGATCGCGCTCAGGAAGAACGAGCGGGTGCCGGAGTTGGCCTGCGGCAGGACCGGCTGGATGTTGACGGCCGGCTTGCTGGAGTCGATCTGGTTCCAGGTGCGGAAGCTCGGGTTGCACTCGTAGATGCCCTTGAGCTGCGCCGGGGTCAGCGCCGCCGGAGCGTTGCCGCCCGCGCTGGCGGACCAGGTCACCGCGTCCTTGGCGAGCGCGACGAAGGCCAGGCCGGTCGCGTCACCGGTCGCCGGGCCGCGCGAGGAGCGGGCGAAGTCGACCGTGGTGGAGGTGTTGGCGGCCAGGGCCTTCACGCCGGCGCCGGAGCCGTTCGGGCGGGTGATCGAGGTGGCACCGGTCTTGGTGACCAGCGGCGAGGAGCCGGTCGCGTCCCAGCTGTACAGGCGGGGGGCGTTCGGGTCGGTCAGCGAGGCGTTGTAGTCGACCGACAGCTGGTTCAGGATCGCCTGGGTCGTGTCGGAGCCGACACCCACGATGTCGATGGCGCGCGGGGTGCCCGCCGGGTCGGCGACGGCGGTGCCGCTGACGACGGTGGCGACGGAGGTCGCCAGCGCGGCGACGGTGAGCAGCTTGGCAGCGGTCTTACGCATGTTCCTCTTCCTCCGGGGGAGAGACGTACATCGCGTGAAACCCTTACTCCGTTGGGGAGTTCGGGGGCCGGTGGCCGCGTCCGCTGCGGCCTGCCCGGCAGTGCCGATCCTTTCCGGCGGGGAGGTTCCGCCGGAAGGGAGGCCGGGCCCGGTCGGGGAATGTCGACTCATCGGTTCAGCGAGGTTTAGCCACTGGTCAGCGTGCACGCGACAGGGGCACCACCGAGCCTCCGGACTTGGTCGACGTTCTTCTCCAGGAGGCTGCTCGGGGTGTTGCCGGAAACCTGTCCTTCACCGGAACTGCACGGACGGAGAATCCCGGACTCCGGAAACGCCGAGACGGCGGCCCGCCGGACGACGGACCGCCATGGCTTCGGCGACTCAAAGACTCACAAGCTCACGGGGCTCACGGGCTCACAAGTTCACGGGCTCACAGGTTCACAGCGGCCAGCGCCCGTCCCGCCCGGCCCGCCGCAACTCCTGCCCCACCCACCGCAATCCGGCCAGGAACCCCTCGACCCCCGCCTGGCACTGGTCCCGCCGCAGGTACCCCCGGGCACTGCGGGCGACCGGAACGGCCTCGGCCGCCCCCGGCCGGGTGCTGCGCACCGGCAGATAGGCGGCCCAGACCCACTGACGCCCTTCGGACTGCCCGACCGAGCACCGCAGCGCGGCCCGCTCGATCAGCAACTCCCGTACAGAATCGGCCAGTTCGCCCTCAGTCCGGTAGGTCCGCACACCCACCCCGAGCGGCCGCCCGTTGGCGGCCCGCAGCGCCCAGCCGAGGCCGCGGTCGGCGGCCGGAACGATCAGCAGCCGCGGCCCGCGCCGTTCAGCGGCCATCGACGCGTCTCAACGGCGCGGTGGACCCGGGCAGTTCGCGCGGGGGCTGCTTGGCGAGCAACGCCACGAACCGCCGGAAGGCGTTCTGGCAGGTCGCGTACCGTTCGTACGCGCGGCTGGACCGCACCTCGGGCAGGGCGCGCGAGCCCGGGACGACCCAGACCCAGCCGATGCCCTCCCGTACGTGGGTGATGCGCGCGGTCAGCCCGGCCGCCCCGACGCGCAGGCCGTCGAAGCACCGCTCGGCCTCGCCGGGCGTCTCGAACGCGGCCGCGGTGATCGCGACCACCCTTCCGTTGGGCGCCTTCAGTTGCCAGCGGTAGCGCCCGTCCGCCGCCCGTTCGGCGCGGAAACCCCCTCGACTTGCCCCAACTGCGGTGTGACCGCGGCCGGCAGCGTCCACTGCCCCCTCCGTCCGGTTGCCCTCCGGATTCCCCTCCGAGCGGAGCAAAGCTATGTGTGCACACGGAGACCCCGAAAGCCCAGAACGTTCACAACTTGCGCCGTTGGTCGGGAAGTTCTCTCTCGTTTAACTTTCACTCGATCTCGGTCGAAGCCCGCCCGAGGCCCGGTCGCGACGCACTCACAGCCGGGCCGTCCAGCGCACCATCGTCCCCTTCCGGTACGGCCCGCTCTCGTGCCAGGCGTCGCCGCCGAGCGCTTCGGCGCGCCGGGCGAGGTTGAGCAGGCCGCTGCGCCGGCCGCCCGCCGGGATGCCCACCCCGTCGTCGGTCACGGTGAGCAGCACGCCGGGCCGTCCGCCGTGCTCCAGTGACTCCGGGTCGCCGCCCGTCGGCCGGCCGTTCTCGTCCAGGTGGGCGGTCGCGTCGACCTCCACGCCGACCCGGGAGGCGCGCGCGTGCCGGGCCGTGTTGGAGAGCATCTCCCGTAGGGCGGCGAGCAGTTGGCGGCCGGTCTTCTCGCCGACCAGGCTCTCCACCGGCCCGACGAAGGTCACCGAGGGCTTGAAGCCGAGCGCGGCCGCGGCCTGGCTGGCCTCGCGCAGCACCCGGGTGCGCAGGGTGTCCGGGGTGTCGCCGTGATTGTCGTGCTGGAGGGCGTAGATGGTGGTGCGGACCTCCTGGATGGTGGCGTCCAGCTCGTCCACCGCCTTGCCGATGCCGGTCTTCACCTCGGGGACGACGGCCCGCCGGGCGGCGCTCTCCAGCATCATCCCGGTGGCGAACAGCCGTTGGATCACCAGATCGTGGAGGTCGCGGGCGATCCGGTCGCGGTCCTGGAAGACGGCCAGTCGCTGCTGGTCGCGCTGGCCCTCGGCGAGCCGCAGGGCGAGCGCGGCCTGCGAGGCGAAGGTCTCGGCGAGCTGCTTCTCGCTGTCGGTGAACGGTACGGCGCCGCTGGGGCGCCAGACGCAGAGCCCGCCGAGCACCCGCCCGGCGGCGACCATCGGCACGGCCATGGACGGGCCGAAGCGGCGGGCGAGCCGGATCACCACGCTCGGGTCGCTGGACATGTCGTCCAGGTAGACGCTCTCCCCCGCGAGCAGCTGGGCCGCGATGCTCTCCTTGGGCAGCAGCTCGCCGCGGACGAACTCGGCCAGCTCCCCGGAGGCGTGCGCGACGCGCATCTGCCCGTCGCCCTCGCCGCCCTCCGGGCCGGTCGGCAGCAGGATCATGCCGAGCGCGGCGTCCGCCAACTCCCGTACCTGTTCGGCGGCGACGGTCAGCGCGGTCTCGGCCTGCTCGGCGGAGAGCAGCGCGGTGGTGACGGCGGCGGCGCCGGCGATCCAGCGTTCCCGGCGGCGGCCCTCCTCGTACAGCCGGGAGTTCTCGATGGCCACGCCGGCCGCGGCGGCGAGCGCGTGGACGACCTGTTCGTCCTCGGGGGTGAAGGGCCCGCCGCCCTTCTTCTCGGTGAGGTAGAGGTTGCCGAACACCTCGGCGCGGACCCGGATCGGCACGCCCAGGAAGGCCCTCATGCACGGGTGGTGCGGCGGGAACCCGGAGGAGCGCGGGTCGGTGCGCAGGTCGGTCAGCCGAAGCGACTCGGGGCGGTCGATGAGCGCGCCGAGGATGCCCCGGCCGGCGGGCAGTTCGCCGATCTCGGCGGCGGTCTCGTCGTCGATCCCGACGTGGATGAAGTCGGCCAGGCCGGTGCCGCCGGGGGCGATCACGCCGAGCGCCGCGTACCGGGCGTCGACCAGCTCGGCGGCGCCCAGGGTGATCCGGTGCAGGGTGGCGTGCAGGTCCAGCCCGGTGCCGATCGAGACGACCGCCTCCAGCAGCCGCTGCATCCGGTCGGTGACCGCGGCGGCCGACTGGAGGCGCTCGGCGACCTCGGTGACCAGCGTGTCCAGCCCGAGCGAGGCGATCTCGGGCACCCGATGGGGTGTCTGCTCGGAAGTGGCCTCGGGGAGGTCGGGCATGGGGTCCATGGAGAAAGCCTACGTTTGTACGCTTTTCAGCCGGAGGGCGACGCGACGGGCGGTGGCGACGACCGTCAGCCCACCGGTTCCAGCAGCCCGTCCGCCTCCCGCTCCCGCCGCCACATCGCGTGCAGCCGCCCGTCCGGGTCGGCCACCAGCTCCGACCAGCGGCCCCGCTCGGCCACCCGGCCGCCGTCCAGCACCAGCACCTCGTCCACCGTGGTGTCGTCCAGCCCGGCCAGCCGGTGGGTGATCAGCACGGTGCCGCGGCCCTCGGTGGCGGTCAGCAGGTCGGCGGTCAGCGCGTCGGCGGTGGGCAGGTCGAGGTGCTCGGCGGGCTCGTCCAGGACCAGGACGGGGAAGTCCGCGAGCAGCGCCCGGGCGAGCGCCAGGCGCCGGCGCTGGCCGCCGGAGAGCCGGGCGCCGTGCTCGCCGACCATCGTGTCCAGGCCGTCCGGCAGGCCCTCGGTCCACTCCAGCAGCCGGGCGGCGGCCAGCGCGGCGCGCAGCTCGTCCTCCCCGGCGCCCGGCCGGGCCAGCCGCAGGTTCTCCCGCAGCGAGCTGTCGAAGACGTGGGCGTCCTGGGCGCAGAGCCCGATCACCCGGCGCACGTCCTCGCCAGCGAGGTCGCGGCTGTCCACAGCCTGTGGACAGCCGTCGGCGAACCGCACCGTCCCGGCGCTCGGCTCCAGGAAGCGCAGCAGTGCCTGGGCGAGGGTGGTCTTGCCGGAGCCGGACGGGCCGACCACGGCGATCCGGCGGCCGGCCACGAGGTCGAGGTCCACTCCGGCCAGCGCGTCCGTCCGCTGCCCGGGGTGCCGTACGGTCAGCCCGCGCACCGCGACCGGCAGCGGCTGCTCGGGCAGCGCGACCGGCTGCGCAGGCTCCTCGACCGGGGGTTCCGCGGAGAGCACCTCGTCCAGCCGGGCCTGCGCGGCGCGGCTGCGCTGGCGGGCCTGGACGGCGAGCGGCATCCCGGTGACGGCCTCGAACGCGGCCAGCGGGGTCAGCACCACCACGGCCAGGCAGACCGGCGCCAGCAGCCCGTCCCGCACCCCCTGGACGCCGACGGCGGCCGCGGCGGTCACGGTCAGCCCGGTGAGCAGCGCGATCAGCCCGGTGCCGAGCGCCGTGGTGGCGGCCGAACGGGCGGCCAGCCCGGTCAGCGCGGCGTCGGCGGTGCGGACGGCGGCCAGTCGGCCGGGCAGCGCGCCGGCCACGGTGAGCTCGGCGGTGCCGGTGAAGGCGTCCACCACGGTGGTGGCCAGCCGGCCGCGCGCCGGGGCCTGGCGCCGCTCGGCGCCGGCCGACCAGCGGGCGGCCAGCGCGGGCACCAGCACACCGGCGAGCAGCAGCCCGAGGCCGAGCACCAGCCCGGCGGCGGGCAGGAAGGCGGCCATCGCCACCGTCGAGGCCAGCGCGACCACGCCCGCCACCGCGGCCGGCAGCCGCCAGCGCAGGTAGTGGTCCTGGATCGCGTCCACGTCGGCGACCAGCCGGGAGAGCAGGTCACCGCGTCGGAAGGCGGGCAGTCCGGCCGGGGCGAGCGCGCTCAGCCGCCGGTAGACGGCGGCCCGCAGGGTGCCGAGGGTGCGCAGCACCGCGTCGTGCGAGACCAGCCGTTCGGCGTAGCGGAAGACGCTGCGGCCGATGCCGAAGGCCCGGACGGAGGTGACGGCCATCATCAGGTAGAGCACCGGCGGCATCTGCGAGGCCCGGGAGATCAGGTAGCCGGAGGTGGCCATCAGGGCGACGGCGCAGCCGAGGGCGAGCGCGCCGAGCAGGATCGACAGCGCCAGCCGGGGAGTGGTGGCGCCCTCGCGCTCGGGCTCCTCGGGGACGGCGGCGGCGGGGGTCGGCTTCCCGCTGTGGGCGAGCGGGGCGACCGGTTCCGCGGGCGCCGAAGGAGCCCCCGCGAGCCGTACCCGCTCGTCCGCGACGGCCAGCAGCGCCGGCCGGTGCGCGACCACCAGGACGGTGCGCGCCGGGTCGGCGGCGAGGGTGCGGACGGCGTCCACCACGGCCGCCTCGGAGGCGCCGTCCAGGTTGGCGGTCGGCTCGTCCAGCAGCACCAGCGGCCGGTCGTCGGCGAGCAGCACCCGGGCGAGGGCGAGGCGCTGGCGCTGTCCGGCGGAGAGCCCGGCGCCGTCCTCCCCCAGCCCGGCCGCCAGGTCGGTGACGAAGTCGAGCGCGTGCGCGGCCCGCAGCGCCGTCCACAGCTGCTCGTCGGTGGCGTCCGGCCGGTAGAGCCGCAGGTTCTCGGCGACCGTCCCGGCGAACAGGTGCGGGTGCTGCGGCACCCAGGCGATCTGCCGCCGCCAGCTCGCCGGCTCCAGCTCGGCCAGGTCGTACGTACGGCCGTCGGTGCCGGTGATCCGGACGCTGCCGGAGGCGGGGGCGGTGAGGCCGAGCAGCACGGCCAGCAGGGTGGACTTGCCGGCGCCGCTCGGGCCGGTCAGCGCGGTGCTGGAGCCCGGGCGCAGGGTCAGCCCGGCGCCGTCCAGCGCGGGCTCGGTGCGCCCGGGGTGGCGGACCACCAGGCCCTCGGCCGTGATCACGGCGCCCGCGAGGTCCGGCGCCGTGACGGTGCCGGCGGCGGGCAGCGGGGTCTCCAGCACCTGGAACAGCTGGTCGGCGGCGGTCAGCCCCTCGACGCTGGAGTGGTAGAGCGCGCCGACCTGGCGGATCGGGAAGTACACCTCGGGGGCGAGCACCAGGATCAGCAGCCCGGTCTCCAGGTCGAGCGTGCCGTCCACCAGCCGGAAGCCGACGGTGACGGCGACCAGCGCGACGGACAGGGTGGCGAGCAGCTCCAGGGTGAAGGAGGAGACGAAGGCGATCCGCAGGGTGCGCAGGGTGGCCCGGCGGTAGTCCGCGGTGATCCGGGAGATGGTGGCGGCCTGGGTGCGGGCCCGGTTGAACACCTTGAGGGTGGGCAGCCCGGCGACCACGTCGAGGAAGTGGTGCGAGAGCCGGGCGAGGGTGTCCCACTGCCGGTCCATCCGGGACTGGGTGGCCATCCCGATCAGCACCATGAACAGCGGGATCAGCGGCAGCGTCCCGGCGATCACGGCCGCCGAGGTGACGTCGGCGCCGACGATCCGCAGCAGCACGATCACCGGGACGACGACGGCCAGCGCCAGCTGCGGCAGGTAGCGGGCGAAGTAGTCGTCCAACGCGTCGATGCCGCGGGTGGCGAGGGTGGTGAGTTCGCCGGTGCGCCGGCCCGCCAGGTAGGACGGGCCGAGCGCGGTGGCGTGGTCGAGCAGCCGGCGCCGCAGGGTGGACTTCACCCGGGCGACGGACCGGTGCGCGGTGAGTTCGGTGAGCCAGCCGACCAGCCCGCGGCCGACCGCCGTGAGGGCGAGCAGCAGCAGCGGCGTGGTCAGCTCGCCGAGCGTCGCCCCGCGCTGGAAGGCGCGGACGACGATCTCGGCGATCAGACTCGCCTGGGCGACCACCAGGGCCGCGCCGGCCGCGCCGAGGAGCACGGAACCGGCGAGGAAGACCCTGGTGGTGCGGGCGTACCCGAGGAGTCGGGGGTCGACGGGCTTCACGGCGTCAGGCCTGGTCGAGCTGGGCGGCCGGGTCGTGCCCGGGGATGTGCTGGACGCCGATCCGCTTGCGGAACACCCAGTACGTCCAGCCCTGGTAGAGCAGCACCAGCGGGGTGAAGATCGCCGCGACGATCGTCATCACCTTCAGGGTGTACGGCGAGGACGAGGCGTTGCTGACGGTCAGGCTCCACTCCGGGTTCAGCGTGGAGGGCATGACGTTCGGGAAGAGCGCCAGGAAGAGCATCGCGACCGCGGCCACGATGGTCACCCCGGAGAGCGAGAACGCCCAGCCCTCGCGGCGGAGCCGGTTGGCCGCCAGGGCGGCGACCAGGGCGGCCACCGCGACGATCATCGCGGCCAGGCTGCGGCCGTTGCCGTGGGAGACCTGGGTCCAGATCAGGAAGGCCAGCGCCAGCCCGGCGGTCGCCAGCCCGGACACCAGCGCGGCCGTGCGGGCCCGCTCCCGGATCTCGCCGACCGTCTTGAGCACGGCGAACACCGAGCCGTGGAAGGTGAACAGGGCGAGCGTCACCAGGCCGCCGAGCAGCGCGTACGGGTTCAGCAGGTCCCAGAGGGTGCCGGCGTAGTTCTTCTGCGCGTCGATGTCCACGCCGCGCACGATGTTGGCGAAGGCCACGCCCCACAGGAAGGCCGGCAGCAGGGAGGTCCAGAAGAGGGCCTCCTCCCAGTTCCGCTGCCAGCGCTCACCGTCGTGCTTGTGCCGGTACTCGAAGGCCACGCCGCGGATGATCAGGCAGACCAGGATGATCAGCAGCGGGATGTAGAAGCCGCTGAAGAGCGTCGCGTACCAGTCCGGGAAGGCCGCGAAGGTCGCGCCGCCGGCGGTCAGCAGCCAGACCTCGTTGCCGTCCCAGACCGGGCCGATGGTGTTGATCAGCACCCGCCGCTCGGTGGTGTTGCGGGCCAGCGGCTTGAGCAGCACGCCGATCCCGAAGTCGAAGCCCTCCAGGAAGAAGTAGCCGATCCACAGGACCGCGATCAGCACGAACCAGACGTCGTGGAGTTGCATGTCAGATCCTCAGTTCCGCAGTGTCCCGGCGCCTCAGTACGCGAAGGCGAGCGGCTTGTCGGCGTCCTCGTCGGAGGACGGGCCGCGCAGCGACGGGTCCTTGGTGGGCGGCTGTTCGGTCACCACCGGGCCGGCCTTGGCGTACTTGACCAGCAGCTTGACCTCGATGACCGCGAGGATCGCGTACAGCGCGGTGAAGGTGCACAGGGCGCCGATCTGGGTGCCGATGCCGACGGTGGGCGAGACGGAGTCGGCCGTGGTCATCAGGCCGAAGACGGACCAGGGCTGACGGCCCATCTCGGTGAAGATCCAGCCGAAGCTGTTGGCGATCAGCGGGAAGCCCATGGTCAGGATGCCGATCCGCCAGCTCCACTTGGTGAGCAGCGGGCCCAGCTCGCGCTTGGGGGTGAGCATCAGCCGGGGCACCTCGGTCTCGCCGGTGCGGAACTCGGGGTGCAGGAAGAGCTTCTTTCGGGTGGTCCAGAGGCCGATCAGGCCGGCCAGGAAGGAGGTCATCCCGAAGCCGATCATGAGGCGGAAGCCCCAGTAGGTGACGAAAATGCTCGGGATGTAGTCCTTGGGGTTGCCGCCGTGCTGGGCGGCCTCGGCGGCGGCGATGTCGTTGATGCCGGGGACGGACGAGCTGAAGTCGTTGTGGGCGAGGAAGGACAGTATCCCGGGGATCTCCAGGGCGACCGAGTTGTGGCCCTTGGTGACGTCACCGACGGCGAAGACCGAGAACGGCGCCGGCGCCTGGGTCTCCCACAGCGCCTCGGCGGCGGCCATCTTCATCGGCTGCTGCTCGAACATGACCTTGCCCAGGGTGTCGCCGCTGAGCGCGGTGCCCAGGCCGAAGACCACGGCGAGCACCAGGCCGAGCCGCAGCGAGGTGCGCATCGCGGCGGTCTTCTTCGGGTCGGCGGTCTCGGGCTTGCGCTTGGCCTTCCAGAGGTGGAAGGAGGCGATGCCGATGACGAAGGCGGCGCCGGTGAGGAAGGCGGCGGTCAGGGTGTGGAAGACGACGACCAGGGTGGTGTTCTGGAACAGCACCCGGACCACGTCGGTCAGTTGCGCCTTGCCGG
Source organism: Kitasatospora brasiliensis (assembly GCF_032654805.1). Classification (NCBI taxonomy): domain Bacteria; kingdom Bacillati; phylum Actinomycetota; class Actinomycetes; order Kitasatosporales; family Streptomycetaceae; genus Kitasatospora; species Kitasatospora brasiliensis. The sequence continues at coordinate 158,096 of NZ_JAUOOW010000002.1, forward strand.
TGACCGGGTCGATCGCGTAGCCGACCGGGTGCTGCATCCAGGAGTTGGCGGCCAGGATGAAGTAGCCGGAGAGCACGGTGCCCAGCGCGACCATCCACATGCAGCCGGCGTGGATCTTCCGCGGCAGCTTGTCCCAGCCGAAGATCCACAGGCCGATGAAGGTCGACTCGAAGAAGAAGGCGATCAGCGCCTCCATCGCGAGCGGGGCGCCGAAGACGTCACCGACGAAGCGGGAGTAGTCGGACCAGTTCATGCCGAACTGGAACTCCTGGACGATGCCGGTGACGACGCCCATCGCGATGTTGATGAGGAAGAGCTTTCCCCAGAACTTCGTCGCGTGGAAGTACTTCTCCTTGTTCGTCCGCACCCAGGCGGTCTCCAGCCCGGCCACGATCGCGGCCAGGCTGATCGTGAGCGGAACGAAGAGGAAGTGGTAGACGGTGGTGATGCCGAATTGCCATCGCGCGATGGTCTCGTGAGCGATTGCCAGTTCCACTTCGCCCTCTCTCCCAACCTGCCCGAGTGATGACGGGCGTCTTCCGGACAAACTTCATCTATAGCCGTAGACCGTTGCCGAACCGCGCAAGCTTGTCCGCTTGTGAACGTGAACACGTTCACAAGAGGCAGTATCCATCATCCTTACGAAGGAATCGCAGGCGGGGTGGGGTCTGTGGCGGCGAGACGGTGGCTGCGGCTGCGCCCAGTCTGCGGATCCCCAAGGCGCCGGGACAACGAGCGACCGGGCGGAGCGGGGGCGGATCTTGGCCGAACCGGCGCTTGACAGGCCGACGCCCCGCTCGCACCAGCGGGCGGGGCGTGATACCGGGCTCTGATTCCGGCCTGATGGCGACGCGCGGCCGAAGAGCGCTGATTCCGACCTGTTGGCTACGCGCGGTCGAAGGGCGCTGATTCCGGCCTGATGGCTACGCGCGGCCGAGAAGCTCGGCGCCCGGGGTGGAGTCGGCGCGGGCGGTGAAGAACTCGGTGAAGCCGCGGAGGAACTCCTCCCGGGTGATCCGCCCGTCCCCGTCGGTGTCCAGTTGGCGGAAACCGTGCGACAGCTCGGCCGGATGCACCCGCGGCCCGCCGAACACCGCGCGGTACTCGTCGAACTCCAGGAAGCCGCTGCCATCCGAGTCCGCCGCGGTGAACACCGCCCGCAGCGCGGGCAGCAGCCCCCGCTCCAGATAGGCCTCGTCCCGATCACAACCGGCCAGGGTGGCCGCCACGAACTCCTCCCGGCTCACCCTGCCGTCCCCGTCGGCGTCCATCACCGCGCGCAGCTGCTCCCACCAGCTGTCGAAGGCCTCGTACACCCTGGCCTCACCGGCCTCGTCCAGCTCCAGCTGCCAGCACACGTCATGGGCCATCGCCCGCAGGTCGTGCACGGTGATGGAGCCGTCGCCGGTCTGGTCCAGCACCTCGCGGAAGAACCGGTCCAGCCGGGGACCGCGCTCGTCCCGGCCCTGGTGGCGGCGCTTCGGCCGCGACGGCTCCGGCGAGCGGTAGCGCAGCCGGTCCGGCAGCAGCGGGACGACGACGCCCACGCCGCGGTGCAGCACCGCGGACAGCAGCACGGCCCGCCGGGTACGGACCAGCCCGAACCGCTCCCGCACCACCGGCGGCAGATCCGCCACGGTCAGCTCGCGGATCACCCGGGCGACCAGCAGCCGCACCGCCCGCCACCCGGCGTCCCCGAGGAACCAGAGCCGGCGCGGCCGGGGCGCCTCACGCAACAGATCGCCCAGCAGATAGCTGGCCGCCTCGGTGAACTCCAGCCGCTCCCGGGCGTACCGGGCGAAGTAGGCTGGCAACTCACCGGCCGTGGCCGGGATTTCACCCTCCGGGAGGCCGAAGGCGGCGACCGCCTCGCGGAACTCCGCGTAGGCGAGCCCCAACTCCCGGGCGTCGTACGGATCTCCGCCCAGCCGGCGCATCGTGACCACGCACTCGAAGAGCGTCAGCAGCACCCACGCCCTGGTCCCCGCGTCCCGCGCGTCGTACGGCCGCCCGTCCGGCCCCGTTCCCCGGATCCGTTTGTGCGCCCGTTCCAGCCGGGCCACCTCCCGGCGCAAGGTCTCCGCGTCCTGGTAGAACAACCGCCGCCCGCTGCCCAGCGTGTGCTCCACCCGCCGCCACGGATGCGCCCGGTACGTCGAGTGCTCCGACATCCCCGCCGACACCGTCGGATCCGCCGCCTGCAACACCAGCAGCCGCCAGGCCACCAGGGCGATCCGCCACTCCGACAGATCCCGCTTGAACGACCTCTGACCAACGTCCACGACGATCTCCCGGTGGCTGGGGTGAGCACCTGGGCGACCATCGCACACGGGCACGGGGCCGACCTGGCGAACGGCGGGCGGTTCACCCGATCGGGGAGCCCGGGGCCGGGAACGCCGCAACCGCAGGCGGGCCGGGGCGGCCTGTCCTGCGGTTCCGTGGCAAGAGCCTTGGCCGCGATTGCTTCTGACGGCCGGGCAGAAGCGACCTCAGGCTTACGCATTCTTGACGCTCCATGCCGGAATCCGGCAATGATCGGGCGCCCGACCTTCCTGGTCAGCCAGCGAATTGACGTGTCGACAAAGCCCCGGAAAAGCCCACCTCAAACCCCCGGATTCCCGAAACCCGGACGAACCGGTCAGCCGCGTCGCTCGCCGGTGATGTCGGGCCCGATCACGAAGCCCTCGGCGGGGCCCTCGGGGATCACGGCCTCCTTGCCGTACGGGACCCGGGTGGAGGAGGCGTACTCGCGGCGCTCGGGGTCGGGCTCGGAGAGGACGGTGACGGCTCCGCCGTCGTCGTAGTCGTCGATGATCACGTACACCGGGATCCCGGCGGCGGCGTAGGCACGACGCTTGAGGACGTGGTCACGCCGACGGTTCTCAGCGCCGGAAGATACCGTCTCGACCACGAGACGGACACCGGAAGCGACCAGGCCCTTGCCCTCCGGGTGGTCGATCTCCTCGATCTCCCGCTGAGCGACGAACACGTCGGGGATGAGCACCTTGAGCCCGTCGATGACGTTGCAGTCGTTCCCCGGCCGCCAGTCGCTGCCGCGCAGTTGCACGAACAGGCCCTCAAGGACCCGGTTGTTGACATCGAAATGGCGGCTGCTGCCGGTGGGTGACAACGTGATCGTCCCCTCGATGATCTCCGCTCGGAAGCCCTCGGGCACATCCATGGACTTCCACGCCTGCCACAGCAACTGGTCCAGGTTCACGATGGTCCCCTCGGCAACGAGCGCGCTCATTGAGACACCCCACTTCCCGTCCAGTGTGATCAGCCCGCGCGAGTCCGCACAAGCAAGGGCCGCACGGTCGCACACGACCGAGGAGCCGGTCGGGTGAACGGGGGCAGTTCACTCGATCAGGGGGTTTGGAGAGCGGTCAGCCGCGTCGCTCGCCGGTGATGTCGGGCCCGATCACGAAGCCCTCGGCGGGGCCCTCGGGGATCACGGCCTCCTTGCCGTACGGGACCCGGGTAGAGGAGGCGTACTCGCGGCGCTCCGGGTCAGGCTCGGAGAGGACGGTGACGGCTCCGCCGTCGTCGTAGTCGTCGATGATCACGTACACCGGGATCCCGGCGGCGGCGTAGGCACGACGCTTGAGGACGTGGTCACGCGTGCGGGCTTTGGCGCCCGGCGACACGGTCTCGACGACCAGGGGGATTCCGGAGGCGAGCAGCCCCGAGCCGTCGGGGTGCTCGATCTCCTCGTCGTCCTCGGGGGCCACGTACGCATCCGGGATGTACACCTTGAATCCGTGGATGACGTTGCAGTCGTTTCCCGGCGACCAGCCGGATCCTTGAAGGTGGCCGAACAGCGCCCCGAGCAACCGCCTGTTGATCCGCGCGTGGCGGCTGTTACCGGTGGGTGACACCGCGAAGTCCCCCTCGATGATCTCCACATGGACACCCTCCGGGACGTCCATGGACTTCCAGATCTCCCACAGCGCCTGGTCCAGGTCCACGCCGGTCTCCTCAGCAGCAAGTGCGCTCATCGGAACACCCCTTTCCCGTCCAGTGTGATCAGCCCGCGCGAGTCCGCACAAGCAAGGGCCGCACAGTCGCACACGACCGAGGGGCCGGGCGGATGAACGGGGGGCAGTTCACTCGATCAGGGGGTTTGGAGAGCGGTCAGCGCTGGCGGGGGAGTTCCATGCGGAAGGTGGCGCCCTGGCCGGGGGCGGTGTGGAGGGTGAGGATGCCGCCGTGGGCGCGAGTGAGGGCGGTGGCGATGGCGAGGCCGAGGCCGGCGCCGCCGCCGTTGTCGCGGCTGCGGGAGGCGTCGACGCGGAAGAAGCGGTCGAAGACCCGTTGGGCCTGTTCCTCGGTGAGGCCGGGGCCGGAGTCGGCGACCTCCAGCAGGCAGATGCCGCCGGGGCCGGCGCCCACCCCGATCCGGACCGGGGTGCCGGGCGGGGTGTGCTTGACCGCGTTGCCGACCAGGTTGGTGACCACCTGGCGCAGCCGCGCCTCGTCGCCGATGACGGGCGCCGCGCCGGGTGCGCCGCTGCCGGTCGGGCCGGTGAGCGAGACCGGGCGGCTCGGGTCCAGGGCGGTGAGGTCGTGCAGCGCGTCGGCGGCGAGGGTGCGCAGGTCCATCGGGGCGAGGTCGAGCGGGCGTTCCTCGTCCAGCCGGGCGAGTACCAGCAGGTCCTCGACCAGGGCGCCCATCCGGTCGGCCTCGCTCTCGATCCGGGTCATGGTCCGCTTGACGTCGGCCTCGGTGGGCAGCGCGCCCATCCGGTACAGCTCGGCGAAGCCGCGGATGCCGGCCAGTGGGGTGCGCAGTTCGTGCGAGGCGTCGGCGACGAAGCGCCGCATCCTGGCCTCGGACTCGGCGCGGGCCGCGAAGGCCGCCTCGATCTGGGTGAGCATCCCGTTGAGCGCGATCGACAGCCGGCCGACCTCGGTGCCCGGGGAGAGTTCCGGCATCCGGTGCGACAGTTCGCCGGCCGCGATCCGCTCGGCGCCCTGCTCGATCCGGCGCAGCGGCCGCAGCCCGGCCCGGACGGCGAAGAAGCCGAGCGCGGCGATCAGGACCAGGACGCCGCCGCCGATGGCCAGGAAGGAGGTGCTCAGCCTGCCGGTGGTGGCGTCGATGTCCTCGCGGGAGACGGCGACCATGACGTACGTCGGGGTGATCGTCGGGGAGGCGTACGCGCTGGGGTTGGGGGCCTGTCCGCGGGGCGGCTGGAGCGGCAGCACCAGCACCCGCCAACTGTGGTGGCCGCGCTGGTCGGGCAGGTCGAAGGGGGCGTCGGGGGCGGTCCTGGTCGGGTCCAGTCCGGCCAGCTGGGGCGCCGGGTCGCTGTCCGAGACGGGCTGGCGCAGCGCCGCCTGGACCTTGCCGTCCGAGGAGAGGAACTGCACCAGGTACTGGCTGGGCAGGCTGACCCGCCGCCCGGCGACCGCGGGCCGGCCGGCGACCTGCGCGGTCAGCTGGCTCGGGGGTTTGCGGGAGAGCGGCAGCCCGTACCGCTGGAGCTGTTCGTCCAGTTGCTGCACCAGCTGGCTGCGGACGGTGGCCAGCACGAAGGTGTCGCTGACCGCGAGCCCGGTGGCGACCAGCGCGAGCACGAGCACCAGCAGTCGGGCGCGCAGCGAGAGCCGGGAGGAGAACCGGTCGAACACGGGCAGCGGTCCGGTCAGCCCTGCGGGGGGCGGCGCAGGACGTAGCCGATGCCGCGCACGGTGTGGATCAGCTTGGGGCCGTGCGCCGGGCCGGAGTCGAGCTTGCGGCGCAGGTAGGAGATGTACGACTCGACGATGGAGAGGTCGCCGCCGAAGTCGTAGGCCCAGACGTGGTCGAGGATCTGCGACTTGGAGACCACCCGGCCGACGTTGGCCATCAGGTAGTGCAGCAGCTTGAACTCGGTCGGGGAGAGCGAGACCGGGGTGCCGCCGCGGGTGACCTCGTGGGCGATCGGGTCGAGGCTGAGGTCGGCGACGACCAGCCGGCCGTCCTCGGCGGGCCCGCCGGCCCGGCGCAGGATGGCGCGGATCCGGGCGATCAGCTCTTCGAGGCTGAACGGCTTGGTGACGTAGTCGTCCGCGCCGGCGGCGAGGCCCTGCACCTTGTCGCCGACGCCGTCCTTGGCGGTGAGGAAGAGCACCGGCAGGTGGTCGCCGGGGTGCCCGTGCGCCGGTCCGGCTATCTGGCCGCGGCTGGTGCGCTCGCGCAGCTTCTCGATGACGGTGAAGCCGTCGAGGTCGGGGAGCATCACGTCGAGCACGACCAGGTCGGGGCGTTCGGCGGCGACCAGTTCGAGGGCCTCGGTGCCGCTGGCGGCGGAGGCGACGCGGAAGCCGGAGAAACGCAGCGAGGCGGAGAGCAGCTCGCGGATGTTGGGCTCGTCGTCCACGACGAGCAGGAACGCTTCGCCCTGGCCCCCGGCCACCGTGGAGCCGCCTGGTGTGGTGACAGTGCCTTGCACGGGGCTTACGCCTCCCGGTCGGACGATGACGTTCAGCATGAGGCTAGCCCCCGGAGGCTAAGCGGCATGGATGAATGTTGGATTAACACCTTATCGGTCGGTTTTAGGACGGGGGGCGCGCAGGGGTGGGCTCGATGGTGTGCGCACGGGCGTGAACACGCCGCATGGGGAGCGCAATCGGCGTGACGCGCCTCACCTTTACGCCTCACGCCGGGTCTCGCGGGTCCGAGGAATCCTCCGTCCAGAGCCGGAGCTTCTCCGGGTTGCGCACCGCCCAGATGTGGGTGATCAGACCCCCGGCGACCCGGAACGCGAACACCGTGGTGGTCACGTCGTCCTGCCGGGCGACCAGGCCGGGCAGGCCGTTGACGGTGCACTCCAGCATCGTGACGCCGGGCGCGAACCGCTCGGAGTCCAGGTACGCGGCGGCGATCAGCTCGCGCCCGGTCAGCGGGTGCAGCAGCGCGGCGGCCAGGCCGCCGCCGTCGGCGATCACCGTGGCGTCCGGGTCCAGGACGTTCATCAGCGACGTGAGGTCCTTCGCCTCCCAGGCCCGCCGGAACTCCCGGACGACACCGGCCTGCTCGCCGGTCGGCGCCACCGGGGCCCGGGCGGCCCGGATCCGGCGGCGGGCGGAGGTGGCCAGCTGGCGGCAGGCTGCCGGGCTGCGGCCGACGATCGCGGCCACCTCGGCGAAGGGGTAGCGGAAGACGTCGTGGAGGACGAAGGCGACGCGTTCGGCCGGGGTCATGGCCTCCAGGACGACCAGGAAGGCCATGCTCACCGACTCGTCCAGGGTGATCCGGTCCGCCGGGTCGGCGGCCGGGTCCGTCGCGGCGTCCGTCCACTCCCGGCTCGCGGGCAGCGGCTCGGGGATCCACTCGCCGACGTACCGCTCCCGCCGGGCCCGGGCCGAGCCGAGCAGGTTGAGGCAGATCCGGCTGGCGACCGTGGTCAGCCAGCCGCCGGGCGAGACGATCGCCTCGCGCTCCCGCCGGGGCAGCCCGTACCAGCGGGCGTAGGTCTCCTGCACCACGTCCTCGGCGTCGGCCAGCGTGCCGAGCATCCGGTACGCCAGGTTGATCAGCCGGCGGCGCTCGCCCATGATCGCGGCCGGCCCCGGCTCGGTGGTCGTGGTGGTGTCCTCTGTTCCCCGCATCGCTGCTTCCCGCATCGCGTCCCGCCCCTTCGGCTCGCCGGTTCTCCTCTCCCCCACTGACAGCGCGGCGCCCCCGAATGTGACGTCCTCCGGCTCCGCCTCACATTCGGGCGGCTGCCCGGTCGTACCCATCGCACCGGTCTCATCGCACCGGTCAGACGGAATGGAGACCCGATGAACGACTTCCGGGCGATCGCCGACCGCGTCGAGATCGCCACCCTGCAAGCCGAGTTCACCGACGCCGTGATGATGCGCGACCGCGCCCGCCTCGCCGCCCTGTTCACCCCGGACGGCGTGCTGCGGATGCCCGACGTCCCGGTCGAGCTGACCGGCCCGGAGCAGATCCGCTCCGGCGGCGAGAAGCTCCAGGAGCAGTGGGACTTCTTCGTCCAGAACACCCACCCGGGCGTGATCCGGATCGACGGCGACACCGCGACCGGCCGCGCCCACATGTACGAGCTCGCCCGGCTCAAGAACGGCTTCCAGGGCTTCAACCACGCGATCTACCACGACCGCTACCGGCGCACGGCGGACGGCTGGCGGTTCGCCGAGCGGGTCTACGAGATCCGCTACCTGGACACCACCCCCCTGACCGGCTCGGCGCCGCACCGGGGGCCCGCCGTCCAGCGCGCGGACCACCGGCGGCCGGCGCCCGGCGATCGGCCGCCGCCGGAATCCCTCCCGTTTTCCTCCTGGTAGGATGTGGAACGAGGCGAAGGCAATGCTTTCGAGCAGTTGCCCGGCCCGATCATTTCGGTGGTCATAGCGTGAGGGAAACGCCCGGTTACATTCCGAACCCGGAAGCTAAGCCTTACAGCGCCGATGGTACTGCGGGGGGGACCCCGTGGGAGAGTAGGACGCCGCCGAATTCTTCTTACGGCCCCTGCCGTGTCCGACAGTGACACGGCAGGGGCTTTTTTCATTTCTCCGCCGCTTCTCCGGCCGATTCTCCCGCCACTTCTCCGCCATTTCGGCTTCCGCCGATTCCCCTTCCTCCGGCACGTCCAGCAGCTGAGACGGCCGAGTCCCGGAAGAGACGGTTTGCGGATGGTTTGCGAGCATCTGAGAAGATGGCGAACATCGAAACAGACTTGCGTCTCGCTACCTGAGACTGCAATATCAGGCTATGGACAACACTAGCGGCGTCGGCGTTCTCGACAAGGCCGCTCTGGTGCTCAGCGCACTGGAGTCGGGCCCCGCCACGCTGGCGGGGCTGGTCGCCGCCACCGGTCTGGCGCGGCCCACCGCCCACAGACTCGCCGTCGCACTCGAACACCACCGCCTGGTCACCCGCGACATGCAGGGCCGCTTCATCCTCGGCCCGCGCCTGTCCGAACTCTCCGCCGCAGCCGGCGAGGACCGACTGCTCGCCACCGCGGGCCCCGTCCTCACCCATCTGCGGGACGTCACCGGCGAGAGCGCCCAGCTCTACCGCCGCCAGGGCGAGATGCGCATCTGCGTCGCCGCCGCCGAACGACTCTCCGGCCTGCGCGACACCGTCCCCGTCGGCAGCACCCTGCCCATGAAGGCCGGCTCCGCCGCCCAGGTCCTGCTGGCCTGGGAAGAGCCCGAGCGCCTCCACCGGGGCCTCCAGGGCGCCCGCTTCACCGCCACCGCGCTCAGCGGCGTCCGCCGCCGCGGCTGGGCCCAGTCCATCGGGGAGCGCGAGCCGGGCGTCGCGTCCGTCTCCGCCCCGGTGCGCGGGCCCTCCAACCGCGTGGTGGCCGCCGTCTCCGTGTCCGGCCCCATCGAACGGCTCACCCGCCACCCGGGCCGCCTGCACGCCCAGGCCATCATCGAAGCCGCCAACCGGCTCACCGAGGCCCTGCGCCGCAGCTGACGGAACGCGCCCGAAAAGGGCCGCGCCCGAGGAATCGATCTCCTCGGGCGCGGCCCTTTCGGCTTTCCTGCTGCTCTACCTGGTCTTCCCGTTCTCCCCGTTCTCCCCGTTCTCCCCGTTCTCCCCGTTCTCCCCGTTCTACGGTTCGAGACGGTGCGGACCCCGGAAGAGGAAAGTCGCCTCGCGGATCGACGGAAGGCCGAGCGCGAGCATCAGCAGCCGGCCGAGCCCGAGACCGAGACCGCCGTGCGGCGGGGTGCCGTAGCGGAAGCAGTCGAGGTACCCGGAGAGCGGCCCGGTGTCCATGCCCTTCTCCCGGGCCTGGGCGACCAGCCGGTCGTACCGGTGCTCGCGCTGGGCGCCGGTGGTGATCTCCACGCCCTTCCACAGCAGGTCGAAGGACTCGGTGACGGTCGGGTCGTCCTCCGGCCGCAGGTGGTAGAACGGCCGGACGGCGGCCGGGAAGCGGGTGACGAAGACGAACTCGTGCCCGGTCTCCTCGGCGATCAGCGCACTGAGCGCCCGCTCGCCCTCCGGGTCCAGGTCCTCCTTGACGCCCTCCGGGTCCCAGCCGGTGGCCCGCAGCCTGGCCAGCGCGTCGGTCATCGTGATCCGCGGGAACGGCCGCTGCGGCACGACGACTTGAGTGCCGAAGTGCTCGGCGATCGCCGTCCCGTGCCGCGCGTCCACGGCGGCCAGGACGCGGTGCAGCATCCGCTCCTCGAAGGCCATCACGTCCTCGACGCCGTCGATCCAGGCGATCTCGACGTCCACCCCGGTGAACTCGGTGGCGTGCCGGGAGGTGAAGGACGGCTCGGCCCGGAACACCGGCCCGATCTCGAAGACCCGGTCGATGCCGCCGGCGATGGCCATCTGCTTGTAGAACTGCGGGGATTGGGCCAGATAGGCGGTCCGGCCGAAGTAGCCGACCTCGAACACCTCGGCGCCCGACTCGGAGGCCGTCCCCATCAGCTTCGGCGTGTGCAGCTCGGTGAAGTCCTCCTCCGCCGCCACCTCGCGCATCGCCCGCTCGACGGTCGTCTGAACGTCGAAGACCAGGTGCTGGGCAGGGCGCCGGATGTCGAGGAAGCGCCAGTCCAGGCGCTGGTCGATGCCGGTCTTCTCGTCGATCGGCAGCCTGGGCTCGGCCGGCGAGACCACCTCCACCCGGGACGGGATGATCTCCAACTCCCCCAGCTTCACTTGGGGGTTGGCAACCACCCGGCCGGTGATCTTCACGGCGGACTCCACCGTCATGCCCTCGAAGGCCGCCTCGATGGCGTCGCCCTCCCCACCGCGTACATGGGTGACCTGCACGAGACCGGTGTGGTCGCGGACGAGGACGAACTGGATGCGCCGCTGGAGGCGAAGAGTGTTCACCCACCCGTAGACGGTGACCGTCTCTTCGAGGTGGGCATGGAGTTCTGAGACGAGGGTCCGCGTCATGGCGGCGACTCCCTGGGTTGCGGACGCGTTGGTCGCGCCACATCGACGGGCGGTAAACGGCCGCCCTGGGCAGGGATCACCGTAGTGGATCAAGCGCCCCGCAGTCCCCTGGTTTTCCGCCCGCTCGCCTCGCCGAGAGCCGAACCCGCCCGAAACGCGCGCACCGGCGGCTCCTTGCGGGGTGCAAGGAGCCGCCGGAACGAACTGCCGGGGGGGGGGGGGGAGCGGGCCGCCCCGGCGATAAAGCTGATTACCGGACGAACTCGGCGTATTCCTTGAAGCTGATCTCGCCGTCGCTGTTGTCGTCCGCCCACTTGAAGAGCGAGGCGGCGTTGGCGTCGCTCACCTTGGAGTTGCCGCCCTGGAGGTGGGTCTTGAGCTCCTCGGCGCTGATGACGCCGTCGCCGTCGGTGTCGATCTTGTCGAATTCGGCCTTCTTCTCGGCTTCGCTGCTCATGGGATTCCTTTCACGGGAAGGGTTTTCGCCTTCGGCAGCATAGGGCACGCGTCCGCGAATTCTGCCGAGTCCCATTTCCACATATTTAATTACTGCGGCTTCCGCCCTCCCCTTTGTGCGCGTACGTTGACGGGGTGACCGATTCCCTGCCGCCCGGCGGCCTTGTGTTCAGTGCGGACCAGCTGGAGGCCCGATGGGCGGATGCGTGGCGGCCCGAACAGGTCGCGGAACGGCTGGCCGGGGTGGAGGTGGCGTGGTGCGTGGCGGCGGGCTGGGCGCTCGACCTGTTCCGGGGGCGGCAGTCACGGCCGCACGGCGACCTGGAGATCGCGGTGCCGGCGGCCGGATTCCCGGAAATCCGGGGCCGCTTCCCCGAGTTGGTGTTCGACGCGGTGGGCTCCGGGCGGGTCTGGCCGGCGGCCGGCGCCGAAGCCCTGGCGGCGACCCACCAAACCTGGCTGCGGGATCCGACGAACGACCGGTTCCTGCTCGACGTCTTCCGCGAACCACATGACGGCGGGACCTGGATCTGCCGCCGGGACGAGCGCCTGCGCTTGCCGTACGCGCAGACCATCGAGCGAACGGATGACGGAATCCCCTACCTGGCACCGGAGTTGGTGCTGCTGTTCAAGGCGAAAGCGACGCGCCCCAAGGACCAGGCGGACTTCGACACCGTGCTGCCGCTGCTGAGCCCGGCGAGACGGGACGCCCTCGCCGGGTGGCTGGAGCTCGCCCACCCCGGACACCCGTGGCTGGCCGAACTGGCCGGGTAGCTACTGCTTGGAGGCCAGGGCACCCGTACGGGTGAGGACGGCGATGGCGACCAGGGCGAGGGCGGAGAGACCCTGGAGGACGGCGTACCAGGCCGGACAGAGGCCCGGGACGAGATCGACGCCGATGATCGCGATCGGCATGACGGTGGAGAGCGTCCGGAGGCGGTCGAAGGCCTGGTGGGAACCGTCGGCCGCGCGGGTGGCGAGGCGGTGGAGAAACGGCGCGACGGCGAGGAGGACCGCGCCTCGGATCCCCATGAACGGGGTCGCCTCGTGGCCGGTCACCGCCATCACGGCGACGGTGCCGAGAACGACGGCGCTGACGGCGCCGAACAGTACGACGCATTTCTTTACCGCGGTGAAGTCCATGGCCCTTGTCCCTCCGTGTCGTTGTGGAACCGACGCTACGGAGCGCGGAGCGAACGCCCTATGAGTCTGGCCCCACAGATCGGTGGGGCCAGACCTACTCACCTCTGTTCCCACGCCGCCTTGAGGAGCTCGTACTCGACCTCGCCGTGCTCGGAGCCCGGGATCGCGTCCGGCCAGTCCCCGAAGTAGCCACGGAGGAAGGACAGTCACATCGCGAATCAGAAATTCAAGAACAAGGTTCTCCAGGCGGATGAGCCGATCGTGAAATTCGCGCTGTTCGAGCCGTACAGCGGGCTGGACAGCCAGCGATGGACCCTCGTCGCCCCCTAGCTTGCGCGGGGGATGGGCGGAACGGCGTACGACCCAGGGCCCGGGTCGTACGCCGCAGGTCGTCAGGCGTTGGCGGTGGCCAGGTGGTCGAAGTCGCCGGCCTTCGCGGCCTGGAGGAAGGTGGCGAAGTCGGCGGGGCGGTACGGACGATGACGTCGCCCCGGGACGCGGTCTGGCACCAGTGAGCCGCGCACACGCGAAGGCCCTCGCCCACCGAAGGGGCGAGGGCCTCGCGGTCGTCCGACGGCGCCGGGTCAGCCGCCGGACGGGTTCCTGGGGGAGCCACCACTGAAGCCCCCGAATCCACCAGCGGCGGCCGCTCCTTCGACCAACTGACTCGCGGTGTAGCCACCGTTGGCGTCGGGGGTGCCGACGACGGTCACGCTCTGGCCGGGCTGGAGGTCGGCGACCTTGCCCTCCTTGTTGAGCTGGACCTTCGTCGCGTCGCCGGTGGTGACCTTGATGGTGTTGCCGTTCGAGTCGGTCAGGTAGACGGTGTCGCCGTCGACGGCCTTGACCGTGCCCCGCGCGAAGCCGCCCTGGCTGCTCTGACCCTGGCCTCGGCTACGACCGGATCCGTTCTGCGGGTAACCGGAAGCAGCAGCCGGACGAACGGACTTCCCACCCGACGTCCCCTGGTTCTGCTGGAACCACACGCCTCCCGCGAACGCCCCCGTGGCGATCACGCCGCCCGCCAGCACCAGGCTGAGCCAGGGCAGCTTCCGCCGTGGCGGCGCGGCCAGTTCGGCGCTCACGTCCCGCGCGTCCGGCGGGGTGGACAGCAGGGCGACCTGCTCGGCCGGGGTCCCGGCCGCGACCGTGGCGATCTCTTTGCTCATGGGTATCGGGTCCTACTCGTGCCGGAGGGCGTCGATCGGCCGCAGCGAGGCGGCCCGGTTGGCGGGGTAGCTGCCGAAGAACAGCCCGATGGCGACGGCGATGGCGAACGCGCCCAGCACCGATTCGGGGATCACCACCGGCTTGATGCCGACGATGCTGACGTGCGAGCCGGCGATCCCGGCGGCCACGCCCAACCCGGCGCCGATCACCGACAGCAGGGTCGACTCGGTGAGGAACTGCCCCAGGATCACCGCGCGCGGAGCGCCGAGCGCCTTGCGGATGCCGATCTCCCGGGTCCGCTCGGTGACCGTGACCAGCATGATGTTGGTGATCCCGATCCCGCCGACCAGCAGCGAGATCGCCGCCACCGCGCCGAGCAGCACGGTGAAGGTCTTCGTCGTGCTCTCCCTCGCCGTGAGCAGTGAGGACTGGCTGGTGATCCGGAAGTCCGCCTTCGCCGGGTCGGCGATCGCGTGCGTCCCGAGCAGGACGCGGGTGATCTCGGACTGGGCCGCCGTGGTGCTGTCCGCCGAGGAGGCCTGGACCAGGATCTGGTTGACCGAGCCGAAGCCGGTGAAGGCGTTCTGGACGGTCGGCAGCGGGGCGATCACCACGTCGTCCGGGTCGGTGAAGCCGCTGCCGCCCTTGGCCTGGAGCACGCCGACCACGGTGAACGGCGTGCCGCCGAGCACCACCGTCCTGCCGACCGGGTCCTCGACGTCGAACAGCTGCTTGGCCGTTGTGGCGCCGAGCACCGCGACCTTGCGCGAGGCGAGCACGTCGTCGTCGGTGAAGTACTCGCCGTGCGCGACCTTCTGGTTGGCGGTCTCGAAGTACGACGGGTACGTGCCGACGATCGAGCCGGGGCTGTACGCGATGTTCCCGTACAGCGCCGTGCCGCCGGTGGTGACCACCGGGGCGACGGACTTGATCGCGGCCGTGTCGGCGTCGGTCGCCAGCGCCTTGGCGTCCGCCACCGTGAGCTTCTTCACCGAGGAGGTGGCCCGGGAGCCGCCGCTGGCCGAACCGGAGCTCACCGTCAGCGAGTTGGTGCCGAGCGAGGTGATCGACTCCTTGACCGCGACCGATGAGCCGTTGCCGACCGCGAGCAGCAGGATCACCGAGGCCACGCCGATCAGCACCCCGAGCATGGTGAGCGCCGAGCGCACCTTGTTGGCGGCCAGGCCGCCGACCGCGAAGCGGAGCGTCTGCCAGAGGATCACGCGAGCACCTCCGCGACGTCCGGGCCGAGGCAGGGCGGCGGCCCCTCCACCGGGGCCTGCCGGAGGTCGCTCACGATCTGCCCGTCCACCAGCCGCAGCACCCGCTTGGCGTGCCGGGCGACCTCGTCCTCGTGGGTGATCAGCACGACCGTACGGCCGGTGGCGTTGAGCCCGTCGATCAGGGCCAGCACCTCCTCCGTCGAGTGGCTGTCGAGGTTGCCGGTCGGCTCGTCGGCGAGCAGCATCGCGGGCGCCGTCACCAGGGCCCGGGCCACCGCGACGCGCTGCTGCTGGCCGCCGGAGAGCTCGTTGGGCTTGTGGCCGGCCCGCTCGGCCAGCCCGACCAGGGAGAGCGCGGCCGTCGCCCGGCGGCGCCGTTCGGCGGTCCGGACGCCCGCGTAGGCGAGCGGCAGTTCGACCTGGGCGAGGGCGGTGGTGCGGGGCACCAGGTTGAAGGACTGGAAGACGAAGCCGATCTTGCGGTTGCGCACCAGGGCGAGCTGCTGCTCGTCCAGGTGGCCGACGTCGGTGCCGTCCAGCAGGTAGCGGCCGGAGGTCGGGACGTCCAGGCAGCCGAGGATGTTCATCAGGGTGGACTTGCCGGAGCCCGAACTGCCCATCACGGCGACGTAGTCGCCCTGTTCGATGTCCAGGTCGACGCCCTGCGGCTCGCCGCTCCGCGGGTCGGACGGGCCGCGCAGCGCGTGCACGGTGGCGTCGCCGTGCCCGTAGGACTTGGTGAGCCGGCGGATCCGGATCACCGGGACGGGCCGCGCGGGGACACGGTTGTCGATGACGTGACGCATGACCGGTCTCAGCCCCTGCCGCCGCGACCGGACCCGCCGTTGCCGGCTCCGCCGCCATTGCCGCTGCCGCTACCGCCCGGGAAGACACCGGTGCCGCCGCCCCGGTTGAGCCCCGGGAAGGAGGCGTTCGGGAAGCCGTTCCCGCCGCTGGTGGTGGGGAGTTCGACCTTGTCGCCCTCCTTCAGCCCGGACACCACCTGCACCGTGCTGTCGCCCTCGACGCCGACCCCGACGGTGACCCGCTCGGAGGCGCCGTCCGGCTGCACCAGCGTCGCGGTGCGCGACGTGCCCGTCCCGGACAGGGCGGAGGTGGGCAGCGAGAGCGCGTTGTCGGCCTCGCCGGTGATCACCTGGACGGTGGCGCTCAGGCCGGTGCGCAAGGCGCTGGTGTCGCCGCCGAGTCGGAGCGTGGCCGCGTACTGCACGGCGGACGAGCCGGCACTGCTGCTCCCACTGCTGGGAAGCGAACTGACCGACAGGACGGTCGCGTTGAGCTTGGTGTCGGACTGGGCGTTCAGGGTGACGGTGGCCGCCTCGCCCTTCTTCAGCTTGAGCGAGTCGAGTTCGGAGAAGTTGGCGGTGACCTGCATCCCGGTCGGGTTGGTGAGCACGATGAAGCCGCTCGGGGCGGAGGTCGAACTCGCGCTGCCGCCCGTCGACTTGGCGGCGGAGGACGAGGACGAGGACGAACCGGAGGCGGTGGCCCCGACGGTGTCGCCGACCTTGCCGGCGACCGAGGCGACGGTGCCGTCCACCGAGGCGGTCAGGGTCGTCCCGGCCAGCGCCGCCTGGGCGTTGGCGAGGTTGGTCTGCGCGGTGCTGACCTGCTGCTGGGCCTGGGCCACGGCCGCGTCGTCGACCTTGGTGGTGGTGATCGTGGTGGTCTGCGGAGCGGGCGTACTGCTCCCGCCCGCCCCGCGACCTCCACCATTACCACTTCCGGCGGCAGGAGTCGCCCCCGGGAGCGGTTCGGTGGTCGTGGTGGTGACGCCGGCCTGGGCCTTGGTGAGGTTGGCCTGGGCCGTGGTGAGGGCCGCCTGGGCCGCGTCCACCTGCTGCTGGGCCGCCGTGGTGTCGACGGTGGCGAGCACCTGGCCCTTCTTCACGGCGTCCCCGACCGCGACCTTGACCTCGACGAGCCGGCCGCCGGTGGTGAAGTCCTGGGCCGCGTCGGTCGGTGAGACCAGGGTGCCGGTTCCGGACACGGTGGCCAGGACCGTGCCCTTGGACACCGTCGCGGTACGGGCCGCGGGCTTCGCCGCAGCCGGGCCGGAACTGCCGCTGACCGTCGCGTACACCAGGGCTGCACCGCCCAGCAGGGCCACGCCGAGCGCGGAGTTGACGAGGACGACGCCTCGCCGCCGTGGGAGCACCTTCATGCCGGACAGCTTCCCGGGGAGCTCTTGCGGAGCCCTGGGCACGGACTGGGAGAAGACTGACCGGTCGAATCCGGGCATTTCAGACGGATGTCCCGTCCTCCGTCGACGCCTTGGCAGCTCCGTGGGCCGCCGTTGGCCGAACTCCCAGCGGGCTCCCAGCAATCCACAGCCATCCGGGAGGAGGCTCGAAGCTCCGGGAGAAACGCCGCGGGGGCGCGCCGAACATTCGGCGCGCCCCCGCGATCACCCTCAGAACGCCAGACCGCCAGACCGCCAAAGAGCCAGAGCGTCAGAGCGACTTGCGGAAGGCCTCCGCCACCGACAGGAAGATCGTGTTGCCCTCGGCCTCGCCGATCGACACCCGCACGCCCTCCGGGAACGGCCGCACGACCACGCCCGCCTCGGCGCACGCGGCGGCGAACTCCTGGGAGCGCTCGCCCAGCCAGAGCCAGACGAAGTTGGCCTGCGAGTCCGGGATCTCCCAGCCCTGGGCGCGCAGCCCGGCCACCACCCGGGTGCGCTCCTCGACCAGCGCCTCCACCCGCACCAGCAGCGCGTCCTCGGCGCGCAGCGAGGCGATGGCGGCGTCCTGGGCGATCCGGCTCACGCCGAACGGGGTGGCCACCTTGCGCAGCGCGGCCGCGACCGGCTCGTGCGCGATCGCGAAGCCGACCCGCAGGCCCGCCAGGCCGTACGCCTTGGAGAAGGTGCGCAGCACGCAGACGTTCGGGCGGTCCCGGTAGAGCTCGATGCCGTTGGGCACCTCCGGGTCGCGGATGAACTCGATGTAGGCCTCGTCCACGACGACCAGGACGTCACTCGGGACGGCGTCCAGGAAGCGCTCCAGCTCGGCGCGGTGGATCACGTTGCCGGTGGGGTTGTTGGGGTTGCAGACGAAGATCAGCCGGGTGTTCGGGGTGATCGCCGCGAGCATCGCGTCCAGGTCGTGGTCACCGTTCGCCTTGAGCGGCACCGGGACGGGCGTGGCCCCGCTGACCGTGGCGACGATCGGGTAGGCCTCGAAGGAGCGCCAGGCGAACATCACCTCGTCGCCCGGGCCGGCCGAGATCAGCACCAGCGACTGGGCGATGCCGACCGAGCCGCAGCCGGTGGCGATGTGCTCGGCGGGCACGTCGAAGCGCTCGGCGAGCACCGAGGTCAGCTCGGTGACGCCCATGTCGGGGTAGCGGTTGAACGAGGCGGCCGCCGCGACGGCCGACTCCAGCACGCCGGGCAGCGGCTCGTACGGGTTCTCGTTCGAGGACAGCTTGTAGGCGTCGGCGCCGGCCGGCTTGCCGGGCTTGTACGTGGGGATGCCGTCGAGGGTCGGCCGCAGCCGCGGGCCCTGAGCTGACGTACTGCTCACGGTCGTACTCCGTTTCCTGTTGCTGAACTCTCCGGTGCGCGCTCCGGTGCGCTCGCCCGTCACGGACGGGTTCGCCGCCGTGTCCGGGTCCTTGGGACGCGCCCGGACCACCCCGGTCGGGTGCCTTGCACGATACCGATCGGCCCTCACCCGTAGGAGTGAGATGCCCGGTCGGGTTACAGGCGCGGATCAGCCATTCTGCCCGGTTCCTTTGGCACATGTCAGAGGTAAGAGGCCAGGTTTCAGGCGGGTATCGAAGGAGCGCACCCCGGCTCACTCTTGGAGAAACGTATCTCCACAGGCTTCCGATGCGCCGGTCACAGACCCTTGTCAGGAGCCATACGATCGGTCCGCCATGACAGCAGCAGCCAACCAGAGCGGTCGGCGTCCCACCACCTCACGGCGTTTGGAGCGGGCCGGCATCCGGGATGTGGCAGCAGCCGCCGGAGTGTCGATCACCACTGTCTCCGATGCGTTGAACGGCAAGGGCCGCCTGCCCGACGAGACCCGCAGCCGGGTGCGCGAGGTCGCCGAGCGCCTCGGCTACCGCCCCTCCGCCGCCGCCCGCACCCTGCGCACCGGACGGTCCGGCCTGATCGGGCTGACCGTCACGACCTACGGTGAAGAGCCGTTCACCTTCACCGAGTTCGCCTACTTCGCCGAGATGGCCAGGGCCGCCACCAGCGCCGCCCTGGGCCGCGGCTACGCGTTGGTGGTGCTGCCCGCCTCCTCCCGCCACGACGTCTGGGGCAACATCGCCCTGGACGGCACCGTGGTGATCGACCCGCCCGACCAGGACCCACTGGTGAGCGAGCTGTACCGGTCCGGCGTCCCGGTGGTCAGCGACGGCAAGCCGGGCAACTGCCCGGTCACCGCCTGGGTCGACAACGACCACGAGGCCGCCGTGCTCGGCATCCTCGACCACCTCTCCGAGGCCGGTGCCCGCCGGATCGGCCTGCTCACCGGCACCAGCACCGACACCTACACCCGGCTCTCCACCGAGGCCTACCTCGGCTGGTGCGCCAAGGTCGGCCAGGAGCCGGTGTACGAGACCTACCCGGCGCACGACCCGGCGGCCGGCGCCGTCGCCGCCGACCGGCTGCTCGCCCGACCCGACCGGCCGGACGCCGTCTACGGGCTGTTCGACCCCAACGGCACCGACCTGCTGGCCGCCGCCCGCCGGTACGGCCTGCGGGTGCCGGACGACCTGCTGCTGGTCTGCTGCAGCGAGAGCGACGTCTACGCGACCACGGAGCCACCGATCACCACGCTCTCGCTCAAGCCGCGCAAGATCGGCACCACGGTGGTCAACCTGCTGATCGACGCGATCGAGGGCGTGGACTCCGGGACGGGCGTCGACATCGCCCGGCTCTTCCCGCCCCGCTTCCGCACCGCCGGCACCGGCCCGCCGCCGGGCACCCTGATGCCGACCGAACTGATCGTGCGCGCGTCCTCCCAGCGCCGGAGTCCGCGCACCACCGTCAGCCCGCCGCGCCCTCCGGGCGAGGTCTAGACCGCCGCGCCGCCGGTCCCCGGCGCCCCGGACCGGGCCCCACGGCCCGCCGGGGACGCACGCGCCGGGGGCGCGCCGAGCGCTCCGCCGGGGTTCGACCAGAGTCCGGCCAGAGCCGATGAGACCGTACCGAGTCGGGACAAAACGGACCCTGGGGTGCCGCCCGGCTGACGCTCCGGAGGATTGGATACCCACCAGGTGACGACGGCGGGAGAGTGGTCTTCCTATGATGGGCGAATGACACCCGAGGACCGCTTCCCCGGGCCCGAGCACCCCCACCCGGGCCCCCGCCACCAGCCGGACCTCGATGTGCTGCCGTACGGCACCTATTACGAACCCGATCCCGCCCCCGGCTACTCCGCCCCCTCCTACGACGGCGAGGCCTACGACGGCGAGACGTACAGCGGCTACGGCGGAGCCCGCTACCTGGAGCAGCACTGGTCCCCCGACGCCCAGGGCCACACCGTGCACGCCCAGGGGATCGGCGTGGACCAGAGCCCGGCCTTCCCGCAGTACGAGGTCCAGGGGCAGGTCGGCTACGACGGCCAGGACCAGGGCGGGTACGACGGCCAGGACCAGGGCGGCTACGAGCCCACCCTGCCGGACCAGCCCTCCCCCGCGCTCCAGCTCGCCGGCCGCGACGACCCGCCGACCATCGAGCTCGGCCCGCCGCTGCCCGACCCGGCCGCGCCGACCTACCCGTACCCGGCCCCCGGCCCCGGCGAGCCGCCCGGCCCGGTCTACGTCGTCGGCGACGTGCACGGCTACCTGGAGGAGCTGCGCGCCGAGCTGCGCCACCAGGGCCTGATCGACGACGACGGCCACTGGTCGGCCGGCCGCGCCCGGATCTGGTTCCTCGGCGACTTCACCGACCGCGGCCCCGACGGCATCGGCGTCATCGACCTGGTCATGCAGCTGGCCGCCGAGGCCGCCGCGGCCGGCGGCTACTGCCGCGCCCTGATGGGCAACCACGAGCTGCTCTTCCTCGGCGCCGCCCGGTACGGCGACGAGCCCGTCCAGTCCACCGCCGGCACCGCCTCCTTCCTGGCCGCCTGGCGGCTCAACGGCGGCCAGCAGAACGACCTGGACCGGCTGGAGGCGCACCACATCAGCTGGCTCTCCCGGCTGCCCGCCATCGCGCTGGAGGACGGCCACCTGCTGCTGCACTCCGACACCACCGCCTACCTGGAGTACGGCGAGTCCATCCCCGACGTCAACGACGCGGTGCACAGCCTGCTCGCGACCGACAGCGTGGACGACTGGTGGGACTGCTTCCGCCGCTTCACCAAGCGCTTCGCCTTCCGCGGCGACGCCGGGCCGATGGCCGTCCACGAGCTGCTGGACACCTACGGCGGCAGCCGGATCGTGCACGGCCACAGCCCGATCCCGTACCTCACCGGCGCGGTGCACAACGACGACGGCGAGCCGCCGCACATCCCCGGGCCGTACGTGTACGCGGACGACCTCGCGGTGGCGATGGACGGCGGCGTCACCATGGAGGGGCGGCTGCTGGTCGCCCGGCTGCCGATCGGCTGACGCGGCTTCGACCGGTCGTCAACCGACCATCGGCGTCGAACAGTTGCGCCGGGCGTTCGGTCCGTTCCAGGCGCGCGTCCAGGCGTGCGTCCAGGTGTGAGGCCGGGGGCGTCCGGGGGGCGTGAAATTCCGGAAACCGACTTGTCAGCCCGGCCGCCCCCGCCCCTACCATGAGGCACACCACACCCGGCCGCCCACCCGGCGGCCCGCCTCCGCGCCCGGCTCGGCGCCCTGAGGGCCGCGCGCCCCCGGAGCGCGGCGATCCGGGGTCCGCACGAACGGGGTTCCCATGTCCAACCCCCCGCCACCGCCACTGCTCGCCGAGGACCGCGCGGAGTACGAGCGGCTCCTCACCGAAGCCCTGCGCGACCGCACCGTCCTCGCCGCCCTGCGCGCACCCGGCGCGACCGCCACCGACCAGCTGCGCATCCGCGCGCTGCGCGACGCCGACCTCGTCAACGGCGCGGCCGCCACCGAGTACGCGCACTTCACCCGGCTGCGCGAGAGCCTGCACAGCACGCCCCCGCCGTCCGGCACCGGGCCGTCCGCGCCCGGCCTGTTCGCCCAGCTGCGCTCCGGGGGCGGCGGCGCCGGGCTGTTCCCGGTGCTCACCGTGCTCACCCCGATCCTGGCCTGGGCCGCCGCCCTGTGCCTGCTGCTGGTCGGCTACCTGCTGCGCGCCACCTCTCCCGGCCTCGCGCTCGCCGACTCCCTGGTCACCGCCGGGTGGGTCGCGCTCGCCGCCGGGGTCGCCGCGCTGGCCATCGGCGTCATCGGGCTGCTGCTCACCGCCTTGCGCGACGGCGCCGCCACCACCCCGGCCGGCACCGACCCGGAGCTCGCCGCCGAGCTCACCGACGCCCACCGCGAGTGGCGCGCCGCGCTGCGCGAGCGCGGGCTCGTCCCGTACCTGCTCGACGCGCTGCCGGCGACGGGGAATGCCGAGCGGGCGGAACAGCCCGACTTCAGCAGCCCCGGCTACACCTCCCCGGCGTTCACCAGCCCCGGCCCGGACGGCCTGACCGACCCGGGGGGCCGGGGCCGGGTGCCCCGCCCGGCCGGCTTCACCCCGCCCGACTTCAGCGGGCCCGGGTACACCCCGCCCGGCTTCACCCCGCCCGACGAGGTCGGCGGCCGGGCGTCCCGTCCGCCCGGCTACACCCCGCCGGATTTCACCGGCCCCGACGACGCCCGCCTGACCGAGCCCGGGAGCCGCACGGGCCACCCGACGGCTGCCACCCCGCCCGACTTCAGCGGGCCCGGGTACACCTCGCCGGACTTCACCGGGCCCGACGACGTCGGCTGACCGCCCGCCGTCCGCGGCCGCCCGGGACGTCACGTCACATGCCGTCGGCCCCGTGCGGGCAGGGCTCGGCGCTCGGACCGTCCCCGAAGCGGCTCGGCCACGCCGGGTACTCCCCGACCGGCAGCCCGGCGGCCACCGCGTTCCAGCGCTCGGCCCAGGGCCGGGCCGGCGCGGGGCAGCACCACACCCGGTCGAGGGTCCAGAACGGGCTGCGCCACTTGGCGCGCGGCACCGCGGGGTTGTACAGGCCCCTGACCCGGAAATTCTCCAGGTGGCGTCGGCGGATGACGATGCTGATGTGGCGCCGCCCGCTGCCGCGGTGCAGCCCGACCACGTGCACGTCCCCGTCCTCGTCCGGGTAGCGGGGCGGCGACACCCAGAGCCGCGCGCCCGGCGCGAAGTGCTTGAGTCCGGAGCGCACCTCCTCGCCGCCCTGGCCGTGGGTGGTCGTGGCGGCGACGTTGGCCACCACGCCCCATTCGAGCGGCACGGCCGCGTCCCGTTCCGTCATGCGGGCAGTCCGGACCCGGAACGCGACCGTCCGCCAAGGGTCTTCCCTGGTCACCCGGCCGGCGGGACGCACAGCGGCGCCGCCCCCTCGCCCCGCTCCTCCACGACGTCCGCCGCCGCCCGTACGAAGGCGCGGACCCGGGCGGTGGTGTTGCTCTCCAGCCAGACCGGGCCGCGCTCGATCGGCGGCGCGTCGTGGATCGGCACGTACGCGACGTCCGGGCGCGGGTAGTAGCGGCGGGAGTGCTCGCCGACCGGGAGGACGCCGCGGCCCATGGCGACCAGGCTGAGCAGTTCGGAGAAGGTGCTGCCGGACGGCCCCTTGGGCACCGGGCGGCCGGACGGGGTGCGCTCGGGGGTGCGGTCCCGTTTGAAGCCCGCCGAGGTGACGGCCGGGTACTGCACCACCGGGTGGTCGGCGAGCACCTCGACCGACACCGAGCGCTCGGCGGCCAGCGGGTGCCCGGCGGCCACCGCGAGGACCCGCCGCTCGGTCAGCAGCACCGGCCCGCAGGCCATGCCGTCGAACGGGAAGGAGGCGATCAGGACGTCCACCGAGCCGTCCGCCAGGCGCGATCGGGAGTCGGAGAGCTGCACCTCGCGCACGTCCACCCGGCAGTCCGGGTGCCGCTCGCCGAACAGCGCCACCGCCCTGAGCAGCACCGGCGCCGTCCACTCCCCGAGGAACGCCACCCGCAGCTCCCCGGTCACCCCTCGGCCCGCGTCCTCCGCCCGGCGCACCGCCGCCTCCATCGCCGCCACCGCCGGCCCCAGGTCCGCCGCCAACTGCCGTCCCACCGCGGTGAGTCAGACCGATCGGCTGGTGCGGTCGAACAGCGGGCCACCGATCCGGCGCTCCAGCTTCCGCACCACCTGGCTGACCCGCCCGGTGGTCAGGTGCAGCCGCTCCGCCGTCCGACCGAAGTGCAGCTCCTCGGCGAGCGCGAGGAAGACCTCGGCCTCCACCCGCTCCAGCATCCCGCCCCGCCCCTCGATCGTTGAATCCGGCTCAACGATCGTACGGCGATGCGGCATTGATGAGCCGACCGGGCAGGAGCATCGTGGAACCCGTTCCCAGCAGTCGCACCCGAACGGAGCCGGACTCCCATGCGCGTCGTAGCCTTCGACCACCTCGTCCTCAATGTCACGGACATCGAGCGTTCGCTGGCCTTCTACTCCGGCCAACTGGGCCTGGCCCCGGTGCGGGTCGACGAGTGGCGGGCCGGCCAGGTGTCCTTCCCGTCCGTCCGGGTCACCGCCGAGACCGTCATCGACCTGATGCACCGCCCCCGGCACGCCTCCAACGTCGACCACATCTGCCTCACCGTCGAGCCCCTGGACTGGCAGGAGGTCATCGACGCGGGCACCTTCACCGTCCTCGAAGGCCCCGTCCCCCGCTACGGCGCCCGCGGCACCGCCACCTCCGTCTACGTCCAGGACCCGGACGGCAACACGGTCGAACTCCGCTGGTACCCGCAGGACGCCGACTGAGCGGCGCCGCCCCGGGGTGGCCGGGGCGGCGCTCAGGCGGTCAGGCGGTCAGGCGCTCAGGCGGTCGCGGCGTCAGTCGGCCAGCGGGAGGTAGACCCGGTTGCCCTGGGCGGCGAACTCGGCGGACTTCTCGGCCATGCCGGCCAGGGCCTCGGAGTCGAAGTCGGTGGCCACGGCCGTGGAGCCGTCGCCGTGCTCGTCGCGGATCTTCTGGGAGATCTTCATCGAACAGAACTTCGGGCCGCACATCGAGCAGAAGTGGGCGGTCTTGGCGGGCTCGGCGGGAAGGGTCTCGTCGTGGAAGTCGCGGGCGGTCTCCGGGTCGAGGGCCAGGTTGAACTGGTCCTCCCAGCGGAACTCGAAGCGGGCGTCGGAGAGGGCGTCGTCCCAGGCCTGGGCGCCGGGGTGGCCCTTGGCCAGGTCGGCGGCGTGGGCGGCGATCTTGTAGGTGATCACGCCGGTCTTGACGTCGTCCCGGTTGGGCAGGCCCAGGTGCTCCTTGGGGGTGACGTAACAGAGCATCGCGGTGCCCCACCAGGCGATCATCGCGGCACCGATGCCCGAGGTGATGTGGTCGTAGCCGGGGGCGACGTCCGTGGTCAGCGGGCCGAGGGTGTAGAACGGCGCCTCGTCGCAGATCTCCTTCTGGAGATCCATGTTCTCCTTGATCTTGTTCATCGGGACGTGGCCCGGGCCCTCGATCATCACCTGGACGTCCCGCTCGCGGGCGATCCGGCCCAGCTCGCCGAGGGTCCTCAACTCGGCCAGCTGCGCCTCGTCGTTGGCGTCCGCGATCGAACCCGGGCGCAGGCCGTCGCCGAGCGAGAAGGTGACGTCGTAGGAGGCGAGGATGTCGCAGAGCTCCTCGAAGTTGGTGTAGAGGAAGTTCTCCTGGTGATGCGCCAGGCACCAGGCCGCCATGATCGAGCCGCCACGCGAGACGATGCCGGTCTTGCGGCGCGCGGTGAGCGGGACGTAGCGCAGCAGCACGCCGGCGTGGACGGTCATGTAGTCGACGCCCTGCTCGCACTGCTCGACGATGGTGTCCCGGTAGACCTCCCAGCTCAGGTCCTCGGCCTTGCCGTCCACCTTCTCCAGCGCCTGGTAGAGCGGCACGGTGCCGATCGGCACCGGCGAGTTGCGCAGGATCCACTCGCGGGTGGTGTGGATGTTGCGGCCGGTGGAGAGGTCCATGACGGTGTCGGCGCCCCAGCGGGTGGCCCAGGTCATCTTCTCCACCTCCTCCTCGATCGAGGAGGTGACCGCCGAGTTGCCGATGTTGGCGTTGATCTTGACCAGGAAGTTGGTGCCGATGATCGCCGGCTCCACCTCCGGGTGGTTCACGTTGACCGGGATGACGGCCCGGCCGCGGGCCACCTCGGCGCGCACGAACTCCGGCGCGAGGCCCTCGCGCAGCGCCACGAACTCCATCTCCGGCGTCACCACGCCCCGCTTGGCGTAGGCGAGTTGGGTGACGGTGGCGCCACCGCGGCCGCGCAGCGGGCGACGCGGGCGGCCGGGGAAGACGGCGTCCAGGTTGCGCAGGTTCCCGCCGCGCGGCGAGGTGTGCTTGATCCCGTCGTCCTCGGGGCGCGGCTCGCGGCCGTCGTACTCCTCGACGTCGCCGCGCTGGCGGATCCAGGCGTCCCGCAGCGCGGGCAGGCCGCGCCGCACGTCGGGCTCGTACGCCGGGTCGGTGTACGGGCCGGAGGTGTCGTACAGCGGGACGGTCCGGCCGTTGGTGAGCTGCACCTCGCGGTACGGGACGCGCAGGTCGGGGCGCGAGCCCTCGCGGTGGGCCTTGCGCCAGGCCGGGGTCGGGTAGCCGGAGCGCTCGCTGCTGGGGGCGCCCTGGGCAGACTGCGGCTGTGCTTCGAACGTGGTCATCAGACCTCTACTCCCTACGCCGGCATTACCCGGTCAGGTTCCTGCGGTCGACGCAGCCTTCGGTCCGTCCGTCGACGTCCCGGTCAGCGCCCTCTCAGCCCGGTGCTCCGAGCTCCCGCGTCGCAGGCGGTGTTGCCTGCACACGACGTCCCACACGGTAGCGAGCCGATCGCCGCAGGTCCAGAGCGTGTCCCGGGCGCGCACCGGTGACACCCCGAAGCGGAATGTTTCCTACCGCACCCGCATAATGCTCACCAACGCTTCGCAGACACTCCATCAGGGCTGGTCCTGGCCCAGCCGGGTCACGGCTCGTCCGGGAGTGCGCGACTTTGACGACTCTTGGGGGAAGCACACCGTGCGCATCCGTCACGCGGCAGGCCTGAGCGCCGCCGTGGTCTCCGCGGTGGTGGCCCTGCCACTGCCCGCGGCGGCGGCCGAACCGGCCGCCGTGCTGTACGTGAACAACAACGCCGCCTCCTGCGACAACGGCGGCCCGGGAAGCCCGACCGTGCCTTTCTGCACCATCCAGGCGGCCGCGGACCGGGTGCTGCCCGGCCAGACCGTGGACGTCGTCGGCGGCGGTTACTACCGCGAGGACGTGACCGTCCGGCGCTCCGGCGAGCCCGGCAAGCCGATCGCCTTCCGCGGCCCGGGCGGGATCACCAACCTGTACACGCCCCCCACCGGCGGGCTGGTGACGATATCCGGCCAGCACGACATCGTGTTCTCCGGCTTCAACGTGCAGGCCTTCGCGCTCGACGGCGTCAGCCGGATCGGGCTCTCCGGCAACCGGATCGACCAGGGGCCGAGCGAGGCCCGCAGGCCGGCCGTCGGGATCACCGGGCCCAGCGACGGCGTGCGGGTGGAACGGTCGGTCGTCTACAAGACGGGCGGCGGTGTGAAGGCCGGCCCGGGTGCCACCGGGACGGTGATCGCCGGCAATGACTTCATCTCGTCGTACGGCGGCGCGCAGATCTCGCTGACCGACGCGCCGGGCACGATCGTCACCCACAACACCATGAACCTGACGTACAACAACCGGGTCAACATCGACCTGGCCGGTGCGTCCGACCATGCCACCGTCACCGACAACATCGTGGGCCTGGGCACCGTCCAGGTGTCCCCCGGTTCGGTCGAGGGGACCACCTACGACCACAACATCGTGCGGTGGCCCCTCGACGGCACCTACACCTGGGCCGGGGCCGCCTACAAGACCGCCGAAGAGCTGGCCGCCGCGACCGGCCAGGGCAAGCACGAGCTGAACACCGCCGTGGTGTTCGACGACGCCTTCTTCCCGCTGTCCGTGCCCAGGACCGTCAGCAGCCTGGGCTTCAGCCCCGCCATCGACTCCGCCGGCCCGGACGTGCCCGGCGTGTCGCCCGTCGACCTGCTCGGCCACGGCCCGGTCGCCCACCCCGACACCGACCGGCCCGGCCCGAACGCCGTCCGCGACCGCGGCGCGTACGAGGTCGTGGGCCTCCAGGACGTCCGGCTGGAGGCCCACGGGACCAAGAGCCCGACGCCGACCGGTCCCGTGCCGTTCGCCGTCGATCTCACCGCCACGGCGACCAACACCTGGAAGACCACGCTCCGTTACACCTTCGACTTCGCCGACGGCACCGCGCCGGTGACCTCCGCCGAACCGACCGTCCGGCACACCTACGCCGCGCCCGGCAGCTACCGGGCGAAGGTCACCGTCACCGACAGCCTCGGCGGCTCCGTCACCGGCGAGCTGGCCCAGCCGGTCCAGGTGAACGAGGACAAGCCGCTCGCCGCCTCCGTCGCGGTGTCCCCGGACAACGGCGGCGACCCGCTCGGTGTGAAGGCCACCGTGACCGCCACCGGTCCGTACCCGATCGCCCGCTACTCCTTCGACTTCGGCGACGGCACCGGCCCGACCGTGCCCAACGCGATCGTGGTCACCGAGCGCCACGTGTACGCCAAGCCCGGCACGTACACCGTGAAGGCCATCGTGACCGACGAGGCGGGATCGACCGTGACCACCAGCCGGCCGGTCACCGTCGACTACGCCCCGGCCGGCTACACCGCGATCAAGCCGACCCGCGTCCTGGACACCCGCCAGGTCGGCGGCAGCTACCCGTGGCTCGGCCCCGGCGAGACGATCAACCTGGACGTCCGCACCCCCGCCCCCGGGACGACCGGCATCCTGGTGCCCCCGGGTGCCACCGCCGTGGTGCTCAACCTGACCGCCACCCAGGGCACCGCGACCAGCCACCTGGACGTCTACCCGTCCGCCGCCGCCCGGCCGATCACCTCCAACGTGAACTTCGTCGCCGGCCAGGACGTCGCCAACCTGGTGACCGTGCCGGTCGGCCCGGACGGCAAGGTGGTGATCCGCAACAACTCGGGATTCGTGCACGCCATCGCCGACGTGCTCGGCTACTTCACCCCCGGCAGCACCGACCGCTTCGCCTCCGTCGCCCCGGCCCGGCTGCTCGACACCCGATCGGACAACACCCCGCTGGTGGCCGGCAACGCCCGCAAGCTGAAGATCGCCGGCTTCGGCGGCGTCCCGGCGAACGCCACCTCGGCGGTGCTCAACGTGACGGCCACCGACTCCGCCTCGCCGGGCTTCGTCGCGGTCTACCCGGGCGGCACCCCGCGCCCCGCGGCCGGGTCCAACCTGAACACCGTGCCGGGCCGGAACATCGCCAACCAGGTGGTGGTCCCGCTGGGCGCGGACGGCAGCGTCGAGATCTTCACCAACGCCGCCCGTTCGCACCTGGTGGTCGACGTCTTCGGCTACTACGGCGCGGACGGCAAGGGCCTGTTCACCCCGGTCATGCCGAGCCGGCTGCTCGACTCCCGGGACAGCGGCCCGTTCGGCCCGTTCACCGGCCGTACGGTCGGCGGCGTGCCGGCCGGCGCGACCGCCGCGGTGGTCAACCTGACGGCGACCGGGACCACCGAGCCCACCCACCTGACGGCCTGGGCCACCGGCACGGCCAAGCCCGGCACCAGCAGCCTGAACGCCAGCCCGGGGCTGGACGTCCCCAACCACACCACCATCCCGGTGGACGGCCAGGGCCGGTTCGACATCGCCAACAACGCCGGCACCACCCATGTCATCGCGGACCTGTTCGGCTACTACCGCAACCAGTAGGCGGACGACGCCCCCGAGAACGCCCGAGGCCCGGCTCCCCGCGAAGGGGGGCCGGGCCTCCGGACGACGTACGACGGTGCCGGGGAGCCGGTCAGCTCCTGGCTGCCTTCTTCACCAGGATCACCACGGCGGCCGCGATGCCGACCACCACCAGCAGCTTGATCACGATCGAGAGCAGGGCCCCGACGACGCCGAACACGAAGGCGACGATGTTCCAGGCCAGCACCAGGACCAGCACCGGGATGACGATGTTGCGCACCCAGGAGGGCAGCGACTTCCAGAGCTCAGCCATGTCCGTTCCTCTTCTCCCCTCGGGTCGGCCGCCGTCCGGTGCCGCATCCCGCTTGCTTTCGGTACTTCGATCGTACGGGGGCGCGAGTGCCGGAACGAGGCCCGGCGGCCCGGAGAGAACCCCGAGATCACCCCGACCCCGAACCCCCGGGTGACCCCCGAAGAATGTTCGGATCCCCCTGCGACCCGGGCCCGACCCAGACGCCCTGGAGATACCAGAGCATCCGGAACTGCCAACGCACCAGCGCTACTTGGGGGGATACCAAGCACGCGCGCCCGCACCACGGCCACCCTGGCCGCCCTGGCCGCCCCCGCTGCACCTGATCGCCGACGTGACCGGCTGCTTCGTCACCGGCTGATCCCTGCCTCCCGCCCGTCGTCCCGGAAGCGGGACGACGGGCGGGAGGGCTCAGACGGGCCAGCGCTCGCCGCGCCAGGCGGCGTCCCAGAACATCCACTCGTAGCGCGAGGTGGTCGTGAAGTGCTCGACCACCTTGCGGCGTTCGGCCGCGGAGAGGTCCTCGCCCAGCCGGTCGGTGAGCGCCAGCACCCGGCGGACGACCGCCTGGAAGGCCTCGTCGCCGTAGGTGGCGATCCACTTGGCGTACAGCGGGTCGGGCGAGCCCTGGGCGAGCAGCGCCTCGCCGACCCGGGCGTAGATCCAGTAGCAGGGCAGCACCGCGCCGACGGCCTCGGCGAAGGAGCCGCCGTAGACGGTGGCCAGCAGGTAGCTGGTGTAGGCCCGGGTGGTGGGCAGCACCGGCTCGGCGGCGGCCTGTTCGGCGGTGCCGCCGAAGGCGGTGAGGAACTCGGCGTGCATGCCCTGCTCGGCGGCCAGCGCGCCGACCGCGTCGTCGGCGAAGGCCCGGACGTCCTCCTCGCCGGGCGCCTTGGCGGCGCAGACGGCGAGCGCGCGGGCGTAGTCACGCAGGTAGTGGGAGTCCTGGACGACGAAGTGGCGGAAGGCCTCGCGCGGCAGGGTGCCGTCGGTGAGCCCGGCCAGGAAGGGGTGGGCGAGGATCTCGGCGTACACCGGCTCGATGGCCGCCCAGAGTTCTTCGGTCAGCGTCTTGGTGCTCATACCGACCGACCCTAGTCGGGGCGCTCGGCCGCCGGGCGGGGCGCTCGGCCGTTCCCTCCCCGCCGTCCGGTGGTTCCGCCCGGGCGGGGGTTGCTGCCACTCTTGGGCGGCATGAAGGGATTCGTCATCAAGACATTGATCAACGCGGCGGCCATCTGGGTCGCCGCCTGGATCGTCAGCGGCATCCAACTCGCCCAGGGCAAGGCCGACTGGCAGCACAAGACGCTGACGGTGCTCGGCGTCGCCGTCGTCTTCGGCCTGGTGAACTGGCTGATCAAGCCGGTGGTCAAGCTGTTCTCGTTCCCGCTGTTCATCCTCACACTGGGACTGATCACCTTCGTGATCAACGCCCTGATGCTGATGCTCACCTCCTGGGCCTCCGGGAAGCTGAGCCTGGACTTCCATGTGGTCAACTTCGGTTCCGCGCTGGTCGGTTCACTGATCATCAGCTTGGTCGCCTGGGGCCTTCACGTGGCCTTGGACGACGACTGACCGATGCCGTAGGGGGCAGCCGAAAGGGGCCCGTGCCCGGGTGCTCCCCTGGGTACGGGCCCCTTCGTCGTTCCGGTTCGGACGACGACCACCCCTGGACCGCTCACCCCGCGTTCTCACGTCCCCGGAGCAGTGCCGCGAGCTGGGCGTCGATGTCGCGCCCGGTGAATTCCTCGCCCATCGGCACCAGCCGGTCGGTGCGCGACAGGAAGGCGATCAGCGGCGCGGACGAGGCCCGCAGCACGGCGTCGCCGTCGGGGGAGCGCAGCACGATGCAGACCTCCGAGAGCTCCTCGCCGACCGGGCGGACGTGCACGTCGCCCTCGCCCGTCGGCCCGCTGATCCCGTCGAGCAGCAGCTCCCGTGCGAAGTACCAGGTGACCGGGGCGTCGCCGGGCAGGTGGAAGGTGAGCCGGACGGCGTACGGGTCGTCCGCCTCGTAGCCCAGGTCCACCAGGAGACGGAAGGAGAGCTCGTGCGAGACCACGAGGTTCATCACCAGGTGACCCTGGACAGTGCTGTGCTGCATGGCGCCAGTACCTCTCGTTCTGCCCGCGCCGTCGGTGTGCTGGTCCGATGGCGGCCGGACATGTTTTCGACGGTTTTTGTGACGGTTTATGCAACCAATCCACTTCGATCACCATCGTCCACGTTTGGGGATGTAGTGGACAAGGTGTGCTTTTTCAAATGGTGAACGAGCCGGACTAGGTCTAGACCAAGTAGCTTCAGAGGATGAACGACGGGCTCATCGCCCCGACCTCGCACCGCAGTTGGCGTGCCGTGGAGGCCAGTCGGTCGGACTGCTCGACCGGCAGCGACAGGGCCATGGTGGCGACCACCGGACCGATGGTGATCGGGACCGCCGCGCAGACCGTGCCGAGAGCGTACTCCTGCCGCTCCAGCACGGGCATGGTCGGACGCAGCGCGGCGAGCCGCCGCAGCACCGCGCTCTCCCCGGTGAGGGTGGAGGGGGTGAGCCCGGTCGGCGGGTGGCGCTCCAGGTGGTCACGGCGCACCTCCTCGGGGAGCTGGCCCAGCAGGCACTGGCCGATGGCGTGGGCGTGGGCGGTGGCCCGGAAGTCGGCCCACGGCTCCACGGCGGGACGATCCGGGCCCTCCACCACGTCCACCAGGTGGACCTCGCCGTCCCGGTAGAGCGCGAAGTACACGGCGGCGCCGAGGTCGTCCCGTAAGGACTGCATCCGCATCCGCAGGTCGGGCAGGCCGGGGCGGACGCGCGAGCCGGCGATGTCGTCGAGCGCCTCCCCGTGGAAGAACCGCCCCTCGGAGCGCCGCAGATAGCCCTCGTGGGCCAGGGTGCGCAGCAGGTGGTAGGCGGTGCCGAGGGGCAGTTCGGCGGCGCGGGCCAGTTGCTTGGCGGTCGCGCCGTGCCCGAAGCCGCCGACGGCCTCCAGCAGCCGCAGCGCGCGCTGGACGGAGCCGATCAGGGTGGGACCCCGGCCCGCGGTCGGCTGCCGCGGCACGGTCTGCCCGGATTCCTCTGCGATGTCGAAAGGCTGTGCGATTCGTTCCATGCCACCCAACCCCCAGCCCGAATCCCTCGTGCAGGTGCCCTGAAGGGGCATGCGGAGCGGAGCCCTCCGATTTGCCCGACAGTCGCCCATTGCAGCACAGCGGGCCCCCGAACGGATGCACCCGACCGGGTCGGCGTTTCGACCCGTTCCCAGCCCGTTTCGACCCGTTCCCCGGGTTTCGCCCCCTCCCCGGCGCGGGAGACTCCCGCACAACGCGCCAGCCCCGGAGGTGGCCATGGGCCCCGAGAACCGCACTCCGCCCCTGCGACCGGTGGTGAAGCGCACCGCCCGGGCCATCCTGCTGGAGCTGGACCAGGACGATCCGTACGGCCCGGCCTCGATCGTGCTGATCCGGCGGGTCCGGCCGGGCTCGCCGCACCCGTACTGGATCACCCCCGGCGGCGGGGTCGAGCCCGAGGACCGGACGGTGGTCGAGGCGCTGCACCGCGAGGTGGACGAGGAGCTCGGCGGCAAGGTCGTGGACGTGGTGCCCGCGTTCGTCGACACCATCAGCCACACGCTCCCCCAGCCTCCGGCCGGGGGGACCCCCATCGACGACGGGACGCTGCTGCACCCGCACGGGGTCAAGGTGCAGCACTTCTTCGTCTGCCGGCTCGCCTCGATGGACCTCAGCCGGCGGCACGGGCCGGAGGTGACGGAACCCAACGGGGAGTACGAGGTGGTCCGGCTGCCGTTCACCCGCGAGGGCGTCACCTCGGTGAACGTGGTGCCGCCCCGGCTGCGGGCGTACCTGGCGGCCAACATCGAGGGCATCCGCGCACTCCTCGCCCCCGACCTCGGCTGATCGCCGCCGGCCCCGGGGGCGCGGTCACCCGGAGGCCAGGTCACCGACCAGATCGTGCCGGATCAACTCGGCCGGCACTCCGGCCCGCAGCAGCACCCCGACGCCCCGGCGCACCATCGCGGGCGGGCCGCTGAGCACCGCCGCGCGACCGACCCACGGGCCGAACCGGCCGACCACCTCGGGCAGTTCACCGGTCGGCAGGCCGTGGCCCGGAGCGCCGCCGGAGACCACCGGACGGACCGTCAGCCAGGGGTGGCGCCGGGCCAGTTCGCGCAGCCCGTCCAGCTCGTACAGCTCCTCGGACCGGCGGGCCCCGTAGAACACCTCGACCCGGCGGCCGGGCATGCCGTGCCCGGCGACCTCCTCGACCAGCGCGCGGACCGGCGCGATGCCGGTGCCGCCGCCGAGGCAGAGCAGGTCCGCCCCCGCCGTGTGGTCGACGGTCATCGAGCCGGCCGCCGGGCCCAGCCGCAGCACGTCGCCGGGCGCGGCCCGGTGGACCAGGGCGTTGCTCACCCAGCCGGCCGGGACGGCCTTGACGTGGAAGCTCAGCAGCCCGTCCGGGCGGGGCGCGGCGGCGAACGAGTAGTGCCGCCAGACCCGTGGCCACCAGGGCGTCTCCAGCGCGGTGAACTGCCCGGCCCGGAACGGGTACGCCTGGTCCGGCCGGACGGTGATCACCGCGACGTCCCGGGTGCGGCGCTCGTGCCGGACGATCTCGCCCTGCCACCAGGGCGGCGAGGTGCGGGCGTCCTGCTCGGCCGCCTCGATCATGGTCGTGGCGATCATCCGGTAGGCGCGGCGCCAGGCCGGCTCGGCCTCGGCGTCCCAGCGGCTGCCCGCGTACCGGACCAGCGTCCGCACCAGGCACTCCTCCACCGCGACGTAGTGGGCGGCCAGCGCGCCGTGCCGGCGGTGGCCTCGGCCGAGATCGGTCAGCGTGGCGCGCAGGGCGGCCGGCTGGTCCAGCTCGCGCACCACGGCCAGCAGGGTGCGGAACAGCCGGTCGCGGTGGACGTCCATGGCGGCGGGGAAGAACGAGCGGAGCTCGGGGTGGCGCAGGAAGAGCAGCGCGAAGAAGTGCGCGGTGGCCCGGTCGGCGACCGGTGTGACGGCGGCGAGGCTGCCCCGGACCAGCTCGACGTCCCGGGCGGTGAGCTCCGGGGCCTGCGGCTCGCCCCCGGCCGGGAGCGCGGCCGGCGGTGCGGCGGAAGGGGTCGGCGCACCCCAGGCCTGGCTCCACCGGTCGCCGGGGCCGGCCCGGTTGAGACCGGGGGCGTCGACGAACAGCGGACGGTGGGCGGGAGCGGGCGCCGGAGCGGGAATGGTCGGCGGATGGGCCGGCCGGGCCGGGAGCACCGGGCGGACGGGCTCCAGCATCGACGCCGACGGCACCGACATGGGCGGCACCGACATGGGCGGCGTTGACAAGGGCGGCATCGAGACCGGCGGCAGCACCGCCGTCGGCACGTCCGTCGCCAGGCCCGGCACGGAGGCGGCCCCCGCCGCGCCGTACCCGCTGCGGACCAGCACGGTCGTACGGGACTTCACCGCGACATTGCGCTCCGCGACATTTCGCATGCTCAAGAGAATCGTTTCGCTTCCGGCCGGCCGGCGCCACCACCTGGCTTCTCCGCTGACGCCAAAGCAGCCTGGCACGCTCGGACCGACCAGCCGGGGAATCCCGCGAAGCCCTGACAGACGGGCATCGAACGCGCTACTCTCCCGCCGCCGTCGCCCTGGGTGCCCATCCGCACACCCAGGGCGACCGATCTCCCGGGGCCTCAGAGCTGCCGCAGCAGCATCCCCGGCTGCTCCACGCAGTCCGCGACGAACCGCAGGAAGCCGCCGGCCGTCCCGCCGTCGCAGACCCGGTGGTCGAAGGTGAACGACAGCTGGGTCACCTCGCGCACCGCCAACTCACCGCCGTGCACCCACGGTTTGGCAACGATCCGACCGACCCCGAGCATCGCCGCCTCGGGGTGGTTGAGGATCGGGGTGGAGCCGTCCACGCCGAACACCCCGTAGTTGTTCAACGTGAAGGTGCCGCCGGTCAGTTCGGCCGGGGTGAGCGCGCCGCTGCGCGCCGCCTCGGTCAACCGGCCCAGCTCCTCGCCGAGTTGCTCGGTGCTCCTGCTCTGCGCGTCCCGCACGACCGGGACGACCAGCCCGCGCTCACCCTGCGCGGCGAAGCCCAGGTGCACGGCCGAATGCCGGACGATCCCCGAACCATCCTCGGTCACCGAGGAGTTGAGCTCGGGAAAGCGCGCCAGGGCGACCGTGCAGATCCGCGCCAGCAGCGCCAGCACGCTCACCTTCGGCCCCGGCGTGGCGTTCAACTGCCGCCGCAGCGCCATGAGTTCGGTGGCATCGGCGTCCACCCAGCAGGTCGCCGCGGGGATCTCCCGGTGGCTGCGGCTGAGCTTCTCGGCCACCGCCTTGCGCAGCCCGCGCAGCGGGACGACGCCCTCCGACGCGGCGACGGCACCGGCGACGGCACCAGCGGCATCAGTGGCACCAGCGGGAGCCGAGGGAGCGGAAGCCTTGACGGAAACCTTGGCAGCGACCGCCCGCTCGACGTCCGCCCGCATGATCAGGCCGTCCGGCCCGCTCCCGGTGACCCCGGCCAGGTCGACGCCCTGCTCCCGGGCCAGCCGCCGCACCAGCGGCGAGATCACCGGCACCACCACCGGAGCGGCGGGAGCGGCCGGAGCAGCCGGGGCCGCGGGAGCCACCGCGACCGCGACCGGAGCAGCCGCCCCGACCCGTCGCCGCCGCCCGCCCCGGCCCGGCTCGGCGACCCCGAACCCGACCAGCGGCCGCTCCACCTCGGCGGTTTCCACGACGACGGCGGCGTCCGCCTCGGCCGGCGCCACCGCGACCGTCACCAGCGGCGCGCCCACGGCGATCTCCTCGCCCTCCTCGCCGTACCGCGCGGTGACCACCCCGCCGTACGGGCAGGGCACCTCCACCACGGCCTTGGCGGTCTCCACCTCCACCACCGGCTGGTCGACCGCGATCACCTCGCCGACCTCGACCATCCAGCGCACCACCTCCGCCCCGGTGAGGCCCTCACCGAGGTCGGGCAGCCGGAACTCCCGCACGACGGGCATCATCCTCAGTCCTCCCACTGGAGCCGGGCGACCGCGTCCAGGATCCGGTCCACCCCGGGCAGGTGATGGTGCTCCAGCATCGGCGGCGGGTACGGGATGTCGAAGCCGGTGACCCGCAGCACGGGCGCGGCCAGGTGGTGGAAGCAGCGCTCGGTGACCCGGGCGGCGATCTCCGCGCCGGTGCCGCCGAAGCCGCTGGCCTCGTGCACCACCACGGCCCGGCCCAGCGAGCGCACCACCCGGCAGACCGTCTCGTCGTCGAACGGCACCAGGGTGCGCAGGTCCAGTACCGCGAGGTCCCAGCCCTCGGCCTTCGCCGCCTCGGCCGCCGCCAGGCAGACCGGCAGCGAGGGGCCGTAGGTGATCAGCACGGCGGAGGTGCCGGTGCGGCGCAGCACCGCGGTGCCGATCGGCTCGACCGGCGCCGCCGGATCGAGCTCGTCCTTGCCCCAGTAGAGCCGCTTGGGCTCCAGGAAGACGACCGGGTCGTCGGAGGCGATGGAGGCGCGCAGCAGCCCGTACGCGTCGGCGACGGTTCCCGGGGTGACCACGTGCAGGCCGGGGGTGCTGGTGTAGTACGCCTCGGAGGCGTCGCTGTGGTGCTCGACGCCGCCGATGCCGCCGCCGTACGGGATGCGGACGGTGATCGGCAGCGGGAGCTTGCCCGCCGTGCGGTTGCGCATCTTGGCGACGTGCGAGAAGAGTTGTTCCAGCGCGGGGTAGGCGAAGGCGTCGAACTGCATCTCGACCACCGGGCGCAGCCCGTACATCGCCATGCCGATCGCGGTGCCGAGGATGCCGGCCTCGGCCAGCGGGGTGTCCAGGCAGCGGTCCGGGCCGAATTCGGCGGTGAGGCCGTCGGTGATCCGGAAGACGCCGCCGAGCGCGCCGACGTCCTCGCCGAGCACGTGCACCGTCGGGTCCTCGCGCAGGGCGTCCCGCAGCGCGGAGTTGAGTGCCTGGGCCATGCTGGCGGTACGGGGGGAGACGGACGTCGTCACTGCTCGGACACCTCCGCCTCGGCGGCCAGCTCTTCGGCCAACTGGGCAGCCTGCTCTCGTAGTTGGGCGGTCGGCTCGGCGTAGACGTGGGCGAACAGGGACATCGGGTCCAGCTCCGGGTCGGCGTGGAACTCGGCCCGCATCCGGGCCGCCAGTGCCTCCGCCTCGTCGGCCGCCTCCTGCGCCAAGTCGTCGTCCAGCACTCCCAGTTCGCGCAGCGCGTGCTCCATCAGCAGGATCGGGTCGTGCTCGCGCCAGGCGGCCACCTCGGGCTCGTCGCGGTAGCGGGTGGCGTCGTCGGCGTTGGTGTGGGCCTCGACCCGGTAGGTCAGCGCCTCGACCAGGGTCGGGCCGCCGCCGGTGCGGGCCCGTTCGACCGCCTCGGTCAGCACCGCGTGCACGGCGGGCGCGTCGTTGCCGTCCACCAGCCGGCCCGGCATGCCGTAGCCGACGGCCTTGTGGGCCAGGCTGGGCGCGGCGGACTGGGCGCTGAGCGGGACGGAGATCGCGTAGCCGTTGTTCTGCACCAGGAAGACGACCGGGGCGCCCAGGACGGCCGCGAAGTTCAGCGCCTCGTGGAAGTCGCCCTCGCTGGTTCCGCCGTCGCCGAGCATCGCCAGCGCGACCACCGGCTCACC
Organism: Kitasatospora brasiliensis; assembly: GCF_032654805.1. Classification (NCBI taxonomy): domain Bacteria; kingdom Bacillati; phylum Actinomycetota; class Actinomycetes; order Kitasatosporales; family Streptomycetaceae; genus Kitasatospora; species Kitasatospora brasiliensis. The sequence goes on from NZ_JAUOOW010000002.1 coordinate 196,844, forward strand.
GCGCAGCCGGGCGGCGTGCGCCAGCCCGACGGCGTGCGGGGCCTGGGTGGCGAGCGGGGTGCAGAGCGGGGCGGTGCGGCTGGCCCGGGGGTCGTAGCCGGTGTGGGCGCTGCCGCGCAGCAGGGTCAGCGCCTCCAGGGGGTCGACGCCCCGGGAGACCACGGCGAGGGTGTCGCGGTAGCTGGGGAACAGCCAGTCCTGCTCGCCGAGTGCCAGCGCGGCGGCGACCTGGCAGGCCTCCTGGCCGGTGGACGCCGGGTAGACGGCGAGCCGGCCCTGCTTGGTGAGGGTGGTGGCCTGCTGGTTGTACCGGCGGCCGACGACCAGGCGGCGGTACAGCTCGCGCAGCAGCGCCGGTTCGTACTTCTCCAGCGCGGGGGTGCCGAGCAGCCGGACGGGGGAGGGGTCCGGCAGGAGCGGGGCCGGATCGGTGCGGGGGGCGGTGGCTCCGGGCATCCAACCGGGCACCGGTGTGCGGTGTCTGTGGTCGAGAACGGTCATCTCGGGGCACCTCCTGGGGTGGCGGGGGCTCCCTACCGATTGTTCGGTCGTCTGTTCATCTTGACCAGAAGCGTGACAAGGTGGTGGACATTCGGCCTGTTCGGCGGTCGACTGGTGGCAGTGCGTCCAATCGGGGAGGGTCGGGGGTCATGTCGGCTGAACAGATGTCCAGACTCGATCGGGTCGACCGGTCGATCCTGCGGCTGCTGCAGCAGGACGGTCGCGCCTCCATCCGCTCGGTGGCCGAGCGGGTGCACGTGTCCCGGGCCAACGCGTACGCCCGGATCTCCAGGATGGTCGAGGACGGGGTCATCCGCGGCTTCACCGCCAGGGTGGACCACGAGCGGGCCGGCCAGGTGGCGTCCGCGTACATCACCCTGAAGATCGTCCAGAACTCCTGGCGGACGGTGCGCGAGCAGCTGCTGGAGCTGCCCGGGGTGGCGCACATCGCGCTGGTCGGCGGGGACTTCGACGTCCTGCTGCTGGTGCACACCGCCGACAACCAGGCGCTGCGGGAACTGGTGCTGGGCAGCATCCAGTCCATCCCGCAGGTGCTCGGCACCCGCACCATGCTGGTCTTCGAGGAGACCGACCAGGTGCCGCCGCTGTAGATCGGGGCGTCAGCGCGCCCGCAGCCCGTCGAAGGCCAGGTGGACCACCGCGTCCGCGACACCGTCGGCGGCCTTGAGCCCCGGCCGGTACCACTCCACGATCGAGTTGATCATCCCGAACAGCAGCCGGGTGGCCAGTCGCGGCTCCACGTCCGCGCGCAGCGCGCCGTCCGCCACCGCCGCCCGCAGCAGCTCGGCGACCTGGTGGTCGAAGTCCCGCCGGCGCTCCAGCGCCCACTGTTCGGTGGCGGTGTTGCCGCGCACCCGCAGCAGCAGCGTCACGTACGGCAGCTCCGCCAGCAGCACCTCGGCGGTGCGCCGCACCACGTGCTCCAGCCGCTCCACCGCCGGGCCCTGGACGGCGGCCGGCTCGGCCAGGATCCCGAACAGGCCGTCCAGCGCCCGCCCGACCGCCAGGCGCAGCAGCTCCTCCTTGCCGCGCACGTGGTGGTAGATGGACGACTTGGAGATCCCGGCCGCCCTCGACAGGTCCTCCATCGAGGTGCCGTCGTAGCCGCGCTCGTTGAACACGTCGACGGTCACCGCGAGCAGTGACTCCACGGTGTAGGCGGTGCGCGTGGTGTGATCGGCCATCCTCCGAGTATCCCCGGCCGCCGCGGGCGGTACGCGGTCGGGTCCGACTGGTCCACACCAACCCGGGAGGGCAGGGCCTAGAATCTCCGGACGATCCGTCCACGTCCAGCAGGTGGGGTCCACGGCTGATGAACGCAATACCGGCAGTCGACTCCGACGTGCCCGAGCAGCGCAAAGAGGACCCGGAGGTGGGCGCGGACACCTGGCGGGAACGCGGCCGGGCCCTGGTGGTCCGGTTCGGTCCGGCCGTGTGGTGCTACGCGCTGCTGAAGCTGGTCGGCTTCACCGTCTTCATGAAGCTGCTCTCCTTCTCCGGTGAGTACGCCAAGAAGCCGGCCCGGTTCGGCGGCGGCGCCAACCCCTGGGACGTGGCGGGCACCTGGGACGGCTGGTGGTACCAGCAGGTGGCCCAGTTCGGCTACCACCCGGCGCTGATCCCGATCCCGAACGGGCCGATCGGCTTCAACGTCGAACAGAACTCGGCCGCCTTCTTCCCGCTCTACCCGGGCCTGATGCGGATGGTCTCGGACGTCACCGGCCTCGGCCTGTACGGCGCCGGGATGCTGGTCTCCGTGGTGGCCTCGCTGTTCGCCGCGGCCGGTATCTACGCCGTGGTGGAGAAGCTGACCGGCGACGCGCGCTCGGGCGTGATCGCGGCCGGGATCTGGGCGATCGCCCCGGGCTCGGGCGCCGAGTGGGCGGTCTACTCGGACTCCCTGTTCGTCGCGCTGGCGGCCTGGGCCTGCTACTGCGTGATGGACAAGCAGTGGATCGCGGCCGGGGTGATCACCCTGGTCGCCGGGCTCAACCGGCCGACCTCGGCGGCGCTGATAGGCGCCGTGGGCCTGGCCGCGATCGTCGAGCTGTACCGCCGGGAGAGCGGCGTCGTGCGCCCGCTGGCCGCGATGCTGATGGCCCCGGTCGGCCTGCTCGGCTACGTCGGCTGGGTGGGCTGGCGGATGGGCGAGTGGGGCGGCTACTTCCGCCTCCAGCACGACGCCTGGCTGCACTACTTCGACTGGGGCCAGGGCACCTGGCACGCGGTCCGCGGCGTGCTGCTGGGCCGCAACGACTACCCGTTCGCCTTCCCGATCCCGGACCTGTTCGCCACCCTGATCGTGCTCAGCCTGCCGATGCTGATCGTGCTGCTGGTCCGGCTGCGCCCGCCGCTGGTGCTGACCGCCTACACGCTGGCCACGATCGTCTCGGTGCTGGGCAGCCTCGGCATCTTCGGCAACGTCTCGCGCTACCTGCTGCCCGCGTTCCCGCTGTTCATCGCGTTGGCGGTGGGGATGCGCAAGCTGAGCCTGCCGGTGCTGGCGACCGTCCTGGGCACCGGAGCGGTGGCCTCCGGCTGGTACGCCGGGTACGTGATCTTCGAGCTGGGCGTGCCGTAAACCGGGGCCCAGCCGGCCCACTGGGGCGCGTCCGCCACGGACGCGCCCCCGTGTCGTTTCCACGGATTTCCCCTCCCTGCACCCTCTTGAGCCGACCGATCGTTCGGTTACTCTGTGACTGATCCCGTCCTGCTTTTCGCCGCCCTCCGAGGAGCGCACAGATGTCCGCAGCGGTCACCCACCCCCTCGTCAGCGAGCTGGTCGAGCGCCACCAGGCCACCCTGGACGCCGCACTCGCCGCCGCCGCCAAGCGCGATTACTGGTCGCCCTACCCCGAGTTCCCGAAGGCCTACGGCGAGAGCGGCCCGGCGGACGGCAAGGCCGCCTTCGACGCCCTGCTCGGCGAGCCCTTCGTCCTCGACGGCCACCCCACCGACGGCGACCAGGTCGGCGGCGAGGCCTCCCCGTACGGCGTCGAGCTCGGCATCACCTACCCGCACGCCGGCCCGGACGCGCTGATCGCCGCGCTCACCGCCGCCCGCCCCGGCTGGGCCGCCGCGAGCCCGCTGGAGCGCGCCGCCGTCTGCCTGGAGATCCTGCACCGGATCAACGCCCGCTCCCACGAGTTCGCCCAGGCCGTCATGCACACCACCGGCCAGGCGTACGGCATGGCCTTCCAGGCCGGCGGCCCGCACGCCCAGGACCGCGGCCTGGAGGCCGTCGCCTACGCGTACGCCGAGCAGACCCGGCTGCCCCGGCAGGCCGGCTGGACCAAGCCCCAGGGCAAGCGCGACCCGCTGGTGATGACCAAGGACTTCACCGTCGTCCCGCGCGGCCTGGCCCTGCTGATCGGCTGCAACACCTTCCCCACCTGGAACGGCTACCCGGGCCTGTTCGCCTCGCTGGCCACCGGCAACCCGGTGCTGGTCAAGCCGCACCCGCGGGCCGTCCTGCCGCTCGCGCTGACCGTACGGATCGCCCGCGAGGTGCTCGCCGAGGCCGGCTACGACCCCAACCTGGTCTGCCTGGCCGCCGAGCACGACGGCGGCACCGTCGCCGCGACCCTCGCCGTCCGCCCCGAGATCAAGCTGATCGACTACACCGGCTCCACCACCTTCGGCGACTGGCTGGAGGAGCACGCCAAGCAGGCCCAGGTGTACACCGAGAAGGCCGGCGTCAACGCGGTGGTGGTCGACTCCACCGACGACTACAAGGGCATGCTGGGCAACCTGGCCTTCGCGCTCTCGCTCTACAGCGGCCAGATGTGCACCACCCCGCAGAACGTGCTGATCCCGCGCGGCGGCATCACCACCGACCAGGGCGACAAGTCCTACGACCAGGTGGTCACCGACCTGGCCGGCGCCATCGAGGGCCTGCTCTCCGACGACGCCCGCGCCGCGTCGATCCTCGGCGCCGTGGTCAACCCCGGGGTGCTCCAGCGCTCGGCCGCCGCGGCCGGCGGCGAGTACGGCGAACTCGCCCTCGCCCCGCGCGCGGTGACCTCCCCGGACTTCCCCGGCGCGACCCTCCGCACCCCCGCGCTGATCAAGCTGGACGCCGACAAGCCGGACGACCGCGCCGTCTTCCGCAGCGAGTGCTTCGGCCCCGTCTCCTTCGCCGTCGCGGTCGAATCCACCGCCGCCGCCGTCGAGTTGCTGCGCACCACGGTCCGCGAGAAGGGCGCCATGACCGCCTCCGGCTACACCACCTCGCCCGAAGTGGAGGCCCTGCTGGTGGAGGCCGCGCTCGACTCCGGCGTCTCCCTCTCGCTCAACCTGACCGGCGGGGTCTACCCCAACCAGACCGCCGCCTTCTCCGACCTGCACGGCACCGGCGCCAACCCGGCCGCCAACTCGGCCTACTGCGACGGCGCGTTCGTCGCCAACCGGTTCCGCACGGTGGAGATCCGCCGGCACAGCTGAGCCGTACCCACCCCACGGGCCCCGGCGGTGACCGACCGCCGGGGCCCGGCGGTTCACAGCTCCGACCTGGCCCGCGATGATGGAGGCTGGGAGAACGCCGGGAACGGCGTCCGACCACCCTCCGAGCAACGGGAGCTGATACATGGCCGTGAAGCCGACGACCGAAACCGACGTCCTGATCGTCGGCGCCGGACCGACCGGACTGCTGCTGGCCGGCGACCTCGCCGCCGCCGGAGTCGGCGTCACCGTGTTGGAGAAGCGGGCCGCCGAGTCCAACCTCACCCGCGCCTTCGCCGTGCACGCCCGCAGCCTGGAACTGCTGGACGCCCGGGGCCTGGCCGAGGAGCTGATCGCCACCGGCCTGCCGCTCGGCACCCTGAAGGTGTCCGACCGCGTCGGCATCGACCTCGCCTCGCTGCCCAGCCGCTTCCCGTTCGTCCTGGTCACCCCGCAGTACAACGTCGAACGGCTGCTGACCGAACGCGCCGAACGGGCCGGCGCCGTCCTCGTCCGCGGCGCCGAGGTCACCGCGCTGCGCCAGGACGCCGACGGCGTGACCCTGGAGACCCGTGACGGGCAGACCCACCGCGCCCGGTACGCGGTCGGCACCGACGGCGTCCACTCTGTCGTCCGCGAACAGCTCGGCATCCCCTACCCCGGCGAGGCCGTGGTCGACTCCGTCGCGCTGGCCGACGTCCGGCTGGACCAGGAACCCCCCGAGGCGATCAGCCTGGGGGCCAACGAGGCCGGCTTCTCCTTCATCGTCCCCTTCGGCGACGGCTGGTACCGGGTCGTCGCCTGGGACCGCCACGCCCAGCAGCCGGACGGCGCCACCCCGACCGTCGAGCAGCTCACCGACATCGTCCGGGCCACCACCGGCAACGACTACGGCCTGCACGACGTGCGCTGGAGCTCCACCTTCCACAGCGACGAGCGGCAGGTCCCCAACTACCGCTCCGGCCGGGCCTTCCTGGCCGGCGACGCCGCCCACTGCCACTCCCCGGCGGGCGGACAGGGCATGAACACCGGCCTCCAGGACGCCGCCAACCTCTCCTGGAAGCTCGCCGCCGCCCTCCAGGGCCGGGCCACCGACGCCCTGCTGGACACCTACCAGACCGAACGGCACCCGGTCGGCAGGATGGTGCTGCGCACCTCCGGCGCGCTGATCCGGCTCGGGCTCGCCCAGTCCGGACCCACCCGCGCGCTGCGCGGGGCGCTCACCGCGCTCGGCGGCCACCTCGACCTGTTCACCGAGCGCGGCGCCCGGATGGTCTCCGGCATCGACATCTCGTACCCCGCGCCCAAGGACGCCCACCCGCAGGTCGGCAAGCGCGTCCCGGACCTGCGACTGACGGCCCTCAGCAAGCCGGTCGAAGGGGCTCCGGCCGCCCCCGAGCGGCTCTACGAGGCGCTGCGCGCCGGGACGTTCGTCCTGGTCAGCAATGACGAGCTGCCCGCCGCCGAGCCCTGGGCCGACCGCATGGTCAGCGCCGCCCCCGCCGACCCGCACGGCAAGCTGCGCGACACCGTCCTGCTGATCCGCCCGGACGGCTACGTCGCCTGGGCCGCCGTCGACCCCGGCCAGGGCGAGCTCCGCGCCGCCCTCACCGACTGGCTGGGCACCCCGGCCTGACGTTCACCCCGGGCGGGCGCGCACCCCGCGCCCGCCCGGCTGTCAGCCCCTCAGCCCCGCGCCTTCAGCCCCGCGCGGCGGCCCCTCAGCCCCGCGCCTTCGCATAGGGCCGCGCCGCCTTCGCCCGGTTCCCGCACACCCCCGTCCGGCGGCCCCGCCGGAACGCCCCGCCCCAACCACCATCTGCGAGCGCGAGCGGCTCGCCGATCAGCGGGCGCGGGTCCCTCGGATCCGGCCGCACGTCAGTCATCGCCCTCCCTCGGCTCGCCGCTGATTCCGCGTCCGCCGCCATGACCGAAATTGGTCTGGACCACCTTCCGATTTCCGGTCATTCACCGTATGGAACCGGCGAGTTTCCCACTCTCCACAGTTGACTGTTTTTTAGCAACGAATTGCCCGGCCATGAGCCAATTCGCACATCGGTTCTGTCATGTTCGAGCCAGCGTTCTCGACCCCCGGAACGCTTGGTCCCTTGCCGGCCCCCACCGCCGGCTGGAGGAGGATCCGTTGCGCCCCCGCTCTCTTGCCCTCGCCGCGGCGATAGCCGTCCTGCCGCTCACCGCCGTCTCGCTCGGTGTCTCCACCGCGCAGGCCGCCACCCCGAACGCCGCCCCGCGCGTCGCCCTCCCGAACACCGTGAACCCCGCGGTGGCCCACTCGGAGAAGAAGGGTGACGTCCCGGCGGCCCAGCAGATCTCGGTCTCCGTCAGCCTGAAGCTGCGCGACACCGACGCCCTGGACCGCTTCCTCACCGCGGTCGGCACCCCGGGCACCCCGGAGTACGGCCACCACCTGACGCCGGAGCAGTTCACCGAGCGGTTCGGCCCGACCCAGGCCGCCGTCGACCAGGTCAAGACCTACCTGGCCCAGCAGGGTCTGACCGTCACCGGGGTGAGCGCCAACCGCCAGGTGGTCAACGCCCACGGCACCACCGCCCAGGTCTCCCAGGCCTTCGGCACCCACGAGAGCTCGTACGTCGACCCGCAGCTCCAGCGCGCCTTCTTCGCCAACGACGCCGCGGCCTCGATCCCGTCCGACCTGGCCGCCGTGGTCCAGGGCGTCAGCGGCCTGGACAACCACGCGGTGCGCAAGAACCGTCTGGCCAAGCCCGCCGCCGCCCCCGGCGCGGTCACCCCGAACACCGCGAGCGCCACCCCGAGCGGCATGGCCCCGGCCCAGTACACCGGCGCCTACAACCTCACCAAGACCGGCGCGGACGGCACCGGCACCACGGTCGCGCTGTGGGAGTTCGACGGCTACCAGTCCTCGAACCTGACGACCTACGACTCCCAGTACGGCCTGTCCGGCCCGGCGGTCACCACCGTCTCGGTGGACGGCGCCAACTACGACTCCGCCCCCGGCCAGGGCCAGGGCGAGGTCGAGCTGGACAGTGAGATCGTCCGCGGCGCGGCTCCCAAGGCCACCCAGCTGGTCTACGAGGCGCCCAACAGCGACCAGGGCGAGATCGACATGGCCAACAAGATCGTCACCGACAACCGGGTGTCGGTCATCTCGATCTCCTGGGGCTCCTGCGAGCCGGACACCACCGCCTCCTCGATGACGGCCGTCGACAACGCCTTCAAGCAGGCCGCCGCCCAGGGCATCTCGATCTTCTCCGCCTCCGGTGACGACGGCTCGCGCGACTGCACCCGCTCCACCAGCGGCTCGACCGTCAAGGCGGTCGACTTCCCGGCCTCCAGCCCGCACCAGGTCGGCGTCGGCGGCACCAACCTCAAGGTCACCAGCGGCAACGCCTACTCCTCGGAGAGCGCCTGGAGCACCGCCGGCGGCGGCGTCTCCACCGTGTTCGCCAAGCCGAGCTGGCAGACCGGCACCGGCGTCAGCGGCACCATGCGCACCGTCCCGGACGTCTCCTCCAACGCCGACCCGGCCAGCGGCTTCGCGATCTACACCGCCGGCGCCTGGCAGGTCTACGGCGGCACCAGCGCGGCCGCGCCGCTCTGGGCAGGCTACGCGGCCCAGTTCAACCAGAAGGCCAAGGCCGCCGGGCAGCCGGTCCTCGGCGAGGCGAGCCCGCGGCTGTACGCGGTCGCGAACAGCAGCGGCTACGGCAGCAGCTTCCACGACGTGACCACCGGCGCCAACCAGGACTTCTCCGCCAAGGCCGGCTACGACCAGGTCACCGGCTGGGGCACCCCGGTCGCCGACGCGCTGACCACCGCCCTGCTCGGCGGCGGCACCACCCCGCCGCCCACCGGCGGCTGCACCGCCGCCCAGCTGATCGGCAACGGCGGCTTCGAGACCGGCACCGCCTCCCCGTGGACCACCTCCACCGGCGTGGTCGACAACAGCGCCTCCGAGGCGGCCCACTCGGGCAGCTGGAAGGCCTGGCTGGACGGCTACGGCTCCGCCCACACGGACACCCTGTCGCAGACCGTCTCGATCCCGGCCGGCTGCGCCTCCGCCAAGCTGACCTTCTGGCTGCACGTCGACACCGCGGAGACCGGCACCACCGCGTACGACAAGCTGACCGTCCAGGCCAACAACACCACGCTGGCCACCTACTCCAACACGGACGCGGCCGCCGGCTACGTCCAGCGCACCCTGGACCTGACCTCCTTCGCCGGCCAGACCGTGACGGTCAAGTTCACCGGCACCGAGGACTCCTCGCTCCAGACCAGCTTCGTGATCGACGACGTCGCGCTGAACGTCAACTGACCGGTAGCACCGGCAGCACCACCGAGACCCCCGCCGGGGCGGCGCCGTCAGGGCCCGCCCCGGCGGTGTCCTGTCATGCCCCGCACCGGCCCGTGTTTCCGGGCTGTTTCAAGATCGATAACCTTCCGGTTCACCTGCCGTGACCACTGTCATACGCACGACTGATGACGTAGCCTCTCGACCGTGCATAGGGTTCCCCAAAGCTCGGTGAAGCCGCTGGCGGCACGCCCCAACGTCGGCCCGGTCCCACCGAACTCACCTGGTGGGGAGGGTTACCGCATGGGCGCAGAGCCGCCTCAGGACGCCGCGCGGCTGCGGCTGGTCGGGTCGCACACGGAGCAGACCGGCCCGTCCGCGCCGGCACCCGCACCACCCCCCGGCCCCGGCCGGCTCGCCCCGGTCGGCGGCTTCGCGGACACCCTGCACCTGGCCATCGAGGCCAGCGGCCTCAGCCTGGACCGGATCCGCGCCGCCCTCGCCGGGCGCGGCGTCAGGGTCAGCGTCACCACCCTCAGCTACTGGCGGCGCGGCCGCAGCCAGCCCGAACGGGCCAGCTCGCTGCGCGCCGTCCACCTGCTGGAGGAGCTGCTCGGCCTGCCGCACAGCGCGCTCTCCTCACTGCTCGGCCCGCCGCGCCCGCGCGGCCGCTGGGCCGCCGCGGCCACCACCTCCCACCTCGGGCTGGAGGACGTCTGGCCCGGCGAGCAGGAGATCGCCTCGATCTTCACCGAGCTGGACGCCCCGCCGGCCGGCGAGCTGGAGCGGCTGAGCATCCACGACTCCTACTACGTGGACGCCGAGCGGCGGGCCAACCTGCTGCGGATGCGCCAGGTGGTGCGCGCCACCGTGGGCGGCGTCGGCCGCTGCCTGGTGGTGCACAAGGCCGACGAGGAGGCCACCGGCTGCCCGGAGATCACCTCGGTGCGGCACGGCCGGCTGGGCCGGGTGCGCCGCCGCCCGGAGGTCGGGCTGACCGTCGCCGAGCTGATGCTGGACCGCCCGCTGGGCCTCGGCGACAGCACGGTCTTCGAGTACGAGGTGGAGATCCCGCCCGGCGGCCCGACCATGGAGTACAGCCGCCGCTTCGCCACCACGGTGCGCGAGTACGTGCTCCAGGTGCACTTCGACCCGGCCGCCGTCCCGGCGCACTGCGAGCGCTACGACCGCGAGCCGGGCGCCGACGTCGACCACCGCCGCGAACAGCTCTGGATCGGCGCCTCGGCGAGCGCCCACGTGCTGGCCCCCGACCAGCAGCCGGGCCACATCGGCATCCGCTGGGAGTGGGCGTAGCCCCTTCCCGCCCCGGCCCTCAGGCCCCGTCGGACCTCGGTCCGACGGGGCCGAGGAGACCCGGCAGGGCGTCCCGGGCGCCGAGCAGAAGGTCGAACCGACCGTCACATCCGTGCTGGAGCCGGGCCGACGACACCCCGCCGACCTGGACCGATCCGGAGCACTCGCCCGCCCTCCCGTGCTGACCGACCCTCAGAGTTCGTACCGGCACTACCTCCTTCCGGCCACTTCCGCACATCCGGAGGCCGAACGGGTTCACCCATTCGGCCTAATACATCGTGACTCCGAACGCCCGGTTTGGGACTTTGGTCCGGATAACACGCGGAATCACCTGGGAAAGGCCATTCCTGTCCCGTCGTCAGACAGGACCCGGAAAGTGCTGGAAAGAGGCGGAGCATGACCCTGACCGACCCCCTGTCCCCGCTCATCGAGTTCGACGAGGTCGAACCGGCGGAGGACTGCATATGCGGGGGCTGTAGTGCCCGCCGCCGCGCGCGGCTGCACGCCGCACCGGTCCACGAGGGCGGCCACGCCGCCGCCCGCAGCGTCCGCCGCCGTGCCGCCGTCCTGATGGCCGCCGTCGGCACCGCGCTCGGCGGAGGTGCGGCCGCCGCCGGCACCGCCACCGCCGCCCCCAGCCCCGCCCCGGGCGCCGCCCAGTCGCAGACCCCCCAGGGCCAGGTCAGCGGCCTGTACGGGAAGTCCCCCAGCGCCCGTTCCCTCGCCGCCCCGCGCGCCGCCGCCGCGCCGCTCACCCGCGCCCAGATCATCCAGCGCGCCCAGAGCTGGGTCGACCAGGGCGTGCCGTACAGCATGACCCGCTACTGGTCGGACGGCTACCGCCAGGACTGCTCCGGCTTCGTCTCGATGGCCTGGGGCCTGAACAGCAGCCAGACCACCTGGACCCTGCCGAACTTCGCCGAGCGGATCGGCAAGAACGACCTCCAGCCAGGCGACGCGCTGATCTGCAACAACCCGGCCAACCCGCAGGCCGGTTCACACGTGACGATCTTCGGCGGCTGGACCGACTCCTCCCGCACCCGGTACATCGCCTACGAGCAGACCGGCCCCTCCACCAAGAAGCGCGCCACCCCGTACGCGTACTGGAACAACTCCGGCTCCTACGTCCCCTACCGCTACACCGGCCTGTCGGGCGGCGGCACCGGCGGGGGCGGCACCTCCTCGACCGCCTTCCCCGGCGCGGACAAGTTCGGCCCCGGCGCCGACAACGCCTACGTCACCAAGCTCGGCCAGGCGCTGGTGCAGCGCGGCGGCGCGAAGTTCTACTCCGAAGGCCCCGGCCCCCGTTGGGGCGAGGCCGACCGCAAGGCCACCCAGGCCTTCCAACTCGCCCAAGGCTGGACCGGCGGCGAAGCCGACGGCATCCCCGGCAAGGCCACCTGGGACTACCTCGTCACCGGCAAGGGCCGCAACATCGGCGCCGCCACCGGCGGCACCCCGCTGCCGCCCCCGCCGCCCACCGGCACCCCCGCCTTCCCCGGCGCCCAGTACTTCGCCCCGGGCCAGAGCAGCGAGTACGTCCGGCAGCTCGGCGAGCAGCTGGTCCGCAAGGGCTTCGGCGGCTCCTACAGAGTCGGCCCCGGCCCGCAGTGGGGCGAGGCCGACCGCCGGGCCGTCCAGGCCTTCCAGCAGGCCCAGGGCTGGCGCGGCGGCGAGGCCGACGGCTACCCCGGCCCGGACACCTGGCGCCGACTCTTCTCCTGACGCGTCCTCCGTTCGAGGCGCGGTGCCCGCCCGGGCACCGCGCCTCAGCGCTTCCCGGACATCCAGTGGAACAGCCCCATCGCCACGCTGGTCGCCAGGTTGAAGCTGGACACCCCCGGCTGCATCGGCACCGCCACCAACTGGTCGGCGCGCGCCTTGAGTTCGGCCGACACCCCGTGCCGCTCGGTGCCGAAGGCGAGCAACGCGTCGTCCGGGAACGGCACATCGCGGATGTCCGCGCCCTCCGGATCCAGCACGAACAGCGGCCCGGCCGGCAGCTCCGCCGGGCCCACCCGCTCGACCGCGGTGGCGAAGTGCAGCCCCGCGCTGCCGCGCAGCACGTTCGGGTGCCACGGATCCAGATCCCCGGTGGTCACCACCCCGGTGGCACCGAACCCGGCTGCCAACCGGATCACCGCCCCCACGTTCCCCAGGTTCCGCGGATTCTCCAGCACCACCACCGGCGCCCGCCGCGGCCGCCGCCCCAGCACCGCCGCATTGGCCTCGGCCGACGGCCGCACCGCCAACGCCACCACCCCGGTCGGATGCACCCGCGGCACGACCCCCCGCAGCACCGCCTCCGGCACCTCCACCGCGAGCCCCTCCAGCGCGGGCACCACATCCGGCGCCAGCTCCCCGGCCAGCGCCAGCAACGCCCCCCGATCGGCGGCCAGCACCCGCCGCACCTCACCCCCGAACCGCAGCGCGTGCTTCAGCGCGTGGAACCCGTCCAGCAGCACCACCCCCGGCTCCCGCTCGGCCACCCGCCACGCCCGCACCAGCTCGTCATCCATACCGCCCACTCTGTCACCCCCGCCCCCGCGCGAGCCCCGCCTAAGAGGACGACCCCCGCAGGGCCCGCTCCAGGTCCCGCAGCGCCTGCCCCACCAACCGCGTCCCCGCCCGCACCACATCCCGCTGCACCCCCGCCGGCGCCCCCGCCAGCTCCTCCTCCAGCCGCGCCTGCGCCTCCCGCACCGCCCCGAACTCCACCGGCTGCCCGGTCAGCATCGCCGCCGCCGCGAGCGCCGTCGCCAGCCGCAGCTCCTCCGCGTACTCCGCCGTCCCCGGCACCGGCTCGGCGTCCGCCGCCGGCAGGTGGGCCTCCAGCAGCACGGCCGCCCGCCCGAGCGCCCCGACCGCCGCCCGGGCCCGGTCGATCTGGCGCCGGCTCACCCCGGCCAGCCCGGACTCGTGCCGCCCCGGTTCGGCGTCGGCCCGCTGCATCGCCTGGATCAGCTCGGCCCGCGCCTCCCGCGAGTCCAGCAGCGCGCTGCGCACCACCCGCCCGCGCGGCGCCGCCGGCTTCTCGTAGCAGGCGATCACCGAGCCCGCGTACCGTCCGGCCGCCGCCAGCCACTCGGCGAGCCGCTCCCCGAGCCGGGCGGTCTGCCAGGTCGGGAACAGCGCGTACGTGACGAGCGCGATCGAGCCGCCGAGCAGCGTCAGCCCGACCCGTTCGAAGGCCGTCACCAGCGGGTTCCCCTCCTGCAACCCGAGCAGGAAGACCACGTACGTGGAGATCCCGACCGTGGTCAGCGCGTACCCGGTCCGGAACGCGAGGTACGACCCGCCGATGCAGAGCACCGCCAGCGCGGCCAGCACCCACTCCCCGGGGTGGGTCAGCTGCACCACCAGCGTCGAGACGGCCACCCCGACCACCGTCCCGGCCAGTCGGGCGACACCCCGGCTGTAGGTCTGCGCGAAGTCCGGCCGCATCACCATCGCGGCGGTCATCGGCGCCCAGTAGCCGTGCTGGAACCCGGCGAGCCGGGCCAGCAGGTAGGCGACGGTGACCACCCCGGCGAGCCGTACGGCGTGCTGGAAGATCGCCGAGCGCGGCTGCAACTGCCGTCGTACGGCCCGGGCCGCCTCCGGCAGCATCCGGGCGATGGTCGGCTTGCGCAGCGATCCGCCGGCCCCGACCACGGGCGTGGTGATGGTGTCCTCGTCGTTGCGGTCCAGGGTGTCCGCGGCCTTCCGCAGCAGCCCGCCGAGCCGCCGGGAGGAGCGCCGGGCCGCGCCCTGGAGCCGCGGCCCGTCCTCCGAGCCGACCAGGGTGAGCGAGGGCGCCGAGCGGGGCAGCCGGACCGGGTCGCCGCTGCGGATCGCCCGGGCGAGGGCGTCCATCACCTCGGCGGCGGCCGCCAGCACCTCGCGGGCCCGGTCCCGCTCCGGCCCCTCCTCGGGGGCGCCCACCTTGGGGTCGGCGAGCGCGGCGATGGTGGGCCGGATGCGCTCGGCGATGCCGCGCAGACCGCGCAGCTCGGGCGGCCGGTGGCGGTCCTGCCAGGGGGTGAGGGCGGCCGCGTGGCGGGCCGTCATGAACGGCTCCGGGTCGACGTGCGCCGTCGGATCCTGCCTCAACCGCCGGGCGTAGTCGGCGAGTTCGGCGTAGGTGTCGGCGAGCGCCTCGCGCTGCGCGGTCCAACTCCCGATCGGCCACACGGTGATGACGGCGGCCTGGACGACCCCGCCGAGGGAGGCGACCAGCCCGTGCCCCAGCGCGGTGCCCACGCTGACCGGGAGCTGGACGACGATCAGCATCACCGAGACGGTGTTGGTGGCGACCACCCCGGCGGTGGGCCCGATCGCCCAGGCCAGGCCGGCACCGAAGGCCCAGACCGCGAGCAGTACCGGGAACAGCCCGGTGACCCCGGCGGCCAGGTAGCCGAGGAAGGTGCTGGCGCCGAGTCCGAACCCGGCCGCGACGGCGAGACTGGCCCGCGGCCGGAAGCTGCGCTGGAAGGTGGCCGAGCCGGCGATGAACGCGCCCATCGCGGCCGAGGTGCCGAGCGCGACCCCGCCGACCGCGAGGGTCGGGAAGAGCACCAGCGCCACCGCGACCGCCCCGCGCGCCGCCCGCTTGGGGTCGGTGAGCGCCCGGTCCAGGGTGAGCCCGGTCCGCGCGGTGTCACGAAGTGCGGCGAACCAGGACATAGCGACATCCTAGGCCGAAGATCTACGCCGGATCGGGCTGAGCCGCGCCGCCGCCCACAGCAGTGCCCCGGTCGGCAGGAACACCGCGTCCGCCGCGATCATCGCGAGCGAGAACACCGGCAGCCCCAGCACCACCGCGATCCCCACGTGCTCCAGCACCATGACGGCCAGCAGCCCGTTCTTGACCCTCCGGTTCAGCAGCGTGAACGGGAACGCCACCTGGAGGAGCACGGTGCCGTACGAGATCAGGAAGACCGGCAGCAGCGCCGAGCCGACCAGCGCGGACAGCCCCGGCCAGGGGGTGAAGTAGTCCAGGTGCAGCGGGTAGTACAGCGCGGTGCCGTCCTGCCAGCGCGAGCCCTGCACCTTGTACCAGCCGGCCGTGGCGTAGATCAGCACCACCTCGACGGCGATCACCAGCATGGCGCAGTTGTGCACCATGTTCGCGAGCGCGTCCAGCACCGCCCGCGGCTCACCGTCCGGCCGCAGCCGGCCGAGCGTCCACCAGAGCCCGGCCACCGCCCAGAGCCCCCAGAACAGCGGCGACCAGCCGAGGTACGGGAAGGCCCGGTCGGTCCAGGTCAGGCTCCGCCCGGCGAAGCCGCCGAACTGGCAGACCGCCAGGAGCGCCCCCAGCACCGCCCAGAGCACCACCCCCGCCCGCCCGCCGCGGGCGCGCCGGGCGTCCAGCGACCAGACCTCGGCGCAGCGGGTGAAGACCAGGTAGACGGCCATCAGGTGGACGACGTTGTCGCCGCCGTCGCCGAGGAAGACGTCCCGGTTCTGCAGCGACAGCACGGTGACCAGGAACAGCACCGTGCTCGCCCTGGTCCGCCAGCCCAGCAGCACGGCCAGGGCCGCCAGCACCGCCAGGTGGTAGACCAGCTCGAACCAGAGCCGCCCGCCGAACCAGGGCAGCACGGTGAACGCCCCGTTGTCGGCCAGCAGCCCCCCGGCGAGCTCCGCCGACCAGGGGGAGCGGTCGCCGTACAGCACCCGCCGGTTGGGCCACTCGCGCAGCAGGTGGGTCAGCCAGACCAGGCCGAAGCCGATCCGCACCACCGCGGCCTGGTGCCGGCCGAGCACCCGCCCGGCGACGGCCTCCATCACCCGCCCGAGCGGAGCCCCGGACGCCGCGGGCACCACCGGCAGCTCGGGTGCCGGTGGCTGCCGCACCGTCACCTCGCTCATCCGAGCAGCTCCCGGTAGTCCTCCTCCGCCACCGGCCACCACGGCAGCTCCCGCACCCGCGGCGCCTCCGGCGCGGCCTCACCGCTCCAGGACGGCGGCGCGACGGTCGCCGCGGTGGAGCGGAACTGGATCTCCCGGACGGGCTCGCCGTCCGCCTCCCGGCCGATCCGCTGGAGGGCGATCCGCTTGAGGTACTGCTCGGCCAGGCCGCCGCGCGGCGAGGTCGGCGTCTCGTCCTGCTGGTCGTGCGAGGCGTCGTAGAAGTCCCAGGCCCGGCGCAGCAGGTTCTGCTCGACGTGGCTGGGCACCGGGTTGCCCCGGATCGCGGCGATGTCCTGCGCGGTCAGCCCGATCCAGTCGTGGGTCCGGGTCGTCCCGTCGGGCCCGACGGTGCGGACCCGGGCGTCCACGCTGACGTTCTGCTGGAGCGGGTTGGGCGCGAACAGCTTCCAGTTCTGCTCGAACTCCGGGTACACCACACCGTCGATCTCGTCCCGGTACTGCCGGGACAGCGAGTTGGCGGGCGCGACGTGCAGGAACACCGCGGCCAGGAACAGCCCGGTGCCGCCGGCCAGCACCGCCCCGGCGAAGCCCAGGACCAACTGCGCCGGCCTCGACCAGGCCCTCCCCGCAGCCGGCCGATCCGTCGTCTGCCCCATGGCCTCCCCGCCCGGTCGGCGGGCGCCGCCGACCCACTGCCGACACGCCCGCGCGCGCCCATCCTGCCCTACCGGGGAAGGGGCGCCGCGCCGTCGTCAGCCGCCGCTCAGAGGACGAAGGCCTCCTGGCCGGTGCTGCTCACCATCGGGCGGCCCGCACCCTGCCAGGCGTGCATCCCGCCGTCCACGTTCACCGCGTCCCGGCCCTGCTGCACCAGGTACTGGACGACCTGCGCGGAGCGGCCGCCGACCCGGCAGAGCACGTACAGCTTCTCGTCCGGCAGCTCGCCGAGGCGGGCGATCACCTCGCCGATCGGGATGTGCAGCGCGCCGTCCACGTGGCCGGCCTCCCACTCGTCCTGCTCGCGCACGTCCAGCAGGGCGGCGTCGGCGGGCACGGCGGCGGCGTCGGCGGAGGGGATCTGCGGGAACATCGTGGGGCTCTCCTGGGATTGCGTCGGGTGGGTGCCATTGTCGCTCGGCGCCGGCTCGCCGCCGAGCAGTCGCTGCAATTCGGCCTGCCGCTCGGCGGCCTTGGCCAGCAGCTCCTCGGCGAGCTGCTCCAGCAGCCGGTCGGGGTCCTGCGGGGCGAGCGCGAGCAGCTGCCCCATCGGGGTCTGCTCCAGCCGGACCTGCTCGGCGGCGGTCTCGCCGATCTTGGCGGTCAGCCAGTCCAGCCGGCGGCGCAGCCAGTCCGTACGGTCGGGGGCGTCGACGGCGGGGGCGGCCTCCGGCGCGGTGGACCACTCGGCGGCCAGGCCCTCCAGCGCGGCCGCGTCCCCGTACGCGTAGGCCTCGTTGACCCGGGCCAGGAAGGCGGCCCGGCGCTGCTGCTCGGCCGGGTCGGTGGTCAGGTCGGGGTGGGCGCGGCGGACCAGCTCGCGGTAGACCCGCTGGGCGTCCTTGCCGGGCCGCACCCGCTGCGGCGCGGCGGGCGGCGGCGGGGCGTCCTCCCCACCCCGGCCGGACTGCTCCCGCACCTCGTCGAACAGCGCGTCCAGGTCCGGCAGTTCCTCGACCTGCTGCCGCGCCTCGGCGGCCCGGCGCACGTCCTCCGGCCGCCCGGTGCGGGCCGCGACGGCCTCGGCGACCAGCGCGTCCAGCTCGTCCAGCCGGGCGTAGAGCGGGCCGAGCAGCTGGTGGTGGATCAGCGCGAAGTTGTCGATCTCGACCCGCAGCGTCTGCACGTCCACGTCCATGCTGAGCCAGGCGAGCTCGGCGGCGGCGACCCGCTCCTCCAGCTCCCACTGCTCCGGATCCGTCCAGCGGGCGGGGCTCTGCGCGCTCACTTCTCGCCTCTGTCTCGTCCGGCCGACTGCGTCCTGCGGGCCCACCCGTACGGGCGGTCCGGCCTGCCACCCTACCGCCGTGTTCGCGGACCCCGTCCGGGTGAACCAGGGGTACGAACCGGCGTGCGGCATCCGACACGCAACCGATCCTGAGGAATCTCCCCGTTTCGGTGTCGAGCCCGGCCCGGTCCGTGCTTCGCTGGTACCCGCAACAGCGTGCCTTCCTCCGAATAGACGGCTGCCCCGGGCGCGGCGGCCAGGACGGGAGCAGAGCGGATCCATGGTGGCCGAGTCCAACTCCACACCGCGGCCGGCGGGCGACGGTACCGCGCCGGGCGAGCACCCGACCGGGGTGGCCGCCCTGATCAGGCTCGTCCCCGTCCTGATCGACCGGTCCGGCCGGATCGCGCGGTGGGGCCGGGCCGCCGAGGAGCTCTTCGGCCACCGCGCCGAGGTCGCCCACGACCGCCCGGCCTCCGGCCTGCTGCCCGCCGTGGAGTCCCGGGTGCTCGACCGCTGCTCGGTGCGCCGCCACTGCGACACCTTCGACACCCTCGCCGAACGCACCGCCGCCGGCCGCCCCTGGGCCGGCCGGCTGGCCGTCACCGACCGCGAGGAGCACCAGCGCGACGTGCTCTGGTGGGCGTACCCGCTGCCCGGCCCGTCCGGCGGACTGCTCGCGCTGGCCGCCGACGCCCGCCCGCTGCGCACCACCGGCCCCCGGCTCGCACTCGGCGAGCGGCTGCTCCCGTTCACCGCCGCGCCCGGCACCCGGGGCGGCTTCCACACCGTGGCCGCGGTCCTCACCCCGGCCCGCCCGCCGGTGCCCGAGCCGCTGGCCCGGCTGCTGCCGGCCGGCCACCGCACGGCCCTGCTGGCCGCGCTGGAGCGGGGCGGGCTGCCCGCGCTGCGACTGGACCAGGCCACCGTGCTGCCGGTGCTGCCCGCCGACGCCCAGCCCGGTACGGCGCACGCCGCCGCCGGGCTCGGCCGCCGCTACCCGACGCCCCAGCAGCGGGCGGCCAGGGTCGGCCCGCCGCCGCAGCCCGAGCAGGGCGCGCCCGGCCGCCGCCCGTCCGGTCCGCTGCCCGTCCAGCGCGAGGCCGCCGAGCGCGAGGCCCACCAGCCCGCTGTACCCTCCGCTGTGCCCTCCGCCGTCCGGCCGACGGCCGCCGTCGGCGGAGCCGCGACGGGCGGCGGCCCGCCCGTCCCTCTCCCCGCCTCCGGCCGGGAGGCCCCATCCAGCGGAGGAGCTGCCGCCATGGAGCACACCGCCGTCGAGCCGTCCGCCGACGCCCGCCCACCGCTGCGCGCCGGCCAGGCCCCGCCCGTCACCGTCCCGCTGCCCGCCCCCGCGGACGGCGCGATCCCGCCCGGCGGCCGGCTCGGCCCGTTCCTCACCAACGGGCACGCCGGCGAGCAGCTGGCCCTGCTGAACGAGGTCGGCGGCAAGGTCGGCACCACCCTGGACCTCGGCTTCACCGCCCACGAGCTGTGCCGGGTGCTGGTCCCCAGGATCGCCGACTTCGCCTGCGTGGACCTGGTGGACGGGCTGATCTCGGACTCCGAGCTGCCGGCCGCCCGCCCGGACGACGACACCATGCTGCGCCGGGTCGCCCTGGTCTACAACGAGACCGGCGGCGCCTGGGACCACGTGCTCGCCGAGGGCTCCCTGGTCAGCATGCCGCGCCGCACCCCGCCCGGGATGGCCCTGCAGCTGAACCAGCCGGTGCTGGTCCCGGTGGTCAGCCCGGACGTCGCCGTCGACTACGCGATCGCGCTCGGCGGCGCCAAGCTGGCCCCGGTGGTGACCGGCCGCTCGATGCTGGTCGTCCCGCTCTCCGCCCGCGGCACCGTGCTGGGCATCCTCAAGCTGCTCCGGCTGCCCGACCGCGCCCCCTTCGACGAGGGCGACGCCGCGACCCTCAAGGAGCTGGCCGTCCGCGCCGCCCTGTCGCTGGACAACGCCCGGCTGCACCGCGCCGAGGCCAGGGTCGCCACCACCCTGCAACGCTCGATGATCCCGACCCGCCCGCCGCAGATCCCCGGTGTCCAGATCGCCCACCGCTACCTGCCCGGCGATCCGAAGGCCGAGGTCGGCGGCGACTGGTTCGACGCGATCCAGCTGCCCGGCAGCCGGGTCGCCCTGGTGGTCGGCGACGTGATGGGCCACGGCCTGCACTCGGCGGCCGCGATGGGCCGCTTCCGCACTGCCATGCAGACCCTCGCCGCCCTGGACCTGCCGCCCGGCCAGCTGCTGCGCCACCTGGACAACCTGGCCCACAAGCTCGGCGACGACCACCTCGCGACCTGCCTGTACGCGGTCTACGACCCGATCAACCGGACCTGCGAGCTGGCCAGCGCCGGCCACGTCCCGCCCGTCCTGGTGCACCCGGACGGCACCGGCGAGCTGCTGGAGATCCCGGCCGGCGCCCCGATCGGCGTCGGCGGGGTGCCGTTCGTCGCCAAGACCATCGACGTCTCGGACGGCTCGATGCTCGTCCTGTGCACCGACGGCCTGGTCGAGGTCCGGGGCGGGGACATAGGAGCGGGCCTGGCGGCGCTCTGCGGCAACCTGATCGACCCGCAGCAAAGCCCCGAGCAGGCCTGCGACGAGGTGCTGCGGCGGCTGCACTCGGAGGACCGCAAGGACGACGTCGCCCTGCTGGTGGCCCGGTTCGACGGGGTCGCCCCGTCCGAGGTGGCCACCTGGGACCTCACCGTGGACCAGCGCGAGGTCCGCCGGGCCCGCTCGCTGGTCCGCGAACAGCTGGCCGGCTGGCACCTGGAGGCGCTCAGCGACACCACCGAACTGCTGGTCAGCGAGCTGGTGACGAACGCCGTCCGGGTCGCCCGGGACACCGTGCAGCTCCAACTGATCCGGGTGGACAAGCTGCTGGTCGAGGTCAGCGACGACAACCACAACCTGCCCTCGCTGGAGCCGGCCGAGCAGCTCGGCGAGACCGGCCGCGGCCTCACCCTGGTCACCAAGCTCGCCGAACGCTGGGGCACCGCCCGCAAGGCGGTGGGCAAGGTCGTCTGGTTCGAGCTCCCGCTCCCGCACGCCTGAGAACGCCGAACGGCCGCGTACGGCACCCGTACGCGGCCTGGGAGCCAGAACGTCAGGGGATGACGGCCCCCGCCGAGCGGCGCCGCCGGGCCTCCGCCGCGACCTCCATCGAGGCGGTCGCGGCCACCGAGGCGGCGGCGCCGACCCCGGCCAGCACCCTCGGCCAGAAGTCCCCGAAGACCTCGACCGAGACGGCGATCAGCAGCGCGGTGATCACCGCGACCACGTGCTCCAGACCGGCCAGGTTGGGCAGCACCACGGCCTCGCCGATCATCACCGCCACCACCAGGCCGGCGGTGTACCAGGCCCGGCTGCGGAACGCGATGCAGATCGCCAGCGCCACCACCGCGGCCGAGGGCCCGGTGTCCCGCACGTAGGCGACCCACTTCGGGAAGCCGAACAGGTGGTGCGGCCCGATCGCCACCCCGACCCGGGCGAACAGCGTGCCCGCCAGAGTGCAGACGTAGGCGACCACCAGGGTCATCCGCCGGCCGAGCACGATCTCGGCGATCGCGAAGACCACGAACACCTGGGCCAGCGCCCCCCAGACCGGAAGGTCCAGCGCCGGCACGTACAGGGAGAGCGGGGTCCGCAGCAGCGACACGTCCAGCGGCAGCGCCGCCCGCACCACCCCGATGTTGTTGACGAAACGCTCGCCACCCGGCAGGTGCTGGACGATGCTGAACAGCAGGATCAGAAACGTCGCCACCGTGGCCAGCGGAACCGCGGCGAACTTCTTTCGCACCACCGCGTCCCGGACCATCGCGAACAACGTTCCCCACTCGGCGACAGCGGCCGATCTGGCGAATGCCAACGGCCCCTTTCGCACGCCCCCCGCGTGGGTCCTGTGAATCACAATCGTTTCTCCGAATCCCCGAACTCTCGACTACTCCAACATTAGAAGCCGGTTGACAAAGCCACATCGGCACGGATGGTGAGGTCGGTCATCCTCTGGGGGGAGGTCCTACCCCCATCGGACCCCCATTTCGGCCGACCGGCTCCCTCCGCCCCCCGACGGAGGGCTACCCCTTCCCGTCCCGGGCCGCCACCGGCACCCGGGGCGCCACCACGGCGGCCCGGGCGTGCCGGCGGCGGAACAGGGCGGGCAGGCTCGGCGCGACGATGAATCCCTCGGCGCGCGCGCTCGCGATGCCGATCCGCGGAATCTCGCTGCTCTTCTCGAAGAGCAGGTAACGCGGCTCCCAGATCGGCCGGTACTTGGCATTGGCGCGGTAGAGCGACTCGATCTGCCACCAGCGCGAGAAGAAACCCAAGGTGGAACGCCACAACCGCAGCACCGGACCGGCGCCGAGACGGGAACCGCGCTCGAAAACGGAACGGAACATCGCGAAGTTCAACGACACCCGCTTCAGCCCGACCTCGTCGGCGCGCTGCAACAGCTCGATGACCATGAACTCCATCAGGCCGTTCTCGGTGTCCCGGGCCCGGCGCATCAGGTCCAGCGAGAGCCCGTCCGGGCCCCACGGCACGAAGCTCAGCAGCGCCCTGAGCTCGCCGTCCCCGTCGTGGCACTCCAGCATCACGCAGCGGCCGTCGCCCGGGTCGCCGAGCCGGCCGAGCGCCATCGAGAAGCCGCGCTCGGTCGCCCCGTCGCGCCACTCGTCGGCCTTGGCCACCAGCTCGGCCATCTCCGCCTCCGAGATGTCCTCGTGGCGGCGGATGCGCACCGTGTACCCGGCCCGCTTGACCCGGTTGTAGGCCTGCCGGACCACCCGCATCGCCCGGCCGTCCAGCGAGAACTCGTCCAGCTCGACGATCGCCTCGTCGCCCAGCTCCAGCGCGTCCAGCCCGTGCCGGGCGTAGATCACCCCGGCCTCCTCGGAGGCGCCCATCACGGCCGGCGCCCAGGCGTGCTCACGGGCCTCGGCCAGCCAGGCGTCGATCGCGCCCGGCCAGGCCTCCGGGTCGCCGATCGGGTCGCCGGAGGCCAGCGAGACGCCGCCGATCACCCGGTAGGTGACCGCCGCCTTGCCGCTGGGGGAGAAGATCACCGCCTTGTCCCGGCGCAGCGCGAAGTAGCCGAGCGAGTCCCGCTCGCCCTGCTTGTCCAGCAGGCCGCGCAGCTTCGCCTCGTCCTCGCCGGTGAGCAGCTCCTTGCCGCGCGGGCTGCGGAAGGCCATGTAGAGCACCAGCAGGAAGAGCAGCGCGCCCATCGTGTTGATCGCGGCGTTCGCCCAGGTCGGCGCGGCGATCACCGAGCGCAGGTGCTCGGACGGGGTGATCGTGATCATCCGGCCGACCGAGTACCGGAACAGGTCCCAGAAGCCGGCGCCGGGCAGCTCGTTGGTCGTCCAGACCAGCAGCGCGCCGACCGCGCCGCCGAACGCCAGCCCGCCGACGAAGGTGGCCGCCGCGGTCTTCGGGTTGGAGCTGTCGCCCTTGGACGTGAACTCCCTGCGCCCGATCAGCAGCGCCAGCACGAACAGGCAGGTCAGGACGGTGGAGAAGTAGTTCAGCGGGTGCCGGTCGAAGCGCTCGCCCGGCACCAGCATGGCCGCCACGTAGAGCAGCGCGAACATGCCGCCGAGCGCCGTGTTGAAGATCCACGCGGCCCGCTTGCGCCGCCGCATCGCGATCGCGAGGAACACCGACAGCACCGCGCTGGCCAGGCCGGCGGTCATCAGGTACGGGGTGAAGTACTCGCCCTCGTTGTGCTCGTAGACCTGGTCGCGGAAGGGCACCAGCAGCACCGTCGCCACGTTCAGCAGCGCGATCAGCCGCAGGTACCAGACGGAGGCCGCGGCGGCCCTGGGGCGCCAGCGGTCGAGCCCGCCGACGGGCCGGGGCTCTTGGGACGTGGCGGACGGCTCCGACTTCACAGTGGACGACACAGCTCAATTCCAAACGATCAGATGGTGGGGCGCATCCGCAAACAGCCCGACGCCGGGCGCCCGCACGGGCCCGACGGACTGACCGGTGACCTTGCCCGGCCGACCGCCCGAGGTGGAGAAGCAGCCGAATAGGGTCAGCCAACTCCATGGTTCACCACCGAAGCTGAGAATCGCGTGAACCGGGTAGCGGATTCCCACCCCCGCCGAACGGCGGGGGTTCACACCCCCCGACCGTTCGGCACCCGGGCACGGCCGGCCAGGAGGCCTGTCGCCCGGGTCCCTGCCGGGTTCGCGAAGACCCGGGTGACAGGCCCTACTCTCGAAGCGACCCACGCGGACCGCCCCGACCCGGCCGCCCGAACCGAGGAGGCACCATCACCACCACCCGCGTGCTGATCGTCGACGACGAGATCCTGGTCCGCTCCGGCCTCGGCCTGATCGTCGGCTCCGCCGCCGACCTGGAGGTGGTCGGCGACTGCTCCGGCGGGCAGGCCGAGGAACACGTCCAGCGGCTGCGCCCGCACGTGGTGCTGCTCGACATCCGGATGCCCGACCTCGACGGCATCTCGGTGCTGCGCCGTCTGCGCGCCCTGCCCGACCCGCCCGCCGTGGCGATGCTCACCACCTTCGACACCGACGAGTACATCGGCACCGCGCTGCGGGGCGGCGCGGCCGGCTTCCTGCTCAAGGACACCGCCCCCGACCAGCTGGTGCACGCCGTCCGGGTGCTCGCGGCCGGCGGCAACATCCTCTCCCCGACCGTCACCCGCACCGTGATCGGCGGCTACGTGGACGGCGGCGGCCCGGACGCCGAGGCCACCGCCCTCGCCCGCACCCTCACCGGCCGCGAGCTCGACGTCCTCGCGCTGCTCGGCGAGGGCCTGTCCAACGCCGAGATCGCCGACCGGCTCTTCCTCGGCACCGGCACCGTCAAGGACCACATCAGCGCGATCCTCGGCAAGCTCGGCGCCGCCAACCGGGTCCAGGCCGCCGTGCTGGCCCACCGGGCCGGGCTGGTCCGGCCCAAGCCCGGCAACGGGGCATGACGGCCGCCGACCAACTGCCGTCCGGACGGCTGCCGGCCTGGTGCACCGCCCCCTGGCTGATGCTGCTGCTGCCCGTCCTCTACTCCCTGCTGGACGCCGCCCTGGTCGCCCGGGACGCCGCCTGGTGGCAGGTCGCGCTGTCGACGCTGGCCGCCGTCGCCCTGTTCTGGCGCCGCCGCTTCCCGGTGGTGGCGCTGCTGCTCACCATGCCGGGCAGCTGGGTGGACGAGATCTGGCTGGCCCCGATCACGGCCGTCTACTCGGTGGCCGCCGAGCGCCCCCGCCCCCGGATCGTGATCCCCTGCGGCGTCCTGTTCGCCCTGGTCGAGTTCTTCCACTGGCCACTGCCCGCCGACCTGGTCGACGTCAGCCGCGCCACCGCGCTGGACGCCATCCAGGCCGTGATGCTGGCCGCCGGTCCGGCCGCCACCGGCCTGCTCGCCCGCACCCGGCGGGAGCTGGCCGCCCGGCTGGACGAGCTGACCCGCGGCCAGGAGCGGGAGAGCCGGCTGCTCGCCGAGCGGGTCCTGATCAGCGAGCGCGGCCGGCTGGCCCGGGAGATGCACGACGTGGTCTCGCACCAGGTCAGCCTGATCAGCATCCAGGCCGGCGCGCTCCAGGTGAGCAGCACCGATCCGGCCGCGGTGTCCTCCGCGCGCACCATCCGCGAGCTGTCCGTCCGGACCCTGAACGAGCTGCGCCAAATGGTCGGGGTGCTGCGCGGCACCGGCGGCGGGCTGCCGGACGCCCCGCTCGCCCCGCAGCCCCGGCTGGCGGACCTGCCGCGGCTGATCGAGCAGAGCGGTCTGGCCGCCGACGCCGAGCTGGTCCCCGGCGACCGCCCCTGGCCGGAGGCCGTCGAGCGGGCCGCCTACCGCACCGTCCAGGAGGCGCTCACCAACATCACCAAGTACGCCCCGGAGGCGTCGGTGCACGTGAAGGTGCGGGCGAAGGGCCGCCGGCTGCGGGTCGAGGTCCGCAACGACGCCCCGCCGGTGCATCCGGCCGAGACCCTGCCGGGCGGTGGCCACGGACTGGTCGGCCTGCGCGAGCGCGCCCAGCTGCTCGGCGGCACCCTCACCGCCGGGCCGACCCCGGACGGCGGCTTCGAGGTCCGCGCCGACCTCCCGGCCGGCCCGGGCTGATCCGGCCGACCCCGCCGGAAGCACGGCCCCGGGAACAACAAAAAGCCCCGCAGATCCGTAGATCTGCGGGGCTTCACTGTGCGCGAGGGGGGAGTTGAACCCCCACGCCCTTTCGGGCACTGGAACCTGAATCCAGCGCGTCTGCCTATTCCGCCACCCGCGCATGGGTGTCGTCTTCGTTGCCGACCGGACTTCCGAACCGCTCCGCACCATTCGGTACTTCGCGCTTCCTTGGTCCGGCCTCCCTTCCGGGCGGCCCTTCCGACGTGGAAAACATTAGCACGACCTCGGGGGATGCTCCGAATCCGTTGTCCGGGGAGGCCGACGACATTCGAACGAATGCCCTCCGAACGCCCGTACGACCATCGGAAGCGCGCCCCGACGCGCACACCTGGCGTGCCGCACCCGACATGCGTCACCCTGTGTGTCCGAGCCCACCCCCGGGCACCACACGGTCCGGGAACCGTACGGAAGGGCCCGGCGTGGATACGATCAGTACGGAAGTACCGCAAGTAGGAGGCGTGACCGGGTCCCGGGCGGGACGCGGCCGGCAGGCAGGCGAACGAACCCTGGAAGGGGGTGCCCCATGGGAGTGCTGAAGAAGTTCGAGCAGCGACTTGAGGGTCTCGTCAACGGCACCTTCGCGAAGGTGTTCAAGTCCGAGGTCCAGCCCGTGGAGATCGCCGGAGCGCTTCAGCGCGAGTGCGACAACAACGCGAGCATCTGGAACCGCGACCGCACCGTCGTGCCGAACGACTTCATCGTCGAGCTCAGCCCGCACGACCACGAGCGGCTCAGCCCCTACTCCGGGCAGCTCGGCACCGAGCTGGCCGGCATGGTCCGCGAGTACGCGGAGGCCCAGCGGTACACCTTCATGGGCCCGCTCCAGGTGAACCTGGAGAAGGCCGACGACCTGGACACCGGGCTGTACCGGGTGCGCAGCCGCACCCTCGCCGCCGAGGAGCCCCAGCAGCCGCAGCAGCAGTACCCGCCGCAGCAGCCCGGCTACGACCGCCCGCCGGCCGCTCCGGCCCCCGGCGCACCGTGGCAGCAGCCCGGCGCCGGCCAGTACAACGCGCCCCCGCCGCCGGCCGCGCCCCCCGCGATGCCCCCGGGCCCACCCGCGCCCGCCGGCGGAAACGTCCGCGCCTTCCCCGGCTCCGGCCACGGCGGCACCGCGATGCGCCGCTGGGTCGAGGTGAACGGCTCCCGCTACCAGATCTCCGGTTCGGCCTGCGTGCTCGGCCGCTCGACCGAGGCGGACGTGCGGATCGACGACCCCGGGGTCTCCCGCAAGCACGCCGAGATCCGGCCCGGCACCCCGTCGATGGTGCTCGACCTGGGCTCCACCAACGGGATCGTGGTGGACGGACAGCACACCCAGCGCGCTACGCTCCGCGACGGCTCGCGAATCGTCGTGGGCTCCACCACCATCGTCTACCGGCAGGTCGAAGGGTAGTGTCCGAATTGTTCGCGCGCCTCGCTCACCGACTGGCGGGACGGTCATGTCAGAACTGACCCTCACGGTCATGCGGCTGGGCTTCCTGGCCGTGTTGTGGCTGTTCGTCATCGTCGCGATCCAGGTGATCCGCAGCGACCTGTTCGGCACCAAGGTGAACCCGCGGTCCTCCCGTCGCGGCGCGAGCGCCCCGGCCGGCGGCGGCCCGGCCACCGCGACCGCCGCACGCGCCGCGGCACCGGCCCCGGCCGCTCCGGCGGCGGCCCAGACCCAGGGCGGCGGCGGCCGCCGTCGCGGCGGCCCGACCCAGCTGGTCGTGGTCGCGGGCTCGCTGGCCGGCACCACGGTGGCGCTCCAGGGCCAGACCATCACACTGGGCCGCGCGCACGACTCCACCATCGTGCTGGACGACGACTACGCGTCCTCCCGGCATGCCAGGATCTATCCGGATCAGACTGGGCAGTGGACGGTCGAGGATCTAGGCTCCACCAACGGCACCTATCTGGACCGGCAGCGCCTGACCGCGCCCACCCCGCTCCAGCCGGGCATGCCGATCCGTATCGGCAGGACCGTCATCGAACTGCGGAAGTAGTAGCGCATGAGGGACAGCATCCCGTCCATGACCCAGAGGGGGGCACAGGTCGCATGACCCTGGTGCTGCGCTTCGCCGCCGGCTCCCACAAGGGACTGATCCGGGAGGGGAACGAGGACTCCGGCTACGCCGGGCCGCGGCTGCTGGCCGTGGCCGACGGCATGGGCGGCGCCGCGGCCGGCGAGGTCGCTTCCTCCGAGGTGCTCGGCTCGATCGTCCGACTGGACGAGGACGTGCCGGGCGCCGACCTGCTGACCCTGCTGGGCGACGCCGTCCAGGGCGCCAACGACCGGCTCCGGCAGATGGTCGAGGAGGACCCGCAGCTGGAGGGCATGGGCTGCACCCTGACCGCCATGCTGTGGACGGGCCAGCGGATGGGCATGGTGCACGTCGGCGACTCCCGCGCCTACCTGCTGCGCGACGGTTCGCTGGCGCAGATCACCCAGGACCACACCTGGGTGCAGCGCCTGGTCGACGAGGGCCGGATCACGCCCGAGGAGGCCGAGACCCACCCGCAGCGCTCGCTGCTGATGCGGGCGCTGGACGGCCGCGGCCAGGTCGAGCCCGACCTGTCGATCCGCGAGGTCCGGGCCGGCGACCGCTACATGATCTGCTCCGACGGCCTCTCCGGCCCGGTCAGCCACCAGACCCTCCAGGACACCCTCGGCAGCTACTACTCGCCCGAGCAGACCGTGCAGGAGCTGATCCAGCTCGCGCTGCGCGGCGGCGGTCCGGACAACATCACCTGCATCGTGGCGGACGTCATCGACGTCGGCGCCACGGACACCATGAGCGGCCAGTTCAACGACGTCCCGGTGGTGGTCGGCGCGGTCGCCGACGCCCCGCCGTCCTCGGCCGCCGCCGACCGCTCGATCGCGGACACCCCGGCCGGCCGCGCCGCCGGCCTCGGCCGCGGCCCGCAGGGCGCCTTCGGCCCGGCCGAGGGCTACGAGGAGGGCTACGACGCCGCACCGGGCGGCTTCGGCCCCGCCGAGGGCTACGAGGGCGGCTACGGCTCCGCCGAGCCCTCGGTGTACGGCACCGAGGACTTCGACGAGGGCCGGCCCCACAGGCGCAAGCGCAAGGGCCTGACGATCTCGGTGGCCGTCCTGGTCACGCTCGGCCTGCTCGGCGGCGCCGGCTACTTCGGCTACCAGTGGACCCAGGACCAGTACTACGTCGCCGCCCAGGACGACCACGTCGCGATCTACCAGGGCATCAACCAGAACCTGGCCGGGCTGAGCCTGTCCTCGGTGCACTCCTCGTACAGCCAGATCCAGCTGAAGTGGCTGCCCGAGGACCAGCAGGCGCACGTGAAGAAGACCATCTCGGTCGCCAGCCTCAACGACGCCCAGACCACGGTCACCGAGCTCGACGGCTGGGTCAAGCTGTGCCAGCGCGCCGCGAAGCCGGCCACCCCGGCCCCCGGCCAGGCCACGCCGGCCGCGTACCTGGCCAGCACACCCACCCCGGCCGAGAAGAAGAGCAGCCCGACCGCGGTGGCACCGTCCACCGCGCCCGCGGCCACCCCGACGCCGACCACCCCGGCGGCACCCGCCCCGGCGCCGAACGCCACCCCTCCGGCCGCCGGCACGCAGGGCGACGCCCCGCTGACC
This sequence comes from Kitasatospora brasiliensis, assembly GCF_032654805.1. Lineage (NCBI taxonomy): Bacteria > Bacillati > Actinomycetota > Actinomycetes > Kitasatosporales > Streptomycetaceae > Kitasatospora > Kitasatospora brasiliensis. Next base: position 226,995 of record NZ_JAUOOW010000002.1, read on the forward strand.
GACGACGAGCTCAGCCGGGCCAACGCCTGCCCGAAGCTGTGACGTCCCCGATCCGACATAGGACCGGCCGTCAGGGAGCGGTCACCACGTGAGCAGTTACGACCTGAGCGAACAGACCACCCGGGCCGGCCGACGCCGGGCGACGGCGGAGCGCGCCGTCCCCCGTCGGCGGGGCAACACCACCATCTCCCCGCAGGAGGCGCCCAACCGGCGCAACACCGAACTGGCCCTGCTGGCCTTCGCGGTGCTGCTGCCGGTCCTCGCGTACGCCAACGTCGGCCTCGCGATGGACTCCAAGCTGCCCGCCGGCATGCTCGGCTACGGGCTCGGCATGGGCGCCCTGGCGCTGGTCGCGCACCTGCTGGTGCGCCGCTTCGCGCCGTACGCGGACCCGCTGATGCTGCCGATCGCCACCCTGCTCAACGGGCTCGGGGTGGTGATGATCTGGCGGCTCGACAAGGCGGGCAAGCTGCTCCCGAGCAACTACCCGGCGGCCGAGAACCAGCTGATGTGGTCGGCGCTGGGAATCGCCGGCTTCATCGGGGTGATGGTCCTGCTGAAGGACCACCGGGTGCTCCAGCGGTACACCTACATCTCGATGGTGGTGGCCCTGGTGCTGCTCGCCGCGCCGGCCTTCTTCCCGTCCCGGGCGGAGGACTTCGGCGCCAAGATCTGGATCCGGATGGGCAGCTTCTCCATCCAGCCCGGCGAGTTCGCCAAGATCATCCTCACCGTGTTCTTCGCCGGCTACCTGATGGTCAAGCGGGACGCCCTGGCGCTGGCCAGCCGCCGGTTCATGGGCCTGTACCTGCCGCGCGGCCGCGACCTCGGCCCGATCGTCGTGATCTGGCTGCTCAGCCTGCTGATCCTGATCTTCGAGAACGACCTGGGCACGTCCTTCCTGTTCTTCGGCCTGTTCGTGGTGATGCTCTACGTCGCCACCGAGCGGACCAGCTGGATCCTGTTCGGCCTGCTGATGTCGGTCGGCGGCGCGGTCGCGGTCGCCTCGACCGCCAGCCACGTGAAGGTCCGCATCGACGCCTGGCTCAACCCGATGGCCGCCTTCGGCCCGAACCCGCCGAAGGGCGCCACCGAGCAGATCGGCCAGTCGCTGATGGCGCTCGGCTCCGGCGGGGTCACCGGCTCGGGCCTCGGCCAGGGCCGCTCCTGGCTGATCGCCTTCGCCGCCAAGAGCGACTTCATCCTGGGCTCCTTCGGCGAGGAGCTGGGGCTGGCCGGCCTGATGGCGATCTTCCTGCTGTACGCGCTGCTGGTGCAGCGCGGTCTGCGCACCGCGCTCGCCGCCCGCGACCCGTTCGGCAAGCTGTTCGCCGTCGGGCTCTCTTCGGCCATGGCGATCCAGGTGTTCGTCGTGGCCGGCGGGGTCACCGGACTGATCCCGCTCACCGGTATGACCATGCCGTTCCTCGCCCAGGGCGGTTCGTCCGTGGTCGCCAACTGGGCGCTGGTCGCGATCCTGCTGAAGATCAGCGACAGCGCCCGCCGCCCCGGGGTCGAACCCGCCCCGGCCACCGAGGGCCAGGGAGGACCCGCCCGATGAACAAGCCGATCCGCCGGGTCTCGATCTTCTGCCTCGTGCTGATCCTGGCCCTGATGGTGCGCACCAACTGGGTGCAGGGCGTCCAGGCCGAGTCCTGGGCGAGCAACAAGAACAACAAGCGCCAGCTGTACGACCGGTACGCCCACCCGCGCGGCAACATCATCGTCAGCGGCCAGCCGGTCACCAAGTCCGACTTCGTCGACGGCCTGCGCTACAAGTACAAGCGTTCCTGGGTCGACGGCCCGATGTACGCCCCGGTCACCGGCTACTCCTCCCAGGCCTACGGCTCCAGCCAGCTGGAGAAGCTGGAGGACGGCATCCTCTCCGGCACCGACGACCGGCTGTTCTTCCGCAACACCCTGGACATGCTGACCGGCGAGCAGAAGCGCGGCGGCGACGTCGTCACCACCATCAACGCCAAGGTCCAGAAGGCCGCCTTCGACGCCATGGGCAACAAGAAGGGCGCGGTGGTCGCCCTCGACCCGAAGACCGGCGCGATCCTGGGGCTGGTCTCCACCCCGTCCTACGACCCCGGCACCTTCGCCGGCGGCGAGGCGGCCGACCAGAAGGCCTGGAAGGACCTCGACGCGGACCCGAACAAGCCGACGCTCAACCGGGCGCTGAAGGAGACCTATCCGCCCGGCTCGACCTTCAAGCTGGTCACCGCGACGGCGGCGTTCGAGAACGGCCGCTACCAGAGCATCGACGACGCCACCGACACGCCCGAGCCGTACGTCCTGCCCGGCACGAACACCCAGCTGAAGAACGAGAGCCCGAACGAGCGCTGCGAGAACGCCACCGTCAAGTCCGGCATGGACCAGTCCTGCAACACGGTCTTCGCCAAGATGGGCGCCGACCTGGGCAAGGAGCGGATGCGGGCGCAGGCCGAGAAGTTCGGCTTCAACAGCACCATCGACACCCCGGTCCGCTCCGAGAAGAGCGTCTTCCCGGACAGCCCGAGCCTGGACGGCACCGCCCAGGACTCGATCGGCCAGCACGACACCCGCGCCACCCCGCTCCAGATGGCCATGGTCTCCGCCGCGATCGCCAACAACGGCAGCCTGATGCAGCCGTACCTGGTCGACCAGGAGCGCTCGGCCACGCTGACCACCATCTCCAAGCACACCGAGAAGCAGTTCTCCCAGGCGATGAGCCCGGCCACCGCGCAGAAGATGCAGGACCTGATGGTCTCGGTGGTCGAGAACGGCACCGGCACCAACGCCAAGATCCCGGGCCTCCAGGTCGGCGGCAAGACCGGCACCGCGCAGCACGGCGAGGACAACGCCGGGCTGCCGTTCGCCTGGTTCACCTCCTGGGCCAAGACCCCGGACGGCCAGTCGGTCGCGGTCGCGGTCGTGGTCGAGGACGGTTCGCAGAACCGCGACGGCATCAGCGGCGGGCGGCTCGCGGCCCCCATCGCCAAGGCGGTGATGCAGGCCGCACTCGGCAAGTAGGAGCCCGGATCCGGGGTGAGGGGAATGTCACGATCGCCCGTCCCGTCCGGATACCGGTCTGATATCGGCCGACAGCTGACTCCGGTCCGATGCGGTACGACCGGTAGCGTATCCGCCAGCAGCGGGTGTGCCCGTTGCCGCCCGCGAGGCACCGAACGGCCCGGCCGGAGAACGGTCGCGGACCGCGAGGCACCACCCTGGAGCGTGCGGGGACACCTACGTCACAACCTCACCGGCGGGTGAGGGAGAGGGTCGGAACTATGGAAGAGCCTCGTCGCCTCGGCGGCAGGTACGAGCTCGGCGGCGTCCTCGGACGCGGCGGCATGGCCGAGGTGTACCTCGGCCATGACACCCGGCTCGGCCGCTCCGTCGCAGTGAAGACGCTCCGGGCCGACATGGCCCGGGATCCGTCGTTCCAGGCCCGCTTCCGCCGCGAGGCGCAGTCCGCGGCGTCCCTGAACCACCCCGCGATCGTCGCCGTGTACGACACCGGCGAGGACTACATCGACGGCATCTCCATCCCGTACATCGTGATGGAGTACGTCGAGGGGTCCACGCTGCGCGAGCTGCTGCACTCCGGCCGCCGGCTGCTGCCCGAGCGCGCACTGGAGATGACCATCGGCATCCTCCAGGCCCTGGAGTACTCGCACCGGGCCGGCATCGTGCACCGCGACATCAAGCCGGCCAACGTGATGCTGACCCGGCAGGGCAACGTCAAGGTGATGGACTTCGGCATCGCCCGCGCGATGGGTGACGCCGGGATGACCATGACGCAGACCTCGGCCGTCATCGGCACCGCCCAGTACCTCTCCCCCGAGCAGGCCAAGGGCGAGCAGGTCGACGCCCGCTCCGACCTCTACTCCACCGGCTGCCTGCTCTACGAGCTGCTGACCGTGCGTCCGCCGTTCGTCGGCGACTCACCGGTCGCGGTGGCCTACCAGCACGTCCGGGAGGAGCCGCAGCCGCCGTCGGTCTTCGACCCCGAGGTGCGCCCCGAGGTCGACGCGATCGTGCTGAAGGCGCTCGCCAAGGACCGCGACTACCGCTACCAGACCGCCGACGAGATGCGCGACGACATCGAGCGCTTCCTCGACGGCCTGCCGGTGGCCGCCGCCCAGCAGGCCGCGTACGGCATGGGAGCGGCCGGCTACGGCTACGACCAGAACGGCTACCCGCAGCAGCAGGACCCGTACGGCCAGACCAACGTGCTGCCGCAGCAGCCCGGCGGCGGCCCGACCACCCTCCTGCCGCAGGCCGCCGGGCAGCCCGGCTACCCGCAGCAGGGCGGCTACCAGGACGACGGCTACGGCCAGACCTACGCCGGCGCCGCGGGCGGCGCGGGCGACGGCTACGACGACGGCTACGGCCGCGGTGGCCGGCGAGGCGAGGACCAGCCGAAGAAGAGCAACACCTCCTGGATCGTGCTGGCGGTGGCCGCCGTGCTGGTCCTGGTCGGCACCTTCTTCGTCGCCCAGGCGATGTTCGCCGACAAGAAGGGCAGCGGCGACGCCGCGAAGGTCACCGCGCCGAACCTGGTCGGCAAGACCCTGGCGGAGGCCAAGGCGGCGGCCACCGGGGTCGGTCCCAAGCTCGTGGTGGCCGAGGGCGAGAAGATCGCCTGCCCGGACACCAACATCAAGAAGGACCAGGTCTGCACCCAGAACCCGGCGGGGGGCACCCAGGTCGTCGAGACCTCCACCATCACGGTGCAGATCTCCTCGGGCCCGGCCAAAGCGCCGCTCCCCAGCGTGGTCGGCAAGACCAAGGACCAGGCCACCAAGGCGCTCGCCGACCTCGGCTTCACCAACGTCACCACCGAGTACAAGGACGACGACACCGCCGCGCAGGACAACGTCACCGCCCAGGACCCGGCGGCCAACACGGCCGTCGACCCGAGCACCCCGGTGAAGCTGACCGTGTCGCAGGGCAAGACCAAGGTGACCGTCCCGAACGTGGTCGGCGCCCAGAAGGACGACGCGCAGAACACCCTCCAGGGCCTCGGCTTCCAGGTGGACGCCTCGAAGACCGCGCAGACCACCGACCCCTCCAAGGTCAACACGGTCGCCCAGCAGTCCGTCCCGGCCAACACCAAGGCCCCGGCCAACACCAAGATCGCGCTGACGATCTACAAGGCGCCGGAGAAGGTCCAGGTCCCGCCGCTGGGGAACGTCAAGCTCTCCGACGCCATCGCCCAGCTCCAGAAGGCCGGCCTGCTCTACGTCGTGGCCAGCGGCCCCCCGGACCTGAACGCCATCGTCCAGCAGAGCACCCCGCCGGCCGGCACCCTGGTCGACCCGAACGCCCAGATCCAGCTGATCACCAAGGCGGCCGAGCCGCCCAAAGGGGGAGACCCCACCACCACACCCCCCAAAGGGGACCACTAAGCCCCCGATATTCCCCTGGTTCAGCTGAACCGGGGGCCGGAGGCCGGGTAACTCCCCAGCACGCCCGAGGGCCCGCCGCAGAGCTTGCGGCGGGCCCTCGGGCGTTCGTGCGGCGCGCTCAGGAGGAGCGCAGCTCCGGCGGCGGGGTGCGCTTGGCGTCCATGTCGTCCACCCGCACCAGGCTGCCCCAGACGGCCATCCGGTAGCGCGAGGTGAACACCGGCGTGCAGGTGGTCAGGGTGATGTAGCGGCCGGGCCCCTCGTAGCCGGAGCGGACCGGGACGGGCGCCACGATGCCGGTGTCGTACTTGGACGTCTCCGCCAGGGTGTTGTCGACCTTGTAGACGTACCACTTGTCCTTGGTCTCGACCACGACCGCGTCGCCCTTGTGGACGGCGTCCAGGGCGTGGAACTTGGCGCCGTGGCCGTCCCGGTGCGCGGCCAGCGCGAAGTTGCCCTGCTCGTCCCAGGGCATCGCGGCCTTGTACGGCTGCTCGTAGACGCCCGCCACGCCCTCGTCCAGGACCTCGGTGGAGGTGCCCATCCGGATCAGCACCTGGAAGTTCCGGCCCATCGCCGGGATGTGCAGGAAGCCGACGTCGTCCCCGGCCGCGAACTGCCTCGGCCCGTCCGCGGCCCCGGCGGACGCGCCGGCCGACGGGGTGGCCCCGGGAGCCGGCGCGGCGCCGGGCGCGGCCGGGGCTGCGGCGGCCGGGGCTCCGGCGGTCGGGCCGGCGGACCAGCTGCCGCGCAGCCGGTCGGCGGCCTGCGAGGCCGAGCGGTCCGCCTGCACGTTGGTCCACCACAGCGAGTAGGCCACGAACAGGCCGAGCACCAGGCCCATCGTGATCAGCAGCTCGCCGAACACCCCGAGCGCGACCAGCGCCCGGCTCCGCCTCCGTCCGCCCCGCGGTGGGGGCGGGGGAAAGGCTTCCTCCGCCGGTTCGGCCGACTGCACGGTGTCTTCCTGCATCTGCGGTGCTCCCCCTCCGGGCGGGCGGCCGGGCGCTACCCGCCCGTGATCGCGGCCGGCTTGCCCTGGGCACGCGGCCGTTCCTCGATCATCTTGCCAAAGACGATGAGACGGAACTTGGAGGTGAACTCCGGGGTGCACGTCGTCAACGTGATGTAGCGGCCCGGACCGGCGTACCCGGCGCCGTTCGGCACCGGCTTGATCACGCTCACGTTGTTCGGCGAGGTCTCCGGGATGCCCCCGGTGACCTCGTAGGTGTAGTAGCCCGCGGCGGTCTCCACCACGATCTTGTCGCCCTTGCCGAGCTCGTTGATGTACCGGAACGGCTCGCCATGGGTGTTGCGGTGGGCGGCCAGCGCGAAGTTGCCGGCCTTGTCGCCCGGCATCCCGGTGTTGCTGTAGTGGCCGACCAGGCCCTTGTCGAGCACCGACGACTTGGCGGTGCCCTCGGCGATCGGGAACTTCAGCCCCAGCTTGGGCAGGTAGATGATGGCGAAGCCCTTGCCGGGCTCGAACACCTCGGGCTTGTTCGGGTCCGGGGCCGGCTGCCCCGGCTGCGCGGCCGGCGGGGCCGCGTCGAACTGCTGCTCCAGCCGGCTGCGGGCCCCGTCGGCGGCCGCGTCGGCCTGCACGTTGGTCCACCAGAGCTGGTACGCGACGAAGAGCAGCATCACCAGGCCGAGCGTGATGCACAGTTCGCCCATGCCCCGGGCGGCCACCACCAGCGGGGACTCCTTGGGGCGCGCCCGCCCGGCGGAGCGGCCGTTCGCCCGGCGCCGGCCGTGGCCGGAGCGCAGCGAGGTGCGGCCCTGGGCGGCGCGGCGGCGCTCGGCCCGGCCGCCGGTGGGCGGGGCCGGCTCGTCGGCCGGCGCCTCGCCGAGGTCGGCGGGCAGCCGCAGCTGGAGGGTCTGGTCCGGCAGCCAGGGGTACTCGGGCCCGTCCACGATGGGCTCCTGGGCCTGCTCGTACACGCCCCAGGCGTCCTCGGGCTGCACGGTTCCGTACGGGTCCGCCTCCGGCTGGAAGCGCCCCTCCGGACGCAGCGCGGTCACGCCGGTCAGCCCCGGCCGATCACCGGGGCGAGCCCGGCCGACCGGTCGACCGCCTGCGGGAAGCCGCACTCCGCGAGCCAGTTGGCGAGCATCCGGTGCCCGCCCTCGGTGAGCACCGACTCGGGGTGGAACTGCACGCCCTCGACCGGGAGTTCACGGTGCCTCAGACCCATGATCACGCCGCTCCCGGTGCGCGCGGTGACCACCAACTCGGCCGGTACGGTGGCCGGTTCGACCGCGAGCGAGTGGTAGCGGGTCGCCGTCAGCGGCGACGGCAGGCCCGCGAACACCCCGCCGTCCTCGTGCTCGACCGGCGAGGTCTTGCCGTGCAGCAGCTCCGGCGCCCGGCCGACCACCGCGCCGTACGCGGCCGCGATCGACTGGAGGCCCAGGCAGACGCCGAACACCGGCAGCCCGATCCGCGCGCAGTGGTGCACCATCTCGATGCAGACCCCGGCCTCCTCCGGGGCGCCGGGCCCGGGGGAGAGCAGCACCCCGTCGAAGCCCTCCGCGCCGTCCCGGCGGACGGCGTGCTCGACGGTCACCTCGTCGTTGCGCACCACCTCGCAGGTGGCGCCGAGCTGGTACAGGTACTGGACCAGGTTGAAGACGAAGCTGTCGTAGTTGTCCACCACCAGGATGCGGGGCGGGGTCGGCCGGGTCGTCATGCGCGCGTGGTCTCCGTGGGATGCGGTGCCGGAAGGAAGTGAGGGCCGGCCGGCTCAGCCGGTCGCGGCGCCGTCGCCGCCGTCCACCGTGACGTCACCGAAGGGGAGCAGCGGTTCCGCCCACGGGAAGACGTAGGTGAAGAGGACGTAGACGATCCCCAGCACGAGGAGCAGCGAGATGACGGCCCGGACCAGGGTGTTACCCGGGAGGTGACGCCAGATCCAGCCGTACATGGTGCTCCCTCGACGTAGCGGACTGGGGTCAAGAGTAGACCGGCTACCCGCTGCCGCGGGGCAGGTCCGCTACTGCTGGCCGCCCGCCGAGCGCAGCTCGGTGGTGCCGGAGTACCCGGGCAGGGTCAGCTCCCCGCTCTCCTGGACCTTCCAGCCCAGCCCGTAGGCCTGGACGTACTGGAGGTAGTTGCCGATCGTCGGGTCGGCGTCAACGGCCGAGCGCAGCGCGTCGGTCTTCCCCACGGCCTTGACGACGTACGGCGGGGAGTAGACCCGGCCCTGGAGCAGCAGGGTGTTGCCGACGCAGCGGACGGCGCTGGTGGAGATCAGCCGCTGGTCCATCACCTGCACGCCCTCGGCGCCGCCCCGCCACAGCGCGTTGACCACGGCCTGGATGTCCTGCTGGTGGATGACCAGGTCGTTGACGCCGGGCTCGGGCACCCCGGGGATGCGCGCGGTGGCGTTCGGCGGGGCGTCGTTGAGGGTGACGGTCAGGCCGCCGCCCTGGAGCGGCTCCAGCGCGGCGCCGGAGCGCAGGCCGCCCAGCTGGGCGGCGTCGGCGGGGTTGTGGCCCTGCTGCTCGGTGAGCTCCTGGGCGCGGGCCTGGAGGTCGGCGAGCTGGGACTGCGCCTGCTGGTTCTGCGCACTGCGCTGGCGGACCACGTCGCCGAGGCTGAGCAGCGAATTGTCGGTCCGCAGGTCGGTGCCGCGGGCGGTCTGCGCGCTGACGTAGAAGAGCAGCCCGGCGAGCGCGAAGACGGCGCAGGTCAGGGCACGTCCGACAATTCGGGTGCCGGAACGGCGGGTACGGGCCGGCTCAGGGGGAATCGACAAATTCGTCACCGTACCCTTATCTCCTCTAGACCCGCCGAGCCACTACGCTAACGGACGCCGGTGGCATGTGGCGGAGCGGTCCCCCAGGGCGTTCTCCACGGTCAGCGCCGGCAGACTCACCCGCTGCACGTCCGCGCGGTCTCACAGCGCATCGACAGGAGAGCTCCTCGTGCCGAAGTCCCGACTCCGCAAGAAGTCCGACTACACCCCGCCGACCACGGCCGCCGCGGTGAAGATCAGCTCGGGCCGCGGTTGGGTCGCGCCGCTGATGCTGGCACTGTTCCTGATCGGCCTGGTGTGGATCGTCACCTACTACGTGACCAGCGGCAGCTACCCCGTCGAGAGCTGGCGGAACTGGAACATCCTGGTCGGCTTCGGCTTCATCGCCGCCGGCTTCGGTGTCTCCACCCAGTGGAAGTGACGGACCACCCGTCCTGAGGTTCGGCTTCGAGCCGTTCTCCGCCGCTTCGGATCGCTCGTCCCGGGGCGGCGGTCAGGCATGCCCGGAGGCCGTAGGAAAGCCGGTCGGCCCGGTCGGTTATCCCCATCATCGGATGGTCTCGCTTATCCACATGGTTATCCACACTGGGGAAAAGTCCCCCCAGCCTGTGGATAACTTTTCCGCACCGGACTTTCCACAGCTGTGCACAACCGCGCGGAAACCTGGAAACCGCACAGCGGGACACGCGTAGAACAACAGTCCACACCCGGCCGGTCGCACAGCCTGTGCACAACCCCGCACCCGCTGTGGACAAACGTCCGAGGGGATCAGGCCCCGTAGAGGGACATCCCGACCAGCAGCAGCCCCGCCTCGACGGCCACCGCGCCCGCCACCGTCAGCGCCTGGACCAGGCCGCGGCGCTCGCGCGGGGCGTACATCAGGCCGGCCGCGGTCAGCGAGCCGAGCACCAGACCGCCGACGTGCGCCCGCCAGTCGATGCCCGGACGGGCGAAGGTGACGATCAGGTTGAAGACCAGGAACGCCATCGCCGGGCCCAGCGGGCCGCGGTTGCGCAGCTGCATCACGATCGTGGCGCCGATCAGCCCGAAGACCGCCCCGGAGGCGCCCACCGAGTTCATCCAGTCGCCGGCGATCAGGAAGGCGAAGGTGCTGCCGCCCAGGCCGGAGACCAGGTAGAGGGCCAGGAAGCGCAGCCGGCCGAGCGCCTGCTCCAGCGCCGGGCCGAGCCAGAACAGCACCAGCATGTTCATCCCGACGTGCCAGAACTCCAGGTGCAGGAAGGTGGCGGTCAGCAGCCGGTACCACTGGTGGGGGCCGTCGGCGATGCCCGCCGGGCCGCCGAGGATGTCCCGCCCGGCGCTGAACAGCGACCAGGTCTGGCCCAGGCGCGGGCTGAGCACGAAGGCCGCCAGCACCCAGACCACGACGTTGAGCCCGATCAGCACCCGGGTGACCAGCCCGCCGTCGGCGGCCAGGGCGCCACCGAACCGGGTGGTCGCCCGTCGCGCGGCGGCGTGGCCGCTGCCGACGCACTCGGGGCACTGGAAGCCCACCGAGGCGGCCACCATGCACCGGGGGCAGATCGGGCGCTCACAGCGGGTGCAGGAGACCCCGGTGGGGGTCTGCGGGTGGCGGTGGCAGCCGGGCAGTCCGGCCTCCGGGGACCGATCGGCCGACGGCCGCGGCTCGTCCGGGAGCATCAGCGGGGTCCCCTTCCCGTACACGACCTCCGAAACCGCCAGCCTACTGCGGCACCCCCGCCACCGGACCCCGCCACCGGGACACTCCCCCGTTCCGCCGCCCCGCAGGGGCCCGCGGACAGCCCACCCGACATGCCCTCCCGGCCCCACCCCTCCGCTCCGCCACCCCGCAGGGGCACCCCACCTACGGCCCACCCGACATGCCCTCGGACAAATCAGGATGCATGATCAGCATTCAGGTGGATATGTGCATAAAGGACGCCACCCAGGAGGAGAGACTCGTGAGCTTTACGGATTCGGCCCGAGAGACGGCCACCAAGACCCGGGACACCGCCGCACAGTTCGCGGACGGCGCCAAGCAGCGCCTCGGCCCCGCCTTGGACGCCTTCGGCCCGAAGGCCTCCCAGGCCGCCCACAATCTCCGCATTCAGTACGACAAGCATCTGGCCCCACAATTCGGCCAGGCCTTCGCCAGCCTGTCCCCCGAGGCCCAGCAGAACGCCCTGAAGGCCCTCCACCGGGCCCAGGAGGCCGCTCTGGCGGCCCGACTGTCCGCCACCCAGGCAGTCGACCAGGCGCGCTCCACCGTCGCCCCCAGGGTCGCCCAGGCGGTCGATCAGGCCCGCTCCACCGTCGGCCCGGTCGCCCACGAGGCCCAGGCCCGGGGCGCGGCCGCGCTGACCGCCCTCCAGGGCAACGTCAGCTCGGCCGAGATCAGCGAACTCGCCGCCCGGAACGCCAGGAAGGAGCGCTGCAACGGCCTGGCCACCGGTCTCGCCGTGGCCGGCCTGCTGGCGATCGGCAGCGGCATCGTGGCCTGGCAGTGGTGGCGCCGGCACAGCAACCCGGAGTGGCTGGTCGAGCCCCCGGTCGTGCAGGAGCCCCGCCCGGCCGGCGCCCACGCCGCCTCCACCCCGGTGAACGGCTCCGACGCCGCCGAGGCCCCGGTCGTCGAGGACGACGGCCCCGCCGCCGAGGACGGCCCCGAGCCGCGCTGACCGTCCCGGGACTCCCCCGGAACGCCGATCGGCCGCCGACCGGGATTCCGGTCAGCGGCCGATCGGCGACTGCTGTGAACTGTGGAGCATAGGAGACTCGAACTCCTGACATCTGCCTTGCAAAGGCAGCGCTCTACCAACTGAGCTAATGCCCCTCGACGGCACTGCGCGTGCCGACGGGCACTAGCGTACCGGGTTCCGGCGCGATTCCCAGCGCCGTCCCCCTCGGAACAGCGCCGGCTCCGGAGGCGCCGTCCGACGCCTCCGGAGTTCGTCGATCGTCAGATCGTCCGGGGCTCAGCGACCGGCCGGGACCGGGTCGGTGGCCTCGGTCCACAGGTCCTGCTCGGCGCGGTCCGCCTGGACCTGACGGTAGACAAAGAAGCCGCCGAGGGCGACCAGGGCGACCAGGAGAAGCTTCTTCACCGCGGGACCTCGTCCTTCTTGCAGTTGGTGGACTCAAGAGCCGGATCCGGCCGGAATGACCGGGCCGACGAGTCCAGATGTGTTTCGAGCTCGAACGGGCGGACCGGTTGCCAGACTGCCCTTGCGGCCGATGATACACACCGGTGTCCCAATCGTGACCAGCCACCGGCACGGTCAACCCGGCGGCCCGGTCCCAGGATTGACGCCGTACCTCCTGGCAGCCGCTCCGACTGCGGAAACGGCCGCGGGGCACGGCCGTGCGGACGGCCGCGGAACCGACCGCGTCGACGGCCGTGGAACCGACCGCGGAAACGCCGAAGGGCCCGGAGTGGATCACTCCGGGCCCTTCGTGGAGGTGGGCCTAACAGGACTTGAACCTGTGGCCTCTTCCTTATCAGGGAAGCGCTCTAACCGTCTGAGCTATAGGCCCTCACCGAACAGAGATCGTACCGGACTCCGGCCGGACCGAGGCCCCACCCGATCTCAAGAAGTGTCGAAGGGCCCGGAGTGGATCACTCCGGGCCCTTCGCGGTTGTGGGCCTAACAGGACTTGAACCTGTGGCCTCTTCCTTATCAGGGAAGCGCTCTAACCGTCTGAGCTATAGGCCCTTGCCGCACTGAAAGATTAGCGGACCGACCGCCGATCTCCCAAATCCGGGCCGACCGGGGCCGCGGCGCCGCCCCCGGTGACCAGCCCCGGCACTCCGGCGGCCGGGCGCAGCAGCCACTCCTCGCGGGTCGGCGGCAGGCCCGCCGCGCCCTCCTCGGTGCTGCGGACGGCGAGGACCTGGTTGATCCCGATCCGGTTCTGTTCGAAGGCGAGCGCGCTGGCCGCCATGTACAGCCGCCAGACCCGGGCCCGGCCGCGGCCGACCAGCCGGACCGCCTCCGTCCAGTGCGCCTCCAGGTTGGCCACCCACTCGCGCAGGGTCAGCCCGTAGTGCTCGCGCAGCGACTCGACGTCCCGGACCTCGAAGCCGGCCTCCTCCAGCCGGGCCACGGTGGAACCGACGGGGGAGAGCTCGCCGTCGGGGAAGACGTAGCGGTCGATGAAGGGGCTGGTGCGGTGCGGTTCACCGGGGAGGTCGGGGCGGCGGGCGATCTGGTGGTTGAGCAGCCGGCCGCCGGGCACCAGCAGCCGGTACAGGCCCTCGGCGTAGACCCGGTACTGCTCGGAGCCGACGTGCTCGGCCATCCCGACGCTGGAGATCGCGTCGAAGGGGCCGTCGGCGATCTCCCGGTAGTCCTGGAGCCGGACCTCCACCCGGTCGGACAGGCCGGCCTCCTCGACCCGGGCGCGGGCCAGCGCGACCTGCTCCTTGGAGATGGAGACGCCGACCGCGGTGACCCCGTAGTGCTCGGCGGCGTGCAGCAGCAGCGAGCCCCAGCCGCAGCCGACGTCCAGCAGCCGCATCCCGGGCCGCAGGCCGAGCTTGCGGCAGATCAGGTCGAGCTTGGCCTCCTGGGCGGCCTCCAGGCTCTTCGCCTCCGGCGTCCAGTAGGCGCACGAGTAGACCATCGAGGAGCCCAGGACGAGGCGGTAGAAGTCGTTCCCGACGTCGTAGTGGTGGCTGATGGCCTCACGGTCCCGGCTGCGGCTGTGCAGCCGCCCCTGGGCCCTGCGGACCTCCTCGCGGGGCGGCTCCGGCTCCAGGCCGAGCGCCCCGACCCGCAGCGCGGTGGCGAGCGCCCGGCGGCCCCTGGCGCCGAGGGCCTCGCGCGGCCCGAGCTCCAGGCCGCGGATCTCCGGCAGCTCGGCGAAGCGGGCGACGGCGGAGAGCGTCTCGTACAGGTCGGTGCCGGGGGCGAGTTCCACGTCCCCCGCGACGTAGGCGCGGGCCAGGCCCAGCTCGTCCGGCCGCCAGACCAGTCGGCGCAGGCCCCTGCGGTTGCGCAGCACGACGGTGGGCGCCCCCGGTGGCCCGGCGACGCTACCGTCCCAGGCCTGCACCCGCAGTGGCACCGGGACCCCCAACAGCCCTTCCAGTGCCTCGACCAGTTGACCTGCGAGCTTCCCCATCGCGCGCCTCCGTCCAGTCGTCCTGTGGAACCACAGCTGACCCGGTCAGCCGACCGGGGGAGGCCCACGGCACGCCGCGGGTGACCTGCTGTCACCCGAAACGCCGACGGGCCCCGCCCGGCTGCAACAGCCGGTGGGGCCCGCGCATTCCGCCCGTGGACGGGAAACTGAGCGACCGTCAGGTTTCGGCCAGGATCAGTCCTCTTCGGCCAGGGTGAGCTCGACGCCGCCGGTGAAGCCGGCCGCCGCGTTGTAGATGAACGCGGAGAGCGTGGACAGGGCGGTCAGCAGCACGACGTCGACCACGGCGATCAGCGTGGTGAAGGTCATCACCTTGCCGAAGCCGACGTAGTCCATCAGGTTGACGCCGCCGGCGGCGTCCGAGCCGGTGACGTCCTTGAGGGTCTTGCTCAGCGAGTCGAAGACCCCGAGCGAGTCCAGCGTCATCCACAGCACCGCCGCGGCCACGATGATGATGATGCCGACGGCCAGCGACAGCAGGAAGCTGACCTTCATCACGGACCACGGGTCGACCTTGGTCACCCGCAGCCGGGCCTTGCGGGTCCGGCCGAGGCCGACACCGCCGGCCGCGGGGGGCCCGGCGGGGCGGCGCGCCGCTCCCGCGCCGGCGGCGCCGACCACCGGGGTCCCGCCGGGCGGGGTGTTGCCGCCCGCGGTCCGGGTGCCCCGGGCCGGGGTCGGCTGCCCCTTGGCGTACGTGGTCGGCTGCGAGAAGCCGCCCTTGCCCGCGCCACCGGTCGGCGGCATCACCGAGGTGGACGCGGCCGGGTGCTCGGCCGGCGGCTGCGGGACGCCGTACGAACCCCCACCCTGCGCGCCCGGACGGCCGCCGGAGGTTCCTCCCGCAGCACCCGTGGCTCCACTCACCTGGTCCTCCCGCACTTCCCACCAGGACGGCGGCGCCGCCCTGCTTCGTCACTCGTCACCCAGCGCCCGGCGGGTTTGCCCGGAACTGGTCGGCGTCGGTGCCGCCGCATCCCTCCAGTGGGACGCGGCGGCACCGGTCTGCGGTTCGGTTCAGGCCTCGACGTCTCCGCCGACCACCGTCTCCGTACCTTCGGCCGTCTCGGTGGACTCGGTACCCGTCTCCTCGTCCTCCGCCGTCTCCTCGTCCTCGGCCTCCGCGTTGCGGGCCATGCCCACGACCGCGTCGCGCTTTCCGAGGTTGATCAGTTGGACGCCCATGGTGTCACGTCCGGTTTCACGAACCTCGGAAACCCTCGTGCGGATCACCCCACCCGAGAGGGTGATGGCCATGATCTCGTCGGACTCGTCGACCACCAGTGCGCCGACCAGCGAGCCCCGGCCCTCGACGATCTTCGCCGCCTTGGTGCCGTAGCCACCACGTCCCTGGACACGGTACTCGTCCACATCGGTGCGCTTGGCGTAGCCGCCGTCGGTGGCGGTGAAGACGTAGGTACCCGGACGGACGACGTTCATCGAGAGCAGTTCGTCGTCCTCGCGGAAGGACATGCCCTTGACGCCGGAGGTGGCGCGGCCGGTGGGCCGCAGGGCGTCGTCGGTCGCGGTGAAGCGGATCGACTGGGCCTTCTTGGAGACCAGCAGCAGGTCGTCCTCGGCGGAGACCAGCTCGGCGCCGATCAGCTCGTCGTCCTGGCCCTCCTCGTCCTGGCGCAGGTTGATCGCGATCAGGCCGCCGGAGCGCGGGGAGTCGTAGTCCTTGAGCGCGGACTTCTTCACCAGGCCGGCCCGGGTGGCGAGGACCAGGTACGGCTTGTCCTCGTACGTGCGGACGGCCATCACCTGGGTGATGTGCTCCTCCGGCTGGAAGGCCAGCAGGTTGGCCACGTGCTGGCCGCGGGCGTCGCGACCGGCGTCCGGCAGCTCGTAGCCCTTGGCCCGGTAGACCCGGCCCTTGTTGGTGAAGAACAGGATCCAGTTGTGGGTCGTCGTCACGAAGAAGTGGTCGACGATGTCGTCCTGCTTGAGCTGGGCACCGCGCACGCCCTTGCCGCCGCGCTTCTGCGAGCGGTAGAGGTCGGAGCGGGTCCGCTTGACGTAGCCGCCACGGGTGATCGTGACGACGATGTCCTCCTCGGCGATGAGGTCCTCGATGGAGAGGTCGCCGTCGGACGGGATCAGCGTGGAGCGCCGCTCGTCGCCGTACTTCTCGACGATCGCGGTGAGCTCCTCGGAGATGATCTCCCGCTGACGGGTCGGCGAGGCCAGGATCGCGTTGTACCCGTCGATCTTGCGCTGGAGCTCGTCGTGCTCGTCGGTGATCCGCTGGCGCTCCAGGGCGGCCAGGCGGCGCAGCTGCATCTCCAGGATGGCGTTGGCCTGGAGCTCGTCGATGTCGAGCAGGTCCATCAGGCCGGTGCGGGCGGCGTCGGCGCTCGCCGAGGCCCGGATCAGCGCGATGACGTCGTCGATCAGGTCCAGGGCCTTGAGCAGGGCGCGCAGGATGTGGGCGCGCTCCTCGGCCTTGCGCAGCCGGAAGCGGGTGCGCCGGACGATGACCTCGACCTGGTGGTTGACCCAGTGCCGGATGAAGGCGTCCAGCGACAGGGTGCGCGGCACGCCGTCGACCAGGGCCAGCATGTTGGCGCCGAAGTTGGTCTGGAGCTCGGTGTGCTTGTACAGGTTGTTCAGCACGACCTTGGCGACCGCGTCGCGCTTGAGCACGACCACCAGGCGGGTGCCGGTGCGGGACGAGGACTCGTCCCGGACGTCGGCGATGCCGGCGATCTTGCCGTCCTTGACCAGGTCGGCGATCTTCAGCGCGAGGTTGTCCGGGTTGACCTGGTACGGCAGCTCGGTGATCACCAGGCACTGGCGGCCCTGGATCTCCTCGACCTCGACGACGGCCCGCATGGTGACCGAGCCGCGGCCGGTGCGGTAGTAGTCGTCGATCCCGCGGCGGCCGACGATCAGCGCGCCGGTGGGGAAGTCGGGGCCCTTGATCCGCTCGACCAGGGCGTCCAGCAGCTCCTCGGCCGAAGCCTCCGGGTTCTCCAGGTACCAGAGCGCGCCGGAGGCCACCTCGCGGAGGTTGTGCGGCGGGATGTTGGTGGCCATGCCGACCGCGATGCCGGTGGCACCGTTGACCAGCAGGTTGGGGATGCGGGCCGGGAGGACGGTCGGCTCCTGCGAGCGGCCGTCGTAGTTGGGCGCGAAGTCGACGGTCTCCTCGTCGATGTCGCGCATCATCTCCATGGCGAGCGGCATCAGCTTGCACTCGGTGTAGCGCATGGCCGCTGCCGGGTCGTTGCCCGGGGAGCCGAAGTTGCCGTTGCCGTCCACCAGCGGCATCCGCAGCGACCACGGCTGGGCCAGGCGGACCACGGTGTCGTAGATCGAGGTGTCACCGTGCGGGTGGTAGTTGCCCATGACGTCGCCGACGACGCGGGCGCACTTGTAGTAGCCCTTCTCGGGGCGGTAGCCGCCGTCGTACATCGCGTAGAGCACGCGGCGGTGCACCGGCTTGAGGCCGTCGCGGACCTCGGGCAGCGCACGGCTGACGATCACGCTCATCGCGTAGTCGAGGTACGAGCGCTGCATCTCGGTCTCAAGCTCGACCGGCTCGATCCGCATGGTCGCCTGGGCGGTGGCCTCGGCGGCCTCGGGCGTCTCGGGCTGGTCGCCTTCGGGACGGTTGTCGTCGACCACTGGTGGTCAGTTTCCTTTCACGCGGACTGGAACGTGCGGGGCCTGGGATGCGGGCCGCGTCACACGTCCAGGAAGCGGACGTCCTTGGCGTTGCGCTGGATGAAGGAGCGGCGGGCCTCGACGTCCTCGCCCATCAACACGGAGAACAGCTCGTCGGCGCGGGCGGCGTCCTCCAGGGTGACCTGGAGCAGCAGCCTGTGCTCGGCGTCCATGGTGGTGACCCGGAGCTCCTCGGCGTTCATCTCGCCGAGACCCTTGAAGCGCTGGATCGCGTCGTCCTTGGGCAGCCGGCGCCCGGCCTCGACCCCGGCGGCGATCAGGGCGTCGCGCTCGCGGTCGGAGTAGGCGTACTCGAAGTCGTCCTTGCCCCACTTGATCTTGTACAGCGGCGGCATGGCGAGGTAGACGTACCCGGACTCGACCAGCGGCCGCATGAAGCGGAACAGCAGGGTCAGCAGCAGGGTGCGGATGTGCTGACCGTCGACGTCGGCGTCGGCCATCAGGACGATCTTGTGGTACCGCAGCTTGGACTCGTCGTAGTCCTCCTGGATGCCGCAGCCGAACGCCGAGATCAGCGCCTGGACCTCGGTGTTCTGGAGGACCTTGTCGACCCGGGCCTTCTCGACGTTCAGGATCTTGCCGCGGATCGGCAGGATGGCCTGGGTGCGCGGGTCGCGGCCCTGCTTGGCCGAGCCGCCGGCGGAGTCACCCTCGACGATGAAGATCTCGCACTCGGCCGGGTCCTTGGACTGGCAGTCGGAGAGCTTGCCCGGCAGCGAGGCGGACTCCAGCAGGCCCTTGCGGCGCGTCAGGTCGCGGGCCTTGCGGGCGGCGACGCGCGCGGTGGCGGCCTGGATGGACTTGCGGATGATGTCCGCGGCCTCGTTGGGGTTGCGGTCCAGCCAGTCGTTGAGCTGCTCGTGGACGACCTTCTGGACGAAGGTCTTGGCCTCGGTGTTGCCGAGCTTGTCCTTGGTCTGGCCCTCGAACTGCGGCTCGCCGAGCTTGACCGAGATGATCGCGGTCAGACCCTCGCGGATGTCCTCGCCGGAGAGGTTGTCGTCCTTCTCGCGGAGCAGCTTCTTGTCCCGCGCGTAGCGGTTGACCAGGCCGGTCAGCGCGGCGCGGAAGCCCTCCTCGTGGGTACCGCCGCCGTGGGTGTGGATGGTGTTGGCGAAGCTGTAGACACCCTCGGTGTAGGAGGAGTTCCACTGCATCGCGATCTCCACCGAGATCGCCTTGTCCTTGTCCTCCGCCTCGAAGTCGATCACCGAGGGGTGGATGACCTCGCCCTTGCGGGAGTTGAGGTGGGCGACGAAGTCGGCGATGCCGCCGTCGTACTTGTACGTGACGGAGAGCGGCTCGCCCTCCTCGTCCACGTGGTCGGCGCGCTCGTCGGTCAGCGAGATGGACAGGCCCTTGTTGAGGAAGGCCATCTCCTGGAAGCGGCGGGAGAGCGTCTCGAAGGAGTAGACGGTGGTCTCGAAGATGTCGCCGTCGGCCCAGAAGGTCACCGTGGTGCCGGTGCGGTCGGTCTCCGCGCCCTTGACCAGGGCGGCGGTCGGCGCGCCCATCTTGTAGTCCTGGGTCCAGATGTGGCCGTCCTTGTGGATCTCCACCGAGAGCCGGGTGGACAGCGCGTTCACGACCGAGACGCCGACGCCGTGCAGACCGCCGGAGACGGCGTAGCCGCCGCCGCCGAACTTGCCGCCCGCGTGCAGGACGGTGAGCACGACCTCGACGGCGGGCTTGTCCTGGCCGGGGACGATGTCCACCGGGATGCCTCGACCGTTGTCGACGACGCGGATCGCGCCGTCGGCCATGATCGTGACGTCGATGGTGTCGGCGTACCCGGCCATCGCCTCGTCGACGGAGTTGTCCACGACCTCCTGCACCAGGTGGTGCAGGCCTCGCTCACCGGTGGAGCCGATGTACATGCCGGGGCGCTTGCGGACGGCGTCGAGGCCTTCCAGCACCTGGATGTTGCTACCGGTGTAGGAAGCCTGGTCGGTCTGGTCTTGGGTCTGGCTGGGGTTGCCGGAATCGGCCACGAAGCGCCCTCTCTGGCACAGCACGGGCCGCATCCCCTGCCCCGTGCGGGCGGGCGTGCGACCACAGCGTTTCGACTCGGTTGCCACTAGCAACAGTGTTTGGCTTTCAGTCTACCGGTACGACTGACAGAGATGGGCGTTTGGCAGCCCTTGAGGGCAGATATGCCGCCCTGAATCCCCTCTGCACATGTCCCGATACTCGACCGGGGGGCCCAGGGCGCCTGGAAGGGCTGTCAGGGGTTCCGGAAGATCGCCATCCGATCAGCGCTCCCGAGGACCGGTCGACTTCCCGGTCAGCCCCAGGTGTCGCCCGGCCCCTTGCTCCCCGGCGCACGCAGCCGGCCGTAGCCGCGGGCGGGCGCCGCCGGGCCGAGCACCTTGATGGTCTTGACCGTCCCATGGCCCAGCTCGTGGTTCAGACGGGCCACCAACTGCCGTGCCAACCAGCGCAGTTGGGTGGCCCAGGCGGTGGAGTCGCACTGCACGGTGAGCACCGCGGCGGCCTCGTCGTAGGAGGAGGGGTGGCAGTGCGCGGCGATGTCCGGGCCGACGATCTGCGGCCAGCGGCCCATCACTCCGCCGACCGCGGCCGAGGACTCCCAGCCGCGCTCGGTCAGCAGCCGGTTCAGCGCGGCGCCCAGCGGGACGGGGTCGCGGCCGTCCGAGCGGGCTCCGCTGCGCAGACCGGTCCGCTTCGCCTCGCGCTTCTCCCGGACCTGCTCGCCGCGCTGGCGGGCCTGGGCCCGGGCCGCCCGCAGCGCGGAGCGGGCGAGGTCGGCGCCGGTCGGCTGCGCGGGGCCGGGCTCGGACGCGGCGGGCTTGGCTCCGGATTTGGTTCCGGGCTTGGTTCCGGGCTTGGGGGAGTGCTCCGCCGGCTCGCTCACGGCGAATCTCCTTTCCCCAGCCTGTGGACAACGCTGAGCGATCCAGCGTACGGGAGCGCACACGGGACGGGCCGCCGGGTGCGCCCGACGGCCGGGGGGTACGGGGAGAGCGGTCAGGCGTCGATCCGGCGCACCGCGCCGTCGGAGACCGCGAAGCGGGCGCCGGCCAGCGCCTTCGGCACGTCCTCGGCGACCGCGGCGGTCACCAGCACCTGCTCGCCGCCGGCCACCAGCTCGGCCAGCCGGTCCCGGCGGGCGGCGTCCAGCTCGGCGAACACGTCGTCCAGGATCAGCACCGGCTCGCCGCCGTCGGCGCGCAGCAGCTCGTACGAGGCCAGCCGCAGCGACAGCGCGTACGACCAGGACTCGCCGTGGCTGGCGTAGCCCTTGGCGGGCAGCGGGCCCAGCTTGAGCCCCAGCTCGTCGCGGTGCGGGCCGACCAGGGTGACGCCGCGCTCGACCTCCTGCTTGCGGACCGCCTGGAGCGCGGCCAACAGCTGCTCCTCGGCCTGTTCGCGGCTGGTCGGCAGCTCGCCCTCGAAGGAGCTGCGGTACTCCAGCGCGGTCTCGCCGCCGCCGGGGGCCAACTGCCCGTAAGCGGCCGTCACCAGCGGTTGCAGGGCGGCCACCAGCTGGATCCGGAAGGCCGTCAACTCGGCTCCGGCCCTGGCCAGATGGCCGTCCCAGACCTCCAGGGTGGAGAGGTCGGCGCCCTTGCCGCCGCCGGCCCGGCGGGCCATCGCGGCGGTCTTCAGCAGGGCGTTGCGCTGCTTGAGCACCCGCTCGTAGTCCTGCCGCACGCCGGCCAGCCGGGGGGCGCGGGCGGTCAGCAGCTCGTCCAGGAAGCGCCGCCGCTCACCCGGGTCGCCCTTGACCAGGCTGAGGTCCTCGGGGGCGAACAGCACGGTGCGCAGCAGGCCCAGCACGTCGCGCGGGCGGACGTTGTCGGAGCGGTTGATCCGGGCCCGGTTGGCCTTGCCCGGGGTGAGCTCCAGCTCGACCAGGGTGGAGCGGCCGCGGTCCACCACCGAGGTGCGGATCACCGCCCGCTCGGCGCCCAGCCGGATCAGCGGGGCATCGGTGGCGACCCGGTGGCTGCCCAGGGTGGCGACGTAGCCGATCGCCTCGACCAGGTTGGTCTTGCCCTGGCCGTTCGGTCCGACGAAGGCGGTCACGCCCGGGTCGAGGGGAACCTCGGCCCGGGCGTACGACCGGAAGTCAGCGAGCGACAGATGCGCGACGTGCATGGCTGTGGACTGCGCCCGCCTTCTGTGGAGAACTCTTCGGTTACTTGGACTCGACCGCGTGGCCGCCGAACTGGTTGCGCAGGGCGGCGATCATCTTCATCTGCGGCGAGTCGTCCTGGCGGGAGGCGAAGCGGGCGAACAGCGAGGCGGTGATCGCCGGCAGCGGCACCGCGTGGTCGATCGCGGCCTCGACGGTCCAGCGGCCCTCGCCGGAGTCGGCGGCCCAGCCGCGCAGCTTGGCCAGGTGCTCGTCCTCGTCCAGGGCGCGGACGGCCAGGTCCAGCAGCCAGGAGCGGATCACGGTGCCCTCCTGCCAGCTGCGGAAGACCTCGCGCACGTCGGTGACCTCGGGGGCGGCCTCCAGCAGCTCCCAGCCCTCGGCGAAGGCCTGCATCATCGCGTACTCGATGCCGTTGTGGACCATCTTGGCGAAGTGGCCGGCGCCCACGGCGCCCGCGTGCACCGAGCCGAAGTCGCCCTCGGGCTTGAGCGCGTCGAAGACCGGCTGGACCTTGGCGACGTGCTCGGCGTCGCCGCCGTACATCAGGGCGTAGCCGTTCTCCAGGCCCCAGACGCCGCCGGAGACGCCGCAGTCCACGAAGCCGATGCCCTTGGCGGCCAGCGCCTCGGCGTGCTTGATGTCGTCGGTCCAGCGGGAGTTGCCGCCGTCGACCACCACGTCGCCGGGGGAGAGCAGCTCGGCGAGCTCGTCGACGGTCGCCTGGGTGGCGGCGCCGGCCGGGACCATGACCCAGACCACGCGCGGGCCCTGGAGCTTGGTGACGAGCTCCTGGAGGCTCTCGACGTCCGAGATGTCCGGGTTGCGGTCGTAGCCGATGACGGTGTGGCCGGCGCGGCGGATCCGCTCGCGCATGTTGCCGCCCATCTTGCCGAGACCGATGAGGCCGAGCTCCATGACCAAGTCCTTACCTGTGGTGTCGTGCCTGACGGCGGCGCCGTTGCCGCACTCCCTGAGCCTACGCGTTGGAGCGGCTCCGGCCGCCTGGGGTCGGGCCGACCGGGGGAGACGTCCACAGGCTGTGCACAGCGGGTGTGCACAGCCTGTGGACGCGAGGGCGGGGCGGGATCAGCCGGAGAGGCGGACCGGCATGATCAGGTACTGGTAGGCCTTGTCCTCCTCGGCGTCCACCGAGACCTTGCCGCTGAGCAGCGCGGGCTTGGTCGGGGTGGTGAAGCTGAGCTGGGCGAAGGGGGAGTCGATGGCCTTGAGGCCCTCCTCCAGGTAGCCCGGGTTGAAGGCGATCGAGATGGCGTCGCCCTCCAGGGAGGCCTCGATCCGCTCGGTGGCCTGGGCGTCGTCGCCCGAGCCGGCCTCCAGCGTCAGCACGCCCTCCTCGAAGTTCAGGCGGACCGGGGTGTTGCGCTCGGCCACCAGCGAGACGCGCTTGAGCGCCTCCAGGAAGGGCTGGGTCTGGATCGCGGCGACGGCGTTGAACTCCGTCGGGAACAGGCTGCGGAACTTGGGGAACTCGCCCTCCAGCAGCCGGGTCGTCGTCCGGCGGCCGGCGCCCTCGAAGCCGATCAGGCCCTCGCCCGCGCCACCCGAGGAGAGCGCGATGGAGACGTTGTCGCCGCTGCCCAGGGACTTGGCGATGTCCTGGAGCGTCTTGGCGGGGACCAGCGCGACGGCGGAGATGTCCGACTGCTCGGGCTTCCACAGCAGCTCGCGGACGGCGAAGCGGTAGCGGTCCGTGGCGGCCAGGGTGATCTTGTCGCCCTCGATCTCGACCCGGACACCGGTGAGCACCGGGAGGGTGTCGTCGCGGCCGGCGGCGACCGCGGCCTGGCTGACGGCGGAGGCGAAGACGTCGCCGGAGACGGTGCCGGTGGCGGTCGGCATCTGGGGGAGCGCGGGGTACTCGTCCACCGGGAGGGTGGGGAGGGTGAACCGGGAGCTGCCGCAGACCACGCTGACCCGCTGGCCGTCGGTGGAGATCTCCACCGGCCGGTTGGGGAGGTTGCGGGAGATGTCGTTCAGCAGCCGGCCGGAGACCAGGACGGTGCCGGCCTCCTCGACGTCCGCCTCCAGCTCGACCCGGGCCGAGACCTCGTAGTCGAAGCCGGACAGGGCCAGGCTGCCCTCCTGCGCGGTCAGCAGCAGGCCGGCCAGCACCGGCACCGGCGGCCGTGCCGGGAGGCTGCGGGCAGCCCAGGCCACCGCCTCCGCGAGGACGTCACGCTCCACCCGGAACTTCACCGGTAACCGCCTCCTGGATCGAGCGCTCCCGCTCGCACTCTGTGGTTCGTCTGATCTTGATCGTCGGTTCGGGCTGTCCGCCGAGCTCCGCGCTCCGCTTCCAGTCGCAAGGACAGTCTGACGTACTCCGCCGACAGACGGGGCAGACGGGCGGAAGCGACCCGAACAGTTGTCGGGGCCCGGTTGTCCACAGATTCGGGGCCCACCCACTTTGAAAGCAAGTCCGGGGTCTAAATGTGTAGTGGTAGTAGTAGGGCCTGTGGAAACCGTGGATAACCCCGTTTCCGCAGGTCAGGGCCCGAATTTTGTCCACAGGGACTGTGGATCGCGGCTGTGGACGAACACGCCCCGCTGTGGACAGCCGAGCGTTACCCACAGGGCACGCTCGGTATCCACAGGTTATCCCCAGGGCTGTCCCCAGATCCGGGCCCGGTTATCCACGGACGCCGGTCAACTTTTCGTGACGCCTTTCACACCAGGGTATGAACGCCAGCTCACGGTTGTCGAACTGTGGACGCCGCTGTGGACAACCTGGGGATAACCGCCCCCGGCCTGGGGACAACCGGTGGATAACTCGGACGGCCTACTGTGGACCCGTCAATTGTCCACACCCTGTGGATAACTGTTGTGCACAAGTCCACAGGCACCTGACCTGCGCGGAAGAGCGTAGCGGTGACGGGCCTGTGGACGAATTCTGGATAACTCCGCGGCCCCGGCCCTGTGGACGGCGCGGAAGGGGCCCGTCCTGTGGACAACGGCCCTGCGCGCCCCCGGGGTTCGAATCACCGGTCAGCTGTTCGGCCGAGGCTGTGGACTGGCGGAGCGTCCGTCGATCGCATCCCTGCCCAGCCGGCCCGCGACGCACACCTGCGGGAGCGCGAAAAGGGCGTCAGGATCGCTCCTGACGCCCTCCGGCCGTGTCGGGGACGGCGGCTAGCTCTTGATGCGGTTGGTCAGTTCGGTGACCTGGTTGTAGATCGAGCGCCGCTCGGCCATCAGCGAGCGGATCTTGCGGTCCGCGTGCATCACCGTGGTGTGGTCGCGGCCGCCGAACTGCGCGCCGATCTTCGGCAGCGAGAGGTCGGTGAGCTCCCTGCACAGGTACATCGCGATCTGACGTGCCGTCACCAGCACGCGGCTGCGCGAGGATCCGCAGAGGTCGTCCACGCTCAGGCCGAAGTACGCGGCGGTCTGCTGCATGATGACCTGCGCGGTGATCTCCGGACCGGCGTCCTCGTCCCCGCCCGGGATCAGGTCCTTGAGGACGATCCCGGCCAACTCCAGGTCCACCGGGGCCCGGTTGAGGTTGGCGAAGGCGGTGACCCGGATCAGCGCGCCCTCCAACTCCCGGATGTTGCGGGTGATTCGGGACGCGATGAACTCCAACACGTCGGCGGGAGCGTTGAGTTGCTCCTGGATCGCCTTCTTGCGCAGGATCGCGATCCGGGTCTCCAGCTCCGGCGGGGTGACATCGGTGATCAGCCCCCACTCGAAGCGGTTGCGCAGCCGGTCCTCCAGCGTGGTCAGCAACTTGGGCGGCCGGTCCGAGGAGAGCACGATCTGCTTGTTCGCGTTGTGCAGGGTGTTGAAGGTGTGGAAGAACTCCTCCTGCGTGGACTCCTTGCTCGCGAGGAACTGGACGTCGTCCACGAGCAGGATGTCCATGTCCCGGTAGCGGCGGCGGAAGGTGTCCGCCTTGCCGTCCCGGATCGAGTTGATGAACTCGTTGGTGAACTCCTCGGAGGACACGTAGCGCACCCGGGTGCCCGGGAAGAGACTGCGCGAGTAGTGCCCGATGGCGTGCAGCAGGTGGGTCTTGCCCAGCCCGGACTCGCCGTAGATGAAGAGCGGGTTGTACGCCTTGGCCGGGGCCTCGGCGACCGCCACCGCCGCCGCGTGCGCGAAGCGGTTGCTCGCGCCGATGACGAAGGTGTCGAAGAGGTACTTGGGGTTCAGCCGGGCGGCCGGCTCGTCCTTGCGCGAGCCGCCGGCCGGGGGAGCGCCGGGCGGGGCGGGCACCCCGGGGACGCCGGGACGCTCGGAAGCGCGCTCCGGGGCGGCCTTGTCCGACGGACGGCCGCCGGAGGGGCGGGAGCCGCCCGCGCGGCGACCGGCGCCGGTGCGGGGCTGCTCGTTCGGGCCGGGGCCGTAGGCGCCGCCGAAGAGGTCGCCCTGGGTGGTCGCGGGCGGGCCGGGGACGGGCCGGGGCCGGGGCGTGGGCTCCTCGGGCTCGTGGTAGGCCGGGGGCTGCTCCTGGTAGCCGCCCTGCCAGCCCTGATTGCCGGCCGGGCCGCCGTATCCGCCCTGGCGCTGCTCGTAGCCGCCGGTGTCGTAGCGGGGACGCTCGTAGTCCTGCTCGTACGGCTGGCCGTGCTCGTAGGGCTGCTGCTGGTAGCCCTGGCCGCCGTAGTCGGGGGCCTCCTCCTCGGCCGGGCCCGGGTAGGGCTCGGCGGGGGCCTGGGAGGCGGGGGCGGTCGGCATCGCGCTGGCGTCGACCATCACGGCGATCCGGACCGGGCGGTTGAGCTCACGACTGAGGGCTTCGGTCAGCTGCGGCAGCAGCCGGCCCTCCAGCACCTGCTTGGCCCGCTCGTTCGGGGTCGCCAGCAGGGCGGTGTCGTGCATCATCCACATCGGCTGGGTGCGCTGCACCCACTGCTTGTCCATCTCTCCGACATCGGGGTCGCTGACCAGCCGCTCGACGACCCTGGCCCAGACCGGGACGAGGTCGCTGTTGACATCAGCCACTGGTGCACGCTTTCCAAGAACAAACCAGACAAGTTCTGCAACGGTAGTCAGCGAACAGGGTCGGATCAAGTCGTTGTCCACAGGCTGTGGGTAAGACGGGCCGCGAACGGCTGGTTTGACCCTCGCGCCCCGTCCCGCGTACCGTAACCAGGTCGAGTTGTCGATGGCCGCTGCCGCATGTCCGCGGGTCCGCCCGCTCCATAAGGCGCGCAGCACGGGCGCCGTGGATTGTCTCAGACCCCAGCCGAACTGGGGCGATGGGCCGGATTTCCGAAGCAAGGGAGATCACGCGGACGCACGGTGACGGCCAAGCGACTCCCCGTCATCCTACGATTCACCTCAGGAGCCCCCGAGTGAGCAAGCGCACCTTCCAGCCGAACAACCGTCGTCGCGCGAAGACCCACGGCTTCCGGCTGCGTATGCGTACCCGCGCCGGCCGCGCCATCCTGGCCGCCCGCCGTGGCAAGGGCCGCGCCAGCCTGTCCGCCTGATCCGCGCCAGAGTCTGTTGTGCTGCCCTCCGAGAATCGGCTGCGGCGGCGCCAGGACTTCGCGACCGCGGTGAAACGCGGTCGCCGGGCCGGCCGGCCCCTTCTGGTCGTCCATCTCAGCAGAGACGGTGACCCGCAGGGGCCGACCGACCGGACCAGCGACTCCCGCCCGCACGTCGCCGAGGGGACTCCTTCGGCGCGTGCGGGTTTCGTCGTGAGCAAGGCCGTTGGCCCGGCGGTCGTCCGCAACCTGGTCAAACGCAGGTTGCGCCACCTCGTTCGTGATCGTCTGTCCAGGCTGCCCGCCGGTAGCCTGATAGTGGTGCGTGCGCTGCCCCAGGCCGCGACCGCCTCGTACCAGGACCTCGAACGTGACCTGGACGCGGCATTGAAGCGGTTGCTGAGGACGGAGCCCGCCGCCACGGCGCCGACGGGAGCAGGGCGATGAAGTACCTGCTGATGGGTCTGATCAGGGTCTACCAGTGGACGATCAGCCCACTGCTCGGTCCGGTCTGCCGTTATTACCCCTCCTGCTCGCACTACGGCTACGAAGCCGTGAAGGTGCACGGGGCGGTCAAGGGCGGCGGACTGACCGTGTGGCGCATCCTGCGCTGCAATCCTTGGTCACCCGGTGGGGTCGACCACGTACCGCCGCGCAAGCACCCGGTGTGGCACCGCCGGCTGCGCGATCTGCTGAGCCCCAAGAGCGGGACCGCCGAGCCGGAGCCGGTGGCGAAGCCCGATGCCCAAGGAGTCTGACCGGTGACCTTCGGTTTTCTGAGTCCCCTCTACACGGCGGTGTCCTGGATCATCGTCCAGTTCCACTCGCTGTACAGCCACGTCTTCAATCCGGACGGCGGGTGGGCCTGGGGCCTGTCCATCGCCTCGATGGTGGTCGTCATCCGGATCTGCCTGATCCCGCTCTTCGTGAAGCAGATCAAGGCGACCCGGGCCATGCAGGCGATCCAGCCGAAGATGAAGGCCATCCAGGAGCGCTACAAGAACGACCGGCAGCGCCAGTCCGAAGAGATGATGAAGCTGTACAAGGAGGCGGGTACCAACCCGTTCTCCAGCTGCCTTCCCATCCTCGTGCAGGCGCCCTTCTTCACCGCGCTCTACGGTGTGCTCGCCAAGGTCGCCAAGGGTGCGGACATCGGCGTCATCCACGGTGACCTGCTGGTGAGCGCCGGCAAGGCGCACATCTTCGGTGCCCCGCTCTCCGCGACCTTCGTCGGCAGCAGCGAGACCAGCGTCAAGATCGTCACCGCCGTGATGATCATCCTGATGTCGCTGTCGCAGTTCGTCACCCAGCGCCAGCTGATGACCAAGAACGTCGACCTCACGGTGAAGACGCCGTTCATGCAGCAGCAGAAGATGCTGATGTACGTCTTCCCGATCATGTTCGCCGTGATGGGCATCAACTTCCCGGTCGGTGTCCTGGTCTACTGGCTGACCACCAACGTCTGGTCGATGGCCCAGCAGCTGGTCGTCATCCACAACAACCCGACCCCGGGCAGCAAGGCCTTCGAGGAGCGCCAGGCGCGGCTGAAGAAGGCCGGCCGACTGCGTCCGGACGGTACGGAGATCAAGGGCGCGCTCTGGGGCATGCTGCCCCCGTCCAAGACGGCCGTCAGCGAGGCGGCCAGCGCCGCCACGGTGGTCGAGGAGTCGGTGCAGGCGCGCCGCCAGCAGCCCCGCCGCCAGACCAAGTCGCAGCGCCAGGGCGGTGCCGGGCAGCCGACGGTCGACCTGGGCAAGGACACGGCCGAGGAGGCCGCCGAGACCGTCCAGGCCGAGGCCGAGGCCGAATCCGGTGCCAAGCCGGCGGCCGCCAAGCAGGGTGCGGCCAAGCCGGCCGGCACCAAGCAGGGCACCCGGCAGCAGCCGAAGCGCACCGGCGGCCAGCGGCCGAAGAAGAAGTCCTGACCGGCGCCCAGCCTGTTGTGACAGCCGCGAAGAGCGTCGTTCCCGGCCCGCCAGACGGGCCCATCTCCGAAGGAGTCCATCAGTGACGGAAGGCACCACCTCCGCCGTCGAGGCCGAGGCCGCCGCCAGCGCCGACGAGAGCCTCATCTCCCGCCTGGAGCAGGAGGGCGACATCGCGGCGGACTACCTGGAGGGTCTGCTCGACATCGCGGACCTCGACGGTGACATCGACATGGACGTCGAGGGCGACCGCGCCCTGGTGTCCATCGTCAGTGACGGCAACGACCGCGCGATCCAGCGCCTGGTCGGCCAGGACGGCGAGGTGCTGGAGGCTCTCCAGGAGCTGACCCGGTTGGCTGTCCACCGGGAGACCGGCGAGCGGAGCCGCCTCATGCTGGACATTGCCGGCTTCCGGGCCCGCAAGCGCGAGGAACTGGCGGCGCTCGGTGCCAAGGCCGCGGAGCAGGCGAAGAGCACCGGCGAGCAGGTCAAGCTGCGGCCGATGACGCCCTTCGAGCGCAAGGTCGTCCACGACGCGGTCGCCGCGGCGGGCCTGCGCAGTGAGTCCGAGGGCGAAGAGCCCCAGCGGTGCGTGGTCGTGCTGCCGGCCTGAAGCCGGTAGGTCGATGACCGGCCGCCGCGGTGGCCGGAGAGCTTCACCGGACGCGACCCCGTCCGCCTCGTGCGGGCGGGGTCGTCGTCCCTCCTGGGATGTTTCACGTGAAACAGTGCGTTGAGCGGGTCGGTGGATCCGGGGATCGGAGAGGTCGAGATGGACACGGATAACGCGGCTGCCGGCCGGGCGGGGGCGGACGTGGACCCGGCCGCTGAGGGCCGGGCCATCGAGGTGGGCGAGCCGGGCGAGGCGCCCGCCGTCGCCCGGGAGGTCTTCGGGGAGCGGTTCGACGCCGCGGTGCGCTACACCGAGCTGCTGGCCACCGCGGGCGTGCAGCGCGGACTGATCGGGCCGCGCGAGGTGCCCCGGCTCTGGGACCGCCATGTGCTGAACTGCGCGGTGCTGGCCGAGCTGCTGCCGTCCGAGATCACCCTGTGCGACGTCGGCTCCGGGGCCGGCCTGCCGGGCATCCCGGTGGCGCTGGCCCGTCCGGACGTCTCGGTGACGCTGCTGGAGCCGCTGCTGCGCCGGACCACCTTCCTGGAGGAGGTCGTCCGGGAACTGGGGCTGGAGAACGTCACGGTGCTGCGCGGCCGGGCCGAGGAGATGGTCGGCAAGCTGGCGGTGGACGTGGTGACCGCCCGCGCGGTGGCGCCGCTGGAGCGGCTGGCCGGCTGGGGCATGCCGCTGCTTCGCCCGCACGGGCAGATGCTGGCGCTCAAGGGCGACAGCGCGGAGCAGGAGCTGGCCGACTCGCGGGCCGGGCTGGCCAAGCTGGGCGCGGTCGAGTGGAACGTCATCGCGGTCGGCGAGGGCACCCTGGAGACCTCGACCCGCGTGGTCCAGGTGAAGGCCGGGGAGAGCCCCGGCGGGGTGAAGGCGGCGACCCGGCGTGCCAAGGCGGCCCGGGCGGGCCGTAACGCCGGCGCCGCCCGCACCGCCGGCGACCGCGCTCGCGGCGGACGGCGCCGCAGCCGCTGACCTGACACCTGCCGACCACGGGCGGACGGGCCTCCTGAGTGGGAGGAACGTCCGCCCGTCGTCGTTCAGCCGGCGGGTGGGTGGCCGGTGGGACACCGGAGTGTCGCAACGTCAGATTTCCGGCATAGCGGGCATGGTGTTTCACGTGAAACGTCGCTCCTTGCTCTCGGGCATCCTCCGCCGTGACCGGGCGGCGACTGTTGCCGCTCCGGTTTCACGTGAAACACTGACCCCCATGCAGGACTCGGAGACCGTCGACCAGATCGACGACACGCCCATCGCACGGGCTGCCCAGGCTGCGGTTCGGGCGATCGGCCGAGCGGGTGAAGGACTGCCCCGGCCCGCCGACACCCGGGTGATCGTGGTCGCCAACCAGAAGGGTGGGGTGGGCAAGACCACCACCACCGTGAACATGGCCGCCTCGCTCGCCATGCACGGCCTTCGCGTCCTGGTCGTCGACCTCGACCCGCAGGGCAACGCCTCCACCGCGCTCGGCATCGACCACCACGCCGACGTCCCGTCCATCTACGACGTCCTGGTGGAGGGCAAGCCGCTGGCCGACGTGGTGCAGCCGGTGCGCGATGTCGAGGGGCTGTTCTGCGTCCCCGCCACCATCGACCTGGCCGGCGCCGAGATCGAGCTGGTCTCCCTGGTCGCCCGGGAGAGCCGGCTCCAGCGTGCCATCGCGGCCTACGAGCAGCCGCTGGACTACATCCTGATCGACTGTCCGCCCTCGCTGGGCCTGCTGACGGTCAACGCCCTGGTCGCCGGCCGGGAGGTGATGATCCCGATCCAGTGCGAGTACTACGCGTTGGAGGGCCTCGGCCAGCTGCTGCGCAACGTCGAGCTGGTGCGCGCTCACCTCAACCCCGCACTGCACGTGTCGACCATCCTGCTCACCATGTACGACGCCCGGACCAGGCTGGCCGCCCAGGTCGCCGAGGAGGTCCGGACCCACTTCCAGCGCGAGGTGCTGAGCACGGCGATCCCGCGCTCGGTGCGCATCTCGGAGGCGCCCAGCTACGGGCAGACGGTGCTCACCTACGACCCGGGCTCGACCGGGGCGCTCTCCTACCTGGAGGCCGCCCGCGAGCTCGCGCAGCGCGCGGTGGGCGCCACGCTGGTGGGTCAGCAGCGGGACGGCCAGCAGGGGCACGGCGCCCCGGTGGTACAGCACGGCACGACGGAGGGTCATCAGTGAGTGCTCGCAGGGTTGGTCTGGGGAAGGGGCTCGGGGCGCTGCTCCCGTCGGCTCCGTCGGCGGTCGGCGGGGCGGTGGGACAGCCCGCGACGGCCGCGCCCGAACCGGCCTCGGTGGTGTCCCCCGGGAACGGGAAGGTCTCGCCGGCCGCGGTGCCGGTGCTGCCGTCCGGCCGGGGAACGGTGGCCGCCCGGGCCGGCCTCCTGGGCCGACGGGAGAAGGCCGTGGCTCCGCAGCCGACGGAGCAGTCGGCCGAGGTCGCCGGGGCGCGGTTCGCCGAGCTGCGGCTGGACGCGATCAGCCCGAACCCGCGCCAGCCGAGGGAGGTCTTCGACGAGGACAAGCTGGCCGAGCTGGTCGCCTCCATCAAGGAGGTGGGCCTGCTCCAGCCGATCGTGGTGCGTCAGGTCGAGGCCGAGCGCTACGAGCTGATCATGGGCGAGCGCCGTTGGCGCGCCTCCCGGGAGGCCGGGCTGGAGCGCATTCCGGCGATCGTCCGGGCCACCGAGGACGACAAGCTGCTGCTGGACGCCCTCCTGGAGAACCTGCACCGGGCCGAGCTGAACCCGCTGGAGGAGGCCGCCGCGTACGACCAGCTGCTGAGGGACTTCTCCTGCACCCACGAGGAGCTGGCCGACCGGATCGTCCGCTCGCGGGCGCACGTCTCCAACACGCTGCGGCTGCTGAAGCTGCCGCCGTCCGTTCAGAGCCGGGTCGCCTCGGGGGTGCTGACCGCCGGGCACGCCCGGGCGCTGCTCGGGCTGTCGGACGCCGAGCGGCAGGAGGAGCTGGCCAAGCGGATCAACGCGGAGGGCCTCTCGGTGCGGACCACCGAGGAGATCGTCCGGATGATGGCCGCCGAGCCGCAGACACCGAAGCGGCAGGCGCCCAAGGCGGGCAAGCTGAACTCCCCGGCCTTCAACGACCTGGCGACCCGGCTGTCGGACCGCTTCGACACCCGGGTCAAGGTCGAGGTGTCGCAGCGTGGCGGCAAGCTGGGCAAGGGCAAGGTGGTGCTGGAGTTCGGCTCGGTGGACGACCTGAACCGGATCCTGGACAGCATGGCCCCCGGCGAGGACGGTCTGCGGCTGTCGCAGGGCTGAGCCGGACCAAGGGGACCGGTTGAGGGCAACGACCCGATGGGTGCATGTTCCACGTGAGTGCGGGTTTCACGTGAAACATGCACCCATCGGCGTTCGTGGGGGAATGCTCGACCGTGAGAGGGAGGAGGAGGGTCGGCCATGGGACGCCGGATCGCTCCGCTGACGCTGGACAACCTCGGGGACCTGCCGCTGGGCTGTCGCTCCTGCGTGTTCTGGGAACTGGACCCGGTGAGCGCGCGGCAGGCGGTGGAGTCGGGCAAGCCGGAGCTGGAGAAGGAGGGGTGGATCTCCACGGTGCTGCTGGAATGGGGGTCCTGCGGTCGGATCGTCTACGTGGACGACAGGCCCGCCGGGTTCGTGCTGTACGCGCCGCCGGCCTACGTCCCCCGCTCGCAGTCCTTCCCGACCAGCCCGGTCTCGCCGGACGCCGTGCAGCTGATGGTCAGCCGGGTGCTGCCGGGCTACCAGCGCCAGGGGATCGGACGGGTGCTGGTGCAGACCGTGGCGAAGGACCTGATCGGGCGCGGGGTGCGGGCGATCGAGGCCTTCGGCTCGGCCGGACGGGTGCCGGTCAGCTGCGTGCTGCCGGCCGACCACTTGCTCGCGGTCGGCTTCAAGACCGTCCGCCCGCACGGGCGCTACCCCCGGCTGCGGCTGGAGGCGCGGACCACGCTCTCCTGGCGGGAGGACGTGGAGGGGGCGCTGGAGCGGCTGCTCGGCGGCGGGCGCAAGGAACCGGCGCTGCGGCCGTTCTGAGGAGCCGGGATACGACGGTGGCGGGGCTCCTCGCCGAGAGGAGCCCCGCCACCGTGCGGTCGACGACCGTGCGACCTAGATGAACTCGGCCAGCTCGCGCAGCAGCGCGGCCTTCGGGCGGGCACCGGTGATGGACTTCACCGGCACGCCGTCCTTGTAGACGATCAGGGTCGGGATCGAGATGACGTTGTACTCGGCGGCCGTCTTCTGGTTGGCGTCCACGTCGAGCTTGGCGATGGTCAGCTTGTCGCCGTGCTCGGCCGCGATGTCCTCCAGGACCGGGGCGACCTGGCGGCACGGGCCGCACCAGGTGGCCCAGAAGTCGACCAGTACGGGCTTCTTGCTGTCCAGGACGTCGGCCTGGAACGTCGCGTCGGTGACGGTGGTGGTGGCGCCGGCCACGGGAACTCCTCGGGTTCGGACGGAGGGGGCTGCTGCCAGGAGAACAACGGATGGGCCCGTTCTGTTTCTGCCCGGCCGGGGCGGGGGTGTTTCACGTGGAACACCCCCGCAGGGTGGTTCGGGGGAAGGCTCAGACCGCGACGGTGGCGGCCTTGGACTCCAGGTCGTCCAGCGCGGCCAGGTAGCGCTCGGCGTCCAGCGCGGAGGAGCAGCCGGTGCCGGAGGCGGTGATGGCCTGGCGGTAGGTGTGGTCCACGACGTCGCCGGCGCCGAAGACGCCCGGGATGTTGGTCCGGGTGGAGGGGGCCTCGACCTTGAGGTAGCCCTCGGCGTCCAGGTCCAGCTGGCCCTTGAAGAGCTCGGTGCGCGGGTCGTGGCCGATCGCGATGAACAGACCGGTGACGGCCAGCTCGCGGGTCTCGCCGGTGGTGGTGTCGCGCAGGGTGACGCCGCTCAGCTTCGGGTCGCCGTGGATGGCCTCGACCGCGCTGTCCCACTCGAAGCGGATCTTCGGGTCGGCGAAGGCGCGCTCCTGCATCGCCTTGGAGGCGCGCAGGGTGTCCCGGCGGTGGATGATCGTGACGCTCTTGGCGAAGCGGGAGAGGAAGGTCGCCTCCTCCAGGGCGGTGTCGCCGCCGCCGACCACCGCGATGTCCTGGTCGCGGAAGAAGAAGCCGTCGCAGGTGGCGCACCAGGAGACGCCGCGGCCGGAGAGCTTGTCCTCGTTCGGCAGGCCGAGCTTGCGGTGCTGGGAGCCGGTGGTGACGATCACGGCGCGCGCCTTGTGCACGTTGCCCTCGGAGTCGGTGACGGTCTTGATGTCACCGGTGAGGTCGACCGCGACGATGTCGTCGGGGATCAGCTCGGCGCCGAAGCGCTCGGCCTGGGCCCGCATGTTGTCCATCAGCTCGGGGCCCATGATGCCGTCCCGGAAGCCGGGGAAGTTCTCGACCTCGGTGGTGTTCATGAGCGCTCCACCGGCGGTGACGGCCCCCTCGAAGACCAGCGGCTTGAGGGAGGCACGGGCCGTGTAGAGAGCGGCCGTGTAGCCTGCCGGGCCGGAGCCGATGATGATCACGTTACGGACGTCGCTCACTGCTTCTCCTGGTTCGCATCGCGACCCGCGTTTGCTGCGGGGAGGGCGGTCCTGCTCCGCCGCCCGGGACAACGACTGACCAGTGTCTCGCATTCCCAGGCGGATCAGTACCAGGCGCCCGAAGTCCGGAAGCGGCGTGCCGCCGTCGACGTGGATCGCATGGGAACCGCCGGTCAGCGGCTGGGAACGGCCTGGTGCAGGACGACCGGGCCGCA
Source organism: Kitasatospora brasiliensis (assembly GCF_032654805.1). Classification (NCBI taxonomy): domain Bacteria; kingdom Bacillati; phylum Actinomycetota; class Actinomycetes; order Kitasatosporales; family Streptomycetaceae; genus Kitasatospora; species Kitasatospora brasiliensis. The sequence goes on from NZ_JAUOOW010000002.1 coordinate 262,846, forward strand.
GTCCGGGGAGCGCAGGTAGACGTCGACGTAGCCGGGCCGGTCGGGCAGCGGGTAGACCAGGACGTCGACCGGGGCACCGCGGTAGCTGCCCCGGTCGATGGCCAGCGGGGTGCCGGTGGCGGGGGCCGGGCAGGCCGGGTCGGCAGGGGAGGCGGGCTCGGGGCGGATGCCCTCGGACTGGGCGGGCAGGACGGTCTCGGACCGGGCGGGCCCGGTGGCGGACAGTCCCGGGGCGCTCTGGGAGCGGGCCAGCAGCTGCTGGATCCGGGTGACGAGTTCGTCCTCGCGGTAGTCCGGTCCGGCGCCGGTCGCGTGCGGGGTGCGGGCGCCGCGGTCGTCGGCGGTGGCGGTGGCGGTCGGGACGGCGCCCGCGACGGTGGTGCCGCCGTCGGAGCGGTCGCCGGGGTGCAGCAGCAGGGCCCCGCCGAGCCCGAGGGCGGCGAGGGCGACGGCCGAACCGAGCAGCAGGGCGAACCGCCGTCGGCGGGAGCGGCCGGGGCCGGTTCCCGAACCGGGCCGGCCGACGGGCCTGCCCGCGGGCCGGTCGGAACGCGGAGCGGCGGACGGTACGGCGGCGGGTACGGACCGGGCCGGGGCCTCGGCCCGGTGGCCGGCCGTGGCGCCCTCCCGCTGAGGCTCGGCGGCCTCGGCGGCGGTTCCAGCGGCGGCCTCGGCCAGTGCCGCGTCCAGCCGGGCGGCGATGTCGGCCGGCATCGGCGGGGTCTCGACCTCGCCGAGCAGCGCCTGGACCTCGGCGAGCGCCTCGACCGTCTCCCGGCACTCGGCGCAGCCGTCCAGGTGGCGCCGCAGCGCCGCGAGGGCCTCCGGGGAGTCGATCAGCCCCTCGGCGAGGTCGGCCAGCCGCTCGACCGGGGGGTGGTCCTCGGTGGGGTCGGGGGAGGAGGGATGGGCGTTCATCGGGTGCTCGCGTCTCCTTCCAGAATCGTCCGACCGGTGCTCGGGCCCGCCCCTGTGACGGTGCCCGGCCGCTGCGGGTTCCCCGGGGTGCCCCGGTGCGGCGGTGGGGTCGAGCCTCGGGCGGGCGGTGTTTCACGTGAAACGTCCTGCTCGCGCAGGTGCCGGACGAGCGGAAGGAGCCGGGCCCGGCCGCGCGCGCAGCGGCTCTTCACGGTGCCCACCGGGACGCCCAGCAGCTCGGCGGCCTCGGCGACCGGGTAGCCCTGCATGTCGACCAGCACCAGCGCGGCCCGCTGTTCGGCGGGCAGCTCGGCGAGCGCCGCGGTCAGCTCGCGGTGCAGCTCGGCCCGGACCACCGGGGAGTCGGCCGGCTCGGCGGTGCCGACCAGGGCGTCCAGCCGCTGCGGGTCCTCGTCGAGCGGGGTGGTGCGGCGGGAGGCGCCGCGCCGGGCGCGGTCCAGGCAGGCGTTGACCACGATCCGGTGCAGCCAGGTGGTGACCGCCGAGCGGCCCTGGAAGCCGGCGGCGGCGCGGAAGGCGGAGACCAGGGCGTCCTGGAGGGCGTCGGCGGCCTCCTCGCGATCGCCCAGGGTGCGCAGCGCGACCGCCCAGAGCCGGTCGCGGTGGCGGTTCATCAGCAGGCCGAAGGCCTCCGGGTCGCCGGCGACGTGCCGGGCGAGCAGTGCCGCGTCGTCGTCCGTCACCGTCACCCCTCGACCCCTCGTTGTCGTGCCGGGCCACCGGTCCCGGTCAGCCGGAGACCTTGACCTCGGCGACCTGGCCGGTGAAGTGGCCGTTGCCATCCTTCGGCAGGGCGGTCAGCCAGAGCAAGAGGTAGCGCGTGGTGACCGGGGATTCGAGGGTGTACTCGACGTTGGGGCCGCTCTTCTTGCCGACCACGGTGAAGCCGTCCAGCTTGGCGTTCGCCGGGTTGGCGGCGGCGCCCGCGCCCGGCACCCGCAGCTCCGCGGTGTGCTCGCCGACGAACTGGACGCTCACCGAGGAGACCGCCTGCGGCGAGCCGAGGTCGAGCAGCAGCCCGGTGCCGGCCTTGAGGGCGGGCGCCTTGGGGCCGAACTGGTCGGCGTACCACTGGGTGGTCCAGGCGGTGCTCGGGTCGTTGTCGATCACCTTGGCGGGGCTGTCGCTGCCCTCGTTGCCCTCGCCCGGCCCGGTGTACGACGTCACGCTCTTGACGGTGAGTGGCACCGGGTTGTGGGTGCTGGCCTGCGGGCTCGGCGCGGCGCTGGTGGCCGACGGGGTCGTGGAGGTGACGGTCGTCCCGGTGTGGCGCAGGTTGTCGACGAACTGCCAGGAGGCGACGCCGATCGCGCCCAGTGCGACCGTCCAGGCGGTGGCCTTGACCACCTGGCGCAGCCGCCGCCGGGTGCGCCGGGAGGAGGTCGGACGGGAGGAGGCCGGCAGCGGGTTGACGGTGGTGTCGGCCACCCGGGTCGGGTTGGGCGCGGTGGGCAGCGCGTGGGTGTTGTGCCGGGGCGGGGCCGGGAAGGCGGGCAGCTCCGGCTCGGGCTGGCGGATCCGGGGCAGCTTGGCGATCGCCCGGACCAGCTCCTCCGGCGTGGTGATCGGCTGGGCGTGGTGCGGCGGCTGGTCGAACAGGGCGCGCGCGGCGAGCTCCGACAGGCCCTTGTGGACCCCGGCGCGGACCTGGTCCGGTGAGACGTTCTGGAGGCCCCTGGGCAGGCCCTGGAGGTCGTAGCGGTCCTCCGGGTACGGCCAGCGGTGGGTGAGCGCGGCGAACAGCAGTGCGCCGATCGCGCGGGTGTCGGCCCGCTCGGCGTCCTCGGCCTCCTCGCCGGGCAGCCCGCGCAGGGCCGCGTCCACCGCGATGCCGTTGATCCGGTACTGGCCGCTGTCGGTGCGCAGCACGCAGCGCGGGGTGAGCCGCAGATGGGCCTGGCCGCGCCGGTGGGCGGCCGCGACGGCGTCGGCGACCTGGCGGACCATCTGGTACGCCTCGTGCGGCTCCATCGGGCCGTTGGCGATCAGCCGGGCGAGGTCGGAGGAGTGCGGCAGCCACTCCCGTACGACGTAGACCAGCTCGCCCTCGTGGACGGCGTCCAGCACCTGGACGAAGCGCGGGTCGCCGAGCAGGGCGGCGGACTTGGCCGCGGCCAGCACCTTGCGGGCCCGCTGGTGGCCGGAGGCCATCAGGTGGACGCCGACGGCCCGGCGCAGCTTCTCGTCGACGGCGCGCCAGCTGCTGAAGGTCGCGGTCTGGGAGATGCACTCCTCCAGCCGGTACCGGTGGCCGATCATGTCGCCGCTGCGGCGCTGCGGGGCGGGGAGGGTGCGCGGGAGGGTGGCGGTGTCGCGCGGGTCGACCGTGGGCTGCGGGTCGGTGGGGCGGCGCGCGGGGCGGGCGGCCGCGGGGGAGGGGGCGGGCTTCTTCCGGGGGGAGCCGGCGGCCAGTTCGGCGCGGATCTCCTGGACCGAGAGCGGGGCGGTGATCTCGGAGGTCTCCTCGCTGACGGGGGACTCCCCGCCTTTCGCCTCGTCCGCCTCGTCGTCCGCCGTGGTGTCCGCGTCGGTGTCCGCGTCCGTGTCCACGGCGGCAGCGGCGGCAGCGCCCTTCCGGGCGTCCGCGGAGGCGCCCTCGCGGGCGTCCGCCGAGCCCGCGAGCTCGTCGATCGCCGCGGCCAGCGCGGCCTCGTCCGCCGCCGCGTCAGCTGCTGACGTGTCGACGACCGCCTTGGTGCCATCAGCCACCGTGGTCCTGCCTCCCCTGTTGTCGCCCCGGCCTGAGAGAGTCGCTGGAGCCCGAGGGTTGGCCGCCCTGTGCTCCAGGACAATTGTGCCCACTCTTCTCCACCGGGTACGACCGCTGAGGGGTCCGCTCGGTTGCACGGGGGTGGAGAGATGTGGTGCAGATCCGACACCGGCTCGTCATCCGGCGGTCGGATGGGCTCGAACGAACCGGCTGCCCAGCACTCGGCCGGACGAGCGGAGGAGCTTCTCGCTCCGGTTGACGCCCGGTCAGGGCGCCCGCTCGTCCGGCCGGTGGTCGGACGGTCAGCGGCCCAGTCGGCCGCGCAGCATGCCCAGTGTGGCGTTGAGTTCCTCGATCCGCAGGCGCTTCGCGACCAGCGTGAAGACCACCAGCTGGAGGCCGCCGGCCACGACCACGGACGCCACGCTGCCCGGCCAGCCGCCGAGCGCCTGCTGGATGCCCAGGCTGGTGCCGAGGCCGACCAGGGCGGCCGGGACGCAGGCGGCGGCCAGCCGGCTGTACGTCCGGCCGATCCGCTTGGTGTCCAGCCCGCCGATCCGCTTCTTCAGCTTCGGCATCGCGACCACCACTCCTATGGCGTAACCGAGGCCGTAGCCGAAGGCGATGCCGATCACCGTCCACTCGGCGGGCAGCACCAGCCAGCACAGCACCGCGAAGCCGGCCTGACAGCCCGCGACCCAGACGGTGTTGGAGAACGGGGTCCGGGTGTCCTCGTAGGCGTAGAAGCCGCGCAGCATCACGTACTGGGCGGAGTACGGGATCAGGCCCAGCGCGAAGGAGGAGAGCATCAGACCGATGTTGGTGGCGTCGGTCAGCACCCGGTCGTTGCCGCCGACCGCGTAGATCGAGCGGCCGATCGCCGGGCCGAGCGCCAGGAACAGGAAGGCCGCCGGGACGACCGCCACCGCGGTGGTGCGCAGACCGTAGGAGATGTCGTCCCGCACGGCGCCGGCGTCGTCGTCGGCCGCGGCCCGGGAGAGCCGGGGGAGCACCGCGCTCATGATCGAGACGGTGATCACGGCCTGCGGGAGCTGCCAGATCAGCAGCGCGTTGGAGAACGCGGCCAGGCCGACACCGCCGTGTCCGGCCGCCGCCGCGGTGGCGCCCGCCTTGGTGGACAGCTGGGTGATCACCAGGTAGCCGGCCTGGTTGGCGAGCACGAAGAAGAACGTCCACTTGGCCAGCCGGGCGGCCTTGCCCAGGCCGTGGCCGCGCCAGTCGAAGCGCGGCCGGTAGCGGAAGCCGGCGGCCCGCAGGTACGGGATCATCGACAGCGACTGGACCGTGAGGCCGATCAGGGTGCCGAGGCCGAGCAGCCGCACGCCCTCGGGGGAGATGGTGCCGGGGTCGACGTGGGTGGAGCCGAATCCGCCGTAGACCCAGATGTAGGCGGAGAAGGTGAAGATCACCACGACGTTGTTGAGGACCGGGGTCCACATCATCGCGCCGAACCGGCCACGGGCGTTGAGGATCTGGCCCATCACCACGTGGATGCCCATGAAGAAGATCGTCGGCAGACAGTAGCGGGCCATCGCCACCGTGGTGTCGGCGAGCTCCGGGGTCGCCATCATCGGATGGGCGATCAGCTGCACCAGCACCGGTGCCCCGAGCACCGCCAGGAAGACCACGCCGCCGAGCCCGACGATCACCAGGGTGAGCAGCCGGCTGGCGTACGCGGTGCCGCCGTCCTCGTCGTTCTTCATGCTGCGCACCAGCTGCGGCACGAAGACCGCGTTGAGCGCGCCGCCGCCGATCAGGATGTACAGCAGGGTCGGCAGGGTGTTCGCCGCGTTGTACGAGTCACCCATGACGGCGACGCCGATGGCGGTGGTGATCACCATCGTCCGGACGAAGCCGGTGCCGCGGGAGACCAGGGTGCCGGCCGCCATGAGCGCGCTGGAGTTCAGCACGCTGGCGACCTTGCCGCCGCCGGTCGCCTTGGCGGGTTCGGCGGCGGGCGCGGGCGCCTGCTCGGCGGCCTGCTCCTCGGCGGCGAAGTCCGCCGGCGACTGGACCGCCGGGGGCACCGCGACGGAGGCCACCTGCATGGTGGCCTCCTCCTCGGAGAGCGGCGGGTCGAACTCGATCGGCGGCACGAAGTGCTGCTGCTGCCCGGCCGGAGCGCCGTACTGCGGCTGCCCCTGGTAGCCGGTCATCGGCGGGTACGGCGCCGGGCCGTTCTGCGCGGCCGTCGGCGGGCCGGGCTGCGGGGCCGGGGCGGGCTGGGGGACCGGCGGCTGGGCCGCGGCCTGCGCCGGGCGGCCGCCGAACAGGTCGTCCACCCCGACGTACTCGGTGGTCTCGGTGTCCCACACGGAGTGCGCCGGGCCCGGCTCCCACTGCCGGGGCTGCTCGGCGTCGCCCCAGTGGCCGCCCGCGGCCGGGACCGGCTGCTGCGGCCAGGCGGCCTGCGCCGGGGCGTCCCAGCCGGGCCGCACCGGCGGCACCGGGGGCGCGAAGTGCTCCTGACCCGGGTACGGGGTCGGCGGCACCGGCATCGGGTAGCCGCCGGCCTGCGGCGGCAGCTGCGGCGGCACGTCGTACGCGGCGGCCGGCTGCTGCGGCTCGGCGGGCCGCTCGGCCCGCAGTCCGTACGGGTCCTGGCCGTCCTGCGGGTGCCCGTACGCGTTCGCCGCGTACGGGTCCTGGGCGTAGGTGTCGGCCACGTACCAGTCGCCGGACGGCGACTCGGCGCCCGGCCGGCTCTCACCGCGGCCCGGCGGCCGCTCCTCGCTGCGCCCGGTCATGTCACCTCTTCGCTGTCGTGGGGGGAGGCCGGCCCGGGGAAGCGGGGGGTCGGCGGTATCAAGGACCAACCTTCTCATCACTGGCGGTCCGATCCCGGCCATCCGGGCTGCTGCCACGCGGTGTCTGCGCGGGAGCGCCACCAGCGGTGTCGTCCGTCCCGGCGGCGCCGTCCGGTGTCCGGCCCCCGGCGGAATCCTCCGGGGACTCCTCCTCCGCCGCCGGGCCGGGCCCGGCCGCCGGGGCGTCGCCGACCGGCTGGTCGCCGTCCTCGTGCGGCTGCCCGCCGCGCCGCCGGCGCTGGCGCACGAAGCGCAGCGCGGCCAGCAGCAGCAGGACGCCGGCGCCCGCGAAGACGTACAGCACGCCGTTGGTCACCGAGGTGACGTCCACCCGGAAGTGCTGGGGCTCGCCGTACGGCCTGGAGTCGGGGCCGGTGGTCCACAGCTGGGCGGTCATCGCGACCGGCCCGTTGCTGCGCGCCTCGGCGTTGAAGCGCAGGGTCACGCTCTGCGAGGCCGGGAGGACCAGCTCCTCCTCCTTGCCCACCCGCAGCCGGTTCTGCTGGCCCGAGGTGAGCACCAGCTTCAGGTTGGTGACCGGCTGGGTCAGGTCGTTGCGGACGCTGACCTGGAGCACGCCGGTGTTGCCGGCCAGGGTGACCACGTTCTTGTGCGGCACCTGGACGGCCTTGGTCAGCTCGTCCAGGTACCCCTTGACGCCGGCCCGGTAGGCGCTTCCGGCGGGCGGCTGGCTGCGCCATTCGGTGGACAGCGAGCGGACCATCGCGGCGCTGAACGGGCCGCGCACCCGCTGCGGCTGGGTGAGCACCCGCATCAGGGTGTCCAGGTCGTTCTGGATCTCGTCGGTGCCGCTCAGGTCGTCCGCCGGCAGCTCCGAGGCGCGGGTCTGCGGCGGGTAGTCGGTGGGCGCCGGGACGGCGGTGTTGGCCTTCGGGTCGGGCGCGGACTGGGCGACCGCGTCCAGCTTGGCCGAGGAGATCCACTTGCCGTCCGCCGTCTGGAGGGCGGTGGCCAGCACCTTGGCGTTGGCGGCGCTCAGGTCGCGCGGCGGCATGACCAGCAGCCCGCGCTGGTTCTGCGGCTGCTCGTGGGTGATCGCGAAGGTCTCGGCGAGGAAGCGCTGGGTCGTCTCGGTCTGCTTCTGCGGGCTGCTCAGGTCCTGCTCGAAGAGCGCCGAGACGGTCGGGTCCGCCACCACGGCGTTCTGGCCGTTGCCGATCGGGCGGACCGCGGTCGGGGTGTAGTTGAGCGAGTCCGGCTCCGGCATGCTGCCGCCGTTGACCAGCACCAGCCCGCTGCCCGCCTGCTGGGCGAGGGAGGCGATCTGCTGGTCGAGGTAGCCCTGGAACGGCCAGGCGACGTCGGAGCGGGTGTCCACGGCGAGCCGGCCCTCGACGGTCAGCCGGCCGGCGGTGGCCGCCTTGCTCAGCGCGGTGGTCATCCCGGCCAGGTCGGAGCCGTTGTGCGCGATCGAGGCGAGGTCCGGGTCGGCGTACGGCAGCGAGACCACCTGGTCGCCCGGCTTGGCGACGGCGGCCCGCAGCTTGTCCAGCCAGGCGACGGCGGCGGCCGAGGGCTGCATCTGGACGGTGTTGTCGTCCTTCGCGGACTTGCCCGCCTTCTCGGTGCCGGGCTTCTGCACCTTGTACGGCTTGGTCATCGCGAGCGCGGCGTCCAGCAGGTCCGGGTCGATGACCCAGGTCAGGCCGTTCAGCTTGGCGCCGGTGTCGACCAGCTCGTACAGCCGGCCGCCCGGGGCGAACTCGGCGGCCAGGCTGTCGTCGCGCAGCACCGAGATCGTCTGGTCGTTGCTGTCGGTGCTGGTCTGGGCGGCCACCACCGGCGCGTGCACCAGCGGCCAGACCGTGGCGACCTTCGTCGGCTGGGCCTCGGCGCCGCCCGGGTTGTACGGCAGGAAGCTCCGGGCGATGCCCAGGGCGCGGTCGCGCGGGTTGTCCGCGGTGCCGCCCCAGGCGTCCACCGCGAGCTCGTACGCGCCGCTCGCGGTGAACCCGAGGTCGCTCACCGCGACGCTCAGGGTGTACGGCTGGCTCTGCCCCGGGTTCAGCTCCGGCAGGGCGTACTGGGGGCTGTCCAGCTCGATGCCGTCCCGGTCGCTCGGCGTGGAGCGTCCGGCCACGCCCGCCAGGTCGCTGCGCCGGTCCAGCGGCTTGGCCGAGGCCGGCTTGCGGACGGCCGCGTGGGCGCCCTTGATCGCCGACTTGCCCGCGTTGGTGACGTGCCCGGTGATCGTCACGGTGCCGCCCGGGGTGGCCACCAGCGGACTCAGCGTGTCGATGGTCATCACCACCGGGTACTCGGCCGTGGCGGTGGTGTCGGCGGCCGGCAGCACGTTGCCGCCGGCGGGCAGCGCACCGGCCGGGGCGGCCGTGAAGAGGGTCAGGGCGGCCGCGCAGGCGGCGGCCAGGCGCAGGCCCGCTCGGCGCACCCGGCGGGCCGGATGACGCCCGCCGGAGGGGCGCTCGGCCCGTCCAGGCTGTCGGTGCGCCTCCAGGCCCGAGTGCCGGTCCGGCTCACTCACTCGCTTAGCCCTCGCCGTTCTCGATCGTTCGCTGCTGATGCCCTCCGCCCGACGCGGTGCGCCCGACGGTCTTCGCCTGCCTCGTGGAACCCTTCGCCCGACGCCGTCGCCGCACTGCCGCCGCGGAGGTTTCCGCGGGTGGCGGCGACACGCGACACCGCATCCCCGTGCCGGTGTCCGAGATTCGTCCACCGGCATGGTAACGATGCGGCCTGCGGTGCGGTGTTGCGGGCTGTGGGGTGAGACGCCCAAAACGCGCGGGCGGTTGACCTGTCGGGGCACGTACCCTTGTGAGCCGTGTCCACTGCCAATGAGCCCACCGCGCGCACCGACCGTTCCAGCACCGCCGTCCAGGTCGTACCAGGCCTGAGCGAGGCCCAGACCCTCGGCCTCCAAGAGCTGCTGCGGGTGTCACCGGTGGCCGACGAGATCGCCCGCCGGTTCCAGGCGGCCGGTCACCGGCTGGCGCTGGTCGGCGGCTCCGTCCGGGACGCGCTGCTCGGCCGGCTCGGCAACGACCTGGACTTCACCACCGACGCCCGCCCGCAGCAGGTGCTCAAGCTGGTCAAGGGCTGGGCGGACGCGGTCTGGGACGTCGGCATCGCCTTCGGCACCGTCGGCGCCCGCAAGGACACCGCCGAGGGCTCCTTCCTGATCGAGATCACCACCTACCGCTCCGAGGCGTACGACCGCACCTCGCGCAAGCCCGAGGTCAGCTACGGCGACACCATCGAGGAGGACCTGGTCCGCCGGGACTTCACGGTCAACGCGATGGCCGTCGACCTGCCCGGCCGCGGCTTCGTCGACCCGCACCGCGGCCTGGAGGACCTGGAGGCCCGGGTGCTGCGCACCCCCGCCACCCCCGAGGAGTCCTTCTCCGACGACCCGCTGCGGATGATGCGGGCCGCCCGCTTCGCCGCCCAGCTGGACTTCGACCCGGCGCCCGAGGTGGTCGCCGCGATGACCGCGATGGCCGAGCGGCTCACCATCGTCTCCGCCGAGCGGATCCAGGCCGAGCTGAACAAGCTGCTGCTGGCCAAGCACCCGGTGAAGGGCCTGCGGCTGCTGGTGGACACCGGCCTGGCCGCCTTCGTGCTGCCCGAGCTGCCCGCGCTGAAGCTGGAGCGCGACGAGCACCACCGGCACAAGGACGTCTACGAGCACTCGCTGACCGTGCTGGAGCAGGCCATCGACCTGGAGCAGGACGGCCCGGACCTCACCCTGCGGCTGGCCGCGCTGCTGCACGACATCGGCAAGCCGCGCACCCGCCGCTTCGAGTCGGACGGCCGGGTCTCCTTCCACCACCACGAGGTGGTCGGCGCCAAGATGACCCGCAAGCGGATGCGCGAGCTCAAGTACTCCAAGGAGCTCACCGAGGACGTGTCGCGCCTGGTCGAGCTGCACCTGCGCTTCCACGGCTACGGCGGCGGCGAGTGGACCGACTCCGCGGTGCGCCGCTACATCACCGACGCGGGGCCGCTGCTGGAGCGGCTGCACAAGCTGACCCGCTCCGACTGCACCACCCGCAACAGGAAGAAGGCGGCCGCGCTCTCCCGCACCTACGACGGCCTGGAGACCCGGATCTCCGAGCTGAAGGCGCAGGAGGAGCTGGACGCCGTCCGCCCGGCGCTGGACGGCAACCAGATCATGGAACTGCTCGACCTCAAGCCGGGCCCGCAGGTCGGCAAGGCGTACAAGCACATGCTGGAGCTGCGGCTGGAGCACGGCCCGATGGAGCACGACGAGGCGGTCGGGGCGCTGCGGGCCTGGTGGGCCGGGCAGCAGGGCTGACCAGCGGACGAGAGAGGGGCCCCGGCGGAATGCCGGGGCCCCTCTCGTGCGCGTGCCGGGTCAGTTGATCTGCTTCAGGCAGAGCACGTAGTCCAGGAACGTCAGCTCGGGGTGCTTGCTGGTGTACCAGCTGTCCGACTTCGGCTGCTTCTCGCAGACCTTCTCGTCGGAGGTGCCCGGGTACTTGTAGACCACCTTGTACTGCGCCTTGGAGTCGGTGCAGGGCAGCACGGTGACCTTCGGGTGGTTGTCGGTGGTGTCGCTGGGGGCGTTGGCGTTGCGCAGGCAGTCGCCGACCTTGGCCGAGTCGACGCTGTCGGCCGCGGGCTCGCTCGGGGTGGCGATCGGCGGGAGCGTCAGGGTCGGCTTCGGCACCGTGAAGGTCGGCGAGGGGAGCACCGGAACGGTCGGCGTCGGCAGCGGCCCGGGCGAGATGGTCAGCTGGGAGGGCGTCGGCGTCGGGTCGGCGACCGGGTCGGTCGTCTTCGGGCCGAGCACCCCGGCGGCGGCCAGCACCACGACGAGCGCCAGCGAGCCCGGCACCAGCAGCATCGCGATGTGCGGGCGCCTGGTCAGCGGGACGCCCGGGTCGAGCTGCGGGCCGTGGGTGCCCGGGACGGGCGGCGGCAGCTGCTTGAACTTGTTGTGCGGGCCGAGGTTCAGCAGCAGCGTGATCGGGGTGAGCACCCAGGAGATCAGGCTCCACCAGCCCTGGACGAGCGTCCGGGCGGACATGTCGCGCACCGTCGCCGTTCCGCAGGTGTGGCAGAACGGGCCGGTCATCCGGAGCATCCGGTAGGCGATGATCAGGCCCTGGTGGCCGCGGACGGTGGCGTCGACCGCCGGGTAGCCGCCGCAGAACCGGCAGGTGGTCCCGTCCATCGGGGGCGGCGGCGGGTACCCGTAGCCGTAGCCGTCCTGCGGGGGCGGCGCGCCGTACGGCTGCTGGGGCGGCGGCGGGGCGCTGGGGTAGCCGTAGCCGGGCGGCGGCTCGGGCGGCGGCGCGCTCGGGTAGCCGTAGCCGGGCGGGGGCGGCGGCGGGGGCGGCGCTCCGTAGGGGCCGCCGGAGGCGTACGGGTTGCCGTCGCCCGGTGGCGGGCCGTACGGCATCTGGGGCGGAGGCGGAACGGACAAGTGGTCCCCCGGGGAAGGAGTGGCGGAAGAGGTCAGGACTTCTTCACCGGCGGGAGGCCGGTGACGGCGGCGGGCGACATCGGGCCGAGGCAGAGCACGTACCGCTTCTTGTTCCAGCGGCGGCCGCTCTTGCCCGAGACCACGCTGGTGGTCTGCGGAGTCTGGTTGCAGCGGGTCATGTCGGTGGTGCCCTCGAACTTCGACAGCACCCGGTAATTCGCCTTGGTGTCAGTGCACTTGACGATCTCGACGTCGCGGGAGCCGGTCGCGTGCACGCAGTCGCCGGGCTTGGCGCTGCTGACGCTCGGTCCGGCGACGAAGTAGCCCACCGCCAGGGCCGCGCAGCCGCCGACCAGTCCGACGATCCGCAGCTTGGACCGGATGCCGCTCTTGGCGGCCGGCGCGGGCGGCATCGCCGGGGCGGGCTGCGGCGGACCGTACGGGTTCGGGCCGGGCTGTCCGTAGGGGCTGGGGCCGGGCTGTCCGTACGGCGGCGGCTGCTGCCCGTAGGCCGGCGGTGGCGGCGGGCCGTAGCCGGGCGGGGCCGGTTGCGGGGGCTGCCCGTAGCCGGGTGGCGGGCCGTACGGCGCGGCCGGCGGGGGGACGGGTGCCCCGTACGGCGGGGGGACGGGTGCCCCGTACGGCGGCGGTGCGGCGGGCTGACCGTACGGATTTGGCGGTGTGCTCATCAGTTCGTCCCCCGAGACGTCATTCTGTCGATCCGACAGGCCTGAGTACCTTAGCGAGTCGGACGGACGCCACCGGCTCCGAGCCCCCGAGGGGCCCGGAGCGCCCGGTCACGCGGGGATCGGGTTCCGGCGGGCGGCGCGCAGATAGAGGACCGCGGTCAGCGCGTACACCCCGGCGACCCCGAGCAGCACCCCGACCGAACGGCCGGACAGCGGCAGCACCAGCGCGGTGACCAGGGCGGCGGCCACGAAGGCGACGTTGAACAGCACGTCGTAGATGGCGAAGACCCGGCCGCGGTACTCGTCCTCGACCGACTCCTGCACCACCGTGTCGGCGCAGATCTTGGTGCCCTGGGTGACCACCCCGAGCAGCAGGGCGGCGAACAGGCAGGGCACCAGGGCGAAGCTGAGGCCCAGCGCCGGGACGAAGAGCACCGGGGCGACCAGACAGGCGGTCATCCACCCGGCCAGGCCCAGTCGGCGGGTGCACCAGGGGCTGACCACCGCGGCGACGAAGAACCCGGCGGCGGACAGGCCGACCGCCTGGCCGAGGGTGACCAGCCCGGCCGCGCTGTCGGTCGGGTCGTTGAAGGTGTACCGGGCGAGCATCACCACGACCACGATCAGCACGCCGTAGCAGAACCGGGCCGCGGTGACGGCGGCCAGCGCGTGCACGGCCGGCCGGCAGTCCCGGACCAGGTGGCGCACCGCGGCGCCGAGCCCGACGGCGGCCCCCACCAGCGCCTGGCCGATCCCCGGGCGGTCCGGGTGCTGCTCCGGTCCGAGCAGGTCGCGGTCCATCCGCCGGGCGGCCAGCGCGGCCGAGAGGTAGAGCAGCGCGGCCACCGTGACCAGCGCGGCGTCGGCCTTCGGCCCGGGGGCCATCAGCTGGTGGAGCAGGAAGCCGATGCCCCCGCCCGAGGCGGCGGCGACCGTCCCGAGGGTGGGGGAGAGGGCGTTCGCGGTGACCAGCTCGTCCTGGCGCACCACCCGGGGCAGCGCGGCGGACAGCCCGGCCAGGATGAACCGGTTGAGCGCGGTGACCAGCAGGGCCGAGGCGAAGAACAGCCAGGTCGGCGCCTCGGCCAGGAGCAGCGCCCCGGTGCCCAGGCCCAGCCCGAAGCGGGCCAGGTTCCCGAAGTAGAGCACCTGGCGGCGGCGCCAGCGGTCCAGCAGCACCCCGGCGAACGGGCCGATCACCGAGAACGGCAGCAGCATCACGGCCAGCACCGAGGCGATGTCGGCGGGGGAGGACTGCTTCTCGGGGGAGAAGACGACGTAGGCGGCGAGCGAGACCTGGAAGACGCCGTCCGAGAGCTGGGAGAGCACCCGGGCGGTCAGCAGCCGCCGGAAGTCGCGGCCCTTCATCAGATGGCGGAGCGTGGCGCGGGGCGCGGGCTGGTGAGTGCTGCCGTTCTCGGTGATCGCCACCCGCCCAGAGTGCCATGGAACCGGCCGCCGTTTCACGTGAAACATTGGCCTCGGAAACGTGAAGGGCCCATGATCCGCAGACCCTGGGCCCTTCCCGCCGACCATGCGGTCAGCCGTTCAGCGTTCCGTGCTCAGCGCTCAGCGCTCGACCTCGCCGCGGATGAACTTCTCGACGTTCTCCTTGGCCTCGTCGTCGAAGTACTGGACCGGCGGGGACTTCATGAAGTACGAGGAGGCCGAGAGGATCGGGCCGCCGATGCCGCGGTCCTTGGCGATCTTCGCGGCGCGGACGGCGTCGATGATGACACCGGCGGAGTTCGGGGAGTCCCAGACCTCCAGCTTGTACTCCAGGTTCAGCGGGACGTCGCCGAACGCGCGACCCTCCAGGCGGACGTACGCCCACTTGCGGTCGTCCAGCCAGGCCACGTAGTCCGAGGGGCCGATGTGGACGTTCTTGGCGCCCAGCTCGCGGTCGCGGATCTGCGAGGTGACGGCCTGGGTCTTGGAGATCTTCTTGGACTCCAGGCGCTCGCGCTCCAGCATGTTCTTGAAGTCCATGTTGCCGCCGACGTTCAGCTGCATGGTGCGCTCAAGGATGACACCGCGGTCCTCGAACAGCTTGGCCATCACGCGGTGCGTGATGGTTGCGCCGACCTGGGACTTGATGTCGTCACCGACGATCGGCACGCCGGCCTCGGTGAACTTGTCCGCCCACTCCTTGGTGCCAGCGATGAACACCGGCAGGGCGTTCACGAAGGCGACCTTGGCGTCGATGGCGCACTGGGCGTAGAACTTGGCCGCGGCCTCGGAACCGACGGGCAGGTAGCAGACCAGGACGTCGACCTGCTGGTCCTTCAGGACCTGGACGACGTCGACCGGGGCCTCGTCCGACTCCTCGATGGTCTCCAGGTAGTACTTGCCCAGGCCGTCGAGGGTGTGGCCGCGCTGGACGGTCACGCCGGTCGGCGGCACGTCGCAGATCTTGATGGTGTTGTTCTCGCTGTTGCCGATGGCGTCGGCCAGGTCGAAGCCGACCTTCTTGGCGTCGACGTCGAAGGCGGCGACGAACTCCACGTCACGGACGTGATAGTCACCGAACTGGACGTGCATCAGGCCGGGGACCTTGCCGGCCGGGTCGGCGTCCTTGTAGTACTCGACACCCTGCACCAGCGACGCGGCGCAGTTGCCCACACCCACGATGGCTACGCGAACCGAACCCATTCCGGTTGCTCCCTGTGTTCTCATGAGGCCCGCCGGGGTAGGCGGAGCTCTCCCTGCTTCTTCGATGACTGCATGTGCGGGCGCGCGAGGCGCCCCATCCTGCCGCGTGGCACAGGGCTGGCGCGGTGTCAGCTTCCGGCGGAGCTGCCGCCGGTGTCGGGGCCGGACCGGCCGGTGCGGTTGGACCGCTCGGTCTCGATCAGCTCGTTGAGCCAGCGGACCTCACGCTCCACCGACTCCAGTCCGTGCCGCTGGAGTTCGACGGTGTAGTCGTCGAACCGTTCGCGGGCGCGGGCCAGCGAGTTGCGCATCCGCTCCAGCCGCTCCTCCAGCCGACTGCGGCGTCCCTCCAGGACGCGCATCCGCACGGCCCGGTCGGTCTGGCCGAAGAACGCGAAGTGCACGCCGAAGTGCTCGTCCTCCCAGGCGTCCGGACCGGAGTCGGCGAGCAGCTCCTCGAAGCGCTGCTTCCCCTCGGCGGACAGTCGGTAGACGATCTTGGACCGCTTGCCGTTGAGCGCGGTGGCCGGGACGTACTCGACCTCGGGGTTGTCCTCGACCAGGTAGCCCTGGGCGACCAGGCTCTTCAGACAGGGGTAGAGCGTCCCGTAGGAGAGCGCCCGGAAGGTGCCGAGCAGGATGTTCAGCCGCTTGCGCAGCTCATAGCCGTGCATCGGGGCGTCGTGGAGCAGGCCGAGGACGGCGAACTCCAGCACTCCTGAGCGTCTGCCCACTGCCGTGGCCCTCCTTCCTCTTGCCTGCGGTCCGGCCGCCGCATCCGGCGGTATGCCGCTTCGATGTATCGGCTCGATATATCGAGAACAGTAAACCCGGCCCTCGGAACCGGCAAGAGGGGCGCGCGTGAATGTGATCACAAGCCGACGCGCGGACCGAGTTGGCAACGGGCGTGTAATGATCTGTCGCTGATTTGTGGGGATTGAGGACTGATGTCCGATTAGTTGTATTTCAGTGCTGCGTACGCTGTCGCGTGTGCACGAGGACCACCTCCGGGATAAGGGCGGTTTTGCGGGCATCCGACGTGAACCCTGCCTTCAGGCTGGAAACGCCTGGCGAGGAGTGGCTGGAAGATGAGCGAGCGACGGCGAAGGACGCCCAACCCGGGCGATGACGGGCAGCAGCCCCCGGGCGGCGGTGGCCGTCGGGGCGGGGGCCCGGAGCCTGACGAGCTGCGCTCGGACGGCGTCGGCCGGCGGCGCCCCGCGGGGGTCAGGGAGACCGCCCAGCAGCCCCGGATGACCCGGGCGGAGATGCGCAAGGCCGCCCAGAAGAAGGGCAAGGGCGGCGGACGCGGCGGTGGCGCCGCGGCCTCCGCCGCCGCGTCCGCCGACCCCGGCAAGAAGCGCTTCATCGACTACCCGCGCTTCGGCAAGACCGGCGTGCGGCGCTGGCTGCCGTCCTGGAAGCAGTGGTTGAGCGGCTTTTTGCTGGTCTTCGGCTGCTTCGTGGGCCTGGTGTTCTACCTGTACCAGACCACCAAGGTGCCGGAGCTGAACGATCTGGTGCAGAACCAGAACACCATCTACTACTGGGCCGACAACAGCGAGATGACCCGCAAGGGTCAGACGAACCGCCAGATCGTCGAGCTCAACGACATCAGCCCCAACCTCCAGAACGCCGTCATCGCCGCGGAGAACAAGAGCTTCAGGACGGACAGCGGCATCGACCCCAAGGGCATGCTCCGCGCCGTCTGGAACATGGCGAAGGGAGGTGAGACCCAGGGCGCCTCGACGATCACCCAGCAGTACGTGAAGAACGCCTACCTGAGCCAGGAGCAGACACTCAGCCGCAAGGTGAAGGAGTTCTTCATCACGCTGAAGATCAACCAGGACAAGAAGAAGAACGAGATCCTCACCGGCTACCTGAACACCAGCTGGTTCGGCCGCGGTGCGAACGGCGCCCAGGCGGCCGCCCAGGCCTACTACGGCGTGAACGCCAAGGACCTCGACGTCTGCCAGAGCGCCATGCTGGCCGCCCTGCTCAAGGGCGCGACGTACTACGACCCCACCAACCCGGAGAACAAGGAGCGGGCCCAGGGCCGGTGGAACTGGATCCTGGACCAGATGGTGGACACCAAGGCCATCACTCCGGAGGAGCGCGCCAAGTGCTCCACGTTCCCGGACCCGATCCCGCCGAAGCCCAGCGCCAACATGAACGGCGAGATCAGCTACCTGGTCGACACCGCCAACAAGTACGTCACGGCCACCGACAAGACGATCACCCAGCAGATGATCGACCGCGGCGGTCTGAAGATCTACACGACCTTCGAGAAGGACAAGGTCGACGCCCTGAAGGCCGCGGTCGACGCGGTCAAGGCGGAGAACCTCGACCCGCAGAAGCGTCCGGACAACGACACCAACATCCAGTTCGGCTCCGCCAGCATCCGCCCCGGCGACGGCGCGATCGTCGCCCTCTACGGCGGCGACGGCGTGGAGAACGGCCACTTCGGCAACAACGCCGACGCCACCGGCGTCCAGGTCGGCTCGACCTTCAAGCCCTTCGTGCTGGCCACCGCGATGCAGACCGGCGTGCTGACCGCGAAGGACGACAAGGGCAAGCCGAAGCGGATCAACGCCGACAGCCGCTACCTCGCCGACGACCTGTCCGAGATCCGCAAGCCGGACGGCTCGCTGGTGATCGGCGACGACGGCAAGACGTACCACCAGAAGAACGAGGAGGCGGGCAAGCGCGGCTACGTCTCGCTGCGGCAGGCCATGCAGTTCTCGTACAACGTGCCCTTCGTCCAGCTCAACCAGGATGTCGGCGGCCAGAACGTGGCCGACATCGCGGTCCAGATGGGCATCCGGAGGGACAGCCTCGCCGACCCGAAGACCGCGACCTTCCCGCTCGGCACCTCCACCATCAGCCCGATCCGGATGGCCACCGCCTACGGCACCCTGGCGGCCAGCGGCAAGGAGTCCGAGCCGTACTCGGTCACCAAGGTCGAGGTGAGCGGGATCGAGCGCCCGGGCTTCGGCAAGAAGGACTCCAAGGTCGCGCTGGAGCCGGCGGTCGCCGACAACGTCACCGACGTGCTGGTGAACGTGGCGGCGAACGGTACCGGCAAGAAGACCAAGGAGCTGGGCCGCCCGGTGGCCGGCAAGACCGGTACCACCGACGAGAACAAGTCGGCCTGGTGGGTCGGCTACACCCCGCAGCTGGTCACCAGCGTCGCGATGTGGCGCGAGGACCCGAGCAAGCACGAGCGGCAGTCGCTCAAGGGCACCGGCGGCAAGCAGTCCATCCACGGTGGTGACATCCCGACCGACGTCTTCACCCGGTACATGAAGGCCGCGCTGGCCAACGAGAAGAAGATGGACTTCCCGAACCCGCAGCCGGTCGGCTCCGAGGTGGATTCCTCCGGCGCACCGTCGACGGTCAGCCCGACGGCGTCGCCGACCGCGACCGAGACCCCGTCGGCCCCGCCGACGACCCAGTCGCAGGAGCCGCAGCCGCCGCAGCCGACCCCGACCTGCGTGCCGGGCGTGGACTGCCCCGGCGACCACCCGAGCCACTCGACCAGTAAGACCCCGAACCCGGGCAACAGCTGCCTGCCGCTGATCAACTGCCAGACGCCCCCGCCGACCGCGACGGACACCCCGCCGCCCGGCGGCGGCAACGGCAACGGCAACGGCAACGGTGGCGGGCACCCGGGCGGCGGCAAGCCGACCCCGAGCACCACCGGCGGCGGCGGTCTGCAAGGCCTCCCGGCCGGGCAGTAGCCCGGCGGAATTCGGTACGTACGGCGGTGGCGGTCCTCCTCGGAGGGCCGCCACCGCCGTTTCCGTCGGGGCCCGGCGCAGGCCGCGGACGTTGGGGCGGTTTCGTCATGATTGGCGAACCCGACCGCCGACCGACGGCCCGGACCGTTGCGGGGTCCTCCTCGTCCCGGCGGGATCGGTGCGGCAGGATGTCCGGCATGACGTCGAGCGATCGAGACGAAACCGCCGGCCCGGTCGGTTCCGGTGCCGCCGAAGGGCCCACCCCGGCAGCCGTCGCCACGGCCGCGCCGCCGGCCAACACCGTGGTCGTCCCGGCCGACGAGGACCCGGTGGCGGCGGCCGGCAGCGAGGTGATCGGCGGGCCGCCCGGCCGCCGGGCGCTGCTCGGCGTCTCCTGGTGGATCCCGGCCCGCTTCCTGGCCCTCGCGGTGATCGTGGTCTCGGTGCTCGGCATGGTGCAGAAGCTGCCCTGCTACGACCACGCCTGGTTCCAGGCGGGCTCCCCGCAGTACGTCCACGCCTGCTACAGCGATGTCCCGCACCTGTTCGCCGGGCGCGGCTTCTCGGCCGGGCTGCACCCGTACGTGGACCGCATCCCGGGCTCCTCGGGGGACCTCCAGTACCTGGAGTACCCGGTGCTGACCGGCCTGTTCATGCAGGTCGCGGCCTGGCTGACGCCCGGCGGCGGGGACCAGACCAGCCAGGAGCAGTGGTTCTGGGCGATCAACGCCGGAATGCTGATGGCCTGCGCGGTGGTCGCCGTGGTGGCCCTCTCGCGCACCCACCGGCGCCGCCCCTGGGACGCGCTGCTGTTCGCGCTCTCGCCCGTCCTGCTGCTCAACGGCACCGTCAACTGGGACCTGCTCGCGGTCGCCCTGACCGCCGTGGCGATGGCCTGGTGGTCCGGCTCCCGTCCGGGCTGGGCCGGCGTCTTCATCGGCCTGGCCACCGCGGCCAAGCTCTACCCCGTGCTGCTGCTCGGCCCGCTGCTGGTGCTCTGCTGGCGGGCCGGCCGGTGGCGGGAGTTCCGGCTGGCGCTGGGCGGCGCGGCCGGCGCCTGGCTGGTGGTCAACCTGCCGATCATGGTGGCCAACTGGCAGGGCTGGTCGACCTTCTACGTGTTCAGCAAGCACCGCGGCGAGGACTACGGCTCGTTCTGGCTGATCCTGATGCAGCGCCGCGGCGTCGGGCTGGCCGACCTCGACGTCTACATCGGCCTGCTGATGGTGCTGGGCTGCCTGGCCATAGCGTGGCTCGGCTTCTCGGCCCCGCGCCGGCCGCGCTTCGCCCAGCTGGCCTTCCTGGTGGTCGCGCTGTTCGTGCTGGTCAACAAGGTGTACTCGCCGCAGTACGCGCTCTGGCTGCTGCCGCTCGCCGTGCTCGCCCGGCCGCGCTGGCGGGACTTCCTGATCTGGCAGGCCTGCGAGGTGCTCTACACCCTGGGCATCTGGTCCCACCTGGGCTTCGTCACCGGCTCCAAGCAGCACGGGCTCAGCGAGGGCTGGTACCACTTCGCGATCGGACTGCACCTGGTGGGCACGCTCTACCTGGTCGCCGTGGTGGTCCGCGACGCCCTCCACCCGGACCGCGACCCGGTCCGCTGGGACGGCAGCGACGACCCCTCCGGCGGGGTGCTGGACCAGGCCCCGGACGTGGCGGTGCTGGGCGCCGCCCGCCGGCTGCGCGAGGAGGAGAGCTACGCCGGATACGCGCCGGCCGGCCCCGAGCAGTGGCTGAACGAGCCGGAACTGCCGGGACCGGCCGAGAAGGCCTAGCGAGCGAGCCCAAGGGCCGCGCCGGTGCCGAAAGGGGTGCTCAGCGGTCTACGACGCGGTCGAAGTGCGTGGTGGTGTGCCGGACCTGGAGACCGAGCTCCTCGCCGATCGTCGGGGGCTTGGTCTCCCCGTCCAGGAACAGCAGCGAGACCTGCATGTGCGGCGGCTCGGCGAACCACAGCTGCTTGCCGGCCCAGTGGAACGGCGACTTGGTCTTGTTGACGGTCGCCAGGCCGGCCCGGGCGATGCCCTTGGCCCGCGCGCCCATGCTGGCCACGTACTTCGGCGCCTCCAGGCCGATGCCGTGGGCGGTGCCGCCGGCGACCACCAGGAGGTGGCCGTCCGAGGGCGCCGGGTGCTGGCGGTAGCCGTAGCGGTCGCCCTTCTGCACCGGGGTGACGTCCAGGACGGTGGCCCGGACCTCCAGCGCGGCGTGGTCGCCCAGCCAGAGCCGGGTGCCGATCCGGGCCCGGAAGACCGTCTGCGGGTAGCGCTTGGCGAGCTGCTCCATGCCGGCCGCGCCGAGGTGGCTGACGAACACGGTGTGCACCGGGATGCCGGCCGCCACGGCGGCGTCCACCCAGTACACGACCTCGTCGACCGGGTTGGAGCCGTCTGGCCGGTCCATCGGCAGGTGCAGCGCCAGGCCCTCGAAGTCGACGCCGTCCAGCTCGGCGGCGACGGTCGTCAGCTCGGCGGCGCTCACACCGTGCCGGCGCATGGTGGTCATGCACTCCACCACCACCCGGGCACCGTGCAGCGCGCGCAGCGCGTCCACGTGGGCCACCGTACGGATCACCCGGGAGTGCGGCAGCGGCAGCACCTCCTCGCCGACCCGGTAGGGGGTGAGCACCAGCAGCTCGCCGCCGTACCACTCGGCGGCGTCGGCCGCCTCGTACGCGGTACCGACGGCGAGCACCCCGGTGCCCAGCAGCGTCGCCTCCTCGGCCAGCCGGTGGTTGCCCAGGCCGTAGCCGTTCCCCTTGGCGACCGGCACCAGACCGGGGAACTCGGCGAGGACGGTGCGCTGGTGGGTGCGCCAGCGTTCGGTGTCGAGGTAGAGCGACAGCGTCATCGGGGCAGCCTCCTCAGCGGCGGGACATGTAGAGGTCGAGGGCCTTGTGCAGCAGCTTGTTGAGCGGGAAGTCCCACTCGCCGAGGTATTCGGCCGCCTGGCCACCGGTGCCGACCTTGAACTGGATCAGACCGAACAGGTGGTCGTTCTCGTCCAGGGTGTCACTGATGCCGCGCAGGTCGTACACGCCGCCGCCGAGGGCGTAGGCGTCGCGCATCATCCGCCACTGGATGGCGTTGGACGGCTTGACCTCGCGCTTGTGGTTGGCCGAGGCGCCGTAGGAGTACCAGACGTGCTCGCCGACCACCAGCATCGTGGTGGCGGCCAGCGGCTCGCCCTCGTGGTAGGCGATGTAGAGCCGCATCCGGTTCGGGTCCTCGGCCACCATGGCCTTCCACATCCGCTGGAAGTAGGACAGCGGGCGGGGGGTGAACTTGTCGCGCTCGGCGGTGACCAGGTAGAGCTGGTGGAAGATCGGCAGCTCGTCGTAGCCGCCCTGGTACACCTCGACGCCGCTCTTCTCGGCCTTCTTGATGTTGCGGCGCCAGAGCTGGTTGAAGCCCTTCTGGATGTCGTCCAGCGAGCGGTTGGCCAGCGGCACCTGGAAGACGTAGCGGGGCTGGACGTCGCCGAAGCCGGCGCCGCCGTCATCGCCCTGGAGCCAGCCGGCCTTGCGCAGCCGGTCGGCCACCTCGAAGGCCCGGGCCTCGTACCAGTCGGCCTCGACGTCGCGCAGCCGCTTGGCCTGCTTGCCGGCGATGGCCTCCTTGATGGTGGGGGCGTCCCAGCGGCGGATGACCACCGGCGGGCCCATCTTCACGGAGAAGGCGCCCTGCGACTTGAGGTGGGCCAGCATCGGGGAGAGCCAGCGGTCGAGGTCGCGGTCGAACCAGTCGATGACCGGGCCCTCGGGCAGGTAGGCCAGGTAGCGCTTGAGCTTGGGGAGCTGCCGGTAGAGCACCAGGCCGGCGCCGACGAGCTGGTCGGTGTCGTCGAACCAGCCGATCGACTCGGACCGCCACTCGGCCTTCACGTCGCCCCAGGACGGCACCTGCATGTGGCTGGCCGAGGCACGGCTCCTGATGAAGGCGAGGTGCTCCTCGCGGGTGATCGTCCTCAGGCGCAGGCTCATTGCTCGGTGCTCCTCGTCGGTCGGGCTGCGGTGCCCAGGTTCTCGGGCTTGACCCTATCGTCCGGGGCCCGGGCGCCCGGCGCGGCGGGCACGACGGAGCCCCCGTCGGGTACCTGTCTCCTCCAGCAGATACGCGACGGGGGCGGCGGGGGTTCCGGGCGGGCTCTGTGGCCTCGGTCCCAGCGGTTCTCAGCGGCTCGCGGCGGTTCGCGGGCGGGGCCTCAGCCCCAGAGCCCGCCGCGGGCGATGCCGAGGTAGAAGCCGATCGCGGCGGCGCCGAGCGTGATCATCAGGACGAAGCGCTCGGCGGTGGTGACCGAGACGAACATGCCCCACAGGCCGGTGACGATCCCGAACAGGCCGGTCCACGAGGTCAGCAGGTGCAGGTTGTGGAAGAACGAGGTGGTGAAGGCGATCACGCCCAGCAGGGCGGTGATGCCCACCAGGGTGTTCTCCCGGGGGTGCGGATGGCCGTCGGTGTTCAGGGTGAGCGCGGGCATGCGGTGGACGGACTGGGCCATGAGTCCCACCTCCTGGCGTGGAGACGAACGGGCAGGGATCCCGTTCCGTCCAGATTGCGGCGGTTGGGTCGGTCTCACAACCCCTATGCGTTTTGTTCGTCCGTCCGGGTGCAGGTAGGCTGTGCCGTCTGCACTGGTGTAGTTGTGCCCCCTTGCGCCCTCTTCCGGGCGACACCCGCTTCCGGGTGGTGCGGGGGCCGTCTGTCCGACCCGGCCGCTACGGTGGCGGAGTCGGTCACTGCTCCGGTGCCGACGCTACGCACAACCCTCCTGCCACGGAGAGACCGTGGCCGCTGAGTCCAAAGGAGGTGGGTTACCCATGCGTCACTACGAGGTGATGGTCATCCTCGACCCCTCGGTCGAGGAGCGCGCTGTCTCCCCCCTGATCGAGAACTTCCTCACGGTCGTCCGCAACGGCGGCGGCAAGGTTGAGAAGGTCGACACCTGGGGTCGTCGCCGTCTGGCTTACGAGATCAACAAGCAGTCCGAGGGCATCTACTCGGTCATCGACCTGAAGGCCACGCCTGAGGTCGTCAAGGAGCTCGACCGCCAGATGGGCCTGAGCGAGTCGGTTCTGCGGACCAAGGTCCTGCGCCCGGACACCCACTGAGCCACCTCTGAGGCCTTCGGGTCTCGGGTAGCTCGCGTCCGCTGTTTCACGTGAAACAGCGGTGAACGGACATCTTCCCGAGAGGTCATCACCACCATGGCAGGCGAGACCGTCATCACCCTCGTCGGCAATCTCGTCGACGACCCCGAGCTGCGCTTCACCCCGTCGGGTGCGGCGGTCGCGAAGTTCCGCATCGCGTCCACCCCCCGCACCTTCGACCGTCAGACGAACGAGTGGAAGGACGGCGAGAGCCTCTTCCTCACGTGCAACGTCTGGCGGCAGCCGGCGGAGAACGTGGCCGAGTCGCTCCAGCGCGGCATGCGCGTCATCGTGCAGGGCCGACTGCGCCAGCGGTCTTACGAGACCAAGGAAGGCGAGAAGCGGACGGTCTTCGAGGTCGAGGTCGACGAGGTCGGCCCGAGCCTGCGCTCGGCGACCGCCAAGGTCACCCGGGCCAACCGGTCCGGCGGCCCCGGTGGCGGCTTCGGCGGCCAGCAGGGTGGCGGCCAGGGCGGTGGCGGCTGGGGCGGCGGCGGTGGCCAGCAGGGCGGCGGCAACTGGGGTGGAAACTCCGGTGGCGGCCAGTCCGGCCCCTCCGACGACCCCTGGGCCTCCAGCGCCCCGTCCGGTGGAAACCAGGGCGGCGGCTGGGGTGCCCCGTCCGGTGGTGGCGGCTACTCGGAAGAGCCCCCGTTCTAAGAGCTGACAGATTTCGTGCGGCCCGGCCGTCGGCGTCCCCGGACGCCCGCCGGGCCGTGAACCCCAAATGGAGCACACAATGGCGAAGCCGCCTGCTCGCAAGCCGAAGAAGAAGGTTTGCGTCTTCTGCAAGGACAAGGTCAACTACGTTGACTACAAGGACACGAACCTGCTGCGGAAGTACATCTCCGACCGCGGCAAGATCCGTGCCCGTCGGGTGACCGGCAACTGCACCCAGCACCAGCGTGACGTCGCCACGGCCGTGAAGAACAGCCGTGAGATGGCGCTGCTGCCCTACACCAGCACCGCGCGCTAAGAGAGGGTGACCAAGTAATGAAGATCATCCTCACTCACGAGGTGCCGGGCCTGGCCTCGGCCGGCGAGGTCGTCGAGGTCAAGGACGGCTACGCCCGCAACTTCCTGATCCCGCGTGGCTTCGCCATCCGCTGGACCAAGGGTGGTCAGAAGGACGTCGACGCCATCCGTCGCGCCCGTAAGATCCACGAGATCCAGACCCTTGAGGCCGCCAACGAGGTCAAGGGCAAGCTTGAGGGCGTCCAGGTCAAGCTGGCCGTTCGCTCGGGCGAGGCCGGCCGTCTGTTCGGTTCGGTGACCCAGGCCGACGTCGTCGAGGCCATCAAGGCCGCCGGCGGCCCGGCTGTGGACAAGCGCGCCGTCGCGATCGCTTCGCCGATCAAGACCGTGGGCTCCCACAAGGTCTCGGTCAAGCTGCACTCGGACGTCGTGGCCAACCTCGACGTCGCCGTCGTGGCTGCCTGAGCTCCGTAGCTCCAAGGCCTGAGGGCCGGACTCCTCCGGGAGTCCGGCCCTCGGTCGTTTCCCGTGGCAGAGGCGGAACGTTTCAGCCGCGGACCGCTCCGGTGACCAGCCACTTGCCGCCGCGGGCGCGCCAGGCCAGGAAGCCGGCCCGGAGCAGCATGAACAGGTTCATCGCCCACCAGAGTCCGGCCAGTCCGGCGCCGGTGGCCGGGACCGCGAGGGCCACCGGGACGAACACCGCCAGGGTCGCCAGCCCGGCCCAGGCCAGGTACGGGCCGTCCCCGGCGCCCATCAGCACGCCGTCCAGCACGAAGACCAGGCCGGCCACCGGCTGGGTGAGCGCGAGCAGCAGCAGGGCCGTGGCCAGCTGGGAGCGGACGGCCGGGTCGGGCGTGAACAGCGGGACGTACAGCGGGCGGGCGAGCACCACCAGCAGGCCGAGCACCAGCCCGGAGACGATGCCCCACTCGACCATCCGCCGGGTGGCGGCCCGTGCTCCCGGGACGTTCGAGGCGCCCAGGTAGCGGCCGATGATGGCCTGGCCGGCGATCGCGATGGCATCCAGCGCGAAGGCCAGGAAGTTGAACAGCGCCATGGTGATCTGGTGCGCGGCCACCTGGTCGTCGCCGAGCCGGGCGGCCACCGCGGTGGCGGTCATCAGCACCGCGCGCAGGCTGATCGTCCGGACCAGCAGCGGGCCGCCGGCCTTCGCGCCGGCCCGGATGCCGGCCGCGTCCGGCCGCAGCGAGGCCCCCTGCCGACGGGCGCCGCGGACCACCACGACCAGGTAGGCGGCGGCCATCCCGGTCTGGGCGAGCACGGTGCCCCAGGCCGAGCCGGCCACGCCGAGCCCGGCGCCGTACACCAGGCCGGCGTTCAGGCCGATGTTGGCGGCGAAGCCCGCGACGGCCACCACCAGCGGTGTGCGGGTGTCCTGGAGGCCGCGCAGCACCCCGGTGGCGGCCAGCACCATGAGCATCGCCGGGATGCCCAGGGAGCTGATCCGCAGGTACGTCACGGCGTGCGGCGCGGCGGTCGCCGAGGCGCCCAGGACGTCGGCCACCCAGGGGGCCAGCAGCAGGGTGAGGAGCACCACCGGGACGGCCAGGCCCAGCGCGAGCCAGATGCCGTCGATGCCCTGCTGCACGGCGCCCCGGCGGTCCCCGGCGCCGATCCGGCGGGCGACCGCCGCGGTGGTGGCGTAGGCGAGGAAGACGAACACCCCGGTCGCGGTGGACAGCGCGGCGGAGGCGACGCCGACCCCGGCCAGCTGGGGGGTGCCGAGGTGGCCGACGATCGCCGAGTCGGCCATCAGGAAGAGCGGCTCGGCGACCAGGGCGCCGAAGGCCGGGACGGCCAGGGCGAGGATCTCCCGGTCGTGCCGGCGGCGGGTGGCCGGGGGTGGGGGCGAGGCGGTCATGGGCTCCAGGCTACTCATCCACAGGTAATGGACGTAAGTGATGTGTGGCCATTACTCGAAACTCTGAGCGACGCGGTTCGCCCGCTCTGTGCCCACAGCCATTCGGAGGCGTGTGAAGAATTTCTCATGCACAGGCCCGAGAAGTGGTAATCCCAGGTCAGCAGGTTGACGGCGGATCGATCGTCCGGTTATCCACAGGGACGTCCACAGGGGTGTCCACAGCTTTGCGGCAGTTCTCCACAGGGCGGGGCCGTTCATCCACACCCCCTGTGGATAACCGCCTTGGCGCAAGGGCGTCCGGCGCCTTAGCGTGGGCCATCCACCCGACACTCCCACCGCCCCCGGCGTCCGATTTGTCGGGGCCGTGGCGTACAAAGAGGAGCGGATCCGCTCCACCCAGCCACCGGCAAGGCCCGCTCCAACTTCGCACCACTCGCTGATCGGGGAACACGCGTGACCGGCCCCCAGTACGACGACCACGACGCCCCGCCGCCGGAGGAGGACTGGCAGACCGCCGAGGATCCCTTCCCGGCCGGTGCCTTCGACGACGCCCCCTTCCCGGACGGCCCCGGCGACCGGCTGCCGGTGTCCCGCGGCCGCGGTGAGGGGCGCCAGGGCGGTGGCCGCGACGGCTTCCAGAAGGACGGCTTCCAGAAGGACGGCTTCCGGAAGGACGGCGGCTTCCAGAAGGACGGCTTCCAGAAGGGCGGCAAGGGCGGCCGGTCGGAGGGTGGCTGGCAGCGCCGGGACGAGGGCGACGGCGGTGGCGGCGGTGGCGCGGACGGCTTCGAGCGCGTCCCCCCGCAGGATCTGGACGCCGAGAAGTCCGTCCTCGGCGGCATGCTGCTCTCCAAGGACGCCATCGCCGACGTGGTCGAGGTGCTCAAGCCCGCCGACTACTACCGGCCCGCGCACGAGATGATCCACGGCGCGATCCTCGACCTCTACGCCCGCGGCGAGCCGGCCGACCCGATCACCGTGGCCGGCGAGCTGACCAAGCGCGGCGAGCTCCAGCGCGTCGGCGGCGCCTCCTACCTGCACACCCTGGTCAACTCCGTCCCGACCGCGGCCAACGCCGAGTACTACGCCCAGATCGTCAACGAGCGGGCCGTGCTGCGCCGGCTGGTCGAGGCCGGCACCCGGATCGCCGGCATGGGCTACGCGGCCGAGGGCGACGTGGACGAGATCGTCAACGCCGCCCAGGCGCAGATCTACGCCGTCACCGAGCAGCGCACCAACGAGGACTACGCGCCGCTGGCCGACATCATGGAGGGCGCCCTCGACGAGATCGAGGCGATCGGCTCCCGGCAGGGCCAGATGTCCGGCGTGCCGACCGGCTTCGCCGACTTCGACCAGCTCACCAACGGGCTGCACCCCGGCCAGATGATCGTCATCGCGGCCCGTCCCGCGATGGGCAAGTCCACCCTCGCGCTGGACTTCGCGCGGGCCTGCTCGATCCACCACAAACTGCCGAGCGTGATCTTCTCGCTCGAAATGGGCCGCAACGAGATCGCCATGCGCCTGCTCTCGGCCGAGGCCCGGGTGGCGCTGCACCACATGCGCTCCGGGAACATGACGGACGACGACTGGACCCGGGTCGCCCGCCGGATGCCCGACGTCAGCGAGGCGCCGCTGTTCATCGACGACTCGCCGAACCTGTCGATGATGGAGATCCGCGCCAAGTGCCGACGGCTCAAGCAGCGCAACGACATCAAGCTGATCGTCATCGACTACCTCCAGCTGATGCAGTCCGGCGGCTCCCGCCGGGCCGAGAACCGTCAGCAGGAGGTCTCGGACATGTCCCGAAACCTGAAGCTGCTGGCCAAGGAGCTGGAAGTCCCGGTCATCGCGCTCTCCCAGCTGAACCGTGGCCCCGAGCAGCGCACCGACAAGCGGCCGATGGTCTCGGACCTCCGCGAGTCCGGCTCGATCGAGCAGGACGCCGACATGGTCATCCTGCTGCACCGCGAGGACGCCTACGAGAAGGAGTCCCCGCGCGCGGGCGAGGCCGACCTGATCGTCGCCAAGCACCGTAACGGTCCGACCGCGACCATCACGGTGGCCTTCCAGGGCCACTACTCGCGCTTCGTCGACATGACCCGGGACTGATCCCGGGGGCCGTCAGACGGTGACGGTGGAGCGGAAGAGCGTGCCGGTGCCGGAGAGGCGGGTCGGGGCGCCGGTGGCGGGGAGGAAGGCGGACTGGCCGCGGGCCAGGCCCAGGACGGTGCCGTCGGCGGCGGTCAGCCGGGCGGCGCCCTCGGTGCAGAGCAGGATCTGCGGGGTGCGGCCGTCGATCTCGCGCTCGACGCCGTCCAGCGTGAAGCGGGAGAGCCGGAACTCGTCGATCGGGACGGGGTAGAGCTCCTCGCCCGGGGTGCCCTCGACCGGGGCCGGCCGCAGCGGCTCGGGGGCGCCGGCCTCGAAGACCACGACCTTCAGCAGCTCCGGCACGTCGATGTGCTTCGGGGTGAGGCCGGCCCGCAGCACGTTGTCGGAGTTGGCCTGGAGCTCGACGCAGACACCGGACAGATAGGCGTGCGGCACCCCGGCGCCCAGGTAGAGCGCCTCGCCGGCCTGGAGCCGGAGGTGGTTGAGCAGCATCCCGGCGATCACGCCGCGGTCGTCCGGGAAGTCCTTGGCGACCCGGGCGTACGGTGCGTACTCCCCGTCCGGATCGGTCAGCGCCAGCACCTCGACGGTCCGCCGGACGGTCTCCTCGTCCAGCGCGAGGGCGGCGGTCAGGGCGCCGCGCAGCGCCTCGGACTCTCCTCCGGCCGCTGACAGCCGGTCGATCACCGGGGCGAGCCCGGGCACCGCCAGTCCGCTCAGCAGCCGGGCCGCCTCGGCGGGCCGGCGGAAGCCGCAGAGGCCCTCGAACTCGCCCAGCGCGCAGACCATTTCGGGCTTGTGGTTGGTGTCCCGGTAGTTCCGCTCGGGGGCGTCCAGCGGGATGCCGAGGGCGTTCTCGGCGGCGAAGCCCGCCCGGGCCTGGTCCACCGTGGGGTGGGCCTGGATCGACAGCGGGATGCCCGCGGCGAGGACCTTGAAGAGGAACGGCAGGGACGGACCGAACCTGGCCACGCTCGCGGCGCCCAGCTCGCCCTCGGGATCGGCCGCGATCAGCTCGTCCAGTCGGCACGGGCCCTCGCCGCGGTCGGCGCGCGACGGGGCACCGGGGTGGGCGCCCATCCACAGCTCGGCCTGCGGTTCACCGGTCGGCCGCTGCCCGAGCAGCTCGGGCAGGGCGGTCAGCGACCCCCAGGCGTACGGGCGGACGGTGTTGACGAGCCTGTCCATGCGCGCGGTCCTACTCCTTCGCTGTCTGGCGGGTGTGCCGGATCGCCGGGGCGGGCCCGGCGGTGCGGGGGGTCCGGGCACAGGCAAGGGAACGACCCTAGCCGAACGGTGTCACCCAAGGGGAAACGGTGGGCATCCGGTGGGAGTGCCATGGCCGCAGCGTTGGTTCCCGGTGCGGTAGTAGGATGCCAGGACGCAGTAGCCTCCGCCCTGCGCGCAGTTCTCCGCCGGGGTGATCCCCCGGCGGGCTGCCGGTGGAGCCGCGTTCCAGAGTGCGGGCGCCGGTGTTCCGAGACCCCCCGTCATCGGCCGAGAGGTTTGTACGTGACCGTGAACCAGCAGAGTTTTGCTGATCTCGGCAAGGTCCTGGTGATCATCCCGACCTACAACGAGGCGGAGAACGTCGAGCGGATCGTCGGCCGGGTCCGTGCCGCCGTGCCCGAGGTGCACGTGCTGGTCGCCGACGACAACAGCCCCGACGGCACCGGTGACCTGGCCGACAAGCTGGCCGTCGAGGACCCGCAGGTCCACGTGATGCACCGCAAGGGCAAGGAGGGCCTCGGCGCCGCCTACCTCGCGGGCTTCCGCTGGGGCATCGACAACGGCTACGACGTCCTGGTCGAGATGGACGCGGACGGCTCGCACCAGCCCGAGGAGCTGGACCGGCTGCTGGGCGCGCTGCGCGGCGCCGACCTGGTGCTGGGCTCGCGCTGGGTGCCGGGCGGCCGGGTGGTGAACTGGCCGAAGTCGCGGCTGCTGCTCTCCCGCGGCGGCTCGACCTACTCGCGGCTGATGCTGGGCGTGCCGATCCGGGACGTCACCGGCGGCTACCGGGCGTTCCGCAAGGAGACCCTGCTCGGCCTGGGCATGGACCAGGTCGCCTCGGCCGGGTACTGCTTCCAGGTCGACCTGGCCTGGCGCACGGTGAAGGCCGGGTTCAAGGTCGCCGAGGTGCCGATCACCTTCGTCGAGCGCGAGCTGGGCGCCTCCAAGATGAGCCGCAACATCGTGGTCGAGGCGCTGTGGCGGGTGACCACCTGGGGTGTCACCGACCGGCTGGCCCGACTGCGCCGGGGCGCCGCGAAGCGCTGACCGAACCGCGTGAGGCCCGTCCACCGGAACCGGTGGACGGGCTTTCCGCCGTGTGACGCACGCCGCGCCGGGCGCGCCTTCCGCTCATTCGGACGTCGGTACTCCCATGCTGTAGGGCGCAGCCAATCCGATTTGCCGATCAGAGGGAGCAACCCGTGACGTCGTCCCCGCCCGAGGAGAGCGCCGGCGCGGAGCGTGCCCAGAACGAGCCGGTGGAGTTCGGGCAGCCCGCGCGGCCGCTGGAGACCGCCGTCTTCACCGGCCCCGAGTCGGCCTTCTTCGCCACCTCCACGCTGATCCTCGGCGAGCGGACGGCGATCCTGGTGGACGCCCAGCTGACCCGCAGCGCCGGGCGCGAGCTGGCCGAATGGGTCGCGGGCAAGGGCCGGCGCCTGCTCGCCATCGTCGTCACCCACCCGCACCCGGACCACTACTTCGGCGCCGAGGAGGTGCTGCGGCTCTTCCCCGAGGCGCAGCTGCTGGCCGCCCCGGCCGTGGTCGAGGCCATCGCGGCGACCGTCGCCGCCAAGGTCGCCCAGTGGAAGCCGGTGTACGGCGACGACATCCCGGACCACCCGCTGATCCCCGCCCCGCTGCTGCCGCAGCCGCTGATGCTGGACCGCCAGGTGATCCCGGTGCTGCTGCTCGGCCAGGCCGACTGCGGGGACTCCACGGTCGTCCACGTGCCGAGCATCCGCACCGTGATCGCCGGGGACTTCGTCGCCAACGGCACCCACCTGTGGACCGCCGACACCACCCCCGCCCAGCGCACCACCTGGGGGCACAACCTCGGCCGGATCGCCGACCTCGGCGCGGACCGGGTGATCGCCGGCCACCGGGCCCCGGACCAGGGCGACGACGCGGCCCGGGTGCTGGCCTTCACCGGCGAGTACCTCCAGGACTTCGACCGGCTGCTGGCCGGGCACCCGGACGACCCGGAGGCGCTGGTCACGGCCATGAACGAGCGGTACGGGGAGCTGACCCTGCCGTCCTTCCTGGCGCTGGGCGCGGCCGCCAACACCGCTCGTGCGGCCGCGGAAGCGGGCCCGGAGGCGAAGCCCGAGCCCGAGGCGAAGCCCGAGCCCGAGCCCGAGGCGGAGTAGCGCGGGCGGATACTGGCCGCATGACGCCGTACGACGTGATCGTCCCGGCAGGCGGGGCCGCCCGACGCCTCGGCGGGGCCGACAAACCCGGGCTGACGGTCGGCGAGACCACCCTGCTCGACCGGGTGCTCGCCGCCTGCGCGGGCGCCCGCACCACCGTCGTGGTCGGCCCGGCCCGGCCGACCACGACGGCCGGCGTCCGCTGGACCAGGGAGCGGCCGCCCGGCGGCGGGCCGGTCGCCGCCGTCGCGGCCGGACTGGAGCTGGTCACCGCGGACACCGTGCTGCTGCTCGCCGCCGACCTGCCGTTCCTGGACCGCCGGACGGTGGAACGCCTGGTCACCGCCCTCGACGAGGCCGGGGAGGGGACGGACGCCGCCGTGCTGGTCGACGCGGGCGGCCGGGACCAGCCGCTCGCCGCCGCCTACCGGAGTGCCGCGCTGCGCACCGCGCTGGCCGCCCTCGGCGACCCGGCCGGCCAGTCGCTGCGGCGCTTCCTCGGCCCGCTGAACGGGCTGCGGGTGGCCGACACCGACCAGGTCGCCCACGACTGCGACACCTGGGAGGACCTGGAGCAGGCCCGCGAGCGCGACCGGGGCACCGGCGGCGTGTGAGCGAAACGACGCGCCCCGCGCCAGGGGCGAACACCTCGGGGGTACCGACGATCGGGCAGCATAAGGCGCATGGAGCGCACGCTGGATGACTGGATCGCCGAGGCCAAGGCCGACCTGGGTATCGACCTGGACGTGGACGTCCGTGGTCTGCTCGACACGGCCCGGGTGGTCGCGCACGGAGTGGCCCGGCCGGCCGCGCCGCTGACCGCCTTCCTGATCGGCTACGCGGCCGCCCGGCGGGGCGGCGGGGCGGAGGCGGTCGCCGAGGCGACCCGACGGGTCGAGGCCCTCGCCGAGCGGTGGGCGGCCGACGCGCCGGGCGAGTCGTGAGCACGGTCGGACCGCTGAGCTGGCCCCGGGCCCGGGAGACCGCTCGCCGGGCCGGGCTGCGCCCGCTGTCCGGGGTCGGCGTCCCGCTGGCCGAGGCGCTCGGCCACACCCTCGCCGAGCCGCTCGGCGCGCTGACCGACCTGCCGGCCTTCGACACCTCCGCGATGGACGGCTGGGCGGTCGCCGGCCCCGGCCCCTGGCGGGTCGCCGGGCGGGTGCTGGCCGGCCGGGCCGAGCCGGCGCCGCTGACCGACGGCACCGCCGCGGAGATCGCCACCGGCGCCCAGCTGCCGCCCGGCGCCACCGCGGTGCTGCGCCGTGAGCACGGCCGATCGGACGGCGCGCTGCTGCACGACCGGGGCCCGGAGCCGCTGAGCCCCGGCCAGGACGTCCGCCCGCGCGGCCAGGAGTGCCGCCGGGGCGAGGAATTGCTGCCGTCCGGTACGCCGGTGGGCCCGGCCGTGCTCGGCCTGGCCGCCGCCTGCGGCCACGACCGGCTGCCGGTCCACCGCCGTCCCGAGGTCCGACTGTTGCTGCTGGGCGACGAGTTGCTCACCTCCGGTGTCCCCGGGCCGGGCCTGGTCCGGGACGCGCTCGGGCCGCTGCTGCCGCCCTGGCTGCGGGCGGCCGGCGCCGAGCCGGCCGAAGTCCGGTACGTCCGGGACGACTTCGCGCTGCTCCGGGACGCGCTGCGGCACTCCACCGCCGATCTGGTGGTCACCACCGGTGGGACGGCCGCCGGTCCGGTCGACTTCCTGCACCGGGCGCTCGCCGAGGTCGGCGCCCGGCTGCTGGTGGACGGCGTCGCCGTCCGGCCCGGCCACCCGATGCTGCTCGCCGAACTCCCCGGCGGCCGCCACCTGGTGGGCCTGCCGGGCAACCCGCTGGCCGCCGTCGTCGGGATGGTCACCCTGGTCCTGCCGCTGCTGCACGCCCGCGGCGGGCGGCCCGCCGACGCCCCCGTCCTGGCGACCGCCGCGGCGGCGCTGCACGGGCACCGTACGGACACCCGGCTCCAGCCGGTCCGGCGGACCGCCGGGGGCGTCGTGCCGCTGGCCTTCGACGGGCCCGCGATGCTGCGCGGCCTCGCCCGGGCCGAGGCGCTGGCCGTGGTGCCGCCCGGCGGGACGGCGGCGGGGGAGACGGTGGAACTGGTGGAGGTGCCGTGAGCGAGCGAAGTGAGCGCACCATCGAGAGGCGCGCGTTCGGCGAAGCGGCTGCCGAGCGCAGCGAGGTGGGCGCATGAACCGTTTGAGACGCAACACCGCGCCCGGCACCGAGCCGTGGGCGGACGCCGGGATCGTGCTGCCCGCCCGGCGGGCCGAGCCCGCCGTCCGGCAGGTCGGCTCCCGGCTGCTGCTGGCGCTCGCCGTGCTGGTCGCCACCACGCTGATCGTGTACGTCGACCGGGACGGCTACAACGACAACGCCGGTGGCGGGCTCAGCTTCCTGGACGCGGCCTACTACGCCACCGTGACGCTCTCCACCACCGGGTACGGCGACATCACCCCGTTCAGCGACAGCGCCCGGCTCACCAACATCTTCGTGGTCACCCCGCTGCGCGTGGTGTTCCTGATCATCCTGGTCGGCACCACCCTGGAGGTGCTCACCGAACGGACCCGCCTGCAATGGCGGTTGAACCGCTGGAGGTCCACCGTGCGCGAGCACACCGTCGTCATCGGCTACGGGACGAAGGGCCGCAGCGCCGTCGACACCCTGCTCGGCCAGGGGGTGAAGAAGGAGGAGATCGTCGTCGTCGACCCGCAGCGCAAGGTGATCGACCACGCCGCCCGGGACGGCCTGGTCGGGGTGGTCGGCGACGCCACCCGCACCGACACCCTGATCCGGGCCGCGCTGCCCACCGCGGCACGGGTGGTGGTCGCGCCGGAGCGGGACGACACCGCGGTGCTGATCACGCTGACCGCGCGCCAGTTGAACAAGGCCGCCACCGTGGTCGCCGCCGTCCGGGAGGACGAGAACGCGCCGCTGCTGCGGCAGAGCGGCGCCGACGTGGTGGTCACCAGCTCCAGTTCGGCCGGGCGGCTGCTCGGGCTGTCGATGCTCAGCCCGCACGCCGGGGCGGTGATGGAGGACCTGCTGACGTACGGCAACGGGCTGGACGTGGTGGAGCGCCCGGTCACCCGGGCCGAGGCCGGGCACAGTCCGCGCCAGTGCGCGGACCTGGTGGTCGCGGTGGTCCGCGGCCGACGGGTGCTCAACTACACCGAGCCGGAGGCCGCGGTGCTCCAGCTCACCGACCGGGTGATCGTCATCAAGTCCAGCGGAGTCGCCCCGACCGGCTGAGCCGCCCCCGCGACCGCCCTGACCCGCAGTAGGTTCGGGGCATGCATGCGATGACGATTCCCGTACCCGGTGGTCCCGAGGCACTGGTCTGGGCCGAGGTGCCCGATCCGGTGCCCGGCGAGGGCGAGGTCCTCGTGGAGGTGGCGGCCACCGCCGTCAACCGGGCCGACCTGCTCCAGCGGCAGGGCTTCTACAACCCGCCGCCCGGCGCCTCCCCCTATCCGGGCCTGGAGTGCGCCGGGCGGATCGTCGCGCTCGGGCCCGGGGTGTCCGGCTGGGCGGTCGGCGACGAGGTGTGCGCGCTGCTGGCCGGCGGCGGCTACGCGCAGCGGGTCGCGGTGCCGACCGGGCAGCTGCTGCCGCTGCCCGCCGGGCTGACCGCCGAGCAGGCCGCGGCGCTGCCGGAGGTCGCCTGCACGGTGTGGTCCAACGTCTTCCTCACCGCGCACCTGCGGCCCGGCGAAACGGTGCTGCTGCACGGCGGCGCGAGCGGGATCGGGACGATGGCGATCCAGCTGGCCAAGGCGGTCGGCGCTAGGGTCGCGGTCACCGCGGGCAGTCCGGAGAAGCTGGCGCGCTGCGCCGAGCTGGGCGCGGACATCCTGATCGACTACCGCGCGCAGGACTTCGTCGAGGCGCTCCGGGAGGCCACCGGCGGGGCCGGGGCGGACGTGATCCTGGACATCATGGGCGCCAAGTACCTCCAGCGGAACGTGGACGCGCTGGCGGTCAACGGGCGGCTGGTGATCATCGGGCTCCAGGGCGGGGTGAAGGGCGAGCTGGACCTCAACGCGCTGCTGCGCAAGCGCGCGGCGGTGATCGCCACCAACCTGCGCGGGCGGCCGCTGGCCGAGAAGGCGGCGATCGTGGCGGCGGTGCGGGAGCACGTGTGGCCGCTGGTCGAGTCCGGGGTGGTGAAGCCGGTGGTGGACCGGGTGTTGCCGCTGGCCGAGGTGGCCGAGGCGCACCGGGTGCTGGAGCGCGGGGAGCAGGTCGGGAAGGTCGTGCTGCGGGCCTGAGCGCGGGCGGTCCGGGGGCGTCGAGGGTGGGTGAATTGCCCGAAATGCCGTAACGATCGGGGCGTGCGAGGCTGGTCCGGAGCAGTCCCGCCGCCGATCCCGCCCCCGGGCGCCGTCGGCCGTCGGAAGGACTCCGACCGTGGCCGCATCACCGTACGCACCCCTCGGGCCGCTGCCCGTCGCGCCGCACCACCGTCGTACCGCCCGTCGTACTGCCCCTCGCATCGCCCGCCGCGCTCCGGGCCGCGCTCAGCGGCTGTTCGCGGCGGCGGTGCTGGGGCTCACGCTTCCGCTGGCCGCCGCTTCGGCCGCGGTGGCGTTGCCCTCGCCGACGGCGTACCCGCCGCCCGGGGCGGGGGCGAGGTTCGATCCGGGCGCGGAGGCCGACGCCGACTCCTTCGAGCGGGCTTCCCGGCCGCTGCCGCATCCGTACCCGGACGGTGACTTCCCGCCGTTCCACCGTCACCGCCCGGCCTCGCTGCCCGAGCGCTCCGACGCCGTGGTGGAGCAGGCTCCGGACCAGCCCGTCGAGGAGGCTCCGGAGCAGGCGCCCGAGCAGGCTCCGGACCAGCCCGTCGAGCAGGCTCCGGCGCGGGCCCCGGAACAGCCTCCCGAGCAGGCCCCGGACCAGGGCGTCGCGGCCGAGCAACCGGAGGGCGACGGCGACGCCGCGGACGCCGGGGCCCCCGGCGAGGCCGCCGCCCCGGACCGGGCCGCCGCGGACCTCGCGGCGCCGGCCGCCGGACAGCCCGTGGCGGCCGCCGTCCCGGTGCCCGTGCTGTTCCCGGCCCGCTGGCAGGACGCCTCCACCACCCAGCTCCCGCTGGGCGTCGGGCTGGGGATGATCGGCTGCGGGCTGGGGCTGATAGGCCTGCGGCTGCGCAAGGGTTGAGGCGGCGCCCCCGGTCCCGCCCCCGGCGCCGCTCTGGTCCCGGCGTCCGGGCGTGGAGATCCGGTGTGGGTCCGGGAGGGGTTCCGGGGGCGTTACCCCCCCCGCCCGCAGGGGGTCGCGGGAAGGCGGGACGACCGGGGGCTTCCGCCCGACCAACCCCAGTGAGAGAGAATGTTGTTCATGACGAATCCGATGAACGAGCGCCCGTCGCAGGAGCCCTTCCGGGCCACCGGCGGGCAGTCGCAGGACGGCCAGAAGGTGCTGATCGTCGGACCGGACGGGCTGCCCGTGGGCCAGGGGTTCGCCGGCGCGGCGGGCGACGGGGACGACGAGGGTGACATGCCGCGTGAGCTCCCGGTGACCGAGATGGTCGAGCAGCCGGCGAAGGTCATGCGCATCGGCAGCATGATCAAGCAGCTCCTGGAGGAGGTCCGGGCGGCGCCCCTCGACGAGGCGAGCCGGGTCCGGCTGAAGGACATCCACGCCAGCTCGATCAAGGAGCTCGAACTCGGGCTGGCCCCGGAGCTGGTCGCCGAGCTGGAGCGGCTGTCGCTGCCGTTCACCGAGGACACCATCCCGACCGAGGCCGAGCTGCGGATCGCCCAGGCCCAGCTGGTCGGCTGGCTGGAGGGCCTGTTCCACGGCATCCAGACCGCCCTGTTCGCGCAGCAGATGGCGGCGCGGGCCCAGCTGGAGCAGATGCGCCGGGCACTGCCGCCCGGTCTGCACAGCGGTGAGGCGGACGAGGACGAGCCGGGCCAGGGCCAGGGCCGCGGCATCCGCTCCGGCCCCTATCTGTAGCCGTACGCCGGTGGGTACGTCCGGTCCGTCCCGAGCACCCTCGGACCGGGCGCACCGCCGTCGGCGCGAGCCGATACCCTGACCCAGTCGTCGGCCGCTGGAACCGCCGCGACCGGGGTCCGCCAGGCCGGCGGGCAGGGCCCACCACGCACGGACGAGACCGAACGTCAGGCTGCGGCGAGCACGCCCGCGCCGAGGGGGAGCAGAGGACCATGAGCGAGCACGGCAACGCGGCGGTCGAGGGCTTCTCCCTGGGCAACGGCCGCTATGTGCTGCAGCGGCTGCTGGGCGAGGGCGGCATGGCCTCCGTGCACCTCGCCCACGACCGCGTGTTGGACCGGCAGGTCGCGCTGAAGAGCATGCACAGCGAGCTGGGCCGGGACGACTCGTTCAAGGAGCGGTTCCGCCGCGAGGCCCAGGCGGTGGCCCGGCTGGAGCACCCCAACATCGTCACGGTGTACGACAGTGGCGAGGACATCGCCGCGGACGGCTCCAGCACGCCGTACATCGTCATGCAGCTGATCGACGGCATGGGCCTGCGCGAGTCGATCAACGAGGCGATCGGCCAGTACGGCGCGGTGCCCACCGAGGAGGCCCTGCGGGTCACCGTCGGCGTGCTGAACGCGCTGGAGGCCTCGCACGACATGGGCCTGGTGCACCGCGACATCAAGCCCGGCAACGTCATGTTCGACCGCAAGGGCAATGTCAAGGTCATGGACTTCGGCATCGCCCGCGCGCTGGAATCCGGCGTCACGTCGATGACGCAGACCGGCATGGTGGTCGGCACCCCGCAGTACCTCTCGCCGGAGCAGGCGCTCGGCAAGCCGGTGGACGCCCGCTCCGACCTGTACTCGGTCGGCGTGATGCTCTTCGAGATGCTCACCGGCCGGCTGGTCTTCGACGGCGACTCGGCGTTCTCGATCGCCTACAAGCACGTCCAGGAGGAACCGCCGGCCCCCTCCGCCCTCAACCGCTCGATCACCCCCGAGGTGGACGCCTACGTCGCCCAGGCGCTGCGCAAGGACCCGGCGCACCGCTTCCAGAGCGCGGCGGCGATGCGGGACGAGGCGGAGCGGCTGATCGCGGCGGCCAAGAGCGGCGGCAGCGGGCACAAGCTGGAGGCCAGCACCCCGCTGGTGATCAACGAGGGCCCGCGGTCGGTGCACGCCGCCCCGCCGACCCCGCACCCGCACGCGCAGTACGGACAAGGGGGGCCGCAGCAGCAGGCGCACACCCCGCCGCCGCAGTACCAGACCCCGCCGCCGGCCTACCAGACGCCGCGACCCCAGTACCCGCAGCAGCAGCAGCAGGCGCACACCCCGCCGCCGCAGTACCAGACCCCGCCGCCGGCCTACCAGACGCCTCGGCCGCAGTACCCGCAGCAGCAGCAGGCGCACACCCCGCCGCCGCAGCCGATGCCGCCGTACCAGCAGCCGAAGGCGCCCACCAGCGGCGGCGGTTGCTCCACGGCCGTGGTGGTGGTCGGGATCATCGTCGGCGTGCTGGTGCTCGCGGGCATCATCATCGCGATCGTGGTCAACCGTGCGGAACAGAAGACGGGCACCAAGGTCGGCCACGCCGAGCGCCCCGCCGCCGTGCTGGTGGTCGACCTCCCGGCCGACCGCGACGGCCTGCACTGACCACGTCCGACTGGTTCGGGGGTACCACGGTCGTCCTTCGGAAGCGGTAGCGTTCGGGGATACGTAAGCGACAGGGCACCGCGATCCGAGCGAACGCCCGGGGCGAGGAGCGATGGCACAGACGCAGCAGCCGGACGAAGATGCGGGTGCCCGCGGGGTCGGCCGGACCGGCGGGACGCCGAGGATCCCCGAGCCCGGCAGCGAAGCCGCGACGTCGGCGCTGCCGCCGGTCATCGGCCCGCCGACTCCGGGCCGTGGCACCGCCGTGCCGCTGAGCACCGTCGGTGACGGCCGCTACCGGCTGACCCACCGGCTCGGGCGCGGTGGCATGGCCGAGGTGTTCGCCGCCGAGGACGTGCGGCTCGGCCGCACCGTCGCGGTCAAGCTGCTGCGTGGAGAGCTGGCCCAGGACGACGTCGCCCGGCTGCGGTTCACCCGTGAGGCCCACGCCGTCGCGGCGCTCAACCACCACTCGATCGTCGCGGTCTACGACACCGGCGAGGAGTACGTCGGGGACGAGTCCACGCCGTACATCGTGATGGAGCTGGTGGAGGGCCGCACCGTCCGCGAGCTGCTGGCGGACGAGGAGGCGCCGCCGGTCGACCAGGCGCTGATCATCATCGCCGGGGTGCTGGAGGCGCTCGCCTACAGCCACCGCAACGGCATCGTGCACCGCGACATCAAGCCCGCCAACGTCAGCATCACCAACGCCGGCGCGGTCAAGGTGATGGACTTCGGCATCGCCCGGGCGCTGACCGGCGGGGCCACCACGATGACCCAGACCGGCATGGTCATGGGCACCCCGCAGTACCTCTCGCCGGAGCAGGCGCTCGGCAAGCAGGTCGACCACCGCTCCGACCTGTACGCGGCCGGCTGCATGCTCTACGAACTCCTCACGCTGCGACCGCCGTTCACCGGCGACACCCCGCTCTCGGTGGTCTACCAGCACGTCCAGGACATGCCGGTGCCGCCCTCGCAGGCCAACGGCCGGGTGCCGGCCGCGCTCGACCAGCTGGTGCTGCGCTCGCTCGCCAAGAACCCGGACGACCGCTTCCAGGACGCCGACGA
The DNA here is from genome assembly GCF_032654805.1 of Kitasatospora brasiliensis. NCBI lineage: Bacteria > Bacillati > Actinomycetota > Actinomycetes > Kitasatosporales > Streptomycetaceae > Kitasatospora > Kitasatospora brasiliensis. The sequence goes on from NZ_JAUOOW010000002.1 coordinate 304,007, forward strand.
GTTCCGCGCCCACGTGCAGCACGCGCTGCGCGAGATGCACGGCGCGGCCGGGGCCGGCTGGGTCCCGGGCGACACCGGGGCGACCCAGGTGCTCCGGCCCGACCAGGCCGCGACCACGGCGTTCGGCGCGGTCCGCCCGGCCGACCAGACTTCGGTGCTGCCTTACCCGACGGGCGGCCCGCAGTCGCCCTCCTCGCCCTACCTGGCGTCCGGCGTCTCGTACACCGGTGGCGGCGAGGACGGCGAGGACTCCGGTCGTCGGCGCGGGCCGTGGGCCTGGGTGGCCGGTGTGGTCGCCGTGCTGGTCGCGGCCGGTGCGGGCATCGCGTTCGCGATGAGCGGCTCCGACGACCACACCGGCTCGGTGACCACACCGCAGGCCACGGTGGTCAGCACCAGCGAGCCGTCCACGCCGGTCCAGAGCGGTCAGCCGACCCCGCCTGCCTCGGTCTCGGGCAGCAAGAAGCCGCAGCAGCCGACCGACCCGGCCAACACCGGGAACAGCACCTGGAACAACGGCAACAACGTGTCGCCGTCGCCGAGTTCGGGCCGGCACTCGTCGAGCCCGACGCCGACCGACGCCCCGAGCCACACGCCGAGCGCTAGCGCTTCGGCGAGCTCGACCGGCGGGACGTCGACGGGCGGTGGCGGTACCGGTGGCGGCAACAGCACGGGGCTGCCGAACCCGCTGCCGACCAAGACCAACCCGCCGGTGACCACGCCGCCCTCGTTGCCCGCGTTCGGCACCGGCGGCTGAGCGGCGGGGGGAGCAGACGTGAGGGCCGACCGGTGTCGCACCGGTCGGCCCTTCTCGTGCGGCCGGCCTCCCGCCGGGCCGGTGCCGTCAGTTGGCGAAGGCGTCCAGCACCTGCTCGTACTCCTGGCACCACCACGCCAACTGGCCCGCGGAGGCCGGGTAGAGCGGGTCGGCCCGGTGGTCGGCCCGCTGGTAGCGCCACTGGAGCATCCAGAAGTCGTTCAGCCGCTCCCACCAGACCCGGTGGACGGCCGCGGCCAGGTGCTCGGCGGTGGCGGCGCCGGTGGCCCGGTAGGCCTGGGAGTAGCGGCGGACCCGGACCAGGTCCAGGACGCCGGAGACGCGGTCGTTGAAGAGCAGCGTGGCGGCCCGGACGGCCTCCTCGGCGCGCGGCTGCGGGCCGAGCTTGTCCCAGTCCAGGACGGCCGCCACCCCGCCGTCCCGCGACCTGTTCCCGTAGAGCAGGTTGAGGCCGTGGAAGTCGCCGTGGGTCCAGCCGGTGGGCGGCGCGGCCTCCGGGGCGGGGCGGCGGTGGGCGTATCGGGCGAGCAGTTCCAGCCGTTCCGTGAGCCGGTGCACCACCAGCGCGTCCAACTCCCCGGCCGGGCGGTGCTCCTGGGCGTGGCGCCGCAGATCGCGGGCCAGCCCGGCGCTGTCCGCCGGGTCGGCGCTCCGGTAGCCGGCGGGTTGCACCAGGGGGGCGCAGACGTCGTCGAGCGCGCCGTGCAGCCGGCCGAGCAGCGTGCCGAGCCCGTCGCACTGCGCCGGGTCGAGCTCGTCGCCGTGCCGGTGCCGGCCCTCGACCCAGGGGAACAGGGCGAACATCCGGCCGCCCAGGGAGGCGACCGTGCTCGACCGTTCGGCGCAGGCCAGCGGGGGTGCGACGGGCAGTCCGACGGTGTTCAGCGCGGCCATCGCGCGGTGGTGGGCGAGGATCTTCGCCCGGCCGGCGGTGGCGGCGTCGACGTAGCACTTCAGGAAGTACGGACCGGCCTCGGTGGTGACCAGGTACCCCCGGTTCAGCAGGCCCTCGGCGACGGGTTCGGCGGTCAGCAGCCGTCCCACCCGGTAGCGGGCCAGGACCTCGGCGAGCGCGTTGTACGGGACGGGTGGGCTGAGGGTCCCCATCGGCGGTGCGGAGAGATCGGGGCGGGCCGGGGCGCAGGCGAGGGTCTGGCTGAAAGTCACGTGCAGAGGTTATGGCCCCCTTGCGGGGGCCCTTGACAAGTCGTCAGTTCTGTGCAGTGGTGCGGTCAGTACTGGTGGTCGGCCTGGTGCCGCGCCACGAAGGCGGCCGCCTGGGTGCGCCGCTCCATGCCCATCTTGGCGAGCAGACTGGAGACGTAGTTCTTGACCGTTTTCTCCGCCAGGTGCAGCTCGTTGCCGATCTGACGATTTGTCATACCTTCGCCGATGAGGTCCAGGATCCGCCGCTCCTGCTTGGTGAGTTGGGCGAGCCGCTCGTCCTCCTTCTCGCCGCCGTCGCGGAGTCGGGCGAGCACCCGGCTGGTGGCGATCGGGTCGAGCAGCGAGCGGCCGGCCGCGACGTCCCGGACGGCGGTGATCAGGTCGGTGCCGCGGATCGCCTTCAGCACGTAGCCGGAGGCGCCGGCCATGATCGAGTCGAACAGCGCCTCGTCGTCCGAGAACGAGGTCAGCATCAGGCACTTGACCTCCGGCAGCTGGGACCGGATCTCGCGGCAGACCTCGACCCCGTTGCCGTCCGGAAGCCGGACGTCGAGCACCGCCACGTCCGGGTGGACCGCCGGGATCCGGGTGAGCGCCTCGGCGACCGTACCGGCCTCGCCGACCACCTCGATGTCGTCCTCGACCGAAAGCAGATCGTGCACGCCCCGTCGGACGACCTCGTGATCGTCGAGCAGGAATACCCTGATTTGTCCGTTATCAGTCACATCCAAAGCCTCCCATATCACCGTACGAAAGACCTATCGTTCACACCGCCGTCAAGACGGGAATCAGACAGGCCCACCGAAAACCGATACCGAGAACCCCCTTACGTACGGGCGTCCGCCCGGATAACGTGCGCTGGTGTCCTGAAGGCGCTCGAATTGAGAGCTGCGTCACGCCGCCCGTCACCCCCACCCTTCCGACGGCGAGCCGACCGCGGCACCCTCGGGGTTGTAGACCCTGAACAAGTAGGACGTCCTAGCGCAAGCGCGTCACGGGCGGACGCTGGGTAACGTTCTCGTGCGGGACGCCGTCGGAACAGGATCACCACCTGCCCCGCTGTGGGAGCGCACACCCACGCGCGCCCCGCGAGGCGGTGACCGGACCGGTCACCGGCGACCCCGGGCGGCCGGACAGACCGAGGAGTGAACGTGACCGTCAAAAGCACGGCGAGGGCCCGCAAGAAGGCGGCCCCCTCCGTCCCCGACACCCTCCGCGCCACGGGCGAGGACGCCCAGCCGGAGCTCGTCCAGCTGCTCACGCCGGAAGGCGAGCGGGTCGAGCACCCGGACTACCCTCTCACCACCACTCCCGAGGAGCTGCTCGCCCTCTACCGCGACCTGGTGCTGGTGCGCCGGTTCGACGGTGAGGCCACCGCGCTCCAGCGCCAGGGCGAGCTGGGCCTGTGGGCCTCGCTGCTCGGCCAGGAGGCCGCCCAGGTCGGCTCCGGCCGCGCCATGCGCCCCGGCGACTACGCCTTCCCCACCTACCGCGAGCACGGCGTGGCCTGGTGCCGCGACGTCGACCCGCTGAACCTGCTCGGCATGTTCCGCGGCGTGAACCACGGCGGCTGGGACCCGAACGAGAAGAACTTCCACCTGTACACCATCGTGATCGGCGCGCAGGCCCTGCACGCCACCGGTTACGCGATGGGCATCAGCAAGGACGGCGCCGACGACGCGGTGATCGCGTACTTCGGCGACGGCGCCTCCAGCCAGGGCGACGTCAACGAGGCGTTCACCTTCGCCTCGGTCTACAACGCGCCGGTGGTGTTCTTCTGCCAGAACAACCAGTGGGCGATCTCCGAGCCCACCACCAACCAGACCAAGATCCCGCTGTACCGCCGCGCCTCCGGCTTCGGCTTCCCGGGCGTCCGGGTGGACGGCAACGACGTGCTGGCCTGCCTGGCGGTCACCCGCTGGGCGCTGGACCACGCCCGCAGCGGCAACGGCCCGGTGCTGATCGAGGCCTTCACCTACCGGATGGGTGCCCACACCACCTCCGACGACCCCACCCGCTACCGGCACGCCGAGGAGACCGAGGCCTGGAAGGCCAAGGACCCGATCACCCGGCTGCGCGCCCTCCTGGAGAAGGAGGGCCTGGCCGACGAGGCGTTCTTCGCCGCCGTCGACGCCGAGAGCGAGCAGCTGGGGCTGCGGGTGCGCGAGGGCGTGCGCGGCATGCCGGACCCGGACCCGACCCTGATCTTCGACCACGTGTACAGCGAGCCGCACGCGCTGGTCGATGAGGAACGGGCCGAGTACGTCGAGTACGCGGCCTCCTTCGAGACGGGGGAGACCCACTGATGGCCGGTCAGTTGAGCATCGCCAAGGCGCTGAACGGGGCGCTGCGCAAGTCGCTGGAGAACGACCCGAAGACCGTCCTGATGGGCGAGGACATCGGCAAGCTCGGCGGCGTCTTCCGGATCACCGACGGCCTCCAGAAGGACTTCGGCGAGGACCGGGTGATCGACACCCCGCTCGCCGAGTCCGGCATCATGGGCACCGCGATCGGACTGGCGCTGCGCGGCTACCGCCCGGTCGTGGAGATCCAGTTCGACGGCTTCGTCTACCCGGCCTTCGACCAGATCGTCTCCCAGCTGGCCAAGATGCACGCCCGTGCGCTGGGCCACGTCAAGCTGCCGGTCACCGTGCGCATCCCCTACGCGGGTGGCATCGGCGCGGTCGAGCACCACAGCGAGTCGCACGAGGCGTACTTCGCGCACACCGCCGGCCTGCGGGTGGTCACCCCGGCCAGCGCCCACGACGCCCACTGGATGCTGCGGCAGTCGATCGAGTCCGACGACCCGGTCATCTTCCTGGAGCCCAAGCGCCGTTACTGGGACAAGGGCGAGGTCGGCGACGCCGCGGACCTGGGCCTGCACGACGCCCGGATCGTCCGGCCCGGCACCGACGCGACGCTGCTCGCGTACGGCCCGATGGTCAAGGTCTGCCTGGAGGCCGCCAAGGCCGCCGAGGAGGACGGCCGCCGGCTGGAGGTCGTCGACCTGCGCTCGCTCTCCCCGGTGGACTTCGCCACCCTGGAGGAGTCGGTCAAGCGCACCGGTCGGGCCGTCGTGGTGCACGAGGCACCCGTCTTCCTGGGCATGGGCGCCGAGTTGGCCGCCCGGCTCACCGAGAAGTGCTTCTACCACCTGGAAGCACCTGTCCTGCGGGTCGGCGGCTACCACGCGCCGTACCCGCCGTCCCGGGTCGAGGAAGCCTTCCTGCCCGACTTGGACCGCGTGCTCGACGCCGTCGACCGCGCGCTCGCGTACTGACTCCGGGGAGCGAAGATGACGACCGAAGTTCGCTCGCTCCGCGAGTTCAAGATGCCCGACGTGGGCGAGGGCCTCACCGAGGCCGAGATCCTCAGCTGGTACGTCAAGCCCGGTGACACCGTCACCGACGGGCAGGTCGTCTGCGAGGTGGAGACCGCCAAGGCGGCGGTGGAGCTGCCGATCCCGTTCAACGGGGTGGTCGAGCAGCTGCACTTCCCCGAGGGCGCGACGGTCGACGTCGGCACCGTGATCATCTCGGTCGCGGTCGCCGGGGAGGCGGGGGCCGCGGCTCCGGCCGCCGCTCCGGCTCCGGTTGCCGCTCCGGTTGCCGCTCCGGTTGCCGCTCCGGCCGCCGCCGAGGAGACCGAGCCCGAGCGGCGCGAGGTGCTGGTCGGGTACGGCCCGCGCACCGGCGCCGCCCAGCGCCGGGCCCGTCGGACGGTCACCACGACCACCACGACGATGGCCGCCGCGCCGAAGCCGGCCCCGGTCGTGCCCGCTCCCGCTCCCGCTGCTCCGGCTCCGACGGCCCCGGTGGCCGAAGCGCCGGTCGGGGAGCGGCCGTTGGCCAAGCCTCCGGTGCGCAAGCTGGCCAAGGACCTGGGCATCGACCTGCGGGCCGTCACCCCGACCGGTCCGGGCGGCGTGATCACCCGCGAGGACCTGCACGCCCACGCCGCGGCCCAGGCCGCCGCGGCCGCTCCGGCCGTCGAGCCGGTCGTGGCGGCGGCGGTCGAGGCGGCCGAGGCCGTGGTGGCCCCGGTGCCGGTGTCCGCCACGGGCGACGTCCGGGTGCCGATCAAGGGCGTCCGCAAGGCGACCGCGCAGGCGATGGTGGCCTCGGCCTTCACCGCCCCGCACGTCACCGAGTTCGTGCAGGTCGACGTGACCCGCACGATGAAGTTCGTCCGCCGGCTCAAGGAGAGCGGCGAGCTGGGCCGGGACGTCCGGGTCAGCCCGCTGCTGATCGTCGCCAAGGCGCTGCTCACCGCGATCAAGCGGCACCCGGAGATCAACGCCCAGTGGGACGAGGCGGCCCAGGAGATCGTCCTCAAGGGCCAGGTGAACCTCGGCATCGCCGCGGCCACCCCGCGCGGCCTGATCGTCCCGAACATCAAGGACGCCGGGTCCAAGACCCTTGCGGGACTCGCCACTTCGCTCGGTGAGCTGGTCGAGACCGCCCGTCAGGGCAAGACCTCGCCGGCCGACATGCAGGGCGGCACGGTCACCATCACCAACGTCGGCGTCTTCGGCGTCGACACCGGCACCCCGATCCTCAACCCGGGCGAGGCCGCCATCCTGGCCTTCGGCGCGGTCCGGGAGCTGCCGTGGGTGCACAAGGGCAAGGTCGTGCCGCGCCAGGTGACCACGCTCGCGCTCTCCTTCGACCACCGCCTGGTGGACGGGGAGTTGGGCTCCAAGGTGCTGGCCGACGTGGCCGCGCTGCTGGAGCGCCCGAAGCGGCTGATCACCTGGGGCTGACGGCCTCGTAGGGCAGCCTCGTAGGCCGCTCTCGTAGGACAAGGGAAGGGGCCCTCCACCGCACCGCCGTGCGGGGAGGGCCCCTTCGTCGTCCGACCGATCGACTAGCGCTGGGGACGGAGTCGACGGACGGCGACCAGGACGCCGGCCCCGAGGGCGAGGAGCGCGGCAGCGGTCAGGGCGAGGAAGGTGTTGCCGGAGGAGGAGCCGGTGTGCGCCAGCTCCGGGGTGCCGGCCGGGGCCGTGGTGGCCGGAGCGGCGGCGACCGGGGCGGCGGTGGCCGGGGGAGCCGTCGGGGTGGCGGCCGGGGCGGCGTCCTTGGTGGTGTCGGCGGCAGGCTTGGCCGGGGCCGGCTGGGTCTCCTTGGTGGGCTTGGGCGCGGGCTTGGCCGGGGTGGTCGGCTTGCCGGTGGGCGCGGGGGCGGGGGCGGAGGGGTGCGCCACGTGGAAGGTGTGGTGGTCGCCCATCTCCGTCGGGAATCCGGTGGCCTTCGAGAGGGTGACGAAGCCGAGCTCGGTCAGCTGCTTGGGCGCCTTCGCGGAGACCCCCACCCGGAACATGAAGTTCGCGGCCCGACCGTTCTCCAGCCGCGCGGTCGTGCTCGCCGCGGTCGCGGCGGTGTGCATCGACGGGTCGCAGCCGTCGGCGACCATCTTGACCGGCTTCCAACCGCCCGCGGAGGCGACCTCGACCGTGATGTTCTTGGGGTCCAGGTAGCCGGTGCCCGCGTCGTAGATCCCGAGCATCGCGGAGACGTTCTGGTACGGGGCGCCGGTGAAGTTGGCGACGCTGACGCCGATCTCGACCTTGGGGCCGCCCGCGGTGATGGTCTGGTGGTCCGGGGTCATGTGGAACCCGGACTGGTAGGTGCCCTGGTGGGTGGCGGCGGGCGCCTTGGGGGCAGCGGCGGGGGCGGCCTTGGCGGTGCCGGTGGCGGGCGCCTTGGCGGCACCGGTGGTGGTGGCGGTCGGCGCGGTGCTCGGCGCGGTGGCGGACGCGGTGACGCCCGCGGCCTCGGCGTCGCTGGGCCCGCAGGCCCAGGCGGTGTCGGTGGCGAGGAGCTGCATGCCGCCCGCGAGGACGGTGGTGGCGGCGAGGAGGGCGATGCGGCGGCGGCCGGAGACGGAGCGGTCGTTCTTCGCAAAACGGGTGATAACGGACGTGCGCATGATGTGGGTCCCCAGGGTGGTCGTGCTGATGGTGTGGGTGGGTGAAGACGACCGGCCCGCTCCTTCCGAGCGGAAGCGCCCCCCGGCTCTGCCGGTCTCGCTCTCCGTGCCTTCACTGGTATAGACGCGCATCCCCGCAGGTGGTTGCAGGTGGGTTCCGAGAATTTTTCGGGATTTCTCGGCGGGCCTCTGAGGCCGTCCAGGTGATGGCCGGTCAGTGCTGGCGGCGGAGCCTGCGCACGGCGACCAGGGTGCCCGCGCCGAGGGCGAGGAACGCCGCGGAGCTGAGGGCGAGGAAGGTGTTGGTGCCGGAGGAGCCGGTGTGCGCCAGCTCGGGGGTGCCGGCCGGGGCCGTGGTGGCCGGCGCGGCGGTCGGGGCGGCGTCCTTGCTCTGGTCGGCGGCGGGCTGCGCGGCCTTGGTGGGCTCGGCGGACTTGGTGGGCTTGGGCGCGGGCTTGGCCGGGGTGGTCGGCTTGGTGTCGGGGGCGGGCGCGGCGGCGTGCGTGACGTCGAAGACGCGGACGCTGCCGGTCACGGGCTCGGACCCGGGGGCCTGCGCCTTGGCGACGAAGGCGAGCGAGGTCATCTCCTTGGACGCCTTCGCGGAGAGCCCCACCCGGAACACGAAGTCCACGGACCGGCCGTCCTCCAGCCGCGCGGTGGTGGTCGCCGGGGACACGACGGTGAACGCCGACGGGTCGCCGCCGCCGTGGACCAGCTTGACCGGCTTCCAGCCGCCCCCGGAGGCGACCTCGATCGTGAGGTCCTCGGCCCGCAGGCCGCCGTCGGCCGGGTTGTACACCCCGAGCACCCCGGTGACGTTCTGGTACGGGGCGCCGGTGAGGTTGGCGACGCTGAGGGTGACCTGGACCTTCGGGCCGCCCGCGGTGATGGACAGGCCGGCCGGGTTCATCTTGGGGAACCCGGGCTCCAGGGTGCCGTGGTGGGTGGGGGTGGGCGTCTTGGCGGTGCTCGCGGCGGCGGTCGGCGTGCCGGCGGTCGGCGTGCCGGCCCAGGCGGTGTCGGTGGCGAGGAGCTGCATGCCGCCGGCCAGCACGGTGGTGGCGGCGAGGGCGGCGATGCGGCGGCGGCCGGAGATGGAGCGGTCGTTCTTCGCAAAACGGGTGATAACGGACGTACGCATGACGTGACTCCCCAGGGTCATGGTCTGAACGGTGTGTGGGTGAAGACGACCGGCCCCGCTCCTCCTGAGCGGAAGCGCCCCCCGGCTCTGCCGGTCTCGCTCTCCGTGCCTTCATCCGTATAGACGCGCATCCCCGCAGGGGGTTGCAGATGGGTTCCGAGAAATTTTCGGGATTCCTCGGCGGGCCTCTGAGACCGTCCTCGTGATGGTTGGTATGACCTGAATGATCCGGAAGGTCCGGATCGTTCGGCCAGGTCGGTGACTTTTTCGCGTCCGGATAGGGGAGCCCGACCCACCCGGGTACGTCTTCGCTCCACCACCCGGGCGACACCGGGTGACCGGAGCCCAGAGGACGTATCCGTATGCCGTCTGGCAACCCTGGCCGCCTCGTGCGGAGTCTGGCCGCACTCGTGCTGCTGTCCACCGCCGTACTCCCGGCCGCCCTGGAGCTCGCCGGACCCTCGCCGTTCGGCGTGATCGGGCCGGGGGCACCGGCCGACCGGGCGGTGCCGCCGCACAGCGCGCTCCGCGCCGACCAGCGGCTGCCCGCGGCCGCCCCGACCGTCGACATCCGGCGCACCGGGGACCCGGTCAACCGGATCACCCTGGTGCTGCTCGGCGACGGCTACACGGCCGGCGAGCAGGACCTGTTCCGGGCGCAGGCCGACCGGGCCTGGCACGCGCTGATGGACATCGAGCCGTTCCGCACCTACCAGGGCTTCTTCAACATAAGGAGGGTCGAGGTGGTCTCCCCGGTCTCCGGGATAGCCGAGACGGAGGGCCGCGGCCGCAAGCCCGCCACCCCCCTCGGCATGCACTTCTGGTGCGAGGGCACCGCCCGGCTGCTGTGCGCCGACGAGGCCGCCACCGCCCGGTACGCGGGGGACGGCAACGGGCCGCAGTACCTGATCGCTTTGGCCAACTCCACCGAGTACGGCGGCGCCGGCGGCACCGGGGTGACCACCCTCGCGGGCGGCAGCTCGGACGCCGGGCGGATCATCCAGCACGAGATAGGGCACACCCTGGGGGACCTCGGCGACGAGTACGACAGCGCCCCGGACGACGCCGACTACCCGAACCTCGCCACCCTCAACGCCGACGACATGCGCAAGAAGCAGGTCAAGTGGTGGCGCTGGCTGGGCGCCGAGTCCCCGGACGGGGGCGGCCAGGTCGGGGCGTACCGCGGCGCCAACGGCCTCTACCGGCCGACCAGGGACTCCGTGATGCGCACCCTGGGCAGCTCGTACAACCTCCCCTCGCGCGAGGCGATCATCGAGGAGCTGTACCGCAAGGTCCGGCCCACCGACACCCCGCAGCCGGCCCCCGGCGAGGTGTCCGGGCGGCCCCGGCTGGACGTCCGGCCGCTGCCGCTGAACGGCCCGCGGCAGCTGAAGGTGGAGTGGAAGGTGGACGGCGTCCCGGTGACGCCGCAGTCCGCCGACGGCTCCTGGCTGGACACCGCCCGGCTGGAACTGGCCCCGGGCCGGACGGCCACCGTGACGGCGACCGTCCGGGACACCACCGACTGGGTGCGGGACGAGGCCTTCCGGGAGCGCTTCATGACCCGCTCGGTGTCCTGGACGCTGACCGGCTGAGGACCGGACCGCGCCCCGCACGCGCCCCCGGGCGCACACCGCGACCGCGCCCCGGCCCTGGGCGTCCCATCATGGGATGACTAGTCTGGTCGGACTATGACCGTGGAGCCCGCTCGTTCAGCCCCGTCCCTGTCCGTCCCCGCTCCCCGAGCCACCGCCGAGCCCCCGGCCGCGCCCGCGCCTCCCGCCTTCGCGCCGCCCGGCGGCCGCGCGGCCTGGCTGGCTTGGTCCATCGGCGTCAGTGTCTACTTCCTGGCCGTCATCCACCGCACCAGCCTCGGCGTGGCCGGACTGGACGCCGCCGACCGCTTCGGCATCGGCGCCTCGGCGCTCTCCACCTTCTCGATCCTCCAGGTGCTGGTCTACGCGGCCATGCAGGTCCCGGTCGGCCTGCTGGTCGACCGCTTCGGGCCGCGCCGGGTGCTGCTGCTCGGTGTCCTGCTGCTCAGCACCGGCCAGCTGGCCTTCGCGTTCAGCTCCTCCTTCGGCCCCGCGCTGGCCTCCCGCGCGGTGCTCGGCTGCGGCGACGCGATGACCTTCATCAGCGTGCTGCGGATCGCCGCCCGGTGGTTCCCGGCGGCCCGGAACCCGTTCGTCGCCCAGCTGACCGGCCTGGCCGGGATGGGCGGCAACCTGGTCACCACCGTGGTGCTCGCCCAGGTGCTGCACAGCGAGGGCTGGACGCCGACCTTCGCCGCGATCGCGCTGCTCGGCGTGGCGGTGTTCGCGCTGGTCGCGTTCTTCCTGAAGGACACGCCCCCGCAGGAGGCCGGCGCGGCGGCCGGGGTGCCCCGGCCGCGGCCGAGGATCGGCCGTCAGGTCCTCGACTGCTGGCGGGAGCCCGGCACCCGGCTCGGGCTCTGGATCCACTTCACCACCCAGTTCCCCGCCAACGCCTTCGGCCTGCTCTGGGGCCTGCCCTACCTGGTGGAGGCCCAGGGCATGTCCCGGGCCGGCGCGGGCGGGCTGCTGACCCTGCTGGTGCTCGCCAACATGACCTGCGGCTTCGTCTTCGGCCGGCTGCTCTCCGCCTCGGCGCGGGCCCGGATGCCGATCGTGCTGACCGTCGTCACGGCCACCGCGCTCGGCTGGGCCCTGGTGCTGGCCTGGCCCGGCGGCCACCCGCCGACCTGGCTGCTGGTCGGGATCATCCTGGTGATGGGCAGCAACGGCCCGGCCTCGCTGGTCGGCCTGGACTACGCCCGCGCCCGCAACCCGGTGGAGCGGCTCGGCACCGCCTCCGGGATCGTCAACATGGGCGGCTTCATCGGCACGATGATCGCCCTGCTCGGCATCGGCGTGCTGCTGGACGCCCTCTCCCCGGCCGACGCCGGGACGTACTCGGCCACCGCCTTCCGGTGGGCGTTCTGCTGGCAGTACGTCCCGCTGGCGGTGGGCACCGCGATGATCCTGCGGCTGCGCCGGAAGGTCTCGGCGTGAGCGGGCGTCAGCGGGTGTGAGCAGACGTAGCCCCGGGCCTCACGGGCCCGGGGCGGCGGGCCTCAGATGGTGACCGAGAAGTTGGCCAGCACCCGCTCGGCCAGCTCCTTGTCCCCGTCGACGGTGACCGGGCCGGGGCGGCCGCGGCCGCAGGCGAGCCGCAGGTAGGTCTCCCAGCCCATGGTGAGCTGGACGTCGGGGGCCAGGCTGATCGACTCGTCCACGGTGCAGTAGCCGGTGGCGTCCACCCGGGCGGTGCGCAGGAACTCCACCGGGCCGGTGACGTCCAGCACCATCGTCGTCCCGGCCGGGGCCCCCGCCTTCTTGGCGACGGCCTTCGGCAGCTTCTCCAGCAGCACGTCCCGGGTGACCAGGGCGCCCGGCGAGTCCAGGTTGCCGGGGGTGTCCAGGGCCCGGCGCAGGTCCTGCTCGTGCACCCAGACGTCGAAGGCCCGCATCCGCAGCAGCTCGTGGTACGGGACGTCCCTGGCCAGCGGCCCGCCCGGCCAGCGCACCGGGTCCTCGGGGCCCTGCTTGGCGTTGCGCAGCGCCCGCGACCGGCGGATGACGGTGTACTCCAGCTCGCTGGTGATCTCCAGCGCCGTCCAGCAGCGGCGCTTGTCGACGGGCAGCTCGACGTAGCGGGCGAATTCGGTGGTCACGTGACGCAGGTCACGGGGCAGCGAATGGATCGGGCGGGGGTCGCCGAGCAGCTCGGACTCGACCGCGATCACGTGCGAGACGACGTCCCGGACGGACCACCCGGGGCACTCGGTGGCCCGGTTCCAGGAGTTCTCGGGAAGGGGGGCCACCAGCTCCGATATGGACTCGATGCTCTGGGTCCACGCCTCGGTGTAAGCCTGCACGGTCTGGTTGTCCGTCACGGGAATCTCCGGCCCTCCGTCAGCTTCCTTGCCGCCTGTGCCCCGCTGTCACGGCCGACCGGGATGGTCCGGCTTTCCGGGCGCACACGCTAACCGCACGTTACGCTGCCGGAAGACAGCTGGGCAGCGCTTTCGGGTGACGATCGTAGGTCTCTTGCCGTGGACGGTGGTACTGTGCGCGCTTCATTGATCCAACTCGCGGTCTCCGACGCGGAGCCGCCCGCCGAGCGCAGGGCTCGCGCGGCGGCCCTGGTGCGGGCGCAGCAGGGCGCCGACCTGGTGGTGCTCCCGGAGCTGTGGCCGCTCGGCGGCTTCGCCTATGACCTCTGGTCGGACGGCGCGGAGACGCTCGACGGGCCCACCTCGGACGTGATGTCCGCCGCCGCCCGGGCCGCCGGGGTCTGGCTGCACGCCGGTTCGATCGTCGAACGGGACCCGGACGGCCCGATCTACAACACCTCGCTGCTGTTCTCCCCGGACGGCGAGCTGGTGCACACCTACCGCAAGATCCACCGCTTCGGCTTCGACAGCGGCGAGGCGGTGGTGATGGGCGCCGGGCAGGAGATCGTCACCGCGCCCACCGACTTCGCCACGCTGGGCCTGGCCACCTGCTACGACCTGCGCTTCCCGGAGCTGTTCCGGGCGCTGCTGGACGCCGGCGCGCAGCTGCTGGTGGTCCCGGCGGCCTGGCCGGCCCGGCGGCGCGAGCACTGGACGCTGCTGGCCCGGGCCCGGGCGGTGGAGGAGCAGGCCTTCGTGCTGGCCTGCAACACCGCGGGGACGCACGCCGGGGTCGAGCAGGCCGGGTACAGCGTCGTGGTGGACCCGTGGGGCCGGGTGCTGGCCGAGGCGGGGGCGGACGAGGAGGTCTTGACGGTCGAGTTCGACCCGGCCGAGGTGGCGAAGGCGCGCGAGGAGTTCCCGGTGCTGCGGGACCGCCTGCTGGGGATTCCGGCACCGGTCCAGCGGTAGGGCGTGTCTGAGCAGGGGCCGGTCCGGAACGCGGTGGACGGCGTTCCGGGAGGGGTTGGTTCGTACCTGGGTCGATCGGGTTTGAGAAGATGAGCACTCGTCGTGTTCCCCGCCGACCCGTACGAGGGCCGGCACGGTAGGCCCGCCCGAGGAGATCGCGCCCATGCCTGAGAACGGCGCAGGCGACAACCCCCGCCCCGTCATCCACCGCAACAGCCTGCGCGAACAGATCGCCGGCGCGTTGCGCGAGGAGATGATGGCCGGCCGGCTGGCGGCAGGCCGCAACTTCACCGTCAAGGAGATCGCCGACCTGTACGGCGTCTCCGCGACCCCGGCCCGCGAGGCCCTGGTGGACCTCGCGGCGCAGGGCCTGCTGCGGGCCGAGCACCACCGCGGCTTCACCGTCCCGGAGCTGGTCTGGGACGACTTCGTGGAGATCTTCGAGTCCCGGGTGCTGATCACCGACAGCTTCCACCGCCAGTACGCCGCCCGCCGGGCGCTGCCCGACCTCACCCGGCTGCCCTCGCTGCACCGCCGGGCCGACGCGGCGGTGCGCGCCGCCCGGGCCGGCAACCTGGACGTGATGGTGGGCTGCGACCGGCGGTTCTGGCAGGAGGTCGGCGCGCTGCTCGGCAACAGCCGGATGGCCGAGTACCTGGACTGGCTGCGGGTGCAGTCCTGGATGTTCGCCGCGCGCTACCTGCGCAGGCTGCCCGAGGCGGGCGGCCTCTGCTGGGACCGCCACCGGGAGCTGGTCGCGGCGATCGAGGTCCGCGACTCGGTCGGCGCGCACCGGATCATCTGCGAGTACAACCTGTTCACCGTCCGGCTGTTGGCCGAGCTGACCGGGAACTCGCCCGAGTCGGTGACGGTGCTGGGGCTGCTCTACGAGTTCGCCGGGGAGGAGCCGCCGGAGCCGGCCGATCCGCCGCGCACTGACCCGCCGTCCGCTGATCGCCCGTCCGCTGATCGCCCGTCCGCTGAGCCGCCGTCCGTCGAGCCGCCGCCCGCCGCCCGCGGCGAGCGCGGCCGCCGCGGCGACGAGGTGGGCCGTGAGCTCGGCCGTGAACTGGGCCTGGGCCTCGGCCTGGTACCGCAGCCCCGCGCGACGGTGTACGGACGGTACGGCCGCCGGGCGCCCGAGCAGCCCCCGGAGACACCACGGGGACGGCCCGACCCGCAGGCGGCACCGGGCCGGTAGGGTGGGCGGTCGTCGGACCGGCCGCCCCGCGCAAGGGCCGTCCGGGTACCGACCCACCCCCCGTCGTCGCCCCGTCCGCGCGGGCGATTCCCGCCTCCGGAGAGGAACTGCCGGCCATGGCCTGCGACCTCTGGCTCGTCCCGCTGGTGGACGTGCTGAGCCACAGCCCCGACAACCCCTTCCGGGACGACCTCGCGCTCTACAACGGGGTGCTGGCCTCGCGCGGGCTGCCCGAGGTGCCGGTCTACCGGTTCGTCCCGGGCATAAGCGGCGGCGTCGAGCCGATAGCCGCCTTCGACTACGACTCGCTGCACTTCCTGCGCCGCGCCTACCTGTTGGGCCTCACCGGCCTGGACATCACCCCGGTCGACGCGCTCGGCGGCGACTACGAGCAGCTGCTGGAGATGTTCGAGAGCAGCGCCGAACAGTCGCACCTGGTCTGGCACTTCGACCACGCCGGCGCGTACGTCCCGGTCGAGTTCGCGGTGCCGCTGGTGGACGACACGCTGCTCGCCTCCGGTGGCCCGCTCGGCTCCAGCCACGGGCTGCTGCGCGAACTCCAGGCCGTCGCACCGGCGCTCGGCATCGACCCGCTCAACCCGCCGCACCCGACCAGGCCGCTCGGCCCGACCGGGCTGGAGCAGCCGTTCGGCCCGCCGATCGACGACGTCCACCCCTTCGCCCGGGAGCGGCACGCGTGGTCCGGCCTGTACGCGGCGGCGACCAGGAGCGTCACCCAGGGCTCGATGATCGTCTTCGCCTGACCTCCCGGAACCGCCTGACCTCCCGGAACCGCCTGACCTCCCGGAACCGCCTCACCTCCTGGAGCCGCATCACCGCAGCGGTCCCTCCGGCGGCCGCTGGCGCGGCATGGTGGGCCGGGTGCCCGGCGGCGGCAGCACCCGCACCTGGGCGCCCACTCCCGGTTCGCTGCGCCCGCCCCAGGCGCCGGCGGACTGGGTGGGCAGCTGGGTCATCGTGGCCCGGAACTCCAGCATCCACTCCGAGGTCTCGGAGCGGACCATGTCCGAGACGTCCTCGCAGAACCGGCGCAGCACGCCCAGGCAGCGCTCGGCGGCCTCGCCCGCGGTGCCCTCGGTCGGGCCGAGCACCTCGCGCACGCACTCCGAGGCCCAGTCGAACTGGAAGGCCTCCAGGCGGCGTTGCAGCGCCTGCCCGGTGGAGACGTCCCGCATCCAGCCGGAGGTGGCGCCGAAGACCCGGTCGGTGGCGAGGCAGGCGGCGGAGAGCGCGAAGCCGACGTAGCCCCAGCCGGTGCCGTGCGCGAAGCCGCCGGCCAGGTCGACCAGCGGGGCGACCACCCCGCCCGCGGCGAAGCCGGCCGCGGCGAACCGCAGCAGGCGGGCCCAGCGGCGCTTCCAGACCCGGTCCCGGCGGTACCACTCGATCGCCTCGACCGCCCGCTCCTCGGACCAGCGGTAGAGCTCCTCCAGCCGTTCGGCGGGCTCGCCCCAGTCCCCGAGCGGGAACTGTCGGGTGCTCAGATCGGCCCGGTGGCGGGTGGAGGCGCGTCGGACGGCGGCGACGACGGGCTGGTCCTCCTCACCGATCTCCTTGCCCCAGGCACTCTCCTCGGGCTGCATTTCCGGCTGGCTCACCTGTGGGGCTCCCTGTGGCGGGCGGGACTGCTGGTTCTGTCGGCGCATCGGCTGACGTGGCGTCCGCCGGTGGTTGTCCAACAGCACTTCTTACCGCCAAATGGCTGACCGTGGGGCCGCTTCCCCGTTGATCGTTACCGGTTTCGGCCACCGGAGCCCGAGGTGAGCGGGTTGCGGGGGGCGGCGAGATTTCACCCGTCCGAGCGAGGGCCCGGTGACCGGACGTCGTGACCCGACCATCCGGCGCCGAACCGGCCGCTCCGGGCTTGGAGGATCCTCCGACCCGGACGGCGTACGGAGCCCTCCTCCTGGAGGATCCGACGGGACCGGAGAGCGACCGGATCAGGCCACCGACTACGCTGCCAGGCGTGAAGGTCCTCGTCATCGGCGGCGGCGCCCGCGAACATGCCCTGTGCCGCTCTCTGTCCCAAGATCCCGCAGTGACCGAACTGCACTGTGCCCCGGGCAATGCCGGGATCGCACAGGTCGCGACGGTCCACCCGGTCGACCAGCTGGACGGGGCGCAGGTCGCCGCGCTGGCCGTGCGGCTCGGTGCCGGCCTGGTCGTGGTCGGCCCGGAGGCCCCGCTGGTCGCGGGTGTCGCCGACGCCGTGCGCGCGGCCGGCGTCCCGGTGTTCGGCCCGTCCGCCCAGGCCGCCAGGCTGGAGGGCTCGAAGGCCTTCGCCAAGGACGTGATGGCCGCGGCCGGTGTCCCCACCGCCCGCTCCTACGTCTGCACCACGGCCGCCGAGGCCGCCGAGGCGCTGGACGCCTTCGGCGCCCCGTACGTGGTCAAGGACGACGGCCTGGCCGCCGGCAAGGGCGTCGTGGTCACCTCCGACCGCGAGGCCGCGCTGGAGCACGCCGCCGCCTGCGAGCGCGTGGTCATCGAGGAGTACCTGGACGGCCCCGAGGTCTCGCTGTTCGCGATCACCGACGGCACCACCGTCGTCCCGCTCCAGCCCGCCCAGGACTTCAAGCGCGCGCTGGACGGCGACGAGGGCCCCAACACCGGTGGCATGGGCGCCTACTCGCCGCTGCCGTGGGCGCCCGCCGGGCTGGTCGAAGAGGTCCTGGAGAGCGTCCTCCAGCCGACCGTGGACGAGCTGCGCCGCCGCGGCACCGAGTTCTCCGGCCTGCTGTACGCGGGCCTGGCGCTCACCTCGCGCGGCACCCGGGTGATCGAGTTCAACGCCCGCTTCGGCGACCCGGAGACCCAGGTCGTGCTGGCCCGGCTGCGCACCCCGCTGGCCGGCGTGCTGCTGGCCTCCGCCAACGGCACCCTGGACCAGGTGGAGCCGCTGCGCTGGGACGAGGGCGCGGCCGTCACCGTGGTCGTCGCCTCCGAGGGCTACCCGGCCGCCCCGCGCACCGGCGACCCGATCGAGGGCCTGGCCGAGGCCGAGGCGGACGGCACCGCGTTCGTGCTGCACGCCGGGACGAAGGCGGGCGAGGACGGCCAGGTGCTCAGCGCCGGCGGCCGCGTCCTGTCGGTCACCGCGACCGGCGCCGACCTGGCCGGGGCGCGCGAGCGCGCGTACGCCGCCGTGGACCGGATCTCGCTCAAGGGCGGCCAGCACCGCACCGACATCGCGCTGAAGGCGGCCACCGCCTGAGGCGCCCGCTTCCCGCCCGCCCCGCGGCCCCCGTTGCGAACCGCTCGCACGGGGGCCGCGGTGCGTGGCGATCCCCGGCCCGCGCCGGTCAACCCCATGGGCGCAGCGTCCCGGGCGTTTCGGGCCGGGAGCGGCCACGGGGGCGGACACACCGTTCGGTCGACGGATTCCAGCCCATCGGGTGACAGCACCCGCATCCGGCTGACGTAACCCGCCGCCCGGCCTTATGGTGCGCTGGATCGCGGTGCGCGGGGCCCGTGCGCCGGGGTCGCCGCCGGGTAGTGGTGCTCCCACGGGGGGATGCTGGACGGCGACCGGCCAGGCGGGCGTCCGGGGGCTTCGCACCGGCCGGCCGACGCCGCCCGGGCGGCGTCACCGGAACACCTGGGCGGTGTCACCGGGACGAGTGGAAACCGGGGCGATCCGGAACACCCACCCGGACCGGGGCGTCGAAAATGTCAGTAGCGCCACGCAGCATGCACTACCGGGGACCGGACACCTCCGCTTCCCGGTCGGAACTGATCGTTTCGAGTCGGCTCAGGGGCCCGAAGCAGGGCGCCGGAGGGCTCCGAAGGGGGTGCCGCACCGTATGGCCGCAGTCGACCTCGCGCGCGCTCACGCTCAGGCGGTCCTGCGGGTCCGAGGCATCGCCCGGGCCGCCGCCGCCCTGCCCGCCGCCATCGCGGTGGTCCTGCTCGCGGGCCGGTTCACCGGCCGGATCGGCGCGCCCGGCGCCGCCGACGCGGCCGGCTGGGACGCCGTCCGCTGGGCGGTCTGCGCCGTCGCCGCGCTGACCCTGCTGGTGGCCGGGCTGACCTCCCGGGCACTGCGCCGGGCCGTCCCGCCGTCCACCCCGGCCGTCCCGCTGGAGCGCGCCGAGGCCCCCGAGCTGTACCGGCTGATCGACGAACTGGCCGACCGGCTGGACGTGCCCGCGCCCTCCGCCGTCGCCCTCACCCCGGACTGCGACAGCTGGCTGGAGGACCTCCCGACGGGCGGCCCGCACCGGCTGCGCCCGGCCGCCGAGCCGCCCGCCCCCGTCCTGGTGATCGGCTCGCCCTTCCTGTGGTGGATGCGGGCCGGCGAGCTGCGCGCCCTGCTCGCCCCCGTGGTGGCCGGCACCGCCGCCTCCGCCGACCCGGAGATCGCCGCCGCCCGCCGCTTCCTGCGCAGCCTGGACGCCTGCCTGGACTCCGGTGCCACCGGCCTCGGCGGCGCCACCCTGGCCGCGCCGCCCCGCCCGCCCCGGCGCGGTCCGGCCGTGCTCGCCGACCGGATCACCCGCCGGATCGTCCGCCGCCTGCTCGGCGCCTGCCGCGGCCACTCCGCCGAGCTGGAGCGCTCGGTCGCGAGCTGGGCCTCCGAGCAGGCCAGGACGGTCGACTACGGCCTGCGGATCGCCGCCCAGGAGCAGGTCGGCCTGGCCTACGCGGGCTGGGACCGGCTGCTCACCCGGGTCGCGCTGCCCGCCTGGCGGCTCGGCCGCCACCCGGCCCACCTCAACGCCGGCGTGGTCGCCGCCCTCACCGAGCTGTCCCGCCGCGACCGGCTGGCCGACGGCTACGGCAGCCGGCTCGGCGACCGCCCCGCCTGCGACCTGCTGGAGCAGCCCGGCACCGTCGACCGGGCGGTCTCCCGGCTCGCCGCCGACCTGTTCTTCGGCCGCCCGGCGGCCGGCGGCTGGCACGAGCTGGAGTGGGCCGACTACCCGGCCGAGGTGGTGGACGCCGGCTGGCGGGCGAACGCCGCCAGCCTCCAGACCGCCCTGGACCGGCTCGCCCCGCAGTCCCGCCCCGGCGCCCCGACCCTCACCCGGCTGCTGGGCCGGCTCGCCGAGGGCGACGGCGAGCTGCTGGCCGCCGCGCTCGCCGCCCAGCTGGCCCGCACCACCGCCCCGGCCCCGCTGCTCGAACCCGACCGCAGCGGCCGCGACCTGCTGGTCGACCACGTCACCGCGATGGTCTGCTGCGCGGCCGTGGACACCGCCGGCGGCGCCCCCGGCCTGGACTGGCTGGACGGCCCGGTGCTGCTGCTCGGCGAGGTCCGCCGCACCGACCTGGCCGGCCCGGTCGCCCAGGCCATCGAACAGGGCCAGGACGGGCCGCTGCGCGCCTGGCTCGACGCCGCCGACGTCCGGTTGGAGAAGCCCGTGCGCCTCTGACACCCCTGACGTCCCGGGGAGGGCGCACGGCCCCTGTGTGCGCGCCCCCGAATCTGTCGGCCGCCCGGCGTCTTCGCAGGCCGGAGGCCCCCTCCGGGAGGCGCGCGAGATTCCCCGCATCAATTGCTTCCGGAGGGTGACGCAACGCCTGCACTCTGTGGTGTATTAGACCGCACGCACATCCGGGGGGCACGTGCCAACCGGGCGGAAGTGCACCTGGGAGGGGCGCGTGAGGACCGAACTCAACCGTCGCTGGGAGTCGGGCACGCACGCCTACAGCGTCTCCGACCCCTTCGGCCAGGGTCCGCTGCCCTGGCTGCGCAGCCCGGACCAGTACCTGGGCGGGGTCGAGGACGCCGTCCCCTGGTACGTCTCGGTGGACGCGCCCGGCCAGCAGCCGCTGGCCTCCGGCACCCGGCCCAAGAAGCCCCCGGTCGGCACCCCCCAGGGCGCCAACGACGTGGACCAGCAGATCAAAGGCTTCGCCTCGGCGGGAGTGGTCCGCCCCGGCGGCTCGGTGGACTTCCGGGTCACCGTCAACCCGCCCCGCGAGTTCACCGTGGACGTCTACCGGATCGGCCACTACAACGGCGACGGCGCCCGCTTCATGACCACCACCCCGCACATCTCCGGCCTCGCCCAGCCCGCCCCGCTGGTGGTCGACCGCACCGTCTCCTGCCACCACTGGTGGCACTCCTGGCGGCTCCAGATCCCCCCGCACTGGAAGCCCGGCTCGTACGTCGCCGTGCTGACCACCGCGGACATGCTGCACCGCAGCCACATCCCCTTCACCGTCCGGGACCTGGAGGGGCAGAGCCGCCCCGCCGAGCTGCTCCTGGTGCTCCCGGACGTGACCTGGCAGGCGTACAACCTGTTCCCCGAGGACGGCCGCACCGGCGCCAGCCTCTACCACGCCTGGGACGGCCACGGCCGCCTGGTCGGCGAGCCGGAGGCGGCCGTCACCGTCTCCTTCGACCGCCCGCACGCCACCGCCGGGCTGCCGCTGCACGTCGGCCACGCGTACGACTTCATCCGCTGGGCCGAGCGTTTCGGCTACGACCTCTCGTACGCCACCGCCACCGACCTGCACGAGGGCCTGGTGGACCCGTCCCGGCACCGGGCGCTGGTCTTCCCCGGCCACGACGAGTACTGGTCCGAGCCGATGCGCCGGGCCGCCGAGCGGGCCCGGGACGACGGCACCTCGCTGGTGTTCCTCTCCGCCAACACCATGTACTGGCGGGTCGAGCTGTCCGCCGCCGCCTCCGGCGAGCCCAACCGGCTGCTCAACTGCCGCAAGCGGCAGAAGGTCCGGGCCGGCAGCCCGGCCGCCGGGGCGCCCGGCGCGGCCAGCGCGCTGTGGCGGGACGCCGGGGAGCCGGAGCAGCACCTGCTCGGGGTGCAGTACTCGGGGCGGGTCGCCGCGCCCGTCCCGCTGGTGGCCCGGCACACCACGCACTGGCTCTGGGACGGGACGGGCCTTCAGGAGGGCGACGAGCTGCCCGGACTGGTGGCCGGCGAGGCCGACCGGTACTACCCCAAGGTGGCGCTGCCCGACCACGTCGAGCGGGTGCTGCTGGCGCACTCGCCGTACCAGGACCCGGTCGGCCGCACCCGCTACCAGGAGACCTCGCTGTACCGGGCGCCCAGCGGCGCGTACGTCTTCGCGGCCGGCACCTTCGCCTGGTCGCCCGCGCTGGGCCGCCCGGGCCTGACCGACGAGCGGATCCAGCGGGCCACCGCCAACCTGCTGGACCGACTCTGCAAGAACTAGCGCGCGGGGGTCGTGAAAGACTGCGGGGGCAGTGACCTCCCCTTTCGCGGTGCCTCCGCCCGTGAACGACCCCTGAGGACTGAACACCTTGAGCGGATTTGTCACCAAGCCCGAGCCGGTCCAGGTACCCGGCCTGGTCCACCTGCACACCGGCAAGGTGCGCGACCTCTACCGCACCGAGTCGGGCGAACTGGTCATGGTGGCCAGCGACCGGACGTCCGCCCACGACTGGGTGCTGCCGAACGAGATCCCCGACAAGGGCCGCATCCTCACCCAGCTGTCGCTGTGGTGGTTCGAGCGCATCGCCGACATCGTCCCCAACCACGTGATCTCCACCGAGGTCCCGGCCGGCGCCCCGGCCGACTGGAAGGGCCGCACGCTGGTCTGCCGCAGCCTGGAGATGGTCCCGGTCGAGGCGGTCGCCCGCGGCTACCTGGCCGGCTCCGGCCTGGCCGAGTACCGGGAGACCCGTACGGTCTGCGGCATCGCGCTGCCGGAGGGCCTGGAGAACAGCTCCGAGCTGCCCGCCCCGATCTACACCCCGGCGCTCAAGGCCGAGGTCGGCGAGCACGACGAGAACGTCTCCTACGAGGAGACCGCCCGCCGGATCGGCGCCGACCTGGCCGCCCAGCTGCGCCAGACCACGCTCAGCGTCTACGGCCGGGCCCGGGACATCGCCCGCGAGCGCGGCATCATCCTGGCCGACACCAAGTTCGAGTTCGGCCTGCTGGACGGCGAGCTGCTGATCGGCGACGAGGTGCTCACCCCGGACTCCTCCCGCTACTGGCCGGCCGACGAGTACCAGCCGGGCCGCTCGCAGTCGTCCTTCGACAAGCAGCTGATCCGCGACTGGCTGGTCTCCCCGGCCTCCGGCTGGGACCGCCACGGCGAGCAGCCGCCGCCGGCGCTGCCGACCGAGATCGTCGAGCAGACCCGGGCCAGGTACATCGAGGTCTACGAGCGGCTGACCGGCACCACCTGGTCCTGACGCCGTGACGATCGCCCGCGAGCGCCGGGCTGCGACTCAGATCCAGCCGTGCTCGCGGGCGATCCGCACCGCCGCGTGCCGGTTCTCCGCGCCCAGCTTGGTGGCCGCCGAGGACAGGTAGTTGCGCACGGTGCCCTGGGACAGCGCGGCCCGCTCGGCGATCTCGGCGATCGGGGTGCCGTCGGCGGCCAGCTCCAGGACGTCCGTCTCACGCGGGGTCAGCGGGGTCTCGCCGGCGCTGATCGCGTCCGCCGCCAGCTCCGGGTCCACGTACCGGCCGCCGGAGCGCACGGTGCGGATGATGCCGGCCAGGTCCGCCGCCGAGACGGTCTTCGGCAGGAAGCCGCGCACCCCGACCTCCAGCGCCCGCTTCAGGTAGCCGGGCCGGCCGTGGCCGGTGACGATCATGCAGCGGCAGTCCGGCAGCAGCAGCCGCAGCTGGGCGGCCACCTCGATGCCGTCCTTGCCCGGCATCTGGAGGTCCAGCACCGCGACGTCCGGGCGGTGCGCCTGGGCCATCGCCAGCGCCTCGGTGCCGGAGCCGGCCTGCGCGATCACCTCGATGTCGTCCTCCAGTGACAGCAGCGCGGCCAGCGCGCCCCGGATCAGGTGCTCGTCGTCGGCGAGCAGGACGCGGACGGGCGCGGCGTTCTCGGTCATCGGGCGGTTCCTCGGTTCGTCAGCGGGGGAGCGGGACGGTGGCGAGCATCCGGAAGACGCCCGCTTCGACGGTCGGGACGGTCAGCTCGCCGTCGTGGGCGGCGAGCCGCTCGCGCAGGCCGCGCAGCCCGGTGCCGCTGCCCTGGGACGGGAACGGGACCGCCGGCACCCCGTCATTCTCCAGTTCCAGCACGGCCCGTCCGTCCTGGGTGCGCAGCCGGATCAGGCAGCGGTCGGCCTCGCTGTGCCGCAGCACGTTGGTGGTGGCCTCGCGGATCACCCAGCCGAGCACCGACTGCACCGCGGGCGGCAGCCGGTCGGCGTCCTCGCCGAGGTCGATCTCGCAGCCGACGTCGGCCGAGCGGAGCACCGCGCGGGCGCCGATCGCCTCGGCGTGCAGGTCGGCGGTGCGGTAGCCGCGGATGACGTCCCGGACCTCGCGCTGCGACTCCTGGGCGATCTTCTGCACCTCGGCCATCTGGTCGGCGGCCTCCTCGCGTCCGCGGCGGGCCAGCTGGACGGCGAGCTCGCTCTTCAGCGCGATGGTGGTGAGGTTGCGGCCCATCACGTCGTGCAGGTCGCGGGAGAAGCGCAGCCGCTCCTCGGCGACGGCCAGCCGGGACTGTGCCTCGCGGGCGGCGTCCAGCTCCCAGACGATCGAGGTCAGCCAGGCGAAGCTGCGGCAGCTGGAGCCGAGGAAGGCCATGCCGATGGTCAGTCCGGCCAGGAATCCGGCCGCGTTCGCGGCGTCGATCCCGGTCAGCACCGCGGCCGGAAGGACGGCCGCCAGCATGCCCAGCCCGACGACGGCGGCCCAGCGCGGGGCCAGCGCCACGCAGACCTGGCTGTGGGAGAAGAGCACCAGGCTGCCGGTGACGAGCATGGTGAAGGGCGGGCCTCCCGGGTTCGCCGTGCCTCCGTGGGAGGGCCCGAACAGCAGGACGGTCCAGGAGCCGGCCACCGCGAGGCCGACCGAGAGGGCGGTCCAGAGCCGGTGGTCGGTGGGGCGGCCCAGGTAGTGGTCGAGTGCGACCCGGTAGGCCCGCAGCAGCACCAGGGTGAGGGCGAGTGCGATCAGCAGGGAGATCCGGATGGCGGGGATGTTCTCGGGCTGGTCGGCGACGCTCCCGGCGGAGACCAGGACACTGGGCAGGACGAACAGCGCCATCAGGTAGAGCGACCAGCGCAGGTACAGCTCGGTGCGCTGGGGCTTGCTCAGGCCCGCCCAGCTGAGAACCGGTGACCGCATTCCCATGTTTTCCGCCCCCAGTTCGATCACGATCTTGCCGTTGTCTTCATATCAGAGGCACGAAAGGCGCTCATCCATTGGATGAGCGCCTTTCGTGCCTGATGCCCCTTCGGGTCAGCGGCGCGGTTCCCAACGGAAGTAGCGCACCGCGCCCCAGGCCGCCAGGCCCAGCCAGATGGTCCCGGTGACCAGGTACGAGCCGCCGGTGCTCCAGGAACCGAGGAAGTCGGTCGGGGCGGTCGAGCCGTCGGTGCCGAACCAGCCGACGCGGATCAGCTGGAAGGCCGGGGTGGTGGGCAGCAGTCGGCAGATGTTCGCCAGCTGCTCCGGCATGACGTCCAGCGGGAAGAACAGGCCGGAGCCGAGCTGGATGACCAGCATGACCGGCAGGGTGGTGATGCCGGCGCTCTCCACGCTCTTGGTGAAGGCGCTGGACAGCGCGGCCAGGGCGATCATGGTGGCCAGCGCGAGCAGCAGGCCGAGCAGCATCAGCACCGGGTTGACCGGCACGGTCAGGTGCAGGCCGAGGCTGCCGCCGATCCCGATCAGGGCGGCCATCAGCAGGCCGAGGGTGAGCGAGGGGACGGCGGTGCCGAGCAGGATCTCCAGGTCCCGGGCCTCGCCGGTGCGCAGCCGCTTGAGGACCAGCTCACTGCGCCGCCCGACGTACGCGGCGGTCAGGTTGTAGTAGACGACGAGGGCCAGGACCATCCCGACCGAGCCGTAGACCAGCAGCGAGTCGATGTCGAGCTCGGGGTTGGACTCGGCCTGCTTCGCCAGCGAGCCCTGGAGGGCGAAGATCAGGAACAGCGGCAGCACCAGGGCGGTGAACAGGGCGGTGCGGTTGCGCAGCAGCAGGGTGGCCTCGGCCCGGCCGAGGGCGAGCAGCCGACGGACGGTGGTGCTCTTCGGACCGGCGACGGCGGTGGTGGCGGTGGTCATCGGGCGGATCCGATCAGGCGGCGGCGGGCGGGACGGGTGGCGGCGGGCGCCTGCGGGGGGTTCTGGTGGGCGGCCTCGGAGGCGATCGCCAGGAAGGCCTCCTCCAGCGAGGCGCTGCGGGCCTCCAGGGCGCCGAGCGCGATGCCGTGGTGGCGGGCCCAGCCGAGCAGATCGGTCAGGGTGTCCTGGAGCCCGACGGTGTGCACGGTGACCTTGCCGGCGTCGACGCTGAACTCGGCCCCGGCCAGGACGGGCAGCGCGACCCCGGCGAACTCCGGCAGCCGGAAGCTGATCCGGGAGGGCCGGTCGGCGATCACCTCGGCGACGGTGCCGGAGGTGACGACCTGGCCGCCGTGCATGATGGCCAGCCGGTCGGCCAGCTCCTCGGCCTCCTCCAGGTAGTGCGTGGTGAGCAGCACCGTGGTGCCCTCGGCGCGCAGCTCGCGGACCAGCTGCCAGACGGCGGCGCGCGCCTCCGGGTCGAGGCCGGTGCTGGGCTCGTCCAGGAAGAGCACCTCGGGGCGGCCGAGCAGGGCCATCGCGAGGTCCAGCCGGCGCTTCTCGCCGCCGGACAGCTGCTTGACCCGGACGTTCGCCCGGTGCCCGAGCCCGACCAGCTCCAGCGCCTCCGCCACCGGGCGGGCGCCGGTGGTCATCCCGGCCCAGACCCGGCCGGTCTCGGTGGCGGTGAGATCGCCGGGGAAGCCGCCCTCCTGGAGCATGACGCCGATCCGCGGGCGGACGGCGGCGCGCTCCTTGTACGGGTCCCGGCCGAGCACCCGGACGGTGCCGCCGGTGGGCGCGGCCAGGCCCTCGATGACCTCCATGGTGGAGGTCTTGCCGGCCCCGTTGGTGCCCAGCAGGGCGAACAGCTCGCCGCGGCGGACGGTGAGGTCGACGCCGCGCACGGCGTGGTACCCGGAAGTGCCGCCGCCGTAGTGGCGGTGCAGGTCGGTGACCTCGATCACGTCGTCGCTGGGGCGGGTGGGCCGGCTCGTTTCCATGCCTCAAGCCTTCCGCCGCCCGGGCCGCGCGGGCAGTGCGCGCCGTCATGACCTGGCGGTGGGTATCCACGGGTCGGCGATGACAAATGTCATGGGTCGATATCGCGGCCCGCGGGAGGGAATGCCGAAGGGCCCCCTCAAACGAGGGGGCCCTTCGTATCGGAGCGGACGACGAGATTCGAACTCGCGACCCTCACCTTGGCAAGGTGATGCTCTACCAACTGAGCCACGTCCGCAGGTCAAACTATTGAGTTGTGCTGTGCTCGCGCACTGCGAGCGGACGACGAGATTCGAACTCGCGACCCTCACCTTGGCAAGGTGATGCTCTACCAACTGAGCCACGTCCGCCTGGTGCCTCGTGGGGCACCCGCCGCCTCTTCGGATCTCTCCGTTGCGGCGACGAGGAATACTCTACAGCATCTTTCGGGGTGGTCGCCCCACCCTTCGGTCCGGGAGGACGGGGCGACCGGGGAGCCGAGCTCCGACGGGGCTCAGTTCGCCTCGGCGAACGCCTCGTACACGTGCTTGGGGATGCGGCCGCGGGCCGGCAGTTCCATCCCGCGGGACAGCGCCCAGGCGCGGACCGCGGCCGGGTCCGGGGTGAGGGCGGTGCGGCGGAAGGACTTTCCGGCACGGCTCTGCCGGCGGCCGGCGGCAACGAACGGAGCGAGGGCCTCCCGCAGCTTTTCCGCGTTGTCCACGGACAGGTCGATCTCGTACGACTTCCCGTCAACGCCGAAGTGGACGGTTTCCGCGGCGGCGCCGCCGTCCAGGTCGTCGGAGAGCGTGACAACTACACGCTGAGCCAT
The DNA here is from genome assembly GCF_032654805.1 of Kitasatospora brasiliensis. NCBI lineage: Bacteria > Bacillati > Actinomycetota > Actinomycetes > Kitasatosporales > Streptomycetaceae > Kitasatospora > Kitasatospora brasiliensis. The sequence goes on from NZ_JAUOOW010000002.1 coordinate 331,938, forward strand.
GGGTGTCAATCCTCTCGGGCAATTCGGCCGCCGGTCCGAGGGGGTACCGGGGCCTGATGTGCACCAACGCGCAAGTACGTACGGGCGGACCCGGTGGCCCGCCTGATACGCAGCACTTGCCGCGACAGGTGGCCCTATTCTGCACCCGAAGGGGGTCGAAATCGAAGAGTCCGGCATTCTTTTCCGGATATTCACGACTCTTCGCGGGGCTCACTTGATACCGGTGTGCGGGACGGGCGGATCTGTCCCCAAGTGCCGTATTCGGGTGTTCTCCGGGCGGTGCCGTTCCGGGCGCCGAATCCGTGGAAACGGGGCGGGTTCGACGGGGGGTCAGGTGCCCGTATCCCTTGCTGCGTAAGGGTCTCGGGTCTACGCGCGTCGCTATCCCCGGCCAGCAATCCTGCCCGAAACCACCGGTAGTCTGGGGTTCCCCCGCCTCACCGAAGACACCACCGGGAGTGCCAGTGGCACGCGTCGTAGTCGACGTCATGCTCAAGCCGGAGATCCTCGACCCCCAGGGACAGGCGGTGCAGCGTGCACTGCCCCGTCTCGGATTCACCGGGATCTCCGACGTCCGCCAGGGCAAGCGTTTCGAGCTGGATGTGGAGGGCCCGGTCGACGACGCGGCGCTCGCCCGTATCCGCGAAGCCGCCGAGACCTTTCTCGCCAACACCGTGATCGAGGACTTCACCGTCCGGGTCGAGGAGGAGGGCAAGTGACCACCCGCGTCGGCGTCGTCACTTTCCCGGGCTCCCTGGACGACCGTGACGCCCAGCGGGCGGTCCGTCTGGCCGGCGCCGAGCCGGTCGCCCTCTGGCACCGTGACAAGGATCTCCACCAGGTCGACGCCGTCGTCCTGCCGGGCGGATTCAGTTACGGCGACTATCTGCGCTGCGGTGCGATCTCCCGCTTCTCGCCGGTGATGGAGACCATCATCGAGCAGGCGAAGCTCGGAATGCCGGTGCTGGGTATCTGCAACGGCTTCCAGGTGCTGTGCGAATCGCACCTGCTGCCCGGTGCGCTCACCCGGAACGACTCGCTGCACTTCGTCTGCCGCGACCAGAAGCTCCGCATCGAGAACGCCGGCACCGCCTGGACCCAGGATTACTCGGCGGGCCAGGAAATCGTCGTCCCGCTGAAGAACGGCGAGGGCCGCTTCGTCGCCGACGAGCGGGTGCTGGACGAGCTGGAGGCGCAGGGCCGGGTGGTCGCCCGTTACCTCGACGTCAACCCGAACGGTTCGTACCGCGACATCGCCGGCATCACCAACGCCGCCGGCAATGTCGTCGGCCTGATGCCGCACCCGGAGCACGCCGTGGAGTCGCTCACCGGTCCGACCACCGAGGGCCTGGGCTTCTTCACTTCCGTCCTGAAGCAGCTGGTGAACGCCTGATGAGCCTCGACACCGTCAAGAACGCCGAGCAGACCCCGGACGCCGCCCAGCCCTGGGCCGAACTCGGCCTCAAGGAGGACGAGTACGCGCGCATCCGGGAGATCCTCGGTCGCCGTCCGACCGGCGCCGAACTCGCGATGTACTCGGTCATGTGGTCGGAGCACTGTTCGTACAAGAGCAGCAAGGTCCACCTGAAGCAGTTCGGCGAGAAGAAGCCGGATTCGGACGCGATGCTCGTCGGCATCGGCGAGAACGCCGGTGTGGTCGACGTCGGCCAGGGGTACGCGGTCACCTTCAAGGTCGAGTCGCACAACCACCCGTCGTACATCGAGCCCTACCAGGGCGCGGCCACCGGCATCGGCGGCATCGTGCGCGACATCCTGGCGATGGGCGCCCGCCCGGTCGCCGTGATGGACCCGCTGCGCTTCGGTGCGGCCGACCACCCGGACACCCGGCGCGTGCTGCCCGGGATCGTCGCGGGCATCGGCGGCTACGGCAACTGCCTGGGCCTGCCGAACATCGGCGGCGAGGTCGTCTTCGACTCCTGCTACCAGGGCAACCCGCTGGTCAACGCGCTGTGCGTGGGCGTCATGAAGCACGAGGACATCCACCTCGCGCAGGCCTCCGGCGCCGGCAACAAGGTCATCCTGTACGGAGCCCGCACCGGTGGCGACGGCATCGGCGGCGTTTCGGTGCTGGCCTCCGAGACCTTCGACGACACCAAGCCGGCCAAGCGCCCGGCCGTCCAGGTCGGCGACCCGTTCCAGGAGAAGCTCCTGATCGAGTGCACCCTGGAGATCTTCCGGGAGAAGCTCGTCAAGGGCATCCAGGACCTCGGCGGCGCCGGTCTGTCCTGCGCCACCAGCGAGCTGGCCTCGGCCGGCTCCGGCGGCATGCGGATCGAGCTCGACACCGTGCACCTGCGCGACCACACGCTCTCGCCGGAGGAGATCCTCATGAGCGAGTCGCAGGAGCGCATGTGCGCGATCGTGGAGCCCGACAAGGTCGACCGCTTCCTGGAGATCTGCGAGAAGTGGGACGTCATCGCCAACGTCATCGGTGAGGTGACCGACGGCGAGCGCCTGGAGATCTTCTGGCACGGCGAGCTCGTGGTGGACGTCCCGCCGCGCACCGTCGCCCACGAGGGCCCGACCTACCAGCGCCCGTACGCCCGCCCGAGCTGGCAGGACGCGCTCCAGGCCGACGCCCCGACCGCCGAGCGGCTGGCCCGCCCGACCACCGGCGAGGGCCTCAAGGCGGACCTGCTGAAGGTCGCGAGCCACCCGAACCAGGCCTCCAAGTCCTGGATCACCGACCAGTACGACCGCTACGTGCTCGGCAACACCGTGCTCTCGCACGGCGAGGACTCGGGCATGATCCGGATCGACGACGAGACCAACCTCGGCGTCTCGGTCGCCACCGACGGCAACGGCCGCTTCGCCAAGCTGGACCCGTACACCGGCGCCCAGCTGGCCCTGGTCGAGGCCTACCGCAACGTCGCGGCCGGCGGTGCCAAGCCGCTCGCCGTCTCCGACTGCCTCAACTTCGGCTCCCCCGAGGACCCGGACGTGATGTGGCAGTTCGCCGAGGCCACCCGCGGTCTGGCCGACGCCTGCCTGGTGCTCGGCACCCCGGTCACCGGCGGCAACGTCTCGCTGTACAACCAGACCGGCGAGGTCGCCATCCACCCGACCCCGGTGGTCGCGGTGCTCGGCGTCATCGACGACGTCACCCGGCGCACCCCGCTGGCCTTCGCCGAGGAGGGGCAGCTGCTCTACCTGCTCGGCGACACGGCGGACGAGCTCGGCGGCTCGGCCTGGTCGCAGGCCGTCCACGACCACCTCGGCGGCCTGCCGCCCAAGGTGGACCTGGAGCGCGAGCGGCTGCTCGGCGAGATCCTGATCGCCGCCTCGCGCGACGGCATGATCGACGCCGCGCACGACCTGTCCGACGGCGGTCTGGGCCAGGCGCTGATCGAGAGCTGCCTCAAGGGCGGTCACGGCGCGCGGATCGTCGTGCCCGAGGGCCAGGACCCGTTCGTCCTGCTGTTCTCCGAGTCGGCCGGCCGCGCCGTCGTGGCGGTGCCGCGCAGCGAGGAGCTCCGGTTCAACGACATGTGCACCGCGCGTGGCCTGCCGGCCGCCCGGATCGGTGTCGTGGACGGCGACAGCCTGGACGTCCAGGGCCAGTTCAGCGTCTCGCTGGCGGAGCTGAAGGACGCCCACACCGGCGTCATCGAGGCTCTGCTGGGCTGAGTGCCTTGCCGAGGGACGGGCGGTTCTCCTCGAACCGTCCGTCCCTCGGCGTATGTTGGGCCCCATGCCTGCCAAGTCCCGTACGTACCAGCCGCAGAAGGTCCGCGCCGCGCTGGCCGCCCAGAGCGAGGCGCTGCGCGTCGCCGTACACGGCCTGACCGCCGAGCAGTTGGAGCTGCCGACCCGGCTCGGGGCATGGCGGGTACGGGAGTTGCTGGCCCACCTGGGCCTGGCGCTGGGCCATCTGCCGGCCGCGGTGGACGGGCCGGAGCCGGACGGGCCCGCGCTCTCACTGGCCGGCTACGCGGAGCTGTCCGGGACGATGGGCGCAGCCGTGGACGCCCGGGTGGCGGAGCACGCGGCGACCGGGTTCGCCGGCCCGCCCGCCGAGGTGGCCGCCGCCTTCGACCGGACGCTCGACACCGTGCGGGCCGTGCTCGACCGGCCGGCCGCGCCCGGCCCGGAGCAGCGGATCGCCATCCCGGGCGGCCGCTCGATGGCCCTGACCGACTACCTGGTGACCAGGCTGGTCGAGGCCGTGGTGCACGCCGACGACCTGGCCGACGCGCTCGGCGCGGACGCCTTCCCGCACGACCGCCAGGCCCTCGCGGCCGTCACCCGGATGCTGGCCGACGCCTTCGCCGACCGAGCCCCCGGCGGCGCGGTCGAGCTGCGCGTCCCGCCGTACGCGGTGGTCCAGGCCGTGCCCGGACCGAAGCACACCCGGGGCACCCCGCCCAACGTGGTGGAGACCGACCCGCTGACCTGGATCCGGCTGGCCACCGGCCGGGCCGACTGGGCGGCGGCGGTGGACGCGGCCGTGGTGTCCGCCTCGGGGGAGCGCAGCGACCTGCGGACGTACCTGCCGGTGCTCGGCTAGGGCCCGGCGTTACGGGCCCTACGGCGTCAGGGGACGGCGGGCCCGCTCAGGTAGCCGCCCTCCGCCGAGTACGGCCAGGCGTTGGGCAGGCAGCCCTTGAGACCGTAGATCTGCTGCATCATCGCGGGCGCCGGCTTGCCCTCGCCGGGGCAGTCCTCGTGCCCGTGGCCGATCCGGTGGCCCACCTCGTGGTTGACGATCAGCGCCCGGTACTCCTCCAGCGGTCCGTTGAACTGGGGTGAACCGGTGTTCCAGCGCTTGGAGTTGACGAGCACCTGGTTGCCGACGTTGCAGTTGACCTCGCCGTGGGTGTCCAGGCCGGAGGCGCCGCAGATCCGGTCCACGGTGGCCGGCGAGGCGATCTTCACGGTGAAGTCGTACGAGCCGCCGGCGACCAGCTGGAAGCCGTTCTTGCGGTCGCTGGTCCAGCCGCGCCGGTCGCCGAGGATGCCGTGCACCTGCGCGGCGGCGGCCGGGGCGTCGATCCCGATGCCGTCCTCGACCTCGACCCGGTAGCGGCGGATGTTGCCCTGCCCGACGGCCTGGGCGGTGGCCGGGGCGACGGTGAAGGTGCCCGCGCCCTTGGCGGGGCCGGGGTCCGGGCCGGTGAGGGTGGTCGTCGGCGTCGGCGTGGGCGTGGGCGTGGGGGTCGGTGTCGGGGCGACGGCCGGGGGAGGGGCCGGCGGGGCCTGGACGGGCGCCGGCGCTTCCACGGGGGCCTGTTCGGCCGACGGGGCGACCCTCGCCTGGGTGCTCGGAGTGGTGGCCGGGGTTCCCGTGGAGCGGGTCAGCATGACGGCGGTGGCGGCGCTCAGCACCAGCAGCGAGACCGCCAGCGCCGTGAGCATGCCAGGGCCGAATCTCCGAGACGGTCGGCGGCGTCGGCGGCCGCCCTTTCGAGGCGGTGCGACCCGCCTGCCGACGGAGCGGGCTGCGGACATGATCTTCACACTGGCACGGCGAACGGGTGAATGTCTACATACCTGGTATGCCGCGTGAGGCCCCCGGTTTCGGCGGACTGTTCCGGGACGCCGGTTGACCCCTGAGTCTCGGGTGGCAGACTTCAGGGCATGGCGATTCACAGGAACCTTCTCGACGGTCCCGACCCGACCCTCCTCCCGGAGGAGGAGCGGCCCTACCGCATGCTGGCGGAGGAGTCCGCCTCCCCGACCCAGGTGGCGGCCGAATTCCCGAGCTTCTGCCTCGCCTGGGCCATGCTCGCCGACGACGCCAACGCGGCCGGCCGCTACGTCGAGTCGTACGCCTACGCTCGCACCGGCTACCACCGCGGCCTGGACCAGCTGCGCCGCAGCGGCTGGAAGGGCCACGGCCCGGTGCCGTGGGAGCACCGCGGCAACCGCGGCTTCCTGCGCTGCCTGGCGGCGCTCGCCCGGGCGGCCGGCGCGATCAAGGAGACCGAGGAGGAGGCCCGCTGCTGGCAGTTCCTGAAGGACAGCAGCGCGGAGGCGTACGCGGAGCTCAAGCAGTAGAGCAGTAGAGCGGCTGGACATCCGGACGTGCGGGTGCCCCCGGTGGATCCTCCACCGGGGGCACCCGTGTTTCACGTGCCCTGTCCTGCGTGCTTCAGGGGCCTTGCCTCAGGCGCCTCACTTCAGGCGCTTGCCCGCCGAACGCAGCTGCTCGGCGGCCTCGACCACGCGGGCGGCCATGCCGGCCTCGGCCAGCTTGCCCCAGGTGCGCGGGTCGTAGGTGTTCTTCTTGCCGACCTCGCCGTCGACCTTCAGCACGCCGTCGTAGTTGGCGAACATGTGGCCGGCCACCGGGCGGGTGAAGGCGTACTGGGTGTCGGTGTCCAGGTTCATCTTCACGACGCCGTTCTCCAGCGCGGTGGCGATCTCCTCGGCGGTCGAGCCCGAGCCGCCGTGGAAGACGAAGTCGAACGGGTCGGTCTTGCCGTACTGCTTGCCGATCGCGTCCTGGAGCTCACGCAGCAGCTCGGGCTTCAGCACGACGTTGCCCGGCTTGTACACGCCGTGCACGTTGCCGAAGGAGGCGGCCAGCAGGTAGCGGCCCTTCTCGCCCAGGCCCAGCGCCTCGGCGGTGCGCACGGCGTCGTTGACGGTGGTGTACAGCTCGTCGTTGATCTCGTGGGTGACGCCGTCCTCCTCGCCGCCGGTCGGGGTGATCTCGACCTCAAGGATGATCTTGGCGGCGGCGGCCTGGGCCAGCAGCTCCTGGGCGATGGCCAGGTTGTCGGCGAGGGTCTCGGCCGAGCCGTCCCACATGTGCGACTGGAACAGCGGGTTCCGGCCCTTGGCCACGCGCTCGGCGGAGACGGCCAGCAGCGGACGGACGTAGCCGTCCAGCTTGTCCTTCGGGCAGTGGTCGGTGTGCAGCGCGACGGTGACGTCGTACTTGGCGGCGACGATGTGGGCGAACTCGGCGAGCGCGATGGCGCCGGTCACCATGTCCTTGTTGTGCTGGCCGCCCAGGAACTCCGCGCCACCGGTCGAGATCTGGATGATGCCGTCGCTCTCGGCCTCGGCGAAACCACGCAGCGCGGCGTGCAGGGTCTGCGACGAGGTGACGTTGATGGCCGGGTAGGCGAACTTGCCCGCCTTGGCCCGGTCCAGCATCTCGTTGTAGACCTCGGGAGTTGCGATGGGCATGCGATCCGCTCCTGTCGGGTTGCGGCGTACGGACGGTGCTGTCCGACGCTGTGTACGCCTTCGTGACGACTCCGTGCCGGCCCGCCGACGCGCGGCGTTGCGGTGGCTCTCCGGCACGTTCGAGGCGACCTCCGCGGTACGGCCATGAGGGTGGTGTGCCGTTGCGGACCGGACGCCCGTGCCATCTTCCCAGACTCGTGCCCGCCGGTCAGCAGGAGCCCGCCATGCGAAACGCCGCAGGGCGCGGGCTTCCGTCCCCCGCCGGGCCCGTCCGGCAGGGGGTCGGGGGCGGTCGCCGGCCAGGTGCGCCCGCTATCCTGCGCCCGTGGACTACAACCAGCTGGCCGTCAATCTGCTCGACGCCAAATCCCTGATCTCGTCCCTCGGCGCCATCGGGCTGATCGCGATCATCTTCGCGGAGACCGGCCTGCTGGTCGGCTTCTTCTTCCCGGGCGACTCGCTGCTGATCCTCGCGGGTGTCGCCGCCTCGAACGCCGCCTCCTCGGTGCTCGGCGACGGCGCCAAGCTGCCGATCGCCGTCCTGCTGATCGGCTGCCCGATCGCGGCGATCGCCGGTGCCCAGCTGGGGCATCTGATCGGCGTCAAGGTCGGGCCGAAGATGTTCGACAAGCCCGAATCGAAGATCTTCCGCCGCGAGTACGTGGTGAAGGCGGAGGAGTACTTCAACAAGTTCGGCTCGGGCAAGGCCGTGGTGCTGGCCCGCTTCATGCCGATCATCCGCACCTTCCTGAACCCGGTGGCCGGCACCCTGGAGATGCCCGCCAAGACCTTCTTCCTCTGGAACGTGATCGGCGGCGTGCTGTGGACCGAGTCCATGCTGCTGATCGGCTACTTCTTCGGTGACGCGCTCGCCCCGGTGATCGACAAGTACCTGATCCCGGCGGTGCTGCTGATCGTGCTGCTGTCGATCTCGCCGATCCTGGTCGAGGTCATGCGCGAGCGGAAGAAGAAGCGGGCCGGCGGTGCCGAGGCCGACGCCGACAACGCGGTCCAGGCCGGCGGCGGTCGGCACCGGCGCGGCTGAGGCCTCCGGCTACGGCGAAGGGCCGGTTCTGCTTCACGGTTTCACGTGAAACAGAACCGGCCCTTCGTGGTTTCCGGGGTGGCCGCCGAAATCAGAGGCCCAGGTCGTCCGCGGTGTACGCGGTCACGTACTCCAGGCCCTGCGCCTCGATGGCAGCCGCGCCGCCGCGCTCCACGATCACCGCGACGCCGACCACCTCGGCGCCCGCCTCGCGCAGCGCCTCCACGGCGGTCAGCACCGAGCCGCCCGTGGTGGAGGTGTCCTCGACGGCCAGCACCCGGCGGCCCTTCACCTCGGGGCCCTCGATCCGGCGCTGAAGGCCGTGCGCCTTGCCGGCCTTGCGGACCACGAAGGCGTCCAGCTGACGGCCGCGCGCGGCGGCGGCGTGCAGCATCGAGGTGGCCACCGGGTCGGCGCCCAGGGTCAGACCGCCGACGGCGTCGTACTCCAGGTGCGAGGTCGCGTCCAGCATCACCCGGCCGACCAGCGGGGCGGCCACGCCGTCCAGCGTGATCCGGCGCAGGTCGACGTAGTAGTCGGCCTCCTTGCCGGAGGAGAGGGTGACCTTGCCGTGCACGACGGCCTTGTCCTTGATCTGTGCCAGCAGGGCGTCGCGGTCGTTGCTCATGAGCGTTCAGTCTAGGCCCTGGCGCTCCCACCGGCGCCCAGGGCCCGGCGTCCGCTCAGCGCTTGCGCAGCGCCCGGACCAGCACCACCGCGCCGCCCAGCAGGGCCACCGAGCCGCCGATCACCCACGGCACCGCGCTGCGGCCGTCGGTGCCCGGCACCACGATCCCGCCGGCCTCGCCGCCCCAACGGGACGCCGCCCGGGCCCGTGCGCTGCGAGCGGGCAGCGCCGGGGCGTACGGGCCGCGCGGCGGGGCGTGGTCCACCTCCTCGGCGGACCGGCCGACGATGCTGCGCCGCACCGGGCCGGTGAGCACCGGCTCCTCCTCGTAGGCGAAGAGCGGCTCGACGATGGCGTCCTCGCCGTCGACGTCGTCCGCCTCCACGGACTCCTCGTCGTCCGCGTCGGCCTCGATGCCGGCGTCGGCGTCGATTTCGGCGTCGGCTTCGATGCCGGTGTCGGCATCGGCGTCGGCGTCGGCGGAGCCGGTGGGCAGGCCGAAGCCCTCGGCGTCGGCGTCGGAGAAGGCGATCAGGTCGGAGAGGTCGTCGTCCAGGTCGTCGCCGGGCTGGTCCTGGCGCTCCTCCAGGTAGACCACGCCGGCCTCGGTGCCGGCCTCGGTGCCGGTCTCGGCCGCCTCGCCGCCCTCGTCCTGGTCCTCCTCCTGCACCTGCTCGCCCTCGGGGGCGACCAGCGCGGCGGCGAAACGGTCCAGCAGACGACGGCCGGTGGCGTCGAGGGTCTCCTCGTCGAACTCGGTCAGCCGGCCGGTGGCACTCAAGTCGCCGGTGAAGCGGATCGCCGCGGTGCCGCCCTCGGCGCCCTCCGCGACACTGACCCGGACGGTGGCGGTCACCTCGCCGCTGCCCCGGACCTCCTCGCCCTCGGCGAGCACGGTCAGCACGCCCTCCCGGCCCTCGATCAGCGACAGCACGCCCTTGTACGTGATCGTGGAGCCGCCGACCCGCAGCTTCAACCGGCCGCCGATCTCCTCGGCCGAGCCCGCCCCGACCGCGGCCGGCTCAGTGCTCAGCCCCGGCACACTCCGCGCCAGCAGCGCAGGATCCTGCAAAGCCTGGCGCACCAGCTCGGCGGACATCGGGACGACAACCTCATGCTCCATGCAACGGAGCCTACCGACTGCTCCCCGCCCGGTCCCTACCCACCACCACCAGATTTTCCCGACCCCACCTGTTCCCCAGCCGTCACCCGCACCACCCCCGGTCGCCCACCCCGCTCATCCAGCCCCGGCCGCCCACACGTCCCGCGCCGTCGGCCGGCCATCGGCCCGCCTCACGTGCGCCCCGGACTCCGGCCCGCTCCACGCGCACCCGGCTGCCGCCCTGGCCCAGCGCCTTCGGCTCCGCCCATCGCCGACACCGCCAGACCTCCCGCACCTCAGCACTGTCGGGGCGGCGGGCCTGGGACAACGGCCTGCCCCGGGTCGCTCCGCGTGTGCCGAGAGCCGCCCGACAAGCGGCGCCCTCCCCGCTGAGCACCGTGGCGCGGTCCGGGGCTCCGCAGCCGCTCGGCTCGTAGGCCTGCCGGGCGCGGCCCGCTCCGCCTCCCTCCGAGCCCGCCTGGGGAAGGTGCGTCGTCCGTCTCTCCGGGATGCCGTGCCGGCTCGCTCCGCATCCGCCCCTCCACCCGGGGCGCTCGCTTGCCGGATTGTCTGGCCGTTGCCGCGCAGGAAGTCGGCCGGGCCGACTTCCTGCGCAGCGGGCGTCAGCGGGGGCCGAGGAGGGTGAGGGCGGCTGGGGGGTGGATGGGGCGGAGGGCGGTGAGGTGGGTGGTGGAGCCGCGGAGGGTGTCGGGGGTGAGGGCGCGGGGTGGTGGGGCGTCGGGGGCGAGGGTGAGCGGGGGTTGGGTGTCGGCGGCGAGGAGGAAGTTCTGGGTGCCGTCCGGCGGGCCGGGGCGGCAGGCGGCGGTGGCGCTGCCCGGGACGGCGTACGGGGCGGTGCGCAGGCCCGCCGTGCGCAGGCCGGACTCGATCCGCCAGAGGCCGTCCAGGTCGCTGCCGGCCCGGACGGCGATCCGGCCGCCGGGGGAGAGCAGCCGGGCGGCGAGGCCGTAGAACTCCTGGGAGTGGAACTTGACCGGCCCGCCGTCGGCCGGTGCCGGGAGGTCGGCGAGCACCACGTCGTACGGCCCGCCCGCGCCGGAGGCGCCCGCGCCGCGCAGCCAGGCCAACGGGTCGGCGGCGACGCTGCGGACCCGGGGGTCGTCCAGGGAGCGCTTGCCGAGGGCGGCGAGCCCGGGGTCGGTGCGGGCGAGCCGGGGGAGGGCGGGGTCGCCGTCGACCAGCCGGACGGCGCGGACGCCCCGGTGCCGCAGCACCTCCCGCAGGGCGAGGCCGTCGCCGCCGCCGAGCAGCAGGACCCGGGCGTCCGGGCCGCCCGCCATGGCGGGGTGGACCAGGCCTTCGCTGGCCCGGTACTCGTCGGGTCCGCAGACCGCGAGCCGGCCGTCCAGGTAGAGCCGGAGCGGGCCTTCGGCGGGGCCGGTGAGCACGATCTCCTGGTGCCGGCTGCGGGTGGCGTAGCGGACCTGGTCGTCGCCGTAGAGGGCGTGGCGGGCGGCGCGTTCGATCGCGTCGGAGCCGGCCGCTGCGGCGCCGAGCAGGCCGAGGACGAGCAGGCAGCCGCCCCAGAGCAGCCGTCGTACTCGGGGGGCGGGTTCCTCGCGGAACAGCCAGAGCACCACGGCGGCCCCGGCGACGGCGTTGACGGCGCCGGTGAACAGCGCGCCGTCGCCGGGGCCGAGCGTGGGCAGGATCAGGAACGGGAAGGCGAGGCCGCCGATCAGCGCGCCCACGTAGTCGGCGGCGAACAGGTCGGCGACGGCCCGTCCGGCGTCCTCCCGCCGGATCCGCTGGATGAGCGTCATCAGCAGCGGGATTTCGGCGCCGATCAGGATGCCGATCAGGCAGGTGAGGCCGACCATGGCGACCTGGTAGCGGCCGATCCAGGACCAGCAGGAGTAGAGCGCGAGGACGGAGAGCCCGCCGGTGAGCGCGAGCGCGCACTCGACCAGCGCGAAGGCGGTGGCGGGGCGGCTGGTGAGCCGCTTGGCGAGCAGCGAGCCGAGGCCCATCGCGAACACCATGACGGAGAGCACGACGGAGGTTTGGGTGACGGTGTCCCCGAGCAGGTAGTCGCCGAGCGCGACGAGTTCGAGTTCGTAGACGAGTCCGCAGGCCGCGCAGACGAACGCGGCCAGCAGGACGGCCAGCCGGGCGAGCCGGGGGCTGGAGCGCAGCCGGGATCGACGGCGGGCGGGCAGGAGGGGGGCGAGGCTTCGCCCGGGCCGGGGTGGGGCGCCGTCGCCGAGGTCCACTCGCGGGCGTGCGGGCGGACCGGCCGGATGGTTGATCACGAACAAACGCTAGGGGACGTGCGGGACGGATGGCTGCGCCCATTCGGCGGACAGTGAGCAACGTCGGATTGACGAACCGTTCCTGCGTGCGATTCGTACGACCGCTTCGGGCGGTCTGCGGACGGATCGGGGGTCCGGTCCGGGCCTCGGAGGGTCATGCGCCGGTCAGCACCAGCGAGGAACGGGTGCACACCAGCTGTCCCTCCTGGGGGTAGGCGTGCCAGGTGCGCCAGAGCACCCGGTCCGCGCCGCCCTGGGCGACCAGCGCGGTGAACGCGCTCGGGTCGCCCGGGAAGACCCCGGCGAGGCCCCGCGGGTGCCCCTCGACCAGGGCCAGCAGTTCCTGGGCGCGGGCCGCGAAGTCGTGCGGCGGCAGCACCTCGATCCGGGCGGCGAACTCGTACTCCCAGCCGCCGACCTGCTTGGCCACCCGGGCCGGCAGCGGGGTTCGGCGGCCGGGCAGACAGGCGACGGTCTCCAGGCACTGGCCGGGGCCCGCGTCGATGACCACCTGGTGGGAGGCGCCCAGCAGGCGCAGCTGGAGGGTGCCGGACGCGCCGGGGCGGTCGGCTCCGTCGAGTCTCAGGTCGCGGACGGCGAGTGCGGGCAGGGGGTCGCCGCCGAGGCACCAGGCGAGGTCACCGGCGCGGGTGTCCGTGTAGGAGGTTTGCAGTGTGGTGAGCATGCTCGGCTCCGCGTTTCAGCTCCGTGCGCGCCCGCCGAGCAGCAGCGAGTAGGCCTAGGCGATGGCGAGGCTGTTCGTGGCTGTGCGGCCTTGGGCGCGGCCGACCGTGGAAGGAAGGATTCCGGCTGGAGATTCAGCAGCAGAGAAGCACGAATACGCCGGGTCCGCCGGTGATTTACCCAACTTTGTCAAGCATTCACCGTTTCGAGCACACCTGCTTCCCGGGTCTGATCGAGCCCGTGTACGAGTCTGCACAGCCCGCGCCCCTATCACCGGATCGCGCGCCGTGTGCGCCGGGAGTGCGCCGTCCGAGTGCATTACACACCGCCGCCCACCCCGAGCGGACCGTGACGACCGGCGAAGGCGTACCCGGAGAGTCGGGCCGCATGCCGCGGGCGTGGCAAACAATCAACCCGGGCAAGGAAGTTGGCGTCACGCCAGAACTGGCGTCGGATCAATCGGCATTCCAGTTCGAAGGGCGCGAAACAGGGCGCGCGCCCACTCGCGCGCGCCCTCTTCGGGCGGTGTCCTCCCGGAGTGCCCCGCCGTGTTTGCAGCGAGCGAAGCAGTCGGGGCTATGGTGAACGGGGGTGTCACGTCCGGGAGTTCGGCCACGGGGTCGGCGAGGCGCCGACCCCGTGGCGGTCGCCCGTCAGAGCTGTCGCAGGCGGGCGACGGCCTCCTGGAGGACCTCGTCGCGCTTGCAGAAGGTGAAGCGGACCAGGCTGCGGCCGGCCTCGGTGTTGTCGTAGAAGACGGCGTTGGGGATGGCGACCACGCCGCAGCGGGCGGGGAGGGCGCGGCAGAACTCGATGCCGTCCTTCTCGCCGAGCGGGGTGATGTCGGTGGTGACGAAGTAGGTGCCCTCGGGGGTGAAGGCGCGGAAGCCGGCCGCGGTGAGGCCGTCGAGCAGGAGGTCGCGCTTGCGCAGCAGATCGGCGCGGAGGGTGTCGAAATACGTGTCGGGCAGCCGCAGGGCCTCGGCGACGGCGTACTGGAAGGGGCCGGAGCTGACGTAGGTGAGGTACTGCTTGGCGGTGCGTACGGCCGAGACCAGGGCCGGGCTCGCGGTCACCCAGCCGACCTTCCAGCCGGTGAAGGAGAAGGTCTTGCCGGCCGAGGAGATGGTGACGGTGCGCTCGCGCATGCCGGGCAGGGCGGCGATGGGGTGGTGGGTGGCGCCGAAGACGAGGTGCTCGTAGACCTCGTCGGAGACGACGAGCAGGTCGTGCTGGACGGCGATCGCGGCGATCGCGGCGAGTTCCTCGGCGGTGAGGACGGTGCCGGTCGGGTTGTGCGGGGTGTTGATCAGCAGCAACCGGGTGCGCGGGGTGATCAGCGAGCGCAGCTCGTCCGGGTCGGGGCGGAACGACGGGGCCCGCAGGGTGAGCGGGACGCGGGTGGCTCCGGCCATGGCGATGCAGGCGGCGTAGGAGTCGTAGAAGGGTTCGAGGGCGATCACCTCGTCGCCGGGCTCCAGCAGGGCCAGCAGCGTGGCGGCGATGGCCTCGGTGGCACCGGCGGTGACCAGCACCTCGGTGTCCGGGTCGTAGGTGAGGCCGTGGAAGCGCTGCTGGTGCTCGGCGACGGCGGTGCGCAGTTCGGGGATGCCGGGGCCGGGCGGGTACTGGTTGCCGCGGCCGTTCAGCACGGCGTCGGCGGCGGCCTCGGCGATCTCGCGCGGCCCGTCGGTGTCCGGGAAGCCCTGGCCGAGGTTGATCGAGCCGGTGGCCGTGGCCAGGGTGGACATCTCGGCGAAGATCGTCGTTCCCATCCCGGCCAGTCGGCGGTTCAGCAGCGGCCTGGTACCCATCAGTGGCTCCTCACGGCTCGTCGTCAGGGCCATCCTGTGACAGTCGGGAGCCGGGGGACAAGAGGGACTACGGGAACGGCCCGCCACCGTGTCGAGCTCGGTGGGGGGCCGTTCCTGGGGGTGCCGGGCGGGATCAGGCCTCGTCGGTGCCCTCGGCCTCGCCGTCCTCGCCCTCGATCTCGTCCTGGAGGCCGAGGCGCTCGACCATCCACTGCTCGAAGCCGACCGCGGCCTGGGTCCAGTTGGCGGTGGTGGTGACGAAGTAGTCCAGGTTGACGCCGGTGCCGACGATCATCTGGGCCTCGCCGATCAGGCGGACCACGCCGTCCTCGTGGGTGTGGGTGTAGACCTTCGGCCAGAGGGTCTCCCGGTTCCACTCGTCGATCAGGTCGAGGATCTCGACCTTCTTCTCCAGCGGGTACGGGCGGTCGTAGAAGGCGCGGACCGCGAAGAGCTCCTTCTGGTCGCCGCGGAACATGTAGTAGACGCGGAAGCCCTCCCAGGGGGCGGTGAGGTCGCCCTCCTCGTCCACGACGTGCTTGAGCTGCATCTGGTCCAGCAGCTGGGAGACGAGGTTCTGGTCCGGGACGATGATCGGCGGCGGGCCGGCCGGCCGCCCGCCCTGGCCGCCGGGCTGGCCGCCCTGGGGGAGGCCGAAGGACGGGATGGACGACGGGTCGATGCTCATGGGGGTCCTCTTCCTCAGTGCACGTGGTGGCCGGCAATGAGAGGCCGCCCTTTCCACCTTCCATCCTGCCTCATTCGGGGCTCCGCTCACAGGGGCACCCGGGGGCCGCGTCGATCTTCGTCCGGCGTTCTTCCCAGGCGTTTTCGCCGGTATGGACGCTTCCGTTCGCCTCGGTCCCGCGGGTGGTGGTCACCCAGGGTGCGCGGGTCGGGGCGCGGGCCGTACGGAGGGTGGCGCGTGAGCCACGTCACGCGTTCGGCGCGCGGGTTCGGCTGCCGCACCGGCCGGTTGCGGTTAGCGTGCGACGCGACTCGCGTAGGTCAAAACCCTGGCCAATTGGGCGAGTTGAGCATTCCTGAGTTGAGGAGGGAACAGAAGTGGGCGGAACGGCGACGGGGGAGGGCGCATCGCTCGGGGCGCTGCTGCGGAGCATCCGGTTGGACCGGGGGATGACGCAGGAGCAGCTGGGTGAGGCGACCGGGTTGAGCGTGCGGTCGATACGCGACCTGGAGCGGGGGGTGTCCTGTCCGCGGGTCTCCACGCTCCGGCTGCTGACCCAGACCTGGGGCCTGCCGGACGTCCAGGTGGCCGAGCTGCACCGGCTGGCGCGGGTCTGGCGGGACCGGTCGCGCCGCCTGCTGCGGCAGGCGGCGGCGGCCGAGTAGCGACGCCCCTGGACGAGCCCGGAACGGGCCGCCCCCGCCGCCGCGGCGAAGCCGGAGCGGAGGGAGCGGCCCGTGTGCCGGACGCGCGCCGGGGGCTACTTCTCCAGCGGCCCCCGGCCACGGACGGTGAGGCGGTCGCCGTCCTCGGCCCGCTCGACCAGGACGGTGTCCCCGTCGTGCACCGCGCCGGACAGGATCGCCCGGGCCAGCTGGTCGCCGATCGCGGACTGCACCAGCCGGCGCAGCGGGCGGGCGCCGTACGCCGGGTCGTAGCCGGTGAGCGCCAGCCAGTCGCGGGCCGCCGCGGAGACCTCCAGGGTGAGCCGCCGGTCCTGCAGCCGCTTGCCCAGGCTCGCCACCTGGAGGTCGACGATCCGGCTCAGCTCGCCGGTGCCCAGCGGCTCGAAGACCACGATGTCGTCCAGCCGGTTGAGGAACTCCGGCTTGAACGCGGACCGGACGGTGCCCAGCACCAGCTCCCGCTTCTCCGCCTCCGGGGTGACCGGGTCGACCAGGTACTGGCTGCCCAGGTTGGAGGTGAGGATCAGGATGGCGTTGCGGAAGTCCACCGTGCGGCCCTGGCCGTCGGTGAGCCGCCCGTCGTCCAGCACCTGGAGCAGGACGTCGAAGACCTCCGGATGGGCCTTCTCCACCTCGTCCAGCAGCACCACGCTGTACGGGCGGCGGCGGACCGCCTCGGTGAGCTGGCCGCCCTCCTCGTAGCCGACGTACCCGGGCGGGGCGCCGACCAGGCGGGAGACCGAGTGCTTCTCGCCGTACTCGCTCATGTCGATCCGGACCATCGCCCGCTCGTCGTCGAACAGGAAGTCGGCCAGGGCCTTGGCGAGTTCGGTCTTGCCGACGCCGGTCGGGCCGAGGAAGAGGAAGGAGCCGGTCGGGCGGTCCGGGTCGGCGATGCCGGAGCGGGTGCGCCGTACCGCGTCCGAGACGGCCTGCACGGCCTCCTTCTGGCCGATCAGGCGGCGGCCCAACTCCTCCTCCATGCGCAGGAGTTTGGCGCTCTCGCCCTCCAGCAGCCGGCCGGCCGGGATGCCCGTCCAGGAGGCGACCACGTCGGCCACGTCGTCCGGGCCGACCTCCTCCTTGACCATCGAGGCGGAGGCGTCCTGGTCGGCGGCGCGCTCCTGGGCGTCGGTGAGCTCCTTCTCGGCGGCCGGGATCTCGGCGTACATCAGCTTGGACGCCCGCTCGAAGTCCCCGTCGCGCTGGGCGCGTTCGAGCGCGCCGTGCAGGTCGTCCAGTCGCTCCTTGAGCTCGCCGACCCGGTTGAGGCTCTTCTTCTCCTGCTCCCAGCGCGCCGTCAGCACGCTCAACTGCTCGTTCCTGTCGGCGAGATCGCGCCGCAGCCGGGCCAGCCGGTCCACCGAGGCCGGGTCCGACTCCTTCTCCAGGGCCAGCTCCTCCATCCGCAACCGGTCGACGGAGCGCTGGAGTTCGTCGAGCTCGACCGGGGAGGAGTCGATCTCCATCCGCAGCCGGGAGGCCGCCTCGTCGACCAGGTCGATCGCCTTGTCGGGCAGGAAGCGGGAGGTGATGTAGCGGTTGGACAGGGTGGCCGCGGCGACCAGGGCGGCGTCCGAGATCTGCACCTTGTGGTGCGCCTCGTACCGGCCCTTGAGGCCGCGCAGGATGGCGATCGAGTCCTCCACGCTGGGCTCGCCGACCAGCACCTGCTGGAAGCGGCGCTCCAGGGCCGGGTCCTTCTCGATCCGCTCGCGGTACTCGTCCAGCGTGGTGGCGCCGACCATCCGCAGCTCGCCGCGGGCCAGCATCGGCTTGAGCATGTTGCCCGCGTCCATCGCGGAGTCGCCGCCGGCGCCCGCGCCGACCATGGTGTGCAGCTCGTCGATGAAGGTGACGACCTGGCCGTCGGAGGACTTGATGTCGTTCAGGACGGCCTTCAGCCGCTCCTCGAACTCGCCGCGGAACTTGGCGCCCGCGACCATCGCGCCGAGGTCCAGCGCGACCAGCCGCTTGCCGCGCAGCGACTCCGGCACGTCGCCGGCCACGATGCGCTGGGCCAGGCCCTCGACCACGGCGGTCTTGCCGACGCCGGGCTCGCCGATCAGCACCGGGTTGTT
The DNA here is from genome assembly GCF_032654805.1 of Kitasatospora brasiliensis. Classification (NCBI taxonomy): domain Bacteria; kingdom Bacillati; phylum Actinomycetota; class Actinomycetes; order Kitasatosporales; family Streptomycetaceae; genus Kitasatospora; species Kitasatospora brasiliensis. The sequence goes on from NZ_JAUOOW010000002.1 coordinate 350,097, forward strand.
CTTGGTGCGGCGGGAGAGCACCTGGACCACCCGGCGGATCTCCTGGTCACGGCCGATCACCGGGTCGAGCTTGCCGTCCCGGGCGGCCTGGGTGAGGTCGGTGCCGTACTTCTCCAGGGCCTTGTAGGTGCCCTCCGGGTCCGGCGAGGTGACCTTGCCGCTGCCCCGGACGTCCTTGAACGCGGCGAGCAGCGCCTTGGGCGTGGCGCCCTGCTGCACCAGCAGCTCGGCCACCGCCCCGCCCTCGGCGGCCAGGCCGACCATCATGTGCTCGGTGGAGACGTACTGGTCGTCCAGGTCGTCGGCGCGCTTGCCGGCCTCGGTGAGCACCGCGATGGTGTCCCGGGCGAGCTGCGGGGCGGAGACCGTCGAGCCCGACGCGCTGGGCAGCGCGGCCGCCTGGCGGCGCGCCTCGGCGTCGATCCGGGAGGCGTCGGCGCCGACCGCCTCCAGCAGGGGCCGGGCGATGCCCTCGGGCTGCTCCAGCAGGGCGATCAGGATGTGCACCGGCCTGACGTCCGGATTGCCGGACGCGCCGGCCTGCCGGATCGCGGTGGCCAGGGCGTCCTGGGTCTTGGTGGTGAACTTGCTGGCGTCCACTGCTGGGGGGCCTCCCTCTCGTCCTGCGCTGAGCCGTCTCGCGCTGAGCCGTCTTGCACTGACCTTTGTGCACTGCTGCGGGCCGTACGGCACCGGGTGGTAGTGCCGTACTGCTGCGTACAGCATGCACTAAGTTGAGTCTATTCCGCTCAACCTTTCCTCGCGCCCACATTTTCGGTGAACATCCGGCTCCTCGGTGAACGTTTGGCGGACCGCCTGGTCAACCCCAGCAGCTCCCGGGCAGGCCCGCCCGGCCGCTGCCCGGCCGGCCACACCGCGCGCAGCGGCCGCCGCAGGTCCAGCTCCGGCACCAGCTCCACCTCGACCAGCCGCCGGGTGGCCAGCTCCTCCTCCACCACCAGGTCGCTCAGGCAGACCGGCCCGGCCCCGGTCATCGCCGCGGCCTTCAGCGCGGTGGACGAGGCCAGCTCCATCCGGGGCCGGGCCGCGCCCCCGTACGGCCGCAGGGCCGTCTCCAGCACCTCCCGGGTGCCCGAGCCGGGCTCGCGCAGCACCAGCGGGGTGGCGGCCAGCTCGGCGCCGGTCAGCGGGCTCTGGCGGCGGGCCCACGGGTGGCTGGGCGCCACCACGACCACCAGCCGGTCCGCCGCCACCACCGTGCCGGCCAGTCCGGGCGGGGTGGACGGGCCCTCGACGAAGCCGAGGTCGGCCTCGCCGGCCAGCACCTGCCCGGCGACGTCCGCCGAGTTCGCCGTCCGCAGCGTCACCGCCGTCCCCGGGCTGGCCTCGGACAGGCCCAGCAGCCAGCCGGGCATCAGGTACTCGGCGACGGTCAGGCTGGCCACCAGCCGCAGCTTGGCGTCCCGCCGCCCGCGCAGCGCGTCGATCCCGGCGTCCAGGGCCTGCGCCGCCTCCAGCACCTGCCGGGCCCACTCGACCACCAGCCGGCCCGCCTCGGTCGGGGTGCTGCCCCGGGGCGAGCGGTCCAGCAGCGGGACGCCGATCTGCCGTTCCATGCCCTTGATCCGGGCGCTGGCGGTCGGCTGGCTGACGCCCAGCTCGGCCGCCGCGCGCCCGACGCTGCCCAGCCGGGCCACCGCGAGCAGCAGTTCCAGGGCGCCTAGTTCGGGGACGTGCGAGGAGAGGGCCATAGGTTCAGGCTATGCCCCCATCGAATCTTCGGCGCTACCGGTGGTCCGCCTGCGGACCGATGGTGGAGGGCATGTCCACCGTGTCCGACGTCCACCCCCTCGTCCGCCCCGCCGTCCGCCGTCCGCGGTACGACCTCGCCCGGCTCGGCCCCAACTGGTACGCCGCCGTGATGGGCACCGCGATCCTGGCCAACGGCGCCGCCGCCCTGCCGGTGCGGCTGCCCGGGTCGACCGTCCTCGGCGAGGTGATGTGGGCGCTCGGCCTGGCCGCCCTGCTGGTGCTGGCCGGGGCCCGGCTGGTCCACCTCACCCGGCACCGGGAGGCGGCCCGCGCCCAGCTGCTGGACGACCCGGCGACCGCGGTCTTCTACGGCTGCCCGCCGATGGCGCTGCTGGCGGTCGGGCTGGGCACCCTGCTGGTCGGCTCCCGGGTGATCGGCACCGGCCCGGCGGTCGCCCTGGACCTGGTGCTGTGGAGTGTCGGCACCCTCTACGCGCTGGTCGTGGCCGGCGGCATCCCGTACCTGATGATCACCCGGCACCCGGTCTCCGTCCTGAAGGCCAATCCGACCTGGCTGCTGCCGGTGGTCGCCCCGCTGGTCGCCTCCGCCTGCGGCCCGGCGCTCGTCCCGCACCTGCCGGCCGGAACGCCCCGGCAGGCCATGCTGTACGGCTGCTGGGCGCTGTTCGGGGTCGGGCTGCTGGCCACCCTGGTGCTGCTGCCGGTGGTGTTCACCGGCCTGTTCCACAGCAAGCTGCCGGCGCCGGCGCTCACCCCCTCGCTGTTCCTGGTGCTCGGCCCGCTCGGCCAGTCCGTCACCGCGATCCACCAACTCGCCGACGCCGCCCGCCCGGTGCTGCCCGCCCTGGCCCCGGCCATGACCGACCTCGCCGAGCTGTACGGGGTGGCGGTGATCGGCGTCGCGATGCTCTGGCTGGCCGTCGCGCTGACCGCCAACCTGCGCGCCCGGCGGGCCGGGATGACGTTCGCGATGACCTGGTGGGCGTTCACCTTCCCGGTCGGCACCTGCGTCACCGGTGCCTCCGCGCTCGCCCGGCACACCGGCTTCGGGGGCTTCAGCGCCCTGGCCGTCGGGCTGTACCTGCTGCTGGCGCTGGCCTGGGTGCTCGCGGCCGGCGGCACCGCGGCGGGGCTGGCGCGGGGGCGGCTGCTGGCCCGGCAGGCCTGAGCCGCGCGGCTGTCGTCGGGGACTGGCGGGCCTGAGCCGCGAGGTCGTCGGCGACGGCGCGGATGCAGGAACGTGCACCGCGGGCATGACCGTGCACCGCCAACCGGCAGTGGTGCCCGGTGACGCCGAAACCCGTTGCCAGCCTCGGTGTTCACCGCGATCCGACCCGCCGTCCGGCCCCCCGCACCCGGGCCGTGCTGCAGATAGCTGCAATTGCGCGAACATGCACTCGGGCTGCACTTGTTCACCGGCCGTCACGCTGTGAAGGTGGAGGCACGCCAAGTCGTCCGGGCACCGCAGCCCGATGGTGGCGACTAGCTCTTCAAGATGGCCGCCGGTGCGATATCCCGCACCGGCGGAACGGGGGGGAAGAGCACCGGATCGGGGGCCATGTGTGGTGATGGCCCCCGAACCGGACCCGGCGAGGCGTTGCTGCTCCGCCTCGACGGGAGCGCCCTGGCATGGCGTACCGATGGCGGCCCCCGGACGACCCGGCGTGCGACGGCACCCGGGCCCGGGGGCCCGCTGTCCCACCCGGTACCGTGACCGCCGACCCGTGATCACGCCGTACCGGTACCAGGCACCGTGAGCCCCACCGGCCCACCGGCGCCGCGGCCCGTGCGGGAGGGGAGCACGGGCAGCACCAGGGGAGAGGCGTCCGGCAGGGAGAGTGCGACGTGACGGCGGAACCGGCGGTCACGCCGCACCCCGGGGGACCGGCGGGCGAGGAGCCCGACGAGGCCGCCCGCCGGCTCTACCTGGCCGTCATCGCCGAGGGCGGCCGGCTGCCCGTCGGCGAGGTCGCGGACGTCGACCAGGGCGCGCTCCAACAGCTCATCGACATCGGCCTGTTGATGGCCAACCCGATGGACCGCTGCTACACCGCGGTCAGCCCGCGCTCGGTCAGCGACCGCCTCGGCGCCGAACTGCGCAGCGAGGCCACCCGGCTGCTGGTCCGCGCGGAGAACCTCCCGGGCGCCCTGGACGGCCTCACCCGCGCCTACGACGCGATGCCCCGCCCGGCCGGCCGGGCCGGCGGCGCCGTCCACGTCGAGGGACACGTCCACATCCGCCAGCGGATCTCCCAGCTGGTCTCCGACTGCCGCTCCGAGGTCCTCACCGCCCAGCCCGGCCACCGGCCCGCCGACACCCTCCAGATCGCCCTGCGCCAGGACGTCCGACTGCTCCAGCGCGGCTGCTCGCTGCGCACCATCTACCAGCCGGTCGCCTTCGCCGACCCGCCCGCCCTCGCCTACGCCGAGGAGGTCACCCGGCACGGCTCGCTCATCCGCGTGCTCGACGAGCCCTTCCAGCGGCTGATCGTCTTCGACCGGTCCGTCGCCGTGATCTCCGCCAACGACGACAACAGCACCGCCGCCTTCATCACCGACCCGGCCACCATCGCCTACCTGGTCGGCGCCTTCGAACGCGACTGGGCGCGCGCCGACACCACCGAAGCCGCCGCGCCCGGCCAGGGGCCCGCCCGCACCATCCCCGACCGGGTCGGCCGGCTGCTCGCCCGCGGCCTCACCCAGCGGGCCGTCGCCACCCGGCTCGGCCTCAGCGAACGCACCGTCGCCGGCCACATCTCCCGACTGCGCGACCGCTACGGCGCCCAGACCCTGTTCCAACTCGGCTGGCTGATGCGAGGCTCCCGCGATGACCGATGAGCCCGGCCAGGCCGAGCGGGCCCTCTACCTCGCCGCCGTCCGGGGCGGCGGCCGGCTGTGCCCCGCGGACCTCACCCCCGCCGACCGCCCCGCCCTGGCCGCCCTCGTCGCCCGCGGCCTGCTCAGCCCCACCCCCACCGGCTGGACCGCCGCCAACCCGCGCGCCTGCGGCGACCGCCTCGGCGGGGAACTGCGCGCCCGCGCCCTGCGCCTGCTGCTGCACGCCGAGCGGCTGCCGGGCACCCTCGCGCCGCTGGCCCACGCCTACGACGCCGCCCGCCACGCGCCCGCCGACTCCCCGCCCGTCGCCTTCCCGGCCGTCGACTTCCCGGCCGTCGGTCGCGGCGCCGTCGAGCCCGGGCCCGGCAGCGTCGACGAGGCCGCCGACGCCCGCCGACGGATCAGCGAACTCGTCTCGGAGTGCCGGGAGGAGGTCCTGGCCGCCCAGCCCGCGCCGCGGCCGCTCGAAGCCCTCCGGATGGCCCTCGCCCAGGACCTCTCGCTGCTCCGCCGCGGCTGCTCGCTGCGCACGGTCTACCAGCCCGCCACCGTGGCCGACCCCGCCGCGCTGAGCCAGCTCGCCCTGCGCACCGGTCGGGGCGCCCAGATCCGGGTCCTCGCCGAACCGTACGAGCGGGTGCTGGTCTTCGACCGTACGGTGGCCGTCATCCCCGCCGACGCGGACCGCAACCGCGCCACCTTCCTCACCGACCCCACCACCGTCGCCTACCTGGTCGCCCAGTTCGAACGCGACTGGGCCCGCGCCACCCCCGCCGACCGGCACCTCGACCCGCCGCCGCCCACCACCGTCCGGATCGGCCGGCTGCTCGCCCGCGGCCTCACCCAGCGGGCCGTCGCCACCCGGCTCGGCCTCAGCGAACGCACCGTCGCCGGCCACATCTCCCGACTGCGCGAGCGCTACGGCGCCCAAACCCTCTTCCACCTGGGTTGGCAGATGCGGGAGGAACAGTCATGACCGACCTCGGCTTCGCCATGCCTGACGACGACGCCCGCGCGCTCTATCTCGCCATCCTGCGCGAGGGCGGCTGGGTGCGCTCGGTCGAGGTCGCCGCGGCGGACCGGCCGGCCCTCCGGCGGCTGGTGGAACTCGGGCTGCTGGTGCCGCAGTTGCAGGACGCCGCGTACAGCGCGGTCGATCCGCGGGCGGCCACCGAGCGGATCGGCGCCGAGATCCGCCGGCAGAGCGCCCGACTGCTCGTGGAGGCCGAGCAACTGCCCGAGCTGATGGGCGAACTGACCCGCGCCTACGACGCGACCCCGAAGCACCGGAACGGCACCGCGGGGGTCCGCTACCTCACCGCGAAGGAGGACATCCGGCACGAAATCGAGCTCCTGGCCCAGGAGTTCCCCGGCGAGACCATGACCGCCCAGCCCGGCGGCCCCCGTCCGGCCGAACTGCTCCCCGACTCCCTCGACCGTGCCCGCCGGGTCCACGAGCGCGGCGGCACCGTGCGCTCCCTCTACGAGGCCTCGGCCAAGCTGGACCCGCTGACCGTCCGCTTCGCCGCCGACGTCACCCCGCTCGGCTGCACCACCAGGGTCCTCACCGTCCCGTTCAAACGCTTCCTGGTCTTCGAGCGCACGGTGGCCGTCATTCCCGCCGATCCCGGCTACGCCAGCGCGGCCGTGGTCGACGACCCGGCGATGGTCGCCTTCGTGGCGGACACCTTCGAGCAGCTCTGGCAGCACGCCGAGGGCGTCAACTGGGCCGCCCTGGCCGCCGGTTCTCCCGAGAGCCCGGTCCACGAGCAGGTCTCCCGCCTGCTGGCCCGGGGCCTCACCCAGCGGGCGATCGCCACCCGCCTCGGCCTGGGCGAGCGGACGGTGGCCGGGCACATCGCCAGGCTGCGGGAACAGTACGACGCCGAGACGCTGTTCCAACTCGGCTGGCAGATGAGGGGAGACCGCCATGTCTGAGCACGACCTGCCCGACGCGGCGGCGCGGGATCTCTACCGGGAGATCCTCAAGGAGGGCGGCCGCCTCCACGTCAGGGACATCCGCCCCGAGGACGAGCCGACGATCAAGCAACTCGCCGATGTCGGGCTGTTGGTGCTGCGCGTCGCGGACAGCGCCTACAGCGCGGTGAACCCCCGGGCGGTGGGCGAGCGGATCGGTGCGGACCTGCGGGAGGAGAGCGCCCGCCTCCTCGCGAAGGCCACGCTGGTGCCGGAGCTGCTGGAGGACCTGGCCCAGGCCTATGACGCGGTGCCGCGCCGGCACAAGTCGACCGGCGGGGTGCGGCGGGTGGCGGGCATGGTCGAGATCAGGCACCTGATCTACCAGCTCGTCAAGGACCATCCGCACGAGGCCCTGTGCGCCCAGCCCGGCGGGCCACGCCCGCACGCCCACATGGCCGACTCGCTCGACGCGGCCCGCCGCTACGTGGAGGCGGGTGGGGCGATGCTCACCGTCTTCGAGCCGTTGGCCTGTTCCGACCCGCGAACGGTCGAGTACGCGCGGGACTCGACGCGGGTCGGTGCCCCGATCCGGCTGCTGGACGGCCCGTTCGCCAAGACGTTGATCTTCGACCGGGCCGTCGCGCTGGTCCCGGCGGCGTCGGACCACACGGTCGCCGCCGTCGTGGAGGACTCCGCGATGGTCACGTACCTGGTCGAGGTCTTCGAACGGCAGTGGGAGCAGGCGCAGATCGTGGACTGGGAGTCCCTGTCGGGCGGTTCCACTCCGTACTCCCCCCACACGCAGGTCGGCCGCCTCCTCGCCCGGGGCCTCACGCAGCGGGCGATCGCCAGCCGGATGGGGCTGAGCGAACGCACCGTCGCCGGTCACATCGCCCGGCTGCGTGAGCTGTACGACGCGGAGACGCTGTTCCAACTGGGCTGGCGGATGCGGGGAACCCGGACGGGGGAGTCCGATGGGTAGCCGCGGCTCAGCCGGTGGCGGCGCCGGTCGGCCAGTGCTGCTGCCGGGGGACGTTGAACTGCTCGCCGGGGGCGGTCCAGAAGCCCTCGCGCAGGGAGAGCGCCATGCCGGCCCAGTCCAGCGCGGTCTCCACCGTGTGGTTGAGGGCCTCCTGTGACCAGGTGTCGTCGAAGACCAGCGGCAGGACGGGGGCGACCTGCTCGATGGTGGCGATCAGCGGGTTGTGGGTGATGGCCTCGTCGACCAGCAGGACGATGGGCTTGCGCAGCGCCGACGCCCAGCCGAGCTCCAGGCTCACGCCGGCCGAGAGGGGGGCCCCGACGTAGGCGAAGACCAGGTCCGCGGACTGGAGGGCGCGGAAGTCGGACGGAACGCGGGGCTCCGGCGCGCGGCCGGAGATGGTCCAGGCGTCGCTGTGGTGCGCGCTGTACACGGCGGCACCGCTGCGGAGCAGGGTGGTGCGGAGCGTCGTCAGCCGCGTCCGGCTGGCGAGCGTCACCACACTGTCGGCCGGGCCGGTCAACCGCATCAGCGGCGCGGCCAGGAACACACGTGCACGCCGACCCTCAGGGGCCTGGCTGTCGTGGTGACGCAGGTAGGGCTCGGTCATGTCGACTCCGGGGAAAGGCCGACCGGGGGGGTGTGCGTCGGCGCTGCGTTGGATGTGGGCTGCTCTGCGGACTGATGCCGCTGATGAACGGTTTAGAATTTGACGGTACATTGGCAAGGTGTGGTGCCTTGTCGGACCATTGCGAGCGAACTGATCGTCCATCGCGGGGCAACGCCGCGTCCAGGGTTGTCCTGTGTCATCTGGATGACTGGCAGGGAGATGACGCACAGCCCGTCATCGGCGGCGGATGAGCGCAGCCCCCTCGCGTAGCAGTATGTGAACCGTTATCCTGCTCGATGCTTCTAGTTGACGGTTTCTCAAGAGAGTGAGGGCGTGGCCGATATGCGCCGATTTGTCCGCAAGATAGTGCTTTCGCTGGCCGTCGTCGCTGCGGTGACCGGTGCCGGCTCGCTCGCGAATGCTGCCGACTCGCACGACGCGACCACTGTCAGTGCCGTCGTGAGCCTTGCCGACGACATCTCCTGGCAGTAAAGGCCGCCAGGTGAACTCCTGATCGCACGTCAGGAATCCCCGGAAATTCGGCGGCCTTGCGTGAAGTGGGCGGGCGAATCAGCCGACGGAATCCTGGGCCTTTCGGCCGAGTGCGTATCCGAGCTGAAATAGCGAGTCGACCTTGTAGTCGTCTCGCATTTCGGCTATGTGTCTTGCCAGCGTCCGCTCACTGATTCCCAGGCGCCGCGCGATCACCCGGTGGTTGGTGCCTTCGAGCATCTGGTCGATGATCGTCTGGCGGAGGCGGGACACCACCTGTTGGGGCACCGTACGGTCGCCCTCGAATTCCAGCGCGCGGCTCCAGTACTGCTCGAACACCTCCTTGGCGAGATAGTCGACGATGGCGGGGTCGTAGATGAAGGCCGCGAGGCTCAGGTCGTCGTCGATCGGGATCACGGCCACCCGCCGGTCCATCACGATGAGTCGTGTGTAGGGCTCGTCGAGGGTTCGGTACTGACCGCCGGCCTGCGCCAGCGTGGCCACGTAATCCCTGGTCGGCTGGTGGTAGCGGGTGCTGGCGTGGTAGATCGTCCGCATCTTCGTGCCGCTGCGGAGCGTCTTCAGATCGTAGGCGATCATTCTGGCGAGGAGGTCCGGCTGACGGGGGCCGCCGGGTTGGAGTGCCAGTGCCTCCCCGAATCCGGAATCTCTGAACTGCTCCAGCCGCTGCCTGATCAGCGCCTTCCCGCGGACGTGTTCTATCGACCCTCCGGAGCTATTCGGGGTATGGAATTCCCGGGCGAGCTCCTGGAGTTCGGAGGGGAAGGATACGGCGCGCGACAGGAGTTCCAGCGCCTGGCGCTGCCAGGAAGTGCTGAGACTTGTCGAGAGCTGCGTGGGATCGGTGGCCACGAAAACATCCGGATCATCGGTGTCGGGGACGAGAAGTCCGATCCTCACCAGCTCGTCCCGCGCGGAATCGCAGAAGTCGGTTTCAGAGCCCAACGGCAGACTGCCATCTCCCCGGATGACCGCGAGATACAGCTCTCGCGCTTCTGTCGAGAGGATGGTCGAGCCGGCGGCAAGGGGCTGCTCTCGTCCACTCATTCGTGACTCCTTGCCGTTGTAGTGCTAGCTGCGTCCTATCAGCGCCGATGCTGAACGATTTTTAGCATGCCAGATCCGTTGAGCCCCCCGAGAGGGATCGCGACCGCACTCTCTCACCACACGCCAGCCGCCGGCACCCCCCGAGAGGAGGGGCCGGCGGCTGGTGGGCGGCTCGGTCAGCGCTTGGGGCGCCAGACGACGAGGGCGCTGGAGTGGGAGGTGGGGGGCTGGTACGGGACGAGGTCGCGGCGGTAGGAGGCGTGGACGGCGGCCTCGCGCTGCTGGAGGGCGCTGGCGGCGCCTTCCAGGGAGTCGATCAGTTCCGCGACGCGCGACTGGAGGGCGGTGACCTGGTTCTCCAGCTCGATGATCCGCTTGATGCCCGCCAGGTTGATGCCCTCGTCCTGGGAGAGCCGCTGGACCTCGCGCAGCTGCTGGATGTCGCGCGCGGAGTAGCGGCGGCCGCGGCCGGCGGTGCGGTCGGGGCAGACCAGGCCGAGGCGGTCGTACTGGCGCAGGGTCTGCGGGTGCAGCCCGGACAGTTCGGCGGCCACGGAGATGACGTACACCGGGGTGTCCTCGGTGAGGACGTACGGCGGCGCCGCCGCGGCGGCCCGGCGGGTGCGGCGGGGGGCGGCGCCGGGCAGGCCCTCGCCGACTCCGGCGCCGATCGGGGTGTCGGGGTCGATCGGATTCATCGGGGACATCTGGTCGTCACGCTCCCTTCGCCGCCCGGAACAGGGCGGCTCGCGGATCGTCGGAGGCGGTGGCCTCGCGGTACTGCTCCAGGGCGTTCAGCGCGTCACCGGTGACGTGCTGGGGCACCACGACCTCGACGGTGACGAGGAGGTCGCCGCGGGTGCCGTCCTTGCGGGTGGCGCCCTTGCCGCGGGCGCGCATGGTGAGGCCGTTGGCGCTGCCCGGCGGCAGCTTGAGCTTCACGGCCGGGCCGTTGAGCGTGGGCACCTCGATGGTGGCGCCGAGCGCCGCCTCGGGGAAGGAGACCGGGACGGTGACGGTGAGGTTGTCGCCCTTGCGCCCGAAGACCGGGTGCGGGTCGACGTGCACGGTGACGTAGAGGTCGCCGGGCTGCCCGCCCCGCTCGCCCTGGGCGCCCTTGCCCTTGAGCCGGATCCGCTGGTCGGCCTGGACGCCGGCCGGGATGCGGACCTGCATGGTGCGGGCCGAGCTGGCCCGGCCGCTGCCGTGGCAGTCGGTGCACGGGTCGTCGACGATCATGCCCCGGCCGCGGCAGTCCTTGCACGGCTCGGAGAGCGCGAAGGCGCCCTGGCCGCGGCTGACCGTGCCCGCGCCGACGCAGGTCGGACAGACCCGCGGGGTGGTGCCGGCCTTGGCGCCGGTGCCGTTGCAGCTGCGGCAGGGGGCCTGGCTGGTCATCCGCAGCGGGACGGTCGCGCCGTCGACCGCCTCGTCGAAGGAGAGCGTCACCTCGGTCTCGACGTCGGCGCCGCGCCGGGGCTGGGCCTGCCGGGTGCCACCGCGGTTGAAGAGGCCGCCGAAGACGTCGCCGAGTCCGCCGCCGGCAGCGCCGCCGCCCTGGCTGCCGCTGAAGAGGTCGCCGAAGTCGAAGCTGTAGCTGCCGGCGCCACCGGGGCCGCCGGCGCCCCGGAAGCCGCCGTTGGCGAAGAGGGTGCGGGCCTCGTCGTACTCCTTGCGGCGCTTCTCGTCGGAGAGGACGTCGTACGCCTCGGAGATGTCCTTGAACCGCTCCTCGGCCTTGGAGTCACCCTTGTTGGCGTCGGGGTGGAACTCGCGCGCGAGCTTGCGGTAGGTCTTCTTGATCTCGGTGGCGGTGGCGTCCTTGGGTACGCCGAGGACCTTGTAGTAGTCCTTCTCGACAAAGTCCTTGCCACTCATGCGTCCACCTCGCTGCGCTCGGTAGCCGCTGAGCGGTACACGCGCCCCTCCATGGTTCGCTCGCTGCGCTCGCTCACGGCTTCCGCCACCTCCCGAATTCCATCGTCACAGAGCTGTCAACAGGCGCCCGGCGAACGACCGTTGACAGTGCGCTGCGGAGCCGGCCGCCGTACTTGCCGGCGTACGACTCCGCAGCGCACTGGTTGTCAGCTGTCACAGGGTGTCAGCTGTCCGAGCCACCGTCGGACTTGTCCGCGTCGGCGGACTTCGCCTCGGCGTCCGAGGACGCCTGGCTGCCGGGCTGGGGTTCGGCGACGGCCACCATCGCCGGGCGGATGATCCGCTCGCCGATGCGGTAGCCGGGCTGGAGGATCTGCACGCAGGTGTCCTCGGTGACGTCCGAGGAGTAGCTGTGCATCAGCGCCTCGTGGATGGTCGGGTCGAAGGGCTCGCCCTCCTTGCCGAACTGCTGGAGGCCCAGCTTGGCGACGACCGTCTCCAGCGACTCGGCGACGGACTTGAAGCCGCCCGTCACCTCGCCGTGCTCGCGGGCGCGGCCGATGTCGTCCAGGACCGGGATCAGCGACTCCAGGATGTTGGAGACGGCGATCTCGCGGACGGTCAGCCGGTCGCGCTCGACCCGCTTGCGGTAGTTCTGGTACTCGGCCTGGAGGCGCTGGAGGTCACCGGTGCGCTCGGCGAGCTCCCGCTTGGCGGCGGCGAGGTCCTCCGAACCGGAGCCCTCGGAGCCGGCCGCGGCGGCCTCCTCGGCAGCCTTGATCACGGCCTCTTCGGCGGCGGAGTCGTCGCCGGGCTTGCCGCCCTGCGGCTTGTCCGTCATGCCGCACCGCCCTTGGGCTTCTCGTCGTCCACGATCTCGGCGTCGACGACGTCGTCGTCCTTGGCCTGGGCGGAGTCACCGGCAGCGGCGGCACCGGCGGGGGCGTCGGCGTTGGCGTACAGCGCCTGGCCGAGCTTCTGCGCGGTGGTGGAGACCTTCTCCGAGGCCTCGCGGATCTTCGCGATGTCCTCGCCCTTCAGGGCCTCCTTGAGCTCGCCGATGGCGGTCTCGACCTCGGTCTTGACGTCGCCCGGCAGCTTGTCGGCGTTGTCGGCGATGAACTTCTCGGTCGAGTAGACGAGCTGCTCGGCGGAGTTGCGGGTCTCCACGGCCTCGCGGCGCTTGTGGTCGTCCTCGGCGTACTGCTCGGCCTCGCGGCGCATGCGGTCGACCTCGTCCTTCGGCAGCGAGGAGCCGCCGGTGACGGTCATCTTCTGCTCCTTGCCGGTGCCGAGGTCCTTGGCACCGACGTGCATGATGCCGTTGGCGTCGATGTCGAAGGTGACCTCGATCTGCGGCAGGCCGCGCGGCGCCGGCGGCAGGCCGGTCAGCTCGAACATGCCGAGCTTCTTGTTGTACGCGGCGATCTCGCGCTCGCCCTGGTAGACCTGGATCTGCACGGACGGCTGGTTGTCCTCGGCCGTGGTGAAGATCTCGGAGCGCTTGGTCGGGATCGTGGTGTTGCGCTCGATCAGCTTGGTCATGATGCCGCCCTTGGTCTCGATGCCGAGGGACAGCGGGGTGACGTCGAGCAGCAGGACGTCCTTGACCTCGCCCTTGAGGACACCGGCCTGGAGCGCGGCGCCGATGGCGACGACCTCGTCCGGGTTGACGCCCTTGTTGGCGTCCTGGCCGCCGGTCAGCTCCTTGACGAGCTCGGCGACGGCCGGCATACGGGTCGAGCCGCCGACGAGGACGACGTGGTCGATCTCGGAGAGCGAGATGCCGGCGTCCTTGATCACGTTGTGGAACGGGACCTTGCAGCGCTCCAGCAGGTCCGCGGTCAGCTGCTGGAACTGGGCGCGGGTGAGCTTCTCGTCCAGGTGCAGCGGGCCCTCGGCCGAGGCCGTGATGTACGGCAGGTTGATCGAGGTCTCGGAGGACGAGGACAGCTCGATCTTGGCCTTCTCGGCGGCCTCGCGCAGACGCTGGAGGGCCATCTTGTCCTTGGACAGGTCGACGCCGTGGCCGGCCTGGAAGACCTTGACCAGGTGGTCGACGACGCGCTGGTCCCAGTCGTCGCCACCGAGGTGGTTGTCACCGTTGGTGGCCTTCACCTCGACGACCCCGTCGCCGATCTCCAGCAGGGAGACGTCGAAGGTGCCGCCGCCGAGGTCGAAGACCAGGATGGTCTGGTCGTCCTTGTCGAGGCCGTACGCGAGGGCGGCCGCGGTCGGCTCGTTGACGATGCGCAGGACGTTGAGGCCCGCGATCTCACCGGCCTCCTTGGTGGCCTGGCGCTCGGAGTCGTTGAAGTACGCCGGGACGGTGATGACGGCGTCGGTGACGGTCTCGCCCAGGTACGCCTCGGCGTCGCGCTTCAGCTTCTGGAGCACGAAGGCCGAGATCTGCTGGGGGTTGAAGTCCTTGCCATCGATGTTGATCTTCCACCCGGTGCCCATGTGGCGCTTGACCGAGCGGATGGTGCGGTCGACGTTGGTGACCGCCTGGCGCTTGGCCACCTCGCCGACCAGGACCTCACCGTTCTTCGCGAAGGCGACGACGGACGGCGTGGTCCGCGCACCCTCGGCGTTGGTGATGACGGTGGGCTCGCCACCCTCCAGAACGCTGACGACCGAGTTCGTCGTACCGAGGTCGATGCCGACCGCGCGTGCCATCGTAAATACCTCCACGGAAGAGTTGAGCTTTACGGGCTCAAGGATGCATGACTCGACGCCCGGCGTCAACAGGTATGAGTGCGCATCGCTCAACTTTGCTGAGCCGAGGCTTGGGTCGCGGCCTCCGCCCCGCCCGCCCCGCCGTGGCGGGGGTGCGCTCACGTGACTGCCGCCATAGCTTGGGAATCTTCTGGAGAACCGTTAGCCACCGGTAATGTCCGGGCCGTCGGCCCGGCAAGTTACCGACCAGTACACTCAGTTCCAAAGATTTCAAGAACCGCAGAGCCTGCTCAACCGCAAAGCCGCAGGAGACGGAGAGCCGATGCAGCTAGCAGCGATCGTCATCTCGCTGGTCACATTCGTGATCGGCACCGCGCTCGCCGCCCGTGCGGCGCTGTACATCTACAAGGTGGTCCGCACCGGTGCGGACGACGGCACGCGCTTCGGACAGCCCGCCCAGCGGGCGAAGACCCTCGCGACCGAGTTCGTCGGCCACACCAGGATGAACCGCTGGGGGGTCGTCGGCATCGCCCACTGGTTCGTCGCGGTCGGCTTCTTCAGCCTGGTCCTGACCATCGTCAACGCCTTCGGCCAGCTCTTCGACGCCGACTTCGCGCTGCCGATCATCGGGCACTGGATGATCTGGCAGCTCTTCGTCGAGCTGATCGGCACCCTCACCACGCTGGGCATCGCGGTCCTGATCGTGATCCGGCTGATGAGCCTGCCGTCCAAGTCGGGCCGCAAGTCCCGGTTCGCCGGCTCGATCGCCTGGCAGGCCTTCTACGTCGAGTACACGATCCTCGGCATCGGCCTGTGCATCCTGATGCTGCGCGCCCTGGAGGGCGCCCTCAACGGCGTCGACTCGTACGGGCCGGAGCACCTGGTCTCGTACCCGCTGGTCTCCGCGCTGAGCGGCCTGTCGCACGGCACGCTGGAGAACCTGATCTACCTGTTCGCGATGCTGAAGATCTGCATCTCGTTCGCGTGGGCGACCACCATCGGCCTCAACCCCTCGATGGGCGTGGCCTGGCACCGCTTCCTCGGCTTCTTCAACATCTACTTCAAGCGCGAGGAGGACGGCGGCACCGCGCTCGGCGCCCTCCGCCCGATGACCAGCAACGGTCAGCCGATCGACTTCGAGGACCCGGCCGAGGACGCCGTCTTCGGCGTCTCCCAGGTCGAGCACTTCTCCTGGAAGGGCATCCTCGACTTCTCCACCTGCACCGAGTGCGGCCGCTGCCAGTCGCAGTGCCCCGCCTGGAACACCGGCAAGCCGCTCTCGCCGAAGCTGCTGATCATGAGCCTGCGCGAGCACGCCTACGGCAAGGCCCCGTACCTGCTGGCCGGCGGCGGCAAGGACATGGAGGGCGTCGAGCAGGCCACCTCCGAGCAGCTCAAGGACGTCCCGGCGGCCGCGCTGGCCGAGGCCGAGCGCCCGCTGATCGGCACCGCCGAGGAGAACGGCGTCATCGACCCGGACGTGCTGTGGTCCTGCACCACCTGCGGCGCCTGCGTCGAGCAGTGCCCGGTGGACATCGAGCACGTCGACCACATCGTCGACATGCGCCGCTACCAGGTGATGATCGAGAGCAACTTCCCGACCGAGGCCGGGACGATGCTCAAGAACCTGGAGAACAAGGGCAACCCGTGGGGCCTGGCCACCAAGGCGCGCCTGGACTGGGTCAAGGAGCTGAAGAAGGAGACCGGCATCCAGGTGCCGGTGATCGGCGAGGACATCGACCCCGCCGAGGTCGAGTACCTCTACTGGGTCGGCTGCGCCGGCGCCCTGGAGGACCGCGCCAAGAAGACCACCAAGGCCTTCGCCGAACTGCTGCACACCGCGGGCGTGAAGTTCGCGATCCTCGGCAAGGAGGAGACCTGCACCGGTGACTCCCCGCGCCGCCTGGGCAACGAGTTCCTGTTCCAGATGCTCGGCGCGCAGAACGTGGAGACGCTGAACGCCGCGCTGGAGGACGCCCCGGTCAAGCGGATCGTGGCCACCTGCCCGCACTGCTTCAACACCATCGCCAACGAGTACCCGCAGCTGGGCGGCCACTTCGAGGTCATCCACCACACCCAGCTGCTCCAGCACCTCATCGACGAGGGCAAGCTCGTCCCGGTCAACCCGGTCGAGGGCCTGATCACCTACCACGACCCCTGCTACCTGGGCCGCCACAACAAGGTCTACAGCCCGCCGCGCGAGATCATGGACAAGGTCCCCGGTCTGCGCCAGCAGGAGATGCACCGGCACAAGGAGCGCGGCTTCTGCTGCGGCGCCGGCGGTGCCCGGATGTGGATGGAGGAGCGCATCGGCAAGCGGATCAACACCGAGCGCGTGGACGAGGCGCTGTCGCTCAACCCGGACATCGTCTCCACCGCCTGCCCGTTCTGCCTGGTGATGCTCTCCGACTCGGTCAACGGCAAGAAGAACGAGGGCGCGGCCAAGGAGCACCTGAAGGTGGTCGACGTGGCCCAGCTGCTGCTCGACTCGGTGAAGGCGACCCCGCCGGCCGAGGCCGAGGAGCCCGCGACGGTGGACGCGTAACCGCACCCGCGGCGGCCGCTGTTCGACAGTTCTGCTACAAAGGCCCGGCCCGGTGGACGCCGTCAACGCGCCCACCGGGCCGGGCCTTTGAACGGCCGCACGGCCGGCGTCGGCACGGCGGGCGGAGGGCCGGCGACGGCAATCGCACAGGGGCCGGACGGGCATTCGGTCGGAAGCAAATACAGTAGGCCAGGACCGGCTCCGTGCCGGTCGACCCGCTCCGGACACGAGCCCGGGACGGGTGGCGACCCGCGCCGGCCGGACGGCCGGGTCCAGACCGACGACGGAGGTATCGGCCCGCCGGGCCGGGCCGCAGAGACCACAAGGGGAACAGCGCAGACCATGACCGAGGCGATCATGCTGGTCGGTGGTAAGGGCACGCGACTGCGTCCGCTGACCACCCACACCCCCAAGCCGATGCTGCCGGTGGCGGGCGTCCCGTTCATCGCGCACCAGTTGGCCCGCGCGGCCGCGGCCGGCGTCACCCGGGTCGTGCTGGCCACCTCCTACCTGGCCGAGGTGTTCGAGGACCACTTCCAGGACGGCACCCCGTACGGCATCGAGCTGGTCTACCTGACCGAGCGCGAGCCGCTGGGCACCGGCGGGGCCATCCGCAACGCCGCCTCCGGTCTGACCTGCGGCCCGGACGAACCGGTCCTGGTCTTCAACGGCGACATCCTCTCCGGCGTCGACATCGCCGCCCTGCGCGACGGCCACGTGGCCGCCGGGGCCGACGTCACTCTGCACCTGACCCGCGTCGAGGACCCGCGGGCCTTCGGCCTCGTCCCGACCGACGCGGACGGGCGGGTGCTGGAGTTCCTGGAGAAGCCGGAGACCCCGGAGCAGATCGTCACCGACCAGATCAACGCCGGCTGCTACGTCTTCACCCGATCCGTGATCGACCGCATCCCGACCGGCCGCGAGGTGTCCGTCGAGCGCGAGACCTTCCCCGAGCTGCTGGCCACCGGCGCGCTGCTGCGCGGCGTCGTCGACACCTCGTACTGGCTGGACCTGGGCACCCCGGCGGCCTTCGTCCGCGGCTCGGCCGACCTGGTGCTCGGCAAGGTCGACTCCCCGGCCGTCCCCGGCCCGACCGGCGACGCCCTGCTGCTGCCCGGCGCCACCGTCCACCCGGGCGCGGTGCTCAGCGGCGGCACCGTGGTCGCCGAGGACGCGGTGGTCGAAGCCGGCGCGATCGTCGAGGGCAGCGTGATCCTGCCCGGCGCGGTGATCGGCCCGGACACCCTGGTCAAGGACTCGATCGTCGGCGCCTTCGCCACCGTCGGCGCCCGCTCGGCGCTGGACGGCGCGGTGATCGGCGACGGCGCGATCGTGGAGTCGGACAACGAGCTGCCGAACGGCATCCGGATCGCCTGCGGCACCCTGCTACCGGTCGGCGCCGTCCGCACCTCGGCCGGCCCGGGCGGCTGCCCGGCCGGCACCAGCGCGGCCGCGGCGGTGCACGGCCCGTCGGTCAGCGCCCAGCGGTAGGCCCGTTTTCGGGCCCGTTCGTCTCAGCCTCGCTGCAAACCGGCCCCGGCTCCGTCCGGGGCCGACGCGCACCCGGTCGGACCGGTACCGTCGGACCGTGGCTGGTAATCGATACGACAGCGGTCAGGGCGCCCACCGTCCGCACGGCGGGTGGTCGGCCCCTCCGCCGCCGCCGGGGGCGTCCGGGGGACACGGGGAAACGGACGGGCCCGAGTACTTCACCGGGACGCACCCGGGGGTGCCCGCGGGGCCGGGGCACGGTCCGGGCGGGCACGACCCGTACGCGGCGGACCGGCCCGGCAGCACCCGGGCCTTCCCGGTCGGCGACCCGTACGCGGGCGGCGGGCCGTACGGGCAGCAGCCGCCTCCGTACCAGGGGCAGCAGCACGGCCACTACGACGACGGCCACGGGCAGCAGCCGCCGTACGGCCCGGACCAGGGCTACGGCCCGGACCAGGGCTACGGCCCGGACCAGGGCTACGGCCCGGACCAGGGCTACGACCAGCAGCCGTACCAGCAGTCGTACGAGCAGCCGTACGAGCAGGACAACGTCGCCGTCTACCGGGCCGGCGGCCGGTCCGCCCCGCACGTCGCCGGGCCCCGGCCGCACTGGCGCGAGCTGTTCGTCGGCCTGTTCCGCACCCCGACCGCGATCTTCGACCGCACCCGCGACCACCAGGTCTGGCTGCCCGCCCTCACCGTCTCGCTGCTGTACGGCGCGCTCGCGGTGCTCGGCATAGGGCTGACCCACGACGACATCGTCAACTCGACCTTCACCGTGGCGCTGACCGGCATGGTCGCCGCCGCCATCGGCTTCACCGTGGCCGGCGCGCTCTTCGGCACGGTCACCTACGCGCTGGCCCGCCAGCTCGGCGGCGACGGACCGTGGAAGGCGACCATCGGCCTGGCCGCGCTGATCGGCTGGCTGACCGACGCGCCCCGGCTGCTGCTCGACCTGGTGCTGCCCTCCGGCAGCGCCGTCGTCCAGGTCTTCGGCTGGGTCACCTGGCTGCTCTGCGGGTACCTGCTGACCAGCATGGTCCGACGGCTGCACGACCTGCCCTGGGGCAAGGCCGCCGCCGCCTCGGCGGTGCAGCTGGTCGCCCTGCTGGTGCTGATCAAGCTGCCGACGCTGGGCTGATCGGCCCGAGGGGCGGAAGGCAGAATGGGGGGCGGGTCACGGCCGAGCGCCGTGCCCGCCCCACCCTCGTCGTCCACCTTCACCGGAGCGCAGGCATGTCCCTCCCCACCACCCACGTCAGCTTCCCGGCCGGGGCGGTGACCGGCGAGTCCCCGGTGCTCGCGGTGCACCCGCTGGCCGACGGCCGCTACGCCGTCGTCACCGAGGCGACCCCGTTCCACCCGCTCGACCACACCTGGCCCGACCAGCCGGCCGACCACGGCACCCTGACCGTGGACGGCACCGAGCTGGCCGTCGTCGACTGCCTGACCGGCGCCGTCGGCCCGGACGGCGGGGAGCCGCTGGTCGGCGCCGACATCCCGGTCCGGCGCGGCGACGAGGAATGGTCCTGGCTGGTCCTGCACGTCCTCGCCACCGACCCCGGTGACATCGTCGGCCGCACCGCGGCGCTCGCCGTCGACGCCGAGCGCCGGGCCGCCCTGAGCGCCTCGCACAGCGGCTGCCACCTGCTCGCCCTCGCCCTGAACGCCGCGCTCGCCCCGCGCTGGCGCAAGGACCCGGGCCGCTCGGACGCCTTCGGCAACCCGGACTTCGACAGCCTCGCCATGGCCGGCTCGGTGATGGACACCGCGGCCAGCACGGACACCTACCGGCTCGGCAAGTCGCTGAAGAAGAAGGGCTTCACGGCGGACGCCACCGAGGAGTTCCCGGCCCTCGCCGACGCCCTGCCGGCCCTCACCGAGGCCGTCAACGCCCGGCTCGCCGCCTGGGTCGCCGCCGACGCCCCGGTCCGCATCGAGGTGCCCGGCCCCGAGCTCACCGCCCGCCGCCAGTGGCACTGCGAGCTGCCCGAGGGCGGCGCGCAGATCTTCTGCGGCGGCACCCACCTGCACCACCTCGGCGAGCTGGCCGAGCTGCGCACCGAGCTGCGGCTGTCCGAGGACGGCACCGAGCTGGTCGCCGTCACCAGCCCCAAGCGGGCCTGAGGAACAGCGGGCCTGAGGACAGCGGGCCTGAGAAACGCCGCGGGCGGCCAACCCCTGCCAGGGTTGGCCGCCCGTCGTGCGTGCGCTCCGTCGTGCGTGCGGGTCCGTGGGCCCCGCGGTCAGACCTTCGTCTGGTGGAAGTTGAGGTACGAGCGGGACGGCGTCGGGCCGCGCTGGCCCTGGTAGCGCGAGCCGTAGCGCTCCGAGCCATACGGGTGCTCCGAGGGCGAGGAGAGCCGGAACAGGCACAGCTGCCCGATCTTCATGCCCGGGTACAGCTTGATCGGCAGCGTCGCCACGTTCGACAGCTCCAGGGTCACGTGACCGCTGAAGCCCGGGTCGATGAAGCCGGCCGTGGAGTGGGTGAGCAGGCCCAGCCGGCCCAGGCTCGACTTGCCCTCCAGCCGGGACGCGACGTCGTCGGGCAGCGTGATGACCTCGTACGTCGAGGCCAGCACGAACTCGCCGGGGTGCAGGATGAACGCCTCGTCCCCGTCCGGCTCGACCAGCCGGGTCAGGTCCGGCTGCTCCTCGGAGGGGTCGATGTGGGGGTACTTGTGGTTCTCGAACACGCGGAAGAAGCGGTCGAGGCGCACGTCGATACTCGACGGCTGGATCATCGCCGGGTCGAAGGGGTCGACGACGACCCGGCCCAGGTCGATTTCGGTCCGGATGTCCTTGTCAGAGAGCAGCACGCTTCGAGGTTACGTGCAAGAAAGGGCCCCGGACGAATCCGCCCGAGGCCCACCTGCTCATCCGTCCGCCGTCCGGCGTCGTCAGGCCAGGAACTCCGCGGCCTCCAGCCGCATCGCCCGCGCCAGTTGCGGCTCCGACAGCTCGCGCATGTCGGCCAGCACCGAGCTCCGCAGCCGTCCACACTGCGGACAGCGGATCAACCGCCCGGGCCCGAGTCGGCCCGGACCGAGGTTCTGCATCGGAAACGTGGTGGTGCTGAACAGGTGCCCCTCGGCACAACGAACGACGGCGCGCTGCTCCATCGATCCCCTTCCCATCCCTAACCCCGTACTCACCCGTGCTCGCGTCCCCGGCGGCCGAGCCCCGGGACAGCGTCACATTAGGGGATGTTCCGGACATTCCTCGCCATGGCTCGCCGCCCCGACCCCCACCCACCGGGGCACTCGCACGCGGCCCAAACAGTACGCCCCCGCACCCGCCCCACCCCGCTCCGCCACGTCCCCCGACCCCCTGTGCAACCACCGTCGCAGATGGGGTACAGTGACACTGGATCGAGCGGTCTCTGACGGCTCATCAGGCGGGCGTAGTTTAATGGTAGAACATGAGCTTCCCAAGCTTAGAGCGCGAGTTCGATTCTCGTCGCCCGCTCCATACCGAAAGCCGCAGGTCATATGACCTGCGGCTTTTGTGTTGTCCGGGGCGGTCAGCGGGGGAGGGCCCAGGGCGGGGTCCAGGTCGGGGTGGTGGGGGTGTCGGGGGTGGGGGTGAGGTGGGTGCGGAGGGTGGGGAGGGCGGGGTGGGGGTTGTCGCGGTGCCAGAGGAGGGAGTGGGGGTAGACGGGGGTCGGGTCGGTGATCGGGATGCGGCGCAGGCCGTGGCCGGAGGGCCAGACGAGGCGGGTCTGCTCGCTCATGAAGGTGGCCAGGGCGGGGGTGTCGGCGATGGTGTCGAGGAGGGCGTCGGAGCCGAAGTTGGGGCCGGTGGATTCGATGGTGAGGCCGAACTCGGCGGCCAGGTCGTCGTAGTAGGCGCCCCATTCGCTGCCGGGGACGATGCCGGGCATCCAGATCCGGTGGCCGACCAGTTCGGCGACGGTCACCGATGTGGCGTCCGCCAGGGCGTGGGCGGGGCCGGTGAGGAGCTGGAGGGGTTCGTCGAGCACCCGGGCGGAGTCGATGTCGGCGGGCAGCGGCCGGCCGGGCATGGCGACGGCGCGGAAGGACGCGTCGATGGTGCCGGAGCGGATGGCCGAGACGGCGGTCTCGATGTCGAGCAGCATCAGCACGTCGAGGTCGATGTCGGGATGGGCGTGGTGGAAGCCGCGCATCAGGCCGGAGACCGCGCCGCGTGAGTTGATCACGTCGACGCGCAGCGGGCGGCGGCCGGCGCGTACGGAGGCGGCCGCGCGCTCGGCGACGCGCAGCAGTTCGCGGGCGTGGGGCAGGAACGCCTGGCCGTCGATGGTGAGTTCGGCGCCGCGCGGGGTGCGGGTGAACAGCCGTACGCCGAGGGCGCGTTCCAGGGCGGCGACGCGTTTGGAGACGGCCTGCTGGGTGATCGCGAGGTCGGCGGCGGCCTTCTGGAACTGGCCGGCCTCCGCGATGGCGGCGAAGGTGCGCACTGCTTCGAGGTCCACGCCGACCCACCTTAGGGAACAACCCGTGGTTGTGCCTGGAGGGCGGGGCGGTTGTTTGACCGGCCACAGTGGCCTCCGGTTGGCTCTCACCGGTCAACTTCGGTTTGTGCGGTCGGGGGCACGCGGTGGGCAGGAGACGGCTGGGCCGGCGGTTCGGCTGGCTGTGGGCGGCGTACGCGGTGAGCGCGTACGGGTCCGGGCTGGGGTTCGGGGCGTTGCCGCTGATCGCGGTGCTGGTGCTGCGTGCCGGGCCCGCCGAGGTGTCCGCGCTGTCCGCGGTGGGGCCCGCGGTGGGCGCGCTGGTCGCGGTGCCGCTCGCGCCGTGGGTGGAGTTCCGGCGCAAGCGTCCGGTCATGGTCGCGATGGACCTGGTCCGGTTCGTGGCCATGGCGTCGATCCCGGTCGGCTACGCGCTCGGGTGCCTCGGTTTCGTCCAGTTGCTGGTGGTGTCGGTGGTGGTGGCCGCGGCCAAGATCGCGTTCGGCGCGGCCGGCGGCGCGTACCTCAAGGCGCTCGTCCGGCCGGATGACCTGCTGGTGGCCAACGCCCGCTTCGAGTCGACGAATTGGAGCTCCATCGCGGTCGGTCCACCGCTCGGCGGCGCGGCGATCGGCTTGTTCGGGCCGGTCACCACGGTGGTGGCCGACGCGCTCGGCTATCTGCTCTCCGCGCTGGGCATCGCCGCGATCGGCGGCCGGGAGGCCGCGCCGCGGCCGAGCGGCAAGGAACCCGTCCGGGCGGGCGCGGTGCTCGACGGCTGGCGGCACATCCTGGGCGATCCGGGGCTGCGGGCGCTCTACCTCAACAACATGCTCGTCGCCGGCCTGATCATGGCCACGGAACCGGTGCTCGCCGTGCTTCTGCTCCGCCAACTCCACTTCGCCCCATGGCAGTACGGGCTCGCCTTCGCCGCGCCCTGCCTCGGCGGACTCGTCGGCTCCCGGCTGGCCCGGCGGGTGGTGGACCGCTACGGGCGGGACCGGGTCTTCCGGACCGTCGGCACCCTGCGCGCCGTCTGGCTGATCGGCCTGGCCTTCGTCCGCCCCGGCGTCGTCGGCCTCGTCACCGTGATCGCCGTCGAGCTGGCGATCATCGTCAACATGAGCCTGTTCAACCCGGTGCTCGCCACCTACCGGCTCGAACGCACCCCCGAGCACCTCGTCGCCCGCACCCTGTCGGCCTGGTCGATCGGGCAGCAGGCGTCCATCGCCCTCTGTACGGCGCTCGGCGGGCTGCTCGCCGCCGCCACCGGCCCGCGCGCCACGCTCGTGGTCGCCGGGCTGCTCATCCTGGCCACCCCGGTCCTGCTGCCGCGAGGCGAGGGGACGGCCGCGCCGGGCACCCCGACGGCACGGAGGACATCCGCATGACCATCGATCCCGCGCACACGGCGCTGCTCGTCCTGGACTGCCAGCCCGCCGTCCTGGCCGCGCTGCCCGAGGAGGGCGATCGGGAGGCCCTGCTCGGCCGGGTGGCCGGCGCCGCCGCCGAGGTCCGGGCCGCGGGCGGCACCGTCGTCCAGGTGCGCGTCGGCTTCACCGAGGCCGACTGGGCCGCTGTCCCGGACGCCAACAAGTCCTTTGCCCCGCTGGCCCGGCACCGGGCCGTGCACCACGAGGACCCGGCCGCCGCCGTCCATGAGCGGCTGGCGCCGCGGGACGGTGACATCCTCGTGCGCAAGACCCGCTACGGGGGCCTGTCCACCACCGACCTGGACGCGCAGCTGCGCGAACGCGGCATCACCACGCTGGTCGTCGCCGGTCTGAGCACCGGCGGGGCCGTCCTGTCCACCGTCCTCGACGCGGCCGACCGCGACTACCGGCTGTTCGTGCTGTCCGACGGCGTCGCCGACCCGGACGAGGAGGTCCACGAGGTGCTGCTCCAGCGGGTCCTGCCGTCCCGGGCCGACGTGGTCGGCACCGCCGAGCTGCGCTCGCTGCTCGGGGGCGGCTGACCCGCCCGCCCCCGGCAGCCGAGGCGGGATCAGCGGTGGGCGGCGAGGTCCTCCAGGGCGGGGACGAGGGCGGCCGGCGCGGGCAGGGCGGCGTTGTCGGCCTGGAGGCGGTGGGCGGCGTCGCGCAGTGCGGTGTCGGTGATGAGGCGGGTGAGCAGCGGGGTGTCGACGGCGTCGGAGGTGGAGGTGAGGGCGGCGCCGGTGGCGGTGACGGCCGCGGCGTTGATGAAGTGGTCCGCGCCCTGCGGGAGCACCAGCTGGGGCAGGCCGGCCTGGAGGGCGGTCTGCATGGTGCCCGCGCCGCCGTGGTGGATCAACGTGTCGGCCCGGCTGAGCAGTTCGTTGAGCGGGACCCAGGGCAGGCCGCGGACGTTGGCGGGCAGGGTGCCGAGTTGGGCGAGGTCGGTGCCGCCGACCGCGAGCAGGAAGTCGGCGTCCACCTCGGCCGCCGCCTCGACCAGCCGGACCACCGACCGGAGGCCGTCGAGCTCGGCGAGCACGGTGCCCAGGCTGACGACCGCCCGCGGGCGCTCCGGCCGGCGAAGGTACTCGGCGGGGACGACGCCGCCGCCGTTGTACGGGACGTAGCGCATCGGCAGGCCGTCCGGGTCGCCGCCGAGCGGGCCGAGGTTGAGCACCGCGGCGATCTCCGGGACGGCCAGGCCGTACTCCTCGTACAGGTCGGGCACGTGGGAGGCCAGCAAGTCGGCCATCGGACGGCCGGGGGTGACACCGAAGTTGTGCACCACCGACGGGATCTTGAGGCGGCCGGCGACCAGCGGGGCGGCGGCGGCGAAGGAGTCGTGGACGAGCAGGTCGGCGCCCCAGTCGGTGGCGGTCGCGAGCAGGCCGGCCAGGTCGGGGCGGGAGGCGTAGGCGAAGGCCCCCGCCGCCATGTCGAAGATCTCCTCCTGGGTCTTGTCCTGGTTGACGTACTCGACCGCGCCGCCGAGGTGCTCCTCGAAGAGCTCCCGCGCGGTCCGGCCGTTGCCGATCTCGACGACCGGGATGCCCGCGGAGCGGACGTAGTCGAGCGGCTGTCCGGTGGCGAACAGCACCTCGTGGCCGGCGGCGCGCAGCGCCTGGGCGGTGGGCACCATCGGGAAGATGTGGCCGGCCGCGGCGGGGCCGGTGAAGAGTATGCGCATGGTGGTCTCCTTGCGAATGCTGCTGACAAGGCAGTCTCACCTTTGAAGTTGACGTTCAGTCAATGCAATAGAGATCACCATGCGTGGTAATCGGACTTTCTGGAGTGAACCTTGCGGGACAAGCGCGGACGTGCTCTCGCGCGCCCGACCGCACGCCGGGCCGCCCGCCCGTCCGAACACCGGTCGCGACCATCGAGGCGGCGGAAAGTGTGGGAACGGTGAGGGAAGGAACGGGCAGCGGAACTGCCCGTACCCGCCCGCCGTCCAAGCAGTGACGGAATTGCCTGCCCGGCCTGAACACCGGGAGGAACGCGGAGGGCCCTGTGCAGTCAGGTGGTGCCGAACTGAACGTCGGACGTCCGGGTGGCGGACCCGGGGGCGTGCCGGCCGTGCCGCTCCGGCGGCCGGGGTCGGGGTTCGGCTCGGAACCGGCGGTCGATCAACTCGACGCCGCCGCACGCTGCGAGACGCTGCTCCAGGAGACCCTGGACGCCGTCCGCCCGATGCCGGTCTGGCAGGGGGCTCCGGCGCGGGCGGGGGCGCGACTGCCGCTGCCGGGGCGGGAGTCGGAGCTGCTCTGGTACGTCACCCGGGGCCGGGACATCCTCACCGTCGTCTCGCTGCCCCGGCGGGCGGTGCTGGTGGGCGTGGTGGAGCGGCACTGGCGCCGGCGCGGCTGGACGATCACCTCGCTGGACGCCGACCGGAGCCGCCCCGGCGTCGCCGCGACCACCCCGGACGGCTACCGGCTGGCGCTGCGCTTCGGCGAGTCGGGCGAGGCCGGGCTGACCGCGAGCTCGCCGGGAGTGGCCCGCTCGGAGCGGGGCCCGGTGCTGTCCGGGAGTGCCGACCACTGCGTGCCGCCGCTGCCGTACGTGAGCTGCCCGTACTGGAGCGCCCTGGTCTGACCCGGGCCGGTTCGGCACCCGCCGGTTCGGCTCGCGCCGGTTCGGCTCGCGCTGGTTCGGCCCCCGCCGGTTCGGCCCGCGCTGGTCCGACCTGCGGGGATGGGAAGAGGAGGCGTGGAGCGAGTCCCCCCGGACACGCTCCACGCCTCCTCGTCGAGCGGCTTCGGTGTTGCCGCTCCCCCCGACACCCCGGCACGCCCACCGTTCCCCCCTGGCTACACCCTCCGGCGAGAGCGGTCCGCACAGGCCCCGGCGAGCCCCCCACCCCGGGGACGTCGTTGATCAACGGTAACAAACCGCGTGGTTGGTTTGTCAATAGTGGAATCCACGAAAAATCCACAATGTGCCGAGCCCTCCGGGGCGCCCGGAAGGGCCTCCGACCAGGGAGTTGTGTCCCTGTCAGGGTGGCTGTTCGCCTCGACGCCGAGGATGGGTCCGAGTCGGGCGCCGGCGCGGAATCCGACATTCCGAGCATCATGGCAGTACACAGCGACACCGGGCGAGCGCCCAGCGCAGCCGCGGCGGATCAGCGCAGCAGCCGGCGTTCCTTCGCCACCGCCACCGCGCCCGCCCGGGTGTCCACGCCCAACTTGTCGTAGATCCGGCCGAGATGGGTCTTCACCGTGGCCTCGCTGATGAACAGCGCCCGGGCGATCTCCCGGTTGCCCAGCCCCTGCGCCAGCTGTCCGAGGATGTCCTGCTCGCGTTCGGTGAGCTGCCGCGCGGGTGCCCGCATCCGCGCCATCACCTTGGAGGCGACCGGCGGCGACAGCACCGTCCGGCCCCGCGCGGCCGCGTGCACGGCGGCGAACAGCTCCTCCGGCCGCTCGGCCTTCAGCAGGTAGCCGGTGGCGCCGGCGGCGATGGCCCGGGTGATGTCGGCGTCGGTGTCGTAGGTGGTGAGCACCAGGACGTGCGGCCCGCCCGGGACGGCGGTGATCCGCCGGGTGGCCTCCACCCCGTCGATGCCGTCGCCGAGCTGGAGGTCCATCAGCACGACCTGCGGCGCCAGCCGGGCGGCCAGGGCGACGGCCTCCTCCCCGGTGCTCGCCTCGCCGACCACCTCGATGTCGCCCGAGCTCGCCAGCAGCGCCAGCAGCCCGGCCCGCACCACGGCGTGGTCGTCGCAGACCAGCAGCCGTACGGGAGTCGTGTCCATCAGTGCTCCAGGCTCATCGGTGTTCCATCGGGATCGCGGCGGAGACGACGGTGCCCTCGCCGGGGCTGCTCTCCACGGTCAGACTGCCACCGAGCTGCCGCAGCCGGGCACGCATCGCCGGCAGGCCGTACCCGCGCCCGGCCCCGCCCTGGACGCCGCCGCCTCCGGGACCGGCCGGGTCGGGAGCGAAGCCCCGCCCGTCGTCGGCGATGTCCAGTACGGCCTGGTCGCCGAGGAAGGAGAGCGTGATCGCGGCGGCCGAGGCCCCGGCGTGCTCGCGGACGTTGGCCAGCGCGCCCTGGGCGATCCGCAGCAGCGCCGACTGCGCGGCGGTCGGCAGCGGTACGGGCGCGCCGTCCAGGTGGAAGCGGACCGGCAGCCCGCTCTCGGCGGACTCCCGCTCGGCCAGCGCCCGGAGCGCCCGGTCCAGCGTCCGGCCGTCGGAGAGCTCGGCCGGCGCGAGGTCGTGGACGAAGCGGCGGGCTTCGGCCAGGTTCCGGGCGGCCACCTCGGCGGCGGTGCGGACATGGGCACGGGCGGTCGCCGGGTGGGTGTCCCAGGTGCGCTCGGCGGCCTGGAGCAGCATCTGCTGGCTGGACAGGCCCTGCGCCAGGGTGTCGTGGATCTCCATCGCCAGCCGTCCGCGCTCGGCCAGGGTGCCCTCCCGCCGTTCGGTGGCGGCGAGTTCGCGCCGGGTGCGGACCAGGTCGGCGATCAGCGCGCGCTGCCGGGCGGCCTGCCGGGCCATGAAGAGGAAGACCCCGGTGGCGAGCCCGGCCACCGCGGGCGGCAGCAGGACGAGCGTGGCGTCGGCGCCGCCGGGCAGCCGGACCTCGGCGATCACCACCAGCAGGGTCAGCGCGCCGACCAGCGGGATCGCGGCCTTCGCCGGCAGCGCCCGCAGCGCGGTGTAGATCAGCGGGACGGCGCACCAGGCGAAGCTCGGCGCGAGCAGCACCAGCACCACCCAGAGCAGCACCACCAGGGCCGACGGCCACCGGCGGGGCCGGCCCGGGGCGGGCGGGCGGTGGTGGTCGAGCCAGGAGCCGGCCGGCTGGGCGACCGCGAGGGCGGCGCTCAGCCCGATCACCCAGGGCGCCTGCGCGCTGCCGGAGTGGTGGCCGAGGTAGCGGCTGAGCGAGGCGGCGAGCAGCAGCAGGAAGGCCGAGTCCAGCAGGACCGCCAGCCGGCCCGCGTCCGGGTCGTCGGCGCCGTCGTGGTCGGTGGAACCGTGGTCGGTGGCACCGCCGGGCACGCCGTGGTGCCCGGCGGTCGGGCGGGGCTGCTGCACGGGTGGGCTCCTGGCTGGGCGGGTGGCGCGGGCGCGGTCGGCGCCGGCCCGTACCGGTCCTGCCGACCCGCACTGACCTGCGTCGATCCCTCGATGGTGACCCGTTCGGGCCGGGTCCGCATCAGCCGATCGGTTGACGCGGCCGTCCACCATCCCGCCCGGCCGTTCGCGCCGGTCCGTCGATGTGGCGGGCCCGTCCCCGGCCGGAGGATCGAAGCACGCCGCCGGGCGATCCCCCGCAAGGCCCGGCGGCCCCCCAACCAGGCGGCCCCCGAACCCGCCGCACCCCCGCCGCACCACACCACCCCGCAGACCCGCTTGAGGAGCTGGACCACCATGAAGAAGACCTCCGTGCGCACCCGGGTGCTGACCGGCACCGTCGCCGCCGCCGCGCTCGCCGCCGCGACCGTGGGCGCCGTCTCGGCCAGCGCCGAGTCCTCCGAGACCCCGGCCGGCCCGGCCGCCGCGAAGGCCGACACCCAGAACAAGAACCTCGCCCAGAGCAGCGGCCTGACCATCGAGGCCGCCACCCGCGCCGCCCAGGCCTCCCTGGACGCGGCGACCAAGGCCGGTCAGCACGTCTCGGTCGCCGTCGTCGACCGTGACGGCG
Organism: Kitasatospora brasiliensis; assembly: GCF_032654805.1. Taxonomy (NCBI): domain Bacteria; kingdom Bacillati; phylum Actinomycetota; class Actinomycetes; order Kitasatosporales; family Streptomycetaceae; genus Kitasatospora; species Kitasatospora brasiliensis. The sequence continues at coordinate 379,863 of NZ_JAUOOW010000002.1, forward strand.
TCACCCGGGTGCTGCTGAAGGGCGACGGTGCCGGCCCGCAGGCTCCGGTGTCGGCCGAGCGCAAGGCCTTCACCGCGGTGTCCTGGAACGCCCCGACCTCGGAGCTGGCCAAGCGGCTGGCCCAGACCCCGAACCTGAAGGACATCCCGGGCACCCTGTTCCTGGCCGGCGGTGCCCCGATCCAGTCGAAGGGCGCTCCGATCGCGGCCGTCGGCGTCGCGGGCGCGCCCAGCGGCGACCTGGACGAGCAGTTCGCGCAGGCCGGCGTCGCCGAACTCGCCAAGTGACGTCCCCCTGGACACCGCCCGGCCGGCCCGCTCCGTGCAAGGAGCCGGGCCGGCCGGGTCTTTGCCTCGTTCGGGTGAACGCCGGGAGGGTCGCCGCAGAACACGGGATGACCCTTCGAAAAGCCGGTGCCGCTGTCAGTGGCGCGTGGCAGGCTTCCCGGTATGACGGCGTGGACCCTCAACGACATCGAACGTGCGATCCGCTCCTCCTGGGGTGTCGACACCTGTGCGCCCGAGGACCTGGCCCACTGGCGTCCCGACAATCCCGCCCGCGGCCAGTGCGGGGTGACGGCGATGGTGGTGAACGACCTGCTCGGCGGCGAGCTCATGATGGGCGAGGTGTACGTCGACGGCGTGCGGACGGACCTCCACTGGTGGAACCGTTTCGTCACCGGCTTCGAGATCGACCTCACCCGTGAGCAGTTCGGGCCGGACGAGCTGGTCGGCCCCGGCCGCCCGGTCGCCCGCCCGACCCGCCCCGGCCGGCTCCAGGCCCAGTACGAGCTGCTGCGCGGCCGGGTGGTCGCCGAGCTGGAGCGCGGCGCGGCCGCCGACCGCACCCGGGTGCCGTCCCACGTCACCCGGGCTCGGGCCTGCGCGTGAGCCACCACGCGGGTCCGTAGCGGCCGCCGTTCCGCCGCCGCCTCCTGACGTACAGTGCGATCGCGTACGAGCAGGAGCAGCGGCGGTGTCGGCGAGCGAGGGAGTGCACGGATGACCGGGCAGACGATCGGTTTCGTGGGGCTGGGGTCGATGGGGCGCGGCATGGCCGGCAGCCTGCTGAGGGCCGGCCACACCGTACGGGTCTGGAACCGCTCGCCCGAGCCGGTGGCCGCCCTGGTGGCCGAGGGCGCGGAGGCGGCCGGCTCGCTCGCCGAGGTGTTCGCGGCCGACACCGTGGTCTCCATGCTGGCCAACGACACGGCGGTCGAACAGCTGCTGCTGGACCGGGCCCTGCTGGCCGGGGCCAAGGCGAGCCTGCACGTCAACATGGCCACCGTCTCGCTCGCCCTCGCCGAGCGGGCCGAGGCGGTCCACGCCGAGCACGGCATCGGCTACGTCGCCGCGCCCGTCCTCGGCCGGCCGCCGGTCGCGGCGGCGGGGCGGCTGAACATCCTGGTCGCGGGCGCGCCCGAGCTGCTGGAGCGGGCCGAGCCGCTGTTCGCCGCGATGGGCGAGCGCACCTGGCACTTCGGCGAGAACCCCCGGCAGGCCAACACGGCCAAGATCAGCGCCAACTTCCTGATCGCCTGCGCGATCGAGTCGATGGCCGAGGCGTGCAGCCTGGCCGACGCCCACGGCGTCCGGCCGACCGACCTGGTCGAGATGCTCACCGGAACGCTCTTCCCCGGGCCGATCCACTCCGGTTACGGCGCGATGGTGGCCGAACGCCGTTACGAGCCGGCCGGGTTCCGGCTGCCGCTGGGGCTCAAGGACGTCGGACTCGCGCTGGAGGCGGGGGCCGCGCGCAACGTTCCGCTGCCGTTCGGCAGCATCCTGCGGGACGCCTTCCTGGACGCGCTGGCCCACGGCGACGGGGACAAGGACTGGGCCGCGGTCGCCGCCGTCGCCCGCCGCCGCGCCGGGCTGCCGGACTGACCGCCGACGCCGACCTCCGGTGCGGGCAAGGGTAGTTGCCGTGCGTACGGAAGGGACGGCAGCGGGCCGGAACGGCAGTGGAATAGGACGACGTTCGACGGTTGCTCACTCCTGCGTCCGCACCGCCCGTACGACGGAGGAGTTCTGATGGCCGATCAGCCGTCCGGCGCCGCTGCGCCGCGCCGCTTCCTGTTCCTCGACGCCAGTGCGCGCCCCGACGGCAACTCGGCCCGCCTCGCCCGGCTGGCCGCCGAGTCGAGCCTGCCGGCCGGCGCCGAGCAGCGCTGGCTGCGGCTGGACGACCACCCGCTGCCGCCCTTCCGGGACCTGCGGCACACCGGTGACGGCAGCTACCCCGAGCCGGCCGGCCATGAGCTGGCCCTGCTGGAGGCCACCCTGGCGGCCACCGACCTGGTCTTCGTCGCGCCGGTGTACTGGTACTCGCTGCCGACCAGCGCCAAGCTCTACCTCGATTACTGGTCGGCCTGGCTCCGCGCGGCCGGGGTGGACTTCCGCGACAGGATGCGCGGCGGCACCATCTGGGGCGTCACCGTCCTGGCCGGCGAGGAGCACCTGGCCGAGCCGCTGATCGGCTCGCTGCGGCTGACCGCCGACTACATGGGGATGCGCTGGGGCGGGGCGCTGCTCGGCAACGGCACCCGCCCGGGGGACGTGCTGCGCGACGAGCGGGCGCGGATCGCGGCCAAGTCCTTCTTCGCGGGTTGACGCCTGCGGCACCGTCCTGCGGACGTGTGCCCGTCACCCGTTGCGCGCCCTCGTCGGCGGCGCCTCCGGATCGATGCAAAAGCCTTACGGATAGCCAGAGTTGGACGATTCGGGCATCCTTTCCCCCGGTGCGGAACGCGGCGTGCCACCCGCCTTCCGGGCCGGTCGGATCGTTCGGTACTCTCCGTCGGACTTTCAGCTTCGCGGGGGGTTTCGCGGCGTTCACGGCGGCCCCCTCGCGCCCGGGCCTCGCCCGGACACTTCCGTGAGGTCTCCTTGTCCATACGTCGCAGTCTTGCCCTTGCCGGAGCCGCCGCGCTCGCGTCCTCGCTCGTGCTGGCCGGCGCCCAGGGCGCCATGGCCGTCGGCGCCACCGGCACCCCGTCCGCCGTCGCCACCCAGGCCGACAAGGCATCGCACGCGAGCCTCGACCTCTCGCTGGACGGCGTTCCCGGCACCTTCATCGCCGGCGGTGACGCCCGCGAGTTCACGTTCGAGATCGAGAACAAGACCAAGCACGACTTCGTCTTCATCCCGCTGCTCAAGTTCAAGAACAAGGCGGGCTCGCTCCAGGCGAAGGACCTCAAGGTCCAGTACAAGCTGCCCAAGGGCGAGTGGCGCACCGCCGTGGTCGCCCCCGACAAGAGCGGGAAGAAGGACGACTCCGTCCTGATGATGCTCGGCACCCTCGACGCGGCCGGCAACCCGGTCGACGACGACCTGCTCGGGGTGAACCGCGGCAAGCACGTCCCGATCAAGGTCCGCGCCTCCTTCGGCGACGACGCCCCGCTCGGCCGGGCCGGCGTCGTGCCGGTCGTCTTCGCCGCCCAGCTCGACGACACCAGCCACCAGCCGGTCGACAACGGCCACCTCAGCTGCGACGGCGGCGTGGGCTTCGTCATCAAGGCGCCGGGCGGCGGCAAGCCGACCCCGACGCACACCGGCAAGCCCAGCCCCACGGGCAAGCCCAGCCCGACCGTCAGCAGCTCCCCGTCGGCCACCGCGACCACCACGCCGACCGAGAAGCCGACCACCACGCCGACCGAGAAGCCGACCGAGACGCCCACCGGCAAGCCGACCGAGACGCCCACCCAGCAGCCGACCACCCCGGCCACCGGTACGCCCTCCGGCTCCGCCACCTCCCCGGCCCCGGCCGAGAGCAGCGGCGACGCCTCGGGCCCGATCGACTTCCCGGTGGAGCCCCCGGTCGTCACCCCGCCGCCGCTGACCCCGGGCGGCGTCGACAAGGCCAAGGGCGCCGCGGACGACGACGACAAGGCCCTGGCCCAGACCGGTGGCGGTGACCACACCACCGCCATCGCGGCCACCGGTGGCGCCGTCCTGGTGGCCGGCATCGGCACCCTCGTGGTGCTGCGCCGCCGCAAGGGCGCCCAGCAGGGCTGACCCGGGCAGCCGCCCCCGAAGCACTGACCGTGCCGCCCGCACCGTCCACCGGACGGTTGTGCGGGCGGCACGGCCGGTTCTCATCCGTCACATAGGATGTCCGGCCGGAGGGGGGCGGAACGGCGGGGAGAGGACAGGTGCGGGAAGCACGCACGGCACGGGCCACCACCGATTACGAGGCGACGACCGGGCGGATCGCGGGACTGCCGCTCCGGAGGCACCACGTCCTGCTGACGGCCTGGACGGTGCTCTGGTTCTTCCTGGTCGAGCCCAGCGGCGGCTTCTCCTGGCACTACCTGCGTCAGGGCGAACAGCTGCTCTTCAGCGACCAGCCCGACGGCGGCCTGTCGCTCTACGCCCACCATCCGGAGCTCCAGATCGGCCCGGTCAGCCTGGCCGCGGCCCGGCTCACCGCCCCGTTCACCCCGCACACCGGCCAGGTGATCGCCGAGGCCGTGAGCGCCGGGCTGGGCCTGGTGATGCTGGTCGTGATCGGCCGCACCGCCGCCCTGTACTACCTCGGCACCGGGATCAACCACCGCCGGCTCCAGCAGCGGCTGCTGATCGCCGGGCTGGCGTTCATCCCGATGTGGGTCGAGGTCTCGGTCCGCTTCGCGCACCTGGACGACGTCCTCGCGCTGTTCTTCACCACCCTCGCCGCGCACGCCCTGGCCCGCGGCAAGCCCGTCCAGGTCGCGCTCTTCCTGGCGCTGGCGGTCGATTCCAAGCCCTGGGCGATAGCCTTCGCGCCGCTGATGCTGGCGCTGCCCCGGCCCGCCTGGCTGCGCACCGCGCTCTGGTTCTGCGCCCTGGTGGCGATCGCCTGGCTGCCGTTCTACCTGGGCAACCTGGACACCATGGCGGCCGCCAAGTTCACCATCCCGAACCAGCCGGCCTCCGCGCTGCGCTGGTTCGGGGTCACCGACCCGGCCACCCCCTGGTGGGACCGCCCGACCCAGTTCGCGCTCGGCATCGGGCTCGGCTGCGTCGCCGTCTGGCGCGGCCGCTGGCCGGCCGTGGTGCTGCTCGGCGCGGACGCCCGCATCCTGCTCGATCCGAGCGTCTACACGTACTACACGGCCTCGATCCTGCTCGGCACCCTGCTCTGGGACGCGGTCGGGCAGAAGCGGCTGGTCCCGTGGTGGAGCTGGATCGCGCTGGCCGCGCTGTACGGCGGCACGCTGCTCCTCCCGTCCGACGCGGCCCGCGGCTTCGTCCGGCTGGCCTTCGTGGTGGTCTCCGCCGCGTACGTGCTGTTCTGGCCCACCCAGCGGTCCCGCCGCAAGCGGCGGTCCGGACCGTCGGGCGACGGCGGCGCCGACCCTGGCACGTACCGGGTCCCGGAGCCGGCCCACACCGCCTGACCCCCGTACGGCTTGACCCTCACGCGACGTGAGAGCCGAGGGTGGTGGTCAGCACCAGGGAGGAACCCCGATGGCCAGTGAGGACTACTCGGTCGGCACCGTGGCGAAGATCGCCAGGGTGACCGTCCGGACCCTGCACCACTACGACGAGATCGGCCTGCTGTCCCCGGCCGGCCGGACCAGCTCCGGCTACCGCCGGTACGTGGACGCCGACCTCGACCGGTTGCAGCAGATCCTCTTCTACCGAGAACTCGGCTTCCCCCTGGAGGAGATCGCGGCGATCCTGGACGACCACTCGGTCAGCCCGAGCGAACACCTCCGGCGGCAGCACCGGCTGCTCACCGACCGGATCAGGCACCTCCAGGAACTCGCCACCGCCGTCGAACACGCCATGGAGGCACGGAGAATGGGCATTCAGCTGACCCCGGAGGAGAAGTTCGAGATCTTCGGCGAGGGCTACCAGGAGGGCTGGGAGCAGGAGGCCGAGCAGCGCTGGGGCGACACCGAGGCCTGGGCCGAGTCGCAGCGCCGCACCGGCGGCTACTCCAAGGCCGACTGGCAGCGGATCCAGGCCGAGATGACGGAGCTCAACACCCGCCTGGCCGCGGCGCTCACCGCCGGTGAGCCCGCCGACGGCACGGTGGCCACCGACCTCGCCGAGGAGCACCGGCAGCACATCTGCCGGAACTTCTACGACTGCACCTTCACCATCCACCGCGGTCTGGGCGGACTGTACGTCTCCGACCCGCGCTGGACCGACACCTACGAGAAGATCGCGCCGGGCCTGGCGCGGTGGCTGCACGACGCGATCCTCGCCAACGCGGACCGGCGCGAGCAGGCGTAGTCCGGAGATCAGGCCACCCCGCGCCCGAAGGAGCGCCGGTAGGCGGTCGGGGAGGTGCGCATCACCCGGCCGAAGTGGTGCCGGAAGGTCGCGGCGCTCTCGAAGCCGACCGCCGCGGCGATCTCCTCCACCGTCCCCTCCGGCGACTCCAGCAGCGCCAGACTGGCCGCGATGCGCTGGGTGACGACCCAGCGCATCGGGCTGGTCCCGTTGCGGGCGGTGAAGTGCCGCAGGTACGAGCGGTCCGACATCCGGGCGGCCCGGGCCAGCTGCGAGATGGTCAGCGGGGTCGACAGGTGGTCCAGCGCCCACTGCATGCTGCGGGCTATCCCGTCCTCCTCGTCCTCGACCGGTCGCACCGCCGCCTCGATGAACTGGGCCTGCCCGCCGTCCCGGTGCGGTGCGACCACGAAGCGGCGGGCCACCGCGTTGGCCACCTTGGCGCCGTGGTCCCGGCGGATCAGGTGCAGACAGAGGTCGATGCCGGCCGCGCTGCCCGCGCTGGTGAGCACGTCGCCGCCGTCCACGTACAGCACGTCCGGGTTGACCCGCACCGCCGGGTAGCGCTGCTGGAGCAGTTCGGCGTACCGCCAGTGGGTGGTGGCCTCCCGGCCGTCCAGCAGTCCGGCGGCGGCCAGCGCGAAGGCGCCCCCGCAGATCGACACGATCCGGGCGCCGCGCCCGTGCGCGGTGCGCAGCGCCTCGACCAGCCCGGCGGAGACTTCCCCGCCGAACGCGTTCGGCACCCCGGGGATCACCACGGTGTCGGCCGCCGCCAGCTCGTCCAGCCCGTGCCGGGCGGTCAGCGCGAAGCCGCCCACCGCGTCCAGCGCCGTCCCGGGCCGGTCGGCGCACACCTTCAGCCCGTACCAGGGCGCCGCCAGCAGCCCGGCCAGCTCGGGCCGCGCGAGCCCGAAGACCTCGACCACCACGCCGAGTTCGAACGGCGCCATCCCGGCGAAGGCGTACACCGCGACGTCGTGCACGGGCTCCGGGCGCCGGCCGATGGCGACGGCCACCGGTCGTGGACCCTCGACGTCCTGCTCGGCCATGCGAACCCCCTGCTCACGGGTGGCGGAACTGCCGGCGAGTGTAGCCGCCGCGGCCGCCGCCGAAATTTCTTCGAATCCACCTGCAACCTCCGCGCCCGTCACACGTCCTTGGAGAGGGGGTGGAGGGAACCGAACCCAGGGCCACTGGAATGATCCCTCCCGATCACGATCTTGATCAGGTGACCTGACGGAACGGCCGGCGCCGTCACCGTCCCGGGGGAAAGCGGAAACGCGCATGTCCATGGCCATCGGGCCGACCGCCGCGCCGACAGGAGGGCGTGGCTTCTCCATCCGAGGGATGGTCGCCGTGCTGTTCGGCGCGCAGGAGGCCGGCGAACCGCTCGCCGGCATCGTCACCGAGCAGGAGGCGAAGCAGCGCCGTTCCGGCTTCCGCCTGTTGCGCGGCGGCCGCAAGCCGGTCGAGGAGCGGCCCACCCTGACCGACCTGTACCACGCCCACCGGCTCGGTCTGGTCCGGATGGCGGTCATGCTGGTCGACCACCAGGACCTGGCCGAGGACGTCGTCCAGGACGCCTTCACCCAGCTCTACCAGCGCTACGGCGAGGAGCTGGACGACCTCGACAACGCGCTCGGCTACCTGCGGACCTCTGTGGTCAACGGCGCCCGCTCGATGCTGCGCCGTCGCAAGACCGCCCGCGAGTACGTGCCGCCGCACGAGGTCGACGCGCCGTCCGCCGAGGACCACGCGGTCCTCAACGACGAGCACCGCCGGGTGCTGGTGGCCCTGCAGGAGTTGACCCCCCGCCAGCGTGAGGTGCTGGTGCTGCGCTACTGGTCCGATCTGTCGGAGGCGCAGATAGCCGAGACCCTGGGACTGTCCCGGGGTGCCGTGAAGTCCACCGCCAGTCGCGCTCTGGACGCCTTGGAAAAGCACCTGGAGAAGGTTCGATGACCGACAAGTTCTCCCGCCGCATCGGCGGCGACGGCGACGGGCCGGCCGAGACCCCGACGGAACGGCTGCTCCGCGAGGCGATGAACGCCCGGGCCTCCATGGTCACCGCGGCCAGCCTGCGCCCGGCCGCACCCCCGAAGAACCGGATCCGCCGGCTGCGCCCGGTGTACGCGATCACCGTGCCGCTCGGCCTGGCCGCCGCGATGGCGGTCAGCGTGCTCACCTTCCACGGCGACCCGGTCGCCCACGACGAGGTGCCGCCGCCGGCCGCCACCGTGTCCGTCCTGCCGAGCCCGACGCCCGAGCCGACCGGCGAGCCCAGCCCCACGGCCGCCCCGGCCGACACCCCCGCCCCCACCGGCGCGCCGACCGACGTCGTGCTGCCCGACGGCGGCGAGACCAGTACCCCCAAGAACACCACCCCCCCGCTGCCTCCGGCGAGTTCGTACAACCTCCGGGGCGTCAAGTTCAAGGTCCCGGCCGGCTGGAAGGCCGTGCCGATCTCCGCCGACCGGGTCTGCGTGCTGAGTCCGGGCGCGCCGACCGACCTGCAGGAGGGGTGGACGCAGCGGGATTGCGAGCCGTACGGCGTCCTGGTCGTGGCCTACAACACCACGGAGGAGACCGAGGGCGGCGCCTGGCCCTCGATGGCCGACCTGACCTCCGACTCGGGCTGGGGCCACCAGCCGAACTGCCCGGTCTGGGGCCACCCCTACCTCCCCGCCAACGGCTACTCCTCGGTCAGCGCCCCGGCGCGGACCAGGGACATCGTGGCCGGGAAGACGATCGACAAGACGACGTGGCAGGTGACCTGCCAGCCGGGTGACAGCTTCACCGCCCAGCTGTGGGGGCTCAACACGGACCAGGTGTTCATCGTGGCGAACGGGCTGAAGTCCGACTACCAGCCCGCCCTGGTCTCGATCCTCGACACCCTGGACGTCAGCGGCCACCAGCCGCCCGGCGGGGCGGCGGCCACCGGGTCCTCCGTCGCCGTCTCGATGGACGGTCTCGTCACGGGCCGGGAGGTGCCGAACGACGGCACCGCGACGACCTTCTCGGTCACCTTCAAGAACACCGGCAAGTCCGGCTTCGCCCAGGTGACCCCGCACGTGGTCGCCGAGTCGTACGGCGGCAGCCAGCCGACCGTGCACGGGACGCTGGAGCGGCAGGACGGCGGGGCCTGGACGACGGTGAACCTCAACCGGCCGCTCGCCGGCTCGCCCGCCACCGACGGGAGCTTCGCCCTGGCCGCCGGGCAGAGCGTGACGCTGAAGTACCGGATGACGCTGACCAAGGAGGACGGCGCCGGGGTCATGCCGGTGACCGCCGAGGCCCTGGTCATCCCGGACGCGGGGGTTCTCTCGACCGTGGGCAGCAAGACCGTCCCGGTCCGGGTGGTCGCCAAGTAGCCTGCCACGGGCCGTCGTCGAGGCGCCGTGACCGGGGGTTCCCCTGGTCGCGGCGCCTTTCGGCGTTCCGGGGAGCGGTCGGTGAGAGGCCGCAGAAAATAATTCGAACCCGGCTGCAACCCTTCGCGGGGACGGGCGTCTATGTCAGTGAGAGGCGGGAGAGCGGCCGGCGAAGAGCCGGGGGGCTCGGGCCGGCTCAGGGGGCGCGACGGTAGGCGCCCGTCCTTTCCGATACACCATCACCTTGTCCTATGGGGGGACTGTCACATGAGCGCGTCCGTTATCGCCCGTATTGCGAAGATTGTTCCGCTGGCTGTCGTCGCCGCCATCGGCGTCACCGCGTGCGGCCCGACGGAGGGCGGGGCCGCGGTCGCCGCCTCCGCGCCGGTCACCACGCCCGCGGCCGCCTCCTCGGCCACTCCCGGTGCGGGCGCCGTCCCGGCCGTCCCGACGGCCCCGGCCACCGCGACCGCCCCGAACGCTCCGGCCGCCGCGCCGGCCGGCGCCAGGACCGAGGCCAAGGGCGGCGCCGAGGCCCCCGCCGTCTCGACCGCCAAGACCGCCGCCAAGACCGCGGTCAACGCCGGGAGCGCGGCCAAGCCCGCCCCCGCCACCCCCGGCGGCGGCATCGGCATCACCTTCGGCGGCCTGCGCGAGGGCGGGAAGATCGAGCTGAACGACCTGGTGCCCTTCACCGTCACCTGGAAGAACAACGACGCCACCGGCACCCGCGGCGTGGCCCCGGTGGTGGCGACCCAGCAGTACGAGGGCGCGCCCTGCACGCTGCAGGTCGCGGCGGCGGAGGGCACCCTGGAGCGCAAGGACGCCTCGGGCTGGAAGACGCTGGACCACCTCAGCATGGGCGGCGGGATGGACTACGCGGGCACGGCCAACGACGCGGCCTTCACCCTGGCCGCCGGTGAGAGCCGGACCATCGAGTACCGGATGCGGCTGTCCACGGCCAACCGTCCGGGGCACATCACGATCGAGGCGGACGCCCCCGTGCCGAACTCCAAGAACTACCTCGACATGGCGAAGGCCGAGCTGAACGCCGTGGTCGTCGACAGCCACAGCCCGGAGATCCTCTCGGTGCGGCTGCCGGCCAAGGGCGTGATCACCAAGGACCCGATCCCGTTCGACTTCAAGGTCTCCTCGCCGGACGGCACCGCGGGCCTGCGCCCCCAGGTGTCCCTGTGGAGCGCCCACGGGCTGAACTCGAACGACGTCACGCTGGAGGCCCTGGTCGGCGACGTGTGGCAGCCGGTCGCCATGACGGACGACTGCGGCCCGGTCGCGGACGCCCCGAACGTGCCGGGCGCCGGCACCGGCAACACGGTCGAGTACACCTTCCGGGTCACGTTCAAGGAGACCCCGAAGTCCGACGTGGACATCCGGGTGAGCGCGGCGTCGAACGGCCACAAGTCCGCCGAGCGGTCCGTCCTCCTGCGTGCCGCGAACTGACACCGCGGGCCCGCCGATGACCGAGGGCCCGGCCTCCCACTGCTCGGGAGGCCGGGCCCTCTCACGTGCACTCTCGCACGTCCGCTACGGCGCTCAGGCCAGCGAGGCCATCCAGGCCTCGACGTCCTCGGCGCGGCGGGGCAGGCCGGCCGAGAGGTTCTCGTTGCCGTCGGCGGTGACCAGGATGTCGTCCTCGATCCGGACGCCGATGCCGCGGTACTCCTCCGGCACCGTCAGGTCGTCCTGCTGGAAGTACAGGCCGGGCTCGACGGTCAGCACCATGCCGGGCACCAGCAGCGCGTCGACGTGCTCCTCGCGGCGCGAGTGGGCGCAGTCGTGGACGTCCAGGCCGAGCATGTGGCCGGTGCCGTGCAGGGTCCAGCGGCGCTGGAGGCCGAGCTCCAGGACCTTCTCGACGTCGTACACCGAGGCGTCCAGCAGGCCCCAGGCGAGCAGCCGCTCGGCCAGGACGCGCTGCGAGGCCTCGTGGAAGTCGCGGAAGCGGGCGCCGGGCCGCACCGCGGCGATGCCCGCCTCCTGGGCGTCGTACACCGCGTCGTAGATCCGGCGCTGGAGCTCGGTGAACCGGCCGTCGATCGGCAGGCTGCGGGTGACGTCGGCGGTGTAGAGGGTGCTGGTCTCCACGCCGGCGTCCAGCAGCAGCAGCTCGCCGGGGCGGACGTCGCCGTCGTTGCGCACCCAGTGCAGGGTGGTGGCGTGCGGGCCGGCCGCGGCGATGGTGCTGTAGCCGACGTCGTTGCCCTCGACCCGGGCGCGGCGCCAGAAGGTGCCCTCGATCCAGCGCTCCGAGGTGGTGACGGCCTGGCCCAGCTCGCGGACCACGTCGGTGAAGCCCTTGACGGTGGCGTCGCAGGCGGCGCGCAGCTCGCCGATCTCCCACGCGTCCTTGACCAGCCGCAGGCCGCTCAGGAACTCCTTGAACTCGGCGTCCTTGCCGGCGTCCAGGGCGTCGGCCAGCGCGGTCTCCAGGCCGGCGTCGTAGCCGCGGACGAGCCGGGTCGGCACGGCGGGGTCGGCGGCCTTGGCGGCCAGCTCCTCGGCGGCCTTGCGCACGTCGCGGGCGGGCAGGCCGAGCAGCTGCTCCTGCTCGCTCAGGCTGTGCCGGCGGCCGACCCACAGCTCGCCGTAGCCGTCCAGCCAGAACTCGCCGTTCTCGCGGTCGGAGCGGGGCAGCAGGTAGAGCGTGAACTCGTGGCCGGTCGCGCCGGTCGGCTCGGCGACCAGCACCGCGTCCTCGGTCTGGTCACCGGTGAGGTGGACGTACTCGCTGGCGGCGCGGAAGGCGTAGTCGCAGTCGTTGGAGCGCACCCGCAGGTTGCCGGCCGGGACGACCAGGCGCTCGCCGGGGAAGGCGGCGGACAGCTTGGCGCGGCGCTCGGCCGCGTACGGGGCCTGGGCGACGGGGGCGAGGCCGTGCAGCTCGGTGTCGGCCCAGCCGGACTTCATCGATGCGGCCAGCTCGTCGGAGATCTCGCCGTAGAGACCGTTCTTGCGGCCCTTGAACTGCTCGGGCTCCTCGCCGCCCTCGGCCTCGGGGTTCTCGGCCACGGCGGGGGTACGGTCCTCGGTCACGTGCAACGCCTCCTTGGGGGGTGGTACTGCCGCCCGTCGGGGGGAGGTGTCGGATCGCGACACGCGCGGGCGGCCGTCCGTCCATGGTACGGACGCCCGGCCGCCCGCATGCTCCGGGCCCGAACCGTCACTCGAAGCGCGCCGCCAGCAGCATCAGGTCGTCGGTGGCCGCGGTGAGCGCCTCCGGTCCCGGGCAGACGGCCAGCAGGTGGGCGCAGAGCCGGTCCGGGTCGGTCCGCACGTCGCGCGGGGCGTCGGCGGCGGCCCGGCGCAGGTTGGCCTGCCCGGCGTGCAGGGTCGGGCCGCAGCGCCGGGCCAGCCCCTCGGTGTAGAGCAGCAGGGTGTCGCCGCGCTCGGCGGTGAACTCCACCCCGGGGGCCTCCCAGCAGGTCAGCATGCCGAGCGGGGCGGACAGCGAGGTCTCCACGAACTCGGCGCCGTGCCGGCCGACCAGGACCGGCGGGCAGTGCCCGGCACCGGCCAGGGTGATCCGGCGCTCCTCGGGCTCGACCCAGGCGTACAGGGCGGTGGCGGTGCGGGCCGGCTCGGTGGTCTTGAGCAGCAGCTCCAGGTCGCCCAGCACGGAGACCGGGTCCTCGCCCTCCAGCACCGCGTACGCCCGCAGCGCGGCCCGGACCCTGCCCATCGCGGCGGCCGCGCCGGGGGCGGAGCCGGGGCCCGCGCCGGGGCCGTCGCCGGAGACGGAGCCGACGGTGAGGCCGATGGTGCCGTCCGGCAGCGGGATGGCGTCGTACCAGTCGCTGCCGGAGGAGTGCTCCAGCCCGGCCGAGACGAGCCGGGCGGCCAGCCGCAGCCCGGCCGCCCGGGGGAGCCGGTCCGGCAGCAGGCCGCGGCGCAGCGCCTCGGTGGTGCGGGCGATCCGGTCCGCCTCCAGCTGCTTGGCCAGCAGCGGGGAGGCGATCTCGCAGTAGTGGCGGGCCAGGGCACGCTGGCACTCGGTCGGCTCGGCGGGCTCGTCGTAGAACCAGAGGGCGGCGGCGAGCGGGCCGTCCTCGTCGGTGGCGAGCGGCAGGCCGAAGGCGCCGCCGAGGCCGAGGTGGACGGCGAGCTCGCCCAGTCGGGGGCCGATGGCCGGGTCCTCGGCGAGATCGCGGGAGTGCAGCTGGGCGGGTCGGTCCTGGTCGCGCAGCAGCCGGGCCAGCAGGCTCTGCTCGGCCGGGACGGTCTCCAGGGCGCCGAGGCTGGCGCGGTCGAGGCCGAAGCCGACCGGCTGTCCGGGCCCGCCGCCGGGCAGCCGGGTGACCAGCATGCCGCGCCGGGCGCCGAGCAGGGCGGCGCCGGAGGCGAGGACCGTGTCCAGGGTGGCGGCCAGACCGCGGGTCCGGGCTAGCTGCTCGGTGTGCTCGTGCAGGCTGGTGATATCGGACAGGCGTCCGGCCAAACGGTCCTGCACGGCAGCGGACGGCGCCGTGCGGTCGTCCGCCGGGCCGTCCGGGCCGTCGGGGCCGTCGGGGCCGTCGGTGGCGTCATCGGCGCCGGTCCGGTCCGGCGGATCGAGGACGGTGAGCCCGCCTGCGCAGCCAGGTCCGTCCGGCTCGGCGGTCGTCGTCGACGGGAGGGCCGTCGACGGGTGGGACTCGTTCATGCCGCCACTCCTGACGCGGTGCTACGTGCCATGCGAAACCCCCAGATAAGGCCAATGTGGAGCGAGCACGGCCGAAGGGCGTGTTTCGCCTCGATTCGCTACTACTCGTCATTGATCGACAGCAATGCCACCACTTCTACACAGGCCATTCGGGGCATGTCCAGATCCAGGACCGACGCGGTGGCCGGTTCCACAGCTCCCGCGACCCGGACGGGGGGCGCGCGGCGGTCGTGCGCGCGCCGGTCGGGCCGGGGGGAGGTGTCCGAGAGGCATGGAGCGGGCCGCGAACGGGCAGAACGGGGAGGACGGTCCGGGTGGCCGTCCGGATCGTATGTCCGTGCCGCCCGCGAGCCGCTCCGGCCGGAACTCTCTCACTCGTACGGTGGAACCAAGCGCGCTCGGGCAGCGTCCATCCGGTCGCGTACGGGATTCTCGTTCCAAGGGCTGTTCCAGTGCGCGGCCCTTTCATGTCGTGCTCCACACCTGCTTCACGTCGAAGCCGCGCCGTCCGTCCTGCCGCCGCCCCCGTTCGTCCGGGGCCGTGCCGCGGCGGGCCCGCGCGGAGGATCCCGACGGCGCCGGCGGGGCGGAGCGAACCGAGCGGTCAGGGAAAGGAACGAGCGCCATGCGTGAGAACCCGAAGGACCGGTCCCAGGTGCGTGCCGCCCGGCTGGCCGCGGCCCTGACGGCCGCCGTCGAACACCGCTGGCCCGTGGTGCCGGGCGCGGTGCTGCGCGACGGCCGCTGCTCCTGCGGCGACCTGGACTGCGCCGTCCCCGGTGCGCACCCGCACGACCCCTCGCTGCTGGCCGCCACCACGGACGCCCGGATGGTGCGCTGGTGGTGGGAGCGGCAGAGCCCGGACGCGGCGGTGCTGGTGGCCACCGGCTCCGCGGTGTCGGCGGTCAGCCTGCCCGCGGAGGCCGGCGCCCGGGCGCTGGTCTACCTGGGCGCGCTGCGGCTGCCGCTCGGCCCGGTGCTGGCGATGCCGGGCCGCTACGCGCTGCTGGTGGCGCCGTACTCGCTGGACATGCTCGGCGAGATGCTCGCTCAACTCCCTTGGGTGCCAGGCTCGTTGCGCTACCACGGGCCGGGCGGCTTCCTGCCGCTGCCGCCCGGCGGTACGGCCGGCCGGGTGCGCTGGGTGCTGGCGCCGCGGCCGGGAGCCGGCGGTGGGGTCTGGCTGCCGCAGGTCGGGCCGCTGCTGGGGGAGTTGGTGGAGGCGACGGTCCGGCTGGACAGCGGACGTTCGGCCTACTGAAGGCGGGCGCCCCGCCGGGTGTTCCGTCAGGGCACTGCGTCAAGTCGCCCCGGAAAGCAAAAGATCCGACCGCTGGCGACGGGGGATGCACCAGCGGCCGGACTCTTTAGACAGTAACAAGGATCCGCGTCCACGCCAATTTCCAAGACGCCCTGCACGCCCGGAAATTGCGCGTTCACCGCGACAGTGTGACGCGTATCACGCGGATCCCGAGCGCTTTAGTTCAGGGTGACCTGACGGTTCACCAGGTTCGCGCGGGCGCGCCGCTCCTCGGCGGTCAGCGGGGTCCCGTCGGCGAGCACGGAGGCGAGCCGCTGGGCGAACTCGGCGGCCGGCTTCTCGCAGTCGGCGGCGGTCATGGCGAGCGGGAGGTCCCACACCGGGACGGTCAGACCGTGCGCGCGGAACGAGCCGACCAGGCGGGTGTCCGCGCCGAGCGAGGCCTCGCCGGCCGCGTTCAGCCGGGCCAGCGCGTCCAGCAGCTGCTCCTCCGGCACGGTCATCACCCAGCGCAGGTGGTTCTTGTCCGGGGTGCCGCACCAGTACGCGGCGTCCACACTGGCGAGCTTCTCGGTCGGGATGGCCGAGGCGTTGGCGCGCTCCAGCGAGGCGGCGACCTCGCCCGTGGCGGACTCGGCGTCCTCCAGCCAGAACTCGAAGCCGGTGTGCACGGCGGGCGTGAACGCGGCGGTGGTGTCCAGCAGGTCCTGGAGGCGGCGCCCGCCCGGGACGGTCCGGCGGGCCGGCACCGGGCTGCCCGGCTCGGTGGCCAGGGCCAGCTCCAGGGCGTCCGCGAGGTCGCGGCTGAGGTCGCCGGAGGAGGACTGGGTCTGGAGACCGAGCAGGATCGAGCCGTCCTGGCGGCGCAGGGCCGGCCAGGCCAGCGGCAGCACGGTGGCCAGGGTCACCGACGGGACGTCACCGCTCGCGCCCTCGGCCACCCCGGCGGCCAGCGCCAGCGGCACCGTGGCGGCGGGCACCAGCTCGCGCAGCGCCACCCAGTCGGCCTCGCCCGGCAGGCCCTCGAACGGGCGGTGCACCAGCTCCTGCACCGCGTGCGCGGCCTCCCGGCCGTGACACGCCTTGTACCGACGGCCCGAGCCGCAGGGGCAGTCCTCGCGGGCCCCGACCACGGGGATCTCGCCCGTGACGGCGGTGGTGGACTGGCGCTGCGGCGCCTTCTTGGCGGCCTTCTTGCCCATGCTGCGGCTCTCCCGGGAACGGTGGTCCTGTGTCCCGGGAAGCCTAACGACACATTTCCCGAGCCCGGCTCACGCGCTACGGGCATCGCCTCCGGTGCGCCGGGCGTGCCGGGCCCGGGCGGGCAGCGCCGCCCAGACCGTGACCTCGCCGGGGGCGTCGCGCACGCCCCAGTCGCTGGCCAGCTGGTCGACGATGCTCAGGCCGCGGCCGCCGCGCGAGGTCAGCGACGGGCTCGCGGGCAGCGGCCGGGTGGCCGATCCGCCGTCGGTGACCTCCAGGGTGAGCACCCCGTCGGCGTGCATCTGCCAGCGGACCAGCACCCCGCCGTCCGGCTCGGCGGACTTCCGGTCGGCGGGCGCGGGGTGCGCCCCGGACGGGACACCGACCAGCACCTGCCCGAGCACCTCGGCCCGGGCGCTGCGGCCCAGGGCCGGCAGCGGGCCGAGCGGACGGGCGTAGCGACAGGCGTTGCTCAACAGTTCGGAAAGGATCAGAACGGCATCATCGATGACCGGTTCCGGTATCTGCCGGTCACCCAGATCTCGACGCAGTCGGCGCCGCGCGACCCCGACACTCGCTGGGCCGTGCGGCACTGCCATGGTCGATGAAGTCGGCACTTCACGCGCCACCATCAACGCCACCCCCGGACCTCCTTCAGCGTTTGCCGAGGGAGAGATGCCCCTTGGTAATGCGTCGGAAACGAGCACCGGACGATCCCACGGGCTCATTTCGAGTGCGGCAACCGACGGTCGACATCAGGTCATTCCGCGCTCACCCTCTGTCGCCCAGGTGAAAGAATTCCGGCAATATCGCGCAAGGAAGGTTTGACTGCCGACCAGAGTGATCAGATCAGGGATCACCGGCCGAGCTGGGCCAGCACCTCCGCGGGCCGGTTGGTGATGATCGCGGACACCCCGAGCTCCAGGCAGAGCTCGACGTCGGCCGGCTCGTCCACCGTCCACACGTGCACCTGGTGCCCCAGCTCGCGCAGCCGGGTCACCAGCCGCGGCCGGGCCCGCACCAGTTCGATGCCCGGGCCGGCGATCCGCGCCCCGCCCGGCAGCGGCGAGCCCTCGCGCAGCCGGCCGAGCAGCGGCAGCGGCCGCTCGAAGAGGAAGACCCTCCGGTACTCCGGCGCGGCGGCGGCCACCCGGTTCAGCGCGATCGAGGAGAAGCTCATGATCCGGGCGGTCGGGCGGTCGCCCTCCCGGGTCGCGCCGATCTTGAACCGCTCCAGGGTGCGCAGCAGCTCGGCCTCCACCCGGCCGCGGAAGCGCACCGGGTGCTTGGTCTCGATCGCCAGGTCCACCGGGCGGCCGCACTCCACCACCAGCTCCAGCAGGCGCTCCAGCCGCAGCACGCCGCGCAGCTCCGGGTCGGTGCTGGGGCGGCCGGTCTTCCAGGCGCCGAAGTCGTACGCCTCCAGCTCGGCGAGGGTCATCGCCGAGACGGTGCCCTGGCCGTTGGAGACCCGTCCGATCCGGCGGTCGTGCACGCAGACCAGCGCGCCGTCGGCGGTGACCCGGACATCGCACTCCAGCGCGTCGGCGCCCTCGTCGAGCGCGCGCCGGTAGGCCGCGAGGGTGTGCTCGGGCAGGGCGTGGGAGGAACCGCGGTGGGCGATCACCTGGACGGGCGGCGCGGTGCGCGCCGCCGCCGAGGACAGGTCTGGGCTGGTCACGGGCCCCACGATAGGCGGCGCAGGTGACGCGCGGACGAAGACGGCCCCAACCTGTGGGGCCGTCTTCGCTGTTCTCCGGTCGTCTCAGGCGCGAACGGCGCGGCGGCTGAGCGGGGTGAGCGCCCAGGTGACCAGGGCCGGCACCAGGAAGGCGAACAGCGAGGCGGAGGTCCACTCCTGCGGGGTGAAGTGCAGCGTCTCCTGGGCGGAGGTCCAGAAGTCCGTCCACCAGCCGGCCACCTGGGTCGGCGCGATGAACTGGTAGACCGCGAAGCCCAGCGCCCACGGCAGCAGCATCAGCCAGCGGGACGGCGCCTCGGCGGAGAGGTTCCAGCCGTGCCGTCCGGCGCCGAGGAAGTAGTCGACGGCGAGCACCGCCAGCAGCGGCACGAAGACCGAGCCGATCAGGCCGAGGAAGCCGTAGTAGGTGTCGGTGAACTCGTCGATCTGGAGCGCCAGCACGGTGGTCAGGGCGCCGATCGCGCCGGAGAGCACCCGGCGGTCCACCTTCGGCAGCAGGTTCTGCACCGACATCGCGGTCGAGTACACGTTGGCGAAGGACTGGTCCGTCTCGCGCAGCACCAGCACCAGCAGGAACAGCCAGCCGGCCCAGACCCCGAGGAAGGAGTCGAAGATCCGGTTCGGGTCGCCGTCCGACTGCAGCAGCGCCATCAGGCCGAGCACGTAGCACCAGACCTGGGCGAGCGTGTAGCCGGAGAAGCTGCCCCAGAACGCCGAGCGCGGGGTGCGGGAGTGCCGGGTGTAGTCGGCGGCCAGCGGGACGAAGGAGATCGACACCGCGATCATCGCGTCGGTGGCGCCGAGGAAGCCGTGCCAGTTGCCCGCGCCAGGGTCCGGCACGCCCTGGCGGCCCAGCTGGACGGTGAAGTACACCATCGCCACCGCGACCGCCCCGGCCACGAACCGGCGCAGCACCGCGATCGAGCCCAGCGGCCAGATGGTCAGCGCGGTGGTCAGCGCGCCCGCGAGCAGGACGAACAGCCAGCGCAGGCCGCTGGTGTGGGCGACGGTCTGGGCGCTCGCCGCGATGGTCAGCAGCTCGAACACGCCCCAGCCGACGCACTGCACGATGTTCAGCACCGTCGGCAGGTAGGACAGCCGGGTGCCGAACAGCCCGCGCAGGTTCGCCATCGCGGGGGCGCCGGTGCGGGCGCCGATCAGCGCGGCCACGCCGAGCATCGCGGTGCCGACCGCCGTGCCGATCGCGATCGCGGTCACCGCGGCGGCCAGCGACAGCTCGCTGCCGCGGGCGCCGAGCACGGTGGCGGCGGTGGAGAAGCCGATCAGGCTGACGCCCAGGTTCATCCAGAGCGCGAACTGGTCCCGGAAGCTCAGGGTGCGCGGCGGTTCGGTGTCCAGGACCAGGGGGGCCTCGACGTGCGCGGGGCGCTCCTGGAGGGCGGTCGCGGAGGTGGGGGCGTCCGAGGACGCGTTCGCGCCCGAAGAAGAGGATGGCGAAGCAGGCGGCATGGCCGATACTCCCTACGCCGGCATTACCCGGACAGGTTCCGGCGGTCAGCGCCCCCTCGAACGTCCGTCACTCCGGTGGCGTACGGTCGACATGCGCACTCTCAGCCTGGTGGGTCCAAGCTCCCGCGTTTCAGTTTGGAGCGACAGGCTAACCGGGACGGGGGCGAACGCCCAAGGCCGAGCCGTGCGCGGTCCGCATCGCGGGACGGCCGGCGGGGGAGGGAGCCTCGGCCGTCGTTCCCGGCGTCGGTACCGGTGTCGGTCGGCGTGGCCGTCGGGGCCGGCTAAGGATTCTTATGAGTTCTTCAGAGGGGTCCTTACGGCAATCGAATCGACAGTGCGAAAAACTATGGTCCTTGGTTCTGCCAGCTATGGAGGTCGTCCGTGAGCACCGAGCGCGAGGTTGGGCCCACCGGGCCGCAGGGGGAGCAGCCCGCCGGCCAGGGAGCGGCTGAGGCCGCTTCCGACGGCCCCGCTCAGGGCGGGCACAAGCCGACCATGGCCTTCCGGCGGGTGCCCGAGCCGGACGCCGGTACACCGGTCGAGGCCGCTGCCGTCCAGAGCGCTCCGGCGGAGGGTGCTGCTGCGGCGGAGGGCGGGCACCGGCCCACCGTCGCCTTCGGCAAGGTGCCCGCACCGGAGGCGCCCGCCGCCCCCGTCCCGCCCGTCCCGCCCGTCGCGCCCGCGGCGCCTGCCGCGCCCGTCGCCCAGGAGCCGGCCGTCGACCCGGCCACCGGCTACATCGACGCGCCGCCGCCGGTCCTGCCGCCCGCCCCGCCGACCCCGGTGGCCCCGGCCGCCGCCCCGGTCCTGCCGCCGCCCGGCAACCCGTACGCCACCCCGACCCACGGCGTCCCGGCTGCCGGCGCCCACGAGGGGTACGGCGCCGCACCCGCCGCGCACGGCCACCACCCCTTCGGAGCCGGTCAGCCGCTCGGCGGCTGGGGCCCCACCCAGGACGCCGGCGCGGGCTACCCCGGCGGCCCGGCGGGCCCGCTCGGCTACCCGGCCGACCACGCCGGCGGCCCCGGCGGGCCGGGCAAGAAGCGCGGCGGCCTGGTCGCCATGCTCGCGGCCGTCGCCCTGGTCGCCGGTCTGGCCGGCGGCGCGCTCGGCGTGACCGTCGCGAACCGCGGCGACAGCATCACCTCCGCGAACGACCACCGCAGCACCACCATCCAGGCCAGCGACCACCAGAAGAACGAGCCCGCCCCCGGCTCGATCGCCGCCATCGCGCAGAAGGCGCTGCCCAGCGTCGTCACCATCAAGGCGCAGGGCAACGGCGAGTCGGGCACCGGCACCGGCTTCGTCTTCGACACCGAGGGCCACATCCTCACCAACAACCACGTGGTCGCGCCGACCCTCAACGGCGGCAAGCTGACCGTCAAGTTCGCCGACGGCAGCTCCTACAACGCCTCGGTGCTGGGCCACGCCGAGGGCTACGACGTCGCCGTGGTCAAGATCGACAACCCGCCGAAGGGCAAGCTGGCCCCGCTGCCGCTGGCCGACTCCGACAAGGTCAACGTCGGCGACGCCACCGTCGCGATCGGTGCGCCGTACGGCCTGGAGTCCACCGTCACCAGCGGCATCATCAGCGCCAAGGACCGCCCGGTGGCCTCCGGCGACGAGACCGGCGCGCAGGCCTCGTACATGAACGCCCTCCAGACCGACGCCTCGATCAACCCCGGCAACTCCGGCGGCCCGCTGCTCGACTCCGGCGGCGCGGTGATCGGCATCAACTCGGCGATCCAGTCCAACGCCTCCGCCAACGGCCGGGCCGGCAGCATCGGCCTGGGCTTCGCCATCCCGATCAACCAGGCCAAGTGGGTCGCGGACACCCTGATCAAGACCGGCAAGCCGGTCTACGCCAAGCTCGACGTGCTG
The DNA here is from genome assembly GCF_032654805.1 of Kitasatospora brasiliensis. Lineage (NCBI taxonomy): Bacteria > Bacillati > Actinomycetota > Actinomycetes > Kitasatosporales > Streptomycetaceae > Kitasatospora > Kitasatospora brasiliensis. The sequence continues at coordinate 401,641 of NZ_JAUOOW010000002.1, forward strand.
CGCAACGACGACTACAAGGGCGACGGCGCGCAGATCCAGACCAAGGACATCCAGGGCCAGCCGGCCGTCACCCCCGGCGGCGCGGCCGACAAGGCCGGCCTCAAGCCGGGCGACGTCATCACCAAGCTCGGCGGCGCCCCGATCGAGAACGGCCCCGCGCTGGTCAGCCGGATCTGGACGCACAAGCCCAACGAGACCGTCGACGTCGAGTACACCCGCAACGGTCAGACCTTCACCACCAAGGTCACCCTGGCCGAGCGCGTCGGCGACCAGCAGTGACGCCCGGCCCCGCCGAAACGTGTGCGCCGAACCCCGCCGGACCCGTTAGGCTGACCTCCGCCTGGAGAGCTGCCCGAGCGGCCTAAGGGAACAGTCTTGAAAACTGTCGTGCGGTGACCCCGTACCGTGGGTTCGAATCCCACGCTCTCCGCCGGTAGGAGAACCACCTGCTCAGGGCGGGTGCCGACATCGTTCGGCACCCGCCCTCGGTGTTTCCTCCCGGGGGCGGCGGGCCGGGGGCTGACCCTGACACGGTGGCAGGGGGCGGAGTGGTCCCACCATGGTGAACATCGGAGACTTCGCCGGCCACGGCCGGGTGCCGGTGCGGATGCTGCGCCACTACGACGCGATCGGACTGCTGCGGCTGCGGCGGGCCCGACTCGCCGGGGCGATCGCGGCCGACGAGCTGCGGCTGGCCCGGGTGGAGGCGAGGCTCCGGACGATCGAGAGCGAGGGGACCACGCCCGCACACGATGTCGTGGTGAAGCCGGTGCCGTCCGTCCGGGTGGCCCAACTGACGGCGGTGGCCGCGAGTTACGCGCCGGAGGGCGATGGCGCGGTGCCGGTGCCGGAGGCCGTCCCGGTCGGCCCGCCTCGGTCGGCCCGCCTCCGCCCGCCCCCGGCACCACTCCACCACCCCGAGGCCCACTTGCCCGGGTACCGGACGGCGGGCAGAGTGCGGAGGTGGAGGCGGCCGGGTGGCGAGCGGAGGCGGCGATGAGTGATCTGACGGACCGACTGGCCCTGGGCCTCCCGGCCGGGGCGGTCGTGGTGGACCCGGACGTGACCGCCGCGTACCGCCACGACATGGCGGGCTTCTGCGCGGCCGGCCTGCCCGCCGTGGTGGTGTTCCCGGAGACGGTCGAGCAGGTGCAGCACGTGATGCGCACGGCGACCGAGCTGCGCGTCCCGGTGGTGCCGCAGGGGGCCCGAACGGGCCTGTCGGGCGGGGCGAACGCGGTGGACGGCTGCGTCGTGCTGTCGCTGGTGAAGCTGAACCGGATCCTGGAGATCGATCCGGTGAACCGGATCGCGGTGGTCGAGCCCGGTGTGGTCAATGCCGAACTCTCGCGTGCTGTAGAGGAGTTGGGCCTCTCGTACCCGCCGGACCCGTCCAGCTGGGAGTCCTGCACGATCGGTGGCAACATCGGCACCGGCGCGGGCGGGCTCTGCTGCGTGAAGTACGGCGTCACCAGCGAGTACGTGATCGGCCTGGACGTGGTGCTGGCGGACGGCCGGCTGCTGTCCGTCGGCCGCCGCACCGCGAAGGGCGTGGCCGGGTACGACCTGACGAGGCTGTTCGTCGGCTCGGAGGGGACGCTGGGCGTGGTGGTCCGGGCGGTGCTGACGCTGCGGCCCGCGCCCGCCCCGCAGCTGGCGCTGGTGGCGGAGTTCCCGAGCGCGGACACGGCCGGGGCGGCGGTCTGCGAGGTGATGGCGCGTGGGCTGAGCCCGTCGCTGATGGAGCTGATGGACGCGGTCTCGGTGCGGGCCGTCAACGAGCTGGGGCAGATGGGGCTGCCGGAGCACACCCAGGCGCTGCTGCTGGTGGCCTTCGACGGTCCGGACCGGGAGGAGGGGCTGGCGCGGGTCGCGGAGCTGTGCCGGGCGGCCGGGGCGACCGAGGTGGTGCCGGCCGAGGACCAGGCGGAGTCCGATCTGCTGCTGGCCGCCCGGCGGCTGGCGCTGCCCGCGTTGGAGCGGCTGGGCACCACGATGATCGATGACGTGGCGGTGCCGCGCTCCCGGCTGGCGGAGATGCTGGACGGTGTCGCGGTGATCGCCGAGCGGCACGGGCTGACCATCGGGGTGGTCAGTCACGCCGGAGACGGCAACACCCATCCGATCGTCGTCTTCGACGCCTCGGACGGGGAGCAGGCGGCCCGCGCCCAGCGCTCCTTCGGCGAGATCATGGCGCTCGGGCTGGAGCTGGGCGGCACGATCACCGGGGAGCACGGGGTGGGTCTGCTGAAGCGGGACTGGCTGGCCCGCGAGCTGGGCCCGGTGGCGCTGGACCTGCAACGGCAGCTGAAGGCGGTCTTCGATCCGCTGGGAATTCTGAACCCCGGCAAGATGATCTGATTCCCAGGGACATCTGCGCGCCGCCGGAAAGTCGACATGGAAGGGTGATCGACGTTTTCGGGGGCGTGTCCGTGGTTCGTGCGCGCCGGGGTGGTGCGCCCGGCGGTTCGGGTGCCGCCGCCGTGCTGTGCTCCGGGATGAAGTGCCAGGTCAGGCGGGTTTCGGTGAGGCGCTGCCGGCCCTCCTCGGCGCTGCCCGCGGCCAGGGTGGGCATCACGCGAACGGGCGAAATCGGCCGCACGAGCTAGTGCTTTGTCGATTTGTTGCGGAATGCTGTCTTCCGGCGCCACTGATCGCGGGTGTTCGTCCGGCCGGCGAACCTTGCCCACCTTGATCGACGATGGCACGGATGATGTCAGATTTCACGATGAAAAACTTCTCGGAACGGCTTCTTGGAGGGCGACTGAGCGACCGCAAGGCCGGGTGACGGCACCGGGCACCACGAACGGCGGGGGCGTCGGACGTGGGTGGCCGCGATCAACGCGTCACATCCAGACGGAACAGCGACAGAACAGCATTCGACCGGCAGGCGGAAAGGGTCACCGCGACACCGGTCCCGCGGGCGGTGCCGACATCGGCACCGCCCGCGCGTGCGTCCGGGGGCCCGCGCCCGGAGCCGTCGGCGTCCGGCGGTACGGTTGCGCTCCGACAGCGCACCCACGTGCCCGGGCCCAGGAGGGCCGGCCGGGGTGGCGATCGCGGCAATCGGAAGGAAGGGTGCGCGATGGCGGCGGAGGAGGAGGGCCTGATCGGCCCGGACGAGACCAGGCCTGCACCGAATCCCGGGCACCGGTCCGTCCCCGAACTGCTGCTCGGCCGCCCGCCGATGGCCCGCCCGCTGCCGTCCTTCGACCACGAGGGCGCCCCCGCCGAGCCCGGCCCGCTGTTCGTGGACTGGCTCGCCACCGCGTTGTACGCCGGGGTGCTGGACCCGCAGGCCTTCACCCTCTCCACCGTCGACAGCGACGGCATGCCGGACGCCCGGGTGCTGGTGCTGCGGGACGTCGACGCGGCCGGCACCGGCTGGGGCTTCTCCGCGGACGCCCGCAGCCCCAAGGGCCGCCAGCTCGCCGACCACCCGGCCGCCGCGCTGAGCGTCTACTGGCCGCAGCTGGGCCGCCAGGTGCGGGTGCGCGGCATCGTCGAGCGGGCCGCCGACCTGGTCGCCGGCGCCGAGTTCGCCACCCGCTCGCCCGCCGCCCGGGTCGGTGCGCTGGTCGGGCGGCAGAGCGAGCCGCTGGGTTCGGTCGCCGAGTACGACGAGGCGGTGGCGGTCGCCCGTCGCCGGCTGGAGACGCACCCGGACGCGGTCGCGCCCGGGCACGCGGTCTACACCCTGTGGGCCCACGAGGTGGAGTTCTGGCAGGGCGACGCCGGGCGCCGGCACATCCGGCTGCGCTACACCCGCACCGGGCCGGTCAGCTCCCCCGAGTGGTCGCGCACCCTGCTCTGGCCGTAACGGGCCGGCGGGCGCCGGGGCCTACCGCCGTCCGGTCAGCGTGGCGCCGATGCTGGCCGCCACCACGCAGGCGATCCCGGCCAGCTGCGGCGCGCCCAGCAGCTGGCCCAGCACCACCAGTCCGACCAGCGCGCTGACCGCCGGCTCCAGGCTGACCAGCACGCTGAACACCCGCTGCGGCATCCGCCGCAGCGCGGTCATCTCCAGCGCGTACGGGAGCACCGGCAGCAGCAGCGACACCCCGGCCACCGCGGCGAGCAGCCCCAGCGGCGAGGCTTCGGGCGCGGTCAGCCCGTGCCAGGCCTGGCCGAGCCCGAACGGCGCCAGCGTCAGCGCGCCGACCGTCATCGACACCGCCAGGCCCTGGAACCCCTGGAAGGTCGCGCCGACCTTGTCGGTGAACAGGATGTACACGGAGTAGCAGGCGGCCGCTCCGAAGGCGTACAGCAGGCCGACCGGGTCGAGGGAGCCGCCGTCGCTGCCCTCGCCGAGCAGGGTCAGCAGCACCACACCGGCGGCCGCGAGCAGCGCCCAGAGCAGGTGGCTGGCGCGCCGGGCGAAGACCAGGGCGACCGCGAGCGGGCCGAGGAACTCGATCGTCGCGGCGGTGCCCATCGGCAGCCGGTCGATCGCGCCGGCGAACAGGAAGGTCATCCCCGCCGAGGCCATGCCGAGCAGCGCGGCCGCGGCGAGGTCGCGCGGGCGCTTGTCGCGCAGCTTCGGCCGGGTGACGGCGAGCAGGATCACGGCGGCGAAGCCGAGCCGCAGGAAGGTCGTGCCGCTGACCCCGAGCGGGCCGAACAGCGGCTTGGAGAAGGCGATGCCGGTCTGCACCAGGAACATCGCGACCAGACAGAGAAGCGGCGCCGGGATGCTCTCCGGGCGCCGCAGGATCTTGCCGAACCGGCCGGTGGACCGGCCGGGGTGGATCTCGGGTGGCGCCTCGGAACCGGGCGACCCACCTCGTCGCCAGCTGCCCCGCTCACCGGCAGGCTCGCCCTTGGGGCCGGGCGGCATGGCCAGGGCCTCGGCGACGGCGGGTGCCGACGACGAGGCGGCGGAGGTTTCGCTGGTATGGGAGCTGGGCATATTTGTGAGTTTGCCGTAAGGAGTGACCAACCAGCAAGCTCGTTACAAAAATCGGGACGGAACCGGACGGGTGCATCCGAAAGGGTGGACTCTCGCGGGCGCCACGGCGTGGCTGCGGTGATCCTCCGACGGACCGTCAGTATCAAGGCCGGGTGCGCTATCTCCGCCCCGCGGCCCTCCTCGCCGCCGCCCTCGTGCTCCTGCTGGCCACCGACGGGACGGGCGCGAGCGCCGAGGCCGCCGCCCGGGCCTCCGCCGCCCCCCGCATCCGCGCCGTCAAGCTCCCCGACCGGGCCGGCCCGCCCCGGCACCGCAGCATCTGGAGCGGCCCCGCCTTCGACGCCTGCACCGCACCGTCGCTGGACACCCTGCGGGCCTGGCGCGGCGCAGCACCGTACGGGGCACTCGGCGTCTACAGCAGCGGCTCCCAGCGCGGCTGCGTCCAGTCCCGGCTCACCGCCGACTGGGTGCGCCGGGCGCGGGCGCTGGGCTGGCGCTTCCTGCCGGTGCACGTCGGGCTGCAGGCGCCGTGCGCCGACCTGAGCCGCAAGCCCCAGCGGATCGACCCGGCGAAGGCCGCGGAGCAGGGCCGGGAGGAGGCGGACGAGGCGGTCCGGGGGCTGCGCTCGCTCGGACTCGCCAGCGGCAGCCCGGTCTACCTGGACATCGAGGCCTACCCGTTGCGCGACGCGGCCTGCGGCCAGGCCGTGGTCGACTTCGCCCTCGGCTGGACGGCGGGCCTGCACGCCGCCGGCTACCGCTCCGGCTTCTACTCCAGCCTCGACTCCGGCATCGCGGACCTCGCCGCCGCCGCCCGGGCCGGCAGCTCCCCGATGCCCGACGCGCTCTGGTACGCCCGCTGGGACGACCGGGCCGACACCGACGGCTCCGGTGGGCTCGCCCCCGACCTGTGGAGCTTCCACCAGCGCGTCCACCAGTACCACGGCAATGTCGAGGAGACCTTCAACGGCGCCACCCTCACCGTCGACCGCAACCTCGTGGACGGCCCGACCGCCGGCTGAGACCCGCGGGTAGGGTGGCCCCCGATCCAGCACGGGGGGCAGCATGGCGAACGGTCAGGGGTACGGCGGCGCGAACGGGTACGGCGCGGCGCCGCCGCAGAATCCGTACGCGCGGAATCCCTACGCACAGGCGCCGTACGGGCAGAACCCCTACGCGCAGCCGGTGCCGGCGCCCCCGCCCCCGCCGCCCCCGCCGCACCCGTCGGCCTACCCGTCGCCCCGGCCCGAGGCCGGCTTCCCCGGCCCCGCGCCGCGCCGCAACCGCCTCGTCGTGCTGCTCCAGTTCCTGCTCCAGTGGATCTACGCGCCGCTCTGGATCCTCGCCCTGGTGGCCTTCTTCGTCATCCTGATCCTCGCCGACAACGTCGGCGGCGGCTCCGGCCCGAGCTCCGACGGCTGGCTGAAGGTCAATCGCAGCTTCATCCCGCCGCGCCGTCTGCGGGCCGAACTCACCGGCCGCCCGGAGCACTGGGAGCGCTACGTCACCCCGATCCTGGCCCGCCGGATCGCCGCCGCCGAGGCGGCGCACGCGGCCGGCGACGGCGAGCTGCGGGCCGACCACGGCCGGGTGGTGAAGGTCGGGCTCCCGCTGCGGCTCTACCGCGGCCTCGGCGCGGCCGGCGTGGTCCGGCTCGCCGAGCGGCACGGCTGGCACGGCTCGGCGTCCGGGACGGACGCCGAGCACGTCCGGATCGCCCGCCACTTCCCCGCCCCGGCCGCCCTGAACGCGCCGTCCCCGCAGGACCCGCCCGCCCCGCCCGGCACCCCGTGGGGCCCGCAGCCGGTCCGCTTCGCGCCACTGCTGCCGTTCGTCTTCCTGCTCCAGATCGTCTACGTCCCGGTGTACGGTCTGCTCACCTTCTGGGTGAGCCGCCCCGAGCCCGACTACTGGGACCGCTGGGGCGCCCGCTGGACGGTCGGCCCGCGCGCCTTCCGGGCCGAGTTCACCAACAGCCCCGCCGCCTGGGACCGCCACATCCACCGCATCCTCGACCGCGACGCCACCCGCGAACTCGCCCGCCCCGCCACCTCCTACCGCGGCCTGGCCGCCCCCGACGGCAGCTTCCTGCGCCGCGTCCACCTCAAGCGCGCCACCTACCGCGGCGCCGGCGCCCACCACGCCCTGCGGCTCGCCGCCGCCCAGGGCTGGACCCTCGATCCCGCCTACACCCCCGACCCCGCCAACTCCCTCCGCCTCTGCCGCCCCGACCACTCCTGATCCGCCCCCGGGCGGAACCGGGATGGATCCGTGATCCGCGCAACGGGGTCGAGGTGCTGACAGGGCGGGGTGCGGACGGCACAATCGGCCACGTCCGGGCCCGTACCGCCCGGTAGGTGCCCGCAGGCGCAGCCGCCAGTGCCGCCAGGTCAAGGAGGACCCGTGTTCAGCACGATGCAGGACGTCCCGCTCACCATCGCCCGGATCCTGGAGCACGGCGCCACGATCCACGGCCGCTCGACCGTGACCACCTGGGACGGCACCGGGCCGGTCGTCCGGACCTACGCCGAGGTCGGGGCGCGGGCCGCGCAGCTCGCGTGGGCCTTGCGCGACGAGCTCGGGTGCACCGACGCGAGTGTCATAGCAACGTTGATGTGGAACAACGCCGAGCACCTGGAGGCGTACCTCGCCGTTCCGGCGATGGGCTCCGTGCTGCACACGCTGAACCTGCGCCTGCCCGCCCAGCAGCTGTCGTTCATCGTCAACCACGCCGCCGATCGCGTGATCATCGTGAACGGCTCCGTCCTGCCGCTGCTCGCCGCCGTGCTGCCGGACCTCGCGCCGACCCTCAAGCACATCGTGGTCAGCGGTCCCGGCGACCGCTCGCTGCTGGCCGGTTTCGCGGGCGGCGTGCACGACTACGAGGAGCTGATCGCGGGCCGGCCCACCGCCTACCCCTGGCGCCAGGACATCGACGAGCGGCAGGCCGCCGTGCTCTGCTACACCTCCGGCACCACCGGGGACCCGAAGGGCGTGCTCTACAGCCACCGCTCGATCTACCTGCACTGCTTCCAGGTCAACACCGGCGACAACTTCGCCTTCACCCCGCGCGACACCGCGCTGCCGGTGGTCCCGATGTTCCACGTGAACGCCTGGGGCATCCCGCACGCGGCCTTCATGTCCGGCGCCAACCTGCTCATGCCGGATCGTTTCCTCCAGCCCAAGCCGATGGCCGAGATGATCGCCACCGTCCGACCGACCGTCAGCGCCGCCGTCCCCACCATCTGGAGCGGCCTGCTGGACGAGCTCGACGCCGGCGACTACGACACCTCCAGCCTGCGCATGGTGGTCATCGGCGGCAGCGCCTGCCCGCCCTCCCTGATGAAGGGCTTCGAGGAGCGCCACGGCATCCGGGTGCTGCACGCCTGGGGCATGACCGAGACCTCCCCGCTCGGCTCCTTCGCCCAGCCGCCGGGTGGCCTCACCCCCGAGCAGGAGTGGCCGTACCGGGTCACCCAGGGCCTCTTCCCGGCCTCGGTGGAGGCCCGGCTGATCGGTCCGGGCGGCGAGCGGATGCCGCACGACGGCGTCGCCGCGGGCGAGCTGGAGGTGCGCGGCCCGTGGATCGCCGGGGCGTACTACGGCGGCGCCGGCCAGGACCCGGTCCGCCCGGACGACAAGTTCTCCGAGGACGGCTGGCTGCGCACCGGCGACGTCGGCACCATCACCGCCGACGGCTACCTCACCCTCACCGACCGGGCCAAGGACGTGATCAAGTCCGGCGGTGAATGGATCTCGTCCGTCGAACTGGAGAACGTCCTGATGGCCCACCCGGAGGTGGCCGAGGCCGCCGTGGTCGCCGTCCCGGACGAGAAGTGGGGCGAGCGCCCGCTGGCCACCGTGGTGCTGCGTCCGGGCGCGACCGTCGGGCTGAAGGAGCTGCGGGCCTTCCTGTCCGAGCGGATCGCCTCCTGGCAGCTGCCGGAGCGCTGGTCGATCGTCGAGTCGGTGCCGAAGACCTCGGTCGGCAAGTTCGACAAGAAGGTGATCCGGGCCAGTTACGCGGCCGAGGAGCTGGACGTCACGGTGCTCGGCAAGGAGTGAGCGGACGAAAGGGCCGACCCCGTACGGAACGGGGTCGGCCCTTTCGCGTGCCTCGGCCGATGCGTCGGCCGATGCCTCGGCCGACGTCTCAGCCGGCGGCGGCGACGCCCGCCTCGCCCATCGCGCCGATCCGCCCGAGCAGGTCGACGATCCGGGACTGGACGTCCTCGCTGGTCGAGCGCTCGGCGAGGAACAGCACCGTCTCGCCGGTGCGCAGCCGGGGCAGTTCGCGCGGGTCGAGGTCCACCGAGGTGTAGACCACCAGCGGGGTGCGGTGCAGCCGGTCGTTGGCGCGCAGCCAGTCCAGCAGGCCGACCCGGCGGCGGCGGATCTGCAACAGGTCCATCACCACCAGGTTGGGCTGCACGCTGCTCGCCCGGGCCACCGCGTCGTTCTCGTCCACCGCGTGCTCGACGTGCATGCCGCGCCGCTCCAGGCTGCTGATCATGGCGGCGGCGATGTCCGGATCGCCCTCGACCAGCAGCACCCGCGGCGCGTGGTGCTCGCCGTCGCGCGGCGCCAGGGCGCGCAGCAGGACGGCCGGGTCGGCCCCGTACGCGGCGTCCCGGGTGGCCTGGCCGAGCCCGGCGGTGACCAGCACCGGGACCCTCCGGTTGAGCGCGGCGGTGCGCAGCGACTGGAGCGCGGTGCGGGTGATCGGGCCGGTCAGCGGGTCGATGAACAGGGCGGCGGGGAAGCCGGGGGCCTGTGCGTCCACCTCCTCGCGGGAGCGGACGATCACCGGGAGGTAGCCGCGCGACTGGAGCGCCTGCTTGGTGGCCGGGTCGGGTTCGGGCCAGACCAGCAGCCGACGGGTGTTGACCAGCTCGCCGGTCGGGGCCGACGGCTGCCCGGCGGCGGGCCGCGGTTCGGCGGCCGGGAGCTCGGCCATCGCGCGCGGCGCGGTCCGTCCGGCGTCGGCCGGGACGGGCGGCTGCGGCGCGATGGGCGTCGCGGGGGCGGGCAGCGCGGTGGCGGGCACCGGCGTGGGGCCGAGCGGACGCGCCGGGGCGAGTTCGCCCAGGCCGGTGCCGACCGGACGCGGGGCCGAGGGCTGCTCGGCGGAGGGCAACGCGGCCCGGGCGGGGGCCAGCGCGGTGCCCGGGGCGGGCTCCGGCTGGCCGACGGCGCCGGACGGGCCGGAGGCGTTCACGAGCGCGTCGGGGCCGGGGCCCGGCGGGACGGCCAGTCGGCGGCGGCGGCCGGTCGGCGCGGCGGCCGGTTCGGGCAGCGCGGGGGCGGGACCGGTCGGCAGGGCGTGCTCCAGGCCGGGGTAGACCGGGGTCTCGGGCGCTCCGGGCAGGGCGAAGCCGCCGGAGGCGTCCTCGGCGGCGGGCAGCGCGCGGCGCCGGCCGGTCGGCGCGGCGGGCTCGGCGGTCGGGGTGCCGCCCGGCGGAGTGCCCTCCGCGGCGGGCGCGGGGGCCGGGCCGAGCGCCAGCGGCTCGCGCCCGGCGGGCCGGTTCGGCTGCGCCCGGTCGCCGTGGACGGGCACGGCGTAGGCGGGGCCGGAGCGGCCGTCGTCCTTGCCCCACGGGTCGCTCTGGGCGCCGTTCGGTCCGGGCAGGCCCTGGCGGCCGTACGCGGGGTCGTTGCCGGTGCCGTTCCACTGCTCGGGGACGGCCCGCTCGATCCGGGCGGGGGCGTTCGGCCACTGGTCGGCGGGAACGTCGGGAGCGGAAGGGACGGAGGGAGCGGAAGGGACGGAGGGCGCGGAAGGGACGGAAGGGGCGGAGGGCGCGGCGGGGGCCTTGGGCTCGGGGGTCTCGACGGCCGGCTTGCCGCGGCGGCCGCGCCGCTCGGCCGTGGGCTCCTCGGCGGTCGCCGGCTTCGCGTCGGCGCGCTCGGGACCGGGCTGGTCGCCGTCCTTCGCGGGCTCGGCGGCCTCGCCGCCGCTGGGCAGCTGCGGGATGCCCGGCAGCTCGGGCAGGACGGCGCTGTCGCTCTCCTTGGGCCGGTCGGAGCGGCCCTCGGCGGCGGCGCGCTCGGCGGCGGCCTTCGCGGCGGCCGGGTCCAGCGGCAGCTCGACGACGTACGTGGTGCCGGCCTTGCCGGGCAGCTCGTGCGGCTGGAGCACACCGCCGTGCCGCTCGACCACGGCGCTGGCTATCGGCAGGTGGACGGGGCTGCCGCCGACGCCGGGCCCGCGGATCTCGACCCGGGCGACCTCGCCGCGCTGGGCGGCGGCCAGGACGACGGTCGGCGGCTCGGGGGCGGGCGGCTGCGCGGGCTCGGCGGCGCCGTTCAGGCCGGGCACGGCCAGGCCGGGGGAGGGGGTGGCGGGGGCGTCCAGCGCCAGGCCGATGCCGCTGACGTCGGCGACCAGGTGGGCCAGCGCCTGGGCCAGCCGCCGCTCGTCGGCGATCACCTCGACCGCGGCGGCGTGCACGGAGAACCGCACCCGGCCGGGGCCGACCAGCTCGCCGGCCTCTTCGACGGCCCGGCGGACCACGGTGTCCAGACCGACCGGTACCCGAGGCTCGGCCTTCCGCCCGCCCTTGCCGTCCTTGCCTGCCGGGCCTTCCTGGCCGGCCTTGGGCTCCTTGCCCTCGGCCGCGCCGCTCTCGCCGGCCTCGCAGCGCTGGTGGTCGAGGACCCCGTCGATCAGCTTGCCGAACCGGCGGCACTCGGCGGCCAGCCGGCGCAGCGTCCAGTTGGCCTCCGGCCAGAGCTGGCCGGCCGGGTCGGCGGCGAGCGCGTCGAGCCGCTCGTTCAGCGCGTTCAGGGCGCCGCCCAGTTCGCTCTCCAGGACGGCGGTGAGGTGCTCGTTGCGGGCGGTCAGCGCGATTTCGCGGCTGCGGTCGGTGAAGGTCATCACCGCGCCGACCAGCTGGTCACCGTCCCGGACGGGGGCGGTGGTGAGGTCGACGGTGACCGGTCTGCCGTCCTTGCGCCACAGCACGGTGCCGCGCACCCGGTGCTTGCGCCCGGAGGTCAGGGTGTCCAGCAGCGCCGACTCCTCCAGCGCCAGCGGGGTGCCGTCGGCCCGGGAGTGCTGGATCAGCGGGTGCAGCTCGCGCCCGCCCAGCTCGCTCGCCCGGTACTCCAGGATGTGCGCGGCGGCCGGGTTGACCAGCACGCAGCGGCCTTCGAGGTCCACGCCGAGCACGCCTTCGGCGGCCGCGCGCAGGATCATCTCGGTCTGCTTGTGCTGGCGGCGCAGCTCGGCCTCCACGCCGAGCCGGCCGGAGAGGTCGCGGACCAGCAGCAGGAGCAGGTCGGAGGAGGAGGGCGAGTTCTCCCGGTACGAGTCGTACGGGGAGCGCGCGTAGCCGCGGCCGCTGCCGCCGTCGTCGGCGAAGTCGTTGCCGGAGACCTCGACCGGGAAGGTGGTGCCGTCGGTGCGGCGGGCGGTCATCCGGACCGGGCGCTCGACGGCGTCGCCGTCGCGGGTGGCCGGGCGCATCGAGCCGGGGATCCGGCTGGGGTCGAATTCGGGGAGCAGGCCCAGGACGCCCATGCCGACCAGTGAGGTGCCCGGTGCCTGCAATGCCTGGACAGCCGCGCTGTTGGCGTCCACGACGGTGCCGTTGCTGTTCACCAGCAACAATGCGTCGGGCAGGGCGTCGAGTATCGCCGCGAGGCGAGCAGCGCCTCGGATCGGCCCGCTGCTCACGTCGACAGGTCTCCTCGGCTCGGGGCAGCTCCTCCGGAGACGGCAGTATCTCATTCTTCTTTGCGGCGGAGACGACCCGCCTAGTAACGTGGGCGGTGGTTGGTGCCGAGCCCCAGGGTTGTGGCATCATCACTGACACACGGAACGGGTCCGCTCACGCGGGCGTGGTCCATGTGGGGAGGCTTCGCCTAGTCCGGTCTATGGCGCCGCACTGCTAATGCGGTTTCGGGGTTATTCCTGATCGAGGGTTCAAATCCCTCAGCCTCCGCCAGTCGGGAGCCCCCGTCGACGATCTTGTCGACGGGGGCTCTTCGCGTTCCCGGGGGCCTCCGGGCGGCCCCGGGCGGGGGTCGGATCAACCGATTTCGCCCCACGCCGCAGGTCATGTAATGTTGTCCACGCAACGCCCCGGCGGCAACGTTCACCAGGGCGAGCGCTCATAGCTCAACGGATAGAGCACTTGACTACGGATCAAGAGGTTGCAGGTTCGAATCCTGCTGAGCGCACCAAACCACCGCAAGATCGGGTTCGCCCGTTCCTTGCGCTCATAGCTCAACGGATAGAGCACTTGACTACGGATCAAGAGGTTGCAGGTTCGAATCCTGCTGAGCGCACCATCGAGAAGCCCCTCGGCCACTGGCCGGGGGGCTTCTCTCGTTCCGCCGTGCGTGCCCTGCCGCCCCATGGATGAAATGCGGCTGATTCGGGTACATCCCGTCCTGACCCCCCGGATGGCTGCCAAACGGGTGGGACCTCGGCAAAAGCGCAGGTGTCGCAGTATGACCGGCTCAGGATCGTGATTCCTTTTTGTCCGATCTTGTGTCGACTGCCCACCATCCCGGCAGCCGATCGCGAAGGAGAGCCGGATGAGCCGACAGTTTTCCCGTACGGCTGTCGCCCCGGCCGTGCTCGCGACCGGGCTGCCGGCGACCCTGGTCGTCGACACCCGGCCCTTTGTCCCGACTCCGCAGTCCCCCGCTGCCGCCTCCACAGCCGCCCCCGCCCCCGCCGCCGCGAAGTCGGTGCCCACCGTGTCGGTCGAGCCCGCGCTGAGCGCCTCCGCGCGGTCCGGGCAGGACGCCTGGCGCATCGGACTCGCCGGAGCCCTGATGGTGCTCACCGGCCTAGGGCTGACCACCCGTCGGGTGTTTGACCGTAGGCCCGGTGCCCCTCGGCGCTGAACTCGCGCCGAACTGTCCCGACCATCCGTTCATGTGCCTGCGCGTCAGGTCGGCTTTGAACGATTCGTCAGCAAATGTCGACACACCTTGGTTCAAATGTCGCATTTGATGACGTATGAACTTAGCCTAACCCTGGCACTGCCCGTCCGATCCGGGCCGCCCGTTGCGCGACACACCGACCCAGAGGATCCGTGCATGGACGTCACCCGCGATTCTTCGCAGCGACCCGACCATCTGCCCAAGGCGCTCCCGCCCGCACTGCCGGAACGTTCCGCCTCGGGTTCCAGCCCGCTCGCCAAGACCACGGTCGTGAAGACCGTCCAGCAGGGCGGCCCGGCCGACAGCGGCCCGGCGACCACTCCGCTGGCCGTCGTCCCGAGCCCCTCGCCGAGCGAGCGGGTGGACCTGCGCGATCCGCTGGAGACAGCCGCCCCGGAGACCGTCGACCTTCTGGAAACCACGCTGGCCGGGGTGCCGACCGCCACCACCTCCCGTCGCCCGCCGCGCGCCGACCAGGCGCTGCGCGAGCAGCGCGCCACCGCGCTGCCCGGCTGGATCGCCCTGCTGGCGGTGCTGATCGGCGTGACCGGCGTGCTGCTCGTCCTGCTCCGCACCGGCGTCATCCCGCACTGGGACGTGCTGCCCGACCTGCGCGGCAGCGCCGCCAAGGAGAGCGGCGCGGTGGAGGCGGACGCGAAGTCGATCACCGCCGCGGCCTCGGCCGGACTGCTGGTCGTCCTCGCGCTCGCCGGTCTGCTGGCCAACGCGGGCGGCGAGACCCGGGTGCTGACCCGCTGGGGCCGCTACCGGGGCACCGTCCGCCGGACCGGCCTGGTCTGGGTCAACCCGCTGCTGCGCCGCCGCCGGGTGGACGTACGGCTGCGGCACTGGCGCAGCGAGCCGGTCAAGGTGGTGGACCGCACCGGCACGCCGATCGTGGTCCGGCTGCTGATCGTCTGGCGGGTCAAGGACACCGCGCGGGCGCTGCTGGCGATCGAGGACCACGAGGGCTACCTGCGCGAGCAGGTCCAGGCGGTGCTCACCCGCACCGCCTCCACCCTGCCCTGCGACAGCAACGCGGCGCCCGGCCCCGCGCTGCGCGACGGGCAGTGGTTCGCCGACGAGATGACCAGGGCGCTGGCCGCCGAGGCCGCCCCGGCCGGACTGGAGGTCTACTCGGTGCAGCCGCTGGCCCTCGAATACGCGCCCGAGGTGGCCGAGTCGATGCGCCGACGCCGGCTGGCCGACCTGGACGCGGGCCTGCGGACGGTGCTGGTGGACGACGCGGTCGAGGCGGCGGCGCTCGCCGTGCGCCGACTGGAGCGGGCGACCGCGCACGAACTGGACGAGGCCGCCCGCAGCGCCCTGATGGAACAGCTGCTGGTCGCCTTCGTCGCCCCGGCCGGAGTGGCCGCCTCGGTACCGTCCCCGGCCGCCCGTGCCGGGCGGAAGGAAGGACGACCCGCATGAGGATAGCCACCGGCGCGTACACCGGACCCGGGACCGGCACCGACGGCGACCGCGGTCTGATCGGCTTCGAGGAGCGCCTCGGCAGCATCCCCGCGATGGCGGGCTGCGGCTGCCCGAACTGCGCCGCCCGGCCGCGCACCGCCCGCTCGGCGCCGGAAGGCGGCAGCCGAATACACCGTGCCGTGCGAAGTACCTGCCTGGCCACCACCGTGCTGGCGGGCGCCGGGGTCGTCGGCCTGACGGCCGGGGCCGGCTCCGCGCACGCCGCGGCCGGGAAGCAGGGTTGGGACGGCTCCAAGTACTGGTTCAAGAACGGCAGTGGCGAGTGGCGTTGGACCAGCCACTACGACGTGTACGCGCGGAACACCGGGCAGTCCGGCGGTGGCTCCGCCCAGGCCGTCTCCAACGGCTCGGCCTCCTCCGCCGGGATCCGCCAGGGCTGGGACGGCTCCAAGTACTGGTTCAAGAACGGCAGTGGCGAGTGGCGTTGGACCAGCCACTACGACGTCTACACGAGGAACACCGGGCAGTCCGGCGGTGGCTCCGCCCAGGCCGCTCCGCAGCCCGCGAACCGTCCGTCGGCGAACCCCGCGCCGGCCTCCGGGAGCATGGAGTCGGCCGTCGACTACGCGCTCGCCCAGCTGGGCAAGCCGTACGTCTGGGGCGGCAACGGCCCGTCCGGCTACGACTGCTCGGGGCTGGTCCAGCAGGCCTACCGGCGCGCGGGGATCAGCCTGCCGCGGGTGGCCGACGACCAGTACGCGGCGAGCACCCCGATCAGCGCCGGGCAGCTGCGCCGCGGTGACCTGGTGTTCTGGTCGGACAGCGGCCGGGCCTCGGGCATCCACCACGTGGGGATCTACCTGGGCGGCGGCAAGTTCGTGGAGGCGCCGCGGCCGGGCACGACCGTCCGGGTCTCGACCCTCACCTCCGGCTACTACCCGACCCACTTCGGCCGGCCGTAGTCCCGGCACGCGTACGGGCCCCGACAGCACGACGCTGCCGGGGCCCGTACGCGTGCTCAGGGAAGGTGCGGCGCCGAGCAGCCGTGGCGCTGGGCGGAGCGGGTGGCGAAGGTGCGCAGGGCCTCCTTCTCCAGGGCGGGGTCGGGCGCGCCGACCCGGTCCCCGTCGAACACGGTGGACACCGTGAAAAGGGCGGTGGCGCCGCCCGGGCAGCCGGCGGTGGCCCAGGCCACGTCGTCCTTGGCGCCGGCCGGGCCGGTGACCGGGTAGTCCGCGACGGCGGGGAGGAACTCCGCGAACGGCGGGTAGTACGCCCCCAGGCGGAAGCGCGGGGTGTCCTGACCGGCGTACAGGAAGCAGTCCTCGATCGGGGCGCCCGGGTCCGCGGGCGACTCACCGGTGATGCCGGGCAGCCCGGCGCAGGTGCCGCCCGCCGCGCCGTCCGCGACCTTGACGTACCGGTCGTCCGCCGGAACCTCGGTGATCTCCGGACCGGAGGGCGCGGTGCAGCCCCAGACCCGGGCGGCGCCCTGCGCGGCGCGGGCGGCGACGCGGGCGAACCGGGCCCGCCGGGCCGGGTCGTCGTGGACGTACTTGCCGTTGGCGGGAACGGTCCGGACGGTGACCAGCAGCCCCTCCTCGCCCCGGTCCCGGCAGTCGAGGGCGACCACGGCGGCCGAGTCGCTCCGGCCCTTGAGGTCCAGCACGCCCCGGTGGCCGTGGCCGAGCGGCATCACCATGCTGGTGGCGAGGTCCGGACGGTCCCGGCCGAGCGTGTGCAGCGCCTGGACGACTCCCGCCTCGCCCCGGGCGATCCGGACGTCCAGGTAGCCGTTGCCGGGGTTGTCGGCGTTGTCCAAGGAGCAGGAGGCCAGGCCGTCGGGCCCGTTGACGTCCTTGCCGCGCACCCGGTCCACCCCGAGCAGGTCCTCGACCTCGGCGGCGTCCACGCTGCCGTGGCAGAGCCCGGCCAGCGAGCGGCCGTCCTGCCAGCGGTCGTACCCGCCGCCCAGGTAGAACACGGCGCCGGCGGCGAGGGCCAGCCCGACGGCGGCGGCGACCGGAAGCCGCCACCGCCGACGGGCCCCGCGCGGCTCGGCGGGCTCGGGCGTCACTTGTTCTCGCCGCCGCGGCCGAGGGCGGTGGCGGCGTCGCTGCGGCCGGTGTTGTAGATCGTCCGCATCTGCTGCTCGTCCCAGTCGACGGCCGGGGAGTCCGGGTTGAGCCCGTTGCGCTGCTCCTGCCACTTCTCGACCATGGCGCTGATCCCCTCGTGTCCGCTGCGGCCGTTGGCGCCGGTGAGGGTGTTCCCCTCGATCCGGCCGGCCGCGGTCGCGTTGATCTCCTCGGTGGCACTCATCTGCCAGTGCATGATCCCGTCGCCGAGCAGGGACTGCGCCGCGGCGCCGAGGCCGGGGACCGGGACCAGCTTCATCGGGGTGCCGATGCCCTGGTACAGGCCCTTGGCCTGCCAGGCCTTGACCTTGGCGTCGTCGTCGCGCTGGTCGAGGATGGCGTCGGCCTGGACGGCGTCGTACACGCCGAGGGCGACCGAGGAGTTGGCCATCACGCCCTTCCACTCCTTCTCGCCCACGTTCGACGGGAGCTCGGCGAGCTGCTGGGCGACGTGCACCATCTCGGCCTGCTGGACGATGTGGTGGGACTCGGGGTCGTCGGCGATGCCGCGCAGGACCCGGATCAGGGCGCCCTTGTCCGTGGCCATCCTGGTCTCCCCGGTGACCGGGTCGATCCAGACACCGCTGCCGCCGGCGCCCGCGTGCTCCTTGGAGGCGCGGTTGGTGCCGGAGAGGATGTCGTGGGTGTCGGACGCGTAGTCGGCCAGCGCGTCGGCGATCGGGCGCTGCATGCCGGCCGGGAGCTTCTCCTTGCCGATGCCGCCGTCCAGCAGGTTGACGCTGTCGTGCATCACCCGGGCTTGGGCCTCGGTGTGGTGCTTGACGGAGTCCTCCTGGCCGGGAAGGCTGCCGGTGGCGGCGGCCTCGATGGCCAGGCCGAGCGAGTGCTGGCCCTTGACGTAATCGCCGTCGACTATCTCCTGGGGCCAACGGCGGTCGTGCAGCAGATACTTGAGGTTGTCGTGCTGCCAGGGGCCGCCCGGGTCCAGGAAGCGGGTGGAGGCCTGGGGGTTGTGGCTGAGCGACTCCAGGAAGCCGGCCACCGGGTCGCCACCGCGACCTTCGCCGAGGTAGTCCCACTTGGGCTGCATGGAGTCGGGCACCCAGATCGCCTGCGGATCGACCTTGAGGTCGCGCTCGTGCTTGAGCAGGCTCTCGCCGTAGGAGTTGAGGAAGTCGGAGTCGTAGGTGCCGGAGCGCATCAGACTGCTCATCAGCTGGAAGCCCTGCGGCAGCGGGCCGCCGCCGTGGCGGTTCACGAGCTGGGGGCCGAGCTTGATCATCTCGTCCTCCCACTCCTGCATGGCCTTGGAGCGGCTCTGGGTGGCGGTGCCCAGGGTCGCGCCCAGCGAGGCCTGGAGCTGCTTCATGGCCTCGTTGCGTTCCTTGCTGTACTTGCCGAACAGCGACGGGTCGTTGGCATCGCGCCAGAAGTCCAGGGTGCCCCGCGGGCCGAGCGTGGTGGCGAACTGCTCGGCGAACGCCGGATCGTTCTTGCGCTTGTCCAGCAGGGCGTTGAGCCTGGTCAGCTCCTCGATCGAGAGGTTGCCGCCGCCCTTCCCGGCCAGGGCGAGCGCGTCGGACAGGTCCTTGCGGGCCTCGGTGGCGTCCTTGAGGTTGTGGTAGCCGTTGGCGTTGAACGAGTGGTCGCTCGCGCCGTTCGGATCCGAGCGCAGGGCCCAGGCGGCGGCCTGGTCCGCGTCGGCGGCCTGCTGGAGCACCGCTTCGAGGCTGTGGACCAGGTCCTCCACCGCGCGCTTGCGCTGGGGCAGGAAGACCCGCTCGTAGTCCGGGTCGCCCTGGGCGGACTTGTCGTTGAGCAGCGGGTGGACGTCGGTGACCTTGCCGGTGCCGTCGACCTGGAGGTGGTTGGCCGGGCCGTCCTCGTCGGCGATCTTCTTCAGCCGGTCCTGGGCGGCGGTGAACTGCTGGGCGGCGTCCGCGAGCAGCCCGCTGATGTCGGCGGACTCCTTGCCGGCGGCGTCGAGCTGTTCGGCGGCTTTCTTGAGCTGCTCCCCGGCCTGGGTGGCGGCCTCGCCCTCCCAGCCGGCGGCCAGCTTGTCGGCGACCTCGCTGGTCAGCCGGTCCTTCAGGCCCACGTAGCGGGCCTGGAGGGTCTTCCACTCCTCGGCGGCCGCGTGCAGCGGCTCGAACTTGGTGTTGCGGACGATCTCGTAGCTCAGCACGGTGGTGGCCCCCTCAGTTCCCGCCGGACAGGTTCTGCTTGTTGGCGTTCTCGGTCGCCGTGTACTGGTCGGCGGTCTTCCGGAGCCGGTCGGCGAGCTCGTAGAGCATGTTGCCGAGGGTGGCGACCTGGTTGTCCCAGCGCATGGAGCGGTTGCGCAGCTCCGGGCCGGTCTGCCAACTGGTCAGCGCGGCATAGGCGGTGGTGGTCTTCTCGTCGGCGGTGTCGTCGACGGTGTGGAAGTTGCCCTGGATCTCGCTGACGGTGCCGGCCCGCGCCTTCAGGTCGGCGGGAGTGACGGTCACCTGGCCGCCGCCGGCGGGGCCGTCGGCGGAGTTGAGCCGCAGGCTCGCGTACTTCGCCCGGTCCGCGTCGTCGAACAGGCCGTCCCAGGCAGGATTGTCAGCCAAAGCGTTCCCCCGATATTGGCGTCGTGGTCTTGAAGTCTTTGTCCGTGCTTGGTCGTTCATTGACCACGACTTGTCAGCTCCGCCGATGGTTCCCGAACCGGCGGATCCGATCCGGAACGGCACAGGCCGCGAACCGGGCCCCGGGTGGGGCGGGTTCGCGGCCTGCGGAGACGATGCCGGGCCGTCCCGGGCTCAGGCGGAGGCGGCGTCCAGCAGCGCGGTCTGCTCCGGGGTGAGCTCCAGGGTGGCGCCGGCCAGCAGCGGCGGAAGCTGCTCGACGGTGCGGGCGCTGGCGATCGGGGCGGCGACCGTCGGCCGGGCCGCGAGCCAGGCCAGGGCGACGGAGGCGGGCTCCACCTCCTGCTCGGCGGCGACGGTGTCCAGCGCCTCCAGCACCTTGAGGCCGCGCGGCTCGGCCAGGTAGCGGGCGGCGCCCTCGGCGCGGGCGCTGGCCACGTTCTCGCCACCCGGGCGGTACTTGCCGGTCAGGAAGCCGGAGGCCAGCGCGTAGTACGGGACGGTGGCCAGGCCGTGCTCGGCGACCACCTCGGCCAGCGGGCCCTCGAAGGTGTCGCGCGAGACCAGGTTGTAGTGCGGCTGCACGGCGATGTACTTCGCCAGGCCCTCGCGCTCGGCGAAGGCCAGCGCCTCGGCGAGCCGCTCGGCGGAGATGTTGGAGGCGGCGACCGCCCGGACCTTGCCCTCGCGGACCAGCTGGTCCAGCGCGGTGACGAACTCCTCGACCGGGGTGTCGTCGTCCCGGTGGGTGTAGTAGAGGTCGATCCGCTCGACGCCGAGGCGGCGCAGCGAGTCCTCGGCCGCGGCCTTGATGTTGGTGGCGCTCAGACCGCTGCGGTCGGCCAGCATGCCGACCTTGGTGGCGATCACGATGTCCTCGCGGTTGCCGCGGCTGCGCAGCCAGTTGCCGAGGACGGTCTCGGACTCGCCGCCGGTGTTGCCCGGGGCCCAGGAGGAGTAGACGTCGGCGGTGTCGACGAAGTTGCCGCCGGCCGCCGCGTAGGCGTCCAGGACGGCGAAGGACTGCTCTTCGTCCGCCGTCCAGCCGAAGACGTTGCCGCCGAGGGAGAGCGGGAAGACGGACAGGTCGGAGGTGCCGAGGCTCACCCGGCTGTGGGTTCCGGTCATGGTCCCAGTCAACCCGACCGCGGGGCGGGGCGCCGGTGAATTCCGCGGACTTCACATGCCCGTCGTACCGCTGTCGCACGTGCGGGTGGTGTGGCGTGCGTGACGGGGGTCCGGGGTGTGCCCGAGGTGGGCGGATTCGTTAGAGTCCGTGCCATGGCTGACAACGACTACGACCCCGCCGGCAGCACCCAGATGTTCCGGGCGTTCGTCGACGAGACCCCGGCTCCGCAGGCGCCGGGCAACGTTTCCACCTACGGCAGTGCCAAGAGCGGCAGCCGCACCGGCGTGATCGCGCTGGTCGCCGTCGTCGCGCTGGCCGTTCTGGGCGCCGTCATCTGGCTGGCGGTCAAGTGACCTTCGCGCGGGTGGCCCGGTGGAGGGTCACCCGCGCGACGGGAGCGGAACGCCTCAGCAGGGCTTGCGCCAGGCGTTCAGTTCGAGCTTCTTCTGCATCGAACTGAAGCCCAGCGACTTGGTCTTGGCGCAGAACCGGTCCGTGTCGAGCTTGTATTCGACGTGGAAGACCGCCTTGCCCGCCTTGACGAAGGGGGCGACCCGGTCGCACTCGTCGAACTGGGCGCACTCCTCGTTGACCGCGAAGTCGAAGTCCGCGAGCAGGGCCGGGATCTGGTCCAGGTCGTTCTTCAGGCCGATGGCGAGGCCGCGTTCGTGGGCGAGCTGCGCCAGCATCCGGTTGTACTTGAGCTGGTCGTCGGGGGTCAGCGGGAAGCCGCTGTTCTGGTTGTAGGCCTCGATGGTGTCCGGCTCGATGGCGTCGAAGCCCTTGCTCCGGCACATGTCGAAGCGGGCGGCCATCAGCGGCCTCAGCTGGTCGAGCTTGCGGATGTCGAACCACTTCTCGCCCTTCCAGCCGGTGTCCGAGCCCTGGAGGGACTTGGCGAAGGCGGCGGAGTCGGGGCGGAAGTCCTCCCAGGAGCCGGCGTTGATGTAGCAGATCACCTTGCGGCCCTTGGCGTGCAGTGCGGCCACCACCGAGGCGTCGTTCTCGAAGCCGTCGATGTCGTAGACCGGGACGTCCACCGACTGGTCCACGCCGCCGCCGAGTTGCCACTGCCAGGTCAGGCCCGGGGCGGGCTGCCAGTGGGCTCCGGCCGGCGCCGGGGCGGGGTTGCCCGGCGGGGTGCCGGGGCCGGGTGCGGTGGCGGGCGGGGTGCTGCCGCCCGGCGTGCCCGTTGCCGGGGCGGGGGCGCCGGTGGTGGTGGGCGCGGGTGCCGGGGTGCCCGGCGTTTCCGGGGCGGTGGTGGTCGGGTCGGTGGTGCCGGTGGTGCTCGGCGCGGTGGCCGCGGGGGAGTTGCTCGGGGTGCCGTCGGCCGAGTCCTGGTCGTCCTCCGATCCCGAGCTGCTGCACGAGCTGACCAGCAGGGCGGTGGCGGTGGCGAGGGCCAGGGCGGCCGGTAGTAGCCGGTTGCGGCGGTTCACGGTAGTCGAACTCCGAGTCGGGTCAAGTCAGTTCAGCGGCGTTCAGGCCGTACGGCAGGGTGCGCCAGGGGTTCTCCCCGGCTCCTGGTACGGCGCAGCCGACGCCGGCTCGCCGGGCGGCGATCAGGGCGGCGGCGTCCTGGGCGTGCTCGGTGGGGACGTCGTAGACCAGGTGGCAGAAGCGGGAGGCCGCGTGCCGGGCGGTCCACAGCGGCTGCGTCATGGTGCGGTAGGTCTCCCAGTCGCCCTCGAAGGTGACCAGGAGGTCGGCCAGGCCGACCTCGGCGTAGCCCGGGTCCGGGTGCTCGCCGTGGCCGAACACCACGGTGCCGCAGCCGGCCGCGCGGGCGGCCGTGGCCAGCCGCCGGTAGTGCGCCAACGCGCCCGGGTGGGTGGACACTTGGTCGAGGTAGACGCCGGTGATTGCATGGCGCTGACGGTACGTCAGAATGTCGCCCACCACGGCCGCGTGCGGCCGCCGGCCGTAGTCGGTGTCGGTGTAGCCGACCAACGGCAGCCCCGCGGCGCGCAGTTCGTCGGCCGCCTCGGCGAAGACGTGGTCCGGGAGCGCGCCCGGTCCGTCGGCGAGGTTGAGCACGACGGCGGCGATCCGGGCGGGGTCGGCGGCGGCGACCGCCTGCCAGGCCGCCGGGTCCACCGCGGGGTGGACGTACAGCGGCACCAGCAGGCGGCCGTCGGGGGTGTACCCGGCGGTCATGCGACCACCGGGGCGGGCGTGGGCTCTTCGGTGTCGAGCCACAGGTCACGCAGGGTGTCGCCGAGTCCGGTCCGCGCGCGCCAGCCGAGCGCCCGTTCGGCGGCCGAGACGTCGGCCTGCTGCCAGGAGACGGCGGCCGAGCGTTCGGAGCCCGCCCCGCTCTCGTCGAACCGGCCGCTGAAGCGGGCCACGGCGGCCAGCCCGTGGGCGATCGACCGGACCTGTAGGGCGTTCCCGGAGGCCAGGTTGAGCACCCGGGGCAGCGGGCGGTCGGCGGTGACGGCCAGGCCGACCGCCTCGGCCACGTCCCGGGCGTCGACGAAGTCGCGGTAGGCGGAGAGGTCGCCGACCGTGATCACGCCGTCGTTGCCCTCGGGCAGCACCCGGCGCAGCTCGGCGGCCAGTCGTCCTGGCAGTGAGCCCACCGGGGCGCCGGGGCCGACGGGGTTGAACACCCGCAGCACCACGGCGTCCAGCGGCGAGCCGGCCACCGCGAGGGAGCCGGCCAGCTTGGTCGCGCCGTAGACGCCGACCGGGCGGGCGTCGGCGTCCTCGGCGAGGGATTCGCCCTCCGCGCAGACGCCGTACTCGCCGGCCGAACCGATGTGCACCAGACGTGACGTGGGGGCGCCCAGGGCGAGCGCCTCGCAGAGCACCGCCGGGCCGCGGGCGTTCACCTCGGCGAGCTTGACCGCGCTGCCGGCCACCGCGCCGGCGAAGTTGACCACCACGTCGGGGGCCAGCGCGGACAGTTCCTCGCCGAGCGGGCCGGCCTGGGCGGTGGCCAGGTCCAGCCGGAGGTCGTGGGCGGGCCGCCGCCCCGCGGTCAGCACGGTGGCACCGGGCAGTGACCGCAGGACGGCGGTGGCGTGACGGCCGAGGAAGCCGTCGC
The DNA here is from genome assembly GCF_032654805.1 of Kitasatospora brasiliensis. Lineage (NCBI taxonomy): Bacteria > Bacillati > Actinomycetota > Actinomycetes > Kitasatosporales > Streptomycetaceae > Kitasatospora > Kitasatospora brasiliensis. Next base: position 425,771 of record NZ_JAUOOW010000002.1, read on the forward strand.
CGCCGAGGAGCAGTATTCTCACGCGGCCCGTCCGTCGCTCTCGGTGCCCGCGGTGGCGGGCTCGGTGGCCTCGTCGTCCGGGGCGGTGCGGGCGGCCGGGATCGGCAGGTCCGCGACACCCGGCCGGGTACCGGTCGACTCGAAGGGCATCAGGACCGGGCGGATGGTCGAGAACTCGGCGTTGGCCCGGTCGTAGTCGTCGGGTCGGCCGATGTCCAGCCAGTAGCCGCCGAACTCGTAGGCGGCGGGCGGGGTCCGGGCGGCCAGCAGGTCCAGCACCAGCTCGTCGAAGCCCAGTGGCAGGCCCGGGGTGTACGTGGCGAGTGCCGAGCGGGAGACGCCGTACACGCCCATCGAGACGCGGTAGTCGATGCTGGGCTTCTCCTGGAAGCCGGTGATGCTGCCCTCGGCGGAGGTCAGCACGCCGAAGTCGATCTTGACCTGGCGGGCGTAGGTGGCAATGGTCAGCGGAGCCCCGGACGCCTCGTGGTGCTTGAGCACCCCGGCGAAGTCCAGGTCGGTCAGGATGTCGCCGTTCATCACCAGGAAATGCTCCGGCAGGCGGTCCTGCATGGTGAGCAGCGGGCCCATGGTGCCGAGCGGGCTGTCCTCGACGGCGTAGCCGACCCGCAGGCCCCACTGCGAGCCGTTGCCGACGTAGGCGCGGATGATGTGGCCGAGATGGCCGATGGCCAGGGTGACGGTTTGGAAGCCCGACGCGGCGAGCTGGCGCATCACGATCTCCAGGATCGCGTGCTGGTCGCCGATCGGAACGAGCGGCTTGGGAAGCGCGGTGGTGTACGGGCGAAGGCGAACGCCCTTACCGCCGGCCAGGATCACTGCATGCATGGTGTTTCCCCCACGGAAAGGATGTGCATGGCACTTACCTCGACTCCAGGACGAGCATGATCGTTCGCGGCGGTCAGACGTTGTAGATGTCGGTCTTGTAGCGGGCCAGGTTGGCCGGGTCGCGGAAGAACTCGATGGTCTGCTCCAGGCCCTGCTCCAGGCTGAACGCGGGCGCCCAGCCGGTGGCCTCGCGCAGCCGGGTGGCGTCCGCGACCAGCCGCATGACCTCCGAGTTGGTCGGACGGATGCGCTGCTCGTCCTCCTTCACCAGCAGGTCCACGCCCATCAGCTTGCCGACCAGGGTGACCAGGTCGCCGACCGAGATCTCGCCGCCGGTACCGGCGTTGAAGGTGCGGCCGACCACCGTCTCGGCGGGCGCGGTGCCCACCGTGCGGAAGGCGTTGGCGGTGTCCTTGACGAACATGAAGTCGCGGGTCGGGCGCAGGTCGCCGAGGGTGATCTCGGTCTGGCCGGCCGCGACCTGGGCGATCACGGTGGGGATGACGGCGCGCATCGACTGGCGCGGGCCGAAGGTGTTGAACGGGCGCAGGGTGACGACCGGGGTCTCGAAACTGGCGTGGTAGCTGTCCGCCAGCCGGTCCCCGCCGGCCTTGGAGGCGGCGTACGGGGACTGGGTGTTGATCGGGTGGTCCTCGGTGATCGGCACGGTCTGCGCGGTGCCGTAGGTCTCGCTGGTGGAGGTGTGCACCAGGCGCGGGATCTCCAGGTGGCGCACCGCCTCCAGCACGTTCAGGGTGCCGGTGACATTGGTGTCGACGTACGAGTGGGGGGCGCGGTAGGAGTACGGGATCGCGATCAGGGCGGCCAGGTGGTAGACCGCCTCGGTGCCCTTGACCAGGCCGTTGACCGAGCCCGGGTCCCGGACGTCGCCGAGGATGATCTCGACCGAGTCCAGCACCTCCTCGGGCAGGGTCTCCAGCCAGCCGAAGGACGAGAACGAGTTGTACTGGACCATCGCGCGGACGTGGTGCCCGTCGGCGACCAGGGTCTCGACGAGGTGGGAGCCGATGAAGCCCTCGGCTCCGGTAACCGCGACGCTGCTCATGCGGGGGTTCGCTTTCTCGAAGTGGAGCGGGTACGGCGGTGCACGCGGATTCGGGCGTGCGGGATATTCGTTGTGGTGTCCAGCGGTGCCCGACCTTCAGCACCGCTGTCCGGTGGTGCTGTTCAGCGGTGTTGGGTGGTGCGGCCGAGCGCGGGCCCGGCGATTGCGGTGAGGACGACGGCGGCCGCCCCACAGCCGATCAGCTGGAGGACGATCGGGTCCGCACCTGCCAGCAGCCCGGCGCTCTCGGCGACCGCGGCGGCCAGGCAGATCAAGGCGGTGCTCCAGCTGAACCCGAAGGCGTTCAGCAGCAGCGCCAGCCAGAGCGAGCCGCCGAGGAGCAGCATCGCGCCGAGCTGCGGCACGCCGAGCGCGGGGGCGCCGGGCCACAGCACGGTCGCGGCGGCGTCCAGCGCGGCCACGGTGGTGAGGTAGATGAACAGGCAGCCGAGCAGGATGCCGCCGGTGCGCCGGGAGAACTGGCCGCTGGTGTGGCTGGTGCGCAGCGCGGCCACCGCCATCGCCCGGTAGCGGAAGAGCAGCCACTCGGCCAGGCCCAGGCTGAGCGTCAGCGCGATCATGGCCGGACCGGTCAGGGCGGTCGACGCCTCCTGGGTGGCGTGGCCGCCGGTCCGCACCGCCTGGTGGATCGTCCCGCCGAGGCCGGCGATCAGCGTGAGCGCGCCGCAGGCCAGGCCGAACAGCAGGTGCGGGACCTCCTGGCGGACGGGCAGCCGCAGTTCGACGGATTCGCGTTCGCCGCCGCGGATGCAGACCAGCAGCTCCCGAACGGCCAGGCCGACCGCCAGCAGCACCGAGGCGAGCAGCACCACCGTACGGGCCAGTTGGGGGACGTCCACCGCCAGCACCACGCCCGCGCCGACCGAGGCCGGGGCCAGCGCCACCAGCAGGAACTTCTCCCGTCCGAGCACCAGCAGCACGGTGGCCGCGGCGAGGTAGCAGGACTGCCCGGCGGCGAAGCCCAGCGCGCCGAGCGGCCCGCCGACCAGGTACGCGGCGCTCGCCGCGACCAGGGCGCCCAGCGGGGCGCCGACGGCCAGGCAGAGCGCGGCGTCGCGGCGGCGCAGCCGGCTCAGCCAGCGGTAGGACCGGTGCGCCAGCGCCTGGTTGAAGCCCCAGCTGACCAGCGTCGCGACGGACAGCGCGAGCATGCCCGAGGGCAGGCCGAAGCGCATCCGGGTGGTCGCGAACAGGTTGGCGCCGAGCAGGTAGCCGAGACCGGGCAGGGCGAACACCAGGCCGCGCACCACGCAGCGCCAGGGGTCGGCCCGCCAGGGGTTGGCGAACTCGGAGCTCGGGCCGGGGTAGCGGCGCTCGACCTTCTCGAACAGCTCCTCGGCGACGGTGAACGCGTCGGGGCGGCCGTACAGCAGGGCGGCCTGCTCGTCGGAGAGGCCGTCGGACTCCAGGAAGGCCGCGATCTCGTACGGGTGGACGGCGTCGGCGCAGACGTCGCGCAGGCGCTCGGCGAGCTCGTCCAGCGGGTCCGCGGGGAGGTAGAGCGACTCCTCGTGCTCCGGCTCCGGCGGGGCGGGGCGGCGGCGCTTGAGCGGCAGCGCGCGCAGCTGCACGGTGTGCTCGGGCCCGGCTTCACCGGGAACCAAGCGGAGCGGACCACTCATGCGTCCACCTCGCTGCGCTCGGCGGCCGCTGCGCGGGACACGCTCCTGTCCATGGTTCTCTCTCCGCGCTCGTTCACGCGCCGACCTCGCTCGGAGTAGGCGCCGCGGCGGCCAGCTGCTGGTCCCAGTCGGGGCTGGGCGCCTGGTCGGTGACGGCGACCATGCCGCCCGGCATCCAGCGGGCGGTGCCCAGGAGTTCGGTGTAGATGCCGCGGAAGCCGTCGATGTTCTGGCGGAGGGTGAACTGCTCGATCACCCGCAGCCGGGCGCCCTCGCCGAGCCGGGCGCGCCGTTCGGCGTCGCGCAGCAGCTCGATCGCGGCGGCCGCCATCGGTTCGGGCTCGCGCGGCGGGACGACCAGACCGGTGTCGCCGACGGCCTCGCGCACGCCGCCGACGTCGGTGGAGACGGTCGCGCGGCCGCAGGACATCGCCTCGATCAGGGTGAACGGGAAGCCCTCGCTGATGCTGGAGAGCATGACCACGTTGCCCGCCGCGTACGCGTCGGTGATGTCGGCGACGCGGCCCTCGAAGGCCACCGAGTCGGCTATGCCGAGCTCGGCGGCCAAGGCTATGCAGCCGTCCCGGTACGCCTCGCCGCCCTTGGGGGTGCCGCCGAAGAGCCGCAGACGCGCCTCGGGGATCTCCCGCCGGACGATGGCGAAGGCCCGGATCAGCGTCTCCAGGTCCTTGATCGGGTCGACCCGCCCGGCCCAGCTGAGGGTCGGCGTCTCGGGTTCGGGGCCGGCCGGCGGGAAGGCCGCCGGGTCCACCCCGTTGTAGACGGTGCGGATGTGCGAGGGCGGCGTGCCGCCGCGCTCCTCCCAGCGCCGGTTGTACCGGTTGCCGGGGGTGACCAGCGCGGCCTGCCGATAGCTCTCCTCGGCCAGCATCCGGTAGAAGCCGAGCAGCAGCGCCTTGACCGGCCAGCGGTACGGGCCGGTGCGGTAGCCGAGGTAGCGCTCGCGCAGGTAGATGCCGTGCTCGGTGAGCAGAAACGGTACTCCGTACTGCTGAGCGGCGATCAGCCCCGGCAGGGTGGCGAGCCCGCCGCTGGCCGCGTGCGCGACGCCGTCCTTGGGCGGCTCGACCGAGAGCGGCCGCAGGGCGTGCTCCAGCAGGTCGGTGGCGTTCAGGGCGTCGTGCATGGTGGGCCGGGAGACGGCGGTCGGCAGGTAGTCGCGGGTCCAGACGTGCTGGAGGGTGCGCAGCGCGCGCTCGCTGCGCAGCGCCGGGCTGAGCAGCCCGCGGCGGGCCAGGTCGGCGAAGCCGTACAGCTCGGTGCCGAAGTGGGTGGTGTAGACCGGATCGAGGACGGAGTGCAGGAAGCGCTCGTACGCGTTGAGGAAGCGCCGCATCTCCTTGCCGTGGGGCGGCCGGGCCTCCGAGGCCGGTCCCCACAGCGGTGCGGTGGTGACCGATCGGACGTTGGCGGGCAGCTCCCAGGCCAGTGGCTCGTGGCCGGTCCCGGTGACGGCGATGACGTCGAAGTCGACGTCCGGCATGCCCTGAACGAGCTGGTCGCACCAGACGCTCACGCCGCCGTGCTGGTGCGGATACGTCCCCTCGGTGAGCAGGGTGACGCGCATTCCTGTCCCCCCTCCTGTTCTTGCGTCGGTTCCGCCTGGATGGCCGGAACGGGAGCCGCGGCGGGGCCGGGCCGGGCGACGGCCCGGCCCCACCAGCGGAGTGGTGCCGGTTACCGGTTGTCGGAGCGTCCGGTGGCGCTGCTCGGCGTGGCCGTCCCCCCAGAGGCCTTGCCGTTCTTCGGCGCGGCCTGGTCGCCGCGGCCGTTGCCGTCCTGACCGATGGTGCCAGCGACGACGCCCTTGCCGGGCACCGGGGTTCCGCTACCCGGGACCAGCGACGGAGCGTGCTTGCGGGTGTTGTCGCCCGGGCCCACCGGGACCGGGGTGGCGACGCCCTGCGGCACGACCTTCTTGTCCGACGGCACCGGGGCCGGCACGGACTTGGCCGCGACGCTCGGCGCGACGGCGGCCGGGGCGGCCGGCGCGGCCGGCAGCTGGAGGGTGACGGTGCTCTGGAGCGCACCCGGGGACACCCAGCCCGAGAGCGTACCGGCGTAGGACGAACCGAACCCGGACGTCCCGATGGCCAGCTTCTGAGCAGTTCCGGTCGGCATGGTGGCCTGGACCTGAACACCGGCCGGAGCGCTGACCGTGACGGCGTTCCCGACCCGGTAGGCGGTGACCTGCCCGGCCGCGACCGCCGCGCTCCAGGCCGCGCGGCGCTGGAACTCCAGGCCGATCTCACGCTGGCTCAGGTTCACGATCGGGGCGTTGTCCGCGTGCAGCGAGCGGTAGGTGCCGAGGATCTTCTCCAGCACCGGGTACAGGATGCGGTCCTCGGACAGGTTCGACTGGTGCACGAAGTGCGGCCGCGGGTCGTTGTTCAGCACGTGGCCGAGGTCGATCCGGGCTTCCAGCGGCACGATGTACGACTGGTAGCCGGTGGTGGTGTCCAACGGCTGCGGCAGGCAGGTCGAGTTGGCGTTGTTCTCGCAGACGCCGCTGCCGCCGTTGGCCTTGCTGGTGTAGATCCAGTTGTACTCGTCGGCCTCCTCCTTCGCGGTACCGGCGTTGTAGAAGACGTTCATCGGGTACCGCGGCACGGTGAGCGTGGACGAGCCGACGGCCCGCTGGCCGGTCTCGCGGGAGGCGTCGCTGGCGGTGAACTTGATGCCGTTGGCGGCCAGCGCCGGCGCCAGGTTCGGGTTGTCGCTGGTCTCCTGCGGGGCGGTGAGCAGCCCGGAGTGTTCGCCGGTGACCAGGGCCTGCGGGTCGACCTGGAGGCCGTTGGTGGCGGCCCAGTCGAAGTTGGTCTTGATCTGGCCGGAGATGGTGTTCTGGTCGACCCAGACGGTGGCGCCCGCGGCGTTCTTGGCGCAGACCCACGGCACCACGGTGACGTTCTGCTCGCAGCCCAGGTACGGGTGGGTGTAGGTGTGGTTGACCCACCGGTAGCTGTTCTGGTCGGCGATCATCCGGGTCGCCGTCGGGTCGACCGTGGCCTGGTGGTCGGCCTTCCAGTCCTCGCTGCCGCCACCGTTGAACACCATGTCCAGGGTGAAGTTGTTGGCGGCCTGCCACTGCTTGAGGTGGTTGGCGTCGTCGGCGGTCATCCGGATCGGGTTGGCGGTGTCCGGGGTGCCGGGCGGGCAGGTGACGTCGCCGGGGGTGCACTTGAGCACGGTGTCCCAGCGGTCGTCGGCCAGGAAGACGTCGTCCACGTGGGTGGCGAAGTAGTTGCGGTCGTAGCCGAGGTGGACGCCCTGGGTGATCCAGTCCACCATGCCGCGGGCCAGCAGGCGGTACTGCTGCTGGTACTGGTTGTAGACGAACGTGACGACCAGTTCCTTGCGGCCGTCGTGGGTGTACTCGCCGACCAGCGAACCGCGCGCGGTGGAGTTCGGTATCGACGCGTCGACCAGCGGGACGAAGGAGGAGCCGGCCGGCAGACCGGCCAGCGGGGTGGCCAGGTAGCCGTAACTCTCGCTGACGTTCGGGTCGTTGTCCTCGAACGGGACGCTGCCCTTGAGGTACCCGAACGGGCCCGAAGTTCCGGCCGCCGTGGTGGCGCCCTGGAATCCGTCGAGGGAGCCCACGAATCCGGGATTCTGGGCGTAGTTCAGGCCCACCGCCGGACTGGCCCAGGTGTACGCGTCGATCTGGCGGACGTTGAATGCGGCTTCGTAGCTCGCGATCGCGGTCATCTCGGCGGCACTGTTGGGGAAGGGGTTTTCGTTGGGCAGCACGATGCCCTGGAACTTCCCGCGGGGCTGGCCGTTCAGAGTGTCGCTCAGGAAAGCGGAGTTGATGACGGGTCGGTTGGGGTCATTGAGGCTGACGACCTTGTAGGGCGTGCCCTGACTCTTCAGCTCGGAGGCGATGGCCGCGACGGACGGGCCGCCGTCGTCGACGACCAGGATGGTGAGGTCGATCCTGGGCGGCGTGGTGTCGCCGTGGGCCAGGGTGGTCTGCAAGCCGCTGGCCAGCAGAACTGTCGCCGCGCACGCGGCGACTCTTCGGGTCGCTCGACCCATGGTGATCCTCCCCTTGGGGCAGTCGTCGCGCTGCTCCGCGCGCTTGCCTGCCCGTGTAGCTGTTCGCGGGCAGCAGGCTGCCCGGGCCCATCCTGGTCGAGGGACAGCGTTGCGAGGGACCAATTGGGCGAGAGTGCAGCGAACCTGTTACCAACGTTCATGGCGAGGCCATGAAGGCGCTGGTTGTGACCGGAACCGTACCGGTGGCGCACATAGTGAATTGAAAATGAAAAAGCGGAAGCCGAGTGTTACAGGTGGCTACCGACGGTGTGGCTCGGCGGGCGGGCGGGGCACCTGCACTGTCGTCGTTGCGCATGACACTCTTGCACAACTCGTCGCTCTACTGGGCAGGTTCATGCAATATCGAGCAGTGCTGTGCCACGGGACAGTCCGAAATTGCAATGGAACCGTTCGTACGGTGGATCAGCATACCGAGTCGATGGGATTCCGGAGCGTACGGAATGCGTCACCGAAGGCCGTCGGAACGCCGCTGGTCGGACGCGGTGCGGGATTGCGCGGGGCGATGCGGCGGCGCGCGGCGATGGCCTGAACTAAATCGAACGGGCCGGCCCGTGACGCGCACGGACCGGCCCGGTCTGGGGGCTGGCGGCTCAGCCCTCGTTGATCAGCCCCTCGCGCAGCTGGGTCAGCGTCCGGGTGAGCAGCCGGGAGACGTGCATCTGGGAGATCCCGATCTCCTCGCCGATCTGAGACTGGGTGAGGTTGCCGAAGAACCGCAGCATGATGATCCGGCGCTCGCGCGGCGGCAGCTTGGCCAGCAGCGGCTTGAGCGACTCCCGGTACTCGACGCCCTCCAGCGCGAGGTCCTCGTAGCCGAGCCGGTCGGCCAGCGGTCCGTCGCTGTCCTCCTCGCCGGTGCCGGAGTCGAGCGAGCTGGCGGTGTACGCGTTGCCGACCGCGAGGCCCTCGACCACGTCCTCCTCGCTGACCCCCAGGCAGGTCGCCAGCTCGGCGACGGTGGGGGAGCGGTCCAGCCGCTGGGAGAGCTCGTCACCGGCCTTGGTGAGCGCCAGCCGCAGCTCCTGGAGCCGCCGCGGCACCCGCACCGACCAACTGGTGTCCCGGAAGAAGCGCTTGATCTCGCCGACCACGGTGGGCATCGCGAAGGTGGGGAACTCCACCCCGCGCTCCGGGTCGAACCGGTCGATCGCCTTGATCAGGCCGATCGTGCCGACCTGGACGATGTCCTCCATCGGCTCGTTGCGGCTGCGGAAGCGCGCCGAGGCGTACCGCACCAGCGGCAGGTTGAGCTCGATCAGGGTGTCGCGGACGTAGGTGTGCTCGGAGCTGCCCGGATCCAGCGCGGCCAGCCGCAGGAACAGCGAGCGGGAGAGCGTCCGGGTGTCCAGCCCGGAGCCGGGCGGTGTCTCGGATCCCGGGCCGGGCGGTCGGAGCGGTTCGACCCGCTGCCGCGGGACCAGGTCCTCGACGACGGCCGTGCCGTTGGCGCGCCCCGCGTGGATCTCCGCAGTGCCCAGCTCTCCGGACATGCACCCACCCCCTTGTGACTGTCAGTTGAACGGGGGCCTTCGCGCGGAGGTTCCCGGCGAGGGCCTTCCCCCTCCATACCGGAACACGGTCCACGGCAAACCCGAACGTCGCAAGATGTCACGCCGGAGTAACTCGCTGCAATCTCACTCTTCCCAGGAGTTCCCGGTCCGAAGCCTGGTCAGGATCCGGGAGAGCAGCCGGGACACGTGCATCTGGGACATCCCCAGCTCGGTGCTGATCTGGGACTGCGTCAGGTTGGCGAAGAACCGCAGCATCACGATCCGCCGCTCCCGCTCGGGGAGCTGGACCAGCAGGTGGCGGACCATGTCGCGGTGCTCGACCTCGGCCAGCGCCGCGTCCTCGTAGCCGAGCCGGTCCAGCAGGGCGAGCCCGCCCTCGTGCTCCTGCGCCGCCTCCAGGGACGCCGCGCTGTAGGCCCGCCCGGCGTCCAGGCAGGCCCGTACGTCCTCCTCGGGGATGCGCAGGCTGGCGGCGATCTCGGGCACCTTGGGCACCCGCCCGTGCAGCACCGTCAGCTCCTCCATCGCGCCGCTGACCTGGACCCACAGCTCCTGGAGCCGGCGCGGGACGTGCATGGTGCGGACGTTGTCCCGGAAGTAGCGCTTGATCTCGCCCAGGATGGTCGGCAGCGCGTAGGTGGGGAACTGGACGCCGCGCTCGGGGTCGAAGCGGTCGATCGCGTTGATCAGGCCGATGGTGCCGACCTGGACGACGTCCTCCATCGGCTCGCTGCGGCTGCGGAAGCGGGTGGCCGCGTAGCGGACCAGCGGGATGTTCACCTCGATCAGGGCGGCCCGGACCCGTTCCCGCTCGGGGGCGTCCGGGGGCAGCTCGGCGAGCCGCTCGAACAGCACCCGGGTCAGCGTCCGGACGTCCACGGCGGGGCGGCCGCCGGGGCCGCGCAGCCGCTCCGGGCGGAGCTCGCCGGCCGGGCTGGTGATCGCAGCCAGCACTTCGTCCACGGACACCTCACCCCTCCCAAAGTCGTCAACGGCGGGCCCTGCGGATCGGGTGTTGCGGCTGGTTCACTATCTCGCCATGTCCGGCAAAACCGGTCATAGCATCACAAGGTGGGCACAGGTCGGGCAAGCACCCGGTGGAGGTGTGTTGGTCGGGCGTTCGACGTCTCCCGGGACGGCCGGCGCGATGCCGCCCGGAGCGCCCCCGGACACGGCGCGGCGCCCCGTCCGAGCTCCGGACGGGGCGCCGCGGCCGGTCGGGGCCGGACGGGTGCTCAGACCTCGACGTCGGCGATCGCCCAGGTGGCGAACTCGCGCCACAGGCCGGCCGCGGCCTGGTGGTCCGGGTGGGTCAGGTAGGCCTGGAGGGCGTCGCGGTCCTCCACCAGGCTGTTGATCGCGTAGTCGTACGCGATGCCCCGCTCGGTGATGTTCCAGCCGCACTCCCACTCGCGCAGCTCGGGGATCGCCGTGCCGAGCGCGTCGAAGGCCTTGGCGCCGGCGAGCACGCGCTCTTCGTCCTTGCTGACGCCTTCGTTGAGCTTGAACAGGACCAGGTGCCGGATCACGATTGCCGCTCCTCGCGGACGGGGACAGAGGGTCCCGCTCACCGTAGCCGGTGCGGGCCGGCCGTGGGTCGCCCGTGGGTCGATCGGCCCGACGCCCGACCGGGCGGCTACTTGATCAGGCCGGTCATGAAGGTGCCGACGGCCTTGGCCGCGTTCGAGATCCCCTCAAACCCGAGCTGGACCAGCTCGGCGGACCGGGAGGGCGAAGTGATGATCGAGTAGAGCACGAAGACGAGCAGGAGGACGATGCCGATCTTCTTCGCCTGCGCCATCGGGTTCCCTTCCTCCAGCCGTGGGCCGCCGTCGTCCCGTCCCCGAGCGGCCTGCAAGGGGCAGCTTATCCACCCGGACGGGCTATCAAGTGTGCGACGCGTTCGGCCGGCGGGACGAAGGTCCCCGCGAGTGGGGCCTTTCTCCGGGTGCCCCGTCGGGGGCCGGGCGGCAGGATGGATGACGTGCCGAGGATCTGGCAGGAATCCCCGGTGCATGGATCCGGAGCTCCCCGCTGTGGGACCGGTCGCCGCGGCTTCCCCCCGACGTGGCGCCGGTTGTGGGACTCCGCAGGGGGAGCGGCCAGTCCCCCCGAACCGCTCCCCCCTCCAGGCTCCGTACGGACCGGGCACCGGTGGTCATCGGCCCGGGGTACGGAGCCGTTTTTCGTGCCCGCGCGGCACCGGAGGACAGCTGCGGCACGAACCGCCGAGGGAGAGACGCCGAGAGAAAACGCCGAGAGAAACGCCGAGGGCCCGTCCGGATCGGACGGGCCCTCGGGCTTTCGAGCGGTAGCGGTGGGATTCGAACCCACGGTGGAGTTGCCCCCACACACGCTTTCGAGGCGTGCTCCTTTGGCCGCTCGGACACGCTACCGAGAGGAACTCTACCGGAGGGGTGGCGCAGTCACGAAATCCTTGTCGGCGGAGCGGGCCGAGGGACCCTCAGCGATGAGTGTCGAAGAAGGCCCGCAGCTGCTCGCCGCACTCCTCGGCGAGGACGCCCCAGACCACCTCGGGGCGGTGGTTGAGCCGGCGGTCGCGCATCACGTCGAAGAGCGAGCCGGCCGCGCCGGCCTTCTCGTCGAGGGCGCCGTAGACCACCCGGTCGATCCGGGACAGCACGATGGCGCCGGCGCACATGGTGCACGGCTCCAGCGTGACGACCAGCGTGCAGCCGCTCAGCCGCCATTCGCCCTCCCGCCGCCCGCCGCCACCCTTATTCGGCGCGCTGCGCGCGGCCTGCCTCAAATTCTCCGCCGCCTGCCGGATCGCGACCACCTCGGCGTGCCCGGTCGGGTCGCCGACCGCCTCGCGCACATTGTGGCCCCGTCCGATCACCTCGCCGTCCGGATCCAGCACGAGCGCCCCGACCGGTACGTCCCCGGTGGCCGGCGCCAGCGCGGCCTCGGCCATGGCGAGGCGCATCGGCGCCGCCCAGCGGTCGCGGACCGGGTCGGGGCGGACGGGTGCGGGCAGCGGGGGGACGTACGGGACGGTCAGTGGGGTGGATGCGGGCTGCATGGCATCCAGTGTCGGGCATCCGGTGACGGACACCGGCAGGGCCGTGGGCCGCCCCCGCTACCGGACGGCCTCCAGGACCTCGCCGCAGCCCAGGGCCTCGGCGATCTCCTCCAGGGCGTCGCCCGGCACCGCGCCCTCGCCGCTGAGCGCGAGCAGTTCGTCGGAGGCGAGGCCGAACTCGGTGAGCAGGTGGGCGTCGCCGAGCGGGCCGACCGGGACGGAGCCGTGGGCCTCGGCGTCCTCGTCGTCCTGCTCCCCGGCGTCCTCGGCCTCGTCCAGCAGGTGGTCCAGGTCGCCGAACTCGCTCTCGCCGGCCTGGTCGACCAACTCGTCGGTCAGGACGGAGCCGTAGGAGCTGCGGGCGGCCGCGGCACCGTCCGACACGAAGATCCGCGGGTCCTCCTCGCCGTCCACGCGGACGATGGCGAACCAGGCGTCCTCCTGTTCGATGAAGATCAGGACGCTGTCGTCGTCCTGGGTGGAGCCGCGGGCCAGGTCGGTCAGATCGGCCAGCGTTTCGACGTCGTCGAGCTCCGTCTCGCTCACATCCCACCCGTCCTCGGTGCGAGCAAGCACTGCCGCGAAGTACGCCACCAGGGACACTCCCAAGATCGTCGGTTCTCGGCTCTCGGCGCGCACGGGCAATGCGAAAATCTGGTCGCCCCCGCGCCCGGGGCGGGCCGCTTGTTCGGACCGTCCCATCGGAATCGTGACAGAAAGCCTGCCCTTGCGGGGGGTGTTCGGCAGCGCGTCTTTGCAGGTCGTGTCGGAAGGACCGGGTGGCGGAGGGCGGTGCGGTCCGAAGCCGGTCGAAATTTGCTCCGAACGCCCGTCGGGGGGCGCGGGGCCGGTGGCCGGCCGTGTCAGATCCGGAAGGTTCGCATCCGCATCGCCTCGCGCATCCGCCGTTCCTTGGTCCGTCGGGGCTGGACCCGCTCCCGCAGCTCGCGGGCTTCGGCGAGCTCACGCAGGAAGACGGCCCGGCGCTTGCGGCGGTCCGCCTCGGTCTCCGACTCGGCCTCCGGGGGGTCGTGCGGCGGGCCCTGGCTCCGGCCGGCCCCGTCGGCGGGCTCCTCCGTCGAGCCGCCCCCGGCGTTCGGGTTGCTCGTCATAAGAGGTGACATTCCCAGAACGGCCCGGTTGATACCACAGGAGGTACTTCCGTCCGAACTTCACCGCAGGTCGCGGTGCGTCACCGGGACGTCACCCGGTCGGCCGCCCGGGTCGGGCACGGTGAGTCGTACACCCGTGCAGGACCGGGCTAACCTCGATACATGCGTCTCCACGTCGTCGACCACCCCCTGGTCGCCCACAAGCTCTCCACCCTGCGCGATGAGCGCACCGACTCACCGACCTTCCGTCGCCTGACCGACGAGCTGGTGACCCTCCTCGCCTACGAGGCCACCCGTGACGTCCGCACCGACGAGGTGGAGATCACCACGCCCGTGGCGGTCACGATGGGTACCCGGCTCAGCTACCCGCGCCCGCTGGTGGTCCCGATCCTGCGGGCCGGCCTCGGCATGCTGGACGGGATGACCCGCCTGCTGCCGACCGCCGAGGTCGGCTTCCTCGGCATGGTCCGCAACGAGGAGACCCTTGAGGCCTCCACCTACGCCACCCGGATGCCGGACGACCTCTCCGGCCGCCAGGTCTACGTGCTCGACCCGATGCTGGCCACCGGCGGCACCCTGGTCGCCGCGATCCGGATGCTGATCGAGCGCGGTGCCACCGACGTCACCGCCGTCGTGCTGCTGGCCTCCCCCGAGGGCGTCGAGGTGATGCAGCGGGAGCTGGCCGGCCTGCCGGTCACCGTGGTCACCGCCGCCGTGGACGAGCGGCTCAACGAGAACGGCTACATCGTCCCCGGCCTCGGCGACGCGGGCGACCGCCTGTACGGCACCGCGGGCTGAGCCTCCTCCCCCTGAACGTACGAGAGCCCCCGACACTGCGTCTGCCGGGGGCTCTCCTGGTCTCGCGGGGGTGTCAGCAGCTCCCGGTGGCGGTCGGGGCGGGGGAGGGCTTGGTGGCCAGGGCGAGGGCGGCGGCCGCCTGGGTCTCGTCCAGCAGGGCGTTGTAGCTGTCGCCGATCACGAAGTCCACGCTGGCGTCGGTGCGGGCGTCGGCGGTGACGGCGGCACCGGCGATCTGCGAGCCGACCAGGGTGCCCGCGCCGGCGCCGGCCGGGCCGGCGATCACCTGGGCGGTGCCGGGCACCTTCTTGTCCAGCTCGGCCGGGGCGTTGCCGACCTTGCCGATGACGAAGCCGCGCTTCTTGAGCTCCTCGGCGGTGCGGCCGGCCAGGCCGCCCTTGGTGGTGGCGTTGTAGACGTTCACGGTGACCGCGGACGGCTGCGGGATCGCGTGCGGGTCGCCCTCCGCGGCGGGTGCGCCGGCGGTGGCGTCCGGGGTGGGGGCGGCCAGCGGCTTGCCGGACGGCGTCGCACAGGCCTGCGCCGAGCTGTTCTTGTTCTTGCCGGTGAAGATGTCGTACAGCTGCACGCCGCCGAGCCCGACCAGGGCGAGGGCGAGCAGGCCGGCCAGCGCGGCGATCACCTTGCGGCTCTTCTTCGGGGGCCGGCCCAGCCGCGGATAGGTGTTGCCGGTGACGCGGTACTGCTTCCCCTTGAGGCCTCGGGGAGTCAACATGCTCACGGTTTGTCTCCCCCTCGTGCCAGGGCGGGGTCGGGATGACGGATCGGCCGGGTGGGGACTTCCCCCGGTGCGGGCGGAATCCCCTGGTCGCGGCCGTAGTCAGCAGCCTAGTGCCGTACGGCTTCGAAGGTACTAAACGATCATCATCTGGCGTACCCCGGTACCCGAAAGGGCGTACCGGGGTGTGGGCGGAGCGCCCTCCGCGGGGTGGGACGAGCCGGTCGCGGGCCGACGGGCCCGAGATGGGGGTCCGTCACTCCATTTCGAGGACGCGGGCGTGCAGCACCTGGCGCTGCTGCAACGCGGCCCGTACGGCCCGGTGCAGCCCGTCCTCCAGGTAGAGGTCGCCGTGCCACTTCACCACGTGGGCGAAGAGGTCCCCGTAGAAGGTCGAGTCCTCGGCCAGCAGGGTTTCGAGGTCGAGTTGGCCCTTGGTGGTCACCAGCTGGTCGAGTCGCACCGGACGCGGGGCGACGTCAGCCCACTGGCGGGTGCTCGTCCGGCCGTGATCCGGGTACGGCCGCCCATTGCCGATGCGCTTGAAGATCACACGGAAAGCCTACCGTTTGGGCGGCGGATGGCGCAGCAGCCGAGGCCCCGCCACGCGCGCCGGTGTGAACCGCGGGTGGATGAATGCGGCTATTTGACCGGATATGTCGCGAACATCGTCCGGCACCGATCGGGTTCCGGTCTCGATTCCGAAGCGTTCCGAAGCGTTCCGATCCGCTCAGGAATGTGCACGGATGGCCTCCGGTGCTGACCCGTCAGCCGGAGAGCGCGGCGCCGATCCGATCCAGGGAGGACAGCCGCATCAGTCCGTAGTTGTAGAACTCGACCTCGGGGACGCCGAGTTCGCGCAGGGTGGCGAGCTTGGCGGCGAGGTTCTCCGGGCCGTCGCAGTCGGAGGACATCGGGCGCAGGATCACCGCCATCCGCTCCGGCCGGACG
The DNA here is from genome assembly GCF_032654805.1 of Kitasatospora brasiliensis. Classification (NCBI taxonomy): domain Bacteria; kingdom Bacillati; phylum Actinomycetota; class Actinomycetes; order Kitasatosporales; family Streptomycetaceae; genus Kitasatospora; species Kitasatospora brasiliensis. The sequence continues at coordinate 441,566 of NZ_JAUOOW010000002.1, forward strand.
CCGTGCAGGGCGAAGGCCGCGATCTTCTCCCGGACGGCCTCCGGGGTCCTGGCGTAACCGAGGGTCTCGATCTGGTCGGTGACCTCGGCGAGGGCGGGCAGGTCGATGCCGGAGAGCCAGCCCTTGCCCGGGCCGCCGCCGTCCATGAAGCTCAGCCGCATGCCGTACCGGTGGGCCTGCTCGGTGAGTTCGGCGGCGAGCGAGGTGACGGTGGCGGCGGAGGCGTCCACGTACGCGGCGAAGGCGCCGTCGGCCAGGGCGCTCAGGTCGGCGGGCTCGGCGGCCGCGGACTCGTCGGCCAGCCGGCGGCGCAGCTCGGTGCGGACGGCCTCGGCCACCTCCTCGGCCGGGACGCCGGCGGCGGTGGCGGCGGCGCGGCAGTGCGGGCAGAAGCAGACGCCGAGCAGGGCCTCGGCGGTCGGGCCCAGCTCCTCGAAGTAGCGCTCGTGGTGGTAGCCGTGGCGCAGGCCGTGGAAGTGCGGGGACTCGGCGCGGATCGCGTCCACGCCGTACCGGCCCAGTTCGGCGACCAGGGTCAGCGCGTACTCCCGGACCTCCGGGTTCGCCGGGCAGAGCTCGGTGAGGTGGCGGTCGCCGAAGGCGTTGGCCGGGGCGCAGTCGGGGTGGGCGAAGCCCAGCCGGTCGTTGTGGCAGAAGACCGTCCAGGCGTGCAGCTTCAGGCCGCGGCGGCGGGTCTCCTCGGCGGCCTCGGCGAAGGGGTCGCGCTCGCCGATCGCGGTGGACGGCACGGGCGTGAGGCGGCGGCCCCGCCAGGCGGCCGGGTCGGGGCGGAAGTAGGCCGCGCCGGGCTCCAGGTAGCGGACCACCCGCCGGGGGTTGTGCGGGAAGACGTCGCGGGCCTCGTGGTAGACGGAGGCGAGGGTGACGCCGCCGACCCCGGCGCGGTCGGTGAGGTTGCCGAAGAAGGTGTCGGCGCCCTCGTCGAGCAGGTCGGTGGCGAAGGCGAGGACGGACGACTCCACGGTGCGGCTCCGGAGCTGGGGGAGGGGGAGCTGTCCACGCTAGTCGCAGGGGTTGGATTGGTCTATACCTGGTGGCCCGGGTGGGCTACGCGGGCCGCGCCGGCCCTGCCGGCGCGTCGGACTCGGACTCGTCGGACTCGTCGGACTCAGAGGCCGAGCTCATCCAGCTGCTTGAGCAGGGCGGAGCCGGGGCTGTCCGGGGTGGCGGGCTTCGTGGCGGTGGGCTTCGGGGGCTGCCGCTCGGCCGGCCGGTTGCGGAGCAGGTAGGCGGCGGCCAGTCCGCCGATCAGCCCGCCGAGGTGCCCCAGCCAGCTGACGCCCGGGGTGATCGGCAGCACGCCGACCAGGACGGTCGAGTAGACCGCCGCGACGACGACGCCGACCACCGCGTCCAGCACGTTGCGGTCCAGGACCCCGCGCAGCACCACGTAGCCCAGGTAGCCGAAAACCATGCCGCTCGCGCCGGCCGTCACGGTGTTCGGGCCCTCCAGCAGCCAGACCGTGAGCCCGCCGGACACCATGATCACCAGGCTGGCCAGCAGGAACTTCTTCATGCCCCGGTAGGCGGAGAGGAAGCCGAGCACGAACAGCGGCCAGGAGTTGGCCTCGATGTGGTCCCAACTGAAGTGCAGGAAGGGCATGGTGAACATCTCGGGCAGGTCGCCGATCCGCTCCGAGCGCAGCCCCAGCTCCCGCGACAGCCCGTAGTCGTCCAGCCAGTTGATCACCTGCACCGACCAGATGACGGCCTGGATGCCGAGCATGGTGAACAGCGCGTCACGGGAGTCGGTGAGCAGACGGGACATTCTGGAGGCCATGCCACCGAACTCTAGGGGCGGCGGGATCGCACGTGCACCCCACTACAGTGACCGGTGTCATTCCGACTGTGAGAGGTGACCGTTCCATGACTGTGCGTCCGCCGCTGCCGTACGAGTTCCTGCCGCAGGTGCCGTCCTTCCAGCTCAGCAGCCAGGACATCACCGAAGGCGGCACGCTGGGCCAGGAGTTCATCCACGCCGGCGGCAACCTCTCGCCGCAGCTGGCCTGGTCGGGCCTGCCGGAGGGCACCCGGAGCATCGCGGTCACCTGCTACGACCCGGACGCGCCGACCGGCTCCGGCTGGTGGCACTGGCTCGCCCTCGACCTGCCCGCCGACACCGCCGGCCTGCCGCGCGGTGCCGGCTCCTCGGACGCCGACCTGCCGGGTGCCGCCTCCTTCCACGGCCGCAACGACTTCCCGGGCAACCAGTACGACGGCGCCGCCCCGCCGCCCGGCGCCCCGCACCGCTACGTCTTCGCGGTGCACGCGCTGGACGTGGAGAAGCTGGGCGTCGCCGCCGACGTCCCGCCGGCCCAGGTGGGCTTCAACCTGACCTTCCACACCATCGCCCGGGCGCTGCTGACCGCCGAGTACGGGGTCTGAAGCTTTGGCGACGTCCGATCGTCCGGTCGAGGTCTGGCGGCTGCCCGAAGAGGAGTGGCGGGCCGGTCGCCGGGCCGTGACCTGGACGGTCGGACCGGACGGGGAACTGGCCGTCCTGGTGGTGCCGGAGCAGTACCTGGCACCGGCCGGGTCGTGGCCGCCGCTCCGGTTCCCGTACGACGCCGAGGTGGTGCTGCCGGACCGGGGCGGTGAACGCCGGGTGCCGCTCACCGGGGTCGGCTGCTCGCCGGACCACCTGGCGCTGCTGCCGGGCGGCCGCTTGCTGCTGGCCGAGTGCCGGGCCGAGCAGGACGGCGAGGAGTGGCAGCCCAACGGCTTCGTCCACCGCCCCGACGGGACCCCCGGCCGGGAACTGCGGCTCGGCGACGACGTCCGGGCACTGGTGACCGACCGGAACGGCCGGATCTGGACGGCCTACGGGGACGAGGGCATCTACGGCGACCACCCGATGTCCTTCGCGGGCCTCCGGGGCGCCGACACCCACGGCCGGGTGGTCTGGAGCCCGGACCACCGGAAGGAGCTGCCCGGCTACCCGCTGGAGGGCCTGGCCGGCGCGACCGAGGGCCGCTACGCCTGGCTGGCCTGGTACCCGAGCTCCTCGGGCAGCTACCTCACCCGGATCGAGGAGACCGCCGGGACGTCGACCACGGTGCCGTGCCCGGTCCGGCTGCCGGTCGGCTTCGCGGTCCGCGCCCGGGAGGGCGTCTTCCTGACCTCCGGCGGGGAGCTGACCTGGCACCTGCTCGTCGGCAAGCAGTGGAAGCGGACCGGCAAGCGCCAGTTGGACGTGCCCGGCGACCTCGACCGGGAGCGCGCGTACGGCCGGGACGGCGTGCTGTGGTTCCGCTCCGGCAACGGCTGGTACCGGGTCGAGGCCTAGGGCCGTCCCGCCGCGTGCTCGGCGCGGGCCGCCAGCCTGCGCAGGTGCTCGCGCAGCGCCGGCGGCTCGTGCACCTCGAAGGCGCAGTCCAGCGAGAGCAGCCGCATCGCCGTCCACGCCAGCGAGTCGGAGCGGGAGCGGAGCAGGCAGCTCTGCTCGTCGATCGGCTCGACCTCGGAGTCGCCGGACTGGAGGCTGTGCCGGACCCGCTCGGCCGGGGCGTGCACGGTGGCGACCACGGTGCCGCTCGGTGACGGGCGGCGCAGCTTGGCCGCCACGTACGCGGCGGCGTCCTCGGCGGGCAGCGGGCGCGGGGTGAAGCGGACGCCGGTGGCGACCGGGTCGGCCAGCCGGTCGACCCGGAAGAGCCGCCAGTCCGTACGGTCCAGGTCGTAGCCGACCAGGTACCAGCGGCGGCCGACCGAGACCAGCCGCTCGGGCTCGACCTGCCGCCTGCTCTCGGCGCCGTCGTACGCCCGGTAGCCGAAGCGCAGCCGCTCCCGGGCGGTGACGGCGCGGGCGAGCACCGTGAGGTCCTCCGGGTCGACGGTCGGACCGTCCCCGGTGAGCAGCGGCACGGTCGCGGAGTTGAGCGTGCCGACCCGGTGCCGCAGCCGGCCCGGCAGCACCTGGAGCAGCTTGCCGAGCGCCCGTACCGAGGCCTCCTCGATGCCGACCACGGCGTGCCCGGCCGCCGCGCGGAGCCCGACCGCGATGGCCACCGCCTCCTCGTCGTCCAGCAGCAGCGGCGGCATCGCGGTGCCCGCGACCAGCCGGTAGCCGCCGACCGCGCCCATGCTGGCCCGCACCGGGTAGCCGAGCTCGCGCAGCCGGTCGATGTCGCGCCGGATGGTGCGGGGGCTGACGCCGAGCCGCTCGGCGAGCTCGCTGCCCGGCCACTCGCGCGGGGTCTGGAGCAGGGACAGCAGGCTCAGCAGCCGGGCCGGGGTGTCGCTCATGGGCTCCAGGATGCCGGAACAACTGGGACAGGAGCTGACCTACATGGCCCGTACTGTCATGGGCGTGGAGAAGAGCGTCATGAAGAGCGGGTCGTGAAGAACGTCGTGAAGAAGGAAGAGGAGTACGGAATGGGGACCGCGGCAGCGGACCGGCGGAGGTGGATCGCGCTGACGATCGTGATGGTGGCCTCCTTCATGGACCTGGTGGACGTCACCATCGTCAACATCGCCATCCCGAGCATCCAGCAGGACTTCGGCGCCTCCTTCAGCGCCATCCAGTGGGTCACCGGCGGTTACGCGCTGGCCTTCGCGATCGGCCTGATCACCGGCGGCCGGCTGGGCGACATCCACGGCCGCAAGCGGGTGTTCCTGATCGGGATCGGCGGCTTCACCCTGGCCTCGGCGCTGTGCGGGCTGGCCGCCTCGCCGGAGATGCTGGTCGCGACCCGGCTGCTCCAGGGCGGGACGGCGGCGCTGATGGTGCCGCAGGTGCTGTCGATCATCCACGCGACCTTCCCGGCGGAGGAGCGCGGCAAGGTGTTCGGCCTGTTCGGCGCGGTGGTCGGGCTGGGCGCGGTCTCCGGCCCGCTGATCGGCGCGCTGCTCACCGAGTGGGACCTGTTCGGCCTGGCCTGGCGGCCGATCTTCCTGATCAACCTGCCGGTCGGCCTCGCCGGGTTGCTGCTCGGCCGCCGCTTCATCGACGAGTCGAAGGCCGACCAGGCGCTGAAGCTGGACCTGGTGGGCGTGGCGATGGCCAGCCTCGGCCTGCTGATGCTGATCTACCCGCTGACGCACGGCCGGGAGGCCGGCTGGCCGCTGTGGGGCTACCTGTCGATGGCCGGGAGCCTGCCGGTGTTCGCGCTGTTCGTGGTGTACGAGCGGTTCAAGACGCGGCGGGACGGTTCGCCGCTGGTGGAGCTGGCGCTGTTCCGGGTGAAGTCCTTCGCGGCCGGGATCTGCGTGGAGCTGGCCTTCGGCGTGGCGCTCGGCATCTACTTCCTGGTCTGGACCCTCTACATGCAGGTGGGGCTGGGCTGGAGCCCGCTCAAGGCCGGTGTGACCGGCATCCCGTTCTCGATCGCGGTCTCCATCACGGCCGGGCTCTCGGTGCAGAAGCTGGTGCCGCGGTTCGGGCGGAAGGTGCTCCAGACCGGCGCGCTGGTGATGACGGCGGGCGTGCTCGTCTACATCTGGGAGGCGGACCGGTACGGGACGGCGATCGCGGCCTGGCAGATGGTGCTGCCGATGGTGGTGATGGGCCTCGGGATGGGGCTGATCGTCGCGCCGATCACCGACGCGGTGCTGGCGGAGGTGCCGCGTGAGCACGCCGGTTCGGCGTCCGGGCTGATCAACACCGTGCAGCAGGTGGGCAACGCGCTCGGGCTCGGCCTGGTCTCGGTGGCCTTCTTCGGGGCGATGGACGACGTGGTCGCGCCGGAGGCGATCGGTACGGCGTTCGGCACGGCCTTCGTGCACGCGATGTGGTGGGTCGCCGGGGTGCTGTTCGCGGTCTTCCTGCTGATGTTCGCGCTGCCGCGGCGCAAGGCGGCCGGGGCCGTCGCCGGCTCCGCGGCCGGCGCTGCTTCGCGGGAGCAGCAGCCCGTCCTGTCCTGACGCGGCACCCCCGTTCGCGGGCCCCGGTCGCGCCACGCGGCCGGGGCCCGCGTCGCGCACGGGGCGGGCTCGGGCCCGGTGTGGTCGCCCTGCTGGGTCGACCGGCGGTCAGCGCGCACCGGTCGGGGCGGGGGAGGCGATGCTACGGGTGGTGGTGCGCGGCTTGGCAGCGGCCTTGGCCTCCTTCGCGGCGCGCTTCACCTCCTGCTTGAACTCCCGTACCAGGGTGAGGGATTCGGGCCCGGTGATGTCGGCGACCGAACGGTGCGCGCCCTCCTCGCCGTACGCCCCGGCCGCCTCGCGCCAGCCCTCCGGCTGGACTCCGTACTGCTTGCCGAGCAGGGCCAGGAAGATCTGCGACTTCTGCTTGCCGAAGCCGGGCAGGGCGTTGAGCCGGCTGAGCAGCTCCTTGCCGGTGCGCACGTTCTTCCACAGCGCGGCGGCGTCGCCGTCGTACTGCGCGACGAGGAACTGGCAGAGCTGCTGCACCCGTTTGGCCATCGCGGCCGGATAACGATGGACGGCGGGTTTCGCGGAGAGGAGCGCGACGAACTCCTCCGGGTTGTAGGTGGCGATCTCGTGGGCGTCCAGGTCGTCGTGGCCGAGGCGCTGGGCGATGGTCAGCGGACCGGTGAACGCCCACTCCATCGGGACCTGTTGGTCCAGCAGCATGCCGACGAGCGCGGCGAGCGCACTCCGTCCGAGCAGTTCGTCGGCCTCGGGCTGCTGTGCGAGCCGAACGGTGACGTTCATGGGCTTGCCCTCCTCGGAGTTGACGTCTGGTCGGCGCCCAGTCTGGTGGACGCGGCGTGGGCGCACGCGGTCAACACGCCCGTAGCGTGGGAAGTCTTGTCTCTCAAGCCCTTGCCAGTGCTGCATTGTTCGTTGGCGGAGCGCCTCCCGGGAGTGTCGCCGACCCGGCGCGGACAATTATGTGCCCGCGCTTGCGGGGGTGATGAGTCATTTCATATGACTGTTGCTGTTGTGGCGGTGTCGCGGGCTGACGGTAGGTCATTCTGTGTCCAAATCGATGCGTCCAGAAAGGCTCGCCCGCCGTGACCCAGCCGTTCGAACTGCCGTCCTTCTACGTGCCGCACCCGGCTCGGCTCAATCCGCATCTGGAGGAGGCGCGGGCCCATTCCACCGGCTGGGCCCGGGAGATGGGCATGCTGGAGGGGTCCGGAATCTGGGATCAGGCGGACTTGGAGGCCCACGACTACGGGCTGCTCTGCGCCTACACCCACCCCGACGCGTCCGCCGAGGTGCTGTCGCTGGTCACCGACTGGTACGTGTGGGTCTTCTTCTTCGACGACCACTTCCTGGACATGTTCAAGCGCACCAACGACCGGCAGGCGGGCAAGGTCCACCTCGACCGGCTGCCGCTGTTCATGCCGGCCGACCCGGCCGCCGAGATGCCGGAGCCGGAGAACCCGGTCGAGGCCGGCCTGGCCGACCTGTGGCGGCGCACCGTGCCGGAGATGGGGGAGGACTGGCGGATCCGGTTCGCCGAGAGCACCCGGAACCTGCTCCGCGAGTCGCTGTGGGAGCTCGCGAACATCGATGAGGGCCGGGTGGCCAACCCGGTGGAGTACATCGAGATGCGCCGCAAGGTCGGCGGCGCGCCCTGGTCGGCGCAGTTGGTGGAGTACGCGGTCGGGGCCGAGGTGCCGAAGGAGGTGTCGGGTTCGCGGGCGCTGCGGGTGCTGATGGACGCCTTCTCCGACGGGGTGCACCTGCGCAACGACATCTTCTCGTACCAGCGGGAGGTGGAGGACGAGGGCGAGTTGAGCAACGGGATCCTGGTGCTGGAGCGGTTCCTGGAGTGCTCCACCCAGGAGGCCGCCGACGCGGTCAACGACCTGCTCACCTCGCGGCTCCAACAGTTCGAGAACACCGTGTTCACCGAACTTCCGGTGCTGTTCGAGGAGACCGGGCTCGACCCGGAGGGACGCGCCCGGGTGCTGGCGTACGCCAAGGGCCTCCAGGACTGGCAGTCCGGTGGGCACGAGTGGCACCTGCGTTCCAGCCGGTACATGAACGGCGGTGGGGCGGCGGAGAGTTCGGGTGGCGAGGTGCCGCAGCCGCCCGCCGGAAACTGGTGGGACCAGTACGCGATCGGTGGCATCGGCACTTCGGCGCTGGACATCCTGCGCAAGGGGGCGGTGAGTGCGCAGGCGCCGGCCGCGCGGCGGGCGCGGTCGCACGGCCACGTGCCCTACCAGGCCGTCGGGCCGTCCCTGGTGCCGGAGTTCAGGCTTCCGTACGACCGCAGGCTGAGCCCGCACCTGGACGGCGCGCGGGAGCGTTCCGTCCGATGGGCCCAGCGGATGGGCCTGTTGGCGGCCGACCCGGACCTCCCCGGCTCCGGGATCTGGGACGCCGATTCGCTCCGGGACTACGACCTCCCGCTCTGCGCGGCGGGCATCCACCCCGACGCCACGCCCGACCAACTCGACCTCGCCTCGTCCTGGTTGGTGTGGGGCACCTGGGCGGACGACTACTACCCGAGGGCCTTCGGGGGCGCCCGGGACCTGGCCGGCGCCAAGGCCTCCAACGAGCGGCTCGCGCAGTTCATGCCGGTCGACGACACCCCCGCGCCGGAGCCCCGCAACGCCCTGGAGCGCGGCCTCGCCGACATCTGGGAGCGCACCGCCGCCCTGCTGGACGCCGACGGCCGCGGCCGGTTCCGGGAGGCGGTCGAGACCATGCTGACGAGCTGGGTGTGGGAGGTCGCCAACCGGATCCAGAACCGCGTCCCGGACCCGGTGGACTACCTGGAGATGCGCCGCTCCACCTTCGGCTCCGAACTCACCACCAGCCTTGCCCGGACCGGTCTCGGCGGGGCCCTGCCGGCCGAGGTGTACGCGCACGGTTCGATGCGGGCCATGGAACACGCCGCGGTGGACTACGCGGCCATGGCGAACGACCTCTTCTCGTACCAGAAGGAGATCGAGTACGAGGGCGAGCTGAACAACGCCGTCCTGGTGGTGCAGAACTTCTTCGGCTGCGACTACCCGGCGGCGGTCCGCATCGTCGAGGACCTGATGCACGCGCGGCTGGACCAGTTCCAGCACGTCGTGCGGAAGGAACTCCCGGTCATGTACCAGGACTTCGGGCTGGACACGGCGGCCCGGGAGCTGCTCGAAGGGTACGTGGCGGACCTGGAGAACTGGCTCGCCGGCATCCTCGGCTGGCACCGGGACTGCCACCGGTACGGCGCGGCGGACCTGGCGCGGCACTTCGGTGCCTCGGTCGAGCGGGACCTCGTGGAAGGGCCGACGGCTGCGGTGCCGTTCGGCCCGACCGGCCTGGGGACGGCCTCGCTGCGGCTGCCGGCGCCCGGGCGGTGACGCTCTGACGGGCGGCGCACCCTCGCGGGGCCCATTCCTCCCCCGCTTTCCTACCCCGCGCGGGTGCGCGGCCTCGTGGCTAGGCTGGCGATTCGGGGGCGTGCGCCCTCCGGCGCGCGCACTTCGCCACACACGAGGGCAGAGAGATGGCTGCGCTACCTGAGGGCACACCCTGCTGGGCCGACGCGATGTTCACCGACCTGGAGGGCGCGAAGGCCTTCTACGGCGACGTGCTGGGCTGGACCTTCGGCGAGAGCTCGTCGGAGTACGGCAACTACACCCAGGCGTACTCGGACGGCAAGGCGGTCGCCGCGATCGTGCCGCCGATGCCGGGCGCGCAGGCCCAGTCCGCCTGGTGCCTGTACCTGGCCTCGTCGGACGCCGGTGCCACCGCGGCGCGGATCCGCGCCAACGGCGGCGAGGTGGTCATGGGGCCGATGCAGGTCGGCGACTTCGGCACGATGGTGATCGCCAAGGACCCGGCGGGCGTGGCGTTCGGCGTCTGGCAGGCCGGGCGGCACGAGGGCTTCGAGAAGCAGAGCGCGCCGGGCGCGTACAGCTGGGCCGAGTTGGTGACCCGCGAGCCCGCGAAGGCCGACGCCTTCTTCCCGGCGGTCTTCCCGTACGGCGTGCGGAAGATGGCGGGCGGGGACTTCGACTACCGGATGTACCAGGTCGGCGAGCAGGTCGTGCTCGGCCGGATGGCGGCGGAGGACGAGTTCCTGCCGGCGGAGGCGCCCTCGTACATCAGCGTCTACTTCGCGGTGGACGACGCCGACGTCGCGGTCGAGAAGCTGACGAAGCGCGGCGGCACGGTGTACGCCGGGCCGATGGACAGCCCGGACGGCCGGTTCGCCGTGGTCGGCGACCCGCAGGGCGCGGCGTTCGGGCTGATCGACCTCGCGCGGCGGGTCGGCGAGCCGCCGGAGACGGAGGAGGCCTGATGGGAGGCGAGCCCATGGGTGAGCGGGAGGAGCTGGTCGAGGCCCTGGACAAGCACCGCGGGCTGCTGCGGCGCACCGTCCGCGAGCTCACCGACCAGCAGGCGGCCGAGCGCACCACGGTCAGCGAGCTGTGCCTCGGCGGGCTGATCAAGCACGTGGCGGGGGTCGAGGCGCGCTGGGCGCGGTTCATGACCGGCGGCGCGGAGGCGATGCGGGGCGCGGACGGCGACTGGGGCGGGCCCGGCGGCCCGGACGCCTGGGCGGCCCAGTTCCGGATGGCGGAGGGCGACACCCTGGCCGGGCTGCTCGCCGAGTACGAGCGGGTGGCGCGCGGGACGGACGAGCTGGTCCGGACCCTGCCCGACCTCGGCCTCAGCCATCCGCTGCCGCAGGCGCCCTGGTTCCCGCCGGGCGCGGTCTGGTCGGCCCGGCGGGTGCTGCTGCACCTGATCGCCGAGACCGCGCAGCACGCCGGGCACGCCGACATCATCCGGGAGTCGCTGGACGGGGCGAAGTCGATGGGCTGATCCGGTGTCGGGCGCCGGGCGCCGGGCGCCGGGCGGCCTCGGCGGCTTCAGCGCCCGCGGCGGGCGTTCATGGTCGCCTCGATCCCGTCCAGGATGACGTTGACGCCGCGGGTGAAGCTGTTGTCCCGGCCCGCCTCGACCTCGCTCGACACCTCGGTGGTGTACAGCCGGTGCAGCCGCGGGAAGTCCTTGGTGGCCTCGATGACGGTGGGCAGCAGCCGGTTCATCCACTCCTGCTCGTCCTGGCCGCTGCGGGCCAGCGAGGCCAGCCAGGAGGCCTCCACGCAGGCCGTCCCGATGGTGTAGCCCACCACCGCGTTCATCGCCTCGTTCGCCTCGGAGAACTCGAAGCCGGCCGTCTCCATGACGGCCAGCTGGGCCTCGCAGAGCCGCATCCAGTTGGGGCCGAGGTAGATCATCCCGACGTCACCGATCACCCCGACCATCCACGGGTGGCGGGTGATGGCGGCGCGCATGCTCTCGGCGCACTCCATGACCTTCGCGCGCCACACCTTCGGCTCCTCGGAGCCCTCGGCCTCGGGCAGCGGGAGGGTACCGAAGATCTGGTCGACGACCAGCGCGAGCAGTTCCTCCTTGTTGGCGACGTGGGTGTACAGCGAGGTCGCGCCGGCGTTCAGCCGGGCGGCGAGCTTGCGCATGCTCAGCGCCTCGATGCCGTTGGCGTCCAGCAGCGCGAAGGCCTCGGCGACGATCTGGTCGCGGCTGAGGGAAGGCTGTTCGCGCTTGCGCTGCGGACGGTTCCACGGCATGGGGATGCCCGGGGTCGTGCCGTTCTCCGACTTGGCCGCCATGGGGCCCTCCTTCACTGTTTCGCACAGTGTACGGCGGGGCGAACGCTGTTCGGAGGGCGAACGGTGTGCGGCATTGCGAACAGTGTGCGGCGTCCGTACAGTGTTCGGAGCGGCGCACACCGTTCCCCTGGGGACGGAGGGCGGTGTGCCCGCGACGACTTCCGCGCGGCCTCGGCCTGTACCCGAGCGGCCGCGGCCCGCGCCTGATCCGACTCCTCGAAGGACCGAGGCCTCGAAGGTCCGGCGCCTCGAAGGTCCGGCGCCTCGAAGACCCGAACACGTGAAGACTCAAGGGGGAAACGCCGTGGAACGTCATCCGAAGCGCTGGCTCATCCTGGTGGTGCTCTGCCTCAGCAGCCTGGTGCTGGTGATCGACAACATGGTGCTGACGGTGTCCATCCCGCCGATCGCGGAGGACCTCAAGGCCGGGGCGCAGGACATCCAGTGGATCATCGACTCGTACATCCTGGTCTTCGCCGGGCTGCTGCTCACCTCGGGCAGCCTCTCCGACCGCTTCGGGCGGCGGAAGGTGATGGTCGTCGGACTGGTGCTGTTCGGTGCCGCCTCGCTGGTCGCGGCGTACGCCGGCAGCCCCGGTGAACTGATCGCCGGGCGCGCCCTGATGGGCGTCGGCGGCGCGCCGGTCATGCCGAGCACGCTCTCCATCCTGATCACCGTCTTCGACGACGAGGAGCGCCCGAAGGCCATCGCCGCCTGGACCGCGGTGGCCATGGTCGGCCTGGTCGGCGGTCCGGTGCTGGGCGGCGCGCTGATCGCGCACTTCTGGTGGGGCGCGGTCTTCCTGCTCAACGTGCCGATCGCGGTGGTCGCGATCATCGCCGCCGTGCTGCTGATGCCGGAGTCCAAGGGGCCGTGGCGCCGGCCCGACCTGCCGGGCATGGCACTGTCGATGGTCGGCATGACGGCGCTGGTCTGGTCGATCATCGTGCTGCCCCGGGACGGCTTCGCCAGCGCGAGCGCGCTCGGCGCCCTCCTCCTCGCCGTCGCCGCGCTGACCGGGTTCGCCGTCCGGCAGGTCCGCACCGACTCGCCGATGGTCCCGGTCAAGCTCTTCCGCAACCGGGTCTTCACCGGCGCCAGCTTCTCCCTCGTCCTGCTGACCTTCGCCACCGGCGGGCTGATGCTGGTCCTCACCCAACACCTCCAGTTCGTACTGGAGTTCTCGCCCACCGACACCGGCCTCGCCTTCATCCCGCTGGCCATCGCCTCGCTGGTGTTCAACGCGCTGGGAGCGGTGCTCGGCAAGAAGGTCCCGGCGCGGGTGCTGACCTTCATCGGCATGCTGGTCATCGCGGGCGGCTTCGGGCTGCTGGCCACCCTCTCGGTCGGCGACGGCTTCACCAAGGTCGCCCTGGCGATGCTGGTGCTCGGCGTCGGCTCCGGGCTCGGCATGCCGGCCGCCGCCAACGCCCTGATGGGCGCCATCCCCAGCGAGCACGCGGGCGTCGGCTCCGCGCTCAACGACACCATCCAGCAGTCCGGCGCGGCGCTGGGCGTGGCCATCCTCGGCACCGTCCTCTCCAGCACCTACACCGGCGCGATGCCCGACACGGCCCCCGCCGCCGCCCGCCACGACATCACCGGCGCACTCGCGGCGGGCGGCTCCACCGGGGACGGCGGACTGGTCACCGCCGCCCGGGAGGCGTTCAACACCGCCACCTCCACCACCTTCACAGTGGGCGGCATCGCGGTCGTCGGGGCCGCGCTGCTCACCCTGGTGCTGATGCGCGACGGCCGCAAGACCGCCGAACCGGCGGCGCCGGAAGCCGAGCCGGCCGCCCGGTCCATCTGATCCGCCTCCTCCTCCGCCTCTTCCCTCGCTTCTGCCACCTCTCACGGTCCCGACCACCTCGCGCGGTCGGGGCCACTGGGCTGGTGTGGGGACGCGTAGCCTTCCCACCATGTCCTTCGAGTACCTGGAGCGCGCGTCCCGCCTGCCCGGCGCGGTGGTCTGGACGAAGCGGGCCCTCGGACACACCGGCGCCAACCAGGCTGGGCCCGTCCTGCCCGACGGCTGCATGGACCTGCTGTGGACGGAAGGGCGGCTACTGGTCGCCGGACCGGACACCCGGGTCTTTCGCCCCGACCCCGGGCTGCGCGGCCCCTGGGCGGGCGTACGCCTGCGGCCCGGCGCCGCCCCCGCCCTGCTCGGCGTCCCCGCGCACGAACTGCGGGACCGCCGCGTCGAGCTGGCCGACCTGCGCCCCGCCGCCGAAGTGCGGCGCCATACCGAACGCATCGACGCCGCACCCGACCCGGCCACCGCCCTGGAAGCCCTCGCCCTGTGCCTGTCCGCCGAGGCACCGCCCGAGGACCCCCTCATCCGCGCGGTTGCGGCCTCCCTCGCCGCCGGCCGCTCCGTCGCCGCGACGGCCGAGACGGTCGGCCTCGGCGCCCGCAAACTGCACCGCCGCTCGCTCACAGCCTTCGGTTACGGCCCCAAGACGCTCGCCCGCGTCCTGCGCATGCAACGCGCCCTGGCCCTCGCCCGCTCCGGCGTCCCGCTGGCCGCCACGGCGGCCCGCACCGGTTACGCCGACCAATCCCATCTGTCCCGCGATGTAAGGGAGTTGGCCGGCCTCCCGATGCGTGCCCTGCTCCCCTCCCTACAGCGGCGCAAGTAGGTCCACCCCGTTGCCGTCCGGGTCGTGCAGCACGGCGTACCGCTGCCCCCAGAAGGCGTCCCACGGCTTCAGCTCCCCGTGGTACCCGGCGCCCGTCAGCTCCTCGTACAGCGCATCCACCTGCCCCGGGCTCGCACAGCGGAACGCCAGCGCGCTCCGCGTCCCGCCGCTCGGAGGCTGCCAGTCCGGATGGAACGACCGGATGGTGGACTCGGCATCGAGCACCAACATCATCCCGCCCGGCACCTCACCCTCGACATGCGCCTCCCCCTCGGCCCCCTCCGGAAACCCGACCCCCCAACTGCCGGTAGAACCCGACCGACGCCGCCACATCCGCAACAGCCAGCCCGACAAACGCCAACCGCGGCCCACCCGTACTCTCCATGCCCGCCACGTTAGCTAGCTCCCACCCACCCGCTCTTGAACGAATCGGACACCCATCGCCAGACATCCGCTCGCTCCACCGCGGGCCACTCATCGCCGGATGAAACGGCCTCATCCAGTTCCAGATGGCGTTTGACGAGGTCATCGAGCTTCTCTTGGTCGGGCCAACCACCCGCCATCCACTCGCGAACGATGGCTCACAGCTGGGCTTCGCTCGGATAGCGGAGGTTGCGCAGGTCGCGTTCACCTGGGCGTGGGCTGCCGAACCGGCGATAGAGCGGGTTCAGCAAGGTGGGGGTGGGGTTGAGCCAGATCAACAGCCCAGCGCCCTCGGTCGCCCGGGTGATGCAGTCGTTCCTCACCAGGGCGATCCCGACCCTTCCGCTGGCCACTAGGGCCGTGTTGCCGCAGTCTTCCCGGGGCGCGGCAAGGGCCTCGTAAAGCCGGGGGGGCGTTCTCGCACGCCGTGACCTCGATCCGCGCCTACGGCCGCTCCCGGAGGATGACGAATCGAGGCCGCGTCGGCCGGCCGCGCCAGCGAGGCGATGAAGTCCGTAGCAGGAGCAGGTGTGAAGTACTGGCCACGCTTCGCACAGTCCGTTGAACCAATGGCAGAGGACGACTCCCGTCGCCGCGCTTCCGTGTAAGCCACAAGGCCCGTTTCCGCTGCGGTTGCCCTTACTTCCACGGGTACAGCGTAGCCAGGCCGCGTCGGATCAGATGAGCCTTCTGGTGGAAATCTAGCGACCCCGGATTCGGCATATGTCCCAGGATTCTAATTACCTCGAATATGGGAAGCCCCGTTCTCCACGTCATCTGGGTGCACAATGGAGTCCTGGATTCCCAGTGTATGCATGAGTGATTTGACTGAAACCACTCTGGAGTTTCCGACCCAGAGTATTCGGAAGGAAAGTGATCCATCTCTGGATTTCTTCGATGCTTGCGACCCTGAGAGCCCGAGGGCTTCGGCTGCCTTTGTGAAACTTATATGCTGTGGAAGGAGGTCGGAGAGTCGATAGTAGAGATTCCTCCCGTCAACCCAGGACCGCCCGACTTGCGCAGGGTCAATAATGGGGGCAGGCGCCCCGTCCCGTAATCCATCTCGGAGTTTGCCGTGAAAGTGATTGGCATAATCCATGGCTCCCATTCGCTTGAGGAGGGACCCTATGCGCTCCCCGCGGATTCTCTCGTTGGTGTCTGGATCCCTTACGTGGACCGCATTGATAATTGATGATGCGTGCAGAGTGAAGTATTCCCCTCGGGTATCTTCTGGAATGAAGTCCACTGCGCTGCCCGTGTTTGTCTCCGATGAGCTGGAGCTCACCAGGCTGCGGGCGCTGGCGAAGGCGCGGCTCATCATCAACTCTTGTAGCTTCTTCGGGGGCGTGCCGACTTCAGAGGTCGACCATGTCTCCAAGAGTCCCGCCACCATCGCGGACCTTATGTCGCAAACCTCATAGCGCCAATTTCTCGCCATTTCTCTCGACCACCCCTCAAAGTATGGAGTCAGTAGATCCAATGCGATCATGAGCCATTTCTCTCGCTCCCCCTGGTCCCCTTCCCTTGCCAGAGTGACCACCGACTCCCAAAGGCGCAGACTAGCTGTCGATTTTTCTCGCCCCAGGCGAACTTGCCCACGTAGCGCTTGATAGGTTGGATGTTTCTTCACCGTGCAAATTTGAATATTGCCTATGTGTGCACATATTGGCTCCTTGCCGCACGTGCGAAGAATTTGTTCAGTTATTATCGTGAAAGCGTCGGGCATCATGGTCCAATCCCACACAGGTGGATCCGTCCTGGGGAAATCATGAGGGCGCTCTCTGCTCGGCTGCTCATCTTTGCTCGGATTTAACCCGATCGAGTGAACCGTGTTGCGTGTCAGCAGGATGTGGAGATTGGGTCAAGGAGGCCATCAGGGGCATGATGGGTCGGAATGGGTGACCCTGCGATCGTGACGCCGTTCCTCGGGCTGTTGTGGCGCCCTTGGTGTTCGGGTTGGCCAGGCCCGCGTAGGCGGCGATTCAGGTGAGCGCCTTGGCCAGCGCCTCTACAAGAAGATGCAGGACGCCGGCAGCTCTGCCGGGACTGCCCACCAGGCCCACCAGACGGTCCGCACGTCGCTGAACGAGGCAGTCCGCCGCAGGGCCATCACCGAGAACCCGGCGACGATCGCCAAGGCCCCGATGCTGGACGAGAAGGAGGTCGAGCCCTACTCGGTGGAGAGCGGCTCCTGGTCGAAGCATCCAAGGTTCGGAACACCGCCCGCTGGGTCATCGTGCTCGCGATGGGCCTCCGCCAGGGTGAGGTGCTCGGGCTGCAGTGGGAGGACAGCGACTTCAGGGCCAGCGTCATCCGCGTGCGACGCGGCCGACTGCGGCCCCGCTACAAGGCAGGGCTGCGGAAACCGCTGCGGGCGCAAGCCCGGCTACGGCCCGAAGAAGATCAACATTCGGCGCGAGAGCAAGTCCACCAAGTCGAGGACTGGCAAGCGGCCCATCGGTGTATCCGAGGAGCTGATGAAGCTCCTGCTCCAGCACAAGGAGAGGCAGACCGCGAGCGTCTGCGCGCCCGCGACCTGTGGGTCGAGAAGGGCTACGTCCTCACCGTTCGGCAAGGTATCTATTTGTGCATCACGTCGGTGACGTTGTCGCGCTTAGATTTGCGCGGGGCGGACGGGGCGGAATCGAAGATTCTGCTCGTCGACTCCCCATGGCTCCGCATAGTGTATCTCTGCCAGTACGGTCCTCAGATCGGTGTGCTCGAATTCCCTGCCTGCGAGCACGATCTCTGGTCATCGGGTGTCCTCACCGACGGAGCCCCACACGCACCATCGCACCGCGGTTGACCACGGCAGAAGGCTTCGTGCGCGTCAGTGACCCTTGTCCTCGTTGCTACCTGCGGTGTGAGCGCAGCTGTAGCTCCGAAGCAGGCGCACACGAGGCGCGGCTGCCAAGCAGTATGGCGACGTCCCGCAAGGCAGGTCGCCCCACGAGATGGTAGTCAGGTCGGACTCAGAGGGCTCTGGTCGGCGTCACTGTTCCGTTTCCAATCAGGCATAGACGCCAACCAGTTGGTCGGAGACGATGTTGAGGGGGCGTGAGGTTCCTGGTAGCGGGATTGTCGATCAAGACTGACCTGTCTGTCTGGAACTCGGTGCGCCGATGCGGCGGCCGACACACGTAGGATCTGCGTGTTCGTTGGAGGAGGGCGCGTGGGTAACAGCGGGGGCGCAGCAACACACTCGGGTGTGGACTTTCAGCAGCGGATCGCGGCTTTGGCCATGACCCACATGCTGTGCGGGCTGGACTTTCAGCCCTTCGGGCATGCAGGCGGCGCCGAGATCAAGGAGTTGCGCTTCGAGACGCCCGACGAGATCGACGATCTCGTAGTCGTGGCCTCTGGTGCGCGCTACTTCGTGCAGGCTAAGAACACGTTGAGCGTGTCCTCGGACCCTGCCTCAGAGTTTGGGTCAGTCCTGGCCCAGTTCGTTGGCCAGTACGTGCTGGACAGTCAGCCTGGTGATGTCTACGTACTTGCGACATCGCTCGAGGCATCTGGGCGTATCCGCAAGGAGCTTCGGAAAGTCACCGAGGCGGCTCGGCTGAACGCGGCTGGCAGCGGGAGCATGCCGCTCTCGGCTCAGGAGAGGGGCGTCCTGGAGAAGACCCAGGACATCATCCGATTCCACTACCTTGCCCGTCTGCAGAAGGACATCACTGAAGTCGACCTGCAGCGGATTATGGCGAGAATCCAGGTCAGTGCCTTGGATATCCGTGAGGGCGGATCGCTGGAGGCGGCGGCCCTTCTCGTGCTCGGCAGCAGAGCCTCTGTACCAGCCAAGCTGCTGTGGGCCAACATGATCGCACTCGCCGTTTCTCTGGCCCGAGACCGGCTCTCCCTCGACGCCGCTGGCGTGGAGAGCCGTTTCGGAAAGTACGTGAGCGACCCCGTCCAGGTTGAGCCAGAGCCCTTCTCTGGCCCGCTCACCGCTGATCTCGTGGCTGGTATGCGCTTCGGGTGGGACGTGGTGCTGGCCAAGTCGCCCTACGACGGGTGCGACTTCATAGTTGCCGACATCAAGAGGTTCGACGAGACCGGCGCCAAGCGCATCAAATTCTCCTCGGGGCACGTGGAGATCGGTGTGGGCGAACAGTGGGAGATTGTCGGACGCTGGGCAACCTGGATGGGGTTCGAGCGCTACATGGATGCCCATGCTGACGAATACAAGGACAAGGAACTGGCGGTGATGGCCGCCAACCTCCCGGAGGATCCGAACCGCTCGGCCGCGACCCTGGCCCATGCGGCTCACTGCGCCAACCTCGCTGCAGGACACAGGGAGGACTTCTTCATCTGCCGGCACTGCGGCAATCCGATTTCCGAGGACGGCGCTCCACTCGTCGAGGTCGACGAGGAGGGCCAGCCAGAAGACGTGGGCCTGGTCCACCGAGCATGCTGTACACCCACTGACCGTGTGCTGGGCGGGATCGACGCAGCACTCTTCCGCGATCACCATCGCCTGCGGAACTTCGACTACAAGGGCTGGATATCGGCCCTTCAGGGAGGGCAATGGGTCTTTGGCGGCCTGGCGGAGTCCCAGGTCAAGCGCGGAGTCATCTCCTGGAAGTACGCGTACGACGACTTCTCCCAGGGCAGCTGGTGCATCAGGATGACGCTGGAGGACGGTGGAGCCACCTACATCAGCGACCGGGGCCGAGTGCACCGCATGTCCGCCGAAAAGGCTACGCAAGCGGCTGAGGACATGAACCGCATGCTCACGAAGGAGCGCGAGAAGGGCGACCCCTTCTGCTACACCGCGAGCGGCTCAGGCTGGGGCCAGTACTCGATCCTGTTGGCCCAAGGGCAGGAGCCGATTCCGTGCACGGGCGCCGAGGCGGCTCGCTATACCCGGGCCGTCGGCGAGGCGTACTCCGAGTGCGAGCGCTACTACGCACCTCTGGCGTACCTCGTGGACGCGGCGACCGGAGACCCAGTCGTGGTTGAAGACGTGATCTCGTTGCTTACCAACCCGTTGGAACTGGACTCCTACATCCAGAACTGGGAGCGCGCCGGCATTGAACTGCCGGATTTCACGGTGTCGACACTCCTGACGGACGAGCAGTTCGATCGCTTCCTCTGGCTGGCCATGACTCGTGGCCAGGGCGTGATCATCAACCCCAAGTTGGCACTCAATGGATCGCTGGTCAGCGGTTTTCCGGTGTCCAGCTTTGAGCAGATGATGCACGATGCGGAACACGCAAGCGAGGCTGTCGATGACGATGCTGCGCAGGGAATCTGACTCTCCATGGCAGGGTAGTTGGACCCGCCGATCCCGCCGCAGGAACTGGAGGAGTAAGGCCGCGGTCGCGGCTGTCCTCGCCGAAGCTCTGGATCAGGTCGTCGATCGAGCTCAGAACCCGGGCAAGTACGGCTGGCGACAGCTCTGACTGGTAGAGCATGTCCAGGCCTTGTCGAAGGCTTTCGTTGTGACCTGCCCCACTGTCATGCTGGTCCAGGCCCAGCGGTTGCCTCAGTCGTTTGCGATCAGTTGCTGGAACAACGGGCAATCGACGGCGTGCCACTCGCGTACGAGGACGTTCTGGCCTTCGAGGATCACCTCGGCGTGCCAGGGGTGGCAGTCAACGCAGGGCCAGACTTCGTACGCTGTGCCGTCGTCGTCGAAGGCCGGCAAATCGATGGACCCGACCGGAGCCGTGTAACCGACCTGTGGTTTCGATGGGTGAGTCACGGAGGCAGTATCCCCTGCACCGCCCAGTTGGGGGACGGTGCAGGACGATAAGGATGCATGTCGGTGCTTCATCCAACCCAGATGCCATCAGGTGAGACCCGGCGCGCGAGGCGTCGGCCGGCGTCGCTGACTGGGCTCGACCAAGACACGTCGGTGACCTGGCACCCGAAGTCGTCGGCAAGGGCTTGTACGAGCTTGGCGCCAATGCCCTGTCGGCGATAGGAGTCCGCCACCCAGATCAGGTCGATGAGCGGGCGCAGAGTGTCGTCCTCGTCGCCGTACCCTGATCTGTCGGTCAGGTCCCAGCGGATGTGCTGGCTGGTGTCGCGGGCGGCCAGGTAGCCGATGATGTGCTCGTTGGCCTTCAGCAGGTACGCCCGTACCTTGTCCGGGGTTTTCCTGGGCTCAGCAAGGTCGGACCACGAGTTGAAGTCGTAGTGGTTCTCCTTCTGCGGCATCCGCCCCACCTGGTGGGTCAGCTTCCGCCAAGCGATCGGCGATTCCGTCGTTACGACGGCCAAGTCGGCCCACCAATCCAGGTTCCTTGGTGCCCGGACGCCGAACGCCCATGCTGCATGGTGAGAGGTGTGTCCCTTGTCGCTGTCCGAGTCGCGCTGCAGGCTAATGCCGCAGGAGCACTTGCCACCGCTGGGGGTCTCCACGCGGCGGAACTGGACGGGAACGGCGCCGTAACTGAGATTCCGATCTCCGCCGCCTACCCATGGCCGGGCTGTCGTGCCGTCCTGCTCGATGAACCCGGTCCATCGATCTATCCAGCCGGGGTGCTGCTCGGGAAACAGCTCCCGCTTTAGCTTCTCGAACGCAGGCAGTGTCGGGCGAACCCAGACACTGCCTGCGGTCGCCCGGCCGTTGAGGCGTACTCCGTGCCGCTTGGCTCTGCCACGCAGGAAGTGCAAAAAGATGCTCGGTGGTGCGGAAAAGTCGACTCCGCGGACCAGTTCCCGTTCGCCAGGTGCAAGCCAGTCCTCGATAGGGAGTGTCAGTTGGTCAGCGAGGGCGTGAAGTCCGCTGTAATCGTGGTCGAGCTCAGCGCTGCGCAACGCTTCCACTGCCGCGCCGACCCGAGCAAAGGGAACAGGCAGACCGACCAAGCTTGGCCCGATGCAGCATGAGAGGGTGCCCCGATACCCGTCGCACCGGATGTGATCGACAGACGTGTGTTGCGCCCTGGTGACGGCCTCGGTGTAGGCGGCAGGCAGATCTGGGGAGTCTCCCCGCCGGGTCAAGGCGTCGACGTGCCCATCTCGGTCCAGTTCGACCAGGGCGTACCAACGGTGAGCCCAGACATTGATCTTCCGAGAGCTGGGGCCATGTCGATCGGGATCGAGGTAGATCGTCCGCTCAGTCATGCGCTCTGCTCCTCGTCAGGTACTCCCGCACTCAGCTGCACATCGGGATGGGGCCTGCCGCGCTCGTCGGTGATTGTGGCGTGTGAAGCTGGCAGGACCTCGACGCGGAGCATGGGCCAGGGCGTGCCATCCTGATCTGAGCCATCAGTCAGGAGCATGTGGCGCACGAGGGCGCCCACCAGAAAGCTGCGCTCGGCGAGCTTGCTCAGGTAGCTCTGCAATGCCTGCTCGGCGTCGCGGTTCTCACGCACGCCGATCAGATCGGATGCAATGTCGCAGTAGTCCTGGACCAAGCCCAGGAACTCCAAGATGAGGTCCTCGTCCTCTTCGGGGAGACGGTCTGGCAGCGCGTACTCGAAGGTCATGCTCGGCTTGATCATGTTCCACAGCGGGCTTCCGCGTGTGATCAGCTTCAGCCTCCGGGGCTGAGGGAAGGCAGGGTCGGGCACCAGCCTCAGCTGGCCTGGCGTGGCCTCGCCGAGCGAGCGCGTCCATGCGGCGTGCTTGGCCTTGATCTCGCGCAGGAGATCCACTGTGAAGTGGCCTGGCTGGTCATCTACCTGCTTGTGATGCTTGCTGCACAGCAGGACCAGGTTCGTATGGTTGTCGATGGACGCGTCGTCGAGAGCACCAGCTCTCGGTCCCCCCTTCGAGCGGGCGACTATATGGGCCTCCTCGCCGAAGACCGAGGGGTCGTCCCAGTCAGTTTCAGGCGTCACCACCTGCACCCGGCAGATCGCGCACCTGCCGCCTGCTTCACCCCAGATGATCTTCCGGGTCTTTTCGGACACGGCCATGGACAGCACCCTGCCAGAGGATCGGTCCCCAGCGGGTGGGAATGCGATGGTTCGGCCAGAGAGCCTGCGGGTGCGGGTGTGCCTATTCGTCGTGGCCGTGAGCCTGCCGGTGGTGGCGGAAGTACTCCGCTCTCTCCGGGATGGCCGCTGGGCATCGCCGGCCCACGAGGCGTCCGGCTGCGGCGGCAACAGCACTTCCCTCGTCTGTGAGGCGGCTTCGGATGACGCCCTCGGAGTCAACGAAGATGTCGCCGAGCTCGAACATCTGGTCGC
This sequence comes from Kitasatospora brasiliensis, assembly GCF_032654805.1. Classification (NCBI taxonomy): domain Bacteria; kingdom Bacillati; phylum Actinomycetota; class Actinomycetes; order Kitasatosporales; family Streptomycetaceae; genus Kitasatospora; species Kitasatospora brasiliensis. Next base: position 464,297 of record NZ_JAUOOW010000002.1, read on the forward strand.
AGCCGAACGCGCAGGCCAGCATTCCGATGGCGAGATCGCGCCGTTCGCCCTCGCTTGCCTCGGCCCGGCGTTTGATATGCGCGGCGCGGAGGTAGGCCGCTGGATAGGTCTCCCCGCACAGTGCGCATGGGGCAGCCGTGCGGTTGTTGAGCAGCCACCGGCGCAGCTGAGGTTGCTCCCGGCGGGCGCTACCCAGCCGAGCGGTGTCGGTAGGCCCTTCCAACAGGTGAGTCGGGAAGGTCAGCGACCACGGCTCAGCCGCCTCGGTGGAACTGCCAGCGCCCAATTCCGCGGGCAGGGTGAAGTGCAATGCTCTCGCGGAGGGGCAGACCTCCGGCGCAGGATCCGGGAGCCGGTCGCGACCGCGCGAGATGAAGGCATGGGAGTCGCTGATCCGGTGGACGATCCGGACCAGGATCTGGGCGTCGTCCGCCGCGTCGGCGCCTGGTGTGAACATCGCTAGGTCGTCGGTACTTTCGCCGCTTCGCCAGATCGCCTCGGTCACCTGTAGGTCGATCCACTGTGATCCCAGCCACCACTCCTTGCGTGGCTTCTTGGACCCGGTTGACGTGAGCGCGAGCTCAGCCTCCAGGGCGAGCACCGGGTACTGGCCCCAGACGATGATGTACTCGCCCTCCACTGTCTTGGTCGCGAGCCGAGCAAGCTCTGGGAGGACGTGCAGGAGCGGTTGGGCGTCGGTTGGATGGTGGTCGGCCGGACAAGACTGGCCGGGTTCTGTGCGGATGAGGAAGTGCTCGTTGACCAGGTCGAACAGGGAGCACACCGCGATCTCGGAGAGCCGGCCGCAGCATGGGGTTGCGCGAACGGTTAGTACCAGGGGATGGCCAGTTTGGTAGGGCCTTCCCTTTGCCCGGATGAGGCGCCCGTTGAGTGCACGGTTCTCCACCAGGCCTGCGCGGAATTTGCTGCGGGCGACCATCTCCTTGATGTCGAGGGCGGTCATCGTCCGCGCCATCTCGTCGTTTCGATCGACGTGGCGTTCGCCATGCTGTGACTCGGCCGGTTCGAGACCGGCCAGGGCATAGGCGGGCCGGTACGTGCAGCCGTGAACACCTGGGCTGGTCAGCCACGCGCTGGGTTGGCGCGAGTGTGGGATGCGCAGGCCGAGGGCGGGTAGATCGTCCGCTGGCAACAGATGTGCTGGGCGATCGGCCTCCGAGTACCGCGGGAGGTCGAGGAACGCGCGGTCGGCTGGTAGGTAGTGCGGAGCCACTAGGCAACCGTATCGGTCCGTGTGCGGCGGCAACTGCAACCACTGCAACCACGACACGAAGAAGGCCCCGACCGGGTTCCCGGTCGGGGCCTTCAACTGCCTTGCCAGGCAGAGGCGGAGGATACGAGATTCGAACTCGTGAGGGGTTGCCCCCAACACGCTTTCCAAGCGTGCGCCCTAGGCCTCTAGGCGAATCCTCCGAGGGAGAGCTTAGTACATGTTTCGGGGTGCTCGCGACCACCTGTCTCGCAGGCGGAAGGGTGGGGGTGGCCTGTGGATCGTCGGGGCGGGGATCCGGTAGTGTGGGGGTCAGCCCCTCGTGTGGCGTCATCTCTCTGAACCCCCCCAGGGCCGGAAGGCAGCAAGGGTAGGAGGGCTCTGGCGGGTGCACGGGGGGTCTTTGCGTTCCCCGGGGAGTGGGCCGGGGGTGAGGGGCGACGCGTTTGTCGGTCCGTCCCGATATCGTCGGTGGTGTGTCCCTAGCCCTGTACCGCCGCTACCGCCCCGAGACCTTCGCGGAGGTCATCGGGCAGGAGCACGTGACCGCTCCGCTCCAGCAAGCCCTGCGTAACAACAGGGTCAACCACGCCTACCTGTTCAGCGGGCCGCGTGGCTGTGGCAAGACGACGAGTGCGCGCATCCTGGCCCGTTGCCTCAACTGTGAGCAGGGGCCGACGCCGACGCCCTGCGGAGAGTGCCAGTCCTGTCGGGATCTCGCGACCGGCGGGCCCGGGTCGATCGACGTGATCGAGATCGACGCCGCCTCGCACGGTGGTGTGGACGACGCGCGCGAGCTGCGGGAGCGGGCGTTCTTCGCGCCGGTGCACAGCCGGTACAAGATCTTCATCCTGGACGAGGCGCACATGGTGACCTCGGCCGGCTTCAACGCGCTGCTCAAGGTGGTCGAGGAGCCGCCGGAGCACCTCAAGTTCATCTTCGCGACCACCGAGCCGGAGAAGGTGATCGGGACGATCCGGTCCCGGACGCACCACTACCCGTTCCGGCTGGTGCCGCCCGGCACGCTGCGCGACTACCTGATGGAGGTGTGCGGCCGGGAGGGCATCCAGGTCGAGGACTCCGTGTTCCCGCTGGTGGTCCGGGCGGGTGCCGGGTCGGTGCGTGACTCGATGTCGGTCATGGACCAGCTGCTGGCCGGGGCCGCCGAGGGCGGCGTCACGTACCAGATGGCCACGGCGCTGCTCGGGTACACCGACTCCGCGCTGCTGGACGAGGTGGTGGACGCCTTCGCCGCGCACGACGGGGCGACGGTGTTCCAGGTGATCGACCGGGTGGTCGAGGGCGGGCACGACCCGCGCCGCTTCGTCACCGACCTGCTGGAGCGGCTGCGCGACCTGGTGATCCTGGCCACCGTGCCGGACGCGGGGGAGAAGGGGCTGATCGACGCCCCGGCCGACCGGGTCGCGGTGATGCAGGCGCAGGCGGACGCGTTCGGCGCGGCCGAGCTGAGCCGGGCCGCCGACCTGGTCAACACCGGGCTGACGGAGATGCGCGGCAACGCGGCGCCCAGGCTCCAGCTGGAGCTGATCTGTGCCCGGGTGATGCTGCCGGGTGCCTACAGTGACGAGTTGTCCTTGCAGGCCCGGCTGGACAAGCTGGAGCGACGGGCGACGGCGGGCGGGTTCGTCGCCCCGATGGCCGCCCAGATCCAGGCCTCGGCCCCGGCCCCGGTCGCCATCCAGGCCCAGGCCCCGGCCCCGATGGCAGAGATGCCGGTGGCGCCCACGCCCACTCCCGCACCGGTCGCCCCGCCCGTACAGCCCGCGCAGCCCGTGCAGGCCCCGCAGCCCGCTGCCGCGCCCGCCGGGCCGGCGCCGGGCGCCTGGCCGATCCCGCGCAGCTTCCCGCCCGCCGGCGGCGCCCCGGCGGCGTCCCCGGCCGCGCCGCCGCAGACCGCCCCGGCCCCGGCCCCGGCTCCGGTCCACGCCCAGGCCCAGTCGGCCCCCGCGCCGGCTCCGACCCCGACCCCGACCCCGGCTCCGACCCCGGCACCGGCCCCCGGCGGGCAGCCGTCGGCGGCCGCCCAGCAGGGTGCCGCGCAGGTCAGGCAGCTGTGGCCGCAGATCCTGGAGGCGGTGAAGAACCGCCGCCGCTTCACCTGGATCCTGCTCAGCCAGAACGGCCAGGTGGCCGGGTTCGACGGCAGCGTGCTCCAGGTGTCCTTCATCAACGCCGGCGCCCGGGACAGCTTCGTCGGCAGCAACAGCGACGACGTGCTGCGCTCCGCGCTGTCCGACGCGCTGGGCGTGGACTGGCGGGTCGAGTGCATTGTCGACCCGTCCGGCGGCGTCGGAGGCCCGGGTGGCGGTGCGCCGGCCGGTGGCGCCCTGAGCGGCGGTGCCCAGGGCGGTGGCGGCTGGGGCGCCCCGGCGCGTCCGGCGGCCGCCGCGCCGCCCGTGCAGGCCGCGCCCGTGCAGCCCGCGCAGCCGATGCCGCCCGTGCGGTCCGCGCCGGTTCAGGCCGCGCCCGTGCAGGCCGCGCAGCCCGTGCGGTCCGCGCCGGTGCAGGCCCCGCCGCCCGTGGCGGCCGCGCCGGCCCAGCCGGTGCGCTCGGTGGCGCCGGAGGACGACATCCCGGAGGCGGACGATCCGGACCTCAAGGAGGACGTGTTCTCCGGCCAGGAGCTGATCATCCGCGAGCTGGGGGCGACGGTGCTGGAGGAGATCCACCACCAGGGCTCCTGAGCCGGGCTCCCGCGCGACACGCAGCACGTAGGCTCGGCGGTGACGGACGAAGCACCGCAAGACAGCCGTGACAGCAAGGAGACAGCCGTGTTCCCCGGTGGTGGCCAGCCCAACATGCAGCAGCTGCTGAAGCAGGCGCAGAAGATGCAGCAGGATCTCGCGAAGGCCCAGCAGGAGCTGGCCGAGACGAAGGTGAACGGTACGGCGGGCGGCGGCCTGGTCGAGGCGACGGTGACCGGCGCCGGTGAGCTGGTGGCGCTGACCATCGCCCCGGCGGCCGTGGACCCGGAGGACACCGAGACCCTGGCCGACCTGGTCCTGGCGGCCGTCCGGGACGCCAACCAGGCCGCGCAGAAGATGCAGGCCGAGCGGATGGGCCCGCTGACCCAGGGCCTGGGCGGCGGCGGCATCCCCGGCCTGCCGTTCTGACCGCGGGTTCGTGGGGCTGACCGCGGGTTCGTGGGGCTGACCGCGGGTTCGTGGGGCCGCTCGGGCTCCCGGGCCCAGTCGGGCCCCTGGGGTCAGAAGGTCTGAAGTTCAGCCGATAGACCCATGTGATTTATGTGGGAGTCGGGCGTCGGGCGCTGTGTCCGACGCCCGATTCGTTGGATGATGGCACCGGAGCACCATCGACCATCCGAGGGAAGGCGCGACGTTGTACGAGGGCGTGGTTCAGGACCTGATCGACGAACTGGGCAGGCTGCCCGGCGTCGGGCCCAAGAGCGCGCAGCGGATCGCCTTCCACGTGCTGCAGGCCGACCCGACCGACGTCCGCCGGCTCGCGCACGCGCTGCTGGAGGTCAAGGACAAGGTCCGCTTCTGCGCGGTCTGCGGCAACGTCGCGGAGGCCGAGCAGTGCCGGGTCTGCCTGGACCCGCGCCGCGACCTCGCCGTCATCTGCGTGGTCGAGGAGTCCAAGGACGTCGTCGCCATCGAGCGCACCCGCGAGTTCCGCGGCCGCTACCACGTGCTGGGCGGCGCGATCAGCCCCATCGAGGGCGTCGGCCCGGACGACCTGCGGATCCGCGAGCTGCTCTCGCGCCTCGCGGACGGCACGGTCACCGAGCTGATCCTGGCCACCGACCCCAATCTGGAGGGGGAGGCGACCGCCACCTACCTGGCCCGGCTCTGCAAGCCGATGGGCCTGAAGGTGACCCGTCTGGCGAGCGGCCTGCCCGTCGGCGGGGATCTGGAGTACGCGGACGAGGTCACCCTCGGCCGCGCCTTCGAAGGGAGACGACTGCTCGATGTCTGACCGGACGATCAACCAGCAGCCCCACACCCCCCACCAGCAGTCCCACGGGGAACCGGGCGGCGCGCACGCCCAGCACGCGGCGGCGCACGCCCCGCACACCCACGGCCACGGTTCGGAGCCGGACGACTTCGCCGTGCAGATCGCCGACTCGGTGGAGAGCTTCGTGCTCGCCGTCACCGAGGTCGCCAAGGGGGACGAGCCGGGCAGCGCGGTCTCGCTGCTGCTCCTGGAGGTCTCGCAGCTGCTGCTGGCCGGCGGCCGGCTGGGCGCGATCGAGGACGTCGTCCCGGAGGACCGCTTCGAGCCCGACGCCGGCCCGGAGCCGGACGGCGAGCAGCTGCGCGAGCGCCTCGCCGAGCTGCTCGCGCCGATCGACGTCTACCACGAGGTCTTCGACCCGTACGGCCCGCCGGAGAAGCCCAACGCCTTCCGGATCTCGGACGACCTGGCCGGCGTGGTCAGCGAGCTCCAGCACGGCCTGACCCACTACCGCGAGGGCCGGGTCAGTGAGGCGCTGTGGTGGTGGCAGTTCTCGTACCTCTCGAACTGGGGCACGACCTGTACGGCGGTGCTGCGGGCCCTGCAGTCGCTGATCGCCCACGTCCGGCTGGACAGCCCGCTCGGCGCGGTGCCGGACGGCGCGGACACCGACGACGACGGGCTCACCGACGAGCAGCTGGAGCAGCAGGCGGGCGACCTCATGGCGGCCGAGCTCGGCCTCGGTCGGTAGGCGCGCGGCCGAGCCCGGCCTCGGTCGGTGGGCGCGTCCTCCCGGCCGGACACATCCGGCGGGCCGCATTCCGCGAATGCGTCCGCGGATTGTGACGGATGCCTCAGCGGCCCGGTCGGAAAAGAAATCCGGCCGGATCGCCGTCCCTTGATCCGCCGATTCTTCGGAGCCGTACCGAATCGCCCGCAGACCTGTCGGTCGAACCGTCAGCACCGCCGCCCATGTGCTGAAACTACCGTCTCACCATATGGAAAGCGCCGGTCAGAGCACCCTTGCTCGGTAGACTGACGACGACCGCACCCCCCTCTCCCCAGGGGGGTACGGGGGCCCGTGGCCCCCGGAAAAGACTTCGAGTCGAGGAGCGCACGTGGGCCTTGTCGTGCAAAAGTACGGCGGCTCATCCGTTGCGGATGCCGAAGGCATCAAGCGCGTGGCCCGCCGAATCGTTGACGCCAAGAAGGCCGGCCATGAGGTCGTCGTCGTGGTGTCCGCGATGGGCGACACGACGGACGAGCTCATCGAACTCGCCGAGCAGGTGTCACCGCTGCCTGCCGGGCGTGAGTTCGACATGCTGCTGACCGCTGGAGAGCGCATCTCCATGGCGCTGCTGGCCATGGCGATCAAATCCCTGGGGCACGAGGCGCAGTCCTTCACGGGCAGCCAGGCCGGGGTCATCACCGACTCCGTCCACAACAAGGCGCGCATCATCGACGTGACGCCCGGCCGCATCCGCACCGCCCTGGACCAGGGCAACATCGCGATCGTGGCCGGCTTCCAGGGCGTGTCCCAGACCAGCAAGGACATCACCACGCTGGGCCGGGGCGGCTCGGACACCACCGCCGTCGCGCTCGCCGCCGCCCTCAAGGCCGAGGTCTGCGAGATCTACACCGACGTGGACGGCGTGTTCACCGCCGACCCGCGCGTGGTGAAGAAGGCCCGCAAGATCGACTGGATCGCCTACGAGGACATGCTGGAACTGGCCTCGTCCGGCTCCAAGGTGCTGCTCGACCGGTGTGTCGAGTACGCCCGTCGCTACAACATCCCGATTCACGTACGCTCGTCCTTCTCGGGTCTCCCCGGGACGATCGTCAGCAACGACAACCCGAACCAGCCCGAAGGGGGCGAGATGGAGCAGGCCATCATCTCCGGAGTCGCCCACGACACCTCCGAGGCCAAGGTCACGGTCGTCGGCGTGCCCGACAAGCCGGGCGAGGCGGCGCGGATCTTCCGTGCCATCGCCGACGCCGAGGTCAACATCGACATGGTGGTGCAGAACGTCTCCGCCGCGTCGACCGGCCTGACCGACATCTCCTTCACCCTGCCGAAGACCGAGGGCCAGAAGGCCATCGACGCGCTCGGCCGGGTCAAGGAGGGCATCGGCTACGAGTCGCTGCGCTACGACGACGCGATCGGCAAGATCTCGCTGGTCGGCGCCGGCATGCGCTCCAACCCGGGGGTCACCGCGACCTTCTTCGAGGCGCTGTCCGCCGCGGGCGTCAACATCGAGCTGATCTCCACCTCGGAGATCCGCATCTCGGTGGTCACCCGCGCCGACGACGTGCCGGAGGCCGTCCGCGCCGTGCACAGCGCCTTCGGCCTGGACAGCGAGAGCGACGAGGCCGTCGTCTACGGCGGCACCGGGCGATGACCCGGGAGCGGTACGGGAGCTCCGGGCGATGACCCGGGCACCGGGCCGGGACGCCGGGCGATGACCCGGCGCCCGAACCTCGCCGTCGTCGGCGCCACCGGCGCGGTCGGCGAGGTGCTGCTCGGACTGCTCTCGCTCCGCCAGGACGTCTGGGGCGAGATCCGACTCGTCGCCTCCCCGCGCTCGGCCGGCCGCACGCCGGTGGTGCGCGGGGAGGCCGTCCGGGTCGTCCCGCTGGCCGAGGAGGCCTTCGCCGGGATCGACGTCGCGGTGTTCGCCGTCCCCGACCGGGTCTCCGCCCAGTGGGCGCCGATCGCGGCGGCCAAGGGCGTCGTGGTGATCGACGGCTCGGCCGCCTTCCGTACGGTCGACGACGTGCCGCTGGTCGTCCCGGAGGTCAACGCGGCCGCGCTGCGGATCCGCCCCCGCGGCATCGTCGCCAGCCCGGCCGGCACCACCCTCGCGATGATCGCGGCGGTCGGCGCGCTGCACGCCGAGTACGGGCTGGCCCAGCTGGTGGTCGCCTCCTACCAGGCCGCCGGCGGCGAGGGCCGGGCCGGCGAGGCGGCGCTGCGGGCGCAGACCGAGCTGGTGGCGGGCACCCCCGTCGGCCGGCAGACCGGCGACCTGCGCGCGCTGATCGCCGACCAGGGGCCGTTCGCCGCCCCGCTCGCGCTCAACGCGGTGCCCTGGACCGGCGGGCTGCGCGAGGGCGGCTGGTCCGCCGAGGAGATGGGCATCCGCGACGAGTCCCGCAAGGTCCTCGGCCTGCCCGCGCTGAAGGTCTCGGCGACCTGCGTGCACATCCCGGTCGTCCGCACCCACGCGCTGGCCGTGCACGCGCGGTTCGAACGCGAGGTCACCCAGGAGCACGCGCAGGAGATCCTGCGGGACGCGCCCGGCGTGGTCCTCTACGACGACCCGGCGGCGGGCGAGTTCCCGACGCCGAACGACGTGGTCGGGACGGACCCGGTCTGGGTCGGTCGGGTCCGGCGGGCACTGGACGAACCGGAGGCGCTGGACCTCTTCCTGTGCGGGGACAACCTGCGCAAGGGGGCGGCGCTCAACCTGGTGCAGCTCGCGGAGCTGGTGGCCGGAGAGCTGACGGCGCGGTAGCGGCGCAGGGGCCCGTGGCCCCGCGCTCGTCCATACCTGTGTCCGCTCCTCGACACAATCTGTCCGGAATCCCGGGGGAATCCCCTGGAGGCCTCTTCCACCGATGCGGAAGAATGGTCCCCGGGCCGGGCAACCATGACAGGGGATCGAGTGTCCAACGTGCGTGGCGAACGTGATGGTGGGGGCAAGGGCGGGTATCCCGGCGAGAGCCGCGACGGCCTTCCCCTCGCGCACCCTGTGGCCCGTGAGTAGGCCGGAAGAAGATCTGATGACGGCGGCCGCACCGGGTGCGGCGGACTCCGGCGCTGGTACCCACGCGGGTACCAGCGAGGACCTGCTCACCGAGACCTACCAGGCGCACTACCGCTCGCTGCTGCGGCTGGCCGCGCTGCTCCTGGACGACCTCTCCACCTGCGAGGACGTCGTCCAGGAGGCGTTCATCCGGGTGCACGCCGCCCGGCGCCGGGTGCGCGAGCCCGAGAAGACCCTGGCGTACCTGCGGCAGACGGTCGTCAACCTGTCCCGCTCCACGCTGCGCCGCCGCATCCTCGGACTGCGACTGCTGCCGAAGCCCATGCCTGACATGGCCAGTGCAGAAGAAGGTGCCTACGATGCCCTGGAGCGTGATCAGTTGAAGGCCGCGCTGCGTGGTCTGCAACGCCGTCAGCGGGAGGTTCTGGTGCTGCGTTACTTCGTGGACATGACGGAGGCGCAGGTCGCCGACACCCTGGGCATCTCGCTCGGCTCGGTGAAGGCCTACGGCTCGCGCGGACTCGCCGCCCTCCGCATCCAGATGGAGGCCGGACATGGCTGAGGCTGACGGGGCCGCGGGCCGGGTGCCGGAGCTGTCCGGACCGTCGGGCCTGGCGGACCCCTCGGAGCTGTCCACCGAGGAACGGGCGCTGCGGGAGCTGATGCACGGCGCCGTCTCCGGGATCCAGCCCTCGGCGGGCGGGCTGCCACGCATCCGCCGGGCCGTCCCCCGTCGGCGGGCCGCCCGGCGCGGCGCCTGGACCGGGGCGGCCGCCCTCGCCTTCGTCGTCGCGATCGGCCTGCCCGTCCTGCACGAGGGGGAGCACCTCGGGCTCTCCGGCGGCCCCGGTTCGGCCGACGCCAAGAGCCCGGCCGCCGGCTCGCCCAGCGGCGCGGCCGGCACCTTCGGCGACGGTCCGGCCGCGCACCCGGACCCGAGCGGCACCGGCGCGGTCACCCCGCCGCCGGGTACGGCCGCCGCCTCGCACGCCCCCGGCGCCGGGGCGACCCACACCGAGGGCGGCCAGGCCTCCACTGGCGCGGCCGGCGCCGGCGACGTCGTCCCGCTGTGCACCCGGACGGACCTCGGCGAGGGCGCCGCACAGGTCGGCACCGCCGACGGCGCCGGCCGGATCTACGGCTCGTTCACCGTCTACAACGTCTCCGGGCGCAGCTGCCGGCTCGGCGGGCCGGGCTCGGTGGCGGTCACCGCCGTCAGCGGCGGCGACCGAGGCCGGATCCGCACCGCCGACCACGCCCCGGGCGACCCGGCCGTCGGCCTGCCGACGATGGACGCGGAGCCGCCGGTGCTCGCGCCGCGAGCCGGATACCGGGTGCCGTTCGCCTGGGTCCCCGACCAGACCTGCACCGGCTCCGGCGCCGGAGCCGTCCCGGCGAACGGCGTCAACAAGGTGCGGCTGCGCGCCGACGCCCCCGCCGCCGAGCCCGAGGCCCCGGCCTCCGACGTCAGCGGCGCGCCCAGCGCCAACCCGCAGGCCTCCTCCTCCCCGACGGCCGCCCCCACCACGGAGTCCAGCCCGACCACGACCCCGAGCGGCAACCCGTCCACCACGGCACCGACCGCCACCCTCGCCCACACCCCCGCCCCGGGCAGCCCGGCGGCGGCCACGGCGACGCTGCCGGTGGCGTGCAGCGGCACCGTCTACCGCGGCGGCGTCCAGGGGCTGGGCGGCCCGGCGCCGCAGCCCTCCGGCTCTCCGGCGGCGGGCTGACCACGGCGGTCGGACGGACGCGAGGGGCCCGGGGGACGGAGCGGGTGTGAGGAGTGGTTACCGTGGGGGTGTGTACCGGTTCCTCCTGACTCCCCGCTGGCTCGGCGGCACCGCCGTGGCCGTGGCGGCCGTGGCGGTCTGCCTGTGGCTGGGCTCCTGGCAGCTCGGCCGGTTCGAGGACCGGGTGTCCACGCACCAGGAGACCAAGCAGTCCGTCGCCGCTTCGGGTGACGCCCGGCCGATCGACGCGCTGCTCAACCACGCGACGCCGCAGGTGAACACCGAGACCGTCGGCAAGGCCGTCACGGTGACCGGCAGCTACGACACCGAGCACCAGCTGGTCGTCCCCAACCGCGCGCTGGACGGCAAGCAGGGCTACTACGTGCTCACCCCGCTGCGCACCGCCGACGGACACGCCGTCGCCGTGGTGCGCGGCTGGGCCGCCGGGGATCCGGGTGCGGGTGTCGCCGTGCCGCCGCCGGGCGGGCAGGTGACGGTGACCGGGCGCCTCCAGGCCAACGAGGGCACCGGCAGCAACGGCGCGGTGGCGGGCGGCCTGCCCGCCGGGCAGCTGGGCACGATCAGCCGGGCCTCGCTGCTGAACGTGCTGGAGTACGACGGCTGGTACGACGGCTGGGTGGCCGCCGACGACGCGCCCGCCGGGCTGACCCCGGTGCCGACCGTCCAGCCGCAGGGCGGGGACGGGCTCACCCTGCGCGCGTTCCAGAACCTGGGCTACACCCTGGAGTGGTTCGTCTTCGGGGGCTTCGTGGTGTTCATGTGGTTCCGCCTGGTCCGCCGCGAGGCGGAGGCGGAGCAGGACCGGGCCCTCGGACTGGACCCGGTCCTGGACTGACCGTCTCCCGGCCCGCCTAGCGCTTCGGCGGGGTCGGCAGGGCCGGCGCCGGCGTGGGCTTGGCCGCCGGCAGGGTCGGCGTCGGCACCGGGAACGCCGGCAGGGTCGGCGTCGGCACAGGAAACGGCGGCTGGGTCGGCGAGGACGAGCCGGTGGGCAGCGGCGTCGGGTCGCTGTGGCAGTGACCGTTGCCGTGGCCGCCGGAGTCGTCGTCGGAGTCGTAGTGGTCGATGTGGTGGTGGACCGTGCGACCGGTCTTGGAACCCTTGGAGCCCTTCGAGCCCGAGGAACCCTTGGAGCCCGAGGAGCCGCCGGACCCCTTCGAGCCCTTGGCGAGTTCGACCGTGCCGTCCGGGGCGCCGTCCGGGGCGCCGTCCGGGCCGGTCGACCCGTACACCGCCGGCCGGACGGCCGTACCGGCGCTGGGCGCACCGGCCTTGGCCGGGGTGGCGGCCGGAGCCGTCGGCGTACCGGGTGTGGTCGGTACGGCCGAGGGGTACTGCGCCGGCGGGCCCGCCGGGGGCGGGCAGACGGCGTTGTCCTGATGCGATCCCGAGCAGCCGGTGAGCACCAGGGCCCCGGCCACCGTCGCCCCCGCGAGCATCAGCAGACGTCTCACGCGCTACCCCCGGCACCGCGCGCGTCGGCCTCGGCCGGCCCGGCGGCCTCGGTCGGCGCCGCGGGCAGGTGCCGTCGGACGAAGTCGATCTCCAGCCGGAGCTGCTTGATCCGCTCCTCCACCACCAGCGACCCGTGCCCGGCGTCGTACCGGTACACCTCGTGCGGCTTGTCGAGCTGCTCCAGCCGCTCGACGTAGTTCTCGATCTGCCGGATCGGGCAGCGCGGGTCGTTGACCCCGGCGCTGATGTACACCGGCACCCGCACCCGCTCGACGTAGGTCAGCGGCGAAGAGGCGGTGAAGCGCTCCGGGACCTCCTCCGGGGTGCCGCCGAACAGGGTGCGGTCCAGCGACTTCAGCGCCTCCATCTCGTCGGCGTACGCGGTGTGGTAGTCCGCGACCGGGACGACGGCGACGCCCAGCGCCCAGCTCTCGGGCTGGACGCCGATGCCCAGCAGGGTCAGGTAGCCGCCCCAGCTGCCGCCGGTGAGCACCAGCCGCGCCGGGTCGGCGAGGCCGCTGCCGACCGCCCACTCGCGGACCGCGGCGATGTCCTCCAGCTCGATCAGGCCGACCCGCTCGTGCAGCGCGTCCGTCCAGGCCTGGCCGTAGCCGGTCGAGCCACGGTAGTTGACCCGGACCACCGCGAAGCCGTGGTCCAGCCAGGCGGCCGGGCCGGCGGCGAAGGAGTCGCTGTCGTGGTGGGTCGGGCCGCCGTGGATCTCGAACACCGTCGGGTACGGGCCCCGCGCGGGCGTCGTCGGCCGCTGCACCAGCGCGTGCACCCGGCCGCCGGGGCCGTCCACCCAGACGTCCTCGACCGGCACCGAACCGGGCGGCACCGAACCGGGCGCCCGCAGCACGACCGTCCCGGCGGTGGAGCGGACGGCGGAGGGCTCGGCGGCGGAGGACCACAGGTACTCGACGGTGCCGTCCGGGCGGGCGGTGGCGCCGCCGACGGTGCCGCGCGGGGTGTCCAGGCGGGTCAGCCGGCCGTCGGCGAGCGTGTACGAGAACAGCTCGCTGCGCGCCTCGTACTCGTGCTCGACCAGCAGTTCGGTGGCGCCCGGGCGCCACTGGGCGGAGACGTCACCGGGCAGCTCGCGGCCCTGCTCGTCGCGCAGCGGCAGGGCGGTCTCGGCGCTGGTGGCGACGTCCCAGATCATCGGCTCCCAGCGGCCGGTGCGCTGGTGGGCGACGAGCAGGCGGGTGTCGCCCTCGACGGGGGCGAAGCCCAGGCAGGCGACGCCGCGCGGCTCGTCGCGGCCGGTCACCTCGTCCAGCTCGGCGACGGTCTCGACGGTGCCGGCCCCGGTGAGGCGGACGATCCGGATCGCGGCGTGCATCGCGTCGCCGTGCTCGGTGTGGTCGATGGCGAGCAGCGTGCTGTCGTGGCTGAGGTCACCGATGCCGCCGTACTCCTCGTGCCGGTAGATCTCGACCGGCTCGGCGCCGCCCGGGCGGCGCAGGTGCAGGGTGGTGCCGTCCTCGTCGGTGGAACGGCCGACCACGACGGTGCCGTCGCGGCCGAGGGCCAGGCCCGCCGAGTAGGAGGCGCCGAGGCCGGGCACGGCCTCCTCGTCGGGGCCGCCGGCGAACGGCTGGCGGCGCCAGATGCCGAACTCGTCGCCGTCGTGGTCGTCGAACCACCAGATCCAGTCGCCGTCGGGGGACAGCTCGGCGTCGGTGGTGCCGTTCGGGCGGTCGGTGACCTGGCGGTGGGCGCCGGTGGCGCGGTCCCAGGCGTAGACCTCGTAGGTGCCGGTCGCGTTGGACACGTACAGCGCCCGGTCGGGGGCGTCCTCGGCCCAGTCCGGCAGTGACACGCGTGCTGCCCGGAACCGCTGCTCCCATGCCGGTACGGCGCTCTTCTCCTCGCTCATCCGACCATCCAACCCGATCGGGGGGAGGGAAGGGAACGGGCGGGGCGTTCACGAACGGGGTCGGGTCCGACCGCGTTCACGAACGGGGCCGATCCCGGCGCGGCGGCGCCCGGCGCCCGGCGCCCGGCGTACGGCGCTCAGGCGCCCGGCACGCGGTCGAGGAAGCCGTACACCGCGCCGATCCGACCGTCCGGGGTGGCCGTCAGCACGTCGAAGCCGATCACCATCGGCTCCGCGCCGGCCGGGCCGAGGTCCCAGGTGAAGCGGGCGATGCCGTGGTGCGCGTCCACCGGGCCGAGGGTGAACTCCAGCCCGGGGAACTGGGCCTGGGCGGCGCCGATCAGCGCGTCGATCGCGTCCCGGCCGGCCACGGCGGCCAGCGGGTCGGTGTAGCGGCCGTCCTCGGCCCACGCCTCGTCGATCAGCTTGCGACGGGCCGCCGGGTCGGTCTCGTTCCCCAAGCTCGACATCACCTCCCGCACCGAACTCGCCACCGTCCTCTGAGGTTGTTACAACGAACCGGGGCCCTGGTGAACGGCATTCGCCAGGGCCCCGGTTCGCTCAGCTCCCGGTAGTGGTGTCGTCGTTCGTTGTCGGATCTGCGGAGTGCTTCCACCCTTCGGAGTAGTGCTCCCGGTGATAGGCCAAGTGCGCCGGATCAATCCGATGTCCAGGAGCCTCGCGCAGTCTCCCCATGCCCGCACCCGAGGAGCGGTCAATGATCGTCAGGTCGTCGGCGATGGCCAGCGTGCCGAAGTCGAACAGCGTGTGATGGTTGGGGCACAGGCACAGCACGTTCCCCGCGACATCGGGCCCGTTGTGCGGCTGCCCCAGCCCACGGATGTGGGCCGCCTCGGCGTACACACCGGTGGGCGTGCGAAGCTGCGCGCCACACACCTGGCACGCGAAGCCATGGGCGCGCTTCACGAAGTTCGCCACCTTGATGCTGCGAACGATCCGCTGGACCTTGGCTTCGAGCCGGGTCGGGGTGTCGCGCCCAACCGGTTCCGGGATCGTCGGTTCCCGTTGGGCCGGAACGGAGTTGGACAGACTCACCAGGCGGTAGCGCCAGATGCGGAACCCGGAGCGACCGGTGTCGTGCCAGGAGTCTTCGACGCGAAAGAGCCCGTCATAGCGGTAGTTGGGCTTGGCAGAACGCCTGGAAGGCTGCTCTACCGCACGAACCACCCTCACCGGCGCGCCGATGGTCTGACTGGTGACCAGGGCTGCGTTGCCGCGAGTGAGCTCCTGGTCCCGCACCTGCCGCTTGGTTTCCAAGTCACGGCCGCCCTGCCCGGTGTAGACGATGACATCGCCGTAGTCCTCGTCGTCCTCGTAGCCCCCGGAGACGACTATGGACTCGGCTCCGAACTCCGCAGTGCCGCAGATGCCGGCCTGCAATGGTCGGTGCACCTTGGCCTCGGAGAGCTCTCGCCGACTGGCGAAGATGAGTCCGACATCGATCCCCGGTACATAGCCGTAACCGTCGAAGTCGATGGGTGCGACGGGAAGGACTTCCTGCAAGGCTCGGCCTCTCGACGTCGGAGAATCGATGCGCTCATCGAGGTGCCTAGGGATGAGCTTCGTAGCGCAAACGCTCTCGGACCTCGTGTGGTTCCACGCTGCCGCATCAGTGCTTTCCGGCAGCTGGGCGGCTTGTGAGCTGCGACACGGCTGTGCGGCCTGCTCCTGTGTCTCGCCGGGCCGGCTGAGGCGCGGTCACTCGGCGGGCCGGGTACAACGACAGAGGGCCTGCCGGATTTCTCCGGCAGGCCCTCTGCACTGGGTCGGGGTGGCGGGATTTGAACCCACGGCCTCTTCGTCCCGAACGAAGCGCGCTACCAAGCTGCGCCACACCCCGGTCTTGCGGTTTGTCGCTCCGTCTCCTTCGCGACGAGTAGAACTCTACCGGACGCTCGCCGAGACACGAAATCCGGTTCCGGGCGGGCGTCCGGCGGGGGTCAGCGGGGGGCCGGGACGAGGGTGAGGAGGGTGGCTTCGGGGGGGCAGGCGAAGCGGACGGGGGTGTAGCGGTTGGTGCCGCAGCCGGCGGAGACGTGGAGGTGGGAGCGGTGGCCGCCGGCGGTGTGGGTGGAGAGGCCCTTGACCCGGCGGGTGTCGATGTCGCAGTTGGTGACCAGGGCGCCGTAGAAGGGGATGCACAGCTGGCCGCCGTGGGTGTGGCCGGCCAGGATCAGCGGGTAGCGGTCGGCGGTGAAGGCGTCGAGGACGCGCAGGTACGGCGCGTGGACGACGGCGAGGGAGAGGTCGGCGTCGGCGGAGGGGCCCCCGGCGACCTCGCTGTAGCGGTCGCGGCGGATGTGCGGGTCGTCGAGGCCGGTGAACTCCAGGTCGAGCCCGTTCACGGTGAGTCGGCCGCGGGTGTTGGTGAGGTTGAGCCAGCCGGCCCCGTCGAAGCCGTCGCGGAGCTTCTCCCACGGGTTGTGGACGGCGCCGGTGATGCCGCGGCGGGCGGTGCCGTCGGGGTTGTTCATGCCGTGGACGCCGCTGCGCATGGCCTGGAGGTAGCGCGCCGGGTTCTTGCGGGCCGGGCCGTAGTAGTCGTTGGAGCCGAAGACGTAGACGCCCGGGAACTCCATCAGCGGCCCGAGCGCGTCGAGGGTGGCCGGGACGGCCTCCGGGTCGGAGAGGTTGTCGCCGGTGTTGACCACCAGGTCGGGGCGCAGGCCGGCCAGGCTCTTCAGCCAGCGCTGCTTCTTGCCCTGCCCGTTCACCATGTGGATGTCGGACACCTGGAGGACCCGGATCGGTCGGGCGCCGTGCGGAAGGACGGGGACCTCGATCCGGCGGAGGCGGAAGGCCCGGACCTCGTACCCGATGGAGTAGGCGAGACAGGCGGCGCCGGTGGCGGCGATGCCGAGGGGAACGGAGTACAGCGGTCGCATCAGGCCATGCTCTCAGACGGTGGATCAGCTTGTGCACGCCCGGAGTCGGGGCCGGCGGAGGGGCCGGGGGAGAGGCCGGTGGAGGGGGCGGCGGGTGCCTCCTCGGACTCGCGCCGGGCGCGCAGCGCGCGGACCTTGTGGCGGTTGCCGCAGCGTTCCATCGAGCACCAGCGCCGCCGCCCCGGACGTGAGGTGTCGACGAAGACCAGTTGGCAGTTGTGCCCGCCGCACTCCCGGATCCGGTCGGCGTACGGGCCGGTGAGCAGGGCGATGGCGTCCCGGGCGAGGGTGGAGGCCAGCTGCGCGCCGTCGGCGGGCAGCGGGGCGGCGGCGGTGCCGTCCGGGGCGATCCGGGGGACCAGCGGCGGGTGTTCGGCGGCCCGGTTGAGGACGGCGTAGTCCGTGGGCTCGCCCGTCCCGCCGTGGGCGCGGGCGGTGGCGAGGCGCCAGAGCGCGTCGCGCAGGGTGCGGGCGGCGGTGAGTTCGGCGGGGGAGATCCGTATGGCGTCGGCGGGCAGCCGCAGCCGGGACGGCGGGAGCCAGGCGGCGAGGTCGGCGGGCCGGTGCAGCGCCTCGTACCGGGCGTACGGTCCGGGGCCGCCGGTGGTGAGCAGTTCGAGGCAGAGGGCGCCGGGGTCGAAGTGGAAGCGGCCGCCCGAGGGGGTGGTGAGGACGAACCCGGGCTGGTCCGCGCTCCGGGCGGCTGCGTCGTCTCCGTCGGTCATGCGGCCAGGATAGGTGTAACCGGGATGAGGGGTTACCGGGAATCCGGCTGCGGGCCCTCAGGCCGGGATGGCCGGAACGGCCGGAACGGCAGGGATGGCGGGGATGGCCGGGATGGCATTGACGTATTCGCGCATCATCCGCGGCACCCGGTACGCGTACTGGTGCCCGCGCCGCACCTGGACGACGGAGAAGTCGACCAGCTCGGCCAGGACGTCGAGATTGCGCGAGTCCTCCCGGCCCCCGTCGACCGGCTCCTGCCGGACGTCGTCGATGGAGAACTCCTCCGGGAAGCGGGCGAACCGTCTGAGCGCCCGCCGCTGCCGTTCGTCCAGCAGTTCGTACGCCCAGGCGAGGCTGCGGTGCAGCGAGCGGTGGTGGGAGAGCCCGCCCACCTCCTCCTGGCCCAGGATCGGCAGCACCCTGCACTCCTCCACCAGGACGTGCAACGGCACCGAGCGCATCCGAACGGCGGCGTTCTCGATCGCGAGCGCCAGCCCGCCCAGTCGGCGGCAGAGCTCGACCACCTGCGGCATCTGGTCGCGGAGGTCCAGGGTCGGGACGACCGATCGCACCCGTCGGCGGAACAGTTCGGCGGCGGGCGGGCAGCCGTCGGGGCCCTCCGGGTGGTCGACCGGCAGCGGCGACACCTCCCACAGGTCGGCGGGGAGCCCGGCGGGTGCCCGCAGCGAGGTGATCACGACGTGGAGCGCCGGGTGCCGCTCCAGCAGCGCCCTGACCTGCCCGGTGACCGTGTCGATGACGTGCTCGGCGTTGTCGACGACCAGCAGCATCCGCAGCTCCGGGTCGGTCCGCGGGTCCCGGTCGAAGCCCCGGAGCAGGGTGTCGAGCGCGCGCCGGGCCTGTGCCGAGGCGGCGGCCGGGTCGACGGCCTCGGGGGTGACCGAGCCGAGCTCCAGGACCGCGACGCCGTCCCGGAAGCGGTCCAGCAGGTGGGCGGCCGCGTCCAGGGCCAGCCGGGTCTTGCCGACCCCGGCCGGTCCGGTGAGCACCAGCGGCCGGCCCGGCCGCAGGGCGGTGACGACGTGCAGCAGGTCGGTCCGGCGGCCGACGGTGACGTCCGTCTTGGGGCGAAGCCCCTGCCAGCGGGCGTTGTCCGGGACGGCCAGGGGCGTCGGGGAGTCGCCCTGCCGGGTCGTCTGGGGTGCCTGGGGCGTGGGGATCGCCTGGGTCGGGTTCGTCGCGGAGAACAGGGCCCCCACCAGGAGTTCCACGGAACTTCGCCGCGGATTCCTGATGGCGCCGGTTTCCAGATTGCGAATGGTCCGGACACTGACAGTGGAGTACTCGGCCAATTGCTCCTGGCTCCAGCCGGCCATCTTCCGCTGGGTCACCAACATCGAACGAAGCTGATTGCTGTCCATTTCCCCGGGCTTCCTGCTGTCGTGAGCAGAATGAAAGTCAGACTCAGTGCACCGCTTTGCGGAACCGATCCAGAACCGGGCGCAGGCCTGCAAAGTGGCGGGTCTCGGTGCGTCGGCGTTGTGAAGCAAAGGTGTTTCAATGATGATTGTGAAACAATGGACGGAGGGCCTGTCCGGCGCGCGAACGAGTGTACTACGCGAATTATTTCCGGCTAATGGCCGGAGCGTTATGTCCGTCCCTTCGGGGGCGGCAACTTCGTGTCCGGTCCGGCGATTTTCGGCATTTCGGCTGATACCGCGCGGCCCTTGTCGGCCACTCTGGCCGAATACCGCTCCCCCCGGCCGGGGCCGGAGCATCGACTGTTCACGGACTGGACCGCCGCCCGTTCCCGGGTCGGCCGGTCGTCACCCGACGCGCCGCCCGGCGGCGGCCGGCCCGGGATCGTCGGGAGATACTCGATCATCTGCGGAGACCCGGCGGAACCCCGGCGGAAGCCCGCTGGAAACCTGGTTGAGCCCGCCCCCGGCCGAAGGATAAGAAGAGGAAATGACAACGCTCAAGGAGCAGCTGCACGAGGACCTCACGGCTGCCATCAGGGATCGGGACGAGCTGCGCTCGTCCACCATCCGGCTCACGCTGGCCGCCGTCACCAGCGAGGAGGTGGCGGGCAAGCAGAAGCGCGAGCTGTCCGACGCCGACGTGCTGAAGGTGATCGGTCGCGAGGCGAAGAAGCGCCGGGAGGCGGCCGAGGCCTTCGACACCGCCGGCCGGACGGAGCAGGCGGCCCGGGAGCGGGCGGAGGGCGAGCTGCTGGCGACCTACCTGCCCAAGCAGCTCTCCGACGAGGAGCTGGCCGCGATCGTGGCGGCCGCCGTCGCCGAGAGCGGCGCGAGCGGCCCGCAGGGGATGGGCGCCGTCATGAAGCTGGTGAAGCCCAAGGTCGACGGTCTGGCCGAGGGCGGCCGGGTCGCCGCCGCCGTGAAGGCCGCCCTGGCCTGACCGGCCCCCGTACCGGCGCGAAAGACGCGCGGATCGACGCGAAAGACTCGCGCAATCGAGTGCGAAAGACGCGCGCATCGACGCGAAAGACGCGCGCATCGACGCGAAAGCAAAGGGGCGCCCTCCGCAATGGAGGACGCCCCTTCGTCGTCCGACGAGGACGGTCGGCCAGGTCAGCCGTTCCCGTTCCCGTTCCCGTTGTTGTGCCGGCCACCGCCGCCACCACCGATGGGCGGGAAGGTGAATCCGCCGGGCAGTCCGGTGGGCAGTCCACCGGGCAGGTCGGGGTTGCCACCCGGGTTCCCGCCCTGGTTGCCGGAGTTGCCCTGGTTGCCGCCCTGCTGCGGCGGCGGGGGGTTGCCGCCCGGCTGCTGGGTGTTCGGGTCGGCGGCCGGCGGGTTGGCGGCCGCAGGGGGAGTGGGAGTGGGCGCCTGCGGGTCCGGGATGCTGGCGGTCTGGATGGGCTCCAGCGGCGAGCCCTTGAGCGCCTGGTTCATCGCCATCGCCCAGATCGGGCCGGGGCCGTCGGCGCCGAACACCTCGGAGTAGTACTTGCCGCCGATGGTGATGTTCTTCATCTTCACGCCGCCGGCCGGGCCGCCGAGCCAGACCGCGGTGGCCAGCGACGGGGTGTAGCCGCTGAACCAGGCGGCCTTCTTCTCGTCGGTGGTACCGGTCTTGCCGGCGATCTTGCGGCCGTCGTCCATGGTCAGGGCGGCCGCGGTGCCCTTCTCGGTCACGTTCAGCAGGACGGAGTTGAGCGAGTCGGCGGTCTGCTCGGAGAACGCCTGGCTGCACTGGGCCTGCGGGACCGGGATGTCCTTGCCGTCCACCGTGGTGATCTTGTTGATCGCGATCGGGGTGCAGTACTTGCCGCGGGCCGCGAAGGTCGCGTAGACGTTCGCCATGGTCAGCGGGGAGAGCTCCAGGGTGCCGAGGACCATCGAGGGCACCTCCTGGAAGGCGTCGCCCTTGGCGGACTGGGTGATGCCCAGCTTGTTCGCCATCTGCTTCATCGCGCAGAGGCCGACCTGCTGCTCCATCTGCACGAAGTAGGTGTTGACCGAGCGGGCCATCGCCTCCTTCAGCTGGTACGGCCCGACCTCGCTGTCCTGCTCGTTCTTCACCGACTCCTTGGGCCTGGCGGTGTTCTTCCAGGTGCCCGAGCAGGTGGACATCTGCGGGTAGTCGATCTTGTTCTCGGACGGGAACGACTGGGTGTTCGACATGCCCGACTCCAGCGCGGCCGCGGCCAGGATCGGCTTGAAGGTCGAGCCGGTCTGGAAGCCGTTGCCGCCGCCCATCGCGGCGTCCACGTTGAGGTTGACGACGGTCTGGTTCTTGTTCGGGTCCAGGCCGTACGGGCGGGTCTGGGCCATCGCCAGGATCTTGCCCGTGCCCGGCTCCATCATGGTCGCGGCGGCCGATACCTGGTCGGTGACGTTGACCTTCTTGGTGACGGCGTTCTGGGCGGCGGCCTGCTTGTCCGGGTCCAGCGTGGTGTAGATGTTCAGGCCGCCGGTGTTCCAGAGCTTCTTGCGGTCGTCGGCGTTCTTGCCGAACGCCGGGTCCTGCTTGACCACGTGGCGGACGTAGTCGCAGAAGAAGCCCATGCCGGCCTGGGCGGTGATGCAGCCGTTCTGCGGGTCCTTGTACTTCAGACCCAGCGGGGCGGCCTTCGCCTCCTTCGCCTGGTCGGCGGTGATGTGCTTGTTCTCCAGCATCTTGTCGATCACGACGTTGCGGCGCTTGACCGTGTTCTCGGGGTAGCGCACCGGGTCGAAGGACGACGGGTTCTGTACCATGCCGGCCAGGGTGGCGGCCTCGGCGATGGTCAGGTCCTTGTTGCTCTTGCTGAAGTAGCGCTGGGAGGCGGCCTCCACCCCGTAGGCCTGGTGGCCGTAGAAGGTGATGTTGAGGTAGTTGGTGAGGATCTGGTCCTTGGACAGGTCCTCCTCCAGCTTGATGGCGACCTTGAGCTCCTGGATCTTGCGGCCCAGGGTCTTGCGCTGGGCCTCCAGGACGGCCGCCTGGTCGTCGCCGGCCTTCTCCACGTTGACGTTCTTGACGTACTGCTGGGTCAGTGTCGAGGCGCCCTGGGCGGTGGTGCCGCTCTCCGCGTTCTTGCTGATCGCGCGCAGGACGCCCTTGAGGTCGACGGCGCCGTGCTCGTAGAAGCGGGCGTCCTCGATGTCCACCTGGGCGTGCCGCATGAACGGTGACATCTGGTCGGCGGTCAGGACGGTGCGGTCGCGCTCGTAGACCTTGGCGATCAGGCCGCCCTTGGCGTCGAAGATCTGGGTGGCCTGGGTGAGCGGCGGGGTCTTGAAGTCGTCGGGGATGTTGGAGAAGCTCTCCGCCGTGTCCTTGGCGGTCAGCCCGATGGCGCCGACGGCGGGCAGCGCGAGGCCGGCCAGCAGGACTCCGGAGAGCACGCTGACGCCCAGGAACTTCACGCCGTCGCTCGCGCGGTCGAACGGTGATCCGGCGGCCTTGCCGCGCGGAGCTCCGTCGTTGCCTGGGGGCTGGGGTGCCGGGGGGCTCTTCGGTGCCATGGGGAGAACCCTACGTCGCGGAATCCCGCCCACAGGGGCAGGTGTTCGCCTAGGCTTGTCACAAGCTTGCGACAGCTTCGGTGCGTCAACATCCTTCACTCTTGTGGGCGAGGAGACTTGCCCGAATTGCCCGGCGATGGCTGGGTTTTGAGGCGGCTGGGGCCTGCTGCGACCCCATGAACGGTTGCGCTCAGTGACGACTCCTGTGGCTAGAGTGCGGAGTCCGCCCCTGGCAAGTGGTGCGACCTGCGATCACTCCAACGAGTGAGCTGATGGGCACCCATAGTCCGATCGGGTCATGCGAGATTGAGCCCGAAGGGGCTGTTGCAAGCTGTCGTTCTTCCGTAACGTCCTCAACTGGCAACGGTGAATATGCCGTTGCCGCCGTGGGGGAGCCTCGAATACGGGAGAGGACGGCGCCGGCATGGGCTGGGTAGACGACTGGAGTGCGCAGGCCGCCTGTCGCACGAGTGATCCGGACGAGTTGTTCGTCCAGGGGGCGGCACAGAACCGCGCGAAGGCGGTGTGCAGCGGCTGTCCGGTCCGGACGGAGTGCCTCGCGGACGCGCTGGACAACCGGGTGGAGTTCGGGGTGTGGGGCGGGATGACCGAGCGCGAGCGCCGGGCGCTGCTGCGCCGCCGCCCGACGGTCATGTCATGGCGGCGGCTGCTGGAGACGGCCCGCACCGAGTACGAGGAGTCCCTCGCGACCGGCGTGATACTGACGGACTACGCCCAGGCGGGCTGAGCCCGGCCGCACCGCGCGGTCAGGGCCGGTCGGCCCCGCGGGCACGGACTACACCGCGCCGTTGAGCCGGTCCCCGATCGCCCGCAGTCCGTCCAGGTCGTGCACGTCGCCCGGCAACGCCGGCACCTCCACGATCGGCACGTCCGGATACACCGAGACGAAGCGGTCGCGGGTACGGCGTTCGCGCCCCATGATCTGCATCCGCTCGGCGTGCAGGCGCAGCAGCCCGGCCGCGAGCAGCTCCGCCTCGGGCGAGGCGTGCTCCGAGCCGTTCTCCTCCAAGGCCTCGGCCGCCGCCAGCGCTCGCTCCGCGGTGAGCTGTGGTGCTCCCGTGTCGTGCACCCGGTTGAGCACCAGTCCGGCCAGCGGCATCCGGTCCGCGGCGAGCCGGTCCACGAAGTACGCCGCCTCGCGCAGCGCGTCCCGCTCCGGCGCGGCCACCACCAGGAACGCCGTGCCCGGCGCCTTGAGCAGCTGGTAGGTGCGGTCCGCGCGCTCGCGGAAGCCGCCGAACATCGAGTCCATCGCGCTGACGAAGGTCTGTACGTCGGTGAGGAGTTGGGCGCCGAAGATCTTGCCCAGGGTGCCGGTGAGCAGGCCCATCCCGGCGTTCAGGAAGCGCATCGCGCTGCGTCCGCCGACCTTGGCCGGGGCGGTCAGGATCCGGATCACCCGGCCGTCCAGGAAGGACCCGAGCCGGTTGGGGGCGTCCAGGAAGTCCAGCGCCGAGCGGGACGGCGGGGTGTCCACGACGATCAGGTCCCACTCCTCGGCGGCGCGCAGCTGCCCGAGCTTCTCCATCGCCATGTACTCCTGGGTGCCCGCGAAGCCGGCCGACAGGGACTGGTAGAAGGGGTTCTCCATGATCGCCCGAGCCCGGGCGGGCTCGGCGTGGGCCAGCACGACCTCGTCGAAGGTCCGCTTCATGTCCAGCATCATGGCCTGGAGTTCCCCCTCGCCGGAGACCCCCTTGACCACCCGCGGGGTGTTGTCGAGCTCGGTCAGGCCCATCGACTGGGCGAGCCGGCGGGCCGGGTCGATGGTCAGCACCACGACCTTGCGGCCGCGCTCGGCCGCCCGCAGGCCGAGCGCCGCGGCAGTGGTGGTCTTGCCGACGCCGCCGGACCCGCAGCAGACGATGATCCTGGTCTTCGGGTCGTCGATCAGCTCGTCCACCGCGAGCCGCTTCCCGGTGCTCCGCACCCCGTTCGAGGTCATGCCGCCCCCTGCCGCTTCAGTTCGCCCGCCAGCCGGTACAGCCCGCCGAGGTCCACGCCCTCGCCCAGCAGCGGGAGTTCGTACGTCGGGAGCCGCAGCTGCTGGATGTCGGCGCGCTGGGCGCGCTCCAGCTCGACCCGCTCGGCGTGCTCCCTGGCCTGCTCCAGCAGCGGGTCGAGCAGCGGCTCCACCGCCGCCCGGACCTTCTCCGCGGTGCGCGGGCGGCCGCCGAGCCCGGCCTCGCCGAGCGCCAGGGCGACCTCCTCGCGGTGGTCCCCGTCCACCGCGGCCACCGCCGCCGCGTCCAGCACCGGCGGCCGGACCATGTTGACCACCACCCCGCCCACCGGGAGCTTCGCCTCGCGCAGCTCCTCGATGCCGTCGACCGTCTCCTGAACCGGCATCTCCTCCAGCAGGGTGACCAGGTGCACCGCGGTCTCCGGCGACTTCAGCACCCGCATCACGGCCTGCGCCTGGGTGTGTATCGGGCCGATCCGGGCCAGTCCGGCGACCTCGGCGTTGACGTTCAGGAAGCGGGTCAGCCGACCGGTCGGCGGGGCGTCCATCACCACCGCGTCGTAGCGCCGCCGGCCGTCCGGCTCCTTGCGCCTGGTCGCCTCACAGGCCTTGCCGGTGAGCAGCACGTCCCGCACGCCGGGCGCGATGGTGGTGGCGAAGTCGACGAAGCCGACCTTCTGGAGCGCCTTCCCGGCCCGGCCGAGCTTGTAGAACATCTCCAGGTACTCCAGCAGCGCCTGCTCGGTGTCGATCGCCAGCGCGAAGACCTCGCCGGGCCCGCCCTCCCCGGCGGCCAGCCCCAGCTGGGTGCGGGAGACCGAGGCGATCCGGCGCTCCTCGTACGGCAGCGCGGCGATCCCGAACAGCTCGGCGATGCCCTGCCGGCCCTCCACCTCGATCAGCAGCACCCGGCCGCCGTCCGCGGCGAGCGCCAGTGCCAGCGCCGCGGCCAGCGTGGTCTTCCCGGTGCCGCCCTTGCCGCTGACCACGTGCAGCCGGACGCCCTCCCAGTCGGGGTCGCGCCGGGCCGCCTGGCCGGGGGTGCGTGCCACGCTCCGCCTCCGTCCCTCTCCGTCCTGCGGGCGTCCCCTCCTGACGAGGGCGCCCCTCACCAGGGTGCCCTCCCACGAGACCAGGGTGCCCTCCCGCGAGGGTAACCAGGGACCGTACCGGATGCCCGGAGCACCTGGGCCGCCAGGCCCGATCATGCCCTCTTTGTGCTCCACCTCACACGCCTCGCGACGGGCGGCGCGGATCGCCGCGACGGCTCGTCTAGAGTCTGGCCATGACCAAGTGGGAATACCTGACGGCGCCCGTGCTGGTGCACGCCACCAAGCAGATCCTGGACAACTTCGGCGCGGACGGCTGGGAGCTCGTCCAGATCGTGCCCGGCCCCAACCCGGAGAACCTGGTGGCCTACTTCAAGCGGGAGAAGAGCGCATGAGCAAGGTCGAGGAGAAGCTCGCCGAGCTGGGCCTGACCCTGCCGCCGGTGGCCGCCCCGGTCGCCGCGTACGTCCCGGCCCTGCGCAGCGGGGACCTGGTGTTCACCTCCGGCCAGCTCCCGGTCGTCGGCGGCAAGCTGCCGACCACCGGCAAGGTCGGCGCCGAGGTCTCCCCGGAGGAGGCCAAGGATCTCGCGCAGATCTGCGCGCTGAACGCCCTGGCCGCCGTGAAGTCGGTGGTCGGTGACCTCGACCTGGTCGAGCAGGTCGTCAAGGTCGTCGGCTTCGTCGCCGCCGCCCCCGACTTCCACGCCATCCCGGGCGTCGTCAACGGTGCCAGCGAGCTGCTCGGCACGGTGCTGGGCGAGGCGGGCACCCATGCCCGCAGCGCCGTCGGCGTCGCGGTGCTGCCGCTGGACGCGCCGGTCGAGGTCGAGCTCGTGGTGCGCGTCAAGGCCGCCTGAGACTGACCGAGGTCGGCTGAGACCGACCGGAACAGACCGAGTGTGATCACGGAGGCGGGGACGGACCTGTCCAACCCCGCCTCCGTGCGCTTAGCATCCGGGCATGGACCATCGAGCGACGACGCTCCCGATGCCGCCCGGCTGGCCTGCCCGCATCCGGGCGGTCGAATCCGGCGCGGTGACCCCGCCGGTGCCGCGGCCCGCCGCGACCGTCGTGCTGCTGCGCGACGCCGCCGAGGGGCCGGAGGCCTACCTGCTGCGCCGGCGCACCTCGATGGCCTTCGCGGCCGGGATGTACGCCTACCCGGGCGGCGGGGTGGACCCGCGGGACGCCGAGGTCGAGCCGGGCTGGGCCGGGCCGACGCCCGAGGAATGGGCACGGCGGCTCGGGGTGGACGCCCGGACGGCGCGGGCCGTGGTCTGCGCGGCCGTCCGCGAGACCTTCGAGGAGGCCGGCGTGCTGCTGGCCGGCCCGGACGCGGACAGCGTCGCCGCGCCGCGCGACTGGTCCGCCGAACGGGCCGCGCTGGAGGCGCACGAGCTGTCCTTCGCCGAGTTCCTCCGCGACCACGGCCTGGTGCTGCGCAGCGACCTGCTGGGCGGCTGGGCCCGCTGGATCACCCCGGAGTTCGAGGACCGGCGCTACGACACCTGGTTCTTCGTCGCCGCGCTGCCGGCCGGCCAGCGCGCGGCCCTGGAGGTCGGCGAGGCCGACCGGGTCGCCTGGCTGACCCCGGCCGAGGCGGTGCGGGGCCACCGGGAGGGCCGGTTCGGCATGCTGCCGCCGACCGTGACGGTGCTGCGCGAGCTGTCATCGGTGCGGACCGCCGCCGAGGCCCTGGCCGCGGCCGCCGGCCGTCGGCTGGAGCCGGTGCTGGGCCGGGCCGAGATCCGCGGGGACCGGCTGACGGTCCGCTGGCCCGGCTACGAGGAGCTGACCATCGACGGGGAGTTCCCCGAGGAACCCTGAGCCCGTACGACCCGTACGACCCGTACGACACGTACGACACATGTGAAACGTACGATCCGCGAGGGCTTCCGTAGCGACCCGCACCTACCCCCCGTACCTACCTGTACCGACCCGTACCGACCCGTACCGCCGCAGAGAGAGGACCGACGCCGATGACTCACAATGACGTGGCTCGCCGGACGGCACCCGAGATGCCCGCCCGCCGCGTGATCCCCCGTGCCGCCGCCTGCGACGGCCAGGCCCCGTTCGTCGAGGTGGCGCAGCGCGCCCTCGTCCGGGCGCTGCCGCTGCGGACCCTGCATCGAGACGGCGGAGGCGGCCGGTGAGCGGACTGCTGCCGGGTGACCCCGCCGCCGTCGTCGGCGGCGAGGCCACCCCTCGGGCGCTGTGCGTGCTGGCACCGAACCCGTCGCCGATGACGCTGGACGGCACCAACACCTGGCTGCTCGCCGAGCCCGGCTCGGACCTCGCGGTGGTGATCGACCCGGGCCCGCTGCACGAGGGCCACCTGCGCCGGGTGATCGACCTCGCGGAGGAGCGGGGCCAGCGGATCGCGCTGACCCTGCTCACCCACGGCCACGCCGACCACTCCGAGGGCGCGGCCCGCTTCGCCGAGCTGACCGGCTCCGAAGTACGGGCCCTGGACCCGGCGCACCGGCTGGGCTCGGAGGGCCTGGTGGGCGGCCAGCGCCTGGACGTCGGCGGCCTGGACCTGCGGGTGGTGGCCACCCCCGGGCACACCTCGGACTCGCTGACCTTCCACCTGCCGGACGACGGGGCGATCCTCACCGGGGACACCGTGCTCGGCCGCGGCACCACGATGGTCGCCCACCCCGACGGGCGGCTCGGCGACTACCTGGACTCGCTGCGCCGGCTGCACACCATGGCCTCCCAGCACGGCGTGCGCACCGTGCTGCCCGGCCACGGCCCGGTGCTCGCGGACGCGCTCGGCGCCGTCGACTACTACCTGGCCCACCGGGCCGCCCGGCTCGCCCAGGTGGAGACCGCGGTCGAGGCGGGCTGCCGGACCGCGCCCCAAGTGGTGGCCCGGGTCTACGCCGACGTGGACCGGGCGCTCTGGCCGGCCGCCGAGCTGTCGGTACGGGCCCAGCTGGACTACCTGGAGGGGCACGGGCTGATCCCCGAGCTCGACTGACCGCAACGCCGAAGGGCCCGTCCGAGACAGGACGGGCCCTTCGGCGTTGCGGGTGTCAGCTTTCGCGTGTCAGCCCCGGGCGTCAGCGCGAGCGGCGCGACAGCCGCTCGACGTCCAGCAGGACCACCGCACGCGCCTCCAGCTTCAGCCAGCCGCGGCCGGCGAAGTCGGCGAGCGCCTTGTTGACCGTCTCGCGGGAGGCGCCGACCAGCTGGGCCAGCTCCTCCTGGGTGAGGTCGTGGGCGACGTGGATGCCCTCCTCGGACTGCACGCCGAAGCGGCGGGAGAGGTCCAGCAGGGCCTTGGCGACGCGGCCGGGCACGTCGGAGAAGACCAGGTCGGACATCACGTCGTTGGTCCGGCGCAGGCGGCGGGCGATGGCCCGCAGCAGCGCGATGGAGACCTCAGGGCGGGCGTGCAGCCAGGGCTGGAGGTCGCCGTGGCCGAGGCCCAGCAGCTTGACCTCGGTCAGCGCGCTGGCGGTCGCGGTGCGCGGGCCCGGGTCGAACAGCGACAGCTCGCCGATCATCTCGCTGGGGCCGAGCACGGCCAGCATGTTCTCGCGGCCGTCCGGCGAGGCGCGGTGCAGCTTGACCTTGCCCTCCGCGACGACGTACAGCCGGTCGCCCGGGTCGCCCTCGTGGAACAGCGACTCCCCACGGGCGAGGGTGACCTCGGTCATGGAAGCGCGCAGCTCGCCGGCCTGTTCGTCGTCGAGTGCCGCGAAGAGTGCGGCGCGCCGCAGAACGTCGTCCACGTGCTTCCTCCTTCTCGGCCGTTCGGCGGGTGGGCCGTCCGGCGCAAGTTTCGATCAGTGTTCTGCGTCACCAAGCATGGCGCATGTCGCTCCGATCATATGAGGAGGGGGTGTGCCGAGGTGTGCCGTGCGGGGCCATTCGTACCGGCGGGTCACCGGGTGGGGCCGGTGATCCGGAGCCCTCGGAGGCTCGTCAGGCGCTCGTCCGTCGTTCGTCAGACGCTCGCGGGGCGCTCGCCGGGCGCTCGCCGATGCTCGTCAGCCGCTTGTCACGCGTAGAACTTGAGCAGCTCCGGAGCCAGCACTTCGGCCGCGACCTCGTGGGTCTGGCCGTCCAGCGTCCGATGCTCGGCGCCGGGCACGGCCGCCGCCACCGCGCGGGCCGGGGCGCGCAGCGTCTCCGGGCTGGCGCCGCCGTCCAGGACCAGGGTCGGCACGGTGATCGTGGCCAGCAAGTCGGCCGGGACGACCGCGCCGGTCAGGTCACCGAGCGCCGCCGCGTCGTACGCCAGGGTCGGCGCGACCGCCTCGAACAGCGGCCACACGGGCGCGCCGCGCATCCCCGCCACCATCTCGGCCGGCGCCCCGGCGTACACCATCAGGGCGGCGACGGCGTCCCCGTGCCGCCCCTCGGCGAGCGCCGCCGTCAGCTCGGCGACGTACCCGCCGAACCGCTCGCTCTGCTCCTCGGTGGTGCTGAACGGCGGCTCGTAGACGGCGAGCCGGGTGACCCCCGCGTTCACGGCGGCGGCCCGCAGCGCGACCGCGCCGCCCGAGGAGTGGGCGAAGACGTGGGCCGAGCCGCCCGCGGCCGCGATCACGGCGGCCAGGTCCTCGATCTCGCGCTCCACCGCGAAGGGCGCGGTGTCCCCGCTGCCGCCGCGTCCGCGCCGGTCGTAGGTCCACACGGTGTGGTGCGCCGCCAACTGGTCGGCGATCGCGGCACCCGGGCCCGTGCTGCGGTGGCACAGCGCGCCTTCGACCAGGACGACCGCCGGTCCGGAGCCGGTGACGGAGCAGGCGAGGACGGTGCCGTCGGTGGAGACCACGGTGGTCATGAGCTTCTTCCTTGCTGTCGGACGAGTCGGTCATGGAGGTAGACCGGAATGCGCCGCAGAACTCATCGCTCCGGCCGGAACTTCTTTCGGAACTTCCGCGCGGAGGTTCGGACGGAGCGTCAACAGGGCGTCCTTCCCGAGGAAACCGAGCGCACGGGCGGAGAAGGCGGCGCGCAGGTACGCCGGACGCACCTGTCCGGCGAGGACCACCTCGTCCCCGCGCTCCACGTCGGCGACGACCTCCAGGTCCTCCTCGTCCGCGAGGAGGACCGGCAGCGCGCCGCGCACCGTGCTCATGTCCTCGGCCGGCAGGACCCCGATCATCCGCACTCTCCCCCTGTCAGGTGATGGCCACGGGCGGACATCATGAGACAACAGGCCTTGCCAGGGCCGGTTTCCACGGTTGATCGGCTCCGAAGGGTCCGCCGGTCGGCGTAGCCTTCGTGCATGGCAGAGAGCAAGGTCCGGAAGGCCGTGGCGAAGCAGCCGGTGGCGAAGAAGGCGGCGGTGAAGCCGAAGAAGCCGGAGTCGCACCTGGCGATGGTGCGGCGGGCCCGGCGGATCAACCGCGAGCTGGCGGAGCTGTACCCGTACGCGCATCCGGAGCTGGACTTCGAGAACCCCTTCCAACTGCTGGTGGCCACCGTGCTGTCGGCGCAGACCACCGACCTGCGGGTGAACCAGACCACCCCGGCGCTGTTCGCGAAGTACCCGACGCCGGAGGACATGGCGGCGGCGAACCCGGAGGAGCTGGAGGAGGTCATCCGGCCGACCGGTTTCTTCCGGAACAAGGCGAAGTCGCTGATCGGCCTCTCGATAGCGTTGCGCGACGAGTTCGACGGCGAGGTGCCCGGTCGGCTGGACGACCTGGTGACCCTGCCCGGCGTCGGCCGCAAGACCGCCAATGTCGTGCTGGGCAACGCTTTCGGGGTCCCCGGCATCACGGTGGACACCCACTTCGGGCGGCTGTCCAGGCGGTTCGGCTGGACAGCCGAGGAAGACCCGGTGAAGGTCGAGGCGGTCGTCGCCGAGATCTTCCCGAAGTCGGAGTGGACGATGCTCTCGCACCGGGTGGTCTTCCACGGCCGCCGGATCTGCCATTCCCGCAAGCCCGCCTGCGGCGCCTGCCCGATCGCGCCGCTCTGCCCCTCGTACGGCGAGGGGGAGACCGATCCGGAGAAGGCACGCAAGCTCTTGAAGTACGAGATGGGCGGTCAGCCCGGACAGCGGCTGCGGCCGCCCGCCGACTACCCCGGGGAGGCCGCCGCCCGCGCGGACGCCGCCGCCCATCAGGGACGGGTCGCGGATCTGGCGGTGGACGCATGAGCGGTGGACGCATGAGCGAGCGATGGGGACACCACCGGCCGGACGCCGGGGGAGCCGCGAGGGGTATCGAACTGGACGGCCTGCCGAACTGGCTGGAGCCGGTCCGGGTGGCGGCCCAGCGGGTGCTGCCGGAACAGCTGAGCCGTTTCCTGCCGCCGGCCGAGGGCGGCCGCCCGGCCGCCGTGCTGATGCTGTTCGGCGAGGGGCCGGACGGGCCGGACCTGCTGCTGATCGAGCGGGCCCGCTCGCTGCGCTCGCACGCCGGGCAGCCGGGCTTCCCGGGCGGTGCGCTGGACCCGGAGGACGGTGACCCGGACGGCCCCGGCCCGATCGCGGCGGCGCTGCGCGAGGCCTGGGAGGAGACCGGCCTGGACCCGGCCGGGGTGCAGGTGTTCGCGGAGCTGCCCCGGCTGTACATCCCGGTGAGCCGCTTCGTGGTGACCCCGGTGCTCGGCTGGTGGCGCGAGGAGACGCCGGTGCGCCCGATGGACGCGGGCGAGACCGGTGCGGTCTTCCGGGTCCCCGTCGCGGACCTGGCCGACCCGGCGAACCGGTTGCGGCTGCGCCAGCCGTCCGGGCTCCTCGGGCCGGCCTTCACGGTCGCCGGGCGGCTGGTCTGGGGCTTCACGGCCGGGGTGATCGACCGGGTGCTGCACCACAGCGGCCTGGAGCTGCCCTGGGACCAGTCCCGGATCGTCGACCTCCCGGACGACGCGCTGGCCCTGGTCCAGGGCGACCTCGAACACTCCCGGGTCCTACCGGGCGGCGACGCCGGCACTTCGTGACCGACCGTCGGCGCGTCCGGCCCGCGGACCGTGGGAGGGTGTCGGAGTGAACGTCCTGGATGTGCTGCTGATCGCCGCGGCCGTGGCATTCGCCGTGTCGGGCTACCGGCAGGGCTTCGTGGTCGGTGTGCTCTCGCTGGTCGGCTTCCTCGGCGGCGGCCTGCTGGCCGTCGAGCTGCTGCCGCTGCTGCTGCTCGACCGCATCGGCCCCGGCACCACGGCCTCGGTGGTGGCCGTCGTGGTGGTGATCGTCCTCGCCGCGATCGGCCAGGCGATCACCGCGCACTTCGGCTGGAAGCTGCGCGGGCACATCGGGCGCCGCCCGGCCCGGGTGCTGGACGCGAGCGGCGGCGCCGTGGTGAACGTCGTCTCGATGCTGCTGGTGGCCTGGCTGATCGGTTCGGCGCTGGCCGGGGCATCGCTCCCGACGGTCTCCCGGCAGGTCCGCTCCTCGGCGGTCCTCGGCGGGGTGCAGAACACGCTGCCCAGCGACGCGCCGAACTGGTTCTCGGACTTCTCCAAGGTCCTCGCCCGCAACGGGTTCCCGCAGGTCTTCAACCCCTTCGAGCACGAGCCGATCACCCAGGTCGACAGCCCCGACCCCGCGCTGGCCGCCAGCCCGGCGGTGGCACGGGCCCGGCAGAGCCTGGTCAAGGTGGTCGGCACCGCGACCTCCTGCGGCAAGACCCTGGAGGGCAGCGGCTTCGTCTTCGCCCCGCACCGGGTGATGACCAACGCCCACGTGGTCGGCGGGGTCAGCGAGCCGACCGTGCAGATCGGCGGCGTCGGCCAGCTGTACGACGCGACGGTGGTCCGCTACGACTGGCAGCGCGACATCGCCGTCCTGGACGTGCCCAAGCTGAACGCGCCCGCGCTGGCCTTCGCGGGCGAGGCGAAGACCAACGACAGCGCGATCGTGGCCGGCTTCCCGGAGAACGGCGCCTTCAACGTCCAGCCGGCCCGCATCCGCGGCCGGATCCAGGCCAACGGTCCGGACATCTACCACCGCGGCCAGGTGGTCCGGGACGTCTACTCGGTGCGCTCGGTGGTGCGCCAGGGCAACAGCG
Source organism: Kitasatospora brasiliensis (assembly GCF_032654805.1). Classification (NCBI taxonomy): domain Bacteria; kingdom Bacillati; phylum Actinomycetota; class Actinomycetes; order Kitasatosporales; family Streptomycetaceae; genus Kitasatospora; species Kitasatospora brasiliensis. The sequence continues at coordinate 497,905 of NZ_JAUOOW010000002.1, forward strand.
GCGGCCCGCTGCTCACCCCCGACGGCGAGGTGTACGGCGTGGTCTTCGCCAAGTCCCTGGACAGTGCCGACACCGGCTACGTGCTGACCGCGGCGGAGGTGCGCGAGGACGTCGAGCGGGGCGGCGCCGCCTCGGGCCGGGTGGACACCCAGGGGTGCGCGCTCTGACGAGGGCGCCATCGGGGGCCTCGGCGGTGTTTGCGGTGGTGCTTCGTGGACGGCCGGGGAGGCCGGTCGGGGACGTCGGGGGAGGCCGGTCGGGGACGTCGGGGGAGGCCGGCCGGGGACGCGCTGGGCCGGGCCGTCCGATATCCGTCGCACCGTCAGGCCGCCCTGGTAGCCTCGGCCGCGCTCACCCGTTCGGCTCAACCGGGCGCCGTCCCGGAGTGGGCCCGACAGGAGGTCATGGCAGTCCGATGATGGGTCACTCGCACGCGGTGAGCGGGGCGATGCTGTACGCGGCATCGGCTCCCTTCCTGCCCCCGCTGCTGCTGCACACCACCTTGCAGCCGGCGGACATACTGATGGGCACGGTGCTGTGCGCGGGCGCGGCCCTGCTGCCGGACCTCGACCACCACGACGGCTCGATCGCCAACTTCCTCGGCCCGGTCTCCAAGGCGCTCTGTCGCTTCGTGGCCTGGGCCTCCGGCGGCCACCGGCACGCCACCCACTCGCTGCTGTTCGTCGCGCTGATGGGCGGCGGCACCTGGGCCGGCGTCACCTACCTGGGGCGCAACTTCACCCTCGGGCTGACCTTCTTCCTGCTGGCGCTCGCGATCCGGGCCCTGCGGCTCTGCCCGCCGGGCGACGGCCCGGAGGCGTGGATCACCGTCATCGGCCTGGCCGCGCTCGGCACCTTCGGCATGAACACCTGGATGCCCAACTCGCCCGGCTGGCTGCCGTACGCGGTGGGCCTGGGCACGCTGGCGCACCTGCTCGGCGACTGCCTGACCAAGAAGGGTGCGCCGCTGCTCTGGCCGCACAAGGAGCGCTACGAGATCGTGCTGATCAAGCGCAGCGGCAACAGCGTGGAGACCAAGGTGCTGGTGCCGCTCATGTCGGTGGCGACCTTCGTCCTGCTCTGGTTCACCGCGCTGTCGCCGACGATCGTGAACTGAGCGGCTGATCGGGGCTGGATCGGTGAAGTCGAACCGACCGGTTGATCGGGACTGGATCGGTGAAGTCGAACCGACCGGCGCCTTCGAGGGGATGCGGCGCGAGGCCTCAGGTCTCGCGCCGCAGTCGTGCGCCCACCCAGCGGGCGCGCCGGCCGAGGATGCGTGGGATGCCGAGCTGCCGCCGCTCCGTGTGCTGACGGCCGTCGGGACCGTCGAAACCGAGGTCGTCCGCCCGGTCGGGGCGGTGGGCGGAACGCTGAGGGCTGTTGTGACGTCGGCCGCGCGAGGCGCCGCCGCTTTCGGGCATCCAACTCATACCGGAAGGGATGCCCCTGGGCCGGTGGAGGTAACCGCCCAGGGCGCGCCGAAATTGGCCTATGCGGTTGTCATATGAGTTCAACCTCAAGGGAGTTGGGCCCAAAGGCCCCATCCGACGGGTCGCACGTCCGGCTCCGTCACGGCCCCTTCACCGCGGCGTCTTGACCCCGTCGCAGGCCCGTCGCAGCCCCGTCACGTTCCCGGGGCGGCCTTGGCGGGCCGGGTGCAGCCCTGGCGGGCCCGGTGCAGCCCTGGGCGGGCCCAGGGCGGTCTTGGCGGGCCCGGTGCGGGTCACTCCTTGTGGCGGCCGACCCAGTCCAGCAGCTCGGCGGTGAACTCCTCCGGTGCCTCCTCGTGCGGGAAGTGCCCGACCCCCGGCAACAGCCGCCAGCGGTACGGCGCGGCCACGTACTCGCCGCCGCCGAGTGCGGTGTGCGACAGCAGCACCGGGTCCGCCGCGCCCTGGACGTGCAGCGTCGGCGCGGTGATCGGCTTCTTCATCCGGCGGGCGAACTGGATGCCGTCCGGCCGGGCCATCGAGCGCAGCAGCCAGCGGTACGGCTCGATCGAGCAGTGCGCCGTGCTGGGGATCTGGATCGCCTGCCGGTACGCGTGCACCGCGGTCTCGTCCAGGCCGTTCGGACCGGTCCAGGAAGCCAGGTAGCGGCCGACGAGCTCGGCGTCGTCGGCCACCAGCCGGCGTTCCGGTATCCAGGGCCGCTGGAAGCCCAGCACGTGTTCGAAGGCGGCGAACTGGCGGCGGTCGGTCAGTAGCGCCCGGCGCAGGTCCCTCGGGTGCGCGGCGGAGACCACGGTCAGGCTCTGGATGACGGACGGGCGCATCACGCCCGCGACCCAGGCCAGCGTGCCGCCGGAGGCGTGCCCGACCAGGTGGGCCCGGCGCTCGCCGAGCGAGCGGATCACGCCGGTGATGTCCAGGGCGAGATTGCCCGGGTCGTACCCGCGCGGGGTGCGGTCGCTGCCGCCGATGCCGCGCAGGTCGAGCGCCACCGCCCGGTAGCCGGCCTCGGCGAGGGCGGTCAGCTGGTGGCGCCAGGCCCACCAGTACTCGGGCCAGCCGTGCACCAGCAGCACCAGCGGGCCGGAGCCCAGCTCGGCGATGTGGAAGCGGGCGCCGTTGGCCGCGAGGTCGCGGTGCGTCCACGGGCCGGGCTGCCGGATGTCCCAGGCGGCCTCGCCGCCCGCCGTCGAGGCCGCGTCGGAGGCCGCTTCGACGGGTTCCCGCTCGGACTCCCCCTGAGGCTCCCTCTCGGGGCCCTCGGGGCCCTCGGGGGCGGCGGCGGGGCCTGTGAGGGCTCCGGGGCCGTCGGGGCCTTCAGGGGTGAGGCCGGCGCCGGAGTCGGGGCCGGAATCGGCGGACGGCTGCGCGGGCACGGGCTTCTGGTCAAGCGGCATACCGAGAGCGTGTCACATCCGAGTGCCGGACATGTGCCCGGCACTCGTTGTCGGCGGGTCCGGGTGCCCGCCGACTTCTGTCGGTGACTTCTGCCCGTGAGTTCTCTTGGTGAGTTCTCTCGGCGAGTTCTTGGGGAGTGCTGCTTACGGGATGCGGCCGAAGGCCCGGTCGATCTCCTCCTGGGTGGCCGGGCGCGGCCGGGCGTTCTTCAGCACCTCGGCGGTCTTCTGGGCGCCCTCGATGGTGCGGACCGGCTTCTCGATCTTCTTGAACGAACGCCAGGCCAGCATGCCGAGCAGCACCGCGAGCAGCAGGTAGGCGCCGGCCACGATCAGGAAGGACCAGCCCAGCGACAGGCCCAGCGCGTGGATGCCGAAGGCCGCCGCGGCGCTCAGCATCGGGATGGAGAACAGCGCCACCACGCCGGCGACGATCAGCGAGACACCGCCGGAGACGCCGCGCTTGACGTCCGCCCGGATCTCGGCCTTGGCGAGCGCGATCTCGTCGTGGACCAGCGCGGACAGGTCGGCGGTGGCCGCCGCGAACAGCTGCCCCACCGAACGCTCGCCCTCGTAGGGCGCCCGGCCGTTGCTGGACGGGTCTGCGGCTCCTGCGGGCATCAGCGGTTCTCCTCTGCGGCTGTACGGCGTGACGCCGCCGCGGGTGTGCGGTTCCGGGTCCGGTGGGGGTCCGGAGGCGTCTGGGGGTTGTCGACAGCTCAGAATCATGCCCCTACCGGCCAGTCGGACACCACTCCGGGGCCCCGCCGGAGGGACGTGTCCCGGTGGTCGGGGTCTTGGGGGAGGGCCTCGGGGAGGCCCCTCGGGAGTCGCTCGGGAGTCGCTCGGGAGTCGCTCAGGAGTCCTGCGGGACCTGCCGGGGTTTTCCTGCGGGGCCTCTTCGGGGCGGCTCAGGCGCGGCGTCCGGACCGGTCCGGGCCGCCGGACTCGGACTCGGGGTCGGGGTCGGGGCCGGAGTGGGGGCCGGGGCCGGGGCCGGAGTGGGGGTGACGGCGGGAGCTGTGGTCGGGGTGCTCGCCGGGCAGCGGGCGGGCCGCCTCGCCGACCCTCGCCCGCCAGGCCGGGTCGTCCGCCTGGTAGACGTCCGGCACGCCGTCCCCGTCCACGTCGCGGTCCTCCTCCTCGCACAGCGCGCGGTAGTGCCGGTTGCGCAGCTTCAGCAGCACGGTGGCGACCGTCGCGCAGATCAGCGAGCCGAGCAGGACGGCGGTCTTGGCCCGGGAGGCGAGCGTCGGGTCCCCCGGGAAGGCCAGTTCGCTGATCAGCAGCGACACGGTGAAGCCGATGCCCGCCAGCACCGAGACGGCCACCATGTCCGCCCACTTGAGCTGCGGGTTCAGTTCGGCCCTGGTGTACCGGGCGGTCAGCCAGGTACCGCCGAACACGCCCACCGACTTGCCGACCAGCAGACCGACCACGATGCCGATCGGGGTGGCCTGGGTGAACACCTCGCGTAGCGTCGGACCGGATATCGCCACCCCGGCCGAGAACAGCGCGAACAGCGGGACGGCCAGACCGGCCGAGAACGGGCGGACCAGGTGCTCGATGTGCTCGCCGGGGGAGTGCTGCTCGTCGCCCTCCCGGTGGCAGCGCAGCATCAGGCCCATCGCGACGCCCGCCACGGTGGCGTGGATGCCGCTCTCGTGCATCAGCGCCCAGGTCACCACGGCCAGCGGCACGAAGAGGTACCAGCCGTGGACGCCGCGCCGGTGCAGGAACCAGAACAGCACCAGCCCGGCGAAGGCCAGACCGAGCGCCCAGAACTTGATGCCGTGGCTGTAGAAGATCGCGATGATCAGGATCGCGATCAGGTCGTCGACCACCGCGAGGGTGAGCAGGAAGGCGCGCAGGGCGGACGGCAGGTGGCTGCCGACCACGGCCAGCACGCCGAGGGCGAAGGCGATGTCGGTGGCGGTCGGTATCGCCCAGCCGCCGGGGTGCCCGCCGCCGCCGGAGTTCACCAGGGCGAAGAGGATCGCGGGCAGCGCGACCCCGCAGACGGCGGCGATCACGGGCAGCAGCGCGGCGCTGGGCGTGCGCAGCTCACCCGCGACGAACTCGCGTTTGAGCTCGATCCCGGCGACGAAGAAGAAGATCGCCAACAGGCCGTCCTTGGCCCAAGTGGCCAGGGAGAGGTCGAGGTGCAGAGGGGCGGAGGGGCCGACGGTGTAGTCGAGCATGCTCCGGTACGCGTCGGGCCAGACGTTGGCCCAGATCAGCGCGATGGCGGCGGCGCCCAGCAGCAGCATGCCGCCGACCGTCTCGGTACGCAGCGCGTCGGCGATGAAGGTGCGCTCGGGCAGTGACAACCGGCCGAAGAACTGCCGGCGGCGGGTCGTCGGCTCGTGAACGGGCGGCTGGTCGGTCACGTGGACCTCCTGGGGCTGGGAGCGGCAACGGATGCACGGGTGGTGCAGTTGCCGACCAGACTTCCCGGCGCGCCCTGTGACGCCCGCGGGTCCCGTCAAGGGATCTTGATGCGTCCCTAACAGTCTAACGGGAGTTCGGGTGACATCCGGATTGTCCTATTCAAGGACTTAAACCCTGCGGGTCGGGACTGCACCTCGAAGGAGCAGTGGCCCGAGTGCCCGAACGCAGACGGCTGTGCCCCGGGCGGTGGTCGCCGCCCGGGGCACAGCCGTTGTTCAGCTGTTCAGCTGTTCAGCTGTTCAGCTGTTCAGCTGTTTCGGTGGTTCGGTGGTTCGGCCTCGGTGGGTTCAGCCGTTGTTGTTCGTTCAGCCGTTGCCGTTGTCCGAGGACGGCAGCTGGGACTGGATCTGGCTCATCACCGTGCTGTCGGCCAGGGTGGTGGTGTCACCGACCTCGCGGCCCTCGGCGATGTCGCGCAGCAGACGGCGCATGATCTTGCCGGAGCGGGTCTTCGGCAGCTCGCCGACCACCTTGATCTGCTTCGGCTTGGCGATCGGGCCGAGCGTGCGGCCGACGTGCGCCCGCAGCTCGTCGACCAGCTCGGGGGTCTCGGTGACGCCGCCGCGCAGGATCACGAAGGCGACGATGGCCTGGCCGGTGGTGGCGTCGGTGGCGCCGACGACCGCGGACTCGGCCACCGACGGGTGGCCGACCAGGGCCGACTCGACCTCGGTGGTGGAGATGTTGTGACCCGAGACGAGCATGACGTCGTCCACCCGGCCGAGCAGCCAGATGTCCCCGTCATCGTCCTTCTTGGCGCCGTCACCGGCGAAGTAGCGGCCCTCGAAGCGCGACCAGTAGGTGTCGATGTAGCGCTGGTCGTCGCCCCAGATGGTGCGGAGCATGGACGGCCACGGCTCGGTGAGCACCAGGTAGCCGCCGGAGCCGTTCGGCACCTCGTTGCCCTCGTCGTCCATCACGGTGGCGGCGATGCCCGGCAGGGCGCGCTGGGCCGAGCCCGGCTTGGTCTCGGTGACGCCCGGCAGCGGGCTGATCATGATGGCGCCGGTCTCGGTCTGCCACCAGGTGTCCACGATCGGGCAGGTGCCGCCGCCGATGTGCTCGCGGTACCAGATCCAGGCCTCGGGGTTGATCGGCTCGCCGACGCTGCCCAGCACCCGCAGCGAGGACAGGTCGAACTTCGCGGGGATGTCGTCGCCCCACTTCATGAAGGTGCGGATCGCGGTCGGCGCGGTGTAGAGGATGGTCACGCCGTACTTCTGGACGATCTCCCAGAAGCGACCCTGGTGCGGGGTGTCCGGGGTGCCCTCGTAGATGACCTGGGTGGCGCCGTTGGAGAGCGGGCCGTAGACGATGTACGAGTGGCCGGTGACCCAGCCGATGTCGGCGGTGCACCAGTAGACGTCGGTCTCCGGCTTGAGGTCGAAGACGGCGTGGTGGGTGTAGCTGGCCTGGGTGAGGTAGCCGCCCGAGGTGTGCAGGATGCCCTTGGGCTTACCGGTGGTGCCCGAGGTGTAGAGGATGAACAGCGGGTGCTCGGCGTCGTGCGCCTCGGGGGTGTGCTCGGTGGACTGGCGCGCGGTGATCTCGTGCCACCAGACGTCGCGGCCCTCGGTCCACGGGATGTCCTGCTCGGTGCGGCGGATCACCAGGACGTGCTCGACGCCGTCGACCTTGGTGAGCGCCTCGTCGATGGCCGGCTTCAGGGCGGAGGGCTTGCCACGTCGGTAGCCGCCGTCGGCGGTGATGACGAGCTTGGCCTGGGCGTCCTGGATGCGGGAGGCGACGGCATCGGAGGAGAAGCCGCCGAAGACCACCGAGTGGGTGGCGCCGATCCGGGCGCAGGCGAGCATCGCGACGACCGCCTCGGCGATCATCGGCAGGTAGACGGCGACCCGGTCGCCCTTGCGCACGCCGAGCTCCAGCAGCGCGTTGGCGGCCTGCGAGACCTCGTCCTTGAGCTGGGCGTAGGTGATCGAGCGGCCGTCGCCGGGCTCGCCCTCGAAGTGGATGGCGACCCGGTCGCCCAGGCCGTTCTCCACGTGGCGGTCGACGCAGTTGTACGCGACGTTGAGCTTGCCGTCGGCGAACCACTTGGCGAAGGGCGGGTTGGACCAGTCGAGCGTCTCGGTCGGCTCGACGGCCCAGGTGAGGCGACGGGCCTGCTCGGCCCAGAAGCCCAGACGGTCCTCGGAGGCCTGCGCGTACGCGGCCGCGGTGACGTTGGCGGCTGCGGCGAGCTCTGCCGGCGGGGCGAAGCGCCGCTCCTCCTTGAGCAGGTTGGCCAGGCTCTCGTTGCTCAACGCGCACTCCTCATCGAGTCATGATCGGGGGCGATCCCGTGCGTGGGGATTGTCCCGTGTGTCCCAGCGCACAGCTCACCAGGCGAACGGGGCAGTTGACAAGAGGCTCCTGTGAATTGGTGTAGACCTTTGATCGGCGGCCGGTCGGCCTCCGGCATGGTTCGCGACGGTGGGCCGGAGGGTCGTACGAGGGTGGGTGGGCCCATGCCCCAACCCGCCTGACGGGGGCACGGGCCCGACTCTCAGGCGGCCACTTGAGGGTCCTCCTCGCTGCCTCCGGCCGGCACCTGTGCGTCCTCATTCACCCGTTCGGCCGATGTCCGGCCGGGTCGGGCATCGGGGCCGGTCCGGCGGGAGAGCTCGGCGTTGTGTTTGATTTTGCCGGTCTCGTCGGTCTCGTCGGTGCGTTTCCCGCCGCGGGCCTTGACGCGGTCGTCGACGCGGGCTTCGACGCGGGCTTCGACCGGGCTGAACGTTCCGGCGGCCCGGTCCAGGACGTAGGCCTGCGCCGTCGCGAAGTCGAAGTACATGCCGACCAGTCGCAGGGTGCCCGCCTCGACCCGGCGTTCCACCGCCGGGTTCGCCATCAGCTGGTCCAATTGCTGGACCACGTTGGTGATGCAGAGCTGCTCCACGACGTCCACCGCGGGCCGGCCGGCGAACTCCGCCGGGACCCGGCGGAGCCGGTCCAGCGAGCCGCGGCCGTTGCGCAGCCAGCGGGCCAGCGGGGTGGGCTGCCCGGGGCGCTCGTGCACTCCGTCCAACAGGGCCTGCATCGCGCCGCAGCCGGAGTGGCCGCAGACCGTGATCGAACGCACCTCCAGCACCTCGACCGCGTACTGCACCGCGGCGGCCACCGAGTCGTCCGCCGCACCGGGTTCGTACGGGGCCGGCACCAGGTTGCCCACGTTGCGCACGGTGAACAGGTCTCCCGGACCGCTGTTGGTGATCATGCTGGTGACCATCCGGGAGTCCGCGCAGGTCAGGAAGAGTTGGGAAGGCGTCTGCCCCTCCCGGGCCAGCCGGGCGAGCTCCGGCCTGATCAGCGGGGCGGTGTGCCGCTGGAACACCCGGACGCCGTCCAGCAGTCGGCCGTGCGGGTCCTCCTGCTGCTCGATGCAGTGGTGGCCGACCCAAGGCGTCCAGGCCCGGCAGCGGTGCGCGCCAGGTGAACTGCCCGCATGCACCGTGCCGTCCGGGTCGAGCACCTCGTCGTCCTGGCGCCGCGTCACCATCCAGACCCGGCCGCCCGCTTCCTGGTGCCCGGCCCGCCAGGTGTGCAGGGTCTCGTAGGCGGCGTGGTCCAGGAAGGTGCCATCGTGGACCACGGTGACCTCGGCCCCGGCCGGGATGCCGGCGAGCGCCCGACCGAGCCGAGGCACGGTGGTGAAGGCGAGCGGGCCGTGGGTCTGGACGGTGACCGTGCCGTCGGGGCCGGTCACGACGTCCACATGGGCGCGGGTCAGCCGGTAGAGGGCGAGCAGCGCGGCGGTGCCGGCGCCGATCGCGACGCCCCACAGCACGCCGGCGGCCACCACGCCGAGCACGGTGATCAGGTAGACGGGGAACTCGCGGTGCCGGTGCACCTTGCGGATGTGCGCGAAGCTCACCATGTGCAGCCCGATCACCAGCACCAGCGCGGCGAGCGCGGCCAGCGGGATCCGGTGCAGCCCGCCGGTCAGCGCGAGTGCGGCGGCCAGCACCCAGACGCCGTGCAGCACCGAGGCCCACCTGGTCTGGCCGCCGGCCCGCACATTGGCGGTGCTGCGTACGGCGCCGCCGGCGATCGGCAGTCCGCCGACCAGCCCGCTCACCAGGTTGGCCAGACCTTGGCCGCGCAGTTCGCGGTCGAGGTCGCCGGTGCGCCGGGACATCCGGTCGATCGCGACGGCGGACAGCAGCGACTCCGCACTGGCGACGGCGGTGACGGTGAGGACGGCCGCGAGCAGTCCGAGGAGCGGGCCGTGCGGCAGGGCGGGCAGGAACACCTGCGGCCGCCAGTCCGGCAGTTCGATACGGGCGAGCCGTAGGTCCAGGGCGAACACGAGGGCGGTGGCCAGCGCGACGCCGACCAGCGGGCCGGGCGCCTTGCCCAGCCGGGCGCCGAACTCGCCTGCCCGGCCCGGGAGTCGGCCGAGCCGGGGCCAGCCGATCAGGATGGTCACCGTCACCGCCCCGGCCAGCAGCGCGGGTGGGTGTGGAACGGCCAACTGTCCTGGCAGGGCAAGCAGATTGGCGATCGCGGAGCTCTGCGGTGAGCCACCGAGGACGACGTGCAGCTGCGCGATCGCGATGGTGAGTCCGACTCCGGCCAGCATGCCGTGCACGATCGCGGGGGAGACGGCGAGCGCCGTCCGGGCCACCCGGCGTGCGCCGAGCAGGAGTTGGAGCAGGCCTGCGGCGGCGGTGATGGCGCAGGTGGCCTGCCAGCCGTACTGGGCGACCAGTCCGGCGGTGACCACCGTCAGTGCGGCCGAGGGGCCGCTGACCTGGAGCGGTGTGCCTCCGCACAGCCCGACCACGATCCCACCCACCGCCGCGGCGGCCAGACCGGCGGTGAGCGGGGCGCCGGTGGCGAGCGCGATGCCGAGGGAGAACGGCACGGCGATGAGGAAGACCACGAGGGAGGAGGAGACGTCCTGGGCCCAGCGGACCCGGGTGCCCGAGCAGGGCGGTGCGTGGTCGGTGGTGTCGGAGGCGATGGGGGCGCTGGAGATGTCGAGGGGCATTGTCTTCCCGTCTGTCCGGGGGAGCGAACGCAGTCAGGTCCGGCGCTGAGTCCGGAGCGGGGCTCCGGGCGGACGGCTGTGTGTGGGGGCGCGACAGTGTGGCGGGATGGCGTGGGCGCGGCGGGGAGTGCGGGTTTCACCGGCCGGCGTGGACCATCGGGCCCGCCGGGGCTTGGGCGAGGTGCGGGACGTCTCGCTGAGGGCCGCCGAGCGAACCATCAAGACTCGGTAAACCGAGGGTAATGAAAGCTTTGCACAGCGTGGTTGCGGGAGGGAAGCGGAAAACCCCGGGGTTCACTCCAATGGGCGGTGGCCGAACCGTCGGGAATCTGCTGCGGCGGCGGTCGGGCCGGGTGGGCGGACCTTCGAGGGGCGGGGCCGGACGCGGCGAACGGGCCGCGCCCTCCCCGGAGCGGGGTGGAGCGCGGCCCGTTCGGCTGCGGTGATGCGAGGTGGGTGCGGGGTCGGCGCGGGTCGGACGTGGGTCAGACGTGGGCGCCCGCAGGGGCGGTGCGCTCGCCACCGCCGGCGAAACCGCCATCGCCGGCGAACGCGCCGCCGTCCGGGAACGCGCCCAGGACGAAGTCCTCGTCCACCTGGGTTGAGAGGTCGATGCCGACCTTGGCGTTGGCCCAACTCTCCGCGTTGCGACGGTGGAAGAGCACCGCCTGCTCGGTGTAGCGGCGCGCGTCCCGCCGTCCGTACGCCGCGTCGGTTTCGATCCGCAGATTCTCCAGCACGGCCCGGTTGGCCGGCTCCAGCGACTTCAGCGGCGGCTCGGCGCCCTGCTCCAGGCGGCGCACCCAGTCCGACTGCCCGAAGGTGGTGAGGAGGTCGTCGCCCACCTCGCGGCGCAGGAAGGCGAGGTCGTCCGGGCCTTGCACCTTGTTGCCGACCACCCGCAGCTCCACGCCGAAGTCGCGGGCGTAGTCCTTGTACTGACGGTAGACGGAGACGCCCTTGCGGGTCGGCTCGGCCACCAGGAAGGTCAGGTCGAAGCGGGTGAACAGGCCGGAGGCGAAGGAGTCCGAGCCCGCGGTCATGTCGGTCACCAAGTACTCGCCGGGGCCGTCCAGCAGGTGGTTGAGCAGCAGTTCCACCGCGCCGACCTTGGAGTGGAAGCAGGCCACCCCGAGGTCCTCCTCGGTGAACGCGCCGGTCGCCAGCAACCGGACCGAGCCTTCGTCCAGCGCGACGGGGCGGGCGCAGGAGGCGTAGACCGGGTTCTCCTCGACGATCCGCAGCAGTCGCGAACCCCGGCCGGGAGGCGTGGTTTTGATCATTTCGTCGGAGGAGCGGATCAGCGGGTTGCTGCCGCGCAGGTACTCCTTGATCTCCGTTAGGTACCCGCCCAGCGGGGCCAGTTCGGCGGCCTGAGCGTCAGTCAACCCGAGGGCGGGGCCCAGGTGCTGGTTGATGTCGGCGTCCACGGCGATGACCGGTCGGCCCAGGGCCGCAAGGTGGCGGATGAACAGGGCGGACAGCGTGGTCTTCCCGCTGCCGCCCTTGCCGACGAAGGCGATCTTCATCTGGGGACTCCGGCTCTCGCTCAGGGCCCTCGCTGCGGGGCCGCCTGTCCAGGGGCCGCGTGCGACGGGCACCCTAGTTGGAAATCGTTATCGTCTCCGATAGCGGCCATGCTAGCCGGGGTTTGGGTTTCGCCGGGGGAGGGAAGTGAGGATTGCCCCTAACGGGTGATGCGGGGTTGCTGTTCCGGGAGGGGCGGCCCGTTCATTACTCTCGGGTAGGTGAGCACTGGAACTGATCCCCTCGCCCCGCTGGCCCAGCTCCCCGGGGTGCCCGACGCGGTGGCCGAGGTGCGCAAGGCCGTCGACCGGCTCTACGGCCACCGGGTGATGCGCCGCCGAGCGGCCGAGGTCACCTCCGAGTCCGCCCTGCGCGGCGCCCGTGCGTCTGCGGCCCTGGCCGGAGCGAACTGGCCGCTGGAGGAGGTCCGACGTCGAACCGACTTCGGCGCGGACCCCGAGGCCCGCACGGTCGGCGCGGCCCTGCGGATCGCCGCCGAGGCCGGCCAGCTGCTCAGCATCTGGCGGCACTCGCCGCTCCAGGTGCTGGCCAGGCTGCACCTGCTCGCGGTCGGCGACGGCGATCCGGCCGCCGGCCGCCCGCGGCGGGCCGGGGAGGGCGCCGAGGAGCTGTTCCCGCTGGCACTGGAGCCGGTGGAGAGCGTCGAGGTCGACGTCGTGGACGGGCCGCTGCCCGTGCTGCCGCCCGCTCCGGGCGCGGAGGAGGTCGCGGCCCGGCTCGATCAGCTCTCCCGGCTGCTGGTGGCGCGCGCGGAGGGCCAAGGCGTGGGCACGCCGGCCCTCGTGGTGGCCTCGGTGGTGCACGGTGAACTGCTCGCGCTGCGGCCGTTCGGCACCCACAACGGGGTGATCGCGCGGGCCGCCCAGCGGATCGTGCTGATCGCCGAGGGGCTCGATCCGAAGTCGATCTGCCCGACCGAGGTCGGCCTGGCGGAGCTCGGCACCGCGGCCTACCGCCAGGCCCTCGCCGGCTACCTGGCGGGCACCCCCGAGGGGATGGCGGCCTGGATCGCGCACTGCGGCCGGGCGCTGCGGCTGGGCGTGCGGGAGAGCACGGCGGTCTGCGAGGCGATGCAGCGCGGAATGGTCTGAGCGGTCCCGCGCTCCGCGAAGGGGCGGGCGGACACACGGATGCGGCGGCACCTGATCCTGCTGGGTGCCGCCGCTGGTGCAGATACCGGGTGACCATGCATGCACCGGAAGTGCCGATCAGACGGGGATCCTGCCCGTTCGTCTGGTCCGGCGGCCCGACAGCGGGTCGGCTGCATGTGGGTGCTCGGATATCTGTACGTGCGGTCCGTGGGGCCTGAACTGCGTTGTCGGTTTGACCTCTTCGGTCCTGACCGGGTCTCGCGGGCCGTGCTTCATTTGTATCGCGTTTCGGGCGAAAGGGGAACCCGAAAAGAGAAGTCTGCGCCGATTGCCCGTTTTGGCCAGAAGTGTCAGGAGTGCCAGGCCTCGCGACCTCGCGACCCCATGGCCTCAGGCGCCCGGGCGCTGCCGGCGGGCCAGGTACCAGATCACCCCGGCGGTCAGGGCGGCCGTCCCGACCGCGACGGCGGTCAGCACCGAGCCGCTCGGAGCGGAGAACTCGGGCAGTCGGCGCCGCAGTTCCACCGGCTTCTCGAAGACCAGCACCGGCCACTCCCGGGCCTGCGCCTCCTTCCGCAGCGCCCGGTCGGGGTTGACGGCCGAGGGGTGGCCGACCGCCTCCAACAGCGGCAGATCGGTGGAGGAGTCGCTGTAGGCGTAGGACTCGGCCAGGTCGTAGCCCTTGGTCGCGGCCAACTCCCGGATGGCGGCGGCCTTGTTCTCGGCGTAGGCGTAGTACTCGATCTCGCCGGTGTAGCAGCCGTCCTCGACCCGGAGCCGGGTGGCGATCACGTGGTCCGCGCCGAGCAGTCGGCCGATCGGCTCGACCACCTCGGAGCCGGAGCTGCTGACGATCACCACGTCCCGGCCGGCCGCGTGGTGCTGCTCGATCAGCGAGGCGGCCTCGTCGTAGATGATCGGGTCGATCAGGTTGTGCAGGGTCTCGGCGACGATCTCGCGGACCTGCTGGACGTTCCAGCCCCGGGTCAGCGCGGAGAGGTACTCGCGCATCTTCTCCATCTGGTCGTGGTCCGCGCCGCCGACCAGGAAGACGAATTGGGCGTACGCGCTGCGCAGTACGGCCCGACGGTTGATCAGGCCGCCCTGGTAGAACGGGCGGCTGAAAGCCAGCGCGCTCGACTTGGCGATGATGGTCTTGTCGAGGTCGAAGAAGGCCGCTGTGCGCAGTCCGCCCGGGCGGAGGCGAACGGGCGGGCGGAGCTCTTCGGGCCCCGTGGTGCCGCCCTGGGACTCGTCGGCGTGGTCGTCGGCGTTCTCGGTGGTGTCCACGGGAACCGAGGATAGAGGGAGCCGCAAATCACCCCGCCATTCGGCGTACTCGCGGGCGTGCGGGTTTGTGTTTCTGGCCGCTCGGGTACACCATGGAAGTCACGGATCGTTCGCGACCGTGCTAACCCGGTCCGGCTCCTCCCCCCCGAGTCGGGCTGTGGATAGACGACCCCCGCTCTCCCCCCCGGCGGGGGTCGTCGCACGTCCGGGGCCATTTTCAGGGCTTGAACGCCCCTCGCGTCGCATCCGGCGCCGCCGTGTCGACGGCCTACAGGGGGTGTCGCCACCTCGGCCGGGCGTTCGACTTTCGTCACTCTGCGTTGTCATTCACTCATGCCCGTCGAGGATCGAACGGCTGGTTCCGATCGGTGGCGCGGGCCCGTCCGGAAGCAGTGTCCGGAGGACCTCGGGCGGCGGTCCGGAGATCGACTGAACGGGGTGGGAGGGGGTCGCCGGTTCATCTCGGTGACCCCCTTTCGTCAATTCTTCGCCGATTAGCCCCCCGCCCGGGTGAACGTTTTTATCCACAGCCCCGGGGTTATCCACAGGCAATCGGAACCTGGATGACGGAATCCGGATCTCCCCCCACCGTGATGACCGGCGGCGGTCGCCAGGCAGGGCCTCATCCCCTTCCAACCGGAGGTCTGTCGGGCGGCCGTCCGCCGCAACCGTCCGACGTGCGCCGTCGACCACCCCGGTGGTCGACGGCGCGGAGGGGAGACACCATGTCGACGCCGATCGCCGACCACATCACCGCCGAGGGCCCCGCGGTCGCCGGGCCGCTCGTCGTCACCGAGGACGAGGGCCTGGCCGAGCACCTGCTGCGGATCTGCGCGGCCGCGGGCACCGAGCCGAGACTGGCCCGGGGCGGGCCACCGACGCGGGAGCTCTGGGAAGGGGCCTCGCTGGTCCTGGTCGGGGACGACCAGGCCGTCCGCTGCTCCGGGCTGGGGCGGCGCGGCGGGGTGCTGCTGCTCGGGCTGGACCTCGACGATCCCGGGGTGTGGGTCAGAGCCGTCCAACTCGGGGCCGAGCACGTGCTGTTCCTGCCCGACGCCGAGGCCTGGCTGCTGGACCGGATCGCGGACGCGACCGAGGGCGTCGGCTGTCCGGCGGTCACCGTCGCGGTGCTCGGCGGCTCCGGCGGGGCCGGAGCCTCGACGCTGGCCTGCGCGCTGGCGGTCACCGCCGCGCGGGCGGGCCGGCGGACGATGCTCATCGACGGCGACCCGCTGGGCGGGGGCCTTGACATCCTGCTCGGCGGCGAACGGGTCAGCGGGCTGCGCTGGCCCGAGCTGGCCGGCTCCCGCGGGCGGGTCAGCGGGACCGAACTGGCCCGGGCGCTGCCGGCGCTCAAGAGGCTCTCCGCGCTGTCCTGCCTGTCCTGGGACCGCGGCGACACCCTGACGGTGCCCCCGGAGGCCATGCGCAGCGTGCTGGCCGCCTCCCGGCGGCGCGGCGGACTGGTGGTGGTCGACGTGCCCCGCCACCTCGATGCGGCGGCCGGGCAGGCGCTGGAGCAGTCAGACCTGGCGCTGCTGGTGGTCTCCGCCGAGCTGCGCGCGGTGGCCGCCGCCGACCGGGTCGCGGCGGCGGCCCGGATGCGGCTCGGGGACGTCCGGGCCGTGGTGCGGCCGGCCCGGGCCGGCGGGCTCCTGGCCCGGCAGATCGTCCGCGGGCTGCGGCTGCCATTGGCGGGGGAGCTGGACCCGGAGCCGGGCCTGGCCCCGGACGTGGTGAAGGGCATCCCGCCCGGCAGCCGGGAGAGCGGCCCGCTCGCGCGCTTCTGCGCGACCTTCCTGAGCGAGGTACTGCCGCCGGTGTCGGCGGTCGGAGGAGGTGTGTACTGATGGTCCGTCTGCGCAGAACAGTCCTTCGGGACGGTACGCCCGGTCCGGGCGGCGGTGTGCGGGAGCACCGGCTGCTGCGGAGCGTGCCGCCGCCCGGCGGGCCGCCGAAGGCCGAGCACGGGCCCTGCCCGTACGGCCGGACGGCCCGCGAGCAGCGGTCGGCGGCCCTGGTGGACGCGGTCCGGCTGAGGCTGGCCGAGTCGGGGGCCGCCCCGACGGCCGGCTCGGTCGCGGCGGCGCTGCGGGCCAGCCGCCCGCCGCTCAGCGGCGACGAGGTCCTGGACACCATGCGCTCGCTGCGCGCCGAGCTGGTGGGTGCGGGCCCGCTGGACCGGCTGTTGGCGGCGCCCGATGTCACGGACGTCCTGGTGAACGGTCCGGACGAGGTGTGGGTCGACCGTGGCGGCGGCCTGCACCGAGCCGCCGGAGTCCGGTTCGCCGATGCCGAGGCGGTGCGACGGTTGGCCCACCGGCTGGCCACCGCGGCCGGTCGGCGGTTGGACGACGCCCGGCCGTGGGTGGACGCCCGACTGCCGGACGGCACCCGGTTGCACGCCGTGCTGCCGCCGATCGCGGCCGGCTGCACGCACATCTCGCTGCGGGTGTGCCGGCCCCGGCCTTTCACGCTCGGCGAGCTGGTGGCGGGCGGCGCCCTGCCGCCGCGGGGCGCCGACCTGCTCGCGGGCATCGTGCGGGCGCGGCTGTCGATGCTCGTGTCCGGTGGGACGGGCTCGGGGAAGACGACGCTCCTGTCGGCGCTGCTCGGCCTGGTCGGGCCGGAGGAGCGGATCGTGGTCGCCGAGGACTCGGCCGAGCTGCAACCGGCCCATCCGCACGTGGTCCGGTTGCAGAGCCGCCCGCCCAACCAGGAAGGGCTGGGCGAGCTCACCCTGCGGGATCTGGTCCGCCAGGCGTTGCGGATGCGTCCGGACCGGTTGGTGATCGGCGAGGTTCGCGGGGCCGAGGTCTCCGACCTGCTGGCCGCGTTGAACACCGGGCACGAGGGCGGTTGCGGCACGGTCCACGCCAACACGGCGGCGGACGTGCCGGTCCGGCTGGAGGCCCTGGGGTCGCTCGCCGGACTCGACCGACCGGCGCTGCACAGTCAACTGCGGGCCGCGCTCGATGTGGTGGTGCACCTGGTCCGTGATCCGGGCTCGGGGCAGCGCCGGGTGGCGGAGATCCACACGATGGCCGGGGACCGTGACGGGCTGGCCGTGGCCACACCCGCGGTGGTCTTCCCGGCGTCCGGTGGCCTGCGTCCCGGCCAGGGCTGGGAGCGGCTGGTCGGGCTGCTGGCGGCACGTGGGGTGTCGCTCGGGTCGGGGCGGTCGTGATCGCGGTGGCGATGGCCGTGGCCGGGTCGGCAGGTGTGGACGTGCGGGTGGTGGAACTCGCCTTCGCCCTGCTGCTGGGTGGGTGTGCGGTGGGAGCCGTGGTGCTGCTCGGCGGCTCGATGAGGAACGACCGACGGCAAGGGAGGTGAATGGCATGACGTGGCGTCAGTTCGCTTTCTGCTGGGCGATGGTGCTGTGCTTGGTGACCATCGCGGCGTGGCGAGCCGTGCAGGAACAGCTGTCGGGTGGGCGGCGCTCCAGGCTGGTGCTGGCGGGCAGCGATCCGCCGCTGCGGGGGTCGAGCCCGGCGGTTGCGGTGCGGGCCCGGTGGCGACTGTCGGAGTTCCGGGCACCCGAACTGCTGCTCCTGCCGGTCGGGTTGGCGGCCGGACGGGCCACCGACTCGCCGGTGCCGGTGCTCGCGGCCGTGCTGGCCATCCTGCCGATGAGCGGATGGCGGTCGCGGCGGCGCCTGGCCGCGGAAGCCCGGCAGCGGGCCGCGGCCGTGGTGGAGCTCTGCGCCGGGCTGGCGGGGGAGTTGCGGAGCGGGGCGACACCGGAGCAGGCGCTGCACCTGGTCACCGTGCGGATCGCCGACGACCCGGCGGAGCTGAGCAGGCTCGGCGAGGAACCGGTGGCCCGACTTGCCGCGGGCCGCTACGGCGGGGACGTGCCCGCGGCGCTGCACCTGCTGGCCGAACTGCCGGGCGGTAGCGGAGCCGCGGCCATGGCGGCCTGCTGGCGAGTGGCCGAGGACAGTGGATCGGGGCTGGCCGCCGCGCTGGACCGGGTCGCGGAGGCGTTGCGCAGCGAGCGGGCACTCGCGGAGGAGATCGCCGGGGAGCTGGCCGGGCCGCGTACGACGATCGCCGTGCTGGCCGCACTGCCGGGCGTCGGGCTGTTCCTCGGCGCGGTGCTCGGGGCCCGCCCGCTGGATGTCCTGCTGCATACGACGGCCGGGCTGGGCTGCCTGGTGGTGGGCGCCGCCCTGGAGGGGCTGGGCGTCATATGGACGGCGCGCATCGTCCGGGCGGCGGCCCGGGGAGCCCTGGAGGCGTCTGCGGAGCGGCGCGGGTGGCGCCGGGTGCCCGAGCGTGCGTTGCCCGCTCCTCGGGCGGGCGAGTGGAACCGCGGCCGGTTGCCGTTGCGTGCACGGGAGTTCGGCGTGGGACTGGTGGCGAGGGCGAGGTGATGCGGGGCGTCGAATGGGCCGTGCTCGTCCTCCCGGCGGCCGTGGCCGTCGCGGCGTGGATGTCATTGCGCGGCCGAGCGAGGAGGCGGCGGGCGCTCGCCTGGGCCCGCGAATCGAAGGAGGTGGAGTCGCGAACATGGCTGGGTTCATTGGGCGTTGGGCGTCGACGGCGGGTGGTGGCGGCGACCGCCGGAGGGCTCGCGGCGGCGGTGCTGGTCGGTGGCGGCGCCGGACTGGCCGTCGGGGTGTTGGTGGCGGTGGGCGTCCACCAGTGGTCGGCTCGGGCATCGTCACCAGCGGATCGCCGAGCGGCCCGGGAGGAGGAGCTGCTGACCAGGCAACTCCCCTTGAGCGCCGAACTGTTGGCGGCCTGCCTCGGATCGGCGGCGCTGCCCTCAGAAGCCGTGTCGGCGGTGGGCCGGAGCGTGGGCGCGCCGATGGGGCCCAGGCTGGTGGCGATCGGGGCCGAACTGGCCCTGGGCGCACCGCCGGAGCTCTGCTGGAGTCGGCTGGGCGAGCAGCACCCGTCGCTGGCGCCGTTGGCGCGCTGCCTGGAGCGCAGCAGCCTCGGGGGCGTCCCCGCCGCCGACCCGCTGATCGGGCTGGCGCAGGGGCAGCGCACGGCGGCCGCCCGTGCGGCGCACGCCCGGGTCCGCCGGGCCGCGGTGATCGCCACCGCCCCGCTGGGGCTCTGCTTCCTCCCGGCCTTCGTGCTGATCGGCGTGGTGCCCGTGGTCATCGGACTCACCAGCCGCTTTGCCGACGCCATGTGAAGGCAAGTCGGTTCACAGGTATCAGAAATCAGAAAGAGGAGAGATTCATGACCGTAGTGATCGCGATCAGGCCCGGCAAGGGGCGCCCGCGCGGGCCGCTCGCCAGGGTGTGGCGGCGGAGGAGCCGCAAGGTGGCCCTCCGGGTGCGCAACATGGCTCGACGGCAGGGCCGTTCGGACGCCGGGATGGTCTCGGCCGAGTACGCCGTCGGGACCTTGGGCGCGTGTGCCTTCGCGTTCGCGCTGTACAAGGTGGTGACCAGCGACGGCATCACGGCGGCGCTGACCGACATGCTGGTGCGGGCGCTCCATGGGACGTAGGGGCCGCCGTCGAACTCCCGGCTCCGGCGCGCAGCCAGCCGGCTCCGTTGCCCGGCCCGTCGACCGGCCCGTCGTACGGGTGGGTGCCGGGCGTCCGGGGGCGGGCCCCGGCCGTGGGTGGCCGCTGTGGCCGCTGTGGCCGCTGCGGTCGGGGCGGCGGCGCGGTGACACGGGTTTCGTGACGGCGGAGACAGCGGTGGCGCTGCCGGCGCTCCTCCTGCTCGCGGCGATGCTGATCTGGGGCGTGCTCGCGGCGGCCGCGCAGATCCGCTGTGTGGACGCCGCCCGGGTCGGCGCCAGGGCGGCGGCGCGTGGGGAGCCGGATGCCGCCGAACTCGCCCGCTCGGCAGCCCCGCCGGGTGCGCAGGTCCGGGTGGCATTGGCGGCCGACACGGTGCGGGTGGACGTGGACGCGCCGTGCGCCGGGCCGGGGAGGCTCGGTGGGCTGCTCGCCGTACGGCTCAGCGCGGCGGCCGTGGCGGCCCGGGAGGACGTCCTGGTGGCGGTCGCGGACGGAGGTGGTGGCCCATGGCCGTCCTGACCGGGCCGCGGGCGGCGGCGGCGCGGGTGGCGAGCGCCCGTACGGGCCGGGCGGCGGCGGGCGGGCGAGGGCCGGACGCCGGCTCGGCGACGGTCTGGCTGCTCGCCCTGGCGATGCTGGGCACGGCGGTGTTCGGCGGGACGCTCGCGGTCGGTTCGGTGGTCGCCGCCCGGCACCGGGCCGAGTCGGCGGCCGATCTCGCGGCCCTCGCGGCGGCGGGCCGGATGCTGCTGGAGCCGGACGGTGGCTGTGCACGGGCGGCCGGGATCGCTGCCGCGCAGGGCGCCGGGCTGGTTTCCTGCGCGGTGGACCGGTCGGCGGACGCCGTCGAGGTGGTGGCCGAGGCGGAGGTCCGCGGGCTCCCGGCGCGCCTGCCGCTCGGCCCGGCACGGGGGAGGGCCCGGGCCGGGCCGGTACGGGCCCCGGTCACCGGCGCGGAGGACGTTCCCGGCGGAGTGCCGAGCGGTGCGGCGGTGGCCTCATGAACCGGCCGGGGCTTCACCGTCCGGTCCCGAGGTCGCCTCCGGTCCGTCCGGTCCTTCGACAGCCTCCGGCCCCGAGGTCGCCTCCGGTCCGTCCGGTCCGTCCGCGGCCTCGGGCGCTCCGGACAGCAGGACGTCCAGGAGCCGAACGGCGGCGGCTTTGTCCAGCGGGTCGTTCCCGTTGCCGCACTTGGGTGACTGGACGCAGGACGGGCAGCCGCGCTCGCACTCGCAGGAGGCGATCGCCGTCCGGGTGGCCGTCAGCCACTCGATCGCTCGCTGGAAGCCGCGTTCGGCGAAGCCGGCCCCGCCAGGGTGGCCGTCGTAGACGAACACGGTCGGCAGCCCGGTGTCCGGATGCAGTGGGACGGAGACGCCGCCGATGTCCCACCGGTCGCAGGTGGCGAACAGCGGCAGCAGGCCGATCGACGCGTGCTCGGCGGCGTGGGCGGCGCCGGGCAACTGGTCGAGCGGGATGTCCGCGTCGAACAGCTGGTCCTCGGTGACGGTCCACCAGACCGCACGGGTGCGCAGCGTACGGGGCGGAAGGTCGAGTTTGGTCTCGCCCATGATCTCCCCGGTGGAGATCCGCTTCCGGAGGTAGCCGACCACCTGGTTGACCACCTCCACCGAGCCGAAGCAGAGCCGGCCCTCGCCCCAGTCCACGGTGGTGTCGGTGTCGAGGACGGAGATGGAGGTGATGTCGCGGGCGGCCGTGGTGTACGGCGGGTCGGCCGGTTCGACCAGGGCGACCGAGTTCTCCAGGTCGAACTCCCGGACCAGGTAGGTGCGGCCTTGGTGCAGGTGGACGGCCCCGGTGTGGACGGTGGTGTGCGCGGCGGCGGCGTCCACTGTGCCGAGCAGTCGGCCGGTGTCGGCCTCGACGATCTGCACCGGGCTGCCGCCGCTGCCGCGCAGGTCCACGGCGTCGGCCGCGCGCTCCCGGCGGGTCCAGTACCAGGAGCCGTCACTGCGCCGGCGCAGCAGGCCGCGCCGTTCCAGGACCGGCAGCAGCGGCGCGGTGGAGGGCCCGAACAGCTCCAGGTCGCCTTCGGTGAGCGGGAGTTCGGCGGCGGCCGCGCACAGGTGCGGGGCGAGCACGTGGGGGTTGTCGGGGTCGAGCACGGTGGCCTCGACGGGTGCCGCGAACAACGCCTCCGGGTGGTGCACCAGGTAGGTGTCCAGCGGGTCGTCCCGGGCGATCAGGACGGCCAGCGCGCCCTGGGCCTCCCGGCCCGCCCGGCCGGCCTGCTGCCAGAGCGAGGCCCGGGTGCCGGGGTAGCCGGCCATCAGGACGGCGTCGAGGCCGGAGATGTCGACGCCGAGTTCGAGAGCGGAGGTGGAGGCGAGTCCGAGCAGTCGGCCGGTGTGCAAGTCGCGCTCCAGGGCCCGGCGTTCGTCGGCGAGGTAGCCTCCGCGATAGGCGGCCACCCGCCCGGAGAGCGGTCGGCCGAGCTGGTCCTGGGTCTGGAGCGCGACGAGTTCGGCGGCGCGGCGGGAGCGGACGAAGACGACGGTGCGGGTCTCCCGTTCGACCAGGTCGGTCAGCAGGTGCGCGGCTTCGGCGGTCGCGGTGCGGCGCACGGGCGCGCCGTGCTCGCCGACGTTCTCGGTCAGCGGCGGCTCCCAGAGGCCGAAGACCATCGGCCCGCGCGGCGAGGCGTCCTCGGTGACGGCCACGGCGGGCAGGCCGGTCAGGCGTCGGGCGGTCGCGGCAGGGTCGGCGGTGGTGGCGGAGGCCAGGAGGAAGGCGGGTGAGGAACCGTAGCGCGCGCAGATGCGGCGCAGCCGCCGCAGCACCTGGGCGACGTGCGAGCCGAACACGCCCCGGTAGCTGTGGCACTCGTCGACCACCACGTAGCGCAGTGCCTTGAGGAATGAGGACCAGCGGGCATGGCCGGGCAGGATGCCCCGGTGCAGCATGTCCGGGTTGGTGAGCACATAGGAGGCGTACTGGCGGACCCACTCGCGCTCCTCGGGCGGGGTGTCGCCGTCGTACAGGGCGGCGCGGACCCGCGGCGGGGCGAGTTCGGCGGCCCGGCGGCGCTGGTCGGCGGCGAGCGCCTTGGTCGGGGCCAGGTAGAGCGCGGTGGCGCCGCGGCCGTTGCGGGCCTCGGTGCCGTCCAGCAGGTCGCTGAGCACCGGGGCCAGGTAGCCCAGCGACTTGCCCGAGGCGGTGCCTGTGGCGATCACCACAGTCTGGCCGCTTTTGGCCAGGTTCATCGCTTCTGCCTGGTGCGCCCAGGGCCGCTCCACCCCGACCGCGCGCGCAGCGGCCACGACCTCCGGACGGATCGCGTCGGGCCACGGTGAATAACGTGCAGCTCGGGCGGGAAGGTGCTCCGTATGGGTGAGCCGATCGGACCGCCCCCGGCCGGTGGCCAGGGTCGCGAGCAGTGCCTCGGGCGGGCTGTGTCGGGGCGGCATGAGGACCCAGTGTGTCACCGGCGTGACGGAGAATCGTCGTAAGCCATCGTGCGGGCATGGTCACAGGTGGTTGAATGTGGCCGTGACGGCCGTATGGCCGTGGGTCGCAGCGCTGAGGCTTGCCACGTGTTGGCTGGGCGCGCCCGGGCTCGCGACCATGCGGTGGCGGCCGTCCGGCCGAGGATCGCACATGACGTAGCAAGGCAAGGTGCTGGAGGTTCCGTGGACCTGTCCCTGTCGACCCGTTCAGTCGGCGATCGTACGGTCGTCGAGGTTGGCGGCGAGATCGATGTGTACACCGCCCCGAAGCTGCGGGAGCAGCTCGTCGAGCTCGTCAACGACGGCAAGTACCACCTCGTCGTCGACATGGAAGGCGTTGACTTCCTCGACTCGACCGGCCTCGGTGTGCTGGTGGGCGGTCTGAAGCGGGTGCGCGCTCACGAGGGCTCGCTGCGCCTCGTCTGCAACCAGGAGCGCATCCTGAAGATCTTCCGCATCACCGGCCTGACCAAGGTCTTCCCGATCCACACCTCGGTGGACGACGCGGTTCAGGCAACCGACTGACGCGGCCGGGCCGGCCCGTGCGGCCGGCCCAGCCCGTTCCTCGCGTCCCCGGACGCCCGGCCCCGGTGGCCCGGTGCGTCCCCGGGCGCCTTTGGGCCGGTTCCGCCGGCCCCCAGGGGCCGGACCTCCGGCCCCGGCCGGAGCACCCGCCGGAGCACCCCGAGGGGGAGAGATGGCAACCGTCGAACTTCGATTCAGCGCGCTTCCCGAGCACGTGCGGACGGCCCGGCTGGTCGCCGCGGCCGTCGCCAGACGGGCCGGGGTCGACGAGTCGGTGCTCGACGAGGTGCGGCTCGCGGTCGGTGAGGCCTGCTCCCGCGCGGTCGGATTGCACCAGCGCGGCGGCATCGGCGGCACCGTCCGGGTGGCGCTGACCGACCAGGAGAAGCGTTTCCTCATTGAGGTCGAGGACGAGGCGGGCCCCGATGCCGTTCCGGCCTCCGGCGCCGCCGAGGGCGGCGAGCCGGACGAGGACACCCTGGGCCTCGCCGTGATCACCGGCCTGGTCGAGGACTTGGAGGTCACCAACGGTATGGATGGTGGCCTGATCCGGATGAGCTGGCCGGTTTCGGTCGCCTCCGTCGCGCTCTGAAGTGCTCTGCAGTGCTCTGAAGTGCCCTGAAGCCCTCTGAGGCGCATTGAGGCGCGTTGAGGCGCAGCTTCGCCGTCACGTCGGCCCTCCGCATGGGGGCGGACGTCCACGCGGGGACGAGGAACCGGGAACCGGGGAGCGGACACCGGCCGTGTAGGTTCGACGACCGATGACGACCGAACCGAAAGGCCCCTCCCGGTGAACAAGCGACTGCTGGCCGTACCCGCTCTCGGCGTGCTGCTCGCGTTCGGAGCCGTCGGCTGCGGCGGCGACGACAACAACAGCAAGCAGCTGGAGTCCTGGGCATCCAACGTCTGCGGCGCGGCCAAGGACCCGATCGCCCAGGCGCAGACCGCGCTCGCGGACACCGACCAGGTGAAGACCGGCGAGTCCCCGGCCGACCTCCAGAAGCGGCTCTCCGCTGACGTCGGACGGCTGGCCAAGACCAACCAGGACATAGCCGCCGCCATCGACGCGGCCGGGGCGCCCAAGGTGAAGGACGGCGAGACCCTCCAGA
The DNA here is from genome assembly GCF_032654805.1 of Kitasatospora brasiliensis. Taxonomy (NCBI): domain Bacteria; kingdom Bacillati; phylum Actinomycetota; class Actinomycetes; order Kitasatosporales; family Streptomycetaceae; genus Kitasatospora; species Kitasatospora brasiliensis. The sequence continues at coordinate 522,724 of NZ_JAUOOW010000002.1, forward strand.
AGGACACCGTCGACGAGCTGAAGAAGGCGGCCGACGGCTACCTGGAGGTCCAGAAGAAGCTGGACGCGCTGTCCAACAACGACCAGGCCAAGTTCGCCGACGGGCTGCGCAGTGTGGCCGACCAGCTGCGTCAGCTGGCCTCGCTCTCCACCCAGGCGCAGAGCAAGCTCCAGAGCGGTGAGCTCGGTGCGGCGATGGCCAAGCAGGAGAGCTGCAAGCGGCCCCAGAGCAGTGCCCCGGCCGCGACCGGTGCCGAGAGTGGCGGCGCGAGTGGCGGCGCGAGCGCCCCGGCCACCACCCCGGCTGCGGGCGGGGCCGGCACGACCCCGGCCCCGGGTGCCACCGACACCCCGAGCGCCCCGGGGGCGACCCCGGCGCCCGGCACGACCGACGGCGCGAGCCCGGCCGCGGCCGGCGCGACCACCGCTCCGGCCGCTCCGGCGACCACCCCGGCGAACCCTGCCCCCAGCGCGAGCTGAGCCGAGGACAGCGGACCGAACGATCCGACGCGCCGGGTCCCGGGTGGGGCCCGGCCCGGCGTCGGTTTCGCGTGGACGGCTTCCGGAGGCCCGTCGGCGGGTGACTCGGTGCTCCACGAGGGAGGCGCGCGAGGGGCCTTGGGGGCGCGTGGGGTGCTGCGGGCTTCCGGCCGGTGAGCGCGGGGCGCAGCGGCGGCCGGGAGGTGGACGGCGGGGGACAATGGCGGGGTGATCAGTAGCCCCGTTCTCGACCCGACCCGCCTCGCCAAGTTCCGCGAGGCGTTGCTCGCCGCCTCGTTCACCGCCGACGGGTGCCTGGACCTGCTCGGGCCCACCGGCTATTCGGCGCTGGCCCGCAGCGAGGCGGTCCCGGCGCTGCGGGCGACCCGCGGTGGCAGCCCGCTGGAGACGCTGGTGCGGCTGTTCCTGCTCCAGCAGCCGGTCCCGTACCGGGCGGCCGCCGCCGCGCTGCCGGTGGAGGACTGCCTGGCGGACGGCTGGCTGCGCTCCGACGGCGATCTGGTGCGTGCCACGGTCGACGTCCGGCCGTACGCCAACGAGGTCGCCGGGATGCCCAGTTCGGATGCCTGGGTGGTCTCCGACCTGGGCTGCGCGGTGGGCGGCGCGGGCGGCATCGGCTCCGGTGAGACCGCGCACGGGGTGGCCCGCAAGGACCTGGTGCTGGGGGTCGGCGGTGCCTCCACGACGCTGGCCAACATCACCGTGCGCCGCCCCGTCCGGGCCGCGCTGGACCTCGGTTCGGGCTCCGGCGTGCAGGCGCTGCACGCGGCCCGGCACGCCGGGACGGTCACCGCCACCGACCTCAACGAGCGCGCGCTGCGCTTCACCGAGTTGACCCTGGCGCTGTCCGGTTTCGACAACACCGAGGTCGCCGCCGGGAGCCTCTTCGAGCCGGTCGGGGAGCGGAAGTTCGACCTGATCGTCTCCAACCCGCCGTTCGTCATCTCGCCGACCGGCCGTTTCACGTACCGCGACGGCGGCATGGCCGGCGACGACCTGTGCCGCAGCCTGGTCCGCTCGGCCGCCGACCACCTGGAGCCCGGCGGCTACTGCCAGTTGCTCGCCAACTGGCAGCACGTCAAGGGCGAGGACTGGCAGGAGCGGCTGGCCGGCTGGGTCGCGGGCACCGGGCTGGACGCCTGGATCGTCCAGCGCGAGGTCCAGGATGTGGCCCAGTACGCCGAGTTGTGGCTGCGCGACGGCGGCGACCACCGTGGCCCCGGTGGCGACTACCAGGCGCGGTACGGCGAGTGGCTGGACGCCTTCGAGGCGGGCCGGGTCGAGGGCATCGGCATGGGCTGGATCACCCTGCGGGCGAGCGGCGCCGAGCGTCCGACCGTCCGGGTGGAGGAGTGGCCGCACCCGGTGGAGCAGCCGCTCGGCCCGCACATCGACGCCTGGTTCGACCGGCAGGACTTCCTGCGCTCGCACGACGACGCGGGCCTGCTCGCGGCCCGCTACGTGCTGGCGGACGAGGTGGTCCAGGAGCAGGTCGGCGCGCCGGGTGCGGAGGACCCGGAGCACGTGATCCTGCGGCACAACCGAGGCATGCGCCGGGCCACCAAGGTGGACACGGTGGGCGCGGGCTTCGTCGGGGTCTGCGACGGGACGCTGTCGGCGGGCGAGATCGTGGACGCCATCGCGCAGCTGCTCGGCGAGGACCGGGTGGTCCTGCGGGACCGGGTGCCGGAGTCGCTGCGGCTGCTGACCGAGCAGGGGTTCATCGACCCGGTCCGCTGAGGCCCGGTTCATCCGTCCGTACCTCCCGGTTCGTGCGGGCGCCGTCGGGCGGCTGCCCCCCGTTGGCCCTCCACTGCGAGGCTCTGTCCACAGGCTGTGGACAGAGCCGGGGAGCCGGGGGCCAGGGGTGGACACGACGACGGCGATGGTGGGCGGACTGGTGTTCACCCTCTTCGGTGGCGCGCTGCTGCTCTGGTGCGCCGCCGAAGTGCGCCTGCGCCTGTGGGTGCGCCGTCGGGGGATGTCGGCGGTGGCCACCGTGGTCGCCGAGGAAGACGTGCACGGTCGGCTGGACAGTGCGCCGCTGCTCTCCTTCTCGGTGCCGCCCTCGGCGTGCGGGACCGGCGCGTGCGGGATCGCCGGGCTCGTGGTCGCCCGCCCGCGCGGGCACACCCCGCTGCGCCGCTCGGACCGTCTCGCGCCGGGCGCCTCGGTGCGGATCTGTTACGACCCGCGGCGTCCGAGCCGGGTGGTGCCGGCGGCCGGGGAGGTCCGCCGGGCGGCCGTCGTCGACCTGCTGTGGAGCCTCCTGGGTGTGGGCTGTCTGACGGCGGGCGCCGGCCTCCTGGCCGCGGCCGGAGTCTGAGGACCGGAGTCTGGGGACCGGAGTCTGGGGACCGGAGTCCGAGGACCGGCGACACACGCGAACCCCCGCGCCGCACGAGCCGATGCACCGTCGATTTTCCGTTGACAGATCTTGAAATCCGTCATTCCATCCTCCGGAACCTGCCGAAGGCCCCCCTCCGCGCGGCGGGAACCTCCGTCATCGGGTTACCGTTCGAGTGGCGTCGGTGAGTCCGGCAAGTGAAAAAGCGGGATCCGTCCGTTTGACAAGGGTGGCCGGGGTACGGTCACACTCCGCTGTTGGGGGTGCCGTGTGGCGGCAGCCCCGGGACGGTGGAGGGGTCGGGCGGAGCGCAGCCCGTGCTGCCGGCGCCGACCAGCCACATAAGGACCGGGAGAGAAGAGCGAAGGTGTCCCCGAGCAGCGAGACCGCGCACGGACAGCGACTCGTCATTGTCGAGTCGCCGGCCAAGGCGAAGACGATCAAGGGCTACCTTGGCCCCGGCTACATCGTCGAGGCGAGCGTCGGGCACATCCGCGACCTGCCCAGCACCGCGGCCGAGGTACCGGACAAGTACACCGGCGAGGTGCGCCGCCTCGGGGTGGACGTCGACCACGACTTCGCGCCCATCTACGTGGTCAACGCGGACAAGAAGTCCCAGGTCAGCAAGTTGAAGTCGCTGCTCGCGGAGTCCGACGAGCTCTTCCTCGCCACCGATGAGGACCGCGAGGGCGAGGCCATCGCGTGGCACCTCCAGCAGGTGCTCAAGCCCAAGGTGCCGGTGCACCGGATGGTGTTCCACGAGATCACCAAGTCGGCGATCCAGGAGGCCGTGGCCAACCCGCGCGAGCTCAACCAGCGCCTGGTCGACGCCCAGGAGACCCGCCGCATCCTCGACCGCCTCTACGGCTTCGAGGTCTCGCCGGTGCTGTGGAAGAAGGTCATGCCGAAGCTGTCGGCGGGCCGCGTGCAGTCCGTCGCCACCCGCCTGGTCGTCGAGCGCGAGCGCGAGCGGATGGCCTTCCGCACCGCCTCGTACTGGGACCTGGTGGGCACCTTCGGCACCGGCCGCACCCCGGCCGATGCCGCCAACCCGGAGACCTTCGGCGCCCGGCTGTCCGCCGTCGACGGCAAGCGGATCGCCAGCGGCCGCGACTTCGGCCCGGACGGTCGGCTGAAGGCCGGCAGCACCAACACCCTGCACCTGGACGAGCAGGCGGCCCGTCAGCTGGCCGCCGCCCTGGAGCAGACGGCGTTCGGCGTGCGCAGCGTCGAGTCCAAGCCGTACCGCCGCTCGCCGTACGCGCCGTTCCGCACCACCACGCTCCAGCAGGAGGCCAGCCGCAAGCTGGGCTTCGGCGCCAAGCGGACCATGCAGGTGGCCCAGAAGCTGTACGAGAACGGCTTCATCACCTATATGCGTACCGACTCCACCACGCTGTCGGACACCGCGATCTCCGCCGCCCGCGCCCAGGTCACCCAGCTGTACGGGGCCGACTACCTGCCGGACGCCCCGCGCACCTACGCCAGCAAGGTCAAGAACGCGCAGGAGGCGCACGAGGCCGTCCGCCCGTCCGGCGACCGCTTCCGCACCCCCGCCGAGACCGGTCTGACCGGTGACGACTTCAAGCTGTACGAGCTGATCTGGATGCGCACCGTCGCCTCCCAGATGAAGGACGCGGTCGGCCAGTCCGTCACCGTCAAGGTCGGCGGCACCTCCGCGGACGGCCGGGACGTCGATTTCTCCGCCTCCGGCAAGATCATCACCTTCCACGGCTTCCTCAAGGCCTACGTCGAGGGCGCCGACGACCCGAACGCCGAGCTCGACGACCGCGAGCGCCGGCTGCCGCAGGTCTCCCAGGGCGACCCGCTGGCAGCCGAGCGGATCACCCCGGAGGGCCACGCCACCAAGCCGCCGGCCCGCTACACCGAGGCCTCGCTGGTCAAGGAGCTGGAAGACCGGGAGATCGGCCGCCCCTCCACCTACGCGTCGATCATCGACACGATCATCCAGCGCCGCTACGTCTTCAAGAAGGGGACGGCGCTCGTCCCGTCCTTCCTCTCCTTCGCCGTGGTCAACCTGCTGGAGAAGCACTTCGGCCGGCTGGTCGACTACGACTTCACCGCCAAGATGGAGGACGACCTCGACCGGATCGCCGCCGGTGAGGCGCAGTCCGTGCCGTGGCTGAAGCGCTTCTACTTCGGTGAGGGCGAGGGCCACATCGCGGGCGGTGCCGCCGAGGCCGGCAACGGCGACGGCGATCACCTGGGCGGCCTGAAGGAACTGGTCACCGACCTCGGCGCGATCGACGCCCGGGAGATCAGCTCGTTCAAGGTCAGCGACGACATCACCCTGCGGGTCGGCCGCTACGGCCCGTACGTCGAGCGCGCCTCGACCGTCGAGGGCGAGCCCGGCCAGCGCGCCGACATCCCGGACGAGCTGCCGCCGGACGAGCTGACCGTCGAGCTGGCCGAGGAGCTGCTGGCCAAGCCCAGCGGCGACTTCGAGCTCGGCCCGGACCCGGTCAGCGGCAACATGCTGGTGGCCAAGGACGGCCGCTACGGCCCGTACGTCACCGAGATCCTGCCCGAGGGCACGCCGAAGACCGGCAAGAACGCGGTCAAGGCGCGCACCGCCTCGCTGTTCAAGACGATGTCCCTGGACACCGTCACGCTGGAGGACGCGCTGCGGCTGCTCTCGCTGCCGCGCGTGGTCGGCACCGACGCCGAGGGCGCGGAGATCACCGCGCAGAACGGCCGCTACGGCCCGTACCTCAAGCGCGGCACCGACTCTCGCTCGCTCACCAGCGAGGACCAGCTCTTCACGATCACCCTCGACGAGGCGCTGGCGATCTACGCCCAGCCCAAGCAGCGCGGCCGGGCCGCCGCCGCCCCGCCGCTCAAGGAGCTGGGCAACGACCCGGTCAGCGAGCGTCCGGTGGTGGTCAAGGACGGCCGCTTCGGCCCGTACGTGACGGACGGCGAGACCAACGCCACGCTGCGCAAGGACGACGACGTCGAGACCATCACGCCGGAGCGCGGCTACGAGCTGCTCGCCGAGAAGCGGGCGCGCGGACCGGTGAAGAAGGCGGCCAAGAAGGCTCCGGCGAAGAAGGCCGCGGCCAAGAAGACGACGACGGCCAAGAAGGCGACCGCGACCAAGACGGCGGCGGCGAAGAAGACGGCGGCCAAGAAGACGACCACCACCAAGGCGGCGGCCAAGAAGACCGCTGCCAAGAAGACCGCCGCCGGCAAGGCCGCGGCCACCGACGAGGGCTGATCCCAGGTCATCGCCGACGGGCCCGCGCCTCCGATCCCGGGGGTGCGGGCCCGAGGTCTGTTCGGGGTCCGTGGGGGCACCGGTCGGAGGTCCGTCCGGTGCGTGCGGGGGCGCGGGCCCGAGGTCCGCTCGGTGCGTGCGGGGTACGTCACAACCCGGTGATGAGCGTGATCCGGAAGCCCGTTCGCCTCATTCCGGCCAAGCTCCGCCCGCTACGCTGACCGTATGACGAGCGAGGAGCAGCCCACCCCCAGCGCCGCCCCGGCCGCCAGTGCCTGGGCGTCCGACCTGCCGGAGGTCGCGCCCGCCGGGACCCCGGTGGACCGGGCCCGGGCGTTGCTGCGGACACGTCCCTACCGGCGCCTGTGGACCACCCAGCTGATAGGCGGCACCGCCGACCGGCTCGGCCTGCTGGCGCTGCTCGCGCTCACCGTGATCGCCGTCGCCCAGGGCGGCCAGTTCGGCAGCCTGCCGCGCAGCCTCGCCTTCGCCCTGGCCGCGGTCCTCGCCGTCCGGGTGGTGGCCACCGGACTGGTCGGCGTCCTGCTGCTGGAGCCGGTGCACCAGCTGGTCGCCGGCAAGCTGGACCGGCGCTGGACGCTGTTCGGCGCCGATGTGCTGGCCGCCCTGCTGGTCGGCGTCGCGCCGTGGTGGAGCGTCTGGCTGGGCTCCGCCGCGAAGCCCTCCGAGGCCGCCGCGTACGTCCTGCTCGGCACCGTGTTCGTGACCGGCGCCGCCGAGCGGATCCGGGGGATCGCCAGGAACGCCGCCGCCCCGGGCCTGCTGCCGCCCGCCAACCCGCACCTCCCGGTCGCCGAGCGGCGCCCCGCCGCGGCCAACCTGGAGAGCGTCCGGAGCATCGACCGCTTCACCGGCTGGGTGACCGTGCCGCTCGGTGCCGCCGCGCTGGTGGCGCTCACCCTGCTCAACAACGTCGGCGCGGCGCTCGGCTCCGACTTCCTGCGCGGCCACCAGCTCACCGTCGCGGCCCTCGGAGCGGCCGGACTGTTCGCCGCCGCCGCCGTCCGCGACTACCTCCAGCAGCTGCCCGGCGGCCCGGTGGCCGTCGCCCCGGTCTCCCCGCTCCAGGGCCTGCGGGCGCCGACCGACGCCGCCCCCGGCCCGGCCCTGAGCAAGGGCCGCACCGGCAGCGCCCCGTACTTCACCTTCGCCGTCGCGGCCGGCTACGCCTCGATGGCGGGCGTCGCCGCGCTCGCGCTGCTCACCGCCGCCGAACACCGCGCCGGACCGATCGGCTACGGCCTGGTGGTGCTCGCCGCCGCCGGCCTGCCCGCCCTGGGCGCCCGGCTCACCCGGGCCGTACTGCCCTCGCTGTCCCGCCGCCGGCTGCTCGCGGTGGCACTGCTCACCCAGGGGGTCGCACTGATCCTGGCCGGGCTGGTGCTGGACTTCGTGCTGGTCCTGCTGCTGACCGCGCTGGCCGCGCTGGCCGCCGGGATCGTGATCTCGGCCGGGCGCACCCTGCTCGCCCAGGAGGTCGAGGAGGCCCGGCTGCCGAAGGTCACCGAGCACCTGTTCGCGGTGCTCCGGGCCGTGGTCGCCGCCGCGCTGGTCGGCGTGCCGCTGATCGCCGCCGCTTACGGGGACGTCGAGTACGGCACCGTCGAGCCCGGCTCCTTCACCTTCATCCACGGCGGCGCGGCGCTGGCCGTCTCCACCGCCGGGCTGCTCACGCTGGTGCTCGCCGCCGTCGTACTGCTGCGCACCGACGACCGGCGCGGCACCGCGCCGTTCGTCAAGGACCTGGTGGACGCGGTGCGCGGCCCGGTCGGCCCGGTGCCGCACCGGGGCGCGGGCACCGGCTTCTTCATCGCCCTGGAAGGCGGCGACGGCGCCGGCAAGTCCACCCAGGCCCAGGCGCTCGCCGAGTGGATCCGCGGCAAGGGGCACGAGGTCGTGCTCACCCGTGAACCCGGCGGCAGCCCGGTCGGCCAGCGGCTGCGCGGCCTCGTCCTGGACGTCGGCAACACCGGCCTGTCGCACCGCGCCGAGGCGCTGATCTACGCGGCCGACCGCGCCGAGCACGTCGAGAACGTCATCCGCCCGGCCCTCGCCCGCGGCGCCGTGGTGATCACCGACCGGTACATGGACTCCTCCATCGCCTACCAGGGCGCCGGGCGCGACCTGGCCGCGACCGAGGTCTCCCGGATCTCCCGCTGGGCCACCGGCGGACTGCTGCCCGACCTGACCGTCGTCCTGGACGTCGACCCGACCAGGGCCCGCGAGCGCTTCACCGAGGCGCTGGACCGGCTGGAGTCCGAGCCCACCGAGTTCCACCAGCGGGTCCGGGCCGGCTTCCTCGCCCTCGCCGCCGCCGACCCGGCGCGCTACCTGGTCGTGGACGGCAGCCAGGCCCCCGGCTTCGTCACCACCGCCATCCGGCACCGGCTCGACCGTGAGCTGCCGCTCTCCGAGCAGGAGAAGGCCGCCCGCGTCGAGCAGGAGCGGCTGGCGAAGGAGGAGGCCGAGCGGCGCGCCGCCGAGGAGGCCCGCAAGAAGGCCGAGGAGGAGGCCGCCGAGCGCAAGCGACAGGAGGTGCTGGCGCAGCTGCGGGCCGAGCAGGCGGAGAAGGAGCGGCTGGCCAAGGAGGAGGCCGAGCGGGCCGCCGCCGAGGCCCGGCGCAAGGCCGAGGAGGAGGCGCGCCGCCGGGCGGAGGAAGACGCCAAGCGCCGTGCCGAGGAGGAGGCCAAGCTGCGCGCCGCCGAAGAGGCGCGGCTGGCCGCGGAGGCCGCCGAACGCAAGCGGATCGCCGCCGAGGCGGCCGCCCAGGCCGAGCTCCAGCGGCAGCGTGAGCTCGCCCGCGAGGAGCAGCGCCGCCGGGCGGAGGAGGCGCTCCAGCGGGCCGAGGAGGCGCGGCTGGCGCAGGCCGCCGCGCTCGCGGCCGCGGCTGCGGCGGCGGACTCGGCGGAGGGGCGGGCCGAGGGCCGACCGGGGGGCCTGGGGGACGATGTGACCAGGGAGCTGCGGGCGGTTCGGGACGTTCCCAAGGGTGCCCCGGCGGACTCGGCGGCGGACTCGTCGGAGGGCGCGGCGCAAGGCACGTCGAAGGGCGCCTCGAAGGCTGCTTCGACGGACGCGGCGGAGGGCTCGGCACAGGGCTCGGCGTCGGCTGCGTCGGGCGGGCTCGGGGACGAGACGACGCGCGAGCTGTCGCTGCGGGACCGGCAGGCGGCGGTCCGGGCGGCGGAGGCCGTCGAGGCGCGCCGGGCCGTCGAGGCGCGCGGCGCGGTGGACGAGACCGCGAAGCTGCCGGTGGTGCCGGGCTCGGCGGTGGACGAGACGGCTGTGCTGCCGACGATCCCGGCGGATGCCGACCGGACCGAGGTGCTGCCGCGGGTCGAGCCGGGTCGAGGTACGGGACGTTCTGACGGACGTGCCGAGGGACGTACCGACGGACGTGCCGAGGGACGTACCGACGGACGTACCGATGGACGTGCCGAGGGCCGGTCGGTACAGGGCACGCGGCGCGCGGAGCCGGTGGACGGCACCCGTGAGCTGCCGGTGGTCGGCGGGGAGCCGGCTGCCGGGCCGCAGTCCTCCCAGTCGCGGTCCCAGTCGCAGCCGGGGGCCGAGCGGCCGCGGCCGGAGTGGGCCGAGGAGACCCCGCTGGACGACCTGCCGAGCCTCACCGACACCCTGCTCGGCTCGCACGACGAGTGGAGGCGCTGGGAGCACGGCGGCCAGGGCGGCGCGCAGGACGGGTCGCAGGCCGGCCCGGAGCGGTCCGGCGGCCGTGACGGGGACTCCCGGGACAAGGGCGACGGCAAGGGCAAGGGCCGCCGCTGGGGCCGTCGGGGCTGACACGTTGCGGGCGGCGCCGTCGGGGCAGGTCCCCGGCGGCGCCGCCGCGTTTCCGCGGGGCCCGGTTCCGCCCCGCCCGCGCGTCCGGTGCGACCCGGACGGAGCAGTGGGTGTCAGGCCGGAGACGTATGCTCGACGGCGGGGAAATCGGACAGGGTGAGGCGCCACGGGCGCTGCCGTACGGAGCTTGGGAGCAGCAGTGGCCGTCTGGGACGACCTGGTGGGCCAGGATCGGGTGGTCGAGCAGCTGACTGCCGCCGCCGCTGCGGCCGGGGCGACGGTGGCGGCCGGTCGCGGGGCCGCCCCGGTGGAGGGCACGAACGCCTCCCTGATGACGCACGCCTGGCTGTTCACCGGGCCGCCCGGCGCCGGGCAGGTCACCGCCGCGCGCGCCTTCGCCGCCGCCCTCCAGTGCACCAGCCCCGACCTCGCGCTCGGCGGCACGCCCGGCTGCGGGTTCTGCGACGGCTGCCACACCGTGCTGGCCGGCAGCCACGCCGACGTGAAGTACGTCCGGACGGACGGCCTGTCCATCGGCGTCGGCGACATGCGCGACCTGGTGATGCGCGCCTCCAGCTACCCGACCGGCGGCCGCTGGTCGGTGATCCTGGTGGACGCCGCCCACCGGCTCACCGAGGCCGCGGCCAACGCACTGCTCAAGGGCGTGGAGGAGCCCTCGCCGCGCACCGTCTGGCTGCTCTGCGCCCCCTCCGTCCAGGACGTGCTGCCGACCATCCGCTCGCGCTGCCGCCTGCTGGTGCTGCGCACCCCCTCGGCCGAGGCGGTCGCCGACAACCTGGTCCGACGTGACGGCGTCGACCCGGAGACCGCCCGGCTCGCCGCGCTCGCGGGCCAGGGCGACATCGAGCGCTCGCGCCGCCTCGCCGTCGACGACCAGGCCCGGACGCGTCGGGCGGAGGTGCTGCGCATTCCGCTGGAGATCGGCGACATCGGCGGATGCCTGACCGCCGCCCAGCGCCTGGTCGACACCGCCAAGGCCGACGCCGAGGCGCTCGCCGAGACCCAGGACGCCAAGGAGACGGACGACCTGAAGGCGGCCTACGGCGCGACCGAGGGCAGCAAGGCGCCGCGCGGCATGGCCGGTGCGGTCAAGGAGCTGGAGAAGCGGCAGAAGAGCCGCGCCACCCGGACCCGTCGGGAGACGCTGGGCGTCGCCCTGCTCGACCTGCTCGGCTTCTACCGGGACGTGCTCGCCATCCAGCTCGGCTCCACCGGCGCGCTCGCCAACGAGGACCAGCGGCAGGCGCTGAACCGGGTGGCCCAGGCCGGTCCGGCGGAGAGCACCCTGCGCCGGATCGAGGCGGTGCTGGCCTGCCGCACGGCGCTGGACCGCAACGTCGACCCGCTGCTCGCGGTCGAGGCGATGACGGTGGCGCTGCGGGCGGGCTGATCGGGGCTTCGTAAGGCTTCGTAAGGCTTCGTAAGGCTTCGTTGAGAGCACTGCTCTCCTGGGTGGGCACTGCTCCGCCGGCTGTTGAGCGCTGTTCGGGCGGTCTGAGCATCGCTTAGGTGGGAGAGCACTGCTCTGGCGGGGGAGCGTAGATCCTTCGCCGAGCGGTGCTTCGTGGGGAGAGCACTGCTCTCCGTGGCGGGCGCCGCTCTGCGGGCATCGCTCTAGAGCGAGAGCACTGCTCTGGCGGGGGAGCGTCGATCCGCTGCCTCGGGCTCGGGGGCTGGTCGCACGCCGCTCCACCGGCTGAGCACCGCTTCGAAACGAGAGCGGTGCTCTCGCGAGCGCCCGCTGCTCTCCCCGCCGAGTTCCGCTCCGCCTGCCGAGCTCCGCTCCGCCCGCCGAGGCCGTACGCCTCCCGGAGCCGGTGTGGCGTCCCACCTTCGAGTGAACGGGCGACACTCGCCGGGCACACCGTCGTGTGACCGTCCGCGCGTTGTGCACGCTGAGGGGCCGACTGCGCCCATTGGCGGGCGGTCGGCTCCCGTTCGCGCCGACGTCCGGTTCGGCGCGGCCCCCTCCAGAGGTGGTGCGTCCCGTGGTTCGTTCGCTCCTCGTCATCCCCCTACTGGCCGCCGCCCTCGGCGGGATCTGGCTGGCCCGGGGCGCCCAACAGCGCTGGCGCGACCTGCGCGCCGCCGAGACCTACGAGCTGGCCGGCGACCGCTGGCCGATGCTGCTGCGAGCGGCCGGGGCGATGCTCTGCGGGGTGGGCGTCACCGCGCTGACCGTGCTCACCGCGCTCGGCGCCTTCGGCGGCCTCGGCCGGGGCGACCAGGAGCCGGACCGGGTGGGGTCGGCCGTGGACGTGGCGGGCGCGCGCTCGGGCTCGGAAGTGGGCCCGGCGGTCCGCCAGCAGGCCGCGCCGCCCGCCGCCGAGTCGCCCGCCGCTGAGCCGGCCTCCGGTGCCGGTGCCCCCGCTGCCGCCGGTGCCGCCGGTCCCGCCGCTGCCCCCGCGGCTCCCGCCGTGATCAGCCACTTCGACAGCGTCGGCCACCCGGGCGGCGGCGAGCTGCTCCAGTCGGCCGTGCTCGGCCCCGACGGGCAGCCCCGCAACATCCGGGTCTGGCTCCCGCCGCAGTACGCCATGGAGCCGAACGCCCGCTTCCCGGTCGTCGTGATGCACGCGTCCGCGCCCCGCAGGACCGCCGACGCCGAAGTCCCGGACGTGTTCGAGGGCATCGGCTCGGCCCTCCAGAACGGCAAGTCCCGCCCGTTCATCCTGGTCGCCCCCGAGGCGCCGAACGGCACTGGCCACCCCTGCGAGCTGGTCGCCGCCGCCCCGGCCGCCGTCGCCGACGACCTGACCCTGCGCACCACGATCGCGGCCACCTTCCGGACCCTGCCGCCCAGCCCGGCCTCCTGGGGCACCCTCGGCGTCGAGGGCGGCGCGCCCTGCGCCGCTGCCGCCGGACTGGCCCGGCCCGACCTGTACGGCGCGGCCGCGGCGGTCTCCGGCCGGTACGACGCCGCCGCGCTCACCCAGACCGGCGCCGAGGCCCCGGCCGGCGGCGCGGCCAAGCTGCTGCTGGCCGCCGCCAGGGGCGACTCCGCCGGGCTGGACGCGGCGCGCAAGCTCCAGTCCGCGCTGAAGGCCGGGCCCGGGGCGGCGGCCAAGGCCGAGGTGCGGATCTCGGACAACGTGCAGGACTTCACCCCCGACCGGGAGCGGCTGCGGCTGGTCCGGCAGGCGGCGCAGTTCCTGGCCGAGGCGCTGGCCAAGGCGTCCTGAGCGCGGCTCAGGTGGCGCTACGCTGCCCGGTGCCCGAGGCGGGGACCGGGCAGCGGCGTTTCCACCGGCTGACTCACGAACCGCCGCACCAACTGGTCGACCAACCGCTGCACCAACTGATCGACCCACGGCTTCAGCAGTTGATCCACCAGTCGCTGCACCGGTCGTTTCAGGTGCTGTTCATTCGATGTGCGGAGAAGTAGGAGAGGTAGCGGATGAGGGCCATCGGGCGGGTGCGGGTACTGGCCGCGGCGCTGGTCGTCGGGCTGCTGACGGGCGGTTGCAGCGCCGATCCGGCCGGAGGGCCGACGCCGTCCTCCTCGGCATCGGCCGCCGCCACGCCCTCGGCCCCCGGGACGGCGGCCGGAGCCACCCCGCTGGAGCCGCTGCCCGCCGCCGTCCCGGCCGCGCTCGCGCCGTACTACGCGCAGCAGCCGGTCTGGCAGCCGTGTGACAGCGGGTTCGAGTGCGCGACGTTCCGGGTGCCGCTGGACTACGACCACCCGGCGGACGGTGACCTCACGCTGGCGGCCGCCCGCGCGGCGGCGGAGCCCGAGGCGTCTGCGGGCACCAGGCTCGGCTCCCTGCTGCTCAACCCGGGCGGGCCCGGCGGCTCGGCGATCGAGTACCTGGAGGCCGCCGCCCGGACGTACGACCACGGGGTGCGCGCCCGGTACGACCTGGTCGGCCTCGACCCGCGCGGGGTGGGCCGCAGCAGCCCCGTCAGCTGCCTGAGCGGCGACCGGATGGACGCCTACACCGCCGTCGACCTGACCCCCGGCGACCAGCGCGCGATCGACGCGCTGGTCGCCGCCGACAAGGAGTTCGCCGAGGGCTGCCGCCGACAGTCCGGTCCGGCGCTCGGCCACCTCGGCACCGTCGAAGCCGCCCGCGACATGGACGTGCTGCGCGCCCTGCTCGGCGACGAGAAGCTGAACTTCGTCGGAAAGTCGTACGGCACCTTCCTCGGCGCCACCTACGCCGGGCTCTTCCCGAGCCGGGCCGGTCGGCTGGTGCTGGACGGCGCGATGGACCCGGCGCTCGACTCCGTCACCGGCAACCGCACCCAGGCCGGCGGTTTCGAGACCGCCTGGGCCGCCTTCGCCAAGGACTGCGCCAGGCGCGAGGACTGCCCGCTCGGCCGCACCGAGCAGCAGGTCGGCGAGCAGCTCACCGCCCTGCTCGACGGCGTCCGCACCGACCCGCTGCCCACCACCACCGGCGGCCGTCGGCTCACCGGTTCGCAGGCGACCACCGGTGTGATCGAGGCCATGTACGCCGACTTCCTCTGGCCGAAGCTGCGCACCGCGCTCGCCGACGCCAGGGCCGGTGACGGCACCGACCTGCTGAGGCTCTCCGACGACTACTACGGGCGCGAGGCGGACGGCTCGTACCCCAACCTGATGTTCGCCAACACCGCGGTGAACTGCCTCGATCTGCCCGCCCCGTTCCGCGGGCCGGAGGACGCCCAGCGGGCGGTGCCGGAGTTCGAGCGGGTCTCGCCGCACTTCGGCCGCGACATGGCCTGGATGGCCCTGGCCTGTACCTACTGGCCCGTCCCCGCCACCGGGGCGGCGCACACCATCCGGGCCGCCGGGGCCGCCCCGATCGTCGTCATCGGCACCACCCGCGACCCGGCCACCCCGTACGCCTGGGCCCAGTCGCTGGCCGGCCAGCTGGAGTCCGGCCGGCTGCTCACCTTCGACGGTGACGGCCACACCGCGTACGGCCGGCACAGCGGCTGCGTGGACGACGCGGTGAACCGTTTTCTGCTGACCGGGGAGGCGCCGGAGCAGGGCAAGCGCTGCGACCGGTAGCGCGGGGCCGGGAGTCGGTCGGCCCCTCCCGGCAAGTGGCTTTCACTTCAACTGATCATCGGTGCGACGTTACGATGAGCGCCCCCTGCCGCCCTCCCCTGCACCGGAGTTCATCGTGCTCGGAGTCAACGACCTGGCGACGTACGTCCTGGGTGCCCTCGTCATCGTCCTGCTGCCCGGACCCAACTCCCTGTACGTGCTGTCCGTCGCCGCCCGCAAGGGCATCCGGACCGGCTACCAGGCCGCCGCCGGCGTCTTCGTCGGCGACCTCATCCTGATCAGCCTCACCTCGCTGGGCGCGGCCTCCCTGCTCAAGGCCAACCCGGCCGTCTTCGCCGTGGTCAAGCTCGGCGGCGCCGCCTACCTCCTCTGGATCGGCTACGGCATGCTCCGCGCCGCCCGCGCACTGTGGCGCGAACGCCGGGCCGCGGCCGACCCCACCGCCGAGCAGGCCCCCGAGTCCACCGAGAACCCCTTCCGCCGCGCCCTGGTGATCAGCCTCCTCAACCCGAAGGCGATCCTCTTCCTGCTCTCTTTCTTCGCCCAGTTCGTCGCCCCGTCGTACGGTCAGCCCGCCCTCTCCTTCGCCCTCCTCGGCGGGATCCTCCAGACCTTCAGCTTCCTGTACCTCTCGCTGCTGATCTTCGCGGGCACCACCCTCGCCGCCGCCTTCCGCCGCCGCAAGCGCCTCTCCGCCGCCCTCACCAGCGGCGTCGCCGTCCTCTTCGCCGGCTTCGCCGCCAAGCTCGCCGTCTCCTCCGCCTGACCCCACGCCCGGACACCGGGTACGGATCACCCTCGAACCTGTGTAGACTGACCCGCGTTGCCAGCACATGGCAGCGGTGCCGCCTTAGCTCAGTTGGCCAGAGCAACGCACTCGTAATGCGTAGGTCGCGGGTTCGAATCCCGCAGGCGGCTCAGAGAAGGCCCAGGTCACATAGCCCGTGACCTGGGCCTTTTGCCATTCCTTGACGTGTGGGCAGGCGTCAGCGCCGCGCTACAAGATCGCTTGCGTGAGCGATGCGTGAGCGCCGGTGTTGATCTTGGGTTAGCCCTTGGCCTTCTTGGCCTTGGACTTCGCCTTCTTCGCGGCCTTCCGCTTCGCCTTCTCGGCTTCGGCGGCAGCCTTGGCGTGAGCCTCGGCCTCGGTCTTCCGCTGAAGGGGCACGAGCTTCGCGGCAGCCTCGGCGGCGTCCTTGGCGATCTCGGGCAGGACGCTGGTGTAGATGTCCGAGGTGATCTTGATGGAGGAGTGGCCGAGCATCTCGGACACCACCTTCATGTCGACCCCGCCCGCGAGCGCGAGGGTGGCCGCGCCGTGGCGGAGGTCGTGCAGGCGAATCGGCGGCTGGCCGGAAGCGGCCACGAGTCGCTCGAACATCTCGGTGACCTTGCCGGGGTGGAGCCAGGACCCGTTCTCATTGGTGAAGACCCGGCCGGTGTCCTTCCAGGCCGGTCCCCAGTCGTCCCGCTCCTTCTGTTGGCACTCGCGGTGGCGCCGCAGGACGGCCACCGTGTCGTCGTCCAGTGCCACGGTCCGGAAGCTCCCGTCGGTCTTGGGGTCGGACTCCTCGACCTCCCAGCCGTCCTGCACGAGCTGGGCCGTCACGGTCAGCGAGCTGTTGTCGAGGTTGGTCTCGGACCACGGCTGACCGCACGCCTCGCCCCTGCGAAGCCCGCGGAAGGCGATCACGTGCCACATCGCGTACAGGCGGTCGGAGGCCACGTGGTCGAGGAACGAGCCGGTCTGTTGCGGCGTCCAGACCATCACGGGGGAGGGCTTCACGCCGGTCGCCTGCCACTGGGCGACCCGCTCCGGCGTCCAGACCAGAGCCTTCGGCTTGGCGGCCGGGTCGAGCTTGACGTGGGCGGCTGGGTTGAGGGTGATCAGGCCCTCGGGGATCGCGTCGTTCAGGGCGGTCCGGAGCGTGGCCCGGATGCGCTGGCGAGTGGCCGCGCCGGTCGTTCGCCGGAAGGGCGGCATCTCGGCGAGCTTGGCGCACAGAGCCTTGCGGCGGGCGCGGTTCTCCACGCCCTTGATCGGTACCGTGGCGAGCTCGGCCTTCAGCGCGTGCCGCAGGGCATTGTTCTCCAGGATCTCCTCATTGGCGTCGGCGATGGCCGTGAACATCTCGGCGAGCGTGCTCACCCGCAGCCGGTCGACGCGGATGTGCCCGATGCGGGGCTTGAGGTGGACCCGCACGTCACACTCGTAGCGGGTGATCCCGGACTTGCGGATCTTCTTGCCGGCCAGCCAGGTATCGAGCCACTCGCCTACGGTGACCCGGCTGGACAGATCCTGACCGGCCTTCAGGCGGTTGCGGGTCTCCTCGATGTCGGGCAGCTGGGCCTTCTCGTCGGCGACCTTCACCAGCAACTCGCTGATCAGGGCCAGGTCGTCGGGGTCTTCCTTGCCGAGGGCGAGCAGACCGCGGACGTGATCGAGGTCGGCCTGCGCCTCCTTGAGCGTCTCGTAGCCGGCGCGGTTGAACGAACGGCGGGTGCCGTCTTCGGCGTTGGGCAGCTCCTGGCGTATGGAGTAGGAGCCGTGCTTACGGGTGCCGGCCTTCGGGCACGCCTTGCCGAGCGGCTTTCCGGTCTCGGCGTCGCGGCAGTAGCAGCGGTGGTAGGTGGAACCCTTCATTCGTCCTCCAGATCGGTATCGGTGTTCAGTGGGGGAAGCTCGGCGTCGAGAAAGTCGAGACTCGGTGCGAGTTGCGGGACTTCCAGGCCGATCTCGCGCAGGTATGCCCTGACGGGTTGAAGCCGCTCGCGGATGGCTGCGACGAAAGCGTCGAGTTTGTCCTGTGAGCCGGGAGGCCATTCCTCCCGGAACAATTTGAATTCCAGCTGGAACGCGTCGTGATGTTCCTCCTGGAGCTCCTGCCAGATCCGTTCGTGCTCTCGGTAGAGGCGGAGCCGGTACATCCCGAGCGAGTGGCGGGCCTCTCCTGTGAAGTGGGTGAGCGCCGACCAGCGGTCGCTGGGCATCTCCGGCAGGTAGTCGACCCCGCCGCCGAGGGCCGGGGAGAAGAGCAGCTCGACGGGAGCGATGTCCAGGGCCTCGGCCACGACGATCAGCTCGGGGATCGTGATCGTCTTGCGCCTGCCGGACTCCCAGTTGGCGATGACGTTCCGGGGGACTTCGTAGCCCAAGTCCCCTGTTTCGTCAGCCACATCCTGCGCGGATAGTCCAAGGTCCTGCCTCCTTCGGGTGATTGCTCGGATCACGTCCTTGGTGATCCGTTCGGGCCAGTCGGGCGCGTCTTCGTCGTCGGTGGACCAGTGTTCCTCGGGGCGTTGTGTCATATCGACACAGTAGTCACTGGAAAGCTCTTCTCCGTTGCGGCACTCCGCCGTAGCCCCCCGTCCGGGGGAAGCTCGGATTTGGAGTTCATGTGCGAACTGGTGACATATCGGCGACGGAGCAGGGGATGGGTCGGGCCGAACTTCTCAGGCTGCCGGCGGCCATCGACCTCGACACCGCCAACCGGGCCATCGGCCTCGGGCGGAGCAAGGGCTACGAGCTGGCCCGCCTCGGCGCGTACCCCTGCCGGGTCCTGCGGCTGGGCAAGAAGTACCGCGTGATCACAGCGGACCTTCTGCGCCTGCTCGGCATCGACGCGGCGCTCGGCGAAGGTGCGGCGGCTGATGCAGCTTGACGTGGTGAGAGCCCGATCCACAAGCCTGTCTGCCGTGGGCGTACTTGCCCGATTGGAGTGGATCTTCCAGTGGCATGACCGTACGTTCGTGGTCCCTCGGCGGCCTCGGCCGCCGAGGGACCGACGCCAAGGTGCAAGTAGTCCATGCGAGTTGAGAGGGCCGGGATCCCCGGCCCGACCACCCCAGAGCGCACGAAGGCCCCCGGTGCTGCGAACACCGAGGGCCGGGCGAAGTCCTTACCCACGACCTTCATCGGCGGCGCGCGACGGAACAGGTCCCGCGCCCCAATCTGGAGCTTCACAATGGAGTTTACGGGCCACACGCCCGATGCGGCAGTCCCCGCTACGAGTTGGCCTCAGGTCGCCAAGCCGGGCGAGCCCGGCACCTACCTGCCTGCCCAGCAGGCCCCCGTGTCCACAGCCTGCGGACACGACGCCGAGGCGGCGCCTGCCGAGCCCACGACCCCGGACGGGACCGACCTGATTCCCGACACCGAGGCGACCGAGGGCGCCGACCTGCTCGCGCAGCTGAGGGCCCAGATCGCGAAGTTCGTGATCCTTCCCTCCGAGCAGGCCCTGGATGCCGCCACCCTGTGGGTCGCCGCGACCCACCTGCAGGGCTCGTGGCAGCACGCCCCGCGCCTGGCCGTGGTCGGCCCGGCCAAGCGCTGCGGCAAGTCCCGCCTGCTCGACGTGCTCACCGAGACGGTGCACCAGCCGGTGCTGACGGTGAACTCGACTCCAGCCGCCGTGTTCCGCTCGATCACCGAGGAGCCGCCCACCCTGCTGGTGGACGAGGCGGACACGATCTTCGGCAGCCCGAAGATGGCCGAGAAGAACGAGGAGATGCGCGGCCTGCTCAACGCCGGGCACCAGCGCGACCGATACGTGCTGCGGGTCGTCGGCAACGACCACACCCCGCGCAAGTTCCACACCTTCGCCATGGCGGCCATCGCCGGCATCGGGGACCTCCCCGACACGATCATGGACCGCTCGATCGTGATCCGCATGCGCCGCCGTGCCGAGGGCGAGAGCGTCTCCCCGTACCGGACGATGCGGGACCGCCCCGCCCTGCACGCGATCCGCGACAAGATCGCCCGCTGGACCGCCCCGCTCGCCGACCAGGCCCTCTGCCTGGAGCCCGCCATGCCGGTCGAGGACCGTGCGGCCGACACCTGGGAGCCCCTGGTGATCATCGCCGACCTCGCCGGAGGCCCCTGGTCCCGCCTCGCCCGCCAGGCGTGCAAGCGCATGGTCGACGCTGAGGTCCAGACGGAGGAGGACAACCCCGGCGGCGCACGGATCCTCGCCGACATCCGCCGGATCTACCACGCCAACAGCGAGCCGGAGAGCATGACCACCGATCAGCTGCTGCACCAGCTCAACGGCCTCGACGAGGCCCCGTGGGCCGAGTCGGCCCGGGGCGGGCTGACCCCGCGCGGGCTCGGCTCGATGCTCCGCGAGTTCGGCATCACCTCCGGCAACGTGCGCCTCGGCGACGGAACCCAGCGCAAGGGCTACACGCGCCACAAGTTCCTCGACGCCTGGCGCCGCTACTGCCCCACCGTCCACCCGAGCACCCCCACGGCCACGGACGAGAACGCGGGCACGGGCGCGGGCAGCAGAGGCTGACCCCATCGCCGAACCGCCGTCCCTGCCGTCCCTGCCGTCCCTGCCGTAACAGCGCAGGTCACAGCACCTGCCGCCGGGACTGATCGCCGCACCAAGACGGCACCACGCCCGGCCAAGACGGCAGTGGGACGGCAACCGGCCCACGCCTCCACCGGCCCGCCGCCGCTCGAACCACGGCGCGAGCGGCGGGCCTCCTCGGGGACGGGAAACACATCCGTCTTGTGCTGTCCCATCCGTCCCTGCCGTAAAACAGCAGGTCAAAGGCCGTGAAGCCGGGACGGATACGAGTCCCAAGACGGATACACACACCGTCCCGAACCTGAACACGCCGCAGCCGTGACACCCCCGGCCAACCACACCCGCCCCAGCCGGAACCCCTCCCACAGCGGCCGGGACGGCAAGACGGCAAGCCCGCAAACCACCACCCCGACCCGCGAGGACCACCTTCCGCATGACCGCCACCGCTCCACTGCGCCGCCCCCGCCTGGACCCCGTCCTCGTACAAGCCGCCATCGCGGGCGCCCTGTCCTTCGCCCACCTCCACGACATCGCCGAAGCCGCCGGACAACACGGCTGGAAAGCCTGGGCCTACCCCGTCTCGGTCGACCTACTGCTCGTCGCCGCCTGGCACCGCATGCGGACCCTGCACACCACCGGACGCCCCGCCGGCACCGCTTGGACCTGGTTCGCCATCGCCCTGACCGCCTCCCTCGGCGCCAATGTCGCCACCGCCGGACTCCTCGACCTCGCCCACGTCCCCGCCTGGCTGCGGATCCTGGTCGCCGGATGGCCCGCCCTCGCCTTCTTCGGCGGCACCCTCCTCGCCCACAACACCACCGCGACCGCGACCACCACCGACCCGAAGCGCGCCGAGGGCGAACGCCCGCTCCGTGCAAGCCCCGAGCCCACCCCGGCAGCCGAGCCCGCACCGGTGGAGGACACGGAGCAGGACGGCCCGCCCGGCGACGAACCAGTGCTCGGCCCCGACGACGCCGTCCGACCCGACGCGCGGGAACCGGTGGTCGGCACCAAGCGCACCGGCCGCAAGCCCGCCGCTTCGATGGACGAGCTGGCCGAGACCGTCCGCCCCGCCGTCGAAGAGCACGGTCCCACCCACGCCGTCATCAGGGCCGCCCTGCGCGAGGCCGGCATACCGATCGCCAGCGACCGCCTCGGCAAGCTGACCCAGCGCTTCAAGGACGAACAGGCCGCCCGGCAGGGCGACGCGCAAACCGGCCTCTCGGCCGCCTGACGCCCCCGCCGCTCGCCCGGACACCGGCCGCTGCCGGACCGGGCGAGTGGCCCCTCACCGGCGCTGACCGGTGATCACCGGGCCCCCGCATACCGCCAGCGGGGTGTTCCGGAAGTCCCGAACCCTCGGCTTCTACACCGGATATCCGGCACCGCCGAACCGGGTTCCCGGACCGACCATCACTCCGCATCCCGCACGCACCGCGCGTGCACCCGCCTGTCCCGACAGAGAATCCGGAGGCCCCCGTGCCCGATCCGCAGCCCCACCACGACCCTGCCCGTGCCGTTCCCGAGCAGGGTCCCAAGGGCGTTAGGCTGCTCGGCCGTCTGCTCCGCGCGTTCGGTAACTCGGCTCCTGGCGGAGCCAGTTGTACCCAGTCTCCGACACTTCGCGCGGGTCTGGGGTCCTCCGCCCCAGGGGTGGCGGCCCGGCGCGAGGGCGCGCCAGGCCAGGAGGTCCAGGCCGAGGGCGGCCTGGACCCGGAGAAGCTCGACGCGCTGCAGCGCGACATCCTCGCGCGCGTCCGCACCGACCAGCCGAGCACCGAGATGCCCGTCACCGTCGACGACGAGAGCGTCCGCGCCGCGCGCGCCGCGTTCCTGCACGAGAACACCGCCGCCCTCGACGTCCCGAAACTGAACACTCCCGAAGGCGCCCAACCGATGCCCCAGGGCAAGCACCGCAAGCACACCGGAACCCGCCGCACAGAGCGAGTCGGCCCGGTCGGCTTCACCGAAGCGGAACTCGCCGAGCTGAAGGACGCCGCCGCACGCCACGGCTACAAGGACACGATCTCCGGATACCTCGGCGACATCGCGCTCGCGTTCATCCGGGGCGAGTTCACCGTCGACCTGCCCCTGCACACCGACCGCCTCGCCCTCCAGGAGTTCCGGGCCGAGATCCGCCAGGAGATCAACGCCATCGGCAACAACATCAACCAGATGGTCCACGTGCTGCACCGCGACGACCGCGTCGAACCCGACATCGGTGAGCGCCTGGAACGCCTTGAAGGGCTGCTGACCGACATCGCCCGAGCCCTGCTCATACCCACGACCCCGACCCGCCTCGATGAAGGAGGTGCCAGCGCGTGATCCCCTCCATCAAGGCCCCCGGCGGCAACACCCGTGGCCTGCTGGCCTACCTCTACGGGCCCGGCCGCCACGACGAGCACCTCGACCCGCACCTCGTCGCCTCGTTCAGCCCGCTCGGCCTGCGCGACCCCGGCCGGGACCCGCAGGCGACCCTCACCCAGCTCGCTCGAATCCTCGACGAGCCGGTGAACCTGCACAACAGCGGCTTCGGGAAGAAGGTCACCGACCATGTCTGGCACTGCCCCGTCCGCGCCGCACCTGGCGACCGGTACCTCTCCGACGCCGAGTGGGGCGAGATCGCCCGCCGCATCGTCAACGCCGCCGGCATCGCTCCCGACCGTGACTCGCACGGCTGCCGCTGGATCGCCGTACGCCACGCCGACGACCACATCCACATCCTCGCCACCACCGTCCGCGAGGACGGCCGCCGCCCCAAGCTCCATAACAGCGGCAAGCGCGCCCAGGCCGAAGCCCGCAAGATCGAGAAGGAACTCGGCCTCTACCAGGTCCGGCCCGGCGACCAGACCGGCGAGCGCCGCCCCACCCAGGCTGAGATGCACAAGGCCGACCGCCTCGACTGGCAGCAGACCAGCCGCGCCTGGCTGCAGGACCGCATCCGCGACGCCATCCCCTACGCCGGCAGCGTCGAAGAACTCCTCGCCTACCTCCAGGCAGACGGCGTCGAGGTCAAGCCCCGCCGCCTGCCCTCCGGAGACCTCCAGGGCTACGCGGTCGGACGGCCCGGCGACACCAACGCCAAGGGCGAGCAGATCTACATCCCCGGCAGCAAGATCGCCCCCGACCTGTCCCTGCCCAAGCTCCAGGCCCGCCTCACCGCCGGCACCCCGGAGGAGCACCCCACTGCCCGGCGCAACCGGCCCACCACCAGCTGGCAGCGCACCACCAACGCCCTCGAGCACGTCCACCAGCACCTCACCGAGGGCGCCGCCAGCGGAACGGGAGGCGAGGACGGCGGCGCGCTCGCGCAGGCCCAGATCACCGCGCTGGGCGACATCATCAACGCCACCGCCCAGCAGGCTCCCGCCGAGCTGCGGGCCGAACTGCGAGCCGCCACCCGGGCGTTCGCCCGCGCCCAGCGCTCCCAGGTCCGCGCCGACCACCAGGGCGCCGCCGACCTGCGCCGGGCCGCCCGCGACATCATCCACGCCGGCGACGGGCCAGACGGCAACGCCCTCACCGTGATGATGGCAGCCCTCGTGTGGGCGGCGATCCTCACCAGCCGCTGGCACCAGGCACGAGGCCACGCCCAGCAGGCCCACGCCGCCCAGCAGGCCGTCCAGCACCTCCAAGCCGCCTACGACCAGACCGCCACCGACCAGCTCACCGCCCTAACCCACCGCCAGCCCACCAAGGAGATCACCAACACCATCGCCGGCGACGTCCGCTCCGCCGTCCCCGACCACGCGGGGCGCATCCTCGCCGACCCCAACTGGCCTGCCCTGGCCACCGTCCTCGCCGACGCCAAGGCCCTCGGCCACCAGCCCCGGCAGCTCCTCCAGGAGGCCGCCGCCCGCCGAGAACTCACCACCGCCCGTCTGCCCGCCAAGGTCCTCCTCGGCCGCATCCAGCACACCAGCCGCAACCCCAGCTACAACTCCGCCGCCGAAGCCGCCCGCGTACGCGCCGCCACCGCCCGGAGCGCCACGCACGCCACCCCCACCGACCCGGCCAACCCGGTCCCCCAGGCCGCTGCACGAGTGGCCGGCTCTCAGCACCGCACCCGCTGAACCCTCCCGGCTAGGGCCTCAGGTGCCCAGTCGACCCCCGAAGCCGGGGCGCCGAACCGGTGCCCCGGCACCACCATCCATCAAGTTGCGCGGCGGCTGATCAACTCCATCTCAGGCTCGCCCCACACACTCGTGAGCCGGGCCAGCTGAGCTCAGCGGCTGGCGTCCGCATTCCGGGCCTGCTGCCGCTGCCACGCCCCAGGCGCGGCAGCGGGCACCCAGCCGCGCACGTGCCCGGACCCGATGTACAACACGTTCTTGATCCGGTTGTGGGGTCCCCAGCCCACACCCACGTTGCCCGTCACCAGCACGAAAGCGCCTGGCGGGACGTGCCATCCCGCGAACCAGGCATCCTGGATGCCGCCGGAGTCGCACCAGCGGACCTGTGCCTTCGATCCTCGCCTGGCTCGCTGGTAGACGTTCGCCACCTGCAGCATCCGGGTGCCATCCGCACGGTGGACCTCCTGCTCACGCAACAGCCATGCCCACTGGGAGGCCAGCGTTTCCTGCCGCCGCTGGCCCCGGGCCCGCGAAACCAGCAGCACAGGGCCAAGAACGCAGGCTGCCAGGAGGAGCGCGGGGAGGTACGGGGTCACGTTCGCCATGGCCTTATCAATACCCGACAGATCCGTCCGTGTGCCATCCAACCCCGCCTGCGGCGGCCAGCCACACGAACGCCCGTGCGGACAGATGTCGGTTCGATGTCTTCTCCGGCGGCCGGGAACCATCCCGGCCGCCGTGCGTCTTGTGTGCTTGCCAACCGACTCCCGACACCGAAGGGCACCACTTGACCAATCCCGGCACCGACCACGACGGCCACCACCGAGCCGTCATCCGCGCCATCCCCCACCCCGGTGAACTCGACGCTCGCGGCATCCCGATCACCTGCTCGAACTGCCGCGCCCGCCGCGACTGGCTTCTCCTCAACGTCCGCCACCAGGTCTTCGTCCGATGCCGCTGCGCGGCCGAGTGGCACGAGCCCGACCTCACCCGCGCGTACTTCGACCTGCACTTCACCGCCCCTGAACACGAATGGGACGACTACGACACCGCCATGCGGGCGCTCGCGTTCGACGGTCTACTCGCCGGCACTACGTGGGACTGATCCTGGAACACCTTCGGGGCCAACACCGGACGACGGTGCTGGCCCCGAAGGAATGGGTGCAGTTCTGCGCAGGCAGTGCAACCGGAGGTTCGAATCTGCCAGTCCCGAGCGGGTGATGGATCTACCGGCGAGACGGCATCCAGCCGGCGCGACGGTGGAGGCCGCCCCGTCGTCCAGTCGCTTCACGGTCATGCCCGCGCGAGAGTTGACTCGCGGCCTGGCACGATGGCGCGTCGTTGCGCAGGATCGCGCGCCAGACCCGTTCCTGGAGTTCACGGATGCAGGGATCACAGGCGTACATGGGTGCCTGCGCTCCGGCGACGGCGGCGGGGCCGATCCACAGCACCCGGGTCCACTGCTGACCGCAGTACAGCCAGCAGAAGCCGTCGACCCAGGCGTTGCCGTCATCGGTCGTGGGCGGGTCAGGCACGCCACCACGAGCGAACTCTGCGATGCCGGGTATCACCATGTGCGACACGGCCGGTTCGGGCAGCACGGGTCACCCTCCCGGCCCGCGTCCACCGCCGAGCTCGATGCCGCCGCTGGACTCCAGCCCGTCGATGGGCGCCCACTCCTGTTCCAAGATCGAGTAGGTGATCGAGTCGCGCCAAGCACCGCGAACGAAGACGTGGTCGCGAATGCGACCGTCCTCGGTCATACCGGCGCGCAGGAGCGTCCGTGCGGATGCCTCGTTGAGCGGGGAGCGGGCGGCCCAGATGCGATGCAGACCAAGGACGTTGAATCCGAGGGCGCACAGCAGGTGGACGGTCTCGGTGCCGAGTCCCTTGCCCCACTCGGCGGCGTGGAGGGCGAAGCCGATGGTGGCGGCCTCCTGCGGCTCGGTGGCCAGGCGGGCGTACCCGATCAGCCGGTGCTCGCCGAGGCGGGTGATGGCCAGGCAGTACTCGCTCCTGGGGGTCGCGTTCGCGGCGGCGATGGAGCGGTCCGTGATCGCCTGGACCTGCTCGCGGGTGCGGGGTTCGAAGCTGAGGTGCCGGGTGGCCTCGGGGTCGCCGTAGACGGCCAGGAGGTCGTCGGTGTCCTCGGGTTCGACTTCGCGCATCGCCAGGCGGGGGCCGGCCAGGTGAACTGGGGTCATGGCCGCGGAGCCTACCTGCGCGGTCACCGGATGAGGACGGACGTCGGGCTGGCGGTGAACGCCTCGATCTCCTCGCGCAGGTCGGCCACCCCACCGGTGGCCCGTCGACCGCCGGAGGGGAGCGCGGCGTGGACGCGCTGGGCACTGCTGGTGATGCCGAAGTTCCGCTGCTCGACGGGGAGGTCGAGCACGGGTCGGACGGCCTCGGCGGCGCCCTCGATCTCGCCTCGAGCGAGCCGGGCGAGCGCGAGGTCGGTCTGGGCGCCCGCCTCGTCGCCGAAGGCCCACTCCTCCTCGGAGGCGGTGCGGTAGGCGGCGACGGCGGCCTCGGACTGGCCCTCGCCGAGCGCAGGGTCCTCGCCGAGTTGCACGGTGGCCTCGGCGACGTAGTAGAGCTGGCGAGGCTCCGGGAAGGTCATGATGCCGCCGAAGCCGTCCAGGTCGTCGAGCTGAACGACGGCCCGAGCGTCCTCGGCGCGCTGGATGGCGGCGCGGGTGGCCTCCCCGTCACCGAGGAGCGCGTGGGCGCGGGCGGAGAGACAGGCCAGCCACACGCTGGTGGTGCCCCGGACGCTGCCGGCGGCAGCCTGCCCGAGGTCGGCGTAGTCGGCGGCCTCGGCCGGGCGGCCGGCCCAGTAGGAGATGAGCGACTGGAGCGAGCGGACCCAGGCACGCATGGCGTGGTGGTCCGCGTTGTCGGCGCAGACGAAGGCGGTACGGGCCTGCATCATCGCGGCGCTCGGGTTGCCCAGGTCGTGGCTGGCCTTGGCGAGCATGCCGGAGGTGATCCCGGCGAGCAGGTACAGCTCACGGGCCTGCAGCGGCTTGACCCGGCCGTGCTCCAGCAGCCGGAAGGTGAGGTCCTGGACCTCGACCAGGTCGCCGAGCAGCGTCGGCAGGGCGAGCTTGGGGTACGCGGCGGTGAGCCGTCGTACTTCGTCCTGGATCTGGCCCAGGGTTTCCGGGCCGATGCTGCTTCCTTCCGCCATTGCGGTGAACCGAAGTGCACGACGAGCTGCCATCGCGACCTGCCTTTCCAATTCCGTGGTGCCCGCGTCGAAGCGGGTCTCGCTGTTGGACGGACCACCGGCAGGCAGTACCGCTGCCTGCTCGGAGGAGAGGAGGACAGGGACCGGCCGTGGCGGCGGGACGACGAATGAGGCGGCGGGTGCGGGCGCAGGCAGTGAAGCGGCCGGTGCGGGCGCGAGGAGTTGCACGACGCTGACGCCGAACATGGCCTCCAGCACTCGGCACTGGTCCGGGTAGGGGCGGGTCTTCACCGCGCCGCCGTACCAGCGCTCGAACTGCCGCTTGGAGACCGACATGCCCCGGAGCCGAGGGTCGTTCTCCTGCTCGGCGGCCGAGTTCGCGGTCGCCTCGAACCGGAGGCGGAAGGTCTCGTAGACCTGCCAGTGCCGCTGCAGCGTCAAGACCCTTAAGAGTGTGGGAGTTTCGACCACTGCGGATCCTCTCCGTCCCCGTTCGTCTGCTCTGACGATAGCCATGGTCAGGCGACAGGAAACGCGTTCGAGGGCCGCACGGGCCAGATGACGGCAGCCATGACGGCGGTCATGACGCACGACGTCGTCTGCCGCGCGGACCAGGTCCGGCGACGACGCCGCCATGACGGCGGCGATGTCGTATCCATGCCCAACCGCCCGCCGCCATGCTGAACAGCCTTCGCAATCCGCGCACAACCGACAGCGAAGCGTGAGATCGAGGGTGGGAGGGATCCGATGGACAACGCCACGACCGGACAAGCCGCCGACGCACGGTCCCTGGCGGATACCGAGACGAACGGAACTGCCGAAGAGGGCCACCTCACTCGTACCCGGCATCGCCCGGGGCTGACCATCCGCACTTTCAGCGTCGCCCAGGACGGCACGCGCTACGACGACTCCGGCGTGACCAGCGCCACCCCGGGCCCCGACGAGTACGTCGCCCGGATCGAGGTCTGGCCCGCCTGCGCTTGCCCGCAGCATCGCGCCGGCTGATCCGCGCAAGTCGAATCCACCAACCCGGGGCCCGACACCGCCTCAACCCTTTTCCACTCGCTCGCCCGAGAGGAGAACCAGCCATGCACCGGCTGACCGACGCGCCCGCGCTGCACGCTGAGCTGCAGCGCATCGACTACCGCACCACCCCCGAGTACTACTTCGACACCGAGCACGTCACCGACCCGGTCGTGCTGGAGCTGCTGAACTGCTGCTCGACCGTCTTCGGCATCAAGAAGGCGATCACCGACCTGCTCGCCGGCGACCTGGACATCCCGCTGCCGGAGGCGACCGGGATCATCGAGCCCGGCGCCAGCGTCCGGGGCCGCGTGATCGTGGCGCCCGGGGCCGTCGTCGCCGAAGGCGCGATCGTCACCGGACCGGTGCTGGTCTGCCCCGGCGCGGTGATCGAGGCCGGCGCCCGAGTACGCGACAACACCGTCGTCGGCCCCGGCTGCCGCATCGGCTTCGGCGCCGAGGTCACCCGCTCCTTGCTGACCGGTGGCGTCTTCATGAAGCACACCAGTTTCGTCGGGGACTCCGTGCTCGGCCTCGGCGTCAACATCGGCGCGTTCGTGTCCACCACCGGCCTGCGGGTCACCTCCGGACCAGTCACCGAACCGGCCACCGAAGAGGTCTGCGCCCACCTCGACGGCCGCCGCATCCCCACTGGCCAGACGAAGTTCGGCGCGGTGGTCGGCGACGGCGTGATCGTTCCCGCCGGCACCGTGCTCCAGCCCGCCACCCTCATCGGCGCACACACCCTGCTCTACCCGAAGACCCAGGTCGGGGGCTTCTTCCCGGCCGGAAGCCAGGGAAGGTGACCATGCTCACCACCGACACCACCATCACGACCGACCACCGGGCCGTGCGGATCACCGGAGGCCGCCGCCTCGCCGGCACCGCCACCATCCAGGGCAGCAAGAACATCGCCCTGCACCTGTACGCCGCCGCGATCCTCGCCGACGACCCGCTCACCCTGGCCGGTGCACCCGAGATCCTGGACACCCTGGTCGTCGCCGACATCCTGCACCGCACCGGCACCCGCGCCAGCGTGATCGGCGACGAGTTCGCCACCCGACCGGCCGACTCCTACTTCCCCGTCATCCCGGACGACCTCGGACGGCGCATCCGCACCACCGCGGTCATGGGCGGCGCCCTGCTGGCCCGCGCCGGCAAGGTCACCTTCCCCACCCCCGGCGGGGACGCCTTCTGCGCCCGCTACATCGACCGGCACCTGGCCGCGATGGAAGCCGCCGGGGCCGAGGTCGAGGTGAGCCGGGGCCGGGTGCGGGCCCGGTTCACCGGCAAGCGGCTGCCGTTCGTCACCGACGCCGAGACCCGCTCCTGGGGGCCGAGCCTGGGTGCGACGGTCACCGCGATGCTGCTGGCCGCCCGAACCCCGGGCACCTCCGCGATCCTCAACCCCAGCGTGGAACCCGAGGTCACCCACACCGCTGCCCTGCTCTCGCAGGCCGGCGTCGGCATCGAGTGGCGGGGCAGGAAGGCCCTGAACGTCACCGGCACCGACCGCATCGGGGGCGGGGTGTTCACCGTGCCGCCGGACCGTCTGGAGGCCGCCACACTCGCGCTGGCCGCCGCCATCACCGGCGGCACCGTCCACCTGGACGGCTTCCCGCCGGCCGCGTTCCCGGACGGGCTGGTGTCGGTGTTCGCCGACGCCGGAATCCAGCTCGACCCGCTGGACGGCGGAACGGCCGTCAGCACCCCGGCCGGGCCACGGCCGGTACAGATGGCCACCGGCCCGCACCCCGGCTTTCCCACCGACGTGCAGCCGCAGCTGACCGCCTTCCTCACCCAGGCCGAGGGCGCCTCCCGTATCAACGAGCGGATCTACACCCAGCGCGACACCCACCTGCCGGCCCTGGCCGCGTTCGGCGCCGCCGTCAACGCGACCGGCTCGGTGATCACCGTCCGGGGCCGGTCCGCCCTCACCGCCACCGACGTGGCCGGGGAGGACATCCGGGCGGTGACCGCGCTCGTGATCGCCGCCCTGGCCGCCGAGGGCACCTCTACGATCCGAGGGATGTATCACCTGCGGCGCGGATACGGCAGCCTGCTGCCGAAGTTGGCCGCGCTCGGTGCCCACCTGACGATCGACCAGGAGTAGCCGTGACCAACACCGTGCCGTGGACCCCGAACGCGCTCGCCGACCTGCGCGAGTGCCTGGACCTGATGACCGCAGACGGCACCGTGCCCGGCGGCGTCATCGCCCACGGCACCTTCGACACCGAGCCCGGCTACCTGGCCTCCGGCGTCGTCGCCCCCGAGTGCGGCGACGCCCGGCCGGGGCCGGACACGGTGTACGACGTGGCCTCGCTGACCAAGGTCCTGGCCACCTGGCCGCTGGTTGGCACCTCCCTCATGGTCGGCTTCACCCTGGACACCCCGACCCGCGAACTGCTGACCGGCATCCCGACCGAGGCGCCCGGCGGGCGGGTGACGGTGAGCCAGATCCTGGCCCACACCTCCGGCCTGCGGGCCGACACCCGCCTCGACCAGTACCGGCACCGCGCCGAGACGCTGGCCGAGCTGATCTGTGGCGAAGACCTGATCGCCGAGCCCGGAGCCGGACACCGCTACATCAACCGCGGCTTCATCCTCCTCGGCCTGGCCCTGGCCCACTACCGCGGCCGGCGGCTGGACAAGCTGGCGGCCGAGCTCTGGCAGGACCTCGGTATGACGAGCACGACCTACGGACCGGTGCCCCGCTCCGCTCAGGTCGCCCCGACCGAGCAGCGGCTGAACGGCGGTCCCCGGCTGTGGGGGATGCCGCACGACGACAACGCCGCCCTGCT
Organism: Kitasatospora brasiliensis; assembly: GCF_032654805.1. NCBI lineage: Bacteria > Bacillati > Actinomycetota > Actinomycetes > Kitasatosporales > Streptomycetaceae > Kitasatospora > Kitasatospora brasiliensis. Next base: position 554,053 of record NZ_JAUOOW010000002.1, read on the forward strand.
CGGCGGGGTCGCCGGCCATGCCGGGGTGTTCACGACCCCGGCCGACCTCGCCGCCTTCGCCACCCACCTGCTGACCTCACACGCCACCGGCGAGCCCCTGGGCCGCTGGCTCGCTTACAGCATGCGGCCGCAGGCCGAGATCGAGCCCGGTCTCGACCGTGGCCTGGCCTGGATCCTCGCCGACGAAGGCAGGGTCGCCTACCACCACGGCTTCACCGGCACCAGCCTCTACCTCGCCCCGGCCACCGGCCGCTACCTGGCCATCTGCACCAACGCCGTCTACCACCACCAGGACAACCGCACCCGCCTCGCCCCGCTGCGGGCCCTCGCCCTCAAGGCGATCACCGACGAACCCTAGGAGGGCCAACCGTGCCCAGCACCACGCTCGCGTCCCTCACCACCCTGCGGCTCGGCGGCCCGGCCAGCGACGTCCTGCAGGTCGCCGATCCCGACGACTGGTTCGAACTGGTCCGTACGATCGGCGACCGGCAGGAGGGCGCGCCCCTCACCCTCGGCCACGGCAGCAACGTCATCGCCTCCGACACCGGCCACGAGGGCACCGTCGCCGTGATGAACACCCGGGGCATCACCGTGAAGCGGGTGGACGACGACACGGTGGCCGCGACCGTCCAGGGCGGCCACCCACTCGCCGACCTCGTCCAGCGGGCCGCAGCCGAACACCTCGCCGGAATCGAGTGCCTGGCCGGCATCCCCGGCACTGTCGGCGCCGCCCCCGTACAGAACGCCGGAGCCTACGGTCAGCAGATCTCCGACACCCTCGACCATCTCACCGCCTGGGACTGGGACATGGGCCGCCTGCGGACCCTTCCCGCCCAGGCATGCCGCCTGCGCCACCGCGACAGCCGCTTCAAGAACGACCCCGGCCGCTGGACCATCCTCACCGCCACGTTCCACCTCACCCGCTCACCGGCTGCCCCGATCACCTACCAGCCGCTCGCCGACGAACTCGGCGTCCGTGTCGGCGCCCGACCGCCCGTCGCCGAGGTGACCGCCGCAGTCCTCGCCAACCGCAACCGCCGCGGACTTCTCCTCGACCTCCACGGTCCCGACGCCCGCCAGGCCGGATCGGTCTTCCTCAACCCGCCCGTCACCGCCGCCCAGGCCGCCCGCTGGTCGGCTGCCGGCTGTCCGGTCCACACCGACAGCGACGGGCAGCTGCGAGCCAGCGCCGGCTGGCTGCTGGAGCACATCGGCTACCGCCCCGCCTACAAGATCGCGGACGGCATTCGCTGCTCGGAACGCCGGACCCTCACCCTCACCGCCCACGAGGGGGCGACCGCGACGGACTTCGCCCAGGCCCTCACCGAACTCTCGGTGCAGGTTGAGATCGCAACCGGAATCAAGCTCCGGCCCGAGCCGACGTTGGTCGGCGCCTGGGCATAAGGAGTCGTCTCACTTGACTAAGAAAGCCGTCGCATTGGAGAACTCAAGGCCTTCTTCGACCGGTTCTCAGAGCTGTCCTGACCCGTCGCGCAGTCCGCCCTCGACGATCGCCTCCGTGGAGTGGAGCGACCCTGCGATGAGGAGCACATCGTGGGTAGTGTGGGCGCGGCCCGAAGACGGTGGTGTCTGTCGGCGATCTCCCAACCGTGACCCCCTAACGGGCGATGAAAAGTGACCCCTTCCGTGATCGAGTGATCAGCCTGGCTCTATGCGAGTCAGGAGGAGGAAGAGGTGATTGGCGTGGAGGACTGGGCTGAGATCCGGCGGCTCCATCGCTCGGAAGGAATGTCGATCAAGGGGATCGCGCGGCATCTGGGGATCGCGCGCAACACCGTTCGGCGGGCGGTTGCAAGTGACGACCCGCCGAAGTACCGACGGTCGCCGAAGGGCTCGATCGTGGACGAGGTGGAGCCGGCGATCCGCGGGCTGCTGGCCGAGTTCCCGCGGATGCCGGCCACGGTGATCGCGGAACGGATCGGCTGGCAGCGGTCGCTGTCCGTACTCAAGCGGCGGGTGGCCGACCTGCGGCCGGTCTACCTGCCTCCCGACCCGGTCTCCCGGACCACCTACCGGCCCGGCGAGCTGGCCCAGTGCGACCTGTGGTTCCCGCCCGTGGACATCCCACTCGGGTTCGGGCAGACCGGCCGACCGCCGGTGCTCGTCATGGTGGCCGGGTACTCGCGGGTGATCACCGCCCGGATGATCCCGACCAGGCAGGTCGCCGACCTGGTCGCCGGGCACTGGGATCTGCTGTCCGGCTGGAGGGCGGTGCCGAAGGCACTGGTGTGGGACAACGAACCCGCCGTCGGCCGCCGTCGCGAGGGCAAGGCGGTGCTGACCACGGAGTTCGCCGCCCTCGCCGGGCTGCTGGCCTGCAAGGTGATCCTGTGCCGGCCCCGCGATCCGGAGGCCAAGGGCCTGGTCGAGCGGGCCAACGGCTACCTGGAGACGTCCTTCCTGCCCGGACGCGTCTTCACCTCCCCGGCGGACTTCAACACCCAGCTGGCCGCCTGGCTGGAGATCGCGAACCGGTGGGTCCACCGCACGCTGGAAGCCCGCCCGGCCGAGCGGTGGGAAGCGGACCGGGCCGCGATGCTCCCGCTGCCACCGACCGCGCCGCCACGCTGGTGGCAGACCTTTGTGCGGCTCGGGCGCGACCACTACATCCGCCTGGACACCTGCGACTACTCCATCCACCCGTCGGCGATCGGCCACGTCGTGCGCGTCGAGGCGGACACCGACACGGTCCGGGCCTACCTCGACAATCGCCTGGTCGCCGACCATACGCGCTGCTGGGCCCGCCACCAGACCCTGACCGATCCCGAGCACGCCGACCACGCCGCCGTGATGCGCGAGAGCCACCGGCTCGCACTCACCCGTGGCGCCGCGGCTGCGGCCGTGGAGGTCGAGGAACGCGAACTCCCTTCCTACGACCGGGTGTTCCGCCTGATCGAGGGCGGCGCCGGAGCGGAGGACTGAACCATGACCGCCCGAAGCCCCGCCCAGGCCAAGACCACCGCCCGCGATATCAGGGCCGAACTTGCCTTCCTCACCCGCGCGTTGAAGGCGCCGAACCTGCTGAACGCGGCCGAGCGACTGGCCGAACGAGCCACCGCCGAGTCCTGGACCCACCAGGAGTACCTGGCCGCCTGCCTGCAACGCGAGGTCGCCGCCCGCGAGAGCCACGGCGGCGAGGGCCGCATCCGAGGCGCGCGCTTCCCCGCCCGCAAGTCCCTGGAGGAGTTCGACTTCACCCACCTGCGCGGCCTCAAACGCGAGGCGGTGACCCACCTGGGCACCCTGGACTTCGTCGCGGCCAAGGAGAACGTGGTCTTCCTCGGCCCGCCCGGCACCGGCAAGACACACCTGGCCATCGCGCTGGGCATCCGGGCCTGCCAGGCCGGCCACCGGGTCGCGTTCGCCACCGCGGCCCAGTGGGTCGACCGCCTGGCCGCCGCCCACACCTCGGGCAAGCTCCAGGACGAACTCACCAAACTGGCCCGAATCCCTGTCCTGATCATCGACGAGGTCGGCTACATCCCGTTCGAACCGGAGGCCGCGAACCTGTTCTTCCAACTGATCTCGGGCCGCTACGAACGCGCCTCGGTGATCGTCACCAGTAACAAAGCCTTCGGCCGATGGGGAGAGGTCTTCGGAGACGACACCGTCGCCGCCGCCATGATCGACCGCCTCGTCCACCACGCCGACGTGCTCTCCTTGAAGGGAGACTCCTACCGCCTCAAGGACCGCGACATCGGCCGCACCCCCGCAGCGGCCTAGAAACCGGCAAACAACTCGAACGGGGTCAAGATTGACCGCCCCGAGAGGGGTCCAGGTTCAGCGACCGCCGACAGTGTCAAGGCCGGGCGTGGCCCTGCCGCGGTCGGGAAGCTGCAAGGGGGATCAGCTGGAGACGCGCTCGCCAGGGTCGTCGGGTGCCCGGGAATCATCTTGAGAAGGCTGCTGGGCGAAGGCATACAGCTCATCAAGTGACAGGCCAAGTTCGGTGGCCAGCGCGGCAACAGTGAAGAACTCTGGCGTGGATGTCCGGCCCTTTTCGATGCTGCGCACGGTCTCGACAGAGATTCCCGCACTGCGGGCGACGGCCTCGGCCGAACGTCCCGAGGCTTGGCGCGCCTGCGTTAGGCGGGAGGTGAGCATTCGCCCACGGCGCTGGGCTGCGGGATCGAGCCTCCTTCGTGACATGGGTGTAACTATACCTGTATAGTCACACCCATGACGGTGACCGCGGCGGCCCCTTCCCCTAGTTGGCCTGAAGATGTGCTGCGGCTGAACGCCGTCTGCCCGTACTACACGATGTTCCCGCTGGACTTCCCGCTTCAGCAGCTCGCTGCCCACCCTGAGGCGACCCGAGTGCTCGATCCCTTCTGCGGGAGGGGTACCACGCTGTACGCGGCGCGCCTGGCCGGGCTGCCTTCGGTGGGTATCGACATCAATCCGGTGGCCGCTGCCATCGCCCAGGCCAAGCTCATTCAGATCACGCCTGGTGCCGTGGTCCGGCTTGCTCGAGAAATCCTCGATGGTGGGACCCGGGGTGACGCACCCGAGGGAGAGTTCTGGCAGTGGTGCTTCGAGCGCGAGACGCTGGGTGAGCTCGTGACGCTGCGCGAGGCCTTGCTGGAGATGACCACGCCGACGGCGGCGATGCTGCGCGCGGTCATGCTGGGCATCTTGCATGGCCCTCGCAACAAGGGCCTACCGTCGTACCTGTCGAATCAGATGCCGCGTACCTACGCCTCCAAGCCCGCCTACGCAGTGAAGTTCTGGTCCAAGCGGGACATGGAGCCGGTTCGGATCCCAGCCCTGGAGGTCATCGAACGGCGGGCCAAGCGTCTGCTGGACGCGGCCCCTGTCGCCCACGGCGGAAGGGTCTATCTGGGCGACTCCGTCGAAACGCTCAATGTCCTGCGGCAGAAATTCGATCTCGTAGTCACCTCGCCGCCGTACTACGGCATGCGCACCTACGTGGCGGACCAGTGGCTGCGCTCGTGGTTCCTCGGTGGCCTTCCGGAGGTTCCCTACGGTTCGCACGGCCAGATCGCTCGGCAGCCGAATCAGGAAGCGTTCATCCATGCCCTGGCCGAGGTTTGGGCCGCCTCCGCAAACAGGTGTCGCCAAGGGGCCCGTCTGGCGATCCGCTTCGGAGCTCTGCCTTCGGCTCGTACTGACCCGAAGGAGCTGCTGCTGGCCTCGGTGAGGGAGGCGAAAGCTGGGTGGGTCGTCAAGGAGGTCCGCCAGGCTGGCACCCCACCCAAACGCCGCCGACAGGCCGAGCAGTTCGGCAAGGCCGGTTCCGCCATCGAGGAGATCGACCTCGTCGCCGAGTTGGTCTGACTGTCTCGCTTATCGCAACCCGGTTACTTTTCACAACTGCATAACGGGTTGTCAGTGCCCCGTGTCATGCTGTGAGGCCAGACGAGTGAACCACTCGCCTGTGACAGCACGAGCGTGGTGTGGGGAGAGGCATGTTCGACGCGGACCAGATCAAGCAGCTCAAGCAGCTGATCGGCGACCAGGTCGAAGCCGGCCGCGCGGAGCTGGACAAGTTGGTCGAGCAGTCCCGTGCCATCCGATCCGAGGTTCGGGTGATCAAGCCGCGGGCGGCGACGTCGGTCGCGCTCATGTCCTCCGATGGTGGCAACAACAAGGTCGCTTTCAACCCCTTCTACCTGCAGGTTGTCAGGGTCGTCGACTCCAACGGCAGAGAGTTGTGCATGGAGGTCGTCTCCCCGATCGCCGACATCGACGCCCTCAGTCGCCGCCAGTTCCACGAAGATGGCAGCCCGCGCACCGCCCTCGGCAGGATGATGCACGGCCTCGGCGTCGAAAGGCTCCAAGACCTCTCACCGATGATGTCCGGCAAGTCTCCCAGCTGGGTGCAAGTCTTTCGAGACCTGTGCGAGTGGGCCACCCTGTACGACTTGATCTGCCACCGCGACTACGCGACCGACACCCTGATCGTCCGCGACGGCCTGCTCCGCAGCAAGATCTTCCACGGCGAGCTGTTCGTGAAGATGGGCGAGCTGATGTACGAGGCCATTGACCAGGTCTACCGCCGCAGTCGATGCAAGGTGTGGCTGGTGGGGCTGGCGAAGAAGACCCAGGTCCTGGAGTACTACCGGCTGGCGATCTCCCTGTCCGGCGTGTTCGACAACGGCGCCGCCTGCTTCGCCAGGGTTCCTTCGGAAATGCTGGACGAGGTGTACTTGTGGGACGAGTACACAAGGAGCATTGAAGACGAGTCCAAGGGCGAGAAGCCGAAGTTCAACTTCGGCTCGATGTACTTCGTCCGCTTCGGCCCGTACTCCGGCGACCCTATCTGGACCGTGGACATCATGTCCCGTCAGGACAAGGAAGCCCAGACGATCTTCGGTTATCTGCAGGCCGACGCTGTGGCCGGCTTCCCGATCCCGCTCTACCCGAACTGCATCCAGCAGGCCGACAACTTCTCCCGTGTTGCCGATCTGGACATGGACATCATCGAAGACCAGCTCGTCGACGCTGTCCGTGACCAGGTTGGCGAAGAGAAGGCTCCGGTCATCGATGCCTTGCGGCTGGCCTCCGACGTGGCCGCCCGCCGCTACGAGTAATACCTCTTTCTGTCCGCCCCGCGCACTGTGGAGCAAGAACCGTCATGAGCCTGTTCGAGCGCGACAAAGTCGTTGGCACCTTCCGCGGCTTCTCCGAAAGCGGCATGGAGTTCCACGCCGACCTCGTGCTGCCGCACCACGACGACTTCCAGACCATGGCCATGCACGGCCAGTTTGTCCTTGTCCAGCTCGAACACGAGCGTGAGGCCATCCTCGGGCGCATCACCACCATTTCCTCTCAGGGGCGCTTGGTGTCCCCCATCGGAGAGGACTACGCCACCCGCGCCGTGCGCGACCAACGGCCCATCCCCGACGAGCTGCGCGAGCGCTACCTGAAGTACAAGGTCGACATCCGTATCCTCGGCGTCCTTCGTATGGAGGGCGACAAGCACATCTTCGTCCCCAGCCACCGGCGCCTCCCGCACGTCGGTGCCCAGGTCGCGCTCCTGGGAGACGACTTGCTCGCCGAGGTCGTCAACGCCAAGGACACAGCTGGAGGCGCGGTGCCCATCGGTTACCTTGCCTTCGGTGAATTCGTCTACGCCGGCAACGACAAGCGCGTGGGTGACACCTCCTGGATGCAGATCCAGCAGCCCACGATCATGCCGACGTTCCAGATCGACAAGCTCGTCGCACGCCGAAGCTTCGTCTTCGCCCGCGCCGGCTTCGGCAAGTCGAACCTGGTCAAGCTGCTCTTCTCGGCCCTGTACGAGAACCAGCCCACCGTCCCGCGTCGCTCCGGCGAAGCCCCTGTCGGCACGGTCATCTTCGACCCGGACGGCGAGTACTTCTGGCCCGACTTCAAAGGCCGCCCCGCTCTGTGCGACGTGCCGCACTTGCGCGACAAGTTGGTGGTCTTCACCAACCGCAAGGGCCCCAGCGACTTCTACCAGTCCTTCGTCGTCAACGGCGTCAAGCTGAACATCAAGGAGCTGCAGGCCTCGCGCGTGCTGGGCATCGCACTGCCGCCGGAGAAGCAAGACCAGCAGAACGTCGTCAAGCTCAAGTCCCTCGACGGACCCAAGTGGAGCCGTCTCGTAGACCTGATCCACCGCGACAAGTACGGAGCCGACCGCGACCAGGTCCGGGAGATCCTGCACCTCGACCCTGGCCAGGAGGCGGAGACCAACGCCGCGATCGGCAACATGACCCGCGTCGTCAACGCGCTTCACGACCCCGACAGCCAGCTCCTGAGCGCTTTGAAGGACTGCCTGTCCCAGGGCAAGCTCTGTGTGGTGGACATCTCCCAGATGCGCGGCTCTCAGGGGCTCCAGCTTGCCGGCGTTATCCTCGGCGATATCTTCGAGCACAACCAGAACCAGTTCACCGAGGCGGACCCCAAGTCCATCCCCACCATCGCCGTCATCGAAGAGGCTCAGTCCGTCCTCGGCGGCTCCAGCCAGAGAGAGGACGGCCCCTTCGTCTCCTGGGTGAAGGAAGGCCGAAAGTACGACCTCGGCGCCCTGCTCATCACGCAGCAGCCGGGCAGCCTCCCGCAGGAACTTCTCAGCCAGGGCGATAACTTCTTCGTGTTCCATCTGCTCTCGCAGGGCGACCTGATGTCCCTGAAGAAGGCCAACGCCCACTTCTCCGAGGACCTGCTGGCTACCCTCCTCAACGAGCCGCTCGTCGGCAACGGCATTTACTGGTCCAGCGCACCCGGCACCGACCGTCACTCGCGCCCCTACCCGGTCTCTGTGCGAGTCCTCAGCTTCGAGGACTCGTACACGATGGCCGACCCCGACTACTCGATCCCCGCCCCCGACAGTTTCGCTGCCCAGTCCCGAACCGCCGTTGAGGAACGACGGTCCGAGGCGCTGGCCGCCACCGTCAGTCTTGCCGCCACCCACCCCCAGGGCACCACCAGTGTGGCAGCTGGGGAGGATCTCGCTGTGGACGACAGCGCGATCGCGATCGTCCACCTGCGGGACAACAAGCCCGAGTTCCACAAGATGATCGACACACCTCGTGGCATCAAGTGGGGACGGGTTGCCTACATGCTGGCCGAGAAGGCACCTGCGCACGCCCAGCGCGACGGATCGGACTTCGCCTGGGGCAATAGCCTGGTCAAACGAGCCGTCGACCAGCTGTACCCGGACCGGTGGGTCTCGGTGGCCCGCGAAGACGACAAGACTCCAGGCAAATCCCCCAAGTTCATCATGCTCAAGGAACACGCTCCGAAGGAAGAGTCGAAACTCGAGCAGGCTCTGCGCGATGAGCTGCTTGCCGCCGCACCGACCGAGGATGAGCCTCTCTTCTAAGCCCGTTACGCCAGCGAGGGGGAGAGGGGGAGAGCATGACCTCCGGCAACCGCAGCACCCCGCTGACTCCAGCCGAGAGCGATCTCATCCGGGTCCTCTCCGCCCGTTGGACGATGCACATATTGCTGGCTCTTCATGCCTCTGAGGGATCGCGACGGTTCAGTCAGATTCAAGAAGCTGTGACTGGGATCTCCAACCGCATGCTGTCCAGCCGCCTGGCGGACCTGGAGAGCCGTGGTCTGGTGTCCCGACACGTAGCCGTGACCCGGCCGGTCACCGTCGCGTACCAACTTACTGTCCTCGGAGGAGAGGTTGCCTCGGTTCTGACTCGCCTGCGCGATGTGGGTGAGAGCTGACTGGCGTCGTGATCTCCTGCGTGAGCGATGCGTGAGCGGACGGGGCGGCACGTGCCGGTTCGGACGGGATCACGGGTCACGGCGCAGCGTCCTGACCTGCGGGTTCGTCACCAAGTGATCGATGCTGGCAGCAGTCAGCATGATCACTCGCGGGCTCGTCATGCGTAGGTCGCGGGTTCGAATCTCGCAGGCGGCTCGGTAGACGGAAGGCCCGGTCGGTTCGCTGGCCTGGCCTTTTCGGCGATCGCCTCCAGGCCGGCGGCGGGGGAGGAGTCGATGACCAGGACGCCGCGCAGCGCGTCCAGGCCTGAGCGAATGTGTCAACGATATTGCGGAGTGTGACGTGGGCGGGCGGCTGCCGATGGTGATCGGCCTTGCGGGCCTTCGTTTCCCCGGGCGGCGGCAGCCACCCCGCTGTTACGCAGGGTGGCCATCGGGCCTGCGGGAGAGGAGTGCCGGGGCCGATATCGAGGCAATATCGGCCCGATGAGGGCGTCTCCTACCGTCACTCGGGTCAGCGGTCTCAGAGGACGGGCACCGCACCGAAGGCTAGGGGACGACAGCATGGAGTTTCGGATTCTCGGACCGGTCCACATCCTGGCCGACGGCCAGGAGGACTCGCTGAGCGGTACGAAGCAGCGGACGATGTTCGCGGCGCTGGTGATGGCGGGCGGCCGGGCGGTCTCCGACGAGCACCTCGGGCGGATGCTCTGGGACTCGAACCCGCCCAGCACGGCCGGTGCCCAGATCCACACCTATGCCTCGCGGATCCGGCGGCGGGTCGGGAACGAGGTGCCGTTGGTGCGGATCCGCTCGGGCTACAGACTCTTGGCCCAGCACGTGCCGTGTGATCTGACGCGGTTCGGCGGGCTGATGCAGACCGGGTTCAAGGCGCTGCGCGACCAGCGGTTCGAGCTGGCCTCCGAGCAGTTGAGAGAGGCGCTGGCCTGCTGGAACGGCGAGGCTCTGGCGGATGTGACGGACCATCTGGTGATGGCCGAGCGCCCGCAGTTGGAGGAGGCCAGGCTGGAGGCGCTGGAGGCCAGGATCGAGGTCGACCTGATCCTCGGCCGGCACCGGCAGCTGATCTCCGAGCTGACCGGGCTGGTGTCGCAGCACCCGATGCGGGAGCGCTTCCGGGCGCTGCTGATGACCGCGCTGTACCGGTCCGAGCGGCAGGCCGAGGCGATGTCGCTGTACCTGGACGGGCGGCGCATCCTCGCCGACGAACTCGGCGTGTCGCCTGGGCAGTTGCTGGCCCGTACGTACGAGGCGATCCTGAGCGGTGAAGTGCGCACGGTGATGCCGCACCAGCTGGCGAGCTGAGGCCCGGCGCGACACGGGAGATCGCGCCGGGCGGAGTGAAGGGCAGCCTGATGGGCAGCGTGAAGGGCGTGGGAGACGGGGTGAACCGTCTCCCACGCCCTTTCGCGTGGCGTCCGGAGGTCAGAACGGGAGCAGCGGACCCTCGGCGGTGAGGGTGGCGGCCAGGGCCTCCTCGGGCGGCAACTCGCCCGCCGGGCAAGGGTCGAGAGCCGGAGGCGCCTCGTCGAGCAGGCGGTGGAGGCGGACAAGCAGGGCCCGCAGGGTGGCGCGCAGCCACAGCTCCTCCGCCTGGGTGCCGGACGCCCAGAGTCCGAGGCAGGCCGCGGCCGCGTAGAGGGTCTCGTAGCCGGCCGCCAGTCGGCGGTCGGCCTCGCGGGTCGGCGGCTCGTCCGGCGCCTCGGCCATCCGTCGGTGCAGCTCGTCGCCCGCGGCCAGCACCGACGTGGCGAGGATCCGGATGTCCGCCGCGGCGGCGGTGAGTTCGGGGCCGGTGACCAGCCGGGGAAGCGTCTGGATGGGGCTGCAGCCGCCCCGGGAGAGGGAGTTGAGCCGGGAGGGGTCCACGTCGGTCAGCGGCTCGCCGAGCCGTACGGCCTCCGCGAGGCCGGACTCGTCCGCCTCCTCGGCCGCGAACCCGTGGACCAGCCAGGGGAATTGGGCGACGACCGCGCCGCGCAGCCGGTCGGTGTCCGAGGCGTTCTCGACCACCGGGCGGCCCAGCAGGGCCGTCGACTCGGCGACCAGGGCCGGCACCAGGGCGGAGACCACCGTGGTGGTGACGCCGGCCTCGGCGGTCAGGGTGTGGGTGCTGCGGGCCGCCAGCACGGCGGCGGCCTCGGCGGCGGCGAGCAGGGCGGCGGCCCGGCCGAGCGCGCCGGCCTCGGCCACCGGTCCGTACGGGCCGCGCGGGCCGGCGGCGGCTTCGCGCAGCGCCTCCCGCAGGACGCGCTCTCCGGCGTCCAGGCTCCGGGCCCAGCCGAGCACCTGACGGGCGAGTTCGGCCGCGCCGATGGCGGCCGGGTCCTGCCGCAGGGCCGCCCGGCGGTCGCGCAGCAACTCCTCGTGGTTGCGCACAGCTTGGCCCGACCCGGCGCCGATGCCACGGGCGGACGGAACGGGCCCGTCCGCCGTTGTATGGGGGCTCGGCTCGGAGCTGCTGGCCATCGCTGCCTCCTTCGGGGACGGGGCATGTATGGCCCGACTCTGCCAAGGCGGTCTATACCTCCGCTATGGCGGCTGTTCAGCGTAGTGCCACCGGTGCGGGTGCCATAGGCGGTGGATCACAGCATCGGATCACACCGGCCGCCGCGTCCACCCCACCACCCCCCTGTCTCGGAGGGTGGACCGAGGGCGCGAGCGGATGGAAACCGTATGGGATCGGTATGACGGCGCCGGGGAAGGTGGTGGACGGAACCCCGCCGCCGCGCGGGGGAGGAGCCCCGCCGCCGCGTAACGAAGGATGCAGCCGTGCAGCCGTCCCGACCGAACAGCCGCAGGACCGCCGTCCGGTACCGCCGGGTGGTCGCGCCGATCGTCGTCACCGCCGCGCTGGGCGTACTGCTCACCGCGTGCGGCGGCGGCAAGGTGACCACCGAGAGCAACTCGTACCAGGTGAGCGACGCGGTCACCGCCCTGCGGATCAACAGTCCGGGCGGGCTGGTCGAGGTGGTCGCGGGCGACGGCGGCGGCGTCCGGGTGACCGAGACGGCCCGGTACGACGGTGACAAGCCGTCGGTCTCGCACAAGACCGCCGCCGACGGGGTGCTCGTGCTGGACGCCTCCGAGTGCGGGCACGGCATCGGCCACAAGGTGTGCCAGGTGGGCTACCGGGTCGTGGTGCCGAAGGGGCTCGCGACGACGGTGCGCAACACCGGCGGCGATGTCACCGTCACCGGTCTGGCCGGTGCGCTCGATCTGGCCTCGGACGGCGGCAAGGTGCTGGCGAGCGGGCTGGCCTCGAAGTCGTTCACCGCCAAGGCGGACGGCGGCACCGTGAACGCCGCCTTCGTCGAGACCCCGGACCGGGTGCGCATCGAGTCCGCGGGCGGCAGCGTCACCGCCCGCCTGCCCGACGCGGCGTACGCGGTGGACGCGACGGCCAACGGCGGGACGGCGGACGTGAAGGTCAAGACCGACCCGGCCTCCTCGCACAAGGTCACCATCCGCAGCGACGGCGGCAGCGTCTCCGTGCTCCCGGCCGGCTGAGCACCCCGCACCCCCCAGGCCCGCACCCCCCAGGCCCACACCCTCCCTGACGTGGGCGAACCTTCTCGAATTGGTGGATGGCAGAAGTGGATGACCGGATGAACGGCTCTCCCGACGGCGCGCTCGCTGCCGTCCGGCGGCCCGTGGTGCTGCTCGCCGAGGAGCTCTCCCCGGCGACCGTCGCCGTGCTCGGCGCGGAGGTGGAGGTGCGCCGCTGCGACGGGGCGGACCGCGCCGAGCTGCTCGCCGCGCTGAGCGGCGCGGACGCCGTGCTGGTGCGCAGCGCCACGCGGATGGACGCCGAGGCGATCGCCGCCGCCCCCGGCCTGCGGGTGATCGCCCGGGCCGGCGTGGGGCTGGACAACGTGGACGTGGCCGCCGCGACGGCCGCCGGGGTGCTGGTGGTCAACGCGCCGACCTCGAACATCGTCAGCGCCGCCGAGCTGGCCATCGGCCTGCTGCTCTCGGTGGCCCGGAACATCCCGCAGGCCGACGCCTCGCTCAAGGGCGGGTCCTGGCAGCGCGGCCGCTTCACCGGGGTCGAGCTGGCCGGCAAGGTGCTGGGCGTGGTCGGACTGGGCCGGATCGGCTCGCTGGTGGCCCGGCGGATGGCCGCCTTCGACATGGAGGTCGTCGCCTACGACCCGTACGTGGCGCCGGAGAAGGCGGCCGAGCTGGGCGTGCGGGTGCTCGGACTGGACGAGCTGCTGGCCGTGGCGGACTTCGTCACCGTGCACCTGCCGAAGACCCCGCAGACCCTGGGGCTGATCGGCGCGGACGCGCTGCGCGCCGTCAAGCCCGGGGTGCGGATCGTCAACGCCGCGCGGGGCGGCGTCGTGGACGAGGCGGCGCTGGCGGACGCGCTGCGGGACGGCCGGGTGGCCGGGGCCGGTCTGGACGTGTTCGAGACCGAGCCATGCACGGACTCGCCGCTGTTCGGGCTGGACGGCGTGGTGGTGACGCCGCACCTGGGGGCGGGCAGCTTCGAGGCCCAGGAGAAGGCCGGGGTCACGGTCGCCGAGTCGGTGCGCCGGGTGCTGGCCGGCCTGGACGCGCCGGAGGCGGTCAACGCCGCCGAGGTGGCGGCGGCGAAGGCGGTGCCGGCCGTCTGAGAGCGGGGACGGACGAACGGCGTCGGCCGCCGCGACGGGTGTCGCGGCGGCCGACGCCGTGGTGGGGGAGGGGCCGGACGGGAGTGATCAGCTCCAGTCCTGGTTGGCGGGGACGGTGGGGGTCGCGGTCACGTCCGGGGTGAGGGTGGTGGTGTCGGCCACCACGGCGGCCGGGCCGACCGGGGACGCGTCGGTGGCGGTGGCGATGCCGACGAGGGCGGTGACGCCCAGGGCCGCAACGACAACCTGCTTCGCGAGGTTCGCACCGAAGAGTCGCATTTCCACCGTTTCCCGTCTGGCTGTCCGTGTTCCCTGCTGACGAGGAAGACCTTAGGAAGGGGCGGCTTCGAGCTCTTATCACTCTGTTATGGATTCCGGCGGCGAGCGATATCGGGCCTGGCCGGAACCTGTATTCGCGAGTGGGAGAGGTGAGCGGAGGTCACCCGGCGGCCATGGCCGGAACCCTGGCGGAGCGTTCGGTACCGTCCAGCGCCGAGTTGCCGTAGATTCCCTGGACCCAATTGGTCTGGTAGACGGTGTCGAGATAGCGCTCGCCGAGGTCGGGGGAGAGCGTCACCGCCGTCAGCCGGCCCTGCGGGTCGTGCTCGGCCAGCCAGGCGGCCGCCCCCGCGACGGCCGTGCCGGTCGAGCCGCCGAAGAGGAAGCCCTTGGCGGCCAGCCGGTGGCACATCCGGACGGTGTCCACCTCCTCGACGATCCGCACGTCGTCCACGTACGCCTCGTCGAGCATCGCGGGCCGGACCCCGGAGCCGAGGCCGGGGATCCAGCGCGGTGCCGCCGGCCCGCCGAAGCTGACCGAGCCGGCGCTGTCGACGGCGACGATCCGCACGCCGGGGCGGTGCTCCTTGAACCAGCGGGCGCAGCCCATCAGGGTGCCGGTGGTGCCGGCGCCCACGAAGAGCACGTCGAGCTCGGGGAAGCTCTCGGCGATCGCCGGCGCCGTCCAGCGGTAGTGGGCGCCCCAGTTCTCCGGGTTCTGGTACTGGTTCAGCCAGACGTAGCGGTCGTCGCTGTCCAGGAGCCGCTGGACGTAGGAGAGGCGGGCGCCGAGCAGGCCGGTGACCGGGTCGGCCTCGGTGATGGTGTGCACCCGGGCGCCGAAGACCTCCATCAGGCGTCTCGCCCCGAGATTGCACCGGGAGTCGGTGACGCAGAGGAACCGGTAGCCCATGCTGGCGGCCATCAGGCTGAGGGCCACGCCCAGGTTTCCGGAGGACGATTCCACCAGTACGGAATCCGGTCGCAGCCGGCCCGCCCGCTCGGCGGCCTCGATCATCGACACCGCGGCCTTCTGCTTGATCGAACCGGCGAAGTTCATGCCTTCGCACTTGAGGAAGAGCGGCACACCCAGGCTCGCTCGCAGGTCGACGAAGAGGTCGTGCTCGTTGAACTGGTGCGGAGCCGAGATGATCGGCATCGGTGCCTCCCGGGCAGTGGCGGGGTGGAGCGCGAGGGTGGGGGGTGTGGGGGCGGGTCGTACCGGGGTGGGGCCGTTACCCGAGGAGGGCGCCCCGCGGGTGGGGGGCGCACCGTCGAGGAGCCGGGGCCGGCTCAGCCGTGGCGGCGCAGCTCGTGGAAGAAGCCGGGGACGACGGTCAGGTCGCCGGTGGCCCGGACGGTGTCCAGGACGTGCTTGCCGACGGCGAGGTCGAGCACGCCGAGGCCGAACGGGGAGAAGATCACCGGCCGGTCGGCCGGCACCCGGACCCGCCCGGTCAGCACGTCGTACAGGGTGCCGTCGACGAAGTCGCGGTGGCCCAGCCGCTGCTCGGTCAGGTGCAGCGAGGTGTCGGCCTTCAGGCAGTGCTCGATGTCGTCGGTGATGTTGGTGGCGGCGAGGACCACCTCGGGCGACAGGTCGCGCAGCGAGACGTGCAGCACCAGCGGGTTGTGCGAGAACCACGCGGGGTCGTGGACGTGCGGGGTGCCCGCGATGGTCGCGAAGACCACCAGGTCGCTGCCCCGGATCAGCGACTCGGCGCTGTCGTGGACGGTGACCGCGCCGGTGCCCCCGGCCTGCTCCAGGTAGCCGGCGAAGCCCGCGGCGGACTCGGCGGACAGGTCGAAGACCCCGGAGGCCTCGAAGGTCCATCCGGTGCCCGCGAGGTAGGTGTGCAGGTAGCGGGCGATCAGCCCGGTGCCGATGAAGCCGACCCGGCGCGGGCGCTCGCCGCGGCCCTCGGCGAGCCGGGCGGCGGCCAGCGCCGCCGAGGCGGCGGTGCGGGCCGCGCTGATGATCGAGCTCTCCAGGCAGGCGATCGGATAGCCGGTCTCGTGGTCGTTGAGGATCAGGACGGCCGAGGCGCGGGGGATGCCGGCCGCGACGTTCTCGGGGAACGAGGAGATCCACTTCAGTCCGTCCACCGCGACGTCGCCGCCGATCGAGGCGGGCAGCGCGATGATGCGCGAGCTCGGCTTGTCGGGGAACTTCAGGAAGTAGGACGGCGGGTTCACCGTCCGCCCCTCGCCGTGAATGCGGTAGGCCTGCTCGACGATGTCGACGACCTCCTTCTGGCGGCCGTCGAGGACGCTGCTGACCTGAGCGCCCGAAATGACGGCGAACGGCGGGACGGGGCTGCTGCTGGACATATCCGGCTCCAATAGTCGGGCTTTCTCGGTTCTTTGCTCCGGCCATTGAAAGATATGCATCGGGCCTAGCAGGAAACCATATCCGGACCATCGATTCCACATATTTCCGAAGGGATATCAGAGGAAATGGAAAAGCCCTGTGCCGGACATCCGAGCGGATGTCCGGCACAGGGCCGGAGCCGGTGTTTCAGCGGGCTTCGAGTTCCCCCTCGGTCAGTTCCAGATCCCGCGTGGCGCCGGCCGCGCGGAACAGGTCGGCCGCCCGGGTCAGCCGTTCCAGGGCCTCCCCGGACCGGCCGAGCGCACGCGCCGCCCGTCCGAGCGCCGCACCGATCCGGCCCTCGGCGAGGCTGTTCCCGGCCCGGCGGGCCACGTCCAGCCCCTCCAGCAGCTCGGCGTGCGCCTCGGCGGCCAGGCCGCGCCGCAGCAGCGTCTCGCCCAGGCCCAGCCGGGCGTAGACGGTGCCCAGCAGGTCCTCCTTGGCCGTCACGATCCGGACCACCGCGTGCAGCCGGCGCTCCGCCTCCTCGAACCGGCCGAGCGCCAGCAGGGCGCGGCCGAGCCGGTAGAGGGCCTGCGCGGTGCCCCTGGTCTCGCCGACCCGCTCGGCGACGGCCACCGCGCTCTCGGCGTAGGCCAGCGCCTCCTCGGGTCGTCCGAGGTCCAGCTCGCCCTGGGCCAGGTAGCCGAGCACATGCGCCTCGGAGGAGAGGTCGCCGGCCGCCCGGAACAGCTCCACGGCCTCCTTCAGCCGCACCCCGGCCGAGCCGAGGTCCCCCTGGATGCGGTCTAGCACGGCCAGCGAGCGCAGCGCCAGGGCCCGGCCGTGGTCCTCGCCGAGCTGCTCGAACTTGGCCAGGGCCTGGCACAGCAGGTCGGCGGCCTCCGAGACGTGCCGGGAGCGGATCCAGGACGCGCCCAGCGACTCCAGCGTGGCGGCCTCGCCGCGGACGTTCCCGGCCGCCCTGGTCGCCTCCAGGGCGCGTTCGCAGCAGTACTGCCACTCCTCCAGGTAGTCCCTGGTCTCGAACAGGACGGAGCTGCAGCTCGCCAGGTCCCAGACCAGCTCGTCCATGCCCAGCCCGGCGGCCTGGTCGATCGCGGCGATCAGCGACAGCCGCTCGGCCTCGAACCACTCCAGCGGGGCGGCGGTCAGCTCCTCCAGCAGCAGCTCGTTCACCGGGTAGCGCGGGGTGGAGCCGTGGATCAGCGAGTAGTCCCCGCCGTACTCCTGCCGGTGCGCCTGCTCCGCGACGGTCAGGTAGCCGCGCAGCGCCCGGTCCAGGCTCGCCGCCCGCTCCTCCTCGGTCTCCTCCAGCCGGGCCCGCTCGTCGGCGAACAGCCGCAGCAGGTTCTGCATCCGGAAGCGCAGCTGGCCGGTGCCGTCGGTGCCGGTGACCTCCAGCAGCTGGACGTCGACCAGGTGCTCCAGCAGCCGTTCGGCCTCGAAGGGGTGGACGTCGACCAGCGCGGCAGCCGTCCAGACCGTGACGTCGGGCGCCGCGAGCAGCGCCAGCCGGCGGTACAGCTGCGCCGCGTCCGGCGCCAGGTAGCGGTAGCTGAGCGCGAAGCCGGCCCGGACCTGCGACTCGCCCTGGCTCAGCTCGTCCAGCCGGCGCCGTTCGTCGGCCAGCCGGGCCACCAGGTGCCGCACGCTCCAGTGCGCCTTGGAGGCCAGCCGGGCGGCGGCGATCCGCAGCGCCAGCGGCAGCCGGTCGCACAGTTCGGCCAGCCGTTCGGCCTGCTCCGGGTCGGCCGCGATCCGGTCCTCGGGCACGATCCGGCCCAGCAGTTCGACCGCCTCCGCGGCCGGCAGCACGCCGAGTTGGACCCGCACCGCGCCGTACCGGAGCATCAGCTGCTCCATCGGCTCCCGGCTGGTGACGATCACGCAGCACTGCCCGTTGCCGGGCAGCAGTGGGTGGATCTGCCCGACCGTACGGGCGTTGTCCAGCACCACCAGGACCCGGCGGTCGGCCAGCAGGCTGCGGTACAGCTCGGTGCGCTCGCCGGTGTCGGCCGGGATCTGCTCGCTCGGCACGCCGAGGGCGCGCAGGAAGCGGCTCAACACGTCGGCGGCCGAGGTCGGTTCGTGGGTCTCGTCGTGGCCGCACAGGTCGACGTAGAGCCGGCCGTCCGGGAAGTGGCCGGAGACCCGGTGCGCCCAGTGCACCGCGAGGCCGGTCTTGCCCACCCCGGCGACCCCGGTGATCAGGCCGATGCCGGGCGGCTGCTCCTCCGTCCGGCCCTCGACCAGCCGGTCGAGCAGCGCCGTCTCGGCGCCCCGGCCGGTGAAGGCGGGCACGTTGGGCGGCAGGAAGGAGGGGGTGGGGCGGGTCTCGGCGGCCGGCGGCGCGGCCTCCTCGACCGGCTCCGGGGCCGGGGTGTCGGGCAGGTTGAGCGCCGGGTCGTCGCGCAGGATCGCGTCGTGCAGCTGGAGCAGCGGGGTGCCGGGTTCGAGGCCCAGCTCGTCGATGAACTGCCGGCGGCCCTCGCGGAAGGTCTCCATCGCCTCCGCGCGGCGCCCGGCCCGGTACTGGGCCAGCATCAGGGCCTGCCGGGCGCGCTCGCGCAGCGGGTGCTCGCGCACCACCGCGGTCAGCGTGCCGATCACGTCCAGGTGCCGGCCGAGCGCGAGCTGCAGCTCGATGGCGGCCTCGTAGCAGGCCAGCCGCACCTCCTCCAGCCGGTCCGCCTCGTCCTCGACCGGGCGCCCGGTGACCCCTTCCAGCACCGGCCCGCGCCACAGCCCGAGGGCCCGTTCGTACAGTTCGGCCGCCTCGGCGGTGCGCCGCTGGGCGGCGGCCTGCTCGGCCTCCTGCACCAGGCGGCGGAAGACCAGCAGGTCGATCCGGTGCCCGCCGGTGTTGAACTGGTAGCCCGGATGGACGGTGGCGATCAGCTCGTCGCCGCTGCCCTCGGCGCGGAAGATCTTGCGCAACCCCGCTATGCAGATGGCGACTTGGGTACGGGCGGTGGCCGGCGGAACGCCCTGCCAGACCGCTTCGACCATCGCGTCCACCGAAACGACGGAATCGGGCGAAAGGAGCAACAGAGCGAGAATGGTGCGCTGTCGGGGACCGCCGATGGCAATGCGCCGGCCGTCCACGGCGACCGAAAGCGGGCCGAGTAGTCCGAACTCGATCTGAACGTCCAACCGATCCCCCGTGTGTCGGATGCCCTTCCCGCGCCGGCGACGTCCTGCCGCCGCGGGTTGCGGCCACCCCTCCCCCCGTCGCGCAATCGGTCACAGTACCGTTCCGAACGCCGGGGCGCTCCCCCCCTTTGCCGAAGGTTTTCTGACATGATCACGGAAATCGGAATTATGGACCGCGTAGGGACGACCGATGGGAGCGGGATGGACCGGCCGCCGAGAGTGGGGGCCGGTGAGACCCGACTACTGGAGGTGGCTACCCGCATGGGCGTGGAGCAGAACTGGAATCCGGCCGAGATCGGCCCCGCGGACGCCGGGACCGAGGCCACTCCCGACGGTCTGATCGAGTACCTCAAGGGCCTGGACGACCTGGGCGCGCTGCTGACCCGGGAGAAGGCCCTGGTGTTCCGGGGCTTCGACGTCACCCCGGACACCCTCGGCGCGGTCTACGACCTGCTGCTGCCGAACCGGCTCGCCTACGTGCACGGCAACTCGCCGCGCACCAAGGTCGGCCAGAACGTGTACACGTCGACGGAGTACCCCCAGGAGTTCACCATCTCGATGCACAACGAGATGTCCTACGCCCACGCCTGGCCCGCCCGCCTGGCCTTCTACTGCGAGGTCGCCCCGGAGACCGGCGGCGCGACCCCGGTGGTGGACGGCGTGCGGTGGCTGGAGGCGCTCGACCCGGAGCTGCGCGAGGCCTTCGCCGGCGGGGTGCGCTACCTCCAGAACCTGCACGACGGCTACGGCTTCGGCAAGAGCTGGCAGCAGACCTTCGAGACCGAGAGCCGCGAGGACGTCGAAGCCTTCCTGTCCGGCACCGAGGCGGTCTGGGAGTGGCGCAAGGACGGCGGCCTGCGGGTCGCCCAGCTGCGCCCGGCCACCACCCGGCACCCGGTCACCGGCACCGAGGTGTGGTTCAACCAGGCCGACCAGTGGCACCCGGCCGGGCTCGGCGACGACACCGCCGCCCGGCTGGCCGCCGTGCTCGCGCCGGAGGACCTGCCGCAGTCCGTCACCCTGGCGGACGGCTCGCCGATCCCGGCCGAGTGGGTCGAGCAGATCCGTGACCGGGGCCTGGAGGCCGCGGTGGACGTCGACTGGCACCGGGGCGACCTGCTGCTGATCGACAACCTCCTGGTCGGCCACGGCCGCCGCCCGTTCACCGGCTCTCGCCGGGTGCTGGTCGCGATGTCCGACTGAGCTCGCGCACCACGTGAAACGGCCCCGCCGTCCCCCACGGGGGACGGCGGGGCCGTTTCACGTGCCGGCCGGGTTCACTGCCGGCCGGCGGCCAGGTCCAGTGGGCGCACCCGCAGCGCCAGCCGGGCCGGGATCAGGCTGGAGACCAGCGCGAGGGCCAGGCAGACCGCGGTGGCGCCGGCCAGGGTGCCCCAGGGCAGGTCGAAGGCCGCCGACCGGTCCGTCTCCAGGATCCGGTTCTCGATCAGCAGCACGGTCGCGTACTGGGTCAGCAGGGTGACGATCAGTCCGAGGGCCGCCGCGGTGGCGACCACCACCAGGGTCTCGGCCGCGACCACCCGCATCACCTGGCGGCGGGTGCCGCCGGTCAGCCGCAGGGTGGCGAAGTCCCGCAGCCGGTCCCCGGTCGACATCATCATCGTGTTGACGATCGCGATCAGCGCGTACAGCAGCGCCGGGCCGAGGATCGCCAGCATCGCGATCCAGCCGTTCTTGGTGGTCCGGTCGTTGTGCGCGCCGATCCAGTCCGCGCCCGCGGTGGCCCGGGCCGCGCCGCCCAGCGCGGCCGCGACCTGCTCGGGGCCCGCGCCGGTGCCCAGGTAGGCGACCGAGACGGCGGTGGCGCCGGGGGCGGCCTCCCGGGGGACGACGATCTCGGGCAGCTGCGGCAGCAGGTGGTGGACCACGGCGACCAGTCGCAGCTGCTCGTGGGTGCCGTCCGCCAGCCGGGCGTCCAGGGTGTCGCCGACGTGCCAGCCGAAGACCTTCGCCATGTCGCCGGAGACGGCCACGGTCTTGCCGCGCAGGTCCTCCAGCGAACCGTCCTCGGTGGAGAGGTTCCAGGCCGCCCGCAGGTCGCCGTCGACGGCCAGCCCGTCCTCCGGGATCGGCAGGTCGGCGGGGCGGCCGCGGGCGGGCCGCTGGTCCGGCAGCGCCAGGCCGTCGAACCGTACGGTCGCCGCGGTGGTCAGCGTGGCGTCCGGCAGCGCGGCCAGGTTCCGCAGGGCGTCGGCGGGCAGGGCCGGCGCGCCACCGGAGGGCTCGACCACGTACCCGGCCCTGAGGGCGGCGCGGCCCTGGGCGGCCATCGCGTCGCTGAAGGCCACCGTGCCGCCGACCACCGAGCCGGCCAGGCCGATCACCAGGAACACCGGGGTCGCGGTGGAGACGGTGCGGCGGATCGCCGCCAGGGCGTTCTGCCGGGCGACCAGCCCGGCCGCACCGGGCAGCAGCGGGACGAGCCCGGTGAACAGCCGCACCAGCGGCGGCACCAGGACCGGCGCGACCAGCACGATGGCGAGCACCGCCATCACGTCGAAGAGCAGCGCCCACTGCGGGGTGGTCTGCGGATCGCGGGACTGCGGATCGGCCATCATCGACGCGGGCATCGAGATGAAGGTCTGCAGGGTGTAGCCGAAGACGCCGAGGAAGAGCACCGCGGCCACCCAGCGGACGGCCGGCATCACCTTCTTGTCGACGGCCACCTCGTTGAGCGCCTCCACCGGGCGCACCCGGCCGGCCCGGCGGGAGGCCGTGTAGGCGCCGAGCAGGGCCACCGCCAGGCCGCCCGAGGCGGCGAGCAGCAGCGGCAGCACGGCCGGTTCGGAGTGGAAGCCGCTCGGCGCGGCGCCCTGGTCGACCAGCCAGGAGGCGATCACCGGAGCGACCGCCAGGCCTATCGCGCAGCCCGAGACCGCGGCGGCGAGCGCCACCACCAGGGCCTCGCCGAGGATCAGGGAGCGCACCTGGCGGGGCGTCGCGCCGACGGCGCGCAGCATCGCCGTCTCCTGGCGGCGCTGGGCGACGGCGAACGCGAACGTCGAGGAGACCACGAACACCGAGACGAACCCGGCCATCGCGGCCATGAAGCTCACCAGCTTGTGCAGCGAGGGCGCGCCGGGCAGCGAGTCCTCGCCCATCGTGGTGTTGAGCAGCACCCCGGCGGCGGACATCACCGCGACGCCGAGGGCGAGCGCGACGAAGGAGCCGACGAAGGCCAGCCATCGGCGCCGCAGCGACAGGGCGGCGATCGGGAGCAGCAGCCGGAAGCCGTTCATCGGGGGCCCCCGCCGTCACGGACGCCTTCCAGGGCGGTCATCCGGGCGGCGACGGTCTGCGGGTCGGGGCCGTCCAGCTGGTCGACCACCCGGCCGTCGGCGAGGAAGAGCACGGTGTCGGCGTAGGAGGCGGCGACCGGGTCGTGGGTGACCATGATGGTGCTCTGACCCTGCTGGTCGACCAGGGAGCGGAGCAGCGTGAGCACCTCGCGGCTGCTGGTGCTGTCCAGGGCGCCGGTGGGTTCGTCCGCGAAGAGCACCTTGGGCGCGGAGATCAGCGCCCGGGCGATCGCCACCCGCTGCTGCTGGCCGCCGGACATCTGCGAGGGCAGGTGGCCGGTCCGCTCGCCCAGGCCCACCTGGGCCAGGGCGGCCCGGACCTGGGCGGGGTCGGGCTTGCGGCCGGCCAGCCGCAGCGGCAGGCCGACGTTCTGTTCGGCGGTCAGCGAGCCCAGCAGGTTGAAGGCCTGGAAGACGAAGCCCAGGCGTTCGCGGCGCATCGTGGTCAGGGCGGTCTCGTCGAGGCCGCCGAGGTCGACGCCGTCGACGACGACCCGGCCGGAGTCCGGGCGGTCCAGTCCGGCGGCGCACTGGAGCAGGGTGCTCTTGCCCGATCCGGAGGGGCCCATGACGGCGGTGAAGCTGCCGGGGGAGAAACCGACCGTGACACCGGCCAGGGCGGTGACGGCGTTCTGGCCGGAACCGTAGGAGCGGGTGACCTGTTCCAGGCGTACTACGTCATTGTCATTCATGGTGATGCACTTCCTACCAGGTGGCGTTATCGGGAGGGGTGACTGTCCGTCACGGTCCGGGGCGGCCCGGTGGGGCCGCCCCGGGCGGACGGTCAGTAGCCTCCCCACCCGGCGAGGAGGCGGTCCCGTTCCTCGGCCGAGAGGAGCTCCACCTCGCCGGTTCTGGTCAGCGGGGCGTCGACCAGGGTCCGCAGGGCGCGGTGGAGCTGGTCCAGCAGGCCGCTCGCCTCCTCCCGGTCGTAGACGTCCGGGCGGTAGCCGAGCCGCAGTTCGAGGCCGTCCCCGTGCAGCGGCGGGACGGCCTGCATCCGCAGCGGGTAGTGGGTGGCGTCGATGCTGCCGGCGTCGCCGAGGGTCAGGCCGTCGAGTCCGGCGGCCAGCGCCGCGGCGTCCAGCGGGGCGTTCTGGTGGATCACGGTGGTGTCGAACAGCACCTGTCCGCCGGCCAGCCGCTGGATCTCGCCGAGGCCGAGGTGGTGGTGCGGGATCAGCCGCGACTGCTCGTCCTGGAGGCGGGCCAGCAGGGCGGACAGCGGCTCGTCCTCGTCGATCCGGACCCGGACCGGCAGGGTGTTGAGGAACATCCCGACCATCCGCTCGACACCCGGCACCTCGGCCGGGCGGCCGGAGACGGTGGCGCCGAACACCACGTCCTGCTCCCCGGTCAGCCGGGCCAGCACCAGCGCCCAGGCGCCCTGGACCGCGGTGTTGACGGTGACGCCGTGGGCCCGCGCGGCGCCGGCCAGCTCCTCGGCGAGCTCCCCGGACAGGTCGATCGAGACCGACCGGTGCCGGACCGGCTCGCGGTGCGCCGCGTCCGGGTCGACCAGGGTCGGCCGGGCGTCGCCGACCGAGGCGGACCAGGCGGTGCGGGCCGCCTCGGCGTCCTGGCCGGCCACCCAGGCGAGGTAGTCGCGCAGCGGGGTCGGCTCGGGCAGCGAGTCGGTCGAGCCGCCGTGGGCGTAGGCGGTGAACAGCTCGTCCAGCAGGACCGGCACCGACCAGCCGTCCCACAGGATGTGGTGGCCGGTCAGGATCACCCGGTGCACCGCGTCGCCCAGCCTGGCCACCCGCAGCCGCAGCAGCGGCGGGCGGGTGAAGTCGAACGGCTCGGTGCGGTCGGCGAGGGCCAGCCGCTCGGCCTCGGCCACCGGCTCCGGGTGCCCGCTCAGGTCGTCCTCGCGCCAGGGGAGCGCCACCTCGCGGTGGATCGCCTGGAGCGGGCGGCTGAGACCGGCCTGGCGGAAGCCGGCCCGCAGCCCGGGGTGGCGGGCGAGCAGGCGCTCGGCGGAGAGCCGCAGCAGGGGCGCGTCGAGCGGTCCGTGCAGGTCGAAGTGGACCTGGGTGGCGTAGACGTCGACGTCGTCGTCGGCCAGCAGGGCGTGGAAGACGAAGCCCTCCTGGAGCGAGGAGAGCGGCAGCACGTCCACCAACTCCTCCTCCGAGGCGAGGAGTTCGGCCGCCTCGCGCTCGGACTCCGGGTCGGTGAAGACGCTCCGCGCCGGGGCCTGGGGCTCCGCCAGGGGGCGGGCGACGACGGCCAGCGCCTGGGCCGTCCGGTGCTGGAAGACCTCGCGGACGGTCACCACCTGGCCGGCCGCCCTGGCCTGGGCGACGAAGCGGATCGCCAGGATGCTGTCGCCGCCGAGGTCGAAGAAGGACTCGTCGGCGCCGACCGGGCCGGCGCCCAGCACCTCGGCGAAGGCCGTGCAGAGCGCCGCCTCGACCGGGTTCGCGGGCGCCGTCCGGGGGCCGCCCGCGGCCTGGTCCGGAGCCGGCAGGGCCTTGCGGTCGACCTTGCCGTTGGTGGTGAGGGGCAGGGCGTCGAGGAGGACGATGGCGGAGGGGATCATGTAGTCGGGCAGGGTGGCGCCGATGTGGGCGCGCAGGGTGGTTTGGTCGGTGCTCTGGTGGGGGTGGGGGACGGCGTAGCCGATGAGGCGGCGGTCGCCGGGGCGGTCTTCGCGGACGAGGACGAAGGCTTGGGCGAGGGAGGGGTGCTGGGCGAGGACGGCTTCGATTTCGCCGGGTTCGATGCGGAAGCCGCGGATCTTGACCTGGTGGTCGGCGCGGCCCTGGTACTCCAGGGTGCCGTCGGTGCGGCGGCGGACGAGGTCGCCGGAGCGGTACATGCGGGTGCCGGGGGCTCCGTAGGGGTCGGCGACGAAGCGTTCGGCGGTGAGGTCGGGGCGGCCCAGGTAGCCGCGGGCCAGGCCGGCGCCGGCGATGTAGAGCTCGCCGACGACTCCGGTGGGGACGGGTTGGAGGTTGCCGTCCAGGACATACAACCGGGTGTTGGTGACGGGTAGGCCCATGGGCGGGTTGGTGCGGCCGCTGAGCGGGGTGCTCATGCTGGCGCAGACGGTGGACTCGGTGGGGCCGTAGGCGTTGACCATGCGCAGGCGGGCGGACCAGTGCTCGACGAGGTCGGGCGGGCAGGCTTCGCCGGCGACGACCAGGGTGCCGCCTTGCGGTAGGGCGTCGGGAGCGAGGACGGCGAGGGCGGTGGGCGGCAGGGTGAGGTGGGTGACGCCCTGGTCGGCGATGAGTTCGGTGAGGGCAGGGCCGGGGAGGAGCTGGTCGGCGTCGCCGAGGACGGCGCGGGCGCCGGTGAGCAGGGCCATGCCCAGTTCCCAGACGGCGGCGTCGAAGGACGGTGAGGCGAACAGCAGGACCCGGCTGTCGGGGGTGACGGCCAGGCTTTCGCGCTGGCTCTCCACCATGCTGGCCAGGCCGGTGTGGGTGACCACCACACCCTTGGGCCGGCCGGTGGAACCCGAGGTGTAGATGACGTACGCGGCCCGGTCGGGGGTCAGCGGCGCCTCCCGGTCCCCGTCCGTCAGGTTCGCGGCGGAGCGGCCGGCGGTGTCCAGCGACTCGACCAGCAGGCGGGGCACCGGGCTGTCCGCGAACAGGCCCTCGGCCAGCTCCCCGCTGGTGAGCACCAGGGCGGGCCGGGCGTCGCCGAGCATGTAGCCGATCCGGTCGGCCGGGTAGCGCGGGTCCAGCGGCAGGAAGGCGGCACCGGCCTTGAGCACGGCCAGTTGGGCGACGATCAGCTCGATCGAGCGCTCCAGGGCGATCGCGACGAACCGCTCGGCGGCCGCGCCCTGCTCTACCAGCAGCCGGGCGAGGCGGTTGGCGCGCTCGTTCAGCTCGCCGTAGGTGACCTGCTCGGCGCCGAAGGAGAGCGCCACGGCCTGCGGACGGGCGGCCGCCTGGGCCTCGAACAGCGCCGGGAAGGTGGCCGGCGCGACCGGCCGATCCGTGTCGTTCCACCCGGTCAGCAGCCGCTCGCGCTCCTCCGGGGCGAGGACGTCCAGCTGCCCGAGCGGCAGCTCCGGTGCGGTGGCGAGGGCGGCCAGCACCCGCAGCAGCCGGTCGCCGATCTCCCGGGCCTCGGCCTCGGTGAGCAGGTCGGTCTGGAAGTCGAGCCGGAAGGCGACGGTGTCGTCCACCGGGAGGGCCATCAGGCCGAGCGTGTAGTGCACCGCGTCGTGGACCCGGACGTCGGCCAGGCGCACCCCGCGGACGGGTGCGTGCAGGGCCGCGGCGTCCAGTGGGTAGTTCTCCACCACCATGGCGGTGTCGAAGAGTTCGCCGACCCCGGCCAGCTCCTGGATCTCGGCGAGGCCCAGGTGCTGGTGCTCCAGCAGACCGGACTGCTCGGCCTGGAGCCGGCCGAGCAGCGCGGCCGACGACTCCGCCGGGTCCAGCCGCAGACGCAGCGGCAGGGTGTTGATGAACAGGCCCACCATCCGTTCGGCGCCGCGCAGTTCGGCCGAGCGGCCGGAGACGGTGACGCCGAAGGTGACGTCGGTGGAGTTGGTGATCCGGCCCAGGGTGATCGCCCAGGCGGCCTGGAGCAGGGTGTTGAGGGTCAGCCCGTGGGCGCGGGCCCGGGCGGTCAGGCCGGCGCCGGTCTCGGCGGGGGCGCGGAACTCCAGCCGCTTCGGCGGCACCGGCACCCGTCCGGGCGCGGTGGCCCGGACCCGGGTCGGCTCCTCCAGGCCGGCGAGGGCGCTCTGCCAGGCGGCCCGGGCGGCCATCCGGTCCTTGCCGTCCAGGTGGAGCAGGTGCTCGCGGTACGGGCGGACCCGGGGCAGCGCGGTGCCGTCGCCGCCGGACGCGTACAGCGCCAGCAGCTCCTGGATCAGCAGCGGCATCGACCAACCGTCCAGCAGCAAGTGGTGGTTGGTGAGCAGCAGGCGGTGGCGGTCCTCGGCGAGGCGGAGCAGTGCGAAGCGCAGCAGCGGCGGGCGGTCCAGGTCGAAGCGGCGGGCGCGCTCCTCGGCGGCGAAGGCCGCGGCGGCCGTCTCCTTCTCCGGGGAGCCGCTCAAGTCCTCCTGACGCCAGGGGAGTTCGACCGTGTCGGGGATCACCTGGACCGGCCGGACCGGGCCGGTGCGGAAGCCCGCCCGCAGATTGGCGTGCCGCTCCAGCAGGGCCTCGGCGGCGGCGCGCAGCGCTCCGGCGTCCAGCGGGCCGTCCAGGTCCAGCTCCAGCTGGGCCAGGTAGATGTCGGTGTCCTGGGCGTTGTAGAGGGCGTGGAAGAACAGGCCCTCCTGGAGCGGGGAGAGCGGCAACACATCGGTGAAGCCCGGGAGTTCGGCCTCCAGGCGGTCGATCTCGGCCTGGCTGAGGCCGGCCGGTGCGAGGTCGGACGGGGTCCGGCCGCCGGCGCCGGGGCGGCTGCCGTGCTCGGCCAGCGCGCGCAGCGCGGCGAACCAGCCCTCGGCCAGGGCGCGGACCTCCTCGGCCGAGCGCAGGCCCGGGGCCCAGCTCCACTCGGCGACCAGCTCGGGGCCGTTCGGGCCGTCCTGGGTCAGCGCGTTGAGCTCGACGGCGTGGGCCATCGGCATCCGGTCGTCGGCGCCGGGCACCCGGCCGTCCAGCTCGGGCAGCACGGCCCAGTCGCCCTCGGCGGCGGTGAACCGGCCGAGGTAGTTGAAGCCGAGCCCGGGGGTGGCCAGTCGGGCCAGTCGGGGGCCGGTGCGCGGGTTGAGGTGGCGCAGCAGGCCGTAGCCGATGCCCTTGTCCGGTACCGCGCGCAGCTGTTCCTTGACCCGCTTGAGCAGCGCGCCGGCGGCCGGGCCGCCGGTCCTGGCCTCGGCCAGGTCGAGCGGGCCGGAGGCCAGCCGGACGGGGTGGAGGCTGGTGAACCAGCCGACGGTGCGGGAGAGTTCGGCACCACCCATGGTGTCGCCCTCCCGGCCGTGGCCCTCCAGGTCGACCAGGGTCTCGCCGTCGCAGGCCAGGGTGAGCGCGGTCAGCAGGACGTCGTTGACCTCGGCGTGGAAGGCGGCCGGCAGCGTGGTGAGCAGCGGCTCGGTGACCGCGGCGGGCAGTCGCAGGGTGAGGCGCTCGGCGCTGCCGTGGGTGTCGCGCGCCGGGTCGATGGCCGGCGGCTCGTCGGCGGTCGTCAACACGGCTTGCCACCAGCCGAGTTCGGCCTCGCGTTCGGGCCGTTCGGCTTCCTCGGCGAGGCGCTGGGCCCAGCCACGGAACGAGGTGGTGACCGGGGCGAGGGCCGGGGTGCGGCCCTCGTGGACGGCCTGCCAGGCCTCGGCGAGGTCGGGGCCGAGCACCCGCCAGGAGACCCCGTCGACCACCAGGTGGTGGATCATCAGCAGCAGCAGGCCACTCTGCTCAGGGCCTCGGTCGAACCAGACGGCCCGCACCATGGCGCCCTCGCGCGGGGCGAGTCGCGCCCGTGCGGCGTGCCCCTCGGAGGAGCGCAGCGTCCGCAGCGCCGCCTCGTCGAGACCGGTGGCGTCGACCCGGCGCAGGGCGGCGCGCACGGTGCCGGGGGCGGTGGTCTCCAGCTGCCAGTCGGCGGTGGTGCGCAGCCGCAGCGCGTCGTGGTGGTCGATGAGGGCCTGGAGGGCGGCCGTCAGCTCGGCCTCGGTCGCGGCGGCCGGGACGCGCAGCGTCAGCGACTGGTTGTACGCGTCGAACTGCTCGACGGCGCCGGGGTGTCCGGCGAGCCAGCGGATGATCGGGGTGGCCGGCAGCGGGCCGATCCCGGTGCCGGGGGCCTCGGTGGCGGCCTGCGGGAGGTCCAGCGCGACCTCGGCGAGGCCGGCCGCGGTCTTCCGGGTGAAGACGTCCCGGGCGGTGATGGTCAGTCCGGCCTGCCGGGCGCGGGCGACCAGCTGGATCGACATGATGCTGTCGCCGCCGAGCTCGAAGAAGGAGTCGTCGGGGCCGACCCGCGGCCGGCCGAGCACCTCGGCGAGCAGCTCGCAGAACAGCTCCTCGCGCGGGCCGCGCGGGGCGCGGGCGGCCTCGGCGGAGGGCTGCTCGGGGGCGGGCAGCGCGGCCCGGTCCACCTTGCCGTTGGCGGTCAGCGGCAGTGCGGGGAGGGCGATGACGGTGCTCGGGACCATGTACGCGGGCAGCGACTGGCCGACGAAGTCCAGGAGTTCGGCCGTGCCGAGCGGGGTGTCGGCGGCGCTCGGCACCGCGTAGGCGACCAACCGGCGCTCGCCCGGGCGGTCCTCGCGGACCAGGACGACGGCCTGGGCGACCTCGGGGTGACGGCCGAGGGCGGCCTCGATCTCGCCGATCTCCACCCGGTAGCCGCGGATCTTGACCTGGTCGTCGCCGCGGCCGAGGTAGTCGACATTGCCGTCCGGCAGCACCCGGGCGGTGTCGCCGGTGCGGTAGAGCCGGGCGCCGGGGGCGCCGAACGGGTCCGGTACGAAGCGCTCGGCGGTCATCGCGGGCTGACCGAGGTAGCCGCGGGCCAGGCCCGCGCCGCCGATCCACAGCTCGCCGACGGTGCCGACCGGCACCGGTTCGAGCTCCGCGTCGAGCACGTACATGCTGGTCGCGGGGATCGGGCGGCCGATCGGCACCACCTCGGTGGGCTGCGGGCCGGTCACGTCGAAGACGCAGTTGCCGACGGTGATCTCGGTGGGGCCGTACTCGTTGACGACCCGGGCGCCGACCCGGTCGCACCACTGCTCGGCGACCCGGCCGAGCAGCGCCTCGCCGCCGACGACCAGCACCGGGGCGAGGCCGTGCGCCTCGGCCGGGGCCAGCTGGTGGGTGAGCATCTCCAGGTGGCCGGGGGTGAGCTTGAGGAAGTCGAACGGGCCCGACTCGGCCAGCCAGGAGCCGAGTTCGGCGAGGTCGCGGCCGGCCGGGAAGAGGTGCACGGGGGCGCCGGTCATCAGCGGCACGTACAGGGTGGGCACGACGAGGTCGAAGGCGACGGAGGAGTACAGCGCGGCGCCGCCGCCGGTGCCGGTGTAGTCCTGGACGGCCCAGCCGAGGTAGTTGGCCAGGCTGCGGTGGGCGATCTGGACGCCCTTGGGCCGGCCGGTCGAGCCGGAGGTG
The DNA here is from genome assembly GCF_032654805.1 of Kitasatospora brasiliensis. Lineage (NCBI taxonomy): Bacteria > Bacillati > Actinomycetota > Actinomycetes > Kitasatosporales > Streptomycetaceae > Kitasatospora > Kitasatospora brasiliensis. The sequence goes on from NZ_JAUOOW010000002.1 coordinate 585,011, forward strand.
TAGATGACGTACGCGAGGCGGTCCGGGTCGCGCGGCGCGTCCGGGCGGGTGTCGGACCGGCCGGCCACGGCCGCCGGGTCGAGCACCGGGCCGGAGAACTCGGCCGGGTGGTCGCTGACCAGGGCGACGGCGCCGGCGTCGGAGAGCACGGTGGCGATCCGGCCGGCCGGCCAGGACGGGTCCATCGGGACGTAGGCGGCGCCGGCCTTCCAGACGCCGAGCAGGGCGGCGAGCAGGGCCGGGGTGCGGTCGAGCAGCACGCCGACCACGGTGTCGGGCCCGGCGCCCTCGGCGCGCAGCCCGTGGCCGATCCGGTTGGCCCAGGCGTCCAGTTCGCGGTAGCTGACGGCGGTGCCGTCCAGGACCACGGCGGGCGCCTCGGGAGTGCGCGCGGCCTGGGCCTCGAAGGCCTCCAGCGCGCCCTCGGTGTACGGCGGTCGGTCGAGCGCCGAGTTCCACTCGACGAGCAGCCGGCGGCGCTCCTCGGGGGCGAGCAGGTCGACCCGGCCGAGCGGGGTCTGCGGGGCGTCGAGAACGGCGCGCAGGAAGCGCAGGAAGCGGTCCTGGTGCTCGGCCGCCTCGGCGGGGAGGTAGAGGGAGGGGCTGGCGTCGAAGTCGACGGTCAGGCCCTGGCCGTCGGCGCGGTCGTAGAAGGCGATGCACAGGTCGTCGACCGGGCCGTTGGACAGGTTGTGGGAGAAGGCCGGGTGGTCGCCGAAGCGGAGCTCGGAGTCGAAGGCCATGATGTTGACGGTCGGGCCGACCAGGCCGTCCCCCGAGCCGGTCAGGCCGAGCGTCCGGCAGACGTCCTCGTAGCGCGGCAGCTGGTGCTTGAGGCCGCCGCGCACCTCGCCGACGGTCTGGCGCACCAGCTGGGCGGCGGTCTCCTCGGGCCGTACGTCGAGCAGCAGCGGCACCCAGTTGGACGCCATGCACGGGGTGCGGCGGGCCACCGGGGTGGTGCGGCCGGTGACGGGCATGCCGATGATCTGCCGGTTCTGCCCGGTCATCCGCTGGAGGTAGGCGGCGCACAGCGCGATCACCAGGACGGACCACGGCGCGCGGGCGGAGCGGGCGAGCTCCTTCAACCGGTCGGCGTGCTCCTGGGACAGCGTGGCGGTGCGGCGGTGGAAGCCCACCGCGGGGCGCTCGGCGCCCGGGGCGACGGTGCGGTCCACCAGACGGCGCGGCTCGGGGCGGTCGGCCAACTTCGCGACCCAGTAGCGCAGATCGGCCTCGGCGGCCGCGGAGGCGCGGTAGGCGGCGTCCTCGTCGAGCAGCACCGGCAGCGGGTCGAAGGTGCCCTCGGCGGGTTCCTCGCCGCGGGCGAGGGCGGTGTACAGCTCGGCGGCCCGGGTGCCGACCAGGGAGCCGCCGTACGCGTCGATCGTGACGTGGTGGGCCCGCTGGTAGTAGTAGAAGCGGTCCTCGGCGAGCTTGATCAGCGCGAAGCTCTGGATCCGGCCCTCGGCCAGCTCGACCGGGCGGGTCAGGTCCTCGTCCATCCAGGCGCGGGCGGCGGCGGCCGGATCGGCCTCGGCGCTCAGGTCGAGCAGCGGCAGCGAGCGGCCGCGGGCGTCCGGGGCGACGTACTGGACCAGGCCGTCCGGCTCCTGGACGACATGGGTGACGCGGTAGGTCCAGGCCTCCTCCAGGACCTGGCGCCAGGCGGTCTCCAGCAGCGCGTGGTCGACCGGGCCGTGGATCTCCTTGTACTCGGCGATGTTGTAGCGGCAGCCGGAGGGGTCGAGCTGGTGGGCGAACCAGATGCCGGTCTGGGATGCCGAGAGCGGCAGCCGGAGGGGGGCCTTGGGGTCAGACATTGCGCTGCTCCACCCTTCTGGACGGGTCGGTCGGGTCGGTCGGGGTGGTCTGCTGCCGGTTCAGGTGGGCGAGGCAGGTGGCGCGGTCGGCGTCGTCCAGCTCCGTCGACCAGCCCGCCGGGACGGCGGCGAAGGACGGCCAGAGGGAGTGCTCGCCGAGGTCGTTGACGAGCACGCGGTAGCGCCCGGCCGGATCGTTGAACGGGTCGTGTGGCATGGGGATTCGGTCTCCTCCCGCGGCGCGGGGTAGGGGCGTGTCTTGCGCCCTAGGCGGCGGGGACGCCGAGCGTCCCGGTGAGCAGCTCGGTGAGCTCGGCCGGGTGGGTCTCCGGGTAGAAGTGGCCGCCGGGCAGCACCCGCAGGTCGAAGCCGGCGGCGGTGCACTCGGCCCAGCGCCGGGCGTGGTCGGGCCGGCAGGCGTCGTCCTCGGCGCCGACGACGGCGGTGATCGGGCAGAGCAGCGGCGCGCCGGGGGAGTACCGGTAGGTGTCCACCAGGCGGAAGTCGGCCCGCAGCACCGGCAGGGCCATCTCGCGCAGGTCCTCGTCCTCCAGCAGTGCGGCGCCGGTGCCGCCGAGGCCGCGGACGTAGGCGAGCACCGACGCGTCGTCCCGGCCGATGTCGGGGCCCTGGTTCGGGACGGCGGGCGCGCGGCGGGCCGAGGCGAAGAGGTGGCGCAGGGCCGGGCGGTGGCGGGAGGACAGGCGGCGGGCGGTCTCGAAGGCGACGGTGGCGCCGAGGCTGTGGCCGAAGAACGCCACCGGGCGGTCGAGCAGGGGCTCGACGGCGGCGGCGATCGTGGTGGCCAGGGTGTCCATGTCGGGCGCCGGGGGCTCGCCGTACCGGTCCTGGCGGCCGGGGTACTGCACGGCGGTCAGCTCGACGGAGGCGGGCAGCCGGCCGGAGAGCTCGCGGAAGGCCGCGGCCGAGCCGCCGGCGTGCGGGAAGCAGACGAGCCGCACCCGGGCCTGCGGCCGGGCGGCGTACGTACGGAACCAGCGGGCGGTCTCCACCGTGGTCGTGGTCTGGGCGAGCATCGGAAGCCTTTCAACCGACTCGGCGAGCGCCTCGCGCCGCGGCGCCCGGTGCCGGCGTACACATGTCCGGCTCGGACCAATCTCCGGGATGTGCCTATATTTCGGCGCTACCGGCCCTGGTCGGGGGTGTGAGGGGGCCTGGCGGCCGCCGGATCCGTACAGGCACGCGAAAGGCCCTGCCGCCGCCGGGAGCGGAGGCAGGGCCTGTGCGGGGAGGGTCAGATCACGGCGCCACCGGCCACTCGCCGAAGCGGGCGTCGACCGCCGTGCCCGGCTGGAGGGCGGCGGAGGCCGCCTTGACCACCTGGGCGCTGGACTCGCCGTTGGTGAGGACGACCAGGCCGGAGCCCTGGTGGACCTTGAACATCGAGACCGCCTGGTAGCCGCCCGGCGAGCCGCCGTGGCCGAACTCGACGTCCGGGCCGCTGGTGTCGACGATCGTGCCGAGGCCGAAGAAGCTGGTGCTGTGCGGGGTCAGCATCTGCTCGGCGAGTTCGCGGCCGATCAGGCCGAGCGGGCGGCCCAGGTAGCAGCGGCGGACCTCCAGTTCGAACTTGGCCAGGTCGGCCGCGGTGCTCCAGAGGCCGGCCGCGGACTTCTCCGGGTGGATCAGCCAGCCGCCCTCGATGCCCTGCCCCCGCTCGTCGTGCCCGAGGGCGACGGGCCGGCCGGCGGTCTCCGGGAAGGACTGGTCGAAGCTGCTGTTCGCCATGCCCAGCGGGCGCAGCACCAGTGTGTCCATCAGGTCGGCGAAGGCCTCGCCGGTGACGTCCGTGAGCATCTGCTCCAGCAGCGTGTAGTGGGCGTTGGACTGCCGGAAGGTGCCCGCCCGCTCCTGCCGGACCGGGCCGGAGGCCGGCCGGACCTCGCCGCGCAGCAGCTCCACCGGGGTGGCCACCGGCTGCCCGCGCCGCACCCCGCGACGCGGGGTTTCGGTCAGTCCGGCGGTGTGGCTGAGCAGTTGACGGACCGTCACCTTCACCGTGCCGGGCAGCTGCCAGGAGGTGAGGTAGCGGTTGACGTCCTCGTCCAGGCCGATCAGGCCCTCCCGGACCAGCGTCAGCACGCCGAGCGCGGTGACGTGCTTGCCCCAGGAGCCGACCTGGAAGAGCGTGTCCGGGGTCACCGGCTCGCTCGACCCGGCGGCCAGGGTGCCCAGCGCCTCCAGGGCGACCAGTTCCCCGCCCTCGACCACGGCGATGCTCGCGCCGGGCACGGCGACCTCCGCCAGGACGGCCGTCAGCGAGTCGAGCGAGACCCGCCGGCCGGCCGGGGCGACGGTCGGGGCGAGCGGCGCCGGGACGTCCAGGGCGCGCGGGGCGCTGCCCGTCGCCAGGTCGACCGCGGCCGCCAACTGCCCCAGGGTGTCGTGCTGGTAGAGCATGAAGAGGCTGATCGGCAGGTCGGCCTGCCGGGCGGCGGCGATCACCCGGATGACCAGGATCGAGTCCCCGCCGAGGCGGAAGAAGTTGTCCTCGGTGCCGATCCGCTCGACGCCCAGCGCCGCCGACCAGAGCGCGGCGATCCGCCGCTCGGTGTCGGTGCGCGGCTCGACGTACACCCGGTCGGGCTCCGTCCAGGCCTCGGGCTCGGGCAGGACCTTGCGGTCCACCTTGCCGTTGGCGGTGAGCGGGATGGTGTCCAGCTCCATGAAGACCTGCGGGATCATGGTGTCCGGCAGCGACCGCGCCAGCAGCTCGCGCAGCTCGTCCGGCCGGGCCGGCTCCCCGCCGACGGGCACCAGGTAGCCGACCAGCCGCTGGTGGCCGTTGGGGTCGGTGCGGACCGCCGCGACGGCCTCGGCGATGTACGGCAGTCGGGTCAACGCGGCCTCGATCTCGCCGAGTTCGATCCGGACGCCGCGGATCTTCACCTGGTGGTCGACCCGGCCCAGGAACTCCAGGCCGCCCTCGTCGTTCCAGGCGACCACGTCGCCGGTGCGGTACAGCCGCGATCCGGCCGGGCCCCACGGGTCCGGCAGGAAGCGCTCGGCGGTCAGTTCGGGCCGGCCGCCGTAGCCGCGGGCCACGCCCACGCCGCCGACGTACAGCTCGCCCGCCACTCCGACCGGCACCGGCGCCATCGCGGCGTCCAGCACCCGCAGCCGGGTGTTGCGCACGGAGCGGCCGATGGTCACCCGGGCCTCGCCGATCGGGTCGCCGGCGGCGATCAGGGCGTGGGTGACGTCGTCCGAGCACTCGGTGGGGCCGTAGGCGTTGACCATCGGCACCGCGGGGAAGCGCCGGAACCAGCGCCGGCACAGGTCCGGCGGCAGCGCCTCTCCGGTGACCACCATCCAGCGCAGGTCCGGGAGTTCGGCGGTCAGCGCGCCGGAGTCCCAGGCGTCCATCGCGGCGCGCAGCAGCGAGGGGACGACCTCCAGGACGGTGATCCGCTCCTCGGCCACCCGGGGCAGCAGGGCCAGCGGGTCGACCGAGGTCACGGCGTCCACGACCCGCACCGAGCCGCCGACCACCAGGGTGGAGAGCATCTGCCAGACCGAGATGTCGAAGGCCATCGAGGCGTTCTGCACCACCGAGTCGGCGGCGGTGAGACCGAGGTCCTCGATCTTCGCCAGCAGGTGGTTGGCCATGCCGCGCCGGTGCACCAGGACGCCCTTGGGGCGGCCGGTGGAGCCGGAGGTGTAGATGACGTAGGCCAGGTCGTCCGGCCCGGCCAGCGGGGCGGGGTCGTCGGCCGGCGCGTGGCTCCACTCCTCGGGCCGGTCCAGCAGCACCGGCAGGGCGGTCAGGCCGGGGGCGGCGGCGAGCAGCGGCGCCATCCGGTGGGTCTCGGTCAGCAGCACCGAGATCTCCGCGTCCTGGGCCATGTAGCCCAGGCGCTCGGCCGGGTGGTCCGGGTCGAGCGGCAGGTAGGCGCCGCCGGCCTTGAGCACCGCGAGCACCGCGATGACGGTGGACGGCGAGCGGTCGGCGCAGATGCCCACCAGGGTGTCCGGGCCGACGCCCAGCTCGCGCAGGTGGTGGGCGAGCCGGTTGGCCCGCGTGTTGACCTCCGCGTAGTCCAGCACCTGGCCGTCGGCGGTGATCGCCGGGCGGTGCGGGGTGAGCGCGGCGTGCCGCTCGAACTCGGCCTCGGCCATCAGCCACACCTGCTCGCGGTCGGTCGCCGTCCAGGCGGCCAGCCGCTCCTCGTCCTGCGGGGCGAGGTAGGTGGTGCGGGCGTCGCCGTCCGGGTCGGCCGCCATCGCGGACAGCACGGCGCGGTACATCCCGGCCAGCCGGGCGCCGTTGGCGGGGCTGAGCACCGAGGTGTCGGCGGTCAGGTTGAGGCCGGCGCCGCCGGTGGCGACGCTGAGCGCGAACTCGGTGCTGCTCTGGCCGATGGCGGCGGTGGCGTCGATCTCCGCGCTGTCGAAGCCGCGGAAGTCGTGGTAGTTGAAGATCACGTCGATCTGCCGCCGGCCGCCGGCCAGTTCGCGCTGGATCGCCTGGAGCGGGTAGCGGCGGTGCGACCAGAGCTCGACCTCACGGGCGAAGACCTGCTCGACCAGCTCGCGCCAGGTACGGGCGGAGCGGTCCGCCGCGAACGGCAGGGTGTTGAGGTACATGCCCTGCACCCGGTCGGCGCCGGGCGCCTCCGGCCGGGCGTCGCAGACCAGGCCGGTGTGGAAGCGCTCGTCCTCGCCGAGCTGGCTCATCACCTTGAGGTGGGCGGCGAGCAGGACGCTCTTCACCGACACCTTCGCCCGCGCCGCGAAGGCCCGCAGCGGCTGCTCCAGGTCGCCGAGCGGCACCTGGCTGACGTGCGGCCGGCCCTCGCCCTCGGCGCCCCAGCCGGCCGGCACGGTGACCGGGGCGTGCCGCCCGACGATCCCCTGCCAGTAGCCGCGGTCCTCGGCGGAGGCGAGCGAGGCCAGTTCACCGGCCACGAAGTCGGCGAAGCGCACGCCCGGGGCCTCGTACGGGCCGGCCGCGCCGCCGTCGCGGTACGCCCGGTAGACCTCCACCAGCTCGGTGAGCAGGGCGAACTGGCTCCAGCCCTGGGTCAGCGCGTGCGGCTGGGTGAACGCCAGGCGCCAGCCGTCCGGCTCGTCCAGGTGCACCGCGACCCGCAGCAGCGGCGGGGTGGCCGGGTCGAAGACGTCGGCGCGCTCGGTGGCGAAGAAGCCCTCCAGCGCGGCCCGGCGGCCGGCCTCGTCCAGCTCGCGCAGGTCGTGCACGGTGACCGGGACGTCCACCTCGCGGTGGACCAGCTGGAGCGGGGTGGAGAAGCCGGTGAGGTCGAAGGAGGTGCGCAGCGTCTCGTGCCGGCGGGTCAGCTCCCGGACGGCCAGCCGCAGCGCGGACTCGTCGAACGGCCGCTCGTCGTTGATCCGGTACGAGACGCACTGGTGGTAGCTGGCCTCGCCGCCGGCCAGCATCTCGACCAGCATGCCCAGCTGCACCTGGGTGGCCGGGTAGGCGTCCTCGACGCCCTGCGGCAGCGCGGCCAGGTCCTCGTCGGCGAGCAGCGCGAACGGCTCGACCGCGGCGAGCGCCTCGGCGGGGGCCGGGCGGCCGGTGATCAGCTCGCCGAGGCCGGCCACGGTGCGCCGCTCGAAGACGTCCTTCACGGCCACGTCGTACCCGGCCCGGCGCAGCGCGCCGACCAGGGTGACGGCGCGGATGGAGTCGCCGCCGAGCTCGAAGAAGCCGTCCTCGACGCCGACCCGCTCGGCCCCGAGCACCTCGGACCAGACCGCGGCGAGCTGCTCCTCGACGGAGCTGCGCGGGGCGACGTACTCGGCCTCGTCGACCTGGGCCAGGCCGTCCGGGGCGGGCAGCGCGGCCTTGTCGAACTTGCCGTTGACGGTCAGCGGCATCGCCGCCAGGGTGACGAACGCGGCCGGGACCATGTAGTCGGGCAGCGAGCGGGCGAGCAGCGCCCGCAGCTCCTTGGCCGAGGGGCTCTCCTCGCCGCTGGGCACCAGGTAGCCGACCAGCCGGTCGTCCCGGACGACGACCACGGCCTGCCGGATGCCGGGGTGCTCCAGCATCACGCCGGCGATCTCGCCGAGTTCGATGCGGTAGCCGCGGATCTTCACCTGGGTGTCGATCCGGCCGAGGAACTCCAGGGTGCCGTCGGCGCGGCGGCGGGCGAGGTCGCCGGAGCGGTAGAGGCGCGAGCCTGCCGGGCCCCACGGGTCCGGCACGAAGCGCTCGGCGGTCAGCTCCGGGCGGCCCAGGTAGCCGCGGGCGACGCCGGGCCCCGCGACGTGGATCTCGCCGGGGACGCCGACCGGGACCATCCGCCCGGCCCGGTCCAGCAGATGAATCCGAAGATCGCCGAGCGGGTCGCCCACGCGGTTGCCCGCAAGCGGGTCAAGGTCTTCCTCCTCGATCCGGTGGAAGGTGGAGTGCACGGTCGTCTCGGTGATGCCGTACATGTTGATCAGCTCGGGCCCGGTGAGGCCCATCAGGTCGACCCAGGGGCGCAGTTCGGGCACTTCGAGCTTCTCGCCGGCGAAGACCACGGCGCGCAGCGCGAGCCGGGCCAGGCGCGGGTCCCGCTCGACGGCGGCGGAGACCAGCGAGCGGAAGGCGGTCGGGGTCTGGGAGAGGACGGTGACCCGCTCGGTGACCAGCAGGTCGAGGAAGTCCTCCGGCGAGCGGGTGACGGCCGTCGGGACGACGACCACCCGGCCGCCGAACAGCAGGGCGCCCCACATCTCGAAGACGGACACGTCGAACGCGTACGAGTGGGACATCGAGAAGACGTCCGAGCCGTCGAAGCCGTAGTGCTCGTGCGCGGTGGTCATCAGCCGGACCACGTTGGTGTGGGTGAGCACGCAGCCCTTGGGCTTGCCGGTGGAGCCCGAGGTGTAGATCACGTAGATCACGTGCTCGGGGGAGGAGACCGGCTCCGGGTTCGTGGCCGGCCGGGCGGCGATCGCCTCGGCGTCCCGGGCCAGTTCGACCACCGTGCCGGGGAAGACGTCGGCCAGCACCGGGGAGGTGCCGGGGGAGACGATCGCCAGCTTGGCGCCGGAGTCCTCCAGGGCGTAGCCCAGGCGGTCGCTCGGGTGGGCCGGGTCCAGCGGCAGGTAGCCGGCACCGGACTTGAGGATGCCGAGCAGGGTGGGCAGCAGGTCGGCGCCGCGCTCCAGGCACATGCCGACCAGGTCCTCCGCGCCCACGCCGTGCGAACGCAGGTGGTGGGCGAGGCGGTTGGCCCGCTCGTTGACCTCGGCGTAGGTCAGGTGGACGTCGCCGGCCGAGACGGCGAGGGCGTCCGGGGTGCGGGCCGCCTGCCGCTCGAACAGCTGGTGCACGGTGGCTTCGACCGGGGTGACCCGCTGGTCGGCGCCGTCGGTGAGGAAGGCCAGTTCGGCGGGGGAGACGTGGATCGCGGTGGCGTCGCCGTCCGGGTCGGCCGCCATCGCCTCCAGCACCGCGCGGTACATCCCGGCCATCCGCTCCAGGTTGGCGGGGCTGATGCTGCGCGGCGAGGCGGTGAGGATGATGTGGCCGGCGCGGGAGGCGACGGTCAGCGGGAACTCGGTCGGGCTGTCGTCGATCGCCTCGGTCTCCTGGTCGAGCAGGTCGCCGTCGATCTGGTGGAAGTCCTGGTAGTTGAAGTAGACGTCCATCAGCCGTTCGGCGCCGCCCCACTCGCGCTGGATGGCCGGGAACGGGTAGCGGCGGTGCGGCCACAGGCCGACCTCGTGGGCGAAGGTCGCGGCGACCAGTTCGCGCCAGGTCCGGGCGGAGCGGTCGTGGACGATCGGCAGCGTGTTGAGGTACATGCCCAACACCCGGTCCGCGCCGAGGCGTTCGGGGCGGGCGTCGCAGACCAGGCCGGAGTGGAAGGACGACTCCTCGGTCAGCTGGCTGAGCACCTTGAGGTGGGCGGCGATCACCACGCTCTTGAACGAGGCCTTGGCCTTGGTGGCCAGCGCGCGCAGCGCGGGTTCGAGGTCGCGCAGGTCGGCGGCGGCCTTCACGGTGCCGCGCTCGGCGGTGGCGTCGCCCCAGCCGGTCGGCAGCAGGTAGCGGGCGTGGCCCTGGACGACGCCCTGCCAGTAGGCGCGGTCCGCCACCGACTCCAGCGACTCCAGCTCGCCGGCGATGAAGTCGGCGAAGCGGACGTCCGGGATCCCGGGGCTCTCCGGGGCGAGGCCGTCGCGGATCCGGACGTAGGTCCGCAGGATCTCCATCAGCAGGGAGTGCTGGCTCCATCCCTCCATGACCGGGTGGCACTCGGTGACGGCGATCCACCAGCCGTCGTCGGTGACCAGCGCGTGGTAGCGCATCAGCGACGGGACGGTGAGGTCGAACAGGTCGGCCCGCTCGGCGGCGGTGAAGGCGCGGATCCGGCCGGTCGCCTCCTCGGCGTCCAGGCCGCGCAGGTCGGTCGTCCCGGAGGCGGTGGCGGCGGTGGCGTGCACCAGCTGCATCGGGCGGGAGAAGCCGTTCAGGTGGATCGAGGTGCGCAGCATCTCGTGCCGCTCGGTGACGAAGCGGACGGCCGCCTCGAACGCCGGGTGGTCGAAGGGCCGGTCGTCCTTGATCCGGCCGGCGCTGACGTTGTGGTAGTTGTTCAGGCCCTCGTCGGCGAGCATCTCGACCACCATGCCGAGCTGCACCTGGGAGAGCGGGTAGGCGTCGGTGACGCCCTCGGGCAGCAGCGCCCGGTCCTCGTCGGAGATCAGCGCGAACGGCTCCACCGTGCGGTCGTCGGCCGTCGCGGCCGGGCGGCCGGTGATCAGCTCGGCGAGCCGGGCCACCGTACGGTGCTCGAAGACGTCCCGGACGGCGAGGTCGAAGCCGCTCTCGCGCAGCGCGCCGACCAGCGCGACGGCGCGGATGGAGTCGCCGCCGAGCTCGAAGAAGCCGTCTTCGACGCCGACCCGCTCGACCCCGAGCACCTCGGACCAGACCGCGGCGACCTGCTCCTCGACCGGCGTGCGCGGGGCGACGTAGGCCGCCGCGGTGCCGAGCGCGCCCTGGTCGGGGGCGGGCAGGGCGCGCTGGTCGAGCTTGCCGTTGACGGTGAGCGGGATGCGCTCCAGGGCGACGAAGGCGGTGGGCACCATGTAGCCGGGCAGCGCGGCCGAGCAGTGCCCGGCCAGGTCGGCGGCGGCGGGCAGGTCGGCCCCGGCGGGGACGAGGTAGGCGACCAGGCGCTTGTCCCCGGGCACGTCCTCGCGGGCCACCACGACGCCGTCCTTGACGCCCGGGTGCTCCTGGAGCACCTTGGCGATCTCGCCGAGTTCGATGCGGTAGCCGCGGATCTTCACCTGGGTGTCGATCCGGCCGAGGAACTCCAGGCTGCCGTCCGGGCGGCGGCGGGCGAGGTCGCCGGAGCGGTAGAGGCGCGAGCCTGCCGGGCCCCACGGGTCCGGCACGAAGCGCTCGGCGGTCAGCTCCGGGCGGCCCAGGTAGCCGCGGGCCACACCCGGGCCGGCGACGTGGATCTCGCCGGGGACGCCGATCGGCGCCAGTTCGCCGTTGCCGTCGAGCAGCCGGATGCCGAGGTCGGCCAGCGGGTGGCCGATCGCGTTGCCGGCCCCGGAGGCGAGGTCCGCGGCACCGACCCGGTGGTGGGTGGTGTGCACGGTGGTCTCGGTGATGCCGTACATGTTGACCAGCTCGGGGGCGCCGAGCCCGCGGCGCTCGACCCACTCGCGCAGCGCCGCGAAGTCCAGCGCCTCGCCGCCGAACACCACGGTGCGCAGGGCGAGTTCGGCCGGTACGGTGCGGCGGCCCTCGGTCCGGATCAGCTGGGCGAACGCGGACGGGGTCTGGTTGAGCACGGTGACGCGCCGCTCGGCCAGCAGGTCCAGGAAGAGCTCCGGGTCCCGCGCGGTGAGGCTCGGCACGATGACGACCCGACCGCCGTGCAGCACGGCGCCCCAGATCTCCCACACCGAGAAGTCGAAGGCGTAGGAGTGGAACATCGTCCAGACGTCGTCCGGCCCGAAGCCGAACTGCGGCCGGGTGGTGTCGAACAGGCGCAGCACGTTGGCGTGGGTGAGCACGCAGCCCTTGGGCTTGCCGGTGGAGCCCGAGGTGTAGATGACGTAGACGGTGTTCTCCGGGCCGGAGAGCGGCTCGGGGTCGGTGGTCGGGCCGTCCGCCACCTCGGCGTCGACGAGTTCGCCGGTGAAGACCGGGGCGAGCAGCCCGCGGGTGGCCTGGTGCACGACGGCGACCTTCGCGCCGGAGTCGGCGAGGATGTAGCCCAGCCGCTCGGCCGGGTTGGCCGGGTCCATCGGCAGGTAGCCGGCGCCGGACTTGAGGACGCCGAGCAGGGTCGGCACCAGCTCGGCGCCGCGCTCCAGGCAGACGCCGACCAGGTCCTCCGGGCCGACGCCCAGCGAACGCAGGTGGTGGGCCAGGCGGTTGGCCCGCTCGTTGACCTCGGCGAAGGTCAGCTCGCGGCCGTCGGCGACGACCGCGACGGCGTCGGGCGTACGGGCGGCCCACTCCTCGAACCGCCGGTGCAGGGTGGTGCGGACGGGCTCGGACGGGAGGTGCCCGTCCAGCGCGCCGGTCAGTACCGCGCGCTCCTCGGCGCCGAGCAGCGCCAGCCGGGAGACCGGCGTGGCGGGGGCGGCGGTGGCCGCGTCGAGCAGGGCGGCCAGGTGGCCGGCCATCCGCTCGGCGGTGGCGGCGTCGAACAGCGCGGTGGCGTACTGGAGCCGGCCGCCGAGGCCGCCGTCCTTGCGCTCCTCGACCTGGAGCAGCAGGTCGTACTTGGCGGTCACGTCGGCGAACTCGAAGGGCTCGACGGCGAGTCCGGGCAGGGCGAGCAGGCCGTCGCGCTCCTCGTGCCAGGTCAGCGCGACTTGGTGCAGCGGGGTGCGGGAGGTGTCGCGCTCCGGCTGGAGCTCGTCGACCAGCCGGGCGAACGGCACCTCCTGGTGGTCGAAGGCGTCCAGCACGGTGGCGCGGGCCCGGTCGAGCAGCTCGCCGAAGCCCGGGTCGTCCGCCCAACGGGCGCGCATCACCAGGGTGTTGATGCCGTAGCCGATGAGCCGCTGGAGCTCCGGGCGGGTGCGCCCGGAGACCACGGTGCCGACGTTGACGTCGGTGCGGCCGGTGTAGCGGGAGACCAGCACCTGGAAGGCGGTGAGCAGCACGGCGAACGGCGTGGTGCCGTGCGCCTCGGCCAAGGTGCGGACCTTTCCGGCTAGTTCGGCGGAGAAGGCGAGCGGCACGTCGGCGCCGGCCGTGCTCCGGACCTCCGGTCGGGGCCGGTCGGTGGGCAGCTCGGTGGCCTCGCTGTCCGCCAACTGTTCGCGCCAGTAGGTCAGTTGCTTCCGCATGGCGGGGCCGTCCAGCTGCTCCCGCTGCCAGGCGGCGAAGTCGGCGTACTGGACGTCCAGTTCCGGCAGCCCGGTGTCGGCGCCCTGGAGCGCCGCCGTGTAGGAGGCGCCCAGCTCGGCGGCGAAGAGGTTCACCGACCAGGCATCGCAGGCGATGTGGTGGAACACCACGGCCAGCACGTGGTCGTCCTCGGCCAGCCGGAACAGGCCGGCCCGGGCGGGCCACTCGGCGGCCAGGTCGAAGCCGCGGCGCACCGCCCGCTCGACCTCCTCGCGGGCCCGACGCGGCTCCCCGGAGAGGTCGGTCAGCGGCAGCGCGACGGCGGCGGCCTCGTCCACCAGCTGGACCGGCTCGACGCCCAGCAGGGTGTAGCGGGTGCGCAGGATCTCGTGGCGGGCCACGATCCGGTTCCAGGCGGTCTCCAGGGCGGCGGCGTCGAGCGTCCCGCGCAGCCGGAGCACCAGCGGCACCAGGTACTCGGCGCTCTCCGGGTCCAGCCGGTTCAGGAACCACATCTGCTGCTGCCCGGCGGACAGCCGCAGCGGCTGCTCCCGGTCGGCGCGGGTGATGCCGACGGCCCGGCGGGCGCCTCGGCGCCCGGCCAGCCGGCTGCGGAGGAGCTCCTCACGGCGGGCGGCCGCGGCGTTCTTCTCGGTCTCGGCGGAAGTCATGCCTTCTGCTCCTCCATCAGCTCGGAGTCGGTCAGCTGGTCGATCTCTGCGGTGATCTCGGCCTCGACGGCGGCGGCCATCTCCGCGACGGTGGGGCCCTCGAAGACGGCCCGGACGGGCATCCGGATCTCGAACTCGGCCTGGAGTTCGGCGATCAGGGTGATCGCCAGGATCGAGTTGCCGCCGGAGTGGAAGAAGTTGTCGTGCACTCCGACGGTGGTGCCGAGCAGCTCCTGCCAGATCTCGGCGATCCGCTCCTCGACGACGGTGCGCGGGGCGACCGCCTCCTGCTCCCGTACCTCCTCGGGGGCGGGCAGGGCGGTCCGGTCGACCTTGCCGTTGGCGTTCAGCGGCAGGGCCTCCAGCGGGGTGTAGCTGGTCGGCACCAGGTATGCCGGCAGGTACTCGGCGCAGTGCGCGCCCAGCTCCGCGGCGCTCGGCGCGGCGCCGTCCGTGGCCACGTAGTAGGCGGCGAGCCGGGCCTCCGGCTGCCCGCCCCCGGTCTCGCCGACGAGGGCGACGACCACGGCCTCGGCCACGCCGGGGTGGCGCAGCAGCGCGGCGCGGGCCTCGCCCGGCTCGATCCGGTAGCCGCGGATCTTCACCTGGTTGTCGACCCGGCCCAGGAACTCCACGGCCTCCTCGGGCAGCCAGCGGACCAGGTCGCCGGTGCGGTAGAGCCGGGCGCCGGGGGCGCCGTACGGGTCGGGCAGGAAGCGCTCGGCGGTCAGCTCCGGCCGGTCGGCGTAGCCGCGGGCGACACCGGTGCCGCCGACGTACAGCTCGCCGATCGCGCCGATCGGCAGCGGGCGCAGCTCCCGGTCCAGGACGTACATGGTCAGGCCGGGCAGCGGGCGGCCGATCGGGACGGTGCCCGGGGTGCCGCCGGCCGGCACCGGGTGGGTGCAGGCGCCGACGGAGGTCTCGGTGGGCCCGTACTCGTTGATCAGGCGGCCCTCGCCGAGCCGGTCGGCCCAGGCGCCGGCCAGCGTGCCGGAGAGTGCCTCGCCGGCCACCACCACGACCCCGGCGAGCGCGGCGGACTGCTCGGGGGTGATCTGGCGGGAGAGCACTTCCAGGTGGCCGGGGGTGAGCTTGAGGAAGCTGAACGGGCCTGCCCCGACGAGGTGTTCGCCGAGCTCGGAGAGGTCCAGCCGCTGCGGCAGCATGGTGACGGCCTGCCCGCACAGCAGCGGGGCCCACAGGTTCGGCACCACCAGGTCGAAGGCGACGGAGGAGAACACCGCTGCGCCACCAGTGCCCTTCGAGGCCAGCTCGTCGACGGCCCACCGGAGGTGGCCCGCGAGGCCCCGGTGCGGCACGGCGACGCCCTTGGGCTTGCCGGTCGAGCCGGAGGTGTAGATCACGTACGCCAGCCGGTCCAGGTCGGGGCGCAGCTGCGGCGCGGTGGCGGGCAGCGGGGCGAGCGTCTCGGCGAGGGTGTCCACCGCGACCGTTCGGCCCCGGTAGTCGGCCGCGAAGCGGTCGGCGTACGAGGCCTGGGTGAGCACCACCGGGGCCTGGGCGTCGGCGGCCATGGTCGCGACCCGGCCGGCCGGCCAGCTCGGGTCCATCGGGACGTACGCGGCGCCGGCCTTCCAGGCGGCGAGCATGGCGGTGAGCAGGTCCGCGCCGCGGTCCAGCAGCACGCCGACCTTCGACTCCTCGGTGACGCCGAGCGACCGCAGGTGGTGGGCCAGGCGGTTGGCGCCGGCGTCCAGTTCGGCGTAGCCGGTGGTGCGGCCGGACTCGGTGACGGCGACGGCGTCGGGGGTGAGCGCGGCCTGCCGCTCGAAGAGCTCCAGGGTGGTCAGTTCGACCGGCTGGGCCTTACCGACCGCCCAGTCCCGGAGCAGGGTGGCGCGCTCCTCGGCGGGCAGCAGGTCGAGCTCGCCGAGCGCGGTGGCCGGGTCGGCGGCCACGGCGGTGAGCAGCCGCACGAAGCGGTCGGCCAGCGCCTGGACGGTGGCGGCGTCGAACAGCGCGGTGGCGTATTCGAGTTGGCCGGACATGGTGCCGTCGCTGCCGCGGCGCATGTAGAGGGTCAGGTCGGTGTGGGCGAGGCCCCAGAGGGCGGCCAGGGCGTCCTGGTCCTCGGCGGTCTCGGTGGCGCCGTTGAACTCCTCGTCGTGCAGGTCGAAGGCGACCTGGTAGAGCGGGGTGCGGGAGAGGTCGCGGACCGGCGCCAGCTCCTCGACCAGCCGCTCGAACGGGAGGTCCTGGTGGGCGAAGGCGTCCTGGCAGACCGCGCGGACGCGCTCCAGGGCCTCGCCGAAGCCCAGGTCGGGGGCCAGGGCGCAGCGCAGCACCAGGCTGTTGAGGAAGAAGCCGACGACGTTCTCCAGCTCGGCCCGGTCCCGGCCGGCCACGGGGGTGCCGATCGGCAGGTCCCACTGGCCGGCGTGCCGGGCGAGCAGGGCGCCGAAGCCGGTGAGCAGGGTGGCGAACGGGGTCGCGCCGTGGTCGCGGCCGATCGCGGTCAGCTTCTCGGTCACCTCGGCGGGGACGGTGAAGAACACCACCGAGCCCCGGCCGTCCCGGACGGCGGCGCGCGGCCGGTCGGTCGGCAGGCCGACCGGGGTGAGGCCGTCCAGGGCGCCGCGCCAGTGGTCGAGTTCGGCCCGGAGGACCTCGTCGGTGAACTGCTCGCGCTGCCACACCGCGTAGTCGGCGTACTGGACGGGCAGGGCCGCAAGCTCGGCCGGGCGCTGCCCGGTCTCGGCGGCGAGCAGCTCCTTGAGCTCGCGTTCCATCACGGCGGAGGACCAGCCGTCGGTGGCGATGTGGTGCATGGTCAGGACGAGCGCCTGCTCCTCGCCGGGCAGCCGGGCCAGCAGGCCGCGCAGCAGCGGGCCGTGCTCCAGGTCGAAGCCCCGGCCGAACTCCTCGGTGAGTACGGCGGTGAACTCGGCGCGGTCCACGTCGAGTTCGCGGATGTCCACGGCGAAGGGGTCCTGGACGAACTGGAGCGACTCGCCGTCCACCACGGCGTAGCGGGTGCGCAGCGCCTCGTGCCGGGCGACCAGGGCGTCGACGGCGCGGCGGACCTGCTCGGCGCGGGTGTCGGCGGGCAGCCGCAGGAACATCCCGGCCACCCACTCGGCGCTGCCCGGGTTCATCCGGTCCATGAACCAGAGCCGGTGCTGGCCGAAGGAGAGCGGCAGGCCGCCCTCGCGGGGGACCGGGACGATCGCCGCGGTCCGCGCGGAGGCGTCTTCGGCGGGAGCGAACAGCCGGGCCATCGCCTCGACGGTGGCGGCGGCCAGCAGCGCCCGCAGCTTGACCTCCCGGCCGAAGACCTGGGAGAGCCGGTTGGCGAGCCGGGTGAGCTGGAGCGAGGTGCCGCCGAGGCGGAAGAAGTCGTCGTCGAGCCCGACCCGTTCGACCTTCAGCAGCTCCTGCCAGGCCTCGGCGATCCGCCGCTCGGTCTCGGTGGCCGGGGCGCGGTGGGAGGCCCGGTCGGTGTCCGCGACCGGCGCGGGCAGGGCCCGGCGGTCCACCTTGCCGCTGGAGTTCAGCGGGAACTCCTCGACCTCGACGAAGGCCGCCGGCAGGTGGGTCTGCGGCAGCCGCTCGGCCAGGAAGCCGCGCAGCTCGCCGACCACGGAGGCGTCACGGGTGCGGACGTACGCGGCCAGCCGCAGTCCGCCGTCGGCGGCGGTGAAGGTGGTGACGACGGCGCCGACCACGCCCGGGTGGGCGGCCAGCGCGGTCTCCACCTCGCCCGGCTCGATCCGGACGCCGTTGACCTTGGCCTGGTCGTCGGCGCGGCCCAGGTACTCCAGCACGCCGTCCTTGCGCCAGCGCACCCGGTCGCCGGTGCGGTAGAGGCGCGAGCCGTCCTTGGCGTACGGGTCCGGCACGAATCGCTCGGCGGTCAGGTCGGGGCGGCCCAGGTAGCCGCGGGCCACCCCGATGCCGCCGGCGCACAGCTCGCCGGGCACGCCGACCGGCGCGGGCCGGCCGTTGGCGAGGGCGACCAGCACCCGCATGTTCTCCAGCGGGCGGCCGATCGGCACCGGGCCGGTCAGCTGGGCGCGGTCGAAGCGGTGCGCGGTGACGTCGATGGAGCACTCGGTCGGACCGTAGGTGTTCCACACCTCGACGTCGACGTGCCCCAGCAGCTTGTGGACGAGTTCGGCGTGCAGCGCCTCGCCCGCCGAGAAGAGCAGCCGCAGCGAGCCGCAGCCCGCCCAGCCCGGCTCTTCGACGAGCAGCCGCAGCACGGACGGGACGACCTGGAGGACGGTCACGCCGTGCTCGGCGGTGGCGCGCAGCAGGGCGGCCGGGTCGCGCTCGGCGCCGACCGGCGCGAGCACCACGGCGGCGCCGCGGATCAGCGGGGCGAAGACCTCCCAGCAGTGGGCGTCGAAGGTCAGCGCGGTCTTCTGGAGCACCCGGTCGTCGGCGCCGAGGCCGGGGCCGCGCAGCAGCCAGTCGATCCGGTTGCCGATCCCGCCCTGGGTGACGACGACGCCCTTCGGGGTGCCGGTCGAGCCGGAGGTGTGGACGATGTACGCGGCGTCGGCCGGGGCGACGCCCGTCACCGGCGCGGTGCGCGGGAACTCCTCGGTGGCGGTGCGCAGTTCGGCGGGCGTCAGGACGCGGACGGCGGCCTCGGCGAACAGGCCGACGGCGTCCTCCTCGGCCAGCACCAGGGCGGGGCGGGTGTCCCGGACCGTCCAGTCGAGCCGGGCGGCCGGCTGGTCCGGGTCCAGCGGGACGTACGCGCCGCCGGCCCGCCAGACCGCGAGCAGCGCGACCACCAGGTCGGCGCCGCGCCGCAGGCAGACGCCGACCACGCGGTCCGGGCCGACGCCCTGGCCCCGCAGGAAGTGGGCGAGCCGGTTGGCCCGCTCGTCGAGCTGGGCGTAGCTGAGCTCGACCCGCCCGTCGACCACGGCGACCCGGTCCGGCGTGCGCGCCGCCTGTCGGGCGACGAGCTCGTGGACGGGGGTGAACTCGCCGGTTGAGCCGTTCGACCACGACTCGGGAATCATAGGTACTCCTCATACGGTCGGCAGCTGCCGAGGGGCGGGTCAGGGGCGGGCCTGCGGCGCTCAGGCCGCGGTGTGCTCCATGCGCTGACGCAGGCTCAGCGGGCGCATGTCGGTCCACACCCGGCCGATGTGGGCCAGGGCGTCCTCGCGGCTGCCGGCGAAGCCCTCGGCGCGCCAGCCGGCGGGCAGCTCGCGGTCGGCGGCCCAGATCGAGTACTGCTCCTCGTCGTTGAGCACCACCAGGAAGGAAGGGGCGGTGTCGTTCGTCGCAGTGGACATGGAAATCTCCTCGGCCTCACGGGACAGGGGGTGACGTTGTGGACCAGCCTCGGGGCGGCGGCTATACGCGGGCTCTGCGCGGACTGGTGGTCGGATCCGTAGTCGTTCGGACACAGTCGCCCGGACACGCAAAGGGGCGCGGGGAGCCAGTGGCTCCCCGCGCCCCTTCCGGCGGTGCGGTGGTGGTCTACGCGGCGCCTTCCGGCGCCCGCTCTTCCGGTGCCTGCTCTTCCGGCACCCGCTCTTCCGGCACCCGCTCTTCCGGTGCCTGCTCCTCCGGCGCCCGCTCCTCCGCCGTAGCGACCAGGCCGCTGGTCCGGATCGCCGGGCTGAGCAGCGCGCAGACGGCCATCACGGCCATCGCGGCGGCCACGCCCACGACGGTGTGCCCGGTGCCCCAGGCGGCCAGCAGGAAGCCGCCGGCCAGCGCCCCGGCCGAGTTCATCCCGGAGCCCGCCAGCGCGAACACGCTGGTCACCCGGCCCTGAAGGGCGTCGGGGGTGACCCTCACCTGGTGGACTCCGGCGACGACGTTCACCAGCGCCCCGGCGAAGCTCATCCCGGCCCACAGCGCCCCGAGCAGCACGGGGTTCGTGGTGAACGCGACCGGCAGCACCAGCAGCGTCCAGGCGGTCAGCGTGCCGCAGACGATCGCCGACATCGGCAGCCGCTTCATGAACCAGGGGCCGCCGAGCGCCCCGGCCACCCCGCCGATCCCGGCGACCATGCCGATCAGCCCGATCGTCGCCGGTGAGCCGCCGTGCTCCCGGACGATCAGCACCAGGGCGAGCGACAGCACCTGGAAGAGCAGGTTGCTGCCGGCGATCAGGACCACCGCGGCCCGCATGAACCGCTGCTCCCAGACCCAGCCCAGCCCCTCGGCGACCTCCGTCCGCAGTCGGCGGGGCGCCGCCTCCCGGGCCTCCTGGAGGTCCTCGCGGATGAACAGCAGGGTGCCCAGCGCCACCAGGTGGGCCAGCGCGGTGAAGCCGAACGGCAGCCACCCGCCCAGGGTGAACAACCCGCTGCCGGCCGGGCCGCCGAGCAGCCCGGCGGCCTGGCCGCGGGCCTCGTTCTGCCCGAGCGCGGCCGAAAGCTGCTCGGGCCGGACGAGATTGCGCACCGCGGCGCGCTCGGCCAGCCGGTACATCAGGGCCGCGCTGCCCTCGACGAACGCCGCGGCCATCAGCAGCGGCAGCCAGAGCCCGCCGGCCAGCACCATCGCGGCGACGGCGCCCATGGCCAGCACCCCGGCGAGGTCGCAGGCGATCATCACCCGGCGCCGGTCCCAGCGGTCCACCGCGACCCCGGCGGGCAACTGCACCAGCAGTTGCGGCAGTACGGCGGCGAAGCCCACCAGGCCGGCGTCGACCGGCGAGCCGCCCTGCCACACCACCAGCAGCGGGTAGGCGACGGTGCCCGCCCGCAGGCCGAGCATCGAGACGCCGGCGCCGATCCACAGCAGCAGGAAGTCCCGGTTGCGGCGCAGCGGTTCGGCGGCGGGCCCGGCGGCCTCCTCGGGCGCCTCGGCCTCCAGCAGGCTCATCGCGTCCCGGCCTCGCGCTTGCCCCGGTGGCACCACTCCAGCACGGCCATGGCGCTGTACATCTTGTTGGCCGCCTGGTCGAAGGCGATGCTGGCGGGCCCGTCGAGCACCTCGGCGGTGACCTCCTCGCCCCGGTGGGCGGGCAGGTCGTGCAGGAAGGCGGCCTTCGGGCTGGACTCCCAGAGTGCGGCGGTGACCTGGAACGGCGCGAACTTCTCGCGCCACAGCGGGTCGGCCTTGGAGGTGCCGGTGGTCTGCCAGCGCGAGGTGTAGATCGCGTCCTGGTCGGCCGGGATGTCGTCCATGTCGTGCCGCTCGGTCAGCCGGGAGCCGCTCAGCGCGGCGCGGGCCCGCGCCTTGTCGAGGATGTCCGCGGCGAGGCCGAAGCCGGGCGGGGTGCGCAGCTCCAACTCGACGCCCTGGTAGCGCGTCAGGCCGAGGGCGAGGGCGGCCGCGGTGTTGTTGCCCTCGCCGACGTAGAGCACCCGCAGGCCGTCGATCCGGCCGAAGTGGCGCAGCAGCGTGGTGAGGTCGGTCAGGCCCTGGGTGGGGTGCTCGTCCGCGCTCATCGCGTTGACGACGGACATCCGCTCCTGGTCGGCCCAGCCGCGCAGTTCGGCGGTCTCGCCGGCCGTCCGGGCGACCAGGATGTCCAGCATCCGGGAGAACACCTGGCCGGTGTCCTCGGTGGTCTCGCCGGTGTTCAGCTGGAGGTCGTCCGGTCCGTAGCCGATGATCTGCCCGCCGAGCCGGAGTGCGCCCGAGGAGAAGGCCGTTCTGGTTCTGGTGGAGGTCTTGCGGAAGTAGATGCCGGTGATCGCTCCGGCGAGCGGGCGGTCGGCGCCGCCGGTTCCCGCTCCGACGGTTCCGGTTCCGGCGGTTCCGGCGGAGAACTCGGCGCCCCGGGCCACCACGGACCGCAGCTCGGCGTCGGTGAGGTCTTCGAGGGAGATGAGGTGGCGTACGGCCATGACGGGCTCCTTGGACGGTCGGCAGGGTGTGGAACGGCCCGGCGCGCGGCCTGTCCTGCCGCGCGCCGGGACACCGGGGTTCGATCAGACCCGGACGGGCTCCCGTACGGGCGGCTGCGGGGCCGGTACGACGGCCTCGGGCTCGACCGCGTCCTCGACCTCGCCCTCCACGGAGAGGCTCGGCACCCAGGCCAGCCAGCCCGGCAGCGTCCAGGAGCGCTCCCCGAGCAGGGCCAGCGCCGCCGGCAGCAGCACCCCGCGGACGAGCGTGGCGTCGATCAGCACGGCCACCGCCATGCCGACGCCGAGCATCTTGTAGTCGGCCATCGACAGCGTGGCGAAGACCGAGAAGACCGCGACCATCACGACCGCCGCGCTGGTGACGACACCGGCGCTGCCGCTGATGCCCTTGGTCACCGCCGTGCGGCCGTCCTTGCCGCGGACGTGCAGTTCGCGGATCCGGCTCAGGATGAACACGTGGTAGTCCATCGACAGGCCGAACAGGATCACGAACATGAAGAGCGGCAGCCAGCTGATCACCCCGCCGTAGGGGTGGAAGCCGACCAGTGAACTCCCGTGCCCCTCCTGGAAGATGAAGGTGATCACGCCGTACGCTGCGCCGATCGAGACCAGGTTGAGCGCGATCGACACCAGCGGCACGGCCAGCGAGCGGAAGGCGGCGACCAGCAGCAGGAAGGCGAAGCCGAGGACGAAGGTGAAGACCCACGGGGTGCTGTCGCGCACGGCGTCGGCGAAGTCCGAGATGGCGGTCTCGCCCGTCACCGCGTACTCCAGGCCGTCCACCCTGCCGAGGCTCTCCGGCAGGGCCTTCTCCCGCAGCGTCTTCAGCGCGGCGGCGGCCGGGGCGTCACTGGTGTTGCCGGCCAGCGGGACGTACACCACCACGGTGTTGTTGGCCGCCTCGCCGACCGGGACGACCGCGACCGGCTCGTGCAGCGCGCCGTTGCTGTCGGCCACCTGCCGGTGCAGCGCGGTGATCGCCTGGTCGAACTCGCCGCCGTGCACGACCGCGCCGCGGGCCACCACGATGGCGGGCGCCGGGCTGCCGGGGAAGGCGTCCTGGATGGCCACCATGTTGGCGATCTCCGGGACGCTGCGCGGCAGTTCGTCCTGGAGGCTGGGGTCGGCCAGCCGCATGTCCAGCGCCGGCAGCGCCGCCACCAGCAGCAGGGCCAGCACCGAGCCGCCCCACACCAGCGGACGCCGGACGACCTGGCCGACCAGCGCGCGCCACATCCGGGAGTCCCGGGCGGCGGCGCGGCGGCGGCCCAGCCAGGGCAGCCGGCCCGCGTCCATCCGGTGGCCGAGCATCGACAGCAGCGCGGGCAGCGCGGTGAGCGAGCCGACCACGGCCAGCAGCACCACGATGATGGTGCCGAGCGTCATCCCGGTGAAGGTGTCGATCCCGGTGCACAGCAGGCCCGCCATCGAGACCATCACGGTCAGGCCGGAGACGGCCACCGCGCGGCCCGAGGTGGCGGCGGTGATCCGCAGCGCCTCGGCGTGCTCGCGGCCGGCGAGCCGCTCCTCGCGGACCCGGCGCAGGTAGAACAGCGAGTAGTCGACGCCGACGGCCATGCCGATCAGCAGCACCACCGAGGCGGCCGAGTTGTTGACCGGCACCCAGCGGCCCGCCAGGTGCATCAGGCCGAGCGCCGCGGCCACCGCGGTGATCGACAGCAGCACCGGGATGCCGGCCGCGACGAGGGCGCCGAAGACGACCAGCAGCACCAGCAGGGTGAGCGGCACCGAGGTCTGCTCGGCCTTGGCGAAGTCCTTCGCGGTGGCCTTGGACACGGCCTGGTTGACGCTGGCGTTCCCGGCTTCGACGATCTTCAGATCGGGGTGCCCGGCGGCGACCTTCGCCACCGCGGCCTGGGTCAGCGCGACATTGGCGTCCGCGTTGTCCCAGCCGTAGCCGGGGCCCGCGAGCGAGAAGCTGACCAGCACGGAACGGCCGTCCGGCGAGACCTGGTTGCGGCCGGCCTCCCCGGTCGGCTCGCGCAGCTCGGTGAGGGTGTCGGCGGGCAGCGCGCGCAGCGCGTCGGCGACCTCGCCGGCGGCCTTGCGCATCGCGGGGTTGTCGGCGAACACCGGTGCGCCCGGCCCGGCCTGGATCAGCACGCTCTCGGCCGGCGGCCGGGAGTTCGGCCCCGCCTGGTCGATCATGCGCTGGGCGTGGCCGGACTCGCCCGGGTCGTAGGCCTTCGGGCTCTCGCCTCCGCCCACCGCCGAACCGGCCGCGAGCGCCAGCACGACGCAGACGATCCACCCGATCAGGGCGGTCTTTCTGTTCTCGGCCGACCAGCCGGTCACCCGCTCGATCAGCGGCTTCCGGCTCGGTGTCGGCGGGGCGTGACGGGCAGTCCGTTCCACGGGGGTCGGCACGGCCATACTCCTCTGTTTCTCCGGTGGTCCTCACTCAGAGATCCGGACGGTCGGGCTCGGCCGGTCGGCGAAGCCTCGGGAGGCAGGCGGCGCGCTCTCCCGCCGTACGGGTACGGCGTCGGACCTGCCAGGACCGAGCGTGAGGCCCGTCACTATCGGTCACCTATCAGCGGTCTATATTCCGTCGTCCCCTCGCGCGGGCGCCGGTATCGTGCGGCCCATGCGTCCTGACGTTCGAGCGTTGACGGCCGTGACACACAAGGCAGTCGGGGCAGCCGGATGAGACCCTCCCCGGCCGGTCGGACCTTCCTGCCGCTGTCTGCGCGGCCAGGACCGCGCCCCACAGGCCGCCCGGCCGACCGGCTCGCCCGGGTGTACTCCTACGACGCGCTCGGCTCGTTCGTCGCCCTGCCCCTCGGCGAGATGGCCGCCGGCCCGGTGGCCCAGCGGATCGGCGTGCCGCGGACGCTGCTGGGGGCCGCCGCCCTGGTGGTGCTGGCCACCGGCGCGGCGCTGCTCAGCCGGAACCTGCGCCGGCTCACCGTCGCCTCGCCGTCCCCCGTCTCCGGCGGCTGAAACTCCCCCTCCGGTCAGGAGGGGTGACTGACGAACCGTTTCCTCCCTCCGGCATATCTGCCGAACGGCAGATGGCAGACGGCCGTGGATCCGGAAGGCTTTGGACGTGCCCCAGCGGCGCGTCCGAGCCGGCGCGCCGCCCCGCCCCACGCTGCCAGGAGGCCATGGTGAAGCGCCGCCCGAAGTCCGCACCCGCCCTGATCGCCCTCGTGGCGGCCGCCCTCGTCCCGCTCGCGGGCTGCGCCGACGCCAACGACGCCAAGCCCGAGGAGAAGACCTTCGCGTTCACCGGCACGAGCCTGGACGTCAGGTCGCACGGCGCCCCCGCCGACCTCGTCGCGACGGACCGCCAGGACGTCAAGGTCACCCGCTGGTTCGACACCAGCGGCAAGCTCGGCGACGCCAAGGAGTCCTGGACGCTCGACGGCGGGGTGCTGGAACTCAAGGCGGGGTGCAACGGCTTCGCCAACTGCGACACGAAGTACCGGATCGAGGTGCCGACGGGCGTCGCGGTGCTGCGCGACGGACGCCAGACGGACCTCAAGGGCTGAGCGGCGCGGCCCGCTTCGGGGAGACCGCGGCCCGCTTCCGGGGAGACGGAGAGACATGCTCGAACTGATCGACATCACCAAGGTCTACAAGGGCGGCAAACGGGCCGTCGACGGCATCACGATGCACCTCGGCCCGGGGATGCTCGGCCTGCTCGGGCCGAACGGCGCGGGCAAGTCCTCGCTGATGCGGATCGTGTCCACGGTCACCAAGCCCACCGGCGGCCGGGTCCGCTACCTGGGCGCCGACGCGGTGGCCTCGCCGGACGCCCTGCGCCGGGAACTCGGCTACCTGCCCCAGGACTTCGGGGTCTACCCGAACCTGACCTCGCGGGAGTTCCTGTCCTACCTGGCGGCCGCCAAGGGGATCGGCGCCCGCTCCGCCCGGGCCCGGATCGAGGAGCTGATCCAGCTGGTCAACCTGACCGAGGCGGTCAAGCGCCCGCTCGGCACCTACTCCGGCGGCATGCTCCGCCGGGTCGGCATCGCCCAGGCCCTGCTGGCCGACCCCAAGGTGATCGTGGTCGACGAGCCGACGGCCGGCCTGGACCCGGAGGAGCGGGTGCGCTTGCGCAACCTGCTGAGCGAACTCGCGGCGGACCGGGTCGTGATGCTCTCCACCCACATCGTCTCCGATGTCGAGTCGGTCGCCTCCGACATCGCCGTGGTCGCCCAGGGCCGGCTGCTGCGCCGGGGTGCCCCCGACGAACTGGTCCGGGAGATCGACGGGCAGGTCTGGGAGGTCATGGTCCACCCCGCCGAGGTGCCGGCCGTACAGGCCCGGCACGTGGTCAGCCGGATGGTGCGGACCGCGGACGGGGTGCGGCTGCGCCTGCTCGCCCCCGTCCCGCCGACCCCGGACGCCGTCCGGGTCCCGCCCGACCTGGAGGACGCCTACCTGGGCGTCATCCACCTCCCGGGAGAGCCGGCCCGGGTCTCGCCGCCGTCCGAGCAGCGGGCGGCGCGGCGGTGACCGGGCGGCTGGTGCTCGGCGACTTCCGCGACCGGCTGCGCCGACCGGTGTACGCGGTGACGCTGCTCGCCGCGGTCGGCCTCGGCTACCTGGCCGTGCCGAACGCCGGCGGCCACTGGACGATCATGGACGTGGCCGGCCACCGGGGCCTCTACAACAGCGCCTACGTCGGAGCGGTCACCGCGCTGGCCGGCGCGCTCTGGCTCACCTTCGGCGGCTTCTACGTGGTGCGCAGCGGCATCGCCCGGGACGCCACGACCGGCGTCGGGCAGATCCTGGCCGCCACCCCGCTGCGCACCTCCCGGTACCTGCTGGCCAAGTTCCTGAGCAACCTGCTGGTGCTGGCCTCGATGGTCGGGGTGCTGGCCGGCACCGCGCTGCTGATGCAGCTCGCCCGCGGCGAGGACCGCGCCGTCGACCCGGTCGCCCTGCTGGAGCCGTTCCTGCTGCTCTCGCTGCCGGTGGTGGCGGCCACCGCGGCGGCGGCGCTGCTGTTCGAGACGGTGCCGCTGCTGCGGGGCGGCTTCGGGAACGCGGTCTGGTTCGTCCTGGCGATGGTCGTCACCATCGGCGGGCAGTCGGCCTCCGCGCCGCTGGACGGCCTCGGCGTGCACCAGGTCGCGCAGTCGATGGGCGCGGCGCTGGAGGCCCAGCAGCAGGTGCCCGGTGACGCCGGGTTCAGCCTCGGGCTGACCAAGGTCGACAAGCCGCTGGGCACCTTCCTCTGGACGGGCTACGAGCCGTCCGCCGGCTTCCTGCTCGGGCGGCTGGCGCTGGTCCTGGCGGCGTTCGCGGTGGCGCTGCTGCCGGCCCTGTGGTTCGGCCGGTTCGACCCCGCGCGGGGGGCCGCGGAGGCCGCCCCGGCCCCGGCTTCGGACGCCGAGCTGCCGGAGCCCGTGGCAGCGCACCGGGCGACCGCGCCGGGCCCGTTGCCGCGGACCGAGCCACAGCGGGCCGGGGCGTTCGGACGGCTGCTGGCCGGCGAGGTCCGCATCCTGGTGCAGGGCGTCTCCCGCTGGTGGTGGCTGGTCGCCGCCGGGCTGACGGTGGCCGGGTTCGCGCTGCCGGTGAACGTCGTCACCGGGCTGCTGCTGCCCGTGCTGTGGCTGTGGCCGGTGCTGATCTGGTCCCGGCTGGGCAGCCAGCAGGTCGAGAACGGCCTGGAGGTGCTGCTCGGCGCCTACCCGTCGGCCCGGCGCCGACAGCTCGCCGAATGGACGTCCGGGGTGGCGCTCACCGCGGTGCTGGGCGCCGCCCCGCTGATCCGCATGCTGGCGGCGGGCGACGCCGCGGGGGCGGCCTGCTGGCTCGGCGGCGCGCTGTTCGTCCCCTCGCTGGCCATGGCGCTCGGCGTGGTGAGCCGCGGCCACCGGCTCTTCCAGGCGCTCTACCTGCCGCTGTGGTGGCTGCTCGTGAACAACGTGGCCGCCGTCGACTTCATGGGCGCCGTACGGGTCGGCGGCAGCCCGGCCGGTCCCGGCCCGCTGCCGTTCGGGGCGCTGTCCGCGGTGCTGCTCGCGGTGGTGTTCCTGGTCGGCGCCGCCCGCCGGAACGTCAAGGGGTGAACGCGAGGAGCCCGGGCCGTCGGCGGACGTCCCGGGCTCCTTTCGCACGTCGGAGGTGTTGCTCGTCCGTGGGCGTCAGTCGTCGTCGCCGAGGTCGGCGCCGAGCTCACCGTCCGGGGTGCCGCTGATCGCGTACCCCTGCCGGCGCGCCTCGTAGCAGGCCACCGTCGCGGCCGCCGAGACGTTCAGCGAGCCGACCCGGCCCAGCTGCGGCACGAACACCACCTGGTCGCACAGCGCCAGCGCCTCGGGGGTGATCCCGCGGTCCTCGTGCCCGAGCATGAAGGCCACCGCCGGGGTCAGCTCGGCGGCGAACATCGGCACCGCCTCGTCCGCCAGCTCCAGGCCGACGACCTTGAAGCCGTCCGCCTTGGCCGCCGCCACCGCCTCGGCGATGGTCGGGAAGTGCTCCACCTTCAGGTACTTGTCGGTGCCCATCGCGGCCTTCTGGGCACCGGAGGAGCGCACCGACGGGGTGTCCCCGACCAGGTACAGCTTCTCCGCGCCCATCGCCGCGCCGGTGCGGACCACCGAGCCGACGTTGAACGGCGACTGGAGGTTCTCCAGGATCATCGCGAGCCGGAACTCGTTGCTGCGCCGCCACGAGCGGTGCAGACGCTTCAGTTCGGTCCCGCGCAGCTGCTTCACGTCGTCGTACCTCGTCCACTCTCGGAGCCCTCGCCCACCTCGGGGCGGGGCCGCGCTTCCAGAATCCGCACCCCGTTGACCGACGTGACCCGGGTGGTCGGGTAGCCCTGCTCGTTCAGCCACTTCTGGAGCGAGTCCGAACCCAGGTGCTTCTGCACCACCAGGAACGCCGAGCCGTCCGGGGTCAGCCGGTCCAGCCAGTGCGTGAGCAGGCGGCGCAGCGCGGCCTTGCCGATCCGGATCGGCGGGTTGGAGTAGATGGTGGCGAAGCGGACGTCCTCGGGGACGTCGTCGGGCAGGGCCGCCTGGACGTTGCCGAGCCCCAGCGACTCGGCGTTCAGCCGCACCAGCTCCAGGGCGCGCTCGTTGACGTCCACCGCCCAGACCGGCAGGCGCTTGCGGCGGCTCGCCCAGGTCAGCGCGATCGGGCCGTAGCCGCAGCCGATGTCCAGGATCGGGCCGCGCACCCGCGGCTGCGGGGCGTGCTCCAGCAGGATCCGGGTGCACGGGTCGAGCCGGCTGCGGGAGAACACCCCGGCGTCGGTGGTCAGTTCCAGGGTGAGGTCCGGCAGGGAGACCGTGATCGGCCGGCGGTCGCTGGCAACCTCGGGTGCACCGGTGAAGTAGTGCGAGCCGGACATGATTTCCCCGTCGTTCGTCTGGGCCTCGGGGCCACCGGGTGGGTGTGGGTCAGCCCTCGTACGGCACCGATCGTACCCCCGGCGGCCCGCGGGCCCATCCGGCCGACGGGTGCGCTCAGGCGGTGCCGGGGGTCTTGCGGGTGGCCACGTTGATCCGGTTCCAGGCGTTGATGGTGAAGCAGACCGAGATCAGCTGCGCCAGCTCGGCCTCCGCGAAGTGCGCGGCCGCCCGGGCGTAGACCGGGTCCGAGACGCCGCCGCCGATCCGGGCGATCTCCTCCGCGAGCGCCAGGGCGGCCCGCTCGCGCTCGCTGTACACCCCGGCCGGGGCCTCCGGCCAGACCGGCAGCAGGTGCATCCGCTCGTCGGTCTCGCCGGCCTTGCGGGCGTCCTTGGCGTGCATGTCCAGGCAGTACGCGCAGCCGTTCAGCTGGGAGGTGCGCATCTGGACCAGCTCGACCAGGGCCGGGTCCAGGCCCTCGCGGGCGGCGGCGTCCAGGGCGATCATCGCGCGGAACACCTTGGGGGCGGTGCGGGCGTAGTCGAGGCGGGCAGTGGTCCCGGTGCTCCCGCTCGCCGTGCTCTCGTTCGCCGTGCTCTCGTTCGTCGTCATGGCTACGACCCTAGGGACGGAATGCACCCCGCTCCTGGGTCATTCGGGAGGCGG
The DNA here is from genome assembly GCF_032654805.1 of Kitasatospora brasiliensis. NCBI lineage: Bacteria > Bacillati > Actinomycetota > Actinomycetes > Kitasatosporales > Streptomycetaceae > Kitasatospora > Kitasatospora brasiliensis. Next base: position 614,639 of record NZ_JAUOOW010000002.1, read on the forward strand.
TTTCGTGGGTCAATCCCGATCGACCGCCCGCGTCGCGGCCGGGCGCGGGGCGGCGGATACTGCCAGTACCGCCAGCCGGGCCCGCGCGGGCCTTCGAACAGGTGGGGAGGATGCCATGCCGCAGGAACAGCACGAGGAATACCTGATCGAGGAGACCGCCGAGACCGTCGAGCCCGACGAGAAGGCGCCCGAGGCCGACCCGTACGACGAGGTGGCCGAACGCCGGGCCCTCGGCGCCGACCCGGCCACCAACATCGCGGACGTGGTGGAGCAGACCCGGCCGGTCCGGCACGACGAGGAGGAGCACCGGGAGGAGTAGCGAGCGGGGCCGCTGCGACGGCGCTCGGACTACAGCGCCCGGCGGCGTTGCAGCCAGGCCATGGCCGCCCAGCCCGGCAGCACCGGCAGGATCAGCGTCAGCAGGCGGTACAGCGTCACCGCGGCCACCACCCCGCCCTGCTCCATCGACGTGGTCTGCTGGAGCAGCGCCATCAGCATCCCGTCCACCGCGCCGGCCCCGCCCGGGGTCGGCGCCGCGCTGCCCACCGCGTTGCCCACCAGGAACACCACCGCGACCGAGGCGAACGTCGGCTCCCGGCCGATCGCCCGGACACAGCAGTACAGACAGGTGATCAGGCAGAGCGACACCAGCAGCTGCCCGGTCACCCCCACCGCCAGCCGGGTCGGGCTGCGCAGCAGGTCCAGCAGCCGCGGCAGCACCTCGGCCGTCAGCGGCCGCAGCCGCGTCGCCAGCCACCGCCGGGCCACCGGGATCGCCGCCACCACCGCCAGCAGCGCCGCCGCCCCCGCCAGCCCGCCGACCACCGCGGGCAGCGCGTCCAGCTCGGAGCCGCCCGGCTCGAAACCCAGCAGGTAGACGAAGGCCCCGAGTTGCAGCAGGTGCAGCACCAGGCCGATCAGGTTCCCCACCCCGACGCTGGACAACGCCTGCGCGGTGGGGATCCCGGCCCGCTGCAACAGCCGGGTGTTCAACGCGATCCCGCCGACCCCACCCGGCGACACCAGCTTCACGAACGACCCGGCCACCTGTGCCAGCACCGCGTTGCGGAAGTCCAGCCGCTCCGGCACGAAGCCGACGAAGCCCATCGCCGCCGCCACATGGCTCACCGCCGCGGCGACCAGCGCGCCCACCAGCCACCACGGATCGGCGTCCATCAGGGTCGCGATCGGGTTGTCCTCCGCCGCGAACAGCTGCGGAATCAGCAGCCACCCGGCCACCACCCCGCCCACCACGATCAGCAGGGTCCGCGGCCGCAACCGCTCCAACCGCACCGGCTGCCCCACCACCTCCGGCCGCCCCCGCAACACCTCCGCCCGGATCTCCTCCAGCAACCCCCCGGGCACCGGGCCGTCGTCGGTCGCGCTTTCGGAGGCGGCCCCGGCCTCGGCCGCGCGGTCACTTGTGGTCCCGCCTCCGGCCGGGCCGTCGGCCCCGGCCCCGGCCGTGGCCGCGCCGCCAACCGCGTCTCCGGCCGGGCCCCTGCGGTCTGCCGCGGTGCCGACCGGGTCTCCGGAGGCGACCGCGCTCCCGGTCTCGCCTCCCGCCGTGCCGACGACTCCGTGCGCCGGTTCGACCGCCCCTGCCCCCGCGGCCGTGTCGGCGGGGGAGCCGGGCCGGGGCCGGGGGATGGCGTGGTGGGCGGGTTCGGCCGCCGCCCCCGTGGCGCTCTGCTTGGCGTGCTGCTTGAGGGCGCGGCGGGTGGTGTGGGTGAGGGCGATGGGTTGGAGGAGGGGGAGGGCGGCGCCGATGGGGTCGGGGCCGAGGACGGCGGTGGCGGTGCGGACGGAGCGGGCGGCGCCGGCGCGCAGGGCGAGGGTGGTGAGGAGTTGGGCGAGGTCGCAGCGGAGGACGAGTTCGGTGGCGGCGATGTCGCCGTCGGCGAAGTCGACCAGGTGGACCGCGCCCGAGTCGTCGATCAGCAGGGAGGAGGGGACGAGGGCGCGGTGGGCGATCTCGCGGCGCTGGAGCAGGGCGAGCTGGCGCCAAGCGTCGGTGAGGAGTTCATCGGTGATCTCCTCGTCGGCGAGCTCGTCCAGGGTGCGTCCGGCCAGTCGCTCGTACGCGATGAGGGCGGTGTCCTGGCCGATGCCGGCGGTGGCGGCGATGCGGCGGGTGCGGACGCCGACCGCGAGGGCCGCGTAGGTGACCAGGGCCTCGTGTTCCAGCCCGGTGCGCGGGGAGCGCAGGACGCGCGGGTCGGGGGCGGTGTGCAGGCGCAGTCGGCGCCAGGCGCGCTGGACGGCGGCGGCGGTGACGGCCGGCCGGTCGAGGAGTCGGACGTCGAGGTCGGGCAGGTCCTCGGCCTGCCGGACCCGGTAGCGGTCGGGGCCGGCCGGCTGGGCCTCGACGGGGCGCAGGCCGCTGTCGCGCAGGGCGCGCAGGATCTCGCCGGGCCGGGGGCAGGGGTCGGGGGTGCCGACGGCGTACAGGGTGCCGTGGGCGCCCGTCCAGCCGATCAGCACGCCGAGCAGCAGCGCGGTGGGGGTGGCGTACCCGCCGGTGATGCCGGCGGCGCCGGAGAGGGCGAGGACGGCCCAGGGCAGTCGGCGTTCGCGGCTGCCGGAGGCGGTCATGAAGGCGAGGACCGGCGCGAGGTAGCCGTAGACGGGCTCGGTGTGCCCGAGCACGTTGCCGGGCAGCGGCTGGGTGAGCGCGGAGAGCAGGGAGACCGGGGCGAGGTTGTCGGCCCACAGGTCCAGGCCGAGGGTGGTGCCGTAGGCGATGACGGCGGCGAGCAGCCCGTCGGAGACCTGTTGGAGGGCGCGCCGCCGGTCGGGGCCGAGCAGGCGGCGCAGGGCGAGGCCGACCGGCAGCAGCAGGACGGCGGCGGTGGTGAGCCCGCCGGCCAGGCTCGCCAGCGGGCGCGGCACCATCGCGGCGGCCTCGGCGACGTCGGCGGCGATGCCGCCGGTGGTGGCGCGGGCGTAGTCGGCGAGCAGCAGGGTGAGGGCGATGGCGAACAGGCCGCCGAGCAGCCGGATCAGGGCGACGGGCTGCCGGACCCGGTCGCCGACGGGCAGTGGGCGGGCCCTGAACCGGTCGGGGCCCGCCGCCTGTTCGGGTATCCGGACGTGCGCGCCCGCTCCCGCGCCGCCCGCTCCCGCGCCGCCCGCTCCCGCGCCGCCCGCTCCCGCGCCGCCCGCCTCCGCGCCGCGTTCCCGCGCGGGCGCACCGCCGGGGTCGCCGCCGGTACCGCCGTTCGTACTCCCCGTCACGATCGCCACGGGTGGCATGCTCCCATGCCTCCCGTGGGCGGGGAGCGGGGATGCCGGAGCGACCGTCGCTTGAGCAGGCGCCGCGCGCCGGGGCGGCATAGCCTTTCAGTCATGAGCGCCTGCGAAGACCTCGCTCTGGCCCCCGAGGAGATCGCGCCACGACCGCCCGCCGACGGCTGCGCCGACTGCCTGGCGCAGGGCCGCCGGGACTGGGTGCACCTGCGGATCTGCCTGGACTGCGGCCACATCGGCTGCTGTGACTTCTCGCCGCAGCGGCACGCCACGGCGCACTTCCACAACACCTCCCACCCGGTGATCCGCTCGTACGAGCCGGGGGAGGACTGGCGTTGGTGCTTCGTCCACGAGGTCATGGGTTGAGGAGCGGGCCGGGACGGAAGGAGGCCGATGATGACCAAGGGGACGACGGGCGGCACCGCCAAGCTCCGCCGGGGCACCCAGGAGCTGCTGGAACGCCGGGGCATGGCGAACCCGCCGACCCGGCTGGCGCCGAAGCCGAGCGTCGCCGCGATGGCCTCCGGCACCGCCGGGTACGGCGCCGGTGAGACGTTCCGGCACGGGGGGCGGGACGTGCCGGGCACGACGCTGCACGGGGCTCCGGCGACGCACGCCGAACTGAAGGGGCACCGCCACCGCGGCGCGGAGAAGCACTCCGCCCACTGAGCCCGCACCGGCGAACCCCCGAGCCGCCCCTGACCGCGTGTCAGGGGCGGCTCGGGGGCTGTCCCGGATGCCGGGGCGCGGCGCCGTCCCGAAGACTCTCTCCCGTCAGAGCCGCCGTGAGCCGTCCTTGGAGAGAGCCCGAATGAACGCTTCTGCCCGTACCGGCCGTTGGTCCGCCCTGGTGGCGGCCGGCGCGCTGCTCGCCGCCGCCACGGTCGGCGTCGCGACCCCGGCCCTGGCCGCGGGCCCGTCCTCGGCCGCTGTCGCGGCAGCCCGGCCCGCCCCGCTGGACCGGGCGGCGCTCGCCGCGGCCCTCCACGCGCTGCCCGCCGACGTCACCGGCGCGCTGGTCCGGGTCGACGGCCCGGGTGCCCGGTGGCGCGGCACCTCGGGGGAGGACGTGCCGGCGGACGCCCGGTTCCGGATCGGCAGCGTCACCAAGGTGTTCACCGCGACGGTGATGCTCCAGCTCGCCGCCGAGGGCAAGGTCGACCTGGACGGCACCGTCCAGCACTACCTGCCGGGCCTGCTCCCGGACGGCTACCCGACCGTCACCGTACGGCAGTTGCTCAACCACACCAGCGGCCTGCCCGGCGGCGGCGGGATGACCTCGGGGGACGGCAGCACGGCCTGGTTCGCCGCGCACAAGGCGGACTGGTTCAGCCCGCGGCAGGTGGTGAAGGACATGCTCACCCAGCCGATGAACTTCGCCCCCGGCACCGCCCAGCAGTACAACGGCAACGGCTACTTCGTCGCGGCGCTGGTGATCGAGAAGGTCACCGGCGACGACTACGCGGACCAGGTGCGGCGGCGCATCACCGGCCCGCTCGGCCTGCGCGCCACCTACGTCCCGGCCGCCGACGACCTCACCGTCCACGGCCCGCACGCCACCGGCTACGTGGACGTCCGCAACCCCGACGGCAGCACCTCCCGGGTGGACGTCACCGAGCAGAGCCCGTACCCGTGGGCCGAGGGCGGCATGATCTCCTCCGCCGCCGACCTGGAGCGCTTCTTCGACGCGCTCTACCGGGGCCGGCTGCTGCCGCCCGCCCAGCAGGCCGAGGTGTTCGCCGTCCCGGACCTTCCGAACGACCACAACAGGAACTGCGAGATCGGCCCGACCGCCGGGCGCGCCTGCTACAGCACCGCCGGACTGCTGCGCACCGTGCTGCCGAACGGCACCGAGGTCTGGGGCAAGAACGGCTCCCGGCCCGGCTACACCACCGGCGTCTTCGCCACCCGGGACTTCTCCCGCAGCGTGGTCGTCGGGCTCAACCCGACCGGCATCACCGGCGAGGAGTTCCCCACCCTGTGGAAGCTGGTGACCACCGGCTTCGGCTCCGGCCAGGCGTACGGCGCGTAGCGCGCCACCTGATTGTCAGTGCCGTGCGCTACGTTCGTCGCGTTCGGCAGGGGACGGCAGGCGCGGCAGGCACGGCAGGACGACGAGGACGGGGGCGGGGGCGGCATGGCCGAGGTGATCACGGAGGAGCCGGTCGAGCTCCAACTGGAGCGGTACCGCACCGAGTTGACGGGCTACTGCTACCGCATGCTCGGCTCGGTCTTCGAGGCCGAGGACGCGGTGCAGGAGACGATGGTCCGCGCCTGGCGCGGGCACCGGGGCTTCGAGGGGCGGGCCGCGCTGCGCTCCTGGCTGTACCGCATAGCCACCAACGTCTGCCTGGACGCGCTGAACGGCCGCAACAACCGGGCCCGCCCGATGGACCTGGCCGGCCCGGTCACGGTCTCCACCGCCCACGGCGAGCAGCTGCCCGAGGTGACGTGGATCGGTCCGGCGCCGGACGGCCGGGTGCTGCCCGAGACGGGCGATCCGGCCGAGGTGGCCGCCCAGCGCGAGTCGGTGAAGCTGGCGTTCGTCGCCGTGCTCCAGCGCCTCGCGCCCCGGCAGCGGGCGGTGCTGATCCTGCGCGAGGTGCTCGGCTGGAAGGCCGCCGAGGTGGCCGAACTGCTCGGCGTCACGGTGGCCTCGGTCAACAGCGCCCTCCAGCGGGCCCGGGCGGTGCTCGCCGGTGACGCCTCGGCGGCCAGGCCGGCCCCCGCGTTGGACGCGGACCACCGGGCGCTGCTGGACCGCTACGTCCGCGCCTTCGAGGCGTACGACATGGACGCGCTCGCCGCGCTGCTGCACGAGGACGTCACGCTCAACATGCCGCCGTTCTCGATGTGGCTGCGCGGGCGGGGCGAGATCCGTGACTGGATGCTGGGCCCGGGGCTCGCCTGCCGCGGGTCCCGGCTGCTCCCGGTGACGGCCAACGGCGGCCCGGCCTTCGGCCAGTACCGGCCGAGCCCGGCGGGCGGGCACGAGCCGTGGTCACTGGTCGTGCCGGAGGTGTCGGAGGGCCGGATCACCGGGTTCACCCACTTCCTGGACACCGACGTGCTCTTCCCGCTCTTCGGCCTCCCGCCCCGGCTGGAGGCGGAGCCCGCCGCCGAGTAGCTCGGCGAGGTCCGGGTCCGGTTCCAGCGGAACGGCGGCGCCCGGCAGCAGCGCCGAGAGGCCGCTGAACGCCAGCAGTTCGCGCAGCGGGCCGTCGGCGTTCAGCAGCACCACGGTGACGCCGTGCCGGGCGGCGGCCAGCCGCAGTCGGGCCAGGGCGTCGACGACGGCCAGGTCGGGGGCGCTCAACGCGCCCAGGTCGCACGTGAGGACGGCTTCGCGCGGCGTGGTCTCCATGCCGGATAGGACCGCCGGGGCGGCCCGGACTCATCGGTCGGCCACGGGAACGCGGGGAACGGGCCGGGTGGCAGAGTGGGGGCGACCGCACCGACCCTGCCCCAGGAGGAGCACCGTGACGGCTGAGCCCTTGAAGTCCCGCGAGGAGTGGCTGGCCTCCCTGCCCCGGATCTACGCGGCTGCGGGCTGTCTGCTGCGGGACGCGTCCGGCCGGATCCTGATCGTGAAGGCCGGGTACCGCGAGCACTGGCAGTTCCCGGGCGGCACGATCGACCTCGGGGAGGGCCCGGTCGAGTGCGCCGAGCGGGAGTTGACGGAGGAGACCGGCCTCGTCCAGCGGGCCGGCGAGCTGCTGGCCATCTCCTGGACCCACGCCTCGGCCGAACTCGACCACCCCGCCCAGCACTTCCTGTTCGACTTCGGCAGCGTCCCGGACGGCACCCCCGTGACCGTCCCGGCCGGTGAACTGGACACCCACCGCTGGGCCCCGGTCGAGGAGGCCCTGGGGCTGCTCGGCCCGGCCCGTTCGGCCCGGCTGCGGGCGGCCCTGGAGGCGGCGGCCGACGGCCGGGTCCGGATCGTCACCACCAGCGTCTCCGGGTTCTGAAGCGCGTCGAAGTACCCTGCCCCGGGCGGGAGTTCCATCCGGAGCAGGGCGCCGGAGGTCTCACTGCCGCGGCTCGGACTCCCCTTCGTTCCGGGCGGCGATGATGGCGGCGATCGCCTCCGAGACGTAGGCCTCCGTCTCGGACTTGTCCACCGCGAGCCCGGCCAGCACGCCCTGGCCGTTCTCCAACTCCAGCAGCGCGAGCAGGATGTGCTCGGTGCCGACGTAGTTGTGCCCGAGCTTGAGCGCCTCCCGGAAGGTCAGCTCCAGCGCCTTCTTGCCCTGGGCGTCGTACGGGATCAGCGCGGGCACCGTCTGCTCGACGGCGGTCGGCAGCGCGGCGGTGGCCGCCGTCCGGACGGCCTCTGGGGTGAGGCCCTGGGCGTCGAGCGCCTTGACCGCGATGCCCTCGGGCTCGGCGAGCAGGCCGAGCAGCAGGTGCACCGGGGTGATCTCGGCGTTGTTCGCCTTCCGGGCCTCCTCCTGGGAGGCCACCACGACCTTGCGGGCCCGGGGGGTGAACCGGCTGAAGCCCTGGCTGGGGTCGAGGTCGTTGGGGGCGCCCGGGTCCTTGGGGACGAAGCGCTTCTGGGCGGCCTGCTTGCTCACGCCCATGCTGCGGCCGATGTCGGTCCAGGAGGCGCCGGAGCGGCGGGCCTGGTCGACGAAGTGGCCGATGAGGTGGTCGGCGAGGTCGCCGAGGTGGTCGGCGGCGATGACCGCGTCGGAGAGCTGGTCCAACGCGTCGGGGTGGACCTTCTTGATCGCGGCGATCAGGTCGTCGAGGCGCAGCGGGGTGGTGCTGGGAACAACGGGATTCTCCATGCGTCAACCGTAGGTTGTCGACCCGAGGGTCGTCAACCATCGGTTGACGATGGTCATGGAAGCTTGCGGGGGCGGGTCATCCGGCGGGCAGCAGCCGCTCCCGGACGGCGGCGATCCGCTCGGGCGTCACCCCCGCCGCGAGCAGGTAGCCGACCGGGTCGAGCCCGTCCAGGACGGCCGCCAGGGCGGCTTCGGCGGTGGTCCCGGCCTCGGCGAGTACCGCGTCGATCCGGTGGTACGGGTCCGGCAGGCCGAGCATCCCGTACAGCGGGCGGATGTTGGGCAGGCTCAGCAGGTAGTCCTCGGCGATCGCGGCCCGGTCGACCCCGGCCAGGGCGAGCAGCAGCAGGGCGGCCAGGCCGGTGCGGTCACGGCCGGCGCCGCAGTGCACGACCACGCCGCCGAGGCGGGCGTCGGCGATCGCGCGGACGAGCGCGGCGGCGGCGTGCGGGCAGTGGTCCAGGTAGGGGCGGAAGGCGAGCGGCGTGCCGTCCAGCCGTCCGTGGGCCTGCCACCAGGCGGGGCCGGCCAGTTCGTCCAGCGGGACGCGGACCAGCTCGACGCCCTCGGGGAGCGGGAGGAGCGGCCGGTACTCCTCGGCGTTGCGCAGGTCGACCACGGTGCGCACGCCATGGTCGAGGAGGGCGTCCCAGCCCTCGGCGGTGAGGCGGTCCAGGTTGTCCGCCCGGACCATCGCGCCGCGGGCGGTGAGCCGGCCGGAGGCGGTGGGCAGCGCACCCAGGTCGCGGACGTTCAGGCAGCCGTCCCAGACGAGGGTGCGGTCCTCGATCGTGCTCGGCGCGTACGTCGTCCGGTTCATGGGCTCCCCGTTTCCTGGTCGGGGGTCCCGTTACCCCCTCGTTATCAACGACTCTCGAAGGGGCGGGATGGTTCCTTGCCGTTCGATTCCAGGGAACCGGTCGTTCAGGGTGTTCAGCCCTGAGTGGAGGGGGCCTCGGCCTCGGCGCGGACCAGCTTCTCCATCGGCTCCACCGCGATCTGGCCGAGCATCGAGCCGGCCGCGATCGCGCCGACCAGGAACACGGTGGACAGCCAGGCCATGGTCGACACCGGCAGGGTGAAGGCGCCGGCCACCCGGGCCGCGCACTCGGTCAGCAGCGCGGTGCCCCAGATGCCCGAGAACAGGCGCTCGTGGCGGCGGAAGGCCCACGACCCGGCCGCCCGGCCCTCGACCAGCCGCTGCCAGGCGGCAGCGCGCTCTGCCTTGCCCTTGGTGAGGAAGGGCATCAGCATCGGGGTCATCACCGGCCGGCCGATCAGCGCGGAGGCCAGGACGGCCAGCGCCACGGTGCCGCTCAGGGCGCCGTCCTTGGCGATCATCAGCCGGGCGTCGCCGGTGACGAAGGTCAGCGCCAGGCCCGCCAGGTTGACGGCCAGCATCAGGGCGGCCCACAGGTTGAGCCGGCGCTCGCCCAGCAGGCCGAGGACGGTCCGGGCGGCCGGGACGGCGCTGCTCCAGGCCAGCGCGGCGAACTCGCTCAGGCCGCAGGCCGAGTGCAGCAGGTAGTAGCCGGCCAGCGGGGCGGCCACGTCCAGGGCGAGCGGGCGGAGCCCGGAGACCAGCGGGTTCGACTCCTCGGCCTTGGTGGCGACCGGGGCGGCGGCGATGCTGGGGACGGCGACGGCGCTGACGGTCTGGCTCACGGTGGGTTCCTCCCCGGCTGGTGGCCGCGGGCCGCTGCCCGCGTCGTGCCGCCAGTCTTTCCGCCCGCGCCTCCCTCAGAGCAGTGTCGTCCGTTGCCTCATCCGCGTGACAGTTGTCATGGTGCGGGCCGTGACACCGCCCCTGAGCTGCGGATTCCTAGCCCTCGGCGGGGAAGGTCCACAGCTCGCGGCCCAGCGTGTCCAGGCAGCGGACGGCGGTGAACCGCTCGTCCCCGGCCGACAGGAAGCCCTGGGCGACCCCGGCCAGCACCGTCCGGGCGACGCCGTCGCCGCGGGTCCAGGCGCCCGTCAGCACCAGCGCCTTGTCGGCCAGCTCGGCGCGCTGCACCCGGGCCACCGCGGCGGTCAGCAGCGCGGCGTTGACCGCCTCCAGCTCGGCGGGGGAGAGGTAGGTCTCGCCGGTGGAAGCGCGGTCGGCCTCGGCCCGGCGCCGCAGCTCCGGCAGGCCGTAGTGGCGGACGGCGGCCACGGCGTCCTCCAGCGGCAGCTGCCAGCGCGGTCCGGGCAGCACCTCCCACCAGACGTCCTCGCCGACCGGCAGCACCTCGCCGATCCGGGCCCGCCAGAGCTCGAAGCCGTACCGGGTGCGCGGGTCGGGCCGGTGACCGGGGAGGGCCGCGAGGGTCCAGTCGGTGCGGCGGACGGCGCTCAGGTCGAAGGTGAACGGCACCCGGTCGGCGGCGGGCCGCTCGACCAGGCCGAGCAGCAGCCAGTGGGTGCCGTCCGGCAGGCTGAAGGTCCGGCGCCACCCGGTGAGGCCCAGGCCGCGCAGCGCGGGCGCGAGGTACTCGCGCAGGCCCTTCGCGTGGAGCTCGTGGGCAGTGGTCATCGCGGTCTTCCCTGCTGGTGGTGGAGGCCCCCGGCGCTGCGGGCCGGTCGGTCGGGCGAGGAGTGCGCGCACGGGTCGTACGTGCGCGGCCGGGGTGCGGAGGCGGGTCGGACGCGTCGGCGGTCCGGACTGCTTCGCCTACCGACAACGTAGGCCGGACGGGCCCCGTCGGGCCGTGGGCGAACGACAGCAGTCCTCAGGTCCTTGGTCCCGCCGGGGCCGGTCGTTCGGCCGGCGCCGGTCCGTTCGCTCGAATGGCGCATCATGTGGCGGGTGCAGAGTGCAGAGCGCCCCGGAGCGGGCACCGACGGGCCCGTCGGCCGGTCCGGACCAGTACCACCCGCCGGCCCGCCGCCCGACCCGGAACCGGCCCCCGCCGCTCCCGACCTGACCGAGGCGGTCCAGGCCGCGCAGAGCGGGGACGAGGAGGCGTTCCGGCTGCTGTTCCGGACCGTCCAGCCGGGCCTGCTGCGCTACCTGCGGGTGCTGGTCGGCGGCCGGCCGGAGGACGCGCAGGACGCCGAGGACATCGCCTCCGAGACCTGGCTCCAGATCGCCCGTGACCTGCGCGGCTTCTCCGGCGACGGGGACGGCTTCCGCGGCTGGGCCGCCACCATCGCCCGCCACCGGGCCCTGGACCACCTGCGCGCCCGGCGCCGCCGTCCGGTCGGGGAGCTGCCCTTCGAGCAGCTGGTCGAGCTGGCGGCCGGGGACGACACCGCGCGGGCCGCGCTGACCACGGTCGGCACCGCCGACGCGCTGGCGTTGATCTCCCGGCTGCCGCGCGACCAGGCCGAGGCGGTGCTGCTGCGGGTGGTCATGGAGCTGGACGCGGAGAGCGCCGCCCGGGTGCTCGGCAAGCGGGCCGGCAGCGTCCGGATGGCCGCCCACCGGGGGCTGCGGCGGCTGGCGAAGCTGGTCGAGCCGCTCGCGTCCGGCGGCGGCATCCCCGCCGCCCGGGCCGCGGGGCAGGCCGCCGATCAGGCCGCTGGGCAGGCCGCCGGGACACCCTCGAAAAAAACTTCTCCGCAGGGTGTGACAGAACGCCGGGCCGCGACGCTGAAGGACATGAGATGAGCACCAACCGATCCCGTCGGATCGACCGTGATGCCGCCGAGCAGCTGCTCGGTGGTGCCGTGGGCGGCCCGTCGGCCGGGCAGGACGCCTCGCTCACCGGACCGGACGGCGGTCCCGGGCAGCTCGCCCGGGTGCTCGCCGCGGCCGCCGCTCCCGCGACGGCCGACGAACTGGCCGGGGAGGAGGCCGCCCTGACCGCGTTCCGGGAGGCGCGTCTCACGTCCGACCCGATAGCGACCCCCGTCCGGAGACGATCGATGGCAACCGCCGCGCTGGCCAGGGCCTTCAGCACGAAGGCCTCCGCCGTCGTGCTCGGCGCCACCGCGCTGTGCGGGGTCGCGGTCGCCGCCGGCACCGGCAACCTGCCGTCCGCGCTGGGCGGCGGCCCGGCTGCCCCGGGCCCCTCCTTCGACGGCCAGGACGCGGCGGCCGGCTCCGTGGTGGGCGAGCCCTCCGACGGCCGGTCCCCCGGCGTGGCCCCGTTCGGCAGCGCGGCGCCCGGTTCCGCCCACCCGTCCGGCAGCCCCTCCGCCGGAGCGCACGCGGGCGTCCCGTCCGACCCCGCGGTGTCCGGCACCCCCTCCGCCGAGGGGCCCAGCGGCCGTTCGGTCCTCCCGTCCGCCATGGTCGGCCTCTGCACCGGTTTCGCCGACCGTACGGCCAAGGGCGAGCGTCCGAGCCGGCTGGCCGGCGATCCGCTGTACGGCCCGCTGGTCACGGCGGCCGGCGGCGCGGACCGGGTGGGGGACTACTGCGCGGCCGCGGTCGGCGGGGAGGACGGCGACCACCAGGGCGCCGGCGGATCGGCACGCGAGCCCGGCCGCGGCGCCGGCTCCTCCACTCCCGGCTCGGGCTCGGGAGCCGGGCGCGGTGGCGGCAGCGGCAATGCCAACGGCGGCAACAGCGGCCAGAACGGCGGCAACAACGGCAATGCCAACGGCAACGCCAACGGCAACGGCAACGGCAACGGCAACGGCAACGGCAATGCCAACGGGAACGGCAACGGCAACGGCCAGGACGGCAGTGGCAGCGGCGGCGGCAGCAGACCGGGCAGACCCGGTGGAGCGACCGTCCCGCCCCTGACCGGCAGCGCCACCGCCCCGGACGGCCGCCCGGATCGGACCGATCGGACCGAGAACCGGCAGTAGCCGGAAGGCCCCCAGAACTCCGGGTGGGCGGCGAGCGACTCCCCCCGGGCTCGCTGCCCACCCGGATCGAACCACCAGCAACACCAGCAACACCAGCAGTACCCCGCCGGCCCGGCAGGACCGGCGGAAGCAGTACCACCCGAAGACTCCGGGTGGCCGGTCGGCTCCCTGTGCCCTCCGTCCGCCCGGCCGGCTCCGGCCGGACCGCCAGGCGCACCCCCGGACGCGTCGACGGCCCGACCGGCCCCGGAAACGTGCGGCCCGCCCTCCCGCAGTCAGGGCGGGCCGCACCCCCGAGCCGGCGGCCGGGGGATCGCTGCCCGGTCCCCCGACCGCCACCTTCCGCCCCCGGCGGGGCCGTTCGGCGGTGCGGCTATCGTGCACGGGTGCACGAGGCGGCCCGGGACCCCGGGCAGGGCGCGTGTCAGGGCACGTGAGGGGAGCTCCAGGTGATCGGACGGGCGCTGAACGGGCGTTACGAACTCGTCGGCATGCTCGGCGTCGGCGGCATGGCGACCGTCTGGCGCGGGGTGGACCGGGTGCTGGGCCGTCAGGTGGCCGTCAAGGTGCTCAACGGCGGCCTCGCCGACGACCCCCGCTTCGCCGAGCGCTTCAGCCGCGAGGCCCAGCACGCGGCCATGCTGGTGGACCCGAGGATCGTCATGGTCTTCGACTCGGGCGTGGACCAGGGCACCCCGTTCATCGTGATGGAGCTGGTCAACGGCCGTTCGCTGGCCGCCCTGCTGGCCGAGCAGCGGGCCCTGCCGGTGGAGCGGGCGGTCGGCATCGCGTCGGCGGTCTGCGAGGCGCTGGCGGTCGCGCACGCGGCCGGGCTGGTGCACCGGGACATCAAGCCCGGGAACATCATGATCACCGGCGACGGCGGGGTGAAGGTCGTCGACTTCGGCATCGCCCGGGCCGGCTCCTCCAACAACCTGACCCAGACCGCGAGCGTGCTCGGTACGGCCGCCTACCTCTCGCCCGAGCAGGCCACGGCCTCGGCGCTGGACGGGCGGACCGACCTGTACGCGGTCGGCTGCGTGCTGACCGAGATGCTCACCGGCGCGACGCCGTTCACCGCCGAGACCCCGGTGGCCATCGCGTTCAAGCACGTCAGCGAACGGCCGCTGCCGCCGTCCGCCCGGCGTCCGGGCCTGCCGCCGGCGCTGGACGCGGCGGTGCTGCGGCTGCTGGCCAAGAACCCGGCCGACCGCCCGGCCGACGCCGCCGCCGCGCGGGCCGAACTCCTCGGCACCGTGCCCGGGTTGATGGTCGGCGACCCGACGGCCGAGCTGCTCGCGACCACTGCCGCCACCCAACTGCTGCCGCCGGTACCGCAGTTCCCGTCACCGAGCCAGCAGCCATACCCGTCGCCGCACCCGTCGCCGAACCAGCAGCACACCACCGTGCTGCCGCCGCAACCCCCGGCCGCCACCTCGGTGATGGCGCCGATCCGCGTCCCGGCCGCTCCCGTACCCGCGCCCGCCCCCGGCCGTGGCGGCCGCCGCAAGCCGCTGGTGTTCGGGGCACTGGGCGTGGCGGGCCTGGCCGGCGTCGCCGCGCTGGCCCTGACGGCCTTCGACGAGCCGGCCGCCGGCCCGTCCGCCGCCAAGCCGGCCGCGGCCACCGCCCCGGCCGCCGGCACCTCCGCCGCCCCCACCACGCCGACGCCGACCGCCACCTCCGCCGCGACCGCGACCACGCCCCCCGCCGCCCCGTCGACGGCTCCGGCCTCGCCCCCGCCCGTCCCGCGCAACCAGCCGGCGGCCCTGCAACTCCAGTCCTTCCGGCAGGCGGTGGCCCAGGCGCACATCACCAAGGAGCAGAACCGGCAGGCGGACCTGCTGAAGGTCCTCGACGCGAGCGCCGCCCGCCTGAACGAGGGCGACCCGGACGCGGCCGCCCAGGAGCTCAAGAGCGCCCAGAAGGTGGTCAAGGACCTGGGCAAGAAGCACGCCATCGACGCCCCGACCTACGCCAACTGGAACGCCCGCCTCGCGGCCCTGTTCACCACCCTGCACACCACCGCCGACCTCCAGGACGACTGACGGGGCGCATCCGGTCTGCCGAACTCAGCTGGTGTAGTCGGCGTTGATCTTCACGTACCCCTCGGTGAGGTCGCAGCCGTACACGGTGAACGCGCCCTCGGCGATGCCGAGGTCCACCCGGATGACGACCTCGTCGCCGGTCAGGTAGCGGGAGGCCTGCTCCAGCAGGGCGTCGCTCGGCTCCTCCGGGTGCATCAGGAGGTCGCCGAAGGAGATCCGCACCCGCGGCGGCTCGATGTCGGTCTCGTCCTCCAGCTTGCCGACGGCCATCGCGATCCGGCCCCAGTTGGGGTCGGCCCCGTGCACGGCCGTCTTCACCAGCGGCGAGTTGACCACGCTCTTGCCGACCCGCTTGGCCTGGGCGTCGTCGCGGGCCCCGGTGACCTGGACCTCGATGAGCTTGTCGGCGCCCTCACCGTCCGAGGCGATGTCGCGCACCAGGTGCAGCGCGACGGTGTGCAGCGCCCGCTCGAACTCGGCGAGGTCGACCGGCCCGGCCAGGCCATTGGCGAAGATCGCGGCGGTGTCGCTGGTGGAGGTGTCGGTGTCGATGCTCAGGGCGTTGAACGTCCGGTCCATCACGCGCCGGAACAGGGCGTCGAGTTCGGCGGCCGGGATGTCCGCGTCGGTGAAGAAGAACGTCAGCAGGGTGGCCATGTTCGGCTCGATCATGCCGACACCCTTGGCGATGCCGGTGAGGACGGCGTCGCCGACCGGCACGCTGAGGTGCTTCGGCCGGGTGTCGGTCGTCATGATCGCCGCGGCCGCCGCCGGGCAGTCCGCCTCCGGGAACGGCCAGGACAGCTCGTCCAGCCCGGCCCGGATGCTCTCCATCGGGTAGGGGCGGCCGATCACCCCGGTCGATCCGATGACCAGCTCCTCGGGGTCGATGCCGACGATCTCGGCGACCCGGCGACGGACCTCGGCGGCGTTGTCCGCGCCCGCCGTGCCGGTGGCCACGTTGGCGTTCCGGGAGAGCACGACCATGCCGCGGCTCCGCTGCCGGGGCGCGGCCGCACGGCTGAGGACGACGCTCGGCCCGGCGAAGCGCGAACGGGTGAACACGGCGGCGGAGCGGGCGGGCACCTCGGAGACGACGACGGCGAAGTCGTCCTCGACGTCCTTGAGCCCCATGTTCCTGGTCACGCCGCGAAATCCCCTGGGGGCCGTGATCGCCATGGTGGTTCACATTCCTTCTCGGTGAATGAACATTCTGATCACCGTACAGTCAAGCATTCTGTGCGGCAATGACCTCACGCGGTTTCGGCCATCGATGCGCCATGCCTACTGCATAAGTATGCAATCCCTCATGTCGCCGGGCTATCCAGCCAGACTGTCTCGCCCTCGGGCGTCACGGTCAGCCCGAAACGCTCGAAGCCGGGATGCCCCTGGTCGCGCCACCAGTAGTGAGCGGCCGCCACCTCGTCCCAGAGGCTGCGGGGGCCGGACTGCACCACCTCGTAGGACGTCCGGCCGGGCTCCCAGTCGACGGTGGACCAGGACGTGACGGCCGTGTCGTGCAGCCACAGCGTGTACGAGCCGTCGGCGTACCGCTCGACCAGCGGGAACGCGTCGGGCACCCGCGCGCCGACGGCGAACATGGCCAGCCACCCGCCGACGTCCTCCGGAGACAGCGTCGTCGTCGACCTCACCCCGTCCGCCGGCCACGGCCCCGACAGATACGCCAAACTGTTCGGCCGCTCGGCCCGCTGCCGCCGCAACCGCATGAACGCCGACGACCCGACGAACCGCCCACTGGCCGTACCGTCCTCCCCGACCGTGAGCCGAACCACCGCCTCCCCGCCGTACTCCGGCGCCCACGGCACGACGATCACCGCACCCGGCCGGGCCTGCGCCACCCACTCGTACGGCACCCGGCGCACCGAACAGGTGGCGATGACGCGATCGAACGGCGCACCGTCCGGGCAGCCCTTTGCCCCATCTCCGACCACGATCCTCGGCGCGCACTTCGCCTGCGCCAACCGGTACTTGGCGGCGGCAGCACTCTCTTGGTCCACCTCCACCGTGACGACATTCCCGTCCCCGACTTGGTGGGACAACAGGGCGGCATTCCACCCCGTCCCCGTCCCGATCTCCAACACCCGATGCCCGTCCTGCGGGTTCAGTGCCGCGAGCATCGAAAACACCATCGTCGGCATCGAGTTGGACGAGGTCGGCGTGGTGCCCCTGCCATTCCCGGTGTGCTCCCCGTCATCCCACTGCGTCGTGAGCGGGATGTCCGAGTAGACGGCCTCCCACCACCTCGCCGGATCAGCCAACCGGTGCGCGGATTCCTCTTGCCGCACCCCATCGGCCCGCCCCGGCCAGATCAGGTCCGGAACGAACCAGTCTCTCGGCACCGCCTGGTAGGCCTCCACCCACTCCGAGGTGAGCGCCCCACTCGCGCTGAGCGCGGAGGCCAGCCGCACCCGTCCGGCCTCCGCTTGTTGCCGCTCACTCATCCCTCAGCGCCCCGTCGCCGGGCCGCTGCCGTCCGAGGTGTTCCCACCCTCGTCACTGCCGCCACCGCCGTGCTTGTTGCCGCTGTTGGAGTCGTCCTGCTGGCCGCCACCCTTGCCGTCACCCTCGCCGCCACCGTGCTTGCCGCCGTCGAACATGGGCATGTGCGTTCCCCTTTGCGTTCGGTCAACTCCCGTGCTGCTCACGGGTGCTGGTGAGAACGCTAGGGAAGTTCGCATCGGCTCTGGGCGCGCGATTCTCGACTATTCGAGCCGCCGTGCTCGACGTTCTCCGGAATTCCTCACACATCCCCGAGCGCCCGGCGACACCGCGCGATGACCCGGTGGGCATCGGCGCCGTAGACAGCCGACTCAGCAAGGGTGTCCCACACCCGCCGGTACAGCGCGATGTTGTCCGGCTGGTCGAGCCACAGCTCGGCGTGCCAGTCCTCCACGATGACGAGCCGCTCGTCATGAATCCAGAACCCGTTGGCAGGCGGCAATTTGAGCAAAGCCTCGAACGGCACAATGCCGAGGGAAACGGTGTCCAGCCCGATCACACCGCTGAGCCGGTCAAGCTGCGCGGCCATAACGGCTGGAGGGCAGATCAGGGCGCGCAGAGCAGATTCCCCCATGACAATGTGGTACTTCTTGCCCGGCCGGTACAGGCTCTCCTGTCGCTGGATGCGGGCTCGAACGGCATCCTCTATGTCGCGCGGTGACTGATGGAGGTCGACATATGCGCTGAAGATGTGCCGAGCGTAGTCGGGCGTCTGAAGTATGCCGACGACCATGGCATCCTCCCACCCGCGCATCACCCTTGTGCGGTCGTGCTCGGCAGTCAGCGTGTCCTGTACTGGCTTGTGCCCGGCGGCCAACTGCCGCCGCCAGGAACGAGTTCCTGACTCGAAGGCGCGCAGCCTGGCGGACAGTTCGGCTGCTGCTTGGGGCGTTCCGACGCCTTCGGCCCAGGCCTTGAGGTCGTCGTGGGTAGCTGTCTGTCGACCGGTCTCCAGCTTGCTGACCTTGGATTGCGTCCAGTTCAGCCGGTCGGCCAGTTGCCGACCTGTGAAACCGCCCTCGGTGCGCAGCTCGCGGAGCCGCATACCGAGGGCGATTCTGGCTTGCTGGAAGTCGGTGCTCACATGTCGGACGGTACCCCAGCGGCGAACTTGGTGTGCGGGACGGCAAAGTGCCAGGCGGCGTCCCGCTCCTGGCAGACGCGGGCCACCTTCACCGGGTCGGTGATCACCTCGATCTCGGTGACGTTGTCCTCGGCGTCGAAGTGCAGCAGGGCGATGACGCGCGAGTCGAACAGCCAGGCGTCCTCCGCCGGGAGGCCCAGCTTCTCGGCGTCGGCACGCCAGAGGTAGCGGATGTCCTCGCCGACCATGCCGTTCCGCTCGGCGTTCTGGAGTAGGTACCGCTGCCCGAGCGTAGGCGGGTTGTCCATGATCCGCACCCGCTCGAACCGCTTGCCCAGGGCCGTCTGTTCGCGGCGCGTGCGGCACCACGGGTGTTCCAAGTCCCATTCGGGGTCCAGCCCGGCCGCGAACCGGCGGTACTCCTCGGACTCTTCGTCGGAGCGGTACTGGCGGCGGGTCTCAAGGCGGTAAGCCGTGTGCTGGCAGCTCACGAACATGTCCTCGAACTCGTCCCAGCTGATCAGCACCCGCTCTCGCTCCACGTCGCGCGGCGCGAAGTCGGCGAGCAGCACGCGTGGCACGGTCACGAACCCCTCGCCGGGCTTAATGTTGCGGAACTGGGCGATCTCGTCCGGATCGGTCACGAGGTCACCTTGCACGATCACCTCGTTGGTCTCCACGCTCTCGTAGAGCGTCGGGCATCCGTTGAGCCCTGAGTTGCTCCCGGTGAACCGCAGTCGTCGGTTCATAGCCGCTCCCTTCGAAGTCGGTCAGGTTGACTCAGGATGCCCGGAGAACCACGCGGAGTGAGCGCTGATTCTCGAATATTCTCCTGCGGGGGCCAAGGGGGTCCCAGGCGCGACTAGAGATCGCGGAGGAAGAGGTCCGCCCATTCGGTCAGTTTCGTTCGCGCTTGCTCGCCGAACAGGGCATGGCCTTCGTACATGGCGAACGCCTCCCGGTACACCTGAATGTCTCGGCGGTCCCGGAGGAGGACGATTCCGGTCTCCGTCTCGACGGTGGCAAGGCTGTTGTCGTAGACCATGAAGGTGTTGAGTGGGCTCTCCGGGATGTGCTTCCCGAGTGGGATCACCCCGAGCCGGACGTTCGGAAGCCTGGAGACCGACATGAGTCTCTCTAGCTGCATCACCATGGCCCGGGGTGGCAGGACCGCCCACCTGGCGGCCTGTTCGGTGAGCAGGAAGGTGAAGGACTTCGTCTCGTCGTAGAGGACGGTCTGGCGCTCCAGCTTCTTCGCCACGGCTTTGGTGGTGTCTCCCGGCACGTGGGCGAGGCTCGCCCGTACGTACTCCGGCGTGGCGAGCAGGGTATTCAGCATCGAGAGCAGGAAGTGTCGGATCTCAGTGGACGACTGGTCGAGCGCCGCGAGTTCGACCTGCTTCTTCTCCAGACCCTTCCTTCTCAGGGCCCGGACGTCCTGCCACTCGGTGTTCGCCACGCGGGCCAGGTCGAGTACTCGTTGGGCCAGCTCCGCAGGCACTTCGAGGGCCCGCAGGATCAGCTCCACATCCACCAGCGATGGGGTGGTCCTGCCGGTCTCGATCTTGCTGATCTTCGATTGCGTCATGCCGCAACGCCGAGCAAGCCGGTCTCCCGCGAGACCGGCTTGAACCCGTAGCTCCCTCAGTGATTTCGCCAGGTCACTCTTGCTGTGGCCCAGCTCATCAGGATCTATTGCCACCCGTGCTCTTTCACGTAGTCGGCGAACGACACCGACTCGGCCACGGCGATTCGCTGCCATTCCCGGTACTGGTCGATCCCGCCTTCAACGAGTACGCGGTTGAGCGGCGTTCCGTCCGGCGCGTAGTTCATCAGGACCACGGTCGAATCGTCGAACGCCCAGAAGTCCTGGTCAGGAAGGCCGGGGTTCGGCCTGTCGGTCAGGTCGAGGATGCGGATGTCCTCGCCGGCCATGGCGTGCGGCTCGTAGTACATGAACTCGTACCGCAGGTAGTCACTCAGCGGTCGAGTGACGATGTGGACGCGCTGAACCGTGCGGCCGGCGGCCGTGTGAGCCCTGAGCCGGTCGGTCCACCCGGAGGTGTAGGTGCTCGGGTCGATCCGGCTTCCGTTCAGGAATTCCTCGAAGTCCTCGGCTTCTCCCGGGACCTTGTAGGCGGGCAGGGTTTCGAGTCGAAACGCTGACTGGGAGAAGCCGTGCAGGACTCGCTGCCAGTCCTCACCATCCAAGAGCACGGACGGCCTCCTTCACGATGTTCTCGGGTAGCTCCACGGCAT
Source organism: Kitasatospora brasiliensis (assembly GCF_032654805.1). NCBI lineage: Bacteria > Bacillati > Actinomycetota > Actinomycetes > Kitasatosporales > Streptomycetaceae > Kitasatospora > Kitasatospora brasiliensis. The sequence goes on from NZ_JAUOOW010000002.1 coordinate 635,335, forward strand.
TCTCGTGTGCCGGCACCGTCAGCTCTCCGTACTGGTCGCCCTGAAAGACGAGCGTGCCGCGGTCGGTGAGGTAAACGTTCGGGCACTCGCCCTCTCGGCAGTCCCCGCTGCTGTTACCCGTAAGCCTCTGGTGAGCCATGGCCAACCCCCTGCGGATCGGACCGGGTTGGGCCGACTGACTGAAACGGTATGGAAGCGGTGAGTGATCTGTCCATGCAGTCGGGGAGCTATTCCCGTCTTGGACTAATGATCACCGCCTCGGTCGGGGGGATCGCTTTCGGGGCAGTGGCGGAGCAGGAAGTCGGCCCGGGCCGACTTCCTGCTCCCTGGGTGAGGTTCTACTCGGCGGGGTCGGGTCCCGCGTAGGTCGGTGAGCGGAAGAGGCGGCGGAAGGCCCCGGCTCCGTGCTGCTGGTCGAGTCGACTGGTCAGTCGTCTCAGGTAGCTTCCGTTATGTGAGCACCGACATCCAACAGACGCGGGTCGCTCTCGGCGCCCGAATGCGTGAACTGCGCACCGAGAGCGGCCTGTCCGGCCGCGCCTTGGCCGCGTTGCTGGGATGGCCGCAGTCCAAGGTCAGCAAGCTGGAGACCGGCAGGCAGTCGCCCAGCACGGCGGATGCGGTCGCATGGGCCTCGGCTGTCGGGAGGCCCGACGCTGCTGCCGAACTCGTCGGCCGGATAAGAACGCTGGAGACTCAGTACCGGTCGTGGCGCCGCCAACTGGCTGGCGGCGCCCGGTCGGTGCAGGAAGCACACGACGCGCAGGGGAAGAAGACCAGCTACCGGCAGTCGTTCGATCCGACCTTGATCCCCGGCCTGTTGCAGACGCCCGAGTACGCCCGCGCTGTGCTTACTCGATACACCAGAATTCATCCGTCGATCCGCGATGTCGAGGCCGCGGTGGTTGCCAGGGTGGGGCGTCAGACGGTTCTCGCCGATCGAGCACGATCGTTCCACTTCCTGGTGTGGGAAGGGGCGTTGGTCTCCCGCTTCTGCCCTCCGGCAGTACTCGCCGATCAGCTGCTCGGCCTGATTCCTCTGCTGGCTCGGGCTAACGTCCGACTGGGGATCGTGCCCTTCGAGGCCGATTTGCTGGTTCCCGTGGGAGTCGGGTTCTCGATCCACGACGGCACGCTCGTGATCACCGAGTCCTGGCACGCGGAAATGTGGCTGGACGATCCGGCGGACGTTGCGGTCCACATCCGGGCCTGGGATGCCTTGGCGGAAAGCGCCCTCTACGGTCCAGCCGCACACCGGGTGATCGCCAGGGCCTGCCGAGCACTTCGTGGCGATCGCTGAGAGTCTGCGCTGCCTTCTGCCACGCAGCTTTGCACGAAGGGATGCGCAGGAAGTCGGCCAGGCCGACTTCCCGCTCCGAGGCCGGTCCTGAGTGGGTCGGCGATCAAGCGGCCGAGGGTCAGGAGCGCCGGCGGTCGATCAGCTGCCGGTGTGATTCCTGTACTCCCTCGGGGAGTTCGTCCGGTGAGAACCATCGAGCCTCCAGGATCTCGAAGGAGGCCTCCTCGATCTGCCCGCTGACGTACAGGGCCTCGTAGGCGACCTCGACGCGCAGTTTGTAGCCGCTCTTCAGGTGCGCCAGCTCGCACACCTTCACCGCGAGCCCGGTCTCCTCCCGGACCTCGCGCACGATCGTGTCCTCGAAGCTCTCGCCCGCGTTCGCGTAGCCGGTCGGGAGGCCCCACTGCCGGCCTTCCGGCCACATGCGGTGCTTGAGCAGCAGCACCCGGCCTTCGTGGTCGCGGACGATGCCCGTCACGCCGACCATGAACTTCGCGTGCCAGAGCCAGAGGACCCGCCACTGCATCGGGCCCCGGATGATCCGCCAGAGCTTCGCGGCGATCTTCTTCATGGGTTCACCTTTCGTGAACAGAAAGTGGATTCTCGCGAAAGCGCTTTGCCCACTCGTGCAGTTTGCGGCGGGCGCTGTCACCCCAGAGTGCATATCCTTCGAGTGTTCGAAACTCGTCCAGGTATTCCTGGATGTCCCTGGGGGTGCGAAAGACCAGTGCCCCGGTGGAGACTTCCACGGTGGCCAGGGAGGAATCGTAGACCGTGAAGACGTTCAGCGGCGCCCGCGGCATGTGGCCGGCCATGGGAATGACGCCCAGCCGGACATTCGGCAAGCGGGAGACGGACACCAGCCGGTCGAGCTGCACGGCCATGGCCGGGGACGGAAGGAGGGGCCAGAGGCAGGCCTGCTCGGTCAGGATGAAGGTGAAGTGCTTGGCGGCCTCGTAGAGGACGGCTTGCCGCTCCAGCTTCTTGGCGATGGCCTTCGTATGGTCGCCGGGGAACGGGGCAAAGCTGGCCCGGATGTACTCGGGCGTCGCGAGCAGGCCGGTGACCATGGTCGGCAGGAAGTAGCGGAGCTCTGTGGAGGTCTGTTCGAGGGCCGCAAGCTCGACCTGCTTCTTGTCCAGCCCCTTCCGGTGCAGGGCTCTGGCGTCCTGCCACTCCGTGTTCGCGATGCGGGCGAGGGCGGTCACCTGTGCGATCAGGTCCGGTGGCGTGGTCAGTGCGCGCAGGATCAGTTCGACGTCGACGAGCGACGGGATGGTCCTGCCAGTCTCGATCTTGCTGATTTTTGATTGCGTCATGCTGCAACGCCGAGCAAGCCGGTCCCCTGCGAGACCGGCCTGAATCCGTAATTCTCTCAGTGCTTTCGCCAGGTCGGTCTTGCTGTGGCCCAGCTCGTGAGGATCTATTGCCACCCGTTGTTCTTTCGCGTAGTCGGCGAAGGGCGACCGGTCCGGGTTGGGCCGGTTGCCCGAAACGGTATGGAAGGCGCAAGGGATCTGTCCACGCGGTTCTGGCGTTATTCCCGTACTGGACTAATGATCACCGTTTCGGGCTGCACGTGTACGGATTGCGGCCCCTCGCGCCGGGTCGGGCGCGAGGGGCCGCAGGGGTGGGGTGGTTGCGCAGGAAGTCGGCTGGGCCGACTTCCTGCGCGGTCAGACGTGGTGGTCGAATTCGCCGGCCTTGAGGCCGTGGAGGAGCGAGGCGAGGGCGGTGGCGGTGGTGGGGAGGATGAGGTGGCCTTCGTCGGACTCGCGGAGTTCGACCAGGCTGTCGGTCTTGCGGACCTCCACGCAGTCGCCACCGGAGCCGCTGTAGGAAGACTTCTGCCACTCGGTGTTGGTCATGATGGGCCTTTCAAAGGTTTCGTGTGATCTTGCTGATCAGGTCACGGGAGTCGTTTTCATTGAGTGCCACTGATTCGGTGCGCTCGAAGATGGCGCGATAGCTGGCAAGTTGGCTGGCCGCATCGAGGTGTATCGACCCCTGGGACGACTCGACCTCCACGGTGTCGAGCTCGGGCACCGCGCCGTACGCGTACGTGAGGTTCTCGACGGCCCCGGGAAAAGTATCGATGTCGAACGGTACGACTCGGATGGTCATCCAGGACTGCTCGGAGTCCTCGATGAGAGACGCGAGTTGTTCTCGGAGGATCGGGGTGCCGCCGAATCGGGTCCACAACACCGATTCGTAGATGAAGCATGTGGTCGGAGTCTGGTTGCGACGCAGGTCAGCTTTGCGTTGCATCCTGAAGGTAGTGCGGGACTCCACCTCGTGCCGGGGGAGCTGTGGGATCAGGCGCCCGAAGACTGAAGAGGCATAGCTCATGGTCTGGCAGACGCCGGGCATATGAGTGACGACCCAGAGAGCGAGACTGCGGGCGCCCTTCTCCAGCTCGGCGATTTCGAGGAATCCGTCGGGGATGGTTCCCCGGTACTCCTCCCACCAGCCCTTGGAGCGGTCCAGGATCATGGCTTCCATGGCGTCGATCAAGGGTTCGTTCATGCACTTGCAGGCGGCAGCGTAGGAGCGGAGCCGCTCGGGGCTGACGCCGACCTTGGCCGCCTCGATCTGGCTGACCTGAGTCCGGTCGATGCCAAGAGCTCTGCTGAGGCTGGACGTCGACAGCCCGGCGGCCTCGCGCATTTTGCGAAGTTCAGCCCCGATGCGGCGTTGACGGAGCGTCGGGTTGACTCGTGGCGGCATGGGTTCCTTCCTCGCCGGGGTTTCCAAGTCTGCCGCAGACTGTCGCCTCGTTGTGCGCGAGTCCCACGTGGGGGTGAATCCATACGAATCTGGGATCACATGTGATTTCGTCGGGGTATCGTCAATCTCACATCGATCCGACGGATCGTCAGTAACGCCTGCTAGCAAGCACCGCAGAGCAGCCATGTCTTCTTCGTTGGCCTGGCTCACGGCGACACATGTTCCGCCGGTTCCCCCCTACTCACGCTTCGGGAGAACTCCCATGCGTCACATCAACACCCCCACCATCGCCATCGCCCGTCAGACCCTCCACCACAACATGACGCGCTTCGGCTGGGACCCCTCCACCATCTTCGACGCGCAGTTGGCCCTCGTCGAGTTGCTCGTCAACGCCTGGCGGCACGGCCACACCCCCGCCCCGCTCGTCGAGATCATCTCCGACAACGGCAACCTCCGCGTCTCCGTCACCGACGAGAGCCCGGTCCTCCCCGCCACTCCTCCCCTCTCGCTCCTCGCCGAGTCCGGCCGGGGCCTCCAGCTCGTCGCCGGGCTCACCCACCGTTGGGGCGTCGACCCCCACGAGCGGGCCAAATCCGTCTGGTTCGAGCTGGACGGGGCGGCCCGGTGACCTCCAGCCGCTTCCCGATGGTGCCGACCGACCCCCGGGTCCGGAACTACACCGAGGACCACATCCGTACCCTCCTCGCCGAAGTCCGGGAGCGCGGCCGCAAGTACGGGCTGATCTTCCCCTCGGCCGGCACGGACAAGACCATCGACGGACGCGTCCTGGTCTGCTTCAACACCGCCCCGGCGTCGACCCTTCTGAACCTCCTCGTGCTCCTCCTGGAGGCCGACCGCGACGCCGCCTGACATCACCTGACACCGCTTGACGCAGCCGGGTGCCAGGCCTCAGCCCTGGCCCCGGATTCTCCGCTCCACGTTCCCCCGGATCGCCCGGGACGCCGTTCCGGCCGCCGCAGCGAGGAAGACGAAGTTGTAGCCGATCTGGAGCACCACGACGAGTCGGGCGGTCTGCCCGGCCGGGGTGATGTCGCCGTACCCCACCGTCGCCATCGTCACGACGGTGAAGTACAGGGCGTCCAGCCGGGTCTCCAGCCCGGCGAACTCCGCCTTGTGCGCGCCCAGCACGTAGTACGTCCCGGCGAAGATGGTCAGTGCCAGGAAGATGAGGAAGGCCAGCCAGACCACCGGGCGCTTGGCGGTTCCCCGCATCACGCCGACGATCTTGGCGACCAGCAGCCAGGTCAGGCCGACCAGCGCGCCCGCGAAGACCAGCCAGCTCAGCAGCGGCCGGCGCTCGCCCAGCCACTCCAGCGGCAGGGTGAAGTACCCGGCCATCAGCAGCGCGGAGGCGCCCAGCAGCCAGAGCCAGGCCCGTACGTCGACGGGCGGTGGCGGCGGCGGGTCCTCGGACATCACCGTTCGACCGGCCCCGGTTCGTCCAGCAGTTCCAGCACCGCCAGGACGGCGAGCAGCCCGAGGGCCAGACAGAGCGTCACCAGCACCGTCGGGTAGGTCCACAGCACGAAGGCCAGCGCCGCGAGCGCGACCGCCAGCCAGCCCAGCGCGGCCTTCCGGCGGTGGACGAACCGGCCGACCGGCCCGAGCCGCAGCCCGGCCCGTCCGGCGACCCGCCGTACCGCGCCGAGCCCGGCGTGCCAGCCGCCCCGGACGGTGCGGGCCCACCGCCCGCCGCCGCTGATCCAGGCGCCGAGCGCGACCAGCAGGCCGAGGGTGACCACCACCCGGACGGCCGAGCGCAGGTAGCGCACCAGGGTGTCGTACACCGCCTGGGCCGCCCCCTGGTCGACATCGGCCGGGAGCCCGTCCAGGTAGACGGCCCGGAACACGCTCAGCCCGATGCCCAGTAGCAGCGCCCCGCCCGCCATGCCCAGGGCCGCCGCCACCACCGCCCGGCGGCGGCGCCGGGCGAGCAGCACCCCGCCGAGCGCGCAGGCGCCGGCCAGCACCGGCACCCAGAAGCCGGCCAGGTCCAGGACCCGCAGGGTGGTGCGGACCTTGGGGAGGGCGTCGGAGCGCAGCAGCGGATAGGAGGTGTGGATCTCCGGGATCCGGGAGGCGAGCGGGAGCCCCTGCTCCACCAGCATGGCCTTCACCCGGGCGATCACCGGGGCGAGGTCGAGCAGCACGGTGTCGTCACGCACCTCGACGGCGCCGCCGCCCTGCCCGGTCACCATCTTCTCGACCGCGGCGTGGGCGTCCCGGTTGACGTCCGTCCAGACGGTGACGAAGGCGTCGCTGTCGACGAACCGTTCGACCTGGCCGTGGACGAAGGTGGTGAGCCCGTCGTCCAGGGCCTGGCCGATGCCGCCGAGCAGGGCGCCGAGCTTGGACTTGTCGGCGGGGGTGGCGCCGTCGAACAGCGAGTCCAGCGGCAGCTTCTTCATGATTTCGGCGGTCACCCGGTCGGTGACGGCCGTCTTGACGCGGGGGTCGTGGGCCAGCGGGGCCATCGTCGCGAGGTAGCGGTCGGTGTCGCTGATCTCGGACTTCGCCCAGAGCGCGAGGGCGCTCAGCGGGGTGAGCACCCAGGCCAGCGCGATCAGCAGCGCGGCGACGAAGGCACGCGCCCGCTGCGATGGCGGGCCGGGTGCCAAGTGCCGGGCGAGCCGCGCCTCCTGGGCTTCGACGGCGCCCAGCCGGGCCCGCAGCTCGGCCAGTTCGTCGCCGGGCCGCTCGGCAGGCCGCTCGCCGGGTTGCTCGCCGGGCCGCTCGCCGGGCTCGTCGGTCGGCATGCCGGGACTCCGTTCCTCCACTGGGTGCATCCCAGGAGACAACGGATCAGATCGGACGGCCAGTCGGCAGCGGCGGCCCGGAACAGCGGAAAGCCCCTGGTGGCGTACCAGGGGCTTTCCTTCAGGAGCGGGGTGACTCAGGCGGCCGTCTCGGGCCGCTTGGTGTCGGTGGCGTCGGTGGCCTTGGTCACGTTGGTCGGCGTGACGGCCGGACGCTCGGTGCTCTGCGCGGTGCCGGCGTCCGCCGGGGTGTCGTCCTCGCGCATGGCCTTCGTCTCGGCCTTCAGGATGCGCATGGACTTGCCCAGCCCGCGCGCCATCTCCGGCAGCTTCTTCGATCCGAACAGCAGGACTACGACCGCCAGCACCACGAGAATGTGCCAGGGCTCAAGACCGTTACGCAGCATCCCTGGCCACCGGTCCCTTCATTGTCTAGAGGCATGGCGGGCGCTAGCGCCCGTGCTGGCCAGTATGCCTGCCCCTGACGGCGAACGGATACACCAGCCGGGAAACGCTGGCCAAAAACCAGGTGCCGCTTGGGCGGGACCTGGGGACGACGGGACGCCCGGGGCCGGGGCCCCGGCACGGGCGAATGCGCCCACCTGGGCGTTTGCGGGTGCCGAAGCTCACATCCACCGCCGGTGCCAGTGTGATCAGTAGACGAACGGAACCAGACGCTTCGACACCCGGCGGTACTCCTCGTACTCACGGCCGAAGGCGTCCAGCAGCAGCCGCTCCTCGGCGGAGATCCGCCAGCCGTACGCGGCGAGCAGCAGCGCCGCGACCACCAGGGCGGCCGCCCAGCTGCCGGTGCCGAGCGCGTAACCGACCCAGACCATCAGGCTGCCGGCGTACCCGGGGTGCCGGATCCGCCGGTACGGGCCGGTGCGGACGAGGCGCTGGGTGTCCACGGTGCGCAGGGTGCGGGTGTAGTACCGGCCCAGGGTGCGCATGCCCCAAGCCCGCAGCAGCAGCCCGTCCGCCACCAGGGCGACCCCGAACCAGCGTGCCCAGCCGGGCAGTTCGCCGATCGAGGCGCTGTCGAACAGCACCACGACCAGGACGGAGGCGACGTAGCAGCCGATCAGCAGCCGGGTGGACCCGCGGTCGCGCCGGTCGGCGTGCCAGGTCCCGGCGGAGGCGTCCTCGCGCCGGCGCAGCAGCAGCTCGAACGCGATCCAGCAGAGGAGGCCGAGGAGGGCGAGAAGGGCGGGCAGGGACATGGAGTGCTCCCGACGCTCTGGGGTGTGCGCTCTGGGGTGTGCCTCCACGTTCCTCCCCAAGGCCCCCCGACGCACCCGCCCGCAGGTGGAGCGCGCGGCGTCCACCCCGGGGTGGAGGCCCGGGTACGGCGCGCGCCGCGCTACAAATGCAACAGATGTACATCTGCTACATTCGTGTCATGAGTGAGCCAGTGATCGAGTCGATGGCCGAGGTGCGGAGCCATCTCGCGGACGTGATCGACCGGGCGAGGCGCGACGAGACTCCGACGATCATCACCAGGCGGGGCAGGCAGGAGGCGGTGGTGATTGACATCGCTGAGTATCAGCGTCTCAAGGACGTGGCCGAGCGGGCCGAGGACGAGTGGCTGAACCGCCTTGCGGATGAGGCCGAGGCCGAGGGGCTGGAAGGCTCCGTCTCTCTGGAGGAGATGGCCGCCATGCTTCGCGAGCACCACGGCTGACGGCGATGGGGTACGTCACGCGGTTCAGCTCGCGCGCGCAGCGGGAGCTTCTCAAGGTGCCCCTGCCGGATGCGCGTCGGATCCTCCATCGGCTCGCCGAGTTGCAGGTGGCGCTGGACGATGGCGACACCTCGGCGTTCGACATCAAGGCCCTCCAAGGACACCACGCCCGATGGCGGTTGAGAGTGGGGGACCATCGGGTCGTCTATACCGTCGAGGCCGGGATACTGGTCGTCTGGATCCTGTCGGTGGGCAACCGCCGAGACATTTATCGGTACCTGTAGTCGCGGCTGGATGTACAGCGGAGAGCCCCCGCCCGGGTGGGCGGGGGCTCTCGGATGACGCGCGGGGATCGGCCGGGTGGTCAGACGGCGGCGGTCTCGGACTTGGTCGCGGTCTCGGTCGAGGGCTCCGGTGCGGACTCCGGCGACGGCTGCGGGGTGGGGGCGGCGGCCGGGAGGTGGCGCATCAGGCGGTAGGCCAGCAGCGCGGCGCCCAGGGCGCAGACCAGGCCGACCACGGCGGCGACGTGCAGGCCGTCGGTGAAGGCGGTGCGGGCGGCCTCCAGCAGGTCGGCGCCGAGCCGGTCGGGCAGCTGGGCGGCGACGGTGACCGCGCCGCCGAGGGTGTCCTGGGCGGCCCGGGCGGCCTCACCGTCGATGCCGGTCGGGAGGGCGCCGTCCAGCTGGTGGTGGTAGACGGCGGCGCCGGCCGCGCCGAGCAGGGCGATGCCGAGCGAGCTGCCGAGCTCGACGGCCGTCTCGGAGGTGGCGGAGGCGGCGCCGGCCTGCTCGACCGGGGCGGCGGAGACGACCATCTCGGCGGTCATCGTCATGGTGCCGACCGTCCCGGCGGCCAGCACGCCGGCCGCGGTGAGGATGAGCGCCAGCGGGGAGTGCGCGCCGACCATCGTCATCATCGCGAAGCCCACCGAGCCGATCAGGAACCCGCCGGCCATCAGCACCGCCGGGCGGGCCTTGCCGGCCAGCGCCGAGCTGATCCCGACGGACGCGCCGACGCCGACGCTCGGCACCAGCGACCAGAGCGAAGCGGTCAGCGGGCTCATGCCCTTGACCAGCTGGAGGTACTGCGAGGTGAAGAGCGAGAAGCCCATCATCGAGAACATCGCGATGGAGTTGACGCTGATCGCGCCGCTGAAGGTGCGGATCCGGAACAGGCTCAGGTCCAGCAGCGGGTTGGCGGCGGTGCGCTGGCGCTGGACGAAGGCGGCGACCATCAGCAGTCCGGCCGGGATCGCGAGTCCGGGCAGCAGGCTCCAGCCCTCGACGGCGATGGTCTTGACGCCGTAGACCAGCGGCAGGATCGCGGCCAGCGAGAGCACGGCGCCGAGCAGGTCGAAGCGGCCGGTGCGCTCGGTGGAGCGGTACTCGGGGAGCAGGAAGGGCCCGGCCAGCAGCACCAGGGCCATCACCGGGACGGCGAGCAGGAACGCCGAGCCCCACCAGTAGTGCTCCAGCAGCAGGCCGCCGGCCACCGGGCCGAGGGTGGCCCCGGCGGTGAGGACGCCGCCCCACAGGCCGAGCGCGAGCTGCCGCTGCTTGGCGTCGTGGAACATGTTGCGGATCAGCGCGAGGGTCGAGGGCATCAGGGTGGCCCCGGTGGCGCCGAGCACCGCGCGGGCCGCGATCAGCTGGCCGGCGTCCTGCGACCAGGCGGCCAGCAGCGAGGCGCCCGCGAAGCCGACGGCGCCGATCATCAGCAGTCGGCGGCGGCCGATCCGGTCGCCCAGCGCGCCCATCGTGAGCAGCAGCCCGGCCAGCAGGAACGAGTACATGTCCAGGATCCACAGCTGCTCGGTGCCGCTGGGCGCCAGCGTGGTGGAGATGTACGGGACGGCGAAGAAGAGCACGCCCATGTCCATGGTGAGGACGAGGGTCGGGAGCAGCAGGACGGCCAGGCCGATCCATTCACGACGGCCCGCGCGGCCGGTGGTTGCGGTCATGGGGAAGACGGTACGGACGTGTCAGACACTTGTCTAGTACAGATGTACAAGACGGGCGTACGAGACGGCTGTACGAGACGATCGTACGAGACGTGTGTGCGAGACGTTCGTCCAGTGCTTCCGTAGGATCGGGGCATGGGAAACCGCGAAGACCTGATGGCCGGCGCCAAGCACTGCCTCTACGAGAAGGGCTACGGGCGCACCACGGCCCGCGACATCGCGACCGCCTCCGGCGTCAGCCTGGCCGCGATCGGCTACCACTTCGGCTCGAAGGACGCACTGCTCAACGCGGCGATGATCGAGGCGATCGGCGACATGGGGGAGGCCATGGGCGCGGTCGTGATCGCCGCCAACCAGGTCTCCGACGACCCGGAGGTGCGCTTCGCGGCCGTCTGGGACGGGCTGCGGAACGTCTTCGTCGAGCACCGCGGGCTCTGGGCGGCCCAGTTCGAGGCGCTCGCCCTGGCCGGACACGCCCCCGAACTGGCGGAGGCCTTCGCCGGGGCGCAGAAGGAGGGCCGACTCGGCCTGGCCGCGGTGTTCCGCGGGGTGGACGAAGTGCCGGAGACCGAGGAGAACGTCGCCCGCGGGGCCTTCTACCAAGCGCTGCTGACCGGCTACTGCGCCCAGTGGCTGGCCGCGCCCGAACTCGTGCCCAGCGGGCAGGACTTCCTGCGCGGACTGCGGCTGGTCGGCGACGGGGTGTTCAACCCCCTGCCGTAGCCCTGCTGTAGCCCCTGCCGGCGGCTACGCCGTGACGGCGGTCAGCAGCACCACCGAATCGACGTGCGCCAGCAGCCCGTGCCGCTCCTGCGGGACGGGCTCCAGCCGTCCGGCCGCGAGTTCCAGCCGTCGGCCGGTGATGGTCAGCGAGACCCGGCCGCGCAGCACCTGGATGCTGCCCGCGGTGGGCGGGTTGTGCTCGTCCAGCGCGGTGCCCGCGGTCAGCGCGATCACGGTCTGCCGCAGGATCCCGTCGTGCAGGACCAGATGGGCGCTGCGCCCGTGCGGGCTCTCGGCCGCCAGGGCGGCGTGCTCCACGGCGAGCTGTTCGAGATCGGGCACCGCGCGCCTCCTCCTCGCTCCGGGTGCACTCCGTGTGCCCAGGGTCGCGGACGTCCGGGCGCCGCGCACCCGGAGACGCCTGAATCGAGTCGCCCGACCCGAGTCGCCCGACCCGAGTCGCCCGACCCGAGTCGCCCGACCCGAGTCGCCTGAATCGGTTCGCCCGACCCGGGACGCCCGCCCCGGGACGCCTCGCCCGACCCGATGCGCCCGACCCGACCAGTCCGGGGTGCGCCCCCCGCCGACTGCCCGCATCGTGGAGGCATGGCGACCAACCAGAGAATCTTCAGCGGGCTCCAGGTCAACCGCACGGTGCTGACCGGCGGCGCGGTGCTCACCGCGATCGGTGCGGTGCTCGGCGCGGCCGGGGCGACGATGGTCTGCGTGGCGCTGGTCACCGCGGGCCGCAGCTGGGTGCGCGGCCTGGAGACCGCGCCGAGTGCCCTCGCCCAACGGGCCCTGCACGAGGCGCGGGTGGCGTCCTCGGCCGGCTGGGAGGCCTGGCGGGCCGAGCACGGCTCGCCCAACTGAGCGGCCCTGTACGCGGGTGCGCGGGATCGGCGGGCCGCCCGAAAACGGCCCGCCGCAGCCGCAACGTCCCTACAGTCCCAGCGACTTGGCGATGATGCTGCGCATGACCTCGCTGGTGCCGCCGTAGATCCGGAACACCCGGTTGTCGGTGTAGAGCCGGGCGATCGGGTACTCCAGGATGTAGCCGTAACCGCCGTGCAGCTGGAGGCACTTGTCGATCACGGTGGACGCCGACTCGGTGCAGAACAGCTTCGCCGCGGCCGCGTCCGCGACGGTCAACTCGCCGTTCTGGTACAGCTCCAGCGCCCGGTCCACCATCGACTGCTGCGCCACCACCTGGGCCTCGCAGTCGGCCAGCGTGAACTTGGTGTTCTGGAACTCGGCCACCGCCTTGCCGAACACCTTGCGCTCCTTGACGTACTGCACCGCGAACCGCACCGCCGCCGCGGCCGCCGCGTACGCGCCGACGGCGATCGCCAGCCGCTCCTGCACCAGGTTGTGGGTCAGGTAGGAGAACGCCCGGCCCTCCTCGCCGAGCAGGTTCTCCACCGGAACCCGCACGTCGCTGAACGCCAACTCGGCGGTGTCCGAGGTGCGCAGGCCGATCTTCTGGAGCTTGCGGCCGACGGTGTAGCCCTCGGAGTCGGTGTCCACGCAGAGGATGGACAGCCCGGCCCGCCGGTTCTCCGGGTCGTACGGGGCGGTGCGGCAGACCACCAGGACGAGGTCGGCCAGCACGCCGCCGGTGATGAAGGTCTTGGCGCCGTTCAGGACGTAGTGGGTGCCGTCCTCGGAGAGCCGCGCGGTGGTGGTGATGCCGGCGAGGTCGGAGCCCGCGCCGGGCTCGGTCATCGCGATCGCGGTCATGATGTCGCCGGAGACGAAGCCGGGCAGCCAGCGCCGCTTCTGCTCCTCGTCGGCGTACTCCAGCAGGTACGGCAGCACCAGGCCGGTGTGCACGCCGGAGGAGCCGAAGCTGACACCCGCCCGGGCGGTCTCCTCGGCGATCACCGCCTGGTACTTGAATCCGCTCTCGCCCGCGCCGCCGTACTCCTCCGGCACCTCGATGCCGTAGACGCCCAGCGCGCCCAGCTGGCGGTAGAAGTCGCGCGGCGGGTGGCCGTCGGCCTCCCAGCTCTCGTAGACCGGGACGACCTCGTTGGCGATGAAGTCCCGGATGGTCTCCCGGAAGGCCTCGTGGTCCTCGGTGAACACGGTGCGGCGCACGGCGGCGCCTCCCTTCGTCGGCACCGGCCGGGGCTGCCGACCGGGGCGGAACGTGCCTGGTGATGGCCCCACAAATTAATCGGCGGTAGCTTCGACTGTCCATGGTGGCCAAGGCGTGCACGGCTTCGCCGACCCCGGCGGAAAGAAATGGTCGCCAGATAGTCGCACTGGCACACTGAGGACCCATGTCTGAAGGTGTTCCGCCCGAGTCCATTCCCGCCGAGGAGCTGCGGACGACCGAGGTCGATCTCGGCGGCCTGGTGAACGTCCTCGCCACCCACCTCTACTCCACCCCGCTGGTCGCCCTGCGCGAACTCGTCCAGAACGCGCACGACTCGCACACCCGCCGGCTCCTGGAGGACCCGGCCGGCGACCACCGCCCGCTGATCCGGGTGCGCGCCGACGCCGCCCGGCGGACCGTCGCCATCGAGGACACCGGGGCCGGCCTCACCGAGCCCGAGATCCACTCCTACCTGGCCACCGTCGGCACCGGCTACACCCGGATGCTGCGCGAACTGACCGGCAACCAGGAGCTGATCGGGGCCTTCGGACTGGGCTTCCTCTCCGCCTTCTCGGTCGCCGACGAGGTCACCGTCACCACCACCTCGCACCGCGAGCCGGGGCTCGGCCACCGCTACACCAGCCGGGGCGGCGAGCAGTACCGGGTCGAGCCGGTGCCCGCCCGGCCCCACCCGGGCACCGTGGTCGAGCTGGCGCTCAAGGCCGAGCACGGCCACCTCGCCGACGAGGACGTGCTGCGCGAGGTGCTCGGCCGGTACTGCGTGCTGCTGCCGATCCCGGTCTTCGTCGGCGAGGACGAGACGCCGGTCAACTCCGTCGAAGTGCCCTGGCGCCGGCGGGCCCACCCGTCGCCCACCCCCACCCTTGGCCGAGACGCTTCGCGTCACCCCTCCGACGGCGACCAGTACGTCGCCCGGATGCGCTTCGCCACCGCCTTTGGCCGCCGCTTCGAGCCGCTCACCGCCTTCCCCGTCGACCCGGTGGAGGGCACCACCGACGCGGTCGGCCTGCTCTGGGTCCAGGACGGCGGCACCTACGGCAGCAGCGACAACCGCGACCTCGCCGTCTACCTGCGCGGCATGCTGCTCGCCGAGGACGCCCGCGACCTGCTGCCCAGCTGGGCCGGGTTCATCGGCGGCGTGGTCGAGTCCGGCCGGCTCACCCCCACCGCCAGCCGCGAGGACCTCCAGCGCGACGAGCACTACCGCGCGCTCCAGCGGGCCTTGGCCGACGCCATCGTCGAGGGCCTGTACGAGACCGCCCGGCTGCGGCCCGCCGCCTGGCGCCGCATCCTCACCCGGCACGGCCAGGACCTGCTCGGCGCCGCGCTCTGCGACGAGCGGCTGTTCACCCTGCTCGCCGACGACGTGCCGGTGCCCACCTCGCAGGGCGACCTGACGGCCGGTGCGCTGCGCGCGGCCGGCGGCGGCGCGGTGCACGTCGCGCTCGGCAGCGGCGGCGGCTTCGAGGAGATGCTGTACCGGGCGATGCGGGTGCCGATCGCGCGCGGCGACCGCTACGCCGTCCTGCCGTTCCTGCGCCGCTACGCCCAGCTGCGCGGCTGCCGGCTGGTCGAACTGGGCAGCGAGCAGGGCAACCGCGAGCTGTTCCGCGACCCGGAGCGCCCGCTGCCGGAGCACGAGGCGGCCTGGCTGGCCGGCGCCCTGGCCGGCCCGGGCGAGCAGCTCGTCCCGGCCCGCTTCGACCCGCCCGGCCTGCCGCTCGTCCTGGTGCCGGACCGCGAGGCCGAGCTGAAGGCCCGGATCGAGGACGACCAGGCGGACGCCCGGATCCCGTCCGCAGCCCTGCGGCTGGCCCGCGCCTTCACCGCCCGCACCGACGGCGAGGTCAAGGCCCGGCTGTACCTCAACCTGGCCAGCCCGGCGGTCCGGGACCTGCTGGCCGCCTACCGCGCCGGGCACACCGGCAGCGCGACCGCGGCCGGGCTGCTCCGCTCGCTCAAGGTGATCATGGCCGCGGCCTCGGCCGGCCCGTCCGAGGGCGACCTCACCGCCGCGCTGGCCGGCATCGGCACCGCGGTCTCCGCCCTGACCGCCGCCGTCCCGACCGGTCTGCCGGCGGTCCCGGACAGCCCCGAAGCCCTCACGGAGGAGCCGTGACGGACGGATTGTCAGTGGCATGCGGTAGACAACTCATCAGCACGACGCAGGGGGAACGGGCATGACCACCGACATCTGGGCCTGGGTGCGCGACACCCACCGGCAGCTGGCCGAGGCCGGGCACCACAGGCTGGCCGAGGCCATCATCGAGCTGCCCGAGCACGCCGGCCAGGGGCGCAACGACCAGCTGGACGCGCTCTACCCGGAGGCGGTGGCCGCCGCCCGGTCGCTCGGCCTGCCCTGGGTCGAGGTCTACCTGCGGCACTGGCGGATGCAGAACCTGCTGAACAAGCGCCAGCAGGGCGAGGCGGCGCTGCCCGAGGCGGTCGACCTGCTGGACTTCGCGCATCGCGAGGAGACGGCGAGCTGCCCGCAGTCCGTCTGCGTGGTGCAGGACTTCGCGATCTGCCACGCCCGGGTGGACGGGCCGGGGTACGTGGCCGAGCGGCTCGCGGTGGTCGGCGAGACGCTGGAGCGGATCGAGCCCGCCCGGGCCTGCTACGACTGCCTCTCCCGCGAGTACTCCGACGCCCTGGAGGACGACGGCCGGGAGGCCGAGGCGCTGGCGTACCTGGACTCCGCGGCCAACCGGATGCGGGCGGCCGGCCAGCAGGTCTCGCTCCGCTTCCAGCAGGCCCGGGCCGGCACCCTGCACCTGCTGGGCCGGCACGAGGAGGTGCTGGAGCTGCTGGCGGCGGCCGAGCAGGCCGAGCAGAAGCAGGGGCGCCGGCTGGACGAGCGGGACGAGCGCTGGGGCGCCCTGCTGCGGGCCCGCGCGTTCGCCGCGCTCGGCCGCACCGAGGAGGCGCTCGCCCTGCTGCCCGAGCGGGCCGAGGCCGAGCAGCACGCGGACCTGCGCGGCACCTGGACGCAGACGGTCGAGCTGCTGGTCGCCGCCGGCGCCTGGGAGAACGACGCCGCGCTGGGCGCTGTCCTGGCCGGCTGGGCCGGGTACCTGGACGGCGTCGGCGCGCACCGCCCGTGCGTGGACCAGCTGCTGGCGGCGGGCCGGCTCGCGCTCGCCCGCGGCGCCCGTACGGTGGCGCTGACCCTCGCCGCCACCGGGGAGCGCAAGCTCGCCCAGCTGCGGCGCACCGACGGCGTGGCGGAGCAGGTCGCGGCCCTGCGCGCGGCCGCCGAGGCACTGCCGAGGCCCGAGCTGCCCGTGGTGCCGGGCGAGCTGGCGGCGCACCTGGCCGAGGCCCGGGTGCCCTTCGAGACCGGCGCCGACCTGCTCTCCGTCGCCCTGGACCGGTACCGGGGTGAGCAGGCCGGCGCCACCGAGCTGACGGTGCTCCTGGCCACCGTGCTGGGCACCCTCGGCCACGCCCGCGCGGCGGCCGACCTGCTGTGGCGCCGCCTGGAGGAGGACGCGGGGAGCGAGGAGCTGACCGGCGCGCTCGGCGAGATGCTGATCGAGGCCCGGGACGGGGAGGGCATACGCCGCCTCGCCGACCTGGTCTCCCGCACCGACCCGACGGACGGGCTCTGGATCCGCGCCCGCTGGGCCGGCTCCGAGGGCCGCTGGGCCGAGGCGCTGGAGCACTGCCAGGCGATCCTGGCGCTGGACGACGAGGTGCTCAACACCCGCCGTCTCGCCGCCCACGCCGCCACCGAGCTGGGCGACCACGCCACCGCGCAGCGGTACTACCTGGAGCTGCTGGAGCACGCGGAGCCCGCCGGCGGCACGGCTGACGGTACGGCCGGCGGTACGGCCGGCGGTACGGCCGAGGGTGGCCACCGCACGGTCCAGGAGTCCGACCTGTGGCACCTGATCACCGCGGCCAGCGCCAACCGGGACTGGGCCGTGGTCCGCTCCACCGGCGCGCTGCTCGACATCGAGTTCGACGAGCCCGAGGGCCCGGTGGACGAGGAGTGGCAGCTGGTCACCATCCGCGCCACCCGCACCAACGGCGCGACGGCCGACCTTCCCGCCGTCCGGACGGGCCCGGCCACCGCCCGCATCCTGCCGGTGCTCGGCGACGACCTGACGCTCAACCACGGCGACGTGGTGGTCTTCGCCCCGGCCCTGCTGGAGAGCCCGCCGGCCGAGGACGCCCCCGAGGAGGAGCGGCAGCACTGGCGCCCGGTGTTCGGGTACCTGACCCTGCTCGACCCGGCCGGGTACACCACCTACTGGATCGACGGCGGCTGGCCCGGCGAAAACACCTGGTTCCGCCTGCGCGAGGAGCTCGCCCGCTCCGGGTACGCGGCCTGGGCGTACAGCGGGGACGGGTACCGGATCACCGACCCGGCGGACGGCGGCGACACCCTGCCCGGCGTCTACGCGGCCCTCGGCGTCCCGCCGACCGCCTCGGCCGCCGAGGCCGACGCCCTGCTGCACCGGCTGACGGGCGACTGGCCGCACCCGCTCGCCTGGCCCGCCCTCGCCAAGGCGGCCGGCGCGGACCTCGCCCGGCACGAGGAGATCGTCGAGCGCTACGGGCTCTGACCGGCCCCAACGACACGAACCCCAACGACACGAACCCCAACGACACGAACCCCGACGACACGAACCCGACGACACGGCCCCGGCGGGCCGGCCCCACCCGGGCCCCCGCCGGGGCCGTGCGCGTCCGCCCGTCCCGGGCACCCGCGCTCACGCCCGGGAACCTTCCGGCCCCCAGTCGAGTCTTTGTCAATGCTTTACTCTTCCATTGCCAAGACTCGACCATCCCGGAGTGCCCGCACCGTGACCAGCCTCGCCCTCGGCCCGTCCTGGCTCGATCCGACCACCCTGATCTCCACCTTCGGCCTGATCGGCATCCTGGCCATCGTCTTCGCCGAGTCAGGCCTGCTGATCGGCTTCTTCCTGCCCGGCGACTCGCTGCTGTTCACCACCGGCCTGCTGGTGGCCGGCGGCACCTACCTGCACCAGCCGCTCTGGCTGGTCTGCGCCCTGGTGGTGGCCGCCGCGGTGGCCGGGGACCAGGTCGGCTACCTCTTCGGCCGGAAGGTCGGCCCGAGCCTCTTCCGCCGTCCCGACTCCCGGATCTTCAAGCAGGAGAACGTGGAGAAGGCCGCCGCCTTCTTCGACCGGCACGGGCCCAAGGCGATCGTGCTGGCCCGCTTCGTGCCGATCGTCCGCACCTTCACCCCGATCGTGGCCGGGGTGAGCAGGATGAACTACCGCGGCTTCGTGCTGTTCAACCTGGTCGGCGGCGTGCTGTGGGGCGGCGGCGTCACCGTGCTCGGCTACTTCCTCGGGCAGATCCCGTTCGTCCGGGACAACATCGAGGCCATCCTGGTCGGCATCGTGCTGATCTCGGTGATCCCGGTGGCGATCGAGCTGCTGCGGGCCCGCCGTTCCGGTTCCGCCGCAGGCCACCGCGCCGGGTAGGCGTTCGACGCCCCCTCCACGGGACGCCGCGTACATGTGCGTCGGGCTGTTCGATCAGGCAAGGTGTAACCCGAGATCGAACGGTGGCCGACGGCCACCAGGGGCGGCAAGGAGCGGAAGAAGTGCCTAAGCGGGGCCGACCGGGTGCGGGCAAGCGGGCGAGGGGAGGCCGGGCGGTACGACAGCCGAGGCAGGCACCCCCGAAGCCGGTGCACCCTTCCGACGCGCCGCCCACCGAGGGCCTGCTCGGCCACCCCGCGCCGCCGGTCGAACCCACCGTCGTCGTCCCGCTCGCCCCGCCCGTCCCGGAGACCAAGGGCCTGCTGGCCCCCGAGCCCGAACCGGCCCCCGAGCCGGCGCCCGAGCCGGCGTCCGAGCGGGCGCCGGGGTCGGTGCCGGGGGCGGCTCTTGAGGCGGCGGCCCGAGCCGCCGTCGAGCGTCCGGCCGGCCGCCGCTCGGTCGCCGAGGACACCCTCACCCCCGAGGAGTGGCGGGCGGCCGGCTACACCCCGCCCACCGGCATCCCGATCCCGGACCTGACCGCCGGCGCCCCCGGCGAGGCGCCCTGGCCGGACCGGATGCGCACCCTGCTGCGCACCCCGATGTCCGAGCGCCCCGCCTTCGAACGCACCGCCCGCGAGCTGCACCCCTCCGTCGGCCACACCCGCAATGTCCCGCGCATCCTCGACCTGACGCTGCGCATCGGCGAGCTGCTGCTGGCCAGCGGCGAGGCGGCCGAGGACGTCGAGGCGGCGATGCTCGGCATCGCCCACGCCTACCGGTTGGACCGCTGCGAGCCGCAGGTCACCTTCACCCTGATCGGCATCTCGTACCAGCCCTCGCTGGTCGAGCCGCCGGTCACCGCCGACCGCGTGGTGCGCCGCCGCACCTCCGACTACACCCGGCTCGACGCGGTGTACGAGCTGGTCGCGGACATCACCGCGGAGAAGGTGTCGGTCAACGACGCCTACCGCCGGCTGGCCCTGATCCGCCGCAACCGGCACCCGTACCCGGCCTGGTTCCTCGCCCTGACCACCGGCCTGCTGGCCGGCGCGGCGACCTTCCTGGTTGGCGGGAAGATGGACGACAAGGGCTGGCTGGTGTTCGCGAGCGCCTTCGTCGCGGCCGTCCTCGGCGACCGGCTGGCCTCCGCGCTGGCCAAGCGCCGGCTGCCGGAGTTCTACCAGTTCGTGGCGGCCGCGATGCCCGCCGCCGCCTCCGGGATCATCCTCTCGCTCAACGACTGGGGCCTGCGCGGCTCGGTCGTGATCACCGGTGGCCTGTTCGCCCTGCTACCCGGGCGCGCCCTGGTCGCCGCCGTGCAGGACGGCCTGACCGGCTTCTACATCACCGCCGCGGCCCGGCTGCTGGAAGTGGTCTACCTGGTCGCGGGCATCGTGATCGGGGTGATGGTGATCCTCTACCTGGGGGTCGGCTTCGAGGCGAACCTGCGCCCCGACGAGAGCCTGGTGGGCGTCAACTACCCGCCGGTCCAGATGGTCGCCGCGATGCTGCTGACCCTGGCCTTCGCCACACTGCTCCAGACCGACCGCCGCTCACTGGCCCTGGTCACGATCAACAGCGGCATCGGCTGGGCCAGCTACGGCGCGCTGGTGTACAACGCGGGCGTCAACCCGATCGCCGCGACCGGCGTGGCGGCCGGGCTGGTCGGCCTCTTCGGCCAGCTGATGGCGCGCTACCGAAACGGTTCGGCGCTGCCGTACGTGACCGCCGCGATCGGCCCGCTGATGCCCGGTTCGGCGCTCTACCTGGGGATGCTCGCCTTCGCCCAGGGGCACTCCAGTGCCGGCCTGGTGTCGGTCTTCCGGGCGGCGGCGATCGCGATGGCGCTGGCGATCGGGGTGAACCTGGGTGGGGAGATCGCCCGGCTGTTCATGAAGCTGCCGGTCGACGCCGAGCTCCCGTCGCTGCCCGCCATGCCGCGCCGGGCGGCCAAGCGCACCCGAGGGTTCTGACCGGGCGTCGACTCCCGTCGACACCCGTGGGGGTACGCAGTACCCGCAGTACGCAGTACGCGCAGGACCAGGAACGAAGGTAAGACCCATGACGACACTGCTGGACAGCTACCGCGAGCACATCGTCAACGCGCACAAGCAACCGCTGTTCCTGCTGCTGGTCGGCTTCATCACCTCCTTCGTCTTCATCCGGTTCAGCGTCCGGATGATCCGCGCCCAGGTGCGCTGGTGGCCCGGCAACGTGACCCCCGGCGGCCTGCACATCCACCACATGGTGTTCGGCCTGGGCTTCCTGCTCCTCGGCGGCATCGGGGTGTTCGCCACCTACGGCGGGCAGCCGTGGATGGACTGGTTCGGGCTGGCCTTCGGCATCGGCTGCGGCCTGGTGCTGGACGAGTTCGCGCTGATCCTGCACCTGGACGACGTGTACTGGAGCGAACAGGGCCGCAAGTCGGTGGACGCGGTGATCATCGGCATCCTGTTCACCTCCCTGCTGCTGGTCGGGTACGTGCCGCTCGGCGTGGTGCCCGGCGAGGAGACCAGGTGGGGCCTGGTCACGATCATCTCGGTGAACTGCCTGGCCTCGGTGGTCACCCTGTTCAAGGGCAAGGTGTGGACCGGCCTGCTCGGGATCATGGTCCCCGGGCTGTCCTGGATCGGGGCGATCCGGCTGGCCCGGCCGAGCAGCCCGTGGGCACGCTGGCGGTACACCGAGCGCCCCCGCCGCCGGGCGCGCGCGCTGCGGCGCGAGCGCCTGCTGCACCGGCGCGCGGACCGGGCCCGCACCTGGCTCTTCGACCTGATCGCCGGCGCCCCCGACAAGGTGCCCGCCAACCACCCCGCCGCCCACCGGGTCGCCGAGCGGATGTCCGCCCGCGCCACCGCCCACCTCGACGCCCACGCCGCCCGAGCCCTGGCTCGCCGCCAGGCCCGGCTGGCCGACCGCCGCTCGGCCGCCGCCACGCCGGGCCGGCCCGCGGGCACGGCGGACCAGGACGCCGCAGCGGCCGGCCCCACCCGCTCCCGACAGGCACAACAGCGCCGCCGCACCATTCGGGCCGGCCGCAGCCGTGCCGTCGCAGTCACCCCGACCGGCCTGGAGACCCGCCCGGCCCGTCACCCCCGCCTGCGCCCCCACACCCGCCGCATCGGCCGGTAGGCCGTCGGGCCGTCGGGCCGCCCGTCCGCCCGTCCTGCCTGCCCGCCCGGCGCGCGTCTGCCCCTCCTGGTGGCTGGTCAGATCATCTGATGGTCACCCGACCGGAAGAGCATGTTCCAGGTGTGAAGCCTGGCGGAATTGAGAACATGAGCGTCATGTGACCGTTCTGTCACGTGATGGGATGATTCCTCGGACCCCCGCCACCCCTCGTCCGACGCCGTCCCCTCCGGACCCGTCAGAAGGGGATGTCCCGTGGCGCGCAGGCTCCTGCTGACCCTCCTGCTGTCCCTCACCGCCCTGCTCGGGCTGCTCCCCGCCGTTCAGGCCGCGCCGGCGCAACCGGCCCCGGCGGAACCCGGGACCTCGGCCGATCCGGCCGGTGGCGAGGAGCCCTACCCGACCACCGAGGAGATCGATCAGGCCCGGGCCGAGGCCGACGGCAAGGCCTCCTCGATCGCCGCCCTGGAGGCCGCGCTCACCGCCGCCCGGGTCGAGCTGGACCGGGCCGGGCGCGCCACCGAGCAGGCCGTCGAGGCCTACAACGGTGCCCAGCTCGCGCTCGCTCGGGCCCGCACCGAGGAGGCCGCCGCCGCGCAGCGCGCCGCTGCCGCCGAGGCCGAGCGGTCGGCCGCCGCCGAGGACGCGGCCCGGCTGGCCGCCGAGACGTACCGGCAGGGCGTGGGCGCCGAACTGTCCGCGCTGAACGCCCTGCTCGGCGCCCACGGTCCGCGTGAAGCGGGCGACCGCGCCGTCGCGGTGGGGCAGGTCAGCGAGCGCACCCGGCAGATCCTGGACGCCGCCACCTCCACGGCGGCCGCCGCCCGCAGTGCCTCCGCCGCCGCCCGGGCCGCCACCGAGGCCGCGGGAAGGGCCGCCGTCGCGGTCGGCGCCGCCAAGGTCCGGGCGGAGCAGCGGCTGGCCGCGCAGCAGGGCGAGGTGGCCGCCGCCGACCAGCGCCGCGAGCAGCTGCTCGCCGAGCTGGCCGTCGCCCGGGACACCACCGTCGAGCTGGAGCGCCAGCGCCGCGAGGCCCTGGAGGCGATCGCCGCCCGCGAGGCCGAGGCGGCCGCCCGCGCCGCCGCCGAACAGGCGGCCCGAGAGGCCGAGGCGGCGGCAGCGCAGGCCGAGGCGGTGGCCAAGGCCCAGCAGAAGGCCTTGCCGCCGCCCGCCACCCGCCCGTGGTCCGCCGAGGGCGCGGCCGCCGCCGTCGCCTTCGCCAAGTCCAAGATCGGCCTGCCCTACATCTGGGGCGGCGAGGGCCCGGCCGGCTACGACTGCTCCGGGCTGACCATGATGGCCTGGCGCGAGGGCGGCCGGCAGCTCAACCACTTCGCCGCCGACCAGTACGCCCAGAGCACCCCGATCAGCTACCGCCAACTGCGCCCCGGCGACCTGGTCTTCTGGACGGACACCGGGCGCGCCGCGGACATCTTCCATGTCGGGCTCTACATCGGCGGGGACCAGATGATCGAGGCCCCGCGGGCCGGCAAGCCGATCAAGCAGGCCAGCCTCTGGATCATGGGCACCCCGGACTTCTACGCCCGCCCCTGACCCGCCCGCGCTGACGCGCCTGCTCCGATGCGCCCGTCCCGATGCGCTCGCTCCGGTGCGCCTGCTCCGATGCGCCCGTCCCGATGCGCTGCTCCGATGTGCCTGCTCCGATGCGCTCGCTCCGATGCATCCGACCCGGTGCGCCCGACCCGATGCGCCCGCCCCGAATCTCCAGAGAGCCCTGCCTGTTGACGGCGCCGCCGGGATCGGTAATCTGACGCGGCCATCAAGGCGATCATCAAACTTTCATACCTGGGGTGTTGGTGTCCCACCGCCGTCTCATCGCGACCGCCGCGTCCATCGCCGCCGGATTCGCTTTCCTGCCGAGCCAGGCGTTCGCCGCCGGGCCGGCCCAGCCGACCGTACCGCCCGCCGTGGAGGCCCCGGCCCTGACCGGGACCGGTCCGTCCACGCCCAAGACGTTCACCAGCCCGGCGGAGAAGTCCTACCGGGTGCAGGGCAAGGCCGCCCCGCAGGCCGCGGCGGCCGCTCCGCGCGCCACCGGCAGGACGATCTACGCCGTCACCGCCTCGACCTGCACCACCGACACCGGCACCGGCGCCGAGGCCACGCCGTTCTGCAGCCTCCAGCACGCCGTCGACGCGGCCGCGCCCGGCGACACCGTCAAGGTGTCCGGCACGATGGAGAGCGGCAACCCGGCCCGTTCCCGGGAGTCGGTGGTCATCCGGACCTCCGGGCTCACCGTCATCGGCGGCGACAGCGTCCCCGCGAAGGTGGACAGCGCGGGCGACCAGCCCACGCTGACCCTGGACGGCGTCAGCGACGTGACGATCAGCCACCTCTACCTGAGCGCGTACACCGGGTCGGGCACCGTGGCGGTCAAGGGCTCCAGCCGGATCACCCTGGACTCCAACCACATCTGGGCCGGCGGCCAGAAGGGCTTGGGTGTCGCCATCGACGGCGCCTCCAGCTCGGTCGCGGTGACCCGGACGCACATCGCCCCGGATCCGACGATCTCCAACACCGCCGTCACCGTCGCCGCCGGCGCCCGGGACGTCACGCTGGCCGGGAACCTGCTGGCCAGGTCCGGCATCGCCGCCACCGGGGTGCAGGGCCTGAACGTCACCGGCAACACCATCCAGCGCGGCTGCCTCCCGGCGGTCGCGGTGGACGGCGCCGGGGCGGCGGTGTCGATCCAGAACAACCTGGTGGTGGAGTCCACCGAGGCGGCCGCCTGCGACTCCGGCGTGCCGGCCGTCACGGTGTCCGCCGAGTCGGCCGCGGCGACCACCACCGACTACAACGACTTCTACTCCGCCGTCACCACCGGCGCGGGGCCCTACCGCTGGGCCGGCACCGCGTACCCGACGCTCGACGCGTTCCGGGCCGCCCAGCCCCAGGGTGCTCACGACACCGTGGAGGCGGTGGCCCCGTCGATGGTCGGCAGCGGCTACGAGTTCGGTGTGGCGTACGCGCTGCAGCCCGGCTCCACCGCGATCGGCGCCGCCAACCCGAGCGCGCCCGGCGCGCTGACCGCCGACTTCTTCGGCAATGGTCCGATGACCGACCGGGGCGCGGTCAAGTACCTGAGCACCAACCCCAACTTCACGATGGCCCTCACCGCGAGGAACACCAGCGCGTACGGCATCACGCTGACCGTGAACGTGACCTCCAAGCCGGTCGCCCAGGACCTGTACGTCACCTGGGGCGACGGCGCCACCAGCGTGGTGAACTTCGCCGGCGACAAGCCGGTGACGTCGACGCTGAGCCACCGCTACCAGAAGCTGGGCGACTACACCGTCACCGCCACCGACTACGACCGTAGTGGCAACACCGTCCGCAACACGGTGAACGTCGGCACCGTCGGCTCGCAGTACACCCCGTACGGGCCCAAGCGGCTGCTGGACACCCGAGACGGCACCGGCGCGACCGCCGCCAAGATCCCGGCCGGCGGCACCGCGCGGGTGCAGGTCGGCGGCAACGCCGGTATCCCGACCGGGGTCACCGCGGCGGTCCTGAACCTGACCGTCACCAACCCGGTGACGGCGGGCCACATCGACGCCTACCCGGAGGGCGGCGCCCGACCGGCCACCTCCAACGTCAACTACCAGGCCGGGCAGACCGTCCCGAACCTGGTGACGGTGCCGGTCGGCGCGAACGGCTACGTCGACCTGTACAACGGCGGCTGGGGCTCGGTGGACCTGATCGCCGACATCACCGGGTACTTCACCCAGTCCAACGCCAACGGCTACTACGAGATCGGGTCGAAGCGCCTGGTCGACACCCGTGACGGCACCGGCGCCCCGCGGGGCCAGGTCGGCGCCTACCGCTCCCTCCCGGTGCAGATCGTCCTCTCCGCCCCCGGCATCCCCTTCTCCGGCGTCAACGCGGTCGCGCTGAACATCACCGTCACCGACCCGCGCAGCGACGGCCACCTCACGGTGTACCCGAGCGGGCAGGGCCTGCCCACCGCCTCCAACGTCAACTTCACCGCCGGGCAGACCGTGGCCAACGCGGTCATCGTCCCGGTCGGCGCGGACGGCCGGATCCAGGTGTACAACGGCGCCTGGGCCTCGACCGACGTGATCGTCGACGTGGTCGGCTACTACGGCATGTACGGCGGGGCCGCCTACATGCCGGTCGAGCCGGAGCGGCTGCTGGACACCCGCGACGCGTCGACCTGGCGCGGCGGCCAGCTGGGCGGCCGGTACTACGTCCCGCTGCACATGACCGACCGCAGCGACATCCGGGCGTTCGTCTTCAACACCACCGTCACCGGCACCCGTGACGCCGGCCACCTGTCGATCGGGGCGGACGGCAACACCTGGCAGGCCTACCAGAACGGGACGGCCTACCCGCAGACGGCGCCGGACGTCTCGACGCTCAACTGGCGCCGCGGCGAGACCGTGCCGAACATGGCCCAGGCCGTGCCGGGCAACGGCATCGTCGACCTCTTCAACGAGAGCGACGGCCCGCTCGACCTGATCGTGGACATCTTCGGCTACTACCAGAACGGCTGATCACCGGTCAGTGACGCGAAGGTCCCCGGGGCGGAGCACCAGCCCCGGGGACCTTCGCGCATCCGGCCGCGGCCGTTCGCCTCCTCGGAGACGCGCTACCGGCCGGCCAGGGCGGCCAGGGCCCTGCGGCTGTCGAGCAGTCGTACGAAGGCCCAGCCCCAGACGCCGGCGAGCGGGAGCGACACCAGGAAGACGGCGAGCGCGCCGCCGATCCGGCCGATCAGCTCGCCGTTGCAGGCCTCCTGCATGTGGAAGCCCTTCGGCTCGTAGAAGGCCGGTGCGCCGCAGAGCCCGTTGCCCGGGGCGAAGACCAGCCAGAGCGCCCAGAGCCAGCCGGCCACGGTCAGCCCGCCGACGAGCTTCATCATCAGGGATTTGCTCTCGTAGTCCTTCAGCTTCCGGAAGTACTCGTCCTCCATGGGCCCCCACAATGCGGATCGTTTGTACCTGAACCGGCACGAGGATGCCAGCCCGCGCCGCCGGACGCCACTGTCGGTGGGTCGCGCTAGCGTGGCCGCGGGGACGGCGAGGTGGCGGGCACCGTCACGCTCTGGTCGGACGAGGAAGACGGCACGCCGGTCTCCGAGATCGGCTGGATGGTGCTGCCCGAGTACCAGGGCCGCGGCCTCGCCAAGGCGGCCGTCCGCCGGGTGCTGGACGCCGCCGCGCAGGACGGCCGCTGGGGCGAGGTGCACGCCAACCCGGGGGTCACCAACGGGCCGTCCAACGGGATCTGCCGGGCGCTGGGCTTCCGGCTGCTCGGCGAGCGGGACTTGGGCTTCGCCGGTCGCGTCCTGCGGGTCAACCACTGGGTGGTGGTACCGGGCGAGCACCTCGGGTCGAGCACGGAATAATTCGGATGCCGTGGCGCCAACCGCCGCCGTACGGTGGCCTCATGGGCAACAGTGATCACACGGCCGTCGACACCGTGAACGGGCTCCTGGTGCGGGCCGTCTCGGCGGACGAGATGGAGGAGTGGAGCCGGGCACTCAACTTCGGCTTCATGCGCCCCGACGTGGGCGCCGCGATGGAGCTGCGCCACAAGCTGTTCGAGCCGGGCCGGATGCTGGCCGGGTTCGACGGCGAGCGCCAGATCGCCACCTTCCGCAGCTTCGACACCGCACTGACCGTCCCCGGTGGCTCGTTCGTGCGGGCCGACGCCGTCACCAACGTCACGGTGAGCGCCACCCACCGCCGCCGGGGCCTGCTCAGCGCGATGATGCGCCGGGATCTCGCGGCCGCCGCCGAGCGCGGCTGCGCGGTCGCGATCCTGCTCGCCGCCGAGTACAACATCTACGGCCGGTTCGGCTTCGGCCCGGCCACCCGGGGTGGCGGCTGGAAGATCGACCTGCGCCGCACCCGGGGCCTGCGCGACGGCCTGCCGGGCGTCCCCGGCGGCCGGATCGACTTCGTGACCATGGCCGAACTGCGCGAGCTGGGATCCGACCTCCACGAGCGCTGGCGGCGCACCCAGCCGGGCGCGATCGAGCGCAGCGCGGTCTGGTGGGAGCGCAACACCGGCGAGATCCCGGTGCCGGGCGAGGGGTTCAAGGAGCCGTTCGCCGCCGTCCACCGGGACGCCGACGGTACGGTCACCGGCCTGGTGATCTACCGGGTCACCAGCAAGTGGGACCACGCGTACCCCGACTGCACGCTCACCGTGGACGAGTTCATCGCCCTCGACCTGCCCACGTCCGTCGAACTGTGGCGCCTGGTGCTCTCCGTCGACTGGGTGGCCCGCGTCGAGGTGCCCAAGCTCGGCCCGGACGACCCGCTGCCGCTGCTGCTCCAGGACCGGCGCGCGGCCACCCCGCACGAGAACAACTCGGACATGATGTGGCTGCGGCTGCTGGACGTCGAGGCCGCGTTCGCCGCCCGGACGTACGGCGCCCCCGGCCGGGTGGTGCTGGAGGTCGACGACAAGCTGGGTTACGCCTCGGGCCGCTGGGCGCTGGAGGCGGCCGAGGACGGCACCGGCCGCTGCGTCCGGACCGCGGACGACGCCGATCTCGCCCTCGGCGCCTCGCAGTTGGGCTCGCTCTACCTGGGCGCGGAGACGGCGTCCCGGCTGGCCTCGGCCGCTCTGCTCACCGAGTTGCGTCCGGGCGCGGCGGCCGCCGCCGATCTGCTGCTGCGCACCCCGGCGCAGGCCTGGACCCCGACCGAGTTCTGAGCCGAGGACGTCGTGCACACGCGTAAGGCCGGCCCGCACGCGCTGCGGGCCGGCCTTACGTGTTGGTCGTGGGCGCTACTTGACCGCCGTCTTGCCGATGGTGGGCAGGATGAAGTCCTGGATCAGGCCCTTGGCGTCGCGGACGATCGGCCGGAAGACCCGGTAACGGGACAGGTTGATCACCCGGGCGGCCATGGGGGTCGAGCGCCGGACGAACTCCCGGGTCCGCTCGGTGTCCTCGGTGCGGTCGAAGACCCAGTAGAGGACGACGACCATGAGGTGCAGCCAGAGCACGTCGGGCAGCAGCTCGACCAGTTCGGCGTCCAGCTTGGGCGCCAGTTCCGAGCCCTGCAGGACGTCGCGGAACAGTTCCACGGCGGTTGCCCGAGCCGGGTGGGACTCGTTGGAGAACGGGCTGAGCGAACTGCTCGGATCGGCGGCGGTGCGGAAGAACTGCGCGGAGAACTCGTGGTACGGCGCGGCGGTGTCCAGCCAGGATTCCAGCGCGATCTGCAACCGCTCGGCGAAGTCCCGGGTGTGGGCCATGCGGCGCCTGGCGTCGGCCGCGTGGTCGTAGGTCATCCGGTCGTAGAACCCCTGGATCAGGAATTCCTTCGCCGAGAAGTAGTAGTACGCGTTGCCCACCGAGACACCGGCCTCGGTGGCGATCGCGCGCATGGTCGTCTTCTCGTAGCCCCGCTCCTGGAACAGCCGCATGGCCGTCTCCAGGATCAGCGCCCGGGTCGCCTCACTCTTGTCGGTCTTGGGTTGCGCCCGGCCGCCGGGCATGGGCCCGCTCTCCGCCGCGGGCCCGTGCTCCGGGTCGGGCACGGCCGAGGTCTCGGCCGTGCCGTTCTCGCCGTCCGTTCGGTTCGTCGCTGCCAGGTCGTCCACGAGCACGAGCCTAGCCGGAGACGACGTTCCAACCGGTGTCGGTGTTGGTGTTACCGGATGCCCCCTCCGCACCCGGTGCCACGAATACCGCCCGCGTTGATTCGAACGCGTTCAAAAACATGACGGAACTGTAGACGCTTCCGTTGAACATGTTCAACTCCATCTCTGTGGGAGGCTGATCGGATGATCAGTTCAGGGCAGACCGTCATTCGGCGCGGCGGCGTGCAGGACGCCGGGTTCATCGCCGAGCTGCACGCGCACAGCTGGCGCACCACCTACACCGGGATCGTCCCGGAGGAGGGGTTGGGCGACGGGATGGTCGCCCAGCGCCGTGAGCTGTGGAGTCTGAGGCTCGCCGCCGATTACGGGGAGCCGGAGAACACGCCCGAGCTCCTGGTGGCGGAGCGGGCCGGTGAGGCGGTCGGTTTCATCTATCTGGTGCCGCAGCCGGACGGCGGAGTGCTGATCGACAATCTGCACGTGCGCCCGGGTCTGACCAGTGGCGGCATCGGCCACGAGCTGCTGGCCGCGGCCCGTGCCCATGTCGCCGAGCGGCACCCGGGAGCCGCACTCTCGCTGGAGGTGCTGCGGGACAACACCCGCGCGATCGCCTTCTACGAGCGCGAGGGCGCCGAGCGGGTCCGGGCGCAGGTGGGGGAGTTCCCCGGTGGATTCCTGCTGCCCGAGTACGTGTACGCCTGGCCCGCGGGGCGGGTGGCGGTCGGATCCGACCGGTCGGATCCGGCGGATCGGTCGTAGGGATTTTGGAAGCGGGTGAGGTCGGGTCGGATCAGTCGACGTCGTAGACGGTCACCGGGACGCCCCGGGCCGTCAGCCGGGCGCTGACCAGCGGCTCGACCTTCTCCCAGCGCCCGCCCGCCAGGCCGCAGCCGATCCGCGGCATGTGGACGGAGGCGCCGAGCCGCAGCGCGTGCTCGCCGAGCGCGACCAACCCGGTGTCGATCGCCTCGTACCGCACCGGCACTCCGGTGGAGCGCCCGGTGCGGATACCGCGCTGGCCGACCAGGTTGGCCACCCAGACGTGCGGATCGACCGGCACCAACTGGACGGCGCCGAGGCCGAAGTCGTTCTTCGCCCGCTCCCGATGCCAGCGTCGGTACGCCGCTTCGGGTTCGGGCCAGCGTCTGGAGAGCGCGAGCACGAAGCCCTTGCCCCAGCCGCCGAGGTCGTTGCAGACATGCGCGATCACCTTCACGCCCTTGCCCTGGGGCGTGGTGGCATCGCCTCGGACGTAGGTGATTTCCCCCATGCCTCGACGTTAGAGGGTGGCACTGACAATCTGCTCGCCATTTTCCGCGGGCCCGTTCGGCGCCCCATCCGGCGCTCCATCGGTCGGCCCGTCCGGCGCCCCGCGTCCCGCCAGGTGGCGCCGCCCCGCGAGCGCGATCAGCAGCGCGAGCGTGGCGGCCGCGGCGGGCAGGGCGTAGCCGGTGCCCGGGGCGGCGTGCTCGGCGACCGTCCCGGCGAGCGCCGCCCCGGCCGAGATGCCGACCACGATGCCGGACACCGCCATCGCCATCCCCTCGTTGAACTGCCGCTGCGGCAGCAGCTCCTGGACCAGCGTCATCCCCGTCACCATCGTCGGCGCGGTGGCGGTGCCGGCCGCGAACAGCACCACGCCGAGCACCCCGAGCCCGGCCCCGCCCAGCCCGGCGGCGAGCGGCAGCAGCAGCACGGTGGCCATCGCCGCGGCGCAGCGCAGGAAGCGGGTGGCGGGCGCCCGGCGCGGCGTGAGCAGGCCGAACAGCAGCCCGGCCACGCAGGAGCCGCCCGCGACCAGGGCCAGCAGCAGTCCGGCCGAGGCCTTGTGGCCGAGCGTGTCGGCGTACGCCACGGTGGTGATCTCGGTCGCGCCGAAGACCATGCCGGTGGCCAGGAAGGTCAGCACCAGCACCCGCAGTCCGGGCGCCCGCAGCGGCGAGCCGTGCCGCCGGTCGGCGGACTCCCGTACGGGAAGCGGGGGTTCGGTGCGTCGCTGGGCGGCGAACAGCAGGGCGCCGACGGTGCCGAGGGCGCCGGTGGCGAGCAGTCCGGCCTCCGGGGCGAGCGTCGTGCAGAGCAGCATCGCGAGCACCGGCCCGGCCATGAAGCAGAGTTCGTCCAGCGCCTGCTCGAAGGAGTTGGCCAGGTGCCGGGCGGCCGGGTCGTCCCGGTGCAGGTGCGCCCAGCGGGAGCGGGCCATGCCGCCGAGGTTGGGCATGGCGGAGCAGGCCGCGGAGCTGAGGAAGAGCGTCCAGCCGGGCGCGCCGAGCCGGACGCAGAGCACCATGGCGGCCATCGGGACGACGCTGTACAGCGCGGCCGGCACCGTCACCCGCGCCTGCCCGTACCGGTCCACCAGCCGTCCGATCAGCGGCATCCCGATCGCGCCGGTGACCAGCCCGACCGCCGAGACCGCACCGGCCAGCCCGTACGAGCCGCGCCGCTCGGAGAGCAGCACCACCAGTGAGACGCCGTACATCGACAGCGCCAGTCGGCCGAGCAGGCCGGCCAGGGTGAAGGCGGCGGCGCCGGGGGCCGAGAACAGCCGCCGGTAGGAGGCGAGGGAGGCGCGCGGGGGCATCGGGCTCCTGTGAGCGGGGTGGAAGGGGGCCCCAGCTGGGGGGGTGGAAGGGGGCGCTCCCAGCCTGGTGCCGCCGCCGGGCGGCCGTCCAACACCTATTCCGTCGCACTCACAACACGCTGTTGTTAATCTGCCGCCCATGCCCCGCGACCTGCACCCCCGCCTGCTCCGCGGCTTCGTCGCGACCGCCGAGACCCTGCACTTCGGCCGGGCCGCCGAGCGGCTGCACATCGCCCAGCAGGCCCTCAGTCGGGACGTCCGGGCGTTGGAGGGGCTGCTCGGCGGCGCACTGTTCGACCGCACCACCCGCAGTGTCGAACTCACCTCGGCCGGACGGCAGTTGCTGCCCAGAGCCCGTCGGTTCCTGGCCCTGCACGACGAGATCCTGGCCGAGGCCGCGGCCGCGGGCGGATCCGGGGCCGCCGCCCGTCCGCTGCTGGTCGACCTCAACAGCGATGTCACCGGCCCGGACCTCACCCCCGACCGGGTGCTCGAACGGGCCCGCGCCGACTGGCCGGAGGGTGAGCTGCTGGCCCGCTTCCACGGCGGACTGGCCGCGGCCGCCGCCGAACTGCTGGCCCACCGGCTGGACGCCGCCTTCGGCCGCTTCGCCGGGCTGCCCGCTCCGGCGCGCGGCCGACTCGCCCAACTACCGGTGCGGTTGGAGCCGATCGCGCTGGTGATGGCGGACACCCATCCGCTCGCCGGTCGCCCCGTCATCCGGCCGGCCGACCTGGTCGGGCATCCCGTCGACATCTGCGCGGGAAACCCGGCCACCACCGAGTGGGCCGACCTCGGCGCCCGGCTGCTGCACGAGCACGGCCTGACGGCGGCCGCGCCGCACGTGCCGCCGGTCGGCGTGGACGAGGCCGCCCGCTACCTGGCCCGGCACGGGGATCCGATGCTGACCACGGTCGGCGGGCCGCAGATTCCGGGGACGGTGACGGTACCGCTGGTGGAGCCGGTGCCGCTGAGCCTGGTCAGCCTGGTGCACCGGCCCGGTGAGCGCCACCCGGGGCTGCGGGCGCTGGCCGGGGCGGCGGGCGCGCTCGGTACGGCCGAGGGCTGGCTGCGCCGCCCGCCGGGCAGCTGGCTGCCCGCGGCGGATGCGGCGCTGCTGTCGTAAGAGTCGAAAGAGTCGTAAGAGCCGCCGGGGCAGCCGGAACCGCCCCTGCCCCGGGGGGTCGGGCAGGGGCGGTGGTCCCGGGGGCGGACTCAGCCGGCCTTGACGGCGGAGATGTCGAAGTTGAGCTTGACCTTCTCGCCGATCAGCACGCCGCCGGTCTCCAGCGCCGCGTTGTAGGTCAGACCGAACTCGGTGCGGTCGACGACGGCCTTGCCCTCGAAGCCGACCCGGTTGGCGCCGTACGCGTCGGTGGCGCTGCCGGTGTACTCCAGGTCCAGCACGACCGAGCGGGTGGTGCCCTTGATGGTGAGGTCGCCGGTCATCCGGTACGAGTCGCCGTGGATCAGCTGGGCGGAGGTGCTGCGGAAGCGGATCTCCGGGTGGGTGTCGATGGCGAAGAAGTCGCCGGTGCGCAGGTGCTCGTCACGCTGGGCCTGGTTGGTGTCGACGCTCGCGACCTTGATCACCAGCTCCGCGGAGGAGTTGCCCGGGTGGGTCCCGTCCAGGTGCAGCTTGCCGTCGTACTCGGTGAAGCGGCCCTTGACGTTGGTGACCATCGCGTGGCGGACCGAGAAGCCGATCTCGCTGTGGGTGCTGTCGATGGCCCAGTCGCCGGTCAGGTGGGCGAGGTCCGGCCCGGCCGGGGTCTGGGCGGCGGCGGGGGCGGTGACGGTCTTGGTGCGGTTGAACAGGCCCATGGCTTCCTCCTTGGTTCGAAGCCGGTTGTTTAGGCTTCAACTTGTTGACTTGAGCATAGGCCACTTTCGTTCAACTTTCAACCATGACCTTGAGTGAGTCCCGGCGCGGCGCCGCGGGCCGGGGTTTCGCGGCTCACCGGAAGGCCTGGCGGAAGGCCCCGCGGCAGGCCCAGCGGAAGGCCTACCGGAAGGCCGGGCCGGCGCCGGCGGCCCAGTCGGCGAACGTGCGCGCCGGGCGGCCGAGGACCGCCTCGACGTCGAGGCTGACCAGCTGCTCCTCGGCGAGCGGCGAGCCGAGGATGCCCAAGGTGCCGTCGATGACGGCCTCGGGCAGGAGCCGGGAGAGGTGCGCGCGGGCCTGCTCGCGGCTGAGCTCGACGAAGGAGACCTCCTCGCCGATCGCGGCGCCGATCGCCGCGGCCTGCCGGCGGGGGGGTGATGGCCTCAGGCCCGGTGAGGGTGTAGACGCGGCCGTGGTGGCCGGCCTCGCGCAGCGCGGCGGCGGCGACCGCGGCGAGGTCGGCCGGATCGACGACCGGGAGGGCGACGTCGGCGAAGGCGGTCTCTCCCCGATCAAGCAAACAGATCTGTCCGTAAGAGGGCAGGTCGGGAGGCCTCGGCGAAGGGGCCGCACCGGTGGACGGGATACTGGAGCCATGAAGCTGAGGGAGTTCTGGCGACGGATGTACGAGCACTTCGGTGAGGCGTACGCCGAGTCGTTCGCCAGTGACCACGTGATGAGCGAGTTGGGTGGACGGACCGTCCAGCAGGCCCTGGCGGCCGGCTGGGACGTCAAGGCCGTCTGGCGGGCGGTCTGCGAGACCCAGAACGTCTCGGCGCTGCTGCGCTGAGCGCCCTCGCCCCAGCCCAGCCCTCACCCTCGCCCCAGCCCTTGCACCCCCACCCCCGCTCCCGCGTACGAGACCTCCCGCCCGGGACCCCTACCGTGCGGTAGCGTCCCCGGCGTGACCGACACGTCTGACACCCGCCTCGCCGACTTCGAGCAGCACCGGCGGATGGTCTTCGGCATCGCCTACCGGATGCTCGGCAGCGTCGCCGACGCCGAGGACCTGGTCCAGGACACCTGGCTGCGCTGGAGCGGGGTCACCGGCCCGGTCGCCAGCCCCGGCGGCTTCCTGGCCCGGACGGTCACCAACCTCGCGCTCAACAAGCTGGACTCGGCCGCCGTCCGCCGCGAGTCCTACGTCGGCCCCTGGCTGCCCGAGCCGCTGGTCGCCGAGCCGGACGCGACCGACGGCGTCGAACGGGCCGAGACCGTCTCGGTCGCCCTGCTGGTGCTACTGGAGAGCCTGTCCCCGTTGGAGCGGGCGGTCTTCGTGCTCAAGGAGGCCTTCGGCTTCTCCTACCAGGAGATCGCCGAGGCCCTGGACCGCACCGAGGCCGCCTGCCGCCAGGTCGGCAGCCGGGCCAGGGCGCACGTGCGCGCCCGCCGGTCGCGCTACGACGCCCCGCCCGAGCTGCGCCGCCGGGCCACCGACGAGTTCCTGGCGGCCTGCGTCGGCGGCGACCTCAACCGGATGCTCGAACTGCTCGCCCCCGACGTCACCGCCTGGACCGACGGCGGCGGCGTGATCCGCGCCGCGCTGCGACCGGTCACCGGCGCCGACAACCTCGCCCGCTTCATCCTCGGGGTGCTCCGCCAGCACGGCGAGGCGGTCGGCGTCCGGCCGGTCCTGGTCAACGGCGTGCCCGGCGCCCTGCTCACCGTGAACGGCGCGCTGGACTCCGTCTTCGTGTTCGAGCTGGCCGAGCAGCCCGACGGCACCGTACGGATCTCCGAGATGCGCGCCGTCCGCAACCCGCACAAGCTCGCCCACCTCACCGGCCCGGCCCGACCCACGGCTTGACCCTCGACCAGGTCGAGCCCGCAGAGTCACCGGCATGGAGAGCGAGCTGCACAGCATCGGCGAGCTGGCCCGCGCCAGCGGCCTGGGCGTCGGCACCCTGCGCTACTACGACGGCGCCGAGGTGCTCGCACCCGCCTGGGTCGACCCGCAGACCGGCTACCGCTGGTACCGGCCCGGCCAACTCGCCGACGCCCGACTGCTGGCCCGGCTGCGTCGGGTCGGCCTGCCGCTGCCGACCATCCGCGCCGTACTCGGCGCCGCACCCGGCAGTGGCGAGGCCCGACGGGTGCTCGACGCACACCTGCGCAGGCTGGAGGACGGCCTCGCCGACGCCCGCCGCGAGCTCTCCCTGATCCACGCGATGATCGACCAGAGGGAGCAGCCGATGACCACCACCCCCGCCGAACTCCGGCTCACCGTCCCGGCCGAAGGCCTCGCGGCCGCCCTGGACGCGGTCCGCTTCGCCGTCGCCGGCGACCCCGAGCAGCCCTCGATCGCCGGCGTGCTCTTCGAGCCGGACGGCCCGGTGCTGCGCCTGGTCGCCACCGACCGCTACCGGATGGCCTTCGCCGAGGTGCCCGCGGACTGCGCCGCCTCGGTCGACGGGCCGACCGCCGGCACCATCGTCCCGACCGCGCTGGTGGACGCGCTGCGTGCCCTGCTCGGCGCGGGAGCGGCCGAGGTGGCGCTCACCCTCGGCGGCGGGCTGGTCCGCGCCGAACTCG
The DNA here is from genome assembly GCF_032654805.1 of Kitasatospora brasiliensis. NCBI lineage: Bacteria > Bacillati > Actinomycetota > Actinomycetes > Kitasatosporales > Streptomycetaceae > Kitasatospora > Kitasatospora brasiliensis. The sequence goes on from NZ_JAUOOW010000002.1 coordinate 671,825, forward strand.
GGGAGCATCGGGTGGAGGGCGCCGCCCTGGACTTCGACTACCCGGACCACCGCGCCGTCACCCGGCTCGAACCGGAGCACCGGATCACCCTCTCCGCCGCCGAACTGCGCGCCGCCGTGGAGACCGGCGCCACCCGTACCCTGCCCTCCGGCCCGGGCGGCGCCGACTGCGCGGTCACCCTCCTGACCCTGGCCGGGGACGGCCGCCTGGCGGTCACCGACGACCCGGCGCCCGAGGGCTACCTGCTGGCCGTCAACCGGGACTTCCTGCTGGACGCCCTCGACGCCGGGCGGACGCCCGCGGCGGCCGGGCCCGGACAGCTGCTCCTCGAACTCGGCGGCCCGATCGCCCCGCTGGCCGTCCGCACCCCCGGCCGGTCGGGCACCTTCTCCGTCCTGATGCCGATCCGGCTGCCCGAGTCCGCCTGACCGCGTCGGCCTGACCGCGTCGGCCTGAGCGAGTCCGCCTGGTCGAATCCGTTCGATCGCGTCCCGCCCGACCGAAAACGCTCGACAGGGCCGCCGGGGGGCTCTGCCATGATCACCGGATGAGCTCGCACATCGATCCTTCCGTCGTCGAGGTCCACGTCCCCGCCCCCGGCGGCGGGCGACTGTGGGCGGAGCGCCGCGGCGGCGGCAGCCCGGTGGTGCTGCTGCACGGATCCGGCATGGACTCCCGGCTGTGGGACGCCGTCGCCCCGGCCCTGGCCCGGCACCACGACGTGATCCGGTACGACGCCCGCGGCCTCGGCCGCTCCGACGCGCCGGAGCGGACCTTCGACGACATCGAGGACCTGGGCGCCGTGCTGGACCACTTCGGTCTGGGCAGCGCCGCGCTGGTCGGCCTGAGCATGGGCGGGGAGACGGCGCTGGACTTCGCCCTCGCCCACCCCGACCGGGTCACCGCGCTCGGCCTGGTCGGCGCCTCGGTCAGCGGCCACGACTGGCCGCCGTCCCCGGAGACCACCGCCTACGCGGAGGCCCGGCGGCGCCGCGACACGGCGGTCCTGGCCGAGCTGGAGCTCTCCGTCTGGGCCGCGATGGGCCGCGGGGCCACGGGGGGCGAGCTGATCGCGACGATGGTCGAGGAGAACGCGGCCCGCCGCATCATCAGCGAGCAGCACCTCGCCGGCGCCCCGGCCCGCGACGCCGAGCGCCAGCTCGGCTCCGTCACCGCGCCCACTCTGGTCGTCCACGGCGACCACGACCACCCGGAGATCGCGGCGATCGCCCGGCGCCTCGCCGCCGACATCCCCGGCGCCCGGGGCCACCTCGTCCCCGGCGCCGACCACTACCTCCCGCTGCGCACCCCCGAACAGCTCACCACCCTTCTCCTCAACCACCTGGCCTAGGCTGTTTGCTCGTCGCTAGCACTCCGCTTGCCATGGCAAGCAGGGTGCTTCAGGCTGTCCCCATGGCCTCACTGAACGTCGGCTCGCTCGGCGAGTACATCCGCGAGCAGCGCCGCAACGCCCAGTACTCGCTGCGGCAGCTGGCGGAGGCCGCCGGCGTGTCCAACCCGTACCTCAGCCAGATCGAGCGCGGGCTGCGCAAGCCGAGCGCGGAGATCCTCCAGCAGATCGCGAAGGCGCTGCGGATCTCGGCGGAGACGCTGTACGTCCAGGCCGGGATCCTGGAGGAGCGGCGGGGCGAGGGCCTGGAGCTGAGGGCCTCGATCCTGGCCGATCCGCTGATCAACGAGCGGCAGAAGCAGGCGCTGCTCGCGGTCTACGACGCCTTCCTCAAGGAGAACGCCGCGTCGGCCCCCCGTTCGGAGGCCGACGGCCCAGCCACCCCGCACACCCACCGGGAGGACCGGTAACCATGCCCATCACCGATGAGATCAAGAAGACCCTCGGCGACCCGACCCCGCTGTACGCCCTGGCCGGCGTCGGGGACCTCGCGTACGAGAAGCTGCGCGAGGTGCCGGGCCGGGTCGAGGCACTGGCGGCGGACCGCAAGGGCACCCAGGAGATGGCCACCGCCAAGCTCCAGGAGGCGCAGTCGCTGCTGACCGGGGCTCAGGCCAAGGTCGCCGAGACCGTCACCACCCTGCCGACCGACCTCAAGGCGCTCCAGGAGCGGGCCCAGGGCTTCGCCCTCCAGCAGGTGGCCCGCGCGGTCGAGCTGGCGGTGAAGGCCAAGGAGACGTACGACGAGCTGGCCGAGCGCGGCAAGGTCGTGGTGGACAAGGCCCGTCCGGGAGCCTCGGAGGAGGCCGCGCAGCCCGAGCCGGCGGCCGAGCCGGCCGAGGTCGAGCCCGCCCCGAAGAAGTCCGTCCGGGCCGGCCGGGACGCCGCCGAAGCCGGGGAGTGAGACCGGGGGCACATCCGGCCACCGCGGGACGTTGACCCGGTTGCGGGCGGTCGTCATGCCAGGATGGGCGGCGGTCGCAGCGCCGGAGTAGAGAGCAGAGGAGACCGCAAATGGTCGGAGTGTTGCAGATTCTGGCCTTTTCCTACCTGAATCCCATCTGGTGGGCGACCGTCGCGATCCTCGCCTACAAGGCGTTCGCCCTGGTCGACGCGGTCACCCGCCGCGAGGACGCGTACCGGGCGGCCGACAAGAAGACCAAGGGCTTCTGGGTGGCGATCCTGGCGATCTCCTTCGGCTGGGACTTCCTGTTCGGGGTGAACTTCTTCACCGGCATCGGCACCCTGGCCGGCCTGGTCGCCTCGATCGTCTACGTGGTGGACGTCCGCCCGGCGATCCGGGCACTGACCGGAGGCGGCGGCCGGGGCGGCCGGAGCAACACCGGCCCGTACGGCCCCTGGTAGGACCGGTGGCGGACAACACGGCGGCCCGGGCAGGGAGTTCACCTGCCCGGGCCGCCGCATGTCCAGCCCACCGAACGGGCCCCGACTGGTCAGCCCAGGAACAGCTGCGTCGGATTGCGCTCCAGCAGCAGCACCGCGACGTCGTCCGTCAGCGCACCGCCGTTCAGCTCCTCGACCTCGGCGATGGCGCTGTCCACCAGCCGCCCCCGGGTCAGCCCGGCGGCCTGGTGGTCGCCGACCAGGTCGGCGAGCCCGTCCTGGCCCAGTCGCCGCGATCCGGCCCCGACCCGGCCCTCGATCAGTCCGTCGGTGTAGAGCAACAGCCGCCACCCGGGCCGGAGTTCGACCTCGTGGGCGGGCCAGGTGGACTGTCCGTCGTGGCACGGCAGCAGGCCCAGCGCGGGCCCGGCGTGGTCGGAGGGCAGGGTGAGCGGCTCGTGGTCGCGGCCGAGCAGCAGGGGCGCCGGATGCCCGGCGAGGTAGAGCCGCGCCCGCTCACCGGTGCCGCGCCCGCCGGTCTCGGCAGGCCCGCCGGTCTCGGCAGGCTCGGAGGGCTCGGCAGGCTCGGAGGGCCTGGAGGGCTCGATCACCAGCATGCAGAGCGTCGCGAAGATCTCGTCGCTGCGCCGCTCGTGCTCCAGCACGTGCTGGAGGGTGGTGAGCAGCGTCTCGCCGGTGAGGCCCGCGAAGACCAGGGTGCGCCACGCTATCCGGAGCGCCACGCCGAGCGCGGCCTCGTCCGGGCCGTGGCCGCAGACGTCGCCGATCACGACGTGGACGGCGCCGTCGTCGGTGCGCACGGCGTCGTAGAAGTCGCCGCCGAGCAGCGCGCGGCGGCGGCCGGGGCGGTAGCGCCGGGTGAAGGAGAGCCCGGCGCCGTCGAGCAGCGGGGTGGGCAGCAGGTGGCGCTGGAGGCGGGCGTTCTCCTGGCCGCGCAGTTCGGCCTCGACCAGGCGGCGTTGGGACTCGTCGGCGCGCTTGCGCTCGACGGCGTAGCGCAGGGCGCGGGCGAGCAGCGGGCCGTCCGTCTCGTGCTTGATCAGGAAGTCCTGGGCGCCGGCCGCGACGGCGGCCGCGCCGAGTTGGGCCCCGGCGGCGTCGGTGAGCACCACGACCGGGGTGTGCGGTGCCCGGCGCAGCAGCTCGTGCAGCCCCTCCAGCCCGTCGGAGGCGTCGGACGGGTGCGGCAGGTCGGCGGGCGAGGCGAGGTCGAGCAGCACGCAGCCGAACTCGGGGGTGCGGGAGCGCCCGCGCCGGGCCCAGGGGGCGGGCGGGGCGAGCAGTTCGGTGGCCTGGTCCAGGCCGCGGGCCCAGTGGATCTCGATCGAGGTGCCGCTGCCGGCCACCGCGGCCTTGATCAGCTGGGCGTCCGAGGCGTCGTCCTCGATGACCAGCAGCCGCAGCGGACCGCCGTCGGCCGGGCCGTCCGCCGCCGGGGCGCCGCCCGGCTCGGAGATGTGCGACGGGTGGCCGGCGTGCGCGGCCCGCGAGCGGGGGTGGGGTATCGGGGGAGCCGCCGCGGCCGGGCCGGTCGTGACGCGGCTGCGGGCATGGCCGACGGGGGCGCCGCCATGGGCGCCCGACAGGTCAGCGGCACCAGGTGCCCGCCCGTCTCCCGTTGCGGGCATCGGTGGTTCCTCCCTTTCCCCGACTGCGTAACGGCCGGCGTCCGTCCGCAGTGCCCGACCGGGTGCCGGGGAACTTCTCGCGACCATAACGTGATCTCCGGGGATTTCTGTGGCCGACCGGGCCGTTGTGGCCAGTGCCACGACGGTGCCGGGTGTGGCGGCCGGACTCGGACGAGGCAGCGAAGGACGTGGTGGAAGTGACGGCGGCGACTCGGATCACCCTGGTGGAGGGCGACATCACGGAGCAGTCGACGGACGTCGTGGTGAACGCGGCCAACTCGTCCTTGCTGGGGGGTGGCGGGGTGGACGGCGCGATCCACCGCAAGGGCGGGCCGCGGATCCTGGAGGAGTGCCGCCGGCTGCGCGCCTCGCACTACGGCAAGGGCCTGGCCACCGGTCGGGCGGTGGCGACGACGGCCGGACGGCTGCCCGCCCGGTGGGTGGTGCACACCGTCGGGCCGGTGTATCGGGCGGAGGAGTACGAGGAGCGGGCGGAGCTGTTGGCCTCCTGCTATCGCGAGTCGCTGCGCGCCGCGGCGGGGCTCGGTGCGCGCACGGTGGCCTTCCCGGCCGTGTCGGCCGGGATCTACGGCTGGCCGCCGGCGGACGCGGCCCGGATCGCGCTCGACACCGTCGCTCGGGTGCTGGACGGCGGTGACGCGGAGGCGGGCGCGGAGCTGGCGGAGGTGCGGTTCGTGCTGTTCGGGTCGGAGATGTACGGGGTGTTCGAGCGGGCCCGGCGGGAGCTGTTCGGGCAGGAGGGCTGACCGGGCGCTGGGTGGCGGCACTGCTCGGCCGGGACCATCGTGACCTGTCGGGGCGTCAACACGCCAGAGTTATTCGATAACTCGTTCGAGTGAAGCGGATGTGTCGCCCACCAGACCGCCCGGCGACCGGCCCCTCGCCCCGTGGCGAGCAGCGGCGGCGGCCGACTACGGCGCGAGCGCCGACCAGGGCACCGTGACCTCGCCCTGCCGCCACCGCCCGCGCGCGTCCACCAGCGGCCAGCTGCCCGCCAGCGCCGTACACGCCGCCACCCAGCGCTGCCGCGCCCCGAACGCCCCGTACGGCGCGGCAGCCGCCCAGGCCCGGTCGAAGTCGGCCAGGAAGGCGTGCACCGGGCGCCCCGGCACGTTGTGGTGGATCAGCGCCTTCGGCAGCCGCTCGGCCAGGTCGGAGGGCTGGCCGAGGCCGCCCAGCCGGGCCGCGAAGGTCACCGTCCGGGGCCCCTCGGGGCCGAGCGCGACCCAGACGTGCCGCCGCCCGATCTCGTCGCAGGTGCCCTCGACCAGCAGCCCGTCCGGGGCGAGCCGCGCGCACAGCCGCTCCCACACCCCGGCCACCGCCGACTCGTCGTACTGCCGCAGCACGTTGGCGGCCCGGATCAGCTGGGCCGGCGCCCCGCCGTCCAGCGGCACCTCGAAGCCCCCGCGCCGGAAGGTGAGCAGCGGCGGCACGGCGTACGGCAGCGCGGCGGCGACCCGCTCCGGCTCGATCTCGATCCCGACCACCCGGACGTCCGGCCGCACCGTGCGCAGCCGCCCGGCCAGCTCGACGGCCGTCCACGGCGCGGCGCCGTAGCCGAGGTCCACCGCGACCGGCGGGCGCTCGGCGGCGCGCAGCGCGCGGCCGAGGGCGTGGGCGATCCAGCGGTCCATCCGGCGCAGCCGGTTGGTGTTGGTGGTGCCCCGGGTGACCGTCCCCACCGGGCGCCCGCTCCGCCCGCGGGCGGGCGCGGCGGACGGGGGGTCGAAGGAGGCAGCCATGCCGGAAAGGGTAGTCGGACCGCCGACCACACCGCGCTGACCTGGGGCGATGTCGACCGCCCCGACCAATGGGCCGGGGCGGGAATGCCGGGCGAGGTCCGTGCGGTTGGCACACTGGTGGTGATGTGTGCCCGGACGGGGCAGCGCACACCGGACAGCGGGCGGCCTGGCGGGCGCCCGGACGGGCCGCACAGAGGAGGCTTCAGCCAGGTGATCCAGCACCCCGTCCGTTCGGTACGCCGTGCCCAGCCCACCGCACCCGCACGCGGTCGGCTCCAGTCGCTGGTGCCCGGCCGCCGCCGTCCGCGCCGGATAGCCATGCTGAGCGTGCACACCTCGCCGCTGCACCAGCCCGGCACCGGGGACGCCGGGGGGATGAACGTCTACATCGTCGAGCTGGCCAAGCGCCTGGCCGAGCTGAACATCGAGGTCGAGGTGTTCACCCGGTCGATCTCCTCGGACGACGCGCCGACGGTCGAGCTGGCCCCGGGCGTGCTGGTCCGCCACGTCACCGCCGGGCCGTACGAGGGCCTGGTCAAGGAGGACCTGCCGGCCCAGCTGTGCGCCTTCACCCACGGAGTGCTGCGCACCGAGGCGGGCCACCGCCCCGGCCACTACGACCTGGTCCACTCCCACTACTGGCTCTCCGGGCAGGTCGGCTGGCTGGCCGCGCAGCGCTGGGGCGTGCCGCTGGTGCACACCATGCACACCATGGCGAAGGTCAAGAACGCCGCGCTGGCCGAGGGCGACACGCCCGAGCCCCCGGCCCGGGTGATCGGGGAGACCCAGGTGGTGGAGGCGGCCGACCGGCTGATCGCCAACACCACCGAGGAGGCCGCCGAGCTGGCCCTGCACTACGCCGCCCGGCCGGACCAGCTGGCCGTCGTCCACCCCGGGGTCAACCTGGACGTCTTCCGCCCGGACGGCTCGCAGGCGTCCGCCGCCGCGCGGGCCCGGCTGGGCCTGCCGCAGGACGCCGCGGTGCTGCTGTTCGCGGGCCGGATCCAGCCGCTGAAGGCCCCGGACGTGCTGCTGCGGGCGGTCGCCGCGCTGCTCGACCGCCGCCCGGAGCTGCGCGAGCGCCTGGTCGTGCCGGTGGTCGGCGGGCCGTCCGGCACCGGGCTGGCCCGGCCGGAGAGCCTGCACAAGCTCGCCGCCCAGCTGGGCATCTGCGACGTGGTGCGGTTCCACCCGCCGGTCGGCCAGCCGCAGCTCGCCGACTGGTACCGGGCGGCGACGGCGCTGGTGATGCCCTCGTACAGCGAGTCCTTCGGGCTGGTCGCGCTGGAGGCGCAGGCCTGCGGCACCCCGGTGGTGGCGGCCGCGGTCGGCGGCCTGCCGGTCGCGGTGCGGGACGGCGAGACGGGCAGCCTGGTGAAGGGCCACGATCCGGTGGAGTGGTCGTACGCCCTGGAGCCGTACGTCACCGACCCGGCCATGGCGGCCCGGCGCGGCGAGGCGGCGGCCCGGCACGCGGCCTGCTTCGGCTGGGACACCGCCGCGGCGCGCACCGCCGAGGTGTACGCGGGCAGCATGGCGCCGGTCGGCCGGTTCGCCGTGGCCCGGCAGCGGCTGGCCTGAGAGACGTCGGGCGGAGTGAGGCTGCGCCCGACCGGTACCGACGAGTAACGTCACCCCCATGGCAATCCGCACCAAGGACGAGGCCCTGACCCTCCTGCGCGCCGCCCTGGACGACGCCGGGGTGGCCTGGGAGCCGGCCGCCACCGACCCGTACACGCTGGTGGCGGCCCTGCCGGGCACCCGGAAGCTGAGCACCGCCTGCGCCCTGCGGGTCGGCGACCACACCCTGTCGGTGAACGCCTTCGTGATCCGCCGCCCGGACGAGAACCACGAGGCCGTCTACCGCTGGCTGCTGGAGCGCAACACCCGGCTGTACGGCGTCGGGTACGCGATCGACGCGCTCGGCGACGTCTACCTGGCCGGCCGGCTGCCGCTGGAGGCCCTCACCGCGGAGGTCGTGGACCGGCTGCTCGGGACGGTGCTGGAGAACGCGGACGAGCCGTTCGACACCCTGCTGGAGCTGGGCTTCGCCACCGCGATCCGGCGCGAGTGGGAGTGGCGGACCAAGCGCGGGGAGTCCACCCGCAACCTGGCCGCCTTCGCCCATCTGGCGGCGCCCGCCGACACCGACTGACGTCAGGCGCCCGCCGGGGCCTTCCCGGTCTCGACCTCCGCGATGGGTGTCGTCGCCACCGCCACCGCCACGTCCTCCCCGGCCCGGCCGCCGGTCGGGTTGCCCAGCAGCAGGTAGCCCGCCGCGGCGACGGTGCCGCAGACCCCGCACGCCACCCACAGCACCCCGCCGCCGGCCCGCTCCAGCAGCACCCCGCCCGCGGCCGGGCCGAGGAAGGAGGCGAGCGACCAGGAGAGCGAGTAGACGCCCTGGTAGCGCCCCCGCGCGTGGGTCGGCGACAGCTCGGCGATCAGCCCCATCAGGGTCGGCGTGTAGAGGATCTCCCCGATCGTCCAGACCGCCACCGTGAAGGCGTAGAACCAGGCGGACGACCCGGCCAGGGCCGCCAGCCCGAACCCCCAGCCGATGAACAGCGCGGCCGCCGTCAGCATCGCCGAACGGCTGCGCCGCTCCACCCACCGGGTGAGCGGGATCTGGAGCAGCACGATCAGCAGCCCGTTCAGGCCGATCACCAGGCCGTACTCGGTGGACGTGATGCCCTTGAGGCCCATGTCCACCGCGAGGGTGGTCGACCCCTGCTGCATCACCAGGGCGAGCAGCAGGGTGAGGCCGACCACGGCCATGAAGCGGCTGTCGCGGAACACGGTGCCGATGCCGACCGCCGGTTCGTCGGCCTTCACGGCCGGGGCGTCGGGCTTGGTCTCCGGGATCCTGATGAAGATCACCACCGCGCAGAGCGCCGTGGTGACCGCGTCCAGCAGGAACAGCGTGAGGTAGCCGTGGGTGGCGATCAGCCCGGCGAGCGCCGAGGAGAGGCCGAAGCCCAGGTTGATCGCCCAGAAGTTCAGCGAGTAGGCGCGGACCCGGTCGGCGGCCGGGACGATGTCCGCGATGATCGCCGAGACGGCCGGCCGGGAGGCGTTGTTGCAGAAGCCGACCAGGAAGGCCACCGCGGCGATCGCCACCTGGCCGTCCATGAAGCCGAGCACGGCGGTGGACAGCGCGGTGCCGAGCTGGGCGGCGAGCAGGGTCGGGCGGCGCCCGATCCGGTCGGTCAGCACCCCGGCGACGATCGAGGAGAGCGCCGCGCCGAGGCCGAACAGGGCGGCGACCAGTCCCGCGTAGCCGGCCGAGTATCCTCGGCTGCTGGTGAGGTAGAGCGCCAGGAAAGTGACGACGAAGGCGCCGAGCCGGTTGACCAGGGTCGAGAACCAGAGCCACCAGAACCGGCGCGGCAGCCCGCCCGCCGTCTCCTGGATCATCCTTCGGAACCGGGCGGTGACGGGCATGTGGGGGCTCCCGGGGGCAGGCGTCCGCTGAGCGGTGAGGCAGGCCCGGTCAGCCGACGCATGTAAGTGTCAGATGCGCGGGTCACACATTACACACGGGCCGAAGGTCCCCACCAGGCGTTTTCCGGCCCCCCACTAAGCTGGGGGCCATGGCTGACACGACGTACCGACTCATCCTGCTCCGCCACGGCGAGAGCCAGTGGAACCAGAAGAACCTGTTCACCGGTTGGGTCGATGTCGACCTCAACGAGAAGGGCGAGAAGGAGGCCGCCCGCGGTGGCGAGCTCCTGGCCGCCGAGGGCCTGCTCCCCGACGTGCTGCACACCTCGCTGCTGCGCCGCGCCATCCGCACCTCGCAGATCGCCCTGGACAAGGCCGACCGGCACTGGATCCCGGTGAGCCGCAGCTGGCGCCTGAACGAGCGCCACTACGGCGCGCTCCAGGGCAAGGACAAGGCCCAGACCCTGGCCGAGTTCGGCGAGGAGCAGTTCCAGCTGTGGCGCCGCTCGTACGACACCCCGCCGCCGGTGCTGGCCGACGACGCCGAGTACTCGCAGGCCGGTGACGCCCGCTACGCCGAGATCCCGAGCGAGCTGCGTCCGCGCACCGAGTGCCTGAAGGACGTCGTCGAGCGGATGCTCCCGTACTGGTACGACGCCATCGTCCCGGACCTCGCCGCCGGCAAGACCGTCCTGGTCACCGCCCACGGCAACAGCCTGCGCGCGCTGGTCAAGCACCTCGACGGCATCTCCGACGAGGCCATCGCCGGCCTGAACATCCCGACCGGCATCCCGCTGGTGTACGAGCTGGACGCCGACTTCAAGCCCGTCACCGCGGGCGGCCGCTACCTCGACCCGGACGCCGCCGCCGCGGCCATCGAGGCGGTCAAGAACCAGGGCAAGAAGTAAGCCGACCGCGACACGGCCCCGCCGCCCGGCACGACCGGGTGCGGGGCCTTCGTCTTTCGGTCAGTTCGGGGCCAATCCGCATGCCCGGCACGGGAGTTGGGCAGCTGAGAAAGTGGTTCAGACCATTGACGGGCCCAGGGGTGGCTCCTACCGTGAGGGCACCGGACCGGCGCAGGCATGCCAGGAGCTCCCCGTCCGGGCCGCCGCACCCCACGCGCGCGTCTGCGCCCCGGCGCACACTCCATCCACCCCCACGGAGGAGCACCATGCGCACCCGCCACATCGTCGGGGCGGCCGTCGCCGCGCTGGCGATCCCGCTGACCCTCGCCGTCCCGGCCTCGTCGCACGGCTGGATCTCGACCCCGCCCAGCCGGGCCGCACTCTGCGACACCCACGTGCAGGGAGTCCCCTGGGACTGCGGCGACATCCAGTGGGAGCCGCAGAGCGTCGAGGGCCCCAAGGGCTTCCCGGCCCTCGGCCCCTCGGACGGCACCATCTGCGCGGGCGGCAACGCCCGCTTCGCCGAGCTGGACGATCCGCACGGCGGAGCCTGGCCGACCACGCCGGTGACGGCCGGCCGGCAGCTCACCTTCACCTGGACGTTCACCGCCCGGCACGCGACCACCGACTTCCGGTACTACATGACCAAGCCGGGCTACGACGCCGGTCAGCCGGTCACCCGGTCCAACCTGGACCTGACGCCCTTCCTCACCGTCCCGTACGGCGGGGTGCAGGTGCCGAGCACGCTCAGCCACACCGCGACCATCCCGAGCGGGCGCACCGGCCACCAGGTGGTCGTCGCGGTCTGGACGATCGCCGACACCGGGAACGCCTTCTACTCCTGCACCGACGTGCAGTTCTGACGGACGCGGGCGGGCCAGGACCGCGAACGAGGTGCACGGCCGCCGGAATGCCGTGCACCTCACGCGCGAACTCCCGGGCGTCGGGCCGCTCAGTGGCCGCCGCAGCAGCCGCCGTCCGCGCCGCCGCACTGGCAGGGCGCGCCGGACTGGCAGCCGCAGCCGCAGCCCGGGCCGCAGCCGCAGCCGGCCGCGAGGACGGGAAGCAGCTTCGGAGCGAGTGGCTCGACGGTGTCGTGGGCGGTTGCCGGTCGGGTCGGGTTGGCCTTCATCGAGCTCCCCTTCTGGTGACGGGCACGCTCCGGTGCCCCACCGTCGAGTGAAACCGCCGAACGGAGGGAGCGTCAACGGGCGCGCAGTGGTGGGGCGCACGGCCCCCCGTGCGCCCGCACCACCCCCCGTCACGGGTTTACTCACCCTCCGGGGTCAGCCCGGCCCGGTCAGTCGACCGGCGCGGCCTCGGCGGCCTCGGTGGCGGCCACGAACTCGGCCACGTGCTCGCCGGTCACCAGGTACACCACGCGCTTGGCGACCGACACCGCGTGGTCCGCGAACCGCTCGTAGTACCGGCCGACCAGGGTGATGTCGACGGCGGTCTCGATGCCGTGGTGCCAGCGCTCGTCGATCAGGTGCGACAGCAGCTCGCGGTGCAGCGAGTCGATCGCGTCGTCGTCCTGCTCCATCTCCAGCGCCTTGTCGACGTCCTTGGTGGCGATGACCAGGCCGGCCTTGGCGACCAGGCGCTGGGCGAGCTGGCCCATCTCCAGGACGGTGGAGTGCAGGTCGCGGGGCACGGCGGTGTCGGGGTAGCGCATCCGCGCGACCTTGGCGACGTGCCGGGCGAGGTCGCCGCAGCGCTCCAGGTCGGCGCTCATCCGCAGCGAGGTGACCACGATGCGCAGGTCGGTGGCGACCGGCTGCTGGCGGGCCAGCAGGTCGATGGCCCGGTTCTCCAGCTCGTGGTGCAGCTCGTTGATCTTCTCGTCCGCGGCGATCACGCTTTCCGCCAGCGCCAGGTCCGCGTCGAGGAGGGCGGTGGTGGCGCGGCCCAGGGCAGAGCCGACCAGCCGGGCCATCTCGACCAGGCTGTCGCCGATCGCATCGAGTTCCTCGTGGTACGCGTCGCGCATGTTCTCTCCTCAGTAGCTGTGTCGGTGGCGGTGCCGACCGGTCAGCCCGTCCGACCGTGATTTCGTCGTACGGGCGACCGCTGCTGGTGGCGCGCATCGTACGCGCACACCCGAGCCGGTGGCCGCTGTTCGGCGCACCGATCTCTCCCACACGGGCTGCCTGGCCAACTTTCCGCCGTCAGGGCGACGCCGCACGGCCACCACGGTGAATCAGCGGCCACCTGAAGGTGAATTCTCGGCAACGCGTGGTCGATGCCTTGATCCAGAGCCTGGGGACTGCCCTCACCGTGCGCTTACGCTGGCCACATGGACGTGAACGTGGCCGCCGCCGCTGCCTGCGCCATAGCCGGGCTCGGCGTCGGCCTCACCGCTTCCGTCGCCTTCCGTTGGAGCGAGCGCGAGCAGGCCAAGGGCAGGTACAGCGGGACCGGCGGCAGGAACCTGGGCCGGCACCAGTCATTGGGCACCGGCGGCACCGAGCCGCCGCTGCCGCCGGGGGTCGACACCGTACTCTCCGTGCTGCGCTCCTGCGCGATCGTGCTGGGCGAGGGCGACGAGGTGGTCAAGGCCAGCTCGGCGGCGTACGCGATGGGCCTGGTGCGCGGTGGCGCCGTCGCCGTGGACCAGATGCTCTCGCTGGCCCGCTCCACCCGCCGGGACGGCGAGATCCGCCAGGTCGAGCTGGAGGTGCCCCGACCGGGCGCGGCCCGCGCGGCGGAGCCGCTCGCGGTCTCCGTCCGGGTGGCCCCGCTGGGCTCCCGGCTGGTGCTGGTGCTGGTCGAGGACCAGACCGAGCGCCGGCGGGTGGAGGCCGTCCGCCGGGACTTCGTCGCCAACGTCAGCCATGAGCTGAAGACCCCGGTCGGCGCCCTGTCGCTGCTCTCCGAGGCGGTCGCCGACGCGTCCGACGACCCGGAGGCGGTGCAGCGCTTCGCCGGCCGGATGCAGGTCGAGGCACACCGGCTGGCCAGCCTCGTCCAGGAGATCATCGACCTCTCCCGGGTCCAGGACGACCGGCTGATGGTCGACCCGGAGCCGGTCGCGGTGGACGAGCTGATCGCCGAGGCGATCGACCGCTGCCGCCAGCAGGCCGCCGCCAAGCAGATCCTGATCGCGGCGGGCGGCATCGCCGGCCTCTACCTGCACGGCAACCGCGGCCAGCTCGCCGCGGCGCTCGGCAACCTGGTCGAGAACGCCGTCAACTACAGCCCGCCCCGCACCCGGGTGGCCATCGCCACCCGCCGGATCTCCAGCGCCGCGGCGCTCGGGGAGGCGGACGGCGAGCTCATCGAGATCTCGGTCACCGACCAGGGCATCGGCATCTCCGAGAAGGACCGCGAGCGGGTCTTCGAGCGGTTCTACCGCGTCGACCCCGCCCGCTCCCGGGCGACCGGCGGCACCGGCCTGGGCCTGTCCATCGTCAAGCACGTCGCGGCCTCGCACGGCGGCACCGTCTCGGTGTGGAGCGTCGAGGGCCAGGGTTCGACCTTCACCATCCGCCTGCCCGCCGGGCAGGCGCCCCGCGAGGACGAGCCCGACGACGCGTTCGACGACGAACCGGACCACGAACCGGACCACGAACCGGACCACGAGTCGTACGGCGAGCGCGGCGGCGACCCCGCCGGCCCGGCCGCCGCACCCCGAACCCTCACCCCGGACCGCACGGACCGTACGGGCCGCCCGCTCCCCACCGGGGGGCGGAAACAACACCTGTCCCACACAACCCCTCAGCTTGCCCCGGAGGCCTGATCGTGACCCGAGTACTGGTGGTCGAGGACGAGGAGTCGTTCAGCGACGCCCTCTCGTACATGCTCCGCAAGGAGGGCTTCGAGGTGGCCGTCGCCGCCACCGGCCCCGACGCCCTGGAGCAGTTCGAACGCAACGGCGCGGACCTCGTCCTGCTCGACCTGATGCTGCCGGGCCTGCCCGGCACCGAGGTCTGCCGCCAGCTCCGGGTGCGCTCCAACGTCCCGGTGATCATGGTGACCGCGAAGGACAGCGAGATCGACAAGGTCGTCGGCCTGGAGATAGGCGCTGACGACTACGTCACCAAGCCGTACTCCACCCGCGAGCTGGTCGCCCGGATCCGCGCGGTGCTGCGCCGCCGCGGCGAGGACGGCGGCGCGGGCGACAACGGCGGCGGCCCGGGCGCCCTGGAGGCGGGCCCGGTCCGGATGGACGTGGACCGCCACGTGGTGACCGTGGACGGCGCCAAGGTCGACCTGCCGCTCAAGGAGTTCGACCTGCTGGAGATGCTGCTGCGCAACGCCGGCCGGGTGCTCACCCGGATGCAGCTGATCGACCGGGTCTGGGGCGCGGACTACGTCGGCGACACCAAGACCCTGGACGTCCACGTGAAGCGCCTGCGGGCCAAGATCGAGCCGGACCCGGGCGCCCCGCGCTACCTGGTCACCGTCCGCGGCCTGGGCTACAAGTTCGAGCCGTAAAGAGCGGTAAAGAGCCCTGGGGAGCCCTGGGGAGCCTTGAAGGGCCACAGCGGGCCGTAACCGCCCGGCGGCCACCCCGAGCACGCGAAGGCCCCCTCCGGACAGCCGGAGGGGGCCTTCGCGTCGCTTACGGCGTCAGTGCGCGGCCGGGACGGCCGGAGCCGTGGTGCCGGCCGGGGCGACGGCGCCACCGGTGGCCGGGGTGGCCGGGGTGGCACCGGTGGCCGGGGTGGCCGGGGTGGCCGCACCGGGGGTGGCGGTCTTGGCGGGGGTGGCGGTCGGCGACGGGGTCGGCCCGAAGCCCTTGTACAGGCCGTTGCCGTGCTCGCCCGAGTCCGGGCTGACGCCGGCCTGGGCCTCGACCTTCTGGCCGTCCTTGAAGGTGAAGACGGTCGGGGCGAAGCCGCCGACGTGGACGCTCGCGGAGGCGACGGTCGCGGACGGGTTGCCCTCGCCGCCGATCGCCACCGCGCCGCCGGCCGGGACGACGATGCCGGAGAGCGGGGCGCCGGCCGGGTCCGCGAAGGTGGCCGCGGCGCCGTTGACGGAGACGGACTGGAGCTCGGCCGGGGCGTCTCCGGAGTTCGCGATGTTGACGACCACGTTGGCGGCACCGGTGTGCTCGCCCGCGGTGCCCACCCCGGTGACGACCACGATGTTGTTCAGTCGGAGGTGCGTACCGATGGTCGCCGCCGCGTTGTCCGGCTTGATCTGGAGCGTGTCCGGCGTGTTGCCGGCGGCGCAGGAGGACAGCGAGGCAATGGCGATGGCGGCGATGGCGGCGATGCTGCCGCGTCGAAGGCTGCGGCTCACGGCGGCGGCTTCTCCTAGGTCACGTGTCGGGTGGTCAGGTCTCAGATTATCGACCTCGCTTATGCGCTCCTCACGGGGTGGTCCCCGTGTCGCACTCCCGGGGGCCTCCGGGGGCCGTCCGGCCGTATGTTCGGGGCCGACCGATGACACCGGTCGGCATGTCCGGGTCACGCGACGGACAAGGTTCGACCAAGATCGAATAACGATTCGGCCGCGACCCGGAAAGGGGTGAAAGCTCAAGATCCAATCATGGTTGCGGGGGTGTTGCGCAAGGGTTTCGCCGAACCCCGGAACCGCCTCCGACCTGCGGGAAGCCCCTCTCGAACATCGGTCGCAGCACGTCATGGGGGTCCTTGTCAAGCCCCGAGACCGGCCCTGACCTGCGAAAACGCCCTTCGGGTGTGCGAAGAAGCGTGTTAAGCTGGAAAGCCACGGAAGGGGTCCTGTCACATGACGTTCAAGGTTGGCGACACGGTGGTCTACCCCCATCACGGGGCCGCGCTGATCGAGGCCATCGAAACTCGCCAGATCAAAGGTGTGGACAAGACCTACCTGGTGCTCAAGGTGCAGCAGGGAGACCTGACGCTCCGCGTGCCCGCCGAGAACGCGGAGTTCGTCGGCGTGCGCGATGTAGTCGGCCAGGAGGGTCTGGACCGGGTCTTCGAGGTGCTGCGCGCACCGTACACGGAAGAGCCGACCAACTGGTCCCGTCGCTACAAGGCGAACCTGGAGAAGCTCGCCTCGGGCGATGTCATCAAGGTTGCCGAGGTCGTCCGCGACCTCTGGCGCCGCGAGCGCGAGCGCGGCCTCTCGGCCGGCGAGAAGCGGATGCTCGCGAAGGCGCGCCAGATCCTCGTCAGCGAGCTCGCGCTGGCGGAGAACACCAACGAGGACAAGGCGGAGACGCTGCTCGACGAGGTCCTCGCCTCGTAGCGCGCGCGACCGCAGTGCCGTAGGGCTTTCGCCCGACGTTCACAGCGCCCGGTGTCGGCGCACCGCTCTTTGGACGAACCGTCCGGGAGTGGTGCAGTGGCACTCCGGGCGCTGAGGCGTGTCCGGACCACGCCCACCGCCCGGGCCCGCCGAGCCCGTTCCCACCGTGCACGACCGTTTCTGCACCCGTTCGCGCGGAGTTTGCGGAGCCGGGTCTTACGGGGCCGTGCCTTGCGGAGTTGTGCGGCGGGCGGTACACCATGGCACTTCGGAAGGGGCCGGGCGCGCCCGCCGGGCACGCCATGGCCATACCCACTTCGCCGAAGGAGTGAAACCTGAACGCGTCAGGAGCAGTCGCAGCAGCAGTGGTGCCCGCCGCCGGACGCGGCGAGCGGCTGGGGCCCGGGGCCCCGAAGGCCCTGCGGGAGCTGGGTGGTGTGCCGCTCCTGGTGCACGCCGTCCGGGCCCTGGCCCGCAGCCGGGCGGTCGGCCTGGTCGTGGTCGCCGCCCCCGCCGACGGGGTGGCCGAGGTGGTCGCCCTGCTGGACAGCCACGGACTGGACGACAAGGACATCCGGGTGGTGGCCGGCGGGTCGACCCGCCAGGAGTCGGTCCGGCTGGGCCTGGCCGCGATCCCGGAGGAAGTCGAGGTCGTGCTGGTGCACGACGCGGCCCGTCCGCTGGTCCCGGTCGAGGTGGTCGACACCGTCGCGGCCGCCGTCCGCTCCGGAGCCCGCGCGGTGGTGCCGGCGGTGCCGCTGGCCGACACCGTGAAGCGGGTCGAGCCGAACCCGGGCGGCCCCGAGCCGGTGCTCGACACGCCCGAGCGCGCCACGCTGCGCGCGGTGCAGACCCCGCAGGGCTTCGACCGCGCCACCCTGGCCGAGGTGCACGCCCGGGCGCTGGCCGAAGAGGACTCGGGCACCGCCGACGCGCCGCCGGTCACCGACGACGCCGGCCTGGTCGAGCGCTACGGCGGCCGGGTCGTCGTGGTGCCCGGTCACGAAGAGGCGTTCAAGGTCACCCGTCCGCTGGACCTCGTGCTCGCCGAGGCCGTACTCGCCCGCCGGAGGGCCGCCGATGCCTACTGAACCGCAGACCCCG
Organism: Kitasatospora brasiliensis; assembly: GCF_032654805.1. Lineage (NCBI taxonomy): Bacteria > Bacillati > Actinomycetota > Actinomycetes > Kitasatosporales > Streptomycetaceae > Kitasatospora > Kitasatospora brasiliensis. Next base: position 689,634 of record NZ_JAUOOW010000002.1, read on the forward strand.
CTGATCCCCCGGGTGGGCATCGGCACCGATGTGCACGCCTTCGAGGCCGGCCGCCCGCTCTGGGTGGCCGGGCTGGAGTGGCCGGACGCCGAGGCCGGGCTCTCCGGGCACTCGGACGCCGACGTCGCCGCGCACGCCGCCTGTGACGCGCTGTTCTCGGCCGCCGGGATCGGCGACCTGGGCGCCCACTTCGGCACCGACCGCCCCGAGTGGGCCGGCGCGTCCGGGGTGAAGCTGCTCGGCGAGGCGGCCCGGCTGGTCCGCGAGGCGGGCTTCGAGATCGGCAACGTCGCCGTCCAGGTGATCGGGGTCCGGCCGAAGATCGGCAAGCGGCGGGCCGAGGCGCAGGCCGCGCTGTCCGAGGCGGCCGGCGCCCCGGTGTCGGTCTCCGGCACCACCACCGACGGGCTGGGCCTGACCGGCCGGGCCGAGGGCCTGGCCGCGATCGCCACCGCGCTGGTGTACGAGCGGCGTTGAGCCCTCACGGGTGAGCGGGCGGCGGCGACCCGCTGCTGATGGGTGTTCACCGGTGTTCCCGGGGGCCCGAATCGTTATGGTGCGGTTCGGGCCCGTACGGGTTTCCGCTCGGGCCGGACCGCCGACGAGAAGAGGTACTCCGTGACTGCCAAGCTCTCCGACCGTGCCAAGGCCCTGATCGACGCCAAGAGCTTCGCCGTGGTCTCCACCATCCAGCCGGACGGTGGCCCCCAGTCCTCCGTGGTCTGGGTCAAGCGGGACGGCGACGACATCCTGTTCTCCACCGTCCAGGGCCGCCGCAAGCACCTCAACCTGGTGCGGGACCCGCGGGTCTCGATCCTGATCAACCCGGCGGACACCCCGTACGAGTACCTGGAGGCGCGCGGCGAGGTCTCGATGACCACCGAGGGCGCCCGGGCGCTGATCGACGAGCTGGCCGGCAAGTACATGGGCCAGGACAAGTACACGATGGACGGCCCGGACGACGTCCGGGTGATCGTCCGGCTCAGCCCGAGCAAGGTGCTCGGCCGCATCTGACGCCGGCCCGGGATCCGCCGTTCCCCGGGATCACGAGCCCGTTCTCCCGGGGAATGTGGCGGGGCACCCCCCACCGCCCACTACGCTTGACGCTGTGAGCATTCGTCTGTACGACACCAGCACCCGCCAGGTACGCGACTTCGTCCCGCTTGTGCCGGGTTGTGTCTCGATCTACCTGTGCGGCGCTACCGTCCAGTCGGCGCCACACATCGGGCACATCCGGTCCGGGCTGAACTTCGACATCATGCAGCGGTGGTTCGCCTACCGCGGCTACCAGGTGACCTTCGCCCGGAACGTCACCGACATCGACGACAAGATCATCGCCAAGGAGCGCGAGCTCGGCACGCCGTGGTGGCAGATCGGCTACGAGAACGAGCGCGCCTTCAACGACGGCTACGACGCGCTGGGCTGCCTGCCGCCGACCGTCGAGCCGCGGGCCACCGGGCACATCCCCGAGATGATCGAGATGATGCGCGGCCTCATCGAGAAGGGCCACGCCTACGCGGCCGACGGCAACGTCTACTTCGATGTGCGCTCGTACCCCGGGTACCTGGCGCTCTCCAACCAGAAGCTGGACGACCTGCGCCAGCCCGAGGGCGAGGGCGAGACCGGCAAGCGGGACGCGCGCGACTTCGCGATGTGGAAGGCCGCCAAGCCGGGCGAGCCGAGCTGGGAGACCCCGTGGGGCCGCGGCCGTCCCGGCTGGCACCTGGAGTGCTCGGCGATGGCCCACAAGTACCTGGGCCCGGCCTTCGACATCCACGGCGGCGGGCTGGACCTGATCTTCCCGCACCACGAGAACGAGATCGCCCAGTCCAAGGCCTTCGGCGACCACTTCGCCGAGTTCTGGGTGCACAACGCCTGGGTCACCATGGCCGGCGAGAAGATGAGCAAGTCGCTGGGCAACTCGGTGCTGGTCTCCGAGATGGTCCGCAACTGGCGGCCGATCGTGCTCCGCTACTACCTGGGCGCCGCGCACTACCGCTCGATGATCGAGTACAGCGAGGAGTCGCTGCGCGAGGCCGAGGCCGGCTTCGGCCGGATCGAGGGCTTCATCCAGCGCGCCGTCGAGCGCTGCGGCACGGTCGACGCGGCGCCCGAGGTGCCGCCGGCCTTCGCCGAGGCGATGGACGACGACCTGGGCGTGCCGCAGGCGCTGGCCGTCGTGCACACCGCCGTCCGCCAGGGCAACAGCGCCCTGAACGCGGACGACAAGGAGAGCGTGGTGGCGCGACTGGCCGAGGTCCGTGCGATGCTCGGTGTACTGGGCCTCGACCCGCTCGACCCGCACTGGGCCGGGACGGAGCGCGGCGAGGACCTCCACGGTGTGGTCGACTCGCTGGTCCGTCTGGTCCTGGACCAGCGGCAGGCGGCGCGCGAGCGCAAGGACTTCGCCACCGCGGATGCCATCCGCGACCAGCTCGGCTTGGCCGGGCTGGCGATCGAGGACACCCCGTCCGGCCCGCGCTGGACGATCAACAGCCAGTAACCCCATCCGACGATCGGGGTGATGGGTGGGCCGTACCGGACCGGTGCGGCCCTCCCGCATGACGTAGCGCATGCCCCGGCCGCCACCGGGCAGACCGGGGCGGCCGGGGCGTGCCGAACAGACAGGAAGTACAGCCATGGCCGGCAACAGTGCACGCAGGAACCGCCGCAACCCCGGATCGAAGAAGGGCGCGTCTGTCGGTACCGGCGGGCACAGCCGGAAGGCGCTCCAGGGCAAGGGCCCGACCCCGCCCGGCGAGGAGCGCAAGGGCCACCCCAAGCAGCGGGCCGCCAACGCCGCGCTGAAGCGCGAGCGGGACGCCAAGGCCCGGGCCGGCATGCGCCGCTCCGGCGGCGGCGGCCGCGGTGGCCGCGGCGGCGCGGGCAGCGCCGAGCTGGTCTTCGGCCGTAACTCGGTGGTCGAGGCCCTCCAGGGCGACGTGCCGGCCAACGCGCTGTACGTCCAGCAGTTCATCGACACCGACGACCGGGTCCGCGACGCCTTCCAGGCCGCCAACGACCGCGGCATCCCGCTGATGGAGGCCCCGCGCGCCCAGCTGGACCAGATGACGGGCGGGATGAACCACCAGGGCCTGGTGCTCCAGGTGCCGCCGTACGAGTACGCGCACCCCGAGGACCTGCTGGCGGACGCCGCCGACGCCGGCCAGGACGCGCTGATCATGGCGCTGGACGGCGTGACCGACTCGCGCAACCTGGGCGCCGTGGTCCGCTCGGCCGCCGCCTTCGGCGCGCACGGCGTGGTCATCCCCGAGCGCCGCGCGGCCGGCATGACCGCCGGTGCCTGGAAGACCTCCTCCGGTGCCGCGGCCCGGCTGCCCGTCGCCCGGGCCACCAACATGACCCGCGCCCTGGAGGCCTACCAGAAGGCCGGCCTGATGGTGGTCGGCCTGGCCGCCGACGGCGAGGCCGAGATCGGCGACCTGGAGCTGCTGACCGGTCCGGTCGTGATCGTCGCGGGCAGCGAGGGCAAGGGCCTGTCCCGACTGGTCTCGGAGACCTGCGACATGCGGGTCCGGATCCCGATGTCCGGTCTGACCGAGTCGCTGAACGCCGGTGTCGCGGCGGGCATCGTGCTGTACGAGGCCGCGCGACTGCGCGCCAAGCGCTGAGCACGCCCGGGGCGGGGGACGCAGGAGATCTTCCGAATTCCCCGCAATCCGAGTGAAGGCGATCGGGCCCCGACCGGGCCCGATCGCTTTTTTCATGATCACTTCAAGTGTGCTCCGGACATCCACCCGGGAGAGTGTCCTAAGCGGCCGTCACCCGGTTAGACGGGCGTGGACACCAGAACACCTCGGCGCCCCCTGTTCGGCGACGGCAGCACCGGGATAGACGCGGGCCCCGGCCTCAACACCGTCAAGGTGGAGTCGGACCCGGCGCGGCTCAGCAGCACCCAGGCGAGCTTCCGGCTCCGGCTCCAGGACCCGGTGGCGCCGCTGATCGAGGCCCCGGCCGGACTGCTGTCCACCGGTGCCGCCTTCGGCGACCCGTACGCCAACCAGGGTCTGATCCGCCGTCCGCTGGTCACCCCGCAGGTCGTCGTGCCGGCCGGTGCCGTCCCGGCGCTGGCCGGGGCGGGGGCCGGCGGCGCGCCGCGCCGCAAGGGCCGGGTCACCGCCGTCACCTGGACCGGGCAGGCGCCCCCCGGGGACCTCGCGGCCACCCAGCTGCTGGAAGCGGTGCGCCTGGGCGGCACCCCGGGCGGCGGCGTCCGCCTGCTGGAGCCCGAGACCCAGGTGATCCCGTCCCTCGCGGGCGCCCGGGCCGTCCCGCGCCAGCCCCGCGAGGGCGCCGGCACCGCCACCGACGCGGGCATCGGCCCGATCGGCGAGCCGCACGGCTGGACCCCGAGCGGCGAACTGCCCGAGGTCTCCGCGGCGGACGCCGAGGGCAAGCAGCCCTGGTACCCCGGCCGCCGGGTCGACCTCGGCCTGGTGCTGCTGCCGCTGCGCGCCGTGCTCGGCTCGCTCGCGGTCTACGCCGGGTTCAGCAAACTGTGCGACCCGGTGTACTTCGACGGCGGCGAGCGCGGCTCGATGATGCGCTGGCTCTCCTCGCTGCACCCGTGGAAGGTCGCCGAGCCGCTGCTGGCCTTCGCCATGGCGCACCCGGTGGGCGCCGGCCTGGTGGTGTCGTTCACCCAGATCGTGGTCGGCGTGCTGACCGTCCTCGGCCTGTGGCAGCGGCTCGCGGCCGGCGCGGCGATGGCGCTGTCCGCCGTGCTGCTGTTCACCGTCAGCTGGCGGGCCGTCCCGGTCTACGACACCCCGGACCTGATCTTCCTCGCGGCGTGGAGCCCGCTGCTGATCGCCGGGGCGCCGTTCGCTTCGCTGGACGGGCGGCTCAACCTGGAGGCCTGGCGGCGGTTCGGCGCCGACGCGTCCGGGGCGCTGCGCCGCCGGGTGCTGCGCCGGGGCGCCGTCGTCACCACGGTCGTGGTCGGCCTGACCCTGCTGCTCGGCTCGATGCTCGGCGCCGCCGTCCGGACCGGCGCCCGGGCGCACCAGGCACCGGAGCGTCCGGCCACCGACTTCGGCACCCCGGTCTGGCCGTCCGGCAGCCCGTCCGGCGCCCCCGGCGGCAAGGGGACGTCCACCACGCCCCAGACCGCCGTCCCGCACCCGGCCACCCCGACGCCGAGCGCGGCCACCCCGTCCGGCACGCCGTCCACCAAGCCGGCCACGCCGACGCCGAGCGGCAAGCACTCCGGCAAAGCGGAGACCGGGTCCGGCGCCTCCCCGGTGGCCCCCACCCCGCCCGGCGGAGCGGGCACCGCGCCCGTGTCGCGCGGCACCCCGGGCTCCGGCGGCGCCGGCGTGCCGCCCAAGCCCAGCCCGTCCTCCGGACTGCTCGGCGGGGTGCTGGGCAGCGCGCCGCTGGCCGACCTGTCCGGCGGCCCGGCCCCCCACCCGGGGATGCCGACGGCGACCTGAGGGCCCTGAACGCCGGTCGGCCGGGCGCTCCCCACGGAGCGCCCGGCCGACCGGCGTCTTCGGGTCCTGGCGGGGCGGCCTAGCGGGGCGGCCGGCCGGCGCCGGAGGCGAGCTCCTTGGCCGCCTCGGTGAGGTCCTTGGCGGTGTCGATGGCCCGCCAGTAGACGCCCTGCGGCAGCTGGTAGCCCGCCAGCCGCTTGCTGCGGGCGAGCTGCGGGAAGGTGGTGCGCTCGTGATCGCCCACGTCCGGCAGCAGCTCGGCGAACTCCGGGCTGAACACGTACAGGCCGGCGTTGATCAGGAAGGGCGAGGGCGGGGCCTCGATGAAGTCCAGCACGTTGCCGAACTGGTCGGTCTCCACCGCGCCCCAGGGGATCCGCGGCCGAGCGAGGGCGAGCGTCGCGACGGCGTCCCGCTCGTGGTGGAACGCGGCCATGTCGCGCAGGCTGAAGCGGGTCCAGATGTCGCCGTTGGTGGCGTACCAGGGCTCGTCCGGGCGGGGCAGCGCCTTGGCCGCGTACTTGAGGCCACCGCCGCGCCCGAGCGGCTCCGCCTCGACCACCGTGCGCACCCGCAGCGGGAGCTCCGCCTTGACCAGCCACTCCTCCAGCACCTCGGCGAGGTGCCCGCAGGAGACCACGGCGTCGGTGACGCCCTCCTCGGCCAGCCAGGCCAGCTGGTGGCCGAGGATCGGCACGCCCGTCCCCGGGATCTCGACCAGCGGCTTCGGGCGGTCGTCCGTGTAGGGGCGCAGCCGGGAGCCCTGGCCGCCGGCCAGGATGACGGCCTGGGTGACGGGCGTCGTGGTCGGCCGGGGCGACTGCGGGTGCGGTGCGGACGGGAGGTCGGCGATGGGGCCGGAGTCAGCGGTCATGCCTGAACAATAGGGCTGAGCGACGGAACGTCCGCCGCTCAGCCCCGGGTGCTCTTGGTCGCCTGGCTCCCCGCCGCCTGGCCCGTCGTCAGCCGACGACGCCGGCCGCGAACGAGCCGTCGCAGACCGGGCGGGCGAAGGAGCGGGCCCGCTGCACGTCGCCCTGGTACTTGCGCACCGCCGCCTTGCCCAGATCGCCGGCCAGCGAGGTGCAGTACGGCGTCAGCGAGGGCTGCTCGCGCATCGAGCGCTCCAGCAGGTCCAGCGCGGCGGAGGGGTTCTTGGCGCGCAGCTCGTCGAGCAGCACCACCCGCAGCGACTCCTGCGGGGCGAGCCCGTCCGAGGTCTTGGCGGCGGCGCCGGCCGCGTTGTTGGAGCGGCCGATCCCGGCGCCGTCGCCGCTGGACGCCGCCACGACCTGCTGGTCGAGCCCGGTCGGCGGGGCCCAGGGGACCCTGGTCACGGCGAGGGTGCCGGTGGTCACCAGGACGACCGGCAGGGTCAGGGCGACGGTCTGGCCGATACGGCGCACTAGCTGCTTCACCCTCAGGAGAGTAGCGGTGGGTGCGGGCCGGATCGCCCTCCGTTACCCCATCGAGTGACAGGGTGTCCGGGTTTGTCCCCACACCGTGTTGACGCGGGGTACGACGGAGCCCGCCGGACCGGTAGGGTCCGACGGGCTCCGTGGCGTTTCGCCGCTCTTGCGGCGGTCGCGTCAGTTGCTGAGGCGCAGGCCGGTGCTGGTGGAGAAGACGTGGGTCTCGTTGGCGATCGGCACCACGTGGACGGTCTCGCCGCGGGCCGGGATCTGGCGGCCGGGCACCCGGACGACCAGCTCGTGGTCCTGGCCGCCGAGCTGGGTCGTGCCGTAGACGAAGCCGTCCGAGCCGAGCTCCTCGACCACGTTGACGGTCAGCGCGACGCCCTCGATGCCGCCCGCCGGGACGACCTCGAAGTGCTCGGGGCGGATGCCGACGGTCACCGTCTTGTCGGAGCCGGAGCCGGCCAGGTCCTCGCGGGAGATGTGGACGACCGAGCCGCCGAACTTCACGCCGCCGTCCACCAGCGGCACCTCGACCAGGTTCATGGCGGGCGAGCCGATGAAGCCGGCCACGAAGACGTTGGCGGGCTTGTCGTACATGTTGCGCGGGGTGTCGACCTGCTGGAGCAGCCCGTCCTTGAGCACCGCGACCCGGTCGCCCATGGTGAGCGCCTCGGTCTGGTCGTGGGTGACGTACACCGTGGTGATGCCCAGGCGGCGCTGGAGGCCGGCGATCTGGGTGCGGGTCGAGACGCGGAGCTTGGCGTCCAGGTTCGACAGCGGCTCGTCCATCAGGAAGACCTGCGGCTCGCGGACGATCGCGCGGCCCATCGCGACGCGCTGGCGCTGACCGCCGGAGAGCGCCTTCGGCTTGCGGTCCAGGTACTGGGTGAGGTCGAGGATCTTCGCGGCCTCTTCGACCTTGGTGCGGATCTCCGTCTTGTTCACGCCGGCGATCTTGAGCGCGAAGCCCATGTTGTCGGCGACGGTCATGTGTGGGTACAGCGCGTAGTTCTGGAACACCATGGCGATGTCCCGGTCCTTCGGCGGCAGGTGGGTGACGTCGCGGTCGCCGATCCGGATCGCCCCGGTGTTGACGTCCTCCAGACCGGCCAGCATGCGCAGGCTGGTCGACTTGCCGCAGCCCGAGGGGCCGACCAGCACGAGGAACTCGCCGTCCGCGATCTCCAGGTCCAGCGCGTCCACCGAGGGCTTGGTCGCCCCGGGGTAGACGCGGGTCGCCTTGTCGTACGTGACAGAAGCCATGGTCGTTGCTCTCCTTCACCGGCAGGAACGTGCCGGACGATCCGAGTAAAGGGGGGGGTGTCGATGCTCAGCCGGCCCATCAGTGGTCTGAACCACTGCGCGAACCGACTCCCGGCGACGCTACCTGCGCGTCCGCCGCTTGTCAGCCCCCGCCCGACCCGATTTCGGCATCGGTTCCATCACGCCCACCCATCCCACCAACCCCCGGATATCCCCCCATCCCGTCACCCGCGCCCGGTAGACTGCCCCCCGGTGCCGCCGTGATCCGTCGCGGACGGCCACCGTGCCTCCTTAGCTCAGCTGGCCAGAGCACCGCTCTTGTAAAGCGGGGGTCGTCGGTTCGAACCCGACAGGGGGCTCAGCGCAGCGCGAAGGGCCCGCCGGTTGCGGCGGGCCCTTCGGCGTTGCGCGGGGTCAGTCCGGGGGTAGGGCGAGGGTGGCCAGGGCGCCGCCGTCGGGGTGGTTGGCGAAGGTCAGGGTGGCGCCGATGACGCGGGCGTGACCGGTGGCGATGGTGAGGCCGAGGCCGTGGCCGCGGCCGCGTTCGGGGGCGTTGGTGCGGAAGCGTTGGGGGCCGTGCCGGAGGAGGTCCTCGGGATAGCCGGGGCCGTGGTCGCGGACGCTGATCAGCAGGCCGTCGACGTGCAGGTGGACCGGGCCGGCGCCGTGGCGGTGGGCGTTGAGGATCAGGTTGCCGAGGATGCGGTCGAGCCGGCGCAGGTCGGTGCGGACCTGCCGGTCGGCGGCGATGTCGACGGTGACGTCCAGTCCGGTGAGGGTGACGGTGCGGCGCACCGCGCGTTCCAGCGGGACGGCGGAGAGGTCGGGGGCCTCGGCGTCCGCGTCCAGGCGGGAGACCTCCAGCAGGTCCTCGACCAGGCCGCGCAGCGCCTGGACCCGGTTCTGCACCAGCTGGGTGGGGCGGCCGGGCGGCAGCAGTTCGGCGGCGGTGACCAGGCCGGTGAGCGGGGTGCGCAGCTCGTGGGCGACGTCCGCGGTGAAGCGCTGTTCGTCCTCCAGCCGGCGGTGCAGGGTGCGGGACATCAGGTCGACGGCGGCGGCGAGGTCGGCCACCTCGTCCTTGCCGTCGACGAGTTCGCCGATCCGGGTGTCCGTCCCGCCGGCCGCGATGCCCCGGGCGGCGGTGGCCGCGGTGCGCAGCCGGCGGCTGATCCGGTCGGCGACGAGCACGCCGGCCAGCACGGTGGTGAAGACCGCGGCGACGACGGTGAGCAGGATGATCCGGTCCAGGTCGGCGATGGCCTGCCGGTCCTGGGTGAAGTCCACCCGGACGGACAGCGCGCCCTCCTGTACCGGCCCGGCCGCCCACATCGACTCGCCCGAGCCGTCGGCGGCGAGCAGCGACCCGTGTCGGCCGCCGGTGGTGAGGGTGCGCAGCTGCTCGGGCAGGGCCGGGTCGTTCAGGGTGGCGCCCCGGCCGAGGATCTTGGCGCCACCGCGCTTGTAGTCGGCCAGGCCGGAGTCGAGGGCGGCGAGCGAGGCGGAGCGGGCCTGGTCGACGTGCTGACGGATCATCGCCTGGTGGACCAGCAGGCCGACGGCCACCGCGACCAGGACGGCGATGGCGGCGACGGCGGTGGCGATCTGGCGGCGCAGGGTCATGCCGGGCGCCGCAGCTTGTAGCCGAACCCGCGGACGGTCTCGATCCGGCCGGAGCCGATCTTGGCGCGCAGTCGCTGCACGTGGACGTCCACGACCCGGGTGTCGGCGCCCCACTCGTAGTCCCAGACGCGCTCCAGCAGGGTGGAGCGCTCCAGCACGATGCCGGGTGCGGCGGTGAACTCCAGCAGCAGCCGCAGTTCGGTGGGGGTGAGCGGGACGAGGCGGCCGTCCACTCGGACCTCCATGCTGTCGGTGTCGACCTGGAGGCCGTCGAAGCTGCGGACGGCGGTGGGTGCCTCCGAAACGGTGGGTGCCTCCGAGGCGGCGGGGGACTCCGAAGGGTGAGGGGCGGCCGGGGCCTGCGGCTGGTCGGCCGTGGGGACGACCCGGATGCGGCGCAGCACCGTACGGATCCGGGCGACCAGTACGGCGCTCTCGAAGGGCTTGACCACGTAGTCGTCCGCCCCGGCTTCCAGCCCGGAGACCACGTCCACCGGGTCGGTCCGGGCCGACATCATCAGGATCGGCAGCTGGCTCTCCTCCCGGATCCGGCGGCAGAGCCCGACCCCGTCGAGCAGCGGCAGCATGACGTCGAGCAGGAGCAGGTCGGGCCGTACGGCGTGGAACGCCTCCAGCCCCTCCAGGCCGTCGGCCGCCGTGGTGACCGGGAAGCCGTAGCGCTCCAGGGCCATCCGGGTGGCCTCGCGGATCACCTCGTCGTCCTCGACCAGGAGGATGTGCGGGTGGGGGGTGGCGGGGGTGGCGGCGGGGGTCATCGCTTCGCTTCCGGGAACACGGCGGGGGCGGAGGGGGCGGAGGGCCCGTTCGGCGGGGCGGTGGGCCGGGCGGTGCGCAGGGACGGGACGGCGGCCTCGGGGGCCGGCTGCTTGGGCGGGAGCGGGGCGGGGCGCGCCGGTGCCGTGCCGGGCACGGGTGTGGCGGTGGCGGCCGCCCGGCCGTTGTCCGGGCCGGTGGACGAGCCGGCGGACTGGCCGGTGGGCGGGAGCACGCCGACGCCCTCGTCCGTGCGGTCCCTCAGGGCGAGCCGGGCCCCGTCCCACTGGTAGTGGCTGGTGGTCTGGACGTAGGCGCTGGTCGGCTCGTACAACCACAGGTCGGGGCCGATGGTCGCGGCGCTGAACGCCTGCTGGACCGGCACCCGCAGGACGGGCAGCAGGTGGTCCTCGGCGAGGGCGTAGACGTGCAGCACGACCAGTCCCGGGACGGCGACGACGGTGATCAGCTCGGGCCGCCCGTCCCCGGTGAGGTCGCGGAACTCGGGGCTGCGGATCTCGCACCCGGTGCAGGAGGTGAGCGCCTGCCGCTCCTCCTGGCTCACCTTCGGGTCCTTGGCGAGGACGGTGCGGACGTCGACCGCGGTGATGTCGCGCCCGGGGACGGTCAGGTCCGGTACGGGCTGCGGCGGTTCCGGGGTGACGTTCGCCGCGGTCGCGGCCGGCGGCGGGGAGGTGGGCAGTTGCGGCCAGAGCGGCCGGGGCTCGGCCGGTGGCGTGGCGACCGCGACCGGGCCCTGGTCGTGCAGGCCGCCGGGGGTGGGCCGGCCGAAGGTGACGGCGGCGAGGGCGACGAGGACGGCCAGGCCGGCCAGGGCGGCCACCGGGATGGCGCCGGGCCGGCGGCGGGGGGCTGGTATCGCTGCCACGGTCGGTGCTCGTCCTCCTGGTCTGAGGGGGTGCTTCGGCACCGCCCCGGTGGTAGGTCGCGTGGCGGGCGGCCCGCGGTTCCCCCTTCGGCGGCGGCCGTCAGGCCAGGTCCGCCAGCACGATGATGTTGTCCGTCCAGTGGCCGTCCGAACCGATCTGCCCGCCGCAGGTGATCAGTCGCAGCGCGGGCGCGGGCGTGTCGCCGTAGACCTGCTCGGTGGGGAACCGGTCCTTGGCGGCCTGGAGCAGCGTGCGGACCTTGAAGTCCACGGTGGTGCCGTCCGCGCGCCGGATCCGGATCAGCTCGCCGGGGCGCAGTTTCGGCAGCCGTTTGAAGACGGCCGGGCCGTGCGCGGTGTCGAGGTGCCCGATGAGTACGGCGGGGCCGGTCTCGCCGGGGGAGGGGCTGTTGCGGTACCAGCCGACCTCCTCGCCGTGGTCGGCCGGCGGCACCTCGACCGTGCCGTCGGGGTTCAGGCCGAGGTCGGTCACCGGCGCGTCCACCCCGACCGAGGGGACCAGCAGGCGGGTCGGCGGCGAGGGGGCGTACGGCTTCGGGGCGGTGGGCGCGGTGCCGGGCGTGGTGCCGGTCGTGGCCGGGGTTGTCGCTGCCGGGGTGTCGGTGCCGTGCCCGGAGGTCTCGACCCGGACCACCGGCGTCTCCCGGCCGGACAGCGCGAGCGAGGTGCCGAGCACCAGGCAGAGCAGGCCCGCGGTGCCGAAGGCGGTGCGGCGCAGCGGGCCCGGGCCGGACCGGGCGGCGCGTCGCCGTCCCCGGCCGGGTTTGCGCCGGCGTCGGTGGCTGGCGGTCCCCGCCACCGGGGCCGCCCCGGCGGTCTCGGGACCGGTGTCAGCCGCGCGCACCGGAGCGGCGGCGCAGGACGGCGAAGCCCAGCGCTCCGGCGCCGACGGCCGCGACGGCGCCGCCGCCGGCGAGCATCAGGCCGGAGCCGTCGGAGGCGCTGGAGCCGTCACCGGCCTGCGCGGCGCCCTTGGGCACCTCGCGGACCTGCGCCGGGGCGCCACCGGGGGCGATCGGCGTCGGCGTGGCGGTGCGCTGCGCGGGGGGGACGGCGGGGGCCGCGGCGGCCGGGGCGGTGGGGGTGGCCGTCCGGGGCACGGCGGGGGCGGGCGTGGCGTGCGGCGGCGCCGCCTCGGCGGCCGGGGCGGCCGGGGCGGTGACGCCGGCGGCGGGCTTCGGCGCGCTGTCGGCCCAGGCCTGCCCGCCGGTGACGGTGGCCAGCAGGGCGGCGCCGGTCAGGGCGCAGGCCGCCAGGACGCGGCGGGCGGGGGAGTGGTGGGTACGGCTCCTGCTCATGGGGTGTCTCTCCGTCTGCATCGGTCGGTACGTGGTGGACGCCGGCCCGCGGTGCGGTTCGCGGGGCCAGGCGTACGGGTTCGTCACGGGACGTCCGTCGTCGGCGCCGGACGCGTACGTCCTCGTCGTGGACGCCCTCCGGCCCGTTCGGCGGGGGCGTCGTCGATGACGGTAGGAGGGCCGTGTCGCGGTCCTCGGCCGGTCGTGTCACGGCCGCCCATCGGCTGCGTAACGGCGGCGGGTCGTGACGTCCGGCCGGGTGTCTCCTACCGTCCCGACCGCAGCCGGCGCAGCGTCCAGCCGGGCCCGAGGGCCTGGGTGTGGGCCGTGAGGAGTTCGGCGGCGCGGCGGTAGGAGAGGCGGGCGTGGCCGGTGTGGGGGCAGCGGTCGCGGGCGGGGGTGCCGGTGGGGGCTCGGCGGTCGGTGAGGAAGAGCGGGCCGGTGGGGCGGCCGGCGACGAGGAGGGGGAGCAGGCGGGCGGTGCCGGACTGCCAGTGGACGGGAGCGCTGCCCGGGCGGGTGCGGCGGCGCGGCGGGTCGAGGTGGTCGGTGTCCAGGGCGAGCACGGTCTCGATCGCGGCGCCGGACTCGTGCAGCAGGTGCCAGAGCGCCTGTTCGCGCAGTGGCGCGCGGAGGGCGAACAGGGCGCGCAGCTCCTCGGGGGTCGGCGGCGCGGCGGCCGCGGCGTGGCTGGTGGGGCGCGGGTCGACGGGGCGCAGGTCGGTGGTCGGGTCGCCGTCGATCCAGCCGCGGGCCCGCCACCAGGCCACGGCCGCGCGCAGGGTGGAGAGTTCCCGGGTGAGGGTGCGCGGGCCGGTGTCGGCTCCGCGGCGGGCGGCCGCGGCGCGGAGCCGGTCGGGGGTGTCGGGGTGGTCGAGCAGCGCGAGGGGCAGGACGGGCGGCCGGGCGCGCCGTCGTTCGGGGCCGGTGGGCGCGGGCCGGTCGGCGAGCGCCCAGGCCCAGGTGTGCAGCGCGATCCGGTAGATCCGCCGGGAGCCGTCGGCGAGCCCGGCGGCGGCCAGGTAGCGCTCGACGGCGACGGCGTACTCGACCGGTGGGAGTCCCGTCTCGGCTTCCGTCACGAACGATCGCCTTCTTCCGCAGTAAATCATTCACGCGAGGTCACTCCAGGTCGTTCGAACCCTAGCCGGAATTCGCAGTAAATGGCAGGTGGGAGGCCTTGGTTGGGCGAATTTACTGCGGCAGTGAAGGCTCTTGGAGAAATTGACTCCGAAAGGCTCAACTTTTTCTCCGCGAACCCTTGAATCCACTCCCCGTCGAACCCCAGACTTGCTGCACATGGCAGTGCAAACCGACCGGATCCCGGCCCGCCGCAGGCGCCTGGGAGACCGTCTCGCCGTCCTGGGCGAGCGTGAATTCCGCTGGTTCTTCATCGGCTGCACGACCTCCCTCATCGGCTCCTCGATGGCGCCGGTCGCGGTCGCCTTCGCGGTGCTCGACGACGGAGGCGGCGGCACCGAGGTGGGGTGGGTGATGGCGGCCCGGATCCTGCCCGTGGTGCTGGCGCTGCTGGCCGGCGGGCTGATCGCGGACCGGCTCGGCAGTCGCCGGGCGATGCTGGGCTCGGAGCTGCTGCGCGGCGTCGTCCAGGCGCTGTTCGCCGCGCTGCTGGCCGCCGGGCACGCGCCGGTCTGGGCGATGGTCGCGCTGGTGGCGGTCTGGGGGATCGGCGAGGGGCTGTTCATGCCGGCCTTCGGCGCGGTCGTGCCCGACCTGGTGCGCCGCAAGGAGCTGACGGGGGACGCCAACACCCTGCTGGGGCTGTCCCGTTCGGTGTCCACCGTGGTCGGCCCCACCGCCGCGGGGCTGGTGACCGCCGCCTGGGGCCCGGCGGCGGTGCTGCTGGTCGACGCGGTGACGTACGGCGTCGGGGCCTTCGCCCTGGCCGTGCTGCGACTGCCGGTGCGGCCGGCGGCCGGCGAGGACTCGATGATCAAGGATCTGCGGGAGGGCTGGTCGGAGTTCGCCGCCCGCCCGTGGCTGTGGATCACCACCGTGCAGATGGGCCTGTTCAACCTGCTGGTCTGGGCCCCCTTCCTGGTGCTCGGCCCGCTCACGGCGCAGCGGGACCTCGGCGGTGCCCGCGCCTGGGGCCTGGTGATGGGCGCGTACGGGGCCGGCGCGGTGTTCGGCGGCCTGCTGATGCTCGGCCGGGCGCCCGCCCGCCCGCTCGCGGTGGCGTCGGTGGCCGCGCTGGGCTGGGCGCTGCCCTCGGGGGTGCTCGCGGCCGGGGTGGGGCTGCCCTGGGTGGCCGCCGGCGCCCTGGTGGGCGGGGTCGGCTCGGCGGTCTGCGGGACGCTCTACAGCACCACCACGCAGAAGTGGGTGCCGGTGGAACTGCTCGGCCGGGTGACGGCCTTCGGCGTGCTGGGCGCCTTCGCGCTCGGTCCGCTCGGACTGGCGGCGGCGGGGCCGCTGGCCGGCCGGTTCGGCACGGGAACCGTGCTGCTCTTCGGAGCGGTCTGGCAACTCGTGGCCGGGGTCGTAGTGTTGGCGGTACCGGCGGTGCGCAACCGCCGCTGGGAGGAGGGCCCGGACAGCTGACCAACCTCGGACGGCTCCGGGGCGCACCCCCGGCCCATCGCGCATCGCGCCCGGCCGGCCCCGGAGCGAAACCGGCTGCCCCTCCCGTGCGTGCGTGCCTCCGCGACGGGCGGGGCGGCCGACCCGGCCGTACGGTGGAGAGCGGGGGACGGAGGAGGTCGATCATGCCCGGTTCGCTCACCATCAGCCATCACGAGTCCGCGGCCACCCTGGACCACACGGACGCGGAGCGGCTCGCCACCGTCATGGCGGAACTCGCGTACCTGCTGGAGATCCCGGGGTCGAACCGGATCAACGACGCGCAGCTCGCCGTGCTGTGCGAGGGCCGCAGCCCGGACCGCGCCGAGCTGGTGCACTGGTGCGCGTCGCTCGCCCGCAGACTGAAGGGGCAGCTCTGACCGGAGTCGTACGAGCCCGCGCCGCCGACCGCCCGCCGTACGATGGCGCGTGGGGCGGGGACGCCTCCCGGGTGCCGGGGTGGTCGGCGGCCGGTCCGGCGGAGGGTGGGGGCCCGAGAGTGTCGCAGTCCTGGTCGATGTCCTGGCTCACCGTGCCGACACCGCTGCCCAGCGGCCCGCTGCACATCGCGGTGACTCCGCTCGGCGTGGCGGCGGCCGGCTACCGGGGCCGCGACGGCGAACTGCCGCCGTGCACCGACGAGTCGAAGAGCACGGCCGTCACCGAGCGGATCGGCGCCTACCTGGCGGGCCGCACCCGCGAGTTGGGCCTGCCGATCGACTGGAGCCTGAGCTCCGGACCGCACCGCGCCGTGCTCCAGACGCTCTGGCGCGAGGTGCCGTACGGCCGGACCATCACCTATGGCGAACTGGCCGCCCGCAGCGGGGTGTTCGAGGACGTCACGGAGCCGGGGCTGGCCGCTCGCACGGTCGGGCAGATGATGGCCGCCAATCCCGTGGCCCTGCTGGTGCCCTGCCACCGGGTGGTGGCGGCGGACGGGATCGGCGGCTTCGGCGGCGGCCAGGTGGGGGTCGACGTGAAGCGCTGGCTGCTCACCCTGGAGGGCGTGCTGGAGCCCACGCTCGACTGGAACGGGCCGCTGTAGCAGCCGAGTTGGCGTGCTCCGTCGTCGCCAAGCCCGGGGCCGGACCAGTGACACCCGCCCGGGCGCCCGGCGAGGCCGCACCGGTTGGATGCCGGGCACCAGCCTGTACTCGATGCCGCACGTCCGGCTCCACCTCGGCGCCCGTCGGCCGCTCCCCGAGCGCCGACCGCACGGCGTCCCGCGGCGGATCGGCCTCCTGGGTGAGCGCCCGGAAGCCCGCGCGGCCGGCGCCGGAGGTGGGCTGAGGCGGGCGGACAGGGCAGCGCGTAGCCGACGTGGTCGGCCGTGGACAGTCCGGTCGGCGGGGGTGCCGCGCGCGGATCGTGTCAGAGGGTGACGCGGCCGGGGGTGTCGATAGGAGAGGATAGGGCGCGGCACTCCCATATGTTCGAATCAATAGTCGAACAAATATCGATCTGGTGATCTATTCGTACTATTTGTTTGGCCATTTCGAACCACTCGAACGAGTGATTGCGGGTCGCGGTCGAATGGGCCCACTATGAAGCTGCAACACGCATGCGCAAGGCGACACTTCATCGGGTAATCGGGTATGCGAAGGGCTCTCCTCATGTCGACCGAAACCAATGCCGGTATTCCTGCGCCAGGCGCGCAGTCGGACATCCGGCAGCAGCAGAGTCTGAGCACGGCGGGCGCGCGGAACCTCGCGACGACCACCAAGTCCGCGCCCCAGATGCAGGGCATCAGCCCGCGCTGGCTGCTCAGGAGGCTGCCCTGGGTGCAGGTGTCCGGCGGCACCTACCGGGTGAACCGCCGCCTGCGCCACTCGGTCGGCCGCGGCCGGGTGAGCTTCGTCAAGACGGGTGCCGAGGTGCGGATCGTCGCGCCGACGCTGGCCGAGGTGCCGGTGCTGCGCGGCTTCCAGGACGAGGCCGTGCTGGAGGAGCTGGCCTCGCGCTTCGTGCAGCGGGAGTTCGACGCGGGCGAGGTCCTGGTCCAGGCCGGGGCGCCGATCACCGAGGTGTTCCTGATCGCGCACGGCAAGCTCGACCGCCTGGGCACCGGCAAGTACGGCGAGGAGACGGTGGTCGGCACCCTCGCCGACGGCGACCACCTCGGCGACGAGGCGGTCCGGCAGGACGGCGGCCAGTGGCCGTACACCGTCCGCGCCGCGACGTCCGGCACCGTCATGGCGCTGACCTGGCCCGCCTTCCAGGAGCTGCACGACCGCTCCGAGTCGCTCCAGCTCCAGATCATCGAGTACCTGAACGGCTTCCAGCAGGCGCAGAACAAGCACGGCGAGGCCGCGATCGACCTCTCCGCCGGCCACCACGGCGAGTACGAGCTGCCCGGCGCCTTCGTGGACTACGAGCTCAAGCCGCGCGAGTACGAGCTGAGCGTCGCGCAGACCGTCCTCAAGGTGCACACCCGCGTCGCCGACCTCTACAACCAGCCGATGAACCAGACCGAGCACCAGCTGCGGCTCACCATCGAGGCCCTGCGCGAGCGCCAGGAGCACGAGCTGGTCAACAACCCCGAGTTCGGGCTGCTCAGCAACGCCGCGTACGACCAGCGGTTCCAGACCCACTCCGGCCCGCCCACCCCGGACGACATGGACGAGCTGCTCAGCCGCCGCCGCAGCACCAGGATGTTCCTGGCCCACCCCAAGGCCATCGCCGCCTTCGGCCGGGAGCTCAACAAGCGCGGCCTCTACCCGGGCACGGTCGAGGTGGAGGGCCGGCAGATCATGGCCTGGCGCGGTGTTCCGGTCTTCCCGTGCAACAAGATCCCGATCGTCCGGGGCACCAGCTCGATCATCGCGATGCGAATCGGCGAGGACAACCAGGGCGTCATCGGCCTGCACCAGACCGGAATTCCGGACGAATACCAGCCGGGCCTTTCGGTGCGGTTCATGGGAATCTCCGAGAAGGCCATCATTTCGTACCTGGTGAGCGCCTACTACTCCGCCGCGATCCTCGTTCCGGACGCCGTCGGCGTCCTGGAGAACGTGGACATCGCGCAGTACTGACGGTTCACGGCGGCCGGTCGCACGCGGCCCCGGGCTCGGCGTGCCGGGTCCGGGGCCGCGTGCCTCCGAGCCCGACACCGCAGGGCAACCCCGGTCCGCCGACGGCGGGCCGTCCCACGACAGGCGCCGACAGGGGGAAACACCCAAATGACGAGTCCCACGCTGGAGCGGGACCACAAAGAAGGGCACGAGGCGGCGGACATCCTCGCCCGGGCCCGCGCGCTGGTCGACCCGGTCCTGCGGACCGCCGTCGACTCGCTGCCCGGCACCATGCGCAAGGTGGCCGGCTACCACTTCGGCTGGTGGGAGGCGGACGGCACCCCCGCCGAGGCCTCCGCCGGCAAGGCGATCCGGCCGGCCATGGTCCTCGCCGCCACCCAGGCCCTGGGCGGCAAACCCGACGAGGCCGTCGCCGCGGCCGCCGCGGTGGAGCTGGTGCACAACTTCACCCTGCTCCACGACGACGTCATCGACCGGGACGACACCCGGCGCCACCGGCCCACCGCCTGGCGGGTGTTCGGCACCACCGAGGCCATCCTGGCCGGGGACGCCATGCACTCCCTCGCGCTGCGCCTGCTCGCCGAGGACGCCCACCCGGCCGCCCAGGGCTCGATCCGTCGGCTCACCGACTGCGTGGTCGAACTCTGCGAGGGCCAGCAGATCGACTGCGCCTTCGAGCAGCGCCACGACGTCTCGCTGGCCGAATGCCTGGCGATGGCGGAGGCCAAGACCGGTGCCCTGCTCGGCGCCGCCTGCGCGATGGGCGCCCTGTACGGGGGCGCCTCCGAGGAGGCCGCGCAGGCGCTGGACGGCTTCGGCCGGGAGATCGGCCTGGCGTTCCAGCTGATCGACGACCTGATCGGCATCTGGGGGGATCCCGCGGTGACGGGCAAGCCGGTCGGCGCGGATCTGGCCGCCCGGAAGAAGTCGCTGCCGGTGGTCGCGGCGCTGGGGTCCGGCACCGTTGAGGGCAAGCGGCTGGCCGAGCTGTACACGCTCGAACGGCCGCTCAGCGCCGAGGAGTTGGCGCGGTGCGCGGCGGCGGTCGAAGCGGCCGGCGGGCGCGGCTGGGCGCAGGGCGAGTCCTGCGAGCGGATGGCCGCGGCGATGGCGCAGCTGGCCGCGGCGGTGCCGGAGCCGGCCGCCGCCGATGAACTGCTGGCGCTCGCCGAGCTGGTGACGCGCCGTACGCACTGAGCGGGGCGCTCGTACTGCGCAAGCGGCAGGAGTGCTCACAGGAGTGCTCACAGGAGTGGGAAGTCGGCCCGTCCGACGTCCCACTCCTGTCGCTTGCGGCGCTCGGCGGTCAGCCGAAGGCGGCCAACAGCCGTTGCTCCTTCGCCGGTTCGATGCCCTGCCGGACCTGCGCCTCCGGCCGCCCCTTGCGCCCGGCCGCGTCGGTGTCCTCGGCCGGCCCGCGCGCCCGCAGCCACTCCCAGGTGTCCCGGGCCGTCTCGGCGAACGGGCGGCAGCGCAGGCCGGCCGCCTCCGCGCGGGTGGTGTCGGCCAGCCAGGCGCCCGCCAGATCCGGCACGTCAGGTGCCCAGAGCGGGAGTTCGGTCCACGGGTCGACCCGGTCGGGCCCTTCGGCGAGCAGCGGCCCGTCCTCGACCCAGACCAGCTCGGTGTCCGCGGCGCCCGCGACCTCCCGGCAGGTCTCCAGCCACTCGCCGAAGCGGAGCCGGCCGGGCGGCGCCGTGGTGATGTACCGCCCCGCTGCCCGGGCCGTCAGCCGGTCCAGTCCGAAGCGGGCGAAGTCCCGGACGTCGATCACCTGCATGGTCCGCCGCGGATCCCCGGGGGCGAGCACCCGCCCGCCGCGCGCCATCCGCTCCAGCCACCAGGGCAGCCGGCCGCCGTTCTCGTACGGCCCGATGAGCAGGCCGCTGTTGAGCACCAGCGTGCGTTCGGCGCCGAAGCCCGCGAGTACGGCACGCTCGCAGCCGGCCTTCAGGGCGGTGCCGGGCGGCTGGTCGGGCGGGGTGTCGGCGGGGCAGGGGTGCAGTGCGGAGTCCTCGTCGACCGCCCGGGCGGGCCAGTCGGTGAAGGCGTGCACGGAGGAGACGAAGGTGTAGTGGTCGGCCCGCTCGCGCAGCAGCCGGGCGCTGAGCGCGGCCTGGGCGGGCTGCTGGGCGGAGGTGTCGACGACGGCGTCCCAGCTGCGGCCGTCGACTAGCCGGGCGAGGTCGTCGGCGCTGTCGCGCTCACCCCGGACGACCTCGACGCCGGGCAGATCGGCGGCGCTGCGGCCGCGGTTGAAGGTGGTCACCAGGTGGCCCCGGGCGAGCGCTTCGGTGGCGTAGGCCCGTCCGAGGAAGGACGAGCCGCCAAGCAGGAGGATCTTCATACCGTTGACCCTCCCTCGGTCGCCCCGCAGGTATGCCCGGATCAGCGCTGAGCAGAGGGCGGAACCCGGGCGTCGGCCGGAGTCGGGGCGGTGCCGATCCGACATGCCGCCCCACCCGGCCCCACTTAGCATCCCATTTGTACCGATTCGAGCGGATTCGGGGATATGCATGACCTCGACCGCCTCGTACGAAGGACCCGCGATGAACCAGTCCGAGCTGGAGGCCCTGGCCGCCGACGCGTACGTCTACGGCTACCCGCTGGTCGCCGGCCTCACCATGGCCGAACGCTTCACCAAGGGCGGCCTGGGCACCCTGCCGGCGGCGCCGTTCAACCACCTCAGCCACGCCACCCGGCTGGCCGGCCCGGCCGACGACTTCGTCTCCGTCAACAACGACACGATCTACTCGATCGCCCAGCTCGACCTCTCGGAGGGGCCGCAGGTCCTGCACATCCCCGACACCGCGGGCGCCTACTACGTGCTCCAGGTCATCGACGCCTGGACGGACAACGTCGCCTACCTCGGCCGCCGGGCCACCGGCACCGGCGCGCAGACCTGGCTGATCGTCCCGCCCGACTGGCACGGCACCCCGCCCGACCCGACCCGCGTGATCGAGCTGCCGACCACCGTCGGCACCCTCGTCGGCCGCTTCGCCTGCCTCGGCCCGGACGACCTGCCCCGGGTCCGGGCCCTCCAGGACGCCCTGGAACTGGCGCCGCTGGAGCCCGGTGGCCTGGTCGCCGGACTGCCCGAGCCGGACAACGACGTCCCCGAGCGGCTGGCCTTCTTCGAACGCATGCGGGTCTGGATGCAGGCCTTCCCGCCCGCCACCGCGGACATCGAGTACCAGCGCCGCTTCGCCCCGCTCGGCCTGCTGGACGACGGCGCCTCGCCGTACCGCGCGGCCGCCCCCGAATGGACACTGGCGCTGGCCAAGGGCCTGGCCGCCGGGCGCGAACGGGTCGAGGACGCCAGCCGCCCGCCCGAGGACCACCCGCCCGGCGAATGGCGCAGCACGCTCCACCTCTTCGACTACAACACCGACCACCTGGGCCCCGGCACCCTGGACGACCCCGAGTGGCGCATCCCCGACCGCCGCGCCGCCTACCTCAGCCGGGCCGCCGCCGCCCGGGCCGGCCTCTGGGGCAACCACGCCTACGAGGCCTCGTACGCGATGACCTACGACGACTCCGACGGGCGCCCGCTCACCGGCGCCAACAACTACACCCTGCGCTTCGACCAGCCGCCCCCGGCGGGGGCGTTCTGGTCCGTCACGATGTACTCCGTCCCGGACTACTGCCTGGTGGAGAACCCGATCGACCGCTACTCGATCGGCGACCGCACCCCCGGCCTGGTCCGCGCCGACGACGGCTCCCTCACCCTGACCCTCCAGCACGACCAGCCCGAGGACCCGGACGCCGCCGCCAACTGGCTCCCCACCCCACCCGGCGAGTTCCGCCCCATCCTCCGCATCTACCAGCCCGAACCCCCGGTCCTCGACGGGACCTACCAAGTCCCCCCGATCCACCGCACCTGACACCCCTCACCGGGCTTGCGCCCGAGAAGTCGGCGGGCCCGACTTCCTGCGCGTGGCTTTCGCTGGGTTTCGCGCGGAACCCAGGGGCCGCTCGCATGCTCGGCCAGCGCCTGGCCTGTTCTGCGCCAGAAGTCGGCCAGGTCGACTTCTGGCGCGTCTCTGGCTGCGGGCCCCGGTGGCCGGGAGGGCGCCCCTTGGTCCCCGCGTGCGTCAGTGCTCCGCCGGGGGCGTTGTTGTCGGGCTGGTCGGGTGGGGGGAGCCGTCCGGGGTGGGGGTGGCCGATGAGGAAGGGGGCGGGGTGGTGGCGGGGGTCGTCGGGGTCGCAGGCGGGGAGGAGGCGGAGCCGCCGCGGGTGCGCGGTCCGCCCTCCAGGGTGACCACGGCCTGTGAGGGCGGCAGCGCGATCCGGGCGGTCCAGTGCGACGTCGGTGCCTGGTCCTCGTCCACGGTGACGATCACGGTGATCCGCTGGCCGGGCGCCAGGGTGCCGGAGTCGCGGCTGAGCCGGAGCCAGCCGGCGTCCGTCACCGTGTGCCAGCGGATCACCGTGGTGCCGGAGTTGGTGAGGGTGAGGATGGTCCGGCTGCCGTACTCGGCGGCCTCGACGGTGAGCAGTCCGGCCGGGGTGGGCTCCGCGGTGCCCGGCGCGGAGGCGCGGTCGGCCGCGGAGGCGCGGTCGGCCGTGGGGGCAGGGGCGGCGACCAGGGCGGGGCTGGTGAGCGGGGCCGCGCCGTGGGCCGGGACCGGGATCGCCGCACCCTGGAAGGCCGGCCGGGGAAGGCCGGGAAGCAACGTTTCTGCACCGCCCGTGCCGG
Organism: Kitasatospora brasiliensis; assembly: GCF_032654805.1. Lineage (NCBI taxonomy): Bacteria > Bacillati > Actinomycetota > Actinomycetes > Kitasatosporales > Streptomycetaceae > Kitasatospora > Kitasatospora brasiliensis. The sequence goes on from NZ_JAUOOW010000002.1 coordinate 712,690, forward strand.
CGCCCGCCAGCTCCAGCCCCGGCATCCCCGGCATCCCCGGCAGCCCGGAGGCGCCCGCTCCCGTCGGGCCGCCCACCGCGGGCTGCGGCCGCTGCCCGGCCGACCGCCCGGCTCCGTCCACCCGTACCGCCGACACCGTGGCCGCCGACTCCGGGCCGCCACCACCCCGGTGCCCGGCCCAGAGCGCGATCACCGGCGCCGCCAGTACGGCCGCGAGCACCCCGGTGGTCACCACCCGCCGACGCACCGCCAGCCCGCGCCCGGCATCCGGCACCCGGTGCCGGGGGAAGCCGCCCTGGTCGAACCGAAGCTCCGGAGCAGCCACCCCAGGAGAGGCCACCCCCGCAACAGCCCCCACCGGAGCCCGCAGCAGCGAGAGCCCCGACAGCCCCGCCACCCTCTCCGCCGCCTCGCTCGCGGCCACCCGCTCCGCCGTCCCCCGACAGGCCGGGCAGTCCACCACGTGCTGCACCAGCTCCCGCCGCAGCGCCGGGCCGAGCACCCAGTCCCGCCAGGACTCCGCGCCCGCCCCGCCGAGCCGGTCCAGCTCCGGACAGCTGCCGACGCCGAGCACCCGCAGCGCCGCCCTGGTCCGGGCCACCTCGGTCTCGGCCCCGGCCAGCAGTTCACGGGTCCGCTCGAACGGCAGGCCCAGCACCGCCGCCACCTCCAGCGGGGTCAGCCGGTGCCGGACGGACAGCTCCAGCGCCTCGCGTTGCTCCGGGTCGGTGCCGGCCGCCTCCGGCCAGACGAGCGAGGACAGCTCGCGCCGCCGCCGGGCCGCCTCGGCCTCGGCCTCGTCCGAGGCGCCGCCCGCAGCACCCGTCACCGCGGCACCTGTCGCACCACCCGTCGCACCACCACCCGCGAGCCGCCGCAGGCAGCAGTACCGGGCCAGCGAGAACAGCCAGGCCCGCAGCAGCCCCGGCTCGGCCAGCCGGTCGCCGTGCCGCCGCGCCAGCTCGCGGACCTCGCACAGCGCGTCGGCGGCCGCGTCGTGCTCGCACAGCACCGAGAGGCAGTAGGTGAACAGCCCGTCCACCTGCCGGTCGTACGCCGCGAGCACGGCAGCGCCCCGCGGCTCGGCCGCCCCGGCCCTCCCAGCCGCAGCCCCGACCGATCCGACCCGGCCCACAGTTCGCGTTGTCACCCGTACGACGGTAGAGACCGCGGTCGGCTGACCCCGCCCATTCACCGCGTATGTACTTCTTTCGGGTAACAACATCGCCCATCTGTGCGGCGACCCCGGCAATCCCGGCAACCCCGGCGACCCGGTGACCCCGGCCGATACGTGGCGGACGCACGACGAACCGCCGCTGTCAGACCCACCCGCTACGGTGGGCCGCATGCCTCCGCGTTCCAAGACCACCGCCAAGCCGCGCCCGGCGTACCGCTGCACGGAGTGCGGCAACCAGCTGCCCAAGTGGGTCGGCCGCTGCCCGGAGTGCAACGCCTGGGGCACGGTCGAGGAGTACGGCGCGGTGCCGATCCGGACCACGGCGGCCGGCCCGGTCAGCGCCCCCGCCCGCCCGATCGCCCAGGTGGACGGCCAGGTCGCGACGGCCCGCTCGACGGGCGTGCCGGAGCTGGACCGGGTGCTCGGCGGCGGCCTGGTGCCCGGCGCGGTGGTGCTGCTGGCCGGCGAGCCCGGCGTCGGCAAGTCCACCCTGCTGCTGGACGTCGCGGCCAAGGCGGCCACCGCGCAGCACCGCACGCTCTACGTCACCGGCGAGGAGTCGGCCGGCCAGGTCCGGCTGCGCGCGGACCGGATCAGCGCCCTGTCCGAGCACCTCTACCTCGCCGCCGAGCAGGACCTCGGCGCCGTGCTCGGGCACATCGAGGCGGTCAACCCCGGCCTGCTGATCCTGGACTCGGTGCAGACCATCGCCTCCGCCGAGCTGGACGGCGCCCCCGGCGGCCCGGCCCAGGTCCGCGAGGTGGCGGGCGCGCTGATCCGGGCGTCCAAGGAGCGCGGCATGGCCACCCTGCTGGTCGGCCACGTCACCAAGGACGGCCAGATCGCCGGCCCGCGCCTGCTGGAGCACCTGGTGGACGTGGTGCTCAGCTTCGAGGGGGACCGGCACGCCCGGCTGCGCCTGATCCGCGGGGTCAAGAACCGCTACGGCGCCACCGACGAGGTGGGCTGCTTCGAGCTGCACGACGAGGGCATCGTCGGCCTGGCCGATCCGTCCGGGCTCTTCCTGACCAGGCGTGACAAGCCCGTTCCGGGCACCTGCCTCACCGTCACCCTGGAGGGCAAGCGCCCGCTGGTGGCCGAGGTGCAGGCGCTGATGGTGGATTCGCAGATCCCCTCCCCGCGCCGCACCACCTCGGGCCTGGAGTCGCCCCGGATCGCGATGATCCTGGCCGTGGTCGAGCGGCACGGCGGGGTGAAGCTCGGCAAGCAGGACATCTACACCGCGACGGTCGGCGGGGTGAAGCTGACGGAGCCCTCGGCGGACCTCGCGGTCGCGCTCGCGGTGGCCAGTTCCTCCACCGACACCCCGCTGCCCAGCAACCTGGTGGCGATCGGCGAGGTCGGCCTGGCGGGCGAGGTACGGCGGGTGACGGGTGTGCAGCGGCGGCTGGCCGAGGCGCACCGACTGGGCTTCACCCACGCCCTGGTCCCGCCGGATCCGGGCAAGGTGCCGCCGGGCATGAAGGTGGTCGAGGTGGCGGACATCGGCGAGGCGCTGCGGGCCATCCCTGGCCGCCGCCGCTCCGCCGCCAAGCCGCGCACCGAACGCGCCGAGTCCCGTACGGATTCCCGCGGTGAGGCACCGTCGGCGCCGCCCGCCCCCCGCTCCGGCCGGGCCGCGAACCGCCCGGTGGCCCACCCGGAGGAGCTGATGGACGGCTGGGAGCCGCTCGACTCCGACGAACTGCGCTGACCCAAGCCCTGCCGAAGCCACACACAGTTAGACTTTCTCCAGTCTCATTGGCCAGAAGGCAGTACCGAGCGGTACTGAGCGACAGAGCAACAGACCGCGGAGCGGCGCACGGCGCGAGGCGCGCGGCACGGGTCGACCGGAGGAGTCACGTGGCAGCCAGCGACCGGGGGGCGGACAAGGCCTCCCGCGAGGAGGCCCTGCTGCGGGCCTCCCTCACCGCCATCGCGCCCGGTACCGCGCTTCGGGACGGCCTGGAGCGGGTCCTGCGGGCCAACACCGGCGGTCTGATCGTGCTGGGCTTCGACAAGACCGTCGAGTCCCTGTGCACCGGCGGCTTCGTCCTGGACGTCGAGTTCAGCGCCACCCGGCTGCGGGAGCTGTGCAAGCTCGACGGCGCGGTGGTGCTCGACAAGGACATCACCAAGATCGTCCGGGCCGGTGTGCACCTGATGCCGGACTCGACCATCCCCACCGACGAGACCGGTACCCGCCACCGCACCGCCGAGCGGGTCAACCGGCAGACCGGCTACCCGGTGGTCGCGGTCTCCCACTCGATGCGGCTGATCGCGATGTACGTGAACGGCACCCGCCGGGTGCTGGAGGACTCCACCACCGTCCTGTCCCGCGCCAACCAGGCGCTGGCCACCCTGGAGCGCTACAAGCTGCGTCTGGACGAGGTGGCCGGCACGCTCTCCGCGCTGGAGATCGAGGACCTGGTGACGGTCCGGGACGTCACCGCCGTGGCCCAGCGCCTGGAGATGGTCCGGCTGATCGCCACCGAGATCGCCGGCTACGTGCTGGAGCTCGGCATCGACGGCCGGCTGCTCTCGCTCCAGCTGGACGAGCTGATCGCGGGCGTGGAGCCGGAGCGCGAGCTGGTCGCCCGGGACTACTTCCCGGAGCGGGCGGCGAAGAAGGGCCGGACGGTCACCGAGGTGCTGGCCGACCTGGAGGCGCTCACCCACGCCGAGCTGCTGGACCTCCAGACCGTCGCCAAGGCGCTCGGCTACTCCGGTTCGCCGGAGTCGCTGGACTCCGCCGTCTCGCCGCGCGGCTACCGCCTGCTGGCGAAGATCCCGCGCCTGCCCAACACGGTCATAGAGCGCCTGGTCGAGCACTTCGGAGGCCTGCAGAAGCTGCTCGCCGCGAGCATCGACGACCTCCAGACCGTCGAGGGCGTCGGTGAGACCCGTGCCCGCTCGGTCCGCGAGGGGCTCTCCCGCCTCGCCGAATCGTCCATTCTGGAGCGCTACGTCTGATCGGACGCGCGGCCACGCATCCGCACGGACGCACCGACGGCCCCCGGCTGGAGAAACGTTTCCCCGGCCGGGGGCCGTCGCACATCCGGAAGACCTGAAGCCCCGAAACCCCGGAGCCCCCGGCCGCACACCGCGACCGGGGGCTCCGACGGAAGTTGACCGGTTCTCAGCTGTCCAGCCGGATCGAGGCCCGTGCCGAGACCTTGTCCCCGGAGAGCCCGGTGAGCTCCGCGAGCACCACGTACGTCCCGCTCGCCGGCGGCGCCTGGTCGGCGGTCGCGCACTGCGGCTTGCTGCGGCTGCGGTCCCAGGTGAAGGTCTCGGTCTGGCTGCCGTTGGCGCCGAGCTGCACCCAGATGTTGCCCTTGTCGGCCGGGCAGTCGCCGGAGGACCAGACCCGGTCGTTGCTGCTGCCGCTCACCGTGATCACGGAGGCGGTGCGGCCCAGGTCCACCCGGCAGTTGGTGCCGGAGGAGTTCTTCACCGTCAGGGCCAGCCGCGGCTTGTCCTTGGGCTGGTACGAGTTCTGGGTGCCGGCCAGCTCCAGCGCCACCTGTGAGGAGACGCAGACCGGCAGCGCCATGATCTCGGGGGTGTTCACGGCCGGAGCGCCGCCACCGGAGCCGCCCGTACCGCCGCCGCCGGCGCCGCCGCCCGCGGGAGCGGCGCCGCCGCCCGCAGGCGCGCCGCCGGTGCCGGTGCCGCCGCTGAGGTTGACCTCGGTGCCGCCGCCGCCCGCCACCGGGCCGCTCCCGCTGCCGCCGGCGCCGGGAGGCGCCGCGGGGCCGCTCGGGGAGGCGCCGGGCGTGATGGCCTGGGCGGGTGACTGGTTCGGGGCCTGGGACTGGGAGGGAACCGCCTGCGCGGCCTTGCCCTGTGAGCCGCCGTCACCCCCTCCGCCCTGATCGATCATCAGCCAGGCGATCAGCGCGACGACCGCCGCGACGGCGACGAGCATGACGACGCGCCGACGCCAGTAGATCGAGGCCGGCAGTGGTCCGACGGGTTGACGCAGAGAAGGCACGATCAAACTCTACGAGACCGTGTGTAGCAATGGGTCCACCAACACCGCACACTCGCCCCTTCCTTCACATGATCCGCCATTTGACCCGTTCGAGCGAGCCCCAACCGGACGATTTCCGGACGGTCCCGAGAAGATCCGAAAGTGGCCCACTCCACTTCGGCCCGGCGGACGGGCATGGCAGGATCGAAGGGCCATGACTGCCATCACCACCGCCACCGCCCCCGACGCCGCCCGGCTGCCGATGCCGCTGCCGCTGTTCCACTCGACCGTCCTGGACTGGTACGAGGCGAGCAAGCGGGACCTGCCCTGGCGAACCCCCGACGCCACGCCCTGGGCGGTCATGGTGAGCGAGTTCATGCTCCAGCAGACCCCGGTCAAGCGCGTACTGCCCGCCTGGGAGGCCTGGCTCACCCGCTGGCCGGCCCCGGCCGACCTCGCCGCCGAGGCGCCCGGCGAGGCGGTCCGGATGTGGGGCCGACTGGGCTATCCGCGCCGGGCGCTGCGCTTGCACGCGGCCGCGGTGGCGATCACCGAGCAGCACGACGGCGAGGTCCCGGACGACCACGCCACCCTGCTCTCGCTGCCCGGGGTGGGGGAGTACACCGCCGCCGCCGTCGCCTCCTTCGCCTTCCGCCAGCGGCACGTGGTGCTGGACACCAATGTCCGCCGGGTCTTCGCCCGCGCGGTGACCGGCGTCGAGTACCCGGCCCAGGCCACCACCGCCGCCGAGCGCCGTACCGCCACCGCGCTGCTGCCCGACGACGCCGAGACCGCCGCCACCTGGGCGGTCGGCGTGATGGAGCTGGGCGCCCTGGTCTGCACCGCGCGCGGCCCGGAGTGCGGGGACTGCCCGCTGTTCACCACCTGCGCCTGGCAGCGGGCCGGCCGCCCGCCGTACGAGGGCCCGGCCCGGCGCGGCCAGTCCTACGAGGGGACGGACCGCCAGGTGCGCGGCAAGCTGCTCGCGGTGCTCCGCGAGGCGCACGGCACCGTGCCCCAGGCACGGCTGGACGCGGTCTGGCCGGACGCGGTGCAGCGGGCCCGGGCCCTGGACGGCCTGGTCGCGGACGGCCTGGTCGAGCCGGTCGAGCAGGGCGTCTACCGGCTGCCCCAGTAGAACGGCTACCCCAGTAGAACGACTGCCCCGAGAACGAACGACGGCGCCCCCGGGAGAAGAACCTCCCGGGGGCGCCGTCGCGGTGAGCGGGCCGGTCAGATGTCCGCCGGCTCCAGCGCGGCCTCGGCCGCCTTCTCGCTCTTGCCGCCGGTCCCGCGCAGCGGCACCTCGCGCAGGAACACCGCCGCGGCGATCGCGATCACGGCCACCCCGGCGCCCCACAGGAAGACGGTGTGCATGCCGTTGGACACGGCGTGGTGGTAGGCGTCCTGGACGACCGGGTCCAGCTTGCGCAGGTCGGCCGGGCTCAGCTGGCTCGGGTCCTGCATGCCGCCGCCGGCGCCGGCGTGCTCGCCGAGCCGCTCCTGCATGGTGTCGGCCACCCGGTTGTTGAACAGCGCGCCGAACAGCGCGACACCGAAGGAGCCGCCGATGGTGCGGAACAGGGTGGCGGTGGAGCTGGCCACGCCCATGTCCTTGAGCTCGACGCTGTTCTGCGCGACCAGCATGGTGATCTGCATCAGGAAGCCCATGCCCGCGCCGAGCACGACCATCCAGCAGGCGGAGGTGAAGCGGGTGGTCCCGGTGCCCATGGTGGAGAGCAGGATCATGCCGCCGGTCATCACGAGGGTGCCGATGATCGGGTAGATCCGGTACTTGCCGGTCTTGGTGACGGCCTGGCCGACCACCAGCGAGATCACCAGCATGCCGAACATCATCGGCATCAGCAGCAGGCCGGAGTTGGTGGCCGAGGCGCCCTGGACGACCTGCTGGTAGAGCGGCAGGAAGACGGTCGAGCCGAACATCACGAAGCCGACGATGAAGCCGATGATCGAGACCAGGGTGAAGTTCAGGTTCCGGAACAGGGTCAGCGGGAGCATCGGCTCCTTGACCCGCCGCTCCCAGTAGCAGAAGTAGATCAGCGAGGCCAGGGCGAGCGTGGCCAGGCCGAGGATCTCCTGGGAGCCCCAGGCGTACTGCTGGCCGCCCCAGGTGGTGATGAGCACCAGCGAGGTGATGCCGACGGTGAGCAGGACGGCGCCGAGGTAGTCGATCTTGGCGGTGCTGCGGACCTTCGGCAGCTTCAGCGTGATGATGACCGCGACGAGCGCGACCAGGCCGAGCGGCAGGTTGATGTAGAAGGTCCAGCGCCAGCTCAGGTGGTCGGTGATGAAGCCGCCGACCAGCGGGCCGCCGATGGTGGCGAGGGCCATCACCGCGGCGAACATGCCCTGGTACTTGCCGCGGTCACGCGGCGGGACGAGGGCACCCATGATCGACATGACGCCGACCATCAGACCGCCGGCGCCCAGGCCCTGGACGGCGCGGAAGCCGATGAGCTCGTTCATGTTCTGCGACAGGCCGGACAGCGCCGAGCCCACCAGGAAGATCACGATCGAGGTCAGGAAGCTGCCCTTGCGGCCGTACATGTCGCCGAGCTTGCCCCAGATCGGGGTGGAGGCGGCGGTGGCCAGGGTGTACGCGGTGACCACCCAGGACAGGTGCTTGGCGCCGCCGAGTTCGCCGACGATGGTCGGCATGGCGGTGCCGACGATCAGGTTGTCGAGCATGGCCAGCAGCATGGTGACGACCAGGCCGACCATGACGAGACGGATCTCGCGCGGCGACCGCGGTTGCTCCTCCTCGGCCGTCTTGTCCTCCGGCTTCGGGCCGGCGGTCTTGGACTGTGACATGGGGTGGGGTCTCCCGGAGGGTGTTTCGGACGGCTGAGGGTGATTCGAGGACGGAGTACCGCGCCGTGCGGCGGGTCACTTACTTGTCGCCCGGCTAGTTAATCGATCGTCGGCACGGTAAGTTGTTTCCTAGCCGGTCGTCAAGCCAGTTTCCTGACCGGCCGCCTGGGCAGGAAGAATGGGCCCGGGGCGGACACCACCTCGGGTCCGTAGCAGTCCACCGACGCAGTCATGAGGCAGGCCATGGGCACTCCGCACAGCCCCCGCAGCGACACTCGGGCTCGCATCCTTGAGGTCTCGCTGGAGCTCTTCTCCGAGCACGGCTACGAGCAGACCTCACTGCGTGAGATCGCCGACCGGCTGGGCGTCACCAAGGCCGCGCTGTACTACCACTTCAAGACCAAGGACGACATCGTCCTGGGCATCGTCGAGCGGATGGCCGCGCCGATCGACGAGACCATCGCGTGGGGCCGCGAGCAGGCCTGGAGCCCGGAGATGCGCGACGAGCTGATCCGCCGCTTCGCGGGCGGCATGGCCGAGCGGGCGCCGCTGCTGCGCTTCTTCCACGAGAACCAGCCGGCACTGCGCGAATCCCCGGCCGGGCTGGCCTTCAAGGACCGCATGATCGCCATGATGCAGCTGGTGCACGGGCCGGACGCGGACTTCCACGACCGGCTGCGGGCCGCGATGTCGCTGTTCGCCGTCCACTCCTCGCTGTTCCTGCTCAAGCACGACAACGGGGACTGCGGCCCGGCCCTGAACGTGTGGGGCGAGCAGCTGCCCTCCGCCGGCCTGGACGAGGCGATCGCGGCGGCCCGGGACATCGGGCTGGAGATCGCCGGCCGGATCGACCACCCGGTGCCCGCGGCCGGCGTCTGAGGCCGACATCCGAGGCCGGCGCCCGACGGCGGCGCCCGACGGCGGCGTCCGGCGATGGGGGCTCAGAAGTCCGTGACGCCGTGCCCCTGGAGGTACGTGATCGGGTTGACCACCGCGCCGTAGCGGTTGCTGGTGCGGATCTCGAAGTGCAGGTGCGGGCCGGTGGAGTTGCCGGTGCTCCCGGACAGCCCGATCCGCTCGCCCGCCGACACCCGCTGCCCCTTGACGACGGCGACCGAGGACAGGTGCGCGTACTGCGCGTAGTGCCCGTCCGCCAGCCGCAGCACGACCTCCTTGCCGTACGAGCCGTCCCAGCCGGCCGACACCACGGTCGCGTTGCCGACCGCCAGCAGCGGGGTCCCCGGGCGGACCGCGAAGTCCACCCCGGTGTGGTACCCGGCCGCGTAGCCGCGGTTGGGTTTCCCGAACGGGTTGCTGGTCGGCGCGTTCGGCACCGGCGCCGACCACTCCGGAGCCGGCTCCGGAGCCGGCTCCGGCTCGGGCTCCGGCTCGGGCTCGTCCTCGGGCTCCGTCTCGGGCTCCGGCTCGTCGGGGACCGGTTCGGCCGCGGCCTGCGGCGGGGGCGGGGACGACCCGAACGGCAGCAGGTTGGCCGCCACCGCCACGAACTGCTGCGCCGTCTCCCCGTCGTCGGGCAGCTTGTACGCGCTGGGGACGGCGACCTGGACCAGCCCCGCGATCGGCACCTCGGCCTGCGGCACGGTGAAGGCCGAACTTCCCGGCGTGGTGGGCCGCACGGTCTGCGCCGAGGCGGTGCCCGGCGCGGCCACCAGCAGCACCCCGGCCAGCAGCACCGCGGCCGCTCCGGCCGAGATCAGCGCGTGGTCCTGCTCCGCACGCTGCCGGCTGCCCGGCAGCGTGGTGTGCCGTGGCGTTCCGAGCGTGCGCAGCGGCGCGGCTTGGGTGCGGACGGCCTGGCCGAGCCTGGGCTGCCAGAGCGCGGCCTGGGCCACGGCGTGGGCCGCGGCGCGGGCGGCGAGCCGGCGCAGGGCCGGCCCCATTGACGGGACGGTGGACATCGCTTGCCGTACCTCACGGTCGTACGAGGGCAGCACGACGGGCCCGTTCGGGACGCGTGCTGAGCGGGGGACCACTCAGGTGTAACGGTCACCGAGCGGAGTCCCAAACCGCATGACGTACTACGCCAAGTAGTCAGCGTGGCGCCGGATATTCAAGCCGACGGAGTAACGATCATGAGATCCGATCGTCCACGACCGCTCCGCGGGGTCCGCCGACTTCCCGGTCCCGGCTACTACCAACGGTCGTACCGGCCCGGAGGCCTGTGACCAGCACCACTGGCCCGGGCGGAAAGCGTCCGGCCCGTCCCCGCGAGCTGCGGGGACGGGCCGGACGTGGAGTTGTCAGAGCTGCCTGGTCACAGGCCGATCGCTACCGGTGGGCGACGATCAGTTGTCGACCGGGCGGACCCGGATCCAGGTCTCCAGGTAGTTCGAGGACTCGTTCTCGACCTCGATGCTGGTCCCGGTCTTCGGGACGTCGACACCGCTGTACTGGTTGTCCTTGGTCCACCACGACTTCAGGTCATTGAACTCGTCGACGCCCTTGGCCTTCGGGATGACGGTCTCGACGCCGGCCTTGTGCAGGGTCAGCCCGGTGGTGCGGCGGGAGCCGAAGGTGGAGTCGTAGCCCTGCATGCGCGGACGCATCAGGGTGCCGTCGGTCCACTTCAGCGGAGCCGGGTGCGAGTCCACCGGCAGGACCAGGCCGTGGCCCGGGTGGATGCTGACGTTGTTGTCGGTCTGCGACTCGTCCCAGTACCAGATCAGCAGACCGGGCTGGTAGGCGTAGTGCTCGACCCACTCCGGCCGGTCGGCGAAGCCGAAGTTGTACGGGCCGGTCTTCAGCGTCTGGTCGAAGGACACGTACTGCCGGTTCTCCGCGATGTAGTACTGCGCGTAGTCCTTGGTGTACGAGCCGCCGAAGCGGGTGAAGCCGTCGGCCGCCCAGCCGTTGTCACCGTTCTCGGCGTCGTCGCTGAACACGGTGGCGCCGTCGGCGACGACCGCGATGTTGTCCAGCGTCAGGCCGCGGTAGTGCAGGCCGCCGTCGGTGGTGTTGTGGTAGCGGAACTTGATCTGCTTGCCCGCGTAGGCGTCCAGGTTGAAGGACAGGTCGCCCCAGGTGGCCACCTGGCCGCTGAGGGCCGGACGGTCGTTCTCGCGGGGCAGCGCGGTGCCGTTCCAGGTGCCGTCGATGACGGTCCAGTTCTTGCCGCCGTCGGTGGAGACCTCGCCGAACGCGTAGTCGAAGTCCTGCTCCAGCTCGTACCAGGCCTTGGCGTTGATGCTGGCCTTGGTCTTGCCGGTCAGGTCGATGTCACGGGTGAGGGTGACGTTCAGGTTGTCGGCGCTGCCGCTCCACCACTCGCTGTTGCCGCCGAAGGGCTTGTTGATCGCGGTGGTGATGCTCTTCTTCGGCAGGTCGACGATCAGGCCCTGCGGCAGGTTGCTGTTGTACTCCGCCGGGCCGATGTGGTGGGTCGACTCCTTGCCGGCCTTGGCGCGGTCGACCTTCAGCCAGCCGAGCTGGTACTTGCTCCAGCCGTCGAGGTCGTTCGGCATGTCGCCGATGCTGTCCTTGCCCTCGCCGAGCCAGGAACCGGAGGACATCAGCGACCAGAAGCCGACCGAGTTGTCGATGCCCTTGCCGGCGGTGTCGTAGAGGTCCGGCAGACCGAGGTCGTGGCCGTACTCGTGGGCGAAGACGCCGAGGCCGCCGTTCTCCGGCTGCATCGTGTAGTCGCCGATCCACAGGCCGCTGTTGCCGACCTGGACGCCGCCGAGCTTGTTGCCCTCGGGGCCGGCCTTGCCCTGGAGGTTGCCGTAGACGTACGAGCGGTGCGCCCACAGGGCCTTGCTGCCCTGCTTGCCGCCACCGGCCGACTTGTCCTCGCCGGCGTGCACGATCTGGAAGTGGTCGATGTACCCGTCGGGCTGGTTGAAGTTCCCGTCGTGGTGCGAACCGTAGCGGTCCCACTGGTCGTACTGGGCCAGGGTCGCCTTGATCTGGGCGTCGGTCTGGCCCTTGGCGAGCTGGTCCTTGTACCAGATGTCCACGGCGTCGCGGATCAGGTCCTGGGCGCTGCCGCAGACGTTGGAGCCGCAGTAGTCGGAGCCGTACCGGGCCTCGTTCCACGGCACCCGGACCCAGTCCGAGACCACGCCGTCGACCGAGTAGCGGCCCGAGGACTGCTTCTCGTAGTACGTCTTCAGCGAGGGCTTGTCCTTGCTGAAGTACAGGTCCTGGTAGTGCTGCTGGTTGTAGTCGGCCTGCCAGGCGGTCGAGTTGTTGGTGGCCGGGTTCGGCTTCTCGATCTCGTTGTGCTTCGGGCCGGCCTCACCGCCGTACTTGACCTTGCCATCCGGCGTCATGGTGGTGTTGTCCACCTGGTCGCCGAAGTCGACCAGGATGGTGAAGATCTTGTCCGTCCGCTCGCGGGAGAGCTCGACGTACTTGTCCTTGCCGATCTTCACACTGGTGCTGCCGTTGTGCTTCTCGACCTGGGCGGTGCCGTTGAGCAGCTGCTCGGTGGCGGCCTTCTGCTCGGCCTGCACCTTCGCGGTCAGCGGGCCCGGGATGTTGTGCTCCGTGTTGGCCTGGACGGCCGCATCGGCGGGGTCCCGAAGGACCGGGGCCGAACCGGCGGCGACGGCGGTGCTCGGGAACAGGCCCGCACCGAGCGTGACTATGACCGCCGTGGCCGTGGCGGCCGCAGCGGTTCTCCTGGTGTTCTTCAACGTTGTGACGTCCTCCCCGACCGGGGCCAGTACTTGGCCAAAACCCGGCAAACCAAAATGAAAGACAGGTGGACGTCATTTGATCCAAGCGTGCACGGAAAAGATAGACCTTGACCCTGACATGGTCACGGCGCTATCCTCCGCGACTCCCCATCACCTGACCATATGTCAACCGTATGTTGATTAAACGTTACTGAGAAATCGAGCGCACCCGCACCAGCCGCGGCGGAAGCCAGTCGTCCCGTTCGGCGTCCCGCCGCAGGGGGGCGGGCCGGAACGCACCGAGCCCCCGGCGCGAACGCCGGGGGCTCGATGGCTGTGAAGTTGTCTGTTAAAAGTTGGGTTACTTCGTCAGGTCCGGACCGGACGAGGCGACCGCGGCCGGGGTGTCCGCGACGGCTGACTTCTCCTCGCCGCGGAAGGTGAACTTGGCGTCCTTGCCCTCGCCCTCGACGTCGACGACGACGATGTGGCCGGCCCGCAGCTCACCGAAGAGGATCTTCTCGGAGAGGTGGTCCTCGATCTCGCGCTGGATGGTGCGGCGCAGCGGACGGGCACCCAGGATCGGGTCGTAGCCGCGCTTGGCCAGCAGCTTCTTGGCCTCGACGCTGAGCTCCAGGCCCATGTCCTTGTCCTTGAGCCGCTCGTCCACCTTGTCGATCATGAGGTCGACGATCTGGATGATGTCGTCCTCGGACAGCTGGTGGAACACCACGATGTCGTCGACACGGTTCAGGAACTCGGGGCGGAAGTGCTGCTTGAGCTCCTCGCCGACCTTCGCCTTCATCCGCTCGTACCCGGTCTGGGTGTCACCCGCGGCCGCGAAGCCGAGGTTGAAGCCCTTCGAGATGTCCCGGGTGCCGAGGTTGGTCGTCATGATGATGACGGTGTTCTTGAAGTCGACCACGCGGCCCTGGGAGTCGGTCAGGCGACCGTCCTCCAGGATCTGGAGCAGCGAGTTGAAGATGTCCGGGTGGGCCTTCTCGACCTCGTCGAAGAGGACGACGGAGAACGGCTTGCGGCGGACCTTCTCGGTCAGCTGGCCGCCCTCCTCGTAGCCCACGTATCCGGGCGGGGAGCCGAACAGCCGGGAGACGGTGTGCTTCTCGGAGAACTCGGACATGTCGAGCGCGATCAGCGCGTCCTCGTCGCCGAACAGGAACTCCGCCAGCGTCTTGGACAGCTCGGTCTTACCGACACCGGACGGGCCGGCGAAGATGAACGAACCGCCGGGGCGCTTCGGGTCCTTGAGGCCCGCACGGGTGCGCCGGATGGCCTGGGAGAGCGCCTTGATGGCGTCCTTCTGGCCGATGACGCGCTTGTGCAGCTCGTCCTCCATGCGCAGCAGGCGGGACGTCTCCTCCTCGGTCAGCTTGAAGACCGGGATGCCGGTGGCGGTGGCCAGGACCTCGGCGATGAGCTCCTCGTTCACCTCCGCGACGACGTCCATGTCGCCGGCCTTCCACTCCTTCTCACGCTTGGCCTTGGCCTGGAGGAGCTGCTTCTCGTCGTCGCGCAGGGACGCGGCCTTCTCGAAGTCCTGCGCGTCGATCGCGCTCTCCTTCTCGCGGCGCACGTCGGCGATCTTCTCGTCGAACTCGCGCAGGTCCGGCGGCGCGGTCATCCGACGGATGCGCATTCGGGAGCCGGCCTCGTCGATCAGGTCGATCGCCTTGTCCGGCAGGAAGCGGTCCGAGATGTACCGGTCGGCCAGGGTGGCGGCGGCGACCAGGGCGGCGTCCGTGATGGAGACCCGGTGGTGGGCCTCGTAGCGGTCGCGCAGGCCCTTGAGGATCTCGATGGTGTGGGGCAGCGAGGGCTCCGCGACCTGGATCGGCTGGAAGCGGCGCTCCAGCGCGGCGTCCTTCTCCAGGTGCTTGCGGTACTCGTCCAGGGTGGTGGCACCGATGGTCTGGAGCTCGCCGCGGGCCAGCATCGGCTTGAGGATGCTGGCGGCGTCGATGGCGCCCTCGGCGGCGCCCGCGCCGACCAGGGTGTGCAGCTCGTCGATGAACAGGATGATGTCGCCGCGGGTGCGGATCTCCTTGAGGACCTTCTTCAGGCGCTCCTCGAAGTCACCGCGGTAGCGCGAGCCGGCCACCAGGGCGCCCAGGTCCAGCGTGTAGAGCTGCTTGTCCTTGAGCGTCTCCGGGACCTCGCCCTTGACGATCGCCTGTGCCAGGCCCTCGACCACGGCGGTCTTGCCGACGCCGGGCTCACCGATCAGCACCGGGTTGTTCTTGGTGCGGCGGGACAGCACCTGCATGACCCGCTCGATCTCCTTCTCGCGCCCGATGACCGGGTCGAGCTTGGCCTCGCGGGCGGCCTGGGTGAGGTTGCGGCCGAACTGGTCCAGGACCAGCGAGGTCGACGGGGTGCCCTCGGCGGGCCCGCCGGCGGTGGCCGACTCCTTGCTGCCGCCGGTCTGGTAGCCGGAGAGCAGCTGGATGACCTGCTGGCGCACCCGGTTGAGGTCGGCGCCCAGCTTCACCAGGACCTGGGCGGCGACGCCCTCGCCCTCGCGGATCAGGCCGAGCAGGATGTGCTCGGTGCCGATGTAGTTGTGGCCGAGCTGAAGGGCCTCGCGGAGCGACAGCTCCAGGACCTTCTTCGCCCGGGGGGTGAAGGGAATGTGGCCGGACGGGGCCTGCTGGCCCTGGCCGATGATCTCCTCGACCTGCTGGCGAACGGCCTCAAGAGAAATCCCGAGGCTCTCCAGGGCCTTGGCGGCGACGCCCTCGCCCTCGTGGATCAGACCCAGGAGGATGTGCTCGGTGCCGATGTAGTTGTGGTTGAGCATCCGGGCTTCTTCCTGAGCCAGGACGACAACCCGCCGCGCGCGGTCGGTGAACCTCTCGAACATCGTTTATCGCTCCTCAGAGCGGTCGGGCAGTTCGGGGTCCGTCCCCGCCCTGTCCTTCCGCATGCTAGTCCCGCTCAGCGGCGCGGCCCACGGATTCACTCCCCGGTAGAGGAGCGAGATGCTGCGCGACCAGCCGACACCAATCCCAACCTGATGCTGGGAATCGGTGTTCCCACAGGCGGGCCGGATGCACCGGATTCCGCTACGCCATCGGCGAACACGTGCCGCCGGGGGCGCGGCCGGAACCCCCGGTCGGTCGCGCGTACTGCCCCTGGACGGGCCGAAGAACCCGTCCACCTGCATTCATACCCGGTATCGGGGCGGTTCTCGCGCAGTTTCCGCGGTGGCGGTGTTCGCCTGGCGAGAAGTCGGGCCGAAGTCGGGCCGTGGTCACGCCGGTTGAACGGCGGCCGGGTGGCCCGTGGGCCTTCCGGTGGTGTCGGCGTTACCGCTTCGCCCTTACAGCGTTGCACAGCCGGTGATTGTTCCGCCGCCCGAGCCGCGGCCCGGACCGGGTGGTCCGGGCACGCGCCGCGGGGCGCGGAGGAGTGTCCTCCGCGCCCCGTGCGGGTGAGGGCGGCGCCGTCTTCAGGACGCGTTGGCCTTCTCGTAGGCCTCACGGACGTTGCTCGGCACGCGACCGCGGTCGTTGACGTCCATGCCCTGCTCCTTGGCCCAGGCGCGGATCTTGGCGGTGTCCGGCGCACCACCGGACGGACGCGCCGCACCGCCGCGGCCCGGACGACGGGCGCCGGCGAGCCGACCGCTCTGCTTGCGCCCCTTCTCCACGTACGGCGCCAGCAGACCGCGGAGCTTGTCCGCGTTGGCGCTCTTCAGATCGATCTCGTAGGCAACGCCGTCGAGCGCGAACGTCACCGTCTCGTCCGCCGAACCGCCGTCGAGATCGTCTTCAAGAATGACCTGCACCCTCTGTGCCACGGGCTTCCCTTTCCGCTAAACGACCCATTGCCTAAGGAAAGGAAAGCGCCTTTCTCCGGAAAACACAAACCCTTGACCCCGATGGAGCGGCTCAGAGGTGCAGCAGCATGCGCGAGTTGCCCAGAGTGTTGGGCTTCACGCGCTCCAGGTCGAGGAACTCGGCGACGCCTTCATCGTACGAGCGGAGGAGTTCTTCATAGACATCCGTAGCGATCGCCGCCGGGTCTGTCGTACCATCATCGGTTTCCTGGAGCTCACCGATCTCGACGAAACCGTGTTTCGCGAAGAACGCCACCTCGAACGTCAAGCAGAAAATCCGACGGACGCCCAGCCAGCGTGCCGTCTGCACCAGCTTCTCCAGCAGCAGGTGCCCGATCCCGGAGCCGCGGACGCTCGGATCCACCGCGAGCGTGCGGACCTCGGCGAGGTCCTCCCACATCACGTGCAGTGCGCCGCAGGCCACCACCGTGCCGTCGTCGTCCCGTTCCGCGACCCAGAACTCCTGGACGGATTCGAACAGTGTGACTGTGGGCTTGTCCAGCAGAATGCCGTCCCGCGCGTAGGAGTCGATGAGCCTGCGCACTGCCCGTACGTCCGTGGTCCGCGCCCGGCGGATGGTGACCTCCATGGTCGGGACGTTATCGCGCCGATCCCGGTTCCGTCCCACCGGTATCCGATCCCGGGTCCGCGGAATCCGCGCCGGTCGGATCGGGCGGGAACAGGGCGGCCACCCGCAACGCGTCCCGCAGCGCTTCGCGTTGCTCGGGGGACATCAGTCCGAAGAAGTGGACCAGGGCCGCCGCCGGATTGTCACTGGTCGCCCAGGCGTCGTTCATCAGGGCCGCGGTGTACGCCTCACGCGAGGAGACCGGTTCATATCGATAGGCCCGGCCGACCCGCTCGCGGCGCAGCCAGCCCTTTCTGTGGAGCTTGTCCAGGACGGTCATCACCGTGGTGTACGCGATTTCGCGTTCCGACCGCAGATCCAGGAGAACCTCGCGAACCGTCACCGGCCGGTTCCACTGCCACACCCGGGTCATGATGGCGTTCTCAAGTTCGCCGAGTTGCCGGACCATAGTGCGGCCAGGATAGGGAGTGAATGGGGCAAATCTTGTGAAGTGCGCCAAACCGGCGCGCCGCCACCCCCGGGAATCGGGAATGGCGGCGCGGAGGTCGTTCGGTGCGGCCGGCGGTGTCAGTCGATGTCTTCCTTGGCCCGCTGGGCCCCGCCCTGGCTGCGGATGATCGCCCGCACCAGGAATCCGAAGCCGATCGCCATGACCAGCGGCGGCACGATCGCGCTGACGTAGTCCATCAGGTCACTCCTCCTCGGTCTTCTCCGCCGACGCGGCGGAAGCCTTCGGCTCCGGCTTCACCAGCGGGAAGAGCACCGTCTCCCGGATGTTCTTGCCGGTCAGCAGCATGATCAGGCGGTCCACGCCGAGGCCGAGGCCACCCGTCGGGGGCATCGCGTACTCCAGGGCGCGCAGGAAGTCCTCGTCCACCTGCATCGCCTCGACGTCGCCGCCGGCCGCCAGCAGCGACTGGGCGGTGAGGCGGGCGCGCTGCTCGACCGGGTCGACCAGCTCGGAGTAGGCGGTGCCGATCTCCGTCCCGAAGATCACCAGGTCCCACTTCTCGGCCACGCCGGGCTCCGAGCGGTGCTGGCGGGTCAGCGGGGAGACCTCGGTCGGGTAGTCCTTGATGAAGGTCGGCCGGACGGCGTTCTCCTCCAGCAGGCGCTCGACCATCTCCAGCACGATCTGGCCGTGGCCCCAGTCCTTCTCGAACGGGATGCCGTGCTCGGTGGCCAGCTTGCGCAGCTCCTCGACGCTGGTCGCCGGGGTGACCTCGGCGCCCAGGCGGGCGGAGATGCCCGGGTAGACCCGGACCTCCTCCCACGGCTCGGCCAGGTCGATCTCGTGCTCGACGCCGTGCGCGTCCACACCCTTGATCACCGTGGTGCCCAGCGCGTCCCGGGCGGCGTTGATGATCGTCTCGCGGATCAGCGCGGCCTGGGTGTCGTAATCGCCGTACGCCTCGTACGACTCCAGCGAGGTGAACTCCGGGTTGTGGGTGGAGTCCGCGCCCTCGTTGCGGAAGTTGCGGTTGATCTCGAAGACCTTCTCGGCGCCGCCGACCACCAGCCGCTTGAGGTACAGCTCGGGGGCGATGCGCATGTAGAGGTCGATGTCGTACGCGTTGATGTGCGTCTTGAACGGACGCGCGTTGGCGCCGCCGTGCACCGGCTGGAGCATCGGGGTCTCGACCTCGATGTAGCCGTGGTCCTCGTAGGTGCGGCGGATCGAGCGGACGACCTTGCTGCGCAGGTGCAGGATCTCGCGGGCCTCGGGGTTGACGATCAGGTCCACGTAGCGCTGGCGGACCCGGGCCTCCGGGTCGGTCAGGCCCTTGTGCTTGTCCGGCAGCGGGCGCAGGCACTTGGCGGTGAGCTCCCAGCGGTCCACCATCACGGACAGCTCGCCGCGCTTGGAGGTGATCACCTCGCCCTCGACGCCGACCTGGTCGCCGAGGTCGATGTCGGTCTTCCAGGCCGCCAGCCGCTCGGCGCCCAGCTTGTCCAGGGAGAACATCACCTGGAGATCGCCGGTGCCGTCGCGCAGGGTGGCGAAGCAGAGCTTGCCGCCGGTGCGGGACAGGATCACGCGGCCGGTGACGCCGGCCCGCTCGCCGGTCGCCGTGTCCGGCTCCAGGTCGGGGTGCTTGGCGCGCAGGTCGGCGATGGTGGTGGTGCGGGGGAATCCGACCGGGTACGGGTCGACGCCGGCCGCCCGGAGCCGGTCCAGCTTCTCGCGCCGGACGCGCATCTGCTCGGGAAGGTCGTCGGTCGCGGGAACAAGGCTCTGATCGCTCACCCCACAAGGGTAGCCAGCCACACGTGGTGCTCCGCGCCGGGATGACACCCGGGATGACACCGAGGGGAGGCCGTCGGGTCGACGGCCTCCCCTCGGGGACGGGCGGACGGCTCAGCCGGTGCCGGTGGCCAGCTCGATGTCCTCGGGGCCCTGTTCGGCCGGCGGGGCGGGCGGCGCGGGCCGGGTCTGGGCTTTGGCGCGGCGGCCGAACAGCTCGGCGGGGGTGGGCATCCGGTGCGGGCGGGGCGGGTTCTGCGCGGCGGCGGGCTGCTCCGGGCCGGAGTCGGTGCTGCTCATGGTGGTCCGTCCTCCTACAGGGGTGGGGTGACTGTGTGGCGGTGCGGCGGGGCTCGGTACGGCCACCAGGTGGCGGTGCTGCCCGGCGGTGAGGGCGAGCCGCTCGCGGACGGCGGCCTCGGCCAGCGCGTGGCAGCGCCCGGCCAGCCGGGAGCGGCGGGCCCGCTCGCCGTGGCCGCAGGGCTGGCGGGTCAGTCCGCGCAGTGCGGTGAGGTCCTCGGGGCCGGGCAGGTACCCGTCGGACACCGCCTCCTCCAGCCGCTCCAGGTAGCCGGGGGCGCTGCCGGGCAGGGCGGAGCGGTAGCGTCCGAGGTCGGCCAGCAGGAAGGAGCGCAGTCGGCCGCCCTCCTGGACGGCCTCGTCGATCGCCTCGGTCAGGCGCAGCGCGTCCTGGACGTCCTCCGTCCAGAGCTCGGCGCCCGGCCCGGCGAAGGCCGGCCGGTCGGGGCCCTGGAGGTGGACGGGGACGGCGGGGTGCAGGGCTTGGGCGAGGGCGCGGCGCAGCACGCGGACTTCGTCGGCGCTGAAGGCCATGCCGCCGCGCGATCCGTGTGGCGTAGGCATGGGCTGACACTACGTGAGGAATATCCGATTTGTCGGTAGCGTCGCGGCCGAACCACCCACGTTCGGCCCCGGTGCGGAAGCGTTTCGCCGCCGCCTGTAACGCCACCCGGGGCCCACCTGGTCATCCAGGTGTCAGGGGAGAACGAACGAGGGGACCGGGCAGATGCAGCCGGACGGTCAGCAGAAGGCGGCCCGGGGCCGACGGCGGGACGAGGACTTCCAGGCCTTCGCGGCCGCCCGGGCCCGCCCGCTCTACCGGTCCGCCTGCCTGCTCACCGGCGGGGACACCCACCTCGCCGAGGACCTGGTGCAGGAGACGCTCGGACGGATCTACGCCCAGTGGCACCGCACCTCCTGGTTCGGCTCCAGGCCCCGGATCGACAACCCGGCGGGGTACGCGCACACCGTGCTGGTGCGGGCCTTCCTCTCGCACCGCGGCCGCCGCTCCAGCGGCGAGCGGCCCGTCGACGCGGTGCCGGACGGCGCCGCCCCGGAGGGCGACCCGGAGCTGCGGCTGGCCCTGCTGGACGCGCTCGCCCGCCTCGCCCCGCGCGACCGGGCGGTGCTGGTACTGCGCTACTGGGAGGACCGCAGCGTCGAGGAGACCGCCGGCATCCTGCGCAGCACCCCGGGCGCCGTCCGGACCCAGTCCCACCGCGCGCTCGGCCGGATCCGCGCGGTGCTCGGGGACAGCATCGGCGAACTCGTCGGGCGCTGAGCCCGTCCCGGACCGACCCAACCGTCAGAGAGGTGTGTCCAGCATGTCCACAGAGCAGTTCGAGCGGGCCTTCACCGAGGCCATCGGGCGGGCCGGCGAGGCCTTCGACACCGAGATCGGACCACTGGTCGACACCGGCTGGTCGTACGGGCGCCGGCTGCGCCGTCGGCGGCGGATCGCCACCGCGGCGGGCGCCGCCGCGCTGGCCCTGGTCGCGGTGGGCGGGGCCGCGGCCGGCGGGGCGCTGCCCGGCGGCCGGGCCCCGGCGCCGGTCGGCGCGGCCGCCCCCCCGAAGCCCGCGCGGATCTCCGGCCCGGAGCTCGCGAACATGCTCGTCGAGCTGCTGCCGACAGGCTCGGCGCTGGTGGGCGACGCCCGGGGGACGGAGAGCCGGGCGCCGCAGGTGCGACTGCTGATGGACGACGACCGCGGCCGGGCGCAGATCCTGCTCTGGATCACCCGTGCCCCGGCGGGCGTCCGACTCGACTGCTTCACCGGTCCGTCGCCGGCGGACCCGAGCCCTCGGCACGCCGCGTCGAGGACCGGTGTGTCGATCTTCCGGCAGCTTCCCGGCGTCGATCCGTTCGCCGTCTGGAGCGCGGCCCTGACGGCGGACGGCTACCAGGTGGTGGTCCAGGAGTGGAACGGCGAGCCGTTGGCGCCGGGCGCGCCGATCACCCGGACGGACCCGCCGCTGACCGAGGACCAGCTGGCCGGGATGGCGGCGGACCCGCGCTGGAAGCAGGTCGCGGCCGCCCTGCCAGACGGGCCCGTCGTCAACGTCTGGCCCTCGTTCCCGCCGGTGTCGGGCATGGGGCCGGACTCGACGACGTGCGTCGCGCCGCCGGTCCTGCCGTCCGGTGTGCCGGCCCCGGCGGAGCCCGCCCGCTGAGCGCCGCTCAGGCGGCGGCGGGCCGGTTGCGCTCGTACACCAGGCGCAGGCCGATCAGGGTCAGCCAGGGCTCGTGCACGTCGATGGTGGTGGCCTCGCCGAGGACCAGGGGCGCGAGGCCGCCGGTGGCGATCACCTGGACGTCGTCCGGGTCCTTGGCCAGCTCCCGGGCCATCCGCTCGACCAGGCCGTCGACCTGCCCGGCGAAGCCGTACAGGATGCCGGACTGCATGCCCTCGACGGTGTTCTTCCCGATCACGTTGCGCGGCCGGGCCAGCTCGATCTTGCGCAGCTGGGCGCCGCGGACACCGAGCGCCTCGACCGAGATCTCGATGCCGGGCGCGATCGCGCCGCCGACGTAGTCGCCGCGCGCGTTGACGGCGTCGAAGGTGGTCGCGGTGCCGAAGTCGACCACGATGCACGGCCCGCCGTACAGGTGGTTGGCGGCCAGCGCGTTGACGATCCGGTCCGCCCCGACCTCCTTGGGGTTGTCCATCAGGACGTGCACCCCGGTCTTCACGCCGGGCTCCACGATCACCGCGGGGACGTCGCCGTAGTAGCGGCGGGTCACCTCGCGGAGCTCGTGGAGCACGGCGGGAACGGAGGAGCAGATCGCCAGGCCCTCCACCGAGGCCTCCCGGACCGCGGTGTGGTTGCCCATCAACCCCTGGAGCAGCACCGCCAGTTCATCGGCCGTGCGGCGCGGATCGGTGGAGATCCGCCAGTGTTCCACCACGTCCTCGCCGTCGAACAGGCCGAGTGTGGTCTGGGTGTTGCCGACGTCGATGGTGAGGAGCACGGGGACGCTTTCTGCGAGTCGGGACGGGACTGTTCTCGACCTGACGGTCAGGCGCGCAGGTCCAGGCCGATGTCCAGGACCGGCGAGGAGTGGGTGAGCGCGCCCACGGCCAGGTAGTCGACACCAGTCTGGGCGACCTCGCGCGCGGTGGCCAGGGTCAGTCCGCCGGAGGCCTCCAGCTTCGCCCGGCCGGCCACCAGCGCGACGGCCTCCTTCAGCTGGTCGACGGTGAAGTTGTCCAGCAGGATCAGATCCGCCCCGGCCTCCAGCACCGGCGGGATCTGCTCCAGGTCGTCCACCTCGACCTCGACCGGCAGCTCCGGGTACGTGGCCCGGACGGCCCGGAAGGCCTCGGCCACGCCGCCGGCCGCGACCACGTGGTTGTCCTTCACCAGCGCGGCGTCCGAGAGCGCCATCCGGTGGTTGGCGCCGCCGCCGCAGCGCACCGCGAACTTCTCCAGCGCGCGCAGGCCCGGGGTGGTCTTGCGGGTGTCCCGGACCACCGCGCCGGTGCCCTCCAGGGCGTCCGCCCAGGCGCGGGTGGCGGTGGCGATGCCGGACAGGTGACAGAGCAGGTTGAGCGCGCTGCGCTCGGCGGTCAGCAGGTCGCGGGTGCGGGAGCGGACCGAGAGCAGCACCTGGCCGGCCTCGACCCGGTCGCCGTCCTCGACGTGCCGCTCGACCTCGAACTCCTCCTCGCAGATCAGCGAGACGACGGCCTCGGCGACCCGCAGGCCGGCCACCACGCCGGCCTGGCGGGCGGTGAAGTCGGCGGTCGCGACGGACTCGGCGGGCACGGTCGCCACCGAGGTGACGTCCTCGCCGCCGGCCAGGTCCTCGGCCAGCGCCAGGGTGGCGATGTCCTCGACCTCGACCGGGTCCAGCCCGGCGCGCTCCAGCAGCTCGGCCAGCTGCGGGTCCAGGCCGGTCTCGTAGCCCTCGCCGTCCCCGCAGGCGCAGCCGTCGCCGCAGCCGCCCTGGTCGGCCATCGGGAGTTCCTCGTGGGAGTGGGTCATGGTTCTACTGCTCCTCAGGGGTGCTGACGGGGCCGCCGGCGGCGGCGAGGGTGGTGATCAGGTGGCGCCGCCAGTGGGCGTCGTCGCGCTCGGGGAAGTCCTCGCGCCAGTGGCCGCCGCGGGTCTCCTCGCGCTGCGCCGCGGCCGCGACCAGGGCGGTGGCGACCAGCAGCAGGTTGGCGGCCTCCCAGGTCTCCACCCGGGGGTCGGCCGGCTTCTCCTCGGCCACGTGCGCGTAGGCCTGCTCGGCGAGCAGGGCGAGGCCCGCGGCCGCGTCGGCCAGCGAGGCGGCCGAGCGCAGCACGCCCGCGCCGCGCGACATCAGCCGCTGGATCTCGGCGCGGGCCTCGGAGGCCGGCAGCGGCACCGGCCGGGCGGCCTGCGCGGCGGCCACGTCCACGGTGCGCTCGGGCAGCTCGCCGGCCGCGTGGCGCTCGGCCAGGTCGGCGGCGATCCGCTCGGCGAAGACCAGGCCCTCCAGCAGGGAGTTGGAGGCCAACCGGTTGGCGCCGTGCACCCCGGTGCAGGCGACCTCGCCGCAGGCGTACAGGCCGGGGACGGAGGTGCGGCCGTGCCGGTCGGTGCGGACGCCGCCGGCGGCGTGGTGCGCGGCCGGGGCGATCGGGATCGGCTCGGTGACCGGGTCGATGCCGTGGGAGCGGCAGGTGGCGAGGATGGTCGGGAAGCGGCGCTCCCACATCTCGGCGCCGAAGTGCCGCCCGTCCAGGTACATGTTCTCGGCGCCCTGCTCCAGCATGCGCCGGGTGATCGCCTTGGCGACGACGTCGCGCGGGGCCAGTTCGGCCAGCTCGTGCTGCCCGAGCATGAACCGCACGCCGTCCGCGTCCACCAGGTGGGCGCCCTCGCCGCGCACGGCCTCGGAGACCAGCGGCTGCTGGCCCTCGGCCCCCGAGCCGACGAAGAGCGGGGTCGGGTGGAACTGGACGAACTCCAGGTCGGTGACCTCGGCGCCGGCCCGCAGCGCGAGCGCCACGCCGTCGCCGGTGGAGACGGCCGGGTTGGTGGTCGCGGAGAAGACCTGGCCCAGGCCGCCGGTGGCGAGCACCACCGCGCGGGCGCGGACGGCGCCGACGCCGTCGCGGGCGCCCTCGCCCATCACGTGCAGGGTCAGCCCGGCGGCGTGGCCCTCGGCGTCGGTCAGCAGGTCCAGGACGAGGGCGTGCTCGATCAGTTCGAGGTCCGGGTCGCTGCGGACGGCGGCGACCAGCGCGCGGGAGACCTCGGCGCCGGTGGCGTCCCCGCCCGCGTGCACGATCCGGTGGCGGTGGTGGCCGCCCTCGCGGGTCAGCAGGATCTCGCCGTCCTCGCCGCGGTCGAAGTCCGCGCCGATCGCGATCAGCCGGCGGACGGCGTCCGGGCCCTCGGTGACCAAGGTGCGCACGGCCTCCTCGTCACAGAGCCCGGCGCCGGCCACCAGGGTGTCGTCCAGGTGCTGTTCGGGGGTGTCCCCCTCGCCCAGGGCGGCGGCTATGCCGCCCTGCGCCCAGCGGGTGGAGCCCTCGTCCAGCATCGCCTTGGTGACCACCATGGCCCGCAGGCCGGCCTCGCGGACGTTGAGGGCGACGGTGAGACCGGCGATGCCCGAGCCGACCACCACCACGTCGGTGGTGGCGGTCCAGCCGGGGGCCGGGGCGGTGAGGCGGTGCGTGGGCATGGGGGCTCCTTCAGCGCGAGACGGCGTCGGCCGCGCCGTTGCCGTCACGGTACGCCGCGTCCCCGCGCAGCAGTCCGCTGCCCTCCGGGGCCTCGGCAGGGTCGCCGCCGAAGCCGGTGATCCGGTTCCGCCCGTCCACGAAGACGACCTTCGGCTCGTAGCCCTTGGCCTCGGCCGTGTCCATCTGCCCGTAGGCGATGAGTATGACGAGGTCGCCGGGGTGGACCAGGCGCGCGGCGGCGCCGTTGATGCCGATCACGCCGGTGCCGCGCGGGCCGGCGATGGTGTACGTCTCCAGCCGGGCGCCGTTGTTGATGTCGACGATGTGGACCAGCTCGCCGGGGAGCAGGTCGGCGGCGTCGAGCAGGTCCTCGTCCACCGTGACGGAGCCGACGTAGTGCAGGTCGGCCTGGGTCACGGTGGCCCGGTGGATCTTGGACTTGAGCATGGTGCGGAGCATTGCGGGTCACGCCTCCTGTGAGTGCATGCCTAGGGGGAGCTCTTAGCGAACGATGATGCGGACGTTGTCGATCAGGCGGGTGGTGCCCACCTTCGCGGCCACGGCCAGCACCGCCTCGCCCTGGAAGTCGTCCGCCGCCTCGGAGAAGTCGTGCGGGTCGATCAGGGCGAGGTAGTCCAGGGTGATGCCCTCGGCGCCGTCCAGGGCGGCCGAGGCGGCCTCGCGGACGGCCTTCGGGCCCTGAGCGGCGGCGTCCCGGCCCGCGAACAGGGCCTTGGACAGGGTGAGCGCGCGCTCGCGCTCCTCCGCCGAGAGGTAGCGGTTGCGCGAGGACCGGGCCAGGCCGTCCTCCTCACGGACGGTCGGCACGCCGACGATCTCGACGTCGAAGTCCAGGTCGGCCACCATCCGCCGGATGATCGCCAGCTGCTGGGCGTCCTTCTCGCCGAAGAAGGCGAAGTCCGGGTCGGTGATGTGCAGCAGCTTGGCGACCACGGTCAGCACGCCGTCGAAGTGGCCGGGCCGGGTGGCGCCCTCGAAGCGCTCGCCCATCGGGCCGGCCACCATGCGCACCTGCGGCTCGCCGTTCGGGTAGACCTCCTCGACGGACGGCGCGAAGACCACGTCGGCGCCGTTCTCCTCGGCCAGCCTCAAGTCCTCGTCGAGGGCGCGCGGGTAACGCTCCAGATCCTCGGTCGGGCCGAACTGGAGCGGGTTGACGAAGACCGTCACGGCGACCCGGCCGTCCCGGCCGACCTGCTTGCGGGCGGCCCGGATCAGCGCGGCGTGGCCCTCGTGCAGCGCGCCCATGGTCATCACGACGGCGTTGTCGACCGGCTGCTCGTCCGGCCAGAACGCGGCCTCGAAGTCGTCCACGGTACGGGTCAGGACGGCCCGGTGGACCTTCGGCGTCCGCTGGGACTTGCTTCGCTGGGCCTTGCCCGCCATTCCTGCGCTCCTTCATTCATTCGGCGCGCACTTCGGCGCCGCCTTGTTACGCTCCGTCCCGTGCGGGTAACGCACCGGGCAGGGCTTGTCCGTCGTGAGGCCGCTTTCGGCGGCCGAGCGAGAAGCCCCGGCTCAGGCCGGGGAGGAGTCACCTAGCGCTTCTCCTCGTTGAGGTCGAGAGCGTCTAGTACAGCGGCCGCAGCGTCGGTCGAGAGAGACCCGTTCGCCACCGCCCGCTGGGCAGTGGCGCGGGCCATTGCACGATACGCCGCCGGGATGTCCGGGGACACCGCACCGAGCTGCGCCAGGTGGCGCCGTACGGTCCCCTCGTCGCCCCGGGCGACCGGGCCGGTGAGGGCCGCGTCGCCGGAGCGCAGGCTGTTGTCCAGGGCGGCGCCCAACAGCGGGCCGAGCATCCGGCCGGGCTCGGCGACGCCCGCCGTGCGCAGCAGGTCCATCGCCTGAGCGACCAGGGTGACCAGGTGGTTCGCGCCGTGCGCGAGGGCGGTGTGGTAGAGCGGGCGGACCTCCTCGGGCACCCACTCGGGCTCGCCGCCCATCTCCACCACCAGCGCCTCGGCGACCGGCCGCAGCTCCTCGGGGGCGGTCACGCCGAACGGGCAGCCGGCCAGCCGGGCCAGGTCCACCGAGGTGCCGGTGAAGGTCATCGCCGGATGCAGGGCCAGCGGCAGCGCCCCGGCCCGAGTGGCGGGCTCCAGGATGGCGACGCCGTGCGCGCCGGAGGTGTGCACCACGATCTGGCCGGGACGGATCGCGCCGGTGGCGGCCAGCCCGGCCACCAGGTCGGCCAGCGCGTCGTCCGGGACGGTCAGCAGCACCAGGTCGGCGGCCGCCAGCACCTGCGGCGGGGTGACGATCCGCACGCCCGGCAGCAGCGCGTCGGCGCGGCGGCGGGAGGTGGCGGACACCCCGGAGGCGGCGACCACGGTGTGACCGGCGAGCTGGAGCGCGGCGCCCAGCGCGGGGCCGACCCGGCCGGTGCCGACCACGCCGACGGCCAGCCGGGCCGGGCGGTTGCCGGGGTCGCCGGGGTCTCCGAACAGATCGAAGTCGGACGAACTCATGCGCCCACCTCGCTGCGCTCGGCGGGGGCATTCGCCCATACGCGGCTCTTGATGGTTCGCTCGCTGCGCTCGTTCACGCGCCCACCTCGCTGCGCTCGGCGGGGGCATTCGCCCATACGCGGCTCTTGATGGTTCGCTCGCTGCGCTCGTTCACGCGCCCACCTCGCTGCGCTCGGCGGGGGCATTCGCCCATACGCGGCTCTTGATGGTTCGCTCGCTGCGCTCGTTCACGCGCCCACCTCGCTGCGCTCGGCGGGGGCATTCGCCCATACGCGCCTCTTGATGGTTCGCTCGCTGCGCTCGCTCACGCGCCCACCCTTGTCCTGAATGGCCCGTTCCAGTCCCACCTGCGGGTACCGGACGTACCGCCCCAGTGTACGGGCGGGTCAGTCCGAGGCCCCGGCCCGGATCAGCCCGGCCTCGTACGCCAGCACCACCGCCTGGACCCGGTCGCGCAGGCCCAGCTTGGCCAGGATCCGGCCGACGTGGGTCTTCACGGTGGCCTCGGAGAGCACCAGCCGGGCCGCGATCTCACCGTTCGACAGCCCTTGGGCGACCAGCAGGAACACCTCCCGCTCACGCTCGGTCAGCGGGCCGATGACGTCCGAGCCGGGCGCGCTGTGCGGGGTGGGCAGCACCTCGGCGAAGCGGTCGATCATCCGGCGGGTGGTGGTCGGG
Organism: Kitasatospora brasiliensis; assembly: GCF_032654805.1. NCBI lineage: Bacteria > Bacillati > Actinomycetota > Actinomycetes > Kitasatosporales > Streptomycetaceae > Kitasatospora > Kitasatospora brasiliensis. The sequence goes on from NZ_JAUOOW010000002.1 coordinate 741,143, forward strand.
GCGACCACCGCGTCCCCGCCGTGGACGGCGCGGATCGCGGCCACCAGCTCGGTCGGCGGGACGTCCTTGAGCAGGAAGCCGCTGGCGCCGGCCTTGAGCGCGGCGAAGGCGTACTCGTCCAGGTCGAAGGTGGTGAGGATGAGCACGTGCGGGGCGTTCGGCAGCGGGCTGCCGTCCTCGGCCAGGCAGATCCGGCGGGTCGCCTGGACGCCGTCCAGCCGCGGCATCCGGACGTCCATGAGGATCACGTCCACCTCGGTGTGACGCAGCTTCTCCAGGGCCTGCGCGCCGTCGCCCGCCTCGGCGGTGATCTCGATGTCGCCCTGCGACTGGAGGATCATCCGGAAACCGGTGCGGAGCAGTTCCTGGTCGTCGACGAGCATCACGCGGATGGTCAAGGTGGGACTCCTTGGGGGGTGGACGGCGGACGGGGGCTAGTGGGCCGCCTTGAGCGGCAGGACGGCGCGGATCCGGAAGCCGCCGCCGGGGCGGGGGCCCACGTCGAGGCTGCCGCTGACCATGCCGACCCGCTCGCGCATGCCGATCAGGCCGTGGCCGAGGCCGTCCGCGCCGCCGGCGGTCAGGTACTCGTCGGTGCTGCCGCGCCCGTCGTCCTCCACCAGGACGGCCAGCTCGCGCTCCCCGAAGTCGACCGCGACCCGGGCGTGCACATCGGGGCCGCCGTGCTTGCGGACGTTGGTGAGCGCCTCCTGGACGATCCGGTAGACGGTCAGCTCGACGCCGCGCGGCAGCTCGCGCGGGTGCCCGGAGGTGGCGTAGTCGACGTCGAGCCCGGCGGTGCGGACCTGCTCCAGCAGCTCCGGCAGCTCCTCGACGCCGGGCTGCGGCACGTACTCGTCGGCCTTGGTGTCGGCGGTGCGCAGCACGCCCAGCAGGCGGCGCATCTCGACCAGCGCCTGGCGGCCGGTGGAGGCGATGGTGCCGAGCGCCTCCTTCGCCTGCTGCGGGGAGTTGTCCAGGACGTACGCGGCGCCGTCGGCCTGGACGATCATCACCGAGACGTTGTGCGCGACCACGTCGTGCAGCTCGCGGGCGATCCGGGCCCGCTCGGCGGCGACCGCCACCTTGGACTGGGCGTCGCGCTCGCGCTCCAGCCGGGCGGCGCGGTCCTCCAGCTCGGTCAGGTAGGCGCGGCGCACCCTGGTCAGCCGGCCCCAGGCCCAGCAGAGGATGAACGGCGTGCTCATCAGCAGCGTCATCAGCACGGCCTGGCCGAAGGTGTACGGGGTGGTGTGGACGTCGCCGGACCCGCTGTCGAAGACCGTCCTCATCGGCTTCAGCTGCCAGAACACCAGCGGACCGGAGGCCAGGCCGGCCGCCAGCGCCAGCCGGGAGGTCCACTTCCGGCCGAAGGCGGCGCCGGTGTACGCGAAGACCAGGTAGGCGACCGAGGAGCCGCCCGGGACGATGTCCGCGAGGACCTGGCCGACGCCGATGGCGGTCGCGGCGGCCACCGTGGCGTCGGGGTAGCGTCGCCGGAAGACCATCAGCAGCGGCAGCAGCACCGCGATCACGATCGTGGCGCCCAGGCGCCAGTCGTCGTAGGGGTCGGCCTCGTTCGGCACCAGGCCGACGAACAGCACCACCACCGCCCAGGCGGCGTCGACCACCATGGGGTGACGGCGGAGCCAGGCGTTGAGTCGATGCACGTGTCCAGCGTAGGCAGTCGCTTCGCATGCCCATGTCCGCCGGGAGGGCGATCCGCCCTACTCCGTAGGTCGGAGACGAACCCGACCCGCGCCGGGGAGCCGGGCGCCGATTGGGAGGGCCTTTCCGCGGCCGGGTAGCGTCCCGCCCCATGACTTGGATGCGGTGGGCGCCCGCCATGGAGCAGGCCCTGTACGACCCGGCGCGCGGCTTCTACCGCAGGCCGGAGGGCCCGGCCGGGCACTTCCGCACCTCGGTGCACGCCTCGCCCAGGTTCGCCCGTGCGGTGGCCCGGCTGCTGCTGGAGGTTGACGAGGCCCTCGGCCGTCCGGAGGAGCTGGCCCTGGTCGACATGGGGGCCGGGCGGGGGGAGCTGCTGGCCGGCGTCCTGGCCGAGCTGCCCGCGCCGGTGCTGGCCCGGCTGCGTCCGTACGGCGTGGAGATCGCGGAGCGTCCGGCCGGACTGCCGTCCACAGCCCTGTGGACGGACGAGCCGCCGCGCGGCGTGACCGGGCTGCTGTTCGCCAACGAGTGGCTGGACAACGTGCCGCTGGACGCCGGGGAGGTGGACGAGGACGGGGTGCTGCGCTACGTCGAGGTGGACACCGCGACCGGTGAGGAGCGCCTCGGCGAGCCGGTGTCGGCGGCCGACGCGGCCTGGGCCGAGCGCTGGTGGCCGGTCACGGAGCCCGGCGAGGCGGTGGAGTTCGGCGGCCCCCGGGACACCGCCTGGGCGCGGGCCGTCGCCGGGCTGGAGCGCGGCCTGGCCGTCGCCGTCGACTACGGGCACACGGCGGGACGGCGGCCGTTCCTCGGCACCCGGGCCGGCTTCCGGGACGGCCGGGAGGTCGCGCCGGTGCCGGACGGCTCCTGCGACGTCACCGCGCACGTGGCGCTGGACTCGATCGCGGCGCCCGCCCTCCACAGCCTGTGGACGACGCAGCGGGACGCGCTGCGCGCGCTCGGGGTGAGCGGTGAGCGCCCGGCACTCGCGCTCGCCACCAGCGACCCGGCCGGATACCTGCGGGCGCTGGGCGGGGCGGGGGAGGGCGCCGAGCTGACCGACCCGGGCGGGCTGGGCGCCTTCGGGTGGCTGGTCCAGGCCGTCCGCATGCCGGAACCTGAAAGCTTGGCGGGCCTGCCGGGATGGCAGACTCTGGGGGCATGAGGGAGACCACGGTCGGCATCGGGGCGGGCGCCGAGAACTTCACCGGCACGGCGGGCACCACCGACATGGTGCTCAACATCGGCCCGCAGCACCCGGCCACGCACGGCGTGCTGCGGCTGCGGATGCTGCTCGACGGCGAGCGCATCGTCAGTGCCGAACCGGTGATCGGCTACATGCACCGGGGCGCGGAGAAGTTGTTCGAGGCCCGTGACTACCGGCAGATCATCATGCTGGCCAATCGGCACGACTGGCTCTCCGCCTTCTCCAACGAGCTCGGCGTCGTCATGGCCGTCGAACGGATGCTCGGCATGGAGGTCCCGGAGCGGGCGGTGTGGATCCGCACCCTGCTCGCCGAGCTCAACCGGGTGCTCAACCACCTGATGTTCCTCGGCTCGTACCCGCTGGAGCTCGGCGGGATCACCCCGGTCTTCCACGCCTTCAACGGCCGCGAAGACCTCCAGCACGTGCTGGAGGAGGCCTCCGGCGGCCGGATGCACTACATGTTCAACCGGGTCGGCGGCCTCAAGGAGGACCTGCCGGCCGGCTGGCTCGGCCGGGTCCGCGCCGCCGTCGCCACCGTGCGCTCCCAGCTGCCGGTCTTCGAGGACCTCGTCCTCGGCAACGAGATCTTCCGCGCCCGCACCGCCGGCGTCGGCGTCCTCACCCGGGCGCAGGCCGAGGCCTACGGCGTCAGCGGCCCGATCGCCCGCGCCAGCGGCCTCGACCTCGACCTGCGCCGCGACGAGCCGTACCTCGCGTACGGCACCGAGGAACTGCGCCGGGTGCTCACCGTCGTCACCCGCGAGGAAGGCGACTGCCTGGCCCGCTTCGAGTGCCTGCTGGAGCAGACCCTCAACTCGCTGGACCTCGCCGACGCCTGCCTCGACAAGCTCGCCGACCTGCCGCCCGGCCCGGTCAACCAGCGGCTGCCCAAGGTGCTCAAGGCACCCGAGGGCAGCACCTACGCGTGGACCGAGAACCCGCTCGGGATCAACGGGTACTACCTGGTCTCGCGCGGCGACAAGACGCCGTGGCGGCTGAAGCTCCGCTCGGCGTCCTTCAACAACATCCAGGCGCTGACCGAACTGCTGCCGGGGACGCTGGTCGCGGACATGGTCGCGATCCTCGGGTCGATGTTCTTCGTGGTCGGGGACATCGACAAGTAGGTCACTTCTTCTTGGGCCTGGCGGGGTCCCTGGGCTTGGCGGGGTCCGCGGGGTGGGGCGCCACCTTGCGGTCCCCCTTGGTGGCGATCCGCTCCTCGCAGAGCCGGGCCAGCACCTCGTACCCCGCCTTGCCCATCAGCTCGGTGAGCTCGGGGCGGTAGCTGACGTACACCGGCTCCGCGCCCTGGTGGGCCGCCGGGGCGCCGGTGCACCACCAGTGCAGGTCGTGGCCGCCCGGGCCCCAGCCTCGGCGGTCGTACTCGCCGATCGAGACCTGGAGGTAGCGGGTGTCGTCGGGGCGGTCGATCCAGTCGTAGGTACGGCGGATCGGCAGCTGCCAGCAGACGTCCGGCTTGGTCTCCAGCGGCTCGCGGCCCTCCTTGAGCGCCAGCGCGTGCAGGGCGCAGCCGGCGCCGCCCGCGAAGTCCGGGCTGTTCACGAAGATGCAGGCGCCGTTGACCCGGCGGGTCTGGCGGTCGCCGTCCTCGTCCAGCATGGTGATGCCGCCGTCTGCGACGATCCGGCCCTTGGCGTCGGTGCCCTCGGCGAAGTTCTCCCACAGCTCGGGGGTCAGCCGGGTCGCGTGCGAGCGGACGCGCTTCTCGTCGTCCTCGTCCGAGTAGTGCGCGCCCAGCGTGCAGCAGCCGTCCGACTCGCCGCGGCCCTCGCGGATGCCGTGGCAGCCCTGGCCGAAGACGCAGGACCAGCGGGAGGTCAGCCAGGTGAGGTCGCAGCGGAAGACCTGCTCCTCGTCGTCGGGGTCGGCGAATTCGACCCAGGCGCGGGGGAAGTCGAGCGGGACCTCGTCGCGCGGGATCTCGCGGCGCAGGGTCGGCATCGCGAGGTCGACGGGGGCGGGGGAGGCCTTGGGCTTCGCCTTGGCCTTCTTCTTGGACGTTTCTGCTGGTGCCACCTGGCAAGGGTAGAGCTTTCGGGTGCGGTGGCGCGGTGGCGGGACCGGTGCCGATCCCCTTGGTTGCCGCTGGGTGCCCTCGGCCGCTGCCGCTGCTTCCTTCCGCTGTCCTTCTGGCGAGTGCCTCGCCCTCTGCCGCCCCGCCCGCTGTCCGCCGGGTGCGCCGCCCTCTGCCGCCTTCCCTTCCTTCTGCCACCCCGCAGGGGTGAAGGCGGGGTGAAGAGGTCCGGCGGGCCCTGCGGCCGCGGGCCGGGGCGTGCCTAGGATGGCGGCCGGTTCGGCACGGGTCCGCGGTGGGCCCGCCGCTGGTCCGCGACGGGGAGGTACGGGGATGGCAGGCGGCAGCACCGGGGCATCCGGCCGCGCGACTGGGGAGTTCGTCCTCAAGCCGTGGGAACTGCACGGCGAGGGGCGGGAGTTCGAGCGGATCGGCGGCGAACTGGCGAAGGCCGTCACCGCCCTGGAGCAGGGCCTCGCCGCCCTCGGCGCCCCCTGGGGGGCGGATCAGCCGGGCAGTGGCTTCGCCGCCGCCTATGGGCCCGCGCGCGGTGAACTCGTCGGCGGGCTGCGGGAGTTGGCCGGGCAGGTGACCGATGTCGGGACCGGCCTGCATACGATGGCCGCGCGGACGGCGGACACGGACACCTCGGCGGCGAAGGGGTTCGGGGCGACGGCGGTGCCGACGGTCTCCTCGGGCTCGTCGGCAACCCCGGGGGCGGCGCCCGTCGTCCCCAAGGACATGTCGGTCTGACGGACCAGGCTCGAAGGGGGAAGCGCGTGTCCCGGAAACTGCCCGAGGAACTGGTCCCGGTGCTGGCCCGGACCGGCCGGCTGTGGCCGCAGGCCGACGAGGAGGGGCTGCGCAAGGCGGCCGGCGTCTGGCGCGAGTTCGGCACGGAGGCCGACCGGCTCACCCGCCGCTGCGGCGAGTCCGTCCGACGCGTCACCGCCGACAACTCCGGCCACGCGGTCGAGGCCTTCGGCGCGTACTGGCAGGGCTTCAGCGGCGGCGGCAAGGGCCACCTGGACGACGCGCACAGCGCGGTCGGGCTGGTCGCCGGGGCCTTCGACACCGCCGCGCAGGCCGTGGACACCTGCAAGGCCGAGATCATCGCGACCCTGCGGCAGCTGGCCGCCGAGCTCAAGCAGGCCGAGGAACTGGCGGCCAAGGCCAAGGAGGAGGCCGGCCGGGTCGCCGCGGCGGCCGACGGCGAGCGGGCGAACGGCGGGGTGGTCGGCGGACTGGAGAAGGCCGTCGGCGGCTTCGCGTCCGCGGTGAAGAACACCGCCACCGAGCAGGTCGCGGCGGGCATGGCGGCCGTCGCCGTCGAGGTCGCCGCGCTGAAGATCGGCGGGCTGCTCACCGAACTGGGCCGCGCCATGAAGGACGCCCTGACCGGGGTGCTCAAGGAGCCGGCCGCCGTCGCCCTGCTGAAGCTCGGCGCCGGGCAGGGGGCGGGGATCACCGCCGCCTCGTACCGCACCGGGGCGTTCGACCCGCTCGCCGCCGGGCTGCCCGCCGCCCTCGCCGAACCCGGGGTGCTCGGCGCGGACGGCTCCGGGCTGGTGCTGCTCGCCGGGAAGGACGGCAAGCCGCTGGTCGGCGTGCCGGGGCTGACGGTCCAGGTGGACGGGCACGGCAAGCCCGTCCTCGGCCCGGACGGGCAGCCGGTCATCCTGCGCGCGGACGGCAAGCCCGTCGCCGACGCCTCCGGGCTGCTGGTCGTCCAGGGGCCGGACGGGAAGCCGGTGGTCGGGGTGGCGGACCTGGCCGTCCGGCTGGACGAGCACGGGCAGCCGGTGCTCACCGACGGGGACGGCAAGGCGCTCCGCGGGGTGCCGCTCGCCGGGCTGCCGCGGGATGCCGACACACCGGCCGCGGGGGAGGGGCCCGACCGGACATCGGACCCGAAGACGCCGGGCGTGGTGACGGTGGCCTCGGCCGGGGTGGCTCCGGGCGTGGTGGCTCCGGGCGTGGCGGCTTCGGTCGGGGTGGCTTCGGTCGGGGTGGCGGACCCGGGGGTGGCCGTCGGCGGGCCGGATACGGCTTCCGGGTCCTCGTACGTGACCGCCGGTGCCCCGTCGGGGCAGCACAAGACGTCGGGCGGTGGCGGTGGCGGCGGCGGTGGCTGGGCGCCGCCGGCCCGGGACGACGGCCCGCCGGTGCGGTCCGCCGCCGCGCCGGCCCGCCAGAGCAGCGGGTCGGCGGGCTGGTCGGACGGGGACTACCCGCTCCAGGCCCCCGCGGCCTCCCCTTCCTCCTCGCCCGCTTCGTCGCACGGCGGCGGCCAGCCGGTGACCGTGCGAACGGACTCGGTGAGCGCGCCGGTCGCGCCCGCCGTCACCGCGCCGTCCGTCGGTGGGCCCGCCGCGCAGGGGCCCGCGCCGGAGACCCCGGCGACGGTCCGACCGGTCGGGGTGCCGGGGCAGTTCGGCACCCCGGCGTACGGCGGCGGCGGGTACCAGGTGGCCGGGCCGGCCGGAGCGGTCGGGCCGGTCGGTTCCGTCGGACCCGGGCCGCTGGCGGGCACCGGCGGCGGGCCCGCGAACGTGGCGGCGCCGTTCGGCAGCGGCGTCGGGGCCGGTGCTTCCGGCGGTGTGGTCGGCGGCGGGCCGCAGCCCGGTGCGGAGGCCCGGCCCGGGACACCGGCGGTCCGCGCCCCGGTCGGCGCCGCGCCGAACCCGGTCGTCGGACCGCCGCCCGGCCACGGCGCACCGCCGCCTCCGGCCGTACCCCCGATCGTCGGGACCACCCCGGTGATCGGCCGCCCCGAAGCGCACCCGGCGGAGGCCCGGCGGCGGGAGACCGCGGCGGGCGTCGCCGACCCGACCCTCGCCTGGGGCGCCGTCCCGGTCGCGACCGCCCACGCGATGGCCCTCCAACTCGCCCTCCGGGCACGGCGCGGAGTCCAGCCGGACGACCAGGCGACCCGGCCGCGGAGCATCGCCGACAGCCGTCCGTACGGCCTGCCGGGCGGGCTCGCCCCGGTCGACCCGGAGCACCAGGCCGAACTCGAACGCCGAGCCCCCCGGGACGAGGACGGCCTGCCGGTCCGCCACCCCGACCCGGCCGCCGGAGGCTGGGCGGAAGCGGTCAACGACGGCGGCTACCGCGAACCGGGCCGGGCCAACAACAGCCTGGAGATCGCCCTCTCCGCGGTCGAGTGCTACACCGGCCGCCCCACCTGCGCGGCCCCGCGCATCCCCACCGAGGGCGACGCCGGCGAGCGCGGCGGCCGCGACCGCGCCGAACGCGAACTCGGCGCCCCCTTCCGGGACCTGGGCGACGGCGGCCGGGCCTTCGACCGCCTCGCCGACGACCTCCGCCGCGCCGGCCACGGCTCCCAGGCGGTGCTCCTCACCCTCGACGCCTACGGCCGCCCGCACGCCTGGAACGCCGTCAACCACCAGGACACCGTCACCTACCTCGACCACCAACTCGCCCGCCAGGCCCCCACCCCCCTCCACCCCGCCACCCACGGCCTCTGGGCCATCGCCCTCACTCCCGAGGGCCGCCCCCTCACCCCCGCCGCCTGACCACACAAGCCCGCCTCCCCACGCCCGAACCCCCCCACCTCCCTCCACCCCGCCACCCACGGCCGTCGTCACACCCCCCGCACGGGAAGTCGGCGGGCCCGACTTCCCGCGCCCGAGCACCCGTTCTTCCATCCAGCCACCCGCGGTCGTCGTCGCCCCCTGCACAGGAAGTCGGCGGGCCCGACTTCTCGCGTCGAGGCCTTCGCCCTCTTCCACCCCGCCACCCGCGGCCCTTGGGCGGTCGCCGTCACCCCCGAGCGCTGGAAGTCGGCGGGCCCGACTTCTCGCGTACAGGCCCTCACCTCCTTCCGGCCCACCACCCACGGTCGTCGTTGCACCCCCTGCACGAGAAGTCGGCGGGCCCGACTTCCCGTGCGGGGAGGAGGCGTCCGACAGGGTGGTGGCTTGGGGTTGGCGTAGGAAGTCGGCCAGGCCGACTTCTCGTGCATGAGCCCTTATCTCTTCCACCCGGCCACCCGCGGCCCTTGAGCGGTTGTCGTCGCCCCCGTGCGCTGGAAGTCGGCGGGCCCGACTTCTCGTGTTCGGGCCTTCACTCCTTTCGCCCTGCCACTCGCGATCTTTGGCGGTCGTCCCCGCCCGTGCTGCATGGCCCGCACGGGCCGCGCTGGAAGTCGGTGGCGCCGACTTTTCGCACAGCGAGGGCGTTGGCGTAGGAAGTCGGCCAGGTCGACTTCCTGCGTGGCTCGGCGCCGGTTTCCAGGCGGGGGAGTCGGCAGGTCAGCGCATATCTCTCGGGCGGGAGCGGGCGAAGGCGGCACAGGAAGTCGGGCGGGCCGACTTCCTGTGCCGGGAGGGGGACGCGGCGCCGTAGGGGGCGCGAGAAGTCGGGCTGGTCGACTTCCCATGCGCGGGGATGGGCGCTCGGCAGGTATGGCCTGGGGGTTCGCGCAGGAAGTCGGGCGGGCCGACTTCCTGCGCGCATGCGAGGTGGAGGTGGGGGTTCGGGTGTGGGGCCTTGTCTCCCCGCGCGGGGAGGAGGCGTGTGGCAGGTAGGGCGTGGTTGTTGTGCGGGGAGTCGGGCCCGCCGAATTCCCGCGTGTGGGGGCGTAGGGTCGCGGGCGGGAGCGGACGGGAGGGGTGGGCCGGGTGGTTTCGCGGGCGCGGGCGGTGGAGGCGGGGCACCGGTGGATCAATGGGGATCTGCCGCAGGGGGCAGGGGCGGTGCGGCGGGTGTGCACCCATGAGTTCGAGCTCGGGTGGGTGGTGTGGGCGGAGCCCGCTCGGGCGGTGGTGGACCCGCTGACGGGGGAGCGGCGGGCACCCGAGGAGGTGGGGGCGGCCTGCGCGGTGGTGGACCGGGAGAGCGGACGGTTCACGGTGTGGCCCTCGGTGCCGGTGGACGAAGTGGTCGGGCTGTACCGGGACTTCGTCGGCGCCGGCGGCCACGACCCGACCCGCCCGCCGGCGACCGGCCGGGGCGCCCGGGCCGAGCTGACCTACCGGGACGGCACCGGTGAGCAGCGGTCGCTGGCCCTGCGTTCGGCGGTGGGCCTCCCGCACCCGGCGCTGCGCGGCTGGTGGTGGCTGCGCGAGCAGGGCGTCGCCCCCGAGGACGTGCTGGCCGTCCGGACCGACCTGCGGCTGAGCGCCCTGCCCGGCGGCTACTGGTCGTACGCGCTGGCCGCCGAACTCCCGTACGTGCGGATCGACTTCGAGCTCCCGTACGGCCCCCGCTTCGACCACCGCGCCGCCGCCGTACGGGCGCTGCCCGCGCCGCCGGACGGTCCGGCCCGCAACCGGGTGCCGTTTCCCCGCGCGGCGCGCCCCGAGCCCCAGGAGCCCGACGCGGCGCTCGCCGCCCGGCTGGTGGCGCGGTTCGGCCCGGCGGGCGTGCGGCGCTTCGACCCGGCGGACGTCGTCCGCGCCGAACTGCCCGGCGACGCGGCCGCGCTGCTGCTGGCGGTGGGCGTGCCGGTGGCCGTGCCGGGGTTCTTCGCCCTGCACCACCCGGGCACCGAGGCGATCGCCGACGGCACCCGCCAGGGCACCGTGCTGCCCCCGCTCGCCGCGCACCTGGCCGAGCTGGGCCGCGGTACCCGGGTCGCCGAGCGCGAGCGTCTGGCGCTCGCCGGTCGGCTGGTGCTGGGGACGGACGGCTGGTCGCTGCTGGTCCTCGACCCGGCCGACGGTGCCGTCCGCGCGGTGGACCCGGACTACGCGACCGCCCGCCACTGCAACGCGGGCCTGCGCGCCTTCGTACGCTGCCTGGAGGTGTTCGCCGGCTGGTGGCCCACGCTGCGCGGGCTCGACCCGGTGGCCGCGGGCGCGGCGGTGGACGCGCTGCAACGCGCCTTGGCGGAGGTGGACGGCACGGTCTTCGACGACCCGGAGAACTGGTGGGCGGTCATCGTGGAGCAGCTGTGGGACGGCCTCCTCTAGACCGCGCCGACGGACCGACCCGACCGCCCGGACCAGCGCGAATACCGCCGCACCCCCTCTCACCGGTGCCCGCATCGCGTAGCGTGGAGATTTATGCGACTCGGTGTGCTCGACGTAGGTTCCAACACGGTCCACTTCCTCGTGGTGGATGCCCATCCGGGCGCTGCCCCGCTGCCCGCGTACTCGCACAAGGCCGAGCTGCGCCTGGCCGAGCTGCTGGAGCCGGACGGTTCGATCAGCGAGATCGGCATCGAGCGCCTGATCGGCCACATCCTCTCCTCGCTGCGGGTTGCCGAGGACAAGGGCGTCGTCGACATCCTCCCGTTCGCCACCTCCGCCGTGCGCGAGGCCGCCAACGGCGAGGAGGTGCTGCGCCGGGTGGCCGCCGAGACCGGCGTCGAGCTGCGCGTGCTGTCCGGACAGGACGAGGCCCGGCTCACCTTCCTGGCCGTCCGCCGCTGGTTCGGCTGGTCCTCGGGTCGGCTGCTCAACCTGGACATCGGCGGCGGCTCGCTGGAGATCGCCTGCGGCCTGGACGAGCAGCCGGACGTCGCCTGCTCGCTGCCGCTGGGCGCCGGCCGGCTGACCGCCCGCTGGCTGCCCGGTGACGTCGCCCAGCCGGACGGGCTGCGCGAGCTGAGACGCCACATCCGCGCCGAGCTGGCCACCGTGGTCGGCGAGATCACCCGGCTCGGCGTGCCGCGGCACGCGGTCGCCACTTCCAAGACCTTCAAGCAGCTGGCCCGGATGACCGGCGCCGCCCCCGCCGACGCTGGCCCGTACACCGACCGCCGGCTCACCCGCAGCGGGCTGGCCGCCTGGCTGCCCCGGCTGTCCGGGATGACCGTCGCCGAGCGCTCGCGGATTCCCGGCGTGTCCGAGGGCCGGGCCAAGCAGCTGCTGGCCGGTGCGCTGGTGGCCGACGCCGCGATGGACCTGTTCGGCCTGGAGGAGCTGGACGTCTGCCCGTGGGCGTTGCGCGAGGGCATCATCCTGCGCCGCCTGGACGCGATGGACAGCCCCACCGACCGCCGCCGCCCGGCGCTCACCCCGTAACCGGTGACCCGGGCGGTCCGGGGCAACGTGCCGATGGTCACTGCGCCGGGCATCCCGCCCCGTCCGGAGCGCGATCCGCTTACGCTGTCTCCCGTGGTGCAACCAGCGGGCGAGGACGGAACGCAGGACGACCGCGCTCCCGGGAACGGGCGGACGCGGTCGGACGGCCCGCGCCGCCGGCTCGGCAAGACGGTCGCGGGCGCCACCGCCGCCCAGGCCGCCAAGCAGGCCGCGAAGGCCGTCAAGGCGGCCCAGAGCGCGGCGAAGAAGACCACCACCGCGAAGAAGGCCGCACCGAAGAAGGCCGCCGCGAAGAAGCCCGCCCCCAAGGAACCCCGGGAGACCAGGGAGACCAGGGAGACCAAGAAGCCCCGGGAGACCGGGGAGCCCCAGGAGCCCCGCGAGACCCGCACCGCCCGGGCCGCCGGCGCCGCCAAGGCCGCCGTCCAGTCCGTCCGCTCGGTCAAGGCCGCCAAGCGCGACGCCGCCCGCCCGCCGCTGCTGCGCACCACCGACCGGCTGGTGCTGCCCCCGCACCCGGCCCTGCACATCCCCGACACCAAGGTGGTGCTGTCCACCGCCTCGGTGTACCCGGCCACCACCGCCGTCGCCTTCGAACTGGCCGCCAAGCTCGGCTACGACGGGGTCGAGGTGATGGTCTGGAACGACCCCGTCAGCCAGGACATCGACGCCCTGCGCCGGCTCTCCGACGCCCACCGGATGCCGATCCTGGCCGTGCACGCGCCCTGCCTGCTGATCACCCAGCGGGTGTGGACCACCGACCCGTGGACCAAGCTGGTCCGGGCCCGGGCGGCGGCCGAGAAGCTCGGCGCGAGCGCCGTCGTCGTCCACCCGCCGTTCCGCTGGCAGCGCCAGTACGCCCGGGAGTTCGTCGAGGGCATCAACCGGATGGCGGGCGAGACCGACGTCCGCTTCGCCGTCGAGAACATGTACCCGTGGCGCTACAAGGACCGCGAGATGCTCGCGTACGCGCCCGGCTGGGACGTCACCGACGAGGAGTACCGGCACTTCACCATCGACCTCTCGCACGCCGCCACCTCCCGGATCGACACCTTCGCCATGGTCGAGCGGATGGGCGACCGGCTCGCCCACGTCCACTTGGCCGACGGCAGCGGCTCCGGCAAGGACGAGCACCTGATCCCGGGCCGTGGCAAGCAGCCCTGCGCCGAGCTGCTGGAGCACCTCGCCCGCACCGGTTTCGACGGCCACGTGGTGCTGGAGGTCAACACCCGCCGCTCGTCGTCCCCCGCCGAACGCGAGGCCGATCTGGCCGAGGCCCTCGCCTTCACCCGCTTGCACCTGGCGACGCCCTCGCGCGTGCGCTGAGCCCGTAGGCTGGGCGGTCGGGCCGGACCGGGCACGAACCCTATCGAGGGGGCTTGGTGATGCAGAATCAGGCACGGGACCAGCAGGACCAGCAGGACCAGCAGGACCAGCGGGACCGGAAGTTCAGCGAACTCCGCGACTTCCGCGAGCTGGCCGGCAGCTTCGGCTCGGTGGCCGCCGAGTACGACCGCGGCCGCCCCGGCTACCCGGAGGAGCTGTTCGACGACCTGGAGCGGCTCTGGGGCCACCCGCTCGGCGGCGCCCGGGTCCTGGACGTCGGCGCCGGCACCGGCATCGCCACCCGCCTGCTGGCCGCCCGCGGCGCGGACGTGATCGCCGTCGAGCCCTCGGCCGGGATGGCCGCGCGGTTCAGGGCCGTCTCGCCGCACCTCCCGGTGGTCCGCGGCGGCGGCGACGAGCTGCCCTTCCACGACGGCTCCGCCGACCTCGTCACGTACGCCCAGGCCTTCCACTGGACGCGGCCGGAGCGCTCCGTCCCCGAGGCGGTCCGGGTGCTGCGGCCCGGCGGCGCCCTCGCCACCTGGTGGAACCTCTTCGACGAGACGGTCCCGTGGGTGCGCGCCCGGGACAAGCGGCTGTCGGCCGCGCTGGCCGGCCGCTACCACGGCTACGGCCGGGTGGCCGAGCTGACCGCCCCCTTCGCCGCCGCCGGGCTGGCCGTCCACCGCGCCGTGCTGCGCTGGCAGCGGCGGGCGCCCGTCGACCAGGTGGTGGACAACCTCACCTCGCGCTCCTTCTTCGCCTCGCTGCCGCCCGAGCGGCGGGACCCCCTGCTGGCCACCGAGCGCGCCTTGCTGCTGGCCGAGTTCCCGGACGGCCAGGTGGTCGAGCCGTACGTCCTCGACCTCACCGTGGCCGTCAAGCCGGGCTGCTGACGCTGCCCGCATCGCGGACGGGCCGTCCGCCGACCGGACGGCGGGCGTAGGCTCGGTACCCACAGCGGCCCCCGAACCCTCCAGCAGCGGGGTGCCCGCGAGAGCCCCGAAGGAGTGGAGCACAGTGCCCGAGCTGAGGTCCCGTACGGTCACCCACGGTCGCAACATGGCAGGCGCCCGGGCGCTTCTCCGGGCGGCCGGCGTAGCCCGCGAGGACTTCGGCAAGCCGATCATCGCGGTCGCCAACTCCTTCACCGAGTTCGTCCCGGGCCACACCCACCTCCAGCCGGTCGGCCGGATCGTCTCCGAGGCGATCAAGCAGGCGGGCGGCATCCCGCGCGAGTTCAACACCATCGCGGTGGACGACGGCATCGCGATGGGCCACGGCGGCATGCTCTACTCGCTGCCCTCGCGCGACCTGATCGCCGACTCGGTCGAGTACATGGTCAACGCGCACTGCGCCGACGCCCTGATCTGCATCTCCAACTGCGACAAGATCACCCCGGGCATGCTGATGGCCGCGCTGCGGCTGAACATCCCGACGGTCTTCGTCTCCGGCGGCCCGATGGAGGCCGGCAAGGCCACCCTGGTCGACGGCACCGTGCGCAAGCTCGACCTGGTCGACGCGATCTCCCAGGCGGTCAACGAGTCGGTCTCCGACGAGGACATCGCGATCATCGAGGAGAACGCCTGCCCGACCTGCGGCTCGTGCTCCGGCATGTTCACCGCCAACTCGATGAACTGCCTGACCGAGGCGATCGGCCTCTCGCTGCCCGGCAACGGCTCGGTGCTCGCCACCCACACCGCCCGCAAGGCGCTGTACGAGAACGCCGGCCGGACGGTCGTCGAGATCGCCAACCGCCACTACGGCCAGGACGACGCCTCCGTCCTGCCCCGCGCGATCGCCACCCGCGCCGCCTTCGAGAACGCCATGGCCCTGGACATCGCCATGGGCGGCTCGACCAACACCATCCTGCACCTGCTCGCCGCCGCCCAGGAGGCCGAGCTGGACTTCGACCAGCGGGCCATCGACGCGATCTCCCGCAAGGTGCCCTGCCTGTCCAAGGTCGCGCCGAACGGCTCGTACTACATGGAGGACGTGCACCGGGCCGGCGGCATCCCGGCGATCCTCGGCGAGCTGTACCGGGGCGGGCTGCTCAACGAGGACGTCCACACCGTGCACGCCGACTCGCTCGCCGAGTGGCTCAAGACCTGGGACGTGCGCGGCGGTTCGCCCTCCGCCGAGGCCGTCGAGCTGTGGCACGCCGCCCCCGGCTGCGTCCGCTCCGCCGAGGCCTTCTCCCAGTCCGAGCGCTGGGAGTCGCTGGACACCGACGCGGCCAAGGGCTGCATCCGCAGCGTCGAGCACGCCTACTCGGTCGAGGGCGGCCTGGCCGTGCTGTACGGCAACCTCGCCGAGGACGGCTGCATCGTGAAGACCGCCGGCGTGGACGAGTCGATCTGGACCTTCAGCGGCCCGGCCGTCGTGGTCGAGTCCCAGGAGGACGCGGTCGAGGCGATCCTCGCCAAGCGGGTCAAGGAGGGCGACGTCGTCGTCATTCGCTACGAGGGCCCCAAGGGCGGTCCGGGCATGCAGGAGATGCTCTACCCGACCTCCTTCCTCAAGGGCCGGGGCCTGGGCAAGGCCTGCGCGCTGGTCACCGACGGCCGCTTCTCCGGCGGCACCTCGGGCCTGTCCATCGGCCACGCCTCCCCGGAGGCGGCCTCCGGCGGCACCATCGCGCTGGTCGAGGACGGCGACACCATCGCCATCGACATCCCGGGCCGCCGGATCTCCCTGGAGGTCCCGGACGAGGTCCTGGCCGAGCGCCGCCGCGCCCTGGAGGCCGGCGACGGCTACCGGCCGAAGAACCGCGACCGCCAGGTCAGCCAGGCCCTGCGCGCCTACGCCGCGATGGCCACCTCCGCCGACAAGGGCGCCGTCCGCGACGTGACCAAGCTCGGCTGAGCCGGTACCGGACGGGGCCGAGCCGGCACCCGACGAGGCCGAGCCGGCACCGGATCCCGTACGGACCCGACGGAGGAGCCGTCCCACCCCTGGGACGGCTCCTCCGCCGCATCCGGCGGTCGGGTGATAATCGACGGCGTGAGCGAGCAGCCCCCCACCACCGCCCCCACTCCCGTCGGCGCCCCCGAGCCGGAGCCCATCCGCTGGTTCGGCACCAGTTGGCTGAACCGGGACAACGGCTACTGGCTGCGCCGGGTCGCCGTGTCGGTCGGCTCGCTGGTCGCGGCCGCCGCCGTGGTGCTGGTGCTGCGCTTCGGCATCGAGGGCATCGCCCTGTCCGACAGCGGCACCTTCCTCAACGGGCTGCTGACCGCCGCCATCGCGGTCTGCTCGATGATGGCCGTACGGCGCACCTGGAAGGTGCTCACCGAGGGCAAGGACCAGCTGGACGGCTGGATGGCCGAGGACAAGTCGCTCGGCGCGGTCTGGATGATCGGCGGTGCCGGCTCGCTGCTCGCGTACTTCGCCCGCAGCCTGGTCGAGGCCCCCGGCGAGGCGGTCCACCGGGCCGCCTACGAGCGGGCCGTGGCCCAGTACGAGAAGCGCCAGGCGGGCCGCAGCCGCCGGCCCGACACCAAGGCGCCGAGCCGGGGCAAGCGCAAGCGCTGACGGCGCGAGCCGAGGTCCTGGGCTCAGCCCTTGCCACGGGCCTGCTTCACCGACCCGACCACCCCGGCGACCGCCAGCAGCAGACCGGCCGGCAGCAGCGAGAGGAAGAAGGCGCCGAACAGGCCCTCGTCGCCGAGGAAGTACTGGGCCAGCGTGTTCAGCGCCAGCAGCCCGCCGGTCGCGGGGAGCGCCGACTGCCACGGATGCTCGTCCGCCCAGCGGCGCAGCCGCCGGTCGGCGGTGTCGCCGCGCAGCTGCCCGCCGACGGTGCCGACCAGGAAGAAGAAGAACAGGCCCCAGCCGGCCGGGCCGGCCAGCATGTCGAGCGCCCAGTTCCCGGTGATCGCCTCGACCCCCAGGGCGGTCGCCCCCACCACCGCACCGACCCCTGCGGCGGTCCGCCACGGACCCACGGTCGCCGAGGCGACGGCGAGTTGCCGGTTCTCACGTCGGGACATGTCGTCGTGTGCCATGGCTCCACGGTGCGCCCGCCGGAGCGCGGAGGCCATAGGGGAAACCCCGGAGCTTCTCCCTAGGGGCACTGGCCGCACAACCGGCGCCGACCACGGGCCGGACGGTCCGCCCCGGTGCCGCCGAGCGGTGCGAGGATGGCCGCAGTACCGAAGCAAGGAGCGGACCATGGGCAGCAGCGCGGAACACGGACAGAAGATCGCCTTCCTCGGCACCGGCAAGATCGGCGAGGCCCTGCTCTCGGGTCTGCTGCGGGCCGGCAAGGATCCGGCCGACGTCCTGGTGACCGCCCGCCGCCCCGAGCGCGCGGCCGAACTCGCCGCCCGCTACGGCGTGGTGGCCGTTTCCAACGCCGAGGCCGCCAAGCTCGCGGACACCCTGATCCTCGCGGTCAAGCCGCAGGACATGGGCACCCTGCTGGTGGAGCTGGCCCCGCACGTCAGCCCGGACCGGCTGGTGATCTCGGCCGCGGCCGGCGTGCCCACCACCTGGTTCGAGGAGCGGCTGGAGGCCGGTACTCCGGTGGTCCGGGTGATGCCCAACACCCCGGTCCTGGTGGACGAGGGGATGAGCGTCATCTCGGCCGGCAGCCACGCCACCGAGGAGCACCTGGTGCGTGCCGAGGAGATCTTCAGTTCGGTCGGCAAGGCGCTGCGGCTGCCGGAGGCCCAGCAGGACGCGGCCACCGCGCTGTCCGGCTCCGGTCCGGCCTACTTCTACTTCCTGGTCGAGGCGATGACGGACGCCGGCATCCTGCTCGGCCTGCCCCGGCAGGTGGCGCACGACCTGATCGTGCAGTCCGCGATCGGCGCCTCGGTGATGCTGCGCGACTCCGGCGAGCACCCGGTGAAGCTGCGCGAGGCGGTGACCTCCCCGGCCGGCACCACCATCGCGGCGATCCGCGAGCTGGAGAACCACGGGGTGCGGGCCGCTCTGCTCGGCGCCCTGGAGGCGGCCCGGGACCGCTCGCGGGAGCTGGCTTCCGGCGGGAAGTGACCGCTGCGCGACCCCTCCCGCAATCACCGCGCACCCCCTACGCTCTCGCAGCATCGGCCTACCGGTCGGTAGCGAGCTTGCCTGGAGGTCCGCTTGAGTGCCGCACCGACCGTACGGCCCGTGTCGTCCGAGATCCCGCCCGGCCTGCGCGCCGGGCGGGCCGCGCTCGCCGCCGGCTTCCTGCTCCAGGGCATCGTCTTCGCCCTGCTGGTCACCTGCATCCCGGAGATCCAGCACCGGTACGGGCTGAGCGACGGGCTGCTGCCGGTCTTCCTGGCCGCGGTGCCGATCCTGGCCGGGGTGGGCTCGATCCTCTCCGAGCGGCTGGTGAAGCGCACCGGCGCGCGGGCCGTGCTGCGGGTGGTCCAGCCGGCCGTCTGCCTCAGTCTGGCGGCCGCCGGACTGGGTGGGACGCTGTGGCAACTCGCCCTGGCGCTGGGCTCGTTCGGGCTGCTGGTGGGTGCGCTGGACGCCAGTATGAACATGCTCGGGGTGGCGCTCCAGCACCGCTACGGTCGCTCGATCATGATCGGCTTCCATGCCGCGTTCAGCCTCGGCGGCATCCTGGGCGCGGCGATCGCCGGCCTCGGCTCGCACGAGGACCTCGGGCTGCCGGTGCTGTTCGGCACGGTCGCCGCGGTGGTCGCCCCGCTCGCGCTGCTGGTCGGCACCAGGTTCGCCGGCCCGGCCGAACTCGGCGACGCCATAAGGGAAGCGGCCGAGGCCGCCGCCCGGTCCGTCCCGTGGCGGCCGCTGCTGCCGCTCTGCCTGGCGATGGCCTTCGCGTACATCGCGGACGCCTCGGTCTCCAACTACAGCGTCAAGTACCTCACCGACGGCCTGGGCAGCCGGGAGGACCTCGCCAAGCTCTCCTACCTGGGGTACATGGTCGCGATGCTGCTCGGCCGCACCCTGGGGGACCGCGCGGTGCAGCGCTTCGGTGCCGTCCCGGTGGTCCGGGCCGGTGCCGCGCTGGCCGCGCTCGGCTTCGCCGCGGCCGCCGCCGCGCCCACCGCCTGGGCGGGCATCGCCGGGTTCACCGTGCTGGGCTTCGGCATCTGCGCGATCATCCCGCAGGTGTTCGCGGCCGGCGGCCGGCTCTTCCCGGCGGACTCGGACGCCGCGGTGGCCCGGCTCAACCTGTTCAACTACGTCGGGTTCCTGATCGGTTCGCCGCTGGTCGGGGCGATCGCGGACGCGAGCTCGTACCGCTGGGCGCTGCTCGCCCCGATGCTGCTGGTGCTCGCCGTGCTGCCGCTCGCCGACCGCTTCGCCCCGGCCCCGGCCGCCGGCTGACCGCGGTCCGGAGCTCGGGCGCGCCTTGGGTCAAGTCCCGGTATCGCGAAGAGGATTGCGCCAATTCGTCGTGCGCCGAACGGCTTCGTGGCGGAGCCGGCAGGGAGCCGTGAAGGCCGCGCGCGCATCCTCTTCGCGCCGTCTTCAACCGGAACCTTCGCGCCGTCTTCAACCGGAACGGTCGGACCCCCGCCGTCGGTTGACGGCGGGGGCGGTCGACAGGGTGGGAGGTCAGCTGATAACGGTCTGGAGCTCGGGCACCCCGTAGGTCCAGCTCTGGTCCCGGGCCGTCGTGGTGCCGCCGACCTGGCCGAACTCGTAGTAGACGTACGGCGCCCAGTTCAGCGTGTACGGCGCCGTGCCCCAGGTCGGGGCGTCGGTGATCTTGACGGTGAGGGTGACGCTCTTCGTCGCCCCCGGCAGGATCGGTGCGTTGAAGTGGAAGTTGGCGCTGTTCCCGTTGGTCACGCAGTCGGAGGTGTCGCCGGTGCAGCCGACGACGGTGAACGCTCCGGCCTGGGTGTTGGCCGGCCAGGTCGGTTGGACGGCTTCATAGGCGAAGTAGATGGCGCTGTTCTCGGTGTTGGTGAGGGAGAACGTCAGGGTCAGCTGGTCTCCCGCCTTGGCCGCCGACTTGTCGACCGCGAAGGTGGTGCCGCCGACCGCGGCGGAGGCCGGCTGGGCGGCAAAGAGCATGCCAAGTCCCAGTATTGCAGCGAGAATTACCCCAAGGCGTTGCACGCTGAATGGCTTCATGGCGGAGAGGATATGGAGTCGCAAAGCTTTTGTCTGTACCGCCGCGAAATGCGCCACCACCACCCGGCGCGCCCTGGCGGCGGCCCGGCCGTTGCCACCCGCTACGGTGGAGGCCATGCCCGAAGCCGAGCGTGACACCCCCTGCGGCCTGCACCTCTTCTGGGACGAGGCCGTCACCGCGTACGACTTCGGCCCCGGCCACCCGATGGACCCGACCCGGCTGGCCCTCACCATGCGCCTGGTCGAGGCCCTCGGACTGAGCACCGGGCCCGGCGTGACCCTCCGCTCCGCGCCGCCCGCGGGGGAGTCCACCCTCCGGCTGGTGCACACCCGGGAGTACGTCGAGGCGGTCCGCAACGCCGCCGCCCACCCCGAGCGCACCGACGCGCTGCACGGCCTCGGCACCGACGACAACTGGTCCTTCCCGGCGATCCATTCGGCCTCCGCGCTGATCGCCGGGCAGTCCGTGGCCGCCGCCGAGGCGGTCTGGCACGGCGAGACCCCGCACGCCGTCAACTTCACCGGCGGGCTGCACCACGCGATGCCCGGCAAGGCCTCCGGCTTCTGCGTCTACAACGACCCGGCGCTGGCCATCGCCCGGCTGCTCGAACTCGGCGCCGAGCGGGTCGCCTACGTCGACGTGGACGTCCACCACGGCGACGGCGTCCAGGCGGCCTTCTGGAACGACCCCCGGGTGCTCACCGTCTCGCTGCACGAGCACCCCGCCACGCTCTTCCCGCAGACCGGCTGGTCGATCGAGACCGGCGGCGAGGACGCCCCCGGCTCCGCCGCCAACCTGCCGCTGCCCGCCGGCACCGGCGACGCCGGCTGGCTGCGCGCCTTCCACGCCGTGGTGCCCGAACTGCTGGACGCCTTCCGGCCGCAGGTGCTGGTCACCCAGCACGGCGCCGACACCCATCTGGAGGACCCGCTCGCCCATCTGGCCGTCACCGTGGACGCCCAGCGGCTGATCGCCGAGGCGCTGCACGACCTCGCCCACCAGTACGCCGGCGGCCGCTGGGTGGCCACCGGCGGAGGCGGCTACGCGGTGGTGGACGTCGTGCCGCGCACCTGGACCCACCTGGTCGCCACCGCCGCCGCCCGGCCCGTCGACCCGGCCACCGAGACCCCCGAGTCCTGGCGCGCCGAGGTCTACCGCCGCACCCGCCGCCCCGCCCCGCTGCGGATGACCGACGGCGCCCGCCCGGCCTGGCGCGACTTCGACTCCGGTTACGATCCGGCCGACCGGCTCGATCAGGCCATCCTCGCGACCCGCCGGGCGGTGTTCCCGCTGCACGGCCTGCTGGCCTGATCCCGCCCTCCCCGCCCTGCGCTGCGGGGGCGGTGCGTACGCGGGGCGGTGCCATCGCCGGTCGGCTACGTACTGCAACGGTCCTATCTCTCACCGTACGAGGACTGCACCTCCCCTCTTCCCACTGGTACCACCCATAACTACTCTGGGGATACACGTGTGCCGGTGGAGTCACCGGAGGGGAAGCCGGTGCCTTGCACACGGGTAAGGGTCGGGTGATGGTCATGAGTTCCGTCGAGCGCCCCCTTCAGGAAGTCGTCTTCCTGACCGTGGCGGAGGTCGCCGCGGTCATGCGGGTGTCCAAGATGACGGTGTACCGGTTGGTGCACAGCGGAGAGCTGCCGGCCATCCGGGTCGGGCGGTCCTTCCGGGTGCCCCAGCAGGCGGTGCACGAGTACCTCAAGGAGTCCTACGTGCGGCTTGAGAGCGCGTAGCGGCGAGCGCGCGGGTACGGGGTTCACAGCGGTGGGCCCCGCACCCGTTCGCCGGGGATTTCCCCCGAGTTCTCCGGCAGCCGGGGGCGCGATTTACAGCCCTGGGCAACCGGCAGGTAGGCTAGGCCCTCACGTCAGTCGTATGGACTCCGTCTCTCACGGGCGAGAGTCTCAGTGAGCGAGGGTTGTTCCGTGGGCTCTGTCATCAAGAAGCGTCGCAAGCGTATGGCCAAGAAGAAGCACCGCAAGCTTCTGAAGCGGACTCGCGTTCAGCGTCGCAACAAGAAGTAAGCGGCCCCGGCCGCGCCTGGCGCGCCAGCGCTTCCACCGCCCGCCCATGCCCTCGTGGCCTGGGCGGGCGGTGTCGTTTTTCGGCCCGGTGTCGCTTCACGGGCCGGTGGGGCGGCACGGTACGGTGCACGCAGGCCGCTCGGGCCTGGGGAATGGGGGCAGCACCGTGGGCGTGGTCGTGCTCGTCACCGGCGTGGCACGCCATCTCGGCGCCCGCTTCGCCGCCGAGGTACGCCGCCGACCGGGCGTGGACCTGGTGGTCGGCGTGGACGTGCAACCGCCCCGGCAGCAGCCCGAGGAGCCGTCCGGCCCGGCCGCCCCGTACCGCTTCCACCAGCTCGACCTGCGCCGCCCGGTGCTCTCCCGGGTGCTCGCCGAGCACCGGGTGGACACCGTCGTGCACCTCAGCGTCAGCGCCACCGGCCTGGGCTCCACCAACCGCTCCGCGGTGAAGGAGTCCAACGTGATCGGCACCATGCAGCTGCTCGGCGCCTGCCAGAAGGCCCCCGGGGTGCGCCGGCTGGTGGTGAAGTCCACCACCGGGGTGTACGGCTCCGCGCCCCGCGACCCGGCGGTGTTCAGCGAGCGGATGCAGCCCAAGGACCCGCCCGGCGGCGGCTTCGCCAAGGACGCGGCGGAGGTCGAGGGCTACGTCCGCGGCTTCGCCCGGCGCCGCCCGGACGTCGCGGTGACGGTGCTGCGCTTCGCCAACATCGTCGGCCCCGGCGCGGACACCCCGCTGAGCGAGTACTTCGCGCTGCCGGTGCTGCCGACCGTCCTCGGCTACGACCCCCGCTTGCAGTTCGTGCACGAGGACGACGCCGTCGCGGTGCTCTGCCGGGCCGCCGACGAGCCGCTGCCGGGCACCGTCAACACCGGCACCTTCAACGTGGCGGGGGAGGGCGTGCTGCTGCTCTCCCAGTGCGCCCGCCGACTCGGCCGGCCCACCCTGCCGCTGCTGCTGCCCGCGGTCAGCTGGATGGCCGCACTGGCCCGGCAGACCCGGCTGGTGGACGTCTCACCCGAACAGCTGCGGCTGCTCACCCACGGCCGGGTGGTGGACACCGCGCGGCTGCGGGACACCTTCGGCTACCGTCCGGCGTTCGGCACCCCGGAGGCCTTCGCCGACTTCGCCGCCGCCGAGGGCCCGGGCCTGCTGCCGCCCGAACGGCTGGCCGCCGTCACCGACCGGCTGACCGCCCTGCTCGGCCCCGAAGGGACCACGCCCGCCGGGCCGGACACCGTACCGAACCGCCCCCGCCGACCGAGGAGCTGAACCCGCGATGAGTGCCGCCGCCGAGAACGCGCCGGGCGAGGCCAAGGTCATCCCGATCGAGTCCGCCCCCAGCTGGTCCGAGCCGGAGGGGCCGAAACTGGCCGACCGGCTCGCCGGGGCCGTCGGCGGGGCGCTGTCCGGGCCGCTCGGCCCGGCCGCCACCCGGCTGCTCGGCAAGGGCTGGGAGGGCCGCGCCGCCGAACGGCTGGCCTTCCTGCGCCGCCGGGTGACCGGCGACTACGAGGTGGACGAGTTCGGCTTCGACCAGGAGCTCACCGAGGAGGTGCTGCTCTCGCTGCTGCGCCCGCTGGCCGAGAAGTACTTCCGGATCGACGTCCAGGGCGTGGAGCACATTCCGGCCGAGGGCGGCGCGCTGATCGTCGCCAACCACTCCGGGACGATCCCGCTGGACGCCTTGATGACCCAGGTGGTCATCCACGACCACCACCCCGCCCGGCGGCACCTGCGGATGCTCGCCGCGGACCTGGTCTTCGTGCTGCCCGGCGTCAACGAGCTGGCCCGCAAGGCCGGCCACACGCTGGCCTGCAACGAGGACGCCCAGGCGCTGCTGGAGCGCGGCGAGGTCGTCGGGGTCTGGCCGGAGGGCTTCAAGGGCATCGGCAAGCCGTTCTCCGAGCGCTACAAGCTCCAGCGCTTCGGTCGCGGCGGCTTCGTCTCCTCGGCGCTGCGGGCGCGGGTGCCGATCGTGCCCTGCTCGATCGTCGGGGCCGAGGAGACCTATCCGATGATCGGCAACGTCAAGACGCTGGCCCGGCTGCTGGGCCTGCCGTACGTGCCGGTCACGCCGACCTTCCCGTGGCTGGGCCCGCTCGGGGTGCTGCCGCTGCCGACCAAATGGACGATCCGCTTCGGCGAGCCGATCGCCACCGACAGCTACCCGGCGGAGGCGGCGGACGACCCGATGCTGGTCTTCGACCTGGCCGACGAGGTGCGGGAGACCATCCAGCACACCCTGTACCAGCTGCTGGTGCAGCGACGGTCGGTGTTCTTCTGAGCCGGCGCACCCCGCCGACCTGATCCACCCGCGTGCGAGGGCCCGGCGGATATCGCACTCCGCCGGGCCCTCGCCGTCCTGTCCCCCCGCTGTCAGCCGCCCAGGATGCGCAACCCGGGCAGCAGGTCCGGCAGCAGCGGCGGCACCTCGACGCCCTGCGGCTGGGCCGCGCCGCCGCTGGGCGCGGCCGGCGGCGGCACCTGCGGGGCCGCGTCGGCGCTCGGCGAGGGCTTGGTGCCGGTGAGCCCGCTGGTGAGGCCGCCGACCAGGCCGTTGACCGCGTCGGGGGCACCGCTGGGCAGGTTCTCCGGCAGGATGCCGCCCTTGCCGCCGAGGCCGGAGGCGCCGGTGCCGGGGAGGCCCGGGGCGTGCTCGGTGGGGTGGTTGCCGGTCACACCGGCGTCCGGCGCCTGGCCGGCACCGGAGGTGCTGCCGGAGCCGCTCGCCGGGGAGCCGGCCGGGGAACCGCCGGTCGAGGCGGAGGAGCCGCCGCCCGCTCCGGAGCCGGCCGCGCCACCGCCGACGGCGGGGGGCAGGGCCAGGCGCAGGGGCGCGACGTCCTCGCTTATGTCGTCGAAGAGCTGGCTCACCAGGTGGGCCTGCCGGGTGAGCTGGGCGGGCAGCTTGCCCTGGAGCTCGCTCCAGTGGCCGTCCTCGTCGTGGGCGAAGCCGGCCAGCGCCCGCATCGGGTCGAGCGAGCCGTTGCTGCGGTAGACCGAGCGCAGCAGCTCGCGGCCCTTGAGGGCGTCGGCGTGCATGTCGTCCAGCGCGCGGCGGACCTGTTCGACGGTGGCCTCGCTGAGCCCGCCGGCCGGGCCGGTGCGGCCGACCAGGGTCTTGGCCTCGCCGAGCCGGGTGGCCGCGTTGTCGAGCAGCAGCTCGCCGCGCTCGGAGTCGGAGCCCGCGAAGCCGAGCCGCAGGCCCTCCAGTCCGCGTTTCAGGCCGTACAGCGAGTCCCCGGGGAGGGCGTTGGTGCTGGCCGTGGCGGCGCCGGCCAGGCTGCCGACGGCGAGCCCGGCGACCAGCCCGCCGATGGCGAACCGGCGGCTCCAACGGCCGCGCGGCGCCGTGCGGATCGTCCGGTGGCGGCGCTGGCGGGGCACCTCGGCGCCCGTCCCGCCGGCGAAGGCCTGCTCGAACGCGGCCATCAGCTGGGCGCGTTGGACCGTCCGGACCTCCCGGTCCAGGGTCGGCCCGGGCAGTGCCCCGAGCGCGTCGGTCAGCCCGACCAGTTCGGCCATCGCGGCCGAACCGGCGCCGGTGGCAGCGGTGTTGTCCGATTCGGCGTTGGCCGCAGCGCGTTGCTCCGCCTGGTGGGCCTCCAGCGCCTCGGCGAAGGCCTTCGCCCGCCGGTGCTCAAGCACGTTTGCCGTCACGGGCCACACCTCCCTTCGTCGTTGTCGACAGCCCGGCCCGCCGGACGGTTGCCCCGGCGGGCCAAAGACACTCCATCGGGTGATAGGCCGCAATTCGACTTGACCGTACGCCCGGTGGGGGCTTGCACGCTGGCCAACGAGCGGTACGGGCGGTCGGTTACGCACGGCTGATCATCGGATCGACCGTTCACCCTGACGTGTCGGCCGGGCGTGGACGGTGACGGCCGGCCGGGCGGTATCGCGGACTCCCCGCCGCTCACCGCGCGTCGGGCGGGAGCAGCCGGGCCAGGGTGCGGACGGCGCGGTACTGGAGGGTCTTGATGGCGCCCTCGTTCTTGCCCATGATCCGGGCCGTCTCGGCCACCGAAAGCCCTTGCAGGAAGCGCAGGGTGACGCACTCCTGCTGCTGCGGGTTGAGCCGGCGCACGGCCTCCAGCAGGGCGGCGTTGGAGAGCGACTCCAGCACCGACTCCTCCGGGCTGCGCTCGCACTCGTTGGAGTCGAGCATCTCGCCGGTGGTGACCTCCAGCCGGAAGCGGCTGGACTTGAAGTGGTCGGCGACCAGGTTGCGGGCGATGGTGACCAGCCAGGCGCCGAAGTCCCGGCCCTGCCAGGTGAAGGTGCCGATCCGGCGCAGGGCGCGCAGGAAGGTCTCGCTGGTGAGGTCCTCGGCGGTGGCCCGGCTGCCGACCCGGTAGTAGATGTACCGGTACACGGTGTCCGCGTAGTGGTCGTAGAGGCGGCCGAAGGCCTCGCTCTCGCCGGCCTGGGCCCGCTCGACCAGCTCCATGACGGGGTTGTGCTCGGTCTCGTAGCCGGGGGTGGGCGTGGTCCGGGCGCGGCCCCGGCCTGCGCCCGCGGTGCGGCCGCGCGAACCGGTGCCGGTCGAGCCGGCGGCGGTGGTGCGCAGTGCCGTGCCCGGGCCCTGGGGCAGGCCGAACGTTCCTCCGGCGAGGGCGAGTTGGGGCGTCCCGCCGAACTGCCCGCCGAGCCGGCCGCGGAGCAGGCTGCGCAGCAGGTCCAGGCCGGCGGAGATCTGCCGTTCCACGGGCGGCCGTTCGCGCGGGCCGGTGCGGGGGCGCAGGGGCGCGGACGACGGGCGGGAGGGTGCAGGCGCGTCGTTCCGGACGGGTGGGTACACGGGACTCCCAGAGGCAGAACTGTGGACGGATCACCTCCGCCTGCGCGGAGAGCACGCCCGGAGGCGCCCGTTCGAGCGAGACGCGTGGTGACGTGCATCCAGGAGAGAATAACGCTTTGTGCAATGACAGCTACACGGTGTGGTTGAAGTGGTCGTTTGGGATCCATTTGTTGTGCATATTCGGCTGACACTGACCGGAGCTGTCATCGTTCATCCGGCTCAACGTGATCGAACGGGCGCCCAGGGTGACCAATTTGGCGGCCGGAAGGCTGGTTTCCCAGCCTTGGGGCTCGGCAACCCCCGACTTTCCCGGGCTGGCGAACGATCAGAACCGGTCACCGGGCGACAGGTTCGCGCAAACGGCGGGGACTGCAAAGCGCTGCAAGGGAGTTCGCTCGTACGAGGGGCCAGGTCAGAGGCATGGTTGACGTCTGCTCACCCTCCCGGGCGAGCGCGTCCGAACGACCCGCAAAAGCCCCCCGGGCGCCCCGAGCGCCGTCGTCGGAGGTTCTCAGGCGTCGCGACGGCGCCGACGGCTCAGTGCCACCCCGGCCGCCGCCGCGCCGGCCAGCACCCCGAGCGCGGCCGCCGCCGGCAGCCCCACCCGGGCCGCCTTGCGCCCGGTGCGGAAGTCCCGCACCCGCCAGCCCTGGGCCCGGGCGTGGCGGCGCAGCGCGCCGTCCGGGTTCACCACGTACGGGTGGCCGACCAGCGAGAGCATCGGGATGTCGTTGGCCGAGTCGCTGTAGGCGGCGCAGCGGTCGAGGTCGAGGCGTTCGCGCCGGGCGAGCGCGCGGACGGCGGCGGCCTTGGCCGGGCCGTGCAGCAGGTCGCCGACCAGCCGGCCGGTGTAGTGGCCGTCCCTGGCCTCCGCGACGGTGCCCAGCGCGCCGGTCATGCCGAGCCGCCGGGCGATGATCCGGGCCACCTCCAGCGGGGCGGCGGTGACCAGCCAGACCCGCTGTCCGGCGTCCAGGTGCATCTGGACCAGGGCGCGGGTGCCCGGCCAGATCTTGTCCGCCACGACGTCCTCGAAGATCTCCTCGCAGATCGCCTCCAGGTCGGCGGTGGGCTTGCCGGCCACGATGCCGAGGGCGGACTGCTTGGCGTCCGAGATGTGGTCCGGGTCCTCGGCGCCGTGCAGCCGGAACCAGGCCTGCTGCCAGGCGAAGCGGGCGATGTCGCGGCGGGTGAGGAAGCCGCGGCGGTAGAGGCCGACGCCGAGGTAGAAGATCGCGGCGCCGCGCAGGATGGTGTTGTCGCAGTCGAAGAACGCGGCGGCGCGCGGGTCGTCCGGGTCCGGGGTGTGGTTCTCGGCCGGGGCCTTGGGGGCCTTCCCCGGCTTGGCCGCGTCCGGCTCCGGCGCGCCTTCGGGCGCGGCCCGCAGCGCGGCCTCGGCCGCCGCGGCCGCGGCTTCGCCGGCCAGAGCGCTCCGCTCGTTGCTGGAACGCCTTGCCTGGGTGAGCCTTCTGAGCACGGCCATGACATCGAGGATAGCCAGCCTGACGTGCGACGACCGCGACGGAGCCGTGCTCGCGGGGTGAACAGTTCCTCCGGCCCCGAGTGCGGCGGTGCCCCGGCGCCCCGGGTCCCCCGTGTACGGGTGTCGCAGAATGGGGCGGTGAGCCCACTGCTGCGACGTAAGAGCCCCAAGCCCGCGGACCGGACCGTGACCCTGGTCGGCAAGCCCGGCTGCCACCTGTGCGACGAGGCCCGCGAGGTGATCGTCCGGGTGGCGGGCGAGCTGGGGGCGTCCTTCGAGGAGAGGGACATCACCCAGGACGAGGAGCTGTACCGCCGCTACTGGGAGCAGATCCCGGTCACCCTGATCGATGGGCGCCAGCACGACTTCTGGCGGGTCGACGAGAACCGTCTGCGCAAGGCCCTGACCGCCTGACCGGCCGTCCGTACACCACCGCCCCCGCCGATCGGCGGGGCGGATTGGCCGAATCGTTGCCGAAGACACTCCGTTTCGGCTTGGGGCGCGTCGGGTTGGTCGGCTTACGATCGAACGCGTTTGCGCCCGTGGGGGGCTGAGCACACGAGGAGTGCCGCCATGCTTCCCGGCCCGACCCCTGGGACGCCCGCGACCCGAACGGGGTCCCGGGGCTTCGCCGTGGTGGACGTGGAGGCGACCGGCCGCAGTCCGTGGCGGCACCGGATGGTCGAGGTCGCGGTGGTGCTGCTCGACGAGCGGCTGCGCCCCGAGGGGGAGTTCGCCACCCTGCTGGATCCGCTGGGCCCGGTCGGCCCGACCCATGTGCACCGGATACGCCAGTGCGACGTCGAGGGCGCCCCGCGCTTCCGGGAGATCGCCCCGCGGCTGCTGGAGCTGCTGGCCGGCCGGGTGCTGGTCGGTCACCACGTCAGCTGCGACCACGCCTTCCTCGATCGCGAGTTCGCCCGGATCGGGGTGCCGCTGCCGCCCGTCCCGCTGCTGTGCACGATGCGGCTGGCCCGCGCCCACCTGCCGCAGGCCCGCGGCCTCGGCCTGGCGGCCTGCGTGGAGGCGGCGGACCTCGGCTGGTACCCGGCGCACACCGCGCTCGGCGACGCCCGGGTGACGGCCGAGCTGCTGCGGCACTGCCTGGGCGCCCCGTCCTGTCCGCCGGACGACTGGACCGGCCCGCTGCGCGAGGCCGCCCGGCTGCCCTGGCCCCGGATCGGCCGGGCCCGTTCCCGCCCGTCCGGCGCCGGTGTCCCGCTGCTGCGCAGGGAGGCTCCGTACGGTCCCTGGCTGCCCGGTTCCCAGGCCCCGGAGGTCGTCCTGACGCACTCCGGTGCTATGGGTTCGACGGCGTGATGCGCATCACTGTGCAGGGACAAAACGGACACCATCTTTGTGCACACGTTCACAAACGCATAGCCTGGCTGCCAAAGCCCAGCTTCACCCACAGGAGCACCGTGGCAATCGGCCGCCCACCACAGAGCAGTTCGCAGACGCCCGACCAGGGCGCCGCGCGCCGACCCTCGCGTGCCCGGGGTATCCCGGAGGCGACGGTCGCCCGTCTGCCCCTCTACCTGCGTGCCCTCACCGCGCTCTCCGAGCGCTCGGTGCCGACGGTCTCCTCCGAGGAGCTGGCCGCCGCGGCCGGCGTGAACTCGGCGAAGCTGCGCAAGGACTTCTCCTACCTCGGCTCCTACGGCACCCGCGGTGTCGGCTACGACGTCGAGTACCTCGTCTACCAGATCTCCCGCGAGCTCGGTCTGACCCAGGACTGGCCGGTCGTCATCGTCGGCATCGGCAACCTCGGCCACGCGCTCGCCAACTACGGCGGGTTCGCCTCCCGCGGTTTCCGGGTCGCCGCCCTGTTGGACGCCGATCCCCACGTGGTCGGTTCCACCGCCGCCGGACTTCCGGTGCGGCACATGGACGAGCTGGAGTCGATCGTCGAGAGCCAGCACGTCTCCATCGGCGTGATCACCACCCCGCCCGGCGCCGCCCAGCAGGTGTGCGACCGGCTGGTGGAGGCCGGCGTCACCAGCATCCTGAACTTCGCCCCCACCGTGCTGACCGTCCCGGACGGCGTGGACGTGCGCAAGGTGGACCTCTCCATCGAGCTCCAGATCCTCGCCTTCCACGAGCAGCGCAAGGCCGGCGAGGAGCCGGACGACCGCGCCGAGTCGGTGCTGGACCGCGCCCCCGGGCCGGTCCGGGCGGCCGCCGCCAAGCTGCGCCGCGCGGCCGGCGGCTCCGGCAAGGCCCCCCGGGGCACGGCCGAGACGGCGGCCAAGGACCAGGCCGAGCAGGCCAAGGGAAAGTCCGCCAAGGGCGGCGACGGGGATCTCTCCGCGGTGATGCCCGCATGAACACCGAGAGCTGTGAGGGGCGGGCATGAGCCTTCTCGTCGTAGGGCTGAGCCATCGCACGGCCCCGGTCGGGGTGCTGGAGCGCGCCGCGCTGACGGGTGACGTACCGACCCGGCTGCTGCACGACGCGGCCGCCACCGCGACCGTCGCCGAAGCCGCGCTGGTGAACACCTGCAACCGGATCGAGCTGTACGCCGACGTGGACAAGTTCCACGCCGGCGTCGCCGAGCTGTCGCTGCTGCTGGCCCACCACAGCGGGGTGGACCTGGAGGAGCTGACCGCCCACCTGTACGTCCACTACGAGGACCGCGCCGTCCACCACCTCTTCTCGGTGGCCTGCGGCCTGGACTCGATGGTCGTCGGCGAGGGCCAGATCCTCGGTCAGCTGCGCGACGCGCTGGCCAAGGCCCAGGACGAGCACACCGCCGGGCGCGGCCTGAACGAGCTGTTCCAGCAGGCGCTGCGGGTCGGCAAGCGGGCGCACAGCGAGACCGGCATCGACAAGGCCGGCCAGTCGCTGGTCACCTTCGGCCTGGAGCAGGTCGCGGCGGGCGCGGGCGAGATCGCCGGCAAGCGCGCGCTGGTGGTCGGCGCCGGCTCGATGAGCTCGCTGGCCGCCGCCACCCTGGTCCGCTCCGGCGTGACCGACCTGCTGATCGCCAACCGGACCCCGGCCCGCGCCGAGCGGCTGGTCGAGATCCTCGGCCCGGACGTGGCCCGCACCCTGGACCTCGCCAAGGTGCCGGAGGCGCTGGCCGACGTGGACCTGGTGATCTCCTGCACCGGTGCGTCCGGCGTGGTGATCAAGGCCGAGGACGTGGCCGCCGCCGTCGCCCTGCGCACCTCGCCGCAGCCGCTGGCCCTGCTCGACCTGGCCATGCCGCGCGACGTCGACCACGCCGTGCACGAGCTGCCCGGCGCCCTGCTGGTCGACCTGGAGAGCCTCTCCCACGCGCACGCCGCCAGCCCCGGCGCCGGCGACGTCGACGAGGTCACCCGGATCGTCTCCAACGAGGTGACCGCCTTCGGCGCCGCCCAGCGGGCCGCCCGGATCGCGCCGACCGTGGTCGCGCTGCGCTCGATGGCCTCCGACGTGGTCGCCGCCGAGCTCGGCCGGCTGGACTCCCGGCTGCCCGACCTGGACGAGCGCTCGCGCGCCGAGATCACCCAGACCGTCCGCCGCGTCGTCGACAAGCTGCTGCACGCCCCGACCGTCCGGGTGAAGCAGTTGGCCGCCGAGCCCGGCGGCGCCTCCTACGCCGAGGCGCTGCGCGAACTGTTCGACCTCGACCCGGCGGCCGTGCACGCCGTGTCGGGCACGCCCGTCGGCGGTGCGCCCCAGCCCTCCGCCGGGGGCACCAGATGAACCGTCAGCCATCCCACGAGTACCACCGGGACGATCACCTCATGAATGGTCAAGCGATCACGGAGCAGCCCTCGGCCACCCCGGCCCTGCGGCTCGGAACCCGGCGCAGCGCCCTCGCCATGGCGCAGTCGGGCATGGTGGCCCGCGAGGTGACCAGGGTCACCGGGCGCCCCGTCGAGCTGGTGGAGATCACCACCTACGGCGACACCTCCCGGGAGTCGCTGGCGCAGATCGGCGGCACCGGTGTGTTCGTCTCCGCGCTGCGCGACGCGCTGCTGGAGGGCCGGATCGACTTCGCCGTGCACTCGCTCAAGGACCTGCCCACCGCCGCCCCCGAGGGCCTGGCGCTCGCCGCCGTCCCCGAGCGCGAGGACGTCCGGGACGCCCTGGTCTCGGCCGAGGGCCTGGCCCTGGACGAGCTGGTGGAGAAGCTGGCCGGAACCGGCCGCCCGGCCCGGATCGGCACCGGCTCGCCCCGCCGGATGGCGCAGCTGAACGCCTGGGCCGCCGCCCGCGGCGCCCAGCTGGAGACGGTCGCGATCCGCGGCAACGTGGACACCCGGATCGGTTTCGTGACCGGCGGCGAGCTGGACGCGGTGGTGCTGGCGACGGCCGGCCTGAACCGGCTCGGCCGCAGCGCCGAGATATCCCAGCACCTCGACACCGAGCTGATGATCCCGGCCCCCGGCCAGGGTGCGCTGGCGATCGAGTGCACCTCCGCCAACACTGACCTCACCGTCGCGCTCGCCGCGCTGGACCACGCCCCCACCCGGGTCGCCGTGGCCGCCGAGCGCGCCCTGCTGGCCACCCTGGAGGCCGGCTGCTCGGCGCCGGTGGCCGCGCTGGCCACCTGGGGCCGGGAGAACGAACTGCGGCTGGACGGCGTGGTCGGCGACCCCGACGGCTCCGCCCTGCTGAAGATGTCCGCCAACGGTCCGATCGTCCTCGACGAGACCGCCGAGCGGCAGGCGGTGGCCCTCGGCCGCGCGCTGGCCGACCGGCTGCTCGCCGCGGGCGCGGCCGCCCTGATGGGGGAGCGAGCCCGATGAGCGAGCGAAGCGAGCGAATCATGAAGAGCTGCGCGTTTCGCGAAGAGACCGCCGAGCGCAGCGAGGTGGGCGCATGAGCCCCACCGCCGCCACCGACGCCCTGTTCCCCGTCGGACAGCCCGCCACCGGACGGTGCACCTTCCTGGGCGCGGGCCCCGGGGACCCGGGGCTGCTGACCCTGCGCGCGGTCGAGGTGCTCTCCACCGCCGACGTGCTGGTCGCCGACCCGCTGACCGCGGCCGCCGTGCGCAGCCACTGTCCGTCCGCCGTGCAGGTGCACACCCCCGCCGCCGAGGGCGCCGGCTTCGACCTGGCCAAGCTGGTCGCCGAGGCCGTCCGCTCCGGCAAGCACGTGGTCCGCACCGTCGACGGCGACCCGGGCCTGGACGGCTGCGCCGCCGAGGAGATGCTCAGCTGCGCGGGCGACGGGATCCCGTTCGAGGTGATCCCGGGCGTCGCCCAGTCGGTCGGCGTCCCGGCGTACGCGGGCGTCCCGCTGCGCGGCACGGCGGGCACCGACGTCCGTTTCGTGGACGGCGCCCAGCTGCTGTCCGGTGCCCCGGTGGACCTGGGCTCGCCGGAGACCACCCTGGTGGTCCGCACCACCCTGGGCCAGCTGCCCGCCACCGCCGCCGCGCTGGTCGCGGGCGGCCGCAAGCCGGACTCGGCGCTGAGCGCCACGCTCTCCGGCACCACCACCCGGCAGCGGACCTTCACCTCCACCCTGTCCGGCATCGCGGCCGACCTGAAGGCCGCCCGGGTGCTGCCCTCGCCGGTCTCCGCCCCGGTCGACCCGGCCACCTCGGTGATAGCCGTGGTGGGCGAGCAGGTCGCCCACCGCGCCTCGCACTCGTGGTTCGAGACCAAGCCGCTGTTCGGCTGGAACGTCCTCGTGCCGCGCACCAAGGAGCAGGCCACCGGCCTGTCCGAGCAGCTGCGCTCGTACGGCGCGGTGCCGCAGGAGGTGCCGACCATCGCGGTCGAGCCGCCGCGCACCCCGCAGCAGATGGAGCGGGCCATCAAGGGCCTGGTCACCGGCCGCTACGAGTGGATCGCCTTCACCTCGGTGAACGCGGTGCGCGCCGTCCGGGAGAAGTTCGAGGAGTACGGCCTGGACGCCCGGGCGTTCGCCGGGATCAAGGTCGCGGCGGTCGGCGAGACCACCGCCCAGGCCCTGGTGGACTTCGGCGTGAAGCCGGACCTGGTGCCCTCCGGCGAGCAGTCCGCGGCCGGCCTGCTGGAGGACTGGCCGCCGTACGACCCGGTCTTCGACCCGATCGACCGGGTGCTGCTGCCGCGCGCCGACATCGCCACCGAGACCCTGGTGGCCGGCCTGGTCGAGCTCGGCTGGGAGGTCGACGACGTGACGGCGTACCGGACGGTGCGCGCCTCGCCGCCGCCGGCCGAGACCCGTGAGGCGATCAAGGGCGGCGGCTTCGACGCGGTCCTGTTCACCTCGTCCTCGACCGTCCGGAACCTGGTCGGCATCGCCGGCAAGCCGCACAACGTGACGGTCATCGCCTGCATCGGCCCGGCCACCGCCAAGACCGCCGAGGAGCACGGCCTGCGGGTCGACGTGATGGCCCCGGCGCCGTCGGCGGCCGCGCTGGCCCAGGCGCTGGCAGACTTCGGGGCCAAGCGTCGCGACACCGCGACGGCCGCCGGTGAGCCGGTCTACCGGCCCAGCGAGCGCCGTCCCGGTTCGCGCCGCAAGGCCCGCTGAAACCCCTCATGGCCGGGGGCGGCCGACCGTCGCCCCCGGCACTGCACAACCGTTCGGAGAGAGAAGCCGTGTCCGCTGAATTCCCGTACGTACGCCCGCGCCGGCTGCGCCAGAGCCCGGCGATGCGCCGACTGGTGGCCGAGACCCGGCTGCACCCGGCGGAGCTGATCCTGCCGCTGTTCGTCCGCGAGGGCGTCAGCGAGCCCGTCCCGGTGACGTCGATGCCGGGCGTCGTCCAGCACTCCCGGGACACCCTGCGCAAGGCCGCGGTCGAGGCGGCCGAGGCCGGCCTGGGCGGCCTGATGCTGTTCGGCATCCCCGAGGTGCAGGACGCGGTCGGCAGCGAGGGCACCAACCCGGACGGCATCCTCCAGCAGGCGATCCGGGACGTGGTCTCCGAGGTCGGCGACGCCCTGGTGGTCATGTCGGACCTCTGCCTGGACGAGTACACCGACCACGGCCACTGCGGCGTGCTGGCCGCCGACGGCAGCGTCGACAACGACGCCACCCTGGAGCGCTACGCCGAGATGGCCCGGGTGCAGGCCGACGCCGGCGTCCACCTGGTCGGCCCGTCCGGCATGATGGACGGCCAGATCGGCGTGATCCGGCGGGCGCTGGACGAGGCCGGCCACCAGGACGTGGGCATCCTCGCCTACACCGCCAAGTACGCCTCGGCCTTCTACGGCCCGTTCCGCGAGGCCGTCGGCTCCTCGCTCAAGGGCGACCGCAAGACCTACCAGCAGGACCCGGCCAACGCCCGCGAGTCGCTGCGCGAGCTGGAGCAGGACATCGCCGAGGGCGCGGACATGGTGATGGTGAAGCCGGCCATGTCCTACCTGGACGTGCTGCGCCAGGTCGCCGACGCCTCCCCGGTGCCGGTCTCGGCGTACCAGGTGTCCGGCGAGTACGCGATGGTCGAGGCGGCCGCCGCGAACGGCTGGATCGACCGGGAGCGGATGATCATGGAGACGCTCACCTCGATCCGCCGGGCCGGCGCCGAGCAGATCCTCACCTACTGGGCCGTCGAGGCCGCCGCGATGCTCAAGTAGCGGTCCCCGTACGGCAGAAGGCCGGGCCATTCCCCGTGGGGAACGGCCCGGCCTTCCGGGTTCCCGCTACATGCCCACGTTCCCGGCGTGCGCGAAGCCCGCGCCGCCGCCCATGATGTCCTCGGAGGTCATGGCGACGCCGCCGAGCTCGCCGGCGGCGGTGTCACCGGCCTTGGCGACGCCGAAGCCCTCGGCGGCCAGGAACGGCTGGCCGTTGGCGGAGGCGGCGAACTCGCCGCCGCCGAACACGCCGGTGTGGGCGAAGGCCGGGGTGGCGGCGCCGGCCAGCGCCAGCGCGGCAGCGGCGGTCAGGGCGGCCTTGGCCAGCTTGCTCTTCATGGATCTGCCCTCTCTCTGGGAGCGCCCCCGTGGACGCTCTGACACGTGATCACACCCGGTGGTCCGGACCTGCGCCCCACGCGCCGGGCCGGACCGCCGGTCACCCGTCCGGACCACGCGGGGGCGCGGCCGGCCGGACACTCTCGTCCGCGAAGCCCGGAGGGCCCGGGGAGGAACTTCCTCCCCGGGCCCTCCGTCCGTGCCGTGCCCTCGATCAGCCGATCAGGTGCGAGACACCCGAGTCGCCCGAGGACTGGGTGTTCTGGCCCACGTCGCAGATCTGCTTCGGGGTGTTGTCCAGGACCGGGACCTCGACCGGAACCGCGACGCCGATGACGGCGACGGCGATGTTGTGGATCTCCGGCAGGCAGATGTTCGGGTTGTCCAGAACGTGGCTGTTCGGGCTGTCGTTGCCCAGGGTGCCGGTGTGGTCGGTGCCACCGTTGCCCTGGACAGAGGTGGCGGCGCCGTCCGAGTCGGCGATGGCGGAGGCCGAGCCGGCCGACAGCGCGAGCGCGGCGACGGCCAGGCCGGCCGCGGCGAAGGACTTCTTGATCATTTCCGGTTTTCCTCTCGGGGATGAATCGGGGAGTGATTCGGGGGTGGATCAGACGGGTGGTGCGGGGGAACAGCGCGGCGAGCGATCAGCCGATCAGGTGGGACACACCGCCGTCGCCCGTGGCCTGGGTGCCCTGGCCGACGGTGCAGTACTGCTTGCCGCCGGTGTTGGCGATCGGGACCTCGACCGGAACCGCCACGCCGAGCACGCCGACCGCGATGTTGTGGATCTCCGGCAGGCAGATGTTCGGGTTGTCCAGGAAGTGGAAGTTCGGGCTGTCGTTCCCGACAGTGCCGGTGAAGTTGGTGCCGCCGTCGCCCTCGATCGAGGCGGCGCCACCATCCGAGTCGGCGATGGCGGCGGCGGGTCCGGCCGCACCGGCCAGCGCGGCGATGGCCAGGCCCGCGGCGGCGAAGGACTTCTGGATCATGGCGAGATCCCTCTCTGAAATGCTCTTTGGATTCCGTGCGTACAACGCTGAGAACGCTGGGACCCGGTCTTCAGTCACTGACGTCCAGATCAAAGAACGACGGCACGGAAGGTTACGGGGATTTTTGAAAAGAGTCCCGGAGGCGCGGCGGCGGAGGACTTCCGGTCGGATTATTAGCCCGAATTGGCTAATCGCCGCAATCCGTACTCCGGGTCGCTCGTTGAGCACATTGCTTTCCCACTGCGGTCTCCGCAGTCCTTCCCCCGTGATCCCCAGTTCGTACAGCAGAACGGTGA
The DNA here is from genome assembly GCF_032654805.1 of Kitasatospora brasiliensis. NCBI lineage: Bacteria > Bacillati > Actinomycetota > Actinomycetes > Kitasatosporales > Streptomycetaceae > Kitasatospora > Kitasatospora brasiliensis. The sequence goes on from NZ_JAUOOW010000002.1 coordinate 778,917, forward strand.
AAAGCATGAAGTTCTCCAAGCGGGCCGGCGCGATGCTGCTGGCGGTCGGTGCCGGCGTGCTCGCCTCCCAAGGAGCGGCCTCCGCGGCAGCCCCGATCGGCCCCGAACAGGTCGGCGCCCTGGAGGACACGCTGGCCACCCAGCAGGTCCCGGCGGACGTCCCGCTCGCCCCGCTGGGCAGCCATCTCACGGCCGCTCTCCCGACCTCGCTGCTCATGCCGCCGGTGCCCGGCCCGACCGCCAGCGCCGACGGCGCGCTGATCCCGGAGCAGGTCCTCCCCCAGCTGGGCACCGGCAAGGTCGGCCCGAGCGCCAACGCCGAGCTGCCGGTGCCGCTGCTCGACCAGAGCGCCGACGTCGGCAAGGTGCTGCTGGACGCCCCGGCCTCGCCGCTGCACGCCAAGACCCCCGGGCTCACCCTCGGCAAGCCGCTCGCGCTCGCCGCGGACGACGCCGGTCAGCTCGCCGACGGCCGGCTCAAGGTGGGCGAGCTCGACCCGCGCCTGGTCACCGGCACGGTCCAGGCCATCCCCGGCGCCAAGGCCAGCCTGGGCGACGAGGACAGCCGGGTGTCCCTGACCGACGCGGCCGGCGCCCTGGCCGGGACGACCACCGGGATGACGACCGGCGTGGTGCGGCAGACCGGGCTGACCGGCCTGACCCAGCTCTGACCGGGCCGCCACGAGAGCCCGGTACCCCGACCACGCGGCGGGGTGCCGGGCTCTCGTCCGTGCGCGGGCTCAGCCCGGCAGCAGGCCGGTCAGCCCGCCGACCACCGGGAGGTCCTTGGCGCCGCCGCCGGCGCTCAGCGGGCCGGTCAGCGTCCCGGTGCCGATCTCGGGCAGGCCCTGGTCCGGCTGGAGGGCCGCGCCGTTGTTGAGGAAGTCGGCCGAGGAGTTCGCCCACGGGTCCAGTCGCAGGCTCTTGATCGGCGCGATGCCGTAGCCCAGACCGGTCGTCGTCCCGCCGAGCGCCTGGCCGAGGTCGTTCTTGGCCAGGTTGGCCTGGCCGGGGGCCGTCTGGCCCAGGGCGGGGGCGGCCTGCGCCGAACCGGCGCCGAGCAGCACCGCGGCACCCGCGGCGGCGGCCAGGGCGGCCGCGCTCTTCTTCGAAACCATCGTGATCACCCTTCGGTGGATCGGGGAGCCCGGACGGCTGTCCGGGGATGCCGAACTGCCCCCCGGCCGGCTGGACGGGGGGCAGGACGACCGGAACGCGTGCCGATCGCTGATCAGCAGTCGTCGGCCGGCGGCTGGGTGAGCTCGACGTTGGCGCACTTGTTGCCGAACGCCGGGTTCAGGGCGCCGATGATGTCGATGGTGTTGCCGCACAGGTTGATCGGGATGTCCAGCGGGATCTGGATCTGGTTGCCGGAGACGACACCGGGGGAGCCGGCGGCGACGCCCTCGGCGGTCGAGTTGGCGGCGGCGGAGCCCACCGCGCCGAGCACCAGGCCGGCGACGGCGGTGGAGAGGACGACGGCCTTCTTCATGTTCTGCATGGGGGTTTGATCTCCTCGATCACACACGGGGGGAGCGTGCCGCGCCGCGCAGCGCGGGCTCGGTGAAACAGGTGAATCAGCTGTCGCCGGTGCGGCGAGAGCGGGTTCAGCCGACGTTGGCGCACTCGTTGCCGAATGCCGGGTTGAGCAGCGCGATGATGTCGACGGTGTTGCCGCAGATGTTGATCGGCAGGTGGATCGGCACCTGGATCTGGTTGCCGGAAAGCACACCCGGGGAGCCGGCGGCGACGCCCTCGGCACCCGCGCTGGCGGCCGCGCCACCGGCGGCGCCGAGCACCAGGCCGCTGGCGGCCAGGGTCATGGCGGCGGCCTTCTTGAGGTTACGCATGTCATTCCTCCGATTTCTGCCCGACGGAAGGGAAATGTCGGGATCCGGGCGAGCACGAATACTCACCCGATGACTTCAGGGATTGCCGTGATTGTCACTCGGGCGGCGCACACCGGAGTGTTCCGCCCGTGGCTCGGGCGTGGCCGGGGCCGCCAGGTCGCGGTGCCTTCCGCGGCAATTCCCGCACGGCCGGGAAAGGCTCGGACAAAGGCGCGACCGATGGAATTCCGATCAGGCGATCCGGCACGGGTTGCCGGACGCCGGGTATGGGGAGGCCCGCCGTACGGGGGCCGTGGAGACCGGGTTCCGTCAGGGAGAACGAGGCACCTCCCGAGGGGAAACGGTCCGGACGGCCCATCACCCGAATGCCGCGCTCTCGGCCGCCTTTGGGCCGGATGGGTGACAGTGCGGGGCCCGTCGCAACCCGTCCGGTGGGGTCTCGTTCTTGATGTCGCACTCCCCGTGCATCTCTGTCGAACAGTCAGGAGGCTCACATGAGCATCAAGAAGACCGCCGCCGTCGGCGCGGCCGTGGTGGGCGTCGTGGCCGCCGGTGCCGGTACCGCGATGGCCAGCGCGGGCGCCCAGGGCGTTGCCGCCGGTTCCCCCGGTGTCATCTCCGGCAACCAGATCCAGGTCCCGGTGCACCTGCCGGTGAACGTCTGCGGCAACTCCGTCAACATCGTCGGCCTGCTGAACCCGGCGTTCGGCAACAAGTGCGCCAACATCGGCTGAACCAGCCGCCGCCGGTTCGGCCGGTGCGAGCCGCCGTTCCGCGCTTCCCTCCTGGGGCGCGGGGCGGCGGCTCTTCGCTTGCCCGGGAGTTTGTCGGCCCGTCAGTTCCCGGCCGTGTCAAGAGTCTTGTTGCGTTACTTGTCAGTACCTAGAATGCGAGACCTGCTCACCTTTTCTGCTCCTCTCTTTGCTCCGCGCCGCTCGGCGCCCCCGCCCGGGCGGCAACCCCCACCCCCGCAAGGAGTCGCGTGTGACCAGGTCCCCACGGTCGGCGGCACGACGAACGCGCACCGGGTCCTCCCGGTGCGCCGCACTGCTCGCCACCGGAACCCTCCTCGCCACCCTCGGCCTGGCCGGTGCCCCCACCGCCCTGGCCGACACCGCCCCGGCCGCGGCGCCCGCGGCCACCCGTCCGGCCGCGATCGTCGCCCTCGGCGACAGCGCCATCTCCGGGGAGGGCGCCGGCACCGACACCAGCGACGGCTACTTCCCGGAGACGGACAGCCCCACCAACTACTGCCACCGGCACCCCAAGTCGGAGATCTTCGTCACCGACATCCCCGGGGTCACCCCGATCGACCTCGCCTGCTCCGGCGCCCAGACCGGCGACCTGGTCAGCGACCCGGAGCTGGCGAAGATCACCGGCCCCGGCAGCGGCGACTTCGGCGAGCCCAAGCAGGACGTCAAACTGGCCGACACGGCGGGCAAGTACGACGTCAAGATGGTCGTCGTCACCATCGGCGCCAATGACGACTTCGACTTCAGCGGCATCATGATGCACTGCCTCGCGCAGTACTTCCCGGTCCCCAAGGACCAGGGCTGCCGGGACACCATCGGCAGCGACGAGATCCGCCGGCGTGCCAAGGGCATCCAGCCCAAGGTGGTCGCCGCGCTCCAGAACATCCGGCAGACCATGCGCAAGGCCGGCTACGCCGACTCCTCGTACCAGCTGGTCTACCAGTCGTACTTCAACCCGATCACCCCGGACATCCGGCGCAACGACTACGTCGGCAAGGTCGCCGACGGCTGCCCGGCCTTCCCCGAGGACCTCGCCTGGGGCCACAACTGGGTGGTGCCGACCCTCAGCGACGCGCTGCGCGGGGCGGCCGAGCAGGTGCCCGGCGTCCGCTACCTGGACCAGCGGCGGGTCGCCTTCGGGCACGAGGTCTGCGCGGAGTGGACGAGCTCCCCGTACGAGTACACCAACGGGGACGTCATCAACCTCTCCGAGTGGGTGCGCAACGGCTGCGACTCGCAGATCGGCATCCCCGGGCTGTGCATGAACATGGTCCGCCAGTCGTACCACCTGCGGGTGGCCGGCTACCGCGGCGAGGGCGTCTGCCTCGGCCAGTTCTACGGGCGGCCCGAGCTGACCCAGGCGTACTGCACGCTCAACCAGCAGAACACCACGTCGATCCAGCCGCTCAGCCCCGGACAGCCGTTCGGCGACGTGCCCGAGGACGGCTCCTGGTACCAGCTGACCAACGCGGCCAGCGGCAACGTGCTCGACCTCACCGGCGGCGGCACCTACGGCGACTCCACCAACGGGCGGCCCGCGATCACCTATCCGGCGGGCGGCGGGCTCAACCAGTCCTTCGTCCTGGAGGCCAAGGCCGGCGGCGGCTACGAGGTCGACTTCAGCGGCAACCGCGACATGTGCCTGGACGCCAACGCCGCCTCCACCGCCCCCGGCACCCGGATCCAGCAGTGGGGCTGCACCGGCGGCGGCAACCAGCACTGGGTCTTCAAGCCGGCCGGCAACGGCCGCTACAAGATCGCCGACTCCCAGGACCAGACGAAGGTCCTGGCCGCCGGCACCACCCTCGACGCCAAGGGCAACCCGTACGTCGAACTCGCCACCGACACCGGCGCCGCCAGCCAGCTCTGGCAGCTCACCAAGCTCGGCATCCTCTACGTCCACGGCTGACCCGGACACCCCCTCAGGCCGTCGCCGCCCCCACCCGGGCGGCGACGGCCCCGGTCATGACCACGTCGGTACCGGCCCTCGGCGGCACGGTGCCGGGCGGGGGTCCGCGGACGCCAGGGGTTTTCGGGTCCGGGGCGTGCCGTAGGCTCACGGGAACCATCGTTGCGCCGGAGCCGCGCGGACCAAGAGCGGGGCGGGGAGTACCCAGAGCAGATGAGCACGGCATCGAGCACCGAGTCGTCCAGCACCGAGCCCGGAGCCGCCGAGGCGGCGCCGGCGAAGGCCTCCGAGGAGCGGACGGGCCGGGCGCCCGGGCGGTTCGGGGCGCTCGTCGACCGCTTCGGGCCCGCCCTGGGCGCGTACGCGGTGGTCAAGGCGATCGGCCTGAGCGTCTTCCTGTTGCTGCTCTCGCACACCGGCGACTACCTGAAGAAGCAGCCTGGCCGCGGCGGCGGCGCCCACGCCTGGGACGTGCTGGGCACCTGGGACGGCGTCTGGTACCAGCGGATCGCCGAGAACGGGTACGACCCGCAGCTGATCCCGCTGCACGGCTTCCCGCTGGCCACCTACTACGAGAACTCGGCCGCCTTCTTCCCGCTCTACCCCTGGCTGATGCGGCTGGTCGGCGCCGTCACCGGGCTCGGCCCGTACGGCTCCGGGATCGTCGTCTCGGTGATCGCCTCACTCTTCGCCGCGGCCGGCATCTTCGCCGTCGCCGAGCGGCTCGGCGGCTTCCGGGCGGGCGTGATCGCGGCGGTGCTCTGGGGCCTGTTCCCGGGCTCCGGCGTGGAGTGGGCGGTGTACTCGGACTCGCTGTTCGTCGCGCTGTCCGCCTGGGCCTGCTACTGCGTGATGACCCGCAACTGGCTCGCGGCCGGCCTGCTGGCGCTGGTGGCGGGCCTCAACCGGCCGACCGCGGCCGCGCTGATCGCCGCCGTCTCGATCGCCGCGCTGGTCGCGCTGGTCCGCCGCACCGACGGGGTGGCCCGCCCGCTGACCGCGATGCTGATCACCCCCTGGGGCCTGTTCGGCTACGTCGCCTGGGTCGGCTGGAAGATGGGTGACTGGGGCGGCTACTTCAAGCTCCAGCAGGGCGCCTGGAACCGCTACTTCGACGGCGGCGCCTCGACCCTGCGCACGATCATGGACGTGATCACCGGCCACTGGGACTTCTGGCAGTCCAACCCCGTCCCGGACCTGATCGCGATCGCCCTGCTGATCGCCCTGCCCGGCCTGCTGGTGCTGCTCTGGCGCAGCCGGCCGCCGCTGGTGATCTGGGTGTACACCGCGCTCACCATCGCCACCGCGCTGAGCAGCAACCAGATCTTCGGCAACATCTCGCGCTACCTGCTGCCGGCCTTCCCGCTCTGCATCGGCCTGGCGGTGGCGCTGCGCCGGATGCGGACCTCCTCGCTGGCCGGGCTGCTGGCGATGCCGGTCCTCGCGGCCGGCTGGTACGCCGGGTATGCGCTGTTCGAGTTGGGCATCCCGTAGACCCGGCGTTTCGTTGGCAACGGGATCATCCGGCAGCAGACGGGCCGTTGCTAACCTCGGACGCATGACGACGACCCCGCGGCCCGTGCGCCAGATCCGCGACATCTCCGGGCTGATGGATCACGCGAGCCACGTCCTGGCCACCCGGATGGCGGCCGCCTTCACCGAGCTCGGGATCACCCCGCGCGCCTACGGCGTGCTGTTCCACGCCCAGGAGGCCGAGCGCACCCAGATCCAGCTGGCCGAGCTGGCGGACCTGGACAAGACGACCATGGTGGTCACCGTCGACGAACTGGAGAAGGCGGGCCTGGCCGAGCGCCGCCCCTCCGCCGCCGACCGCCGAGCCCGGATCGTCTCCGTCACCGAGGCGGGCGCCCGGGCCGTGGCGCGGGGCACCGCCATCGCCGACCGGGTGCACCGCGAACTCCTGGACGCCCTGCCCCAGTCCGAGCGCGAGGTCTTCGTCGCCGCCCTGACCAACCTGGTCGAGGGCCACCTCGCGGAGCCCGTCGAGGTCGAGCGCACCGTCCGCCGCGCCCGCCGGCCACGCAGCTGACGGAGCGTCAGCCCTAGGGCCAGACCAGGCAGTACAGCTGGTGCCCGGCCTCGTGCAGCCGGTTGGCGAAGTCCTGCCACTCGTGCAGCATGCTGTAGATGACGAAGGCGTCCCGCGGGCCGCGGCGGTCGGGGACGGTGGACCAGATGAAGGCGGCGGCGCCGAGCTCGGTCTCGTCGGCCTTGCGCAGCGGCTCGACGACGTTGTGGGGGAGCTGGACGACGGCGTAGTCGGGGTGCAGCACGACCAGTTCCAACGGCGGGACCTGGTGCAGCGGGACGCCCTGGATGCCGGTGAGCACCATGGCGCTCATGGTCTCCGGCTTGATCTTGGTGGAGAGGTGGCCGGTGGGGGAGCCGCTGGTCTCCATCAGGTCGCCGAGCCGCCCCAGCGCGCCGAGTTCGCCGGCCTCCAGGCCGAGCCCGCCCGGGCCGAGGGCGGTGGGGACTCTGGCGGCGGTCGCCCGGTCGGGGGCTCCGAAGTACTTGTACGTCACCCCCACGCGTCCCTCACCCCGCCTCTCGCCACCGCGCCGGCCACGACCCGTGCCCGCTCCCGTTCCCCCGCGTGGGGCCTCGGCGGGTCGGCGGGAGCCCCCCGCGGCCTCGTCGTAGCCGTCCTGCGCCTCGGACACTCGGACCATCCTCACCGGAATTCGCCGGAATCGACAGACCCCCGCACGTCCGGCGTCCCACCGGACGTGCTCCTTACCCGTCATGCGCCGCCGTACCCACTCGCGGGACGCGGCAGTCCTCTTTACACCCCTGCACACAAACCGGAACGCCTGTGCACTCTGTGTGCACAGTCTGACTGGTCCCCGGTCCGGTGCAGTCAGCGGCCCCTGCTGTACGGACAACCGTACAGACAACGGTGCCCGGATCATCGTTCCAGATGATCGGGCCGGACATGCAGAGCGCGAGGACACGATTTGAGACCATGTCTTTTGTGAGCTACCCCTACGAAGCCCCCCAGTCCCAGTCGCTGTTCGACCGCGCCTCCGTGGTGACGCCCGGCGGCGTGAACTCCCCGGTGCGCGCCTTCCGCGCGGTCGGCGGCACGCCGCGCTTCATGGTGTCCGGCAGCGGTCCCTACCTCACCGACGCCGACGGCCGCGAGTACGTCGACCTGGTGTGCTCGTGGGGTCCGATGATCCTCGGCCACGCGCACCCCGCGGTGATCGACGCCGTCCAGCAGGCCGTCACCCGCGGCACCTCCTTCGGCACGCCCGGCCAGGGCGAGGTCGAGCTGGCCGAGGAGATCGTCGCCCGGGTCGCCCCGGTCGAGCAGGTCCGCCTGGTCTCCTCGGGCACCGAGGCCACCATGTCCGCGATCCGGCTGGCCCGCGGCTTCACCGGCCGGGCCAAGGTGGTGAAGTTCGCCGGCTGCTACCACGGTCACGTGGACGCCCTGCTGGCCGCCGCGGGTTCCGGTGTGGCCACCTTCGGCCTGCCGGACACCCCGGGCGTCACCGGCGCCCAGGCCGGCGACACCATCGTGCTGCCGTACAACGACCTGGCCGCCGTCGAACAGGCCTTCGCCGCCCACCCGGGCGAGATCGCCTGCGTGATCACCGAGGCCTCGCCCGGCAACATGGGCGTCGTCCCGCCGCTGCCCGGCTTCAACGGCGGTCTGGCCAAGCTCTGCCGGGAGAACGGCGCGCTGTTCATCTCCGACGAGGTGATGACCGGCTTCCGCGTCTCCAAGGCCGGCTGGTACGGCCTGGAGGCGGCGAACGAGGACTGGGCGCCGGACCTGCTGACCTTCGGCAAGGTCATGGGCGGCGGCTTCCCGGCCGCGGCCTTCGGCGGCCGCGCCGACGTGATGGCGCACCTGGCCCCGGCCGGCCCGGTCTACCAGGCGGGCACCCTGTCCGGGAACCCGATCGCCACCGCGGCCGGCCTGGCCCAGCTGCGCGGCTGCACCGACGAGGTGTACGCGACGGTGGACAAGGTCGCCGCCGAGGTCTCCGGCCTGGTCGCCGAGGCGCTCACCAAGGAAGGCGTGGCGCACCGGCTGCAGACCGCCGGGAACATGTTCTCGGTGTTCTTCACCGAGGCCCAGGTCACCAACTACGACGAGGCCAGGACCCAGGAGGCGTACCGTTTCACCGCCTTCTTCCACGCGATGCTGGCGGAGGGCGTCTACCTGCCGCCGTCCGCCTTCGAGTCCTGGTTCGTCTCGGCGTCCCACGACGAGCGGGCGATCGAGCGGATCGCCGCCGCCCTGCCGGCCGCCGCGCGCGCCGCTGCCGCCGCCACGGCCTGAACCGCCGCGGCCACGGCTCGGAACGCCGCGGCCCGAACCCGATCCCCAGGAGTAGTCGAGAAGTGAGCGCCAAAGAGATCACCGTCGTCCACCTGATGCGGCACGGCGAGGTGCACAATCCGGAGGGCATCCTGTACGGGCGCCTGCCGGACTACCACCTGTCCGAGCTGGGCCGGAAGATGGCCGAGCGGGTCGCCGAGGACCTGGCCGACCGGGACATCACCCACGTGGTGGCCTCCCCGCTGGAGCGGGCCCAGGAGACCGCCGCGCCGATCGCCGAGGCGCACGGCCTGGCCGTCGCCAAGGACGAGCGGCTGATCGAGGCGGAGAACATCTTCGAGGGCAAGACCTTCGGGGTGGGCGACGGTTCGCTGAAGAACCCGGGCTACTGGAAGTACCTCACCAACCCGTTCAAGCCCTCCTGGGGCGAGCCGTACCTCGACCAGGTGGTGCGGATGATGGGTGCGCTCGGCGCCGCCCGGGACGCCGCGCGCGGGCACGAGGCGGTCTGCGTCAGCCACCAGCTGCCGATCTGGATCGTCCGCTCCTTCGTGGAGCGCCGCCGGCTCTGGCACGACCCGCGCCGCCGGCAGTGCTCGCTGGCCTCGCTGACCAGCTTCACCTTCGAGGGCGACAAGCTCGTCTCGGTCGGCTACCGCGAGCCGGCCCGCGACCTGCTGCCCGCGCACCTGGTCGGCAAGGGCCGCAAGGGCGACAAGCCGGTGGGCAAGAGCTTCGGCGCGTAGCCCTCGCAGCGTCCTGTAAACGGCGTGTAAGTATGACTTCGGGTCACCTGGCGAACGCCGGGTGACCCGATTTCGTCGCAGGTCAGAGGGGGTGCGACGCGCAAGGCAGGACCCCGGCGAACCCGCCCGGATCTCCATGCGAAACTTTTCACATGTCTGCCATGACGCGCCCCCGTCCCCGTGTCGCCGCCGCAGCCGCCGCCACCGTCGCCGCTGCCGCGCTCGCCCTCACCGGCTGCTCCTCCTCGGGCACGTCGGGAAGCGGCGAGGGCCAGGTCGGCTTCGTCACGGTCAAGGGCACCAACCTGTCGAAGGCGGAGCCCGGCCGGCGGGGGGACGCGCCGGACATCGCCGGGGACACCCTGGAGGGCACCCCGGTCAAGCTCGCCGACTACCGGGGCAAGGTCGTGGTGCTGAACGTCTGGGGCTCCTGGTGCGGTCCGTGCCGGGCCGAGGCCAAGAGCCTCCAGAGCGTCTCGGAGAAGTACAAGGACCAGGGCGTCCAGTTCCTCGGCGTCAACACCCGGGACACCGAGAAGCAGAACGCCGTCCGCTTCGAGCAGGAGCAGGGCGTCACCTACCCGAGCATCTTCGACCCGGCCGGCACCCAGCTGCTCAAGTTCGCCAAGGGCAGCCTCAACCCGCAGTCGATCCCGACCACCCTGGTCATCGACCGGGACGGCAAGCTCGCGGCCCGCGCCGTCGGCGGCACCACCGAGGACGCGCTGGAGTCGATCCTCCAGCCGGTGGTCGCGGAGCAGAAGCAGTGAGTCTGCCGCCGCTGCCCCTCGCCGACGCGACCTCGACCGTTCAGAGCGGCGCGCTGCTGGCCGCCGCTCCGGTCGCGCTGCTGGCCGGGCTGGCGTCGTTCTTCTCGCCGTGCGTGCTGCCGCTGGTCCCGGGCTACCTGTCGTACGTGACCGGCTTCTCCGCCGCCGACCTCGCGGACGCCCGCGGCTCGCGGCGCGGCCGGATGCTGCTCGGCGTGGTGCTGTTCATCCTCGGCTTCACCGCGGTGTTCGTCTCCACCGGCGCCCTGTTCGGCTACTTCGGCCAGGAGCTCCAGGACTACAAGCGGGTCATCAGCATCGTGCTGGGCGCGCTCACCGTGGTGATGGGCCTGGCCTTCATGGGCCTGGTGCCCGGTCTGAGCATGCGCGAGGTCCGCTCGCACCGCCGTCCGAACGTCGGTCTGCTGGGCGCCCCGATGCTCGGCGTGGTCTTCGGCGTCGGCTGGACCCCGTGCATGGGCCCGACCCTGACCGCCGTGCAGAACCTGGCCCTCAACCAGGCCGACGCCCAGCGTGGCGCGCTGCTGACCACCTTCTACTGCCTGGGCCTCGGCGTACCGTTCATCCTGGCCGCGGTGGCCTTCCGCCGGGCGCTCGGCGCCTTCGGCTGGGTCAAGCGGCACTACCCGCTCGTCATGAGGATCGGCGGCGGCATGCTCGTCGCGGTCGGTCTGCTGCTCGTCACCGGGATCTGGGACTCGATGATGAGCCAGTTGCAGTCCTGGACCGCCGACTTCCAGATCGGAATCTGACCGTGAGCAAGACCACGACCGAGACCGAGCAGCCGCCGGCCCCGGACGACGCCGCCGCCGAGCGGCTCAGCACCGCGCCGGTCGAGTCCGACGGACCGACCGGCATAGGCCCGTTCGGCTGGGCGCGCTGGATGTGGCGCCAACTGACCTCGATGCGGGTCGCCCTGATCCTGCTGTTCCTGCTGTCGCTGGCCGCCATCCCCGGCTCGCTGATCCCGCAGAACGGCCAGAACCAGTTCAAGGTGCAGACCTGGAAGGCGCAGCACACCTCGATCGCGCCGATCTACGAGAAGCTCCAGCTGTTCGACGTCTACAGCTCGGTCTGGTTCTCGGCGATCTACATCCTGCTGTTCGTCTCGCTGGCCGGCTGCATCGTCCCGCGCACCTGGCAGTTCGTCGGCGTGCTGCGCTCCCAGCCGCCGGCCGCCCCGCGCAACCTGACCCGGATGCCGGTGCACGCGGCCTGGCGCACCTCGGCGGACGCCGACCGGGTGAACGCCGCCGCGCACCGGCTGCTGCGCAAGCGCGGCTTCCGCGCCCACCTGTCCGGCGGCGCGGTGGCCGCCGAGAAGGGCTACCTGCGCGAGGTCGGCAACCTGATCTTCCACCTGTCGCTGTTCGCGCTGCTCGGCGGCTTCGCCTGGTCCAGCCTGGCGGCGGGCACCGGCGGCAAGCTGATGGTCCAGGGCGAGGCCTACTCCAATACCATCACCCAGCTCGACGACTTCACCGGCACCCGGTTCTACGGCAGCCAGGACCTCGACCCCTTCTACCTGAAGCTGAACGACTTCACCTCGAAGTTCCAGGAGAAGGGCGACCAGATCGGCGCCGCCCGGCAGTTCACCGCGAACGTCGAGTACTCCGCGGGCGGCGACGCGTCGAAGCCGAAGAAGTCGACGATCGAGGTCAACCACCCGCTGGAGGTCGGCGGCAGCAAGGTCTACCTGATCGGCCACGGCTACGCCCCGATCGTCACCGTCAAGAACGGCCAGGGCGACGTCGTCTACCACGGCGCCGTCCCGTTCCTGCCGCAGGACGGCAACCTGACCTCCACCGGCGTCGTGAAGGTCTCCGACTACGGCGTGGGCCCCGACGGCAACAAGACCCAGCTGGGCTTCTCCGGTTTCTTCCTGCCGACCGCCCCGCTGAGCTTCGAGGGCACCGGCCCGCGCTCGCTGTTCCCCGGCGACGCCGCCCCCGAGCTGGTGCTGAACGCCTACTCGGGCGACCTCGGCACCGACTCCGGCCTGCCGCAGAACGTCTACCAGCTCAACACCCGCAAGCTCACCCAGATGACCCAGGACGGCGAGCCGGCCAAGGCCCGGCTCAAGCCCGGCCAGGGCTGGACCCTCCCCGACGGCTACGGGTCCGTCACCTTCGAGGGCTACAAGCAGTGGGCCAGCTTCAACATCACCCACCGCCCCGGCAACGAGATCGCGCTGACCGGCGCCGTGCTGGCGATCCTCGGCCTGATCGGCTCGCTGTTCATCCAGCGCCGCCGGATCTGGGTGAGGGCGGTCGCCCTGCCGGGCGGCGGCACCCAGGTGGAGCTGGCCGGCCTGGCCCGCAGTGAGTCGGCGAAGATCGCCGAGGAGCTGGCGGAGCTCGCGGTGGACCTCCAGGACGACGCCCCGGCCTCCGAGGAGGAGGACTCCGAGGACGCCGACGCGGCACCCCACGACCCCGAGGCCGAGGCCTCCGACGCCACAGTCCCTGCCGACCAGAACTCCAAGGAGTAGACGGTGCATCTCGCCTCGGCGGTCGACCCCCAGCTGGCCGACCTCTCCAACAAGCTGATCTATTCGGCGATGGTGGTCTACACCATTGCCATGTTCGCCCACATGTTCGAGTGGACCTTCGGTAGCAGGGGCGGTGTCGCCGTCCGCTCGAAGGAGCAGGCGGGCACCCTCGCCGAGACCGTCGCCGCGGCCGAGCAGAAGGCCGCGAAGAAGGTCACCGTCACCGTGGCGGGGGCCGGCGGCGGCACCACCACGCTCACTCGCACCGCCGTCGCGGGCGAGGGCGCGACGGTGGTCACCAGCGGGCGCGCCGCCGACGAGGTGGACGGCCCGGGCGCGGCCGGCGGCAACGAGAAGGCCGACCTGGCCGGCCGGATCGCGGTCTCGCTCACCGTCCTCGGCGCCCTGCTGCACGTCGGCGGGATCGTCACCCGCGGCCTGTCGGTCTCCCGCTGGCCGTGGGGCAACATGTACGAGTTCTCCTGCGCCTTCGCCTTCGCCATGACGGCCGCGTACCTGGTGCTGCTGGCCGCGAAGAAGAACGTCCGCTGGCTGGGCCTGCCGGTCGTCCTCGCCGGGCTGCTGACCCTCGGCATCGCCACCACCGTGCTGTACACCGACTCCGAGCAGCTCGTCCCGGCGCTGCACTCGCCGTGGCTGGCGATCCACGTGTCCACCGCGATCTTCTGCGGCGGCGCCTTCTACGCGGCGTTCATCTCGACGCTGCTGTACATCGGCAAGGACTCCTTCGACAGGCGCATGGCGGCCGGCCTGACCACCGGCCCGCTGCGCACCTCGCCCTCGCTCTGGCGCCGCCTGCCCGCCGCGTCGACCTTCGACAAGCTGTCCTACCGGATCAACGCGCTGGTCTTCCCGCTGTGGACGTTCACCATCATCGCGGGCGCGATCTGGGCCGAGGCGGCCTGGGGCAAGTACTGGGAGTGGGACCCGAAGGAGACCTGGTCGTTCATCACCTGGGTCGCCTACGCCTGCTACCTGCACGCCCGTGCGACGGCCGGCTGGAAGGGCCGCAAGGCCGCCTACCTGGCGCTGGCGGCGTTCGCCTGCTGGCTCTTCAACTACTACGGCGTGAACATCTTCGTCACCGGAAAGCACTCCTACGCGGGGATCTGACCGGGGCACACAATCACCCACCGGCCCGGCTCTCTCCCACAGGTAGCCGGGCCGGGCTGCGACAGGGGTAGTGCGCGCCGGCCGCCGGTCGGTGCGAGAGGAACTGAGGAGGAAATCGCGCAATGGAGTGCGACGAGGTCATGCTGACCGTCCGAATCACCGCCGCCGAGCGCACGCTGCTCCGCAGGCTCGCCCAGGGACACCGGAGCGACGTCTCCGAGGTGGTCTCCGACGCGTTGCTGGACATCATCCCGACGCTCAGCGCGCCGGGAGACGCCTACCGGCTGCTGGGGGCGCTCGCGATGCCCGCGCCGTGCGCCCTGACGGTCTGGCTGCCGACTCCGCTGGCCGACCTGCTGGTCCCCGGTGCGGCCCGGATCGCCCAGATCACCGACGTCCGGATCGAGTCGGCCAGCGCCGCCCTGGGCGCCGCGCTGCGGCTCTGGCTGGCCCAGGACCCGGCGCGGCTGGCGACCAACCTCAGCGTGATGCACGCGGGCCGGCCGTCCGCCCTGATGGCGGCCTGACGCCGGTCAGCTGGCCAGCGGCAGCCGGGTGCCGCCGAGGTCCGGTGCGGCGGGGCGGCCGTCGTAGGCGTCCCGGCGCACCGGGCCGGTCGAGCCCTCGGCCGGCCCGTCCACCGGTGCGGTGAGCAGCCGGCACTCGGCCACCGTCCGGCCGTCCTGGAACAGCAGGACCCGTACGGGGAGCCGGCCGTCCGCGGGGTCGCCTTCCGGGATCGCCCGGACGAAGCAGGGCCGGTCCAGCTCGATGTAGTGGTCGAAGGAGGTCACCAGCTCGACCGGCACCACCGGCTCGGGGTGGCGCAGCCGTTGGGCGGCCTGCCGGGCGGCCTCCAGCACCAGCATCCCGGGCACGTGGTCCAGCTCGTGGTCGAACAGCACCGGGTGGGTGGCGTCGGCCCGCAGCAGCCAGGTGTCCGGCGCCAGGGTCGGGCTGAGCACCACGTCCGCGGGCTGTGCCCGGCCGACCAGCTCGGGTGCGGCGGGCGCCGGCAGCCGCGGGGCGGTGGTGCGCCGCGCGGGGCCGCGCAGCCGGGCGTACGAGGCGGGGGAGATCACCCGCAGTTGGCCGGTGCCGTGGCCGAGGGGTCCGCCGTCCCGGGTGACCTCGATGCGCACCCGCAGCGAGGCCAGCTCGCCGCCCCGCATCCGGACGTCCTCGCAGCCGACGGTCAGCATCAGCGAGGCGGGTCCCGCGGTGACGGCCAGGCCCGGCAGGCCGGGCTCGCCGAGCGCGTAGGCGAGGTCCTCCATGGCGAAGTGGTGGCCGCGCGGCACTCCGAACCCGGCGTGGCCGATCAGCAGCCCGGCCTGCCGGATGGTCTCCGCCAGCAGCACCGGGTCGTGGAAACGGTCCCCGGGCAGCCGGTAGAAGCCGTGCAGCCGGGGCCATTGGGCGCCGAGCAGGAAGTCGTACGGGCCGGTGGCCTGCCAGCCGGTGATGAACACCTCGGACACCGAGGCGCGGTGCACCAGGTGCCGGGAGACGGTCCGGTCGTGGAAGTCGTAGCCGGTCGCGGGGCCGTCGTGGAAGTCGAAGCCGCCACCGCTGCCCGGGCCCGGGTGGGAGTACGGGCCGTGCGGGTCCGGCTCTACGATCGATGGCATGACTGGCCCCCGCTTCAGGGTGTCGGTCGGAGCGGCCGCCACGGCCGTCCGAGCAAAACATACATACCACCCGGTTTGTGTTCGGCGACTGGGGTGCCCCGGCCGCACTCTCCGGCCCGGCCACGTTACCTGGCCCGTGGACTGGGGGAATCCCTGTTCGAGAAAGAATGGGCTGGGAACAGGGGTTGTCCCCGCTGATGGTGGGACGAAGCAGGCGCTAGATTAGATACCAACCATGCGGTTTCGGATCTCTCGTCCGCATGCGAGCGCCGCCCCACAGGGGACGCGCGCCGACAGCAGCCGGGTGGGGGTCGCGCCGGCCGAGCCCGGAGGGGGGCCAGTGGTCAAGCAGGAACGCGCCGGGCGGACCCGGCAGGCCGTACTGCTCGCCGCCGCGGAGACCTTCGCGCGGGTGGGCTTCGAGGCCGCCAGCCTGGTCGACATCAGCCGCCGGGCCGGGGTGAGCAAGGGCGCCCTCTACTTCCACTTCGTGTCCAAGCGGGCCCTCGCCGACGGGGTCCGGCACGCCGCCGGGCGGGAGGTCGGCTCGGCCGCGCTGCGCGCCCTGCGGGCGGACGGCCCGGCGCTCCAGAGCCTGATCGACTTCTCGCACGAGCTGGCCCGGCTGCTGCGCGAGGACCTGATGGTGCGGGCCGGGGTCCGGCTCGGCTGCCGGGGCTCGCACCGGGACGGCGCCGCGGTGGGCCCCGAGGTCGCCTGGGGCAGCCTCGCCGCCGTCGTCCACCGACTGCTGGAGCGCGCCGCCGAGGCCGGTGAGCTGTGCCCGGGGGTGGACCGGCGGTCCGCCGCCGAACTGCTGACCGCGGCGGCGGCCGGCCAGGTGCTGATCGCCGGGGAGGAGGCCGGGCGGCCCGGCCCGGAGGCCGTGAGCCGGCTCTGGACGGCCGCGCTGCCCGCTCTGGTGACGGCGGAGAACCGGGCCGGCTACCGGCTCTGAGCCGCGGCGGGCCGGGCCGTCAGGCCCGCCCCCGGGACGCTCGGACCCGCCCCGGGGACGCTCGCCCGCTCGGCGCCGCTCAGGCCCGTTCCGCGACGCTCAGCCGGGCCAGCGCGTGCGGCTGGACCAGGCCGGGCAGCAGCAGCGTCCAGAGGTCGGACATCCGCTGGATCAGGTCCTTCCGGTCGGCCAGCACCTGGGAGCTCAGCTGGATGCCGGTGACGGCCCCGGTGATCACCCCGGCGGCCGCGGTCAGGTCGACCCCGGGGTGCAGGTCGCCGGCCTCCCGGGCGCGTTCCAGCAGCTCGCGGGCGGTGTCCATCCAGCCCTGGTAGGCCGCGGTCTGCGGCAGGGTGAAGCTGCCGTGCTCGATCGTCAGCCGGATGCTGCCGCGCACCAGAGGGTCGCTCTGGAGCGCGCGGGCGAAGGCGTACCCGAGGTCGATCAGGTTCTGCACCGCGCTGTCCGAGGCCGGCTCCCAGCCCATGATCCAGGCGCCCTGCCCCTCGATGATGACGGCCAGCGCCAGCTGCTCCTTGGACGGGAAGTGGAAGTACAGCGCGCCCTTGGTGACACCGGCGCGGTCCAGGATCTCGGACATCGTCGCGGCGGCGTAGCCCCGTTCGTCGAACACCTCGGCCGCCGCGATGAGTACCGCCTGGCGGGTCGCCAGTGCGCGGGCCTGCCTGGCCATCGCAGCCTCCCTGGATAGTTCTGGTACTCGGCAGCGGCCGATCCTATGGGGGCGGACGGGACAGCGGACACATACCGTCCAGTAGGTATTCTACCGAGCCGCTGTACGCCCCCTCGGACGGCGTGGGGGTCCGGCGCACGCCCCACAGGCGGGCGCGCGCCCCCGGGAACGCCGGACGGCCGGTCACCCCGTGCGGGTGACCGGCCGTCGGCTCGGGCCGTGGGCCGTCAGGCGGCCTGCTGCCAGCTGACCGGCGAGTAGTACGCCGGGCGGCGCTCCAGGCGCCGCCAGTTGGCGATCGGCTCGATCGGCGCGTTGGCGGCGGCCTGCTGCGCGGCGGCGGCACGCGCGGCGAGGACGGCGGTCAGGGCGGCGAGTTCCTCGTCGGTGAGACTGCCGCTCACGATGCGGACGAGGGGTTCGGCGGAAGCGGTCATGTCCTGGTTTCTCCCCCGGTTGCTGTGGTCTGAGGTGGTGTGCCGGTACGGGCCGCGCGGTGGAGCGGCCGCTACATCGGCGGGTTGCCGTGCTTGCGGCTGGGCAGGTCGGCGTGCTTGGTGCGGAGCATGGCCAGGGCGGAGGCGATGACCTGGCGGGTCTCGGCGGGGTCGATGACGTCGTCCACGAGGCCGCGCTCGGCCGCGTAGTACGGGTGCATCAGCTCGTTCTTGTATTCCTTGATCTTCTGGGCGCGCATCGCGTCGGGGTCCTCGGCGGCGTTGATCTCGCGGCGGAAGATGACGTTGGCGGCGCCCTCGGCGCCCATCACGGCGATCTCGTTGGTGGGCCAGGCGAAGGAGAGGTCGGCGCCGATGGAGCGGGAGTCCATGACGATGTAGGCGCCGCCGTAGGCCTTGCGCAGGATCAGCGAGATGCGCGGCACGGTGGCGTTGCAGTACGCGTACAGCAGCTTGGCGCCGTGGCGGATGATGCCGCCGTGCTCCTGGTCGACGCCGGGCAGGAAGCCGGGGACGTCGAGGAGGGTGAGCAGCGGGATGTTGAAGGCGTCGCACATCTGGACGAAGCGCGCGGCCTTCTCGCTGGCGTTGATGTCCAGGACGCCGGCCAGCGACTGGGGCTGGTTGGCGATGATTCCGGTGACGTGGCCGTCGACGCGGGCCAGGACGCACAGGACGTTGGTGGCCCAGCGCTCGTGGACTTCGAGGTACTCGCCGTGGTCGACGATCTCCTCGATGACCTTGCGCATGTCGTACGGGCGGTTGCCGTCGGCGGGCACCAGGTCCAGCAGGCTGTCGTTGCGGCGCTCGACCGGGTCCTCGGTGGCGACGGACGGCGGCATCTCGCGGTTGTTCTGGGGCAGCAGCGAGAGGAGGTAGCGGACCTCCTCGATGCAGGACTGCTCGTCGTCGTAGACGAAGTGGGAGACGCCGGAGACGCCCGCGTGGACGTCGGCGCCGCCGAGCCCGTTCTGGCTGATCTTCTCGCCGGTGACGGCCTGGACGACGTCCGGGCCGGTGATGAACATCTGGGAGGTCTCGCGGACCATGAAGACGAAGTCGGTCAGCGCGGGGGAGTAGGCGGCGCCGCCGGCGCAGGGGCCGAGCATCACGGAGATCTGCGGGATGACACCGGAGGCCTTGGTGTTGCGCTGGAAGATGCCGCCGTAGCCGGCGAGCGCGGTGACGCCCTCCTGGATGCGGGCGCCGGCGCCGTCGTTCAGCGAGACCAGCGGCGCGCCGGCCGCGATGGCCATGTCCATGATCTTGTGGATCTTCTGCGCGTGGGCCTCGCCCAGCGCGCCGCCGAAGATCCGGAAGTCGTGCGCGTAGGTGAAGACGGTGCGCCCGTGCACGGTGCCCCAGCCGACGATCACGCCGTCGGTGTGCGGCTTCTTGGCCTCCAGGCCGAAGCCCTGGGCGCGGTGCCGGCGCAGCGGCTCGACCTCGTGGAAGGAGCCCTCGTCCAGCAGCAGGTCGATGCGCTCGCGGGCGGTCAGCTTGCCCTTGGCGTGCTGGGCCTCGGTGGCCTTGTCGCTGGGGCCGCGGCGGACCTTCTCGCGCAGCTCGTGCAGCTCGGCGACCCGCCCGCGGGCGTCGGCCGGGACCTCGTGGACCTCGCCGCCGTCGACCGGCGCCTCATGCACAACCGTCATCTCGAACCACTCCAAGGGTGAGGGAACTGTCCGACAGCCAACGTCTGCTGTGCCCCCGGCTGCGAATCACTTTCTTCACTTATGACTGTACGAGGGGCCGTGCGCTGGTTTCGGCGTCGATTCCGTACAAGGTCGAGTTCGTTTAGCTGTCAGGCTTGTACAGAAGCAGCCCGTTCGGTTCCTGAGCGCTCGGTGTTCAGTCGGATACCGGGAGTTGTCGAACGGGTGATGGTCTGATGATCTGAAAGTTAACAAAAGCGCAGGTCAGGGCCGTCTTTCCGGGAAGCGGGGCGGTTGTCCCGGGTGGCGTTCGAGGCCCGCTCGCGGGAGGCGGCCGACCGGCCCCGATATGGCTCGGCGCCAGGATTCTCGTAGGGAAGCGCCAAAAATGCCGAAGCCCACCCCGAGTACTGGGGGTGGGCTGTCCGAGCGAGCGGCGAACCGGCTCCGATCAGGGCTTCCGGCCGTCCTCAGGCTCGTCGCGATCGCGCAGTTCCCGCTCGCGGCGGCGCAGATCGGCCTCCCACTGCTTCAGCATGTCCTCGTGATCTTTGTCGCTCTTCTTCAACGAGGCGAGGAACTCGGGGTCGTCGTCCGGCGCCATCGGGCGCCCGCCGCGCGGAGCCGGGCGGCTGGGGCGGTCGTCGGCCGGGTGCCCGGGGTAGGCCTCGGCGGGCACGGCCCGCAGGAACCCGCGCTGCTTGCCGGCGATCAGCCAGGCGATCGGGCCCAGCGGCGGGAAGAGCAGCACGATCAGCACCCAGACCACCTTCGGCAGGTGCTTCACCTCGTCCTCGGGCGTGGTCAGGCAGTCCACGAACGCCCAGACCCAGAGCGCGAGCGGAAGGATGATGGTCAGCAGAATCCGCAACATGGCTGCGATCTCCTCCCGGCAACGGCGGAAGCGGCGGGCGCGCCCGCACCTGGCAGGGGCCCTTGACCGAGCCAGGCTATCGGGTGGCGGATACTGACAGGCATGGCATACGACGATCTCCGCTCGTTTCTCCGGGCCCTCGACCGCGAAGGCGACCTCAAGCGCATCAAGGCGGAGGTCGACCCGCACCTGGAGATCGGCGAGATCGTCGACCGGGTGCAGAAGGCCAAGGGTCCGGCGCTGCTCTTCGAGAACGTCAAGGGCTCGTCGATGCCACTGGCGATGAACGTCTTCGGCACCGAGCGGCGGCTGGCCAAGGCGCTCGGACTCAAGGGCCCGGACGACATCTCCGAGAAGATCGCCGGTCTGCTCAAGCCGGAGCTGCCGCAGGGCTTCACCGGCTTCCGGGACGCCTTCGGCAAGCTCGCCTCGATGGCGCACGTCCCGCCCCGGCACGTGAAGCCCGCCGACGCCCCGGTGCAGGAGGTCGTGCTCACCGGTGACGACGTCAACCTGGACGAGCTGCCCGCCCTCTTCACCTGGCCGCTGGACGGCGGCTCCTTCTTCAACCTGGGCCTGACCCACACCAAGGACCCGGACACCGGCGTCCGCAACCTGGGCCTCTACCGGCTCCAGCGGCACGACCGCCGCACCATCGGCATGCACTGGCAGATCCACAAGGACAGCCGCAACCACTACGCGGTGGCGGCCAAGCGCGGCGAGCGCCTCCCGGTCGCGATCGCCTTCGGCTGCCCGCCGGCCGTCACCTACGCGGCCACCGCGCCGCTGCCCGGCGACATCGACGAGTACCTGTTCGCCGGCTTCGTCGCGGGCGAGCGGGTGCGGATGGTCGACTGCAAGACGGTGCCGCTCCAGGTCCCGGCCGACGCCGAGGTGGTCCTGGAGGGCTGGCTGGAGCCCGGCGAGATGCTTCCCGAGGGCCCGTTCGGCGACCACACCGGCTTCTACACCCCGCAGGAGCCGTTCCCGGCGCTGAAGATCGACTGCGTGACGATGCGCCGCCGCCCGATCCTCCAGTCCATCGTGGTCGGCCGCCCGCCGACGGAGGACGGCCCGCTGGGCAAGTTCACCGAGCGCTTCTTCCTGCCGCTGCTGAAGATCATCATCCCGGACATCGTCGACTACGACCTGCCCGAGGCCGGCGGCTTCCACAACTGCGTGATCGTCTCGATCGACAAGAAGTACCCCAAGCACGCCCAGAAGACGATGCACGCGATCTGGGGCGCCCACATGATGTCGCTGACCAAGCTGATCATCGTGGTGGACTCCGACTGCGACGTGCACGACTACCAGGAAGTGGCGTGGCGGGCCTTCGGCAACGTCGACTACAGCCGTGACCTCACGGTGGTCGAAGGGCCGGTGGACCACCTGGACCACGCCTCGTACCAGCAGTTCTGGGGCGGCAAGGCCGGTATCGACGCGACCCGCAAGCTGCCGGAGGAGGGCTACACCCGGGACGGCGGCTGGCCGGAGATGGTGTCCTCGGACCCGGCCACGGCCGCGCTGGTGTCGCGCCGTTGGAAGGAGTACGGACTGTGAGCAGCACGGCTGCCGTCGAGACCCCGGGGCGTACGAAGGCGTTCCTGCGCCTCGTGACGATCGAGCACTCGATCTTCGCCCTGCCCTTCGCCTACATCGCCGCGCTGACGGCCATGTTCCTGGACGACGAGCGGGTGCACTGGAGCGTCCTGCTCATCGTCACGGTCTGCATGGTCGGCCTGCGGACCTTCGCCATGGCGGCCAACCGGATCATCGACCGCGAGATCGACGCCCGGAACCCGCGCACCGCGACGCGTGAACTCGTCACCGGCGCCGTGTCGTTGAAGACCGCGTACGTCGGCTCGGCGGTCGCGCTGGTGGTCTTCCTCGGCGCGGCCGCGATGCTGAACCCGCTCTGCCTGGCGCTCGCGCCGGTGGCCGTGGTGCCGATGGTCGTCTACCCGTACGGCAAGCGGTTCACGGACTTCCCGCAGGTGATCCTGGGCCTGGCCCAGGCGATGGGGCCGGGCGCCGCCTGGCTCGCGGTGACCGGCCGCTGGTCCTGGGAGGCGGTCGTGCTGGGCGCGGCCGTCGGCATCTGGATCGGCGGGTTCGACCTGATCTACGCCTGCCAGGACGTCGAGTCCGACCGCGAGCACGGGGTCCGCTCGGTGCCGGCCCGGTTCGGCGTGCCGGCGGCCATCCGGGCCGCGCGGGTGTGCCACGTGCTGACCACGCTGCTGCTGGGCTGGTTCGCGCTGCTGACGGACGCCGGGGCGGCGTTCTGGATCGGCCTGGTGGTCGTCGCGGGCGCGTTCGTCTACGAGCACACCATCGTCAAGCCGAACGACCTGTCGAAGCTCAACCGGGCGTTCTTCCAGACCAACAGCTTCGTGGGGGTCTCGCTGTTCTTCTTCGCGCTGGTGGACCTGATCGTCCGCGGCCTCGGGGCCTGATCCCGGACAGTGTGGGACCGGCGCGCGTTGGCATTTGGCGCGGTCTTGAGCGCGGCGGGGCTCAGTTGTGGAGGAAGGCCTCCAGGGACGCGGCCAGGGCCACCGGGGTCTCGTACATCGGGTAGTGGCCGCTGCCGGCCAGCTCTTCCAGCTCGGCGTTGGGGTAGTGGGTGAGGAAGGTGCCGCGCATCACGTCGGCGGTGAGGGCGAGGTCGTGCTCGCCGACGATCACCTTGACCGGCACCGGGTTGCCGCTGATCCGGTGCTCCAGGTCGGCCGTGGCCCAGTCGCGGACGTAGCCGCCGAAGGCCTCGGGGGTGGAGAGCCGGAGGGACTGGTCGACCATGCGGTCCAGCCAGACCCGGCCGGCCCGTTGGCCGGTGACCAGGTCGAGGATCGCGAACCGCTTCTCCCGGTCCTCGGCGGCGCCGTGGAACAGCGCCTCGCCCGCCTCGTCCAGCGGATACGCCCCGGCCGGCACCGGGGCCAGGCCGACCAGCTTGCGCACCCGCAGCGGCGCCTCGGCGAGTACCTGCTGGGCCGCCTTCCCGCCCATCGAGTGGCCGACCAGGGAGAAGCGGTCCCAGCCGAGCTGGTCGGCCAGGGCGAGCGCGTCGGCGGCGATCTCGGCGAGGGTGTACGTGCCGGGGACGTCCTTGCGGTCCCCGTAGCCGCGGTAGTCGAGGAAGGCGTAGCTGAAGGCGCCGCCGTCGAGGTAGTCGAGGAACGGGCCCCAGCCGGCGCTGGTGCCGAACCAGTCGTGCAGGACCAGGACGTGGTGGTCGCCGGTGCCGGTCAGGCGGTGAGGAATCGTCATGCCCTCGGTCGTTCCCCGCGAACCGTCCGCCCGAACGGACGGTTCGTGGGGAAGGGGGCGCTACGCCTCGGAGAGGGTGGTCTCGTACGCGGCGGCCGTGAGCAGCTCCTTCAGCTCGGCGGCCTTGCTCGGCTCGATCTCGATGATCCAGCCGTCGCCGTACGGGTCCGAGTTGACCCACTCCGGATCGTCGACCAGCGTGTCGTTCACCGCGGCGATCTTCCCGGAGAGCGGCGCGTAGAGGTCGCTCACCGACTTCACCGACTCCACCGTGCCGAACGGCTGGCCGATCTCGAACGCGTCGCCGACCTTGGGCATTTCGATGAAGACGATGTCGCCGAGCTGCCGCTGGGCGTAGTCGGTGATGCCGACGCGGACCCGGTCCTTCCCCACTGTCTCCACCCACTCGTGCTCCTGGGTGTACTTGAGGTGCGACGGGATGTTCGCCATGGCGGGCTCCTTGCGGTCGTCGGGTGCTGACGGAGGGTCAGCACCCGATGAAGCCTGCCCCAGCCCTCGCCGTCGCGCCGTGCGGAGCACCCGATCGAGTGAAGTTCGGGCGTCGCGCCGGGCGAACGCCGGGGCGTGCTCGGGGGGCGGGCCCATGGCGGCCGGGCGGGAGAGCGGCGCCTGGAAGCCGGGGGCGAAGCGGGCCGGCAGCGCCGGCCGCCGCGGCGGGGATATCGCGTGGGCGGCGTCGCCGATCGGCGGCGGCCCGTCGGCGTACCGCCGTGGGCGGCGTCGCCGATCGGCGGCGGCCCGTCGGCGTACCGGCGCCGGAGGGGGTGCGGTCAGCCCAGGAGCAGCCGGTCGCCGACTCGTAGGCGGCCGGGGGTGGCGACCTCGGCGAGGGCGTCGAGGCGGCCGTCGTGGGTGTGCACGATGGCCTTGAGGATCTCGGGGGCGTGCGGGAGGCCGGGCTGGGGGGCGGCGGTCATGGCGCAGCGCTCGCTGGAGGCGAGGAAGGTGAGCCGGGGGCTGTCGGGGGTCTCGCCGTGGGCGTGGTGGCCGAGCCAGGCGTCCTCGACGAAGGGCGGGGTGCCGGGCGGGGTGCGCAGCACGATGTTGGGGCGGAAGCGGCGCTCGTCGACCACGGTGAAGGGGGCGGCCTCGCGGACCCAGTCCAGGGTCGCGGTGCTGAGGACGCTGACCGGGAGCTGGTCGAAGTGCGAGACGGCGTCCTCGCGGGCGAGTTCGACGTCGTCGAGCTGGAGGTAGGCG
Organism: Kitasatospora brasiliensis; assembly: GCF_032654805.1. Taxonomy (NCBI): domain Bacteria; kingdom Bacillati; phylum Actinomycetota; class Actinomycetes; order Kitasatosporales; family Streptomycetaceae; genus Kitasatospora; species Kitasatospora brasiliensis. Next base: position 803,669 of record NZ_JAUOOW010000002.1, read on the forward strand.
CGCAGGAAGGCGTTCGGCCGGTCGACCGGGCGGCCGAGCGGGTCGAACAGTTCGGGCCCGTCGATCCGGTGGCCGAGTCGGGCGGAGAGGCGGAGCAGGCCGTCCATCCGGCGGAAGCGGCGGGTGCTCTTGCCCGAGCCGAGCTTCCCGGCCGCGTCGCGGACGGCGTAGAGGCGGTCGCCGGCCAGGCCGCGCCCGTCCACCTCGACGGAGTCGAGCCGCTCGCCGCCAGTGGATTTCACGGGGTAGCGCCAGATTCGCTCGATCACTCCGATGATCTCAGCCATGGCCTGGAAGCGTACTGGCGTGGACGGGGGATGGTCTAGACCAAGTGTCGAGCAAGTTACTCGCCGGTTCGGCCCGGTCGGCCGGGTTCAGCCCAGTCGGGCCACCGCCCGTACCGGTGCCCCGTCCGCCGCGACCAGCCGCAGCGGGAACAGCGAGACCGACACCGGCAGGCCGGCCTCCTGGGCCGCCAGCAGCGGCCGCAGGTCGGTCAGGTTCTCGGCGATCACCCCGCCGCCGGGCGCCCCCAGCAGCACCCGGTGGGCGGCGAGCGAGGGCTCGTCGGCGGTGGCGTGGTCGTGCTCGTCGGTGAGGTCGGCGAGCAGGGCGGCCACCGCCGGATCGCCCGGGCCCGGGTCCGGCGTCGGGTCGACGCTGAGCGCGTCCACCCCGACCGTCCGCACCCCGGCGGCCACGATCGCCTCGGCGGCGGCCGGGGTCAGGCTGGGGTGGGCGAGGTAGGCGTCGGTGCCCCAGTGCCGGGCCCAGCCGGTGGCCAGCAGCAGCACGGTGCCCTCGGCGGCCCGCTCCAGCGCGGGCGCCAGCAGCTCGGGGGTGACGGCCGTACGGGGCTCCAGCCCGCGCAGGTCGGCGACCACGGCCGGGCCGGTGAACCGCTCCAGCGGCAGCCCGTCCAGCGTCGGCCAGGTGACGTCCACGTGGTACGGCGCGTCCACATGGGTGCCGGACTGGGAGCCGAGGTGCAGGGCCAGCACGTTCACCCCGGCGGTGGCCGTGGTGAGCGCGGGCTCCAGCAGGACGGCCGGATCGCCGGGGTAGACCGGCATCGCGGTGGTCACCTGATGGGTGAGGTCGACGAGGGTCGCTGGCATGCCCCCATCCTTCCAGGGGGCGGCGGTTCGCGGACCCTCCCGGCCCGCCCGGGCCGAACCCGCTGGTCGGGCCGGGACAGAATTGCCCCATGGGAACTGCGAAGCGTCAGCCGTGGGTGGTCGGAGTCTCGGGTGCGTCGGGGACGCCGTACGCGGCCTCGGTGATCCGCGCCTTGCTGGCGGCCGGCGAGGCGGTGGACCTGGTCGTCAGCCGCGCCGCCCGGCTCACCATCCTGGACGAGACCGGCATCGCCTTCCGGGACGCCCACTGGCGCACCGACCTCGCCGCCTGGCTGGGCACCGACGAGGGCCTGGACGACGTCCGCTACTGGCCCGCCGGGGACTTCGCGGCCGGCCCGTCCAGCGGCTCCTACCCCGCCAAGGGCATGCTCGTGGTGCCCGCGACCACCGGCGCGGTGGCCGGGATCGCGCTCGGCCTGAGCAAGGACCTGTTGCAGCGGGTCGCCAGCGTCACCCTCAAGGAGCGCCGCCCGCTCGTCGTCTGCGTGCGCGAGACACCACTCAACGGGGTGACGTTGAAGCACTTGGTGGAGCTCGACGCACAGGGGGCGGTCGTGCTGCCCGCGTCCCCCGGTTTCTACGCCGGCGGATCCACCGTCCGGGAGCTCGTGGACTTCGTGGCCGGCCGGGTGCTGGACGCCGTCGGTGTGCCGCATTCCCTGTACCTGCGCTGGGAAGGGGAGTTGGGAGCGGCCGCCCGCAAGACGGCCGACGGTGACGGCGCTTCGGCTGAGGGGGAGTAAGGGGGCCGAGGGCGGGAGAGTATCTTCTCTGCGATATCCGGGTCGTTCGGCGCACGGCGCCTTTGAATCCGGATAATGATCTGTGGGTCTGGTGAGGTTCGGAAGGACGCGGACGGTATATGGACACGGTGGACAGACAGCTCATCCAGGCGCTCAGGGAGAACGGCCGTGCGTCCTACGCCGAGTTGGGCCGGCTGGTCGGGCTCTCCGGCCCGAGCGTCACGGACCGGATCAACCGCCTGGAGCAGGCCGGGGTGATCACCGGCTACCGGGCGACGGTCAACCCGGCCTCGCTAGGCTTCGGCGTCACGGCCCTGATCGGCCTTCAACTCACCGACGCCGCCGACCACGAGGACGTGGCGTTCCGGCTGAAGGACCTCAACGAGGTCGAGGACTGCTGGTTCATCGCCGGCGACGACTCCTACATGCTCAAGGTCCGGGTGGCCGACGTGGCCGGCCTGGAGTCGGTGGTCAAGCGGATCTCCGGCACGAAGGGCGTGGCCAGAACCCGCACCACCGTCGTACTCTCCACCAAGTGGGAAAACCGGGTGAGTGAACTTCCTCCTGTAGGAGAGTGACGCATGGCACTGGTCGGTCTGGAGGAACTGCGCGCCGCTCGGCAGCGGATCGCGGGGGTCGCCGTGCGCACCCCCCTGGTTCCCGCCCCCTGGGCGGCCGAGGGGGAGCGGCGGCTCTGGCTGAAGCCCGAGAACCTCCAGCCGACCGGCGCCTTCAAGACCCGCGGCGCCTTCAACCGGCTGGCCGCGCTCAGCGAGGACGAGCGGGCCCGCGGCGTGGTCGCCCAGTCCAGCGGCAACCACGCGCAGGCGGTCGCGTACGCGGCCAGGACGCTCGGCATCAAGGCCGTGATCGTGATGCCGGACACCTCGCCCGCGGTCAAGGTGGAGGCCACCCGCTCGTTCGGCGCCGAGGTGATCCTCGTCGCGCCCGAGGAGCGGGACGTGCTGCCCGGCGAGCTGGCCGAGAAGCACGGCTACGTCTGGGTGCCGCCGTACGACGACCCGTTCATCATCGCGGGCCAGGGCACGGTCGGCCTGGAGATCGCCGAGGACGCCCCGGCCGAGCTGGACACCGTCCTGGTGCCGGTCAGCGGCGGCGGCCTGATCGGCGGGACGGCCGCCGCGCTCAAGCTCACCCGCCCCGGCATCCGGGTGATCGGCGTGGAGCCCGAGCTGGCCGCCGACGCCCGGGCCAGCCTGCGGGCGGGCCACCGGGTCGAGTGGCCGGTCGCCGACACCTACCGGACCATCGCGGACGGGCTGCGCACCCCGTCCCTGGGCGTGCTGCCGTACGAGCACGTCACCGCGTACGTGGACGACATCGTCACCGTCACCGAGGACGAGATCCGCGCCACCGTGGCCGTGCTGGCCCGCCGCGGCCGACTGGTCGCCGAACCCTCCGGGGCGGTCGCCCCGGCCGCGTACTTCCACCGCGCCGCCGAGACCGGCGGCCAGACGGTGGCGGCCGTGGTCAGCGGCGGCAACATCGACCCGACACTGCTCGCGGAGCTGTTGGCCGCATAGGCGTAACCTCGTCCCCGGCAACGAATCTAATGTCGGAGGAGGCGGGGCACCGCATGGACGCAGGGCTCAAGCGCGAGCTGGAGGCGAAGGTCTACGCGGGTGAGCGGCTGACCCGCGAGGACGGGATCGCGCTCTACGAGAGCGACGACCTGGCCTGGCTGGGCGGGCTGGCCCACCACGTGCGGACGCGGAAGAACGGCGACGTCGTCCACTTCAACGTCAACCGCCACCTCAACATGACCAACGTGTGCAACGCGTCCTGCGCGTACTGCTCGTTCCAGCGCAAGCCGGGCGAGAAGGACGCGTACACGATGCGCATCGAGGAGGCCGTCCGCCTGGCCAAGGCGATGGAGGTCGAGTCCCTCACCGAGCTGCACATCGTGAACGGCCTGCACCCGACCCTGCCGTGGCGCTACTACCCGCGCTCGCTGCGGGAGCTGAAGGCGGCCCTGCCGAACGTCTCGCTGAAGGCCTTCACCGCCACCGAGATCCACTGGTTCGAGAAGATCAGCGGCCTGTCCGCCGACGAGATCATGGACGAGCTGATCGACGCCGGCCTGGAGTCGCTGACCGGCGGCGGCGCGGAGATCTTCGACTGGGAGGTCCGCCAGCACATCGTCGACCACGACACCCACTGGGAGGACTGGTCGCGGATCCACCGCCTCGCGCACAGCAAGGGCCTCAAGACGCCCGCCACCATGCTGTACGGCCACATCGAGGAGCCCCGCCACCGGGTGGACCACGTGCTGCGGCTGCGCGAGCTCCAGGACGAGACCGGCGGCTTCCAGGTCTTCATCCCGCTGCGCTACCAGCACGACTTCCACGACTCCAAGGACGGCGTCGTGCGCAACAAGCTGATGGCCCGTACCGAGATGGCCACCGGCGCCGAGGCGCTGAAGACCTTCGCGGTCTCCCGGCTGCTGTTCGACAACGTCCCGCACGTCAAGGTCTTCTGGGTGATGCACGGCGTCACCACCGCCCAGCTGGCGCTCAGCCACGGCGCCGACGACATGGACGGCTCGGTGGTCGAGTACAAGATCACCCACGACGCGGACAACTTCGGCACCCCGAACAAGCTCGGCCGCGACGACCTGCTCGGCCTGATCCGGGACGCCGGCTTCCGCCCGGTGGAGCGCAACACCCGCTACGAGATCATCCGCGAGTACGACGGCCCGGACCCGCTGCGCCGCGAGTCGCCGCAGGCGATGCGCCTCTGACCGGCTCCGGCCCGACCGGGCTCGACCCGGCCCGACCGGGCTCGACCCGGCCCGACCGAGCCCGATCCGACCGGCTCCTGACCGGCTCTGACCTGCGAACACATCTGCCGCCCCGGCCCGCTTCCGGCCCGGGCGGCAGATGTCTTCACGGCCTCCGCACGAGGCCCGGGTTTACCAACGGGTACGGCGTTTGGCAGGATCGAAGGCATGTCCGGTTCTGATCGTGCCACCGCGTACCCGCCGCACCAGCCGATGTCGGAGCCGGGTGACCTGATGCCACAGCAGCAGTACGACAGCCGCCAGCCGTACCAGGAGCCGGTTCAGCAGGGCTACTACTACGGCGATTACCAGCCGTACGAGCAGGCTCCTGACGGGTACTCCGAGACGTACGACCAGCAGGCCCCGGCGTACCAGGCCGGGTACGAGCCCGAGTCCGTCTACGCGGCCGAACCGGTCGACCAGGCGCCCGGCTACGCGCCGACGCCCGGTTACGCCCCGACGCCCGGCTACGCGCCGGAGCCCGTGGTGCTCGCCGCCGCCCCGGCACCGGGTGGCCGGTCGGCCGCTCGCGGTCGGCGGCGCAAGGCCAAGCAGAAACGTCACGGCAAGGCCGTGATGGCCGGCACCGCACTGCTCGTCGCCGCCACCGCCGGCTGGTACGCCGTCGGCCAGGACGGCGCCAAGCCCGGCATCGCCGCCGCCGACGGCCCCGGCCCGGAGGGCGTCAGCAAGCCCGACCACCCCGCCCCGGGCGCCGCGGCCGCCCAGGCCGCCTCCGACCGGCAGTCCGCGGCCCAGGCCGCCGACCGCAGCCAGACCCGCCAGGACGGCTCGGTCGCCGCGATACCCGGCCTCGGCGCGGCCTTCACCGCGAAGATCCCCGCCGAGACCACCCAGGTCGTGCTCGCCTCCGGCCAGGACAAGAACACCGACAAGAACACCGTCACCCTCTGGACCCGCACCCCCGAGGGCCGCTGGCTGGCCGGCGAGACCTGGCAGGGCCACAACGGCAAGAACGGCTGGACCACCGACCACAACGAGGGCGACCTGCGCAGCCCGATCGGCGTCTTCAGCCTCACCGACGCGGGCGGCCGCAAGACGGACCCGGGCAGCAAGCTCCCGTACGACACGGACTCGCGGTTCGTGGTCTCCGGCACCGGCTTCTTCGGCGACCAGCTGGCCGGCTCCTTCGACTACGTCGTCGCGATCAACTACAACCGCGTCGCCGGCAACACCCCGCTCGACACGCGCCGCCCGATGGGCTCCAAGAAGGGCGGCGGCATCTGGCTCCACGTGGACCACGACGGCCCCACCCACGGCTGCGTGTCGATCCCCGAAGACAAGATGGCCCAGCTGATCCGCACCCTGGACCCGGCCGCCCACCCGGTCATCGTGATGGGCGACGCACCGACGCTGGCCGCCTGACCTCGGCGTACGCGCAGCCCAGGCGCCGCAACGCCCCTTGTGGACCCCCTACAGATCATGAGGGCGGATCCTGTCACCGGCCGTACCATGCCGACCAGGGGGTAACCCGGTTCCATGGCAGTATGAGCGGTTCGCGCATTGTGGCACTCGGCCACTACCAGCCCCCCAAGGTCCTCAGCAACGACGACCTGGCGGCACTCGTCGACACCGACGACGAGTGGATCCGCACTCGCGTGGGCATCCGCACCCGGCACATCGCCGAGGACGAAACCCTGGTCGACATGGCCACCGAGGCCGCGCAGAAGGCGCTCGCCAACAGCGGCCGCACGGCGGCGGAGATCGACCTCGTCGTCGTCGCCACCTGCACCGCGATCGAGCGCAGCCCCAACACGGCCGCCGCCGTGGCCGCCCGGCTCGGCGTGCGCTCGCCCGCCGCGTACGACATCAACACGGTCTGCTCGGGCTTCTCCTACGCCCTGGCCACCGCCGACCACGCCATCCGGGCCGGCTCGGCCCGCCGCGCGCTGGTGATCGGCGCCGAACGGATGTCCGACACGCTCGACTGGACCGACCGCTCCACCTGCGTGATCTTCGGCGACGGCGCGGGCGCCGCGGTGGTCGAGGCCCAGGAGGACGGCGCCGAGCCCGGCATCGGGCCGGTTGTCTGGGGCTCCGAGCCGGAGCGGGGCGACGCCGTGGTGATCACCGGCTGGGACCCGGTGATCAGCCAGCAGGGCCAGTCGGTCTTCCGCTGGGCCACCACCCAGCTCGCCCCGCTGGCCCGCCAGGCCTGCGAGCGGGCCGGCATCGACCCGTCCGAGCTGAAGGGCTTCGTCCCGCACCAGGCCAACCTGCGGATCATCGACGCCATCGCCGGAAAGCTGGGCCTCGGCGAGGACACGGTGGTCGCCCGGGACGTGGTCGACTCCGGCAACACCTCGGCCGCCTCGATCCCGCTGGCCTTCTCCAAGCTGGTCGAGCGCGGCGTGCTCTCGCCCGGCGACCCGGTCCTGCTCTTCGGCTTCGGCGGCGGTCTGGCCTACGCGGGCCAGGTCGTGCGCTGCCCCTGACTCGCCCGCTCGCCTCCGGGGCGCTCCTGACCCGGTGCCGACGGTCGGCGCTCCCTCGCTCGTGCCTCGCTCCCTCGCTTCTCCCTTTCGGCACCGGCGCGCCCCTTCGGCTCGGGGCGGGGACTCACCCGCTCGCCTCCGGGGCGCTCCCGGCCCGGTGCCGACGGTCGGCGCTCCCTCGCTCGTGCCTCGCTCCCTCGCTTCTCCCTTTCCAGGGCCGAGGGGCCTACGCAGGGCCTCATGAGCCGAACATGCCGGTGGGCGGGCACCCCGTGGAGGGGGCCCGCCCACCGGCATGTCTGGCGCGCGTACGGCACGTCGGCGGACCTCCCCCGAGGACACGGCCGCCGTCCGTCGTCCCCGGACAGGAGGCCGGGGTGCGCGCGGAGCGGATGGTGGGTGGGGGACGGTCCTACTTGGGCGCCTTCTTGCCGGTGACGCCCAGGTACACCAGGGGAGCGAGGTTGGGCTTGAGGTCCTTGACCTTGACGCCCCAGGAAGTGAAGGCCTTCTGGTGCTCGGCCGCCGAAGCGAGCAGCGAGACCAGGGCCCCGGCCACGGCGTTCGGGTCGAGCGACTTGTCGGCCTGGCCCTTCGCCTGGAGTTCCTTGACGGCCTCGGCGAGCGGCTTGGCGACCGCGTTGAGGACCGTCATGCGGATCTTGAAGAACCGCTTGTCCCCTTCAGCGGCACCGAGCGTGACCACTCGGAGAATGGCGTCGTTCTTGCGCCAGAAGGCGAGGAATCCGTCGACCAGTTCTTCCGAAGTGGTCGGTCCGGACTTCCCTGCCCAGGACTTTCCGGCCACCAGCTCTTTGAGCTGGTCGGCGTCCTTGGCCATTTCCTCGGCGATTTCGAGGACAGCGCCCTCGACATCCGGGAAGTACTGGTAGAAGGTCGCGGGGGAGGTACCCGCCATACGGGCGACGTCGATGACCTTGACGTCCCGATAGGGCGACGTGCTGAGCATCTCGCGGAGGCAATCGAGCAGCTTCTGCCGCGTCTCCTGTCCGCGTCGCCCGGCGACGCGACCGTCGACGGTGCGAACTTGTCCTGTCATGCCGTCAGCTTACCGTGGCACGATCTTGGCGCGATTCGGTGATGCGACTATTACTCCGCACGGGGGGTTGGTTTAGCGGCATGAACCACTTCGGACGGATATTCACCGGGCTTCGAAGCCCTTGTTGAAGCCCCCCCGTGTGCCTTTGATCTCACAGCGTGACGGCAGGTCCGCTGAGGGATGGTCTGGTAACGGAGCGTGACGATGGTCGCAGGGGGGCGAGCCGTCCGGAAGTGGCCGTCGGACCGGCCCGGACGACGGCTCCTGTCGGACGGGGGAGGTTGGATATGCGCGGGGCGGCATTGGAGAATCGGGTCCGGCACCACGCGGCGGGTGCGGACTACGGGGAGGTGGCAGCGGAGTGGACCAGCTGACGGCGCACGATCCGAGGCGGATCGGGCCCTTCGAGGTGCTGGGGCGGCTCGGCGCGGGTGGGATGGGGCTGGTCTACCTGGCGCGGTCCGCGGCGGGGCGGCGGGTGGCCATCAAGACCGTGCGGGGTGAGCTGGCCGAGGACGAGCTGTTCCGGGTCCGCTTCGCCCGGGAGATCGCGGCCGCCAAGACGGTCGGCGGCTTCTACACGGCGGCCGTGGTGGACGCGGACGCGGACGCCCGGGTGCCCTGGCTGGCCACCGCGTACATCCCGGCCCCCTCGCTGGAGGACCTGGTCGAGGACTGCGGCCCGCTGCCGGTGGAGGCCACCCGCTGGCTGGTCGCCGGCATCGCGGAGGCCCTTGAGTCCATCCACGCGGCCGGGCTGATCCACCGCGACCTCAAGCCCTCGAACGTCCTGGTGGTCGAGGACGGCCCGAAGGTGATCGACTTCGGCATCGCGGCCGGAGTGTCCAGCACCCGGCTGACCATGACCAACGTCGCGGTCGGCACACCGGCGTACATGTCCCCCGAGCAGGCCCGCGACAGCCGTAACGTCCGGGGCGCCAGCGACGTCTTCTCGCTCGGCTCGCTGATGGTCTTCTGCGCCACCGGGCACCCGCCCTACCGGGGCACCAACCCGGTCGAGACGGTGTTCCAGCTGCTGCGCGAGGAGCCGGACCTGACCGGCATGCCGCCCGAGCTGATGGACCTGGTCCGGGCCTGCATGCAGCAGTCGCCCGAGCACCGGCCCACCCCGGCGCAGATCCAGGCCGAGCTGGCCCCGCACCTGTTCTCCCGGGACGACGCCACCGGCGAGGCCGGGGACTGGCTGCCGGCCAACGCGCTGGAGCTGATCGAGCGCAAGCGCGGCCGCCGTCCGGTCACCGCGCCCGCGCGTCCGGCCCAGCCGCCGACGCCGCCCCCGCCCCCGCAGGCGCCGCCCGCGCCCGTCCCGTCGCAGCACCTCGGGACGGTCGACCCGCGCACCAACCCGGGGCGGCACGCCCAGCCGCCGGCCGGGCCGGTGCACAGCCCGCCGCAGTCGGGCCCGGCCTCGGACCCCGAGATCCCGACCGCGAAGATCGCCTCCCCGAACAGGCACCGGGCGCCCACCGGCGGCGCCGTCGAGGTGCGGCTGTCCGGCGCCTCGGTGCGGATAGGCCCCGGGCCGCGGGCCGAGTACGAGCAGCCCGGCCCGAACACCGCCCCGGCCGCGACCGACTGGGTCCGCCGGGCCCCGACCCCGCCGCCGGCCCCGGTCGCCCGCTGGCGCCCCTGGCGCTTCCGGATGTCCAACGACGTCTGGGGCACCCCGGTGGTCGCCGACGGCACGCTCTTCGTCTCCAGCTTCGAGGTGCACGCGCTGGACATCGCCTCCGGCGAGCGCCGCTACAAGACCCGGGACGTCGCCTGGGCGCTCGCGGTGGACGCCGGCCGGGTGCACGCCGCGGACGGCCCGCACCTGTACACCGTGGACGCCGCGGACGGCGCCGAGCGCTGGCGCACCTCGCTGGACGGCTGGGTCTACTCGCTCTCCGCCGCCGACGGCGTGCTCTGCTGCGGCATCAGGGGCGGCGGCGTCCAGCTGCGCTCGGCCGCCAACGGCGCCGAGCTGTGGCGCGCCGACGACGCCCAGCAGGACTACGAGAACCCGCAGTCCGGCCCGGTCCTGGTGGGCGGCGCCGCCTACTACTACGGCGCCGGGCGGCTGCGCTGCGTGGACCCGCGCGGCGCGGGCCTGCGCTGGTCCTTCCCGGTCGGCGAGGACGTGCCCTCGCACCCGGTCGAGCGCGGCGGCGTGCTGTACGTGTCGGCCGGCACCCGGGTGTACGCGCTGGACGCGGCCAGCGGGGCCGAGCGCTGGCGCTTCGACGCCCCGGTGGTGCTGTTCACCCCGCCCGCCCTGGACGCCGACGCGGTCTACGTGGCCGACTACCTGGGCACGGTCTACGCGCTGGACGCGGCCACCGGCCTGGACCGCTGGCGAGGGGTCACCGGGCGCCGCCAGGGCGCCGACCCGGTGGTGGTCTCGGACGGCATGGTGCTGGTCGGCAACGGCGAGGTGCTGTACGCCTTCGAGGCGGCCACCGGCCGGGAGCGCTGGCGCTACACGGCGCGCGGCGAGATCGTCGGCTCCCCGGCGGTCGCCGACGGCCTGGTGCACCTGGGCAGCCGGGACCACTCGCTGCACACCCTGGACCTGGCCAGCGGTCAGCTGCGCTGGGAGCTGGGCACCAAGGGCGAGCTCACCGGCTCGCCGGTGGCGGTCGGCGGCCGGGTCTTCGTCGGCTCCAAGGACCGCTGCGTGTACGCCCTGGACGCCTTCTACGGCACGGCGGTGCCCGCCCGCTGAACCGCGGGCGGACACCGCCGTGGTCTACCGGCTGCGGCCGGTCAGGCCTTGCGGGCCTCGGGGTGGCGGCCGCACCAGCCCTCCCACGCCGAGGAGACCATCTCCGTCACGTCGTGGCGGGCGCTCCAGCCCAGCTCGCGGTGGATCAGGTCGGCGGAGGCCACCACCCGGGCCGGGTCGCCGGCGCGGCGCGGGGTCACCTCGGCGGCGGTGTCGTAGCCGGTGACCTTGCCGATCACCGCCAGCATCTCCTTGACGCTGACGCCCTCGCCGCGGCCGATGTTCAGCACCAGCCGGGTCGCGCCGGCCGGGTCGGCGGCCATCCGCTTGGCGGCCGCCACGTGCGCCGAGGCGATGTCGGAGACGTGGATGAAGTCGCGGACGCAGGTGCCGTCCGGGGTCGGGTAGTCGTCGCCGAAGATCCGCGGGGCCTGGCCGGCGGTGAGCCGCTCGAAGACCATCGGGATCAGGTTGAAGACCCCGGCGTCGGAGAGCTCGGGGGAGGCGGCGCCGGCCACGTTGAAGTAGCGCAGGGCCACGGTGGACATGCCGTGGGCCTTGCCGGCCGCGGCGACCAGCCACTCGCCGGCCAGCTTGGTCTCGCCGTACGGGCTCATCGGGGCGCAGGGCGTGGACTCGGTGACCAGGTCGACGTCGGGCATGCCGTAGACCGCGGCGGAGGAGGAGAAGAGGAAGCGCTTCACCCCGCCCTCGGCGGCGGCCTCCAGGACGGTCTGGAGGCCGATCATGTTCTCGCGGTAGTACATGAACGGGTGCTCGACCGACTCGCCGACCTGCTTCTTGGCGGCGAAGTGCAGGATGCCCTCGATGCCGTGCTCGCGGATCGCGGCGTCCAGGGCGGCGCGGTCCAGGGTCGAGCCCTCGATCAGGGGAACGCCGGCCGGCAGCCGGGAGGCATCGCCGGTGCTGAGGTCGTCCAGGACGGCGACGCGCTCCCCGGCGTCGAGCAGCTGTCGGACGACGTGTCCGCCGATGTATCCGGCACCGCCGGTGATCAACCAAGTCATGTGCCGATCCTAGGCGTTCGGATTCGGGCTCCCGCGTGCGGGCGAGTCGAACAGGCAATTCGGACAAAGTGGTGAAAAGCTGACAAGGATTTCCGTGCGCTCAGGCCAGCGCCCTCGGGCGTGGTGACGAATCGGAGGCAGCCAGGTGAGGCGTCACAAGGAACACACCCGCCCCCTGCCCGCCAGGCCCCGGCCGACCGGGCCGAGGGCGGTGGCCGGGCGGCTGCCGGCGGCGGTCGCGGTCGTGGTGGCGGCCGCGCTGGCGCTGGCCGGGTGCAGCAGCGGCTCGCCCTCCTCGTCCTCGGCCGCCGCCACCACCTCCCCGCAGGACTCCTCGACACCCGGCCCGTCGAACGGCGCCACCCAGCTCCAGGAGGCCTACCAGACGGTGATCGCCAACGTGCTGCCCTCCGTGGTGCAGATCACCACCGGCAGCAGCCTCGGCTCCGGGATCGTCTACGACGACAAGGGCGACATCGTCACCAACGCCCACGTGATCGGCTCGGCGACCAGCTTCACCGTGACCCTCGCCAACAGCACCACCACGCTGGACGCCGGACTGGTCGGCAGCTACCCCGACTCCGACCTCGCGGTGATCCGGCTGAGCAACCCGCCGAGCGGCCTCAGGCCGGCCAGCTTCGGCGACTCCGGCAAGGTCCAGCTCGGCCAGATCACCCTGGCCATGGGCAGCCCGCTCGGGCTCTCCAGCAGCGTCACCCAGGGCATCGTCTCGGCGACCGGCCGGACCGTCTCCGAACCCCAGGGCCCCGGCTCGCCGGGCGCCACCATCGGCAACATGGTGCAGACCTCGGCGGCGATCAACCCGGGCAACAGCGGCGGCGCGCTGGTGAACCTGGACAGCAAGGTGATCGGCATCAACACGCTCGCCGCGACCGAGCCGCAGGCCAACGGCGCGGCCGCCCCCGGCATCGGCTTCGCCATCCCGGCGACCACCATCACCAACATCGCCGACCAGCTGATCAAGCAGGGCAAGGTGACCAACTCCGGCCGGGCCGCCCTCGGCATCACCGCCCGGACCAGCTTCAACCAGCAGTTCCAGCCGGCCGGCGCGGTCATCGTGGCGGTCACCCCGGGCGGGGCGGCGGCCTCGGCGGGGCTCCAGGCGGGCGACGTGATCACCAAGATCGGCGACACCCCGGTCGACTCGCTGAACGCGCTCACCACCGCGCTCGCCTCGCTCACCCCGGGCAGCAAGGTCACCGTCACGTACACCAGGGACGGCGGCACCAAGACCGCCGACGTCACCCTCGGCGAGCTGGAGAGCGCCCAGAGCTCGCCCTGAGCCCCGGTACGGGGACGCCGGGCCGCACGCCGCGCAAGGGTTCAGCGGGCCGGGTGCCGTACCGGAACCGGCGCCGGGGCCTCGTCACTCTCTCGACGAGGTCCCGGCGCCCTGCCGTGCGGGGAGGGATCAGCGGCGGGTGGTGTGGGTGCGCCAGGGCAGCTCGACGGTGACGGTGGTCGGGCCGCCGTCCGGGCTGTCCACCAGGAAGACCCCGTCCACCGCGCGGATGCGCTCGGCCAGCCCGGCCAGGCCGCTGCCCGGGTAGGGGGCCGCGCCGCCCTTGCCGTCGTCCTGGACCAGCACCATCAGCTGGTCGTCCGAGCGCCACACCTCGACCGAGGCCGAGCGGGCGCCGGCGTGCTTGGAGACGTTGGTCAGCAGCTCGCTGACGGTGAAGTAGGCGATGCCCTCGACCGCCGAGTCCGGGCGCTCGGGCTGCCCGTCAGAGCCGGTCAGGTCGACGTTCACCCGGACCCCGCCGGGGACGGTGCAGCGGGCGGCGACCGAGGACAGCGCCGCGTCCAGGCCTCGGTCGGTGAGCACCGCCGGGTGGATGCCGCGGGCCAGGTCGCGCAGCTCCTGGAGGGCCAGCTTCACCTCACCGTGCGCGTTGTCGACCATCCTGGTGGCCGCCGCCATGTCGTCCTCGGACTCCACCTCGCGCAGCCGCTCCTTGGCCATGCCGAGGTCCATCGCCAGCGCGACCAGCCGGGCCTGGGCGCCGTCGTGCAGGTCGCGCTCGATCCGGCGCAGGTCGGCGGCGGCGGTGTCGACCACGGTGCCGCGGTCGTCCTCCAGCTCGCGCACCCGCTCCGCCAGGGCGCCGGGGAAGAGCAGCGACTCGATCAGGATCCGGTCCACCGCCGCCAGTCCGCGGACCACCCAGGGCAGCACCGGCCAGAGCACGATCACCGAGACCAGGGTCAACGCGAAGCTCAGGATGCCCCAGGGCAGCATCAGCACGTTGTAGAGCGCCGAGCGCCAGTTCAGCAGGTCGGTGAGCTGGGCGATGGTGTAGCCGGCCAGGCCCGGACGGCGCGGCTTCACCGGTTCCGGCTCGTCGATCGAGGAGTCGTACGCCGACCGCGCCCGGCGCCGGCCCAGCGCGCCCAGGGAGCGCGAGACGGCCAGGCCGCCGGCCAGCAGCGGCAGGCCGATCACGGTGATCGACAGCCCCAGGCCGACCGAGAGGGTGACCACGGTGAGCACGAAGCCGGAGATGCCCAGCGGCAGGTTGAGCAGCAGTCGGCCCGCCTGGTGCCACATCCTGCTGCCGTACAGCGGGGGGCGCTCCATCCGGGCGTCCTGCTCCTTGATGGCGTCCACGGCGCGGTGCAGCGGCTTCATGCGGATCTACCGTCCCTCTTGGTCGTGCGGGCTGGACCAAGCTTCCCGAACCGGGGGCGGTCGGTGCCATGGGGGTGATACATCTTCCGGACCGGGGGTTATCCCCACCCCCGCCCCTCGTCCGGGGCCCGCCCGGGACGTCCACCGGCCGTCTTGCGGAGCGGTCAGGGGTCGAACGGAGCAGAGTGGTCCCCTTAGACTCACGCATTGGCCGTGGTGCGCCAGGGTGCGCCGTGGTGTGGACCTGGTTGGGACCGTGAGAGCAAACGTCGTAGAACTGTCCTGAGGGCGGATTCACGGCCGAGGTGGAGGCGAAGGCATGGAGGGGCAGCACGCGGCTGCCGTCGCGGCCGACCCGGCGGTCGGCAGCGGCTACTTCGACGCGTACGCCGCGATGGGCCTGCTGGCCGTCGTCGGGGTGCTCTTCGTCGCCGTGGCGTTCACCGCCAATCGGCTGCTGCGACCGGTGGTCTACTCGCCCGAGAAACTCCTCGCCTACGAGTGCGGCGTGGACCCGGTGGGCGAGGACTGGGCGCACACCCAGATCCGCTACTACGTGTACGCCTTCCTGTACGTGATCTTCGCGGTGGACGCGATCTACCTGTTCCCCTGGGCGACCGTCTTCGCCTCCGCCGGGTACGGCGCCGGAACGCTGGTCGAGATGTTCCTGTTCATCGGCTTCCTCGCGGTCGGGCTGCTGTACGCCTGGAAGAAGGGCGTTCTGGAATGGACGTGACGCACTCCCACTCGCACGGCGCGCAGGACGGTCCCGTCCCGCTCGGCCTGCCGGACCCGTCCCGCCCCGGCGCCGTCGAGCGCCGCGGCATCGGGCCGCTGGCCCGGCTCGCGCCGGACCCGGTCAAGGTGGTGCTCAACTGGGGCCGCCGCTACAGCCTGTGGTGCTTCAACTTCGGGCTGGCCTGCTGCGCGATCGAGTTCATCGCCGCCTCCATGGCCAAGCACGACTTCATTCGGATGGGTGTCATCCCGTTCGCGCCCGGCCCCCGTCAAGCTGACCTGATGATCGTTTCCGGGACGGTCACCGACAAGATGGCGCCCGCCGTCAAGCGCCTCTACGAGCAGATGCCCGAGCCGAAGTACGTCATCTCCTTCGGCGCCTGCTCCAACTCCGGCGGGCCGTACTGGGACTCGTACTCGGTCACCAAGGGCGTGGACCAGATCATCCCGGTGGACGTCTACGTGCCCGGCTGCCCGCCGCGGCCGGAGGCGCTGCTCCAGGGCATCCTCAAGCTCCAGGAGAAGATCGCCGCCGAGTCCCTGCCGGACCGCTACACCACGCCCGCCGCGGCGCTGCGGCGCCCGCTGGTGGCCGGGCCTTCGACTCCTTCGACTCCTTCGACTCCTTCGACTGAGGGGGATGTGTCGTGACCACGGCCGAGCAGTACGCGGCGTCGGTCGGGGAGTGGGCGACCGGCGCCGAGGCGTACGGGCTGATCACCGTCGACGTCCCCGCCGAGCACTGGATCGAGGCGCTCACCAACGCCAGGGACGTCCTGGGCCTGGGCTTCTTCGACTGGCTGAGCGCCGTCGACGAGCTCGCCGAGGGCTTCTCCGTGGTCGCCCACCTGGCCGCCGTCGAGACGCCGGGCGTACGGCACCTCGCGGTGCGCACCCGGCTGCCGCGCGACAAGGCGGCGCTGCCGACCGCCGTCGCCGTGTACGCGGGCGCCGCCTGGCACGAGCGCGAGACCCACGAGATGTTCGGCATCGACTTCCCCGGGCACCCCCACCTGGTCACCCTGCTGCTGCCGGACGGCTTCGAGGGGCACCCGCTGCGCAAGGAGTTCGTGCTCGCGGCCCGGGTCGCCAAGGACTGGCCCGGCGCCAAGGAGCCGGGCGAGTCGGACCACGGCGGCGGGCCGGCCCGGCGCAAGATGCTGCCGGCCGGCGTGCCGGACCCCAACGAGTGGGGGCCGCTCAAGGGCACCCTGCCGCCGGTCGCCGAGCGGCCCGCGCGCGGTGCGCGGGCGGCGGGCGCGGCGCGTACGCCCCGGGCGGCTGCCGCTGCTCCCGCTGCTGCCGCTGCCGAGGGCGGTGCGCCGGCGGTGCGGGCGGACCGGCCGCGGCGGACCAGGTCGGTCTCGGAGGGGTCGGCGAGCCAGGCGGCCGCTCCTGAAGCTCCCACCGCTCCTGAAGCTCCCACCGCTGCTGAGGCTCCCGCTGCTGCCGCTGCCGAGGGCGGTGCGCCGGCGGTGCGGGCGGACCGGCCGCGGCGGACCAGGTCGGTGTCCGAAGGGTCGGTCAGTCAGCCGGCCGCTCCCGAGGTTCCCGCGGCGCGGCCCCGGTCCTCCGACGCGCCCTGGCACAACCCGGTGCCCGCCCACGATGAGAAGCCCTCGGACGAGAAGCCTTCGGGTGAAAAGCCGGCCGGGCCCGAGAAGCCGGCCGGGCCCGAGAAGCCGGCCGGGCCCGCGGAGCCGGTCGAGCAGAAGGACGACCCCTCGGCCGGAGCGGCCGACCAGGACGGAGACGGCGCGTGAACCTGCTCGACACGGTGCTGCGCTGCGTCGCCACCCTCGTCGTCTTCCTGGTCTTCCCGCTGGTCATCGGCCAGACCGAGCACAAGGTCATGGCACACATGCAGGGCCGACTCGGCCCGATGTACGCGGGCGGCTTCCACGGCTGGGCGCAGCTCGTCGCGGACGGGGTGAAGTTCGCCCAGAAGGAGGACATCGTCCCGGCCGGGGCGGACCGCCGGATCTTCCAGCTGGCACCCGCCGTCTCGCTGCTGCCGTACCTCTTCGTGCTGCTGGCGATCCCGGTCGGCCCGAACGGCTTCGTCGGCCAGGCGGTCGACGCCGGCCTGTTCTTCGTGCTGGCCGTGATGGGCGTCGGCGTGATCGGCAAGCTGATGGCCGGCTGGGCCTCGGCGAACAAGTTCTCGCTGCTCGGCGCCCTGCGCACGGCCGCGCAGCTGATGTCCTACGAGCTGCCGATGGTGCTGGCGGCGGCCTCGGTGGCGATGGCCGCCGGTACCCTGTCGCTGCCCGGGATCCTGGACGCCTGGGAGTGGTACTGGCTGCCCTGGCAGATCATCGGCGCGTTCGTCTTCTTCACGGCCGGCCTGGCCGAGCTCCAGCGCCCGCCGTTCGACATGCCGATCGCCGACTCGGAGATCATCTTCGGCGCGTACACCGAGTACACCGGGCTGCGCTTCGCGCTCTTCCTGCTGTCCGAGTACGTCGGCATCCTGGTGGTGTCCGCGCTGACGGCGGTGCTCTTCCTGGGCGGCTGGCACGGACCGATGTCGGACCAGCTCGGCTGGCTCTGGATGATCCTCAAGACCTTCGGACTGGCCTTCGTGGTCATCTGGCTGCGGGTCACCTACCCGCGTCTGCGCGAGGACCAGCTGATGCGCTTCGCGTGGACGGGCCTGATCCCGCTCGCCCTGGTCCAGCTGGCCCTCACCGGCATCATCAAGGTGGCGATCTCATGAGCGAGCGAAGCGAGCGAATCATCGGTAGGTGCGTATGGGCGAATGCCCCTGCCGAGCGTAGCGAGGTGGGCGCATGAGTTTTCCCGGTGTCGGTCTGGCCAAGGGGCTGGCCGTGACGCTGCGGACGATGACGAAGAAGAGCGTCACCGCGCAGTACCCCGACGTGCAGCCGGTGCTGCCGCCGCGTTCCCGTGGCGTCATCGCGCTGCTGGAGGAGAACTGCACGGTGTGCATGCTCTGCGCGCGCGAGTGCCCGGACTGGTGCATCTACATCGACTCCCACAAGGAGACGCTGCCGGCCGCCGAGCCGAACGCCCGGGCCCGCACCCGCAACGTGCTGGACCGGTTCGCCATCGACTTCTCGCTCTGCATGTACTGCGGGATCTGCATCGAGGTCTGTCCGTTCGACGCGCTGTTCTGGTCGCCGGAGTTCGAGTACGCGGAGACCGACATCCACGAGCTGACCCACGAGCGGGACAAGCTCCGCGAGTGGATGTGGACCGTCCCCGCGCCGCCGGCGCTGGATCCGGCGGCCGAGGACCCCAAGGAGATCGCCACCGCGCGCAAGGCGGCGGACAAGCTGGCCGCCGCGGCTGCCGCCGCCGTCGCATCGGCTACCGAGGAGAAGGGTGACGACGCGTGATCGGTGCCGCCACGCTTCTCGCGGCGACCGGGTCCCTGGACCCGGCCGCCCGTTCTTTCCTGTCCCCGACCGGGCAGGAGATCGTCTTCCTGCTGGTCGGCATAGCCGTACTCGGCTCGGCCGTGGTCTCCGTGACCACCAGGCAGCTGGTGCACGCCGCCCTGTGGCTGGTGGTCGCGCTCGGTGGGCTGGCGGTGGAGTTCCTGTTGCTCACGGCCGAGTTCATCGCCTGGGTGCAGGTGCTGATCTACCTCGGCTCGGTGGTCGTCCTGGTGCTGTTCGGACTGATGCTCACCAAGGCGCCGATCGGGCGCTCGCCGGACGCCGACTCCAAGAACCGCTGGGTGGCCCTGGTCGTGGCGCTGGCCTCGGCCGGGACGCTGGTCACCCTGGTGGTCGACGCCTTCCGGACCTCCTGGATCGACCTCGGCCAGGGCGGCGGCTCGGCCGCCGTCACCGGGGCCAGCCTGTTCCGGCACTGGGTGCTGCCCTTCGAGGCGCTGTCGGTGCTGCTGCTGGCGGCGCTGGTCGGCGCGATCGTGCTGTCCCGCGGGTCCGGGCGGCGGGTGCCGGCGCCCCGGGCGGGCAAGCTGCGCGCCGGGCGGCCGGTCGGGTCGAACGGGACGGTCGCCGCGACGGCGCCCTCCGAGCCCGTTGCGGCGACCGCCGAGTCCGTGACGGAGGAGAGCTGATGCACCTCGCCTACCCCGCCGTCCTCGCCGCGCTGCTGTTCAGCGTCGGCGTGTACGGCGTGCTCGCCCGGCGCAACGCCGTCCTGGTGCTGATGTCCGTCGAGCTGATGCTCAACGCCGTCAACCTCAACCTGGTCGCCTTCGACGCCTGGCTGCGCGACTCGCTGCACGCCGGGCAGGCGCTCACCCTGTTCACCATCACCGTCGCCGCCGCCGAGGTCGGGCTGGGGCTCGCCATCGTCCTGCTGCTGTTCCGGGCTCGGGGCACCGCGGACATCGACCGGGCCACCGCGCTCGGCGACCCGGCCGAGGCGCTGCCCGTCGAGGAGACGCCGGTCGGGGCCGGGGCCCCGGTCGGAGCCGAGGCACTGAAGGGCCAGGCCACCGCATGAACCTCGCCCTGCCCGTACTCGTCCCCACCCTGCCGGCGCTCGGCGCCGCCGCCACCCTGGCCGTCGGCAAGAAGGCACCCGGGCTGGCCCGGCCGCTGGCGATCGTCCCGGTCGCCGTCTCGGCGGTGCTCGCCCTGGTGGTCGCCCTCCAGCTGGGCACCGGCCAGACCCTGGACGCCGCCACCCGGCTCACCCCGACCGGCGGCCCGGACATCGCGCTCGCCCTCCACCTGGACGGCTTCAGCTCGCTGATCTCGGTGCTGGTCGGCCTGGTCGCCACCTGCGTCCAGGTCTACTCGACCGCGTACCTCGCGAAGGACCCGCGCTACCCCTCGTACGCGGCGCTGGTCTCACTGTTCACCGCGGCGATGTTCCTGGTGGTCTACTCGGGCGACCTGATCGTGCTGCTGGTCGGCTGGGAGGTCATGGGCCTGTGCTCGTACTTCCTGATCGGCCACCACTGGGAGAGCGCGGACGCCCGCTCGGCCTCGCTGAAGGCCTTCCTGGTCACCAAGCTCGGTGACGTGCCGTTCCTGTTCGGGATCTTCCTGCTCGGCGCGGACGCCGGCAGCTTCCGCATCCCGGACGTGCTGGCCGCCGCGACGGACGGCCGGCTCGGGCACCCGACGCTGACCGCGCTGCTGCTGCTCGCCGGCGTGGCCGGCAAGAGCGCGCAGTTCCCGCTGCACACCTGGCTCCCGGACGCGATGGCCGGCCCGACGCCGGTCTCCGCGCTGATCCACGCCGCCACCATGGTCGCGGCCGGCATCTACCTGGTCGCCCGGCTGCTGCCGGTGTTCCTGCTGTCGGGCGCGGCGCTGGTCGTGCTCGCGGTGATGGCCGCCGTGACGATGATCGGCTCGGCGCTCTGCGCGCTCGCCCAGGACGACCTCAAGCGGGTGCTCGCCTACTCCACCGTCGGCCAGCTCGGCTACATGGCCGGCGCGCTGGCCAGCGGGGACCGCGAGGCCTCCGTCTTCCACCTGGTCAGCCACGGCGCGTTCAAGGCGCTGCTGTTCCTGGCCGCCGGTGTGGTGATCCACGCCGCGCACACCAACTCGCTCTCTGCGATGTCCCGCATCCCGGGGCTGCGCAAGCGGGTGCCGGACGCCTACTGGACGATGGGCATCGCGCTGATCGCCCTCGTCGGGCTGCCGCCGTTCTCCGGCTTCTTCAGCAAGGAGGCGGTGCTGTCCGCCGCCGAGCACGCCGCCAACGGGGAGGCGCTGACCAACGGGCTCGGCCCGTCCTCGGCGGTGCCGCAGGCGGCCGGGTGGATCGTGCTGATCTCCGCCGGGCTCACCGCGCTGCTCACCGCCGCGTACGCGACCCGGCTCTTCCTGGTCGCCTTCCACAGCCCGGCCGGTGCCGCCGCGGCCGCACCGGTGGTGCTGCCCGCCGCCGACCGGGCCACGGTCGTGGCCGACCACGAGGCCGGCGCGCCCTACTCGCCCGAGCTCGACGAGGCGGACCCGGCCAGCGCCGAGCCGCCCGCGATGCGCTGGCCGCTCTGGGTGCTGGCCGTGCCGACCATGGGCTTCGGCATCGCCGGCCTGCGCTCGGACTGGCTGCCCGCGCTGCTGGACGGCGGCACGCTGCGGCCCTCCGCCGTCACCGCCGTGACCGCGACCGGGCTCGCCGTGGTCGGCGTCATCGCCGCGTACGGCGCCTGGCGTGCGGCGACCTCCCGGCTGGACACCGGCCGCCCGGCCCCGGCCGCCGCCGGCCGGGTGCCCGGGCAGGGCGGAACCCCGGTCGCCGAGGTGATCGTCGCCGACCCCGGGCGCACCCTGCTCGGCCCGCTGTTCGGCCCGGCCCGGCACGGCTTCGGCGTCGACCGGCTGTACCATGCGCTGTTCGTCCGCCCGGTCGGCGCCGCCGCCAAGCTGGTCCGCTTCCTCGACCGCGAGGTCGTCGAGACCTATGTGCGCGGCAGCGGAGTCGGCGCCAACCTGCTCGGCCGGGCCGTCCGGCTCGCGCAGACCGGCAACGCGCAGACGTACCTCAGCGCCCTGCTGGCCGCGGTCGTACTGCTGGCCGTCCTGGTGGCGGTGTAACCGGTGCCGCTGCCCTTCACCTCCGTCCTCTCGACCGCTGCCGGGAGCCCCCGATGAACGCAGTCCTCATCGCCCTCCTGGTGCTGCCGCTGCTCGGCGCCGCGCTCACCCTGGCGCCGGTGTTCGGGCCGGACCGGGCCGTGGCCGACCGGCGGGCCCTGCGGCTGAACACCGTCGTCACCGGCGCGGTGTTCCTGCTCGGCGCGGCCCTCGCGGTCGGCTTCGACCACGACGAGCCCGCCCGGATGCAGGCCACCACCGACCTGTCCTGGATCCCGGCCCTGCACGTGCGCTTCCACCTCGGGGTGGACGGCGTCTCGCTGCCGCTGATCGTGCTGACCGCACTGCTCACCTTCCTCTGCGCGCTGTACTCGGAGAAGCGGCTGCCGAGCGGGGAAGCCCGGGGCGGGGCCCCTGATGAGCACCGTCCGTCCGCGCAGGCGTTCGTCGGGCTGTTCCTGCTGCTCGAAGTCGGCATGCTCGCCACCTTCGCGGTGCTGGACCTCCTGCTCTTCTTCCTGGCCTTCGAGATCGTCCTGATCCCGATGTACTTCCTGATCGCCCGCTGGGGCAGCGGCGCCAAGGTGCCGGCCGCCAACCGGTTCATCCTCTACACGCTGCTCGGCTCGGCCGTGATGCTGCTCGGCTTCCTGCTGATCGGCAGCAAGGCCGGCACCTTCGACATGCAGGCCCTGGCCACCGCGCACGGCAGCGGCCTCAGCCACACCACCCAGGTGATCGCCGCGCTGGCGATCCTGGTCGGTCTCGCGGTCAAGGCCCCCGCCTGGCCGCTGCACAGCTGGCTCCCCGACGCGCACACCGCCGCCCCGACGGTGGGCTCGGTGCTGCTCGCCGGCGTGCTGCTGAAGATGGGTACGTACGGTCTGGTCCGCGTCCTCCTCCCGGTCGTGCCGGACGGCGCCGCCACGCTGGCCCCCTATCTGGGCGCCTTCGCGGCCGTCGGCATCGTCTACGGCTCACTGGCCTGCCTGGCGCTGGCCCGCCCCGGCGCCAAGGGCGACCTCAAGCGCCTGATCGCCTACTCCTCCGTCGGCCACATGGGCTTCGTGCTGCTCGGCATCGCCTCCCTCACCCCGGTGGGCGTCAACGGCGCGCTGTTCGCCAACATCGCCCACGGTCTGATCACCGGTCTGCTGTTCTTCGTCGTCGGCGCGCTCAAGGACCGCTACGGCACGGCCGACCTCGACACCCTCTCCGGCACCACCGGCGCCGCCCTGTACGGCCGGGCCCCGCGGCTCGGCGTGCTGCTCGCCTTCGCCGCCGTCGCCAGCCTCGGCCTGCCCGGCCTGGCCGGCTTCTGGGGCGAGCTGCTCGCCATGTTCGGCGCGTTCGACCCGGCCGACGGCCTGTCACGCCCCGCGTTCGTCACCTACATGGCGCTGGCCGGCCTCGGCACCCTCCTCACCGCCGCGTACCTCCTGATCGTGGTCAAGCGTGTCTGCATGGGCGACCCCGAGCAGCCCGCACCGGTGGCCGAGCTCGCCGACCTGCGCCCGTACGAGGCCGTCAGCTGGACGCCGCTGGCCGCGCTCACCCTGCTCGCCGGACTCTGGCCCGCGCTGCTGCTCGGCCTCTCCGACCCCGCCGTCAAGCACCTCCTCGGGGGTGGCTGACCGTGCTCGCAGCCCAGACCGCCGCACTCGGACCTCACTCCACGGGGCAGCACACTGTGACCTCCCTCGCCGTAGCCAACCCGGGCAGCCTGATCCAGTCCGTGGACTGGGTGGCGATCGCGCCCCCGCTGATCGCCGCCGTGGCCGCCGTGGCCGTGCTGCTCACGGACCTGTTCCTGCCCGAGCGGCACAAGAAGTGGCTCGGCCGCCTCACCGCGGCCGGACTCGCCCTCGCCCTCATCGCACTCCTCCCTCTCACCGGCGGATCACCCCGAGCGACCTTCTGTGCGCAGAACGTAGCAGGGGGGTCTGACAACGGCGGCTGCTCGTACGTCGCCGACCACTTCGCCCTGGTGTTCCAGCTGCTCGCCCTCGGCGGCGCGCTGATCGCGGCGCTGCTGTCGGCGCACACCGTGGAGAGCGAGAGGCTGCCGCGCGGCGAGTACTGGTTCCTGCTGCTCTCCAGCGCCACCGGCGCCGCGCTGCTGCCCGCCTCCCGCGACCTCGCCACCATGGTGATCGCCCTGGAGGTCGCCTCGCTGCCCGCCTTCGCCCTGGTCGCGCTGCGCCGGGACGGCCGGGGCGCGGAGGCCGCGTTCAAGTTCTTCGTCTCCTCGGTGACCGCCACCGCCGTGATGCTGCTCGGCGTCGGCTTCGTCTACGCGGCGAGCGGCAGCCTGCACCTGGACGCCGTCGCCCAGGGCCTGGAGCACGCCCCCGGGCAGCTCAAGCCGCTGGCCGAGGCGGGCGCGGTGCTGACCCTGGTCGGCTTCGCCTTCAAGGTCGCCGCCGTCCCGTTCCACTTCTGGGTGCCCGACACCTACACCGGCGCGCCGCTGCCGGTGGCCGGCTACCTCTCGGTGGTCGGAAAGGCGGCCGGCCTGTCCGGGCTCGCGCTCGCCACCACCATCGCCTTCCGCCCGTACGCGGGCACCTGGGGGCCGGTGCTCGCCGTGCTGGCCGCCGTCACCATGACCGCCGGCAACGTCGGCGCGCTGCGGCAGCGCTTCGACACCCGCTACAGCGCGGTGCGGCTGCTCGCCTGGTCCTCGGTCGGCCAGGCCGGGTACCTGCTGGTGCCGCTCGCCGCGGCCGGCTACACGCCGGCCGGCCTCGACCCGCTCGGCGCCACCGCCGCGTACGCGCTGATCTACGGCGTGGTGAACCTCGGCGCCTTCGGGGTGGTCGCCGCCGTCGGCCGCCGGGCCGGGGCCAGCGTGGACGACTTCCGCGGCCTGTTCGCCCGCAACCGCTGGACGGCGCTGGCGCTCGCCTTCTTCCTGCTCTGCCTGGCCGGGCTGCCGCCGGGTCTGGTCGGCGTGTTCGGCAAGGTCGTGGTGTTCCGCGCGGCGGTCGACGCCGGGCTGGGCTGGCTGGCCGTGGTGATGGCCGTCAATGTGGTCGTCGCCCTGTACTACTACCTGCTGTGGACGGCCCGGCTGTTCGCCCCGGCCCCGGACGACGCGCAGGACGACGCGTCGGTCGAAGCGGCCGCCGGCCGCCGACTGCCGCTGAGCCTCACCGCGACGCTCGGGCTCACCGCCTCGGCGGCGGTGGTCCTCTCGGTGGCCCCACAGCTGGTCCTCCAGGTCGCGGGCGGCTCGCTGTTCTGAGCCGCTTCGGGGTCGGTTCGGGGTCGGTTCGAGGCCCGGCCGTAGCCGCTTCGGAGCCGCTTCCCGGGCCGCTTCCCGGGCCGGTTCCGGAGTCGGTTCGGAGTCGACCCAAGGCCGGTTCCGGGCCGCGCCGGGCGCCGGCGCGGCCCGGTCCGTCGGTGTCACGTCGATCACCGTCTCGGGTCACAAGGGAACAAGGCCCTCGGCCCCACCCGTTGAGCGGGCAAGAGGGACGAGGCAGAAAGGGCTTCCCCACCGCACCATTGGAGGGCCTGACGTGCACAGCCGGCACAACGGACTGAGGACCGCGGTCCTGCTCGGGGGCCTCTCGGCACTGATCCTGGCGATCGGCAGCTTCTTCGGCCGCACCGGTTTCGTGATCGCCCTGCTGGTGGCCCTCGGTACCAACGCCTACGCCTACTGGAACAGCGACAAGCTCGCGCTGCGGGCGATGCGGGCCCGGCCGGTCAGCGAGTTCGAGGCGCCGGAGCTGTACCGGATCGTCCGCGAGCTCTCCACCTCGGCCCGCCAGCCGATGCCCCGCCTCTACATCTCCCCGACCCCGGCCCCGAACGCCTTCGCCACCGGCCGCAACCCGCGCAACGCCGCCGTCTGCTGCACCGAGGGCATCCTGCGGATCCTGGACGAACGCGAGCTGCGCGGCGTGCTCGGGCACGAGCTGAGCCACGTCTACAACCGGGACATCCTGATCTCCTCGGTGGCCGGGGCGCTCGCCTCGGTGGTGATGTTCCTGGTGAACTTCGCCTGGCTGATCCCGTTCGGCCGCAGCGAGGACGACGACGGCCCGGGGCTGTTCGGGATGCTCGCCATCATGATCCTCGGCCCGCTCGCGGCCGGGCTGATCCAGATGGCGGTCAGCCGCTCCCGCGAGTACCAGGCGGACGCCGACGGCGCCCGGATCACCGGGGACCCGCTCGCCCTCGCGAGTGCCCTGCGCAAGCTCGACGCCGGCACCCGCCAGCTGCCGCTCCCGCCGGAGCCGCAGCTCCAGACGGCGAGCCACATGATGATCGCCAGCCCCTTCCGCCCCGGCGAGGCCGGCGCGAAGCTCTTCTCCACCCACCCGCCGATGGCCGAGCGGATCGCCCGCCTGGAGCGGATGGCCGGCTACCAGCGGTAGCGCCCGGCGAGGGCGCTCGGCGAGCGCGCCGTACGCCCTCGAACCCTCGGGCGGACCGGGCTCCCGGCGGCCCCGCGCTCGTTAGGATGATGCCGCGCCCGTCCGTCCGGGCGCGGCATCCGGAGGGAGAGGGCCGTCATGGCAGACGAGAGGACCGGGGACGCGCCGGCCCGACGACGCGGCCAGGGCGAACTGGAGGCCCAGGTGCTCGCGGTGCTCCAGCGGGCGCCCGGCCCGGCCGCCGCGGGGTGGGTCCAGGAGCGGCTGGAGGGCGACCTGGCGTACACCACGGTGATGACCATCCTGTCCCGGCTGCACGCCAAGAACGCCGTGACCAGGACCCGCTCCGGCCGTTCCTACCTCTGGCAGGCGTCCTCGGACGCCGCCGGACTGGCCGCGCTGCGGATGCGCCGGATGCTCGACGGGGAGGCGGACCGGGACGCCGTCCTGGCCAGTTTCGTCACCGCGCTGCTGCCGCACGACGAGGAACTGCTCCGGGCGCTGCTGGACGCCACGTCCGCCGATCCGGCAGCGCCCGACCGTGAGAGCTGACCCGTGGGCTTCTTCGTCTTCCTCCCGCTCGTCCTGCCGCTCACCGCGGTCCCGATCGCGCGCCTGACCGAGCAGCACCTGCACCCGCGCGGCGCGGCCCGGCTGATGACCGTGATCAGCGCGGTGATGGCGGTGTGCAGCGTGCTCTGCCTCGTGCTGATCGGCGTGGTGGGCACCGCCCAGATCCCCGGCAACCCGCTGCCGGACAGCTGGTCCGACCCGGAGGTGCGGGCCGCGCTGCCGTACCACGAGACGGTCGGCACCGCCGCGATGTGGCTGCTGGCCCTGGTGAGCCTCGCCTGCTCCCGGACGGTCGTCCGGCACCTGCGGGTACGGGCCCGCGCCCGCCGGGCGCTGGCCGGGCTGCCCGTCGGGCCGGACGGGGCCGACGACCTCGCGGTGCTGCCGGACCACAGCCCGTACGCCTACGCGCTGCCCGGCTCGCCCGGCCGGGTGGTGGTCTCCACCGGGATGCTGGCCGGCCTGGCCGCCGACGAGCGCGAGGCGCTGCTCGCGCACGAGCGGGCGCACCTGCGCCACCGCCACCACCGGTACCTGCTGACCACCCAGCTGGCCGCCTGCGTCAACCCGTTCCTGCGGCCGTTGCAGTCCGCGGTGGCGTACAGCGCGGAGCGGTGGGCGGACGAGGACTCGGCGCAGGCCGTGGGGGACCGCCGGATCACCGCGCGGGCGGTGGCCCGGGCGGCCCTGGTCTCGCACGCCGCCCCGGCGCCGGGCTTCGCGGCCTTCGCCACCCCGGCCACCGCGGCCGGACCGGTGCCGCGCCGGGTCGCCGCGCTGCTCGGCCCGGTGCCGACCTCCCGCAACTGGCCGCCGGCCAAGACCCCGGCGGGCCTGGCGGCCATGGTCGCGGCGATCGGTACGGCGGTGTCGGCGCTGTGCGCGCTCAACGCCGTGGTGGCCCTGCTGGTGCTGCTGAAGGCCGTCACCCCGCTCTAGAGCCCCTGGAGCCGTCAGAGCTCCGCGGCCAGCTCGTAGGCCGGACCCCGGCGGCCGCCAAGAAGCCGGCCAGCCGGCCCGGCAGCGAACGCGCCGGCCGTTCAGCCCTGCACGGCCTCCCGGAGGGTGCGGAACTCCGCGGCCAGCCCGTCCAGCGTGTAGTGGGCGTTGAGGCCGCTGGGGTTCGGCAGCACCCACACCTCGGTGTCGCCGATGCCCTCCGGCTGGCGTCCGAGCGCGGCCCGGCGCTGCCCGAAGGCCGTCCGGTAGGCGCCGATGCCGAGGACGGCCAGGGCGCGCGGCCGCAGCCGCAGTACCCGTTCGCGCAGCGCGGCGCCGCCCTCGCGCAGCTCCTCGGCGGTCAGCTCGTCCGCCTTGGCGGTGGTGCGCGGGGCGACGTTGGTGATGCCCAGGCCGAGGGCGAGCAGCTCCCGCTGCTCGTCCGGCCGGAACTGGCGGTCGGTGAAGCCGGAGCGGTGCAGGGCGGGCCAGAAGCGGTTGCCGGGGCGGGCGAAGTGGTGCCCGGTGGCGCCGGACCACAGGCCCGGGTTGATGCCGCAGAACAGCACTCGCAACCCGGGCCCGGTGACGTCCGGGATGGTGGTGTCCTTGGCGGCCAGCAGCTGTTCGGCGGTGGGCTTCGACGGCCCGGCGGTGGGCTTCGGCTGCTCGGCGGTGGGCTTCATCGGTGCGCGCGGATTCACCCGGCCAAGTCTGCCGTGCCCTGCGCCGGAGCCGGCGCGGGCTCCGGAGCCGCGGCGGCCGCCGCCCGGCGGTCGCGCAGCCACCGCAGGCCGAACACCACCGCGGCCGCGTAGGCCCAGCCGACGAAGACGTCGATGATGAAGTGCTCCGCGCCGTAGACCAGGGTGAACGTCATCGCGAGCGGATAGGCGACCAGCACCGCCCGCAGCCAGGGCCGGGCGGTGGGCCAGAAGAAGAACAGCAGCATCGCCGGGTAGGCGGAGTGCAGCGAGGGCATCGCGGCGACGTCGTTGGCGAACTGGCTGCCGTTCTCCAGCAGCGAGCTGGCCTGCGGCAGCCCGCTCTGCGAGATCACCTCCCAGACCACCCGGGACAGGTGCGGCAGGTTGCCCGCCTGGGAGGTCAGCCACGGCGGCTCGGCCGGGTAGAGCAGGTAGGTGGCGAAGCCCGCGAAGGTGAGCGCCAGGTAGGCGGCGAGCAGCTGCCGGAAGCGGTGGTGCGCGCGCCGCCAGAGCACCGCGAGCAGCAGGAAGACGACGAAGAAGTGCGAGAGGTAGACGGCTACGGCGATGTAGTCGTACCAGTGCGGCGAACCGGGGGTGTAGAGGCCGTGCTGGAGCCGGACGGTCCAGGTCTCGCCGAAGCCGAGCACCTCGTCGAAGCGCAGCTGCGGCAGCCAGTGCGGGGCCCACGGGGTGTGCGCGCCGTAGCCGCGCAGCAGCGAGTACGTCCACACCACGGCCATCACCGGCACCCAGTCGCGCAGGACCAGGAGGAAGCCGCGCGGGCCGTGCCCGCTGTGCACGGCCCCGGTCAGCAGGGCGCCGATCAGCCAGAGGAACAGCACGTCGTTGGCCGTGGGGATGCCCTCGGTCCGCAGGAACCAGAGGAAGAACGTCAGGTAGATCGGCCACGCCAGCAGCCGGAGTCTCGACCAGCCCGTCACGCGTGGGCGGGGCGGAGGCACCGGGCGCGGCTGCCCGGCCCGCACGTCGTGCGGGGCCGGGGGGAGGGTCTTGGTCATGCGCACCGAAACTAGCAACCCAAACTTGGAGGACTCTGGGTGAAACATGACTGGTTCGTAAGAGCGTGCGATCCAGTCGGCACCCGGTTCGATGGACGGTCAGGCGGGCTCGGGCGTGGCCGGGTACGGGTCAGGCCACGATGCCCAGCTCGTGCGGGGTGTTGTTGAGGCGGCGTCCGCCGGACGGGGTGACGGTGACGATGTCCTCGATCCGCACCCCGAACCGGCCGGGCAGGTAGATCCCGGGCTCGATCGAGAAGCACATGCCGGGCACCAGCGGCCGCTCCTCGCCCTCGACCAGGTACGGCGGTTCGTGCGTGGTGGTGCCGATGCCGTGGCCGGTGCGGTGGATGAAGTGCTCGCCGTACCCTCCTTCGGTGATCACCCGGCGGGCGATCCGGTCGATCTCCTGGCAGCCGACCCCGGGGCGGACCGCCTCGAAGGCGGTCTGCTGGGCGCGCCGGACCAGCTCGTGCACCGTCCGGACCTCCTCCGGGACGTCCGGGCCGACGTGCACCGTCCGGGTGGTGTCGGAGCCGTAGCCGTCCTTGAGGCCGCCGAAGTCCAGCACCACCGTGTCACCCGTACGGATGACACGGTCACCGGCCTCGTGGTGCGGGTCGGCGCCGTTCGGGCCGGAGCCGACCACGGTGAAGTCGACCTGGCTGTGCCCGTGCCGGATGAGCAGCGCGGCGAGGTCGGCGGCCACCTCGGACTCCCGGCGGCCGGCGAAGGCGACCTCCAGGATGCCCCGGTAGGCGGCGTCCGCCGCGCCGCCGGCCGCGGCCAGCCGCTCCAGCTCCTCGGTGTCCTTGACGGCGCGCAGCATCGGCAGGGTCTCGGTGAGCGAGGTGAAGGAGGCGCCGGGCAGCGCGGACTGGAAGCCGAGCAGGTGCAGCGCCCAGGTGTTGTCGGAGACGCCGTACCGTCCGGCCGGGTCGAGCAGCGGGCCCGCGGTGGCGTACGGGCTCTCGCCGTCGGACCAGTCGAGCAGCCGGACGGCCGGGGCGCCGACCGCCTTCTCGGCGTCCGGGCGCTCCAACGTGGGGACGACCAGGGCGGGTTCGCGTCCGGCGGCGAGGACGAGGGCGGTCAGCCGCTCGGTGATCGCGGTGGGCGTGTAGCCGCACAGGTAGGCCAGGTCGGGGCCGGGGGCGATGACCAGGCCGGCCAGTCCGGCGGCGGTTGCCTCGGCGGTGGCGCGGGCCATCCGGGCGCGGTGGTCCTCGACGGTGAAGGGGCGGGGCACGGTGGTTTCTCCTCGGGGGCCGGGCGGGCTCTGCTGGGACTCCATCGCGTCAACTCCATCATGTTCGCGCGGAGTTGGCGAAGCCCTCGGGGAGGCGGGGGTGCGATCGGGGCGGTCGGCGGGGGGTGCTGCCGGGGAGTTCATCCGGTCCTCCTTCGGTGCGGCGGTGAGGTTCGGGACGGCACCGGACGCGGCGCCGAGGCCCGCCCGGGAGGCTTCGCGGCGGGCCGTACCCGGCCAGTTCACCCGGTTGCCGGGCCTGTCGCATGCGGCGGGCGGCCGGGTGGGTGAGCGGGCGGTCTCAGCCCTCCCCGGCGGCCGGCGCCTCGGCGGGCCAGGTGGCGCGGCGCAGCGTGCGGCTCGCGGTCGCGGCCAGCAGCGCGGCGGCGAGCAGGGCGCTGATCGCGACCAGCACGGCGGCGGGGGAGGAGCGGTCCAGCAGCAGGCCGGCGACGAAGCTCCCGGCGGGCATCCCGGCGGTGAGCAGCGTCATGGTCGCCGCGATCACCCGGCCGCGCAGCGCGTCCGGCACCTGGCGGAAGACCAGCAGGTCGAGCATCACCCGCATGCTCGGCACGCCCGCGCCGAACACGAACAGCGCGGCGAAGACGGTCGGCGCCCCGCCGGGCAGCAGCGGCGCCAGCGGGACGGCTACGGCGCTCCAGGCGATCGCGAGCAGCAGCACGCCGGGGCCGGCCAGCCGGTGCAGCCGCGCGACCAGGGCGGTGCCGGCCAGCGCCCCGACCGCCTCGCCGGCCAGCGCCAGACCGATCCCGGCGCTGCTGGTGCCGTGCTCGCGCAGCAGCACCATGACGGGCAGCAGCAGTGCGGTCCCGGCCAGGTTGATCACCAGCAGGACGGCCAGGGCGCCGCGCAGCAGCGGGGAGGCGGCGAGGACGCGGAAGCCGGCCAGGGCGCCGCCCCCGGCGGGCTTGCCCGGGGCCGCGGACTCGTGCGGGCTGGGGAAGCGCACCGCGACGGCGGCGGTCACCGCGAGCAGGGAGGCGAGTGCGGCGCCGAGGAAGGGGACGGCGTGGCCGAGCCCGAACAGGAACCCGGCCAGTGGCGGCCCGGCCAGCGAGGCCCCGCTCATCCGGGCCTCGTCCTGGGCCAGTGCCTGGGGCAGCTGCTCCGGCGGGACGACCGAGCGCAGCGCGAGCATCCGGACCGGGCCGCTGTAGGCGACGGTCGCGCCGATCACGGCGGCGACCAGCAGCAGGTGGACCAGGTTCGGCGCCCCGAACGCCAGGGCCGCCGGGACGCTGGCGAGGGCGAGCAGCCGGGCGGTGTCGGCGGTGATCAGCACCCGTCGGCGGTCCACCCGGTCGGCCACCGCGCCGCCGTGGACGCCCAGCAGCAGGGTGGTGACCATCTGCACGGCGCCGAAGGCCCCGGCGGAGGTGGAGGAGCCGGTGAGCGCGAGGACCAGCAGGGGGAAGGCGGTGTCGCCGATCACCATGCCGAGGGTCGCGCAGGCCTGGCCGGCCCACAGGGCCTGGAATCGCAGGTTGCGCCGTAGCGGTACGGGTTGCTCCGTGGTCGCTGCCGTCAGTTGGTCCGTCATGTCCGCCCCGATCCGCGTTGCGACTGGCTGTCATTCACGCTGGCATGAATGGTGGCGCAGACGTGATTGATTACGCAAGAGTGATTGCTGACCTGCACGTGATTGCTGACGAATGCGTGATCGGTGACCGGCGCGTGAGCGCTCACCGAGGCGTGATTGCGCGAGGAGCGGCCGATCTGGAAGGGTGGGCCCGTGGTCGAGCACGCACCGGAACCCGCCGACAGCGGCGAGCAGCAGTCCGTCACCTGGGTCAAGGAACGCCAGGTGTCCGACGTCGCGGTGCTCAAGGCCCTCGCCGACCCGCTGCGCCTGGCCATCCTCGGCGCCCTCCAGGCCTCCGAGGGCCGCCCGCTGACGGCCAAGGAGCTCGCCGCCGCGCTCGACGAGCCGCAGACCAAGCTCTACCGGCACATCAAGCAGCTGGAGAAGGCCGGGCTGGTCCTGGTGGCCGGCACCCGGCTGGTCTCCGGCATCGTGGAGAGCCGCTACCGGGTCGCCCAGGCGTCGATCCGGCTGGCCCCCGGGATGTTCACCGCCGACTCGCCGACCCGCTCCGACGCGTACGACGCCGTCCTGGCCGCGATGGACCGGGTGCGGGCCGATTTCCGGGCCAGGATCGCCGGGGGCCGGCTGGACTTCGGCCGGCCGGCGGACGGCTCGGGCCCGCCGTCCGGGCTGTTCGCGGACTTCACGCTGCGGCTCGGTCCGGAGCGGTTCGAGCGGCTGCGCTCCCAACTGGCCGAAATCTTCGACGAACTGAACGAAGAGCCACCGAGTACGGCCGAGGACGCGCTGGATGTGACCGCCTTCACCCTGCTCTACGGTCTCCGACCGGGCACGGAATCATAAATTCCGGGCCGGTTGTCAGTGCGGTGGGACACCATGTCCGGCATGTCCTACGAACTCCAGGCGCTGATAGGAACACAGGAGCTGCTGACGGTGGCAGCGGCGGAGGTTCCGGCGGCCCGGGTGGTGCCGTTGGCGCAGGGCCTGGCACTGATCCCGGTCACGCCCACCGTCCTCGCCGCGCTCCAGAGCGACGCCACCGCGCGCAAGTCCGGCGGCGGGGCCGGATTCGGCTGGCACTCGGCCGGCTTCGAACTCCGGCTGGCCGCCTGGTCGAAGGCCGGCCCGATCGCCTGCGTCGAAGCCGAGTACCTCGGCGGCAGCGGCGCCCAGCGCGCCGCCGTCTGGGCGGACGGTGAGGTCGCCCTCGGCCCGCTCACCATCGGCGAGTTCGAACCCTCCCCGGCCGAGGGCACCCCGATCTCCCGCGTCCTGCGCCGGCTCGGTGCCCGCACCGAGGAGGGCCGCGTCGACGAGTTCGAAACGGTCGGCCTGGCCCGGCACCGCACCACCGCCGGCTGGGCCGACCTGCCTGCCTGACCCGCCCGCCCACCCGCCCGATCCGCCTGCCTGGCCTGCTCGCCTGATCCGCCGGCCTGATCCATCCGCCTGAGCCACCGCCACCACCCGTACGGCCTCGCCCGCCTGAGCTGCCCTGCCCTGCCCGGTCAGCCGAACCCGGGGTGGATCAGCCGTCCGTGGTGGATGAGGGACACGGACTGCTTGAGGCGGTGGGTGCGGATGCTGATCTCGTAGCCCCTGATGCCCTCGATGCCGGCCAGGCGGCCGCTGAGGTAGCGGTAGAAGTCCTGGGTGTCCTTGCAGATGACGACGGCCATCAGGTTGTGCTTGCCGCTGGTGGCCGAGACGAAGGCGCACTCGTCGTGCCGGCCCAGTTCCTCGCCGATCCGGTGAAGACCGGGCAGGTCGACCTGGAGCCAGAGGATGGCGTTGAGCTCGTACCCGAGGCGATCGGGCAGGATGTCGATGCCGTACGCGAGGGAGCCGGCGGCTTCCAGGGCCTCCAACCGGCGGGCGACCCGCGGCGCGGACCAGCCGGTGACCTCCGCCAGGCGGGTGTGGGAGGCGCGGCCGTCCTCGGCCAGGGCCTCGAAGAGGGGGACGTCCTCGTCGGTCGCGGCGAGCGGCGGCCCGCTGGGTACGGGGCGTTCCGCCGTCAGCCGTCGCACCTGCTCGTCGGTCAGCGAGCGCTCCCCGCCGGCCCAGCCGGCCGTGTCGGGGCCGGTGAACGTGTGGACGAGCAGGTCGACGCTCAGGTCGAGGACGGAGGCGGCCCTCGGGAGCTGCCGCAGCAGGACGTCGTCCCGCCCGGTGCCGACGGCCGAGCGGATGGTGCAGATGATCTCCGACCCGCCGGAGGCGATGCTGGCGTAGCCGACCTCGGGCCTGCGGGCGAGGGAGTCGGCGACGGGCCCCACGGCGTCCGGGCGGCAGCGCAGCCGGGCGATCCACTCCGCCTGCCCGTGGGCGGCCGGGCTCCTCAGCCCGACGACGCGCAGGACCCCGCCGCGCCGCAGGGCGTTGTAGCGGCGGGCCACGGTCTGTTCGGACGCTCCGAGGATCTCGCCGAGGCGGCGGAAGGAGGCCCGGGGAGCGCAGTGCAGTCCTTGGATGATTCTGCGGTCCAGATCGTCGGTCATGGAGGAATCCTTACACCGCACGCGTCCGGATGGAGCTTCCTTCACGTTCAACCGGATTGCCTGGGGATTCTTCTCCCCCGGGGGCGAAGCTGGTCGCTGCCCAGCCAGCAGCCGGTGCCCGCACGGCACCCCGCAGTCGAAGGAACCCCCACTCCGTGAACTCCGCAACGGTGCAGCGCCCCGGGGCCGGACGAGGCGTCACGCTCGTCATGGCCTGCCTGGGCGTCTTCGTCGCCTACCTCCCCGTGACCACCGTGTCGGTGAGCCTGCCGGCGATCCAGCGGGCGCTGGGCGCCTCGACCTCCCAGCTGTCCTGGGTGTCGGACGCGTTCGTGCTGCCGATGGCCGCGCTGATCCTGACCACCGGGGTGTGGGGCGACGTCCACGGCCGCAAGCGGGTGTTCCAGGTGGGCATGGCCTGCTGTGCCCTGGGCGCGGCCGTCTCGCTGACGTCGGACTCGGTGCCGTGGCTGTGGGCCGGGCAGGCGGCCTCCGGTCTGGGGGCGGCGGCCCTGCTGCCCACCACGCTGGCCCTGATCAGCCACGCCGTCCCCGACCACCGGGAGCGGGGGAAGTTCATCGGCCTGTGGGCGATGTCCATGCTGGCCTCGCTGGCCGTGGGTCCGCTGATCGCCGGGCTGCTCCAGGAGCACGTCGGGGTGCGCTGGATCTTCCTGCTGCCCGTCCCGGTCTCCCTGGTCGTGCTGGTCGTCGCGGCCTTCCTGCTGCCCGACTCGCGGGCGCCGCACGGCCGCCGACTCGACTGGCCGGGCCAGATCACGGCGGCCGTCGCGGTCACCTCGGTCGTCTACGGCGTGATCGAGGGCGGCGCCGACGGCTTCGGCGCGCCCCCCGTGGTGGCGGCCCTGGTGCTCGGCGCCGTGAGCGCGGTCGCGTTCGTCGTCGTGGAGCGCCGCAGCAGCAGCCCGATGCTCGACCTGGCCCTGTTCCGCAGCCCCGCCTTCGCCGCCACCTCCCTGGTCGCGATGATCAGCTTCCTGGGGCTGATCGGCTTCTTCTTCGTCCTGAGCCTGTACTTCGGCCTGGTGCAGCACCTGACCACGCTGGAGGCCGGACTGCGGATGGTCCTGGTCTCGGGGACGTCCCTCGTCGTCGGCGTCCCGGTCGGACGGCTGATGCACCGGGTGTCCGCCCGGGTCATGATCACCGGCGGCCTGGTGGTGATGGCGGGCTCGCTGCTGTCGCTGACCGGCATCGACGCCGGCACCTCGTACGGCTCGCTCGCCTGGCGCCTGGTCCTGCTCGGCGTGGGCATCGGCGCCGTCCTCACCCCGATGACGGCCTCCGCCGTCTCCGCCGTCCCCTACCACCTGGCCGGCATGGCCGCCGCGGGGAACAACGCCTTCCGCCAGGTCGGCGGAGCCCTCGGCCCGGCCGTGCTCGGCGCCCTGCTGACCACCCGCGCCGTCGGCGCCCTGCCCGACCGGCTCGCCGACGCCGGGGTGCCGGCGGAGACCGGCGGCCGCGTCCTCGCCGCAGCCCGGGACCAGGGGCTCGGCGCCGCCGCCGGGCTCGACCTCGGCCCCGCCACCGAACCGGCCCTGACCGCGCTGGGCGGCTCCTTCCTCGACGGCCTCCGGCTGTGCCTGACCGTGTCGGCCTCGCTCGCCCTGCTGGCCGCCCTCGCCTGCGCCCTCCTCCTGCGCCCGGCCGCGCCCGCCGGCCGCCCGTCCCCCGCGGCCGGGTCCACCCCCGCCCCCGCGGACGGCGTGTCCGCCCAGGAGCTCCAGCGCACGCCGTGACACCGGGCACCCGGCCGATGCGGCGAGGGCACTCGGGCGGAGTCCGCCCGAGTGCCCTCGCCGTGCCGTGCAACCGCTCGGAACCCGCGTCCACGCGGGCCCGGCGTCTGCCTTAGCGGTAGTTCACGTACTGGATCGCGAAGTCCAGGTCCTTGCCCTTGAGCAGGGCCTGCACGGCCTGGAGGTCGTCGCGGCTCTTCGAGCTGACGCGCAGCTCGTCGCCCTGGACCTGTGCCTTGACGCCCTTCGGGCCCTCGTCGCGGATGATCTTCGCGACCTTCTTCGCGTCCTCCGTGGTGATGCCCTCCTTGACGTTCGCGAAGATCTTGTACTCCTTGCCGGAGAGCTGCGGCTCGTTGGCGTCCAGAGCCTTCAGCGAAAGGCCTCGCTTGACGAACTTCGTCTGGAGGATGTCGAGGACGGCGCGCACGCGCTCCTCGCCGTTCGCCTTCATCTCGATCTTCTCGCCGGAGCGGCTGATCTCGGCGCCCACGTTCTTGAAGTCGAAGCGCGTCGCGATCTCGCGGGAGGTCTGGTTGATCGCGTTGTCGACCTCCTGCCACTCGACCTTCGAGACGATGTCGAAACTGGAGTCGGCCATGGGTGTTGGTCTCCTTGATGCTCTGGCTTCACTGGCACGTCCCACCCCACCGGGTGGCCCGCGGTCCCAGCCTATCCAGCGCCACACCGGCCTCGCCCGTAGCGGCCGCCCCAGACTCCTTGATCGTCACGTGATCTATCGAGTGGCGGAGCACCCCCCGGGATCGGGTATGGTTTACCAAGTCGAACGGGGTGAACACCCCGGGAAACGAAAATCCTGGCTGGTTGCCCGAGCGGCCAAAGGGAGCAGACTGTAAATCTGTCGCGCAAGCTACGCAGGTTCGAACCCTGCACCAGCCACAGGATAGAGAACAGCCCCCGATCTGCGGAAACGCGGATCGGGGGCTGTTCTGTTTGCGGCGGGCGCTCGGGTGGGCTTGTTGCACATTGCTTGCAATTACGGGGTGTAGGCAGCAGAGTGGGGGGTCGGGGGTGGGAGTCCTTCGAGTGAGCTGATCGTCTTCCCAGCCGGCGACCGCCGGGACAACGGCTCGCCCCACCCCCCTCCACACGTGTCAAAGGGGCGTCAAGGGCGCTCGCGGCGGCGTCAGGAACGCGTAGGGGCGGCCGGGCGCCGAGGGCGAGGACCGCAGGATCGGGACCAACTACCGACTGCGGAGGTCCCGTCCGATGTCCAGCGCCGCCACCCCAGCCGTCACGGCCGCCACGGTCGAACCCGAGCCGCCTGATACCGGCGACGAGCGGCACCGGCTCAGCGCGCCGGGCGGACTGGCCGCGCTCTCGCTGGACGCCATGGCCTCGGTCGCGTACGGGCCGGAGTCGATCGTGCTGGTGCTGGCCGCCGCCGGGGCGTACGGGCTGGGGTTCACGCTGCCGGTCACCGCGGCGATCGCCGTGCTGCTGGCGGTGCTGGTGGCCTCCTACCGGCAGGTGATCGCGGCGTTCCCGGACGGCGGGGGCTCCTACGCGGTGGCCAAGGCGCACCTGGGCCGCCGGACGGCGCTGACCGCGGCCGCCTCGCTGGTCATCGACTACATCCTGAACGTCGCGGTCTCGGTCACCGCCGGCGTCGCCGCGCTCACCTCGGCCGTGCCGGGCCTGTACGACGACCGGGTCTGGCTCTGCCTGGGCGTGCTGGCGCTGGTCACCGCGGTGAACCTGCGCGGGATCGCCGAGTCGGCGCGCTGGTTCATGGCGCCGACGGCCGTCTTCGTCCTGTCCATCCTGGCGATCATCGTGGCCGGGCTGTTCCGGGACGGCCCGGCCAGCACCGCGGCCGCCGCCGGCCACGCCTCGACGCTCGCCGAGAACGCCACCACCGTCGGCGCGCTGCTGCTGCTCAAGGCCTTCGCGGCCGGCTGTTCCGCGCTGACCGGGGTGGAGGCGGTGGCCAACGCCGTCCCCTCCTTCCGCACCCCGCGGGTCAAGCGCGCCCAGCACACCGAGGTCGCGCTCGGCGCGCTGCTCGGCGTGATGCTGATCGGGCTCGCCGTGCTGATCGGCCGCTTCCACCTCCAGCCGGTCGAGGGCGTCACCGTGCTCGCCCAGCTCGCCGACGCCTCGCTCGGCCACGGCTTCGGCTTCTACGTCGTCCAGTTCGCCACCGTGGTGCTGCTCGGGCTGGCCGCCAACACCTCCTTCGGCGGGCTGCCGGTGCTGCTCGACCTGCTCGCCCGGGACAACCACCTGCCGCACCTGTTCGCGCTGCGCGCCGACCGCCAGGTGTACCGGTACGGCGTGCTGTTCCTGGCCGCGGTGTCGGCGGCGCTGCTGGTCGGCTCCGGCGGGGACGTCAACAGCCTGGTGCCGCTGTTCTCGATCGGCGTGTTCGTCGGCTTCACCATCTGCCAGGTCGGCATGGTCCGGCACTGGCTGCTGCAGCGCCCCGCCGGCTGGCGCTGGAAGGCCGCGCTGAACGGCTTCGGCGCGCTGCTCACCGGCGTGGCGGCGCTGGTCGTCACCGGCACCAAGTTCACCGAGGGCGCCTGGGGCATCGTGGTGGCGCTGCCGCTGCTGGTGGTGCTGTTCGAGGCGGTCCACCGCAGCTACGGGCGGATAGGCGAGCGGCTGGAGCTGGGCCGGGTGCCCGGCCCGGTGTCGCGGCAGCGCAGTCTGGTCGTCGTCCCGGTGACCGCGATCACCCGGCTGACCAGGGACGGCCTGTCGGCGGCGCTCTCGCTCGGCGACGAGGTGATGGCGGTGACCGTGGTCCACGAGCCGGCCGCCGCCGAGGCGCTGCGCCGGGACTGGGAGCTGTGGCGGCCGGGCGTGCCGCTGGTGGAGATCCCGGACGGGCGCCGCCGGCTGGGTCGGCCGATCGCCGACTTCGTCAACGAGCTGAGGGCGGAGCACGCCTACGACCGGCTGACGGTGCTGATCCCCGAGGTGGAGCCGGTCCGCTGGTGGCAGCGGCCGCTCCAGAACGGGCGCGGCGCGGTGATCGACCGCGCCCTGCGCCGGCACACCGACGCGGTGGTCTGCCGGCTGCGGATGCGGATGTGACCCGGAACGCGGCGGAGGAACGGCCCCGGACGGCAGCGCGCGGTCCGGGGCCGTGCCGTACCCGGGCCCGAAGCCGCAGCCGGACCAGGGCCCGTGTCCGCAGCCGCAGATCTCGGTCCGGTGAAGCGGTCGTCAACGTCGCGTCAACGTCGCGCTATCACCCGTATGGAGGGCGTCAGGGAGCCATAACGCGCCCCTGACGGCTGCTTTGCTGCATCTGCCGGTGGTCCACCGGCGCCGCGCGAGCCCTCCGGCCCAGGTCGCGGCATCTCCCGAACCACTCTGGTGGAGCCCATGTCCGATCTCATCTACGTCGGTGTCACGGTCGTCGTGTTCGCCGTCATCGCCCTGATCGCGCGGGGGGTGGAGAAGCTGTGACTGCGGAGAACATCGCTGGTCTGGTCGTGGCCGTCGCGCTCGTCGGCTATCTCGTCGTGGCGCTGATCTTCCCGGAGAAGTTCTGACATGGGATCCACTCTCGCGGGCTGGCTCCAGGCCGTCGCCCTCGTCGGCGCGCTGGCCCTGTGCTACCGCCCGCTCGGCGACTACATCGCCGGGCTGCTCACCACCTCCAAGCACCTCAGAGCCGAGCGCGGCATCTACAAGCTGATCGGCGTCGACGGCGACGCCGATCAGCGCTGGACGGCCTACCTCCGCTCGGTGCTGGCCTTCTCGGCCGTGTCCGTCCTCTTCCTGTACGGCCTGATCCGCCTCCAGGGCTACCTGCTGCTGAACCTGGGCGTTCCGCAGATGGAGGGCCACCAGGCCTGGAACACCGCGATCTCGTTCGTCGCCAACACCAACTGGCAGTCCTACGCGGGTGAGTCCGCGATGGGCCACCTGGCGCAGATGGCCGGCCTGGCGGTGCAGAACTTCGTCTCCGCGGCCGTCGGCATCGCGGTGGTCGCCGCGCTGATCCGGGGCTTCACCCGCAACAAGACCGACCGGGTCGGCAACTTCTGGGTGGACCTCACCCGGATCAACCTGCGCCTGCTGCTGCCGATCTCGATCGTCTTCGCGCTGGTCCTGGCCGCCAACGGCGTGATCCAGAACTTCCACGGCTTCACCGACCTGACCGCCCTCGGCGGCGAGGTCCAGAAGATCCCGGGCGGCCCGGTGGCCTCCCAGGAGGTCATCAAGCTGCTCGGCACCAACGGCGGCGGCTTCTTCAACGCCAACTCGGCGCACCCGTTCGAGAACCCGACCGGCTTCACCAACCTGGTCGAGATCTTCCTGATCCTGCTGATCCCGTTCGCGCTGCCGCGGACCTTCGGCCGGATGGTGGGGGACAACCGCCAGGGCTACGCCATCGTCGCCGTGATGGGCCTGTTCTGGATCGCCTCGACAGCTCTGCTGACCTTCGCCGAGTCGCAGCACCAGGGCACCGCCCTCCAGGCCGCGGGCGCCGCGATGGAGGGCAAGGAGCAGCGCTTCGGCATCGCCGCCAGCTCGCTGTTCGCCGCCTCGACCACGCTGACCTCGACCGGCGCGGTGAACTCCTTCCACGACTCGTACACGCCGTTCGGCGGCGGGCTGACGGTCTTCAACATGATGCTGGGCGAGATCGCGCCCGGCGGTGTGGGCTCCGGCCTGTACGGCATGCTCGTGCTGGCGGTCGTCGCGGTGTTCGTGGCCGGTCTGATGGTCGGTCGTACCCCCGAGTACCTGGGCAAGAAGCTCGGCGGCCGGGAGATGAAGTTCGCCTCGCTGTACATCCTCACCACGCCGACGATCGTGCTGGTCGGCACGGGCGTGGCGATGTCCCTGCCGGGCGAGCGGGCCGGGATGCTCAACTCGGGCGCCCACGGCTTCTCCGAGGTGCTGTACGCCTTCACCTCGGCCGCCAACAACAACGGCTCGGCCTTCGGCGGCATCACCGTCAACACCGACTGGTACGACACCGCGCTCGGCCTGGCGATGATCTTCGGCCGACTGCTGCCGATCGTCTTCGTCCTGGCGCTGGCCGGCGCGCTCGCCCAGCAGCAGCCGGTCCCCGCCACCCCGGGCACCCTGCCCACCCACAAGCCGCTGTTCGTGGGCCTGCTGTCGGGCGTGATCCTGATCGTCGTCGGCCTCACCTACTTCCCGGCCCTGGCTCTCGGGCCGATCGCGGAAGGTCTGTCCTCCTGATGTCCACCCCTACGCTCAACGCCGAGAACCCCGTACCGGCCGACCGGTCCGAGCCCGCCGCGCCGCACAGAGTGGCGAGCGGCCTGCTCGACCCGAAGCTGATCCTCGCCTCCCTGCCGGACGCGGTGAAGAAGCTCGACCCCCGGGTGATGATCAAGAACCCGGTGATGTTCGTGGTCGAGGTCGGCTCGGTGGTCACCACCGTCTCCGCGATCGCGAACCCGTCCGTCTTCGCCTGGGCCATCACCGTCTGGCTCTGGCTCACCACGGTCTTCGCCAACCTGGCCGAGGCCGTCGCCGAGGGCCGGGGCAAGGCCCAGGCCGACACCCTGCGCAAGACCAAGACCGAGAGCGTCGCCCGTCGGCTCACGAACTGGCCCGCCACCCAGACCGAGGAGGAGGTGCCGGGTACGGCGCTGCGGCTCGGCGACCACGTGGTGGTCGAGGCCGGTCAGGTCATCCCCGGCGACGGGGACGTCGTCGAGGGCGTCGCGTCCGTCGACGAGTCGGCGATCACCGGCGAGTCCGCGCCGGTGATCCGCGAGTCCGGCGGCGACCGCAGTGCCGTCACCGGCGGCACCAAGGTGCTGTCCGACCGGATCGTGGTGAAGATCGCCTCGGAGCCCGGCAAGTCCTTCATCGACCGGATGATCGCCCTGGTCGAGGGCGCCGCCCGGCAGAAGACGCCGAACGAGATCGCGCTCAACATCCTGCTGGCCTCGCTGACCATCGTCTTCCTGGTCGCGGTCGTCACGCTCCAGCCGATGGCCACCTACGCCGGCGCCCCGCAGTCGATGATCGTCCTGGTCGCCCTGATCGTGGCGCTCATCCCGACCACCATCGGCGCGCTGCTCTCCGCGATCGGCATCGCCGGCATGGACCGGCTGGTGCAGCGCAACGTGCTGGCGATGTCCGGCCGGGCCGTCGAGGCCGCCGGCGACGTCAACACCCTGCTGCTCGACAAGACCGGCACCATCACCCTGGGCAACCGCCAGGCCGCCGAGTTCCTGCCCGCCCCGGGCGTGTCCACCGACGAACTGGCGGACGCCGCCCAGCTCTCCTCGCTCGCGGACGAGACCCCGGAGGGCCGCTCGATCGTGGTGCTCGCCAAGACCGAGTACGGTCTGCGGGCCCGCGCCCAGGGCGAGTTGGCCCACGCCACCTGGGTCCCGTTCACCGCCCAGACCCGGATGTCCGGCGTCGACCTGGACGAAACCGAGGGACTCCACCAGGTCCGCAAGGGAGCGGCCGGCGCCGTCTCCACCTGGGTGACGGAGAACGGCGGCTCGGTCGGCGGCGAGGTCTCCGCCCTGGTCGACGGGATCTCCGCCGCCGGTGGCACCCCGCTGGTCGTCGCCACGAAGACCGGCGACAAGCCCGCCCGCGTCCTCGGTGTCATCCACCTCAAGGACGTGGTCAAGGAGGGCATGCGGGAGCGCTTCGACGAGCTCCGCCGGATGGGCATCAAGACCATCATGATCACGGGCGACAACCCGCTGACCGCCAAGGCGATCGCGGAGGAGGCCGGCGTGGACGACTTCCTCGCCGAGGCCACCCCCGAGGACAAGATGGCCCTGATCAAGAAGGAGCAGGAGGGCGGCAAGCTGGTCGCGATGACCGGCGACGGCACCAACGACGCCCCCGCGCTCGCCCAGGCCGACGTCGGCGTCGCGATGAACACCGGGACCATGGCGGCCAAGGAGGCCGGCAACATGGTCGACCTGGACTCCAACCCGACCAAGCTGATCGAGATCGTGGAGATCGGCAAGCAGCTCCTGATCACCCGGGGCGCGCTGACCACCTTCTCGATCGCCAACGACGTGGCCAAGTACTTCGCGATCATCCCCGCGATGTTCGCCGGGGTCTACCCGGGCCTGAGCCACCTCAACGTCATGGGCCTGCACAGCCCGCAGTCCGCGATCACCTCGGCGATCATCTTCAACGCCCTGGTCATCATCGGCCTGATCCCGCTCGCCCTGCGCGGCGTGCGCTACCGCCCGTCCGACGCCAGCTCGCTGCTGCGCCGCAACATCGGGGTCTACGGCTTCGGCGGCCTGGTGGTGCCGTTCGTCGGCATCAAGCTGATCGACCTGATCGTCCAGTTCGTCCCCGGCCTCAGCTGACACGGGGGAAGGAGAGAAAACCATGTCCAAGCCCCTGCCGACGACCCTGCGCACCCATGTCACCGCGCTGCGCGCGCTGCTGGTGCTCACGGTGATCCTCGGAATCGCCTACCCGCTGCTGATCACCGGGATCAGCCAGGCCGCGTTCGGCGACAAGGCCAACGGCTCGATCGTGACGTCCGACGGCAAGAAGGTCGGCTCCAGCCTGATCGGCCAGAGCTTCGACCTCCCGAAGGCCGACCCGGCCGACCCGAACGAGGAGGCCAAGCCGGACCCCAAGTGGTTCCAGCCCCGGCCCTCCGCCAACCACTACGCCGGCGACAACTCGGGCGCCGGCAACCTCGGCCCGAACAGCGAGGACCTGCTGAAGGCCGTCCAGGACCGCCGCGCCGCCGTCGCCGCGTTCGACGGCGTCGACCCGGCCACCGTCCCCGCCGACGCGCTGACCGCCTCCG
This sequence comes from Kitasatospora brasiliensis, assembly GCF_032654805.1. Taxonomy (NCBI): domain Bacteria; kingdom Bacillati; phylum Actinomycetota; class Actinomycetes; order Kitasatosporales; family Streptomycetaceae; genus Kitasatospora; species Kitasatospora brasiliensis. Next base: position 848,000 of record NZ_JAUOOW010000002.1, read on the forward strand.
GCTCCGGCCTCGACCCGCACATCTCCGTCGCGTACGCCAAGGAGCAGGTCGACCGGGTCGCCAAGAACCGCGACCTGCCGGTGGAGACGGTGACCAAGCTGGTCGACGAGTACACCGAAGGCCGCTCGGCCGGCTTCCTCGGCAACGAGGGCGTCAACGTCGTCCTCCTCAACAAGGCGCTCAGCGAGCAGAAGTGACACCACATCAGATCGACGGGTGACCGGGCCGGCCCGGGCGCGGGAGGGCTCCTCCCATGCCCGGGCCGGCCGACCCGCGTCCCAGGCGTGCACCACCTCCCGATGGAAAGAGCAGTGCCCATGGCCCGCGACCTCACCACCGGCACCGGCATCCGCGGCGGCCGGCTGAGGGTGTACCTCGGCTCCGCGCCGGGGGTCGGCAAGACCTACCGGATGCTCGACGAGGCCCGGCGCAGACAGGAGCGCGGGGCCGATGTCGTGGTCGGGTACATCGAGTGCCACGGCCGCCGCCACACCGAGGCCATGCTGGCCGGCCTGGAGATCCTGCCGCGGGTCAGACGCTCCTACCGGGACGCCGAGTTCGAGGAGATGGACCTCGACGGCGCGCTCGCCCGCCGCCCGGCCCTCCTCCTGGTGGACGAGCTGGCACACACCAACATCCCCGGCGGCCGGCACGCCAAGCGCTGGCAGGACGTCGAGGAACTGCTCGCCGCCGGGATCGACGTCATCACCACCGTCAACATCCAGCACCTGGAATCGCTGAACGACGTCGTCCAGAAGATCACCGGCATCCCCCAGCGCGAGACCGTCCCGGACGAAGTGGTCCGCCGGGCCGACCAGATCGAACTCGTCGACATGGCCCCCCAGGCGCTGCGCCGCCGGATGGCCCACGGCAACGTCTACAGGGCGGAGAAGGTGGACGCCGCGCTCTCCAACTACTTCCGGGTCGGCAACCTCACCGCCCTGCGCGAACTCGCCCTGCTCTGGGTGGCCGGGCGGGTGGACGAGGGCCTGCGCGACTACCGGGCCAGCCACAACATCGACCGGGTCTGGGAGACCCGGGAACGCGTCGTGGTCGCCCTCACCGGCGGCCCCGAGGGCGAGACCCTGATCCGCCGCGCCGCCCGCATCTCCGACCGCACGGCCGGCGGCGAACTGCTGGCCGTCCACGTCTCCCGCAGCGACGGCCTGGCCGGCGCCTCCTCCGGCGCGCTCGCCCAGCAGCGCCAGCTGGTGGAGACCCTCGGCGGCAGCTACCACGTGGTGGTCGGCGACGACGTCCCCACCGCGCTGCTCGCCTTCGCCCGCGCCCACGACGCCACCCAGCTGGTGCTCGGCACCAGCCGCCGCGGCCGGATCAACCGCTTCCTCACCGGCCCCGGCACCGGACAGACCACCGTGGACGACTCCGAGGACATCGACGTCCACATGGTCACCCACGCGTTCACCGGCCGCGGCCGGCTGCCCTCGCTCGGCCGCCGCCACTCCCGGCGCCGCACCATCGCCGGCTACCTCTCCGGCCTGGTGGTGCCCTGGCTGCTCACCGCCCTGCTCTCGCAGGCGCACCACAGCATCAACCTGACCACCGACGCGCTGATCTTCCAGCTCGGCGTGGTCATCGTCGCCCTGCTCGGCGGCGCCGTGTCCGCCCTGCTGGCCTCGTTCGTCGCCTCGGTGCTGCTCAACTACTACTTCATCCCGCCGATCCACAGCCTGACCATCGGCGAGACCAACAACATCGTCGCCCTGGTCGTCTTCGCCGCCATCGCGCTCACCGTCTCCACCGTGGTCGACCACGCCGGCCGGCTCACCAGCCGGGCCGCCCGCGCCACCGCCGAGGCCGAGACCCTCTCCACCCTGGCCGGCAGCGTGCTGCGCGGCGCCGACGCGCTGCCCGCCCTGCTGGAGAAGTCCCGGACGGCCTTCGGCATGCGGGCCGTCGCCCTGCTCTCCCGGGCCGACGGCGAGGTGCTCGCGCACAGCGAGGGGGACCACCAGGACGAGGGCGAGGGACCGTACGAGACCACCGAGGTCCCGGTCGGCGGGGAAGCCGTCCTGGTGCTCACCGGCCGCCGGCTGCCCGCCGCCGACCAGCGGGTGCTCACCGCCTTCGCCGCCCACGTCGCCGCCGCGCTGGAACGCGACCGGCTGGCCGTGGCCGCCGCCGAGGTCGAGCCGATCAAGGCCGCCGACCGGATGCGCACCGCCCTGCTCGCCGCCGTCAGCCACGACCTGCGCACCCCGCTGGCCGCCGCCCGCGCCTCGGTCGGCTCGCTGCGCAGCCCCGACGTCGAGTTCTCCGCCGAGGACCAGGCCGAACTCCTCGCCACCGCCGACGAGTCGCTGGTGAAGCTCACCCGGCTGGTCGACAACCTGCTCGACATGAGCCGCCTCCAGGCCGGCGCGCTCACCCTGCACCTCACCGAGACCCACCTGGACGAGATCCTGCCCCGGGCGCTCGACAGCCTCCCCGACCCGTACGCCCCGGTCCAGCCGCTCGACCTGGACACGGCCCCGCCGGTGCTCGCCGACCCGCCGCTGCTGGAACGGGTGCTCGCCAACGTGATCACCAACGCGCTGCGCTACAACGCCCCCGGCGCGCCCGTCCTGGTCACCGCCAGCCACCACGCTGACCTGGTCGAGATCCGGGTGATCGACCGAGGACCGGGCATCGCCCCGGAGGACCGCGACCGGGTCTTCCTGCCCTTCCAGCGCCTCGGCGACACCGACAACACCACCGGCGTCGGCCTCGGCCTCGCCCTCTCCCGCGGCCTCGCCGAGGCGATGGGCGGCAGCCTGGAGGTCGAGGACACCCCGGGCGGCGGCACCACCATGCTGCTCACCCTGCCCGCCGCGAACCCCGCCGCGCACCCCGCCGACACCGCGGAGGAACCACATGAGTGAAATCCTGGTCGTCGACGACGAGCCGGCCCTGCTGCGCACCCTGCGGATCAACCTCAGCGCCCGGCGCTACGCCGTCCGCACCGCCGCCAGCGGCGGCGAGGCGCTCGACCGCGCCGCGCACTCCACCCCGGACGCCGTCCTGCTCGACCTCGGCCTGCCCGACCTCGACGGGATGGACGTGCTGCGCGGCCTGCGCACCCACAGCGCCGTGCCGGTCATCGTGCTCTCCGGCCGGACCGACGCCGCCGACAAGGTGGGCGCCCTGGACGCGGGCGCCGACGACTACCTCACCAAGCCGTTCCTGATGGACGAACTGCTGGCCAGGCTGCGCGCCGTGCTGCGCCGGCCGCCGGCCGGGGTGCCGCTGAGCCGGCCCGTGATCGGGGACTTCACCGTGGACCTCGCGGCCACCACGGTGAACGGCCCGGCGGGCCCCGTCCGGCTCACCCCGACCGAGTGGCGGATCCTCACCCTGCTGCTCGCCAACCCGGGCCGGCTGGTGCCCGGCCGGCAGATCCTGCGCGAGGTGTGGGGCCCGGCCCAGGAGGGGCGCGGCAACTACCTGCGGGTCTACTTCGCCGGGCTGCGCCGCAAGCTGGAGCGCGACCCGGCCCGGCCGCGGCACCTGGTCACCGAGCCGGGGATCGGCTACCGCTACGTCCCCTGACCGGCGTACGGGCGGTGGCACCGGCGCGCGCCCGTGTCGGCCGCCGGTGCGCGCGCCGGTCGTCAACGAGCCGTCAAGGGAGGCCGACAAGCCGACAGGAGGGCGTCAAGGCCGTCGGGTGGCGGTGTTCCGCGGGCGTAGCGTCGTCGTCGAAGGAGCGGGCCCTGCTCCGTGTGGGGGAGGTCCGGGGCCGCTCCGGCCGCCGTCCGAGGACGGCCGGCAGGTGGGGGAGGGGCGCGCGACACCTGTCGCGCGCCCCCAGCTGTCCCCGGAGCCGACGAGGGCCCGGCTCAGCCGTCCCCGCCCCCGCACTGCCGGGGCAGCGCCAGCGCCACCGTGTCCGCGAACTCCCGTACCGCGCTGGTCCGGCTGACCACCCGGCCGCAGTGCACCACCAGCCGGCTGTGCCCGCCCGCGAGCGCCCCGGCCAGGCTGTCCCCGCGCACCGCCAGCAGCTCCGCCGGGAACCCGGCGTCCACCCGGACCGGCGGCAGCCCGAGCGCCGCCCGGGCCTGGTTGGCCACCGCGTCGTACGACTCCTCCGGCCCCAACTCCCCACCGGCGGCCAGCAGATAGGCCGACTCCAGCGGATCCGCCCGGCCGACCGGGTTGGACGGATCGCGCAGCGCCCCGCTGCCCGCCGCCAGCGGCACCCCGGCCGCCGCCAACTCCCGGACCAGACCCGGCCGCAGGCCCGCCGGACGCCCCTCCAGCCCGGTGCAGCAGCCGTTCTGCGGCAGGCAGACCACCCGCACCCCGCTGGTCGCCAGCACCGTCGCCGCGCCCCGGGCCATCGCCCCGCACGGGCCGAGCGTCACCCGGGGGCGCAGCGGCGCCAACGCCCCGGCCAGCCGGGCGAGTCGGGGCGCGTCGTCGGCGCTGGTGTGCAGGTCCACCGCGCAGTCCGCCTCCCGGGCGGCCTCCAGCAGCAGCTGCGCGTACCCGGCCGGGTCCGGATCCAGCTCCGGGCAGCCGCCGGCCGCCGTGGCGCCCAGCCTGAGCGCCTCGCGCAGCTGGGCCCGCCCGTCCGCGCCGGCCCGTCCGGTGAGCAGCCGGGGCATCGCCACCGCCTGGAGCTCGGCCAGCCCGCGCAGCGCCTGCCGGGCGGTGAGCACCGCCTCCAGCCGGTCCAGCCCGTGCACGTCGCCGATCCGGACGTGGGTGCGCTGGGCGGTGGCGCCGTAGCCGAGCGAGGTGAGCGCGGCCTCGGTGATCCGGCGGGTGAGGTCGGCCGGGGTGTCCGGTGGCGGGGTGGGCAGGGCGGCGGAGAAGGCGGCGTCGTAGTGGGCGTGCGCCTCGGCGGGGGCCGGGAGCAGCAGGTAGCCCCGCAGGTCGATCCGGGCGCCGGTGGTGACGGTCGGCGTGCCGGGCAGGGCGGGCAGCGGGCCGAGGCTGCCGGCGGTGCCGACCGCCTGGATCCGGTCACCACTGATCCGGACGTCCACCACCCGTCCGTCGGCCAGTCGGGCGTCGGTGAGCAGGAGGACCGGGCCGTGCCCGAGGGGGTTGGCCGCCGGGCCGGGCCCGGAGTGCGGCCCGTCCGCGGCTGCGCTGTCCATCGCCGGCTCCTTCTCGGGCCGGCCCGCGTGGTCGGCCCCGTACGGCTGGCCCGTCCAGCCGGCCAGTCCTCCCGATCAATGAGCGACGAGCCTATGGGCCCGTGGGGCGGGGCGCCGGGAGGCGGGCAATAGTCGTATCGGGTCGGGGCGCGCGGCTCCCAGGCCGATCGAACGCCGTGCCTTGGATCGCTTGTCAGTGCACCTCGCCCACCTGCGGTCTCCGCCGCGGGATACGGATTTCACCTCCGGGCGCGAAACGTGTAATCTCTTCCTCGTTCGCCCCTATAGCTCAGTCGGTAGAGCGTCTCCATGGTAAGGAGAAGGTCTGCGGTTCGATTCCGCATGGGGGCTCAGGTGAGAAGCGGTCAGCTCCGGCTGTGCTGCGGATCACTGTGGCGGTGTAGCTCAGTTGGTAGAGCAAGCGGCTCATAATCGCTGTGTCACCGGTTCAAGTCCGGTCACCGCTACCCCGCGTAGTCGGTCGGGAGATCGCACTCCCGGTCGGCTACTCTTGTTGTGTTCTTATTCGTTGTCCAAGGAAGGCACTCCCGTGGCTGCCACCGACGTCCGCCCGAAGATCACGCTGGCCTGCGTGGAGTGCAAGGAGCGGAACTACATCACCAAGAAGAACCGGCGTAACGACCCGGACCGTCTTGAGATGAAGAAGCACTGCCCCCGCTGCAACTCGCACACCGCGCACCGCGAGACCCGCTGACCCTTTCGTAGGGCGACGGGCCTGTGTGAATTCAGGTCTCTGACTCCGGGCCGCACCCCTCAACAGGGGGTGCGGCCCGGAGTTTTTCCGTATCCACCCGCGTTCCGAGGAGCCGCCATGGCGCTCGACCCCTCCTTCATCGGGCGTAGCTACCCGCCCACCGAGCCGTACGAGGTCGGCCGGGAGAAGATCCGCGAGTTCGCGACCGCGATCGGCGACGCCAACCCGGCGTACACCGATCCGGAGGCGGCGAAGGCGCTGGGCCACCTGGACGTGATCGCCCCGCCGACCTTCCCGTTCGTGATCACCTACCGTGCGGCCGCCCAGGTGGTCGAGGACCCGGAGCTGGGCCTGGACTTCACCCGGGTGGTGCACGGCGACCAGAAGTTCGCGTACACCCGCCCGGTGCGGGCCGGTGACCGGCTGTCGGTCGCGGTGACGATCGACAACATCAAGTCGCTGGCGGGCAACGACGTGCTCACCGTCCGTGGCGAGGTGACGGACGCGACCGGCGAGCACGTGGTGACGTCGGTCATGACCCTGGTGGCCCGGGCCGCCGACGAGGCGGGGGAGTGAGCGCGATGGCGATCAGCTACGACGAGGTCGAGGTCGGCACCGAGCTGCCGGCGCAGTCCTTCCCGGTGACCCGCGACACCCTGGTGCGCTACGCGGGCGCCTCGGGCGACTTCAACCCGATCCACTGGAACGAGAAGTTCGCGCTGGAGGTCGGCCTGCCGGACGTCATCGCGCACGGCATGTTCACCATGGCCGAGGCGATCCGGGTGGTCACCGACTGGGTCGGCGACCCGGCCGCGGTGGTCGAGTACGGGGTGCGGTTCACCCGGCCGGTGCCGGTGCCGAACGACGGGGTCGGCGCGGTGGTCGAGGTCTCGGCCAAGGTCGCCAAGAAGCTGGACGACCGCAAGGTGCAGGTCGACCTGCTGGCCACCACGGGCGGCCAGAAGGTGCTCGGGATGTCCCGGGCCGTCGTCCGGCTGGTCTGAGCCCGGCGAGGGCGGAGCCGCCGCGGCCGGGACCCGCGAGGGAACCCGGCCGCGGTCGCGGGCCTTGCGTAGCTAGTGATTGGCCACTAACTTGAAGGCATGGCGAAGTCGAGCATCCGGATGAGTGCGGAGGAGCGGCGCGAGAGCGTCGTCCGGGCCGCCCTGATCGAGTTCGCCCGGGGTGGCTACCACGGCACCTCCACCGAGGCGATCGCCCGCCGGGTGGGCGTCTCGCAGCCGTATCTGTTCCGGCTCTTCCCGGGCAAGCAGGCGATCTTCGCCGCGGCCGCCGAGCGCTGCGTCGAGGAGACCTGGCGGGTCTTCGACGAGGCCTCCACCGGGCTGTCCGGCTCGGCGGCGGCCGAGGCGATGTCCGACGCGTACATGGGCCTGGTCGAGGACCGGGACCAGCTGATGATGCAGATGCAGCTCTACGTCTCGGTGTCCGCGGCCCGGGCGGCCGGCGAGGAGGAGATCGGGGAGACCGCCCGGCGGCTGTGGGAGAGCCTGTTCGACCGGGTCAGGATCCGGATCGGCGGTGACATGGAGGATGCCACCCGGTTCTTCTCCTACGGGATGCTGATCAACACCCTGGTGGCGCTGGGCTATCCGCCGGACCACCGGATCTGGAGCGGCTTCGAAGGATGCGGGCCGCCCGCGTAGCCGACCGGGCCGCACGGTGCCTCCGTGCGGCCTTTTCTCGGCCCATAGAAGTTATTGAGCAATAACTACCTAGAGAGGGACCTGGGGGACGTCATGACGGAGAAACCGGCGGCCATGGGCAGAGCCGCGATCTGGACCCTGGTGATCGTCAGCGCGGCGGGCTTCATGGCCGCCCTGGACAACCTGGTGGTCACCACCGCGCTGCCGTCGATCCGCGAGGAGCTCGGCGGCGGGCTGTCCGACCTGGAGTGGACGGTCAGCGCCTACACCCTGAGCTTCGCCGTGCTGCTGATGTTCGGCGCGGCCCTCGGCGACCGCTTCGGCCGCCGCCGGATCTTCCTGGTCGGCCTGGCGGTCTTCACCGCAGGCTCCGCCGCGGCCGCCCTCTCCCCGCAGATCAGCGAGCTGATCGCCGCCCGGGCCGTCCAGGGCGTCGGGGCCGCGGTGATGATGCCGCTCACCCTCACCCTGCTCACCGCCGCCGTGCCCGAGGCCAAGCGGGGACTGGCCTTCGGCATCTGGTCGGGCGTCAGCGGCCTCGCCGTCGCCGCCGGACCGCTGATCGGCGGCTCACTGACCGAGCACTTCTCCTGGCAGTGGATCTTCTGGGTCAACGTCCCGGTCGGCCTGGTCCTGCTGCCGCTGGCCTTCCTGCGGCTCGGCGAGAGCCGGGGCGAGTCCGGCCGGACCCTGGACGCACCCGGAACCGTGCTGGTCAGCCTGGGGATGTTCGGGGTCGTGCTCGGCCTGATCCGCGGCAACCCGGACGGCTGGACCAGCCCGCTGGTCCTCGCCGCCCTGATCGTCGGCGCCCTGCTGCTGGTCGCCTTCGTCTGGTACGAGCAGCTGGTGGCCGCCCACCCGATGCTGCCGATGCGGCTCTTCCGCAGCCGGGCCTTCTCGGCCGTCAACGCCGCCAGCCTGCTGATGTACCTCGGGATGTTCGGCTCGATCTTCCTGATCAGCCAATACCTCCAGGGCGTCGGCGGCTTCAGCCCGCAGGAGGCCGGCATCCGGATGCTGCCGTGGACGGCCATGCCGCTGCTGGTCTCGCCGATCGCGGGCATCGCCTCCGACCGGATCGGCGGCCGGCCGATCGTGGTCGCCGGGCTGGCCCTGCAAGCCGTGGGACTGGCGCTGTTCGGCCTGGTCGTGGACGGGAGCACCGGCCTGGACTACGTCGCCCAGATCCCGGCCATCGTGATCTGCGGGATCGGCATGTCGCTGTACTTCGGCCCGACCGCCCAGCTGGTGATGGCCAGCGTCCGGCCGCAGGAGCAGGGGATCGCCTCGGGCGCCAACAACGCGCTGCGCGAGGTCGGCGGAGCCCTCGGGGTCGCCGTGCTGGCGGCGGTCTTCTCGGCCCAGGGCGGCTACCAGTCGGCGCGGGACTTCACCGACGGGCTGGTGCCCGCGCTGTACGTGGGCGCGGCCGCCGTCGCGCTCGGGGCGCTCGCCGCGGTGTTCATCCCGCGGCGGCGCGCGGCGAAGGTCGCGGCGGCGGGGGAGCGGGCCGGCGAGGCGGCGCCCGCCCGGATCTGAGGAACGGCCGGTGGCCGGGGTGCCGGAGGGCGCCCCGGCCACCCGTACGCTGGTGGGCGTGCTGGTAGAAAACGACGCCCCCCTCGCCCCGCTGACCACGCTGCGGCTCGGCGGCCCGGCCCGCCGCCTGGTGACCGCGCACACCGACGACGAGGTGATCGCCGCCGTCCGCGAGGCCGACGCGGCCGGCGAGCCGCTGCTGGTCCTCGGCGGCGGCTCCAACCTGGTGATCGGCGACGCCGGCTTCCCCGGCACCGTCCTGCGGATCGCCACCGCCGGCCTCGCCCTGGACGGCACCGTCCTGGAGGTCGCGGCCGGCGAGACCTGGTCCGAGGTGGTCCGCCGAACCGTGCTGGACCACGGCCTGGCGGGCGTCGAGTTCCTGGCCGGCATCCCCGGCTCGGCGGGCGCCACGCCGGTGCAGAACGTGGGCGCGTACGGCCAGGAGGTCGCCCAGTCGATCACCGAGGTGGTCGCGTACGACCGCACCGCCGACGCGGTGGTCACCCTCTCGAACGCCGAGTGCGCGTTCTCCTACCGGCACAGCCGCTTCAAGGCCGAGCCGGACCGCTACGTGGTGCTGCGGGTGCGCTTCGCCCTGGCGGACCACGCGGGGCTCTCCACCCCGGTCAAGTACGCCGAGGTGGCCCGGCACTTCGGCGTCGAGCAGGGCGAGCGGGTGCCGCTGGCCGAGGCGTACCGCGCGGTGCTGGGCCTGCGCTCCGGCAAGGGCATGGTGCTGGACCCGGCGGACCATGACACCTGGTCGGCAGGCTCCTTCTTCACCAACCCGGTGCTCACGGCCGCGCAGTACGAGTCCTTCCGCACCCGCCCGGGCGCCGAGAACGCTCCCGCCTACCCGGCCCCGGAGGGCTGCACCAAGACCTCGGCGGCCTGGCTGATCGACAAGGCGGGTTTCGGCAAGGGCTACGGCAGCGGCCCGGCGACGCTCTCCACCAAGCACACCCTGGCGCTCACCAACCGCGGTTCGGCCACCGCCGAGGACTTGCTGGCACTGGCCCGGGAGATCCGGGACGGGGTCCGCGAGGCCTTCGGGGTGGAACTGGTGAACGAGCCGGTGATGGTCGGCGTCAAGCTCTGACGCCTCACACCGGTACGGCGGCCGCGTCCACGGGGGCGTGGCCGTCCACCAGCCAGGCGTCGATGTCCGCCAGCAGCTCCTTGCGGACCGCCTCGGGCGCGACCGAGCCACGCACCGACTGCCGGGCCAGCTCGGCGAGCTCCGCGTCGGAGAAGCCCAGCACGTCCCGGACCAGCTCGTACTGGGCGGCCAGCCGGCTGCCGAACAGCAGCGGGTCGTCCGCGCCCAGGGCGAGCGGCACCCCGGCGTCGAAGAGCCGGCGCAGCGGCACCTGCTCGGGCTGCTCGTAGACGCCGAGCGAGACGTTGGAGGACGGGCAGACCTCGCAGGTGATCTGCCGGTCCGCCAGCCGCTCCATCAGCCGGGGGTCCTCGGCGGCGCGCACGCCGTGGCCGATCCGGGCGGCGCCCAGGTCGTCCAGGCAGTCCCGGACGGACTCCGGGCCGGACAGCTCGCCGCCGTGCGGGGCCGCCAGCAGCCCGCCGTTGCGGGCGATCGCGAAGGCCCGGTCGAAGTCCCGGGCCATGCCGCGGCGCTCGTCGTTGGAGAGGCCGAAGCCGACCACCCCGTGGTCGGCGTAGCGGACGGCCAGCCGGGCCAGCGTCCGGGCGTCCATCGGGGATTTCATCCGGTTGGCCGCGACCAGGACCCGGATGCCCACCCCGGTGGCCGCGGCGGCGTGCTCCACGGCGTCCAGGATCAGCTCCAGCGCGGGGATCAGCCCGCCCAGCCGGGGCGCGTACGAGGTCGGGTCGACCTGGATCTCCAGCCAGCGGGAGCCGTCCCGCCGCTCGTCCTCGGCGGTCTCCAGGACCAGCCGGCGGATGTCCTCCTCGTCCCGCAGCACCGAGCGGGCGGTGTCGTACAGCCGCTGGAAGCGGAACCAGCCCCGTTCGTCGGTGGCGCGCAGTCGGGGCGGCTCGCCGGAGCTGAGCGCCTCGGGCAGCCGGACGCCGTGCTTGTCGGCCAGCTCAAGGAGGGTGGCGGGCCGCATCGAGCCGGTGAAGTGCAGGTGCAGGTGGGCCTTCGGGAGGCCCCTGACGTCTCGCGGATTCAACAGGCGTTCCATTCGCGAATACTGCCGTATACGGCCCCCGAACGGGAACCGCCTCCTTTCCATCCCCTGAAGGGGTGAAAGGAGGCGGCGTGTCGGGTGAATCCCGAATGTCAGGTTGACGCCGAGGTCAGCCGACGAGGGTCAGCCGACCGGGGTCAGTCGCGGGCCTCGCCGAGCAGCTTCTGCACCCGGCTGACGCCCTCGACCAGGTCGGCGTCGCCGAGCGCGTACGACAGGCGCAGGTAGCCCGGGGTGCCGAAGGCCTCGCCCGGGACGACCGCGACCTCGGCCTCGTCCAGGATCAGGGCGGCCAGCTCGCCGGAGGTCTGCGGACGACGGCCGCGGATCTGCTTGCCCAGCAGGCCCTTGACCGACGGGTAGGCGTAGAAGGCGCCCTCGGGCTCGGGGCAGAACACGCCCTCGATCTCGTTGAGCATCCGCACGATGGTCTTGCGGCGGCGGTCGAAGGCCTCGCGCATCTCGGCCACCGCGTCCAGGTCGCCGGCCACGGCGGCCAGGGCGGCGCGCTGGGCGACGTTGGAGACGTTCGAGGTGGCGTGCGACTGGAGGTTGGTCGCGGCCTTGATGACGTCCTTGGGGCCGATCACCCAGCCCACCCGCCAGCCGGTCATCGCGTAGGTCTTGGCGACACCGTTGACCACGACGCACTTGTCGGCCAGCTCGGGCAGCAGGGCCGGCAGCGAGGTGAAGCTCGCGTCGCCGTACACCAGGTGCTCGTAGATCTCGTCGGTGAGCACCCACAGGCCGTGCTCCAGCGCCCAGCGGCCGATCGCCTCGGCCTCGGCCTCGGTGTACACCGCGCCGGTCGGGTTGGACGGCGAGACGAACAGCACGACCTTGGTGTTCTCGGTGCGGGCGGCCTCCAGCTGCTCGACCGAGACCTTGTAGCCGGTGGTCTCGTCGGCGACGACCTCGACCGGGACACCGCCGGCCAGCTGGACCGACTCCGGGTAGGTGGTCCAGTACGGGGCCGGGATGATGACCTCGTCGCCCGGGTCCAGGATCGCCGCGAAGGCCTCGTAGATCGCCTGCTTGCCGCCGTTGGTGACCAGCACCTGGGAGGCGTCCACCTCGTAGCCGGAGTCGCGCAGCGTCTTGGCGGCGATCGCGGCCTTCAGCTCGGGCAGGCCACCCGCCGGGGTGTAGCGGTGGTTCTTCGGGTCGCGGCAGGCCTCGACGGCCGCCTCGACGATGTAGTCCGGGGTCGGGAAGTCGGGCTCACCGGCGCCGAAGCCGATGACCGGGCGGCCGGCGGCCTTGAGGGCCTTGGCCTTGGCGTCCACGGCGAGGGTCGCGGACTCGGCGATCGCGCCGATCCGGGCGGAGACCCGGCGGTCGGCGGGGCGGATGGACTGGTCGGGCTGAGGGGTGGAAGCGCTCATGCCTGCATCGTCCCAGAACCAGGACGGACCGGGCATCGGTGTATCGGCATCCGTACGCCCCCGTCCGCATCGCGATCCCCGGCGACCCTCGGGGGAGGCCCCGCCGGATCGGCCATCCGACGGCTGACCGGCCGGTCCTGCAGAAGAGGTTCGACCAAACGCCCCTCGACCACGTACACTCACTGCTCGACGGCCCGCCGAGATACCGGAGCTTTCACCGCCTGTGCAGACAGCGGGGGGAGATGCGGTAGGTTGGTCGCCACCGGAGCCGCGAGGCGCCGTAGGGCAATAGCTCAATTGGTAGAGCACCGGTCTCCAAAACCGGCGGTTGGGGGTTCGAGTCCCTCTTGCCCTGCTGCTAGATCCGTTTTCAGCCCGTTCGCTCCACAGGAGTGAGCGGGCTTGATGCGGAGATGGCACCGACCAGCACCGCTAGCCGGCCGGTCGTGCCCCACCGGGTGCGCGGCGAAGTCCGGCAGGACCCGGATTCAGGTGAGGACGAGTGACGGAGACCACGGGCTCCACCGCAACGCCTGAGAGCGGCAACCCCGAGGGTGCCGACAGCGCTGCGGAGACCACGTCGGCCGAGGCGTCGGGCAAGCGCGGGAACAAGAAGTCCGGCAAGCGGGCCAAGAAGGGCCTGTTCGCGCGGATCGGTCTGTTCTACCGCCAGATCATCGCGGAACTGCGCAAGGTCGTCTGGCCGTCGCGCGGCGAACTCACCAACTACACCGCCGTCGTGGTCACGTTCGTCGTGGTCGTGATGGCCTTCGTGGCCGGGCTGGACTACGGCTTCTCCAAGCTGAGCCTCCTGGTCTTCGGCTGACGGCCGCCCCCTTCGCAACAGCCTCCCGACCCGGGCCGATTCTTCGGCCCGGGTCGAGCTGTCGGCGCCGGACGTACGCGCGGCTACCGTGGACTCGGTACTGTTGAAGTCTCCGAGACCTCACCTGGCGCCCGCGCGAGCGGCCGCACGCCGGGCCGGTCGCGGAGCGCGCCACCTTCACCATCTCCAGGAAAGAAGCAGCCACCGTGTCTGAGTCCCCCCTGTACGACGCCGACGAGACCGTCCGCGAGGCGGATGTCGCCGCCGAGCTGGACGCGGCCGAGCTGGCTGACGACGTCGAGTCCGCCGAGCAGATCGTCGACGCCGCGGACAGCGACGAGGACGAGGTCGAGGCGTTCGACGAGGCCGAGGCCGGCGAGCCCGCCGAGGAGGCCGCGCTGCACGTGGAGGGCGAGGTCGAGGCCGAGGGCGAGGTCGAGGTCGAGGAGGAGGCCGCCGAGGAGGAGGCCGTCGAGGTCGACCCGGTCGCCAAGTTCCGCGAGGACCTGCGCTTCATGCCGGGCGAGTGGTACGTGATCCACACCTACGCCGGCTACGAGAACCGGGTGAAGCAGAACCTGGAGCAGCGCGCCGTCTCGCTGAACGTCGAGGAGTACATCTTCCAGGCCGAGGTGCCGCAGGAGGAGGTCGTCCAGATCAAGAACGGCGACCGCAAGACCATCCGCCAGAACAAGCTCCCCGGCTACGTCCTGGTGCGCATGGACCTCACCCCCGAGTCCTGGGGCGTCGTGCGCAACACCCCGGGTGTCACCGGCTTCGTCGGCAACGCCTACGACCCGTACCCGCTGACCCTGGACGAGGTCGTCAAGATGCTCGCCCCGGACGTCGAGCGCCAGGCGGCCAAGGAGGCCGGCAAGCCCTCGCCGGTCAAGCCGAGCGAGATCCAGGTGCTGGACTTCGAGGTCGGCGACTCGGTCACCGTCACCGACGGCCCGTTCGCGACCCTCCAGGCGACCATCAACGAGATCAACCCGGACTCGAAGAAGGTCAAGGGCCTGGTCGAGATCTTCGGCCGGGAGACCCCGGTCGAGCTCTCCTTCGACCAGATCCAGAAGAACTAGTCGTACAGACTTCGGATTCGGGGCGGGGCCGAGGGCCCTGCCCCGAATCCGTTTTGGTCCAGCGGCGCAGACGCGTTAGCCTGGTCCGATGTGTGTGCTGGCGGCCGGGTGTCGCCCCGGTTCCGCACGCATCAGCAATCACCTCTCGGAAGGACCCGGAGAGACATGCCTCCCAAGAAGAAGAAGGTCACGGGGCTTATCAAGCTCCAGATCAACGCCGGTGCGGCCAACCCGGCGCCGCCGGTCGGCCCCGCGCTGGGTCAGCACGGCGTCAACATCATGGAGTTCTGCAAGGCCTACAACGCTGCGACCGAGTCGCAGCGCGGCATGATCGTGCCGGTGGAGATCACGGTCTACGAGGACCGTTCCTTCACCTTCATCACGAAGACGCCGCCGGCCGCGCGCCTCATCCTGAAGGCTGCCGGTATCGAGAAGGGCTCCAGCGAGCCGCACAAGACCAAGGTCGCCAAGCTCACCAGCGCCCAGGTCCGCGACATCGCCACCACCAAGATGCCCGACCTGAACGCCAACGACCTGGACGCGGCGGAGAAGATCATCGCCGGCACCGCCCGGTCGATGGGCATCACCGTCGAGGGCTGAGAACCCCTCTCGTCCCCTTGTGGTAGGGCCCGCGCAGGCCCGTGACACCACAACTCCATTCACCATTCAGGAGCAGCCATGACGCGCAGCAAGGCCCTTAAGGCCGCGGACGCCAAGGTCGACCGCGAGCGCCTTTACGCCCCCCTCGAGGCCGTCCGCCTCGCCAAGGCGACCAGCACCACCAAGTTCGACGGCACCGTTGAGGTCGCCATGCGTCTGGGCGTCGACCCGCGCAAGGCCGACCAGATGGTCCGCAGCACCGTGATCCTCCCGCACGGCACCGGTAAGACCGCTCGGGTCCTGGTCTTCGCGACCGGCGAGCGTGCCGAGGCCGCGCGTGCTGCGGGCGCCGACATCGTCGGTGCCGACGAGCTGATCGACGAGGTCGCGAAGGGCAAGCTGGACTTCGACGCCGTCGTCGCCACCCCGGACCTCATGGGCAAGGTCGGCCGCCTCGGCCGCGTGCTCGGTCCCCGTGGTCTGATGCCGAACCCGAAGACCGGCACCGTGACCCCGGATGTCGCCAAGGCTGTCAACGACATCAAGGGCGGCAAGATCGAGTTCCGCGTCGACAAGCACTCGAACCTGCACTTCATCATCGGTAAGGCCTCCTTCACCGACGAGCAGCTGGTCGAGAACTACGCCGCCGCGCTGGACGAGGTGCTCCGCGCCAAGCCGTCCGCCGCCAAGGGCCGCTACATCAAGAAGACCGCGTTCTCGACCACCATGGGCCCCGGCATCCAGGTGGACCCGAACCGCACCCGCAACCTCCTCGTCGAGGAGGACCCGGCCGCGGTCTGAGCCCCAGCGCTCTAGAGCAGTCCGTACGACGGGCCCGTACCCCCTTCACCGGGGGTGCGGGCCCGCCGTCGTTCCCGGATCGGGACACCGGCGGATGGGAACGGTCGGCCGGGGCGTCGTACGCTCTGCCGGTCAGACCACGTGGAGCACCTGTGACCGCCGGAGTGTGCCGTGCCACCCGCCCCTCGCCCCACCGTTCTCGTGGCAGCCGCGCTGCTGCTCGCCACCACCACCGGGTGCAGCCTGCTGGCCGCTCCGACCACCGCCACCCCCGGGGGGCCCGCGCCGGTGCCGCCCAGACAGGTGGTGCTCACGGCCGCGCAGGCGCTGGACGACGCCGGCGGTGCCCGGATCGACGTGGTCCAGGAGGGCCCGGCCGGCCGGCGCACCGCGAGCGGCTCACTGGTCTGGGGCGACGCGGACGAGGCCGCGCTGACCGTCACCGACGAGTCGGGCAGCGGACGGCTGACCCTGAAGGACGGCGCGCTCGACCTCGCGTACCAGGGCGGCGCGGCCAAGCACGCGGAGCGGAGCACCGCCGAGTCGGCCGACCCCAGGGCCGGTACCGGCCCGGCCGGCTTCGCGGGCGGCTGGATGACCACGCTGATCAGCAGCCCGGGCGGCCGGGCGTACGGGATCGCACAGGGCGTCAAACTCGTCTCGCTCGGCGGCGAGCAGCTGGCCGGGGTGACCGCGGCGCACTACCGGGGCTCGGCGCCGGTGGCCGAACTGTTCGGCAAGGGCGACGAGTTGAGCTCGCGGCAGCGCGCCGCCACGCTGGACTGGTACCGGCAGCACGGGGTGACGGCGATCGGCTACGACCTCTGGGTGGGGCCGGGCATGCAGCTGCTGCGGCTGCGCGAGACGGTCACGGGGAGCGCCGGAACCACGGTGACCACGACGGATGTCTCGGCGCCCGGCGCGGCGGACGCGACGCCCACCGCCGGCGGCTGACGGGGGAGGGGATATCCGGTGCGTGGGGGATCCGACGATCCGTTAGAGTCCGCGTGAGAAGAAGATGAGAAGAGCTGACGATCTGCTCTTCCATCGGGGGTTCGGTTCTCTAGGGGGAATCATGGCTGGAACCCGCAAGACCGCCGTCGCCGTCGTCCTCGCCGCTCTGGCGCTGACCGCGACCGCTTGCAACAACAACGACGAGAAGAAGGCCGACTCGGCCGCCCCGACCACGGCGGCCACCGGCTCGACGGCCTCGGCCGCACCGACCGGTGGCGCCAAGCCGGAGAAGGTCAGCCCGGCGGTCTACCTGGAGCAGGTCACCCAGAAGACCAGCGCCGCCAAGTCGGCGAAGGTCGAAGAGCTGATCAAGGTCGGTCAGGTGAGCATGACGGGCAAGGGCGTGGCGTCCTGGGCCGACGGCCTGGAGGCCGACCTCACCATGGACCTGTCCGGCTCCCCGATGGCCAAGCTCCTGGAGCCGGTGACCGGCGGGCCGAACGTGCGCTACCTGTACACCAAGGACGCGATGTTCATGCACCTGGGCGGGAAGGCCGTGGCGGGCGGCGGCCCGGAGTGGGTGCGCTACAGCAAGGCCGACATGGCCAAGGCGTCCGGCGGTTCGAGCGACCAGCTCCAGAGCGCGGACCCGGTGCAGGGCGTCCGGACGCTGATCGCCGGCGGCAAGATCACCGAGGTCGGCCCGGAGACGGTGAACGGCAAGGCCACCACCCACTACAGCGGCGTGCTCAGCGCCGACGACGTGGCCAAGGCCACCAGCCAGGGCATGAGCCAGGAGCAGGTCGACAAGCTCAAGCAGAAGCTGACGGCGGCCGGCATCACCAGCGACAAGATCGACGTCTGGGTCGACGCCGACCAGCTCGTGGTCAAGCGGCGCGAGCAGGCCGAGGCCAAGGCCGGGACGATGGACATCACGGTCACCTACTCGGACTACGGCACCCCGGTGAACGCCACCGCCCCCAAGGACTTCACCACCCTCGCCGACCTCCAGAAGGCCGGCGCCACCGACTGATCCGTCCCGGTGGATCCGTACCGTCCCGAGGGGGCCGCCCTCGGGCCGGTCGGGGACGGGTGGCATGGTGGCCGGACGAGGGGCCGCCGGCGGACGGGGCCGGGCGAGAGGGGCAGCGATGGCGGGACGGCAGCGATGGGTGGCAGCGGCCGTCGTCGTCCTGCTGGCGGGCGCGCTGAGCGGGTGCGGCGGCGGGAGCGGGGAGAGCACCGCCGTGCCGACCGGCAGCCCGAGCCCGACCAGCGCCTCCCCGAGCGCCCAGGCCAAGCCCACCGACCGCTCGCCCCACGGGGTGCTGCTCTCCGCGCAGCTGACCATGCAGACCGCCCGCCGGGCCAAGGTCAGCTACCGGCTCGGCGCCGACGCCGGATCCGGCCCGCTGTTCTGGCAGCCCAAGACCGCGCTCCAGATCAAGCGCTCCACCCCGGCCGACGCCGAACAGCTGATCGTCGTGGACACCATCGCCTACCAGGGCGGGGACGCCGCCACCGCGGCCCGGCACGGCGGCAAGCACTGGGAGCGCTTCACCGTCCCGCCGGACCCGGACGGCCGCAAGGAGATCCCGTACGCCGGGCTGATCGACCTGCTGAACCCGGTCGAGGCGCTGACCGCGGCCACCGCCGAGGGAACGGACCCGGAGTTCGTCGGCGAGGAGAAGTACGAGGACTCCACCGTCGAGCACTACCGGGTCGCCACCACCGCCGAGAAGTACGCGGCCGCCCAGACCCAGCTGAGCCAGTCCCGCCGGGACGGCCTGCGGGCCGCTCTCGCGCCCGGCGGCTCGGCCTCGCTCACCCTGGACCTCTGGCTCAACGACAAGGACCAGCTGGTCCGGCTCCAGCGCACCGGCAGCGGGGACAGCGGCAGGGCGGACGACTCGGTGCTCTACACCGACTTCGCCGGGGCGCTGCTCTCGGCCCAGGCACCGGCCGAGAGCGACACCGTGGACACCGGCGTCCGGACGGTCTCCCCGCCGGCCCGCTGAGCCGGGAGCACGCCGAGCCGCGATCCGGGGGCGATTTGCACCTTGCGGCCGGCTCCCGCTACTGTGGCGGAAGCCAAAGACCGCTGGTTGTCGCCGCGAGCCCGTCAGGGATCCGGCGGCCGAAGGATCTGCGCTTCGTCGCAGGCAGCCCGCGCAGGTGTGTCTGGAGCTTCGACTTCCGGGTACCGCGTTCGCGTGGCCGCCCGTCGAGGTCGTTCCGAGCCCCGTGCCCCTGCGCACCGGGGCTCGTTGCATTTCCGCAAGAGCTTTCCTTCCGTCCGGTCGGTCCACGGCGACCTAGGTCGACTTTCGCGGTCGGCCCGACTTCGACATCACGGAAGGAGGCGTAAGCCTATGGCCAGGCCCGACAAGGCTGCTGCCGTTGCCGAGATCACGGACAAGTTCCGTGGCTCCTCCGCGGCGCTGCTGACCGAGTACCGCGGTCTCTCGGTGAAGCAGGTCAAGACCCTGCGTCGCTCGCTCGGCGACAACGCCGAGTACGCCGTGGTGAAGAACACGCTGACCAAGATCGCGGCCAATGAGGTCGGGATCACGGAGCTCGACGACCTGTTCAACGGTCCGACGGCTGTTGCCTTCGTCACCGGTGACCCGGTGGAGTCGGCGAAGGCTCTGCGTGACTTCGCCAAGGAGAACCCCGCTCTCGTCATCAAGGGCGGTGTCCTTGATGGCAAGGCGCTGTCCGCCGACGAGATCAAGAAGCTCGCGGACCTTGAGTCCCGCGAGGTGCTGCTCGCCAAGCTGGCGGGTGCCCTGAAGGCCAAGCAGTCCCAGGCTGCCGCGCTCTTCCAGGCCCTGCCGTCGAAGCTCGTCCGCACTGTGGACGCGCTGCGCGACAAGGTCGAGCAGGGCGGTGCCGGTACGCCGGCTCCCGCCGCCGAGGACGCTGCCGCCGAGTAATTCGGCAGGCTCCGGCCTCGCTGCGGGCCCGTACGCCCGCCCCACCCGTACATCCGGCACCAACCTGCCGATTTAGTGGAAGGACGCCATCATGGCGAAGCTGTCCCAGGACGAGCTGCTCGCGCAGTTCGAGGAGCTCACCCTCATCGAGCTGGCCGCCTTCGTGAAGGCCTTCGAGGAGAAGTTCGACGTCACCGCCGCCGCCCCGGTCGCCGTTGCCGCCGCCGGCGTTCCCGGTGCCGCCGCTGAGGCCGTCGAGGAGCAGGACGAGTTCGACGTCATCCTCGAGGCCGCTGGCGACAAGAAGATCCAGGTCATCAAGGAGGTGCGCACCCTGACCTCCCTCGGCCTGAAGGAGGCCAAGGACCTCGTTGACACCGCTGGTGCCAAGGTCCTGGAGAAGGTTGCCAAGGACGTTGCCGAGAAGGCCAAGGCCGCCCTTGAGGGTGCCGGCGCCAAGGTCACCGTCAAGTGACTTCTCGCTCTCTCTGAGAGAGCCTGAAGCCGGGCCGATCACCCTTGCGGGTGATCGGCCCGGCTTTTTCGCGTTTCCAGGCCCCGGTCGGGCCCCGTCCGGGCCGTGCCGGGCCCTGTTCCCCCGACCGGCCGGTAGGGCCCGCCGGTGTGGCCGACAGGGCACTCGGCGCCGTCGGTGCCGGGAGGTATGGTGATCAACGTCGTCGAGGGCGGCCCCACCACGGTTTCTGTAACGCCGAGGGGGTCCGGATCGATAGACCGGTCGAGGCCCGCGCCGTCGGCGGGCCCTTGACGAACCTGGCGCGGCGCGCGATTCTCAAGGCGCGAGTCCGCCCGGTTGGTTCGCCGCTGGATGCATAACCAGTGGCACCGGCGGGAAATGACTCCACGTGAGTTAGAGCAGTACCCGGCGGGCGTCCGCGCCCGTCGGCTACCGGGAGGAGTCTCCGATTCGGTCTCCGAATCAGAGCTGGACAGCAGTGTCGCCTTTGGCTACACTGTCCCTTTGCGCTGCCTGTTAGCTGCTCCGTGACTCGTCGCCCGGAGTTTGCGTTGCCCTGAAGGGGTCTGGCATCGCCTCCGCAAAGCGGCTCTGACCTCGGGTTTCGACCCCGGCAGAGGCCAGTGGCGAGGGAGGCGGGACCAAGCCCAAGCAGGCCCGGCTGGTACGCGCGTAGTGAGCTCCGAGCCCTCGGAAGGACCCCCCTCTTGGCCGCGCCGCGCAACGCCTCGAACAATTCCGCCGCATCCACCGCCCCGCTCCGCGTCTCCTTCGCGAAGATCAAGGAGCCCCTCGAGGTCCCGAACCTCCTGGCCCTGCAGACCGAGAGCTTTGACTGGCTGCTCGGCAACGCGGCCTGGAAGACCCGGGTCGAGCAGGCGCTGGAGTCTGGTCTGGACGTCCCCACCAAGTCCGGTCTGGAGGAGATCTTCGAGGAGATCTCGCCGATCGAGGACTTCAGTGGGTCGATGTCGCTGACCTTCCGCGACCACCGTTTCGAGCCGCCGAAGAACTCCATTGACGAGTGCAAGGACCGCGACTTCACGTTCGCCGCCCCGCTCTTCGTCACGGCCGAGTTCACCAACAACGAGACCGGTGAGATCAAGTCTCAGACGGTCTTCATGGGCGACTTCCCGCTCATGACCCACAAGGGCACGTTCGTGATCAACGGCACCGAGCGTGTCGTCGTGTCGCAGCTGGTCCGCTCCCCGGGTGTGTACTTCGACTCCACCCTGGACAAGGTGTCCGACAAGGACATCTACTCCTGCAAGGTCATCCCCTCGCGTGGTGCCTGGCTGGAGATGGAGATCGACAAGCGCGACATGGTCGGCGTCCGCATCGACCGCAAGCGCAAGCAGTCCGTCACCGTGCTGCTCAAGGCCCTCGGCTGGACCAACGAGATGATTCTCGAAGAGTTCGGCGAGTACGAGTCCATGCGCAACACCCTGGAGAAGGACCACACCCAGGGCCAGGACGACGCGCTGCTGGACATCTACCGCAAGCTGCGTCCGGGCGAGCCGCCGACGCGCGAGGCCGCGCAGACGCTGCTGGAGAACCTGTACTTCAACCCGAAGCGCTACGACCTCGCGAAGGTCGGCCGCTACAAGGTCAACCGCAAGCTGGGCAACGCCGAGTCGCTGGACTCCGGCGTGCTCACCGAGCCCGACATCATCGGTGCGATCAAGTACCTGGTGAAGCTGCACGCGGGCGAGACCGAGTGGCGTGACGGCGAGGGCCGCGACATCGTGGTCGAGGTCGACGACATCGACCACTTCGGCAACCGCCGCCTGCGCAACGTCGGCGAGCTCATCCAGAACCAGGTCCGTACGGGTCTCGCCCGTATGGAGCGCGTCGTGCGCGAGCGCATGACCACCCAGGACGTCGAGGCGATCACGCCGCAGACCCTGATCAACATCCGGCCGGTCGTCGCCTCCATCAAGGAGTTCTTCGGCACCAGCCAGCTGTCGCAGTTCATGGACCAGACGAACCCGCTGTCGGGCCTGACCCACAAGCGCCGTCTGTCCGCCCTCGGCCCCGGTGGTCTGTCCCGTGAGCGGGCCGGCTTCGAGGTCCGAGACGTGCACCCCTCGCACTACGGCCGCATGTGCCCCATCGAGACCCCCGAAGGCCCGAACATCGGTCTGATCGGCTCGCTGGCCTCGTACGGCCGGGTCAACGCGTTCGGCTTCATCGAGACGCCGTACCGCAAGGTCGTCGACGGTGTGGTCACCGAGAAGGTCGACTACCTGACCGCCGACGAGGAGGACCGCTACGTCATCGCCCAGGCGAACGCGCCGCTGACCGCGGACCTGCACTTCGCCGAGCCGCGTGTCCTGGTCCGCCGCCGTGGCGGCGAGATCGACTACATCCCGGGCACCGAGATCGACTACATGGACGTCTCGCCGCGCCAGATGGTGTCGGTCGCGACCGCCATGATCCCGTTCCTTGAGCACGACGACGCCAACCGCGCGCTCATGGGCTCGAACATGATGCGCCAGGCGGTGCCGCTGCTGAAGAGCGAGGCTCCGCTGGTCGGTACCGGCATGGAGTACCGCTGTGCCGTCGACGCCGCCGACGTGATCACCGCCGAGAAGCCCGGTGTGGTCCAGGAGGTCTCGGCCGACTACGTCACCGTGGCCAACGACGACGCGACCTACACCACGTACCGCGCCGCCAAGTTCACCCGCTCCAACCAGGGCACCGCCTTCAACCAGAAGGTGCTCGTGGACGAGGGCGCCCGGGTCGAGGCCGGCCAGGTGCTGGCCGACGGCCCGTGCACCGACGAGGGCGAGATGGCCCTCGGCAAGAACCTGCTCGTGGCGTTCATGTCGTGGGAGGGTCACAACTACGAGGACGCGATCATCCTGTCGCAGCGCCTCGTGCAGGACGACGTCCTCTCCTCGATCCACATCGAGGAGCACGAGGTCGACGCCCGTGACACCAAGCTCGGCCCCGAGGAGATCACCCGGGACATCCCGAACGTCTCCGAGGAGGTCCTGGCGGACCTCGACGAGCGCGGCATCATCCGCATCGGCGCCGATGTCGTCACCGGCGACATCCTGGTCGGCAAGGTCACCCCGAAGGGTGAGACCGAGCTGACCCCCGAGGAGCGCCTGCTCCGCGCGATCTTCGGTGAGAAGGCGCGTGAGGTCCGCGACACCTCGCTGAAGGTGCCGCACGGTGAGTCCGGCAAGGTCATCGGCGTCCGCGTCTTCGACCGCGAAGAGGGCGACGAGCTTCCCCCGGGTGTCAACCAGCTGGTCCGCGTCTACGTGGCCCAGAAGCGCAAGATCACCAACGGTGACAAGCTCGCCGGCCGTCACGGCAACAAGGGCGTCATCTCCAAGATCCTGCCGGTCGAGGACATGCCGTTCCTGGAGGACGGCACCCCGGTCGACATCATCCTCAACCCGCTGGGTGTCCCGTCCCGAATGAACCCGGGACAGGTCCTGGAGATCCACCTCGGGTGGCTCGCCAAGCAGGGCTGGGACGTCTCCGGCCTCGCCGACGAGTGGGCCCAGCGCCTCCAGGCGATCGGCGCCGACACCGTCCAGGGCGGCACCAACCTCGCCACCCCGGTCTTCGACGGCGCCCGCGAGGACGAGATCACCGGTCTGCTGGACAACACCACCCTCACCCGTGACGGTGAGCGCCTGGTGAACTCCACCGGCAAGGCCCGGCTGTTCGACGGCCGCTCCGGCGAGCCGTTCCCGATGCCGGTCTCGGTCGGCTACATGTACATCCTCAAGCTGCACCACCTGGTCGACGACAAGCTGCACGCCCGTTCGACCGGTCCGTACTCGATGATCACCCAGCAGCCGCTCGGTGGTAAGGCGCAGTTCGGTGGTCAGCGCTTCGGTGAGATGGAGGTGTGGGCCCTTGAGGCGTACGGCGCTGCCTACGCGCTCCAGGAGCTCCTCACCATCAAGTCCGACGACGTCCTCGGCCGAGTCAAGGTCTACGAGGCCATCGTCAAGGGCGAGAACATCCCCGAGCCCGGCATTCCCGAGTCCTTCAAGGTCCTCATCAAGGAAATGCAGTCGCTCTGCCTCAACGTGGAGGTGCTGTCCTCGGACGGCCAGTCCATCGAGATGCGGGACTCCGACGAGGACGTGTTCCGCGCCGCCGAGGAGCTCGGCATCGACCTGTCCCGGCGCGAGCCGAGCAGCGTCGAAGAGGTCTGACGGAGGTTGGGCCGGCCGCCGCGGCGGCCGGCCCGCCCCCAGGCCCCCCTCAGACCACATGAACGACTCTCGACTTACGAAAGAGGGCTTGACGACCAGTGCTTGACGTCAACTTCTTCGACGAGCTCCGCATCGGCCTGGCCACCGCCGACGACATCCGCCAGTGGTCCCACGGCGAGGTCAAGAAGCCGGAGACCATCAACTACCGCACCCTGAAGCCCGAAAAGGACGGACTCTTCTGCGAGAAGATCTTCGGCCCCACCCGGGACTGGGAGTGCTACTGCGGTAAGTACAAGCGCGTCCGCTTCAAGGGCATCATCTGCGAGCGCTGCGGCGTCGAGGTGACCCGCGCCAAGGTGCGCCGCGAGCGGATGGGCCACATCGAGCTGGCCGCCCCGGTCACCCACATCTGGTACTTCAAGGGTGTCCCGTCCCGCCTGGGCTACCTGCTGGACCTGGCGCCGAAGGACCTCGAAAAGGTCATCTACTTCGCCGCCTACATGATCACCTGGGTCGACGACGAGCGCCGCCAGCGCGACCTGCCGTCCCTGGAGGCGCACGTCTCGGTCGAGCGTCAGCAGATCGAGAACCGTCGCGACTCCGACCTCGAAGCCCGTGCCAAGAAGGCCGAGACCGACCTGGCCGAGCTGGAGGCCGAGGGCGCCAAGGCCGACGTGCGCCGCAAGGTGCGCGAGGGTGCCGAGCGCGAGATGAAGCAGCTGCGCGACCGCGCGCAGCGCGAGCTCGACCGCCTCGACGAGGTGTGGGCCCGCTTCAAGAACCTCAAGGTCCAGGACCTTGAGGGCGACGAGCTGCTCTACCGCGAGCTGCGCGACCGCTTCGGCACCTACTTCTCCGGCTCGATGGGCGCGGCGGCCCTCAAGGACCGCCTTGAGACCTTCGACCTGGCCGAGGAGTCCGAGCGCCTGCGCGAGATCATCCGCACCGGCAAGGGCCAGAAGAAGACCCGTGCGCTCAAGCGCCTCAAGGTCGTCTCGGCGTTCCTCCAGACCACCAACAAGCCCAACGGCATGGTGCTGGACTGCGTCCCGGTCATCCCGCCGGACCTGCGTCCGATGGTGCAGCTGGACGGTGGCCGCTTCGCGACCTCCGACCTGAACGACCTGTACCGCCGCGTCATCAACCGCAACAACCGCCTGAAGCGGCTTCTCGACCTCGGTGCCCCCGAGATCATCGTGAACAACGAGAAGCGCATGCTCCAGGAGGCCGTCGACGCGCTGTTCGACAACGGCCGCCGCGGCCGTCCGGTCACCGGTCCGGGCAACCGCCCGCTGAAGTCCCTCAGCGACATGCTGAAGGGCAAGCAGGGTCGTTTCCGCCAGAACCTGCTCGGCAAGCGAGTCGACTACTCGGCCCGTTCGGTCATCGTCGTCGGCCCGCAGCTCAAGCTGCACCAGTGTGGTCTGCCGAAGGCCATGGCGCTGGAGCTCTTCAAGCCGTTCGTGATGAAGCGCCTGGTCGACCTGAACCACGCGCAGAACATCAAGTCGGCCAAGCGCATGGTCGAGCGTGCCCGTCCGGTCGTGTGGGACGTGCTCGAAGAGGTCATCGCCGAGCACCCGGTCCTGCTGAACCGTGCGCCCACCCTGCACCGCCTCGGCATCCAGGCCTTCGAGCCGCAGCTGGTCGAGGGCAAGGCCATCCAGATCCACCCGCTCGTCTGCACCGCGTTCAACGCGGACTTCGACGGTGACCAGATGGCCGTCCACCTGCCGCTCTCCGCGGAGGCGCAGGCCGAGGCCCGCATCCTGATGCTGTCCTCGAACAACATCCTGAAGCCGGCCGACGGTCGCCCCGTCACCATGCCGACCCAGGACATGGTGCTCGGTCTGTTCTTCCTGACCTCGGACCGCGAGAACGTGAAGGGCGCCGGTCGCACCTTCTCGTCGACCGCCGAGGCGATCATGGCTTTCGACGCCCGCGACCTGGACGTCCAGGCCCCGATCGAGCTGCGCCTGCCGGCCGGCACCGTCCCGCCGCGCGGCTGGACCGCCCCGGTGGACGAGGACGGCCAGTCGACCTGGTACGACGGCGAGCCCTTCCGCCTGAACACCACCCTGGGCCGCGCGCTCTTCAACGAGCTGCTGCCCGAGGACTACCCGTTCGTCGACTACGAGGTGGGCAAGAAGCAGCTCTCCGCGATCGTCAACGACCTGGCGGAGCGCTACCCCAAGGTCGTCGTCGCGGCGACCCTGGACAACCTGAAGGCGGCCGGCTTCCACTGGTCGACCCGCTCGGGTGTCACCGTCTCCATCTCGGACGTCATCGTCCCGCCGAGCAAGCCCGCCATCCTGGAGGGCTACGAGGCCAAGGCCGAGAAGGTCCAGAAGCAGTACGAGCGCGGTCTGATCACCGACAACGAGCGCAAGCAGGAGCTCGTCGGCATCTGGACCCAGGCGACCAACGAGGTCGCGGACGCCATGGCCGCGAACTTCCCGAAGACGAACCCCATCTTCATGATGGTCGACTCGGGTGCTCGTGGAAACATGATGCAGATGCGCCAGATCGCCGGTATGCGTGGTCTGGTGTCGAACGCGAAGAACGAGACCATCGCGCGTCCGATCAAGGCCTCGTTCCGTGAGGGCCTGTCCGTGCTGGAGTACTTCATCTCCACCCACGGTGCCCGTAAGGGTCTGGCCGACACCGCGCTGCGTACCGCCGACTCCGGTTACCTCACCCGTCGTCTGGTCGACGTCTCCCAGGACGTCATCATTCGCGAGGAGGACTGCGGCACCGAGCGCGGCCTGAAGCTGGCGATCGGTTCCGTGGGTGCGGACGGTGTGCTGCGCAAGGCCGACGACGTCGAGACCAGCGTCTACGCCCGCATGCTCGCCGAGGACATCACGGTGGACGGCAAGCTGCTGGCCACCGCCAACACCGACCTCGGTGACGTCCTGATCGACGAGCTGATCCGCCACGGCATCGGCGAGGTCAAGACCCGCTCGATCCTGACCTGTGAGTCGGCCGTCGGCACCTGCGCCATGTGCTACGGGCGCTCGCTGGCCACCGGCAAGCTGGTCGACATCGGTGAGGCGGTCGGCATCATCGCCGCCCAGTCCATCGGTGAGCCCGGCACCCAGCTGACCATGCGTACCTTCCACACCGGTGGTGTGGCCGGTGACGACATCACCCAGGGTCTGCCCCGTGTCGTCGAGCTCTTCGAGGCCCGTACCCCGAAGGGTGTGGCCCCGATCTCCGAGGCCGCCGGTCGGGTCCGGATCGAGGACACCGAGAAGACCCGCAAGCTGGTCATCACGCCGGACGACGGCACCGACGAGATCGCCTACCCGGTCTCGAAGCGTGTGAAGCTGCTCGTCAGCGAGGGCGAGGCGGTCGAGGTCGGCCAGAAGCTGACCATGGGTGCCACCAACCCGCACGACGTCCTGCGCATCATGGGCCAGCGTGCCGTCCAGGTCCACCTGGTCGCCGAGGTCCAGAAGGTCTACAACTCGCAGGGTGTGTCGATCCACGACAAGCACATCGAGATCATCATCCGGCAGATGCTCCGCCGCGTGACGATCATCGAGTCGGGCGACGCCGAGCTGCTCCCGGGCGAGCTCGTCGAGCGCGGCCGCTTCGAGCAGGAGAACCGTCGTGTGGTCGCCGAGGGCGGTCACCCCGCCTCCGGCCGTCCGCAGCTGATGGGTATCACCAAGGCCTCGCTGGCCACCGAGTCCTGGCTGTCGGCCGCCTCCTTCCAGGAGACGACCCGGGTCCTCACCGACGCGGCGATCCACGCCAAGTCGGACCCGCTGCTGGGCCTCAAGGAGAACGTCATCCTCGGTAAGCTCATCCCGGCCGGTACGGGTCTGCCCCGCTACCGCAACATCCGGGTCGAGCCGACCGAGGAGGCCAAGGCCGCCATGTACTCGGCCGTCGGCTACGACGACTACGACCTGTCGCCCTTCGGCGCCGGCTCCGGCCAGGCGGTCCCGCTGGACGACTACGACTACGGCCCGTACACCGGCTGAGTCGGGTAGCTCCGACCGCAGGGCGGTCACCCCTCACGGGGTGGCCGCCCTGCGGCGTTCCCGGGGTGGCGCGGGGCCCGGCGGGAACCGATTAGGTCATTCGGCCGGAGTCGCGTAGAGTCGTGTTCACCGACGCGGGGTGGAGCAGCTCGGTAGCTCGCTGGGCTCATAACCCAGAGGTCGCAGGTTCAAATCCTGTCCCCGCTACTGATTCGAAGGGCCCGGAGGCATCAAGCCTCCGGGCCCTTCGGCGTTCCCGCCGGCCGAGGTGATCCGCGAGCCGATCTCCGAGGTGCTGCCGAAGCCGGTGCGCCGACTTGTCCTGGAGCGGGGCCGAGGGGGAGCCGGAAGGTCGCATTCCCGGACGTACCGCATGCGTACGATGATCATTCCGGCTTCCCCCCTCCTGGCCTGGAGTGATCGACCGATGACGACGACGGCGAAGTTCGACCCCTGGTCGGCGGAGTTCGTGGCCCACCCGTACGACGCGTACGCCGAACTGCGCGAGCACGCGCCGGTGACGTACTTCGAGCCGACGAACCAGTGGCTCGTCTCGCGCTTCGAGGACGTCAGCGCCCTGCTGCGCGACCGGCGGCTCGGCCGCACCTACACCCACCGCTTCGGCCACGAGGAGTTCGGCCGCACCGCGCCCGACCCGGCGCACGAGCCCTTCCACACCCTGAACGACCACGGGCTGCTCGACCTGGAAGGGCCCGACCACACCCGGCTGCGCCGGCTCGTCTCCAAGGCCTTCACCCCGCGCATGGTCGAGGGCCTGCGCCCCACCGTCCAGCGGCTGGCCGGCGAGCTGGTCGACAACCTGCTCGCGGCCGGCGGGGGCGACCTGATCGCCACCGTCGCCGAGCCGCTGCCGGTCGCCGTGATCGCCGAGATGCTCGGCGTGCCGGAGAGCGACCGGCACCTGCTGCGGCCGTGGTCCGCCGACATCACCGGGATGTTCGAGCTCAACCCGAGCGAGGAGGTCGCCCGCCGGGCCGTCACCGCGAGCATCGAGTTCTCCGACTACCTGCGCACCCTGATCCGCGAGCGCCGGGCCGACCCGGGGACGGACCTGATCAGCGCGCTGATCCAGGCCCAGGAGGGCTCCGACGCGCTCAGCGAGCAGGAGATGATCTCCACCTGCGTGCTGCTGCTCAACGCCGGCCACGAGGCGACCGTCAACACCACCGGCAACGGCTGGTGGGCGCTGTTCCGCAACCCCGACGAGCTCGCCCGGCTGCGCGGCTCGGTGGACGAGCTGCTGCCCACCGCCATCGAGGAGCTGATGCGCTGGGACACCCCGCTCCAGATGTTCGAGCGCTGGGTGCTGGAGGACATCGAGGTCGGCGGCGTCACCATCCCGCGCGGCGCCGAGATCGCCCTGCTGTTCGGCTCCGCCAACCGCGACCCCGAGCGCTTCGCCGACCCGGACCGCCTCGACCTCGGCCGCACCGACAACCCCCACATCACCTTCGGTGCCGGAATCCACTTCTGCCTGGGCGCCCCGCTCGCCAGACTGGAGCTCACCGAGTCCTACGGAACCCTGCTGCGCCGGGCCCCGGGCCTGCGGCTGGTCCGCGAGCCCGAGTGGAACCCGGGCTACGTGATCCGCGGGCTCAAGGAACTGGTGGTCGAAGTCTGAGGTTCGAGGGGGGAGGCCGTGGGCCGGGCGACCGGGGCGCTGCCGGGGCCGGCGATCGGCGCGCTCCGGGACCGACCGAGGGCACGCGGCGGGGTCACCGGGCCGGGTAGCGCCCGCCGAGCCCCGGGTGGAGCGGGTCGCGGCTGCCGAACAGCACCAGCAGGTCGTCCGCGACCTGCCGCAGCTCCGCCCGGCCCTCGACCGCTCCGGCCCACTCGGGGGGCAGCGCGGCGGCGCCGTACGCGGCTCCGACCAGGTTGCCGCAGACCGCGCCGGTCGAGTCGCTGTCCCCGGAGTGGTTCACCGACAGCAGCAGCGCGGTGCGCACCGGGTCCGGGTCCAGGGTGGCGGCCAGCAGCGAGTACACCGCGATGGCCAGGCACTCCTCGGCGATCCAGCCGAGGCCCACCCGCTCCACCGTGTCCGCCATCGGCTCGGCCTCCTGGGCCAGCCGCACCGCCCGGGCCAGCGCCTGGACGGTCTCCTTGGAGCTCGGCAGCTCGCGGATCTGCTCCACCGTCTCGCCGACCGCCGCCCACGGCTCGGTGCCGTCGGCGAGCCGCTCGATCAGCGCCGCGAAGGCGCCGGCCGCGAGGTAGCCGGTCGGGTGCCCGTGGGTGAGCTGGGCGCACTGCACCGCCAGCCCGAAGGACTGCTCGACGCCCAGCCGGGCCAGCCCGAACGGCGCCGAGCGCATCACCGTGCCGCAGCCCTTGGAGCCCGGGTTGATCGGCCCGAGCTGCCCGATCGGGGACGGCGACTCGAACACCGGGTGCTCGGAGACCCCGCTCATGCAGGCGTTGCCCGGTGCCCGCCGCGCGTACAGGAACGGTCGGCTCAGCAGCCAGCCGTCGTACGGGTGGGGCTGCGGCTCGGTGTCCGGCCCGCTCTGGTACTGGGTCCGCAGCCAGCGCCGGTAGGCGCTGTGGACGGCCTCCGGCACCGAGCCGCCGCCGCCCGTCCAGCCGCGGACGAAGCCGCGGATCAGGCCCTCGGCGGTGAACAGCGTCATCTGGGTGTCGTCGGTGACCTCGACCGGGCCCGGCCCGGCCGGCAGGGTGGTCACGCCCTGCGGCCCGTACCGGTCCTGGATCTGGTGGAGCTGCTGGAACTCCACCGGCCAGCCCAGCGCGTCGCCGATCGCGCCGCCGAGCAGTGCTCCGCGCACCCGGTCCCGGTACCCCGACTCCGCCGCCGGCTCCGTCACGTCGAGTCCCCCTTCGTTCGTGGCGGACAACGTTCTATCAGGTCTCCCTGAGCGCCGGGCCGCCCTTGTGGATCTTGGCGGGTCCTAGCGCCGGATCTGCCCGGCGCGTCCGTGCAGCGCGGCCCGGTCGGCGGCGGCGCGGCCGGCCGCCCAGCCCACGCCGTCGCTGACCCGCACGCGCTGCGAGACCAGCTTGGGGAACAGCCGGCCGATCTCCTCGTCCACCGCCACCGAGCGGGCGGCGAGGGCGGGCAGCAGCCGCTCGTCGGGCAGCAGCTGCTCCTCGGTGCCGTCCTCGCGCAGGTGCCGTCCGGCCGCGGCGGCGCTGGTGGCGCGCTCGGTGGCGGCGGTCAGCCGCTCGCGGATCCGCGCCGCGTACGCGACCAGGAAGGACTGCCGGAACGCCTTGCTGCGGGAGTCCCGGCGGGAGCCCGCCTTGTTGAGCGCGTGGGTGGCCTGCACCAGCAGCGAGGTGTAGAGCAGCTCGACGCCGTCCAGGTCGCCGTCGAAGCCGACCACGGTGCAGAAGCCGAACTCCTTCGCCCACACGACCCGGCACCGGTTGGCCACCGCGACCGCGTCCAGCAGCATCGTCTTGGGGCCCTCGTACGGGTTGTCCACGCCGATCCGCAGCGCCGCCGGGGTGTCCCGGTCGGTGCCGCCCGCGTCCAGCAGCGCCTCGTCGATGCTGTGCTGGGCCATCAGCTGCTGGGCCTTGGCGGTCAGTGCCTCGGCCTCCTCCGGGTACTCGGTGGACTCGGCCTTGGCCAGCAGCGCCCGGATCCGCGCCAGCATGCGGGGCTCGCCCGTCACCGGCGCCGCGTGCCCGCGCCGACCGGCCTGCCCGGGGGCGGGCCCGGCCGGGGCGATCGGGGGCAGCCGGCCCCAGGTGCGCAGCAGCTCCAGGACGGCGGTGGCGAGCGCGAAGCGGTCCTGCCGGTGCCGGTGGGCGAAGGCGCCGAGGTACTCCTCGTCGCCGGACCACCACACCTCGGTCTCCAGCTCGCGCAGCTGTTCGAGCCAGCGCCGGTCCAGGGCGGCCGCGGGGTGGCGGCGGCCCTCGGCGGCGATCAGGTCCACCGCGAGGGCCAGGTGGACGGGCTTCAGCTCGCGCCGCACCACCCGGACCAGGTCGGCCGGACGCCAGCCGGCCGACCAGCAGCGGCCGACCGCGGTGTCCGCGTGGCTCAGCAGCGCCCGGCTCACCTCCGGCCACTGCCCGGCCGAGGCGGCCAGCAGCGAGGCCCCGGTGTCCAGAGCGAGGTCCAGTGCGTCCTCCGGGGCCGTCAGCACCGACCGCACCGCCTCATCCAGCAGCGGCCCGGCGTTCCCGGCCTGCTGCGCGCCCTTGCCCACGGTGTGTCCCTGCTCTCCTCGACGGTCCGGCCCTCCTGCCCATGATGCCGGAGCCGCCGACGGAGCCCGTCCGCCGAAACGGTTCGGCTCAGCGCTCGATGGCCTTGGCCAGGATCTCCGGCGTGCGCTCCAGCAGCCGGCCCGCAGCCACCCGCACCCCCAGCGCGGCGACCAGGGCGCCGTACAGCGGGCCGACCAGCAGCAGCGGCCAGCTCGGCAGCCCCGAGAGCAGCGCCCAGCCGAGCAGGCCGCCGACCGGCAGGGCCAGCACCGCGACACCGACCATCGAGCCGAACTGGTTGAGCAGGATCAGCCCGCCCTGCCCCGGGGCGGCGTTGCGCATCGGGTTGCTGTCGGCCGGCATGGTGTACGGCACCAGCACGCTGAACATCGAGCCGAGCGCGACCCCGCAGCCGAGCAGCGCCAGCGCCAGGCCGAGCGCGGCCGGCAGCTGCCCCCACCCGCCGGTGACGGCCGCCAGCAGCAGCCCCAGCAGCGCCGTCACCGGGACGGCGTACGACAGCACCGCGTACGCCCGGCCGCGCAGCTCGGCCCGGGCGTCGGCCGGGGTGCACAGGGTGGCCGCGACCATCCAGAACGCCGAGCCGTCCATGCCGAACAGATTGAGCATCTGGAGCCCGAGGAACAGGCCCGTCATCGCCAGCAGGTAGACGCTCGCCCAGCCCTGGACCATCGACAGCACGCAGACCACCAGCGTCATCCCGATGCCGGTGAACAGCGCCGCCTTGGCCCGCGGCTCGCGCCAGGCGTACCGCAGGTGGCGCTGCATCACCGCGCCCGTCCGGCCCTCGGGCAGGAAGCCCCAGCCGCGCGAGCCGCGCACCCCGCGGGCCACCTCCAGGGTGGAGGCGTCGGCGGTGACCATCAGCTCCTGGAGACTCCGCCGCCACCAGCGCAGCAGCAGCGCCAGCAGCACGGCCGCCGCGGCGAGCTGGAGCACCGCCAGGCCGTACCGGCCCTCGCCGACGGTGCGCGCCGCGTCCACCGCGCTGATCGGCGGGATCCACCGCAGCACGGAGGCGATCGGCTTCAACGGGCTGAGGTCGATCGGCCCGCCCCGGCGGCCGAAGACGCTCTGCGAGCCGACGTTGGCCGCCTGGACCAGCAGTGCGAAGGCCAGCCCGCCGAAGATCGCGAAGTCCTTGCCGCGTCGACTGGAGAGCATCCGGGCATTGCCCGCCGCGACCGCCCGGGAGAGCGTGACCAGGCAGAGCACCGCGAGCGGCACGCCGAGCACCGCGACCGCGGCCGAGGCCCCGCCGGCCGCGCCGGCCAGCACCGCGCCCGTCACCAGCACCAGGCTGATCAGCGGGCCGGGACCGATCAGCGCGGCCACCAGCGAGCCGCGCAGCATCGGGCCGGGCCGCAGCGGCAGCATGGTCAGCCGGGTCGGGTCGGCGCTCTCGTCGCTGGAGAACAGGAACAGCGGCAGCGCGGCCCAGCCCAGCGTCAGCACGCCGAGCAGCATCACCCCGGCGTCCCCGGAGCCGGCGTAGCGCCCGTTCAGCGCGGCCAGGGCGACGGCGATGCCGCCCGCGAAGGCCAGGCCGAACAGGCCGCCGATCACATAGACGGCCGTCCGGCCGGGGCTGCGCCGCAGCCCGTTGCGCAGCAGCCGCAGTTTGAGCGCCACCAGGCCCCGGACCACCGTCCGCCCGTCGGGCACCGAAGCACCGGTCACCGGGAGCCACCGCCCAGCCAGCCGAGTGACTGCCCGTCGTCCTCGCGCACGCCGATCAGCTCCAGGAAGGCCTCGTGCAGGCTGCGCCCGGCCCGTACGGAGTCCAGCGGGCCCTGGGCGATCACCTGGCCGGCGTTGATCACCGCGACCCAGTCGCAGAGCTGTTCGACCAGCTCCATCACATGACTGGAGAAGACCACCGTGGAACCGGCCGCCGCGTACCGCTTGAGCACGCCGCGGATGGTCTGGGCGGAGACCGGGTCGACGCCCTCGAAGGGCTCGTCCAGGAACAGCACGTCGGGGTTGTGCAGCAGCGCGGCGGCCAGCCCGATCTTCTTGCGCATGCCGGTGGAGTAGTCGGCGACCAGCTTGTCGGCGTCCCGGCCGAGGTCCAGGACGGCCAGCAGCTCCTCGGCGCGCCGGTCCACCTCGGCGCCGGGCAGACCGCGCAGCCGCCCGGTGTACTGGAGCAGCTCGCGCCCGCTGAGCCGCTCGAACATCCGCAGGCCCTCGGGCAGGATGCCGATCCGGGCCTTGACCGAGACCGGGTCCGCCCAGACGTCGGTGCCGTGCACCAGGACGGTGCCCTGGTCGGGGCGGAGCAGCCCGGTGACCATCGACAGCGTGGTGGTCTTGCCGGCACCGTTCGGCCCGACCAGCCCGATGAACGCTCCGGCCGGCAGCTCCAGGCTCAGTCCGGCGACGGCGGCCTGGGCGCCGAAGCGCTTCCAGAGCCCTTGGATGCTGACGGCGGACGGTGGCGCTGACTCCCGCATGGCGGCCCTTCTTCTCGTGGTGGTCGACACCGTGCCGGCTGAAGCCGAGTCAGCCGGAACCGTGCTGGTCGTAGCCCTCGCAGCCAGCCTGGCACCGCTCGAACGGGCTGTCGCCCGAGTTGAGCATCCCCTGAGCGTGTCCGCCGAACGGGTGAGGCGCGCCGCCCGGCCGCCGCCCCCCCCGGGTCTTCTTCCCGACGGCTGCCGGGCCGATTCGGCAACTACTCGGTGCGGTCGTTCGTCCTGCACTATGAGGAAGCAGTGACGTGCGCGGGGGTGCCGCGCTACCGGGAGGTTGCGGATGTCCGTACAACCGTGGGGTGAGCCCGGGCCCGGCCATCCGCCGGGCAAGCCGTCGGTCGGGGGCTGGCAGCCGGCGCCCGCGCCGACGCACCAGGCCGCGATGCGGGCGGGCCACTCGGACCGGGACCGGACGGTCGACGTGCTCAAGGCGGCGTTCGCCGAGGGGCGGCTCTCCGTCCAGGAGTACGAGCAGCGCCACGAGGCGGCGTCCGCCGCGCAGACCTACGGCCAGCTGGCCGCGCTGGTGGCCGACCTGCCCTCCGGGCCGATGGTGGCGCCGCCGACCGTCGCGACGCCCGTACCGGCCACCTTCATGGCCGTCCCGGCGCCGGCCCCGGTCCGCCGCCCCACCAACGTGCTCGCCGTGGTCTCCCTGGTGTGCAGCCTGATCGGCTTCTCCGCCCCCGCCGTGATCACCGGCCACATCGCCCGCTCGGAGATCCGCCACCGCGACATGGACGGCGACTGGGCGGCCGTGCTCGGCCTGGTCCTCGGCTACATGGGCTGTGCCTTCTGGACCCTGCTCGTCCTCTTCGCCATCGCCTGACCGACGGGACGGGTCCAGGGCCCGGGCGGCGGCGTCGGGGTGCTCCGCGCCCTTCGCCGATGGGGCCTTCGGAACGTGAAGGACCTATGATGCCCGGGGCTGCCGCCGTGCGACTTGAGGCAGAACGTTCCGTCACCGACCGGCGCAGGGGCCGGGCCGAGCCGAGCGACCATGAGCTGAGGACCGTACCAGTGACAGTCAGTGCCCAGGAGGCCTCCAGAATCCCGCCCGGCGGAGGGCGTTCGCTGATCCGGGGAGCGGTCGGCCGCTCCGGGGCCGGGCTCCGGAACTCGGCCCCGCTGCTGCTCGCGGGGGAGGCGGTGGTCTCCTTCCTGGCCGCGCTGGTGCTCCCGCTGCTGGCGCACGGCTTCAAGCTGAACCCGCTGGACCGGATCGCCCAGGTCAGCGGCCTCGCCGCGGTGCAGCTGCGGTTCGCGGTGATCGGCTTCTTGGTGCTCGGAGCGGTCGTGCTCGCGATGCGCTTCCGCTCGGGCCGGCACTTCGGCCTGGTGTCCCGCTTCTCCGCCGCCGCCCTGGCCGGCCTCGCCAGCGGCTTCGTGGCGGCCGGCGCGGTCATCGCGCTGCTCGGCACGCCCTGGCCGATGTTCGGCCTCAACGGCGACAGCGGACGCATCGTCGAGTGGGCCCACGCGGTGGCGAACGGCCAG
The DNA here is from genome assembly GCF_032654805.1 of Kitasatospora brasiliensis. NCBI lineage: Bacteria > Bacillati > Actinomycetota > Actinomycetes > Kitasatosporales > Streptomycetaceae > Kitasatospora > Kitasatospora brasiliensis. The sequence continues at coordinate 884,648 of NZ_JAUOOW010000002.1, forward strand.
CCCTCGGGCTCGCCGGTCTACCCGCCGGCTCCGCTCTACACCCTGGGCTACTACGCCGAGTGGTTCCACGGCGGCAACACCGCGTACGCCTTCAAGGACCTCCAGATCCTCGGCGCCGCCGCGTTCGGCCCGCTGGTCTACCTCTCCTGGCGGATGCTGCTCAGCCCGGTCCGCGCGCTCGCCTTCGGCGTGCTGCCGGCCTTCGCGCTGATCGACGCCTACAAGCCGTACAGCCAGACCGTGCTGGTCGTCCTGGTGCCCGTCCTGGTGGCGCTGGTGGTGCACCTGCGCCGCGCCGGCACGGACGCCTGGCGGACGCTGCTGCTCAAGGCGGCCGGTTTCGGCGCGCTGCTGGGCCTGCTGTTCCTCACCTACTCCGGCTGGTTCCTGTGGAGCGGCCTGGGCGTGCTGGTCGCGATACTCGCGTACTTCCCGTGGCGGGCCGACCGGCGCAAGGGCCTGGCCTACCTCGGTGCCACCGGCGCCGCGTTCCTGCTGGTCGGCGGCAGCTACCTGGTGACCATGCTGACGGAGGGCCAGGAGACCAAGGACTCCGCCTTCCGCTTCGACAACTTCACCGACCCCGCCTACTTCCTGATGTGGCGCACGGACATGCCGGGCAAGGTGGGGGAGTGGCCGATCCCCGGCGAGTTCGGCGGCATGGGCCTGTTCGCCGTGGTGATGTTCGTCGCACTGGGCGCCGCCCTCTGGCTGGGCATCCGCAAGCCGATGGTCGTCACCATCTGCTGCATGTTCGCGAGCGCCTGGGTGATGCGGATGTACATCGCCTCGCACATGTACGAGACCCAGACGGTCCAGCTCTACACCCGGACCAACAACCAGATGCTGTACTGCGGCCTGCTGCTCTGTGCGCTGACCGCCCACCTGGTGTCGCTCCGGCTGGTCGAGCGCAAGCGGGCCGTCGAGGCCGGTGCGGCGGGGGCGGGCGGCGAGGCCGACGGAACCCCGTCGGCCGGCCCGGGCGCGCCGTCCACCGGCCCGGGCCTGCCCGGCCGACCCGCCGCTGTGGTCGGCACGTTGTTCGCTCTGCTCTTCCTGTTCGGTACGGTTTCGTCCTCGATGTCGGACCGTTACATGCCGGCGCACGAGAACGACTACCGCATCCTGCCCTGGGTGTCGCACACCGTGCAGAAGCTCGACGGTCACTGCCCGAAGTTCGCGCCCGGTGGGCAGTGCTCCAAGGACGGCGACCAGTCGTGGATAAACATGGTTTGGCTCAGCCCGGAGCACGAACCGGCGCCCGCCGCGAGCTCGCACTGACCCCGAAGGCCCACTCCAGATGATGATCAACGCCGTCAAGAGCCTCGGCGACCGGCTCGCCTCCTCGCCGAGGCGGCTGTGGCTCGTCGCGTTCGCGATCCTGTTCACGCTGAGCGCGTCCTGGTCGTTCTCCACCCCGACCGGAGGCTCTCCGGACGAGCACGCGCACCTGATCCGGGCGGCGGCCGTCGCCCGCGGTCAGCTCAACGGTGAGGAGGTGATGGCTCCGCACACGGTGGGCGGCATCGAGGGCATGTTCGCCGAGACCGGCGTCAAGCTCCCGCGGATCTACCAGGACCTCAAGGACGTCAACGCCTGCTACGTCTTCCGGTCCGAGAACTCGGCCGCCTGCGCCCCGCACCTGCGGGATCGGCCCGGGACGGTCGAGGTGACCACCGCGGCCGGCCGCTACCACCCGGCGTACTACTTCGCGGTCGGCTGGCCCAGCCTGCTGGTGCACGGCGAGAAGGCCTTCTACCTGATGCGCCTGATGTCGGCGCTGATCTGCTCCGCCCTGGCGGCGAGCGCGGTGGTCTCGGCGGCGGAGTGGCGCCGGCGTTCCTTCACCCTGCTCGGCGTGGTCACCGCGACGACCCCGATGGCGCTGTTCATGTTCGGTGTGGTCAACCCGAGCGGTCCGGAGATCGCCGCGGGCATCCTGGTCTGGAGTGCCGGGCTGCCGATGCTGATGAGCCCGGACCCGCACCTGCTGAACCGCCGTCTGGCCCGGCTCGGGGTGGGCGCGCTGGTGTTGATCAGCATCCGCCCGCTGGGCCTGATCTGGTTCGCCGGCGCCCTGTTCTTCGGGCTGCTGCTGAGTCAGAAGGGGGCCGTGCGCGAGGTGGTCCGCCACCGGGTGACCTGGTACTGGGGCGGCGCGTCCCTGCTGGCGGCCGTCTCGGCGCTGGCCTGGTCGTCGACCCACCCGGACCACTCGGTGATCGACACCCCGAGCAACCTCACCCCGCTGACCGCGGCTCGGAAGACCTTCGACGGCGGTCTGATGTACATGAAGCAGATGATCGGCTACTTCGGCTGGCTGGACGCCCAGCCGCCGGCCGGGACGCTGCTGGTCTGGTGCGGCGTGGTGCTGGCGCTGGCGATGATCGCGCTGTGCTACGCCCGGTTCCGGGACACCCTGGCGATCGTCGGCGTGATGGTCGGCATCGTGGTGATACCGATAGCGGCACAGGCCATGCAGGCGCGCCAGCTCGGCATGATCTGGCAGGGGCGCTACCTGCTGCCGTTCGCCGTCGGACTGCCGATCATGTGCGCGGCGCTCTGCCACGAGCGGCTGCCGTGGGGCGGCTTCGCCTGGCGCCGGCTGCTGGTCATCTTCGGCTTCTCGCTCTCCCTGGTGAACGTCGCCGCCTTCCTCTGGGCGCTGCGCCGCAACACCGTCGGCACCACCGGCCCGCTGCTGATCAGTCCGGCCCACTGGTCCCCGCCCGGCAGCTGGGTGCTGTGGCTGGTCGTGTACACCCTGGCGACCCTCGCGCTGGGCGTGTTCGTCGCGATGCCGGACAACCGGGAGCGCCCGCTGCCGCAGGCACCCGGGGCGCCCGGGAACGGCGCCTCGCAGGGGCCGGCCCGGCTCGCCGGGGCCCGCGCGGAGGCGTAGGGTTCGCCGTGCGGGGGGCGCCCGGTTGTGGTAGGGGGCCCCGCCGCCGGCCGGTTCCCGGCCCGCCTCCGCTTCCGCTTCCGGTGCGAGCCCCGCGACCTGCGGCGTTGCATTTGTTTTGACCGCGCCCCATGCGCTAGGTACGCTCTGACCTTGTGCCTGGGGTGTCCCCGGGTCCTTGTGCGTGCATGCACACCGGTCGCCGCGCCGAGCCGGAGCGCCTCCCAGCGCGCCGCGCGTAGAGCGCCGTCGCTGTACATCAGCCATGGGATTCCGTGCCGGAAAAAGCCCAACACACCCGACCGCGTGGGTCGACCACGGGGTCGTGTGCGAGGGAGACACCGCAGGTTAGTTCCACCAAGCCTTGGCACACAGAAAACGGAGAAACGGTGCCTACGATCCAGCAGCTGGTCCGAAAGGGCCGGCAGGACAAGGTCGAGAAGAACAAGACTCCCGCGCTGAAGGGCTCCCCGCAGCGCCGTGGGGTCTGCACGCGTGTGTACACGACCACCCCGAAGAAGCCGAACTCGGCTCTCCGCAAGGTCGCCCGTGTGCGCCTCACCAGCGGGATCGAGGTCACCGCTTACATCCCGGGCGAGGGCCACAACCTGCAGGAGCACTCCATCGTGCTGGTGCGCGGTGGTCGTGTGAAGGACCTTCCTGGTGTCCGCTACAAGATCATCCGCGGTTCGCTTGACACCCAGGGTGTCAAGAACCGCAAGCAGGCCCGCAGCCGCTACGGCGCCAAGAAGGAGAAGTAAGAATGCCTCGTAAGGGCCCCGCCCCGAAGCGCCCGGTCATCATCGACCCGGTTTACGGCTCCCCGGTCGTCACCCAGCTGGTCAACAAGATCCTGCTGCACGGCAAGCGCTCCACCGCCGAGCGGATCGTCTACGGCGCCCTTGAGGGCGTTCGCGAGAAGACCGGCTCGGACCCGGTCGTCACGCTGAAGCGCGCGCTGGAGAACGTCAAGCCGGCCCTTGAGGTCAAGTCCCGCCGTGTCGGTGGCGCGACCTACCAGGTTCCGGTCGAGGTCCGTCCGGGCCGCGCCAGCACCCTGGCGCTGCGCTGGATGGTCGGTTACTCCCGCGCCCGTCGCGAGAAGACCATGACCGAGCGCCTGATGAACGAGATCCTCGACGCCAGCAACGGTCTGGGCGCTTCCGTGAAGCGTCGCGAGGACACCCACAAGATGGCCGAGTCCAACAAGGCCTTCGCGCACTACCGCTGGTAGTCCGTACCCCGTCACTAGACAGAGAGAGAACGAGCCACCATGGCTGCAACCTCCCTTGACCTCGCCAGGGTCCGCAACATCGGGATCATGGCGCACATCGACGCGGGCAAGACCACCACCACCGAGCGGATCCTGTTCTACACCGGTGTCTCGTACAAGATCGGTGAGGTCCACGATGGCGCTGCCACCATGGACTGGATGGAGCAGGAGCAGGAGCGCGGCATCACGATCACGTCGGCCGCGACGACCTGTCACTGGACGGTCGACGACGTCGACAACACCATCAACATCATCGACACCCCGGGTCACGTCGACTTCACCGTCGAGGTGGAGCGTTCGCTGCGCGTCCTCGACGGTGCCGTGACGGTGTTCGACGGTGTCGCCGGTGTCGAGCCCCAGTCCGAGACCGTGTGGCGGCAGGCTGACCGCTACGGCGTTCCGCGTATCTGCTTCATCAACAAGCTGGACCGCACGGGCGCCAACTTCTTCTTCTGCGTCGACACCATCGTGGAGCGCCTCGGCGCCACCCCGCTGGTGATGCAGCTGCCGATCGGCGCCGAGTCGGACTTCCAGGGCGTTGTCGACCTGGTCCGCATGAAGGCTCTGGTCTGGTCCGCCGAGGCCGCCAAGGGCGAGATGTACGACGTCGTCGACATCCCGGCCGACCTGGTGGACCAGGCGAACGAGTACCGCGAGGCGCTGATCGACACCGTCTCCAACGTGAGCGACGAGATCATGGAGCTCGCCCTTGAGGGCGATGACATCCCGGTCGAGCTGCTCCAGACGGCGATCCGCAAGGGCACCCTGAACTCGGACTTCACCCCGATCTTCTGTGGTACCGCCTTCAAGAACAAGGGCGTTCAGCCCCTGCTCGACGCGGTCGTCAAGTACCTGCCGTCGCCGCTGGACATCGAGTCCATCGAGGGCACCAAGCCCAACGACCCGGACACCAAGATCTCGCGCAAGGCGTCGGACGAGGAGCCCCTCGCCGCCCTCGCGTTCAAGATCATGTCCGACCCGCACCTGGGCAAGCTCACCTTCGTCCGGATCTACTCCGGTCGCCTGGAGTCCGGCACCTCGGTGCTGAACGCCGTGAAGGGCAAGAAGGAGCGCATCGGCAAGATCTACCGCATGCACGCGAACAAGCGTGAGGAGATCGAGTCGGTGGGCGCCGGCGACATCGTCGCCGTCATGGGCCTGAAGCAGACCACCACCGGTGAGACGCTGGCCGACGAGAAGAACCCGGTCATCCTGGAGTCCATGGACTTCCCGGCCCCGGTCATCCGCGTCGCCATCGAGCCCAAGTCCAAGGGTGACCAGGAGAAGCTGGGTGTTGCCATCCAGCGTCTCGCCGAGGAGGACCCGTCCTTCCAGGTCAACACGGACGAGGAGACCGGCCAGACCATCATCGCGGGTATGGGCGAGCTGCACCTTGAGGTGCTGGTCGACCGTATGCGCCGTGAGTTCAAGGTCGAGGCCAACGTCGGCAAGCCGCAGGTCGCGTACCGCGAGACGATCCGTCAGGCCGTCGAGCGCATCGACTACACCCACAAGAAGCAGACCGGTGGTTCCGGTCAGTTCGCCAAGGTGCAGATCGCGATCGAGCCGCTTGAGCAGGCCGAGGGCTACGAGTTCGTCAACAAGGTCACCGGTGGCCGCGTCCCGCGCGAGTACATCCCGTCGGTCGACGCCGGTTGCCAGGAGGCCATGGAGTTCGGTGTCCTCGCCGGCTACCCGCTCCAGGGTGTCCGCGTGAGCCTGCTCGATGGCCAGTCGCACGACGTCGACTCCTCCGAGCTCGCGTTCAAGATCGCCGGTTCGATGGCCTTCAAGGAAGGCGCGAGGAAGGCCAAGCCGGTCCTCCTTGAGCCGATGATGGCCGTCGAGGTCACCACGCCCGAGGACTACATGGGCGACGTGATCGGTGACATCAACTCTCGCCGTGGCCAGATCCGGTCCATGGACGAGCGTCACGGTGCCCGCGTCGTCACGGCGCTGGTGCCCCTCTCCGAGATGTTCGGCTACGTCGGTGACCTGCGCAGCAAGACCTCTGGTCGCGCCAGCTACTCGATGCAGTTCGACTCGTACGCCGAGGTCCCCAAGGCCGTGGCTGAGGAGATCATCGCCAAGTCCAAGGGCGAGTGACATCCCGATATTCGGGATGATTGCGACCCCTTAGGCTATTAGGAGGCGACCCGGGAGAATCCGGACGGATTCTCCCGGGGCCTCCGGCCCCCTACCCCGCGGGACGGTACGAGGTGCTTCCGGCACCACGGACCCAGCCCGATCAAGACCAACTGACGTCAGCACGGCGTACAGGAACTGTCCTCAGGAGGACTCAGTGGCGAAGGCGAAGTTCGAGCGGACGAAGCCCCACGTCAACATCGGCACCATCGGTCACATTGACCACGGCAAGACCACGCTGACTGCGGCCATCACCAAGGTGCTGCACGACGCGTACCCGGACCTGAACCCCTTCACGCCGTTCGACCAGATCGACAAGGCCCCGGAGGAGCGTCAGCGCGGTATCACCATCTCGATCGCGCACGTCGAGTACCAGACCGAGGACCGGCACTACGCGCACGTCGACTGCCCGGGTCACGCTGACTACATCAAGAACATGATCACCGGTGCCGCCCAGATGGACGGCGCCATCCTGGTGGTCGCCGCCACCGACGGCCCGATGCCGCAGACCAAGGAGCACGTCCTCCTGGCCCGCCAGGTCGGCGTTCCGTACATCGTCGTCGCCCTGAACAAGGCCGACATGGTGGACGACGAGGAGATCCTGGAGCTCGTCGAGCTTGAGGTCCGTGAGCTGCTCTCCGAGTACGAGTTCCCGGGCGACGACCTGCCGGTCGTCCGCGTCTCCGCGCTGAAGGCCCTTGAGGGCGACGCCGAGTGGGGCCAGAAGCTCCTCGGCCTGATGAAGGCCGTCGACGAGAACATCCCCACCCCGGCTCGCGCCGTGGACCAGCCGTTCCTGATGCCGATCGAGGACGTCTTCACGATCACCGGTCGTGGCACCGTCGTCACCGGTCGCATCGAGCGCGGCATCCTGAAGGTCAACGAGACCGTTGACATCATCGGCATCAAGAACGAGAAGACCACCACCACGGTCACCGGCATCGAGATGTTCCGCAAGCTGCTCGACGAGGGCCAGGCCGGTGAGAACGTCGGTCTGCTGCTCCGCGGCATCAAGCGCGAGGACGTCGAGCGCGGCCAGGTCATCATCAAGCCGGGTTCGGTTACCCCGCACACCGACTTCGAGGCCCAGTCCTACATCCTGTCGAAGGACGAGGGTGGCCGTCACACCCCGTTCTTCAACAACTACCGCCCGCAGTTCTACTTCCGCACCACGGACGTGACCGGCGTCGTGACCCTCCCCGAGGGCACCGAGATGGTCATGCCGGGCGACAACACCGCCATGACCGTCGCGCTGATCCAGCCGATCGCCATGGAGGAGGGCCTGAAGTTCGCCATCCGTGAGGGTGGCCGCACCGTCGGCGCCGGCCAGGTCACCAAGATCATCAAGTAATTGACGATCTGACCTGCCTGCCTCGTACAGGCTGAGTCCGAAGGGCCCCGCTCACCGCTCGGTGCGCGGGGCCCTTCGGCGTCTCAGCGGGCGTTCAGCCGGCGCCCGGCTCCTTCCACCGGCCGCTCATCGCCGACTGTTATGGTCGGGCCACCAGCCAGCCCCGCCGTCGCGGAAAGTGGGACCCAACGCATGTCAACGGCACCGCTGTTGTCGGTCGTGATGCCGATCTACAACGAGCAGGAGGCGCTCCCGCTGACCGTCGAGCGGCTGCGGCCGATCCTCGACGGGCTCGGGGTCGCCTACGAGGTGGTCGGCGTCGACGACGGCAGCACCGACGTCACCCCGGTGCTGATGCGCAAGATCCGCCAGGACTGGCCGGAGTTCCGCATCGTCCGCTTCGCCCGCAACTCCGGGCACCAGGCCGCCCTCACCGCCGGCATCCACCGGGCCTTCGGCGACTACGTCGTCTCCATCGACGCGGACCTCCAGGACCCGCCGGAGAAGATCCCCGAGATGCTGGAGCTCGCCCGCGAGCAGGGCCTGGACATCGTCTACGGGGTGCGCGGCGACCGCGGCACCGACACCTTCTTCAAGCGGCACACCGCCGGCGCGTACTACTGGCTGATGCGCAGGCTGGTCGGCAAGCGGATGCCCAACCAGGCCGGCGACTTCCGGCTGCTCAGCCGGGCCGCGGTGGACGCCCTCAAGGCGATGCCCGAGCACCAGCCGGTCTACCGGCTGCTGGTGCCCTGGCTGGGCTTCCCCAGCGGCGAGGTGGTCTACGTGCGCGAGGAGCGGGTCGCGGGCAGCACCCACTACCCGCTGTCCAAGATGGTCCGGCTCGCGCTGGACAGCGTCACCAACTTCTCCGCCGCCCCGCTGCGGCTGGCCACCTGGCTCGGGCTGTTCAGCTTCCTGATCTGCATCCTGCTGGCGCTCTACACCACGGTCGCGTACGCGCTGGGCTCCACCGTGCCCGGCTGGTCCTCGCTGTTCATAGGGATGCTCTTCATCGGCGCCGTGCAGCTGGTCTGCGTCGGCCTGCTCGGCGAGTACGTCGGCCGGATCTACTCGGCCGTCCAGGCGCGGCCCGCGTACTTCGTGGGCTACGACTCGGCCGAGGAACCGGACCGGTACGGTACGGGCGCGTGAACGAGATCCTCTCCGCCGGCCGGGACGAACGCGACGAGCCCGCCGAGGCGCCCCGGCCGGTCCGCCGGCAGCTGCCGTCCTTCCTGGTCATCGGGGTGCTGAGCACCCTCTTCTACCTGGCGCTGTTCGTCCTGCTGCGGGCGGCGACCTCGCCGCAGGTGGCCAACCTGGTGGCCCTGGCGGTCAGCGCGGTGGCCAACACCGCGGCCAACCGGCGCTTCACCTTCGGCATCACCGGCTCGGACGGCGCGGTGCGCCACCAGCTCCAGGGCGCCGTGGCGTTCCTGATCGGGCTGGGTCTGAGCAGCGGCGCCCTGGCGCTGCTGGACGTCGCCGTGCCGGACGCCTCCCGGGTGGTCGAGGTGACCGGGCTGGTGGTGGCCAACGGCCTCGCCACGGTGGCCCGGTTCGTGCTGCTCAAGCTGTGGGTCTTCCGGAAGCGCTGAGCGACCGGGGGAACGACGGAGGGGACGCGCGCCGCGGCACGCGTCCCCTCCGTCGTCATTCCCACTACTGCTGCTTCAGGGACTCCGTGTAGGCCTTGCAGGCCTGGTAGTCCGGCAGCAGGCCGCCGGCGAGGGCCTCCGCGAGGGAGGGCGCCACCGCGTCGCGGGCCGAGAGCTGGGGGGCGTCGGTCGGCCACTCGATGCCGAGCTCCGGGTCCAGCGGGTGCACGCCGTGCTCGCCGGTCGGGTTGTACGTCGCCGAGCAGAGGTACGTCAGCGTGGCGTCGTCGGTGAGGGCGCAGAAGCCGTGGCCGAGGCCCTCGGGGATGTAGACGGCCTTGCGCTCGGTGTCGTCCAGCCGGACGAACTCCCACGAGCCGAAGGTCGGCGAGCCGACCCGCAGGTCGACGATGACGTCCAGCACCGCGCCGCGGGTGCAGGCCACGTACTTGGCCTGGCCGGGCGGGACGTCGGCGAAGTGGATGCCGCGCACGACGTCCTTGGCCGAGAGCGACAGGTTGGCCTGGGCCAGGTCCAGCGGGTGGCCGACGACCTCGGCGAGGAGGTCGAAGCGGTACCACTCGGTGAAGTGGCCGCGGGAGTCGCCGTGGACCTGCGGGGTGATCTCGAAGGCGCCCTCGATGGAGAGCTCGCGGAACTTCACTTGGCGGCCGCCTCTTCGAGCAGTCCCAGCAGGTACTGGCCGTACCCGCTCTTCAGCAGCGGCTCGGCGAGCTCGCGCAGCTGGGCGTCGTCGATCAGCCCGGCCCGCCAGACGGCCTCCTCGATGCAGCCGATCTTGAAGCCCTGGCGCTCCTCGATGACCCGGACGAACTCCGAGGCCTGGACCATCGACACGAACGTGCCGGTGTCCAGCCAGGCGGTGCCGCGGTCGAGGATCGTCACGTGCAGGTCGCCGGTGCGCAGGTACGCGTCGTTGACGGCGGTGATCTCCAGCTCGCCGCGGGCGCTCGGCTTCAGGGTGCGGGCGATCTCGACGACCCGGTTGTCGTAGAAGTACAGGCCGGGGACGGCGTACCGGGACTTGGGCTCGGTCGGCTTCTCCTCGATGGAGATGACCTGGCCGGTCTCGTCGAACTCCACCACGCCGTACGCGGTCGGGTCGGCCACCGGGTAGGCGAAGACCCGGCCGCCCTTGATGTCGGCGTGCTCGGTGAGCCGGGTGCCGAGGCCGCTGCCATGGAAGATGTTGTCGCCGAGGATCAGGGCCACCGGCTCGTCCCCGATGAAGTCCGCGCCGAGCACGAAGGCCTGGGCGATGCCCTCCGGCTTCTCCTGGACGGCGTACTGCAGCTTGAGGCCGAACTGCGAGCCGTCGCCCAGCAGCCGCTCGAACTGGTCCCGGTCGTTCGGAGTGGTGATGATCAGGATTTCGCTTATCCCGGCCATCACGAGGGTCGAGAGAGGGTAGTAGATCATCGGCTTGTCGAAGACCGGGAGGAGCTGCTTCGACACCGCACGGGTCAGCGGCCACAGCCGCGAGCCGGTGCCGCCGGCCAGGAGGATTCCACGCATGGAAGCACCCTATTCGAGATCTCGAACGCGGTAGGGGCCGGGGCGGGAGGGCATTCGAGCGGCGGTAGACTACGCGCATTATGCGCATCCTCGTGACCGGCGGCGCCGGATTCATCGGTTCGGAGTTCGTCCGTCAGCTCCTCGGGGCTGACGAGAATGCCCGGATCACCGTCTTCGACAAGCTCACCTACTCGGGTGTCCTGGAGAACCTGGCCCCGGTGGCCGGCCACCAGGGCTACACCTTCGTCCAGGGCGACATCTGCGACGTGGACGCCGTCGACCAGGTCATGCCTGGCCACGACGTGGTGGTGCACTTCGCCGCCGAGTCCCACGTGGACCGCTCGATCGCCGGCGCGGGCCCGTTCGTGCTGACCAACGTCGTCGGCACCCAGGTGCTGCTCGACGCGGCCCGCAAGCACGGCGTCGGCCGCTTCGTGCACATCTCCACCGACGAGGTGTACGGCTCGATCAGCGAGGGCTCCTGGACCGAGACCTGGCCGCTGGAGCCGAACTCCCCGTACTCGGCCTCCAAGGCCTCCTCGGACCTGCTGGCGCTGGCCTACCACCGCACCCACGGCATGGACGTGGTGGTGACCCGCTGCTCCAACAACTACGGGCACTACCAGTTCCCGGAGAAGGTCATCCCGCTGTTCACCACCAACCTGATCGACGGCAAGAAGGTGCCGCTGTACGGCGACGGTGGCAACGTCCGCGACTGGCTGCACGTCTCGGACCACTGCCGGGGCATCGAGCTGGTCATGCGCGGCGGCCGCGCGGGTGAGGTCTACAACATCGGCGGCGGCACCGAGGCGACCAACAAGGAGCTGACCGGCCTGCTGCTGGAGGCCGCCGGCGCCGGCTGGGACATGGTCGAGCACGTCGAGGACCGCAAGGGCCACGACCTGCGCTACTCGATCGACATCAGCAAGATCCGCGAGGAGCTCGGCTACGAGCCGCAGGTCCGCTTCGAGGACGGCCTCGCCGCCACCATCGCCTGGTACCGCGAGAACCGCGCCTGGTGGGAGCCGCTGAAGCAGAAGGCGGCCCTGGCCAAGTGACCGCGAACGCCGCCGGCCGGGTGCGCTGGCTGGTCACCGGCGCGGCCGGGATGCTCGGGCAGGACCTGCTGTCGGTGCTCGGCGCCGACCCGTCCGCCGAGATCACCGCGCTGCGCCGGGCGGACCTCGACATCACCGACGCCGCGGCCGTGCAGGCCGCCGTCGAGGGCCACGACATCGTGGTCAACTGCGCCGCGTGGACGAACGTCGACGGCGCGGAGACCGAGGAGGACGCCGCCACCGCCGTCAACGGCACCGGCGTGCGCCTCCTGGCCGCGGCCTGCGCCAAGACCGGCGCGCGGCTGCTGCACGTCTCCACCGACTACGTGCTGCCGGGCGACGCCACCGAGCCCTGCCCGGAGGACGCCCCGACCGCGCCGGTGAACGCGTACGGCCGCAGCAAGCTGGTGGGGGAGCGGGCGGTCGCCGAACTGCTCCCCGAGCACGGCTACGTCGTGCGCACCGCCTGGCTGTACGGCGAGCACGGCCCGAACTTCGTGGCCACCATGCTCAAGCTCGCCGCCCAGCGGGACACCCTGGACGTGGTGGACGACCAGCACGGCCAGCCGACCTGGTCGTACGCGCTGGCCGGCCGCCTGGTCGAGCTGGGCCTGGCCGCGCTCGCCGGGCAGGCCCCCGCCGGGGTCTACCACGGCACCGCGAGCGGCCGGACCACCTGGTGCGGACTGGCCCGCGAGACCTACGCGCTGAGCGGGCTGGACCCGGAGCGGATCCGTCCGACCACCTCGGAGGCCTTCGTCCGCCCGGCCGCCCGCCCGGCCTTCAGCGTGCTGGCCCACGACCGCTGGGCCGCCGCCGGGCTGGCGCCGCTCCCGGAGTGGCGGGCGATGCTGGCCGAGGCCCTGACCCGCCCCGTCTTCGCCGAACTGGCCGCCACGGCCCGGACCACCGAGAGCGACAGACCTCAGTGAAGAACCCCTTGACGAAGGTGGCTGCCGCGCTACCGCCAGGAACCCTGGCGGTGGCCGGCGGCACCGTCGTATTGGGCGCCGCCAACTACATCCACCTGGGAGTGGCGGGCCACAGCCTGTCGGTCGACGACATGGCGAACGTCTCGCTGCTGTGGACGATCGTGATGTCCGTCGGCATCGGCGTCTTCTTCCCGATCGAGCAGGAGCTCACCCGGATCGTCGCCGCGCGCGCGGCGCTCGGCCACGGTGCCGCCCCGGTGCTGCGCCGGGCGACCCTGCTCACCGGCGGGATCCTCGCGGCGACCCTGGTCGCCCTCGGCGCCGCCTCCGGCCCGATCGCCCGGGTGATGTTCCACGGCGACCGCTCGCTGGTGCTGGCGCTCGGCGGTGCCTTCACCGGCATGGCCGTCTGCTACCTCACCCGCGGCGTGCTGGCCGGCCTCGGCCGCTTCGGCCCGTACGGCCTCCAGCTCGGCCTGGACGGCGGCCTGCGGATCGGCCTGGCCTTCGCCTTCGGCGTGGCCGGGGCGCACTCCGCGCTCGCGTTCAGCCTGATCCTGGCGATCGCGCCGATCCTCGCCACGATCGCCACGCTGCCCCCGCTGCTGCGCGCGGCCAAGCCCGGCGAGCAGGTCTCCTGGTCCGAACTCTGTTCCGGGCTGGGCCTGTTGATCTGCTCCACGCTGCTCTCGCAGGTCGTGGTGAACGCCGCGGTGATGAGCACCAAGCTGCTCTCGCCGACCGACTCCGCGCTGATCGCCGCGCTGCTCAACGCGCTGGTGCTGGCCCGGGTGCCGCTGTTCGTCTTCGGCTCGCTCCAGGCCTCGCTGCTGAGCGGCCTCTCCACCGCGATCGCGACGGGGGACCGGGCCGCCTTCACCGGGATGCTCAAGAAGATCGGCGTCGTGGTGGGCGCGCTCGGCCTGCTCGGCGGCATCCCGGCGGTCGCCCTCGGCCCGTGGCTGATCCAGGTGCTGTTCGGCGCCAAGCCGGTGCTGGGCTGCCTCGACTTCTTCTGGTTGTCCGCCGGAACCGTCGCGTACATGTTCGCGATGGTGCTCGGGCAGGCGCTGATGGTATTCAAGCGGCACAACCTTCAGCTGCTCTGCTGGGCGGTCGGCACCGCGGTCCTCGCGGGGGTGACCTTCCTGCCCGGGGAGGTGGCCACCCGCGTGATCCTTGCGTACACGGCCGGTTCGGTGGCCACCGTCCTCGGTATGCTGGCGGTTCTGAGGCAGAGTTTCGCTCGTTCGGCGACGACTTACGCCGGTTCCGTCCAGCAGCCGGGGGACACCGCGGTGTTGAGCAGCCGGACGGCCGGTGACTGACCGTGTCCGCCCCTCATCTTCAGATCGCCGCGCAGCAGCGCGGGCCAGACCCCATTCATGGAGCCTCCGTGTCCCAGTACGACGATGTTTGGCTGGTGATCCCGGCCTACAACGAAGGCCAGGTGATCGCCGACGTTGTGGAGGGGGCGCGAAAGACGTTCCCGAACATCGTGGTGGTCGATGACGGGAGCGGCGACGACTCGGCCAAGCACATCATGACGACCGGCGCGCACCTGGTGCGCCACCCGGTCAACCTCGGCCAGGGCGCGGCCCTCCAGACCGGCCTCGCCTACGCCCTCGCCCAGCCGGGCGCCAAGTACTTCGCCACCTTCGACGCGGACGGCCAGCACCAGACCGCGGACGTCGAGAAGATGGTCGCCCTGCTGCGGGAGGGCGAGACGGACGTCGTCCTCGGCTCGCGCTTCATCGAGCAGAACGGCCAGGTGCCGTGGATCAAGCGGGTGGTCCTGCGCACCGCGGCGACCGTCAGCCCGACCGCGCGCAAGCTCAAGCTCACCGACGCCCACAACGGCCTGCGCGTGCTGAACCGCGAGGCCGCCGGCCGGCTGCGGATCACGATGAACGGCATGGCACACGCCTCGGAGATCGTCAGCTTCCTGGCCGGCTCGGACCTGCGGGTCGCCGAGCTTCCGGTGGACATCCTGTACACCGACTACTCACGCGCCAAGGGTCAGTCCCTGATCAACGGCGTCAACATCATCTTCGACATCTCGCTGCGGGAGCGTAGCCGCCGATGAAATTCTTCTGGATCCAGCTGGTTCTCATTCTCGGCTCGGTCACTCTCGCCTTCATGTTCATCCGGCGTTGGGACCGTGCCAACACCCGCGCCTGGAAGCGGATCGCGTTCTCGGTCTTCGTGATCGTGAACATCTACGCGGTGCTGCGCCCCACCGACGTGACCTGGCTGGCCCACCAGCTCGGCGTCGGCCGCGGCACCGACCTGGTCCTGTACGTGATGGTGCTGGCGATGGGCTTCCTGACCCTGAACACCTTCCTGCGCTTCCGTTCGCTGGAGAAGAAGCTCACGGACCTGGCGCGCACCGTGGCCATCAACGAGGGCGCCCGGCTGAACGAGGAGCGCTTCGACCTGGACCTGCCGATCTCCGCGCCGGTCGACCGGAGCAAGGCCTGAGTCCCATGGCGACCTTCGAGTTCATGCTGCCGTACTACGGCGATGTGTCGCTGATGCAGGCCGCCGTGCGGAGCATCCTCGGCCAGAGCGACCCGGACTTCCGGCTGACCGTCATCGACGACGGCCAGGAGCCCGACGTCCCCGGCTGGTTCGCCGAGCTCGGCGACGACCGGGTGACCTACCTGCGCAACGAGCAGAACCTCGGCATCACCAAGAACTTCCAGAAGTGCGTGGAGCTGTCCACGGCCGACCACGTGGTCATCATGGGCTGCGACGACCTGCTGCACCCGCACTACCTGAAGACCGTCCGGGAGATCCTCAAGGTCAACCCGGACCTGGGCATGGTGCAGCCGGGCGTCGAGGTCATCGACGGCGGCGGCAGGGTCACTTCCGGCCTGGCCGACAACGTCAAGGAGAAGCTCTACGCGCCGACCGTCCGCGGCCGGCGGCTGATGGGCGGCGAGGAGCTGGCCGCCAGCGTGCTGCGCGGCAACTGGCTCTACTTCCCGTCGATCTGCTGGCGGGGCGAGGCGCTGCGCGCGGTCAACTTCCGCGACGAGTACTCGGTGATCCAGGACCTGGCCCTGGTCGTCGACCTGCTGGAGCGCGGCGAGCAGATGATGGTGGACAACACCACCGTCGTCTTCCAGTACCGCCGGCACGCCGTCAGCGAGTCCTCGGTGCAGGCCTTCTCCGGCACCCGGTTCACCGAGGCGGAGCGGTACTTCAACGCGGTGGCCGAGCGGATGGAAGCCCGCGGCTGGAAGAAGGCCGCCCGTGCGGCCCGGTTCCGCAGCGCCTCCCGCCTGCACGCGCTGACGATGCTGCCGGGCGCGCTGAAGCGCGGCCAGACGGCCGGCGCCAAGACCCTGGTCCTCCACGCGCTGACCGGCGGGCAGCGGCATTAGGGCCTCGCGCCCCGGGGTTCTCCCCGCGACCGGCTCCGAGGCACGGCCACCCGATGGTGAACTGCCGCCTGGGGGCCGGTCGTTGTCGTACATGACGAGGTCGTCAACTCATAGAAGTAGGGAAGTGTCCGGGTGCAGCCGCTGATCGACCCTGCCCACACGTCCGACGGGCAGAGCCGGGGTGAGGACGGCGGCCGGACCGCGTCCGACGCCCCGGCTCCGGCCGTCCCGGCCCGGCTCCGGGCGCTGGCCGCCCACCGCTGGTTCTGGCCGGTGGCCCTGCTGCTCGGCTACGGCGGACAGGTGGTGTTCCGCCTGGCGCTGTCGATCCACAACTACTTCCCGTCGGTGCACGCCGACGAGGACTCGTACCTGGTGATCGCGCGGGTGCTGGCCGGCCGGCCGACCACCGAGATGCCGGTCGGGGTGGTGATCCCCGGCGGGTACCCGCTGCTGATCTCGCCGGCCCTGCGGATCGCCGACAACCCGGCCACCGCGTACCACCTGATCATGGGCATCAACGCGGTGCTCAACGCGCTGGTGTTCCCGCTGGTCGTGGTGGCGGCACGGCGGCTGGGGCTGCGCCGGCGGGACGCCTACCTGGTGGGCACCGCCGTGGCGCTGGTGCCGCCGGTGGTCTTCTACTCCCAGTTCGTCATGTCGGACACGGTGCTCCCGGTGCTCCTGCTGGCCTGGGCGATCACCATGCACGGCTGGCTCTCGCCCGGTTCGGCGCGCCGCCGGACGCTGTACGCGGTGGCGATGGGCCTGGTGGCCGGCTACTCGATGGCCACCCACGACCGCGGCGGCGTGGTGGTGGCGCTGACCGCGCTGGTCCTGGTCGTGGTGCTGGCCTTCGGCTGGGCGCCGCGACTCGCCTCGCTGGCCGGGATCGGCGGGCTCGGGGTGTCCTACCTGGGGGCGAAGCTGCTGGCCGGCTTCGTCGAGGGCCGGTTCAAGGACGTGCCGCCGAGCACCGTCGGCAACAAGGTCTTCGAGAACCTGGAGGACCCCCAGTACCGCGGCACGATCATCGCCCGCACCTTCGGGCAGCTCTGGTACTTCATGACCTCGACGTACGGCCTCGGGGCGGTCGCCTTCGTGCTGTGCGTGGTGGTCGTGTTCCGGCGGCGGTACACGGTGGCCGAGCGGGTGGTGGCCTTCGTCATGGTCGCCATGCTGTTCGGCACCGCGCTGGCCTCGGCGGCGGGCCTGGCGGACAACGCCCGGGTCGACAACTGGGTGTACGCCCGGTACTGCGCGGTGCTGGTGCCGCTGTTCCTGCTGGTCGGCCTGGTCGCGCTGTTCCGGGCGGGCACGCGCTCGCTGCTGTGGCTGGCCGGGACGGGCGTGGCGGTGATCGGGATCATCCAGCTCTCGGTCGGCGCGTACGCGGGCTCCGAGCTCAAGCTCTGGGTCAGCTCGTGGACGGTGCCGGACGCGATGTTCCTGGCCTCGGCCTGGAACGGCCTGCACATGGCCCGGACGACCGTCGCCGCGGTGATGGTGCTGGCCGCCTGCCTGCTGCTGCGGGTGGCCGGCGGCCGCCGGGTGGTCGCGGCCGTGGTGGGCTGCGTGACGATGTTCGCCGCCTACGCGACGGTCACCATCACCAACAACGTGTCCGAGCCGCACGCCAAGGCCCGCAAGTACGAGGCGGTCGGCCTGGCCAAGGAGGCCGGGCTGCGCAAGGGCGACAACCTGGTCATGGACTGGGACCTCGACTGGGACACCCGGATGTCGCTGACCTACGAGGTCTACTGGGGCCGGGTCTGGACCGACAACGTGAAGGCCGGCAACACCCCGCCGGAGCGGGCCAACACGTTCCTGGTGACCCTCGGCAAGGACGTCGCGCCCGAGGACAGCTGGCCGAAGCCGGCGCCGGGCTGGCACGTCGCGAAGTTCGACAAGGACCGCGGCTGGGTGCTCTGGCGCAAGGGCTGACCAGCGGAACCACCTGATCGGGGCCGGTGAGCAGCGTCTCACCGGCCCCGATTGGCATCCGGGCTGCTCCGTGTGGCAGTATGTCCAAGTTGCTCGGTTGAGTTGCCGATGCTGCGCGCCTCCCGCCGGGAGGACTGGAAGCGAGTCCCATGTACTCGTCGTTCCCGTGATGGCCGTCAAGCGTGAGTTCTACGCCACGGCAGCTGCGGGGCGAAAGTACGGGAATCTTCCGGGAAGCGTGTGCGGGGCCTCGACCCGGCCACCCCCACCCCGAAAGTTCGAAACCGACGAATTTCTTCGCCGGTTTTTTGCAAGCGCGAGTGCGACACGCCCGAGCGCGGGGGCCGGAGGGGGTCGTGCGGCAACTAAGGACAAAGGACTACTGAGTAGCCATGGCGGGACAGAAGATCCGCATCCGGCTCAAGGCCTACGACCACGAGGTCATCGACTCCTCGGCGAAGAAGATCGTCGAGACGGTGATTCGTACTGGTGCGCAGGTCGCGGGCCCGGTGCCGCTGCCCACTGAGAAGAACGTGTACTGCGTCATCCGCTCGCCGCACAAGTACAAGGACTCGCGCGAGCACTTCGAGATGCGTACTCACAAGCGTCTGATCGACATCCTCGACCCCACGCCGAAGACGGTTGACTCGCTGATGCGTCTCGACCTGCCGGCGGGCGTCGACATCGAGATCAAGCTCTGAGAGGCGCACCGAAGATGGCTAAGCAGATTAAGGGCATCCTGGGCGAGAAGCTCGGCATGACCCAGGTCTGGGACGAGAACAACCGGGTTGTCCCGGTGACCGTCGTCAAGGCTGGGCCCAATGTCGTGACCCAGGTCCACACCGCCGACAGCCCGGCCGGCTACAGCGCCGTCCAGCTCGGCTTCGGCGAGATCGACCCCCGCAAGGTGAACAAGCCCCTCGCGGGCCACTTCGCCAAGGCCGGTGTCACCCCGCGCCGCCACCTGGTCGAGATCCGTACCTCGGACGCGTCCGAGTACACCCTGGGCCAGGAGATCACCGCCGAGCTGTTCGAGGCGGGTGTCAAGGTCGACGTGACCGGCACCTCCAAGGGCAAGGGCTTCGCCGGTGTCATGAAGCGTCACAACTTCAAGGGCCTCGGCGCCGGTCACGGCACCCAGCGCAAGCACCGCTCGCCCGGTTCCATCGGTGGCTGTGCCACGCCGGGCCGCGTGTTCAAGGGCCTGCGCATGGCCGGTCGGATGGGCCACGAGCGTGTGACCACCCAGAACCTGACCGTGCACGCGGTCGACGCGGAGAAGGGTCTGCTGCTCATCAAGGGCGCCGTCCCGGGCCCGAACGGCGGCCTCGTCCTCGTCCGCACCGCGGCGAAGGGGCTGTGAAGGATATGAGCACCATTGACATCCTGTCGCCGGCTGGCGACAAGACCGGCAGCATCGAGCTGCCGGCCGAGATCTTCGACGCGAAGGTCAGCGTTCCGCTGATGCACCAGGTCGTCGTGGCGCAGCTCGCTGCGGCCCGTCAGGGCACCCACAAGACCAAGACTCGTGGCGAGGTCCGCGGTGGCGGCAAGAAGCCGTACCGCCAGAAGGGCACCGGCCGCGCCCGTCAGGGCTCGACCCGCGCGCCGCAGTTCGCCGGCGGTGGCGTCGTGCACGGTCCCGTGCCGCGCGACTACTCGCAGCGGACCCCGAAGAAGATGATCGCCGCCGCCCTGCGCGGTGCGCTCACCGACCGGGCCCGCCACAACCGCATTCACGTCGTCACCGGCGTGACCGCGACCGAGGCGCCGTCGACCAAGGCCGCCAAGGTCCTGTTCGGCAAGATCACCGAGCGCAAGAACGTCCTTCTGGTCGTCGAGCGCGCGGACGAGCTGGGCCTGAAGTCCGCTCGCAACCTGCCGAACGTCCACATCCTGGACGCCGGTCAGCTGAACACCTACGACGTGCTCGTCTCCGACGATGTGGTCTTCACCCAGGCCGCCTTCGAGCGTTTCGTGGCCGGTCCGGCCGCGTCCGCCAAGGCCGTTGCCGCTGAGGGCGAGCTCGAAGGGAGCGCCGCCTGATGAGCGACGTTACGAGCAAGACGTTCACGGACCCCCGTGACGTCCTGGTGAAGCCGGTCATCTCCGAGAAGAGCTACAGCCTTCTCGACGAGAACAAGTACACGTTCATCGTGTCGCCGGGCGCCAACAAGACTCAGATCAAGCAGGCCGTCGAGGCGGTCTTCTCGGTCAAGGTCGAGGCTGTCAACACGATCAACCGTCAGGGCAAGCGCAAGCGCTCCAAGACGGGCTTTGGCAAGCGCAAGGACACCAAGCGCGCCATCGTGACGCTGGCCGAGGGCAACCGCATCGACATCTTCGGTGGTCCGGTCTCCTGAATCAGGGGATCGTGATCGTCGATTAGGACGAGGACGAGAGAGCCAAATGGGCATCCGCAAGTACAAGCCGACTACGCCGGGCCGTCGTGGCTCCAGCGTGGCCGACTTCGTAGAAATCACGCGGTCCACTCCGGAGAAGTCGCTGGTTCGCCCCCTGCACAGCAAGGGCGGCCGTAACAACGCCGGTCGTGTCACCGCTCGCCACCAGGGTGGCGGTCACAAGCGCGCCTACCGCGTGATCGACTTCCGTCGTCACGACAAGGACGGCGTGCCGGCCAAGGTCGCGCACATCGAGTACGACCCGAACCGCACCGCGCGCATCGCGCTCCTGCACTACGCGGACGGCGAGAAGCGCTACATCATCGCGCCGCGCGGCATCGCGCAGGGTGACCGGATCGAGAACGGCGCTGGCGCCGACATCAAGCCGGGCAACAACCTGCCGCTGCGCAACATCCCGGTCGGTACCACCATCCACGCGGTGGAGCTGCGTCCCGGCGGCGGTGCCAAGCTGGCCCGCTCGGCCGGCTCCGGCATCCAGCTGCTGGCGCGTGAGGGCAAGATGGCGCACCTGCGCATGCCCTCCGGTGAGATCCGCCTGGTCGACGCGCGCTGCCGCGCCACCGTCGGCGAGGTCGGCAACGCCGAGCAGTCGAACATCAACTGGGGCAAGGCCGGCCGTATGCGCTGGAAGGGCGTTCGCCCGACCGTGCGTGGTGTGGCCATGAACCCGATCGACCACCCGCACGGTGGTGGTGAGGGTAAGACCTCCGGTGGTCGCCACCCGGTCTCGCCGTGGGGTAAGCCCGAGGGCCGTACCCGTCGCCCGAACAAGGCGTCGGACAAGCTCATCGTGCGCCGCCGCAAGACCAACAAGAAGCGCTAGGAGCAGGTCAGATGCCGCGCAGTCTCAAGAAGGGCCCCTTCATCGACGGCCACCTCATCAAGAAGGTGGACGCTCAGAACGAGGCGGGTACTCAGAACGTCATCAAGACCTGGTCCCGTCGTTCCGTGATCTCCCCGAGCATGCTCGGTCACACGATCGCGGTTCACGATGGCCGTAAGCACGTCCCGGTGTTCGTCACCGAGTCGATGGTCGGCCACAAGCTCGGCGAGTTCGCTCCGACCCGCACCTTCCGTGGCCACGTGAAGGAAGACCGGAAGTCGAAGCGCCGCTAATTGGCCCAACGTGGCCTCCGGGCCACGGGCTGAGCTTGCGCGCCAAGAAGACTCAATGACTTACTCCATTAAGGGGACAACCATGGAAGCCAGGGCACAGGCGCGGTACATCCGCGTGACGCCCATGAAGGCCCGCCGCGTGGTGGACCTCATCCGTGGCATGAATGCCACGGAGGCCCAGGCCGTCCTGCGTTTCGCTCCGCAGGCAGCCACCGTGCCGGTCGGCAAGGTGCTCGACAGCGCCATTGCCAACGCCGCGCACAACTACAACCACTCCAACGTGGACGACCTCTACATCTCCGAGGCGTACGTTGACGAGGGCCCGACCCTGAAGCGGTTCCGTCCGCGTGCCCAGGGCCGCGCCTACCGGATCCGCAAGCGGACCAGCCACATCACCGTGGTCGTCAGCAGCAAGGAAGGGACCCGGTAATGGGCCAGAAGGTTAACCCGCACGGGTTCCGCCTCGGCATCAGCACGGACTTCAAGTCCCGTTGGTACGCCGACAAGCTGTACAAGGACTACGTCAAGGAAGACGTCGCCATCCGTCGTCTCATGACGAAGGGCATGGAGCGCGCCGGCATCTCCAAGGTCGAGATCGAGCGCACCCGTGACCGCGTCCGCGTGGACATCCACACCGCCCGCCCGGGCATCGTGATCGGTCGCCGCGGCGCGGAGGCCGACAAGATCCGGGGCAACCTGGAGAAGCTGACCGGCAAGCAGGTCCAGCTGAACATCCTTGAGGTCAAGAACCCCGAGCTGGACGCCCAGCTCGTGGCTCAGGGCGTCGCGGAGCAGCTGTCCTCCCGTGTCTCCTTCCGTCGTGCCATGCGCAAGTCGATGCAGGGCACCATGAAGTCCGGCGCCAAGGGCATCAAGGTCCAGTGCTCCGGTCGTCTCGGCGGCGCCGAGATGAGCCGTTCGGAGTTCTACCGCGAGGGTCGCGTGCCGCTGCACACCCTGCGTGCGAACGTCGACTACGGCTTCTTCGAGGCCAAGACCACCTTCGGCCGCATCGGCGTGAAGGTCTGGATCTACAAGGGCGACGTCAAGAACATCGCCGAGGTCCGCGCTGAGAACGCCGCTGCCCGCTCGGGTAACCGCCCGGCCCGTCCCGAGGGTGGTCGTCCCGCCCGCGGTGGCGAGCGCCGTGGTGGCGAGCGCGGTGGCCGTGGCCGTCGTCCCGCCGCTGCCGAGGCCCCCGCGGCCCCGGCCGCCGAGGCTCCGGCTGCTGAGAACACCGGAACGGAGGCCTGACCCCAATGCTGATCCCCCGTCGGGTCAAGCACCGCAAGCAGCACCACCCGAAGCGCCGCGGCGCTGCCAAGGGTGGCACCGAGCTGGCGTTCGGCCAGTTCGGCATCCAGGCCGTGACCCCGGCCTACGTGACGAACCGTCAGATCGAGTCCGCTCGTATCGCGATCACCCGTCACATCCGTCGTGGCGGCAAGGTCTGGATCAACATCTACCCGGACCGCCCGCTCACCAAGAAGCCGGCCGAGACCCGCATGGGTTCCGGTAAGGGTTCGCCGGAGTGGTGGATCGCGAACGTGCACCCGGGTCGGGTCATGTTCGAGCTGTCGTACCCGAACGAGAAGATTGCTCGCGAGGCGCTCACCCGTGCCGCGCACAAGCTTCCGATGAAGTGCCGGATCGTCCGGCGCGAGGACGGTGAAAGCTGATGTCGGCCGCTATCAAGGCTGCTGAGCTTCGTCAGCTGGACAACGAGGCCCTCGTTGCCAAGCTCCGCGAGGCCAAGGAGGAGCTGTTCAACCTCCGCTTCCAGGCGGCGACCGGGCAGCTCGACAACCACGGACGGCTCAAGCTGGTCCGTAAGGACATCGCGCGGATCTACACCCTGATGCGCGAGCGCGAGCTGGGCATCGAGACGGTGGAGAACGCCTGATGACTGAGAACACCAACGAGACGCGCGGTTTCCGCAAGACCCGTGAGGGTCTCGTCGTCAGCGACAAGATGGACAAGACCGTCGTCGTCGCCGTCGAGGACCGCGTCAAGCACGCTCTGTACGGCAAGGTCATTCGCCGTACGAACAAGCTGAAGGCGCACGACGAGCAGAACGCGTGCGGCGTGGGCGACCGGGTTCTCCTCGCGGAGACCCGCCCGCTGTCCGCGACGAAGCGCTGGCGCGTCGTCGAGATCCTCGAGAAGGCCAAGTAACGAAGCCGATGTGGTACGGCCGTATGTGCAGCGGGTCCCGATGGGACGCCGATGTGAGCAGCGGCCGGCCCGTCGACTCTCGTTGACGATCAGGAGAAAGCTGTGATCCAGCAGGAGTCGCGACTGCGTGTCGCCGACAACACTGGTGCCAAGGAGATCCTTTGCATCCGTGTTCTCGGTGGCTCCGGTCGCCGCTACGCCGGTATCGGGGACGTCATCGTCGCCACCGTCAAGGACGCGATCCCCGGTGGTTCGGTGAAGAAGGGTGACGTCGTCAAGTGCGTCGTCGTCCGCACCGTCAAGGAGCGTCGTCGTCCGGATGGCTCGTACATCCGTTTCGACGAGAACGCTGCGGTCGTTCTGAAGAACACCGACGGTGACCCCCGTGGTACGCGCATCTTCGGCCCGGTGGGCCGCGAGCTGCGCGACAAGAAGTTCATGAAGATCATCTCGCTGGCGCCGGAGGTGCTCTGACCCATGGCGAACAGCATGAAGATCAAGAAGGGTGACCTGGTTCAGGTCATCACCGGCAAGGACAAGGGCAAGCAGGGCAAGGTCATCCAGGCCATGCCGGCTGAGAACAAGGTCCTCGTCGAGGGTGTCAACCGGGTCAAGAAGCACACCAAGCCGGGTCCGGGTACCCAGGGTGGCATCGTGACCGTCGAGGCCCCGGTGCACGTCTCCAACGTCCAGCTGGTCGTGGAGAAGGACGGCAAGAAGGTCGTCACCCGCGTCGGCTACCGCTTCGACGACCAGGGCAACAAGATTCGCGTTGCCAAGCGAACCGGTGAGGACATCTGATGTCTGAGACGTCTGTTGAGAAGGTGGCCCCCCGCCTCAAGGAGCGTTACAACTCCGAGATCAAGGGCCAGCTGCACGAGCAGTTCAAGTACGAGAACGTCATGCTGATCCCCGGCC
Organism: Kitasatospora brasiliensis; assembly: GCF_032654805.1. Taxonomy (NCBI): domain Bacteria; kingdom Bacillati; phylum Actinomycetota; class Actinomycetes; order Kitasatosporales; family Streptomycetaceae; genus Kitasatospora; species Kitasatospora brasiliensis. Next base: position 909,411 of record NZ_JAUOOW010000002.1, read on the forward strand.
TGGTCAAGGTCGTGGTCAACATGGGTGTCGGCGAGGCTGCCCGTGACAGCAAGCTGATCGAGGGCGCGATCCGCGACCTGACCGCGATCACCGGTCAGAAGCCGGCCGTGACCAAGGCTCGCAAGTCCATCGCGCAGTTCAAGCTGCGCGAGGGCCAGCCGATCGGCACCCACGTCACCCTCCGCGGTGACCGCATGTGGGAGTTCCTGGACCGTCTGGTGTCGCTGGCCCTGCCGCGTATCCGTGACTTCCGTGGCCTCTCCCCGAAGCAGTTCGACGGCCGTGGCAACTACACCTTCGGTCTGACCGAGCAGGTTATGTTCCACGAGATCGACCAGGACAAGGTCGACCGTCAGCGCGGTATGGACATCACCGTCGTGACCACCGCTCAGACCGACGACGAGGGCCGGGCGCTCCTGCGCGCTCTGGGCTTCCCGTTCAAGGAGGCGTGAGCCAATGGCGAAGAAGTCCCTCATCGCGAAGTCCGAGCGCAAGCCGAAGTTCGGCGTCCGGGCCTACACCCGGTGCCAGCGCTGCGGCCGTCCGCACTCGGTGTACCGCAAGTTCGGCCTGTGCCGTGTCTGCCTCCGTGAGATGGCGCACCGCGGCGAGCTGCCGGGCGTGACCAAGAGCTCCTGGTAATCCAGGCGCTTTAGGCACGCAGCGACGTAGAGGTGCCCGATCCCACACCGGTCCGTTTTGGGCCTACCGTACGGTTCCCGTAAGGTTGTGGGGTCGGGCCCCCTGCCGCGGCTTCCCCATGGATGCCCGTGGTCCTCTTCTGGGAGGGCTCGCACCCAGTCTTACTACGTCGTAGGTCCCCTGCGCTTGTGCCCCTGACGAACTCGCGAGAGTGCGAAAGGGGGACCTGGTGCGGAGAAACCACGGCGAGAGAGGCCTGAGGCCATCATGACCATGACCGACCCCATCGCAGACATGCTCACGCGTCTGCGTAACGCGAACTCGGCGTACCACGACTCTGTCGCGATGCCGTCGAGCAAGATCAAGGCGCACGTCGCCCAGATCCTCCAGCAGGAGGGGTACATCTCCTCCTACAAGGTTGAGGAGCCCGCTGAGGGCGAGGTCGGCAAGAAGCTGACCATCGAGCTCAAGTTCGGCCCCAACCGTGAGCGCTCCATCGCCGGCATCAAGCGCATCAGCAAGCCGGGTCTGCGCGTTTACGCAAAGTCCACCAACCTGCCGAAGGTTCTCGGCGGCCTGGGCGTGGCGATCATCTCCACGTCGTCCGGCCTCCTGACCGACAAGCAGGCCGCCAAGAAGGGCGTAGGCGGAGAAGTTCTCGCCTACGTCTGGTAATTCGGGAAACGGAGGTACAGCAATGTCGCGCATTGGACGGCTGCCCATCCAGGTCCCCGCTGGCGTGGACGTCACCATCGATGGCCAGGCGGTCTCGGTGAAGGGCCCGAAGGGCTCGCTCACCCACGTCGTCGCCGAGCCGATCGAGATCGGCAAGGGCGAGGACGGCACCGTGCTCGTCACCCGCCCCAACGACGAGCGTCGCTCTAAGGCCCTGCACGGCCTGACCCGCACGCTGGTGGCGAACATGATCACCGGTGTGACCCAGGGCTACCGCAAGTCGCTGGAGATCAGCGGTGTTGGTTACCGTGTGAACGCGAAGGGCTCCGACATGGAGTTCTCGCTCGGCTACAGCCACCCGATCCTGGTCTCTGCGCCGGAGGGCATCTCCTTCGTCGTCGAGTCGCCCACCAAGTTCCACGTGGACGGCATCGACAAGCAGAAGGTCGGCGAGGTCGCCGCGAACATCCGCAAGCTGCGCAAGCCCGACCCGTACAAGGCCAAGGGCGTCAAGTACGCGGGCGAGGTCATCCGCCGCAAGGTCGGAAAGAGTGGTAAGTAAGCGATGAGCGTCTCTGTCAAGATCGGCAAGGGCAACGCCTACAAGAGCGCCGCTCGCAAGCGCCGCGCGATCCGCGTTCGCAAGCGCGTCGTCGGCACCGTGGCGCGTCCGCGCCTCGTCGTGACGCGCTCGAACCGTCACATGGTCGCCCAGGTCATCGACGACGCGCAGGGTCACACCCTGGCGTCGGCGTCCACCCTCGACGTGTCCATCAAGGGCACCGAGGGCGACAAGACCGAGCTGGCCAAGAAGGTCGGGAGCCTGGTCGCCGAGCGCGCCAAGGCCGCCGGCATCGAGTCGGTCGTCTTCGACCGCGCGGGCAACCGGTACGCCGGCCGCATCGCCGCCCTGGCGGACGCGGCTCGCGAGGCCGGGCTCGACTTCTAAGCCGCTCGTCGACTCTGTCGACGGACGTAAACGAGAGAGGTAATTCCAATGGCTGGACCCCAGCGCCGCGAAGGCGGCGCCGGTCGCGGCACGGGTGGCGAGCGGCGCGACCGTAAGCGTGACGGTCAGGGCAACGCCCCGGCTGTCGAGAAGACCGCTTACGTCGAGCGCGTCGTCGCGATCAACCGTGTCGCCAAGGTTGTCAAGGGTGGCCGTCGCTTCAGCTTCACCGCGCTCGTCGTGGTGGGCGATGGCGAGGGCACCGTGGGTGTCGGTTACGGCAAGGCGAAGGAGGTTCCGGCCGCCATCGCCAAGGGTGTTGAGGAGGCCAAGAAGAACTTCTTCAAGGTCCCCCGTATCCAGGGCACCATCCCGCACCCGATCCAGGGTGAGAAGGCCGCCGGCGTCGTGCTGCTGAAGCCCGCCGCCCCCGGTACCGGTGTTATCGCCGGTGGTCCGGTGCGCGCCGTCCTGGAGTGCGCCGGCATCCACGACATCCTGTCGAAGTCGCTCGGCTCGGACAACGCGATCAACATCGTGCACGCCACCGTGGTGGCTCTGAAGGGCCTCGTTCGCCCCGAGGAGATCGCCGCCCGTCGTGGTCTGCCGCTGGAGGACGTGGCCCCCGCCGCTCTGCTGCGGGCGCGTGCTGCTGGGGTGAGCGCCTGATGGCTCGCCTGAAGATCACGCAGACCAAGTCGTACATCGGCAGCAAGCAGAATCACCGTGACACCCTGCGTTCGCTTGGTCTCAAGCGCATGCACGACGTCGTGGTGAAGGAGGACCGTCCCGAGATCCGCGGGATGGCCCAGACGGTCCGTCACCTGGTGACGGTTGAGGAGGTGGACTGATCATGGGCGACAACCCGATCAAGATCCACAACCTGCGGCCCGCCCCGGGTGCCAAGACCGACAAGATCCGTGTGGGTCGTGGTGAGGGCTCCAAGGGTAAGACCGCTGGTCGTGGTACCAAGGGCACCAAGGCCCGCTACCAGGTTCCGCAGCGCTTCGAGGGTGGCCAGATGCCGCTCCACATGCGTCTGCCGAAGCTGAAGGGCTTCAAGAACCCGTTCAAGATCACGTTCCAGGTTGTCAACCTGGACAAGCTGGCCGAGCTCTACCCGCAGGGTGGAGAGGTCACGGTCGAGGACCTGGTCGCCAAGGGCGCCGTTCGCAAGAACTCCCTCGTCAAGGTGCTCGGCACCGGCGAGGTCTCGGTCGCCCTCCAGGTGACGGTCGACGCCGTCTCCGGTTCGGCCGCCGAGAAGATCAAGGCTGCCGGCGGTACGGTCACCGAGCTCGTCTGAGCCCGCTGACTCCGGCTTACGAGCCCCGCACCTCCTTCGGGAGGTGCGGGGCTCGTTCCGTTTCCGGAGCCGTCCTTTTTCGAGGGCCGCTTTCGAGGCCCGCGGCCGTGTCGGCGCTCGTTCTTTTGTGTGGCAAAACCGGGCATCCCGTACCCCATGCGTGGGGGAGCGGCGGTACACGCTTCTTCGGAGTGGCCGCGCACTGTTAGAGTCCGTGGAGTTCCCTTGTAGGCTGCGCGTAGGCTCGCCTGTGCCATCTGTACGGGAACCCGAACCGCAAACTCCCCATTCAGGACCGACCCTCCCGCCGACGACGCGCGGGAGGCGCAGGAGGCACCGTGCTCAGTGCGTTCGCGCGGGCGTTCCAGACGCCCGACCTGCGCAAGAAGCTGCTGTTCACGCTGGGCATCATGGTGCTGTTCCGGCTGGGCTCGCACATTCCGATCCCGGGCGTGAGTTTCACGGCCGTGAACGAGTGTGTGAAGGACACGAAGAACAGTGGCCTCTTCGGACTCGTCAACCTGTTCAGCGGGGGCGCGCTCCTCCAGCTGACGATTTTCGCCCTCGGCATCATGCCGTACATCACGGCGAGCATCATCCTCCAGCTCCTCACCGTCGTGATCCCGCGACTGGAGATGCTGAAGAAGGAGGGACAGGCCGGCCAGGCGAAGATCACCCAGTACACCCGGTACCTGACCATCGCGCTCGCCGTGCTCCAGGGCACCGGCATCGTGGCGACGGCCTCCAGCGGCGCGCTGTTCTCCGGCTGCCCGCTGGCCAACCAGATCGTCCCGGACACCGGCGTGTTCCGGATCGCCGTCATGGTGCTCACGATGACCGCCGGCACCACGGTCATCATGTGGCTGGGCGAGCTGATCACCGACCGCGGCATCGGCAACGGCATGTCGCTGCTGATCTTCACCTCGATCGCCGCGCAGTTCCCCTCCAGCATGTGGAACATCAAGACCACCGGCACCATCGGTGGCGGTTGGGTCGAGTTCCTCTCGGTGATCGCGGTCGGCGTCATCGTCGTGATGCTGGTGATCTTCGTCGAGCAGGCGCAGCGCCGGATCCCGGTCCAGTACGCGAAGCGGATGATCGGCCGCCGGGCCTTCGGCGGCACGTCGACCTACATCCCGCTCAAGGTGAACCAGGCCGGTGTCATCCCGGTCATCTTCGCCTCGTCGCTGCTGTACATCCCGGCCCTGGTGGTCCAGCTGACCAACAGCCAGGCGGGCTGGGCGACGTGGATCCGGACGAACTTCGTCAAGGGTGACCACCCGATCTACATGGCCACCTACTTCCTGCTGATCGTCTTCTTCGCCTTCTTCTACGTCGCCATCTCCTTCAACCCCGAAGAAGTTGCCGACAACATGAAGAAGTATGGTGGGTTCATCCCGGGCATCCGGGCCGGCCGACCGACGGCCGAGTACCTGAACTACGTGCTGACCCGAATCACGTGGCCGGGTTCGCTCTACCTGGGCCTGATCGCGTTGATCCCGATGATCGCCCTGGTCGCCTTCGGACAGCAGACCAACTTCCCGTTCGGCGGCACCAGCGTGCTCATCGTCGTCGGCGTCGGACTCGAAACTGTGAAGCAGATCGAGAGCCAGCTCCAGCAGCGCAATTACGAAGGGTTCCTCCGCTGATGCGTATCGTCCTCGTTGGTCCTCCCGGGGCCGGGAAGGGTACTCAGGCGCACTTGCTCGCCAAGACCCTGTCCATTCCCCACATCTCCACCGGCGACCTTTTCCGCGCCAACATCGGCCAGGGCACCCCGCTGGGGCTTGAGGCCAAGAGCTACATGGACGCGGGCCGGCTGGTGCCGGACGAGGTCACCATCGGGATGGCCAAGGACCGGATGCTCCAGGAGGACGCCGCCCACGGCTTCCTGCTCGACGGCTTCCCGCGCAACCTGGGCCAGGCGAAGGCGCTGGACGAGTTCCTCGCCGAGCAGGGCATCAAGCTGGACGGCGTGCTGGACCTGGAGGTCCCCGAGGACGAGGTCGTCAAGCGGATCGCGGGCCGTCGCCTGTGCCGCAAGGACGGCAGCCACGTCTTCCACGTCGCCTACAACCCGCCGAAGGCCGAGGGCGTCTGCGACGAGTGCGGCGGCGAGCTGTACCAGCGCTCGGACGACACCGAGGAGGCCGTGCGGGTGCGCCTGGAGGTCTACCACACGGAGACCGAGCCGATCATCGACTACTACGTGCAGCAGGGCCTGCTGGTGACGATCCCGGCCCTCGGCAAGGTGGACGAGGTCACCGCCCGAGCGATCGAGGCGCTGAAGCAGGAGAGCTGAGCTCTCGGCGAACGTACGAACGGTACGGCCGGGTCGCCCGCCCAGTGCGGGTGGCCCGGCCGTTTCGGCGTCGTACGGTGGTAAGCAGTGGTAATCCGGACTTGGAAGGCGTGACCAGATGGTGGAGATCAAGACCCCCGAGCAGATCGCGAAGATGCGAGCGGCCGGGCTGGTCGTCGCCGAGGCCCTCAAGGCCTGCCGTGAGGCGGTCGTCCCGGGGGTGACCACCCAGGAGCTCAACGACATCGCGGACAAGGTCATCACCGACCACGGTGCCACCTCGAACTTCCGCGCCCACCACGGCGGGCTCTGGTTCCCGGGTGTGATCTGCGCCTCGGTGAACAACGAGGTCGTGCACGGCATCCCCGGCGACCGGGTGCTCCAGGAGGGCGACGTCATCTCGATCGACTGCGGCGCCATCCTGGACGGCTGGCACGGCGACTCGGCGATCACCGTGGCGGTCGGCGAGGTCAGCCCGGAGGTCGAGATGCTGAGCCGGGTGACCGAGGGCTCGATGTGGGCCGGCATCGCCCAGATGAAGAAGAACAACCGCCTGGTGGACGTCTCCAAGGCGATCGAGGGCTACATCCGCCGCCAGCCGCTGCCGCCCAAGGGCAAGTGGGGCATCACCGAGGGCTACGGCGGCCACGGCATCGGCACCGCGATGCACATGGAGCCGCACGTGCTGAACTACGTCGAGCGCGGCCGCGGCAAGGGTCCGAAGCTCGTCCCCGGCACCGTGCTGGCGATCGAGCCGATGGTCTCGCTCGGCACCCCGCACACCACCGTGCTGGAGGACGACTGGACGGTCGTCACCAACGACGGCACCTGGGCCTCGCACTGGGAGCACTCGGTGGCCGTCACCGAGCAGGGCCCGCTGGTGCTGACCGCCTTCGACGGCGGCAAGGCGGAGTTGGCCAAGCTGGGCATCACCGCAGCTCCGGACCCCCTCGCGTAGTCGCGAAGGCGTCCGAAAGCCGCTGCTGACAAGGGATCAGGGCCCTGGAGGTTTGGACCTCCAGGGCTTTTGTCCTATTTTTATCCGCTGGCAGGGTCAGCAGTGGCACACACGAGCGAGCAGGAGACAGCACGTGCTCAAGGGATTCCGCGACTTCATGATGCGCGGCAACGTCGTCGACATGGCGGTCGGTGTCGTCATCGGTGCCGCGTTCACCGCGGTGGTGACCGGGTTCGTGTCCGCCTTCCTCACCCCGCTGGTGGGTGTGGTGGTCGGTGCGGCCGGTGACTTCAGCTCGTACCAGGCGACCATCGCCGGGGTCACCTTCCCCTACGGCCAGTTCCTCAACGTGGTCATCGCCTTCCTGATGACCGCCGCGGTGCTGTACTTCTGCGTGGTGCTGCCGATCACCAAGGCGACCGCGCGCTACATGCCGCAGAAGCCGAAGACGCCGAAGCGCCCCTGCCCGGAGTGCCTGACCGAGATTCCGCTGGCCGCCCGCCGCTGCTCGGCCTGCACCGCCCACGTCGAGCCGCAGACGGCCTCCGCCGGGGCCTGAGGCCACCGGTGTGACGGTGGCCGCTTTCCGGGACCCCGGTTTTGGTGGGGGGCTCGCGCTGGCGTAGGATGGACCGTCGGCTCACTCGTAGCGTGCTTCAGCACGCCCTCTTCCCTTCGGGGGTGGGGTGAACCCAGGTTCGCACGAGCGTTCCGCATACGGTAGCCGGTCCCGGAAGGTGGATCTCGCAGTTCATGGCTAAGAAGCAAGGCGCCATTGAGATCGAGGGCACCGTGATCGAGTCTCTTCCGAACGCGATGTTCAAGGTCGAGCTGCAGAACGGTCACAAGGTCCTCGCGCACATCAGTGGCAAGATGCGCATGCACTACATCCGCATCCTGCCGGACGACCGGGTCGTCGTGGAGCTCAGCCCCTACGACCTCACGCGCGGCCGGATCGTCTACCGCTACAAGTAAGAACGTCAGATCTAGACCCGGAGAACCTGAAACATGAAGGTCAAGCCGAGCGTCAAGAAGATCTGCGACAAGTGCAAGGTGATCCGCCGTCACGGCCGGGTCATGGTGATCTGCGACAACCTGCGCCACAAGCAGCGCCAGGGCTGACGCTCTCCAGCATTTCTCGTAGTACTTCGCGCGACGCGAAAACGTCATAAGCGGGCTACCCGATCCGTCCCCCGCGGACGGACTGCCGCCCCCGGCGCAGAGGCCGGGGCTCCCTCACCGTGAGGTGTTGGAGTAGGTAGCACGCAAGACCTCTGAAGAACCACAGGAGCCTTGAATGGCACGCCTCGCCGGCGTTGATCTCCCCCGTGAGAAGCGGATCGAGATCGCCCTCACCTACGTGTACGGCATCGGCCGTACCCGCGCCCAGCAGACCCTGGCCGAGACCGGTGTCAACCCGGACGTTCGCGTCCGTGACATCACCGAGGACGACCTGGTCAAGCTGAGCCAGTACATCGACGCCAACTACACGGTCGAGGGTGACCTCCGCCGTGAGGTGGCCGCCGACATCCGCCGCAAGGTCGAGATCGGCTGCTACGAGGGTCTGCGTCACCGCCGTGGCCTGCCGGTCCGCGGCCAGCGCACCCACACCAACGCGCGTACCCGCAAGGGCCCGCGTCGCGCGATCGCCGGTAAGAAGAAGCCGGGCAAGAAGTAGTCCGTCCCGTAACCGGACATCCCTCCGGCCCGCGGGTCAGCGGACCGACCACCTCAGTAGGAGAACAGACTTATGCCCCCCAAGGGTCGTCAGGCTGCCGGCGCGAAGAAGATCCGCCGCAAGGAAAAGAAGAACGTCGCTCACGGCCACGCGCACATCAAGAGCACGTTCAACAACACCATCGTTTCGATCACCGACCCGTCGGGCAACGTGATCTCCTGGGCCTCCGCCGGCCACGTCGGCTTCAAGGGCTCGCGCAAGTCCACCCCGTTCGCCGCGCAGATGGCCGCCGAGGCCGCTGCCCGTCGCGCGCAGGAGCACGGCATGCGCAAGGTTGACGTCTTCGTCAAGGGTCCGGGCTCCGGCCGCGAGACCGCGATCCGCTCGCTCCAGGCCACCGGCCTGGAGGTCGGCTCGATCCAGGACGTCACCCCCACCCCGCACAACGGCTGCCGTCCGCCGAAGCGCCGCCGCGTCTGACGCAGCGCCTTCGGGCACGCAGCACCTGCTGTAAACCTCGTACGGGGTCCTGCTTCTTCGCGGGACCCCGTACGCTTGGTCCTGTCGGCATCAAATAGTGGGTGCCGAAACCAACTGGAGGAACCTCCCCATGCTTATCGCTCAGCGTCCTTCGCTGACCGAAGAGGTCGTCGACGAGTTCCGCTCGCGGTTCGTGATCGAGCCGCTGGAGCCGGGCTTCGGCTACACCCTCGGCAACTCCCTGCGCCGCACGCTCCTGTCGTCGATCCCGGGTGCCGCTGTCACCAGCATCCGCATCGACGGCGTCCTGCACGAGTTCACCACCGTGCCGGGCGTCAAGGAGGACGTGACCGACCTCATCCTCAACATCAAGCAGCTGGTCGTCTCCTCGGAGCACGACGAGCCGGTCGTGATGTACCTGCGCAAGCAGGGCCCGGGTGTCGTCACCGCCGCCGACATCGCCCCGCCGGCGGGTGTCGAGGTGCACAACCCGGAGCTGGTCCTCGCCACGCTGAACGGCAAGGGCAAGCTGGAGATGGAGCTGACCGTCGAGCGCGGTCGCGGCTACGTCTCCGCCGTCCAGAACAAGGCCTCCGGCCAGGAGATCGGCCGCATCCCGGTCGACTCGATCTACAGCCCCGTGCTGAAGGTCACCTACAAGGTCGAGGCCACCCGTGTCGAGCAGCGGACCGACTTCGACAAGCTGATCGTCGACGTCGAGACCAAGCCCGCCATGCGTCCGCGTGACGCCATGGCCTCGGCCGGCAAGACCCTGGTCGAGCTGTTCGGTCTCGCCCGCGAGCTGAACATCGACGCCGAGGGCATCGACATGGGCCCGTCCCCGACGGACGCCGCCCTGGCCGCCGACCTGGCGCTGCCGATCGAGGAGCTGGAACTCACCGTCCGCTCCTACAACTGCCTCAAGCGCGAGGGCATCCACACCGTGGGTGAGCTCGTCGCCCGCTCCGAGGCCGACCTGCTCGACATCCGCAACTTCGGTGCGAAGTCGATCGACGAGGTCAAGGCGAAGCTGGCCGGCATGGGCCTGGCCCTCAAGGACAGCCCGCCCGGGTTCGACCCGACCGCTGCCGCCGACGCCTTCGGCGCCGACGACCTCGACGACTCGCACTTCGCCGAGACCGAGCAGTACTAAGAGAATTGGCCGCGGGGGCGGTTCCACGGAGCCGCCCCCGTCGTCGTGAAAGTCGTGCGGGCACCGTGCCCGTACGCCCGCTGCGGTACCTGGTACGGCCGCAGTCGGAGATTCAAGGAGTAATTCCATGCCGCGTCCCACCAAGGGTGCCCGCCTGGGCGGTGGCCCGCACCACGAGCCGCTGCTGCTCGCCGGCCTGTGCCGTGAGCTGTTCCAGTACGGCCGCATCACCACGACCGAGGCCAAGGCCCGTCGGATGCGCCCGCTGGCGGAGAAGCTGATCACCAAGGCGAAGAAGGGCGACATCCACAACCGTCGCCTGGTGCGCAAGACCATCACCGACATCTCGGTGCTGCACACCCTCTTCACCGAGATCGCGCCGCGCTACGAGAACCGCCCGGGTGGCTACACCCGCATCACCAAGATCGGTCCCCGTCGTGGCGACAACGCCCCGATGGCCGTGATCGAGCTGGTCGAGGCGCTGACCGTCGCGCAGACCGCCGTCGGCGAGGCCGAGGCCGCCACCAAGCGTGCCGTCAAGGAGGCCGACGCCAAGGTCGAGGCCACCGAGGCCGAGGCCGCCGAGCAGGCCTGACACCGCTAGGTGTGTTGCGGGCCCGCTCTCCCATCCGTGGGGGAGCGGGCCCGTTCCTCATGTCCAGGGAGTGAAGAGCAGTGGTCAACGATTGCGCCGAGCAGCCGCCGGTGAAGGACGGCCCGGCCGACGGGTACGTCCGGGTCCGGCTGGACCTCGCCTACCAGGGCGCCGAGTTCTCCGGCTGGGCCCGCCAGAAGGGCGGCCGCCGGACGGTCCAGGAGGAGATCGAGACCGCGCTCCAGATCGTCACCCGCAGCCCGGAGCTGTTCCCGCTGACCGTGGCCGGCCGCACCGACGCCGGGGTGCACGCCCGCGGCCAGGTCGCCCACGTCGACCTGCCGGCCGAGCTGTGGGAGGCGCACCGGGAGAAGCTGCTGCGCCGGCTGGCCGGCCGGCTGCCCGGGGACGTCCGGATCTACCGGGTCGGCGAGGCGCCGGCCGGGTTCGACGCCCGCTTCTCGGCGATCTGGCGCCGCTACGCGTACCGGGTCGCCGACCACCCCGGCGGGGTGGACCCGCTGCTGCGCGGCCACGTGCTCTGGCACGACCGCCCGCTGGACGTGGAGAAGATGAACGCGGCGGCGAAGCTGCTGCTCGGCGAGCACGACTTCGCCGCGTACTGCAAGAAGCGCGAGGGGGCCACCACCATCCGCACCCTGCTGGAGCTCCACTGGGACCGCGTCCCGGTGGACACCTACGCCGCCCAGGAGGGCTCGCTCGCGGTCGCCACCGTCCGGGCCGACGCCTTCTGCCACAACATGGTCCGGGCGCTGGTCGGCGCGATGCTGCTGGTCGGCGACGGGCACCGGCCGGTGGAGTTCCCCGGCGAGGTGCTGGCCGGCGGGGTGCGCAACTCCGCCGTCAACGTGATCCGGCCGTACGGGCTCACGCTGGAGGAGGTCGGCTACCCGCCGGACGACCAGCTGGCCGAACGCAACCGCGCGGCCCGGCGGATGCGCACCCTGCCCGGGCAGCCGGCCGCCGACGGGTAATCCGTTTTGGCCCGGCGCGTCCGCTTGGGACAATCCCTCCCATGGGACACGTCGAAATTTCACACCTGGAGTACTACCTTCCTGACGGGCGGGTGCTGTTCGACGACGCGTCCTTCCGGGTCGGCGAAGGTGCCGCGGTCGCCCTGGTCGGTGCCAACGGGGCCGGCAAGACCACCCTGCTGAGGATGATCGCGGGGGACCTCCAGCCGCACGGCGGCTCGGTGACGATCAGCGGCGGGCTCGGCGTGATGCGCCAGTTCGTCGGCACCACCGGCCGCGAGGACCAGCAGTCCACCCCCGGCGCGCTGCCGGCCGACGCCTCGGTGCGCGACCTGCTGGTCTCCGTCGCCCCGGAGCGGATCGCCAAGGCGGCCCGCGCGGTGGACGCCGCCGAGCTGGCGATGATCGCCCAGGACGACGAGAAGACCCAGATGGCCTACGCCCAGTCCCTCTCGGACTGGGCCGACGTCGGCGGCTACGACTACGAGACCGACTGGGACGTCTGCACCATGGCGGCCCTGGGGATGCCCTTCGACAAGGCCCAGTGGCGCGGCCTGAACACCCTCTCCGGCGGCGAGCAGAAGCGGCTGGTGCTGGAGGCGCTGCTGCGCGGCCCCGAAGAGGTGCTGCTGCTCGACGAGCCCGACAACTACCTGGACGTCCCGGCCAAGCGCTGGCTGGAGGAGGCGATCAAGGCCACCTCGAAGACCGTCCTGTACATCTCGCACGACCGCGAGCTGCTCTCCAAGACCGCCGACAAGATCATCTCGGTGGAGTCCGGTGCGGCCGGCAGCAGCGTCTGGGTGCACGGCGGCGGCTTCGACTCCTTCCACGAGGCCCGCAAGGACCGCTTCGCGCGCTTCGAGGAGCTGGGCCGGCGCTGGGACGAGGAGCACGCCAAGCTCAAGAAGCTGGTCGTCACCCTGCGCCAGGCCGCGGCCGTCAGCCACGCCCTGGCCACCCGCTACGCCGCCGCCCAGACCCGGCTGAAGAAGTTCGAGGAGGCCGGGCGGCCGGAGGAGCCCCCGCGCGAGCAGAGCATCACCATGCGGCTCAAGGGCGGCCGCACCGGGATGCGCTCCTTCACCCTGGAGCAGCTGGAGCTCACCGGCCTGATGCGGCCCTTCGACCTGGAGGTCTTCTACGGCGAGCGGGTCGCGGTGCTGGGCGCCAACGGCGCCGGCAAGTCGCACCTGCTGCGGCTGCTGGCCGGCGACGAGACGGTCGCCCACAGCGGTTCCTGGAAGCTCGGCGCCCGGGTCGTGCCCGGCCACTTCCGGCAGACCCACGCCCACCCGGAGCTGTTCGGCCGCACCGTGCGCTCGATCGTGGAGGAGGAGCACGCGCTCAGCCGCGGCGCCGCGATGGGCGCGCTGCGCCGGTACGAGCTGGACCGCCAGGAGGAGCAGAAGTTCGAGTCGCTGTCCGGCGGGCAGCAGGCCCGGCTGATGATCCTCAAGCTGGAACTCTCCGGGGTGACGGCCCTGCTGCTCGACGAGCCGACCGACAACCTGGACCTGGAGAGCGCCGAGGCGCTCCAGGCCGGGCTGGAGGCCTTCGAGGGCACCGTGCTGTGCGTCACCCACGACCGTTGGTTCGCCAAGACCTTCGACCGCTTCCTGGTGTTCGGCGCGGACGGCAAGGTGTTCGAGGCGCCGGAGCCGGTCTGGGACGTGACCCGGGTGGAGCGCGAACGCTGAGTGACGGCCCGGAGGGTTCCCGGCGATTTTTGACCGCTTCGGGCCGTGCCGGTAACCTGGACGCTTGATGTGCGTATTGGCTCGCTCTTTCTCACGTGAGAGGTCGGTACGCCGGAGACATCAGGTCGTCGACCAGCGGTCCCCCTTGAATTGCGTCCAAGGATGGCCAGACTGCTCTTCCGTCCAGGTGCTCCTGTCAGGACTCACTCACTGAAAAGCGAAGGCTACGACCGTGCGTACGTACAGCCCCAAGCCCGGCGACGTCCAGCGTCAGTGGCACGTCATCGACGCGACCGACGTCGTGCTCGGCCGCCTGGCTTCCCAGGCCGCCAACCTCCTCCGGGGTAAGCACAAGGCGATCTACGCGCCGCACGTTGACACTGGTGACTTCGTCATCATCATCAACGCGGACAAGGTGCACCTGTCGGGTAACAAGAAGACCCAGAAGCTGGCCTACCGCCACAGCGGTTTCCCGGGCGGTCTCCGCTCGGTCCGCTACGACGACCTCCTGGAGAAGAACCCGGAGAAGGCCGTCGAGAAGGCCATCAAGGGCATGATCCCCAAGAACAGCCTGGGCCGCCAGATGCTCTCGAAGCTGAAGGTCTACTCGGGCGACCAGCACCCGCACGCTGCCCAGCAGCCGGTGCCGTTCGAGATCACCCAGGTCGCGCAGTAATTCGGCCACCAAGCCCCCCAACACTGAAAAGAGCTGAGGAACATCGTGGCCGAGACCACTGAAACCCTTGAGGTCGACTTCGACGAGACCGTCGAGGGCGAGTACACCTCCGAGGAGAGCTACACCTCCGAGTCCCTGGCCGGCCGCTTCGGCGAGGCCGTCCCGGGCGCCGGCCTTGGCCGCCGCAAGGAGGCGATCGCCCGCGTGCGCATCGTCCCCGGCACCGGCCAGTGGAAGATCAACGGTCGCACCCTTGAGGGCTACTTCCCCAACAAGGTGCACCAGCAGACCGTGAACGAGCCCTTCAAGCTCCTGGAGCTGGACGGCCGTTACGACGTCGTCGCCCGCATCAGCGGTGGCGGCGTCTCCGGCCAGGCCTACGCGCTGCGCCTCGGCGTCGCCCGTGCCCTGAACGAGGCCGACGTGGACAACAACCGCGGCGCGCTGAAGAAGGCCGGCTTCCTGACCCGTGACGCCCGCGCCGTCGAGCGCAAGAAGGCCGGTCTCAAGAAGGCCCGCAAGGCGCCGCAGTACAGCAAGCGCTAATCGCCTCCCCGGGGGTGCGGTCCGCCCTGGCGGCGCACCCCCTGGTTGCGCGAAAAACCGTCGCCCCGGAGTACCTCGCGTACTCCGGGGCGACGTGTTCCCCGGCTTCTGTGCGGCGGCCGGGACTATCGGTTGGTTCCGAGCAGTGGTGATGGAGGACGGGACAGTGGGACGACTCTTCGGTACGGACGGCGTGCGCGGGGTGGCCAACGAGGGCCTGACGGCGGAGCTGGCGCTCGGGCTGTCGGTCGCGGCGGCCCATGTGCTCGGCGAAGCCGGCGCCTTCGACGGCCACCGGCCGGTCGCGGTGGTCGGCCGGGACCCGCGCGCCTCGGGCGAGTTCCTGGAAGCCGCCGTCATCGCCGGTCTGGCGAGTGCCGGTGTCGACGTCCTGCGGGTCGGCGTCCTGCCCACCCCGGCCGTGGCCTACCTCACCGGCGCGCTCGGCGCCGACTTCGGCGTGATGCTGTCCGCCAGTCACAACGCCATGCCGGACAACGGCATCAAGTTCCTCGCCCGCGGCGGCCACAAGCTGGACGACCGGATCGAGGACGCGATCGAGACCCACTACCGCAAGCACACCCTCGGCGACGAGGACTGGAACCGTCCGACCGGCGCGGCCGTCGGCCGGGTGCGCGAGTACACCGAGGGCTTCGACAAGTACGTCGCCCACCTGATCGGCGTCCTGCCCAACCGCCTGGACGGCATCAAGGTCGTCATCGACGGCGCCCACGGCGCGGCCGCCTACGTCGCCCCCGAGGCCTTCGCCCGGGCCGGCGCCGAGGTCGTCCACACCCTGGGGGCCGAGCCCACCGGCCTCAACATCAACGACGGCGTCGGCTCCACCCACCTGGACCGGCTGCGGGTCGCGATGAAGGAGCACCGCGCCGACCTCGGCATCGCCCTGGACGGCGACGCCGACCGCTGCCTGGCCGCCGACGCCGAGGGCAACGAGGTGGACGGCGACCAGATCATCGCCATCCTCGCGGTCGCCATGAAGGAGGCCGGCACCCTGCGCCGCAACACCGCGGTGGCCACCGTGATGTCCAACCTCGGCTTCAAGCTGGCGATGGAGCGCGAGGGCATCGAGCTGGTGGAGACCGCCGTCGGCGACCGCTACGTGCTGGAGGCGATGAAGGAGCAGGGCTTCGCGCTGGGCGGCGAGCAGTCCGGCCACGTCATCCTGCTGGACCACGCCACCACCGGCGACGGCACCCTGACCGGCCTGATGCTGGGCGCCCGACTGGCCGCCACCAAGCAGCCGCTGGCCGACCTCGCCACCGTGATGACCCGGCTGCCGCAGGTGCTGGTCAACGTCAAGGGCGTCGACAAGTCCCGGGTGAAGACCAGCACCGAGCTGGCCGCCGCCGTCGCCGAGGCCGAGGCCGAGCTGGGCTCCACCGGCCGGGTGCTGCTGCGCCCCTCGGGCACCGAGCCGCTGGTCCGGGTGATGGTCGAGGCCGCCGACCCGGCGCAGGCCGAGGCGGTCGCGCAGAAGCTGGCCGAGGCGGTGCGCACCCACCTGGGCTGAGCCCGGAACGCACAGGAGGGCCCCCGCCGGTGCGGCGGGGGCCCTCCTCGTCGTGCGGTTCCCCGGTGTGGTGTCAGAGCTTGCGCAGCAGGGCGCGGCGGACCTTGTGGTCCGGGCCCTTCTGCAGGATCAGGGTGGCCCGGCCGCGGGTCGGCAGCACGTTCTCCAGCAGATTGGGCTTGTTGATGGTGCGCCAGACCTGCCGGCCGTACTCCATCGCCTCCTCCTCCGGCACCTCGGTGAAGCGGCGGAAGTAGGAGTTCGGGTCCTGGAAGGCGGTCTGCCGCAGCTTGCGGAAGCGGTCCAGGTACCAGTGCTCGATGTCGTCGGTGCGGGCGTCGACGTAGATCGAGAAGTCGAAGTAGTCGGCCACCGCGAGGCGGGTGCGGCCGTCGGTGCCGGGCAGGGCCGGCTGGAGCACGTTCAGGCCCTCGACGATCAGGATGTCCGGACGCTCCACGGTCAGCCGCTGGTCCGGGACGATGTCGTACACCAGGTGCGAGTAGACCGGCGCGCTGACCCTGTCCTTGCCGGCCTTCACGTCCGCCACGAAGCGCGTCAGCGCCCGGCGGTCGTACGACTCGGGGAAGCCCTTGCGGGCCATCAGGCCGCGGCGGCGCAGCTCGGCGTTGGGGAGCAGGAAGCCGTCGGTGGTGACCAGTTCGACCCGGGGGTGCTCGGGCCAGCGGGCGAGCAGCTCCTGGAGCAGGCGGGCGGTGGTGGACTTCCCGACCGCGACCGAGCCGGCCACCCCGATGATGAAGGGGGTGCGGGTGCGCTCGGTGTCCGGGGTGTCCAGGAAGGTGCCCAGGGTGCCGCGCAGTTCGTGCGTGGCGTGGATGTACAGGTTCAGCAGCCGTGACAGCGGGAGGTAGACGTCGCGGACCTCGTCCAGGTCCAGGGCGGTGCCCAGGCCGCGGAGTTGCTCCACCTCCTCGGCGGTCAGCGGCAGCGGCGTACGCTCGCGCAGCGCGCTCCACTCGGCCCTGCTGAGGTCCACGTAGGGGGACGGTGACGGGCCGGGCGTGGCGGCGCCCCGCGGACAGAGTTCGGTCAGCACATGCTCCATTGTGAGCCGTAGCGGCGTTCACGGTCGTTGTGGTGTCGGTCACGCAGCGTTCCCGCGCGGCGGGAAAACGGCCACAGAACCGCCCTTATGCTGGCACGCATGTGCGGAATTGTTGGATACGTGGGCGCACAGTCCGCCCTCGACGTAGTAATCGCAGGCTTGCAGCGGCTGGAGTACCGGGGTTACGACTCGGCCGGTGTCGCGGTGCAGGTGCAGGGCTCCGACGGGCAGTGGAGCCTGGCCACCGACAAGCGGGCGGGCAAGCTCGCGAACCTGGAGAAGTCGCTCGCCGAGGCCCCTCTGCCCGGCGGCACCACCGGCATCGGCCACACCCGCTGGGCCACCCACGGCGGCCCGACGGACGCCAACGCCCACCCCCACCTGGACGACCACCAGCGGGTCGCCGTGGTGCACAACGGCATCATCGAGAACTTCGCGCAGCTGCGCGCCGAGATCGCCGAGCGCGGCCACACCCTCCGCTCCGAGACCGACACCGAGGTCGTCGCCCACCTGCTGGGCGAGGCCTACGCGGGCGACCTCGCCGAGGCGATGCGGGTGGTCTGCCGTCAGCTGGAGGGCGCCTTCACCCTGGTGGCCGTGCACGCCGACGCGCCCGACGTGGTCGTCGGCGCCCGCCGCAACTCGCCGCTGGTGGTCGGCCGCGGCGAGGGCGAGAACTTCCTCGCCTCCGACGTCGCCGCCTTCATCGCGCACACCCGCGAGGCGATCGAGCTGGGCCAGGACCAGGTGGTCGAGCTGCGCCGCGAGGGCGTGACCGTCACCAACTTCGACGGCACCCCGGCCGACGTGCGCGAGTACCACGTCGACTGGGACGCCTCCGCCGCCGAGAAGGGCGGCTACGACTACTTCATGCTCAAGGAGATCGCCGAGCAGCCGAAGGCCGTCGCCGACACCCTGCTCGGCCGGATCGGCACCGACGGCCGGCTGACCCTGGACGAGCTGCGGATCTCCGACGCCGACCTGCGCTCGGTCGACAAGGTCGTGATCGTCGCCTGCGGTACGGCCTTCCACGCCGGCATGATCGCCAAGTACGCGATCGAGCACTGGACCCGCATCCCCTGCGAGGTCGAGGTCGCCTCGGAGTTCCGCTACCGCGACCCGATCATGGGTCCGGGCACGCTGGTCATCGCCATCTCGCAGTCCGGCGAGACCATGGACACCCTGATGGCGCTGCGGCACGCCCGCGAGCAGGGTGCCAAGGTGCTGGCGATCTGCAACACCAACGGCTCCACCATCCCGCGCGAGTCGGACGCGGTGCTGTACACCCACGCCGGCCCGGAGGTCGCGGTCGCCTCCACCAAGGCGTTCCTGACCCAGCTGGTCGCCTGCTACCTGGTCGCCCTGTACCTGGGCCAGGTGCGCGGCACCAAGTGGGGCGACGAGATCTTCGCCGTCATCAAGGAGCTCGGCGACGCGCCGAAGCAGGTCGAGCAGGTCCTGGAGACCATGGAGCCGGTGCGCGAGCTGGCCCGCTCGCTGGCCGACGCCCGTTCGGTGCTGTTCCTCGGCCGCCACGTCGGCTTCCCGGTGGCCCTGGAGGGCGCGCTCAAGCTCAAGGAGCTGGCGTACATGCACGCCGAGGGCTTCGCGGCGGGCGAGCTCAAGCACGGTCCGATCGCGCTGATCGAGGAGGGGCTGCCGGTCGTGGTGGTCGTGCCCTCGCCGCGCGGGCGGTCGATCCTGCACGACAAGATCGTCTCCAACATCCAGGAGATCCGGGCCCGTGGCGCCCGCACGATCGTGATCGCCGAGGAGGGCGACGAGGCCGTCGTCCCGTACGCGGACCACCTGATCCGCATCCCGGCCACCCCGGTCCTGCTCCAGCCGCTGGTCTCCACCGTCCCGCTCCAGGTCTTCGCCTGCGAGCTGGCCACGGCCAAGGGCCACGAGGTCGACCAGCCGCGCAACCTGGCGAAGTCGGTCACCGTCGAGTAAGGCTCGTCGAGGCGCCCCTGCGGTGGCTGTGCCCTACCGCAGGGGCGCCGTCGTGCGCTCTTCCGGCTAGCGTCGGCGGTAGCCGACTGCTGAAGGAGCCCCGCCATGCGTCATGCACACCGTGTGGACACCGTCCGGGCCGCGGAGGCCGCGTTGATGGCGCGGCTGCCGGAGGGGACGCTGATGCAGCGGGCGGCCGCCGGGTTGGCGGCGACCTGCGCACGGCTGCTGACACGGCGTCGGGGGCGGGTGTACGGGAGCCGGGTGGTGGTGCTCGCGGGCAGTGGGGACAACGGGGGTGACGCCCTGTACGCCGGGGCCGCGCTGGCCCGGCGCGGGGCGCGGGTGACGGCGGTGCTGCTGACGCCCGACAAGGCGCACCCGGGCGGGCTGGCCGCGCTGCGGGCCGCCGGCGGGCGGGTGACGGTGGAGCAGGAAGTCGGCCTGGCCGACTTCTCGCGCGCGGACCTGGTGCTGGACGGCATCGTCGGCATCGGCGGCCGGGGCGGGCTGCGCCCGGAGGCCGAGCCGTACACCCGGGCCGAGCGGCCGGGGACCGTGGTGGCGGTGGACCTGCCGAGCGGGGT
This sequence comes from Kitasatospora brasiliensis, assembly GCF_032654805.1. Lineage (NCBI taxonomy): Bacteria > Bacillati > Actinomycetota > Actinomycetes > Kitasatosporales > Streptomycetaceae > Kitasatospora > Kitasatospora brasiliensis. The sequence continues at coordinate 929,209 of NZ_JAUOOW010000002.1, forward strand.
GGACGCCGACACCGGCGAGGTGCCGGGCGCGGCGCTGCGCGCGGACGTCACGGTCTGCTTCGGCACGTACAAGCCCGGCCTGCTGGTCGACCCGGGGGCCTCGTACACGGGCGCCGTACAGCTGGTCGGCATCGGGCTGGAGCCGCCCGCGGCGCAGGTGACGGCGCTCCAGCACGCGGACGTGGCGGCGCTGCTGCCGGTGCCGGGCGCGGAGAGCGACAAGTACCGGCGCGGCGTGGTCGGGGTGGCGGCCGGCTCGGCGACGTACCCGGGCGCGGCGCTGCTCGCGGTGGCCGGGGCGCTGCACGGCGGCGCGGGCGCCGTCCGGTACGTGGGCACGGCGGCCGAGGAGGTGGTGCGGCGCTTCCCGGAGGCGCTGGTCACCGAGGGCGGTCCGGCCGGGGCCGGACGGGTGCAGGCCTGGGTGGTCGGGCCGGGCGGCGGCGAGGGGGCGCGGCAGGCGCTGACCGAGGCGCTGGCGAGCGACGTCCCGGTGCTGGTGGACGCGGACGGGCTGACCGAGCTGGGCCGGCTGGGCCCGGACGCGCTGGCCGGCCGCACCGCGCCCACCCTGCTCACCCCGCACACCGGCGAGGCCGCCCGGCTGCTCGCGGGCGCCGAGGGCGGCGCGCCGCCGGCCGCCGGCGAGCTGGCCGCGGCCCGGCTGGCCACCGCCCGCCGGCTGGCGGCCCACTACCGGGCGACGGTGCTGCTCAAGGGCTCCACCACGGTGGTCGCCGACCCGGGCGGGGCCGTCCGGGTGAACCCCACCGGCACCTCCTGGCTGGCCACCGCCGGCAGCGGCGACGTCCTGGCCGGGCTGGCCGGCTCCCTGCTGGCGGCGGGCCTCGCGCCGCTGGACGCCGGCTCGGCGGCCGCCTACCTGCACGGCCTGGCCGGCCGGGAGGCGGCGGGCGAGCCGGGCGCCCCGGTGACGGCGCTCGCGGTGGCCGGAGCGCTGCCGGCGGTGTGGCGGTCGGTCCGCGCCGGGTAGGGCGCGGGCGGGTAGCCGCGGGCCGCGGGCCGATGGCCGGAACCAAGACATCCGTTTGCGGCGTCCTGAACGGGGTGAAAGGGCGGTCCGCCGCACGCCGACGCGTCGTACCGGGCCGCCGCGCCGCAGGGCCGTTCGGCGAGGACTCCGGGACGTCTGGGAGACTGACCCTGATGACAACTGCGAACACGACCGGCACAACCCCCCTCACCGACGGCGTACGGGCCGAGGCGACCATCGATCTCGCCGCCCTGCGCGGCAACCTCGCCGCGCTGCGCGAGCGCATCGGCAATACGGCGGTGATGCTCGCGGTCAAGGCGGACGCCTACGGCCACGGCGCGGTCGAGTGCGCCCGGGAGGCGGTCGCGAACGGCGTCGGCTGGCTCGGCTGCGCGACCCCGGACGAGGCGCTGGCGCTGCGCGCCGCGGGCATCCGCCCGGAGCACGCCCGCATCCTGTGCTGGCTGTGGACGCCGGGCGGGCCCTGGCGCGAGGCACTGCGCGCGGACCTGGACATCTCGGTCAGCGGCCAGTGGGCGCTGGACGAGCTGCTGTCGGCCGTCCGCGAGACCGGCATCCCGGCCCGGGTGCACCTGAAGGCCGACACCGGCCTCGGCCGCAACGGCTGCCAGCCGCACGACTGGCCGCAGCTGGTGGCCGCCGCCCGCCGCGCCGAGGCCGAGGGGCTGCTGACGGTCGTCGGCGTCTGGTCGCACTTCGCCGCGGCCGACGAGCCCGGCCACCCGTCGATCCAGGCCCAGCTGGACTCCTACCGCGCCGCGCTGGCCGCGGCCGAGGCGGCCGGGCTGCGCCCGGTGGTCCGCCACCTGGCGAACTCGCCGGCCGCCCTGCTGCTGCCCGAGTCGCACTTCGACCTGGTGCGCACCGGCCTGGCCGCGTACGGGCTGTCGCCGGTGCCCGAGGTGGGCTCGCCGGCCGACTTCGGGCTGCGCCCGGTGATGGCGCTGACCGCGCGGCTGGCGCTGGTCAAGCACGTCCCCGGCGGGCACGGGGTCAGCTACGGCCACCACTACACGACGCCGGGCCCGACCACCCTGGGCCTGGTCCCGGTCGGCTACGGCGACGGCATCCCGCGGCACGCCAGCGGCACCGGCCAGGTGCAGATCGACGGCAAGTGGCGCACGGTGGCCGGCCGGGTCGCCATGGACCAGTTCGTGGTGGACCTCGGCGGCGACACCCCGGCGATCGGCGACGAGGTGCTGCTGTTCGGCAACGGCGAGCGCGGCGAGCCCACCGCCGAGGACTGGGCCCGAGCCTGCGGCACCATCTCGTACGAGATCATCACCCGGATCGGCGCCCGGGTGCCCCGCCGCTACCTGGGCGGCAGCCGCACCGAGGGCGCGTCGGCATGACCGACGCACCGGCCGGACGCAATCCGGTCGCGGCGGTCGCCAAGGCGGCCGGGGCCGCGACCGGGGTGAGCCGGGCCGGGGTGATCGGGATCTCGGTCGGCGTACTGGCGGCCGGGGCGGCCGCGGGCGTGGCGATCGAACGGCTGACCGTCGGCCGGGCGATGCGCCGCCGGGCCCGGGTCGAGCTGGACGCCAAGGCCCCGTACGGCTCGCTGCGCGGCCGCCCGCGGACGGTGACGGCGCCGGACGGCACCGAGCTGTACGTGGAGCTGGACGGCACGGGCTGGGCCGAGCCGGACGGCGGCACCACCCATCCGGAACCGCTGACCGTGGTGTTCTGCCACGGCTACTGCCTCAACCAGGACAGCTGGCACTTCCAGCGGGCCGCGCTGCGCGAGGGCCTGCGGCTGGTCTTCTGGGACCAGCGCAGCCACGGCCGCTCCGAGCGCTCCCGCTCGTACCTGGCGGGTGAGCCGGCCGGCATCGACCAGCTGGGCGGCGACCTCAAGGCGGTGATCGACGCCGTCGCCCCGACCGGGCCACTGGTGCTGGTGGGGCACTCCATGGGCGGCATGACGGTGATGGCGCTGGCCGACCAGCACCCGGAGCTGTTCCGCGAGCGGGTCGCCGGAGTGGCGCTGATCGGCACCCTCGCCGGGGACTGGAACGAGGTCAGCCTCGGCCTGCCGAAGGCCGGCGCGAAGCTGTTCAAGAAGGTCGCGCCCGGGATGGTGAAGCTGCTGGGCCGCCAGGTCGACCTGGTGGAGGCGACCAGGCGGCTGGGCTCGGACGTGACCTCCGTCTTCTACCGGCGGTTCTCCTTCGGCGGCCGGGACGTCGACCCCGGCGTGGTGCGCTTCGCCGAGCAGCTGCTGGACGCCACCCCGATCGACGTGGTCGCCGAGTTCTACCCGGTGTTCGGCGTGCACGAGAAGTACGAGGCGCTGGCCGCCCTGCGCGGCCTGCCGGCCCTGGTGATGGCCGGGACGAAGGACCTGCTGACGCCCGCGGCGCACAGCGAGGCGATGGCCGAGCGGCTGCCGGGCGCCGAGCTGGTGCTGGCCGAGGGCGCCGGGCACCTGGTGATGCTGGAGTGCCCGGAGCTGGTCGACCACGAGCTGGCCCGGCTGCTGCGCCGGGCCGCGGCCTTCGCCCGGGCGGCGGCGCTGCCCGAGACCGTCCTCGACCTGGCCCAGGAGCCGGAGGCCGATCCCGTCTGAGGCCCCGCCGGTGGCCGACGCAACCTCGCCGGGCGCCCGGCGGGCCGTCGATGTGGCACGGTAAGCGGTGGCGGCCGGTGGTCGGTGCGCCGGTACGGACCGAAGGGCAAGACACGCGCATGGGCTCGCACGCCACTCTCACCGTCCCCACCCCGGAGCGGATGGGCCGGCTCGGCCGGGAGCTGGCCGCGTTGCTGCGGCCGGGTGACCTGGTGCTGCTCTCCGGCGAACTGGGAGCGGGGAAGACCACGCTGACCCGGGGCCTGGGGGCGGGCCTGCAGGTCCGCGGGGCGGTGACCTCGCCGACCTTCGTGATCGCCCGGGTGCACCCGTCCCTGGTCGGCGGCCCGGCCCTGGTGCACGTGGACGCGTACCGGCTGGGCGGGGACCTGGACGAGATGGAGGACCTCGACCTGGACGTCTCGCTGCCCGAGTCGGTGGTCGTGGTCGAGTGGGGTGAGGGCAAGGTCGAGCGGCTGTCCGAGGACCGGCTGGAAGTCCGGATCGAGCGCGCCATCGGCGACACCGCGGACGGCGACGACCAGGACCCGCGCCGGGTGGTGCTGACCGGCATCGGCCCGCGCTGGGCCGACGTGGCGCTGGCGGACCTCGGCTAGTCGAGCCGCCGACACGGTTGCGACATCTTGCCGACAAGCCGTCGGCAAGATGTTGCGGCCGGGGTGCCGGACATGGTGGGATGGGTGTTGCGGTTAGGTCTGCCTAACTAGGGAGGCGCCATGTCGAGCCCCACCCCCGCCCCGCAGCGCGCGGTCCGCGTCGCCGGGGCCGGAGAGTCCGCCCGCCGCGCTCCGGGAGAGCCGATGCGGGCGCTGCTGGCCGCCTGCGCGGCCGCCGAGGCGGTCTCCACCCCGCCCGAACCGGGGCCCAAGCAGGACGACGAACGGCCCGAGGCGCGGACGCCCCGGGCCGCGTGAGCGCCGGTCTTCCAGCCCCGTACGGGGTCAGGCGACCACGATCACCTTGGTGTCCTTCGGGGCGAAGTCCCAGAGCAGCTGCCCCTCGGCGCGGCCGCTGCGGATGCCGCCGGTCTTGGCGCTCGGGTCGGTGGTCGGCGTCGCGCCGTCCACCGCCGCGCTGAAGCCGAACACCACGCCGTTCTGCTGGGCGAAGCGCACCACGTGCTCGATCTGCTTGCCGTCCGTGCCGGTGGTGGTCTGGGTGCGGCTGTACACCGCGTAGCTGCCCGGGGCCGGCTCGACCGTGCCCGGCGTGACCGCGAAGGCGGCCGCGACCTGCGGGGTCTTCTTCGGGTCGACCAGCCAGACGTAGTGACTGCCGACCGAGTAGACGACCCGGGTGCCGGAGCCGGAGGTGGTCGGCAGCGGCGGGACGGTCGGGGTGGGCGCGGCGCTCGGCGCCGCCGAGGTCGCCGTGCCGGTCGCCGTCGTGGTGACGGTGGGCTTGATGCCGCCCGCCCGGTCCTGGGCGCCGTTGGCCTGGAAGGCCAGCAGGCCGACCATCGCCAGGGCCCCCAGGGTCAGCCCCGTGACCACTACTCCAGGACCCATCTTCGCCACGTCGCCGCTCCCGTTTGCCGTCCCTTTGCGTACGGCCCCATCGTGCCAGGTTCATCCGTGCGGGTCGCACGCCTCGGATGTGTGTTCCCGGGGGGTACGCCTTGCCGATCGGCCGGTCGGCCCAACGTCGGTCTAACCTTGACCCGTGCTGCTGCTCGCGTTCGACACCGCTACCCCCGCCGTCACCGCCGCCGTCCACGACGGCACGGCCGTCCTCGCCGAGACCCACCAGGTCGACGCCAGGCGCCACGGCGAACTGCTGCTGCCCACGATCGACCAGGTCCTGCGGGCCGCGGGGGTGGACAAGCGCCGGCTCACCGGCATCGCGGTCGGCGTCGGCCCCGGCCCGTACACCGGCCTGCGGGTCGGCCTGGTGACCGCCGCCGCGCTCGGCCACGCCCTCGGGCTGCCGGTGCACGGCGTCTGCACCCTGGACGCGATCGCCTTCCAGGCCCGCGCCGAGGGCCTGGCCGGGCAGCCGTTCACGGTCGCCACCGACGCGCGCCGCAAGGAGGTCTACTGGGCCTCGTACGACGCCGAGGGCCTGCGCACCGAGGGCCCGGCTGTGGACCGCCCGGCTGAGCTGACCTCGCCGGCGCGCTCGGTCGGCGCCGGCGCGCTGCTCTACCCCGACGCCTTCCCGGGCGCGCACGGCCCCGAGCACGTCTCGGCCGGCGCACTGGCCGGCTTCGCCGCCGCCGAGCTGGCCGCCGGGCGCGAGCTGCTGCCGAACCACCCGCTGTACCTGCGCCGCCCGGACGCCCAGGTCCCGGCCGGCTACAAGGCGGTGCTCCCGGCGTGAACCACGGCACCACCCTGCGTCCGATGCGCTGGTGGGACATCGCGCCGGTGCTGGAGCTGGAGCTGCGGCTCTTCCCCGAGGACGCCTGGTCCGCCGGGATGTTCTGGTCCGAGCTGGCCGAGGCCCACTCCGGCGGCACCCGCCACTACACCGTCGCCACCGCCGCGGACGGCTCGATCGTCGGCTACGCCGGGCTGATGGCGGTCGCCGGCGAGGGCGACGTCCAGACCATCGCCGTCGACGAGCGCCACCAGGGCGCCGGCCTTGGCACGGCGCTGCTCACCGACCTGATCCGGGAGGCCGCCCGGCGCGAGTGCGCCGAGCTGCTGCTGGAGGTGCGGGTGGACAACCCGCGCGCCCAGCGGCTCTACGAGCGCCACGGCTTCGAACCGGTGGGCATCCGGCGCGGCTACTACCAGCCCGCCAACGTCGACGCGCTCGTGATGCGCCTCGACGTCCCGAGTACTGACAGCACTGACCCGAAGGACATTGAGGACACCCGCCATGGCTGACGAACCGCTCGTCCTCGGCATCGAGACCTCCTGCGACGAGACCGGCGTCGGCATCGTGCGCGGCACCACGCTGCTGGCCGACGCGGTCGCCTCCAGCGTCAACGACCACGCCCGCTTCGGCGGCGTCGTCCCGGAGATCGCCAGCCGCGCGCACCTGGAGGCGATGGTCCCGACCATCCAGCGCGCCCTGGACACCGCCGGGATCAAGGCCGGTGACCTGGACGGCATCGCCGTCACCGCCGGCCCCGGCCTGGCCGGCGCGCTGCTGGTCGGCGTCAGCGCCGCGAAGGCGTACGCCTGGGCGCTGGACAAGCCGCTGTACGGGGTCAACCACCTCGCCTCGCACATCTGCGTCGACCAGCTGGAGCACGGCCGGCTGCCCTCGCCGACGATGGCCCTGCTGGTCTCCGGCGGGCACTCCTCGCTGCTGCTCAGCGAGGACATCACCAGCGACGTCCGCCCGCTCGGCGCGACCATCGACGACGCGGCCGGCGAGGCCTTCGACAAGGTCGCCCGGGTGCTCGGCCTGGGCTTCCCCGGCGGCCCGATCGTCGACCGGACGGCCCGCGAGGGCGACCCGAAGGCGATCGCCTTCCCGCGCGGCCTCACCGGCAAGAACGACCCCGAGTACGACTTCTCCTTCTCCGGCCTGAAGACCGCCGTCGCCCGCTGGGTGGAGGCCAAGCGCCGGGCCGGCGAGGAGGTGCCGATCGCCGACGTGGCGGCGTCCTTCCAGGAGGCGGTCACCGACGTGCTCACCCGCAAGGCCGTCAAGGCGTGCAAGGACAGCGGCGTCGACCACCTGATGATCGGCGGCGGCGTGGCGGCCAACTCGCGGCTGCGCGAGATGGCCCAGCAGCGCTGCGACCGGGCCGGCATCCGGCTGCGGGTGCCCCGGCCGGGCCTGTGCACCGACAACGGCGCGATGGTCGCGGCGCTGGGCGCCGAGATGGTGTGGCGCGACCGCGCGCCGTCCGCCTTCGACCTGTCGGCGGACTCCTCGCTGCCGGTCACCGAGGTCCACGTCCCCCACACGGACGTCCACGGCCAGGCCTACCACGCCCTCGGCGGCGGCGCGGCATGACCGTCGCGGCGATGTGGGAAGCCCGGGCGGCGGCCGGCCGAGGAGCCGAACTCGCCGCCTGGGCACGGGAGTCGGCACTGCCCGCGCTGCGCGGCTCGGCCGGGCTGGAGCGCCTCGAACTGCTCTCCGCCCCCGGCGAGCGGGTGCTGCTGATCGCCTGGTGGAGCGGCGAGCCGGTGCCCGTCGCCGACCCGCCGGCCGAGCTGCTCGGCCGCCCGGTGCACCGCTGGTCCTTCACCAGCGAGCACGTCGAGTAGTCGATCGGGAACCGATCTCGCGTTCGTTACCGTGCTAGCTGAGAGAAGGCCGGACGGGAAGCGGGAGTGCGCTGCGGTGATCAGGGACGGGCGTGGCAGGACCAGGACGTACGCGGCGGGGGCGCTGGCCCTGCTGGCCTTCGCCACCGCGTGCGGCGAGAGCGGAGGCGGCGGCAGCGCCGCCCCGGCCACCCGGAGCACCGGCGCGGCCGCGCCCAAGCCCACCGAGGCGGCGCCCACCAGCGCCGCCCCGACCACCGCCGCCCCGGCGGGCGGCGCGGACCCGGCGGCCTGGGCCAAGTGGAACCTCACCCCGCTGGCCCCCGCCCCGGCGCCGCCCGCCGACAAGCCCATCAAGCTCGAACGGACCGGCCCGGTACCGGTGTTCAGCGAGGTGAAGACGAACGACAAGGTCGTCTTCATCACCATCGACGACGGCGCCGAGAAGGACCCGAAGTTCGTCGAGATGCTGACCGACCTCAAGGTGCCGATCTCGATGTTCCTGACCCGGGACATCGTCAGGAACGACTACGCCTACTTCAAGCCGCTCCAGGCGCTGGGCAACCACATCCAGAACCACACCGTGGACCATCCGGTGATGAGCAAGATCCCGGCCGAGAAGCAGAAGTCCGAGATCTGCGACGCCCAGTCCGCGCTCACCCAGCAGTACGGCACCGCCCCGCTGCTGTTCCGCCCGCCGTTCGGTGACGGCGCCAGCACCTCGACGCTCAACACCTCGGTGCAGCAGTGCGGCCCGCGCGCGATGGTGCTGTGGCGCGAGTCCATGCAGATCCACGACATGCAGTACCAGGCGGGGGACAAGAAGCTGAAGCCCGGCGACATCATCCTGGCGCACTTCCGCGGCCCCTCGGAGCTCAAGGGCGCCACGATGACCCAGATGTTCGGCGACCTGCTGGCCCGGATCCAGGAGCAGGGCTTCTCGGTGGCCCGGCTGGAGGACTACATCCAGGCCCCGGCCTCGTAAGGCCTCAGGCCCGCACCGGCTGCCCCAGCATCATCAGCGGGCCGTGGTCGGTGCGGCTGAGGATCACCGTGACGGTGTTCGGCCCGGAGGGCTTGAGCTGGCGGCGCAGCTCCTCCGGGGTGATCGCCATCCCGCGCTTCTTGATCACCACGGTGCCGACCGCCCGCTCGCGCAGCAGCGCCTTCAGCTTCTTGATGTTGAACGGCAGCACGTCGGTGAGCTCGAAGGCGTGCGCGTACGGGGTGGCGACCAGCTCGTCCGAGGTCAGGTAGGCGATCTTCGGGTCGATCAGCCGCCCGCCCACCTGCTCGGCCACCTCGGCCACCAGGTGGGCCCGGATCACCGCGCCGTCCGGCTCGTACAGGTAGCGCCCGACCGGGCCGGCCGGCGGGTCGGGCAGGTCGCCGCCGGCCAGGCTGGCGCCCTGCGGCAGCAGCGTGGCGCGGTGCGGGCGCTCGGCCCTGGTGCCGAACCAGAGCACCGCCTCCTTGACGTCGCCGTGGTCGGAGACCCACTCGGCCTCGGCGTCCTCGGGCACCGCCTCGTGCGGGATGCCCGGGGCGACCTTCAGCGCGCCGATCGGGGTCCGCCGGCCGGCCTCGATCGCCCAGGAGAGCGGCGGGGCGTACGCCTCCGGGTCGAACACCCGGCCGCGCGAGGTACGCCGGGCCGGGTCGGTGAACACCGCGTCGTAGCCGGTGACGTCCACCTCGGCGACGTCCGCGCAGCGCACCTCGACCAGCTCGGCCAGGCCCAGCGCGGCGGCGTTCGCGGCGGTGGCCGCGCAGGCCGCCGGGTCCTTGTCCACGGCCAGCACCTCGATGCCCGCCCGGGCCAGCGCCAGCACGTCCCCGCCGATGCCGCAGCACAGGTCCGCCAGCCGCCGCACGCCCAGGTCGGCGAAGCGCCGCGCCCGCCACTCGGCCACGCTGCGCCGGGTGGACTGCTCGACCCCGTTGGGCGTGAAGTACATCAGGTCGGCGTCCGCCCCGAACTTCGCCCGCGCCCGCTGCCGCAGCCGCGCCTGCCCGAACGCCGCCGACACCAGCTCCGCCGGATGCTCCCGCCGCAGCCTGGTCGCCAGCGCCAGCTCCTCCTCGGGCGCGAACTCGCGCAGCTCGGCGAGCAGGGCCTGGCCCTCGGGCGTCAACAGCGGCTGCAGGTTCTCGGTGTCCACGGGCCCATTCTCGCGGGTCAGGGACCGGGGAAGCCCGCCATGGCCCAGCCCGGCGCCAGGAAGGGGGCCGCCGCGGCGGCGACCGACAGGACCCCGGTAGCCGGTGCGCCGGGTGCGGAAGGCGATGGACAGGGGCATCCCGAGGGCTTCGGCGGCTCGGGCGTCGTCACCGGAACGCCCCCAGGGCGAGCAGCAGAGGCACCACGAAGGGCGCGACTGCGGCGGCGATCGGCAGGGCCCGGTAGTCCGCCCGCAGAGCGCGCGAGAAGACGGTGAACGGGATGCACCAGCCGATCACGGCGGCGCAGAGCACGGCGGTCATCAGCGTGCCGCCCGTGTCGTAGCCGGCGGCCTCGGCCGTGGCCGAGCCGAGCCGGAACACGATGGCCGGCAGGGCGGCCAGCAGCGGGAACAGCAGCAGCGCGAGCGTCGCGTCCTTCGTGTCGGACGGGCCGACGCGCACCGGAGTGTCGGTCATGCGGCGAGTCTGCCCGCCGGGGCGTGGACCGCACATGAGTACGGCTACTCGGCCTCGAACCGGAGATCTCAGGGCGCGCCGTTGGCACTCTGGTTGACTGAGTGCTAACACGGCCCTATGGTCGTCCTTGGCACTCACCACCTGGAGAGTGCTAACGCGACGACGCGTGTCTGACCCCCGCGACGGCAGGCCCGCAGGATCGCCCCTACCCGTTAGAAAACCCCGTAATCTCCGAAGGGGAGCTCGGACGTGACCACCAGCAGCAAGGTTGCCATCAAGCCGCTCGAGGACCGCATCGTGGTCCAGCCGCTCGACGCCGAGACCACCACGGCCTCCGGCCTGGTTATCCCGGACACCGCCAAGGAGAAGCCCCAGGAGGGCGTCGTCCTGGCCGTCGGCCCGGGCCGCTTCGAGGACGGCCAGCGTCTGCCGCTCGACGTCGCCGTCGGTGACATCGTCCTGTACTCGAAGTACGGCGGCACCGAGGTCAAGTACCAGGGCGAGGAGTACCTGGTGCTCTCGGCCCGCGACGTCCTCGCGATCATCGAGAAGTAAGACGTTCCGACCCGCCCCGGATCCGTGTCCCAGTGACAGGGGCCCGGGGCGTGGTTGTTGGTTCACGTAGTTCGGCGGCCGGTGGGCCGGTCGTAGCCCCGAGGGAATAGGGAACATGGCGAAGATTCTTCAGTTCGACGAGGACGCCCGCCGCTCGCTGGAGCGCGGTGTCAACAAGCTGGCCGACACCGTCAAGGTGACCATCGGCCCCAAGGGTCGCAACGTCGTCATCGACAAGAAGTTCGGCGCCCCGACCATCACCAACGACGGTGTCACCATCGCCCGTGAGGTCGAGCTGGACGACCCGTACGAGAACCTTGGCGCGCAGCTCGTCAAGGAGGTCGCCACCAAGACCAACGACGTCGCGGGCGACGGCACCACCACCGCCACCGTGCTGGCCCAGGCCCTGGTCAACGAGGGTCTGCGCAACGTCGCCGCCGGCGCCGGCCCGGCCGCCCTGAAGAAGGGCATCGACAAGGCCGTCGCCGCCGTCTCCGAGCACCTGCTGTCCGTCGCCCGCGAGATCGAGGGCAAGGACGACGTCGCCGCCGTCGCGTCCCTCTCCGCGCAGGACACCCAGGTCGGCGAGCTGATCGCCGAGGCGATCGACAAGGTCGGCAAGGACGGTGTCATCACCGTCGAGGAGTCGAACACCTTCGGCGTGGAGCTGGACTTCACCGAGGGCATGCAGTTCGACAAGGGCTACCTGTCGCCGTACTTCGTCACCGACGCGGAGCGTCAGGAGGCGGTCCTGGAGGACCCGTACATCCTGATCAACCAGGGCAAGATCTCCTCCATCCAGGAGCTGCTGCCGCTGCTGGAGAAGATCCTCCAGGGCGGTGCCTCGAAGCCGCTGCTGATCATCGCCGAGGACGTCGACGGCGAGGCGCTGTCGACCCTGGTCGTGAACAAGATCCGTGGCACCTTCAACGCCGTCGCCGTCAAGGCCCCGGGCTTCGGCGACCGCCGCAAGGCGATCCTCGGCGACCTGGCCGTCCTGACCGGTGGCCAGGTCATCTCCGAGGAGGTCGGCCTCAAGCTCGACCAGGTCGGCCTGGACGTGCTGGGCACCGCCCGCCGCGTGACCATCACCAAGGACGAGACCACCGTCGTCGACGGTGCCGGTGACGCCGAGGCCGTGGCCGGCCGCGTCGCCCAGATCAAGGGTGAGATCGCCGCGACCGACTCCGACTGGGACCGCGAGAAGCTGCAGGAGCGCCTGGCCAAGCTGGCCGGCGGCGTCTGCGTCATCAAGGTCGGCGCCGCCACCGAGGTGGAGCTGAAGGAGCGCAAGCACCGCCTGGAGGACGCCATCTCGGCGACCCGCGCCGCGGTCGAGGAGGGCATCGTCGCCGGCGGTGGCGCCTCCCTGGTCCACGCCGCCAAGGTGCTGGACGAGGGCCTGGGCCTGTCGGGCGACGAGGCCACCGGTGTCGCCGTGGTCCGCAAGGCGCTGCACGAGCCGCTGCGCTGGATCGCCCAGAACGCCGGCCTGGAGGGCTACGTCATCACCTCCAAGGTCTCCGAGCTGGAGATCGGCCAGGGCTACAACGCGGCCACCGGCGAGTACGGCGACCTGGTCAAGGCCGGCGTCATCGACCCGGTCAAGGTCACCCGCTCCGCTCTGGAGAACGCCGCCTCGATCGCCTCCCTGCTCCTCACCACCGAGACCCTCGTGGTGGAGAAGAAGGAGGAGGAGGCCGAGGCCGGCCACTCGCACGGCGGCCACGGCCACTCGCACTGAGGCTCCGACGCCTGACCGGAGGCCCGGTCCGCCCCCTCGGGGAGGCGGGCCGGGCCTCCGGCGTGTGCTGCCCTTGAGGCTTCAACTATCAGTAGAATTTTGCAGAATCCAAAGATTGCCTTATAACTGAGGCATGATCGAGGCCCGCCATCTGCGCGTCCTGCGTGCCGTCGCCCGCACCGGCTCCTTCTCCGCCGCCGCCCGCGAGCTGGGGTGTACGCAGCCCGCCATCAGCCAGCAGATGAAGGCGCTGGAGAAGTCCGTGGACACCCCGCTGGTGGTCCGCTCGGGCCGCGGGATGCAGCTCAGCGAGGCCGGGCGGGTCCTGCTCAAGCATGCCACCGGAATCCTGGCCGGGCTTTCCGCCGCCGAGGAGGAGGTGGCGGCGATCGCCGGGCTGCGGGCCGGGCGGGTGCGGCTGGTGTCCTTCCCGACCGCGAGTTCCACCCTGGTGCCGCCCGCGGTCGCCCGCCTGCGGGACAGCCATCCGGGGGTGCGCGTGTCGCTGGTCGAGGCGGAGCCGCCGGAGGCGCTGGCGATGCTGCGCGGCGGCGAGTGCGAGATCGCGCTGGCCTTCCGCTACCCGCAGTGCGACGGCGCGGTCGCGCTCCCGGCGCCCGGCCACGGCACGCCGCGCGAGGCGCGGGCCGAGGCCAATCTGGAGGCCCAGCAGCTGACGGCCGGGACGGACTGGTCCGATCTGGTGGTCACCCCGCTGCTGGACGACCCGATGGTGGGCCTGCTGCCCGCCGGCCACCCGCTGGCCGGGAGCGGTGGGGCGGTCGAGCTGGCCGAGCTGGCGGGGGAGCAGTGGATCGCCGGCTGCCCGCAGTGCCGGGGGCACCTGGTGGAGCTGTGCGCCGCGGCGGGCTTCGAGCCGCGGATCGACTTCGCGACGGACGACTACCCGGCGGTGGTCGGCCTGGTGGCGGCCGGGCTGGGGGTGGCGGTGCTGCCCCGGCTGGCGCTGCAGTCGGTGCGCCCTGACGGCGTGTCGACGGTCTCGGTGCGGACGGCCTCCGGGGCGCCGGCGGTGCGCCAGGTGGTCGCGCTGACCCTGCCGGACCTGGCGGAGGTGCCGGCCGTCGCGCTGATGCTGGAGCGGCTGGCCGGATCGGCCGGGGGCCGCTGACGGTGGGTGACGAGGCCGCGGTGGCGCGGTACTCGGGGTGAGCGAACCGAAGTGAACGGACTGCGATCAGGCTGAAGCGCGGAGAAGGAACGTTTCTTCACGGCGCTCGAAGAGACGGGTCTAGCGCCGGGCGATCGCCGGCGGGGCCAGCGGGACCTCGACCAGCCGGTGCCGCGAGCGCCCCAGCATCTCCTCGCGCTCGTCCTCGGTCATCCCGCCCCAGACGCCGTACGGCTCCCGGACCGCCAGCGCGTGCGCCGCGCACTCGGCGATCACCGGGCAGCGCATGCAGACCTCCTTGGCGCTGGCCTCGCGCGAACTGCGCGCGGCCCCGCGCTCGCCCTCGGGGTGGAAGAAGAGCGAGCTGTCCACGCCACGGCAGGCTGCGGAGAGCTGCCAGTCCCAGAGGTCCGCGTTGGGACCGGGGAGGCGGGAGAAATCTGCCATGGCTCATTCCCTTCAGAGGCTGTCGGCCGTCGGCCGGGCGGTTCGGCCGGGACTGCTGCCGAGCGCTGCGGCGGGGCTTCCTGCACTGGTGTGGACACCTGGAAATATGACTTAAGGCAACTCCATGGACAAGTCACCCACACACTGGCACAACAGTCAATGACCATACGAAAGCGATAAATAAGGGCATAGTGGGGCGCGGGCTCCGGCGGGCGCGGGTGTGGCAATCGGGTGGCCGACGGGCGCGCGACGCGCCGGATCGGTGTGCGGGTCGTACGCCGACCGCGCGCGAGCTGCGCAAAAGTGCGGCGTGTGCACCGCGATGCGGCTGATCGGTAATGGGTTGGCCACGTACAGTGGTGGAGATGGCCCCGAAGGCCGTAACTCATTCGAGTGACGGTCGTTGGAAGTGCGGAGGCGGTTAGCGGGCGCCGGACGTCGGGAACGATCGCGGGCAAGTTGGGGCGATCAGGACGGAGTCTGTCGCCGATCGGCCGTGTCGGAGAGGTTCGTACCAGCCAGGAGGCTCAACGTGACGCGGATCAGCTGCGGAGGACGACGGTCATGACTTCCGTTCTCGTTTGCGACGATTCCCCGCTCGCCCGCGAGGCGCTTCGCCGCGCGGTCGCGACCGTACCCGGTGTGGACCGGGTCACCACCGCGACGAACGGGGAGGAGGTCCTCCGCCGCTGGGTGGCCGACCGCTCCGATCTCGTTCTGATGGACGTCCGGATGCCCGGCCTCGGCGGGGTCGAGACGGTCCGGCGGCTGCTGTCCGCCGACCCGGGCGCGCGGATCATCATGCTCACCGTCGCCGAGGACCTCGACGGTGTCGCGCTCGCGGTGGCCGCGGGCGCCCGCGGGTACCTGCACAAGGACGCCTCGCGCGCCGAGCTGCGGGCCACCGTCACCCAGGCCCTCGCCGACCCGACCTGGCGGCTCGCCCCACGCCGGCTGCGCAGCCCCGACATGGGCGCGGCGCCGACGTTGACGGCGCGTGAGATCCAGGTGCTGGAGGGCATGAGCCACGGCCGCAGCAACGCCGAGATCGGGCGCGAGCTGTTTCTGTCCGAGGACACGGTCAAGACCCACGCCCGACGGCTGTTCAAGAAGCTCGGGGCCTCCGACCGGGCGCACGCGGTGGCGCTGGGCTTCCGCTGGGGCCTGGTCCGCTGACCACCGCCGGCGCCGCCGGCTGCGGTGTGCCGCCGGGGGTTCCCGGAGCGGGCGCCGCACGGGCGTGTGACGTTACGGTCCCGAGGTTGCACCATGGAGGAGTGGAGCACCTCGGGGACCAGCGGACAGGCACTGCGGCGAACCACGCAGCCGCAGGACACTCGGCGGACGGCGCGACGGACGGAACCACCACCGACGGCGGCGGGGCGGGAGGCGGCACGGTGCAGGAGGGGCCGGTGGTGCGCGGTACGCCGTACGGTGCCGCAGCGCATAACGTTCCGGTGCACAACTCCGGACGCGGTGCCGCGTTTTCCCGCGCGACCAGGCACCATGGACCGATGCGCGACGACGTCGCCGGTGCGGCCGGCCAGGCGGACCCGGGGGAGGCCGAGCCCTCCGGTCCGGGTCACGATCCGTCGTACGCCGATCCCGGCGGCCCCGCCGACCCGGTCGGTCCGGGCCGACCGCCGGTGCTCGGCACGGGCGGCTCGCCGCTGGTGGGCGAACTGGTCGCGGCCGCGGTGCGTGGCGAGGGCCCGGCGATCGACGCGCTGCTCGCCTACGTCCACCCGCTGGCGCAGCGGTACTGCCGCGCCAAGCTGGCCCGGCTGCCCGGCGGGGCCCGGCACCACGTGGACGACGTCGCCCAGGAGGTCTGCGTCGCGGTGCTCTGTGCGCTGCCCCGGTACAAGGACCAGGGGCGCCCGTTCGAGGCCTTCGTGTACGGGATCGCGGCGCACAAGATCGCCGATCTCCAGCGGGCCGCGATGCGCGGGCCCGGCTCGACCGTGGTGCCGCAGGACGACCTGCCGGAGGTCCCGGACGACGCGCTCGGCCCGGAGGAGCGGGCGCTGCTGAGCAGCGACGCCGCCTGGGCGAAGGAGCTGCTCTCCAACCTGCCGGCCCGTCAGCGCGAGCTGGTGCTGCTGCGGGTGGCCGCCGGGCTGTCGGCGGAGGAGACCGGCGAGGTGCTCGGGATGTCACCGGGTGCCGTCCGGGTCGCCCAGCACCGGGCGCTCAGTCGGCTGCGGGCGCTCGCGGAGGAGTCCTCCTGATTCGCCCCCCTTCGCCCGGTCGCGGGGAATGGCCCATGGGGCGGGGTTGTTGTCAAGGGCACACGAGGACACATTCGCGGTGCCAGTACCATGGGGTATCGGCGCCTGGGCGGGTTGCCAAAGTTTGACGGGTGCGCGCGGGGTCCCCTTGGAGGATCCTCCCAATGCTCCCGGCTTCGGCGGTCTGCGCGAGTGAGCGATGAATGCGCCCCCACCCTCAGGGCGTGAGCGGATTAGGCCGGCCACGGAAGGTACCCCCCAAATGTCTTACAACGCCGCAGGCGTACCCGAGAAGTTCGCCATGCTCGGGCTCACGTACGACGACGTCCTGCTGCTCCCCGGGGCCTCCGAGGTGCTGCCGAACCAGGTGGACACCTCCTCGCGGGTCTCCCGGAACGTGCGCGTCAATATCCCGCTGCTCTCCGCGGCGATGGACAAGGTCACCGAGTCGCGGATGGCCATCGCGATGGCCCGCCAGGGCGGCGTCGGCGTGCTGCACCGCAACCTGTCGGTCGAGGACCAGGCCAACCAGGTCGACCTGGTGAAGCGCTCCGAGTCCGGCATGGTCACCGACCCGATCACGGTCGGCCCGGAGACCACGCTGGCCGAGGCCGACGCGCTGTGCGCCAAGTTCCGCATCTCCGGCGTGCCGATCGCCGACGCGGCGGGCAAGCTTCTCGGCATCGTCACCAACCGTGACATGGCCTTCGAGTCGGACCGCAGCCGCCAGGTCCGCGAGATCATGACCCCGATGCCGCTGATCACCGGCAAGGTCGGCATCTCCGGCGTGGACGCGATGGCCCTGCTGCGCCGCCACAAGATCGAGAAGCTGCCGCTGGTCGACGACGAGGGCCGGATCAAGGGCCTGATCACGGTCAAGGACTTCGTCAAGGCCGAGCAGTACCCGAACGCCGCCAAGGACTCCGAGGGCCGGCTGCTGGTCGGCGCCGCCGTCGGCGCCAGCGCCGAGGCGTTCGACCGGGCCCAGGCCCTGGTCGAGGCCGGTGCGGACTTCCTGGTGGTGGACACCTCGCACGGCCACAGCCACAACGCGCTGGCCTGGATCGCGAAGATCAAGTCGGCCGTCAAGATCGACGTGGTCGGCGGCAACGTGGCCACCCGGGACGGAGCCCAGGCGCTGATCGACGCCGGCGTGGACGGCGTCAAGGTCGGCGTCGGCCCCGGCTCCATCTGCACCACCCGCGTGGTCGCCGGTATCGGCGTCCCGCAGATCACCGCCATCTACGAGGCCGCCCTGGCCTGCCAGGCGGCCGGCGTGCCGGTCATCGGCGACGGTGGCCTCCAGTACTCGGGCGACATCGGCAAGGCGCTGGCCGCCGGTGCCGACACCGTGATGCTGGGCTCGCTGCTGGCCGGCTGCGAGGAGTCCCCGGGCGAGCTGATGTTCATCAACGGCAAGCAGTTCAAGTCCTACCGCGGCATGGGCTCGCTGGGCGCCATGCAGTCCCGCGGCCAGGGCCGCTCGTACTCCAAGGACCGCTACTTCCAGGCCGAGGTCGCCTCGGACGACAAGCTCGTCCCCGAGGGCATCGAGGGCCAGGTGCCGTACCGCGGCCCGCTGTCGGCCGTGCTGCACCAGCTGGTCGGCGGCCTGCGCCAGACCATGGGCTACGTCGGTGCCGCCACCGTGGCCGAGATGGAGAGCAAGGGCCGCTTCGTCCGGATCACCTCGGCGGGCCTCAAGGAGAGCCACCCGCACGACATCCAGATGACCGTCGAGGCGCCGAACTACTCGTCCCGATGACCCGCTGAACGCCGAAGGGCCCGCTGCCGCGGGCCCTTCGCGCGTGTCCGGGCCGTGGCCCGTCGGGGCGGGACCCGCACGGGTACGGGATACTGGGGTGCGGCCGGGGTGACCCGGCCGGCATGAGCAACAAAGCAGAAGGGCTCGAAGTGACTGAGATCGAGATCGGGCGAGGCAAGCGCGGCCGCCGGGCGTACGCCTTCGACGACATCGCCGTCGTCCCCAGCCGGCGTACGCGTGACCCGAAGGAGGTCTCGATCGCCTGGCAGATCGACGCCTACCGCTTCGAGCTCCCGTTCCTGGCCGCCCCGATGGACAGCGTGGTCTCCCCGCAGCAGGCCATCGCGATCGGCCGCCTGGGCGGTCTGGGCGTGCTGAACCTCGAAGGCCTGTGGACCCGCTACGAGGACCCGCAGCCGCTGCTGGACGAGATCGCCGCGATCACCGACGAGTCCACCGCGACCCGTCGGCTCCAGGAGATCTACGAGGCCCCGATCCGCGCCGAGCTGATCAAGCAGCGGATCCAGGAGGTCCGTGACTCGGGTGTGGTCACCGCCGCGGCGCTCTCGCCGCAGCGCACCGCCGAGTTCTCCAAGGCCGTGGTGGACGCCGGCGTCGACGTCTTCGTCATCCGCGGCACCACCGTCTCGGCCGAGCACGTCTCCAGCGCCGCCGAGCCGCTCAACCTGAAGCAGTTCATCTACGAGCTGGACGTCCCGGTGATCGTCGGCGGCTGCGCCACGTACACCGCGGCCCTGCACCTGATGCGGACCGGCGCGGCCGGCGTGCTGGTCGGCTTCGGCGGCGGCGCGGCCCACACCACCCGCAACGTCCTGGGCATCCAGGTGCCGATGGCGACGGCCGTGGCGGACGTGGCGGCGGCCCGTCGTGACTACATGGACGAGTCCGGCGGCCGCTACGTGCACGTGATCGCGGACGGCGGCGTCGGTTACAGCGGCGACATCCCGAAGGCGGTCGCCTGCGGTGCCGACGCGGTGATGATCGGTGCCGCGCTGGCCCGGGCGACGGACGCCCCGGGCAAGGGCTTCCACTGGGGCATGGAGGCCGTCCACGAGGAGCTGCCGCGCGGCAAGCGGGTGGACCTCGGCACGGTCGGCACCACCGAGGAGATCCTGACCGGTCCGTCGCACACCCCGGACGGGACGATGAACCTCTTCGGCGCGCTGCGGCGGGCGATGGCCACCACCGGCTACACGGAGCTCAAGGAGTTCCAGCGGGTCGAGGTGACCGTCAACCCGGCGCTCGACCACCGCTGAGTCGTGACGACGAAGGCCCCTGCCGCGAGCCGGTGGGGGCCTTCGGCCATTTCGGGAAAGGGGCTGTGCCGGGGGGCTTGGGCTCAACTCCGGTTGGCGGCGCGGCGGGTGAGCAGGAAGCCGCCGATCAGGGCGATGGCGTAGAAGGCGGCGTCGAGAGGGCGCAGGTCGGCGCGCCAGGCGGTGGCGGCGTCGTGCAGGAGGCCGTCGGGACCCGGGCCGTCGGTGTGGACCCGGCGGAGGTGTTCGAGCAGCTGGCCGAGGAACAGGGCGCCGACCGCGAGCAGGGCTCCGAGCGGCGGCAATAAGCGGCCCTGGCCGCCGAGCCGGCCGAGCGGGAGGGCGACCAGGCCGGCCGGGGCGATGGCCAGCCAGCCGAGGCTGTCGGCGGCCCGCAGCGGGGCGCTGCCGTACGCCAGGCCGCCGAGCAGCATGGCGAGCAGGGCCAGCGCCACGGCCAGGGCGGTACGGCGGCGGGGGGTGGTCCCGGGGGCGGGCTCGGCGGGTTCGGCGGGTTCGTATCCGGCCATCGGGGCGCCGGGCATGCCGGGGGCGACGTAGCCCTCGGGGGAGGGCGGGAGCGGCGCGACCGAGTAGTGCTGGGCGGTGCGCGGTCTGGCCGATGGGCCGTCAGCGCCCGGTGCGGGTGCGGTCATGGACGTCGAATCCCCCCGGAAAGACGATGAGCTGCCGAACGGTAGCAGTGCCCGGGACAGATCTTGGCGAGTTTTCGATCACAGATCGGGCACGGAGCGCCGCAACCGTTCCGGTTCGTCCCGGCTTGTGGCGGGGGGCGGGTGGTCGAGGGCCCTCCGGACAGGAGATGATGGAGGCTTGGGCGATCGGACCCAGGTCGGGCCGACGCGCCGTCACCACGACCGCCGGCAGCACATGGGGGAACGTTCCGAATGACCCAGGCGCAGGGTTCCACCGGCCGCCTCCTGGCCGGCCGCTACCGCCTGAACGGCGTGCTCGGGCGCGGCGGCATGGGCACGGTATGGCGCGCCGAGGACGAGATGCTGGGCCGGACCGTCGCGGTCAAGGAACTGCGGATGAACGCCAGCGTCGACGAGGAGGAGAAGCACCGGCTGATCACCCGGACGCTGCGCGAGGCCAAGGCGACCGCGCGGATCCGGCACAGCTCGGCGGTGACGGTCTTCGACGTGGTCGACGAGGACGACCGGCCGTGGATCGTCATGGAGCTGGTCGAGTCCCGCTCGCTGGCCGACGTGGTGCGGGAGGACGGGCCGCTGGCGCCCGCCCGGGCGGCGGAGATCGCGCTGGACGTGCTGGGCGTGCTCAGCGCGGCGCACGCGCTCGGCATCCTGCACCGGGACGTCAAGCCGTCCAACGTGCTGATCGGCGAGGACGGCCGGGTGGTGCTCACCGACTTCGGCATCGCCAGCGTGGAGGGCGACGCCTCGGTCACCTCCACCGGGATGCTGGTCGGCGCGCCCTCGTACATCTCGCCGGAGCGAGCCCGCGGGCAGAAGCCCGGTCCGCCAGCCGATCTGTGGTCGCTGGGCGGCACGCTGTACGCGATGGTCGAGGGGCGGCCGCCGTACGACAAGGGCTCGGCCCTGGCCACGCTCACCGCGGTGATGACCGAGGACCTGGCGACCCCGGCCAACGCCGGGCCGCTGCGGCCGGTGATCGAGGGGCTGCTGGCGAAGGACCCGGCCGAACGGCTCGACGCCTCGCAGACCCGGTCGATGCTCAAGCGGGTGGTGGCCGAGGCGACCGCGCGGGCCGAGTCGACCACCGAGCACGCGGTGCCGGTGAAGAAGGCGGCCGAGGCCGCGAAGCCGGAGCCGTCGAAGGACGAGGAGCCGGAGAAGGCGGAGAAGGCGGAGGCCGAGCGGCCGACGCCGTCGAAGCCGTCCGAGGACGGCCGCAAGCGGCCCGTGGGCGGGCTGCTGGGGACGGTCCGGGTGGGCAGCCGGGCCCAGGACGGGGAGCCCGCCGAGCGGCCCCCGGCCGATCCGGCCGCGGAGCCGATCCGGCCGGTGACCAGCGAGTGGAACATGGGCGCGACCCAGGCGGCCGGGGCCGACCCGCGCACCGGCCGGCGGCGGCTGGCCATCGCCACCGTGATCGTGGTGCTGCTGGTGATCGCGGGCGTCGTCGCGGTGATCCAGGCGGTCGGCAACGGGGGCGGCGGTACGAGCGGCGGGGCCTCCCGGAGCGCGGGCGCCACCTCGCCGGTGGCGACCGCCACGGACCCGGTGCCGGGCCAGAGCGCGGCGGCCCCGGAGAGCGCCCCCGCTCCCGCGCCCGAGCCGACGCCGGCCGGGACGACACCGGCGGCCGGAGACCCGGCCGCCGTACCGGAGCCCCCCGCGCAGTCCGCCCCCGCGCCCGCCGCTCCGGCGCAGCCGCCGGCCGCGTCGCAGCCCGAGCCGGGCGGGGCGGTGCCGGCCGGGTACCACGAGTACAAGGACCCGAGCGGGTTCTCGGTGGTGCTGCCGGACGGCCTCCAGCAGACCGGCTCGGAGGCCACCAAGCGGATCTTCAAGAACGCGGCCGACGGCAGCCAGCTGCGGATCGAGTGGACCACCTCGCCGGGGCCGAGCGCGGTCGCGGACTGGCAGGAGTCCGAGCCCGGCCTGCGCGCCCAGGTCTCCAACTACCAGCGGGTCAACCTGGCGGCGATCGGCTACCGGCAGTGGAGCAACGCGGCGGACTGGGAGTGGACCAGCGGCACGCCCAAGACGCACTCGCTCAACCGCGGCTTCGTGACCGGGAGCCCGGCCAAGTACGGGTACTCGATCTACTGGATCGTCCCGGACGCCGAGTGGGCCGCGCAGGCCCCGGTCCGGGACGTCGTCTTCAACAGCTTCCAGCCCGCGCCGTAGGGCGTGTGATGCGGGCGGCGGGTTCAGCCGATCAGGCGCTGCTTGGCGCGGGTGAACTCGTCCTCGGTGAGCGCGCCCGCGGTGCGCAGGGCGGCCAACCGCTCCAGCTGGCCGATCAGCTGCTCGCCGGCGTCGAGCCCGCTGCCGGACCCGGCAGCGGGCCCGGCGGCCGCGGCCGGGGCGGCGGCGGCGAGTTCGGGCTTGCGGGTGGTGCGGGCGGCCCGTGCGGCGGCCCGGAGCTGCTCGGCGAAGAACTCGGCCTTGACCACCTCCTCGAAGCGGTGCGAGCCGGTCAGCGCCACCACCAGGAGCACTTCACCGTTGAGCTTGGTGCGGGTCACGGTGGCGTCGGTGACGGCGGCGAGCGGAACCGGTACCGGAGGCTTTCCGTCCTTCAGGAAGAGCAGCCGGTGGGTGGTCAGCACGAGCACTCCCTTGCGGAAGTGGTCGGGGTGGCGGCCCGCGGTGGAGGCGACCGGCTTCTCGTCGTCGAGCACGTTCGCCTCGACGGTGCGGATCGTCTCGGCCCGGTTGGTTTTGCCGCGGTTCCCGGATGCCTCGAAGGCGGCGTCGATCAGATCGGTCCAGTCCATGGGATCGAGCCTACGGGAGCCGCTCAGTAGGCTGCTCGGTGAGCGAGAGGAACTGGCATGCGAGGCGGCGCCGGGCAGTTGCTGGCGGGGCGGTACCGGCTGACGGACCGTCCCGAACCGCTGCGTGCCCACGCGGTGGACGAGCGGACCGGGGAGTCGGTGCTGCTCAGCGCCCTGGAGTTGCCGGGGCTGCTGACGGTGGGACAGGACCCGGAGGAGGCGGCCACGGCGCAGGCGGACCGGCTGGTGCGGCGGGTCGCGGCGGTCGGCTCGGCCGCGCCGGTCGCCCACCCGCGGCTGCTGCGCGGGGTCGGGGCGTTCGTCGACGGCGAGCTGCTGTGGACGGTGGAGGAGCGGCCGGCCGGGCGGACGGTGGCCGAGCTGCTCGCCGACGGGCCGCTGTCGCCGTACCGGGCGGCCGAGTTGGCGGCGGACCTGGCCGGCGCGCTGCGGGCGCTGCACGCGGCCGGGCTCACCCACGGCAATCTGACCGCGGAGTCGGTGCTGGTCTGCGAGGACGGCGCGGCGATGCTCGGCGGGCTGCTCGCCGGGGTGGCGCAGGAGGCGCTGGCCGAGGAGCTCGGCGGGCCGGCCGGGCGGCGCCGGTACGAGGTGCGGGCCACCCTGGTCGGTCCGGTGGCGGAGCGCTGGCCGCTGGACGGCGGCCCGGCGGGCGACTGCTGGGCTCTCGGGGCGCTGGTGCAGCGGCTGGTGACCGGCCGTTCGCCGTACCCGGAGCGGGACGTGCCGGAGCTGGTGACGGCCGTACGGGACGGGCGGCGCGAGCCCGCGGCGGTGTGCGGGCCGCTGGCGCCGCTGGCGGAGCGGCTGCTTCAGCCCGATCCGGTGCGGCGGCCGACGGCGGAGGCGGTGCGCGGGGAGCTGGCCGTGCTGTTGGCGGGGGCGCCGGAGCCGGTCGACGAGGAGCGGGTGGAAGGCAGCCTGATCGGCAGGGTGCCGGCGCCGCGGGTGGAGGTGCCGGCGGCGGTTCGGCGGCCGGGCGGGCGCGCCGGGAAGGCGGTGCCCCGCAAGGGCGGGAACGGCCGGGACTTCGGGGCGGGAAACGGGGCGAAACCGTCTCGGATACCCCCGGCCCTCTTGGGTCCGCTGTTGGTCGCGGGAGTGTTTGTGCTGCTCGTGTCGGGAATTGTCGCGGTGGTGCTGTTCGCAGGCTGACGGTCCTTCCGGATTCCGGTCGTCCGGTCCAGCGGGTGGGTGTGATTACCGGGGGAGGCAAGGTGCGCCTAATGTGTGCGTGGGATTTGTTCGAACAGTGGTCTGCACCAGGCCCTCCGTCGCGGTGACGGCAGGCGGAATGTGTGGGGGAGCGGGCGCAGATGGGCGTGCAGGACCGGCCGGAGGCGGCCGAGGCGGAGCGGTTGCTGGCCGGGCGGTACGAGCTCGGCGAGCGGCTCGGCCGGGGCGGCATGGGCACCGTCTGGCGGGCCTGGGACCGGATGCTCGACCGTGAGGTCGCGGTCAAGGAGCTGACCGTCAACCACCTGCCCGAGGAAGACCTCCAGATCCTGCACACCCGGATGAAGCGCGAGGCCAGCGCCGCCGCCCGGATCAAGCACCCCGGCGTGATCACCGTGCACGACGTGCTGGAGCAGGACGGCCGGCCGTGGATCGTGATGGAGCTGGTCGACGGCCGCTCGCTGGCCGACGTGATCAGCCAGGACGGCACCCTCCAGCCGCGTGCCGCCGCCGAGGTCGGCAGCCAGGTGCTGGCCGCGCTGCACCGCGGCCACCAGCTGGGCGTGCTGCACCGGGACGTGAAGCCGGCCAACGTGCTGCTGGAGCGCGGCACCGGGCGGGTGGTGCTGCTGGACTTCGGCATCGCGAAGTACGAGGGCTCGACCGAGCTGACCCGGCCGGGCGACCTGGTCGGCTCGCCGGACTACCTGGCGCCGGAGCGCGCCCAGGGCGAGCGGCCCGGGCCGGCCTCCGACCTGTGGGGCCTCGGGGCGACGCTGTACGCGGCGGTCGAGGGCCAGTCGCCGTTCCGCCGGGACTCGCCGATCACCACCCTCGCCGCGGTGGTCGACGAGCCGCTGCCGGAGCCGCGGCGGGCCGGCCCGCTGGGGCCGGTGCTGGCCGCGCTGATGGCCAAGGACCCGGCCGAGCGGCCCACCGCGGACGAGGCGGCCCGGATGCTGGCCGAGGTGCGGGCCGGGCACACGATGGGACTCAAGTCGGTCGCCCCGATGCGCATGCCCACCCAGTCGGTGCCGGTGGTGGACCGCAGCGAGGCTCCCGAGGAGTCCGCGGCGGAGCCGGCCGAGGGGTCGGAGGAGCCGACCGAGCCGCAGGCGGCCGCACCCGTTCCCACGGAAGACACCGCCGGGGGCGCGCAGACCGCCGCCCAGGCGCCCACCGGGCCCGTCACGCCGGTGCCGCACTCCGATGCGCCCGTGCGCGGACCGGCCAAGCGCCGCAGCCTGCTGAAGATCGTGGGCATCGCGGTGGCCGTCGGCCTGCTGGCCGCCGCCGGCACCTTCCTCGCCACCCGGACGGTGGTGGGCGGTGGCGGCGCCGGCAGCACCCTCGACGACCCGACGCCGACCGCCGTCGAGTCCACCGGGCCGGAGCCCACCAGCGACGCCAGCCCCGCGATAGCACCGCCCAACGGCTACCACTGGGTCGACGACCCGGCCGGCTTCCGCTTCCCGCTGCCGAACGGGACGCCGTCCTGGCAGCGGATCAGCTCCGGGGACAACCAGATCTACTACACCCCCGACAACAAGGTGCACTACCTCCAGTTCGCCGTCACCGTCGGCCAGTCGGTCAAGCCGCTGGAGCACCTGCGGCAGATGGAAATCAGCCTCACCAAGTCGCTCAAGGACTACAAGCAGCACCGGATGGCCGGCAGCGCGGTGAAGGGCCAGGAGGCGGCGGTCTGGGAGTTCAGCTACGCGGCCAAGGAGGGCGGCCGCCGGCGGGCGATCGAGACCGAGTTCATCAGCCAGGACGGCACCAGCTACGCGATCTACTCGTCCAGCCCGGAGAAGGGCAGCGAGTGGAACGAGGCCGAGCAGCGCTTCAACGCGGTGCTCAACAGCTTCACCCCGATCCGCTGACCGGCGCCCGCTTTCACCCGACTGGGGCAGATTCTTGTTACCGACGGGTACCGGACCGGCCGCCGAGCGCCTAGGCTGCGCCGTATGTCGGACCTCACAGCAGACGCAGTGGCCACCGAACACCCCGGCGCCGGCAACCCGGCCGCCCCCGGCGGCGGGCGGACCGTCGCGACGGCCGTCCCGCCGTCCCTGGTCGCGAGGCTTGCCGCCGGCGTCACCGCCACCGGTGAGCCCGACCTGGTGGAGACCCTCGCCCCGCTGACCGGTGAGCCGCTGGCCAGCCTGCCGCAGTCCACCCCGGCCGACGTCGAGGTCGCCTTCCAGCTGGCCCGCCGCGCCCAGACGGCCTGGGCCGCGCTGCCGGTGCGCC
Source organism: Kitasatospora brasiliensis (assembly GCF_032654805.1). Lineage (NCBI taxonomy): Bacteria > Bacillati > Actinomycetota > Actinomycetes > Kitasatosporales > Streptomycetaceae > Kitasatospora > Kitasatospora brasiliensis. Next base: position 955,678 of record NZ_JAUOOW010000002.1, read on the forward strand.
GCCGGGCCGCCGTCCTGCTGCGCTTCCACGACCTACTGCTCAAGCGGCAGGACGAGGTGCTGGACATCATCCAGGCGGAGACCGGCAAGGCCCGGCTGCACGCCTTCGAGGAGGTGCTGGCCGTCGCCATGGCCGCCCGGCACTACGGGCGGGCCGCGCACGGGTACCTCAAGGACAAGCGGCGCGGCGGAGCGCTGCCGGTGCTCACCCACACCGTCGAGGGCCGCCGCCCCAAGGGCGTGATCGGCCACATCTCGCCGTGGAACTACCCGCTGGAGCTGTCCGTCGGCGACGCCCTGCCCGCCTTCGCGGCCGGCAACGCGGTGGTCAACAAGCCCGACACCCAGACCGCGCTGACCGCCCTGTGGGCCCGCGAGCTGCTGGTCGAGGCCGGGCTGCCGGCCGACCTGTGGCAGGTCGTGATCGGCGACGGCCCGGTGATCGGCCCCGCCGTGGTGGAGCACGCCGACTACGTCTCGTTCACCGGCTCCACCCGCACCGGCCGCGACGTCGCCCAGCGGGCCGCCGCCCGGCTGGTCGGCGCCTCGCTCGAACTCGGCGGCAAGAACGCCATGCTGGTCCTCGCCGACGCCGACCTCGACGCGGCCGCCGCGGGCGCCGTCCGGGCCTGCTTCTCCTCCGCCGGGCAGCTGTGCATCTCGATCGAGCGGCTGCTGGTGCACCGCTCGGTGGCCGACGAGTTCCTGGAGCGCTTCGCCGCCCGCACCCGGGCCCTGCGCCTGGGCGGCGGCCTCGCGTACGGCGCCGACATGGGCTCGCTGGTCTCCGTCCGCCAGCTGGAGACCACCACCCGGCACGTGGAGGAGGCGGTCAAGGCGGGTGCCACTGTGGTGGCCGGCGGGCGCGCCCGGCCGGACCTCGGCCCGTTCTTTTTCGAGCCGACCATCCTCGACGGCGTCACCCCGGAGATGGCGGTCTGCGCCGAGGAGACCTTCGGCCCGGTCGTCTCCGTCTACCGCTTCGACACCGAGGAGGAGGCGGTGGCCGCCGCCAACTCCACGCCGTACGGCCTGAACTCCAGCGTCTGGACCAGGGACCTGCGGCGCGGCCGGACGGTCGCGGCCCGGCTGCGCACCGGCACGGTCAACGTCAACGAGGCGTACGCCGCCACCTACGGCTCGGTCGCCGCGCCGATGGGCGGCATGGGGGACTCCGGGCTGGGCCGCCGGCACGGCGCCGAGGGCATCCTGCGCTTCACCGAGGCGCAGACCATCGCCACCCAGCGGCTGATGCCGCTCGCGCCCTCGTTCGGCCTGGACGACAAGCAGTTCGCCGCCATGATGACCGGCGGGCTGCGGGCGCTCAAGGCGCTGCGCTTCAAGTAGGCCTTCGGCAAGACGCGCCTAGGGCCCCGCCGGACCGGCGGGGCCGAACTCGCGGTACCCGCAGACAGGTTCACCCGGTGAAGGAGCGGTGGCAGATGGTGGAGTCCGGCGGTGCGGCGGAGTTCGACTACGACGTGGTGGTGGTCGGGTCCGGCTTCGGCGGTTCGGTCGCGGCCCTGCGGCTGACCGAGAAGGGCTACCGGGTCGCCGTCCTGGAGGCGGGACGGCGCTTCGACCGGGACGAACTGCCCAGGAACTCCTGGGACGTGGCGAACTACCTGTGGGCGCCGCAGCTCGGGCTGTACGGCATCCAGCGCATCCACCTGCTGGCCAACGTGCTGATCCTGGCCGGCGCCGGGGTCGGCGGCGGCTCGCTGAACTACGCCAACACCCTGTACGTGCCGCCGAAGGCCTTCTTTGATGACCGCCAGTGGCGCCACATCACCGACTGGCAGCAGGAGTTGGCGCCGTTCTACGACCAGGCGCAGCGGATGCTCGGGGTCCGGCTCAACCCGACCCTCACCCCCTCCGACGTCCACCTCAAGGCGGCCGCCGAGCAGATGGGCGTCGGCGACACCTTCCACATGGCGCCGGTCGGGGTCTTCTTCGGCGACGGCGAGGACGCCGGGGGCACCTCCCGGACGGAGTCCGGGGGAGGTTCGGCCAAGACCGCGCCCGGCCGCGAGGTCGCCGACCCGTACTTCGGCGGTGCCGGCCCGGCCCGCAAGGCCTGCGTGGAGTGCGGCGAGTGCATGACCGGCTGCCGGCACGGCGCCAAGAACATGCTCACCGAGAACTACCTGTACCTGGCGGAGCGGGGCGGTGCGGAGATCCACCCGCTCACCACGGTGGCCCGGATCCGGGAGTGCGGCGGGGCCGACGGGAGCCGTGGCTTCGCGGTGGACGTGCGCCGCACGGACTCGCGGTCGAAGACCGACCGGGTGAAGGCGGGCGCGCGGACCATCACGGCCGCCCGGGTGGTGGTCGCGGCCGGCACCTACGGCACCCAGTCGCTGCTGCACCGGATGCGGGAGTCCGGCCACCTGCCCCGGATCTCGGAGCGGCTGGGCGAGCTGACCCGCACCAACTCCGAGGCCCTGGTGGGCGCGCAGACCACCGACCGGCGCTACGGCACCCGGGCGGACTTCACCAAGGGCGTGGCGATCACCTCCTCGATCCACCCGGACGCCAACACCCACATCGAGCCGGTCCGCTACGGCAAGGGCTCCAACGCGATGGGCGCGCTGTCCATCGCCCAGGTCAAGGGCGGCGGGAAGGGCCCGCGCTGGCTGCGCTACCTGGGCAACTCGGCGCTCCACCCGCTGAACTTCGTCCGCTCGATGAACCAGCACCGCTGGTCCGAGAAGACGATCATCGGGCTGGTGATGCAGTCGCTGGACAACTCGATCACCGTCTCGCTGAAGAAGGGCCCGCTGGGCAAGGCGCGGCTCACCTCCACCCAGGGCCACGGCGCCCCCAACCCGACCTGGATCCCGGCCGCCGAGCAGGGCGCCCAGGCACTGGCCGACGAGATCAACGGCTTCGCCGGCAGCACCGTCGGCGAGATCTTCGACATCCCGATGACGGCGCACTTCCTCGGCGGCTGCCCGATCGGCGACGCCCCCGAGACCGGCGTGGTGGACCCGTACCACCGGCTCTACGGCTACCCGGGGATCAGCGTGGTGGACGGCTCGGCCGTCTCCGCCAACCTGGGCGTCAACCCCTCGCTCACCATCACCGCCCAGGCCGAGCGCGCCATGTCGATGTGGCCCAACAAGGGCGAGGCGGACGGGCGCCCGGCGCAGCACGAGGGGTACCGGCGGGTCGCGGCGGTGGCGCCGGTGCGCCCGGCGGTGCCGGAGGGCGCGTTCGGGGCGCTCCGGCTGCCGCTGCTGCCCGTCCCGGAGGTGCCGAAGAAGCGCGGCTGAACCAGCGCTACCGGCCAATCCGCGTGCGCCGGTGCCCGGTTGACATCCGTTCGGATCCGATGGGATAAACGGGCTCCTCCCTGGGGCCGCCAGGGACTCGTCGAGCGGGGGGAACGCGGGCCATGGCCAACTGCACATCGTGCGGCGCGACTTCGGAGGGGGGAGCGACCGTCTGCGGTGCGTGCGGACGGCCGTCGACGCCGCCGCCTCCGTCGCCGCCCCCGCCGCCCCCGTCGGCCCCGCCGACGGCCGCGCGGCCCGTCGTCCCGCCGCCCGCCCCCTCGTACGCCCCGCCGCCCGGCGCGCCCGGGTACCCGCCGCCCGCGGTGGGCAGCTGGGGCGGCGGGAAGCCGTACGAGCCGCGGCGCGGGCCCTCGCCGGTGCTGCGCCGGCTGATCGGGGCGGACTGGCGTCCGGCGCTGGCGGCCGCGATCGCCCCGACCGGCGTGCTGCTCCTGGCCGCGCTGATCGCGGCCGTCCCGAGCGGCTACGACTACGACTCGTTCGCCGCCTCACCCGGCTTCGGCGACCGCTACGGCACGGCGCTGGCGATGGCGCTGAACGCGCTCGGCGCGCCGTTCAAGCTGACCGGGCACCAGATGTCCGGCGGCGAGTCCATGAACGACCTGGAGCTGGCGCTCCGGGTGCTGCCGATGACCGTCTCCGTGCTCTGGGCGCTGGCGCTCTGGCTCGGCCTGCGGGCCGGGGCCCGTCGCCGCAGGGCGGGCGGCGCCCAGCTGACCAGGAGCCAGGCCGGGGGCGAGGCGCTGCGCACCGCCGTGGTGCTGGCCGGGGTGACACTGCTGCTCGGGCTGGTCTGCGGGACGACCTGGCAGCCGACGGAGTTGGACCCCGACGAGGCCCTCTCCTCGATTCGGATCCTCGGGATGAGCTTCGGCGCGGACTCGGGCTGGCCGGAGGCGGTCGGCTGGACCGCCCTGCTGGCCGCCGCGCTGGCCTTCACCGTCTACGGCACCGACGCCCTGCGCTGGGCGGCCTGGCGCAGCGCGTCGGTGCGCGGCTGGGCGGTGGCCGCGCTGACGGCGGGCCGGGCGCTGGCGCTGTCGGTCGGCCTGGCCGCGCTGGTGGCCTTCGTGCTGATCGCGGCGAACGGCAAGAGCGGCGTGGAGACGGCGGTCTCGCTCGCCTTCCTGCCCAACCTGGGCCTGCTGCTGCTCGGCTTCGGCTCGGGGGAGACCTGGCGGGTGCACGCCGGGCTGTCCGGCGAGGACACCGGCTGGGGCGATCGCAGCAGCACCGTGGAGTTCTCCTTCTTCGACCTGCACGGCGCGACCGGCGACTGGCGCTGGAGCGGCCTGCTGGCGCTCGCCGCGGCGGGCCTGCTCGGCTGGTCGGCGTACCGGCGGCGGCTGGACGCGGCCGACCGGATCCGGCTGGCGACCGTGTACGCGGTGCTGATCACCGTGCTGACGGTGGTGGCCGGCGGGCAGATGGTCAGGACGATGTCGATGCCGGGCTGGATCTCCTCGGGCCGGGTGGACATGTCCCAGGAGACCTCGGTCGGCCTGGGGTTCCTCAGCGTGCTGCTGGCCAACCTGCTCTGGGCGGTGGTCGGCGCGGTGCTGGTGCCGCCGCTGCTGACGGCCTTCCGCGGCCGGGGCGTGGGCGCGCCGCACACCGCCGTGCCGTACGCCGAGTCGCCGTTCGCCGCGGCCCAGGGCGCCGCGGCCCAGGGCGCCGGGGCCCAGGGCGCCGGGGCTCAAGATCCCGCGGTGCCGCCGCAGGTGCCGTACCCGACCCAGGGGCACGGCGTCCCGCCGCAGGCCGCGGGCCCGAGCGAGGTGCTCGACTCGCACCAGGCGCAGCCGCCCGGCGCGGTGCCGCCGCCTCCGGGCCAGGACTCGGTCGACCCGAGCGTCTGGCGCCGGCACCCTTGAGCGCTCCGGGCGGGGGTGCCCGGGAAAGGGCAAAGGGCCCCGCGGGGGAACGGGGCCCTTTGTCGGCCAGCACCGGCGTCAGGGCCGCGCCAGTGCTGGGGTGACGGCGCCGGGGGAGGAGCGCCGTCGTGTCGGTTGGCTTTCGGGGTGCGCCCCGAGCGGGCGCTCACGCCCGCGTGCGACGGGGTCGGCACGTGGGTCTGCGCCGGTCCTGCGCTCACGGAGCGTTAACTGAAACCGCTGCCGTCTCCCTGCGGCACGGTTGCGGAGACAACGCCGCGGGACTCCTCGGTGGGCCGCGAGGCGCCGGGAGAACCGCGTACAACGAGCATCGTGCTGGACGAAGGGCTCGCTCTGCAACCGGTTCGGCGCAGTTGGGCCCAGAGCATGTGTCGTCGGGACCGCCACCGATGATCACGGTGTGTAGCGGTCTGAATGGTTGCGGCGCACGGGGACACGCGTAGCGGCACTCACGGGACGAGGGAGTGCGCCGGGGCGCGCACCGGATCGGACCGGGGGTGCGACGGCCGGCCCCGGGCGTCCCCGGGCCCCGGCCGTCCCACCTCTCGGCCCAGTCGCGGCCGGGTCGCTGTCCCCTGCTGTCCGGCCGCGGCACCCGCGCACGGTCCCACGGAGCCGGGCGCCCGGCGGGCCGGGCGGCGGCACCACGTGCGCCGGTGGACTGGGGTGGAACTCCACGCGTGGTCCTGCTGCCGTACGGCGGTGCCCCCGCGGGGACGGGCGGCGCGTCTGGCGGACGCGGCGCGGCCGTACGGTCGTGAGGAGCAACGAACCGCCGCCCCGCCCGGTCACGGTCCACCGGACGGGCAGACGAGTGAAACCGGACAGCCCGGTAGAATCGGTGTCCAGACACCCCACACCGTCCGCCGCCGCAGCCGGGGAGGCGGTCGTGCGGGACACCTCGTTACCGCTGCCGGAAGGCCGTCTGTGTCCTCTGCAATTCCCGTCCAGTCCGCGCCGGACAACGACCCCGTCCTGGTGGTCGACTTCGGCGCCCAGTACGCCCAGCTCATCGCCCGTCGGGTGCGTGAGGCGCGGGTCTACAGCGAGATCGTGCCGAGCAGCATGCCGGTCGCCGAGATGCTCGCCAAGAACCCGAAGGCGATCATCCTCTCCGGCGGCCCGTCGTCGGTCTACGAAGAGGGCGCGCCGCAGATCGACCGCGCGATCTTCGAGGCCGGCGTCCCGGTCTTCGGCATGTGCTACGGCTTCCAGCTGATGGCGACCAGCCTCGGCGGCACCGTCGACAACAACGGCGCCCGCGAGTACGGCCGCACCCCGCTGACCGTCTCCCGCACCGGCTCCACCCTGTTCGAGGGCGTCCCGGCGCAGCACTCGGTGTGGATGTCGCACGGCGACGCCTGCTCCGCCGCCCCGGAGGGCTTCACCGTCACCGCCTCCACCGACCTGGTGCCGGTCGCGGCCTTCGAGAACGACGAGGCCCGGCTGTACGGCGTCCAGTACCACCCCGAGGTGCTGCACTCCGACCACGGCCAGCAGGTCCTGGAGCACTTCCTCTACCGCGGCGCCGGCATCGCGCCGACCTGGACCACCGGCAGCGTCGTCGACGAGCAGGTCGCCCTGATCCGCGCCCAGGTCGGCAACAAGCGCGCGATCTGCGGCCTGTCCGGCGGTGTGGACTCCGCGGTCGCCGCCGCCCTGGTCAACAAGGCCATCGGCGACCAGCTGACCTGCGTCTACGTCGACCACGGCCTGATGCGCAAGGGCGAGACCGAGCAGGTCGAGAAGGACTTCGTGGCCGCCACCGGCGTCCAGCTGAAGGTCGTCGACGCCTCCGAGCGCTTCCTGAACGCGCTGAAGGGCGTCTCCGACCCCGAGCAGAAGCGCAAGATCATCGGCCGCGAGTTCATCCGGGTCTTCGAGCAGGCCCAGGCCGAGATCATCGCCGAGGCCGGCGAGCAGGGCGAGTCGGTCGACTTCCTGGTCCAGGGCACCCTGTACCCGGACGTGGTGGAGTCCGGCGGCGGCGAGGGCACCGCCAACATCAAGTCCCACCACAACGTCGGCGGCCTGCCGGAGGACCTCCAGTTCCAGCTGGTCGAGCCGCTGCGCAAGCTGTTCAAGGACGAGGTCCGGATGGTCGGCCAGGAGCTCGGCCTGCCGGAGGAGATCGTCCAGCGCCAGCCGTTCCCCGGCCCCGGCCTGGGCATCCGGATCGTCGGCGAGGTCACCAAGGAGCGGCTGGACCTGCTCCGCGACGCCGACGCGATCGCCCGCGAGGAGCTGACCGCGGCCGGTCTGGACCGCGAGATCTGGCAGTGCCCGGTCGTGCTGCTCGCCGACGTCCGCAGCGTGGGCGTGCAGGGCGACGGTCGCACCTACGGCCACCCGATCGTGCTGCGCCCGGTCTCGTCCGAGGACGCCATGACCGCCGACTGGTCGCGCCTGCCGTACGACGTGCTGGCGAAGATCTCCACCCGGATCACCAACGAGGTCCGCGACGTCAACCGTGTCGTCGTCGACGTCACCAGCAAGCCGCCGGGCACCATCGAGTGGGAGTAAGCACTCCCGTCGGTCGCCAGGGCACCAATGCGCCCTGAGACCGAAGCCTGAACGGTCGCGCCGTCGTTCCCGTACTGGAGGGAGCGACGGCGCGGCCGTTTTGCCGTGCGGGCGGCGCCCGCCCGGTGGACCTCCCACCGAATGCGGGTGGGAGCGGGCAGAATGCGGACCGGACCTGTCAGGGACTGGCAGGCGGCGAGGGAAGGTGTGAGGGATGTCGGAGGCCAGCAACCCGGTGCCGGCCGGCGGGGGAGCGGCCGGACGGGCCGAGCGGGCGGCGCAGCGGCGGGCGTTCGCGTCGAAGTACGCGCTGCTGCCCCTGCGGCTCTTCCTCGGCGTCACCTTCGTCTACGCCGCCCTGGACAAGCTCTCCGACGCGCACTACCTGGCCGGGGCGGGCGACCCGGCCTCCTTCGTCTCGCAGACCCAGGCCGCCAAGGCGGGCGGCAGCCCGATCTCCTTCCTGCTGGGCCCCGCCCTCGACCACCCCACCCTGTTCGCGCTCGCCATCGCCTTCGGCGAGCTGGCGGTGGGCCTGGGCACCCTGTTCGGCCTCTGGGGGCGGGTTGCCGCGCTCGGCGGCGCGCTGCTCAACCTCAGCCTCTGGCTGACCGTGAGCTGGAGCGTCTCGCCGTACTACCTCGGCAACGACCTGGTCTACCTGATGGCGTGGATCCCGCTGCTGCTGGTCGGCACGCCGTACCTCTCGGTGGACGGCTACCTGGCGCGCCGGGCCGAACGGGACCGGGTGCGCGGGCTGGGCGAGGAGCAGGTCAAGCGCCGGGCCCTGGTGGACGGCGGGATCGCGGCCGTGGCGATCGGCGGGGCCGGGCTGCTCACCGGCTCGCTGACCCGCACCTTCGGCCGGGACAAGTCGGCCGCGACGAAGGAGTCGGCCGCCCCGGTCCAGCCCGCCGCCCCGACGGCGGCCCCCACCCAGGCCGCGACGCCCGCCCCCACGGTGGCCGCCGCGAGCGTGCCGGTCGGCGGCTCGGCCCAGGTCAAGGACCCGGCCACCGGGGACACGATCCACATCGTGCAGCCCACGGCCGGCCAGTACTGCGCCTTCTCCGCGGTGTGCACCCACTCGGGCTGCGCCGTGGACGCGCCGAAGAACGGCAAGATGTACTGCCCCTGCCACGGCTCCCGGTTCGACGCGGCGACCGGCGCGGTGGTCAACGGGCCGGCCGTCAAGCCGCTGCCCAGGTACGCCGTCACCAAGGACGGGGACCGGCTGACCCTGGGCCCGCAGCAGAGCTGACGGCCCAGGGGGCGCCGGTCATTCCTCCCGGTCGGGCCGGCCGCGCCGGGCCACCGCCGCGACGGCGCCGATCAGGCCACCGACGCCGAGCACGATGAAGGCGACCGGGATGACGATCCGCCCGTTCACCGACTGGTCGTTGAGCGCCGCGACCAGGTAGACGACCGCGATCACGGTGAACAGCCCGCCCGCGATCAGCGAGAACAGGTCGAGCCGGTGCTTCCTCACTGCTGGACCACCTTGATGTTGCCGAGCCCGAGTCCGAGTTCGAGATTGAGGGTGCCCTTGGCCGGCTGCCCGTTGGCAGGGCCGATCAGGTAGTCGTGCCGCCCGGTGCCGTCGCGTTGCGCGCCGGGGACGGAGACGTTGCCGAGGCCGATCTTGGTCGTCACGTTCACCGTCACGTCGTCCGGCACGATGACGGTCATGTCGCCGGCGCCGAGGTCGACCCTGGTGGTGAGGACGGCCCCGGCCGGGTCGACCGCGGACAGGTCCAGCCGGATGTCCCCGGCGCCCAGGTTGTACCGGTCGCTCAGGTCGGCCGCCGAGGCGACGGTCCAGGTGCGGTTGCCGACGGCGTCGCCCACGGACTTCGGCGAGTGGCCGACGAAGGCCAGCACCAAGGTGAGCAGCAGACCGGTCGCCGCCAGCCGGCGGGCCCGGCCGAACTTCGCGCCGACCAGCAGCGTCAGGCCCACCACCAGCAGCGCGGCGGCCAGCGTCACCGTGCTCCGCACGGCGGTGGTGTGGTGGTCGGCGGAAGCGGCCCAGACCGCGGCGCCCGCGCCGATCGTCAGCAGGAAGCCGAAGAAGCCGAGCGCCGAGCGGTCCCGGGAGCGCCGTGCGGCGACGGGCTCGGGGCGGTGTCCGGGGCGCTCCTTGCGCAGCGGGTCGCCCTCCGGCAGGTCGGTGCGCTGCCACCAGGGCTGGGCCGGGCCGCCGACCGGGGGTACCGGGGTGCCGTACGGCGGGGTCGGGGCGGCCGAGGAGCTGCCGTACGGGTTGCGCTCGGGGTGGCGCGGGTCCCACAGGTAGCCGCCGGGGGCGGGGGCCGGGCCGTCGGCGGGGGCCTTCGCGGCGAACGGGGCGGCGCCGTGCCCGGCCGCCTGATCCTGCTCCGGCCGCGGCCAGCGGTACCCGCCGCCGGCGGTCGCGGTGTCCTCGGGCTCGGGGAAGTGCCGGTCGTACGGGCCGCCGCGGTGGCGCTCGCGACCCCGTCCGCGCCGGCGCTCCGGGTCGTAGCGCACCGCCAGGAAGACCAGGCCGCCGAGCAGCAGCAGCGGGAACATCTGGTCGCCGTCGCCCATCGAGGAGAAGAACACCCCGGTGCCGATCACGGTCAGCAGCACCGCGCCGACCGACTGGCCGGTCACCCGGCCGGTGAGCACCCGCTGGAGCTCGGTGTGCCCGCCGCTGCCCTTGGCCTCGCCGTCGGTCGGGACGATCAGCCAGGCCAGGCCGTACAGGAACAGCCCGAGGCCGCCGGAGAGGCAGAGCACCACCGTGACGACCCGGAAGACCACCGGGTCGATGTCCAGGTGCCGGCCGAGGCCGCCGCAGACACCGGCCACCACGCGGTGCTGCTCGGCCCGGGTCAGTGGCGGGCGGTCCGGTTCCGGCGGGGCGGCGGGCCCGGCCTCCTCGATGCGGGGGTCATCGGTCATGGGCACCATCCTTCCGGCAGGGGCGGGTGCGGCCCAACAGGGTCCACCCCGGTCCGTACCCTGACTTGTCCCTGATACCGGATGGGGACACACCCTGATGCGCCCGCGGGGGCGCGCGTGGAACCATCGGGGCGTGGCAGCCCCCGGTACCGATCCCCGAAACCTCACCCCCGACCCCGCCTCGTCGGCCGGTGCCGACCCCAGCGCGCCCGACGGCGGGAAGCCGCCCTACCGACGGCTCTACCGCAGCCCGCGGGGGCGGATGCTGGGCGGCGTCGCGCACGGCCTGGCGGTGCACCTCGGGCTGCCGGTGCGGTGGGTGCGGTTCGCCTTCGTGCTGCTGTTCTTCGCCCAGGGGACCGGCGCGCTGCTGTACGCCGCGTTCTGGTTCGTGGTGCCGATCGGCATCGGCGAGCCCTCGCAGCGCGGCGGCGCCCAGTGGGTGTACTTCAACGGGGCGTTCGTCCCGGCCTCGCCCGGCCTCCAGGGCGGGCTGCTGAGCAAGGGCGGCGGCCGGGCCGCCGGCTGGCTCGGCCGCACCCGCCGACTGCTCCAGCACACCCTCCAGGGCGAGCCGGTGACCGCCCCCGCCGAGGGCGAGGAGAGCGCGCCGGCCGCCACCGGCGGGCAGGGCGGCCTCGGCCAGCTCGCCGCCCTGGTGATGACGGTGATCGGCCTGATCGCCCTGCTGAACGTGCTCGGCCTGCAGACCGCCAAGCCGTACACCTGGCCGCTGCTGGCGATCGGCGTCGGCGTGGCGCTGGTCTGGCGGCAGGCCGACGACTCGCGCTGGCAGCGCTGGTTCGGCATCGAGGAGGGCGAGAAGCGGCGCGGCGCCTACACCCGGGTCGGCGCGGGCGTGCTGCTCGCGGTGGCCGGCACCATCGCGCTGCTCGCCATGCAGGGCAGCGGCTCCACGGTCAGTGCGGTGATCGAGGCCTCGCTGGCGGTGCTGGCCGGCGTGCTGGTGCTGCTCGGCCCGTACGGCCTGCGGCTCTGGCAGGACCTCGGGGCCGAGCGGACCGCCCGCATCCGCGCCCAGGAGCGGGCCGAGATCGCCGCGCACATCCACGACTCGGTGCTGCACACCCTGACCCTGATCCAGCGTCGGGCCGAGGACCCCAAGGAGGTGCTGCGGCTGGCCCGCTCCCAGGAGCGCGAGCTGCGGCTGTGGCTGTACCGCCCGGAGGCCGCCGCCGAGGCCGCGCCGGACACCATGGCGGAGTCCCTGCGCGCCGCCGTCGCCGAGGTCGAGGACCGGCACGGCGTGCCGGTCGAGCTGGTGATCGTCGGCGACTGCCCGATGGACGAGCGGATCGCGGCGCAGATGCAGGCCGCGAGGGAGGCGACCGTCAACGCGGCCAAGTACGGTGGCGGGGGACCGGTCCAGGTCTACGCCGAGGTCGAGGGGAGGACGGTGTCGGTGTTCGTGCGCGACCACGGGCCCGGTTTCGACCCCGACACGGTGCCCGAGGACCGGATGGGCGTACGGGAGTCGATCATCGGCCGGATGAAGCGCAACGGCGGCACCGCTCGGGTGCGGCCGGCGGCGGGCGGCGGTACCGAGGTCGAGCTGGAGATGGAGAGAACGAATGACTGAGGCAGCTCCGGAGCGCACGGCCAGGGTCGTGCTGGTGGACGACCACCGGATGTTCCGGACGGGGGTCAGGGCCGAGATCGGCCGCACCGAGGTGACCGGCATCGACGTGGTCGGCGAGGCCGACGACGTGGATTCGGCGGTCCGCGTGGTCGCCGAGACCAGGCCCGACGTGGTGCTGCTCGACGTCCACCTGCCCGGTGGCGGCGGCGTCGAGGTGCTGCGCCGCTCGGTCGGGGTGATGGGCGAGCAGGGGGGAGTGAAGTTCCTGGCGCTGTCGGTGTCGGACGCCGCCGAGGACGTGATCGGCGTCATCCGCGGCGGCGCGCGCGGCTACGTCACCAAGACCATCACCGGCACCGACCTGGTGAACGCGATCTTCCGGATCGCCGACGGCGACGCGGTGTTCTCGCCCCGGCTGGCCGGCTTCGTGCTGGACGCCTTCGCCGCCACCGACACCCCGCCGGTGGACGAGGACCTGGACCGGCTCACCCAGCGCGAGCGCGAGGTGCTGCGGCTGATCGCCCGCGGCTACGCGTACAAGGAGATCGCCAAGCAGCTGTTCATCTCGGTGAAGACGGTCGAGAGCCACGTCTCCGCCGTGCTGCGCAAGCTCCAGCTGAGCAACCGCCACGAGCTGACCCGCTGGGCCACCGCCCGCCGCCTGGTCTGATCGTCCTGCCGACGAGCCCGTCCGGTTCCCCGGGACCGGGCGGGCTTGTCGGCGGGTGGCCATAGACTCGATGTGCCATGAGTAGCCTCTTTGACGACCTTCCGCTCCCCGGTTTCGAGGCACCCGCCGCCGGGTCGAAGCAGCCCGCCCCCCTCAGCGAGGAGCCCCCGCCGTACGAGGACGAGGTCCCGTACGACGCGTACGAGGAGGCGATCCCGGACGGGCTGTTCCAGACCACGGCTTTCCACGAGCCGGGGGGCGCCGCCGAGACGGAGCGGGACGCCTGGTACCGCAACGGCGCCGCCCGGACGGTGGTGGACCCGGCACAGCTGCTGGAGGGGATGAACGACCCGCAGCGCGAGGCGGTGCTGCACGCGGGCTCCCCGCTGCTCATCGTGGCCGGCGCCGGCTCGGGCAAGACCAGGGTGCTGACCCACCGGATCGCCTACCTGCTGGGCGCCCGCGGGGTGCAGCCGGGCGAGATCCTGGCGATCACCTTCACCAACAAGGCCGCCGGCGAGATGCGCGAGCGCGTCGAGGCGCTGGTCGGCCCGCGCGCCCGGGCGATGTGGGTCTCCACGTTCCACAGCGCCTGCGTGCGCATCCTGCGCCGCGAGTCCAAGCAGCTGGGCTTCACCTCCAGCTTCTCGATCTACGACTCGGCCGACTCGCAGCGGCTGATGTCGCTGGTCTGCCGCGACCTCGACCTGGATCCGAAGCAGTTCCCGCCGAAGTCCTTCACGGCGAAGGTCAGCAACCTCAAGAACGAGCTGATCGACGAGGAGACCTTCGCCGACCAGGCCGCCAACCCGATGGAGAAGAAGCTCGCCGAGGCGTACGCGCTGTACCAGCGGCGGCTGCGCGAGGCCAACGCGCTGGACTTCGACGACATCATCATGACGACGGTGAACCTGCTCCAGGCCTTCCCCGACGTCGCCGAGCACTACCGGCGCCGGTTCCGGCACATCCTGGTCGACGAGTACCAGGACACCAACCACGCCCAGTACACGCTGGTGCGCGAGCTGACCGGCGGCTCGGTGGCCGACGCGCCCAAGCGCACCGTGGACGGCGAGCCGGTGAACCCGGCGGCCGGGCGGCTCGCCGAGGTGCCGCCGGCCGAGCTGTGCGTGGTCGGTGACGCGGACCAGTCGATCTACGCCTTCCGCGGCGCGACCATCCGCAACATCCTCCAGTTCGAGGAGGACTACCCGAACGCCACCACGATCCTGCTGGAGCAGAACTACCGCTCCACCCAGACGATCCTCAGCGCCGCCAACGCCGTCATCGAGCGCAACGCCAACCGCCGCGAGAAGAAGCTCTGGACGGCCGGGGACCACGGCGAGAAGGTGGTCGGCTACGTCGCGGACGACGAGCACGGCGAGGCCCAGTTCATCGCCGACGAGATCGACCGGCTCACCGACAAGGGCGAGGCCAAGCCCGGCGACGTCGCGATCTTCTACCGGACCAACGCCCAGTCCCGGGTGTTCGAGGAGGTGTTCATCCGGGTCGGCCTGCCGTACAAGGTGGTCGGCGGGGTGCGCTTCTACGAGCGCAAGGAGGTCCGGGACGTCCTGGCGTACCTGCGGGTGCTCTCCAACCCGGAGGACACCGTGCCGCTGCGCCGGATCCTCAACGTGCCCAAGCGCGGCATCGGCGAGCGCGCCGAGGCGATGATCGACGCGCTGGCCGCGCGGGAGCGGATCTCCTTCGCCCAGGCGCTGGTGCGGGTCGACGAGGCGTACGGGATGGCCGCGCGCTCGGCCAACGCCGTCAAGAAGTTCAACACCCTGATGGCCGGGCTGCGCCAGGTCGTCGAGTCGGGCGCGGGCCCGGCGGCGGTGCTGGAGGCCGTCCTGGAGGAGACCGGCTACCTGGCTGAGCTCCAGGCGTCCACCGACCCGCAGGACGAGACCCGGGTGGAGAACCTCCAGGAGCTCGCCTCCGTCGCCCTGGAGTACGAGCAGGACCCGGGCGAGCGGCCGGACGCCGGGGAGGAGGGCACCCCGCCGGTCGGCTCGCTGGCCGACTTCCTGGAGCGGGTCGCCCTGGTCGCCGACTCGGACCAGATCCCGGACGAGGACGCGGACGGGCAGGGCGTCATCACCATGATGACCCTGCACACCGCCAAGGGCCTGGAGTTCCCGGTGGTTTTCCTGACCGGCATGGAGGACGGGATCTTCCCGCACATGCGGGCGCTCAACCAGGTCAAGGAGCTGGAGGAGGAGCGCCGGCTCGCGTACGTCGGGCTCACCCGGGCCCGCGAGCGGCTCTACCTGACCCGCTCGGTGCTGCGCAGCGCCTGGGGGCAGCCGGCCTACAACCCGGCCTCGCGGTTCCTGGAGGAGATCCCGGAGGCGCTGGTGGAGTGGAAGCGCACGGGGGCGGCGCAGGCGCCGGTCCAGCGCGGCTACTCCTCGGGCTCGTCCTGGGGCAAGTCCTCGTCCGGGGGCGGGAGTTCGCGCTCCTCGTCCTCGTCGGCGGCATCGCCGAAGGCGGGCTGGGGCCAGTCGGCGCGGCGGGCCGGCAAGGCGGTGGAGCGGGACGTCGTCTCGCTCGCGGTCGGCGACCGGGTCACCCACGACACCTTCGGGCTGGGCACCGTGGTGGGCGTGACGGGCGTCGGCGACCGGGCGCAGGCCACCGTCGACTTCGGCACCGAGGGGCGCAAGCAGCTGCTGCTGCGCTACGCGCCGGTGGAGAAGCTCTGACGGAGGAGCCGTGATCCGCTAGCGCGGGTCCAGCCCGTTGGAGAGGAACCAGGGCAGCGGGTCGATCGGCCCGCTGCCCGGGGGCCGGATCTCGAAGTGCAGGTGCGGGCCGGTGCTGTTGCCGCTGCTGCCGACGAAGGCGATCAGGTCGCCCTGCTTCACCGGGCCCTTGCGGACCTTGTACGCCCGCAGGTGGCAGTACCAGGCCTCGGTGCCGTCGGGCATCTTGATGATCGTCATGTAGCCGTAGAACGGGTTCCACTGGGTGCGCAGGGTGCCGTCGGCCACCGCGTAGACCTCGGAGCCGCCGTTCACCGGGAAGTCGATGCCGGTGTGCTTGTTGGCCCAGTGGGTGCCGTCCGCGCCGAACAGTTCGCCCAGGCCGTGCTGGGCGACCGGCATGACCGCCTTGGGCTTGGCCGGTTCGGGCGTCGGCTCGGGGGTCGGTTCGGCGGTGGGGGCCGCTGCCGGGGCCTCGGTCGGGGCCTCGGTGGGCTGGGCGCCGGCCAGCGGCCGGCGGGCGTCGCCGCGCGAGGCCTGGGTCTGGCCGCCGGTCGCGACCGCCTGCGCGGCCTGGGCGGCCGCGCCGTCCGGGGCGGTGTCCGCCGCGGTCCGCGGCACCTGGCCGGCGGCCTGGGCGCGCTGCTGGTCGGCCGTCTCGCCCTGCACCGTGATCGCGGCCGCCGCGGCCACTCCGAGCGCGGCCACCGACGGCAGCGCGACCCGCAACAGCGCCGTCCGGGTGGCCGCCTTGGCGGCGTCGCGGCGCTGGGCGCGGGACTGCTCGCGGGCGGCGAGGCGCAGTTCCGCGCGAGTCGGACGGGTGGCTGCTTCGGGAGCCATCGGGGGCTGCCTCCTCGGTGGGCCTCGGACGTCGTCGGGCGAGGGAGAACAGCCGTGACTGTAACTCCAAGGCCGATCCCCCGGAAAACCCTCCGGATGTCAAGGGGTCGGTCGGGCGGTCTGTGCGGAGGTTGCGGGGAGGACGGGTATACCCGCTGGTAGCAAGGGCCGGAGCTGTGACTTTGCCCTCCTCTTGGGAGGTGGCACGGTCAGCCGTGCCGGGTGGCGCTAACCTCCCCTCAGGTTGGTTATTGACCGTTAACCGAGCCGTCGGCCCACCCGGTCCGGTCGGATGGTGGACGACGAGGTCCAGCAGGAGGCAGTGATGAGTGTGTCGGGGCCGATCCGTGTGGTGGTCGCCAAGCCGGGGCTCGACGGTCACGACCGTGGTGCCAAGGTCATCGCGCGCGCCCTGCGCGACGCCGGTATGGAGGTCATCTACACCGGACTGCACCAGACGCCCGAACAGGTCGTCGACACCGCGATCCAGGAGGACGCGGACGGCATCGGGCTGTCGATCCTCTCCGGTGCCCACATGACGCTGTGCGCGCGGGTGCTGGAGCTGCTGAAGGAGCGCGACGCGGCGGACATCAAGGTCTTCTGCGGGGGGATCATCCCGGACGAGGACATCGCCGAGCTCAAGGCGATGGGCGTCGCGGACATCTTCACCCCGGGCACGCCCACCCGGGACGTGGTCGCCTGGGTCGAGTCGAACCTGCGGGCCGGCTGACCCACGGGCACACCGAGCGGGCCGGTCCGTACGCACCTGGGACCGGCCCGCTCCGCCGTGCTCAGCCGGTGGGCTCCGCCAGCTCCGCGAGCATCGCCGCCCGGAAACGCAGGGTGCCGGCCAGCCGGGCGAAGGTCTCGGACCAGGCGGAGTCCGGGGTGGCCCCGGCGGCCAGCTCCTCCACCGCGGCGGCCGTCTCCGGGGCGAGCGCGCGCTCCGTCATCCCGAGCACCCCGCTGTGGCTCCACGGGTACGCCCCGGAGCGGGCCGCCCGGGCCAGGGCCGCCACCACGGCGGTGGACAGCGGCGGCGTCCACGGGGTGGCGCAGGCGCCGAGCAGCTGGAAGGCCTCGCCCAGCCCGTGCACCTCGATGAACGCGGCCGTCCAGGCGGCCCGCTCCTCGGGCGGGAGGACGGCCAGCAGCTTGGCCGGAGCGCCGGTGGCGCGCGGCGTCCGGCCCCGCGCGCCGCGGCCGGGCGGGGCCGGGGCCGGGCCGAGCAGCGCCCGCGCCCAGTCGGTGTCCTGCTGGCGGACGGCGGCCCGCGCCCAGGCCTCCCGCAGGTCGTCGGCCCAGCTGCTGCTGGTCTCGTCGATGCTGTCGCCGACCCGCAGGGCGAGCAGCTGCTCGGGCGTCAGCCCGGTGCTCTCCGGCCAGAGCGACAGCGGCGCCGCGGCCACCACCTCGCCGAACCACCAGGCCCGTTCGCCGCGCCCGGTGGGGGACTTGGGGGCGATCCCGTCCCGCTGCATCCGGGCGTCGCACTCGGCGGGCGGGGTGACCAGCAGATGGGTGCCGGCACCGGCCAGGCGTACGGCGGCCCGTGCGCGCTCGGCCATCCGGTGGGCCAGTGCGGAGCCGGGCAGGGTGGAGAGCAGCTCGGCGGCGGTGGTCCGGACGTTCTTGCTGCGGTCGCCGAGGGCGGCCTCCAGGAACGGTTCGTCGGCGGGGGAGAGGCCGTCCTGGAGGGCGTCCAGGAAGAGCAGGCGGTCCTCGGCGCGCTCGGTGGACCAGGTGCCGCGCAGCAGCTCCAGGCCGGCCGCGGGATCGCGGCGGCGCAGCTGGGTCAGATGGGTGACCCGCTCGGCGAACAGGCCCTCGTGCCAGAGCCGGTCGTCGGTGGGCTGCCGCGGTTCGTCGTCGGCGGTGGCGGTGCGCGGCACGAACCGCCAGTCGGGGTTGCGCTCGGCCAGCCAGCGGCCCAGCGGACCGGCCAGCGCCACGGCGTCGGGGCGCAGTTCGCTGCGGGCGCGGGCGGCGTCGAGCAGGCCGGGTATCAGCGCGGCGGGCGGGCGCAGGCCCCGCGCGCGGGCGGTGGCGAGCCACTGCGGGAGCAGCTCGGCCAGGTTGGCCAGGGTGCCGCTGCCGCCGCCCGTACGCCCCGAGAGCAGGACGGCCAGCCGTCGGGCGGCCGGCTCGGGCAGCTCCGGGCGGGTGTCCTCGGGCGCGGGTGGGCCGGGCGGCTCGGCCGTCGGTACGGGCAGCGCGCCGGCCCGGCGGCGGACGGCGGCCAGGGCGGCCAGCTCCAGCAGCGCGGTGGCCGGGTCGCCCCGGTCCACGGCGTCGGCGAGCGGCAGGGCGACGGCCGGGAGCGGGCGGCGGTCGGTGCCGAGCAGGGCGCTGGTGTGCAGGGTCTCCCACGGGTCCTGGGTGATCGTCATGCTGGGTGCTCCTAAGGATTGGTGAGGCCGACCGGGCGCTGCCCGGCGGGCCAGGCCGTGACCGGGTCGAAGCCCCGGTGGCCGAACTCGCCGAAGACGGTGAGCGGGCGGCCGGTGGAGACGGCGGCCAGCCGCCACAGCGCCGACTCCGGGACGGACGAGGTGCGGACGGGCACCGTGTGGTGGCCGTCCGTCAGGTACCAGCCGTCCGGGGTGCGGACCGGGACGACGTCGGCGAGCACGGTGGGCCGGCTCTCCAGCCAGGGGTCGTCGGCGAGGGCGGTGCCGTAGCCGGCCACCGCCTCGGCGACGGTCAGCCCGGCGGGCGGGTCGGCGGGGTCCGGCTCGGGGGCGCCGTAGCGCGCGCCGAGGGCGGCGCGCAGCGGGTGGGCGCCCGGGTAGTAGCCGACCTCGGCCTCCACCAGGCGGCCGGTGGGCAGGGCGAGGGCGGGGGCCTGGCCGGGGCGGCCGAAGTCGAGCAGCAGCGCCGGGCGGCCGGTCTTGGCGCCGTGCAGCCAGATCCGGCGGGTGGTGAGCCGCTCGTCCGAGCTGTCCCGGGAGCCGAGCACCAGCCAGCGGTCGCGGACGGTGGGGCCGGCCAGTACCTCGGCCTTCTCCAGGGTGTGGCCGACCCGGGCCTGGACGGTGGCGGCCAGCTCGGCCGGCAGCTCGCCGACCCGGGTGGCGGCGGTGGCGAGCAAGTGCAGCATCGCGTACTCCTCCAGCAGCCGCTCCTGCGGCAGTGTGTCCAACTCCCGTACCCGGGTGGCCAGTCCGGGGGCCTTGGCGTCGACCATCCGGGCGGCGACCTCCTCCCAGGGGCCGGCGGTGGACTGGTCGGCCAGGCCGTGCCGGACCCGGTCGGCGAGGCGCAGCCGCAGCTCGGCCGCGCCGGGCGCGATCTCGGCGCCGCGCTTCTCGGCCCGGCGCCGGACGGCCTCCGGGTCCGGCACCTTCTCCACGCGCTTCTCGGCGCGCTCCTGGCGGCCCTTGAGCCACTCGTCCACCCAGCCGGCGGGCTCGCCGGCCGGGACGGCCCCGTCGGAGCCGCTCCACAGCAGGAGGAGTCCGAGCGCGTGCTTGCACGGGAACTTCCGGCTGGGGCAGCTGCACTGGTAGGCGGGCGTGGCGAGTTCGATCGCGGTGCGGTACGGCGTGCGGCCGCTGCCCTTGCACTCGCCCCAGACCGCGGTGCCGTCGGTGCCGGTGCCGGACCACGGTGCGGGCGAGGAGAGCTTGCCCGCCGCCTTCTGCGACGCGGCGTCAGGTGCCAGGGACAGGACGTGTTCGGTGCTCCAGCGTTCCTCCATGCCGCCGACCGTAGGCGGCGGCACTGACAGCGGCTGACGTCCCGTCCGGCGCCGTCGGCCGTTGTCAGTGGCTCGGTGCAGTGTTGGTCCCACAGGTCCTGACTCCCCGATCACCCTTCCGCCCTGGGCACCCGTGTGCCCGGGGCCGACCCGAAGGAGCCCGAGATGACCGACGTTCTGCGGCAGCACGCCGAGGACGCCTTCGCCGGTGAACTGGCCGCCCTGGCCGCGCAGGACGACCGGCCGCGCCCCGAGCGCTGGAAGCTCTCGCCGTGGGCCGTGGCCACCTACCTGCTGGGCGGCGAGCTGCCGGACGGCACCCGGATCAGCCCCAAGTACATCGGCCCGCGCCGGATCGTCGAGGTCGCCGTGACGACCCTGGCGACGGATCGCGCGCTGCTGCTGCTCGGCGTGCCCGGCACCGCGAAGACCTGGGTGTCCGAGCACCTGGCCGCGGCGATCAGCGGCGACTCCACCCGGCTGGTGCAGGGCACCGCCGGCACCCCCGAGGAGGCCGTCCGGTACGGCTGGAACTACGCCCAGCTGCTCACCCACGGCCCCAGCCGGGACGCCCTGGTGCCCTCGCCGCTGATGCGGGCGATGGCCGACGGCACGATCGCCCGGGTCGAGGAGCTCACCCGCATCCCGGCCGACGTTCAGGACAGTCTGATCACCATCCTGTCCGAGAAGACGCTCCCGATCCCGGAGCTGGGCGCCGAGACCCAGGCGGTGCGCGGCTTCAACGTGATCGCCACCGCCAACGACCGCGACCGCGGCGTCAACGAGCTGTCCAGCGCGCTGCGCCGCCGCTTCAACACCGTGGTGCTGCCGCTGCCGGGCTCGCTGGACGAGGAGGTCGACATCGTCACCCGCCGGGTCAACCAGCTCGGCCGCTCCCTGGAACTGCCCGAACTGCCCGGCGGCGCCGAGGAGATCAGGCGGGTGGTCACTGTCTTCCGCGAGCTGCGGGCCGGCATCACGGTGGACGGCCGGACGAAGGTCAAGACCCCGAGCGGCACCCTCTCCACCGCCGAGGCGATCTCGGTGGTGACCAACGGACTCGCCCTGGCCACCCACTTCGGCGACGGCGTGCTGCGCGCCGGGGACGTGACGACCGGCATCCTCGGCGCGGTCGTCCGCGACCCGGTGGCCGACAAGGCCGTGTGGCGCGAGTACGTCGAAGGGGTGGTGCGCGAGCGCGACGGCTGGAAGGACTTCTACCGCGCCGCCCGCGAGGTGACCGCGTGACGTCCGAGGTGGCCCTGCTGGGCATCCGCCACCACGGCCCCGGCTCCGCCCGGGCGGTGGCCGCCGCGCTGGCGCAGTGGCAGCCGGACGCGGTGCTGGTCGAGGGCCCGCCGGAGGCCGACGCCATCGTCCACCTGGCCGCCGAGAAGGACCTCGTCCCGCCGGTGGCCCTGCTCGCCCACGCGGTGGACGACCCGGCGAAGGCCGCCTTCTGGCCGTACGCCGAGTTCTCCCCGGAGTGGGTGGCGATCCGGCACGCGGTGGAGCACGACCTGCCGGTGCGCTTCATCGACCTGCCCGCCGCGTACGGCTTCGCCCCGGCCCCGGAGAAGACGGAGGCCGAGGAGGAGTCCGTCGAGCCGGTCGCCGACCCGCTGGCGCTGCTCGCCGAGGCGGCCGGGCACGACGACGCCGAGCGCTGGTGGGAGGACGTGGTCGAGCACCGCGCGCCCGGCACCGACGCGCTGGCGCCGTTCGAAGCCGTCGCCGAGGCGATGGGCGCCCTGCGCGCCGAGGGCCTCGGCGAGTCCCGCCGGGACAGGCTGCGCGAGGCGTACATGCGCCAGCAGATCCGCGCCGCCCGCCGCGCCGGGCACTGCCGGATCGCCGTGGTCTGCGGGGCCTTCCACGTCCCCGCGCTGGAGGCGATGCCCACCGTCGCCCACGACCGGGCGCTGCTCGCCGGGCTGCCGAAGAAGGTGCGCACCGACATCACCTGGGTGCCGTGGACGCACCGCCGGCTCTCCCAGGCCACCGGCTACGGCGCCGGCGTGCAGTCCCCCGGCTGGTACCACCACCTGTTCACCACCGACGGGGACCCGGTGCCGCGCTGGCTCACCCGGGCCGCCGAGCTGCTGCGCGCCGAGGACCACCCGGTCTCCTCCGCGCACGTGATCGAGGCGGTCCGGCTCGCCGAGACCCTCGCCGTGCTGCGCGGCCGCCCGCTCGCCGGGCTGACCGAGACCCTGGACGCCGTGCGCGCGGTGCTCTGCGACGGCTCGGACATCGCCCTGGAGCTGGTCCGGGACCGCCTGGTGGTCGGTGACGAGCTCGGCGAGGTCCCGGACACCGCGCCGGCGGTGCCGCTCCAGCGCGACCTGACCCGGTCGCAGCGCTCGCTGCGGCTCAAGCCCGAGGCCGCGCCCAAGGACCTCGATCTCGACCTGCGCAAGGAGAACGACGCGGCCCGCTCCCGGCTGCTGCACCGGCTGCGGCTGCTGGGCGTGGACTGGGGCGTGCCCGCGCGCTCCTCGGTGAACTCCACCGGGACGTTCCGGGAGAGCTGGCGGCTGTGCTGGCAGCCCGAGTTCGCCGTCCGGATCGCCGAGGCCGCCCAGTGGGGCACCACCGTCGAGGAGGCGGCCACCGCCAAGGCCGTCGGCACCGCCCGCGCCGCCGAGGAGCTCGCCGAGCTGACCGGCCTGGTGGAGACCTGCCTGCTGGCCGGGCTGTCCGGCGCGCTGCCCGCCGTGATGCGGGTGCTCGCCGACTGCGCGGCCCTGGACACCGACGTCGCCCACCTGGCCGGCGCCCTGCCCGCACTCGTCCGCGCGCTGCGCTACGGCGACGTGCGCGGCACCGACCACGGCGCGCTCGCCGAGGCGGCCGCCGGCCTGGCCGAGCGGATCTGCGTCGGCCTGCCGCCCGCCTGCGTCGGTCTGGACGCCCAGGGCGCGGCGGAGATGCGCGGGCGCCTCGACGAGGTGCACGGCGCGATCGCCCTGCTGGCCGCCGACACCGCCCCCGCCCCGGCCGGCGACCCCGACGGCGGTGAGCCGGCCGACCTGGCCGGCCTGGCCGACCGCTGGGCCGCCGCGCTGCGCTCGCTGGCCCGCCGCGATCCGGCCGGCGGACCGGCCACCGGCGCCCCCGGACTGCTGCGCGGCCGGGCCGTACGGCTGCTGCTGGACGACGGCCGGCTCGACTCCGAGGAGGCGGGCCGACGGCTGCGGCTGGTGCTCTCCGTCGCCAACGCCCCGGCGGACGCGGCCGGCTGGGTGGAGGGCTTCCTGACCGGCGGCGGCGCCCTGCTGCTGCACGACCCCCGGCTGCTCGCCCTGCTCGACGAGTGGCTGACCGGGGTGAGCGGCGAGGCCTTCACCGACGTCCTGCCGCTGCTGCGCCGCACCTTCGCCGCGCTGGAGGCGGGCGTGCGCACCACCATCGGCAGCCGGGTCGCGGCCGGCCCGCTCGGTGAGCCCCCGGCGGCCCCGGCCCCGGCGGGCGAACTGGACCGCGCCCGCGCCGACGCCACCGTCCCGGTGCTGGCCCTGCTGCTCGGCGTCCGCCCGACGATCCCCCGGCAGGCCGCCGGACGGGACACCTGACACCCGCCGTACCCCAACCCCTGAGGAGGACGAGATGGCAGCGCCCACGACCGACGAACGGCTGCGCCGCTGGCGGCTGGTGCTCGGCGGCGAGGCCGACGGCACCGGCCACACCCTGCGCGGCCGCGACGCCGCGATGGACGGCGCCCTCGCCGCGCTCTACCGCGGCGCCCCCGACGAGGGCGCCCGGGCGGGCCGCGGCACCCGCCGCAGCGCCGGGCTGGGCGGCTCGGCCCCGCAGGTGGCCCGCTGGCTGGGCGACATCCGCGAGTACTTCCCGTCCACCGTCGTCCAGCTGATGCAGCAGGACGCGATCACCCGGCTCGGCCTGGAGCGGCTGCTGCTGGAGCCGGAGATGCTGGAGGCCGTCGAGCCGGACGTGCACCTGGTCGGCACCCTGCTCTCGCTCAAGCACGCGCTGCCCGAGACCACCCGGGAGACCGCCCGGGCGGTGGTCGGCAAGGTGGTCGCCGACCTGGAGCGCCGGCTCGCCGACCGCACCCGGGCCACCCTCGGCGGCGCCCTCGACCGCAGCGCCAAGGTCAACCGCCCCCGCCACCGGGACATCGACTGGGACCGCACGATCCGGGCCAACCTGAAGAACTACCTGCCCGAGCACGGCACCGTCGTCCCGGAGCGGCTGGTCGGCTACGCCCGCGCCCAGCGCGCCGTGAAGAAGGACGTCATCCTCTGCGTCGACCAGTCCGGCTCGATGGCGCCCTCGGTCGTCCACTCCGCCGTCTTCGGCGCGGTGCTCTCCTCGATGCGCACCCTGGACACCCGGCTGGTCGTCTTCGACACCTCGGTGGTCGACCTCACCGAGCAGCTCACCGACCCGGTCGACGTGCTGTTCGCCACCCAGCTTGGCGGCGGCACCGACATCAACCGGGCGCTCGCCTACTGCCAGTCGAAGATCACCCGGCCCGCCGAGACGATCGTCGTCCTGATCAGCGACCTGTACGAGGGCGGCATCCGGGACGGCATGCTCAAGCGGGTCGCCGCGATGAAGGCGGCCGGCGTCCAGTTCATCGCCCTGCTCGCGCTCTCCGACGAAGGTGCGCCCGCGTACGACCACGCCCACGCCGCCGCCCTGGCCTCGCTCGGCGCACCCGCCTTCGCCTGCACCCCGGACGCCTTCCCGGAGATCATGGCGGCGGCCATCGAGAAGCGGCCGATCCCGCTGCCCGACCAGGGAGTGTGACGGCTTCACCCGGACGAGCTAATCCGTCCCGATCGATGTCCTCGGGCGTCCGGCACGCCGCGCCAGGCCGTCTGTGATGGTTCTCACCCAAGACGGGCGGGCCCCGAGGCGGAACAGGCCCGTCCCACGGGGATAACCTGCCAGACGGACGTGACGCGCGTGTTGATTGACGTGTGCGCCCGTGGCTGTGTGGGCCGCAAGGCCGTATCTCTGCGTACCCGCACCGCCCCGACGACCCGCAGCGAAGATCCTGCCGTGGCACGCTCGTAGAGACACAATCCGCGACCACGAACAAGGACAAACACGTGGACCTGTTCGAGTACCAGGCGAGGGACCTCTTCGCCAAGCACGGCGTGCCCGTGCTTGACGGCGATGTCATCGAGACCGCCGCAGACGCTGCCGCCATCGCGGAGCGCTTCGGCGGCCGCGCCGTCGTCAAGGCTCAGGTGAAGGTGGGCGGCCGAGGCAAGGCCGGCGGCGTCAAGCTCGCCGCCGACCCGGCGGACGCCGTCGCCAAGGCCGAGCAGATCCTCGGCATGGACATCAAGGGCCACACCGTCAACAAGGTGATGCTGGCCCAGACCGCGGACATCAAGGACGAGTACTACGTCTCGTTCCTGCTGGACCGCACCAACCGCACCTTCCTGGCCATGGCCAGCGTCGAGGGCGGCGTGGAGATCGAGGTCGTCGCCGAGCAGAACCCCGACGCGCTCGCCAAGATCCCGGTCGACGCCAACGAGGGCTGCACCCCGGAGAAGGCCGCCGAGATCGTCGCCGCGGCGAAGTTCCCGGCCGAGATCGCCGACCAGGTCGCCGACGTCCTCCAGAAGCTGTGGACCGTCTTCATCAAGGAAGACGCCCTCCTCGTCGAGGTCAACCCGCTGATCAAGTCCGGTGACGGCAAGATCATCGCGCTCGACGGCAAGGTCTCCCTGGACGACAACGCCGAGTTCCGCCAGCCCGAGCACGAGGCCCTGGAGGACAAGGCCGCGGCCAACCCGCTGGAGGCCGCCGCCAAGGCCAAGGGCCTGAACTACGTCAAGCTCGACGGCCAGGTCGGCATCATCGGCAACGGCGCGGGCCTCGTCATGAGCACCCTCGACGTGGTCGCCTACGCCGGTGAGAACCACGGTGGCGTCAAGCCCGCCAACTTCCTCGACATCGGCGGCGGCGCGTCCGCCGAGGTCATGGCGAACGGCCTGGAGATCATCCTGGGCGACCCGGACGTCAAGTCGGTCTTCGTCAACGTCTTCGGTGGCATCACCGCGTGCGACGCGGTCGCCAACGGCATCGTGCAGGCCCTGGAGCTCCTGAAGAGCAAGGGCGAGAACGTCTCCAAGCCGCTGGTCGTCCGCCTGGACGGCAACAACGCGGAGCTGGGTCGCAAGATCCTCGACGACGCCAACCACCCGCTGGTCCAGCGCGTGGACACCATGGACGGCGCCGCTGACCGCGCCGCCGAGCTGGCCAACAAGTAAGGAAGGGGACTTAACACCATGGCTATCTTCCTTACCAAGGACAGCAAGGTCATCGTCCAGGGCATGACCGGCGCCGAGGGCATGAAGCACACCCGCCGCATGCTCGCCTCCGGCACCCAGATCGTCGGCGGTGTCAACCCGCGCAAGGCCGGCACCACGGTCGACATCGACGGCACCGAGATCCCGGTCTTCGGCACCGTCGCCGAGGCGATGGAGAAGACGGGCGCCGACGTCTCCGTCCTCTTCGTGCCGCCGGCCTTCACCAAGGCCGCCGTCGTCGAGGCCATCGACGCCGAGATCCCGCTGGCCGTCGTCATCACCGAGGGCGTCCCGGTGCACGACACCGCCGCCTTCTGGGCGCACGCCGGTGCCAAGGGCAACAAGACCCGCATCATCGGCCCGAACTGCCCCGGCCTGATCAGCCCCGGACAGTCGAACGCCGGCATCATCCCGGCCGACATCACCAAGGCCGGCAAGATCGGCCTGGTCTCGAAGTCCGGCACCCTGACCTACCAGCTCATGTACGAGCTGCGGGACATCGGCTTCACCTCGGCCGTCGGCATCGGTGGCGACCCGGTCATCGGCACCACCCACATCGACGCTCTCAAGGCCTTCCAGGAGGACCCGGAGACCGAGCTCATCGTCATGATCGGTGAGATCGGTGGCGACGCCGAGGAGCGTGCCGCGGCCTTCATCGCCGAGCACGTCACCAAGCCGGTCGTCGGCTACGTCGCGGGCTTCACCGCCCCCGAGGGCAAGACCATGGGCCACGCCGGCGCCATCGTCTCCGGCTCCTCGGGCACCGCCCAGGCGAAGAAGGAGGCCCTGGAGGCCGCCGGTGTCAAGGTCGGCAAGACGCCGTCCGAGACCGCCCGCCTGGCCCGCGAGATCTTCGCCGCCCAGGCCTGATCCCGCACCGCGCGTGACGAGCGCCCCCGCCCCTTCCGGGCGGGGGCGCTCGCCGTTTCCTCAGCGCGCCCCCGGATCGGCGGCGCAGGGCCGCGGCAGCCAGCGCGGGCAGGCCACCGTGCCCTGCGGCGGGGGAGCGGCGCCCCGGGCCGCGGCCGGCAGCTCCCAGCGCGCGGCCGCCTCGTGGCGCGGCTCCACCAGCACGGCCGCCAGGCCCGGCGCCGGGCTGCACCAGATGCTGGTGATGCTGCCGTTCGGCGGCCCGGCCGGCAGCAGCGGCAGGCCCGGTTCCGCCGCCTCCGCCTCGGTGACGCCGGCGACGGCGACGGGCAGCGGCAGGGGGGCGGGCAACGGCGCGGGGAGGCCGGCGGGCACGCACAGCGTGGGCGCCGGAGGCTCCTGCGAACGGAACAGCTGCGCCGGCCGCAGCCCCGCCAGGGTCGCCAGTGCCGCCCCGGCCACCGCCACCGTCAGCAGCGCCGCCGCGCCCGTCAGACTCGCCGTCCAGAGCCGGTGCCGGGCCCGCAGCAGCATCACCGGCGTCCGGTGCGGCTCCGGACACCCGCGCACCGCCGCCCGGTGCAGCAGCTCGCTCAGCCCGTCCGCGAAGCCCGGCGCCGCCGGATCCGGCCCGACCAGGTCCGGCACCCACTGCGCCAGCGCCGTCCGGGCGCTCCACACCCGCCCCTCCGCCGCCGTCCGCGTGGACTCCACCTCCACCGCGACCGCCACGGCCGGCAGCCCCAGCCCGTCGTGCAGCACCAGCGCCCGGCGCTGCGGCCGGGGCAGCCGCTTGAGCGCCCTCAGCAGCGCCCGGTCGCGGTCGGTCAGCCGGTCGTGGTCCGGCAGCACCGCCTGGGACTCGTCGGCCGGCCGCACCCTGATCCGCCGGTGCGGCAGCGCCCACCCGTGCACCCGGCGGGGCCCGCCCCGGTGCCACGGGGACAGCGCCAGCTCGCAGGCGCGCACCCGCACCCAGCCTTCCGGGCTCCCCGAGGCCACCACCTCGGCCCAGCCCCGCCGCGCCTCCCCGAACGCCCGCCGTACGCAGTGCACGGCGCGGTGCCGGCAGGCGGTCAGCAGGAACACCTGCTGCACCAACCGGGTGTGCGCCGCCTCGTACAGCTCCTCGAAGCTCATCACCGGGACCTCCGCATCGAGGTCCTCGCCCGCCCCGGAGCACGCGGCGGCGGCGAGCGCCGCCCGCCCGGGGCCGACCGCCGGGGCGGAGGGCCCGCGACGGGCGGCGGGCTCCTGGGAGGAGGGGGCCTGCTCTGCAGGGGGCCGCGGCGTGCCGTCGTGCTCGGCGGGTTCCCGGGCGCGGGCCGCGTGCGTGGCCGGGCCGTTCCGCTCGGCCGGGGCCTTCCGCGTGTCGTCGCGTACGGCCTGCTCTCGGTCATGGGCGGCGGATGCGGGCTCGGCGGGCTTCTGGGCGTGGAGCGCGGGCTCGTCCTGCCCGGCTCGCTCCTGAGCGCCCGCCGCGGGCGAGGCGGAGGCGCTGCGCTCGGCCCGGGCCTCGCGCGTGTCGTCCTGGCCGACGGGCGCGCACTTCTCCGGTCCGGACCCGGGCGCGCCGTTCCTCCGGGCGGCCGACGTCGTGCCGCTTCGAGAGGCAGCGGAGTCCTGACGCGGCTTCCCGGCCGGAGCCGAGGGGCTTGTGCCGCCGTTCGTGCCCCGCGCCGGCCGGGCTGCCGGAGCCGTGGGCGCTGTGCGGTCGCTCGTGTCCCGCGCCGGCCGCGCATCCCGGCCGGGGGCTGCCGGGGTGCCGTTGCCCGTGCCGCGGTCTTTGACCTGAGCCAGCCACGCCGGTTGCACGAGCTCGTCCGGGGCGGCCGGAGCCCCGGGTGCCGCGCCGCTGTCCTTGCCCCGCCCCGCCTGCGCGCGCTTGCCCTCGGCCGTGGACCCCCGCTGGGTGCCGCCGGTGGTCGTCGGGGCGGGCTCCCCGGTCCGCGTGCGGGCGCGCCGCCGCTTTCGGGGCGCGCTTTCGCCCGGAGCCGTGCCCGTGCCCGAGCCCGTGCGGGTGGCTGTGGCTGTGCCCGAGCCCGCGCCGGAACCCGTGCCCGCGCCGGAACCCGTGCCCGCGCCCGGTGCCGTACCCGGGTCCACGGCCGGGCCGGGTGCCGCGTCCCCGTCCCCGCCCGGCCCGGCCCCCGCCGGGGGCGGCAGCGCCCCGGCGAGGAGAGCGAGGGCTTCCGCCTCGGTGCGGGCGCCGAGCTTGCGCAGGGCGCGCTGGAGGCGGCCGCGGGCGGTGGTGGGGGTGATCCCGAGGGCGCTGGCGGTGTGGGGGAGGGAGTGCCCGGCCGCGAGGTGGGCCAGGGTCTGGGCCTCACCGGGGGTCAGTTTCCGCAGCAGGTGGCTCGCGTCGGTGCCGGCGCGGGCGGGTTTGCGGTGGCGCTCCGGGGTGGGGGAGTCTGCGGTGGGCGGCGTGGTCATCAGACGCTCCGGGCCGGGGCGCCGGCGGCTTGAGGGCAGGGTCTGAAAATGCGCATAAGCCAATAATCTGGGACACGGCGGCGGTTTGGCGCTTCACGGAGCATGGCGAGTCGCCTTGGCACCATGTGGCCCATGACGCAGCTGATGGGCCGTCCGATCCTGGAGTCTCCCGGCGAACTGGGCGGACGCCCCGCGCTGGCCGACGTGTTGGCGGGGGTGCGGACGGCTCTGGTCGGTCTGACGGCGGTCGGGGTGCCGGTGCTCGGGCTCTGGGTGATGACGCCGTACGCGGACGACGGCGCGCCCGCTGTCACCCGGTTGGCGGGCGTGCTCTGGCTGCTCGGGCACGGCGCGCCGGTGCTGCGCGGGGCGTCGGACGCTCCGCTGAGCGTCACTCCGCTGCTGCTCGGCGTCCTGGCCGTGGCGCGGCTCTACCGGGCGGGCGCCGGGGTGGCGGCGCGGCGCGGGCTGCGTTCGCGCTGGGGCGGCCCGGTGGCGGTGTGGGCGGGGTACTGCGCGGTGGCCGTCGGGGTGACGCTGCACTGCGCGGGGAGCGGGACGTTCCGCAGCCGGGTGCTGCCGGATCTCCTGGTGGTGGCGCTGGTGGCGGGCCTGGCGACGGCGGCCGGAGCCCGCTCGGTCACCCTCCTCGACGGGCCGTTCGACTCCCCGCTGGACCGCCTGCCGCCGCCGTACCGCCCGGCGGACGGCGCGCCGGTGGTCCGGGTGGCCGCGCTGGCGGCCGGGGCCGGACTGATCGCGGCCGGCGCCCTGCTGACGGCCTGTTCGGCGGTGCTGGCCGCGGTGACCGGCGGTGGGCGCGGGACGGCCCTGCTGGGGAGCGGGCCCGCCGCCGTGCTGGGGCTGCTGCTGCTCGCGGTGGTGCTGCTGCCGAACGCCGTGCTGTGGGGCGCGGCGTACGCGCTGGGCCCGGGTTTCACGGTGGGCGGCGGGACGGCGGTGTCGCCGGCCGGTACGGCGCTGGGCCGGGTGCCGGAGTTCCCGTTGTTCGCCCTGCTGCCGGCGGACGGGCCGGGCGGCTGGCGGCTCGCGGTGACGGTTCTGCCGCTGCTGGCCGGGGTGGTGCCGGCGGTGCTGCTGGGCCGCGCGGCGACGGGCCTGCGCGGGTTGGCCTCCGGGCGGCGGTCCGAGCCGTGGCCGCCGGCCGCGACGGCGGTGGCCGCCCTGGCGGCGGCGCTGTCGGTCGGGGCCGGGGCGGCGCTGCTGGGCTGGCTCTCCGGCGGGGCGCTGGCGGGGGACCGGCTGGCCTGGGTGGGGCCGGTGCCCTGGTGGACGGGCCTGGCGGCGGCGGGCTGGGTCGCGCTGGTCGCCGTGCCGGGCGCCCTGCTGGTGCGCTACCGCGCGCTGGCACCGGCGCGCGCCGGGGGCGTGCGCACCTGGCGCGGGTACACGAGGTTCGCGTACCTCCAGCTCGCGCACGCCCGGCTCGCACAATGGACGCGCCGGAGCGCGCTGGAACTGCGCGCCGGTACGTACGCCCTTGTGCTGCGGCTCTCCCCACCGCTGCCCCGACCGCGCGTCAGGAACGCCGAGGGGCCGGGCGATGAGGGGCCGGGCCCCGAGGAGCCGGGCCGCGACGACCGGGGCCCGGAGGACTGACCCGGACGGGCTACTCGGCGTTCCCGGTGAAGTCCACGTACCACTGCGGCGCGTACCGGTCGCAGTTCTGGGCGCCGACGGAGGTCAGCGAGTCCTGGACGCAGGTGACGTACTCGCGGTAGTGGTACCCGAGGCCGATCACCGAGGTGGCGACCACGATGGTCATCGCGCCGGTCAGGATGCCGGCGAGCGCGGCCGGGGTGAGCGGGTTCGGCGCCGGGGCGACTGGGTGCGGGCCGCCGCCCGGCCCCGCGACCGCGGCGGCGGCCGGGGCGGACTGGCGGGTCCGCAGCGCGCCGACGCCCCAGACGATGCCGAGCGCCCCGATCAGCAGGGCGAGCCAGTGGAAGCCCGCGAACAGGCAGACCAGCGCGAACGGCCCGGCCAGGGCGGCGTTGCGGGCCTTGCGGTGGGCCGGGTTGGCGGGGTCGAGCCGGGGCGGCTGCGGGGCCGGCGGCCGCTGGCCGGGGCGACCGTCGCCGCCGGGGCCCCACGGCGACGGACCCTGCGGACCCTGGGGGCGGCCACCGCCCTGCCCGGAGCCGTCCTGGCCCCCGCCGCCCCAGGGGCTGCGCGGCTGCCACGGCTGGTCCGGGGCATCCGCCGGCGGCGGCGCGAAGGGGTTGCGCTCGCCGGTGTCGTCGCCGCTGCTCATGGGTTCAGCCATTCCTTCTCGGTCGGGGCTCGTTCGGAGGCTCTCGCGTCGGAGGCGTCTCCCGCGCCCCCAATGATCCCGCAGCCTGATTCCGGGGCTGCCCGCCGGTCCGCCGCCGGTCCCTTCCGAGGACTCGGGCGGGTCGGTGCGGCCGGGAGCAACTCCGGTGCGACGGGCCTGCGACGGGCCGGAGGAGATCCCCGTCTCAACTACGCGCGTAGCGCCGCCGGGAGGGTGTGGAGGCCCTCCGACCAGCCGTTATCGTGGTGACGGTCAGCAGCCCACAGAGGTTCCCCGGGGCCCGCGTCGCGGCGGGTTCGCCCGGTGTCACCCCTCGCTCGACCTGCCGTTCGTAGTGGCCCCACCGCCGGTGGACGTACCAGCGCACGGCGCCCGACGCTACGGAGAAACGCGCAGTGGCCGCCGCCCCCGCCCAGCACTTCCCGCCCCGTACGCCCGGACCGGCCCGCCTGGTGGTGCTGGTCTCCGGCTCCGGCACCAATCTGCAAGCGCTGATCGACGCCGTGGCCGACCCGGCGTACGGCGCCGAGATCCTGGCCGTCGGCGCGGACCGGGACGGGATCGTCGGCCTGGAGCGCGCCGAGCGGGCCGGTCTGCCGACCTTCGTCCACCGGGTGAAGGACCATCAGGACCGGGCCGCCTGGGACCGCGCGCTGACCGCCGCCGTCGCCGAGTACCAGCCGGACCTGGTGGTCACGGCCGGTTTCATGAAGATCCTCGGCCCCGAGTTCATCACCGCCTTCGCCGGGCGGATCGTCAACACCCACCCCGCACTGCTGCCCGCCTTCCCCGGCGCCCACGGCGTCACCGACGCGCTCGCGTACGGGGTGAAGGTCACCGGCTGCACCGTCCACCTGGTCGACTCCGGCGTGGACACCGGGCCGATCATCGCGCAGGGCGTCGTCGAGGTCGTCGACGCCGACCACGCCGATGGCGGCGAAGCGCTGCACGAGCGCATCAAGACTGTCGAGCGCAAGCTGCTCGTCGACGTCGTGGGCCGGCTGGCCCGCGAGGGTCACCGCATCGAGGACCGAAAGGTATGGATTCCGGCATGAGTGCCAGCTCCACCACCACGCCCGTTTCGGAGAACGTTCGTCCGATCCGTCGCGCGCTGATCAGCGTGTACGACAAGACCGGTCTGGAGGAGCTGGCCCAGGGCCTGCACGCCGCCGGGGTCGCCATCGTCTCCACCGGCTCCACCGCCGGCCGGATCGCCGCCGCCGGCGTCCCGGTGACCGAGGTCTCCGAGCTGACCGGCTTCCCGGAGTGCCTGGACGGGCGCGTGAAGACGCTGCACCCCCGCGTGCACGCCGGCGTGCTGGCCGACCTGCGGCTGGAGTCGCACCGCGCGCAGCTGGCCGAGCTGGGCGTCGAGCCCTTCGACCTGGTCGTGGTGAACCTCTACCCGTTCAAGGCCACCGTCGCCTCCGGCGCCACCCCGGACGAGTGCGTCGAGCAGATCGACATCGGCGGCCCGAGCATGGTCCGCGCCGCCGCCAAGAACCACCCCTCGGTGGCCGTGGTGGTCGACCCGGCCCGCTACGAGGACGTGCTGACGGCCGTCCGGGAGGGCGGCTTCGACCTGGCCACCCGCAAGCGCCTGGCCGGTGCCGCGTTCGCCCACACCGCCGCCTACGACGTGGCCGTCGCCTCCTGGTTCGAGGCCGGCTACGCCCCCAGCGACGAGCGTTTCCCGGAGTTCCTGGGCTCGACCTGGGAGCGGCAGAACGTGCTGCGCTACGGCGAGAACCCGCACCAGGGCGCCGCGCTGTACAGCGACGGCACCGGCGGCCTGGCCGGCGCCGAGCAGCTGCACGGCAAGGAGATGTCGTACAACAACTACGTCGACACCGACGCCGCCCGCCGCGCCGCCTACGACCACGCCGAGCCGGCCGTCGCGATCATCAAGCACGCCAACCCGTGCGGCATCGCGACCGGCGCCGACGTCGCCGAGGCGCACCGCAAGGCGCACGAGTGCGACCCGGTCTCCGCGTACGGCGGCGTGATCGCCGTCAACCGCCCGGTCACCGTCGCGCTGGCCGAGCAGATCGCCCCGATCTTCACCGAGGTCGTGGTGGCCCCCGGCTACGAGGAGGGCGCCCTGGAGGTGCTCACCAAGAAGAAGAACCTGCGGGTGCTGCTCGCCCCCGAGGCCCCGGCCAACCGCCAGGAGGTGCGCCCGATCTCCGGCGGCGTGCTGCTCCAGGACGCCGACCGGGTGCACGCCGAGGGCGACGACCCGGCGAACTGGACCCTGGCCACCGGCGAGGCGCTGACCGCCGACGAGCTGGCCGAGCTGGCCTTCGCCTGGCGCGCCTGCCGGGCCGTCAAGTCCAACGCGATCCTGCTGGCCAAGGACGGCGCCTCGGTCGGCGTCGGCATGGGCCAGGTCAACCGGGTGGACTCCTGCAAGCTCGCGGTCGAGCGGGCCGGTGAGCGCGCCAAGGGCGCCTTCGCGGCCTCGGACGCCTTCTTCCCGTTCGCGGACGGCCCGGCGATCCTGATCGCGGCCGGCGTCAAGGCGATCGTCCAGCCGGGCGGCTCGATCCGCGACGAGGAGGTCATCGCGGCGGCCGCCGAGGCCAGCGTGACCATGTACTTCACCGGCGCGCGGCACTTCTTCCACTGAGCCCGGTTGCACTGGTGATGTGACGAGATGACAGAGCGGCCCGGCCCCCTCCGAGGAGGGAGCCGGGCCGCTCTGCCGTCGGTCCGTCGACCGGTCAGTACTTCGGCCGGTTGAACCAGGTGACGGCGTCCTTGGTGCACACGCCGGTGATCCAGATGACGCTGATGCCTATCCACAGCAGGGAGACGACGAGGTTCGCCGCCTGGCCCGTCGTCGCGGCGAACGAGCTGACCAGGCCGAGCAGGCCGATCAGGCCGCCGATCACGCCGTAGACGATG
Source organism: Kitasatospora brasiliensis (assembly GCF_032654805.1). Lineage (NCBI taxonomy): Bacteria > Bacillati > Actinomycetota > Actinomycetes > Kitasatosporales > Streptomycetaceae > Kitasatospora > Kitasatospora brasiliensis. The sequence continues at coordinate 990,639 of NZ_JAUOOW010000002.1, forward strand.
GTGGTGACCCGGACGCTGTTGCCGCCCTTGCCGAACTTCACCCCGAGGGTGATGGACAGCGCGGCGGCCAGCGCGGCCACGACGCCGACGACGGCCAGGACACCGGCGGCGGCGTCGCCGATCGCGAGCAGGCCCTCGTCGGTCGACTTGCTCTGGGACATGGCGCCCTTGGTGGCCATGGCCCCGAGCAGGCAGAACAGCGCGCCCAGCACCTGGGTGCCGCCGACGATGAACAGCAGCACCCGGGCGGTCACCATCAGGCCCGGCATGGACTGCGGCACGCCCATCGGCTGGTAGCCGTACTGCCCGTAGCCCGGGGCCGGCTGCCCGTAGGCCGGGGCCTGCTGCGGGTACCCGTACGCGGCCTGCGGCGGCGGGGCCTGCTGCGGGTAGCCGTAGCCCGGCGCGGCCGGCGGCTGGCCGTACGGGTTGTTCGGGTCGGGCGGGTAACTCATGGATGCCTCCGGGCAGTTACGGGGACGCGGGGACGGGACGCTGACGGCCCGGTGCCGGTCGGTGAGTCGGGTCACCGGCCGGAAGGGCACGCTAGCGGAGCGGGGTGACAGCCCGGCGGCGGTGACGGGCGCCGCGGTTCGGCAGAGCGGTGGGCGTCAGGGGTGCGAGGCAGCCGACGGGTGCGGCGCGGGCGCGCGGTCGGACTGCTCGTACTGCTGTGGTCGGCTCACTGGCTCTTTCCCCCGGTTACGCCCCGCCGCGGGTCCGTCGGCCCGTCACGGGGCCGGTACGCGGCGGGAATGCCCGCATATCGTCATCCGGACGGCGGCGCGATGTCCAGCCGGTCGGTGCGCCGGGCCGGGACTGTGGCGCAACCGCAACGTGGGGCGGACCTTCGTACCCGTACGTTCACCCGCGCGTTCACCCGTCCGCCCACCCGGACGCCGCGGTCCGAGCCCTCGGTACGGCGACCCCCGGCGATCCGGGAGAATGGGGTCATGACTGCCCAGATTCTCGATGGCAAGGCCACCGCCGCCGCGATCAAGTCCGAACTCGCCGCCCGCGTGGCGGCCCTCAAGGCGAAGGGCGTCACGCCCGGCCTCGGCACCGTCCTGGTCGGCGACGACCCGGGCAGCCGCTGGTACGTGAACGGCAAGCACAAGGACTGCGCCGAGGTCGGCATCGCCTCGATCCAGCGCGAGCTGCCCGCCACCGCCACCCAGGAGGACGTCGAGAACGTCGTCCGCGAGCTCAACGCCGACCCGTCCTGCACCGGCTACATCGTCCAGCTGCCGCTGCCCAAGGGCCTGGACCAGAACCCGGTCCTGGAGCTGATGGACCCGGACAAGGACGCGGACGGCCTGCACCCGACCTCGCTCGGCCGCCTGGCCCTGGGCATCGACGGCCCGCTGCCGTGCACCCCGCTGGGCATCGTCGAGCTGCTGCGCCGCCACGACGTCGAGATCGACGGCGCCGAGGTGGTCGTGGTCGGCCGCGGCATCACCGTCGGCCGCTCGATCGGCCTGCTGCTGACCCGCCGCAGCGAGAACGCCACCGTCACCCTGTGCCACACCGGCACCCGGGACCTCGGCGCGCACCTGCGCAAGGCCGACATCATCGTGGCCGCCGCCGGCGTGCCGCACCTGGTCAAGCCGGAGGACGTCAAGCCGGGCGCGGCGGTGCTGGACGTGGGCGTCAGCCGCAGCGAGGGCAAGATCGTCGGCGACGTGCACCCGGGCGTGGCCGAGGTGGCCGGCTGGATCTCCCCGAACCCCGGCGGCGTGGGCCCGATGACCCGCGCGATGCTGCTCAACAACATCGTCGAGGCGGCCGAGCGCCGCGCCGGCATCTGACACCCCAGGGACGGCGAGCATGACTGAACCGCGCCCGGCGGGGGCCGGCCGCAAGCCGGTCAAGACCACCGGCACCCTGCCGCCCGAGGGCTCGGCCGCGGCCCTCGGACGCGATCACGCCCTGCCCGTACGGCAGTGGCCGATAACGCTCGTCCTGCTGGTGGTCGGCGCCGGCCTCGCGGTCACCTGGTTCGCCGACTTCAAGGACGGCTTCAAGTACGGGCTGCTGATCCTCGGCTGCGGCGTGCTGCTCGGCGCGGTGCTGCGGCTGACGCTGCCCGAGGTCGGGATGCTGGCGGTGCGCAGCCGTTTCACCGACGTCATCGTGCTGACCTTCCTGGGGGCCTCGATCGTGCTGCTGACCCTGGTGGCGCAGCCGAACCCGTGGGTGCAGATCCCGCTGCTGGACAACATCGGCCAGCTGATGGGTCGGCCCAAACACTGATCCGCAGGCCTGTGACGGCCCCCGCCTGGCAACCGCTGGCGGGGGCCGTGCTGTGTCTGTGACGCATCAGCCAGGACCGGACCCGCGGCGTAGGCTTCCCTTTGCGATAACCTGACGCCGGTCTCTCGATGTCGAGAGATCATCCTCGGCTCCAGTGCGCCGGTGTGCCTGGGGCACCTGGCGATTTGCTGGAGAAGGTAGAAATGACTCGCACCCCCGTCAACGTCACCATCACCGGAGCGGCCGGCCAGATCGGCTACGCGCTGCTCTTCCGCATCGCCTCGGGCCACCTGCTCGGTGCCGACGTGCCGGTGAACCTGCGCCTCCTGGAGATCCCGCAGGGCCTCAAGGCCGCCGAGGGCACCGCCATGGAGCTCGTCGACTGCGCCTTCCCGCTGCTGCGCGACATCACCATCACCGACAAGCCGGCCGAGGCCTTCGACGGCGCCAACGTCGCGCTGCTGGTCGGCGCCCGTCCGCGCACCGCGGGCATGGAGCGCGGTGACCTGCTCCAGGCCAACGGCGGCATCTTCGGCCCGCAGGGCAAGGCCATCAACGACCACGCCGCGGACGACATCAAGGTCCTGGTCGTCGGCAACCCGGCCAACACCAACGCCCTGATCGCCCAGCGCAACGCCCCGGACGTCCCGGCCGAGCGCTTCACCGCGATGACCCGCCTGGACCACAACCGCGCCCTCGGCCAGCTGTCCGCCAAGACCGGCTCCCTGGTCTCGGACATCAAGCGCGTCACCATCTGGGGCAACCACTCCGCCACCCAGTACCCGGACATCTTCCAGGCCGAGGTCGCCGGCAAGCCGGCCTTCGAGGCCGTCGGCAGCGACCTGGCCTGGCTGGAGAACGACTTCATCCCGACCGTCGCCAAGCGCGGCGCGGCCATCATCGACGCCCGCGGCGCCTCCTCGGCCGCCTCGGCCGCCAACGCCGCCATCGACCACGTGTACACCTGGGTCAACGGCACCGCCGAGGGCGACTGGACCTCCATGGGTGTCGTCTCCGACGGCTCCTACGGCGTTCCGGAGGGCCTGATCTCCTCCTTCCCCGTCACCACCAAGGACGGCAAGTTCGAGATCGTCCAGGGCCTGGAGATCTCCGACTTCTCGCGCGCCCGCATCGACGCCTCGGTCAAGGAGCTGACCGAGGAGCGCGACGCGGTCCAGGAGCTGGGCCTCATCTGAGCCCCGCCCCGCACGGCTGTACGACGGCCCGCCGCTTCCCTCACCCGGAAGCGGCGGGCCGTCGCCAATACACTGGCCAGCTGTGAACGAAACACTCGGGGACGCCGCGCTCGTCCTCGTCTTCATCCTGCTGGGCGGGTTGTTCAACGTCGCCGAGATCTCGCTGATCTCGCTGCGCGAGGGCCAGATCCGGACGTTGGAGGGGCACGGCACCCGGCGCGCGGCGCGGGCCGCGCACCTGGCCGCCGACCCGAACCGCTTCCTGGCCGCCGTCCAGGTCGGGGTGACCTGCATGGGCTTCCTGTCCGCGGCCTTCGGCGCGGACACCCTGGCCGGCAAGGTCGCCCCGCTGTTCGTCCGGGCCGGGCTCTCCGAGGGCGTGGCGGACGCGGTGGCACTGGTCGGCCTCACCCTGGTGATCAGCTACGCCTCGCTGGTGTTGGGCGAGCTGACCCCGAAGCGGATCGGCCTCCAGCGCGCCGAGTCCATCGCGGTGGTCGCCGCCCCGGTGGTGGACGTGATGTCGGTGGTGCTGCGCCCGGTGATCTGGCTGCTCGGCCACTCCACCAATCTGATGGTCCGACTGCTCGGCGGCGACCCGACCGCCGGCCGCGGCTCGATGAGCTCCGAGGAACTGCGCGGCCTGGTCGCCGCCAACACCGAACTCGGCAGCGACGAACGGGCGTTGATCGCCGACGTGTTCTCCGCCGGGGAGCGCCAGCTGCGCGAGGTGATGGTCCCGCGCACCGAGGTGACCTTCCTGGACGCCGAGCGCCCGCTGGCCGCCGTCCGGCAGCAGGCCGACACCTCGCCGCACTCGCGCTACCCGGTGGTCGAGGGCAGCGCCGACGCGGTGGTCGGCTTCGTCCACGTCCGCGACCTGTACGGCGCCCGCGGCGAGCACGCCGCCAAGGTCCGCGACCTGGCCCGCCCGGTCAAGCTGCTGCCCGGCACCAAGCTGGTGCTGGAGGCGATGGGCGAGATGCGCCGCGAGGGCCACCACCTGGCCATCGTGGTGGACGAGTACGGCGGCACCGCCGGGATCGTCACCCTGGAGGACCTGGTCGAGGAGGTGATCGGCGAGATCCGGGACGAGTACGACCGCCCGGAGGCCGCCCCCACCCGCCGGCTGGCCGGCGGCGGCATGGAGCTGGACGGCCTGCTCAACCTCGGCGACTTCACCGAGGAGACCGGCGTCACCCTGCCCGAGGGCCCGTACGAGACGGTGGCGGGCTGCCTGGTCGCCGCGCTCGGCCGGCTGCCCCGGGACGGCGACCAGGTGCGCGTCCCGGTCGAGGGCGGCGGCGGGGTGCTGCTGACGGTGGCCAAGGTCGAGGGCCGGCGGATCGCCCGGGTGGGGGTGAGTGCGGTCACACTGGCCGAGCCTGCGGGGGCGGAGGTTTCCTGAGCGAGCGGTGGAACTGGAAGAATGGCCCGCATGGTCAACGCAGCGGTCACTGGTCCGGCAAAGGACCGTCCCCGGGTTCTCTCCGGCATCCAGCCCACTTCCGGCTCGTTCCACCTCGGCAACTACCTGGGCGCGGTGCGCCAGTGGGTCGACCTCCAGAAGGAGAACGACGCCTTCTACATGGTGGTCGACCTGCACGCCATCACGGTCACCCAGGACCCGAAGGAGCTGCGGCAGAACACCCGGGTCTCCGCGGCCCAGCTGCTCGGCGCGGGCCTGGACCCGGAGCGCTGCACGCTGTTCATCCAGTCGCACATGGCCGAGCACGCGCAGCTCGGCTGGGTGATGAACTGCCTCACCGGCTTCGGCGAGGCCTCCCGGATGACCCAGTTCAAGGACAAGTCCGCCCGGTACGGCGCCGAGAGCACCACTGTCGGCCTGTTCACCTACCCGGTCCTGATGGTCGCCGACGTCCTGCTCTACCAGGCCGACGCCGTCCCGGTCGGTGAGGACCAGCGCCAGCACCTGGAGCTCACCCGCGACCTCGCGGAGCGGTTCAACAGCCGTTTCGGGTCGACCTTCACGGTCCCGAAGCCGTACATCCTCAAGGAGACGGCGAAGATCATGGACCTCCAGGACCCGGGGGTGAAGATGAGCAAGTCCGCGTCTTCGCCCAAGGGCCTGGTGAGCCTGATGGACGATCCGAAGGTGAGCGCCAAGAAGTTCAAGAGCGCCGTCACCGACACCGGCACCGTCGTCTCCTACGACGAGCAGGAGAAGGCCGGCGTCTCCAACCTGCTGCGCATCCACTCGGCGCTCAGCGGCCAGTCGATCGACCAGCTGGTCGAGCACTTCGAGGGCAAGATGTACGGCGCCCTGAAGACCGAGCTGGCCGAGCTGTTCACCGACTGGGTCACCCCCTTCCAGGAGCGCACCCGGATGTTCCTGGACGACCCGGCCGAGCTGGACCGGGTGCTGGCGAACGGCGCCGAGAAGGCCCGCGAGGTGGCGTCCCGGACGCTGGAGTCGGTGTACGACCGGATCGGCTTCCTCCCGGCCGCCAAGCGGTGAATCCCCTCACGCACCTGCCCGATGGTGGCGACCTCCCGGAGGTCGTCACCATCGGCGTGTCCGTGAGCGTCCCGGACCCGTACGGCACGGCGATCCAGGACGCCCGGGCCGGGCACGGCGATCCGCTGGCCCGGTCGATACCCACCCACGTCACCCTGCTGCCGCCGACCGAGGTGCCCGCCGAGGCGCTGCCGAAGATCGAGGAGCACCTGGCGGCGGTGGCGGCCGCGCACCGGCCGTTCCGGATGCTGCTGAGCGGCAGCGGGACGTTCCGCCCGGTCTCCCCGGTGGTGTTCGTCCGGCTGGAGGAGGGCGCGCGGGAGTGCCGGCTGCTGGAGGCGGACGTCCGCTCCGGCCCGCTGGCCCGCGAGCTGGCCTTCCCGTACCACCCGCACGTGACGGTCGCCCACGGCCTGCCGGAGGACGTGCTGGACCAGGCGTACGAGCAGGCGCGCGACTTCCGGGCGTCCTTCCCGGTGCCGGGCTTCGGCCTCTCCCGGTTCGACGAGGACGAGGTCTGGCGGCCCTGGCGGAGCTACTCCTTCGGCTGAGGGCGCCCCTCGGCCCGCCCGAGTCCGAGCATCCGGTCGACCACCCGGCGGGCCGCACCGCCGTCGTCCAGCACGCAGTGCTCGGCCCGAAAGCGCCGGTAGCGCTCGGCGTAGCCCGGCGGCAGCGCGGCGCCGCTGTCGGCGAGTTCGCGCAGCGCGCCGAGCAGGGCGGCCGAGGTCGGCACCAGCGGGCCGGGGGCGTTCGGCTCGAAGTCGAAGTAGAAGCCGCGCAGGGTGTCGCGGTAGTGCTCCAGGTCGTAGGTGAAGAAGTACATCGGGCGGCCGGTGATGGCGAAGTCGAACATGATTGACGAGTAGTCGGTCACCAGGACGTCCGCGACCAGCAGCAGGTCCTGGGGGTCGGGGTAGTCCCCGCAGTCGTACAGGAAGCCGTCGCCGGCGCCGGGCAGCGGCTCGCGCACGTGCGCGTGCGGGCGGACCAGCAGCACGTGGTCCGTACCGAGCAGTCGCCGGGCGTGGTCGAGGTCGAGCCGCAGGTCGAGCCGGAAGCCGTCGCCGTCGCCGCGCCGCTGGTCCTCGCGCCAGGTCGGGGCGTACAGCACGATCCGTCGGCCCTCGGGGATGCCGAGCCGGCGGCGGACGGCGGCGGCGGTGCGCGGATCCGGGCGGGCGAGCACGTCGTTGCGCGGGTAGCCGGACTCCAGCAGCTCGCCGCGGTAGTGGAAGGCCCGGCGCAGGATCGGGGTGGCGAACGGGCTGGGGGAGAGCAGCAGGCTCCACTGGGCGGTCTCCCGGTCGAGCGCCGCCAGGTAGCCGCTGTCGGCCAGCCAGGGGTTCTCCACGTCGTGGGCGATCCGCTTCAGCAGCGAGCCGTGCCAGGTCTGCACGACCACCTGGCCGGGGCGGCGCTCCAGGAAGTCCGGGAAGTGGGTGTTGCCGACCAGGTACCGGCAGGTGGCCAGCGCGCGGTACCACTCCGGGCTCCAGATCCGCACCGGGACGACCCCGGGCGGCACCTCGGCCTGAGCGTCGTCGATCACCCACAGGTGCGTCAACTCTGTTCCCCGGCGCGCCAGTTCGGCGTGCACGGCGCGGGGGGAGTCGGCGTAGCCGCGGCCGCCGAACACGTCGTACAGCACCGCCTCGCGCAGCGGCTCGCGGCGGGCGGCCGGGTAGCGCTCGGTGCGCTGGCGGGCCTGGGTCCAAGCGCTGCGCTCGGTGGCGGTGAGCACCGGGGTGGAGTCCACCACCAGGGTGTCGTGCCAACGGCGTTCCAGCAGGATCCGCTTGCCGCCGGCGGTGGTGGCGGCGGGCACGGCGGGCAGCGCGGCGGGGGCGGCGAGCAGTGGGCGGCCGGGCCCGGGGCGGCCGGCCGGCTCCAGCGCGGCCTCCCAGAGGCCCTTGCGCAGCGGCAGCGCGGCGCCGTCCACCCCGGTGCGGGTGGCCGGTACCCGGGCCAGGAAGCGGCCGTCCGCGCCGGTGGCGACCGGGGTGCGGACCTCGCCCGCGGTGCCCGAGTGCCGCAGCACCAGCTCCAGCCCGTCCGCGGCCGGGGCCGGGCAGTGGCCGGACAGCTCGAAGCCGCCGTCCCGTACGGCGATCCGGTCGACCAGGCCGGCCGCGGGCTGGACGCAGAACTGGAGCCGGCCGTCGGCGAGGTGCTTGAGGTAGAGCACCCGGTCCGCGGCGCCGGGCAGCGGGTGCTGGCCGGTCACCGGGCCGCCGCGCTCGTCGAGGCAGAGCTGCTCGGTGCCGCCGTCGGGGCGCAGCAGCTCGGCGTCCCAGTGCTCCAGGGCGCCGCCGCCGCGCCCGTCGGCGGTGAACGGCCGGTACGGCAGCCGGACGGTGAAGGTGTTGCCGGTACGGGCGAGCGGCCGCTCGGTCACCGCGTCGCTCTGCCGGTGGCGCAGCCGCAGCACGGTGCCGCCGGGGCAGGCGGCGGCGAGGCCGCTCAGCTCCAGGCCGTCGGGGTCCGGGGCGGCGCGGGTGATCCGGACGGCCGGGCGCTCCAGCCGCAGCCGCAGCCGGCCGTCCGCGAAGAACGGCTGGAGCCGGACGTCGGGGGCCACCCAGCGGGCCGGCGGGTACTCGCCGGAGCCGCACCAGTGCGGGGCGAGGGCACCGTACTGGCGGCGCAGCCGGGTGGGGCGCGGGCGGGTGAAGAGCGTGGCCTCGATCCGCCAGTCGCCGAGCAGCCAGTGGCCGCCGCGGCGCAGCCGGGCGGGGGCCATCAGCGCGGTGAAGCCGGACCAGTCGTGATTGTGCTCGGGCTGGGCGCTGTCGTCGGTGACCTCGGGCAGTCGGCGGGGCCGGGAGCGCAGGTGCAGCGGCGGCTCGGCGTCGTCCTCGTGGCGCAGGGTCAGCCAGGTCCAGGCGGAGCCGGGGCGGGCGGTGTCCCGGCCGTGCGGGCGGGCGAAGCCGGTGAGCTCCAGGCCGCGGCGGTGCCAGCGGGCGCGCAGCAGCCCGAAGTCGACGTCCTCGTCGGCGGCGGGGTGGCGGGTGGCCGTCGGGGGAGCGGCGTGCGGCAGGACCAGCCGGGTGAGCACGGGCATGGCGGTGAGGGCCTTTCGAGGGAAAGTCACATCCCAGCCGGAAACGCCGCCCTGGTCAATTGCACGCCTTTTCGAAATACCCGGGGGAATTCATTTCCGGGAACGCCGGTGCGGAACCGGATCCGGCGTTCTACGAATGTCGTCGCCGGATGCGGAAAGGCGCCCGACACCACTGGTGTCGGGCGCCTTTCCGGGCACGTACTAGCCCTCGACGCGCAGCATCGCGTCGACCACCCGGCCGGCGGCCTTGCCGTCGTCCAGATCGCAGTACGCCTCGCGGAACGCGGAGTACTTGTCCGCGTACTCGGTCGCGACCTCGTCCACCCGGCCGAGCGCGGAGACCAGCTCCTCGGAGGTGGCCAGCAGCGGGCCGGGCGCCTCGGCCTCGAAGTTCAGGCTGAAGCCGCGCAGGTTGTCCCGGTAGTGCTCCAGGTCGTGGGTGAAGAACAGCATCGGCTTGCCGGTGGACGCGAAGTCGAACACGCTCGCCGAGTAGTCGGTCACCAGCACGTCGGCGATCAGCAGCAGCTCCGCCATGTCGGGGTAGCTGCCGACGTCCCAGATGTAGCCGTTGCCGGCGCCCGGGATCTGGCCGCACATCATCTCGTGCCGGCGCACCAGCAGCACCTGGTCGTCACCGAGCGCGGCCTTGGCCGCCGCCAGGTCGATCCGCAGGTCGATCTGGTAGCCGCCCTGCGGCCGGCGCCGGTCCTCGCGCCAGGTCGGCGCGTAGAGCACGACCTTCTTGCCCTCGGGCAGGCCGAGCCGTTCCCGGACCTGCTCGGCGGTCTTCTCCCGGTCGGTCGCGAACAGCAGGTCGTTGCGGGGCGAACCGCTCTCCAGGATCTCGCCCTTGAAGTCGAAGGCGCGCCGCAGCACCGGGGCCGACCAGCGGTTGCCGGCCACCAGCAGGTTCCAGTTCGGGACTTCCCGGGCCAGGCTCTTGAGGTACCTGGAGTCGGTGAACCACACCTTCTCGAAGTCGAAGCCGATCTGCTTCAGCGGGGTGCCGTGCCAGGTCTGGACGACCACCTGGCCGGGGCGGCGGACGAAGAAGTCGGGCAGGTGGGTGCTGGTCACGACGTACTTGGCGGTGGCCAGCGCCTCGACCCACTCCGGGCTCGAAAGCCGGACCGGGGCCGCGGTCTGCGGCAGCTCGGCCTGCATGTCGTCGCTGCCCCACAGGTGCTCCAGCGGCAGGCCGCGGCGGACCAGCTCCTCGTGGACGGCCCGCGGGGAGTCCGCGTACGTGCTGCGGGCGCCCACGTGGTACAGCACCGTGTCGCGCAGCGGCAGCCGGCGGGCGGCCGGGTAGTCCACGCTCCGGAGTCGGCGCTGGCGGAAGCCGGCCCGCTCCTCGGGCAGCAGCCCCGCGTGCGACTCCAGCGACAGCCCGTCATGGTTGCGGCGCTCCAGCGTGATCCGCTTGCCGCGGGACTCCACCTCGATCGGCAGCGTGTCGAAGCAGTCCGGGGTGACCAGCGCGCAGGAGTCCGGCAGCTCCTCCACCGGCACGCCGACCGGGCGGAAGGCGACCGTCCAGGTGCCCTTGGCGAGCGGCACCCGGCCGGCGAAGGAGGCCGTCGGCACGGCGGGCAGCGCGGTGCGGAACCGGCCGTCCGCGATCTCCACCGGGTAGACGTGCTCCTCCTCGCGCCAGTGGTGACGGACCACCAGCTCCCAGCGGTGCGCGCCGGGCAGCGGGAACGAGCCGCTCAGCAGGAAGCCGTCGGCACCGCGCGCGGAGACCTCGTCCACCAGCGGCTGGAGCACCTGGTCGGTGAACTGGAGGTACCCGCCGGGGGAGGGCTTGGAGTAGAGCGCCCGGCGCTCGGCGACCGGGGCCTGGGGGTTCAGCGCCAGGTGCAGCCGCTCGGGCGCGTTGCGGTCGTCCCAGGCCAGCGGGACGGTGCTGCCGTCGGCGAGCAGCAGCGCGCTGTCCCAGCGGTCGCGGCTGCGCTCGGCGGACGTCGGGTCCAGCTCGGCCCAGGCCTCGCGGACGGCGGTCAGCTCGGCGACCGGGAAGGAAGCGGCGAACGGCTGGAGCGAGCCGACCGGCGCGCCCAGCTCCAGCGGGAAGGACAGCTCGCGGTCCGACTCCAGGTGGGTGAGCCGCAGCCGGGCGCCGGCGAAGTCCTGGCCGGAGCGGGCCGCGCCCGAGACCTCCACCCGGTCGCCCTGCGCGGCCAGGCCGGTCACCCGGGCCTTGACCGTCTCCACCCGCAGGTAGACGAACTTGTCCCGCACCCACGGCACGATCCGCACGTCCGGCTCGACCCAGTGCGAGGGCAGGAACTGCGCGGAGTCGCTCCAGCCGGCCGAGATCCGGCCCTTGTACACCCCGCCCTTGCCCGCGCCGGCCACCAGGACGCGCCAGTTGCCGTCCTTCCACTGGCCGCGGTGCCGCAGCTTCTTCGGGTCGACGGCGACGGAGAAGCCGGACCAGTCGCAGCTGTACAGGTCGTGCGCGCAGCTCGCGGTGGCCTCGGGGCTGTACGTCGTCTTCATCGGCACCGCGATGACCCGGCGGCCCTTGGTCTCGCGCAGCACCAGGGTGCGGACCATGTCGTGCTTGCCGGCCGCGCCCAGCTGCTCCGGGTACGCGTGCCCGGTCAGCTGGAGCTTCCCGCCCTCCCAGGAGCTGCGGTACAGCCGGCTGCGGATCACCAGAGAGTTGTCCAGCTTGAGCACCCCGGCGGGCACGCTCTTGCGCCCGCCGCGCAGGAACGGGTAGTCGGCGTACGGGCGCAGCAGGCCGCGGGCCTGGACGCCGCCGCCGCTCTCGCTCTCGTACTTGATCTGCTCGACCAGCTCGTCCATCCGGTCGGACAGGGTCAGGTAGTACTTCAGCCGCAGCGGCGCGCGCAGCTTGCCGACCTGCTCGGAGCCGATCGCCCGGAGCAGCCGGCTGACGTGCTGGAGGTAGGCGTCCCGGTACTCCTTGTCGCCGTCCACGATCGACCAGAAGAACATCGGGATCTCCTCGACGAGGGTGTTCTCGTCGTAGGAGCGCAGGTACTCGGCGAAGCGCGGCTCGGTCTGCTTCAGCAGCCAGGCGCGGACCAGCTCGACCGAGGCGACCCGGTCGATCAGGCCCTTGGGGTTGGTGCGCATCTGGGTGATCGACATCTCGCCGACCTCCCGCTCGCGCCAGTGGTAGATCGGCTCGGAGAGCACGTCCACGCTCTTGGCCAGGTAGTGGTGCGGCACGCTGACCGGCGCGTCCTCGTACAGGATGCCCTCGGGGTAGAGCAGGCCGGCCGCGTCGAAGAACGAGCGGCGGTACACCTTGTTCCACGCGGTGCGGTCGGTGACCAGCGCCGGGATCTCGGTGATGTGGGTCTTGAGCCTGGTCTCCTTGAACGGCTTCACGTGGCCGCCGGACTGGTAGTAGCCCACGGCGCGGAAGCGCAGCACGTTGCCGGTGCAGAAGTCCGAGCCGGTCTCGTCCAGCGTGTTGATCATCAGCTCGTACGCACTCGGCGGCATCGAGTCGTCGCTGTCCACGAAGCACAGGAACTCGGAGTCCGGGTCGATGTGCCGGATGCCCGTGTTGCGGGCCGCGCCGAGGCCCTTGTTCACCTGGCGGACCAGCCGGAACCGGGAGTCCTTGGCCGCGTACGCCTCGGCGAGCGCCGCGCTGCCGTCCTTCGAACCGTCGTCGACCATGACGCACTCGAAGTCCGTGAAGGTCTGGGCGGCGATCGAGTCGAGGCATTCCACGAGGTAGCGCTCGACGTTGTAGATCGGGACGACGATGGAGAGGCGGGGAGCCATCGGCTACGCGGGCCTTTCTCTGGGGAGCGTGACAGCCCCGTCGCGGGTCTGACCGCACGTGGATCGGTGCGTACGTTTCGCGCACCGATCCTACCTCCGGGGCCCGCTCCTTCCCCTGGCCACTACGCTGGCCCCCGTGCCCCGCTTCAGCGTGATCGTCCCCGTGTACCAGGTCCAGGACTACCTCGCCGAGTGCCTCGAATCGGTGCTCGGCCAGGACGGCCCGGACTTCGAACTGATCGCCGTGGACGACCGCTCCCCGGACCGCTGCGGCGCGATGCTGGACGAGGCCGCCGCCGCCGATTCCCGGGTCCGGGTGCTGCACCTGCCGGAGAACGTCGGCCTCGGCCGGGCCCGCAACGCCGGCCTGGAGGTCGCCTCCGGGGACTACGTGGTCTTCCTCGACAGCGACGACACCCTCACCCCCGGTCTGCTGAAGGCCGTCGACGAACGGCTCGCCGCCACCGACGACCCGGACGTCCTGGTCTACGACTACGCCCGCACCTACGCCGACGGCCGGATCACCCGGGCCGCCTCCGCGCACGTCTTCGGCGCCGCCTCCCCGGACGTCTTCGACCTCGCCGCCCGCCCCGACCTGCTCGACCTGCTCCAGGTCGTCTGGAACAAGGCCTACCGCCGCGGCTTCGTCACCGAGCAGCGGCTGGTCTTCCCGGCCGGCTACTACGAGGACACCCCCTGGACGTACCCGGCGCTGCTCGCCGCCGCCCGGATCACCCTGCTCGACCGGGTCGGCGTGCACTACCGCCAGCGCCAGGAGGGCGGCAACATCCTGGCCACCGCCAGCCGCAAGCACTTCGACGTGTTCGCCCAGTACGACCTGGTCTTCGCCTTCCTCGACCGCCGCCCCGACCTGGACCGCTGGCGCCCGGTCGTCTACGGCCGGATGCTGCACCACCTCAACACCGTGGTCTCCAAGCCCGGCCGGGTGCCGCCCGGCGACCGCCGCGAGTACTTCCGCCGGGCCGCCGCGCACTGCGCCCGGCTGCGCCCGGCCGGCTACCGCCCGCCGGCCGGCGTGGACGGCGTGCGCACCGAACTGCTGAGCCACGGCCGCTACGGCGCCTACCAGGCCGTCCGCGCCCTGGCCAAGGCCCGCCGACTCGTCAAGCGGTGAAGCATGTCTGACACCCGTTCGGGGGATGGACCGGTATAACCGGTCAGGTGGACTTCCTGACCCGCCTGCCGGTCGTCGGCCCGCTCGTGGCCCGGGTGCTGCGCAGCCGCCCGTACCGGGTGTACGAGTACTTCTCCGCCGCCCGGGGCAACCGGCTGGCGGGCGCCGTCACCTTCTTCGGCTTCCTCGCCCTGTTCCCGCTGCTCACGGTGGGCCTGGCGATCGCCGCCGCGGCGCTGAGCGACAGCCGGGTGCACGACCTCCAGGGGCACATCGCCGACCAGCTGCCGGGGCTCGCGGACGCGGTCAACCTGCCCGCCCTGGTGTCCAACGCGGGCGCGGTCGGGCTGGTCGGCGGGGCGATGCTGCTGGTCTCCGGCCTCGGCTGGGTGGACACCATGCGCACCTCGATCCGGGACCTGTGGCAGCTGCCCCACGACGAGGGCAACCCGGTGCTGCGCAAGGCCTGGGACGTGGCGGTGCTGGCCGGCCTCGGCCTGGTGTCGCTGTTCTCGCTGGCCGCCTCCGCCGTCGGGACGACGCTGGCCGGCCGGGTCGCCGACGCGATCGGCCTGAACAGCGGCTACCTGCTGACCGCGGTCGGCGTGCTGATCGCCATAGCGTGCGACATGCTGCTCTTCGCCTACCTGCTGGCGCCCTTCCCCGGGATCACCGACCAGCGCCGCCGGGACCTCGTGCAGGGCGCGCTGATCGGCTCGGTCGGCTTCGAGCTGCTGAAGCTGCTGCTCGCCTCCTACCTGGGCTCGGTCGCCGGCCGGAGCGTGTACGGGGCGTTCGCCACCCCGGTGGCGCTGCTGCTGTGGATCAACTTCGTCTCCCGGCTGCTGATGTACTGCGTGGCCTGGACGGCGACGGCGGACCCGGCGGCCGCGGTGGAGCGGACCAGGGCGCACGGGCGGGCGCTGCTGGAGTCGGCCGACAACGCGGAGGCGGAGGCCGGCTGTGTGAAGGTCCGGCCCCTCCGCTGAGGCCGGACCCCACGGTGGATCAGTCGGCGGAGCGCCGCCGCAGCAGCACCAGCGCGCCGTACCCCGCCGCGCCGCCGGCCAGCACCACGAGCGACCAGCCGCCGAGGCCGATCCCGCCGTCCTCGGCGGCCCCGCCCGCGGCGGCCGGGGACGCCGCGGTGGAGGGGTGCGGCGGCGGCGCGGGCGAGGCCTCGGCCGGGCCGGTCGGCTCGGCGCCGGCCGGCGGGATCTCGTCGACCAGCCGGCCGACCGGCTGCACCTTGCCGGCCGCGGCGAAGCCCCAGTCCAGCAGCTCGGCCGTCTCGTCGTACACCTTCTGGTAGCTCGCCGGGTGCATCACCGTGACCAGCAGGGTGCGCCCGCCGCGCTCGGCGGCGCCGACGAAGGTCGAGCCGGCGTTGGTGGTGGTGCCGTTCTTCACGCCGATCAGGCCCGGGTACTTGCCCAGCAGCCGGTCGGTGTTGGCGATCCCGAAGCTGCTGCGCCGGCCGTTCTTGTCGACGGCGCCCGGGAACATCGCGTCCCGGGTGGCGCAGTACATCCGGAAGTCCGCGTTGCGCAGGCCGGCCCGGGCGAACAGCGACAGGTCGTACGCCGAGGAGACCTGGCCGTCCATGTCGTAGCCGTCCGGGGAGATCACCCTGGTGTCCCTGGCCTGGAGCGCGTCGGCGCGGGCCTGCATCTCGGCGACGGTCCGCTGGACGCCGCCGTTCATGTGCGCCAGGACGTGCACCGCGTCGTTGCCGGAGCTCAGGAACACCCCGCGCCACAGGTCCTCGACCCGGTAGTCCAGGTTCTCCTTGATGCCGACCAGGCTGCTGCCGGGGCCGATCCCCTGGATCTCCTCGTCGGCCACCCGGTGCACGCTGTCGCGGTCGAACTTGGGCAGCACGGTGTCCGCGAAGAGGATCTTCAGGGTGCTCGCCGGGGGCAGTCCGAGGTGCGGGTTGCTGGCCGCCAGCACGTCGCCGGACTCCGCGTCGGAGACCATCCAGGACTGGCCGGTGAGGTCGGTGGGCAGCGACGGGGCGCCCGGCATCGGGGCGACCTGCACCCCGGGGAGGCCGAGCCGCTCGCCGCCGACCGCGGCCGACGGCGGCGGCTGCTGAGGGGTCGCGCCCGCCGGGGCGGCGAGCAGTACCGGTAAGGCCGCGGTGGCCGCGGCGCACAGCCGCGCGAACGTATGACGGGGTGTGGGCACCAGCTGACCGTACCCACTCCCGGGCTCCGGCGCCCGCCCCTGGCGGCCGGTCCTCCGCAGGAGGGGCCCGCCCTACGCCGATCGGCGGCCCGCGCATACTGGGGAGGCACACCGCCTTCACATGCCGAGGACCCCCATGAAGCTCAGCCGCCGCACTTCCTGGTTCCTGACCGCCTTCGGGGTCTGGAGTCTGATCATCTGGTCAACCTTCGTCAAGAACCTGTGGAAGGACTCCGGCGGCCAGGCCTTCACCAACGGCGACCACTCCCAGCCCACCGCCTTCTTCTGGATCCACCTGCTGCTGGCCGTCACCTCCTTCCTCCTCGGCATCGCCGTCGGCAGCATCGGCGTGCGCGGCCTGCGCGCCACCCGCCGCACCCCGGCCACCGACTGAAAATCCCGTTGCCGCCGCCGGTCCCCACTGGCAAGATCCTCACCGCTCGTGCACATATCGAACAGATTCACGACATGAGGGTGGGGATTTCCCGATGAAGCGCACACACGCGCGCAGGCTGGGGGGAGCGGCCGCGGCGACGGTCGCCGCGGGCCTGCTGGCGGTGCCGACGGCGGCCGTGGCCGACACCGCGCCGGCCGTCCTGGGCGTCGAGCAGGGCGGCAAGGCCTGCGGCCCGACGACCGTTCCGTTCTGGAGCGGACGGACCATGGACGGCCCGCAGCTGGTCGCCAAGGTCACCGGCACCGGCGCCCGGTTCAGCGTCCTGGACGAGACCACGGGCGCCCAGGACCCGGTGTACACCCGCGAGGCCCAGTCCTACGGTCAGCAGCGGGTGAGCGTCAACGTTCCCGGCCTGGTGGACGGTCACCGCTACTCCTGGCACGCCTGGGCCCTCCAGGGCACCCAGCTCTCCGACCCGTCGGCGGACTGCCACTTCGCCGTGGACACCACGGGCCCGACCGTCGCGCTCTCCTCGACCGACTTCCCGGAGAACGGCCCGGCCAAGAAGTACGCGGGCCAGTTCGGCACCTTCGTCCTCTCCGGAACGGACCCGGCGCCGCCCGGTGGCGAGGCCTCCGGCACCGCCTGCTTCCGGGTCGGCTTCGGCATGCCGGGCTACAGCGGCTGCGACGCGTCCGGCGCGGTCAAGCCGGGGGCCGACGGCACGGCGAAGGTCAGCCTGAAGGTGCCGTACTGGGGCTCCAACACCCTCTACTTCCAGGCGATCGACAACGCCGGCAACGTCACCTCCGGGACCTACTCGTTCTTCGCCCCCTCGAACCCGAACCCGCCGAAGACCCTCGGCGACGTCGACGGGGACGGCGTCGCGGACCTCCTGCTGCCCGACGCCCAGGGCAACCTCCAGTACATCAGCGCGGACGCGTCCGACACCACGCCCCACACGACGATCCCGGCGGGGGCCTCGCCGGACCACAACGGCTGGACGTCGTACCGGATCGCCCACCGCGGCTGGTCGCCCCTGCACGCGCCGTCCGCGGACGACCTGTTCGTCCACCAGCCCGGTTCGGGCAACCTCCGCCTGCACCGGAACTTCGAATTCGGCGCCATCAACCAGGCCATGGTCAGCGTCGATCGTTCGATCGACTGCGTGGACGAGACGGGCGCGGACGCGGAGTGCCCCGCGGACTACGCCGAGGACTGGTCGAAGGCGGACCAGATCGTCGCCCTGGGCCCGGCGGCCGGCGGCTTCGACCCGGCGCTGGTGACGGTCGAGGACGGCAACCTCTGGCTGCACTCCGGAGGCGAGTTCGTCTTCGGCCAGCAGAAGGTCCGCAAGCTCACCGCCTCCGGCGGCTGGGGCGGCTACGACCTGGTCGCCCCCGGCCCGGACGCGGCCGGGAACCTCGCCCTCTGGGCCCGTGACCGGGCCACCGGCGAGCTGCACGCGTACCCGGTCCCGAAGCTGGCCGACGGCACCTTCGACTACTCCGCCCTCGCCGACCCCTCGGCGAACGTGGTGGCCACCGGCCTCACCGTCGACGCCTACCCGACGCTCGACAGCGTGGGCGACGCCGACGGCGACGGCCTGCCCGACCTGTGGGCGGTGACGGCCGACCGGCACCTGCTGCGGTACCACGGCTGGAGCACCCCGACCGACCTCGGCGCCCTGCGCTGAAACGGCCGAAGGCCCCCGTCCGATCCGGAGATCGGGCGGGGGCCTTCGGGCTGTCAGGCGGGGATCAGAAGCGGCGGGTGACCAGCGCCCGCTTCACTTCCTGGATCGCCTTGGTGACCTCGATGCCACGCGGGCAGGCCTCGGAGCAGTTGAAGGTGGTGCGGCAGCGCCACACGCCCTCACGGTCGTTCAGGATCTCCAGGCGCTGCTCGGCACCCTCGTCACGCGAGTCGAAGATGAAGCGGTGCGCGTTGACGATGGCGGCCGGGCCGAAGTACTGGCCGTCGTTCCAGAACACCGGGCAGGACGACGTGCACGCGGCGCACAGGATGCACTTGGTGGTGTCGTCGAAGCGCTCGCGGTCCTCGGCGGACTGGAGGCGCTCCCGGGTCGGCTCGTTCCCCTTGGTGATGAGGAACGGCATGACGTCCTTGTACGCCTGGAAGAACGGGTCCATGTCCACGACCAGGTCCTTGAGGACCGTCAGGCCCTTGATGGCCTCGATCGTGATCGGCTTCTCCGGGTCGACGTCCTTGATCAGGGTCTTGCACGCCAGCCGGTTGCGGCCGTTGATCCGCATGGCGTCGGAGCCGCAGATGCCGTGGGCGCAGGAACGGCGGTAGGTGAGGGTGCCGTCCTGCTCCCACTTGATCTTGTTGAGCGCGTCCAGGACGCGCTCCTTCGGGTCCATCGTCAGCTGGTAGTCGACCCACACCGGGTCCGGGTGCTCCTCCGGGTTGAACCGGCGGATCCGGAAGGTGACGGTGATCGGCTGGACGGCACCGGCTTCGACGGCGTCCAGAGCGGCCGAGTGCTTCTCCACGGTCGGAGTGCTCATCAGTACTTACGCTCCATCGGCTGGTAGCGGGTCGTGACGACCGGCTTGTAGTCGAGGCGGATGGAGGTGCTGCCGTCGGCGGCGACCTCCTGGTACGCCATGGTGTGCTGCATGAACTTCACGTCGTCACGGGTCGGGAAGTCCTCGCGGTAGTGGCCGCCGCGGGACTCCTCACGGGCCAGCGCGGAGACGGCCAGCACCTCGGCCAGGTCGAGCAGGTTGCCCAGCTCGACGGCCTCCAGCAGGTCCGTGTTGTACCGGAAGCCCTTGTCCTGGATGGAGATGTTCTTGTAGCGCTCCTTCAGCGCGGCGATGTCCTCGACCGCCTGCTTCAGGGTGGCTCCGGTGCGGTACACCATCGCGTTGGTGTCCATCGTCTCCTGGAGCTCCTTGCGGATCTGCCCCACGGACTCGGTGCCGGTGCCCTCGCGCAGGCCGTCGACCAGGGCCTGGACCTTCTCGGCCGGGTTCTCGGGCAGCTCGACGAAGTCGTTCGCGTTGGCGAAGTCGGCGGCGGCGATGCCCGCGCGACGGCCGAACACGTTGATGTCCAGCAGCGAGTTGGTGCCCAGGCGGTTGGCGCCGTGCACGGACACGCAGGCGACCTCGCCGGCCGCGTACAGGCCCGGGACGACGTCGGTGTTGTTGCGCAGGACCTCACCCTCGACGTTGGTCGGGATGCCGCCCATGGCGTAGTGCGCGGTGGGCTGGATCGGGATCGGGTCCGTGTAGGGCTCGATGCCGAGGTAGGTGCGCGCGAACTCGGTGATGTCCGGCAGCTTGGCGTCCAGCTGCTCCGGCGGCAGGTGGGTCAGGTCCAGGTAGACGTGGTCGCCCTCGGGACCGCAGCCGCGGCCCTCGCGGATCTCGGTGTAGATCGCGCGGGAGCAGACGTCACGGGACGCGAGGTCCTTCATGACCGGGGCGTAGCGCTCCATGAAGCGCTCGCCGTCCTTGTTGCGCAGGATGCCGCCCTCGCCGCGGGCGCCCTCGGTGAGCAGGATGCCCATGCGCCAGATGCCCGTCGGGTGGAACTGGAAGAACTCCATGTCCTCCAGCGGCAGGCCGCGGCGGTAGACCAGGGCCTGGCCGTCACCGGTGAGGGTGTGGGCGTTGGAGGAGACCTTGAAGAACTTGCCGGTGCCGCCGGAGGCGAACACGACCGACTTGGCCTGGAAGACGTGGATCTCGCCGGTGGCCAGCTCGTAGGCGACGACGCCGGCCGTCTTGCCCTCGTTGATCAGCAGGTCGAGGACGTAGAACTCGTTGAAGAACTCGACGCCGTGCTTGACGCAGTTCTGGAACAGCGTCTGGAGGATCATGTGACCGGTGCGGTCGGCCGCGTAGCACGAACGGCGGACCGGGGCCTCGCCGTGGTTGCGGGAGTGGCCGCCGAAGCGGCGCTGGTCGATCCGGCCCTGCTCGGTGCGGGAGAAGGGCAGACCCATCTTCTCCAGGTCGAGGACGGCGTCGATGGCCTCCTTGCACATGATCTCGGCGGCGTCCTGGTCGACCAGGTAGTCACCACCCTTGACCGTGTCGAAGGTGTGCCACTCCCAGTTGTCCTCTTCGACGTTGGCCAGCGCGGCGCACATGCCGCCCTGGGCCGCGCCGGTGTGGGACCGGGTCGGGTAGAGCTTGGTCAGGACGGCGGTGCGGCTGCGCTGCGTCGACTCGATGGCCGCGCGCATGCCGGCGCCGCCGGCGCCGACGATGACGGTGTCGTACTGGTGAATCTGCATGGGGGGTTAACTCGCCTCTGGCCTCTGCCGATTTCCGATTAGATGTTCGGGTCGAAGGTGAAGATCACCAGGGTGCCGAGCAGCACGGTGAAGACCGTGGCGGTACCCATGAGGCCCTTCAGCCAGAGCCGGGTCGAGTCCTTCTCGGCGTAGTCGTTGATGACCTGCCGCATGCCGTTGGCGCCGTGCAGCATGGCGAGCCAGAGCATCAGGAGGTCCCAGCCCTGCCAGAACGGCGAGGCCCAGCGGCCGGCCACGAAGGCGAAGCCGATCTTGGAGACGCCGCCGTCGAGCACCAGCATGATCAGCAGGTGGCCGAGGATCAGCACGACCAGGACGATGCCGGACAGGCGCATGAAGAGCCAGGCCAGCATCTCAAAGTTGGTGCGGGTGCGGCGCGGGGTCTTCTTGGTCCGCTTGCGCGGAGGCTCGATGACGAACGCGTCGGCCGGGTTGCCGGTGCCCAGTCCCTTGCCGGTGTGTGCCTGCTTGGAAGGGACGACGATGGCGTCGGAGATTTCCGTGGACATGTCTCGGCTCACTTCCCGAACCAGGAGATCAGCGTGTGCTGGAGGATCCCGTAGAAGGAACCGGCCATCAGGACGACCCAGACTCCGACGACGGTCCAGAGCATCTGCTTCTGGTACTTCGGGCCCTTGGCCCAGAAGTCCACCGCCACGACCCGCAGGCCGTTCAGGGCGTGGAACAGGATGGCGGCCACCAGGCCGTACTCCATCAGGTTCACGAGGGGAGTCTTGTACGTCTGGATGACGGTGTCGTAGGACTCCGGCGACACTCGCACGAGGGCGGTGTCCAGGACGTGGGCGAACAGGAAGAAGAAGATGAGGACGCCGGTGACTCGATGAGCCACCCAGCTCCACATGCCTTCCCGGCCGCGGTACAGCGTTCCAGCCGGCACGGAAAAACCCTCCGGAAGCGATTGGGGGCTCGGCCGGCTTCGGTGTCGGTCAGCCCGGCCGGGTATGGTCCACCGGCCGCCAGCATCCTATCGACGCCTCGTCCTGAACCGCCTCCGGGGGCCCCAGGTGTGATCAATCAGGCACTTCTGGCCTAGTTGGGCGGGAACCAACGCGGCCGTCGGCACGATGAGTGACCGCTTCGTCGCGCTGGGTTCACCCGGTCGGGGGAACCGGAGGCGGTCGCACCCGCGGACGCCCGCCCGGCGAGGGGGCGCGCCCGCGGGTGCGACCGTGGTTCAGTGCGCCGCGGCCTCCGAACGGGGGGCGACCAGGTGCTCCAGACGGGTGAGAGCGATCCGGCGGAGCTCGTCGGCCGAGATCAGCCGCTCCTCGTCCGGGTCGTTGGCGAGCCGGGTGCGGATGGAGGAGAGCACGGTGTCGAGCATCTCCTCCGGGGCGACCCGCTCCAGGCAGACCACGAAGACGTGGCCGAACCGGGCCTCGTAGGCGGCGTGCGCCGCCCGCAGCGCGGTGTGCGCGGCCTGGCTGCCGGGAGCCCGCATGCCGAGCAGCGGCTGCGGCATCCAGCTCTCGTCGGCCAGGGCCTCGGCGAGGTCGGCCGGGCGGAGGTCGTAGGAGGCCTCGCTGGCGGCGGCCAGCAGGGACTCGATGTCGGGGTAGGGCCGGTGGGCGGTGAGCCGCAGGGCCCAGCGGTGGCTGCCGCAGCAGGCCAGCAGGGCCTCCTCGGCGGCGCCGGCGTCTGCTTCGTTGAAGCGGTGCAACCCGAGGAGGGTCGGCTCTGTTCTGGCGTCGAGCCGCTGTGACGGGATGTCGCTGGCCAGCGGGTCCTCCTCCTGAGGGCGGGAAGGTGCCGGTGAAGTGGGGTGGATGGCGTAGCTGGAGTATGGGGTGGCGAAGGGGCGCTCGGGCGCCGGTCCGTCAGCGCCTCCAAGGTAGTTGAGCGCTCATCAGTTGGGGAGGGCACGCGCCGAATTCATCCGGACGAGCTATCAAGTCGTGACGTTGACGTTTCGGTGTCAGCGCCCTCCCCGCCACCGGCCCGGATCAGGCGCGGTGGACCTTGTGGTTGGCGGCCTGGGCCCGGGGGCGGACCACCAGCAGGTCGATGTTCACGTGCGAGGGCCGGGTGACCGCCCACGCGACGGTGTCCGCGATGTCCTCCGAGGTGAGCGGCTCGGCCACGCCCGCGTACACCGCGGCGGCCTTCTCCTCGTCGCCGCGGAACCGGGTGACGGCGAAGCCCTCGGACTTCACCATGCCGGGCGCGATCTCGATCACCCGGATGGGCTCCCCGCACAGCTCCAGCCGCAGCGTGGCCGCGATGGTGTGGGCGGCGTGCTTGGCGGCGACGTACCCGCCGCCGCCCTCGTACGCGGCCAGCGCGGCGGTCGAGGAGAGCACCAGCACCGTGCCGTCGCCGGTGGCCCGCAGGGCCGGCAGCAGCGCCTGGGTCACGTGCAGCACGCCGAGCACGTTCACCTCGTACATGGCCCGCCAGTCGGCCGGGTCGCCCTGCTCGACGGTCTCGGCGCCGATCGCCCCGCCGGCGTTGTTCACCAGGACGTCCACCCGGCCGACCGCGGCCGCGAAGGCGTCCACGGCGGCCCGGTCGGTGACGTCCAGGGTGGCGGCCCGCGCCGAACCGCCCGCGGCGGCGATCTCCTTCGCCAGCGCCTCGACGCGCTCGGTGCGGCGGGCGGTCAGCACCACCTCGAAGCCCTCGGCGGCCAGCCGGCGGGCGGTCGCCGCGCCGATTCCGCTGCTGGCGCCGGTGACCACGGCCACCTTCTGCTCGGTCATCGCTACTCCCTGGGGCTCGTCGGTCGTTCACCCGATCATCTCAACCGCGTCGCCGCCCCGGCGGGCCGGTCGGACCCTGGACTACGACGACCCCCAGCGGAGGGACCCCCATGGCCGCCGAGCCGCGCCGCGCCGAGTCGGGCTTCGAGATCGAGCCGCTGTACGGACCGGAGTCCCTGGCCGGCCGGGACGTCGGCGCCCGGCTGGGCCGGCCGGGGGAGTACCCGTACACCCGGGGCGTGTACCCGACGATGTACACCGGCCGGCCCTGGACGATGCGCCAGTACGCGGGCTTCGGCACCGCCGCCGAGTCCAACGCCCGTTACCGGCAGCTGATCGCGGGCGGCGGCACCGGCCTCTCGGTCGCCTTCGACCTGCCCACCCAGATGGGCTACGACTCGGACGCCCCGCTCGCCGCCGGGGAGGTCGGCAAGGTGGGCGTGGCCGTGGACAGCGTCGAGGACATGGCGGCGCTGTTCGACGGCATCCCGCTCGACGCGGTCTCCACCTCGATGACCATCAACGCGCCCGCCGCCCTGCTCCTGCTCCTCTACCAATTGGTCGGCGAGGCCCAGGGGGTGGCGCCCGCGGCGCTCACCGGCACGGTCCAGAACGACGTGCTGAAGGAGTACATCGCCCGCGGCACCTACATCTTCCCGCCGCAGCCCTCGCTGCGGCTGACCGCCGACGTCTTCCGCTACTGCCGGGCCGAGATCCCGCGCTGGAACACCATCTCCATCTCCGGCTACCACATGGCCGAGGCCGGGGCCGATCCCGCGCAGGAGATCGCCTTCACGCTGGCCAACGGCATCGCCTACGTCCGCACCGCGCTCGCCGCCGGGATGGCCGTGGACGACTTCGCGCCCCGGCTCTCCTTCTTCTTCGTGGCCCGCACGACGCTGCTGGAGGAAGTGGCCAAGTTCCGTGCCGCGCGCCGGATCTGGGCCGCGATCATGCGGGACGGCTTCGGCGCCCGGGACCCCCGCTCGCAGATGCTGCGCTTCCACACCCAGACCGCGGGGGTGCAACTCACCGCCCAGCAGCCCGAGGTGAACCTGGCCCGGGTCACCGTGCAGGCGCTCGCCGCGGTGTTCGGCGGCACCCAGTCGCTGCACACCAACAGCTTCGACGAGGCGATCGCGCTGCCCACCGAGAAGGCCGCCCGACTCGCCCTGCGCACCCAGCAGGTGCTCGCGTACGAGACCGATGTGACCGCCACCGTCGACCCGTTCGCGGGCTCCTACGCCGTCGAGTCGCTCACCGACGAGGTGGAGGCCGCCGCGCGGGCGCTGCTGGACCGGATCGAGGAGTTGGGCGGCGCGGTGGCCGCGATCGAACAGGGCTACCAGAAGGGCGAGATCGAGCGCACCGCCTACCGGCTCCAGCGGGAGACCGACTCCGGCGAGCGGACCGTGGTCGGCGTCAACCGCTTCCGGTCGGACGCGGAGGAGCCGTACCGGCCGCTGCGGGTGGATCCGGCGATCGAGGAGCGGCAGGCTCGGCGCCTGGGGCGGCTGCGGGCCGAGCGTTCCGGCGGCGCCGTCGACCGGGCGCTGGACGCGTTGCGCCGTGCGGCGGAGGGGAGTTCGGTCGTGCTCTACCCGATGAAGGAGGCGCTGGCCGCCCGGGCCACCGTCGGCGAGGTCTGCGACGCGCTGCGCGAGGTGTGGGGGACGTACACGCCGAGCGAGCGCTTCTGACCGGTCGTCGCGATCGGCGCATGGAGTCGCCATTCTGCCAGGAGCTGTGCCATCTCGCAGCCAAAACTGAGGCTTATACCCATCTACTCGGCCAACATGCACCCATCCGGGGATTTCTTTTCGGAAAGTCGGGCCAAATCCCCCCAACAGGCCTACGATTGGCGAGATGAACCGTCCTGAGCCCGCTCAGTCGGGCGCCACTCTCGCCCCCGCCCGCCCCGCCGCCGATCTCCGTGAGCGGGTCCGCGCGCTGGAGCCCGAGCTGATCGCCTTCCGCCGTGATCTGCACCGGCACCCGGAGCTGGGCCGCCAGGAGTTCCGCACCACCGGGCTGCTGCGCGACCGGCTGATGGCGGCGGGCCTCGAACCGCGGGTGCTGCCCGGCGGCACCGGAATGCTCGTCGACATCGTGCCGCCCGGCACCACCCCGGGCACCGAGTTCCTGGCCTTCCGCGCCGACATCGACGCGCTGCCGATCGACGACGCCAAGACCGATGTGCCGTACCGCTCCTCCGTCCCCGGCCGGGCCCACGCCTGCGGGCACGACGTGCACACCTCGGTGCTGCTCGGCACCGGCCTGGTGCTGGCCGAGGCCGCCCGCGGCGGCGAACTGCGCCGCCCCGTCCGGCTGGTGTTCCAGCCGGCCGAGGAGGTCATGCCGGGCGGCGCGCTGGACGTGATCAAGGCCGGCGGGATGGAGGGCGTCGGGCGGATCTTCGCGGTGCACTGCGACCCGAAGGTGGAGGTCGGCCGGATCGCCCTGCGGGTCGGCGCGATCACCTCGGCCTGCGACCGCCTGGTGCTCCACCTGGACGGCCCCGGCGGGCACACCGCCCGTCCGCACCTGACCACCGATCTGGTCACCGCGGTCGCCAAGATGGCCGCCGACCTCCCGGGCACGCTGGCCCGCCGGATGGACCCGCGCTGGGGCGTCAGCCTGGTCTGGGGCCGGATCGCCTCCGGGTCCGCGCCCAACGTCATCCCGCAGCACGCCGAACTGGAGGGCACCGTCCGCTGCCTGGAGCTGGACGGCTGGCGCCAGGCGCCGGACCTGCTACACGAGCTGATCGCCAAGCTGGCCGAGACCTACCGGGCCAAGTGGACGCTGGACTACCACCGCGGGGTGCCGCCGGTGGTCAACGAGGCGGTCTCGGTGGCCCTGTTGGACGAGGCGATGCACGCCCGGTTCGCCGGTGACGGCGCCGTGGTGGTGGAGGGCACCGAGCAGAGCCTCGGCGGCGAGGACTTCTCCTGGTACCTGGAGCACGCCCCGGGCGCCCTGGCCCGGCTCGGCGTCCGCGAGCCCGGCGACGCCACCGTCCGGGACCTGCACCAGGGCCGGTTCGACGTGGACGAGCGGGCGATCGGCGTCGGCGTGGAGCTGTTCTCGGCGCTGGCCCTGGAGTCGGACGACAACTGACCGGCAAGTGCCGCCGCCGGTGGGCGCCATAGGGCGCCAATCGGACAAAAAGGGGGGGACCCGGGGGTTCCGGATCGGTTTCGTAAACTGGCCGAACCGACCCCCGGATCACCGTCCGCGCATGGGATAGAGCCCTCGGAAGAACATCAGACCACGGTTTGATAACAACCCCGAAGCTCTGTCACCCCGTAACACAACCGTGTTCTACGCGCGTTACGGTGACGTGCGACCACGCCAAACGGTTGGCGTGTAGAAGGAGATATCCCCTTGCGCCGTTCAATGAAGCTCGCCGCGGTTGTGCTCTCGGGTTCCCTGGGCATGGCCTCGCTCGCCGCTTGCGGCGCAAAGAGCACCGACTCCTCCTCCGCCGGTTCGGGCGACGGCTCGCTCAAGGTCGGTATGGCCTACGACATCGGTGGCCGTGGCGACCAGTCGTTCAACGACTCCGCCGCCCGTGGTCTGGACAAGGCCAAGTCCGAGCTGGGTGTCTCCGTCACCGAGGCCGAGGCCAAGCAGGGCGAGGCCGAGGCCGACAAGGAGACCCGCCTCAAGAACCTGATCGACGCGGGCTACAAGACGATCGTCGCGGTCGGCTTCGTCTACCAGCCGGCCGTCAACAAGGTCGCCAAGGACAACCCGAACGTCAAGTTCGCGATCATCGACTCGAACGACAAGGACCAGCCGTCCAACGTCACCTCGCTGCTCTTCGCCGAGCAGGAGGGTTCGTACCTGGCCGGTGTCGCCGCCGCGAACAAGTCGAAGGCCAAGCACGTCGGCTTCATCGGTGGCGTCGAGTCCGAGCTGATCAAGAAGTTCGAGGCCGGTTACACCGCGGGCGTGAAGTCCGTCGACCCGAACATCACGATCGAGACCACCTACCTCTCGACCCCGCCCGACTTCACCGGCTTCGCCGCGCCCGACAAGGGCAAGGAGGCCGCCCAGGGCCAGCTCGACAAGGGCGCGGACGTCATCTACACCGCCGCCGGCTCCTCCGGCAACGGCGCCATCGAGGCCGTCGCCAACAAGCAGGGCGCCCTGGCCATCGGTGTCGACTCCGACCAGGCCAACCAGCCGGCCCTGGCGAAGTACAAGAACAGCATCATGACCTCGATGGTCAAGAACGTCGACACCGCGGTCTTCTCGTACGTCGACTCGGTCAAGAAGGGTCAGAACCCGACCGGCATCAAGATGTTCGACCTGAAGGCCGACGGCGTCTCGCTCGCCACCACCGGCGGCAAGATCGACGACATCCAGGACAAGCTGAAGGCCGCCGCCGACGCGATCAAGACCGGCGCCACCACCGTTCCGACCGCGCCGACCAAGTAAGGCCGCGCGTCCCCGGACGCCGCAGCGCCTGCCGCCTGCCCGGCAGCGCGACGCACCAGCACGATTCACGGGAGGGGCCCGGCAGGGTGCGCTGAACGCGTACCCCCGGGCCCCGTTCCGTCTCCACGTTCACCCTTGGCCCTCCGTGCGCAACGACGCGCCTCCAGACCACCAGGAGATCGCCATCACCGCATCCGACCCCGTCCCGCTCGACAAGGACGGCAGCCCCAGCGCGGGGACGGCGACACCGGCCGTCGAGCTGCGCGGCATCACCAAGCGCTTCCCGGGTGTCGTGGCCAACCACGACATCAACCTCACCGTCCGCACCGGCACCGTGCACGCCCTGATGGGTGAGAACGGCGCCGGCAAGTCGACGCTGATGAAGATCCTCTACGGCATGCA
Source organism: Kitasatospora brasiliensis (assembly GCF_032654805.1). Classification (NCBI taxonomy): domain Bacteria; kingdom Bacillati; phylum Actinomycetota; class Actinomycetes; order Kitasatosporales; family Streptomycetaceae; genus Kitasatospora; species Kitasatospora brasiliensis. Next base: position 1,018,995 of record NZ_JAUOOW010000002.1, read on the forward strand.
GAAGCCGGACGAGGGCACCATCGCGATCAACGGCGAGCTGTGCGAGTTCAACACCCCGGGCGACGCCATCTCCCGCGGCGTCGGCATGGTGCACCAGCACTTCATGCTCGCCGACAACCTCACGGTGTGGGAGAACGTCGTCCTCGGCGGCGAGAAGCTCCACGGCATCGGCGCCAAGGCGAAGGCGAAGATCAAGGAGATCTCCGACCAGTACGGCCTGGGCGTGCGCCCGGACGCGCTGGTCGAGGACCTCGGCGTCGCCGACCGCCAGCGCGTCGAGATCCTCAAGGTGCTGTACCGCGGCGCCAAGATCCTGATCCTCGACGAGCCCACGGCCGTGCTGGTCCCGCAGGAGGTCGACGCGCTGTTCGACAACCTGCGCGAGCTCAAGTCCGAGGGCGTCACCGTCATCTTCATCTCGCACAAGCTGCACGAGGTGCTCGCGGTGGCCGACGCGATCAGCGTCATCCGGCGCGGCACCACGGTCGGCGACGCCGACCCGAAGGCCGTCACCGCCCGTCAGCTCGCCGAGCTGATGGTCGGCGCCGAACTGCCCTCCCCGGAGAGCCGCGAGTCGACCGTCACCGACAGCGTGATGCTCGACGTCAAGGGCCTGCGGATCGCCAAGACCGACGCCGAGGGCATCGAGCGCGTCGTCCTGGACGACATCTCGCTGCGCATCCACAAGGGCGAGATCCTCGGCATCGCGGGTGTCGAGGGCAACGGCCAGGCCGAGCTGGTCGAGGCCATCATGGGCATGCTGGCGCTGAACGCCGGCACCGTCACCCTGGACGGCCGGGACCTCTCCGGCAGCCAGACCCGGGCCCGGCGCGAGGCCGGCATCGGCTACATCCCCGAGGACCGCCACAAGCACGGCCTGCTGCTGGAGGCCCCGCTCTGGGAGAACCGCATCCTCGGCCACGTCACCGAGGCGCCCAACTCCAAGGGCCTGCTGCTCGATCCGGCCGCCGCCCGGACCGACACCCTGCGGATCGTCGAGGAGTACGACGTCCGCACCCCCGGCATCGAGGTCACCGCGGCCTCGCTCTCCGGCGGCAACCAGCAGAAGCTGATCATCGGCCGCGAGATGAGCCACCAGCCCAAGCTGCTGATCGCCGCCCACCCCACCCGCGGTGTGGACGTCGGCGCGCAGGCGCAGATCTGGGAGCACATCCGGGTCGCCCAGCGGGCCGGCCTGGCCGTCCTGCTGATCTCCGCCGACCTGGACGAGCTGATCGGCCTGTCCGACACCATCCGGGTGATCTACCGCGGCCGCCTGGTCGCCGACGCCGACCCGGCCACCGTCACCGCCGAGGACCTCGGCACCGCGATGACCGGTGCCGCCAGCGGCCACCTGGAGTCCGAGCCGCAGGCCGTCGCCGACGCGCGGGCCGTCGCGGCCGAGGGCACCGACGCCGAGGCCGGGCACCAGCCCACCGACACCGCCGACGACCCGCAGGCGGGGGAGTAACCCATGACCAGTCCCAACCCCGCCGCCGCCAAGCCCGGCCTGGCCCAGCGGTTCAGCGGCGAACGGATCGCGCTCGCACTGGCGGCGCCGGTGCTCGCGGTCCTGCTCTCCGTGGTGATCTGCTCCGTCCTGCTGGCGACCTCGGCCAAGAACCCGTTCGACGCCTGGAACGTGATGCTCACGTACGCCGGCAAGTCGGACGGCCAGGTGGGCATCCTCAACCGCTCCACCACCTACTACCTGGCCGCCGCGGCCGCCGCGTTCGGGTTCCGGATGAACCTGTTCAACATCGGCGTCGAGGGCCAGTACAAGGTCGCGGCGCTGTTCGCGGCCTTCGTCGGCGCCAAGGCCGACCTGCCGGCCTTCCTCCAGATCCCGCTGCTGCTGGTCACCGCCATGCTGGTCGGCGGCCTGTACGCGGGCATCGCCGGTCTGCTGAAGGTCTACCGCGGCGTCAGCGAGGTCATCGCGACCATCATGCTGAACTCGATCGCGACCGCGATCATCGGTCTGCTGCTCGTCCCCGGCATCTTCGCGCCGAAGACCAGTGGCACCACCAACTCGATCCAGACCGAGAAGATCTCGCAGTCCAGCCACTTCTTCTCGTTCGAGACGGCCGGCGGCCCCCTCTGGGGCTTCATCCTCGTCGCCGCCCTGGTCGGCGTGGTCTTCCAGTTCGTGCTGACCCGCACCCGCTTCGGCTTCGACCTGCGCGCCACCGGCCGCTCGGAGTCCGCCGCGACCGCCTCCGGCGTCAACGTCAAGAAGATGGTCATCATCTCGATGGTCGTCTCCGGCGCCATCGCCGGTCTGATCGGCCTGCCCGAACTGCTCCAGCACTCGTACTACTTCGGGCAGAGCTTCCAGCCCGGTCTGGGCTTCCTGGGCATCTCGATCGCCCTGCTCGGCCGCAACAGCCCGATCGGCATGGCCTTCGCCGCGCTGCTGTTCGCCTTCCTGGACGTCACCGGCTCGGTGCTGCCGCTCCGGGGCGGCTTCCCGTTCGAGATCGTCGACGTCATGAAGGGCACCATCGTCATCTGCGTCGTCGTCGCGTACGAGCTGGTGCGCCGTTACGGCCTGAAGCGCCAGCAGCAGAAGGTCGGCGCCCAGCTCGCCGCCCAGGCTGCCGCCGCGGCCCAGTCCGCCGCCGCCGACGACGACTCGGCCAACGAGAAGAAGGAGGTGTCCGCATGAGTACGGCGACCGTCGCCCGTCCGAAGGCTTCGGGCGCACCCGCGAAGAAGCGCAAGCTGTCCTGGCCGGTGATGCTCCTGCTGATCGCGGGCGCCCTGGTGCTGTTCTCCGCCGTGGGCCTGGCCACCGGCAACCACTCGCTGACCTCCTCCGGGCAGGTCACCGCCGCGCTCGGCGCCGCCGTGCCGATCGGCATGGCTGGTCTGGGCGGTCTCTGGTCCGAGCGGGCCGGTGTGGTCAACATCGGCCTCGAAGGCATGATGGTCGCCGGCACCTTCTGCGGCGCCTGGGCGGGCTACCTGGTCAACCCGTGGGTCGGCCTGCTGGCCGGCATGCTGGGCGGGGCGGTCGGCGGCCTGCTGCACGCGGTCGTCACCGTCACCTTCGGCGTCGACCACATCGTCTCCGGCGTCGGCATCAACCTGCTGATCCCCGGCATCTGCGCGTACGTCAACCGGATCTACTACAAGGACTACGTCGCGGCCGGTGCCGGCCAGAACCAGTCCCCGCCGGCGGACCCGCTGCCGTACATCACCGTCCCCGGCCTGTCCTCCTGGCTGAAGAGCATCGAGAACCACCACTGGTTCTTCGTCTCGGACCTCGCGGGCGTGCTCGGCGGCCTGGTCACCAACATCTCGGTGGTCGTGCTGCTGGCCGGCGCCCTGGTCGTGGCCAGCTACTTCGCGCTCTGGCGCACGGTGTTCGGCCTGCGGCTGCGCTCCTGCGGTGAGAACCCGACCGCCGCCGAGTCGCTGGGCGTCAACGTCTACAAGTACAAGTACCTCGCGGTCATCGCCTCCGGCGCCTTCGCCGGCCTCGGCGGGGCGTACCTCTCGCTGGTCGCGGCGCACTTCTACAAGGACGGCCAGACCCTCGGCCGCGGCTTCATCGGCCTCGCCGCGATGATCTTCGGCAACTGGATGCCCGGCGGCCTCGCCATGGGCGCCGGCCTGTTCGGCTTCACCGACAGCCTCCAGCTGCGTGACCCGGAGTCGGTGCACGTGCTGATCCTGACCGTGGGCATCGCGATGGCCCTGCTCGCCCTCTGGCAGCTGTACCGCCGCAAGTTCACCGCGGCGGCGATCTCCTTCGTGGTGGCCGCCGGCCTGATCGCCTGGTACTCGCTCACCGACGAGGTGCAGCGCCCGCTGATCGTCGCCACGCCGTACCTGATCACCCTGGTGGTGCTCTCGCTGGCCTCGCAGCGACTGCGGATGCCGAAGGCGGACGGTCTGGTCTACCGCAAGGGCCAGGGCAAGTGACGGCCCGGGAGATCGACTGGGAGCTGCTGCGCGAAGCGGCGCGTGAGGCGATGACCCACGCCTACGCGCCGTACAGCGGCTTCCCGGTCGGCGTGGCCGCACTGGTGGACGACGGCCGGGTGATCACCGGCTGCAACGTCGAGAACGCCTCGTACGGGCTCAGCCTGTGCGCCGAGTGCGGGCTGGTGTCCGCGCTGCACGCCTCCGGCGGCGGCCGGCTGGTCGCCTTCACCTGCGTGGACGGCGCCGGCGAGTCGCTGATGCCGTGCGGGCGCTGCCGCCAGCTGCTGTACGAGCACGGAGGACCCGGCCTGCTGGTCGACATGGCCTCCGGCGTCAAGCCGATGAGCGAAGTCCTGCCGGACGCGTTCGGGCCCGATCGGCTCTAGCCTCCCTTTCTGTTACGCGCGTAGAGTGTCGCGAGTGGGCCGGAACCCGGTCATCTCGCGACACTCTTCGCTTTTGAAACCCCTCTTGGAGCACGCATGGACGCCATCTCCGTCATCAGGACCAAGCGCGATCGCGGAGAGCTGAGCGACGCTCAGATCGACTGGGTCATCGACGCCTACACCCGCGGCGAGGTCGCCGACGAGCAGATGTCCGCGCTGGCGATGGCGATCCTGCTGAACGGCATGCGGCCGCGCGAGATCAGCCGCTGGACCGACGCCATGATCCGCTCCGGCGTCCGGATGGACTTCTCGTCGCTGCCGCTGCCCACCAGCGACAAGCACTCCACGGGCGGCGTCGGCGACAAGATCACCCTGCCGCTCGCCCCGCTGGTCGCCGCCTGCGGCGCCGCCGTCCCGCAGCTGTCCGGCCGCGGCCTCGGCCACACCGGCGGCACCCTCGACAAGCTGGAGTCCATCCCCGGCTGGCGCGCCCTGCTCTCCAACGACGAGATGATGGACGTGCTGCGCTCCGTCGGCGCGGTGATCTGCGCGGCGGGCGACGGCCTCGCGCCGGCCGACAAGAAGCTGTACGCGCTGCGCGATGTCACCGGCACCGTCGAGGCCATCCCGCTGATCGCCTCCTCGATCATGTCCAAGAAGATCGCCGAGGGCACCGGCGCGCTCGTCCTGGACGTCAAGGTCGGCTCCGGGGCCTTCATGAAGAACCTGGAGGACGCCCGCGAACTGGCCCGCACCATGGTCGGCCTGGGCACCACCGCCGGGGTCAACACCGTCGCCCTGCTCACCGACATGTCCACCCCGCTCGGCCTCACCGCGGGCAACGCCCTGGAGGTCCGCGAGTCCCTGGAGGTGCTGGCCGGCGGCGGCCCCGCCGACGTCGTCGAGCTGACCCTCGCCCTCGCCCGCGAGATGCTCGCCGCGGCCGGCGTGCACGGCAAGGACCCGGCGGACGCGCTGCGCGACGGCTCCGCGATGGACCACTGGCGCCGCATGATCGCCGCCCAGGGCGGCGACGTCGACGCCCCGCTCCCGGTCGCCCGCGAACAGCACGTCATCCCGGCCCCCGCCTCCGGCGTGCTCACCGCCCTGGACGCCTACGCGATCGGCGTCAGCGCCTGGCGCCTGGGCGCCGGCCGCGCCCGCAAGGAGGACCCGGTCCAGGCCGGCGCCGGCGTCGAGATGCACGCCAAGCCCGGCGACACCGTCACGGCCGGTCAGCCCCTGCTGACCCTCCACACCGACACCCCGGAGCGCTTCGACTACGCCGTCGAGGCCCTCGCCGACGCCATCCGGGTCGCCCCCGCCGGCACCCCCTTCACGCCGACCCCGATCATCCTCGACCGCATCGCGTAGTCATGCGGGTCGAGCAGTGGTGAACCACTCCTCGTGGAAGGCCGCTCGCGCACGAGCCGCCCGCCGGTGCACCGGCGGGCGGCTCGGCGTTTCACCGATCAGGGGCGGCCGAAGATGTCGTGGTGCCGATCCGGCGCCAGACGATGTGGGGGTCGCCGTCCTGGAGTGGGCCCGGCTGCCGGGCCGCGTGGGCCTGGTGGGTGGCGTAGAGGGTGACGGCGGCGGCGAGGGTCATGGCGGTGAGGCCGACGGTGGCGGCGCCGGGCCAGCCGGTGGCGTGGTAGGCGTCGGCGCCGAGGGTGCCGCCGAGGCTGTTGCCGAGGTAGTAGGCGATCAGGTAGAGGGCGGAGGCCTGGGCGCGGCCCTCGGTGGCGGTGCGGCCGACGGAGGAGGAGGCGGTGGCGTGGCCGGCGAAGAAGCCGGCGGTGATCAGGACCAGGCCGAGCAGGGCGCAGGTCAGGGACTCGGCGAGGGAGAGCAGCAGGCCGGCCGCGGTCACGCCGATGGAGACGTAGAGGGCGCCGCGCCGGCCGAGGCGGCCGGAGAGCTTGCCGGCCGCGGCGGAGGTGCCGGTGCCGACGAGGTAGACGACGAAGATCGAGGCGGCGATCGACTCCGGCAGGTGGAAGGGCGCGGCGATCAGCCGGTAGCCGACGGTGTTGTAGACCGCGCCGAACACGGCCATGAACAGCATCCCGAGCGCGTACAGCCGCACCAGCAGCGGGTTGCGCAGGTGCCGTCCGACGGTGCGGGCGAGCGCGCGGGCGTCCACCGGGGCCGGGGTGAAGTGCCGGGCGGCGGGGATCAGCAGCCGGAAGGCGAGGGTGGCGAGCAGGGCGAGGACGGCGGAGGCGGCGAGGCCCCAGCGCCAGCCGAGTCCGGCGGCGGTCCAGCCGGAGAGCAGTCGGCCGCCCATGCCGCCGATGCTGTTGCCGGCCACGTACAGGCCCATCGCGGAGGGCAGCGCGCTGGGGTGGACCTCCTCGGCGAGGTAGGCCATGGCGGTGGCGGGGAGTCCGGCGAGGGCGGCGCCCTGGAGGACCCGCAGGGTGACGAGGGTGGTGAGGTCCGGCGCGAAGGGCAGGGCGAGGGCGAGGACGGAGGCGGCCAGGGTGGAGGCCGTCATCACCGCGGTGCGGCCGTACCGGTCGGAGATCGCGCTGGCGGGGAGCAGCCCGAGGGCGAGGCCGAGGGTGGCGGCGGAGGCCGTCCAGCTGGCCTGGCCGGGGGTGAGGTCGAGGTCGGCCGAGAGGATCGGCAGCAGGCCCTGGGTGGAGTAGAGCAGGACGAAGGTCGCGACACCGGCGGCGAACAGGGCGAGGTTGGCGCGGCGGAAGGCGCGCTGGCCGGGGCGGTGGCGGTCGTCCGCGGGAGCGGGCGGAGCGGCGGGGGCGGCGGCATCCGGGGTGGTCACGGATGCCCTGGTATCGGAGGGCTGCATGTCGTCGACGGTAGGCCCGCCGCCGTTGATGCGTCCAATGCATGAAGCGTGGATGATCGATGCACTGGCGTATGAGGCGAGGTGGTGGGCGATGTCCGGTGCGGATGTGGTGGACGGTGGCGAGCAGCGGTACCGGGCGGCCGAGTTGGGGCCGGAGGAGCCGGCCGTGCTGCTGGCGCCGCGGCTGGCCCAGTTCGCGGCGGTGGCGAGGTTGGAGCACGTGACCCAGGCGGCCGCGCTGCTCGGGGTGCCGCAGCCGACGCTGTCGCGCGCGGTGGCCCGGCTGGAGGAGGAGCTGGGGGTGGACCTGCTGGCCCGTCAGGGCCGTACGGTCCGGCTGACCAGGGCGGGCCGGCTGCTGCTGGCCTCGGTGGAGCGGGCGCTGGCGGAGGTCGAGCGCGGTGCGGCGGCGGCCCGGGCGGAGGCGGATCCGGAGGTGGGCCTGGTGGCCTTCGGCTTTCTGCACACGATGGGCCCGGACGCGGTTCCGGCGCTGCTGAGCGGCTTCCGCGCGGCGCATCCGCGGGTGCGGTTCCAGCTGGTGCAGGACTACGGCGCGGCGATGCTGGAGCGGTTGCGGGCCGGGGAGTTGGACCTGTGCCTGGTCGCGCCGCTGCCGGACGACCCGGCGTTCGTCGCCCGTCCGTTGGACGAGCAGCGGCTGCACCTGGTCGTCCCGGCGGACCACCGGCTGGCCGGGCGGCGGCGGATCCGGCTGGCGGAGGTGGCCGAGGAGCCGTTCGTCGGGCTGGAGCAGGGGTACGGGCTGCGCGTGATCACGGACGGCTTCTGCGCCCAGGCCGGGTTCGTCCCGCGGCTGGCGTTCGAGGGGGAGGAGGCGGAGACGCTGCGCGGGCTGGTGGCGGCCGGGCTGGGGGTGGCGCTGCTGCCGCCGGCCCTGGTGCCGCGGCCGGGGGTGGTGGAGCTGGAGGTGACGGCGCCGCGCACCCGGCGGGCGGTCGGGCTGGCCTGGGCGGCGGGGCGGCCGCTGACCCCGCCGGCGGCGGCGTTCCGGGACTTCGTGCTGTCCCGGCGCGGGCGGCTGGTGCAGCACGACTGACCTCCGTGCGGCGGAGGTTGACGCTTTGGTGGATCGTATGGACCGGGTGGTGGAATTCCGGAGGGAGTTTGGACCATCCGGCGGTCTTCGCGGTAGTCGGTCTACGCGCGTAGGGGCTATATTTCCGCAATGGAACAGCAGATCCCCGTCACCACCGCGGGCACCGGCCCGCGCATCCCCACCGCCGACCAGATCCGCCGCGCGCCGAAGGTCCTCCTGCACGACCACCTGGACGGCGGGCTGCGCCCGGAGACCGTGGTCGAGCTGGCCGCCGCCTGCGGCTACCAGGGCCTGCCGACCACCGACCCCAAGGAGCTGGGCGAGTGGTTCCGCGAGGCCGCCGACTCCGGCTCGCTGGTCCGCTACCTGGAGACCTTCGCGCACACCTGCGCCGTGATGCAGACCCGTGAGGCGCTGATCAAGGTCGCCGCGGACTGCGCCGAGGACCTGGCCGCCGACGGCGTCGTGTACGCCGAGGTCCGCTACGCCCCCGAGCAGCACCTGGAGGCCGGACTGAGCCTGGACGAGGTCGTCGAGGCCGTCCAGGAGGGCTTCCGCCTCGGCGAGGCCAACGCCCGCGAGGCCGGCCACCGGATCCGGATCGGCACCCTGCTGACCGCGATGCGGCACGCCGCCCGCTCCACCGAGATCGCCGAACTGGCCAACCGCCACCGGGACCACGGCGTGGTCGGCTTCGACATCGCCGGTGCCGAGGCCGGCTTCCCGCCCACCCGCCACCAGGCCGCCTTCGACTACCTCAAGGGCGAGAACAACCACTTCACCATCCACGCGGGCGAGGCCTTCGGCCTGCCGTCGATCTGGGAGGCCCTCCAGTGCTGCGGCGCCGACCGGCTCGGCCACGGCGTGCGGATCGTCGACGACATCACGGTGGGCGAGGACGGCACGGTCGAGCTCGGCCGGCTGGCCGCGTACGTGCGTGACAAGCGCATCCCGCTGGAGATGTGCCCGACCTCCAACATCCAGACCGGCGCCGCCACTTCGTACGCCGAGCACCCGATCGGGCTGCTCAGCCGGCTGAAGTTCCGGGTCACCGTGAACACCGACAACCGGCTGATGAGCGGCACCAGCATGAGCCGGGAGTTCGGCCACGTGGTGGACGCCTTCGGCTACACCCTGGGGGACCTGGAGTGGTTCACGGTGAACGCGATGAAGTCCGCGTTCCTGCCCTTCGACGAGCGGCTGGCGATGATCAACGACGTGATCAAGCCGGGCTACGCCGAGCTGAAGGCGGAGTGGCTGTTCAGCGCGGGTGCCGGCGCCAACTGAGTCGTTCCGGGCCGGGGCGTTCCCGCTGGTCGGGTGAACACCGCTTTTCCGCAGGGGAGTTGGCGTTCATCCGACTACTCACTCGGGTGAGTTAACGCCCTTTGGTTCCCGCGCGGGAGGCTCACTACGGTGTGCCAGTCATGCCGACACGTCGCGGCGGCGGTCGCCCGTCCGCCGGTCCCGTGCGTGAAGTCGGCCACCGACGAGGACCCAAAGGGGACCAACCATGAAGCAGGCTCTCAAGGTCGCAGGCACCGCGGCGCTCGGCATCGCCATCGCGGCGATCGGCGCCGGCACCGCCTCCGCGGCCGACGGCCAGGCGGCCGGCGGCCTCGGGCTGCCCACCGGCGTGTTGACGAACCCGGCGGTGGCCGACGCGGTCAGCGACACCGCCGCCAAGCTGCCCGCCACCGGCAAGGTGACCGAGACGCTGGGCACCCTCGCCCCGAGCGTCGGCCAGGCCGTACCGGCCGGCGAGACCCCGCTGGCCGGCGTCACCGAGCAGCGCGCCGCCCTGCCGACCGTCCCGGGTCTGGACAAGACCCCGATCGGTTCGCTGACCAGCACCCTCCCGGCCATCCCCGGCCTGACCGGCTGAGTCCGGCCGCGAACGGCGACGGGCCGCCCGCCCCGGAGATTCCGGGGTGGGCGGCCCGTCGCCGTCTGCCGGGCCGCCAGGCTCACGGTTCCTGGGGAAGCAGCACCCAGAGGGCCAGGTAGAGCAGGAACTGGGGGCCGGGCAGCAGGCAGGAGAGCAGGAAGAGCACCCGGACGGTGAACGGGGTCAGGCCGAAGCGTTCGGCGATCCCGGCGCAGACACCGGCGATGACTCGGTTGTGACGGGGGCGGGCGAGGCGCGCGGCCATGGTGATCTCCAGACGGTGGCGGCCCGGTCCGGCCGGTCCGGCGGGCTGTTTCCATACTCCGCCGCCGCCGGCTCCCGGTCCTCCGCCCGGCAGGTGATTCTCCACCCCGAAGGGTCACCGGGTGGTCGGAGCCGAATGTCGGGGTCGCCTCAGGGTGGCCCCGCGCAACCTCCCGCGGGGGCGGTCAGCCGGCCGGGTTCTGCGGCGGCTGCGGCTGCGCGTACGGGTTGTCCGCCACCGGCTGCGGCGCGACGCCCGGCTGGTACGGCGAGGCACCCTGCGGCGGGACGGGCGGAGCGGCCTGCGGCGCGACCGGCGGCACGGGGGCGCCGGGCTGCGGGGCGAACGGCGCCTGCGGAGCCTGCGGGGCGTTCGGGTTGAACGGAGCCTGCGGTGCCTGCGGGGCGTTCGGGTTGAACGGCGCCTGCGGAGCGTTGGGGTTGAACGGCGCACCCGGGTTGAAGGCCCCCTGCGGGGCATTCGGGTCGAATGCGGCGGCCTGGGCGGGCTGCTGCTTCTTGGCGTTGCCGCGCTCGGTCAGCGCCTTCACCGAGGCGACGATCGCCAGGACCGGCACGATGAACACCTTGAAGAAGATGGTGTAGGTGCCGCCCTCGAAGACGAACGCCAGGTAGTAGGCGTACCCCAGGAAACCGAGGCCGATGATGACGTTGAGGAGGCGCAGGCCGACCTTCAGGCCGCCGATGGCGGCGCCGAAGACCACCATGATGACGCCGCTGATCGCCAGCAGCACGACGTACCAGGAGAAGAGCGGCTCGGCGCTGAAATCGAGATTCACGAGGCTTCCTGGGGAGGGGAAGTAAAACGGCGGGCACCGTTCAGGGACGAGAGCGCACAGTACTGGAGGCGGCCGACATTCGCCGCCGACTTTGCGTCACAGTGTCATTGCGCTCTGCCGGAACGGCGATTGACGAGGTGGGAAATGACGGATTTCGAGGTATTGCGGGTCTTTTGCGGGCCCGACGGAAGCCATGGGAACGCACTCGGGGTGGTGCGCGACGGCGCCGCCGTGCCGGAGCGCGCGGACCGACAGAAGATCGCACACGAACTCGGTTTCAGTGAGACGGTCTTCGTCGACGACCCGGTGCGCGGGGAGATCGACATCTACGCGCCCTCGGCGCGGCTGCCCTTCGCCGGCCACCCGTGCGTGGGCGCCGCCTGGCTGCTCGGCGTGGACCGGCTGGTCACGGCGGCCGGCGAGGTGGCCGTACGGCGCGCGGACGGGCTGACCCGGATCGAGGCCCGGCCGGAGTGGGCCCCGGCGCGCACCCTGCGGCAGTACGGCTCGGTGGCCGAGGTGGAGGCGCTGGAGGTGCCGCCGCCGGGGGAGTGGATCTACGCCTGGGCCTGGCAGGACGAGGCGGCCGGCACCGTACGGGCGCGGGCCTTCCCGGGGCGGGGTGACGGGATCGACGAGGACGAGGCGACGGGCGCGGCCGCCCTGCTGCTGGCCGCGCGCCTCGGCCGGGCGCTGACCGTCACCCAGGGCCGGGGCTCACAGCTGCTGGCCGGGCCGCGCCCGGGCGGGCTGGTGGAGGTCGGCGGCCGGGTGGTCCCGGCGCGGGCGTAGGGCCCCGGGCGGCTCAGCCGACCGGCGGCGTCGACTCCGCGTAGGCGGGTCGCCGGGCGGCCGCGGCCGAGGTGACAGCGGCCACCGAGGCCACCGACGGCACGGAGAGCACTCGGGCCGCCCGTGGCCGCCGGTCCCGCAGCAGGTGCCGCAGGCCGGGGACGAGCGCGAGGTGGGTGACGGCCACGCCGACCACGGCGAGCAGGATGTGGTCCACGTTGAGGATGTGCCCCGGCGCCCAGGAGGAGAGGAACTCCAGCGCGGTCGCCAGCAGTGCGGAGGCGCCGGTGGTGCGCAGGAAGGACGGCAGCCAGGGGGCCTGGAGCCGGCCGCCGGCCAGCGGCAGCAGCACCCCGAGCGGGGCCAGCAGCAGCAGTTCGCCGAGCACCTGCCAGCCGGTGGAGGAGCGGAGCGAGGCGAGCGGCGTCAGGTTGGCGTCGTACACCCAGGCCACCGGCAGCGGTCTCAGCACCAGCCAGAGCACCAGGGCCAGGTGGCCGGTGAGACCCGCCAGCCCGGCCAACCGGAGGGGACGGTGGACGGCCGCCGCCGGGCTGCTCTTCGTCCCCGCGCCGGAACGCTGACCGCGTGTCCTGGTGCCATCTCGCTGCACGGGGGGAAGGACGTGAGCCGGAGGCGCGTCGGTTCCACCTTGGGCGTGAACATTCCGAACGCGCCCCCGGAACCCCTCCCGCGCGGCTACCTGCAGGGGGAGGAAGTCGGCACCGCGCCGAACACGTTGTCGGGCGGCGGGCTGCCCGGCGCCACCGGGGCGGGCGACGGGCTCGGGCTCGCGGCGGCCTTGGAGCCGCGGGCCGGGGTCATGGTCGGGACGGGGCCCGGGGTGGCCAGGGCCGCCGGTATGTGCGGGGTGGTCGGGCAGGCCGTCCGGCTGGCGGGCGCACCGGCGTCGACCGGTACGGCGGTCGGCCGGATGCCGCAGCCGGAGGCCAGGGCGAGCAGCAGCAGCACGCCGGCGCCCCTGCGCAGGGCGGTACGGGTGGCGGCGGGAGCGGCGCTGAAGGGGGCGGTCACGAGGCGTCCTTGGTGTCGGCGGGGTCGCCGACGGGGCCGCCCTCGGCCTCGTCCGCGGACGGCGGAGGGGGCGGGGCCAGGGGCAGGGTCAGGGTGAACACCGCGCCGACCTCCCCGTTGGCCGCCGTGATCGTCCCCCCGTGTATCTGCGCGTTGGCCATCGCGATGGACAGGCCGAGGCCGCTGCCCTCCGAACGGGCCCGCCCCCGGTCCGCCTTGTAGAAGCGGTCGAAGACGTGCGGCAGCACGTCCTCCGGGATGCCCGGGCCGCTGTCCGAGACCTCGACCACGACCGAGTCCCCGTCCTGGCGGACCTTGACCCGCACCGGCGAGCCGCCGTGCTTCAGGGCGTTGCCGATCAGGTTGGCGAAGACCACGTCGAGCCGGCGCGGGTCGACCACGGCCAGGATGCCGCGCGGGGCGTCCAGCTCGACCGCGTCGTACCAGGCCCGCCCGTCGATGCAGGACATGATCAGGTCGGCGATGTCCACCTCGTCGGCGACCAGCTTGGCGGTGCCCGCGTCGAAGCGGGTCACCTCCATCAGGTTCTCCACCAGGTCGGACAGCCGCCTGGTCTCGCTGACCACCAGCCGGACGGCCGGCTCGATCATCGGGTCCAGCGACTCGGCCTCGTCCTCCAGGATGTCGGTCACGGCCGTCATCGCGGTCAGCGGGGTGCGCAGCTCGTGCGACATGTCGGCGACGAACCGCCGGCTCTGCGCCTCGCGCGCGCTCAGCTCCTCGACCTGCTCGTGCAGCGACTCCGCGGCCCGGTTGAACGTCCGCGCCAGGTCGGCGAGTTCGTCCGATCCCTCGACTTCGAGCCGGGTGTCCAGCCGTCCCTCGCCGAGCCGCCGGGCGGCGTCCCCGAGCCGCTTGACCGGCCGCAGCACCGTCGCCGAGGCGGCCTGGGCGAGCAGCGCCGAGCCGATCAGCGCGAGCAGCGTGGCGATGGCCAGCGACCAGCCCAGCGTGTTGAGGTCGGCCCGCTCGTTCTCCAGCGACTTGAACATGTACGCCGTCGGGCCGTTCGGCACCACCTTGGTGCCGCCGATCACGAACGGCCGGCCCTCCAGGTTCTGCCGCTGCCAGTACAGGTGGTACGGGTACGGGTTGTTCTCGGTGATCTCGCGCGGCTTGGCGACGGTGGACTGCAGCGCGTCCGGGACGTCGGCCAGCGTGAAGTTCGCCGGGTCCGAGGAGGACGAGCACTCCGGGTGCGCCGGGTCGACCACCACCACGTCGTAGGTCAGCCCGGAGCTGGCCACGTTGGACGCCAGCGTGGCCAGCTCCGCGCAGGTCGCGTTCAGCGGCAGCTCGGAGACGTTGCGGGTGAGCGAGACCCGGAAGTCGTTCAGCGCCGTGTCCTGGGCGCGCTTGAGCACCGCGTCGCGGTTCAGCCAGTACGCGATGCCGGAGGCCGAGACGGCGGCGAGCAGCGCGACGGCCGCGAACACCGCGATCAGCCGCACCCGCAGGGAGCGCAGCCGACGCCACCGGCCCGTCGAGAACCGCCGGGCAGTCGTCTGATGGTCAGTCACAAGAGCCTGTCGTGGTACGGGAGTTCAGCGGTCGGAAGGGGAGGACGGGGTCAGGCCGGCGGGTCCAGCCGGTAGCCCACCCCGCGGACGGTGCGGATCAGCGTCGGCGCGGACGGTACGTCCTCGACCTTGGCCCGCAGCCGCTGCACGCACGCGTCCACCAGCCGGGAGTCACCGAGGTAGTCGTGCTCCCAGACCAGCCGCAGCAGCTGCTGGCGGGAGAGCGCCTGGCCGGGCCGGCGGCTGAGCTCCAGCAGCAGCCGCAGCTCGGTCGGGGTGAGCTGGAGGTCCTGCCCGTCCTTGGTGACGGTCATCGCCGCCCGGTCGATCACCACGCTGCCGTACGCGGAGGAGTCCGAGCTCTCCCGCTCGCCTCGGCGCAGCACCGCCCGGATCCGGGCGTCCAGCACCCGCGGCTGCACCGGCTTCACCACGTAGTCGTCCGCGCCGGACTCCAGGCCCACCACCACGTCGATGTCGTCCGAGCGGGCGGTCAGCAGGATGATCGGCAGTTGGTCGGTGCGGCGGATCCGGCGGCACACTTCGAAGCCGTCGATTCCGGGCAGCATCACGTCCAGCACGATCAGGTCGGGCCGCTGCTCCTTGAAGAGCCTCAGACCGTCCTCGCCGGAGGCGGCGGTGGCCACGCGGTGGCCCTGGCGGGTGAGGGCGAGTTCGAGGCCGGTCCGGATGGCGTCGTCGTCCTCGATCAGTAGGAGGAAAGGCACGGCCCCATTTTGGCCCACCGGCCGCGCCGATTCACCCCCCGGAGGCCTCACCGTCCGTCCGGGAACCGGAAGGCGCGCTACCGGCGTCCGGTACGGAGGGAGGCGGACCGCGACGAGCGGGCGACTCCTGTGACACCCCTGTGACAGTCGGCGGACAGCGCCATCACAACCGGCGGGCAGGATTTTCCATGTCGCCGCAGGACAGCGGGCCAAAAGGGCCGCTGAACGGCGGCTACGGAACCGCTCGTACCGACCCAGGGGGCGCACGATGAACGCCATGCTTCAGACCCGGACCAACCCGGCTGTCCGCACCGCGCGTTCGTCAGCCACGTCCCACCGGACCCGGTACGAGGTCAGGACCGACGAGAACTCCGGTGCCGTGACCGTGCGGGGGTGCGCGCACAGCACCGGTGGAAACCCTGTCGCCCGTCGGGTGAGCGGCGGCGGCAGGACGGGGGAGCTGTACGGGATCGGCCGGCTGGGGAGTTCGGCCGACTCCGCCACCACCCTCACGCTGCGGGGAGTCCTCCCCGTCCGCGTCGAGGGCAAGGACACCCCGGGGGGCAACCGGGGGACCGGGGGGAACGGCCTGCGGACGGTCGGTTCGGGGGAGCCGACCGGTCGCGAGGCCGCCGGTGCGACGCTGCTGCGGCTGAACCCCGCGGCGGCCCGCACCACCGAGGCCGGGCAGGGAGGCGCGCAGGGGGAGCACCCGGCCGTCGCGGAGGACCACATCACGGAGTTCACCGCGTACGTCCGCGAGCGCCGCGCCTCCCTGTACGCCACGGCCTACCACCTGACCGGTGACCGCTACGAGGCCGAGGACCTGCTCCAGAGCGCGCTCTTCAGCACCTACCGGGCCTGGGGCCGGATCACCGACAAGGCGGCGGTCGGCGGGTACCTCCGCCGCACCATGACCAACCTGCACATCTCCGCCTGGCGGCGCCGCAAGGTCAACGAGTACCCGACCGAGGAGCTGCCGGAGACGGCCGGCGACACCGACGCGATGGGCGGCACCGAGCTGCGCACCGTGCTCTGGCAGGCGCTGGCGAAGCTGCCGGAGAACCAGCGCACCATGCTGGTGCTGCGGTACTACGAGGGCAAGACCGACCCGGAGATCGCCGATGTGCTGGGGATCAGCGTCGGCACGGTCAAGAGCAGCATCTGGCGCGCCCTGCGCCGGCTGCGCGAGGACGAGCACCTGAACAAGTCGGGCGACACCGTCCGGGCGTTCGGCGAGCTGGTCGCGTGACCACCGCGGTCGCGTAACGAGGACTCCCGTCGGGGGACGGGGATCGGACGGTCACGGTCCGGGGGCAGCGGCTCGGGGGAGCCTGCCCGTGGGGGAGCCGAAGACCGTTCGGGGAAGGCGAAGGGCCCGGTGCGGGGGAGACGCACCGGGCCCTTCGTCGTGTCCCGCTCCGGAGCGCTTCAGACGGTGGAGAACTCCCGCTGCCCGGCGGCGGCGCGGATCCGCCGCTCGGCCTCCGGGCCGGCGCACGCGTACGAGCCGAGCGCGACCTGCCGACCGACGATGGACCGCTCGGCCCGCATCAGCCGCAGGCCCCGGCGCAGCAGCACCGGCAGCGACTTGCGGCCCTCCCGGACGTCCCGGCGCAGTCGGCGCCAGGCCGTGGTGAAGGCGCCGTTGCGCAGGCACAGGGCGTCGCCGAGCAGGCCCTGCTCGGCGCACTCGGCGGTGATCTCGGCGGCGAATATGCCCTCCGCGATGAACGCGCCCGCCTCGCCCAGCTCCAGGCCGCGGGTGCCGACCCGCCCGTTGTCCGGGATGGAGTACACCGGGACGTCCGCGCGGCCGTGCTCGTGCAGGGCGCGGATGGCGGCGACGGCCTGGTCGCGGTGCCAGGCCAGCGGGGAGTCCCAGTCGACGGCGCCGTCCGGCAGCCGCGGCAGGGTCGGGTCGTCCCCGTCCTTGTAGAAGTCGTCGAGCTGGAGCACCGGCAGGCCGCTGCGTTCGGCCAGCGAGGACTTCCCCGACCCGGAGGGCCCGGACAGCAGGATCACCCGGGCATGCGGCACCGGTACGGGATTCACATGGGAGTCACTCACGGGACACCAGTCTGTCGTATCCCGGCCGGTTGCCGAAACCGGTCGGCGCGGACCCGTGGCACGACGCGGACCCGGAGAAGGCGACGGACCCGCGCCAGGGGGGGAGAGGCGCGGGTCCGTCCTATGACCGTCCGGGCCCTGGGGGGGGTGAGGGCACTGGGGACGGCCAGTCTGTGGAGTTGTTACCGGAGCTCCGGAGGTCAGATACCCATCGGGTGCCAGACCGTCTTGGTCTCCAGGAACGAGAGTAGCCGGTCCGTACCGGGCGCATTGGTCCAGTCCTGGGCGAACGGGTCCAGCACCGGACGGACCACTCGCTTCAGGGTATCCGCGGCGGCGGCTTCCAGCGCCTGCGCCGCGCCGGGACCGTCGGCGGCGATGGCGCCGGTGAGGTCCACCGCGTTGACGTCCTGGTGCGAGGCCAGGGTGGGGGCGATGTCCGCCGTCCGGCCCGAGATGATGTTGACCACGCCGCCCGGGACGTCCGAGGTGGCCAGCACCTCGCCCAGCGACAGCGCGGGCAGCGGGGCGTCCGCGGCGGCCGCGACCACGACCGTGTTGCCGGTGGCGATCGCCGGGGCGATCACCGAGACCAGGCCGAGCAGCGAGTGCCCGTACCCGGCCTGCGGGGCGACGATCCCGACCACGCCGGTCGGCTCCGGGGTGGAGAGGTTGAAGTACGGCCCGGCGACCGGGTTGGCGCCGCCCGCGATCTGGGCGACCTTGTCGGTCCAGCCCGCGTACCAGACCCAGCGGTCGATCGCGGCGTCCACCAGCGCGGCGGCCTTCTTCGGGCCGATGCCCTCGGAGGCGGACACCTCGGCGGCGAACTGCTCGCGGCGGCCCTGGAGCATCTCGGCCACCCGGTACAGCACCTGGCCGCGGTTGTACGCGGTGGTGCCGGCCCAGCCCTTGACCGCCTTGCGGGCGGCCACGACGGCGTCACGGGCGTCCTTGCGGGTGCCCAGCGGGACGTTGGCGAGCCACTGGCCCTTCGAGTCGGTCACCTCGTACACCCGCCCGCTCTCGGAGCGCGGGAACTTCCCGCCGACGTACAGCTTGTAGGTCTTGAGGACGTCAAGACGCGTTGCGACATCAGACATCGAGGTAGGCCTCCAGACCGTGGCGGCCACCCTCGCGGCCGTAACCCGACTCCTTGTAGCCGCCGAACGGCGAGGTCGGGTCGAACTTGTTGAAGGTGTTGGCCCAGACCACGCCGGCCTTGAGCTGGTTCGCCATCCAGAGGATGCGCGAGCCCTTCTCCGTCCAGATGCCGGCGGAGAGGCCGTACGGGGTGTTGTTGGCCTTCTCGACCGCCTCGGCGGGGGTGCGGAAGGTCAGCACCGACAGGACCGGGCCGAAGATCTCCTCCTGGGCGATCCGGTGGGCCTGGCTGACGCCGGTGAACAGGGTCGGCTTGAACCAGAAGCCGGCGCCCGGGAGCTCGCAGGCCGGGGACCAGCGCTCGGCGCCCTCGGCCTCGCCGGCCTCGGTCAGCGCGGTGATCCGGGCGAGCTGCTCGGCCGAGTTGATGGCGCCGATGTCGGTGTTCTTGTCCAGCGGGTCGCCGACCCGCAGGGTGGCCATCCGGCGCTTCAGGGCGTCCAGCACCTCGTCCTGGACCGACTCCTGGACCAGCAGGCGCGAGCCCGCGCAGCAGACGTGGCCCTGGTTGAAGAAGATGCCGTTGACGATGCCCTCGACCGCCTGGTCGATCGGCGCGTCGTCGAAGACGATGTTCGCGGCCTTGCCGCCCAGCTCCAGCGAGAGCTTCTTGCGGGTGCCGGCCAGCTGCTTGGCGATGGCCCGGCCGACCGGGGTGGAGCCGGTGAAGGCGACCTTGTTGACGTCCGGGTGGGCGGTCAGCGCGGCGCCGGTGCGGCCGTCGCCGGTGACGATGTTGACGACGCCCTTCGGCAGACCGGCCTGGCGGCAGATCTCGGCGAAGCGCAGCGCGGTCAGCGGGGTGGTCTCGGCCGGCTTGAGGACGACCGTGTTGCCGGTCGCCAGGGCGGGCGCGACCTTCCACGCCAGCATCAGCAGCGGGAAGTTCCACGGGATGACCTGGCCGGCCACGCCCAGCGGCTTCGGGTTGGCGCCGAAGCCGGC
Source organism: Kitasatospora brasiliensis (assembly GCF_032654805.1). Classification (NCBI taxonomy): domain Bacteria; kingdom Bacillati; phylum Actinomycetota; class Actinomycetes; order Kitasatosporales; family Streptomycetaceae; genus Kitasatospora; species Kitasatospora brasiliensis. The sequence continues at coordinate 1,038,416 of NZ_JAUOOW010000002.1, forward strand.
GTAGTCCAGCTTGTCGGCCCAGCCCGCGTAGTAGAAGAAGTGCGCGGCGACCAGCGGCAGGTCGACGTCACGGGTCTCGCGGATCGGCTTGCCGTTGTCGATCGACTCCAGCACGGCCAGCTCGCGGCTGCGCTCCTGGATGATCCGGGCGATCCGGAACAGGTACTTGGCGCGCTCGCTGCCGGGCAGGGCCGACCAGTCGACGAAGGCCTTGCGGGCGGCCGCGACCGCGCGGTCCACGTCCTGCTCGGTGCCCTGGGCGAACTCGGCGAGCACCTGCTCGGTGGCCGGGTTGACCGTCTTCAGGGCCTCGTTGCCGGAGGAGTCGACGAACTCGCCGCCGATGAAGTGGCCGTAGGAGGTGGCGATGTCGCCCGCGGCGGCCGGGGACTCCGGGGCCGGGGCGTAGGTGAAGAGGCCGCCGGCGGGCTTGGCCGCGGGCTCCTCGGTGTTCTTCTTCTTGGCCATGGTGATCAGTCCACCGTCACGTAGTCGGGGCCGGAGTAGCGGCCGGTGGCCAGCTTCTGGCGCTGCATCAGCAGGTCGTTGAGCAGGCTGGAGGCGCCGAAGCGGAACCAGTGCGGGGTCAGCCAGTCGTCGCCGAGGGTCTCGTTGACCATCACCAGGTACTTCATCGCGTCCTTGGTGGTGCGGATGCCGCCGGCGGGCTTGACGCCGACCTGGACGCCGGTGGCCGCGCGGAAGTCGCGGACCGCCTCCAGCATCAGCAGGGTGACCGGCGGGGTCGCGTTGACGGCGACCTTGCCGGTGGAGGTCTTGATGAAGTCGGCGCCGGCCAGCATCGCCAGCCAGGAGACCCGGCGGACGTTGTCGTAGGTCTGGAGCTCGCCGGTCTCGAAGATCACCTTGAGGTGGGCGGAGGTGCCGTCGGGGCGCTTGCACGCCTCCTTGACCGCGACGATCTCGTTGAAGACGTCGAGGTAGCGGCCGGAGAGGAAGGCGCCGCGGTCGATCACCATGTCGATCTCGTCGGCGCCCGCGGCCACCGCGTCGGCGGTGTCGGCGAGCTTGACCGGGAGGGCGGCACGGCCGGCCGGGAAGGCGGTGGCCACCGAGGCGACCTGGATGTCGGTGCCCTCCAGGGCGGCCTTCGCGGTGGCGACCATGTCCGGATAGACGCAGATGGCGGCGACGCGCGGGGTGGTCGGGTCGGTCGGGTCGGGGTTCCTGCCCTTGGCGCACAGCGCGCGCACCTTGCCGACCGTGTCCGCGCCCTCCAGCGTGGTCAGGTCGATCATCGAGATCGCCAGGTCGATGGCGTACGCCTTCGCCGTGGTCTTGATCGAGCGGGTACCGAGCGCGGCGGCACGTGCCTCCAGGCCGACCTGGTCGACGCCGGGCAGGCCGTGCAGGAAACGGCGGAGCGAGGCCTCGGACGCCGCAACGTCCTGGAGGCCGCTGCCCGCAACGCCGAGGGCATTGGCTGCAACAGTGGACATAGTCACCAGAGCAGCATATCTACGCGCGTAGTGGGCCGCCAGGGCGCCCGCCATTCGTGGCCGGACCGAGACCTCCGGGTGAGGGGCATGGGGCAGAATCGACGGCATGACCGATTCCGACGGCAAGCCCCGCCAGGGGGGCGCCGCCCCCGACGGGGCGCCCGAGTACGCGGACCGCGTGTACCGCTCTGTCCCCGGCGTGATCTCCGGAGTGATGCTGCTGGCCGTGGCGGCCTGGCTGATCGGGGACGCGGTGGCGAGCGGGACGGGCAAGACGCCGTACGTGGCGCTCGCGGCGGTGCCGGTGTTCGCCCTCCCGGTGATCGCGTACACGCTGCGGCCGGTGGTGACGGCCGGGCGGGACGAGCTGGTGGTGCGCAACCCGTGGCGGACCATCGTCGCGCCGTGGGCCTCGGTGGACGCGCTGCGCGCCGGGTACTCGGTCGAGCTGCTCGCGGGCGGCAAGAAGTACCAGGTCTGGGCCGTGCCGGTGTCGCTGCGCCAGCGCAAGCGGGCCGCCCGGACGCAGCGCGCCAGCGTCGCCGAGCACGCTTCCCGGACCGGGCTGGGCATGGGCCTGGCCAAGCGGACCAACCCGGTCGTCCAGGGCTCCCCGGACCCGACCCGGGCCTGGTCCGACCAGGTCACCGCCGTCCTGACGGAGATGGCCGAACGCAACGCCGGGCGCCCGGAGGCGGCCGGGCCGGTCGTGGTCCGCTGGTGCTGGTGGGTGATCGCCCCGACCCTGGTCGGGCTGGTGGCGCTGGTCACCGTCATCGCGATCTGAACCGGACGCATGAAGGGCCCGCCGATGGCGGGCCCTTTCACGTACCCGCCGGTGTCAGGCGGTGATGCCCGCGGCCTCGGCGAGGTCCCGCTTGACGGTGGCGAGCAGCTCGGCGGCGCGCTCGCGGGTGGCGGCCAGGTCGGCGGCGGAGGCGACCGGGAGGACGACCTCCAGGTAGCACTTGAGCTTGGGCTCGGTGCCGGACGGGCGGACCACGATGCGGGCCGAGCGGACGGCCTCGCCGGCCAGGTAGTAGCGCAGGCCGTCGGTGGGCGGCAGGTCGGCGGAGCCGGCCGCCAGATCGTCGGCGCGGGTGACCTGGAGGCCGGCCAGGACGGTCGGCGGCTGCTCGCGCAGGCGGCGCATGGCGTCGGCGATCAGCGAGAGGTCCTGGACCCGGACGGAGAGCTGGTCGGTGGCGTGCAGGCCGTGCTCCAGCGCCAGGTCGTCCAGCAGGTCGGACAGGGTGCGGCCGGACGTCTTGAGGGTGGCGGCGAGCTCGGCGACCAGCAGGGCGGCGGTGATGCCGTCCTTGTCCCGGACGCCCTGAGGGTCGACGCAGTAGCCGAGCGCCTCCTCGTAGCCGTAGCGCAGGCCCTCGGCGCGGGAGATCCACTTGAAGCCGGTCAGCGTCTCGGCGTAGTCCAGGCCCGCGGCCTCGGCGATCCGCCCGAGCAGGGTGGCGGAGACGATGGTGGTGGCGAAGGTGCCCTCGGCCTTCTTCGCGACCAGGGCCGAGCCGAGCAGCGCGCCGACCTCGTCGCCGCGCAGCATCCGCCAGCCGGAGGTGCCGTTGCCGCTGCCCGCCGCGTTGCCGTGGACCGGGACGGCCACCGCGCAGCGGTCGGCGTCCGGGTCGTTGGCGATCACGATGTCCGGGCCGACCGAGGCGGCGGTGCGGAAGGCGAGGTCCATCGCCCCCGGCTCCTCCGGGTTGGGGAAGGCCACGGTCGGGAAGTCCGGGTCGGGCTCGGCCTGCTCGGCGACCACGGTGGGCGCGGGGAAGCCGGCCCGGCGGAAGGCGGCGACCAGGGTGTCGCGGCCGACGCCGTGCATCGGGGTGTAGACCACCGCCAGGTCGCGCGGGCTGTGCTCGTCCACGATGGTGACGGCCCGGGCCAGGTACGCCTCGACGACCTCCTCGCCGAGCACCTCCCAGCCCTCCTCGGCGCGCGGGACGTCGTTCAGCGAGCCGATGGCGTCGATCTCGGCGGCGATCCCGGCGTCGGCCGGCGGGACGATCTGCGAGCCGTCGCCCAGGTAGACCTTGTAGCCGTTGTCCTGCGGCGGGTTGTGGCTGGCGGTGACGGTGACGCCGGCGGCCGCGCCCAGGTGGCGGACGGCGAAGGCGAGCACCGGGGTCGGCAGCGGGCGCGGCAGCAGCGCGGCGCGCAGGCCGGCGCCGACCACCACGGCGGCGGTGTCGCGGGCGAAGTCGTACGACTTGTGGCGGGCGTCGTAGCCGATGACGACCAGGTCGCCCAGGTTCTGCTGCTTCACGTACGCGACCAGGCCGGCCGCGGCCCGGATCACCACGGCGCGGTTCATCCGCATCGGGCCGGCGCCGAGTTCGCCGCGCAGGCCGGCGGTGCCGAACTGGAGCCGGTCGGAGAAGCGCTCGGCGATCTCCGCCCAGGCGAGCTTGCCGTCGGTCTCGACCTCCGGGGCCTCGGCGCGGGCCAGCAGGGCGGTGAGCTCCTCGCGGGTCTGCGGGTCGGGGTCCTCGGCCAGCCAGGTCCGGGCCCGGGCGAGGAGGTCGGGGTTCAGTGCCTGCGTCATGGCAGCTCCATCGGGAAGTGCGTGCGGTGTATCGGCCGGAGGTTCCGCAAAGAAGGGGTCGCGCATGCGGACGGGGCCCACGGGGGTGTGATCAGCGGATCACGCCGCCCGTGGGCCCCGTTCACTCATGATTCTGCGCCTGGTGGGCGTCAGATCCGCTCAAGGACCTTCGCCAGCAGCTCGCCCATGCGCTCGGCCGAGGCCTTGCCGGCCTCCAGGACCTCTTCGTGGTTGAGCGGCTCGCCGGTCATGCCGGCGGCCAGGTTGGTGACCAGGGAGATGCCGAGCACCTCGCTGCCGGCCTCGCGGGCGGCGATGGCCTCCAGGGTGGTGGACATGCCGACCAGCTCGCCGCCGAGCACCCGGGCCATGTTGACCTCGGCCGGGGTCTCGTAGTGCGGGCCGCGGAACTGGACGTAGACGGCCTCGTCCAGGGTCGGGTCGACCTCGTGGCACAGCTCGCGCAGGCGCTTGGAGTAGAGGTCGGTGAGGTCGACGAAGTTGGCGCCGACGATCGGGGAGTCCGCGGTCAGGTTGATGTGGTCGCTGATCAGCACCGGCTGACCGGGCGTCCAGCCGTGGCGCAGGCCGCCGCAGCCGTTGGTCAGCACGATGATCCCGCAGCCGGCCGCGGCGGCGGTGCGCACGCCGTGCACCACGGTGGCCACGCCGTGGCCCTCGTAGTAGTGGTTGCGGCCGAGGAAGATCAGGGCGCGCTTGTCGCCGATCTTCACCGAGCGGATCTTGCCGGCGTGGCCGGCGACGGCGGGGGCGGGGAAGCCCGGGAGTTCGGTGACCGGGAACTCGGCCACGGTCTCGCCCAGGGCGTCGGCGGCCGGCACCCAGCCGGAGCCCATCACCAGGGCGACGTCGTGCCGCTCGGCACCGGTCAGCTCGCGCAGGCGCTCGGCGGCGGCTTGGGCGGCGGCGTAGGGGTCGGCGGAGACGACCGACTGAGGAGAAGCGTTCACGGGTCCGAGGATAGACGGGAATCGGCTACGCGCGTAGAAATTCCGCCGCGGCATGCCGGATCGTTACCCGAGCGACCCGGAACCGCAGCTCGGCCGTGGTTTCCGGGCCGCTGCCGCGCTCCCGGGCGGTCGCGCCCGCCGGGCTCACAGCCGCTTCGCGTTGCGCAGCCCCTTCGCGTACATGCCGTTGTCGTCCAGCCGGGAGGTGCCGCCCTTGTCGCCGAAGGTGGGGCCGTCCGCCTCTTCCCGGCTGGAGATGTACCGGGGGTGGCCGTCGGTGTCCAGGCCCAGGTAGATGCCGATGTGGTCGAGCCGGGCGCCGGTGCGCGCGTCGATCTCGAAGAACACCAGGTCACCGGGCTGCAGCGGGTCGAGCGAGGCCGGGCGCAGGGTGACGTCCGAGCCGGGCGCGGTGGTCAGCGGGATCACCGGGACGCCGGGGCCGACCCGGGCGAAGCCGTTGGCGGTGCGCGGCAGGCCGGGGCCGGCCACGTCCTTGGAGAGCATCGGATAGCCGGAGCGGTAGCCGTACACCATCCGGACGAAGCCCGAGCAGTCGAAGGCGCCGTAGCGGGTCTTGTCGGGCTGCTTGGTCACCTTGTCCGCGAACGTGTACGGAACGCCGAGGTAGTCGAAGAAGTCGGTCTGCTCCAGCCGCAGGTCGTTGCCGACCGAGCCGTTCGGGTTGAGCGGGCCGAACGAGGCGTCGCCCTTGAAGCGCACGCCCTTGGCGTCCTTCTCCGCGGGCGCGCCGTTCATGTACTGGGTGGCCACCGCCAGCACGTCGTCGGCGGTGGAGCCGATCGACTGCTGGAACCAGGTGCGGAACCAGGCCTCCTGCTCGGCGCCCGCCTTCCAGGGCTGGGGCATCAGCCGGACCCAGCTGTCGGTCACCACCTGGGCGGCCGTGGTCGCCGGCTCGGCGAAGGTGCGGCCGGGGCCGGCCAGCACGGCGGTGCGGGCGTTGTCGGTCAGCGTGGCGACCACACCGCCGTGGGCGTCGCGGACCACCGTGCGCTCCGGCCCGGTCAGCCGCTCGTAGCGGTACGTGGTGGGCGCGCTCGTGCCGGCGGCGACCGGGGCGGTGATCAGCGGCGCGTTGCTGCCGGCCGACGGCTGCCGGTCGCGGTCGCGCAGCTGGACGGTGAGGTAACCACCGGCGGCCAGCAGGGTCACGGCGAGGCCGCCGCTGAGCAGGGACTTGCGGGTGACGGGCATGGGGGCTCCCGGGGATCAGGTACCGGGCAGGGCACCGAGCAGCACCCCGGCGGTCAGGACGACGTAGTTGGCGAGCGTCACCGTGCTGGTGGCCATCAGGGTGGCCGCCCGGGGCTGGCGGACCAGCTGGTAGGCGATCAGACCGGGGACGATGAAGCCGAGCGTCTGGTTGGCGTAGAGGGTGGGCAGCTGGTGCTGGAGGACCAGCATCACGGTGGCCTGGAGCAGCACGCCGGTCAGCACCACGGCGGCGAACAACCGCTTGCCGTAGAGGATCACCAGCTTCTGGACCACCCGGGTGACGAGGTAGGTCAGGACTGTCACGCCGATCACGATGGCCACCCGCTGGAGGTCCTCGACCAGGGTGAGGGCCAGCCAGCCGGGGGTGATCATGCCGCCGGGGGAGAGGTTCGTGGTCAGGTAGCAGACCAGCGAGAAGACCAGGCCGAGCGCGATGCCGATGGCGGCGATCTCGGGGGTGAGCTCGGTGGGGATCACTGCTGGTCTCCGTAGTGGGTGGTGCGGCGGTGGGGGTCGTACCAGGTGTCGGGGATCGGTTCGGGGTAGTAGACCGGGGCGGTGTGGCCCGGGTCGACGTGGCCGGGTTGGGTGAATTCGGGTTGGACGTAGCCGGGTTGGACGTAGCCGGGTTCGGCGTAGGCCGGTTGTTCGCCGTACGGCTGAGCCGGGTACGTCGGTTCCTGGTAGGTCGGTTGGCCGTACGCCGGTTCGCTGTACGCCGGTTCCTGGTACGCCGGTTCGCCGTACGCGGGGTCGTCGTAGTCCGGCTCCGGGTAGAGCGGTTCGGGCTCGTGGTACGCGACCTCCGGCGCCCGGCCGTCCTCGTCCGGTTCGAGCCGGGCCAGTTCCTCCAGGAACAGCTCCCCCTGGCCGTGGATGTTGCCGACGGCCACCAGCGAGGAGTCCGGCCCGAGTTCGGCCAGCAGGTCGGCGGTGAGCCGGGCCGGGTCGCGCTTGTCGCCGCCGAGGTCGACCACCCGGCCCGACCAGTCGGCCGGGATGCCGTCGCGGGCGCTCTTGGTGGGGTGGCCGATCAGGAAGACCGTCTCCGGGGCGAGGTCCGGGACGATCTGGCCCATCTGGCCGTTGCGCTCCACCCGGTCCGGGCGGCAGTTGATCACCACGTTGAGCGGGCGGTTGACCGCGCCGAGGCTCTCCAGCTGGCGGACGTTCATCAGCGTGGACTCGGGGTCGTTGGCGGCGAAGACGTTGGCGAAGCGCAGCCGCTTGCCGTCCGCCGTCCGGTACCGCTCGACGGACAGCACGCCCGGGTCCGGCGGGGCCGCCCACATGCCCTGCAGCGCGGTCTGCCGTTCCACGCCGAGGAGTTCGGCGACGGCGAGGGCGATCGCCACGTTCTCCTTGAAGGTGAACCAGCTGAAGCCGCGCAGCTCCTCGTCGGTGACCGACTCCGGGTCCACCACGATCAGCCGGCAGTCCCGCTTGGCCGCCTCCTCGCGCAGGATGTGCGCGCGTTCCTGTTCGGCGGTCACGCACACCCCGCCGACCGGCATCGAGCGGGACAGCGAGCGGGCGACGTCGTCCAGGGTGGGGCCCATCTCGGCGAGGTGGTCCTCGCGGACGTTGCACAGCACGCCGATCGTGGACCGGATCAGCTTGGTCTGATTGACCTCCTGGAGCGCCGGCATGACGGCCATGCACTCGATCACCAGCGCGTCCGGCCGGTAGGTGGCGGCGCGGCGGACGATGCCGATCTGCTCCACCACGTTGGCGATGCCGAACTTGCGGTAGACCGGCTCCTCGGTGGCGTCCGGGTGGATGAACCGGGCCGCGGTGCCGGTGGTCTTGGCGACCGTCACCAGCCCGCCGCCGCGCAGCGCGCCGGCACACAGCCTGGTGATCGAGCTCTTGCCGCGGATGCCGTTGACCAGCACCCGGGTCGGGATCTGCTCCAGGGCGGTGAAGTGCCGGCGCTGCTCGACGATGCCGGCCACCAGCAGCACGGTGCAGCACACCAGCAGCACGACGTAGAGGAAGAGCACGGGAGGTCCTTCGGGCGGGGGCTCAGCGGGCGGTTGCGGTCGGGGTGGCGGCCGCGGCGGGCCGGCGGACGGCGCGTTCGGCCTGGTCGGCGCGGACCAGCTCCTGGCGGATCAGTTCCAGGCTGCGGGCGACGGCGCCGACCTCGTCGTGGTGGACGGGATAGAGCACGGTGCGGCGGTCCCCGGCGGCCAGCGCCTCGGCGCTCGCGGCCAGCCGGCGCAGCGGCAGGCCGACGGCGATGAACAGCCAGCCGAGGCAGAGCGCGGCGGCGGCCAGGCCCAGCATGCCGGCCAGCATCACCCGCCGGTCGGCCCGGTTCTGGTCCAGGTGCAGCCAGGACACCGGGTGGGCGGTGACCACGGACCAGCCGAGCTTGCCCACGCTGCCGTTGCCGCCGAGCGGGGCGGCGGCGAACAGCACCGGCGCGCCGTCCTCGCGCACCACGTCGGCCGCGGCGGACTTCTTGGCGTCGGCCAGGATCTTGCGGGCCCGGCCGTCCGGCAGCTCGCCGAAGGAGCTGTAGCCCTCGTTGGCGGCCAGCACCCGCTGCCGGTCGTCGACCAGCCAGACCCGGCCGAGGCCGGGGCGCACCAGCAGGGAGCCGAGGAAGTCGGTCTTGAACTCGCCGACCAGGACCGGGCCCTTGGGCTCCGGGGCGGCGCCCTCGCCGTCCGGTTCGGTGGACGCGTCGGCGGGGGCGGCGGCCAGGGCGACCCGGGCGGCGATCCGGGGCTCCTTGCCGGAACTGTTGAGCAGCAGCACGCCGCTCGCGCCCAGCGCCTCCGGGCCGGTGCGGTGCGGGGCCTCGCCGGCCTTGGCGAGCACCTCGCCGTTCGCGCCGAGCACGTAGAGCGCGCGGTAGCGGTCGTGCTCGGTGAGGGTGGCGCGCAGCAGGTTCTCGGCCTTGCCGACGGAGGCGTCGGTGAGCGAGGGGGCGAGCGAACGCAGGTCCGCGTAACCCTCGTTGAGGGCTTGGCGGATCCGGTCGGCGGCGGTGTCGGTGCGGTCGCGCTGGCCGGCCACCACCTGGGTGGGCACCCGTACGTCGGAGTCGTTGCCGCCGAGGAACAGCAGCGGGCCGGACCAGCCGAGCACCAGGACGGCGCAGAGCGCGAGCGGCAGGGCGGTGCCGGGGCGGCGCTTGGCGGCGGGGGCGGCCGGGGGCGTGCGGGACGGGTCGAGCAGCTGTCGTCGCAGCTCCTCCAGGGCCCGGGCGATCCGGGCCGCCTCGCCCCGCTTCGGCCCCCGTACGGGCTGCTCCGGCCGGTCGCCGCGGGTGAGCCGGCGGGACTCCAGGAACAGTCGCAGCAGCGGGCGCTGGAGGCTGCGGATCAGGTACCAGGCGAGCAGCAGGGCGAGCAGCAGCAGGGCGCCGGCGGCGGCCAGGCCGAGCAGGGGGTGGCGCAGGCTGCCGACCTTGCCGTCGACGGTGCTGGTGGAGACCACGGTGAGGCCGAGCGGGGCGGCCGGGTCGTGCCCGTCGGGGGAGGCGACGGCGGCCCAGCCGGCCACCCGGCGCACGCCCTTGCCGTCCGGGTTGCCGGCCAGGCTGCCGGAGGCCGTCTCGCCGGGCAGCGGCCGCTGTCGGGCGGCGCGCTCCCGGGCGGCGGCGACCAGCTTGCGGTCGGCCTCGGCGTCCAGGGCGGCGCCGGTGGTGTCCAGGACGGCGCCGGCGGCGTCCAGCACCTGGATGGTCTGCTCCTTGCGGGTGGCGATGCCGGGCAGCCGCAGGTTGTCGGAGGCGACCAGCAGCGCGCGGCCGTCGTCCTTGGTGGCGACCAGGGCGAAGGTGAGCAGCCGGGTGCCGGTGGCGGAGGGCACCAGGATGGGCGCGGGCGCGGTGTCGGTGACCTTGGTGAGGTCCAGTCCGGACAGCGGGACGGTCTCGCCGCGGGCGGCCAGCAGGCGGCCGGTGTCGGGGCGGACCACCACCGTGCCGCGCCACTTGTGGTACGCCTGGCCGAGCGCGGCCAGCACGGCGGCGGGCTCGGCCGGGGCGCTCTCGTACCGGGCGGCGGCCCGGCGCAGGTCGGTGGCGCTCTCGTGCAGCCCGGCGCGCAGTGAGGCGGCGGTGTCCTCGGCGGCGTACTGGTGGGACTCCCGGACGGCCTGCGGGGTGTCGTCGACGCGCAGTCCGCCGACGGCCAGGGCGGTGATCGCGGCGACGGCGAGCAGCAGCACCAGCAGCAGCGCGATGGGGGGCCGGATGCCCCCGAGCAGAGGCATGTCGGCCCGGCGCCTGGCGCGGTGCTGCCGCGGCGGGTTGGGAGCCGTGCTGCTCACAAGGGCCTCGTCATCCTCCGGGCCCGGCGCCCGTTCCGGGAGGTCCGTGGCCGGCCTTCTCGGTCAAGCAGTGATCAAGAGCTGGTCAAGCCGCATCAGCGTACGTAGAGGTTTCGAAGAAGTTGTCACGTACTGGTCTCTGTCCGGTGTCTATTCGGTGTCGATCCGTTCGGCGTGGGCGCGGATCATGGCCGTTGCGGCCGGCACGGTAGGTTCGACCGCCATGGAGACTCGGGGTTCACGACGCCTGCTGCTGCCGGTGGCGGTGCTGCTGGTGCTGGCGGCGCTCGCGGGGGTGCTGACCCTGGCGGCGCGCGGCCGGGCGGAGCGCCCGGCGGCCGGTCGGGCCGCGACCACGCCCGCGACCACGCCGGCCGGCCCGGCCCCGGTGGACCTGGCGGCCCGGGTGGACGAGTACACCGCGGGCTTCGTCCAGGGCGGTCCCTACACCGCGCCGGACGCCGGACAGCGCCGGGCGCTGGCCGACGGCGTGCTCGGCCTGCTGGACGGGGACACCGAGCGGGCGGACCGGGCGCTGGCCCGGGTCGGCTACCGGCGCGCCGAGTTCACCGAGGCCGCCACCGGCCGCCGGGTGGCCGAGCTGGCCGACGCCACGGCCGAGGCCCAGCGCGGCTGGGGCCGGGTCTACCTGGACCTCTCGGTCCGCTCCGCCTGGTCCGTGCAGGTGCCCCACCCGGTGTCGGACGCCCGCACCGAGGCGCTCGGGGTCGAGGTGTTCCGGGCGGCGCCGGGCGGCGTGCTGGTGCTCGCCGGGGCACACCGCCGGGCCGGGCCGGACGGCTCCTCGGACGTCGCGCACCGTACCGACACCGTGTTCGCCGCCGTGGTCGAGGCGCTCACCGGGCGTGGCCTGCCCGGCATCCAGGTGCACGGCTTCGACGAGGGCAGCCTGCCCGGACAGGACGCGGTGGTCTCGCCCGGCGCCGGGCAGCCCGGGTCCGCCGCCGAACTCACCGCCGCCGGGCTGGGCCGGGCCGGGTACGCGGTCTGCCGGGCCTGGCGGGAGAAGTGCGGGCAGCTGGGCGGCACCACCAACGTCGAGGGCCGGTTCGCGGCCGGCGTCGGGGTGCCGTGGCTGCACGTCGAGCTGGGCAACGGGCTGCGCACCGAGCCCGCCCGGCGCGCGGTGGTGGCCGGGGTGCTGGCGGACACCGCGCTCGCGTGGGGGCCGCGGCCCTGATGCCTCAGCAGGGGCGGCGGCGCAGGTCCAGCACGTAGTCGTGCGGGGCGCCGGCGCTCTCCGCGGCGTCCGCGATCAGGCCGAGGTAGCGGGCCGCGGGCAGGCCGCCCTCGTAGTCGTTGAGCACGTACGTCCAGACCTGGATGTCCCCGTCCAGGGTCTGCGCGCGCAGCTTGATCTTGCGGTAGATGCCGAGCTGGACGCCCTCCCAGCGGTCCAGGCCCTCCTCGTCCATCGGCGCGACGTCGTACAGCGAGACGAAGACCCGGTCCTTCTCGTCCTCGACCACGGTGGCCAGCGAGCCCTCCCAGCCGAGCTGCTCGCCGCCGAAGGTGAGCCGCCAGCCGTCCAGCCATCCCGTGCCGCGCAGCGGGGAGTGCGGGGCGCGGCGGGTCATCTGCCGGGCATCGAGGTTGGTGGCATACGCGGCGTAAAGGGGCATGGGGGCCAGCGTAGCCCGGGAGGCGAGCGGGGCGGGAGGACTGGACGAAGGTACGGAAGCCAGGACCCCGGCGTGGCGGCGCTCCCGGCGTGCGGGACAATGGGGAACGTGACTCGGATCGTGATCATCGGTGGCGGACCCGGCGGCTACGAGGCGGCCCTGGTCGCCGCACAGCTCGGCGCGGAGGTGACCGTCGTCGACACCGACGGTCTGGGCGGATCGGCGGTGCTCACGGACTGCGTTCCGTCGAAGACGCTGATCGCGACCGCGGAGGTGATGACCACCTTCGACAGCTCGTACGAGGAACTCGGCATCCTGGTCGCGGACACGGAGACATCCTCCGGCTCCGCCGGGGGCCCGCCGGTCGAGCAGGGCGCCAGCGTGATCGGCGTGGACCTGGGCAAGGTCAACCGACGGGTGAAGCGCCTGGCCATCGCGCAGTCCCACGACATCACCCAGTCCGTCACCCGGGCCGGCGTCACCGTGCTGCGCGGCCGCGGCCGGCTGGGCGGCGGCGGGCAGGCCGTGGACGGCTCCCGCGAGGTCCTGGTGGACGCCCCCGACGGCACCGTGCAGTCGCTGCGCGCCGACGCCGTGCTGATCGCCACCGGCGCCCACCCGCGCGAGCTGCCGGACGCCCAGCCGGACGGTGAGCGGATCCTGACCTGGACCCAGGTGTACGACCTGGAGGAGCTGCCCCGCGAGCTGATCGTGGTCGGCTCCGGTGTGACCGGCGCCGAGTTCGCCGGCGCCTACCAGGCGCTCGGCTCCAAGGTCACCCTGGTGTCCAGCCGCGACCGGGTGCTGCCGGGCGAGGACCCGGACGCCGCCGAGGTGCTGGAGGACGTCTTCCGCCGCCGCGGCATGAACGTGATGGGCCGTTCGAGGGCCGAGAGCGTCAAGCGGATCGGCGACCGGGTCGAGGTCATGCTGGCCGACGGCAAGGTCATCGAGGGCACCCACTGCCTGATGGCGGTCGGCTCGATCCCCAACACCTCCGACATGGGTCTGGAGGAGGCCGGGGTCAAGCTCAACGACTGGGGCCAGATCCAGGTCGACCGGGTCTCCCGCACCAGCGCCCCCGGCGTCTACGCGGCGGGCGACTGCACCGGCGTCTTCATGCTCGCCTCGGTGGCGGCCATGCAGGGCCGGATCGCGATGTACCACGCGCTCGGCGACGCGGTGCAGCCGCTGAACCTCAAGACCGTGGCCTCCAACGTCTTCACCGACCCGGAGATCGCCACCGTCGGCTACACCGCGGCCGACGTGGAGTGCGGCAAGATGGACGCCGTCGTGGTCAAGCTCCCGCTGCGCGGCAACCCGCGGGCGAAGATGCAGGGCATCCGGGACGGCTTCGTGAAGCTGTTCTGCCGCCCGGGCACCGGCATCGTGGTCGGCGGCGTGGTCGTCGCCCCGCGGGCCAGCGAGCTGATCCACCCGATCTCGCTCGCGGTGGACGCCAATCTGACGGTCGAACAGGTGGCCAGCGCCTTCACCGTCTACCCGTCCGTCTCCGGTTCGACCGCCGAGGTCGCCCGTCAGCTGCACATCCGCAAGCGGAGCGACGGCGAATCCTGAGCCTCCGGCGCACAGTTGAGGGCGGCTGCCGATCGGCGGCCGCCCTTTCGCGTGGGCATGCCCGTCACCCGGACGGCGGGCGCAGTTCCGGGCGGTTGGCGGCGCGTATTCTACGGTCACGCACCGCTCGGGCGTGAGCAATTCCCGCTACTAGCTGGAAACGCCTGAAAGCAGACGGTCACGCAGGTTACCGTCAGTTCTGTGTTTGCAGCAGAACGTCGCCAGTTGATCCTCGAAATGGTGCGCGCCAACGGAGCCGTCTCGCTCCGGGAGTTGGCCCGCGTCGTCCAGACCTCCGAAGTGACCGTGCGCCGTGACGTGCGGGCGCTGGAGGCAGAAGGGCTCCTCGACCGCCGGCACGGCGGCGCGGTGCTCCCCGGCGGCTTCAGCCGCGAACCCGGTTACCCGCAGAAGACCCACCTGTCCGCGGCGGAGAAGAGCGCCATCGCGGACGCCGCCGCCGCCCTGGTGGAGGAGGGGGACTCGGTGGTGGTCGGTGCCGGAACCACCACCCAGGAGCTGGCCCGCCGGCTGGCCCGGGTGCCGGGGCTGACCGTGGTCACCAACTCCTTGCTGGTCGCCCAGGCGCTGGCACACGCCAACCGGGTCGAGGTGGTGATGACCGGAGGCACCCTGCGCGGCTCCAACTACGCGTTGGTGGGCAGTGGTGCCGAGCAGTCGCTCCAGGGGCTGCGGGTCAACAAGGCCTTCATCTCCGGCAGCGGGCTGACGGCCGAGCGCGGCCTGTCGACCGCGAACATGCTGTCCGCGAGCGTGGACCGGGCCATGGTGCTGGCGGCCGCCGAGGTGATCGTCCTCGCCGACCACACCAAGCTCGGCGCGGCCGGCATGTTCCAGACCGTCGCCACCGAGACCATCACCCGCCTGGTCACCGACGAGCAGGCCACCGCGGACGACGGCACCGTCCGTGAGCTGGACGCGCTCGCCGACTGCGGAGTGCAGGTCGACCTCGCCCCGCTGGGCGGCCCGAGCGGGGACGCCCCGGTACACGGCACCGGCAGCGGCCCGGTCCACCAGACCCAGCCCGGCCCGATGGCCCGCCGTAGCGGCCCGCCTCCCGGCGGCGCCCCGCTGCCCGGCCAGCGCAGGCCCGGCGCCCACGGCGGGCCGGCCGGTCAGGGTGGCATGCCGACCCGGCTGGCGGAGCTGGGCCTGCCGCGCGGCGGGCGCTGAGCCCGTCCCCTTCGAAACGGAACCGGTCCGCACGCCCCGAAGGCGTACGGACCGGTCCGAAGGTCAGGGACGGTGTCAGTCCTTGATCTCGCAGAGCGCGGCGCCGCTGCTGACGCTCGCGCCGACCTCGGCCTTGAGGCCGACGACGGTGCCCGCCTTGTGGGCGTTCAGCGGCTGCTCCATCTTCATCGCCTCCAGGACGACGATCAGCTCGCCCTCGGCGACGACCTGGCCCTCCTCGACGGCGACCTTGACGATGGTGCCCTGCATCGGCGAGGCCAGGGTGTCGCCGCTGACGGCCGAGCCGGCCTTCTTGGCGCCCACCCGGCGCTTGGCCTTGGCGGCGCCGGTCGCACCGGCCGCCGGGGCCGCCGCGACGCCCAGCGAGGACGGCAGCGAGACCTCGATCCGCTTGCCGCCGACCTCGACCACCACGGTCTCCCGGGTCTCGGCCTCCTCGCCGTCACCGGCCGCGCCGGCGAACGGCGGGATGGTGTTGTCGAACTCGGTCTCGATCCAGCGGGTGTAGACCTTGAACGGCTCGTCGCTGCCGTGCACCTCGGGCGCGAACGCCGGGTCGGTGACGACCGCCTGGTGGAACGGGATGGCGGTGGCCATGCCCTCCACCTTGAACTCGTTCAGCGCGCGGCGGGCCCGCTCCAGGGCCTGCTTGCGGTCCCGGCCGGTGATGACCAGCTTGGCCAGCAGCGAGTCCCAGGCCGGGCCGATGACCGAGCCGGTCTCCACGCCGGAGTCCAGGCGCACGCCCGGGCCGGACGGCGGGGCGAACAGGGTGACGGTGCCGGGGGCGGGCAGGAAGCCGCGGCCCGGGTCCTCGCCGTTGATGCGGAACTCGAAGGAGTGGCCGCGGACCTCGGGGTCGTCGTAGCCCAGCTCCTCGCCGTCGGCGATGCGGAACATCTCGCGGACCAGGTCGAGGCCGGTGACCTCCTCGGTGACCGGGTGCTCCACCTGGAGACGGGTGTTGACCTCCAGGAAGGAGATCGTGCCGTCCAGCGCGACCAGGAACTCGCAGGTTCCGGCGCCCTGGTAGCCGGCCTCCTTCAGGATGGCCTTGGACGCCCGGTACAGCTCGGCGTTCTGCTCGGGGGTGAGGAACGGCGCGGGCGCCTCCTCGACGAGCTTCTGGTGGCGGCGCTGGAGCGAGCAGTCGCGGGTGGAGACGACCACCACGTTGCCGTGCTTGTCGGCGAGGCACTGGGTCTCGACGTGCCGCGGGTTGTCCAGGTAGCGCTCGACGAAGCACTCGCCGCGGCCGAAGGCGGCGACGGCCTCGCGCACCGCGGACTCGAACAGCTCGGGGATCTCCTCCAGCGTGCGGGCGACCTTGAGGCCGCGGCCGCCACCGCCGAAGGCCGCCTTGATGGCGACCGGCAGGCCGTGCTCGCGGGCGAACTCGACGACCTCGTCGGCACCCGCGACCGGGTCCGGCGTACCGGCGACCAGCGGGGCACCGGCCCGCTGGGCGACGTGCCGGGCGGTCACCTTGTCGCCGAGGTCGCGGATGGCCTGCGGCGGCGGGCCGATCCAGATCAGGCCCGCGTCGATGACGGCCTGGGCGAACTCGGCGTTCTCGGACAGGAATCCGTAGCCGGGGTGGACGGCGTCGGCGCCGGAGTCGGCGGCGGCCTTGAGGACCTTGGCGATGTCCAGGTAGCTGGTAGCGGGGGTGTCACCGCCCAGCGCGTAAGCCTCGTCGGCCGCGCGGACGTGCAGCGCATCCCGGTCCGGCTCGGCGTAGACGGCGACGCTGGTGATACCGGCGTCCGAGCAGGCCCTGGCGACGCGGACGGCGATTTCCCCGCGGTTGGCGATGAGCACCTTGCGCACTGTGGCTCCCTTCTTGAACCTCGTCGAGTTTATGGATTCCTGGGCAGTACCGGCGAGTAGCCCCGGGTTGTGAACTATCCCACACGCTCGGTGATGCGTTTCGTGGCGTTACGGGCGGTCCCGCCCACGACCGCGCTGGTCGGCGCGGGTGCCGCCGGAGCACCGGCGCCGCGCAGGTCGATCGGGTGGCGGCGTGGCGGGACGGTGGCGTGGGCCACACTTTCGCGCGGGCCGCTCAGGCGGCGCCGGAACGGGCGCCGGGACGCTCCAACGCCTCGGCCGTCACATCGGCCACCAGCTCCACCATGTCCGGACCGTACGCCTCCGGGTTGACCACCCGCAGGACGAGCGCGAAGGTGCCGTTCTGCCCGTATGCGCGGGCCAGTTCGCGGTGGTGGGCGACCAGGTAGCGGACCCCGGCCTGGTTGGCGGTGCCGGTCTGGCCGCAGACCAGGAACACCGGGCGGCCGCCGTCCGGGGTGGCGATCCGGGCGAGCAGGGTGTGCGCCCGGTCGTGGTCGGCGGTGTAGTCGTGCCCGCCCACCACGATCACGTTGCTGCCCGGGCCCGGCCCCGAGGTGACGTGGGCGCCCGGCAGGCCCCAGGCCAGGTGCGCGGCCATCCGCTCGTTGCTGACCGGACCGCCCAGGCACAGCTCGGTCTTGGTGCCCAGGCCGCGGTGCGCGGCGTCGTGGGCGACCAGCTCGGGCCGCGCCCCGCACTCCTCGACCAGCCCGGCCAGCCACATCAGCGCGTAGGCGTCGCGCCGGGTCACGGTGTGCGCGTGCGAGCCCGTCCCGATGCTGCGCGGCACCACGATCAGGCACTCGCCGCCGCTCGGGAGCCCGAAGAAGGCCCGCACCCGCTCGATCCTGCGGCGCCGGCGCAGCACCTGGGCCAGCCAGCCGAGGCCGGCGCTGATCGCGCTGGCTATCAGGCCGAGTACCACGTTGAGCACATTGTCGGTCATCCGCCGCGTTCCCTCCCCCCGTTCGCCGGTCAGCTTAGGGGAGCGACGGGAGCGGGCGGCAGGTCAGTTGGTCCACAGATCGGTGATGCGGACGTCCAGGTCGGCGAGCAGTCGGCGCAGCAGCGGCAGGGAGAGGCCGATGACGTTGCCCGGGTCGCCGTCGATGCCGTCGATGAACGGTGCCGAGCGGCCGTCCAGGGTGAACGCCCCGGCCACGTACAGCGGTTCGCCGGAGGCCACGTACGCGGCGATCTCCGCGTCGTCCGGGGTGCCGAAGCGGACGGTGGTGGAGGCGGTGGCCGAGGACTGCCGGCCGGTCGCGGTGTCGATCACGCAGTGGCCGGTGCGCAGCACGCCGGCCCGGCCGCGCATCGACTGCCAGCGGGCCAGCGCCTCGGTGGCGTCGGCGGGCTTGCCGAGGGCCTGGCCGTCCAGCTCCAGGACGGAGTCGCAGCCGATCACCAGCTCGCCGCCGGAGAGTTCGGCGGCGACGGCCTTCGCCTTGGCCTCGGCCAGGACGAGCGCGAGTTCGGCGGGGGTGGCGGCGGTGATCGCGTCCTCGTCGACGCCGCTGACCACCACGCGCGGGTCGAGCCCCGCCTGGCGCAGCAGTCCGAGGCGGGCGGGGGAGGCGGAGGCGAGGACGAGGGCGCGCTGGTCGGTCATGCCCACCAGGGTAGGGGGTGCCGATGTCCGCCGTTCGGGTGAACCGGTTCAGGTGAACGAGCGGCTGATCATCATCAGCACGGCGCCCACCAGCACCAGGGCGGCGAGCACCCGGCCGGCCCGCTGCATCCGCTCCTGCATCCGACGGGCCTCGGGCGAGGGCTCGTCGCGGGGGTCTGACCAGAGCACCCGTCCAGAGTGCGCGGTGCGGGGGTGCGGGCGCCTGAGTATCCGTACTCAGGTTGCGGGAAGAGCGTGCGCCCCCATGCGGCGGAGTGGGAAGTCGGACCGGCCGACTTCCCACTCCCGCAGGGGACGTCAGTGCGCCCAGCCCGAGGTCCGCCAGGCGTTGACGCCCGGGCGGACGGCGGGACGCAGCAGCCGGGCGCGGTCGTTCCAGGGGGAGGCCGGGCCGACACCGGCGAGGCGCGCCGACTCGGCGGCGGCCTGCGCGGCGGCGGCCCGGGCCTGGACCACCGCCAGGACGGTGGCCAGCTCCTCGGGGGTCGGCTGCCCGTGCAGCACGTGGATCGGGGACATGGCTGGTTCTCTCCCGACAGGGACGGGGCCTACAGGGGGATGTTGCCGTGCTTCTTCGGCGGCAGCACCTCGCGCTTGCCGCGCAGGGCCCGCAGGCCGCGCACGATGTGCCGGCGGGTCTCGCTCGGCGCGATCACCGCGTCCACGTAGCCGCGCTCGGCCGCCAGGTACGGGTTCAGCAGGGTGTCCTCGTACGAGGCGATCAGCTCGGCCCGGGTCTGCTCGGCGGTGCCGGCCGCCTCGGCCTCGGCGATCTCCCGGCGGTGCAGGATGTTGACCGCGCCCTGCGCCCCCATCACGGCGATCTGCGCGGTCGGCCAGGCCAGGTTGAGGTCGGCGCCCAGGTGCTTGGAGCCCATGACGTCGTACGCGCCGCCGAAGGCCTTGCGGGTGATCACGGTGATCAGCGGGACGGTGGCCTCGGCGTAGGCGTAGATCAGCTTGGCGCCGCGCCGGATGATGCCGTCCCACTCCTGCTCGGTGCCGGGCAGGAAGCCGGGCACGTCCACGAAGGTCAGCACCGGGACGTTGAAGGAGTCACAGGTGCGGATGAAGCGGGCGGCCTTCTCGCTGGCGTTGATGTCCAGGCAGCCGGCCAGGTCCATCGGCTGGCTGCCGACGATGCCGACGGACTGGCCCTCGACCCGGGCGAAGCCGGTGATGATGTTGCCGGCGTACAGCGGCTGGGTCTCCAGGAACTCGCCGTCGTCGACGATGTGCTCGATCACCTTGCGCATGTCGTACGGCTGGTTCGCCGAGTCCGGCACGATGGTGTCGAGTTCGAGGTCCTGCTCGGTGACCGTCAGGTCCGCCTGCTCGGGGTAGGACGGCGGGTCGCTCAGGTTGTTGGAGGGCAGGTACGAGAGCAGGCTCTTGACGTACTCGATCGCCTCCTTCTCGTCCGCGGCCAGGTAGTGGGCGTTGCCCGACTTGGTGTTGTGGGTGCGCGCGCCGCCCAGCTCCTCCATCGCGACGTCCTCGCCGGTGACGGTCTTGATGACGTCGGGGCCGGTGATGAACATGTGCGAGGTCTGGTCGGCCATCACCACGAAGTCGGTGATCGCGGGGGAGTACACCGCGCCGCCCGCGCAGGGGCCCATGATCAGCGAGATCTGCGGGATGACGCCCGAGGCGTGCACATTGCGGCGGAAGATCTCGCCGTAGAGGCCGAGGGAGACCACGCCCTCCTGGATCCGGGCGCCGCCGGAGTCGTTGATGCCGATGACCGGGCAGCCGGTCTTCAGGGCGAAGTCCATGACCTTGACGATCTTCTCGCCGAAGACCTCGCCGAGCGAGCCGCCGAAGACGGTGAAGTCCTGGGCGAACACGGCGACCTGGCGGCCGTCCACGGTGCCGTAGCCGGTCACCACGCCGTCGCCGTACGGGCGGTTCTTCTCCTGGCCGAAGTTGGTCGAGCGGTGCCGGGCGAACTCGTCGAACTCCACGAAGGAGTCCTCGTCCAGCAGTTCCACGACCCGCTCACGGGCGGTCAGCTTGCCCTTGGCGTGCTGCTTCTCCACGGCCTTCGCGGAGCCGGAGTGCACCGCCTCGTCCAGCTTGCGCCGCAGGTCGGCGAGCTTGCCGGCGGTGGTGTGGGGGTCGTACGGGGCCTCGGTCATCCGGTGGCTCTCCCTGATCCATGGCCGCGACCTGTTCGAGTGCGCGCGGGGCCGGGTGGTGGGCCCGCGCATGAGGGCAGGGCGGCGCTACGAACTACCGCTGGGTAGCGTAGCCAGCGCGGAGGGCGATCCGGCACGTCCTGGCGTTATGGCCATCGACACAGTGTGTCCGGCCCCGTTCTGCGGGACGATGGGGCGGCCTGCGTCCCGTACTCGCCATAGTCTCGACACCATGACCGCACCCGAGACCCCCCGCCGCAGCGGACTGCGCGGCTTCGGCAGCACCGGACCGTCGCCCTGGACCGACCTGGACCGCCCGCCGCTGGACCAGGAGGCGCTGCGCCACGACCTGCTCGTCCCCGGCGGCCTGTGGACCTCCCTGGACGTCGTCGCCGAGACCGGCTCCACCAACAGCGACCTCGCCGCCCGGGCCAAGGACGGTGCCGGGCAGGGCGCGGTGCTGGTGGCCGAGGCGCAGAGCGCCGCGCGCGGCCGGCTGGACCGGCAGTGGACCGCCCCGGCCCGCTCCGGGCTGTTCCTGTCGGTCCTGCTGCGCCCCGAGGAAGTGCCGGTCGACCGGTACGGCTGGCTGCCGATCCTCGTCGGCGTGGCCGCGGCCAGCACGCTCGGCCGGGTCGCCGGGGTCGAGGCCGGGCTGAAGTGGCCCAATGACCTCCAGGTGGAGATCGACGGCGCGGAGCGCAAGCTCGGCGGCATCCTCACCGAGCTGGCCGGCGGCGCGGTGGTGGTCGGCATGGGCCTGAACGTCTCGCTGCGCGCCGAGGAGCTGCCCGTCCCCACCGCGGCCTCGCTCGCGCTGGCCGGCGCCACCACCACCGACCGGGGCACCCTGCTGCGCGCCCTGCTGCGCGAGTTCGCCGTGCTCTACCGGGAGTGGACGGCCGCGGCCGGCGACCCGCACGCCAGCGACCTGCTGCGCGCCTATGTGGACCGCTGCACCACGCTCGGCCGCCAGGTGAAGGTGCACCTGCCGGGCGACCGGGAGCTGGTCGGCGAGGCGGTCGCGGTGGACGGCGACGGCCGTCTGGTGGTCCGTACGCCCGACGGCGCACGCCGGGCGGTCGGTGCCGGGGACGTCGTGCACGTGCGCCCCCAGCCCCGCTGAACGGCAGTCTTCACCTCCCCTTGACCCGGGCTGATGCCCCGGATCCGACGATTCCGTGCGAACATTCCACCTGGCAGCGGTGTGAGGCGCGCCACTGCCCGCCCGGGTGGCGGACGGCGCGCCCGGACAGGTAGGACACGAGGCGAGTGCGGCGATCGCACGGGGACGGACCGGTGGCAGAGGACGGCAGCAGCGGCGCGTCGGCGGGCAGCAACGACCCCACGGTCGCGCTCGAACTGGAACGGCTGATCCTGGACGCGCCACGCCGCTACACCCCGTACCAGGCCGCGCGTGCCGCCGACGTCCCGATGGAGCTGGCCACCCGGTTCTGGCGGGCCATGGGCTTCCCCGACATCGGCCAGTCCAGGGCCCTGACCGACGGCGACGTGATCGCGCTGCGGCGGCTGGCCGGGCTGGTCGAGTCCGGGCTGCTCAGCGAGTCGATGGCGATCCAGGTGGCCCGCTCCACCGGCCAGACCACGGCCCGGCTGGCCGGCTGGCAGATGGACACCTTCCTGGAGAACCTCACCCAGTCCGCCGAACCCGGGCTGACCCGCGCCGATGTCGCGTACCCGCTGGTGGAGCTGCTGCTGCCGGAGCTGGAGCAGTTCCTGGTGTACGTCTGGCGGCGCCAGCTGGCGGCCGTCACCGGCCGGGTGGTGCAGGCCGCCGAGGACCACGAGATCACCAGCGGGCGGCTCGCCGTCGGCTTCGCCGACCTGGTCGGCTTCACCCGGCTGTCACGGCGGCTGGAGGAGGAGGAGCTCGGCGAGCTGGTCGAGACCTTCGAGAACACCTGCTCGGACCTGATCGCCGGCCAGGGCGGCCGGGTGATCAAGACGCTCGGCGACGAGATCCTCTACGTCTCCGAGGACCCGGCGACCGCCGCCGAGATCGCGCTCAGCCTGATCGAGGCGCTGGCCGGGGACGACATCATCCCGCCGCTGCGGGTCGGCATGGCCTTTGGCACGGTCACCTCGCGGATGGGCGACGTCTTCGGCACCACCGTCAACCTGGCCAGCCGGCTCACCTCGATCGCGCCCAAGGACGCGGTGCTGATCGACGGCGAGTTCGCCGCGGCGCTGGAGCAGAACGGCAGCGTCGCCCCGGCCGACTCGGAGGGGCCGGGCCTGGCCGAGGCACTGTCGGCCGCGGCCGGGATGCCCGCCTCCGGGCTGCCGATGCCGGGCCCGGACGCCGGGGCGCGGTTCCACCTCCAGCCGATGTGGCGGCGGCCGGTGCGGGGTCTCGGGCTGGTCGAGCCGTGGTTGCTCACCCGGCGGCTGAAGGCCGAGTAGGGGCTCATCAGAAGGGAAGACGTCCGCGGTGAAGGCACCCGCGGGCGCGCTTCGGCGTGGCGTCGTTTCCTGGGGCACCGTGCTCGGCCGGGCGCGGCCGGGTGCGGCGTTCCGGGTATCGAGCGGTTGAAACCCGTACGGTCTGCTTCGGGCCCTTTCGGGCAAACAGGGCATAACCGAGCGAAACCGCCCTAGTCTGGGTGCAAGTGACCGCTCGGGTGCGGTCGGCCGACGGGGGTCTGGCAGGACCGAGCACAGGGAGCGAGGCGAGCCGGTGAGCAGTGAGGCGATCATGATGGACCGCGACCGTGACTGCGACTGCGGCAGTCCTCGTCGGTCCGGTCCGCGGCACCCCGACCCGCTGCCCGACCTGCGGCTGCAGTCCGTGGTCGAGCTGGCCCAGGACATGGCCGCCGCGCTCACCCCGCTGGAGGCCGTCCGGGCCGCCGCCGTCCGGGCCACCGAGGCGCTCGGCGCCACCATGGCCGCCGTCTCGGTCTGGGACCGGGAGTCCGGCCGGCTGCGGGTCCTGGTGAACCACGGCGAACTCGCCCCGGGCGAGGAGGAGCTGCCCGAGGACGAGTCGTACCCCGTCGCCGACTTCCCCGAGATCGTCACCTATCTGGAGGAGCGCTGGACCACCGGGCGGCTGCCGCGCGCCTGGCTCCAGAGCGCCGAGAACAGCGAGCCGCACGCCGGCCACGCGCACCCGACCGCCGGCGCGTACTGCCAGGAACGCGCCGCGGCGCTGCGCCGGCGCGGGCGCGCCTGCTGCGTCGTCGCGCCGATCGTGCTGCACGGGCAGGCCTGGGGCGAGCTGTACCTCGCCCGGTCGGCCGGGATGCCCGAGTTCACCCACGCCGACGCCGACTACGCGACGCTGCTCGCCGCGCAGGTCTCGGCCGGGCTGGCGCAGACCGAGCGCCTCGCCGACCTGCGCAAGCTCGCCTTCTCCGACCCGCTCACCGGCCTCGCCAATCGGCGCGCCGTCGACACCCGGCTGGAGAGCGCGCTGGTGGCCCACAACCGGGACAACACCGTGGTCTCGCTGGTGGTCTGCGACGTCAACGGGCTGAAGCGGGTCAACGACGAGCTCGGCCACGAGATGGGCGACCGGCTGCTGGAACGGTTCGCCCACCAGCTCTCGCTGGCCGCCGCCAAGCTCCCCGGCAGCCTCGCCGCCCGGCTCGGCGGCGACGAGTTCTGCCTGCTCGTGGAGGGGCAGAAGGCCGACGAGGTGGTCGCCGTCGCCGAGGAGCTGTGCGCCCGGGCGCTCGCACTGTCCGAGGGCGAGGGCGTGGCCTGCGGCGTCGCCTCCACCGGGGACTCGATCGGGCCGGTCACCACCCCCGACCGGCTGTTCCGGCTCGCCGACGCCGCCCAGTACCGGGCCAAGGCCGCCCGCGCCGCCCACCCCGTGGTCGCCGGACGCAGCCACGGCCCCGGCTTCTCGCCCGACCCCACCGTGCTGCTCGCCGACGCCGCCGACCCCCACCACCGGGCGGACGGGCGGCGCGGCCCGAGCGGGCGCGCCGGGGCGGCCGACCGGCGGCGGTTCCGCGGCGCCGCCCACAGCGCCGACCCGGGGCAGCTGCTCACCGCCGTCCTCGCCTCCCTCGACCAGGCCGCCACCGGCCGGTCCGTCCACCCGGCGGACACCCTCGGCAAGCTGGTCGTGGTCGCCGAGGCCTCCGCCCGGCTGCTGGACGCCGTCGGCTGGTGGATCTCGTACGTCCCGCCCGGCTCCCACCTGATGCGCACCGCCCAGCACGCCGTCTACCGGATGACCAGCGGCCCCCGCAGCGCCCGCGCCGAGACCCAGCGCGCCCAGATCGAGGCCCCCGACGCGGTCTTCGACCTCCGCCACTACCCGATGACCCGCCGTGCCGTCCGAGGCGCCGCCTTCGCCCTGCGGGCGGGCGCGGCGGGCAACGACCCGGCGGAGGAGGCGATGCTCGTCGTCTCCGGCTACCGGGGCATGGTCGCGGCCGGCGGCCACAACCCGGCCGGCGGCTGGCTGGTGGAGCTCTTCGCCGACGACGCCACCCTCCCGCTGGGCCAGGCGGCCTGCGCGATGCGGGCGCTGGTCGCGGTCGCCCTGTCGGGCCCGGCCTCGCCCCCGGCGGTGTGAGCCCGCGCCGCGCCGCTCGGGCCCGCTGGGTCTCGGCGCGGGCGCCGCGGGCCCGGTCGCGGCCTCGGCGGCGGCCGCGTCGAAGAAGCGCCGACCGCGGCACACCTCCCACGGCGGCTTCGGCGGCCTGTTCACCTGGTTCGGCCTTGTCCTGCTGCTCGGCGTGCTGGTCGTGGTGCTGGCCGTGTACTGGTTCAGGCGCCGGTACCGGGCGTAGCCGGGGACGGGCCGAGGGCCCGTAGCGCGGCGTCGACCAGGAGGTCGGCGTGGGCGTGGGTGAGCGGGCCGAGGCGGTACTGCCAGCGGTAGTAGAGCGGGCCGTAGACGAGTTCGACGGCGAGGTCGAGATCGGCGTCGGGGGCGAGCTGGCCGGCCTCGCGGGCGCCGCGGAGGCGGTCGCGGGTGACCTCCAGCAGCGGGTCCAGCAGGCGGGTGCGGTACTCGGTGTGCAGCGCCGGGTCGTTGAGGATCTCGGCGACGAGCGCGCGGTAGGTGCGGTCGGTGTCCGGGTCGGTGAGTTCGTCGCTGGTGGGGCGCAGGACGGCGCGCAGGTCGGCGCGCAGGTCGCCGGTGTCGGGGAGGGCGAGGCTGCCCTCGTGCTCGCCGGCGGCGAGGAAGGCGTCGAAGACGACCGCCCCCTTCGACGGCCACCACCGGTAGATGGTCTGCTTGCCGACCCCGGCGCGGGCGGCGATCGCCTCGATGGTCAGCTTGCCGTAGCCGACCTCGGTGACGAGTTCGGCGGCGGCGGTGAGGACGGCGGTGCGCGAGCGCTCGCTGCGGCGGGCGGGGTCGGGAGCGGTTCCGGAAGCCATGGGGAAAATCCTAGGCGAAGCAACGAGACGAGACGTATTGTCTTCTCGAAGAACGAGGCGAGACGCTACGTCTCGTCTCACCCACTGTCCTCGGAGGTGCCCATGACCCGCCGCACACACATCCTGATGGTCTCCGTACCGGCCCACGGGCACGTCAACCCCAGCCTCGCCGTGATCGCCGAGCTGGTCGCCCGGGGGCACCGGGTCAGCTACGTCAACGACCCGTCCTTCCGCGAGACCGTCGAGTCCACCGGCGCGGCCTTCGTCCCCTACCCGACGAAGCTGCCGCTCTCCGACGACCCGGGCGGCTGGCTGGAGGACCCGGTGGCGATCCAGGAGGTGTTCCTGGAGGACGCGCTGTCGATGTGGTCCGTCCTGCTGGAGGCGTTCGAGGAGGACCGCCCGGACCTGGTGCTCTGCGACATCGCGGGCTTCGCCGGGCGGGCGCTCGGCGAGCGGCTGGGGGTGCCGGTGGTGCAGCTGTCGCCCGCCTTCGTCGGCTGGGAGGGCGTCGAGGAGGACATGGCCGAGGTCTTCGAGGCGGTCCGCACCGGCCCCGGCGGCCCCGAGCACTACCGGAGGTTCGCCGACTGGCTGGCCGAGGCCGGTGCGGTGCAGCGCGACGTGGACCTCTTCAAGGGGCGCCCCGAGCGGGCGATCGCCCTGATCCCGCGCGCTCTCCAGCCCCACGCCGACCGGGTCGACGAGCGGCGGATCAGCTTCGTCGGGCCGTGCTTCGGCGACCGGGCCCACCAGGGGCAGTGGCGGCGGCCGGCCGGCGCCGAGAAGGTGCTGCTGGTCTCGCTGGGCTCGGCCTTCACCCACCAGCCCGCCTTCTACCGGGCCTGCGTCCAGGCCTTCGGCGCGCTGCCGGGCTGGCACACCGTGCTCCAGGTGGGCAGGCACACCGACCTGGCCGAGCTGGGCGAGGTGCCGGACAGCGTCGAGGTGCACCGCTGGGTGCCGCAGCTGTCGGTGCTCTCCCAGGCGGACGCCTTCGTCACCCATGCGGGCATGGGCGGCTCCAGTGAGGGGCTGTTCCACGCGGTGCCGATGATCGCGGTGCCGCAGGCCGTCGACCAGTTCGCCAACGCGGACGCCCTGGTGGGCCTCGGCGTCGCCCGCCGACTGGACACCGAGCAGGCCACCCCGGAGGCGTTGCGCGCCGCCCTGCTGGAGCTGGTCGGTGACCCGGCGGTGGCCGAGCGGCTGCGGGAGCTGTCCGCCGCCGGTCGGGCCGAGGGCGGTACGGTCCGGGCGGCGGACCTGATCGAGGCGGAGCTCGTGACGAGGTAGCCGGGGGTGCGTGCGGAGGCCGATCGGGAGGGCGGAGAATCCGGAGGGCGAACACCTGTTGTCATATCTTCATTCACCTGATGTGATGGTGTATATGGATATGCACAGTGCTGTGGCCCCCGACGCTCCGCTCGTCCTGGTCGGCAAGGCCGACGTCAGCGCCGAGGACGTCCTGGCCGTCGCCCGGGGCAACGCCCGGGTCGAGATCGGCCCCGACGCGCTGGCCGAGATGGCCGCCGCCCGGGCGCGGATCGACGCCCTCGCGGCCGAGCCTCGCCCCGTCTACGGCGTGTCGACCGGCTTCGGCGCGCTCGCCGTGCGCCACATCAGCCCCGAGCTGCGCGCCCAGCTCCAGCGGTCGCTGGTGCGCTCGCACGCCGCCGGCATGGGCCCGGTGGTCGAGCGCGAGGTGGTCCGCGCGCTGATGTTCCTGCGGATGAAGACCCTGGCCTCCGGCCGTACCGGCGTCCGCCCGCTGGTCGCGCAGACCATGGCCGACCTGCTCAACGCCGGCATCACCCCGGTGGTGCGGGAGTTCGGCTCGCTCGGCTGCTCCGGCGACCTCGCGCCCCTGTCGCACTGCGCGCTGGTCCTGATGGGCGAGGGCACCGCCACCGGCCCGGACGGCGAGGAGAAGCCCGTCGCCGAACTGCTCGCCGCCGCCGGGATCGAGCCGGTCGAGCTGCTGGAGAAGGAGGGCCTGGCCCTCATCAACGGCACCGACGGCATGCTCGGCATGCTGGTGATGGCCATCGCCGACCTCCAGCGGCTGTTCACCACCGCCGACATCACCGCCGCGATGAGCCTGGAGGCGCTGCTCGGCACCGACAAGGTGCTCGCCCCCGAGCTGCACGCCCCGATCCGCCCCCACCCGGGGCAGGCGCTCAGCGCCGCCAACATGCTGGCCGTCCTCAAGGGCTCCGGCCTCACCGGCCACCACCAGGACGACGCGCCGCGGGTCCAGGACGCGTACTCGATCCGCTGCGCCCCCCAGGTGGCCGGCGCCGGCCGGGACACCCTGGCGCACGCCGCCCTGGTCGCCTCGCGCGAGCTCGCCGCCTCGGTGGACAACCCGGTCGTGCTGCCGGACGGCCGGGTGGAGTCCAACGGCAACTTCCACGGCGCCCCGGTCGCGTACGTGCTGGACTTCCTCGCCATCGCCGCCGCCGACCTCGGCTCGATCTCCGAGCGCCGCACCGACCGGCTGCTCGACAAGGCCCGCTCGCACGGCCTGCCGGCCTTCCTGGCCGACGACCCGGGCGTGGACTCCGGCCTGATGATCGCCCAGTACACCCAGGCGGCGCTGGTCAGCGAGAACAAGCGGCTCGCCGTCCCGGCCTCGGTCGACTCGATCCCGTCCTCCGCGATGCAGGAGGACCACGTGTCGATGGGCTGGTCGGCCGCGCGCAAGCTGCGCCAGGCGGTGGCCAACCTCGGCCGCATCCTGGCCGTCGAACTCACCGCCTCCGCCCGGGCGCTGGAGATCCGGCAGCAGGCCGACGGGGCGGGCGCGCCGGCCCCGGCCACCGCGGCCGCGCTGGCCGCCGCCCGGGAGGCCGGGGTCGGCGGCGCCGGCCGCGACCGCTTCCTCTCGCCGGACCTGGAGGCCGCCGCCGAACTGGTCGCCTCCGGCGGGCTGGTGCGGGCGGTCGAGCGGGTCACCGGCCCGCTGGCCTGAGGCGATGCCGACGCCGCGGGGTGACGGGGGCTCAGTCCCAGTCGCCCCGCGGCGAACGCTCCTGCCGGCCCAGGCGATTGCCCAGCGCGGCGGCGAAGTTGACCCCGACGATGCCCGCCCAACAGGCCAGCAGGCCGGCGAAGCCGCCGCTCTGCGGGCTGGACGCGATCGCCGACAGCGGGATGCCGAGGCCCAGCGAGACGATCGCGAGCTTGTTGCCGGGGCGCCGGTCGGAGCCCTGGCGCGCGGGGCGGGACCGCGGCGCGTAGTCGTCCAGCCGCTCGGCCGCCGACCGGTCGACCCGGGCGTCCAGCCGGGCGTCGAGCCGCTTCATGAAGGAGTCGACGAGGGCGTCCTCGTACTCCTTGCCGAGCTCCTTGCGGGCCTGGAGGGTGGCGTCGAGGTCGCGCCGCAGTTCGTCCTGACGAGTGTCCATGGGGCTAGCGTGGGGCCGCCGGGCCGCCCGGTCCATCCGTTCGCGGGAGGAATCCGGGCGGGCTCAGGGACAAATCAGGGTTTCCCCGAGCCGTGCGGGCCCGACCGGCCCGCCGCCCGACATCCGGGACGTCCCGCGAGGCGTCCCGTCGTACGAGACGACTTTGCCGGCGCCGGCGCGCTGCTGCACAGTCGTCGTCCCAACCGTCCCATCCGGAGGTACCGCTGATGACCGCCACCGACGAGGCCGGCAGCGTCGGCCCCTCCGCCCGGTTGCTCCAACTGTTCGAGGGGCACCGGCTGACGCCGACCCAGCGCCGGATCGCCCACTCGCTGGTGCGGCACGCCGGCGAGGCGCCGTTCCTGTCCAGCGTGGAGGTCGCCGAACTCGCGGGCGTCAGCCAGCCCTCCGTCACCCGCTTCGCGGTCGCCCTCGGGTACGACGGCTACCCGGCGCTGCGCAAGCGGCTGCGCGAACTCGGCGGGGGCGAGCAGGGCGCGCCGGAGAGCCCCGACGACGCGGTGCGCAACGAGCACCAGCAGGCCGTGCTCGCCGAGATCGCCCACCTGCGCCACCTCGCCGAACTCCTCGCCGACCCGGAGCCGATCATCCGGGCCGCCCGGCTGCTCGCCGCCTCCCGCCCGCTGCCGGTGCTCGGGCTGCGGGCCGCCTCGGCGCAGGCGCGCGGCTTCGCGTACTTCGCGGCCAAGGTGCACCCCGACATCCGGCTGCTGGACGAGGGCGGCAGCATGCTCGCCGACCGGCTGGAGCAGGCCCGAGCGGCCGGGGCCAGCGCGCTGCTCTGCTTCGCGCTGCCGCGCTACCCGCGGGAGTTGATGGACGCGCTGACGGTCGCCCGGGAGTGCGGGTTGACGGTGCTCACCGTGGCGGACAGCGCCTTCGCGCCGGTCGCCAAGCTGTCCGACCTGATGCTGCCGGCCGCCGTCGGCACCGGGCTGGTCTTCGACACCGCGTGCGCGCCGATGATGCTCGGCCGGGTGCTGTTGCAGTCCATGTGCGACGAACTCCCGGGCGCGGAGGCCCGGTTGGAGGCGATCGAGCAGTCGGCGGCGGCGCGCGGGCTGTTCTTGGAATGAGCGCGGCCTGGAGTGGTGCCGGGGCGGGGGAGTAGCCGTCACGGACCCGGGCATCCCCTCCTACAGGGGGTGCCGCCCAATGCATGTGATCCACGAGATGAAGTTCGTCGCCCGCCTCGCCTCGGGCGCCGACGAATGGTCCTGCCCCGCCTGCGGTCGCCGTGTCACCCTGCGGCGCCTGCCCGAACCCGAACTGACCGTCCTCGACCCGGGCGACGAGTCCGCCGTCCACGTCGGCGTCATCGAACCCGACGCCCGCTCCGCCGCGGCCGCCGAGAAGTACGGCCTCGGCCCCGTCCAGAACATCCCCCGCCCCCCGTCCCCGCCCACCCCGGACGCCGACGACCGCCGCTGGCTCGCCGAGATCGGCATCGACTGGGACGGCGGCGCGGCGGCCTGACTCGGCCGCGCGGCGCGTACAGCGGAAGCCGCATCAGCTCGTTCCGGCCGTGCCGGGCGGGCGTTCCGGCGTGCCTGGGGACCGGTTCCGGCCGTGGCTGATCGGATGGGTTCGGGGTCTAGTCGCGCATTGATTGTTTGGTTATATTCAGCCGAGTCGAACCTGAATGAATCCATCCGCAGGAGGCCGGGACTATGGTGCAGCAGCAGGCGAGTGGGCCGCGTGAGGTGCGGGCGGCGCGGGGGACCAAGCTGACGGCGCGGGGATGGCAGCAGGAGGCCGCCCTGCGGATGCTCATGAACAACCTCGACCCGGAGGTGGCCGAGCACCCGTCGAAGCTGGTGGTGTACGGCGGGACGGGCAAGGCGGCGCGGGACTGGCGGTCCTTCGACGCGATGGTGCGCACGCTGGAGGGGCTGAAGCAGGACGAGACCATGCTGGTCCAGTCCGGCCGCCCGGTCGGCGTGATGCAGACCCACGAGTGGGCGCCGCGCGTGCTGATCGCCAACTCCAACCTGGTCGGCGACTGGGCCAACTGGGAGGAGTTCCGCCGGCTGGAGAGCCTCGGGCTCACCATGTACGGCCAGATGACCGCCGGTTCGTGGATCTACATCGGCACCCAGGGCATCCTCCAGGGCACCTACGAGACCTTCGCGGCCGTCGCCAACAAGCGGTATGGGGGCACGCTGGAGGGCACCATCACCCTCACCGCCGGCCTCGGCGGGATGGGCGGTGCCCAGCCGCTGGCCGTCACCATGAACGGCGGCGTGGCGATCTGCATCGACTGCGACCCGTCCCGGATCTCCCGCCGGATCGAGCACCGCTACCTGGACGTCGAGGCCCGGGACCTCGCCCACGCGCTGGAGCTGGCCACCGAGGCCCGCGACAAGCGGCGGCCGCTGTCCATCGGCGTGCTGGGCAACGCCGCCGAGCTGGTCCCGCAGCTGCTCGCGATGGACGCGCCGATCGACATCGTCACCGACCAGACCAGCGCCCACGACCCGCTCAGCTACCTGCCGGTCGGCGTCGACTTCGACGACATGGCGGACTACGCGGCCGCCAAGCCCGCCGAGTTCACCCAGCGCTCGCGCGAGTCGATGGCCCGGCACGTCGAGGCGATGGTCGGCTTCCTGGACCGCGGCGCCGAGGTCTTCGACTACGGCAACTCGATCCGCGGTGAGGCCCAACTGGCCGGGTACGACCGCGCGTTCGCCTTCCCGGGCTTCGTCCCGGCGTACATCCGCCCGCTGTTCTGCGAGGGCAAGGGCCCGTTCCGCTGGGCGGCGCTGTCCGGAGACCCGCAGGACATCGCCAAGACCGACAAGGCCGTCCTCGACCTCTTCCCGGAGAACGAGTCGCTGGCCCGCTGGATCAAGATGGCCCAGGAGAAGGTGCACTTCCAGGGCCTGCCCGCGCGGATCTGCTGGCTCGGCTACGGCGAGCGCGACAAGGCCGGCGAGCGCTTCAACGACATGGTCGCCTCCGGCGAGCTGTCCGCGCCGATCGTGATCGGCCGCGACCACCTGGACTGCGGCTCGGTCGCCTCCCCGTACCGGGAGACCGAGGCGATGCTGGACGGCTCGGACGCGATCGCCGACTGGCCGCTGCTCAATGCCATGGTCAACGTGGCCTCCGGCGCCTCCTGGGTCTCCATCCACCACGGCGGCGGCGTCGGCATCGGCCGCTCGATCCACGCCGGGCAGGTCACCGTCGCCGACGGCACCGCGCTGGCCGGGGAGAAGATCCGCCGGGTGCTCACCAACGACCCGGGCATGGGCGTCATCCGGCACGTGGACGCCGGGTACGACCGGGCCGCCGAGGTCGCCGCGGAGCGTGGTGTCCGCGTCCCGATGGGTGAGCTGTGAGCCGGACCTTCGAAGAGATGTGGGCGGAGCTGCTCCCGGTGGGCCGCTCCGCCGCCTCCGGCGGCTACCGCCGCTTCGCCTGGAACTCCGCCGACGCCGAGTGCCGCGCCTGGTTCGAGCAGCAGGCCCGCGGCCGCGGCCTGACGTACGAGCTGGACCGCAACGGCAACCAGTGGGCCTGGCTGGGTGACCCGACCGCGCCGGGGGCGGTCGTCACCGGCTCGCACCTGGACTCCGTCCCGGACGGCGGCGCCTTCGACGGCCCGCTCGGCGTGGTCTCCTCCTTCGCCGCGCTGGACGAACTCCGCGCCCGCGGCGCCGAGTTCACCAAGCCGCTGGCGATCGTCAACTTCGGCGACGAGGAGGGCGCCCGGTTCGGCGTGGCCTGCATCGGCTCCCGGCTGACCTCCGGCGTCCTCGGCCGCGAGCAGGCGTACGAGCTGCGCGACGCCGACGGCGTCCGGCTGCCCGACGCGATGGAGAAGGCCGGCTACGACCCGACCGCGATCGGCGCGGACCACGAGCGGCTGTCCCGGATCGGCGCCTTCGTCGAACTGCACGTCGAGCAGGGCCGCCACCTCGCCGAGGGGCAGCCGGTCGGCGTCGCCGGGGCGATCTGGCCGCACGGCCGCTGGCGGTTCGACTTCCACGGCGAGGCCAACCACGCCGGCACCACCCGGATCGAGGACCGCCGCGACCCGATGCTGACGTACGCCAACACCGTGCTCGCCGCCCGCAAGAAGGCGAAGCAGGCGGGCGCGCTGGCCACCTTCGGCAAGGTCGCGGTCGAGCCCAACGGCACCAACGCGATCGCCTCGCTGGTGCGCGGCTGGCTGGACTCCCGGGCGGCCGACGAGCGCACCCTCACCGCGCTGGTCGCCGAGATCGAGCAGGCCGCCGCCGAGCGCGGCGGGCGCGACGGCGTCCGGGTCGAGCTGACCCGCGAGTCGTACACCCCGGTGGTGGACTTCGACGGGCCGCTGCGCGACCGGCTGGCCAAGCTGCTGGACGCCCCGGTGCTGCCCACCGGCGCGGGACACGACGCCGGCATCCTGGCCTCGGCGATCCCGACCGCCATGCTGTTCGTGCGCAATCCCACCGGCGTCTCCCACTCCCCGGCCGAGCACGCCGAGCCGGCCGACTGCCTGGCCGGGGTCGCCGCCCTCGCCGACGTACTGGAGGACCTGGCGTGTCAGTGACCCCGGCGACGTACTGGGCGCAGTACGCCTGGCTGCCGCACGACAACGGGCCGGTGGTCGAGCGGGACGTGCTGATCACCACCGGCCCCGGCGGGACGATCGCCGCCGTCACCCCGGACAGCGGCCCCTGCCCGCCCGGCGCCGTCCGGCTGGACGGGCTGCTGCTGCCCGGCCAGGCGAACTCCCACTCGCACGCCTTCCACCGGGCGCTGCGCGGGTTCGTCCAGGTCGGCTCCGGCACCTTCTGGACCTGGCGCGACACCATGTACCGGTTCGCCGGCGCGCTGGACCCGGACAGCTACCTGGAACTGGCCACCGCCGTCTACGCCGAGATGGCACTGGCCGGCATCACCGCCGTCGGCGAGTTCCACTACCTGCACCACGCGCCCGGCGGCGCCCGGTACACCGACCCGAACGCGATGGGCGAGGCGCTGATCGAGGCCGCCGCCCGGGCCGGCATCCGGATCACCCTGCTGGACACCTGCTACCTGTCCTCCGGCTTCGGCGCCGAGCCGACCACGCCGCAGCAGCGGTTCAGCGACGGCGACGCCGAGGCCTGGGCGGTGCGGGCGGACGCGCTCAAGCCGCGCGAGCACGCCCGGATCGGCGCGGCCATCCACTCGGTCCGGGCCGTCCCGGCCGAGCAGCTGGGCACCGTCGCGCACTGGGCGGCGACGCGCGAAGCGCCGCTGCACGTCCACCTGTCCGAGCAGACCGCCGAGAACGACGCCTGCCTGGCCGCGCACGGCGTCACCCCGACCAGGCTGCTCGCCGACCACGGCGCGCTCGGCCCGCGCACCTCGGCCGTGCACGCCACCCACCTGACCGACGAGGACGTCCGGCTGCTCACCGCCACCTCCACCACGGTCTGCATGTGCCCCACCACCGAGCGGGACCTCGCGGACGGCATCGGCCCGGCCCGCCGGCTCGCCTCGGGCGGCTCCCCGATCACCCTGGGCAGCGACAGCCACGCGGTGATCGACCCGTTCGAGGAGGCCAGGGCGCTGGAGCTGGACGAGCGGCTGCGCACCCGCACCCGCGGCCACTGGACGGCGGCCGCCCTGCTGCGGGCCGGCGCCGAGGACGGGCACGCCTCGCTCGGCTGGCCGGAGGCCGGACGGATCGAGGCCGGGGCGCTCGCCGACTTCACGGCGATCGCGCTGGACACCGTCCGCACGGCCGGCCCGCCGCCGCGGCTCGGCGCCGAGATCGCGGTCTTCGCGGCCTCGGCGGCGGACGTGCGGCACGTGGTGGTCGGCGGCCGGCACGTCGTCCGGGATGGCGCGCACCTGCTGGTGTCCGACGTGCCGGGCGCGCTGCGCTCCGCGATCGGCGCGCTGGACTGCTGACCCGTTCCCCCGTACCCCCTTCGGAAGGCCCCGTCTTGAACACCACCCTGATCACCGGCATCGGCAGCCTGGTCACCAACGACCCCGGACAGGGCGCCGGGCCGCTCGGCCTGGTGACCGACGCGGCCGTGGTGGTCGACGGCGGCACCGTCGCCTGGGTCGGCCGGGCGGCCGACGCCCCGGCCGCGGACGAGCGCGTCGACGCCGGGGGCCGGGCCCTGCTGCCCGGCTTCGTCGACTCGCACGCCCACCTGGTGTTCGCGGGCGACCGCACCGCCGAGTTCAACGCCCGGATGTCCGGGCAGTCGTACACGGCGGGCGGCATCCGCACCACGGTGGCCGCCACCCGGGCGGCGAGCGACGCCGAGCTGGACGCCAACCTGGCCCGGTTCGTCCGGGAGGCGGTCCGCCAGGGCACCACCACCATCGAGTGCAAGTCCGGCTACGGGCTGACGGTCGAGGACGAGGCGCGCTCGCTGCGGATCGCCGCCGAGCACACCCCGGAGACCACCTACCTGGGCGCGCACGTGGTCGCCCCCGAGTACGCCGAGGACCCGGCCGGGTACGTCGACCTGGTGACCGGCGAGATGCTGGACGCCTGCGCGCCGCACGCCCGCTGGGTGGACGTGTTCTGCGAGAAGGGCGCCTTCGACGGGGACCAGGCCCGGGCGATCCTGACCGCCGGCATCGAGCGCGGCCTCACCCCCCGGGTGCACGCCAACCAGCTCACGTACGGGCCGGGCGTGCGGCTGGCCGTCGAGCTGGGAGCCGCCTCGGCGGACCACTGCACCCATCTGACCGACGAGGACGTGGCGGCGCTGGCCGGCTCGGCGACGGTGGCGACGCTGCTGCCGGGCGCGGAGTTCTCCACCCGGGCCGAGTACCCGAGCGGGCGCCGGCTGCTGGACGCGGGCGCGGTGGTGGCGCTGTCCACCGACTGCAACCCGGGTTCCAGCTTCACGAGCTCGATGGCGTTCTGCATCGCGGTCGCGGTGCGGGAGATGGGGATGACCCCGGACGAGGCCCTCTGGGCGGCCACCGCGGGCGGCGCCCGGGCCCTGCGCCGCACCGACGTCGGCACGGTCACCGTCGGCGCCCGGGCGGACCTGCTGCTGCTGGACGCCCCCTCGCACGTCCACCTGGCCTACCGCCCGGGGGTGCCGCTGACCGCGGCGGTCTGGCGCGCGGGCGTCCGCGAGGTCTGAGAGCTCCGGGAGCCGTACGGAAAACGACCGGGGCCGCCGTGGATCTCAGGAATCCACGGCGGCCCCGGAGCAGGCAGGGGGACGGGCGTCAGTGCACGTCGCCCATGAGGGCCTGGACCTTCTTGCGGTAGGTGAAGACGGCGAACCCGGCGAGGGCGGCCAGCGAGGCCTCCATCGCGATGATCCCGGTGCCGTTGAGGCTGACGCCGGCCAGCGAGAGCAGGCTGGTGGTGCAGTCACCGGCGGTGACGGCGAGGAACCAGACGCCCATCATCTGGGAGGCGTACTTGCGCGGCGCCATCTTGGTGGTGACCGAGAGGCCGACCGGGGAGAGGCACAGCTCGCCGATGGTCTGGATCAGGTAGATCGAGACCAGCCACAGCGGGGAGACCAGGGTGCCGCCGTCGGCCATCGTCATCGGGATGATGAAGATGAAGAACGAGGCGCCGACCAGGACCAGGCCGA
This sequence comes from Kitasatospora brasiliensis, assembly GCF_032654805.1. NCBI lineage: Bacteria > Bacillati > Actinomycetota > Actinomycetes > Kitasatosporales > Streptomycetaceae > Kitasatospora > Kitasatospora brasiliensis. The sequence goes on from NZ_JAUOOW010000002.1 coordinate 1,075,360, forward strand.
TCGAGAACTTCACGATGGTGTTCGGCTCCTTGTCCCGGCGGGACAGCCAGAGCCACAGCCAGGCGAAGACCGGCGCGAACGCCATCACGAACAGCGGGTTCAGCGACTGGAACCAGGTGGCCGAGAAGCCGAGGCCGAACAGGTTGTCGGCGGTCTTCTTGTCCGCGAACAGGGAGAGCGTCGAACCGCCCTGGTCGTAGATCATCCAGAAGATCGCGGCCGCGGCGAAGAACCAGATGTACGCGGACATCTTGGACTGCTCGTCGGTGGTCAGGTCCTTGTCGCGCTTGATCCGGGTCAGCACGGTGACCGGGATCAGCAGACCGGCGACGGTCAGCGGGACGAGGGTCCAGTTCAGGGTGTAGAAGCCCAGGCCGACGACGGCGCCGTAGAAGGCGGCGACGCCCAGCAGGACCAGGCCGACCTTGACCAGCAGGCTCTTGCGCTCCTGCGACAGCAGCGGGTTGGGGACCACGCTGCTCTGGGCGCTCAGGTGGCGGCTGCCGAGCAGGAACTGGGTCAGACCGAAGGCCATGCCGACCGCGGCCAGGCCGAAGCCCAGGTGCCAGTTGTACTCCTTGCCGATCGTCCCGATGACGAACGGGGCGACGAAGGCGCCGAGGTTGATGCTCATGTAGAAGACGGTGAAGCCACCGTCGCGGCGCGGGTCCTCGGGGCCGTTGTAGAGCTGGCCGACCATCGTGGAGATGTTGGCCTTCAGCAGCCCGGAACCGAGCGCGACCAGGAGCAGGCCGACGAAGAACGCCGCCTGGCCCGGGACGGCCAGCGCGATGTGGCCGGACATGATCACGAACCCGGCGATGGCGACGGTCTTGCGGGCGCCCCAGACCCGGTCGCCGAACCAGCCGCCCGGGTAGGCCATGAGGTAGACCATCGAGACGTAGACGGAGTAGATCGCCGTCGCCGTCGTCGCCTTCATGGCGAGACCGCCGCCCTGGCTGCCGACGGCAGCGTCGGCACCACCGGAGACCAGGTAGTAGATGAGCAGCGCGCGCATGCCGTAGTAGGAGAAGCGCTCCCACATCTCGGTCATGAACAGGGTGGCGAGCCCTCGGGGATGCCCGAGGAAGGTCTTGCCGCTGGGATTGGCCGACGAGACGCCGGTGTCCAGGGTCTTAGACGCCATGAGTAGTGGTTCCTTGCCTGACAGCGTCCGCCCGGGGGTGTTGCGGCGGACGTGGACAGAACCACTCTACGTGGCGACATTTGGCTTTATCAGATGACAAAGGCCACTCATCAGGTGTGGGAATCGCTAAGTTGGCGACAGATCCGCTCGATCTATCGATGGTAAATGGGCGCGTATCCCTTCGGTTCAAAGATCCAAGTGGAGAATCTTCGCTGAACTGCCGGTCCGTCACGCCTCGTTGAGTGCGATGGGGGGCTTATATAACGATCACGCTCTGTGAACTACCTCACAGGGCTTACGGGGTTACCCGAGCGGACTACCATCACCACATGACCTGTGTGCTGCTCGCCGAGGACGATCCGGCGATCTCCGAACCGCTCGCCCGGGCCCTGCGACGCGAGGGCTATGAGGTGCTCGTCCGCGAGGACGGTCCGACCGCACTCGCCGCCGGCCTCACCGAGGAGGTCGACCTCGTCGTCCTGGACCTCGGCCTGCCCGAGATGGACGGCCTGGAGGTCTGCCGCCGCCTGCGCGCCGACGGCAAGAGCTGCCCCGTCCTGGTGCTCACCGCCCGCGCGGACGAGGTGGACACCGTGGTCGGCCTGGACGCCGGTGCCGACGACTACGTCACCAAGCCCTTCCGCCTGGCCGAACTGCTCGCCCGCGTCCGGGCCCTGCTCCGGCGCGGCAACGTCGACCAGCTCACCACCGGCGCGCACGGGGTGAAGATCGACATCGAGTCCCACCGCGCCTGGCTCGGCGACGAGGAGCTCACCCTCTCCGCCAAGGAGTTCGAGCTGCTGCGCGTCCTGGTCCGGGACGCCGGCCGGGTGGTCACCCGCGAGGAGATCATGCGGCAGGTCTGGGACACCACCTGGTGGACCTCCACCAAGACCCTGGACATGCACATCTCCTGGCTGCGCAAGAAGCTCGGCGACGACGCGGCCAACCCGCGCTACATCGCCACCGTGCGTGGCGTCGGCTTCCGGTTCGAGAAGAACTGACCCCGTCGGAGAGAGTCACCCCCGTCAGCGATCGGGGCCGGGCGTCGTCCGACGGAGACGGCGTCCGGTGGAACGGAACACCTCGGGGAGCGGCAGCGTGAAACGCCGGATGATCAACTCGCTGCTGGGCGTCGTCCTGGTGGTGGTCGCGGTGTTCTGCGTGCCGCTCGCCCTCGTCGAGAAGCGGACCATCGTCAACTCGGCCCAGGACCGGGTGGACGCGGCCGCCGTCCGGGTCCTCGCCCTGGTGGAGAGCCGGCTCGCCGCGGGGGAGCCGGTCACCGGGCGCGCCTTCGAGAGCCAGGTCACCGAGGGCAGCTACGTCGAGGTCCAGGTGCCCGGCCAGCCGGTGGTCTCGGCGGGCGAGCGCCCGGCCGGGAACCACCTGCTGAAGGCCGTCGAGCGCGGCAACAGCGGCGAGACCGTCACCGTCGAGCAGTCCCGCGAGGACGTCGACCACGAGATCGCCAACAACCTGCTGCTGCTCGGCGTGGTCGCCCTGCTGGCCGTCCAGGCCGCGGTGGCGCTGGCCGTCTGGCAGGCCAAGCGGCTCGCCCGGCCGCTCACCGACCTCGCCGAGACCGCCGAACGGCTCGGCTCCGGCGACCCGCGCCCGCGCGACCGCCGCTACGGGGTGCCCGAGCTCGACCGGGTCGCCGAGGTGCTGGACACCAGCGCCGAACGGATCGCCCGGATGCTCACCGCCGAGCGCCGGCTCGCCGCCGACGCCTCGCACCAGCTGCGCACCCCGCTCACCGCGCTCTCCATGCGGCTGGAGGAGATCACCGCCCTCGCCGAGGACCCGGAGACGGTCAAGGAGGAGGCGACCATCGCCCTCCAGCAGGTCGAGCGGCTCACCGACGTGGTCCAGCGGCTGCTCACCACCCAGCGCGACCCGCGCAGCCCCACCGCCGTCGCCTTCGACCTCGACGAGGTGATCAAGCAGCAGGTGGAGGAGTGGGGCCCCACGCTGCGCGAGCAGAGCCGGGTGCTGTCCCTGGAGGGGCTGCACGGGGTCACCGCGGTCGGCACCCCGGGCACGGTGGCCCAGGTGCTGGCGACCCTGATCGAGAACTCGCTGATGCACGGCGCCGGGACGATCACCCTGCGGGTCCGGCCGTCCGGCACCTCGGTGGTGATCGAGGTCCAGGACCAGGGCGCCGGCGTCCCGGCGGACCTCGGCAACCGGGTGTTCGAGCGCGCGGTCAGCGGCCGCAACTCCACCGGCATCGGCCTGGCCGTCGCCCGCGACCTCGCGGAGGCGGACGGCGGGCGACTGGAGCTGCTCTCGCTGAAGCCGCCGGTGTTCGCGCTCTTCATCGGGCGCAGCCACGAGGACACCGTGCGCTGAGGCTCCGGGTCTCCGGGAACGGCGAAGAGCCCCTGGAACCAGCGAAGAAACCCCGGAGACAGCGAAGAGCCCCGGCGGCCCGCCGGGGCTCTGTCGTGCGTGCGGGGGCCTATTCGGCCGAGGCGTAGCGGATCTGCTCGGCGGCCAGCATCCGCTCGGCCTGGGCGGCGGGCTGCTGGGCGGGCACCGTCGGCTGCTGGACGGGCGCGGCGGCCGGCTCCGGCACGGCCTTGAACACCCAGGTGCGGTACGAGACGAAGCGGAACACGGTGGCCACCGCGAGGCCGATCACCTTCGCGCCGATCTGCTCGAAGTGCGAGTCCAGGCGCAGCACGTACACCGAGAAGCCGAGCACACCGGTCTCGATCAGCATGCCGATGCCGCTGTAGACCAGGAAGAGCGTGATCTCGCGCTTGCGGGAGGCAGCGTCGCGCTCCCGGTAGAGCCAGTAGCGGTAGCCCAGGTAGTTGGTCGCGATCGCGATCACCGTCGCGACGATGTTCGACCGGACCGAGGCCAGGCCCATGCCGTTGATGCAGACCCAGAAGACGGCGAAGTTGACCACCACACCGCTCAGCCCGACGATGCCGAACTTCACGACTTCACCCGTGATCCCACGCATCTTCTGCGCGAGAGGGGGTTTCGAAGCTGGGGTCGCCGCCATACCGGACTGCCTCCATGTGCACCTGGGTCGAAAGGGCTGACCACGGCGTCGCGGACACCCCTTGAGCCCTGCGTGCACGCACATGATCACACCGCGCAGACCAGGACCTGGCCGTCCAGGCTACCCGCTTCCACCGAACGGCTCAGCCGGGAGGGCGGCAGGTTGACATCTACGCGCGTCCGTTCGAATGGCCCCACCGCGGCCGTAAACGCCTCCGACCGGCCCGGATATCCTGGGCCGCGTGACTTCCCCGGGCAATGTGAATTTTCCAGTGGTGGGCATGATCGGTGGCGGGCAGCTGGCCCGCATGGCACACCAGGCGGGCATCCCGCTCGGGGTCAGGTTCAAACTCCTCGCCGACACGCCCCAGGACTCCGCCGCACAGGTGGTCTCCGACGTCGTCCTCGGTGACTACCGCGACCTCGACACCCTGCGCGCCTTCGCCGCCGGCTGTGACGTGATCACCTTCGACCACGAGCACGTCCCCACCGAGCACCTCCGGGCGCTGGAGGCCGACGGCATCGCCGTCCGCCCCGGCCCGGACGCGCTGGTCAACGCCCAGGACAAGGGCGTGATGCGGGCCAAGCTGGACTCCATCGGCGTGCCCTGCCCCCGGCACCGGATCGTCGCCGACCCGGCCGACGTCACCGCCTTCGCGAACGAGGGCACCGGCTACCCGGTCGTCCTGAAGACCGTCCGCGGCGGCTACGACGGCAAGGGCGTCTGGGTCGTCGACGACGAGGAGCAGGCGCGGGCCCCGTTCCTGGCCGGCGTCGCGGTGCTGGCCGAGGAGAAGGTCGACTTCGTCCGCGAGCTGGCCGCCAACGTGGTCCGCTCGCCCAGCGGCCAGGCCGTCGCCTACCCGGTGGTGGAGAGCGTCCAGGAGAACGGCGTCTGCGCCGAGGTCACCGCCCCCGCGCCGGACCTCGACCCGGCCCTGTCCGACGAGGCCCAGCAGCTCGCCCTGCGGATCGCCGGCGACCTGGGCATCGTCGGCCACCTCGCCGTCGAGCTGTTCCAGACCCGGGACGGCCGCATCCTGGTCAACGAGCTGGCCATGCGCCCGCACAACTCCGGGCACTGGACCCAGGACGGCGCCGTCACCTCGCAGTTCGAGAACCACCTGCGGGCCGTCCTCGACCTCCCGCTCGGCGACCCCCGCCCGCGCGCCAAGTGGACCGTCATGGTCAACGTCCTCGGCGGCGACTACCCGGACATGTACCACCCCTTCCTGCACTGCATGGCCCGCGACCCCGGGCTGAAGATCCACATGTACGGGAAGGACGTGAAGCCCGGCCGCAAGGTCGGCCACGTCAACGTCTTCGGGGACGACCTCGAAGACGTCCGCGAGCGCGCCCGCCACGCGGCCGCCTACCTGCGAGGAACGATCACCGAATGACCTCTCCTGTCGTTGGCATCGTGATGGGCTCGGACTCCGACTGGCCGGTCATGGAGGCCGCCGCCCAGGCGCTCGACGAGTTCGAGATCCCCTACGAGGTGGACGTCGTCTCCGCCCACCGGATGCCGCGCGAGATGGTCGCGTACGGCGAGCAGGCCCACCGGCGCGGCCTGAAGGCGATCATCGCGGGCGCCGGCGGCGCGGCCCACCTGCCGGGCATGCTCGCCTCCGTCACCCCGCTGCCGGTCATCGGCGTGCCGGTGCCGCTGCGCTACCTGGACGGCATGGACAGCCTGCTGTCGATCGTCCAGATGCCCGCCGGCGTCCCGGTGGCGACCGTCTCGGTGGCCGGCGCCCGCAACGCCGGCCTGCTCGCGGTCCGGATGCTCGCCGCGTTCGACCCCGAACTCACCGAGAAGATGACCGACTTCCAGGCCGAGCTGAACAACCAGGCCACCGAGAAGGGCGCCAAGCTGCGCGCCAAGGTGGCCGGCTCCACCTCCTTCGGATTCGGCAAGTAACCCGGCGGCGGGGTGGGGTAGAACAGCGCGTATGACTTCGGACTCCCTCACCCCGCTGGACCGGGCCCGCACCCTGCTGCGCACCGCCCCCGTGGTGGACGGCCACAACGACCTCCCCTGGGCGATGCGCGAGCAGGTCGGGTACGACCTCGGCGCGCTCGACCTCGCCGCCGACCAGAGCGACCGCCTGCACACCGACCTCGCCCGCCTCGCGGAGGGCGGGGTCGGCGCGCAGTTCTGGTCCGTCTACGTCCCGGCCTCGCTGGCCGGCGACCACGCGGTGAGCGCCACCCTGGAGCAGATCGACTTCGTCCGGGCCCTGGTCGAGCGCTACCCGGACCGGCTGCGGCAGGCCCGCACCGCCGACGACATGGAGGCCGCCCGCGCCGACGGCCGGATCGCCTCCCTGATGGGCGCCGAGGGCGGCCACTCCATCGACTGCTCGCTGGCCACCCTGCGCGCCCTGTACGAGCTGGGCGTGCGGTACATGACGCTCACCCACAACGACAACGTGCCGTGGGCGGACTCCGCGACCGACAAGCCGGTGGCCGGCGGGCTGACCCGGTTCGGCGAGGAGGTCGTCCGGGAGATGAACCGGCTCGGCATGCTCGTCGACCTCTCGCACGTCTCCGCCGACACCATGCGTGACGCCCTGCGGGTCACCGAGGCGCCCGTCGTCTTCTCGCACTCCTCCTCGCGCGCGGTCTGCGACCACCCGCGCAACATCCCGGACGACGTGCTCGCCCAGCTGCCCGCCAACGGCGGCGTCGCGATGGCGACCTTCGTGCCGAAGTTCATCCTGCCCGCCGCCGTCGGGTGGACCCGGGCCGCCGACGAGAACATGCGCGCCCACGGCTTCCACCCGCTGGACATCACCCCGCCGGCCATGGAGTGCCAGTACGCCTTCGAGGCCGCCAACCCGCGCCCGATCGCCACCCCGGCCACCGTCGCCGACCACCTCGACCACATGCGCGAGGTCGCCGGCATCGACCACATCGGCATCGGCGGCGACTTCGACGGCACCGCCTTCCTGCCGGACGGCCTGGACTCGGTGGCCGGCTACCCCAACCTGGTCGCCGAACTCCTCGGCCGCCACTGGTCGGAGGCCGACCTCGCCAAGCTCACCTGGCACAACGCGGTCCGCGTCCTGCGCGACGCCGAGTCCGTCGCCGCCCGGCTGCGGGCGGACCGCGGCCCGTCCATCGCCACCATCGCCCGGCTGGACGGCTCCGCCGGCTAGCCCAGCCTGGGGATCTCGATGGCCGGGCACCGGTCCATCACCATGGCCCGCCCGGCCTCCCGGGTCCGCTGGTAGGCCGCCTCGTCCACCACGCCCAGCTGGAACCAGACGGCCTTGGCCCCGACGGCCACCGCCTGGTCGGCCACCTCCCCGGCCAGCGCGCTGTTCACGAACACGTCCACCACGTCGACCGGGAACGGGATCTCGGCGAGCGAGGCGTAGCCCTGCTCGCCGAGCACCGTCTCGGCCTTCGGGTGCACGGGCACGACGCGCTTGCCGTACGCCTGGAGCACCTGCGCCACCCGGTACGCGGCCCGGGAGGTGTTGCCGGACAGGCCGACCACCGCCCAGGTGTCGCCCGTGCCGGTGAGGATCCCGCGGATCGTCGCTTCGTCGCCGTAGCTCGTCATGCCGGTGGCAACGGCGCGGCCCGCGAGGGGATTCCCGGCCCGGACGGCGAAGCGCCCGCCTCCGGTGCGGGGGCGGGCGCTTGGTGCGGCGGGGCAGGGGCGTCAGCTGGGGCGGCCGAGGGCGCGGTAGGTCCAGCCGGCGGCGCGCCAGGCGTCGGCGTCCAGGACGTTGCGGCCGTCCAGCAGGCGGCGCTCGGCGACCACGGCGCCGAGCTCGGCCGGGTCCAGCTCGCGGAACTCGGCCCACTCGGTGAGGTGGAGGACGACGTGGGCGCCCTCCACGGCCTCCAGGGCGGAGTGGGCGTAGGCGAGGGACGGGAACATCTTGCGGGCGTTGTCCACGGCCTTCGGGTCGTAGACGGTGACCTGGGCGCCCTGGAGCTGGATCTGGGCGGCCACGTTGAGGGCGGGGGAGTCCCGGATGTCGTCCGAGTTGGGCTTGAAGGCGGCGCCGAGGACGGCGACCCGGCGGCCCAGGAAGCCGCCGCCGCACTGCTCGCGGGCCAACTCCACCATCCGGGAGCGGCGCCGCATGTTGATCGAGTCGACCTCGCGCAGGAAGGTCAGCGCCTGGTCGGCGCCCAACTCGCCGGCCCGCGCCATGAACGCGCGGATGTCCTTGGGCAGGCAGCCGCCGCCGAAGCCGAGGCCGGACTGGAGGAACTTGCCGCCGATCCGCTCGTCGTAGGCGAGTGCCCGGCTGAGCTGGGTGACGTCCGCGCCGGCCGCCTCGCAGACCTCGGCCATCGCGTTGATGAAGGAGATCTTGGTGGCCAGGAAGGAGTTGGCCGCCGCCTTGACCAGCTCGGCGGTCGCGAAATCGGTGACCATGAACGGCACCCCGGCCGAGATCGGCTCCGCGTACACCTCGCGCAGCAGCCGCTCGGCCCGCTCGCTCTGGGCGCCGACCACGATCCGGTCCGGCCGCAGGGTGTCCTGGACGGCGAAGCCCTCGCGCAGGAACTCCGGGTTCCAGGCGAGTTCGGCGCCCTCGCCGGCCGGCGCCAGCGCGGCCAGCCGCTCGGCCAGCCGGGCCGCCGAGCCGACCGGGACGGTGGACTTGCCGACCACCAGCGCGGGGCGGGTCAGATGCGGCGCGAGCTCGTCGATCGCGGTGTCGACGTAGGTCATGTCGGCGGCGAACTCGCCCTTGCGCTGCGGGGTGTTGACGCAGATGAAGTGCACGTCGCCGAACTCGGCGGCCTCCTTGGCGGAGGTGGTGAAGCGCAGCCGCCCGGTCGAACCCTCGTGTCCGGCCACGTGCTTGAGCAGCAGTTCGGACAGTCCGGGCTCGTACATCGGGACCCGCCCTGCGGTCAGCATGGCGATCTTGTCGGGGTCGATGTCCAGACCCAGCACCTCGAAGCCGAACTCGGCCATCGCGGCGGCATGGGTGGCGCCGAGATAGCCGGTGCCGATCACGGAGATGCGGAGGGTCACGGGTTCTCCTTGGATGCGGACGCGACCAGTACGGACGCCCTGATGCTATCGGCCCGCCGCGGACGCCCCGGGATCGCCTGCACGCCCGGAACGCTAGGCAGCCGCAGGTCGGGCCCCTAGGATCTCTACTGAACGGTAGTTAACCGCGGATTCGACGTCGATCAGGCTCGATTCGGGCTCCGATCGGACTTCGGTCACTGGACGACGAGGCAGGCATCATGGCGGGCAGCGCAGGGGCGGCGGACTTCGATCTCTTCCGTATCTCCGAGGAGCACGAGATGCTCCGTGAGGCGGTGCGTTCGCTGGCCGAGGCGAAGATCGCTCCGTTCGCGGCGGAGGTGGACGAGCAGGGGCGGTTCCCGCAGGAGGCGTTGGACGCGTTGCAGGGCAATGACCTGCACGCGGTGCACGTGCCGGAGGAGTTCGGCGGTGCGGGTGCGGACGCGTTGGCGACGGTGATCGTGATCGAGGAGGTGGCGCGGGTGTGCGCGTCGTCCTCGTTGATTCCGGCGGTGAACAAGCTGGGGTCGCTGCCGGTGCAGCTGTCGGGCTCGGAGGAGCTGAAGGCGAAGTACCTGGGGGCGCTGGCGCGTGGTGAGGGGATGTTCTCGTACTGCCTGTCGGAGCCGGAGGCGGGTTCGGACGCGGCGGGGATGAAGACCCGGGCGGTGCGGGACGGGGACTTCTGGGTGCTGAACGGTGTGAAGCGCTGGATCACCAACGCGGGTGTGTCGGAGTTCTACACGGTGATGGCCGTGACCGACCCGGAGAAGCGTTCGAAGGGCATTTCGGCGTTCGTGGTGGAGAAGGGCGACGAGGGGGTGTCGTTCGGGGCTCCGGAGAAGAAGTTGGGGATCAAGGGCTCTCCGACGCGTGAGGTGTACTTCGACAATGTGCGGATCCCGGTGGATCGGATGATCGGTGCGGAGGGCACGGGTTTCGCGACGGCGATGAAGACGCTGGACCACACCCGGGTGACGATCGCGGCGCAGGCGATCGGGATCGCGCAGGGGGCGCTGGACTACGCCAAGGGGTATGTGAAGGAGCGCAAGCAGTTCGGCAAGGCGATCGCGGAGTTCCAGGGGGTCCAGTTCATGCTGGCGGACATGGCGATGAAGCTGGAGGCGGCGCGGCAGTTGACGTACGCGGCGGCGGCGAAGTCGCAGCGTGGGGACGCGGATCTGACGTTCTTCGGGGCGGCGGCGAAGTGCTACGCGTCGGACGCGGCGATGGAGATCACGACGGACGCGGTGCAGTTGCTGGGTGGGTACGGGTACACCCGGGACTACCCGGTGGAGCGGATGATGCGGGACGCGAAGATCACGCAGATCTACGAGGGCACCAACCAGGTCCAGCGGATCGTCATGGCCCGCAACCTCCCGTAACCCGCCCCGAGCCGTAGAACTCCCGGAGCCCCGGCCGTATCCCAGGATCGGCCGGGGCACCGGCGTTCCCGGGCCGGCGAGGGGCCCGGCGGGAAAACCGCGCGACGGCGGGCAAGCGCGCTCCGTAGGCTGCCGGCCATGCCCGCCATGCCCGCTGTACCCGACGCCTCCGCCGCGCCCTCCCTCAGCCTGGCCGTGATCACCCCCGAGAACGTCGACGCCGCCCTCGCCCTGCGGGTCCGCCCCGACCAGGAGCACCTGGTCGCGCCGGTGGTGAAGTCGCTGGCCGAGGCCTACGCGTACGGCGAGGCCGCCTGGCCCCGGCTGATCCTGGACGGCGAGCGGCCGGTCGGCTTCGTGATGGCCTTCTTCGACCTCACCTTCTACCCCGACCGCCCCGGCGACCGCCCCCGCTCCGGCCTGTGGCGGCTGCTGATCGACGCCGAGGGGCAGCGCGGCGGCTACGGCCGGTTCGCCGTCGAGCAGGTCTGTGCCGAGATCCGCCGCCGCGGCGGCACCCGCGCCACCGTCACCTACCACCCGGGCCCGGACGGCCCGGCCGCCTTCTACACCGGTCTCGGCTTCCGCCCGACCGGCGAGACCAGCGGCGACCAGACGGTGGCCGAACTCGACCTGCCGCCGCTCGGCTGAGCAGCGCCGCCGGATGGACCCCTATCCTGGGCATCTTCCGTCCCCCTCCGGCTGGTTGGCCTGATCGACGCTACGGCGGATCGGCGGCCCGGTAGGGTCCCGGAGTATGACCGAGCCGGACTTCCTCACCGAGACGAGGGCGTTCTACGACGCCATCGCGACCGAGTACACCGAGCTCTTCCGGGACACGCTGAGCCGGACGCCGATGGACCGGGCGATGCTGGCGCTCTTCGCCGATCTCGTCCACGCCGAGCGGCCGGACGCCAGGACGGCGGAGGTGGGCTGCGGCCCGGGCCGGATGACCGGACCGCTGCACCGGCTCGGCGTGGACGTGCACGGGATCGACCTCTCGCCGCGGATGGTCGAGCTGGCCCGGCGGGCCCACCCGGAGGTGCCGTTCAGCGTCGGCTCGATGTTCGACCTCCCGTTCCGGGACGGCGAGCTGACCGGGGTGGTGTCCTGGTACTCGATCATCCACACCCCGGCCGAGCGGCTCCCGGAGGTGTTCGCCGAGTTCGCCCGGGTGCTGGCCCCCGGCGGCCACCTGATGCTCGCCTTCCAGGTCGGTGACCAGCCGTCGCGCCAGGAGCGGCCCTTCGGCCACCCGGTGTCGCTGGACTTCCGCCGGCTGCGGCCGGAGCGCGTCGAGGAGCTGGCCCGGGCGGCGGGCCTGCCGGTCACCTCCCGTACGGTCCGCGAGCCGGACGGGGACGAGAAGACCCCGCAGGCCTATCTGCTGGCCCGCAAGCCGAAGGCCTGAGAGCCGCCCCACACGGGCTCCATGCGGCGGGCGCCGGGCGGTCGTGCCATGATCCCTGCATGGCTTCCAACGTTTTCTTCGACATCACGATCAACGACGAGCCGGCCGGCCGGATCGTCTTCAAGCTGTACGACGACGTCGTTCCCAAGACCGCTCGCAACTTCCGCGAGCTGGCCACCGGCCAGAACGGCTTCGGCTACGAGGGCTCCGGCTTCCACCGCGTGATCCCGGCCTTCATGCTCCAGGGTGGTGACTTCACCAACCACAACGGCACCGGCGGCAAGAGCATCTACGGCGAGAAGTTCGCGGACGAGAACTTCCAGCTCAAGCACGACCGCCCGGGCCTGCTGTCGATGGCCAACGCCGGCCGCAACACCAACGGCTCGCAGTTCTTCATCACCACCATCGTCACCGACTGGCTGGACGGCAAGCACGTCGTCTTCGGCGAGGTCGTCGAGGGCCTGGACCTGGTCAAGAAGATCGAGTCGCTCGGCTCGCAGAGCGGCCGCACCTCGGCCGCGATCAAGATCGCCAAGTCCGGCGTGGTCGAGTAATCACCGCCGCCACCTGGCACACACCGCCCCGGAGCGGGACGTCGGAGCTTCCGACCTCCCGCTTCGGGGCGGTTTCGTACCCGCTCCGCCTCGAAGCGGCGCGCCCGGCGGGCATGCGGCGGGCAGGGTAGCCCGGAGCGCGGCCCTCCGGGCCGGAACCGGGCAATCGCGGCGACCGCTGTGGCCCAGGCCATACGCTCGACTCGGTCGCGGTCCCAGCCGTGGCCGAACTCGACTCTGCGGCAAGGTGGTTGACCGATGATGGAGCAGGGCGCCGACGACGGCGAGGTGACCTACGAACAGGTGACGGTGGTCTCCCTGGGCGGCTGCGAGCCGGTCGGCCCGGCGCGGTTCGCCGTCCGGGTCGCCCGCGAGGGCATGACCGTCAAGCGGGTGGCCGGCTACTGGGTGCGCTGGGACGAGCGGTGGGGCGCGGACGAGATCCGCCACCACTCCCGCTGGGTCCCGGACGAGGAGTACGTGCGGCCGGACACCGGCAGCCTGGACGGCACCCTCGCGGTGATGGTCGCCGCGTACTGGACGGACCCCTCGGGCGCCTTCCCGCGCCGCCCGAGCACCGAGACCGTGGTGACCTTCCGGCCCGGCGAGACCGAGCACGAGCTGGTGCTGGAGCAGCCCGCCCCGGCCGCCGGGCACCGCCCGGCCTCGGTGTCGGTGCAGCTGACCCACGCGCGGTGGCTGAGCGGCGACGGGCAGCCGATCCACTACGGCTTCGCGGGCGCCACCGAGGAGGCCGACGGCGAGGGGGAGTGGCTGGTCCGCTTCCCCGAGTGCGGCACCGGCCTGCTGCCGTTCGTGTAGCCGGGCTCCCAGCCCGCCCGCGTCCCGACCTTGCGGGCCGGCACCCCGGCCCAGATCTCCCCGGGCCCGGTCGAGCGGGTGAGCACCGCGTTGGCCCCGACGATGGTGCCCGCGCCGACGGTCAGCACGCCCTCCTTGCACACCACCTTGGCGCCCGCGCACAGCACCGCGCCGTCCTCGACCACCACCCGCCGCATCGCGCTCTCCTCCTGCGGCACCCACGGGTCGGCCCGGCCGATGGTCACGCCGTTGTAGAGCGTCACGCCGGCGCCGAGGGTGGTGTACGGGTGCAGCACGGTGCCGAAGCCGCGGTGGTAGACGAGCAATCCGGGCCCGATCTCGCAGGCGGCGGGCACCTCCATCCCGTAGAGCGCGAGCGCCTCCTGGACCAGGCGGCCCAGGAGGCGGTGGCGACGGCGGCGGATCAGTGCGGTGACGAGTGACATCCACTCATTGTGGCGGCTCGGTCACCTTGGGTGCGGGCGGTTACTTGAAGTCCGGCACCGCGGTGTCGTTCTTGAAGGAGTCGAAGAGCTGCTTGGACTTGTTGGTGTCCCACAGCACCGCGGACTCGCCGGTCTTGGTGCGGTAGTCCGGGTTGCCGATCGGCACGGTCAGCGACTTGCCGCTGCCGCCGTTGACGTCCTTCATGGCGAGGAAGAACGAGCCGAGGTCGGTCAGGCCGCAGTCCTCGTCGACGATCAGGGTGCCGAGCGCGGAATCGACCAGCGGGTAGAAGGTGAAAGGGTTCAGCAGGTTGCCGGGGGAGGCGGCCTGGTGGGCCAGGGCGCCGAGGAACTTCTGCTGGTTGCGCATCCGGCCGAGGTCCTGGTCGGCCATCTGGTGGCGCTGGCGGACGAAGGCCAGGGCCTGCTTGCCGGTGAGGGTCTGGTCGCCGGCCTTGAGGTCGAGCCCGGAGTCCTTGTCCTTGACGGCCTGGTCGATGTGCATCTCGACGCCGCCGATCGAGTCGACGACGCCGACGAAGCCGCCGAAGCCGATCTCGGCGTAGTGGTCGATCCGGATGCCGGTGTTCTGCTCGATGGTCTGGACCAGCAGCCGGCCGCCGCCGCTGCCGAAGGCCGAGTTGATCTTCGCGGTGGTGCCCTTGACCGGCTTGCCGTTGCTGCCCGGGTGCTCGGGGATCGGCACCCAGGAGTCGCGCGGGATGCTCATCAGGGTGTTCCCGTTGTCCCCGACGTGCAGGATCATCATCGAGTCGCTGCGCTTGCCCTCGGTGTCGTGCCCGGTGTGCAGGTCGTCCTGCTCGGAGTCAGTGAGGCCCTGGCGGCTGTCGGAGCCGACGATCAGCCAGTTGGTGCCCTTGCCCGCGGCCGGGCGGCCGGGGTAGTCGGCGAGCACGTTCTCGTGGTTGAGCTTGGAGTCCGCCCAGAACCAGGTGGAGACGGCGGTCACCATGACGGCGATCAGCACGCCGAAGACCGACCACTTCACGATCCGCCCGCGCGGCCAGCGCCGGGCCTGGGCGCCGCCGGGACCGCCCGGCCGCCCGGGACCGGCCGCGCGGCCGGAACCACCGGGACCACCGGGACCACCCGGACGCCCCGGGCCGCCGGGACGGGCGCCGGAGGCGCCGGGCCCCTGCGACGGGACACCGCCGGACCGGGACGCCCCCGGGCGCCCCGGCTGCCGCGGCGCGGGCGCCCCCGGCCCGCGCGGGTTCAGCGAGGACGGCAGCGGCGGCTCGGCCGAGCCGCCTCCACCCCTGCCGCCGTACGGGTTCCCGCCGCCCCCCGGGCGGCCCTCCTGCCACGTGTTCATGCCGACGAGGATGCCCGACCCCGGTCGGACTGACTCCCCCCGGGGGTGCCCACCGGGCTTCTTGTAGCAGTTTTGATGCACGTGCCGGATCGTTCCGCCGCAACGTCCGGACACCCGGCGTTCCGCCTGCTGAAACGTTTCTTGACCGGCTCGAACACCGCGTGCTTGCATGCCGGACATGGACCAGCGTTGGGCACTCACGCGTCGGCGGTACGTCGATCTGCGGCGTGGTGTGGCCTGCTCGCTCTGTCGCGGCTGACGCACACCCCCGTCGAACCCCCGCACACAGCGCCCCGCCCCGCACCGCCCCCGCTTCCAGCCAGAGGTGAACCCATGGCCGTCGTCCTGTCCGTTTCCGGCTCCCCGTCCGCGACCTCCCGCACCACCCGCCTGCTGCGCCACGTCGACGCCCGCCTCGCCGAGCGCGGCCACCACGTCGTCCCCTTCGAGGCCCGCAGCCTGCCCGCGCACCCGCTGCTGTCCGGCGACTTCGGCCACCCCGAGATCGTCGCCCTCACCGAGCTGTTCGCCCGCGCCGACGGCGTGGTCATCGGCACCCCCGTCTACAAGGCCGCCTACTCGGGCCTGCTGAAGGCCCTGCTGGACGTGCTCCCGCAGTACGCGCTGGCCGGCAAGGCCGTTCTGCCGCTCGCCACCGGCGGTTCGCCCGCCCACGTCCTCGCGGTGGACTACGCGCTGCGCCCGGTGCTCAGCTCGATGGGCGCCGGCCACATCACCCAGGGCTGGTTCGTGCTCGACCGCCACATCACCGCCCGGGAGGACGGGACGACCCTGGTGGAGCGCGAGACCGAGGCCGCGCTCGCCCCGGTCGTGGACGGCTTCGCCACCGCCCTGGAGCGGCTGGCCGCACCCGCGCTGGCGAGCTGACGCACCGTCGCCGCGGGCCCGTACGGGGCGTCCCCGAGACGGGCCGCGGCGACCCCTAGGGGGAGCCGCGCCGCGTCCCGTAGAACGTTGGTTGAGCGTCTTCATTCCGGCGGATGACGAGCCCCTCGCCCGCCACTCCTAACGTGGTTCACACATCCCCACCCGCCAGGAAGCGGCCCGGTCGTGACGCCGGGGCCAACGGGTGAGCGCACCTTCTTAGGAGAAAAAGTGGCGACGGCAGTCGTGCAAGACCACCAGCTTCCCGGCGGAGCGTCCACCGTCGCCGCCTCGGCCCGGCAGGTGACCAAGGCGTACGGCTCGGGCGAGACCAAGGTCACCGCGCTCGACGCGGTCGACGTCGACATCCAGCGCGGCCGGTTCACCGCGATCATGGGCCCCTCCGGCTCCGGCAAGTCCACCCTGATGCACTGCCTGGCGGGCCTGGACACCGTCACCGCCGGGCGGATCTGGATCGGCGACGCCGAGGTCACCGGCCTGAGGGACAAGCAGCTCACCAGACTCCGGCGGGACAAGATCGGCTTCATCTTCCAGGCGTTCAACCTGCTTCCGACCCTGAACGCGCTGGAGAACATCACGCTCCCGATGGACATCGCCGGGCGCAAGCCCGACCAGGCCTGGCTGGACCAGGTGGTGGAGACCGTCGGCCTGTCCGGCCGGCTCAAGCACCGCCCCACCCAGCTCTCCGGCGGCCAGCAGCAGCGCGTCGCGGTGGCCCGGGCGCTGGCCGCCCGCCCCGAGATCATCTTCGGCGACGAGCCCACCGGGAACCTGGACTCCCGCTCCGGCGCCGAGGTGCTCACCTTCCTGCGCCGCTCGGTGGACGAGCTGGGCCAGACCATCGTGATGGTCACCCATGACCCGGTCGCGGCCGGCTACGCGGACCGCGTGCTCTTCCTCGCCGACGGCGTGATCGTGGACGAGATGCACGCGCCCACCGCCGACTCCGTCCTCGAACGCATGCGCCGTTTCGACGGCAAGCGCACCAGCTGAGCGGCGGGGCGACACCATCATGCTGCTCAAGACCTCCCTGCGGAGCTTCTTCGCCCACAAGGGCCGGATGGCGCTCTCGCTCATCGCCGTCGTGCTGTCGGTGGCCTTCGTCTCGGGGACCCTGGTGTTCTCCGGCACCGCCACCGGCACCTTCGACAAGCTCTTCGCCGCCACCGCCTCCGACATCTCGGTCCAGCCGCCCAAGCCGGCCGAGGACGAGATGCAGCAGGCCGCCGTCAAGCCGCCGACCGTCCCGGTCGAGCTGGAACAGCGGATCGCCGCGCTGCCCGGGGTGAAGACCGCGGTCGGCCAGGTCATGGTCGACAACGCCGTCCTGGTCAACCCGTCCAGCAACAAGCTGGTCGGCCCGACCACCGGCGCGCCCACCCTGCTCGCCAACTGGACCGGCACCCCGAACAGCCCGGTGAAGATCACCTCCGGCCACGCGCCGCAGGGCCCGACCGAGCTGGTGCTGGACGCGGACACCGCGAAGAAGGCCAAGCTCGGCGCGGGCGACCCGATCCGGGTCGAGAACGGCGCCGGCAAGCACGACTTCACCATCGTCGGCATCGCCGCCTTCACCACCACCAACCCGGGCGCGGCGCTCGGCTTCCTGGACACCCCGACCGCCCAGCAGGTGCTGCTCGGCGAGCAGGCCTTCAACTCCGTCGCGGCGTACGGCGACGGCAGCCGCAGCAACGACCGGCTCAAGGCGGACGCGCTGGCCGCGATCGGCGGCACCTACCTGGTCAAGACGGCGGCCGAGCAACAGGCCGACAGCACTGACCAGTTCGCCGGCGGCCTCGACTTCATGAAGTACGCGATGCTCGGCTTCGCCTTCGTGTCGGCGATCGTCGGCGCCTTCCTGATCGTCAACACCTTCTCGATGCTGGTCGCCCAGCGCACCCGCGAGATCGGCCTGCTGCGCGCCATCGGCGGCAGCCGCGCGCAGGTCAACCGCTCGGTGCTGGTCGAGGCGCTGATCCTGGGCGTGCTCGGCTCGACCCTCGGGATCGCGGCCGGCCTGGGCGTCGCGGTCGGCCTGATCAAGCTGATGAACGCGATGGGCATGGGCCTCAGCGCGGCCGACCTGAAGATCGGGCCGGACGTGTTCGTGGCCGGCTACGCCCTCGGCATCGTGGTCACCCTGGTCGCGGCCTGGTTCCCGGCCCGCCGGGCGAGCCGGATCTCGCCGATGGCCGCGCTGCGCGACCACGGCACCCCGGCCGAGACCCGGGCCAACCTGATCCGCACCGTCGCGGGCCTGCTGCTGACGGCGGGCGGCGGAGCGCTGCTGGTGCTCGGCGCGGGGGCGAAGAAGGCGTCCACCGGCGGTCAGTACCTGGGCCTGGGCGTGGTGCTCACCCTGGTCGGCTTCGTGGTGCTCGGCCCGCTGCTGGCCTCGGTCGTGGTGCGGGTGCTCGGCGCGCTGCTGCCGGCGCTGTTCGGCCCGTCCGGTCGGCTGGCCCAGCGCAACGCGATGCGCAACCCGCGCCGCACCGGCGCCACCGCCGCCGCGCTGATGATCGGCCTGGCCCTGGTGATCGCCTCCGCGGTGTTCAGCTCCTCGGCCGTCACCTCGACCAGCGCGCAGATCGACAAGTCGGTGGGCGCGGACTACATCGTCTCCGGCGGCCGTACCGCGGCCACCCCCGAGATGATGGACGCGGTCCGGAACACCCCGGGCATCGACCACATCACCATCCAGCGCTCCTTCTTCGCCGCCAAGGTCCGGCTCGCGGACGGGCAGAAGGCGAAGACCCAGCTGACCGCGGTGCCGCCGTCCTTCTTCGGCACCGACTTCAAGCCGACCGTCGACTCCGGCGCGGTGGACTCGATCCAGCGCGGCTCGCTGGCCGTCGGCGCCGCCTTCGCCAAGGACCACGGACTGAAGGTCGGCGACCAGGTCACCGTCGAGTACGGCCAGGGCCGCACCCAGGAGCTGCCGGTCGGCGCCGTCCTCGGCAAGGGCGAACTGTTCGGCGACGGCGCCTTCGTGGCCATGGACACCATGGAGAAGGCCGTCCCAGCCGCCGAACAGCCGCCGGTGTGGACCTTCTTCGCCAAGGCCTCGGCCGGCGCCGACGTCGACAAGACGCTGGCCGCCCTGGAGGACGGGCTGAAGGAGTACCCGCAGCTGACCATCAAGGACCGGGCCGGCTACAAGGAGCTCGTCCAGTCCCAGATCAACACCCTGCTCTACCTGATCTACGGGCTGGTCGCGCTGTCCATCACGGTCGCGGTGCTCGGCGTGGTCAACACCCTGGCGCTGTCGGTGGTCGAGCGGACCCGAGAGATCGGCCTGCTGCGGGCGATCGGGCTCTCCCGCCGCCAGCTGCGCCGGATGATCCGGCTGGAGTCCGTGGTGATCGCGGTGTTCGGCGCCGTCCTCGGCACCGGGCTGGGCCTCGCCTGGGGCGTCACCGCCCAGCGGGTGCTGCGGGACCAGGGCCTCGGGACGCTCTCCGTCCCGACCACCACGGTCGCGATCACGCTGGTCTCCTCGGTGGTGATCGGCCTGTTCGCGGCGCTCGTCCCGGCCTTCCGGGCCGGACGGATGAACGTCCTCGCGGCCATCGCGACGGACTGACCCGGCGCCGGGGGGCGTCGGATCGGGGGAGAGGGGGCCGGGCGCGCACAGCGCCCGGCCCCCGGCACCTGGCGAACCGGCTCACCCCGGCCGGTTACGCGGTGTTCACCGTCCTTCACTGCGCACTCTGAATCCGCACCGGATCCGCACGGCTTCGAACCGGGGGCCGAGGGGGAGTACGGTGTCCTTGATCACAGCACCGGTGCCGCGCCGCGAGGCGTCCGCAGCGGCCCTGACCGGGACAAGACGGGGACGTGTCCGCACCGGTACGGTTGGCCCCGATGAACACCAAGGCTGCTGAGGAGCTGCCGGCTGTCTCCGTGATCATGCCGGTGCTCAACGAGGAACGTCACCTGCGCACGGCGGTTCGGCGCATCCTGGATCAGGAGTACGCCGGGCCGATCGAGGTGGTGATCGCCCTCGGCCCCTCCACCGACCGCACCGCGGAGATCGCGGCCGAGCTGGTGGCCGAGGACCCGCGGGTGCGGACGGTCCAGAACCCCACCGGCCGGACCCCGGCCGGGCTGAACGCCGCGATCCGGGGCTCCCGGCACCCGATAGTCGTGCGGGTGGACGGCCACGGGCTGCTCACCCCCGGCTACATCACCACGGCGGTCCGGCTGCTCGGCGAGATGGACGCGGCCAATGTCGGCGGCATCATGCACGCCGAGGGCGAGACCGAGTGGGAGAACGCGGTCGCCGCCGCGATGACCTCCAAGATCGGCGTCGGCAACGCGGCCTTCCACACCGGCGGCCTGGCCGGCCCGGCGGACACCGTCTACCTCGGGGTGTTCCGGCGCGAGGTGCTGGAGCGGCTCGGCGGCTACAACGAGGAGTTCATCCGCGCCCAGGACTGGGAGCTGAACTACCGGATCCGCCAGGACGGCGGCCTGGTCTGGTTCACCCCGCAGCTCAAGGTGACGTACCGGCCCCGGCCCTCGGTGCGGGCGCTGGCCAAGCAGTACAAGGACTACGGCCGCTGGCGCCGGGTGGTCACCCGCTACCACCGCGGCTCGGTCAACATGCGCTACCTCGCCCCGCCGGCCGCGCTGGCGGCGGTGGTCCTCGGGCTGGTGCTCGGCGTCGCCGTCCACCCGGCCTTCGTCGCGGTGCCCGGCGCCTACCTGCTGGGCATCGTCGGCGGCGCGGCGGTCGAGGGCCGCGGCCTGTCGTTCAAGGCCAAGGCGCTGCTGCCGGTGGCCCTCGCGACCATGCACCTCAGCTGGGGCTTCGGCTTCCTGACCTCGCCGCGTCGGCTCGCCCGGAGGGTGATCGCCAGCGTCGGCCCGTCCTCCAGGGACGTGCTCTCCCGGACCAGCTGATTCGTTTCGCCACCGTCAGTCGCGGTCAGTGGGGCGCCAGTTGACGGCCGGTCCGGCTACTTGGCGCACACGTCGGCGTCGTCCGCCTGCACCCGCTGGAGGTCGGTGGGCGCCTCGGTGGGCACCGCCGCCGGGGTGCCGGGAGCGGCCGACACATCCTTGCCGAGCACCAGCAGCAGCCCGCCCTTGGGGTCCTGCTTGGCGGCCGGGCGGACGGCGTCGCCGGGCAGTCCGAGGGCGGCGGCCAGGGCCCTGGCCTCGGCCTCCAGCCCGGCCGGGTAGGTCACCGTGGTGGTCTCGGCGAGCGGCGCGTCGCTGCCGACCGCGGCCCGGTCGAAGCCCTTCGCCCGGAGCTTCTCCGCCGTCGGCCCGGACTGCCCGCGCTTGCCGCTGCCGTTGCGCACCGTCAGCTGGGTGGTTTTGGTGTCGACGGCCGGGGCGGTGACGGCGGGGGCGGCGGCCGCCGGGGCCTCGGCGGCGGGCGCGGGGGTGGCGGTCTCGGTCAGCGAGCGGTCGCCCGCGACCATCGCGAACAGCTGCCCGGCGTCCGGCTGCTTGAGCACCAGCCGGTTCTCGTCCCTGGGGTCGTCCAGGACGGGGACGGTGGTGAAGGTGATGTTGCCGGTGTCGACCTTGCTGATGTCCTGCGCGAGGTCCTTGAGCTTGTCCACGCTGCCGATGCCGGAGTCCACGGTGAGCGCCTTGGTGGCGGCGTCCGCGAGCTTGTAGAGCTTGGTCGGGCTGGTCAGGGTGTCGTCGCTCTTGATCTTGCGGATCATCGAGCTGATGAACTGCTGCTGGAGCGGGATCCGGGTGAGGTCGCCGCCCTGGCCGACCGCATGCCGGGTGCGGACGAAGGCCAGCGCCTCCTCGCCCTGGACGACGTGCCGGCCCTTGGTCATCTTGAGGTGGGAGCCCGAGTCGTTGATGTCCTTGGCCGCGCAGACCTCGACCCCGCCGACCGCGGTGGACAGCGTCTTCACCGCCTCGAAGTCGACCTGCACGAAGTGGTCGACCCGGATGCCGGTGACCTTCTCGACGGTCTTCCAGGTGCAGCCGGCGTCCCGCCCGGACTGGCCGAGGCTGCTGTTGAACATGTCCCGCGCCGAGCCGGGGATCTTCTTCCCCTCGGCGTTCTGGCACTCCGGGATCGGCACCATCAGGTCGCGCGGGAGGCTGAGCACCGTCGCGTTGGAGCGGTCCTTGGCGATGTGGAACAGCAGCGTGGTGTCGGCGTGCCCGGCGCTGCCCTCGTCGCCGTACTCGCGGCCGAGTCCCTCCCGGCTGTCGGTGCCGATCACCAGGACGTTCAGCGCCTGCCCGGCGCCCAGGGGGCGCTCGGACTCGTCGCCCAGCTGGACCTTCAGGGAGGTGATGTTGTCGTTGAAGTGCCGGTACAGGTAGTACGCCCCGGCGCAGCCGGCCACCATCACCAGGGCGCCCGCCCCGGCCGTCCACTTGAGCACCCGTCGGCGCCGGTGGCGCTTGGCCAGTGTGGCCGCCCGGCGCCTGCTGCCCCGGCGGCCCGCCGCGGCCGGCTCGGCCTGAGCCTGCGTGTGGGCGCCCGCCGGGGTGGCTTCCTGAACACCCGTCGGCCTCTCGCCGGCCCGGCGGCGCTGCCGCGGGACGCCGGGGGCCGGGTCCACACGGTACCGACCGGTTTCCGGTTGCTCCTCGTGCACGGGGTTCCCTACCTTCGACCGGTCACTGCTTCGGCCCGCCCGTACGGAACGGACCGATCCGGACACAGTAGACGAGCCGGGTGAAGGAGTCGTTCCCGGTGTGATCCGCGCCATGTTCCGGCAACGCGGAGGCAAATTCCGTTCGCCGACGAGCAATTGCGGAAGCGTCCGGACTTCTCGGGGGTGTCGGCCGGGGCGGCCGACTCAGTGTGCGGCGCAGGAGTCCACGTCGGCGGTCCGTCCCTCGAAGGTGGGCGGTTCGTCCTCCGAGGGTGACGCACCCGCCGAGGGGGACGCGCTCGCCAGCGCCGCCGCCTCGGCGGTCGGCGAGGTCCGCGCGCTCGGCTTCGCGCTCGGCCTCGGGCTCGCGTACGGGCTGCCGCTCGGGCCCGCCGAGGGCGCCGACCCGGGCGGCCGGACGACGACCGGCCGGTCGTCCCGCAGCGCCGCGAACAGCCGGTCGGTCTGCGGCTGCACGAACTCGTCCCGGTCCGAGTCGTAGCGGTACGGGCGGCGCGGCGCGGTCAGGAAGGCCACGTTCGCCGAGGGGACGCCCCGCAGGTCCTGGGTGAGGTCGTACAGCGCGCCCAGCGAGGACAGCCCGCCGTCCGCCCGGACGGAGGAGGTCGCGGCGTCCAGCACCGGCCACAGCTTCGCCGGGTTCAGCAGTACGCCCTGCGACTGCGCCTTGTGCAGCAGCGAGGCCAGGAACTGCTGCTGGCGGCCCATGCGTTGGGTGTCGCTGCCATCGCCCAGGGTCTCCCGGGCCCGGACGTAGCCGAGCGCCTGCTCGCCGTGCAGGGTCTGCCGCCCGGCGGACAGGTCGAGCTTGGCGTCCTTGTCGTGGATCGGCTGCGGCACGCACACCTCGACCCCGCCGATGGCGTCCACCATCGTCTTGAAGCCGCTGAAGTCGAGGATCACGTAGTGGTCGATCCGGATGCCGCTCAGCTGCTCGACGGCCCGGATCGAGCAGGCCGGACCGCCCAGCTCGAAGGCCCAGTTGAACTGCATCAGGGCCGGCTTGCTGCGGGTGCCGTCCGGCCGCTCGCAGGCGGGGACGGAGACCATGACGTCGCGGGGGACGGAGACCGCCGTCACGTGCTTCCGGTCGGCGGCCAGGTGCAGCAGGATCGTGGTGTCCGAGCGCGCGGTGCCCGGCGCACCGCCGTACGAGCCGTTCGCGCCGGAGCGGTCGTCGCTGCCGATCAGCAGGAGGTTCTCGGCGCCCCGGGCCCCGGCGGTGCGGCTCGGCCGCTCGGCCTCCAGCTCGGCGAGCAGCCGGTCGGTGGCCGAGTCGGTGCGGATGTTGCCGTCCAGCGCGCGGTAGGCGATCCAGAGCACCGTGCCGGTGGCGACCAGCAGGAACGCGACGGCGCCGGCGGTGATCAGCAGCCACCGCCGGCGCTTGCGCGGGCGTACGGGTCCGCTCGGGGGAGCGTCCGTCGGAGGGTCTTCGTCGGTCGGGGGGTGCTCGGTGTCGTCCTCGGCCATGGCAGCGATCCCTACCCGCCGGGCCGTCGCCCGGGGTCAGCCCAGACGCAGTGTCACCCGTTCGGATTCCACCCGCTTCTCCCACTGCTCCTCGCTCAGGCCCTGGGAGTTGCGGCACAGCACCACCGAGGCCCCGGCCGCCAGCGGCGCCAGCAGACCGGCCTCCAGACCGGCCCAGTCCTCGAACGAGAGGGTGGACAGCACCCGGTCGCCGGACTTCAGGCCGAGCCGGACGGCGCCCTCCCGGGCCAGCGCCACGGTCTGCTCACCGGTCAGCTTCAGCGGCAGCCCGTCCACCGCCGTCTCCAGCGCCTGCCCGTCCGGGGCGACGGGGGAGTACGGCGCGAAGCGGTCGCCCTGGCCGGGCACCTCGGCGGCGTAGTCGAGGAAGCCGTCCGGGCGCTGCGGGAAGCGGCCGCCCAGCGGGCGCAGCGCGAGCGCGACCCGCTCGCCCTCGCAGGCATGGGCGGCCTCCAGGCCGTCCGGGCCGCTGACCACCAGGTCGGCGGTGGCCGGGTCACCGGCCGGAACCGCCGTCACCCCGACCGACCAGCAGGCCAGCAGCCACACGGCGCTCTGCCAGTGGGCGGGCAGCAGCAGTGCCGCCCGGTCGCCGGGGCCGGCGTTCAGCTCGTCCTGGAGGAGGTTGGCGGTCTTGGCCACCCAGTTGTCGAAGGTGCGGGCGGACAGCTCCACCCGTTCGCCGGTGGCGTCGTCATAGAAGGTGACCAGCGGGGCCGCGGGATCGACCGAAGGGGTGCCGCCGCGCAGGAATGCGTGCAGCAGCTCGACGGGGGTGCGGGCATCGGCAGCGAAAGGCGCAGTCATGGTGCGCCCCAGCCTACGGCCTTCGGGTGAGAGGTCGGGAGGGGCGGCCGAACGGGCGCGAGCGGCGTAGCGGGCGGTCCCGATTGCGGCGACGATCCGTTCCATGCGCCTTTCACTCCCGGCCGCCATCCTGGCCGGCTGCACCGCCACCCTGCTGCTCCAGCCCGTCGCCACCGCGACCACCGGGCCGGCCCCGCAGCGCCGCGACTTCGCCGGCGGCGGCTCGACCACCTCGCTGCCGCTGCCCTCCGGAACCGGCCTCGCCCCGCGCGGCACCCGACCGTTCGAACTCCTCGGCCTCGACTGGGACGGCCCACCGGACGCCCTCGCCGGCGCGGTCGTCCGGGTCCGCACCCGGGACGCGGCCACCGGCCGCTGGAGCGACTGGCACCGGCTGGAGTCCGACGTCGGCGACGGCCCCGACCAGGCGTCCCACGGCGCCACCGCCCCGCTGTGGACCGGCCGCAGCGACGGCGTCGCGGTCGACGTCCGGCCCGGGCCCGCCGGACCGCCACCCGGGCTCCGGGTCGACCTGGTCGACCCGGGCGGCGGCGCCGCCCCCGCCTCCGCCGTACGGACCCTGCCGGCCGAGGAACCCGGGATGCCGTCCGCCGAACTGCCCGCCGCGCTCCTCAACGGCCGGGCGCCGCGCCCGGAGATCGTCACCCGGGCCGGCTGGGGTGCCGACGAGTCACTGCGCGACCAGGCCTTCGACTACACCGGCCCGGTCCATGAGGTCTTCATCCACCACACCGCCACCGCCACCGGCTACGACTGCTCCGACGCCCCCCGGGTGATCCGGGCGATCTACCAGTACCACGTGAAGACCAACGGCTGGCGGGACATCGGCTACAACTTCCTGGTCGACCGCTGCGGCACCATCTACGAGGGCCGCGCCGGCGGTGTCGACCAGCCCGTCCACGGCGCCCACACCCTCGGCTTCAACGCCGGCTCCACCGGCATCGCCGCGATCGGCACCTACGCCGGCGACCAGCCGCCCCAGCGCCTCCTCGACGGCCTCGCCGAGATCGCCGCCTGGAAACTCGGCCTCACCGACACCCCCGCCGCCGGCCGCACCCAGCTCACCTCCGGCTCGAACTCCAGCCGCTACCCCCAGGGCAGCGTCGCCGACCTCGACACCATCTCCGGCCACCGCGACGCCGTCGCCACCGAATGCCCCGGCGACGCCCTCTACACCCGCCTCCCCGCCCTGCGCACCACCGCCGCCCGCCTCCAGGCCCGCTGACCGGGCCGCCTTCCCCACCCCCTCCCGCGGCCCCTCAGGGGTGCGGGAAAGGGATGCCACCTGCTGCCCCCGGCCTGTCCGACCCCCCGCGTATCGTTCATATCCGGAGGGCAACACAGGAGGCGACAGCAGTGGAAGCAGTACGGCGTTGGCGGCCGGGCTTCCCGTTGGACGTCGCTCGCACCCTGCTGCCGCTGCGCCGCGGCCCCGCCGACCCGGCGTACCGCGGCACCGGTGACGGCGCCGTCTGGCGAGCCTCCCGCACCCCGGCCGGCATCGGCACCCTGCGGGTGCTGCCGCGTCCGGCCACCGGCGAGGTGGAGGCGAGCGCCTGGGGCCCGGGCGCGGACTGGCTGCTGGAGCGCCTCCCCGCCCTGCTCGGCGCCGAGGACGCCCCGGAGTCGCTGGTCCTGCCGCCCGGCCCGCTGCGGGACGCCCAGCGCCGTACGGCAGGGGTCCGGCTGGCCAGGACGGGTCTGGTGCTGGAGTCGCTCGTCCCGGCGGTCCTGGAACAGAAGGTCACCACCGACGAGGCCTACCGCTCCTGGCGCACCCTGCTGCGGGACTTCGGCACGCCGGCGCCGGGCCCGGCCGAGGGCATGCGGGTGGCGCCGTCGGCCCGGGAGTGGGCGATGGTGCCGAGCTGGGAGTGGCACCGGGCGGGCGTGGACCCGAAGCGCTCGGCGACGGTCGTGCGCGCGGTCCGGCTGGCGCCGCGCCTGGAGGAGGCCTCGGCGATGGGCCACGAGGAGGCCTTCGCCCGGCTCACGGCGGTCCCGGGCATCGGCGTCTGGACGGCGGCCGAGACCCTGCAACGCAGCAACGGCGACGCGGACGCGGTCTCGGTCGGGGACTTCCACCTGCCCAACCTGGTCGGCTGGGCCCTGGCCGGCCGCCCCCGCAGCGACGACGCCCAGATGCTCGCCCTCCTGGAGCCCTACCGCCCCCAGCGCCACCGCGTCTGCCGCCTCCTCCTGGCCTCCGGGATCACCCACGCCCCCCGCTACGGCCCCCGCCTCACCCCCAACGACCACCGCCGCCGCTGACCCGCGGCCGCTACCGCACCTCGATGAAGGCGTCCGCGTCGCGCTCCGCCCGCGGCCGCGGCGGCTGCGCGGGGCGGCCGACGGCGATGGCGCCCATCGGGTCCCAGCTGTCGGGGAGGTCCAGCGCCTCGCGGACGGTGGCGCGGCAGAACATGGTGGACGAGACCCACGCGGAGCCGTAGCCCTCGCCGGTGAGGGCGATCAGCAGGTTCTGCACGGCGGCGCCGGCCGCGACGGTGAACATCTCCCGTTCGGCGGTGGCCCGGCGCGGGTCGGGGTAGTCGTGCGAGCCGTCCATCACCAGGCAGGGCACCACCAGGTAGGGCGCGTCGCGCAGCACGTCGCCGCGGGCGGTGCGGCGGGCGATCTTCTCCTCGTCCCAGCCGTCGAGTTCGCGCAGGTCGCGCTGCCAGGCGGCGAGCATCGCGTCGAGCAGTCGCACCCGGGTGTCCGCGGACTCCAGCAGGACGAACCGCCACGGTGTGGTGTGGTGCGGGGCGGGCGCGGTGACGGCGGCGGCGACGGCGCGGCGGACGGCGCCCGGGTCGACCGGCTCCGCGGTGAAGGAGCGGACGGTGCGCCGCAGGGTGACGGCATGGCGCAGCGCCTCGGAGGTGCCGAGCCGGAACATGTCGTCGGCCGAGGGCCGGATCAGCGGCCGGACGCCTTCGCCGTCCTCGGTGGTGACGAGGTGTCCGAGCCCGCGCACGATCGCGACCGGGACGCCGCTGGTCTTGCCCTTCACCAGGTCGGCGGCGGCGGCGAGTTCGTCGGCGGTCGCGACGACGGTCGCCTCCAGCGTGTTGCCGTGGCCGTCGGTGCGCCCCCGGTGGTCCTCCAGAGCGCTGAGCCCGGCGGCGCCGAGCGCCACGTCGGTCAGCCCGTTGCGCCAGGGCCGCCCGAAGGTGTCGGTGACGAGGACGGCGAGCCGGCGGCCGGTGAGCTGCTGGATCCGGGCCCGCAGTGCCCGCGCGGAGGCGTCCGGGTCCTCGGGCAGCAGCAGGACGGTGCCGGGCGCAGTGTTGGAGGCGTCCACGCCGGCGGCGGCCATGACGAAGCCGTTGCGGTTCTCCACGATCCGGACCGGCCCGCGCCGGGCGACCAGCCGGACGCTCTCGGCGTCGATCGCGGCCTCGCGGTCGGCGGCGTGCAGCAGCCGGCCCTCGGCCTTGCTGACGATCTTCGAGGTCACCAGCAGGATGTCGCCGTCCTGGTACGTCCCCGCCTTGGCGATGAGCGCGGCGAGGTCCGCCCCGGCCTCGATCTCGGGGATGCCTTCGACCCCGAGGATCTCCAGGGTCATGCGCCCACCTCGTTCCGCCCGCTCCGCTCGCTCACTTGCGCACCTGTTCCGCCAGAGCCAGCGCGGCGCGCGCCATCTCGGCGGTGGCCTCGACGTCGGTCATCAGCAGCGGTACGGCCCGGCAGGCGATCCCGGCGGCCTCGACGGCTTCGACGGCGGCGGAGTCCACGCTGTCCACCAGCCACCCGTCGACGAGTTCGGAGCCGTAGTTCAGCGCCACCGCGTCGGCCGTGGCCTCCACGCCGACGGCGGCGAGCACCTTGTCGGCCATGCCCCGCACCGGCGCCCCGCCGATGATCGGGGAGAGCCCGACCACCGGAGCCGGTGCGGCGGCGACCGCCTCCCGGATGCCGGGGACGGCGAGGATGGAGCCGATCGAGACCACCGGGTTGGACGGCGGGAAGAGGATGACGTCGGCCTCGGCGATGGCCTCCAGCACGCCGGGCGCGGGCTTGGCGGTGTCCGCGCCGACCGGGATGATCGCCTCGGCGTCGACGGCGGCGTGCAGCTTGACCCAGTACTCCTGGAAGTGGACGGCCCGGGTGCCCTGCTCGTCGGTGATCCGCACGTGGGTCTCGACCCGGTCGTCGCTCATCGGCAGCAGCCGCACACCCGGCTTCCAGCGCACGCACAGCGCCTCGGTGACCTGGCTGAGGCTGTAGCCGGCGGTGAGCATCTGGCTGCGCACGAGGTGGGTGGCGAAGTCCCGGTCGCCGAGCCCGAACCACTCGGGGCCGACGCCGTACTCCTTCATCTCGGCCTTGATCGACCAGGTCTCGTCGGCCCGGCCCCAGCCCTGCTCCTCGTTGATGCCGCCGCCGAGGGTGTACATCACGGTGTCGAGGTCGGGGCAGACCTTGAGGCCGTAGAGGTGGATGTCGTCACCGGTGTTGCCGATCACGGTGATCTCGTCCTGCGGTCCGACCGCTGCGAGGAGTCCGCGCAGGAAGCGCGCTCCGCCGATTCCGCCTGCCAGTGCCACGATGCGCATGGGGTCATCCTGCCACGGTCGGACGTGCCGTCAGCCCGTGGTCAGCGAGGCTCGGCCCGCGCCTGCGGCTCGGTGACCACCTGCTCGGGGACGGCGCCGGCGCCGTACTGGTTCATCTCGGTCAGGCCCGGGGCGTACAGGTGGATGGAGACGGCGGGTTCGAGCGCGCCGTTGACCACCTCGTGCAGGTAGCCGGGGGAGAACACCCGCTGTCCGCCGGGCCGCAGCACCCGGGCGTCCTCGCCCGTGTGGGTGAGGGAGCGCTCGATCAGCTCGCCCTGGACGACGCTCAGCACGCCGGAGGACTCGCCGTGGTCGTGGAAGCCGCTGGACTGGCCGGGCAGCCAGCTGAGCAGCCAGACCTCGTAGCCGGGGCCGGTCTCCAGCCGGGCGTACCAGCGGGTCAGCGCGTCGTAGCGGACCAGCGGCTCCCAGCGGGCGCGGTCGGCGGCGATCTCGCGGACCAGCCGGGCGTACTCGGCGACGGTGGTGGGGTGGGCCGGCAGGTCGGTGCGGGCCAGGTGGGGGAAGGCGAGCGGGTCGCCGGCGATGGAGACGTCGCTCAGCCCGTCCGTCCAGCGGACGGTGCGGGCGGGGCCTCGGCGGGCGGGCTTGTTGCGGTCGCGGTTCCGCTTGCGGATGCGGCTCATGCGCACGGGAGTCGTCCTCGGAAGGGTCGGCTGGTTCGTGGGGATCAGCCGGATCCGGGATGTCCTGGGACGGGAATCGCGGGCGGCCTCTGGAATGTCCTGGGGGCGGCGCGCGGTGGGACGCGGGCGCCTAGATACAGCAGGAACAGAGGCGACAACAGGAGTTCACGGCACGGCGGAGGGTGGAACCGCTCCGGAGGGTGGCGAACTCTGACATAGAAGCAAGGACACCGCATCCGCAGGGGCGGTGTCAAACCGAAGGATGCGGCATTCGGGTGGATTAGGTCCGGATCTTTCCCGGATGGGGTGATTCATCACTCTCTATGTTTCGATGGGAAGATCGCCGGGAAGGCAGCCCGATGACCGGCCTGCGGTGGTGACCGAGCGTCACTGGGCGAATGGTTGCGGATGGTTCGGCACCGTACGGGACCTTGAGGCAGAAGGTCCGATGTGTCCGGATATGTACACTATTCGTAACGGCTTGGTGCCAGGGAGTGAATCCCGGCCCCAATACCAGAGCTCGGCTTGACTGGGCCAGAGTGACGCAACTGTAATTTCACTCGTGTCGTCAGCCGCACGAGGCAACGGCAACCACGGGGACGCCAAGTAGGGGCAGAGGAGGCGCGCGCCACATGAGCGAGCTCTTTGAGCTGTTGATCGGGGACGGCATCGCGGAGGACGAGGAGGAACTCGGCTGGCAGGAGCGCGCGTTGTGCGCCCAGACCGACCCGGAGTCCTTCTTCCCCGAGAAGGGCGGCTCGACCCGCGAGGCCAAGAAGGTCTGCCTCGCCTGCGAGGTCCGCTCGGAGTGCCTGGAGTACGCCCTCGCCAATGACGAGCGCTTCGGCATCTGGGGCGGCCTCTCCGAGCGCGAGCGCCGCCGGCTCAAGAAGAGCGCGGTCTGACCGGAGCGGCCCGGCCCCTCGCTGACCCTCCGACAGGGAGGGACAACCGCACAGCCGTACGGGCGCCTCACCGCGATGGTGGGGCGCTTTCGTGTTCCCGGGGCCCCTTCACCGCCCCCTCACCCGCACCCCGGACGAAGCGGCCACCGGGAGCCGTTAGTGTGGTGCGCCATCCGGTTGCCGTTCACCGGCTGTGTCCACCGAGAACTGGGGCCCGCGCACGCGATGACCGTCTACAGCCACCAGAGCGGCTCCACCGCTTC
Source organism: Kitasatospora brasiliensis (assembly GCF_032654805.1). Classification (NCBI taxonomy): domain Bacteria; kingdom Bacillati; phylum Actinomycetota; class Actinomycetes; order Kitasatosporales; family Streptomycetaceae; genus Kitasatospora; species Kitasatospora brasiliensis. The sequence goes on from NZ_JAUOOW010000002.1 coordinate 1,106,709, forward strand.
CCGGCCGCCCGCCTATCCGCGCCACCTGGTCACCGCCGTGATCGTCTCGCACGACGGCGCCCGCTGGCTCCCGCAGGCCATGGCGGGCCTCCTCGGCCAGGACCGGCAGGTCCAGCGGATCCTCGCGGTCGACACCGGCTCCACCGACAACTCCCCGCAACTGCTCGCCGACACCCTCGCCGACTGGCTGCCCGACAGCGGCCCGCTGCTCCTCGGCCGCCGGGCCGGCTTCGGCACCGCCGTCGGCGAGGCCGTCGCGAGCAGCCCCAAGCTGCGCCCCGAGGACCTGCCGTACCGGCTCGACCCCTCCGGCTACGACCCGGTCACCGGCGGCTGGGACGACTTCGGCGACCCGCTCGCCCAGGAGGACGACCTCGGCCGCGGCGGCCCGCGCGAGACCCAGCCGGTCGAGTGGCTCTGGCTGCTGCACGACGACTGCGAGCCGCAGACCGACGCGCTGCGCCGACTGCTCCAGGTCGCCGACTCCACCCCCAGCGCCGCCGTGGTCGGCCCCAAGCTGCGCAGCTGGTACGACCGCCGCCAGCTCCTCGAAGTCGGCGTCACCATCGCCCGCTCCGGCCGCCGCTGGACCGGCCTCGACCGCCGGGAGCAGGACCAGGGCCAGCACGACCAGGTCCGCCCGGTGCTCGCCGTCTCCAGCGCCGGCATGCTGGTGCGCCGGGACGTCTTCGAGGAACTCGGCGGCTTCGACAAGGCCCTGCCGCTGATGCGGGACGACACCGACTTCTGCTGGCGGGTCAACGCCGCCGGCCACCGCGTGGTGGTCGCCCCCGACGCCGTGCTGCGGCACGCCGAGGCGGCCAGCCGCGAGCGCCGCGCGATCGACTGCGGCCCCACCCACCCGCACCGGGTGGACAAGGCCGGTGCCGTCTACACCCTGCTCGCCAACTGCAAGGGCGTGCTCTTCCCCTACGTCCTGCTGCGGCTGGTGCTCGGCACCCTGCTGCGCTCCGTCACCAGCCTGCTCGGCAAGGACCCGCGCCAGGCCTTCGACGAGCTCGCCGGCCTCGGCCACGAACTCGTACGGTTCCCGAGGCTGTTGGCCGCGCGCAAGCGCCGCGCCAAGTCCCGGTCGGCGGACGCCCTGGACGACCGCACGCTCTTCCCGGCCCCCGGCGCCACCACCAGGCTGGCGGTCGAGGGCGCCATCGGCTCGCTCGGGATAGGGGGCGCCGACGACACCGGCCGGCACGGCTCGGCCGAGGCCGGCGGCGACGAGGACGCCGAGGACCTGGTCGTCGAGCAGTTCACGCTGATCAAGAAGCTCGCCCGGCGCCCGGCGCCGGTGCTGTTCGCCGCCCTGCTGGTGTTCGCCCTGGTCGCCTGCCGGGGCCTGCTCGGCAGCGGCTCGCTGTTCGGCGGCGCCCTGCTGCCCGCGGCCGACGGCGCCGGCGGCCTCTGGTCGATGTACGCGGACGCCTGGCACCCGGTCGGCACCGGCTCCACCGCCGCCGCCCCGCCGTACCTCGGCGTGCTCGCGGTGCTCTCCTGGCTGCTGTTCGACCACGCCGACCTGCTGCTCACCCTGATCGTGCTGCTCGCCGTCCCGCTGTCCGCGGTCAGCGCCTACCTGGTGTCCCGCCCGCTGCTGGACTCCAAGCTGGTCCGCGCCTGGGCCAGCGCCACCTACGCGCTGCTGCCCGCCGCGACCGGCGCGCTCGCCCAGGGCCGGATCGGCACCGCGGTGCTCGCCGTGCTGCTGCCGCCGCTGGCCCGCGCCGCCGCCATCGCGGCCGGCCTCGGCATCCGCGCCGAGAGCGCCGCCCAGGGCGCCCGTCCGGGCTGGCGCCCGGTCTGGATGACCGTCCTGCTGCTCACCCTGGCCACCGCCTTCGTCCCGATAACGTGGGCGCTCGCGGTGCCGCTCTGCCTGGCGATGCTGGCCGTCGCGACGCTGCGCGGCGGTGCCTTCGGCTCCGGCGTCAGCGCGCTGCGGCTGCTCGGCCTGCGCGTGCTGGTGATCCTCGCGGTGCCCGTCGCGGTGCTCGCCCCCTGGTCGCTCAAGGTGCTGGCGCACCCGAAGTGGCTGCTGCTGGAGGCCGGGCTGCCCGGTCTGCACGGCAGCGGCGCGAGCGCGGCCGGCCTGCTGCTGGTCAACCCGGGCGGCGCCGGAGTGCCGCCGGTCTGGCTCTCGGCGGGCGTGGTGCTCGCCGCGCTGGCCGCGCTGCTGCGCGCCGACCGCCGCCGCGCGGTGCTGGCCGCCTGGGGCGCGGCCGGGGCCGGCCTGGTCTTCTCGGTCGCGGTGGCCGGCACCTCCGTCACCCCGGCCTCCGGCGGCCCCGCCGTTCCCGCCTGGTCCGGCCCGGCCACCCTGATCGCCGGCATCGCCCTGCTGGCCGCCGCCGCGATCGGCGCCGACGGCGCCAACGCCCGCGTGGCCGGGATCGCCTTCGGCTGGCGCCAGCCGGTGGCCGCCCTGGTGGTGGCCGCGGCCGTGCTGGCCCCGCTGGGCACCGGCCTGTGGTGGGCGCTGACCGGCGCCGGCAAGCCGCTGCACCGCGGCCAGGCCGACCAGGTCCCGGCGTTCATCGCCGAGGAGGCCGGCACCACCGACCGGGCCCGCACCCTGGTCGTCACCGGCGACAAGAACGGCGGCGCGGTCCGCTACACCGTGCTGCGCGGCGCCGGTCTGACGCTCGGCCAGGCCGAGTCCACCGTCGACCCGGCGACCGGCACCCTGGACGGCCTGAACAAGATGGTCGGCAGCCTGCTGGCCGGCTCCGGAGCCGACCAGGCGAGCGCCCTGGCCGGCTACGGCATCGCCTACGTGCTGGTCCAGCAGCCGGTGGTCGACACCTACAAGGACGTCCTGGACACCACCCCCGGCCTGGTCAAGGCCAACCAGGACGTCGCCGCCGCGCTCTGGCAGGTCAACGGCGCCCCCGCGGTCCGGGCGGTGATCACCGCCCCGGGGGCCACCCCGGTGGTCGTCCCCTCCGGCGCCCGCGACCTGTCCGCCACCGTCCCGGCCGGCCCGGACGGCCGGGTGCTGCGGCTCGCCGAGTCCGCCGCCCCCGAGTGGAAGGCCACCGTCGGCGGCACCGCCCTGGAGCCCACCACGGTCGACGGCTGGGCGCAGGGCTTCAAGCTCCCGGCCGCCGGCGGCAAGCTGGCCGTCACCCGCGAGGGCGGCGCCGCCCACACCGGCTGGATCTGGGCCCAGGTGCTGCTCGGCCTCACCATCCTGGTGCTGGCCCTGCCCGGCCGCCGCAGCCACAAGGACGACGACCTGCCCGAGGAGGTGGTCGCCGCCGCCGCGCTGGCCGCCGCCGCCCAGGCGCAGGCCCCGGCCCCCGGCAGCCGCCGGGCCCGCCGGATGGCCGAGCGCGGCGAGGGCGCCGAGGGCGGTGCCGACGAGGGCGGGGTGTACGAGGGCAGGCCCGGCGCGATCCCGAAGCAGCCGACCGGCGAGCCGGTGACCGCAGCCGTCCAGGCGGCCGCCGCCGTCCAGGACACCGAGCAGTACGCCGACCCGTACCAGACGTACCAGCAGGCCGACCCGTACAGCTACGACCAGTACGCGGCCCAGCCGGTCGCCGCGCCGTACGGAGGCCAGGGCTACGACACCCAGGGCTACGACGGCGGCTCGCAGGGCTACCCGCAGCAGGGCTACGAGCAGCCGTACCAGCCCGAGCCGCAGCCGTACGGCTACCAGCCCGACGGGTACGACGGCGGCCGGCAGGGCTACCCGCAGCAGGGTGAGACCTACTACGACCCGAACGACCCCAACGGCCCCGGCCGGTACCCGCACCAGCACGGATCGGGGAGCTGACCCGCGATGAAGAAGCCCGCATTCAGGAAGAAGTCCGGCGCCGCCGAGGCCCCCGCGTCCGCGCCGCGCCCGGCCGCGGCCCCGGCTGCCCGCCCGGGCCGGTTCGGCGGGGCCGGGGGCGGCACGGCCAGGACCACCCAGTCCCTGCTCGCCGCGGCCGTGGTGCTCGCGGCGGTGGTCGGGATCGCCGAGCTGCGCCCGCCGGCCGCCCCGGCCAAGACGGCCGTCGCCGCGGCCCCGACCACCGCCCAGGTGGAGCGGACGGCGGCGGTCTGCCCGCAGCCGCTCCAGGGCCTGACCGGCTCGACCACGCTCACCGCCTACACCCCGCCCGGTACGGGCTCCGCCACCGGCGGGGCCGGCTGGCTCTCCGACGCGGCCGCGCCCGCCGCGCCCGCCGCCCCGGCGCCGACCGGTTCGGGCACCCCGAGCGCCCCGGCCACTCCCGCCGCCCCGACGACGCCCGCCGCCCCGGCGCCGAGCGGCTCGGGCACCCCGAGCGCCCCGGTCCAGGACAAGAACGCGGCCCCCGCCGACGCCCGGCTGACCCTCGCCAAGCCCGGTACCCCGGTCACCGGCCCGGCGGCCAACGGCGACGCGGCGCCCGGCACCGGGGCCGTCGCCACCGGCTCCCCGGCCCCCGGCTTCACCGTCACCCAGACCACCGTGGTCACCGAGCAGCGCGGCCTCGGCCTTTCCGGCCTCACCTGCACCCCGGCCGGCACGAGCTTCTGGTTCGCCGGGGCCTCCACCGCGCCCGACCGGGTCGACTACCTCAGCCTGGTCAACACCGAGTCCTCCGCCGCCGTGGTGGACATCAAGCTGTACGGCGACAAGGGCCTGATCGACAACGACGCCGCCAACGGGCTCACCGTCTCGCCCGGCAGCTCCCAGTCCGTCCTGCTGTCGACCCTCAGCAAGGGCGCCGTCACCGACCTCGCCGTGCACGTGGTGGTGCGCTCCGGGCGGATCGGCGCCGCGCTGCACGCCGCCGACGGCGGCAAGGGCGCCGACTGGGTCCCGGCCTCGGCCGACCCGGCCCCCACCCAGGTGCTGCCCGGCCTGCCCGCCGACACCGCCGCCGCCCGCCTGGTGGTCTGGGCGCCGCCGGAGGACGACGCCGACCTGAAGATCCAGCTGTCCGGCAAGAACGGCTGGTTCAGCCCGGCCGGCAACGAGTCGATCCACGTCAAGGCGGGCATGGTGGCCGCCGTCGACCTCGGCAAGGTCACCCGGGACGAGGTCGCCGGGCTGCGGCTGACGCCCAGCGACGACAAGCACCGCACCCCGATCGTGGCCGGGCTGAGGGTCGACCGGGCGGCCGGCAACGGCAAGACCGACGCGGCCTGGCTGACCGGCACCGACCCGGTCGGCGCCCGTGCCACCGTCGCCGACAACCGGGCCGGCGCCTCGACGCTCTTCCTGACCTCCACCGGCGAGGCCGCCACCGTCCGGGTCACCGCCTCGGCCGGCAGCGGCGGCGGCACCCCGGCCGCCAAGGAGGTCCAGCTCCCGGCCGGCGGCACGGTCGCCCTCCCGGCGCCCGAGCCCGCCGGGCTGAACGGGGTCTTCGCGCTCACCGTGGAGACCGTCTCCGGCGGCCCGGTGGCCGCGGCCCGGATGCTCTCGCTGCCGGCCAAGGACGTGCCGATGTTCACCGTCCAGGCGCTGCGCGACGACCGCAGCACCGTCAAGGTCCCGCAGGCCGGCCAGGATCCGGGCGTCGTCCTGCGCTGAACGTCCCGAGGGGCGGCACCGGCGGTGCCGCCCCTCGGCCGTCAGTCCTCGTCGTAGCGCGGGTCGATGGCGTCCGGGGAGAGCCCGAGCAGCTCGGCGACCTGCTCGATCAGGATCTCGTGCACCAGCGCCGCCCGGTCCTCCCGGGTCTTCGCCCGGATCTCCACCGGCCGCCGGTACACCACGATCTGGCTCTTGCGCCCCTGCCCGCCCGGCGACACCCGCCCCAGCGGCACGCCGTCCTCCAGGTCGGCGCCGTCCGGCTCGTGCAGCGGCACCTCCTGGACGGCGAACTCCACCTCGATCAACTGCGGCCACCGCCGCTCCAGGCGCTCCACCGACTCGCGCACGTAGTCGTCGAACAGTTCGGAGCGGGTGAGCGAGATCGGCACCTGGGGCGGCGCCAGCGGGCCGCGCAGGCCCCTGCCGTGCCGGTCACGGTGCCGGGGTCGGCGCGCTGGGCCTGTCGATGACTGCGGTGCGGAGCTGTCCATATCACTGCCGAGGGTAGTCCTTGGACGGTCGGAAGTGGACCACTCCGACAGGGAATCGCGCGGGGCTTTGGAGACTCTGCCCCGGCGCCCGGGCGGCGACACGGCACCCCCTCCGGGCAGGCGGTCTTCGCTCCCCGGCGAGGAGTGCGGTACCGTCCACCCTCGTGAGCTCTGTACGTCGTTGTTCGCGGACCGCGTGCGGCCGGCCGGCCGTCGCGACGCTGACGTACGTCTACGCGGACTCCACCGCCGTCCTCGGACCGCTCGCCACCTACGCCGAGCCGCACTGCTACGACCTGTGCGCCGAGCACGCCGAGCGCCTCACCGCCCCGCGCGGCTGGGAGGTCGTCCGGCTCGCCGCCGAGGCCGGGCCGCTGCGCCGCAGCAGCGACGACCTTGAGGCGCTCGCCAACGCCGTGCGCGAGGCCGCCCGCCCGCAGACCCCCCGTCAGGGCCGCGGCCCCGAAGGCGATTCCATCGAGGGCAGCCGCCGCGGCCACCTCCGGGTCCTGCGCTCGCCCGACAACTGACGCTTCACGTGGCACGGGTCGTTCGTCCGGCCCGGGTACGCTGCCCGTCTACCGTCAGCACGCCCGTCGACCGTACGAGCGGGTGCGCCTGACGCTTCTGATCAGTTCTAGGACCAGGGTGGAGCCGCAGTGCGCGACCTCAAGCAGCTCGTGAAGGCGTACGACGTCCGAGGCGTCGTCCCGGACCAGTGGGACGAGAGCCTGTCCCGGGCCTTCGGCGCCGCGTTCGTGCAGGTCACCGGCGCGTCCGCGATCGTGGTCGGGCACGACATGCGCCCCTCCTCCCCGTCGCTGAGCCTGGCCTTCGCCGAGGGCGCCGCGGCCTACGGCGCCGACGTGGTGCAGATCGGGCTGTGCTCCACCGACCAGCTGTACTACGCCAGCGGCAAGCTCGACCTGCCCGGCGCGATGTTCACGGCCAGCCACAACCCGGCCCAGTACAACGGCATCAAGCTGTGCCGGGCCGGCGCCGCCCCGGTCGGCCAGGACACCGGCCTGTCCGAGATCCGCGAGCTGGTCGAGTCCTGGACGGCCGAGGACGACACCGTCACCGTCCCGGTCAAGGACGTGAAGCCGGGCGGGCTGTCCGCCCAGGACACCCTGCGCGGCTACGCCGACCACCTGCTGGGCCTGGTCGACCTGACCGCGATCCGCCCGCTCAAGGTCGCGGTGGACGCCGGCAACGGCATGGGCGGCCACACCGTGCCGACCGTCTTCGACGGCCTGCCGATCGAGCTCGTCCCGATGTACTTCGAGCTGGACGGCACCTTCCCGAACCACGAGGCCAACCCGCTCGACCCGAAGAACCTGGTCGACCTCCAGGCCAAGGTCCGCGAGGTCGGCGCCGACGTGGGCCTGGCCTTCGACGGCGACGCCGACCGCTGCTTCGTGGTGGACGAGCGCGGCGAGCCGGTCTCCCCGTCCGCGATCACCGCCCTGGTCGCCGTCCGCGAGATCGCCCGCGCCAAGGCCGACGGCGAGGCCGAGCCGACGATCATCCACAACCTGATCACCTCCTGGACCGTCCCCGAGGTGGTCCGCGAGCTCGGCGCCAAGCCGGTGCGCACCCGGGTCGGCCACTCCTTCATCAAGCAGGAGATGGCCGAGACCGACGCCGTCTTCGGCGGCGAGCACTCCGCGCACTACTACTTCCGCGACTTCTGGCGCGCCGACACCGGCATGCTGGCCGCGCTGCACGTGCTGGCCGCGCTCGGCGGGCAGCCGGGCACGCTGTCCGCGCTCACCGCCGAGTACGACCGCTACGCCGCCTCCGGCGAGATCAACAGCACCGTCGCCGACCAGGCGGCCAGCACCGCCGCCGTCCGCGCCGCCTTCGCCGGTGGCGAGGGCGTCTCGGTGGACGAGCTGGACGGTCTGACGGTGGCCGGCCCGGACTGGTGGTTCAACCTGCGCGCCTCCAACACCGAGCCGCTGCTGCGCCTGAACGTCGAGGCCAAGGACCCGGCGAAGATGGCCGAGCTGCGCGACGGCGTGCTCGCGATCGTCCGCGCGTGACGATCGTCCGCGCCTGACGATCGGCGTCCGTGCCCCGGCCGGTAGGGTTTCCTATCGGCCGGGGCACCTCCGTGCCACCCCCGAACTTTGGAGAGCCCCATGAAGCTCGAATCCTTCCTGCTGGAGATCCTGGTCTGCCCGCAGTGCCGGGCCGCGCTCGTCGAGGGCGGCACCGAGGAGCAGCCCGAGCTGGTCTGCACCGGCGCGGACTGCGGTCTCGCCTACCCGGTCCGCGAGGGCATCCCGGTCCTCCTGGTGGACGAGGCCCGCCGCCCGGCCTGATCCTGGGGCGAGAGCCCCGCCTCGGCGTCCCACCGCAAAGCCCCACCGCACCACCGCAGGTCGCGAAAGGTCCTCCCCGCACCCGCGGGGACCAGCCGCCCCACCCCGACCGCCCGGCGCGCAACGGAGCGCGCGCCCAGGACCGCAGCCGGAGGCTTGCCGCATGCTCGACGACACCCTGCTCGACGACCCGGCCGCCCTCCAGCGCGCCGACCACGACCGCGCGCTGCTGGCCCTGGCCGGCGCCGGCGCCCGGGTCCGCACCGCGCTGCGGCAGGCCGACGCGGCCGGCCTCGACCGGCTGCGTCCGGACGGCCGCCCGCGCGCCGTCCTGGTCGCCGGGCACGGCAGCGCGCTGACCGCGGCCGAGATGCTGGCCGCGCTGGCCGGCACCGCCTCCCTGGTCGCCCCGCTGCCGCCGACCGAGGCGGCCGCCCCGCGCACCGACCGTTCCGGCGCCCGTCCCGCCTTCACGGCCGGCCTCGGCTGGCAGCTGCCCGGCTGGGCCGGCCCGCTGGACCTGCTGGTGATCAGCTCCGCCGACGGCGGCGAGCAGGGCCTGGTCAGCCTCGCCGAGCAGGCGTACGCGCGCGGCTGCGCGATCGTCGTCACCGCCCCGGCCGGCAGCGCGCTGGCCGAGGCCGCGCTCCAGGTGCGCGCGCTGCCGCTGCCCTTCGTGGCCTCGATGCTGCCCGAGGACCCTTCGCCCGTCCCGCCCGCCGAGCCGGACCTGCCGGCCGAGGACCCGGCGGCGCTCTGGTCCCACCTCGCCCCGATGCTGGCGCTCGCCCAGAAGATCGGCGTCACCCAGCTCCCGTACGACGCGCTGCCGGGCGTCGCCGACCTGCTGGACGCCGCCGCGGTGCGCTGCCGCCCCGACGCCGCCGCGTACACCAACCCGGCCAAGGGCCTGGCCGCGCGGCTGGCCGGGACGGTCCCGCTGCTGTGGGCCGAGGGCCCGATCGCCGGGGCCGCGGCCGTCCGCTTCGCCGCCCAGCTGGCCGACCGGGCCGGGCGCCCGGCGCTGGCCGGGCCGCTGCCGCAGGTGCTCACCGCCCACCGCGGCATGTTCACCGGGCAGTTGGGCGCGGGCGCGGACCCGGACGACTTCTTCCGCGACCGGGTCGAGGAGCCGGACCCGCTGCACCTCCAGGTGCTGCTGCTGCGGCACACCCCGGGCACCGCCGCGCAGGACGGGCAGGACGGCCCGGCCGAGGTGCCGGAGGAGGATGCCGGCCCGCGCAGCTTCGGGGTGACCCGGGCGCACCGGCTGGCCGCCGCGCACGACGTGCGGCTGACCGAGTACGCGAGCGCCCGCCCGGACGCGCTGCACGCGCTGGCCGACCTGGTCGCGCTGACCGACTTCGCCGCCGTCTACCTGGGGCTCGCCGCGCAGGCCTGAAGCCGCTGACGCTAACGTGTCGACATGAGCACTGAGGGCGGGACGAAGGCACTGGTGGCGGCGCTGTCCGCGAACCTGGCGATCGCGGCGGCCAAGTTCACCGCCTTCGGCTTCACCGGCTCCTCCTCGATGCTGGCCGAGGGCGTCCACTCGGTGGCCGACTCCGGCAACCAGGTGCTGCTGCTGATCGGCGGCAAGCGGGCGCGCCGGGCGGCCGACGAGGAGCACCCCTTCGGGTACGGCCGCGAGCGCTACGTCTACGGCTTCCTGGTGGCCATCGTGCTGTTCACCGTCGGTGGCCTGTTCGCGATCTACGAGGGCTGGCACAAGGTCAGCCACCCGGAGACGCTGGACTCCTGGGGCTGGGCGGTCGGCGTGCTGGTCTTCGCCATCGGCATGGAGGGCTGGTCCTTCCTCACCGCGATGCGGGAGTCGGAGAAGGCCAAGGGCAAGCAGAGCTGGGCCCAGTTCATCCGCACGGCCAAGGCGCCGGAGCTGCCGGTGGTGCTGCTGGAGGACTTCGGCGCGCTGATCGGCCTGGTGCTCGCGATGTTGGGCGTCGGGCTCACCGTGATCACCGGCAACGGCGTCTGGGACGGCGTCGGCACCCTGTGCATCGGCGTCCTGCTGGTGGTGATCGCCGTGGTGCTCGCGCTGGAGACCAAGTCGCTGCTGCTCGGCGAGTCCGCCTCCAAGGAATCGGTGCGCCGGATCCGGGAGGCGCTGGTGGACGGCGAGACGGTCACCGGCGTGATCCACATGCGCACCCTGCACCTCGGCCCGGAGGAGCTGCTGGTCGCCGCCAAGATCGCCGTCAACGCGGAGGACAGCGCCGCCAGGGTGGCGGAGGCGATCGACGCGGCCGAGGAGAGGGTCCGCGCGGCCGTCCCGATCGCCCGGGCGATCTACCTGGAGCCCGACGTCTACAGCGCCGAGAAGGCCGCGGCGGGCGAGGACCCGGCCGCCACGCCGGGCGGCCCCGGCCCCGCCGTCGACCACTGAGACGGGTCCGGGCGACCTGACGGACCAGGGCCGAAAACGGTCATCCGCGGACGGCCGATGGGGCCATCGGTGTAGATTCGTCCCAGAGCCAGAACGTCGCTGCTGATGGCGGTCGATCGGCGGTCCGCACCCCCGGGGGTGTGCGCCGGTCGAGGGAGAGAGGTCCTCCGACGGTTTGTGCCGCGCAACGGGGAACCGGTCCGTCACAGGACCCGGTGGCCCCGGCGTGGCCGTGCACCCGTACGGCCCGACGCACGCGACGCACGCCCGGACCTATGGCCCCACCCCCCCATCAGCGAGGAGCAGACACGCATGTCGACCGACATCACCGGTGACTTCAAGGTCGCCGACCTTTCCCTGGCGCCGTTCGGCCGCAAGGAGATCCAGCTGGCCGAGCACGAGATGCCCGGTCTGATGGCGATCCGCGCCGAGTACGCCGAGGCCCAGCCGCTGGCCGGCGCCCGGATCACCGGCTCGCTGCACATGACGATCCAGACGGCCGTCCTGATCGAGACCCTGACGGCGCTCGGTGCCGAGGTCCGCTGGTGCTCCTGCAACATCTTCTCCACCCAGGACCACGCGGCCGCCGCCATCGCGGTCGGCCCGGAGGGCACCCCGGAGAACCCGCAGGGCGTGCCGGTCTTCGCCTGGAAGGGCGAGACCCTGGACGAGTACTGGTGGTGCACCGAGCAGGCCCTGACCTGGCCTGACGGCAAGACCCCGAACATGATCCTGGACGACGGCGGCGACGCCACCCTGCTGATCCACAAGGGCGTCGAGTTCGAGAAGGCCGGTGTCGCGCCGGACCCGTCCACCGCGGACAACGACGAGTTCCGGATCATCCTGGAGCTGCTCAACCGCACCCTCAAGGACACCCCGAACAAGTGGACCGAGGTCGCCGCCACCATCAAGGGCGTGACCGAGGAGACCACCACCGGTGTCCACCGCCTGTACGAGATGCACCGTGACGGCCAGCTGCTGTTCCCGGCCATCAACGTCAACGACGCCGTCACCAAGTCGAAGTTCGACAACAAGTACGGCTGCCGCCACTCGCTGATCGACGGCATCAACCGCGCCACCGACGTCCTGATCGGCGGCAAGGTCGCGGTCGTCTGCGGCTACGGCGACGTCGGCAAGGGCTGCGCCGAGTCGCTGCGCGGCCAGGGCGCCCGCGTGATCGTCACCGAGATCGACCCGATCTGCGCGCTCCAGGCCGCGATGGACGGCTACCAGGTCACCACCCTGGAGGACGTCGTCTCGATCGCCGACATCTTCATCACCACCACGGGCAACAAGGACATCATCCTTGCCTCGCACATGGAGAAGATGAAGCACCAGGCGATCGTCGGCAACATCGGCCACTTCGACAACGAGATCGACATCGCGGGCCTGGCGAAGCTGCCCGGCATCGTGAAGACCGAGGTCAAGCCGCAGGTCCACGAGTGGCGCTTCGCCGACGGCCACACCATCATCATGCTGTCCGAGGGCCGCCTGCTGAACCTGGGCAACGCGACCGGCCACCCGTCCTTCGTGATGTCCAACTCCTTCGCCAACCAGACGATCGCCCAGATCGAGCTGTTCACGAAGACCGAGCAGTACCCGATCGGCGTCTACGTGCTGCCGAAGCACCTGGACGAGAAGGTCGCCCGCCTGCACCTCGACGCGCTGGGCGTGAAGCTGACCACCCTGACCCAGGAGCAGGCCGACTACATCGGCGTTCCGGTCGAGGGCCCGTACAAGCCGGAGCAGTACCGCTACTGATGCGGTGAGCGCTGAACGCCGACGGCCGGTGCCCCCTCACGGGGCGCCGGCCGTCGGCGTGTGCGGGGCTGGTCAGCGGGCCCAGGAGGCCTCGTCGGCGCCGAGCACGGTGACCCGCCGGAGCAGGCCGTCCAGTCCGCCGACCGCCTGGACGGAGGGGATCCCCGCCGCGGTGCCGTTGGCGCAGAGCCGGACGCCCTTGTCGACTCGGCACACCGGGGTGCCGCCGCCCGGCCTGCCGTCCGCGAACACCCCGAAGCCGTCCGGCTGGGCGGTGACGCTCAGCCACTTGTCGCCGACGGTGTACGACAGGATGGCGCTCCACGGGGGCTCGGAGTCCTTGGCGGGCCGGTGGACCTCGGCGTTGCGCAACGTGAGGTCGGCGGGCAGGCCGGGCGCCCGCACCGGGAACGGGACGTCCCAGCGGTCGAATCGGGCCGCGGCCGCGACCCGGAGCAGGTCGTCCTGGATCTTCGCCCCCAGCCACACGGTGGCGCGCAGCTCGGCCAAGCGGCCGGATTCGGTCATCCAGCGCAGGCCGATCGTGGTCCCCGACTGGTCGGTGACCAGCCAGTGGGCCTCCCGCCCGGCGACCGGGGGCGCGGCGACGGTGTGGGTACCGGGCGCGGCGGAGTCGTCCGGGCCGGGCAGCAGTCGGAGCTTCAGGTCGGGGACGGCGTTGACGACCTCGGTCGTGGTGGTCGCGGTGGCGACGGACCGGCCGTCGCTGTTCGCGTAGCCGACGGCCGGGTGGGCCAGCCACGTCGGCAGCCAGCCGAAACGGACCTCCGAGCTCAGCGGGCCGGTGTCGGCCGTCGGCGTCGGCGCGACCGTGGACGAGGCGGTCGGCGCCGGGACGGCCGGTGCGGGCGGCCCGCCGGACGGGCGCAGCAGCAGCACGCCGGCCAGGACCGCGGCGGTCGACCCGGCCACCGCGCCGACCAGCGCGTGCCGGCGTCGGCGCAGCCGCGCCCGGCCGCGGGCGATCACCGCCGAGGGGTCGAGGGCGGGCGGCGGCGCCGGGGTCTCGGCGAGGGCGCTCAGCCGGGCGGTCAGATCACGCTGCTCGTGCGTCCTCATGGCGTCCTCTCTGCGGTGGCGGGACGGGCGGCGAGCCTCGTCCGGAGGGTTGCGAGAGCACGCGAGGTCTGGCTCTTCACATTGCCCGAGGAGCAGCTCATCGCCTCGGCGGTCTGTTCGATCGTCAGGTCGCAGTAGTACCGGAGCACCACGGTGGCCCGCTGCTTGGGCGGCAGCGCGGCCAGCGCCCGACGCAGGTCGATCCGGACGTCGAGGTCGGCGACCACCGACGCGACGTCCTCGGTGGCCGCGGTCCGGGCCGTCCGCCGCCACCAGGGGGAGCGCTGCTCGGCGAGGAAGGTGTTGACCAGCACCCGGCGGGCGTAACCGTCCAGGTTCTCGACCCGGCCGGCCCGCGACCAGTTCACGTACAGCTTGGTCGCGCACTCCTGCACCAGGTCATCGGCCCGGTGCCAGTCCCCGCACAGCAGATAGGCGACCTTGCGCAGCCAGCCGCTCCTGGAGGCCACGTACTCCGTGAACTCCGCGTCGCGCGTCCGCTTCGCCATCCGCACCCCCTCTCGTCGTGGCGCCGGCGCACTGCCGCGCCGTCCGCCGCTCTAATGCGGGCACCCGTACGGAAGGTTGCACGCGGCCGCGCACGTAGGCTTTCGGGCATGCCCAACGGCCGGTACTCGCTCCACGACCCTCACGACCACGTCCTGCTCGGGGAGGAGCGCTTCAGCTGCGCCCCCGGGGCGGCCGGGTGGCGGTACGTCTCCAAGACCTACGCGCCGGACGGCCGGGTGCTCGGCAGCACCGACCTCACGCTGGACTCGCGCGCCCGGCCGCTGCGGATGGAGCTGCGGGCCGGGGGCTGGCAGGTGCGCGGCGGGGCGGTCGACGGGGTGGCCTGGGTGCGGACCGACGCGGCCGACCCGGCCGGGGAGCACGCGGCGGAGGGGCGGGACCGGGCGCACGCCTTCACCGGCGGCTCGCCGGGCTTCCTGGTCGCCACCGCCCGGCTGCTGCGGCTTCACGAGGGGGCGAGCGCGCGGGTGCGGCTGGTGGCGTTCACCGAGCCGGTGCTGGCGCCGCGCACCCTCGACCAAGGGTGGCTGCTGGAGGGCGTGGACACCCACGAGACGGATTCGGGGCCGTTGCTGGTCGAGCGGTACCAGGTGGCGGACCTGGAGACGGGGGAGCAGCAGGTCGTGCACCTGGCGGGGGACGTGGTGCTGGCGGCGGCGGGGATCGAGCTGGAGGAGCTGCAGTCGCCGCCGAACGCCTGGCGGGTGGGGGCCGAGGAGGAGTAGCCGGTCCCGCTCAGGCGGGCGGGGCGAAGCCGGTGTCGCCGGTGGGCTTCTCGAAGGCCGGCGCGGTCGGCGGGGCGGGCTTCTCGAAGGACGGCGCGGCGGGCTGCTGGGCGGGGGACGGAGCCGTGGGGGCGGCCGGCTTCTCGAAGGACGGAGCCGCGGGTGCGACGGGCGCCGGCGCGGGCAGCGGACCGGCGGCCGGGGGCGCGGGCGCCCGGCCGGGTATCGGCCCGGCCGCCCACAGCTGCTCCTGGGCCCGCGTCCACTCCCGCCGCTGGCGTTCGGTGAGCACCGCGCCCAGGTACGCCGCCGGGTGCAGCCCCAGGGGGATCGGGTGGCCGGTCCGCGCGGACAGGTCCTCGGCCAGCCGGGCGGACATCCGGTGCATCACGGCCGGGTCCAACTGGCCGACCCGGCTCAGCAGTTGGCGGATGGCGAGCCAGAGCGGCTCCGGTACGGCGGACAGGTCCATCGCGACCAGCTCCGGGCCCATGGTCTGCAACAGGTGCGGGTGCACCGGCGGCAGCGGGGCGGCGGAGCCGCCCGAGCCCGGGGTGCGCTCGCGGACGACGACCGTCCCGGCGAAGATGTCGCCGAGCCGCTTGCCCTCCGAGTGCAGCGCCGAGGTGATCACCGCCGGGGCCGCGCTCAGCACGATCAGCTCGAAGAAGCCGACCAGCCCGCGCACCAGCGAGTGCCGGAACCGCACCGGCCCGCCGTCGGTGCGCACCACCCGCAGGCCGAGCGCGGCCTTGCCGAGCGAGCGGCCACGGCTGAAGGTCTCGACCATCACGGGCACGGCCACCAGGAAGAACACCGTCAGGCCGATCATCGTGGCGGCCAGGGCCGCGCCGTCGAGGCCGATCAGGGCGAGGCTCAACAGCATCGTGAACACCAGCAGGGCGGCGAACTCGACCAGCAGGTCGATCACGATCGCCAGCGCCCTGCTCGGAAGCTTCGCCGTCTGAAGGCCGAGGACGACCGCCTCACCCGTCACCAGGTCGCTCAAGACACCTGTCCGTTCACGCTCTTGGAGCCCGTACGGCTCGCCCATGGAGATCCGGGACCGCGTGGGGCGGCAGCGCCCCCGGGGGAAGGGGACCACCCCGGACCTGCTCCCGGTGACCCGCTCTCCGCGGTCTGATCAGCAGCCGCAAACATACGGGGCCCGGCGGGCGCACGGGAAGTGAGATCCCGACGGCCGACGCGGCGGCCGCTGCTGGCATGCTGGGCCGGACGTGTCCGCCCGGACCCGCCGCGTACGCCCGTCCGTGCAAGCCCGTCCGCGCGCGTGCCCGTCCGTGCCGCCCGCCGCCGATCATGGAGCCGCCGAAATGGACCTGGACGTCTTCGTCGCCACCCACCAGGGGGAGTGGGCCCGGCTGGACGCCCTCGCCCGCCGCCGCCGGCTCAGCGGCGAGGAGGCCGACGAACTGGTCACGCTCTACCAGCGCGCCACCGGCCACCTGGCCAAGGTCCAGGCCGCCGCGCCGGACCCGGCGCTGGTGAGCCGGCTGACCGGCCTGGTCTCGCGCGGCCGCAGCGCGGTGACCGGGGCCCGGACCAACGGCTGGCAGGACGTCGCCCGCTACTACACGGTGAGCTTCCCGGCCGCGCTCTACCGCTCCCGCCGCTGGTGGGCGCCGGTGGCGATCGTCTCGCTGATCGCCACCGCGCTGCTGGCGTGGTGGATGGCCACCCACCCCGAGGTCCGCAACAGCCTGGTCGCCCCCGAGCACCTCGACGAGCTGACCCGCCCCGGCGGCCAATACGAGGCGTACTACTCGGACCGGCCGGCCAGCTCCTTCGCGGCGCAGGTCTGGACGAACAACGCCTGGGTCGCCGTGCAGTGCCTGCTGTTCGGGATCGCGCTGGGCATACCGGTGCTCTTCGTGATGTGGACCAACGTGCTCAACCTCGGCATCGGCATCGGACTGATGGCCTCCGCCGGACGGCTCGACATCTTCCTCGGCCTGCTCATCCCGCACGGCCTGCTGGAGCTGACCGCCGTCTTCGTGGCCGGCGGCCTCGGCCTGCGCCTCGGCTGGACCGTCATCGACCCCGGCCCGCGCCCCCGCTCGGTGGCGCTGGCGGAACAGGGCCGCGCGATCATCGGGATGTCGATCGGCCTGGCGACCGTCCTGGCGGTCTCCGGAGTCCTCGAAGCCTTTGTGACCCCGTCCGGCCTGCCGACCTGGGCCCGGATCTCCATCGGCGTGCTGGCCGAGGCGGCCTTCCTCGTCTACGCCCTGGTGATGGGTCGAAAGGCCGCCGAGGGCGGAGAGTTCGGCGACCTGGAGGCTGCCGACCAGGCCGACCTCCAGCCCGTGGCTGCCTGAGCCGATGTGATCAACAGGCCTCTGACCTGCTAGTCTCCTCTCATCCCGACCAAACCATTGACGTGGTGAGGGTGGGCTAGTAGGTTTGAACGGTTGGGACTGACTGGACAAAGGTCGGGCCCAGGCGTTAGTGTCTACGACACCGCCGAATCGAGGCGAGCGCGTTTCACGAAATGCGCGCCCTCCGACGAAGCAAATCCCACGGACTGACCACTCCGGAAGCTTTGATAAGCTTCGGGACGAAGTTCGCAGGAAATCCCGCCAGCGGGAATCGGGTGAATGAAACTCCGGAAAACGGAGCGGAAAACA
>NZ_JAUOOW010000003.1:0-923394 GCF_032654805.1 Kitasatospora brasiliensis
GTACGGCCGCGACCGTGACGACCGCGGTGGCGACCGTGGTGGTTTCCGTCGCGACGACCGTCCGGCCGGCGGCTTCAACCGCGACCGCGGCGACCGCGGTGGCGACCGTGGCGGTTTCCGCCGTGACGACCGCCAGGGTGGCGGCTACCGGGGTGGCGAGCGCCGGGACGACCGTCGTGACGACCGCGGCCGCCGGGACTACGACGACCGCCGGGGCAACTACGAGCCCGTCAAGCGGCTGCCGATCCCGGAGGACGTCACCGGCTTCGAGCTGGACGCGGACGTGCGCCAGGAGCTCAAGAGCCTGCCCAAGACCCTTGCGGACGATGTCGCCCGCAACCTGGTGATGGTCGCCCGCCTGCTCGACAGCGAGCCGGAGGAGGCCTACCAGTACTCGCGCGTCGCGCTCCGTCTGGCCTCCCGCGTGGCGGCCGTCCGTGAGGCGGCCGGGTTCGCCTCGTACATGACCCAGCGTTACTCCGAGGCGCTGACCGAGTTCCGCGCCGCCCGTCGGATGACCGGCCGGGCGGACCTGTGGCCGGTGATGGCCGACTGCGAGCGCGGTCTGGGCCGTCCGGAGCGGGCGCTGGCGATGGCCGGTGAGCCCGAGGTGAAGCAGCTGGACAAGGGCGGCCAGGTCGAGATGCGCCTGGTCGCGGCCGGTGCCCGCACCGACATGGAGCAGTACGACGCGGCCGTGGTCACGCTGCAGAGCCCGGAGCTGGCTTCCAGCGCCGTGCACCCGTGGACCGCGCGCCTGCGGTACGCCTACGCCGAGGCCCTGATCGCGGCCGGCCGGGCCGACGAGGCCCGTGACTGGTTCGCCAAGGCGGCCGAGGCCGACACCGATGGCACCACCAACGCCTCCGAGCGGCTGGCCGAGATCGACGGCGTGGAGTTCACCGACGCTCTCGACCCGGAGCTGGCCGAGGACGAGGCCGAGTCCGCCGACGCCCCGGCGAAGAAGCGCACCGGCGGCGACAACGCCGACGACCGCGTGATCTTCGAGGACGAGGAGGACGTCGAGGAGTACTACGACGAGGACGACCTCGAGATCGACGAGGACTTCGACGGCGTGGTCCCCGAGCGTGCCGAGAGCACCGAGGCGGAGGACGCCAAGGCTGACGAGACCAAGGCCGAGGCCGAGGCTGACGCCGACAAGAGCTGAGCACCCCCCTCGGCAACGCCGTGAGGCCCTGCCGTTCCCCGGGAATACCGGGAACGGCAGGGCCTCACGGCGTTCGGGCCCGTGGCCGGGTCAGCCCAGCGCGAGGTTGCGCAGCACCAGCCCGGTGGCCGGCTTCGGTCCGAACGACGTGGACTTGCGCGGCATGGTGACGCCCTGCTCGGCGAGCCGGCGCACCACCGATTCCCGGACCGGGTGGAGCAGGACGGCGGTGCCGCCGGTGCGCGCGGCCTCCTGTTCGGCGGCCACGGCGGTGTGCAGGTAGCCGATGTCGTCCGGGCCGTCGGGGACGTGCCAGGTGTGGTCCAGCAGGGTGGCGTGCAGGACGGTGGCGTCCAGGTGCCGCCACTCCTCGGGCCTGCCGTGCGGCACGGTCGCGTCGAGCAGGGACTCCTCGGGTTCGCCGAGCAGCCAGTAGACGCCGTCGCCGCCGGTCAGCACGAAGCCGTTGCCACCGTGCCGCTTCTGTTCGGCGAGTGCCTGGAGCGCGGCGGGCAGCGGGCCGGGGACCTCCTTGACCTTCCACTGGTCGCCGAGCCGGTCCAGTGCCTCGGCCACCGGGAGCCGGTACAGCACGCGGTGGATGGCGCGGACCCGCAGCGGGTAGCGGGCCGTGTCCACCAGGAGCACCATGCCGCGGTCCCACGGGCTGCGCGGCAGGTGGCGGTGCTCGCGCTGGAGGCGAAGGTACATCTCCCAGCGGTGGTGGCCGTCCGCGATCAGCGCCCGGCAGGTGGCGAGGTCGCGGCTGATCTCGGCGATCTCGGCCGGATCGGTGACCGCCCACAGGCGGTGGTGGGTGCCGTCGCTGGTCGCGGTGGAGAGCAGCGGGTCGTGCTCGACCGTGCGCTCGATCACGCCGGAGGCGCCGCCGTTGCCCCGGTAGGTGAGCAGTAGCGGTTCCAGGTTGGCCCGGGTGGTGCGCATCAGGCCGACCCGGTCGGCGACCGGCCGCGGCATCACGTCCTCGTGTGGGAGCACCACGCCGCCCTCGCGCCCGCTCACCGCGAGGGCGCCGATCAGGCCGCGCTGGAGCACCTCGGGGGAGTCGGCGGTGGCCGGTACCCGCTGCTCGTAGACGTAGAGCGCGGGCTGGGGGTCGGCGGCGAGGACGCCGTCGCGCTGCCAGGCGGCCAGCAGCCGGGCGGCGTGCCGGTAGCGGGTGTCGCGGTCGGGGCGGTGGGGGCGGTCGCCGGCGTCCTCGGGCTCGGGCCTGGGCAGGATCAGCCGGACCACGTTGTGCGGGTCGGCGGTCTCCAGGTCGAGCCGGCGGTTCGGGTCGACGACGTCGTACGGCGGGGACATCACGGCGGCCAGGGCGCCGACCCGGTCAGGGACGTAGCGCAGGCCGCGGAACGGGGACAGGGACAGGCCGGCGGTGGCGACGTGCCCGGGATCGCCGGGGCCGCCCTCGGGAGTCTCGACTCCGTTTTCTGCACTGGGTGTGCTCATTCTGGGCATCGTAACCGGGTACGCGTTGTTGAGAGATCGGAATGCCCGTGCTGAGCGGCGAGGACGGGTGTGCGACCGAGGGCGAGGTACGTCATGGAGGACGGGCAGGAACGGGTGGACGGCGGCGGCCCGGCCGATTCGGGCGGACCCGTCGGCGGCGCCCTCGGTGGTGCGTCGGGTGACGCTCCGGCGGACGGCGCGGTGGTCGGCGGGGTGCCCCGGCAGAGCCGTTCCGGGGAGCCCGTCGGGGACGTGTACGACTGGTTCCGCCGGGGAGCGCAGCTGCTGGCGCAGGGGCATCCCGGGGCCGCCGCGCAGCTGCTGGCCCGGGCGTCGGAGGCCGAGCCGCACTCGCGCAGCATCCGGGAGGCGCTGGCGCGGGCCCAGTTCGACGCGGGTTCGTACGCGGCGGCGCTGGAGAACTTCCGGGCCGTGGCGCTGGCGGATCCGGCGGACGACTACGCTCAGTTCGGGTGGGGTGTCGCGGCGGCCCGGCTGGGCGACTTCGAGACCTCCGCCGAGCACCTGGCGCTGGCCGTGGCGATGCGGCCGGAGGCCGACCACTACCGGCAGGCGCTGCGGCAGACCCGGGCGACCCTGGCGGCCCGCGCCGGGGCGTACGGTCCGCTGCTGCCGGGAGCACCCGGGTACCTGGCACCTCCGGCGGGCGCCGAGGACCGGGCCGAAGGCCCGTCGGAGGGCACCGGAGCCGACGGCGGCGCCTGACCGGCGACGGCGCCCGACCGGTCGCGGCACCCGACCGGTGACGAACGCCGTGACGCACGACGCGGTGCGTGCGCGGCACGACGACGCAGCGAATGACGACGCAGTGAATGAGGTAGCGCAGCCATGACCCAGACGGCCACCCCCGTGCGACGGACCGCCCCCGGCGGCAGCGAGCGTCCGCTGACCGACGCGTACGACACCGCGCTGCTGGACCTGGACGGCGTCGTCTACGCGGGCGCGCACGCGATCGAGCACGCGGTGGAGGCGCTGGACGCGGCCCGGACGGCCGGGATGCGCCTCGCCTACGTGACCAACAACGCCTCCCGCCCGCCGCGTGTGGTGGCCGAGCACCTGACCGAGCTGGGCGTCCCGGCCGAGCCGGCCGACGTGATCAACTCGGCCCAGGCCGCCGCCCGGCTGATCGCCGAGAAGGTGCCGGCCGGATCGAAGGTGTTGGTCGTGGGCGGTCTCGGGCTGGAGGAGGCGCTGGCCGAGCTGGGGCTGGTCGCGGTCCGCTCGCTGGCCGACGGGCCGCTCGCGGTGGTCCAGGGCTTCGATCCCTCGGTGGGGTGGTCGGACCTGGCGGAAGCCTCGTACGCGGTGCAGAGCGGCCTGCCGTGGGTGGCGTCCAACCTGGACCTGACGGTGCCGAGGGCCCGTGGCATCGCGCCCGGCAACGGCACCCTGGTCGCGGCGGTACGGGCGGCGACCGGTGTGGAGCCGGAGGTGGCGGGCAAGCCGCAGCCGCCGATGCACCGGGAGACCGTGCTGCGTACCGGAGCCAAGCGGCCGCTGGTGGTCGGGGACCGGCTGGACACCGACATCGAGGGCGCGTTCAACGGGGGCGTGGACAGCCTGCTGGTCTTCACCGGGGTGACCACCCCGGAGCTGTTGCTGGCGGCCCCGGTCGAGCACCGGCCGACCTACCTCGCCGCCGACCTGCGCGGACTGCTCGTCCCGCACCCGGCGGTGACGGCCGCGGACGGCGGCTTCGCGTGCGGCGGCTGGGTCGCCGGCGTCGAGGCGGGCGTGCTGGGGCTGTCCGGGACCGGGGACCGCTGGGACGGCCTGCGGGCGCTGTGCGCGGCGGCGTGGGCGGTGCTGGACGCGGGCGGCGCTCCGGTGGACGGGCGGAAGGCGCTGGCCGAGCTGGGGTTCTGAGAGCCAGCCGACGGTACCGGGTCCAAAAACGGGCCAGGTCCAAAAACGGGCCGAGCCTAAAAGCGTGTCGGGTGCAAAACCATGCCGAGCCTAAAAGCGTGCCCGGTCCAAAACCGTGCCGGGTCCAAAGTAGTACGGGGTCCGGCGGGACTGCTTCAGAGCAGGGTGCGTAGCCGCAGCAGGTCGCGGAAGCCCGCCTCCAGCCTGACTCGGCCGCCGGCCCACGCGGAGGCGAAGTTGAGCCGTCCGTCGACCAGCGCGACCAGATCGTCACTGCTCATGGTGAGCCGGATCGCCGCCTTCGTCGTGGGCGCGCCGGGGGCGGCCGAGACGTCGTGGATCCGGCCGTCGCGCAGCTGCCCGGTGAAGGTCAGGTCGAGGTCGGTGATCCGGCAGCTCAGGGAGCGGTCGAGGGCCGCGGCCTTGCGGACGTCGCCGGTGGACTTCGCCATGTTCCGGCTGAGCTGCTCCAGTGCCTCCCGGCACTCCTCGGCGTTCGCCATGGGGCGGCTCCCTCCCCTGGTCGCTACGGTCCTGACTGCGGGCCACGGTACCTCAGGATGGTTTTGGCGGTAGCGTCGTCCGTGGGGTGCCCGGAAACGCTCGGGTACTGAGGGCGACGGAGCGACGCGCGTAGGCGATTGGGAGGCACCCGGATGCTGTCGAGGACGGTTCGGGGAGTGGTGGAGACCGCGACCGGGGTGGTCGAGGAGGTCGGCAAGCGGGTCGTCGGGACGGCGGCCTCGCTCCTGGAGAAGGCCGGGGTCGACGTCGCCGAGGTCGAGCGTCGCCTGGGCGGCCAGTTCCCACCCTCGGTGGAGACCTTGCAGACCCTGGCCGGGGAGGCGGTCACCGCCGGGCGGGCCGGGGTGGACCTGGCGGTCGGTGTGGCGCGCAGCGAGGCGGAGAAGGTCTTCGAGAAGGTCGGCGACCAGGTGACCAAGGTCGGCGTGGTGCTGGCGTACCTGGAGACCAAGCTGCGTGAGGTCGAGGAGGAGTCTCCGGCGGCGACGTTCGGGCCGGAGTCGGACGAGGCCGAGGGGCCGGTGCCGGCGCCGCGGGCGGGCGACCTGTTCGGGCGCGGCTGGGAGTTCGAGGACGAGCGGTCGACGGGTGAGCCGATAGTCGCCGAGCGGGTGGAGGTGGACGAGCCGGTCGAGGTCGATCCGCCGGTTCCGCCCGTCTCGTCGGCCCCGTCGGCGTCCGTGGCCTCCCCGGTTCGGCGTGAGGAGCCCGCCGTCGAGAGCGGGTCGGCGCCGGCCGGGAAGCCCGCGGCGAAGAAGAGCACCGCGAAGAAGAGCACCGCGAAGACGGGCGCGGCCGAGAAGAGCGCGGTGGAGACGACTGCGGCGAAGAGGACCGCCGCGAAGAAGACCACGGTGAAGAAGACGGCCGCCAAGAAGACGGCGGCGAAGAAGACGGCCGCGAAGAGCGCCACCGCCAGGAAGACCACCGTCCGCAAGACCAGCAGCACGAAGAAGCCCGATGCCCGAGACGAGTGAACCGCCCCGGCGGCCCGAGCCTCTGGGGGTGGCGCCGACCCTCACCGGCCACCCCGGAGTGGATGCCGGGCTGGCCCGGCTGGAGGCGCTGGACGGGGTCCCGGCGGAGGCGCACGTCGCGGTGTACGAAGATGTTCACCAGCGGCTCGTCGACACGCTGGCCGCGCTCGACCAGGAATGATCCGTAGGACCCGTAGGAGCTGAAACACCAGTGGCAGTGGCACGACGTCGACTCGACGCGGAACTGGTCCGTCGCAAGCTGGCCCGGTCGCGTGAGCACGCGTCCGAGTTGATCGCGGCCGGCCGGGTGACCGTCGGCGGCACCACAGCGACCAAGCCGGCCACCCAGGTGGAGACCTCGGCGGCGCTCGTGGTGGCGAAGGACGAGAACGATCCCGACTACGTCTCGCGCGGCGGCCACAAGCTCGCCGGGGCGTTCGCGGCCTTCGTGCCGCAGGGCCTGGTGGTCGAGGGCCGCCGGGCGCTGGACGCGGGCGCCTCCACCGGCGGCTTCACCGACGTGCTGCTGCGGTCCGGGGCCGCGCACGTGCTGGCGGTGGACGTCGGCTACGGGCAGCTCGCGTGGTCGTTGCAGAGCGACGAGCGGGTCACCGTGATGGACCGCACCAATGTGCGAGAGCTGACCCTGGAGCTGATCGGCGGCACCCCGGTGGACTTGGTGGTGGGCGACCTGTCGTTCATCTCGCTGGGCCTGGTGCTCCCGGCCCTGGCCTCCTGCGCGGCCGCGGACGCGGACCTGGTGCTGATGGTCAAGCCCCAGTTCGAGATCGGCAAGGAGCGCCTGGGCAGCGGCGGGGTGGTGCGCAGCCCGGAGCTGCGCGCCGAGATGGTGCGCCAGGTCGCCGGGCAGGCGTGGGCACTCGGGCTGGGCGTGCGCGCGGTCACCGCGAGCCCCCTGCCGGGGCCGTCCGGCAATGTCGAGTACTTCCTCTGGCTGCGCCGGGACGCTCCGCAGCTGGACCCCGCGGACGCGGACCGGGCCGTCGCGGAGGGGCCCCGGTAGGGTGCCTTGCGAGCGTCCGGCCCGTCATGTTGTATGGCGCGGCCGCACCGGGGCCGAAGGCGACCCGGCAGGCGTTAGGGAGAGGGCAGCGGCATGAGTGGAGAACGTACGGTCTTCCTGATCGCGCACACCGGCCGGGAGGCGGCGCTGCGCAGCGTCGAGGCCCTGGTGCACGGGCTGCTGAAGGCGGGGCTCCGGATCAGACTGCTGGAGGCCGAGGCGGTGGACCTGGATCTGCCGGAGGGCGTCGAGAAGGTGGCCGAGGGCCCCGGGGCGGCGGACGGCTGTGAGTTGATCCTGGTGGCCGGCGGGGACGGGACGCTGCTGCGCGGGGCGGAGCTGGCGCGCTCGCACGGGCTGCCGATGCTCGGGATCAACCTGGGCCGGGTGGGTTTCCTCGCGGAGGCCGAGCGGGACGACCTGGCGGTGGTGGTCGAGCGGGTGGTGGACGCCGACTACGAGGTCGAGGAGCGGATGACGATCGATGTCATCGTCCGCACCAACGGCGATGTGGTGCACGAGGACTGGGCGCTGAACGAGGCTTCGATCGAGAAGGCGTCCCGGGAGCGGATGCTGGAGGTGGTGACCGAGGTGGACGGCCGTCCGGTCTCCAACTTCGGTTGTGACGGCGTGGTGTGCGCGACGCCGACCGGTTCCACCGCGTACGCGTTCTCCGGTGGCGGGCCGGTGGTGTGGCCGGAGGTGGAGGCGCTGTTGATGGTGCCGATCTCCGCGCACGCGCTGTTCGCCCGTCCGCTGGTGACGTCGCCGGAGTCGGTGCTGGCGGTCGAGGTGCAGCCCAAGACCCCGCACGGGATGCTCTGGTGCGACGGGCGGCGTTCGGTCGAACTGCCCGCCGGGGCGAGGGTGGAGGTCCGTCGGGGCCGGACGCCGGTGCGGTTGGCCAGACTGCACCGGGCGCCGTTCACCGACCGGCTGGTGGCCAAGTTCGCGCTGCCGGTGACGGGTTGGCGCGGTCGGGCCGACCATCACTAGGGCGTCCAGCCACTGACTGGCCGTCAGACCGCCAGCGGCTGGGCCTCGTCGGCCGGTTCGAGCCGCCCGCCGGACGCCGCCTGCGCGGCCAGTGCGGCGAGGCGTTCGACGGCGGCGGGGACGGTCGCGGCGGGCACGGTGAGCGGGATGCGGATGTGGTGCTCGAAGGCGCCGTCCGAGCCGAAGCGGTTGCCCGAGGCGATCCGGACCCCGCCGCGCTCCCCGGCCCGGGCCAGCGCCGCGCCGGACAGGCCGTCGGTGGAGACCCAGAGGGAGAGGCCGCCGGGCGGCATCGTGAAGCTCCACTCGGGCAGCCGCTCGGGCAGCGCGGTGGCGAAGGCCCGGGCGGCGGCCCGCAGCCGGGACAGCTGGTGCTCGCGGACGTCGGGCAGCGGCTCTCCCAGCAGCTCGGTGGCGATCAGCTGGTCCAGCACCGGGGTGCCGACGTCGCTGTAGACCCGCTCGCTGGCCAGCCGGCGCACCAGCGCGGGTGCGGCCCGCACCCAGCCGATCCGCAGCCCGCCCCAGAGCAGCTTGCCCGCCGAGCCGACGGTGACGACCTGGGCGGCGCGGTCCAGCGCCGCGGTCGGCCGCGGCAGCGGGGTGGACGGCGGCACGCCCCAGCCGAGCTCGGCGGTGGTCTCGTCGGCCAGCACGATGCTCCCGGCGGCCCGGGCTGCGGCCAGCAGCTCCCGGCGCTGTTCTTCGTCGATCAGCGCCCCGGTCGGGTTGTGGAAGTCCGGGATCACGTAGGCGATCTTGGGTCCGGCGCCGCGCAGCACCCGCCGCCACTCGTCGAGGTCCCAGGCGGGCCGCGGCGTCCAGGCGTACGGCACCGGGACCAGGCGCGCGCCGGTGAGCCGCAGCGACTGGAGGGTGTGGGCGTAGCTGGGCGCCTCGACGGCGACCCGGTCGCCGCGGCCGACCAGCGCGCGCTGGAGCAGGTGCAGGCCGCCCATGGCGCCGGTGGTGATCAGGATCTGGTCGGGGGTGGTGGGCAGTCCGCGCTCGGTGAAGCGGCGGGCGACGGCCTCGCGCAGCACCGGGACGCCGGTGGGGTAGTGGCCGTGCCCGGCGGCGTAGTACGGCAGCTGTTCGACGGCCCGGGCGGCGGCCTGGCCGACCCAGGGCTGCGGGGCGGGCGGGGCGGCGACGCCGAGGTCGAGGGTGCGGCCCTGTTCGTCCGGCGGGACGGGGTGCAGGGCTTCGCCGGGTGGCGGGGCGCCTTCGGGCAGGGCGGTCCAGCTGCCCGCGCCGCGTCGGCTGCGCAGGTAGCCGTCGCCGCGCAGGGTCTCGTACGCGGTGGCGACGGTGGTGCGGCTCATCGAGAGGACGGTGGCCAGCTCGCGTTCGGCGGGCAGCCGGGCGCCGACCGGCAGCCGGCCCTCGGTGACCAGCAGCCGGATCTGCCCGGCCAGGGTGCGGTACGCGGGGCGGCGGGTGGTGGCGGGCTCGGGGAGCCGGGCGGTGCTGAGCAGTCGCGCCAGTGCGGGCGGGGTGACGGTGGTGTGCCAGTCGACCATGGCCGAATCAGTCCACTTGCTCGGAATTGGCCCTGGAGTGGGCCGCTTTGGCCTGGCCATCATGGCAGGGCGGCCGGGTCGGCCGCCACCACCGGGAGCCCCGGTGGTGCAGCACCACCCCAGGAGCAGCCGTGGCCACCACGACCACACCGGGACCAGCCGCCACCGACGAACCGACATCCGCCACCGCTCGACCCGGCCTCGCCGTCCGGGTGTTCGGCGACACCCACGCCCTGGGCCGCCGGATCCCGCAACTCTTCGCCGGCCTCGCCCTGTACGGCGCGAGCATGGCGCTGATGCTCCGCTCCGGCCTCGGCCTCGACCCCTGGGACGTCCTGCACCAGGGCCTGCAGCGCACCGTCGGACTGTCGGTCGGCGCCTGGGTGACGATCTGCGGCGCCCTCGTCCTGCTGCTGTGGATACCGCTGCGCCAGCGCCCGGGCCTGGGCACCGTCGCCAACGTGCTGGTGATCGGCGCCTCCATGGACCTCACCCTGCGGGTGGTCGGCGACGTCACCGCCCTGCCCGTCCGGATCGCGCTGTCGGTCGGGGCGATCGCCCTCAACGGCCTGGCCACCGGCCTCTACATCGGCGCCCGGCTCGGCCCCGGCCCGCGCGACGGCCTGATGACCGGCCTGCACCGGCGCACCGGCCGCTCGCTGCGGCTGCTGCGCACCGGCATCGAGGTGACGGTCCTCACCGCCGGTCTGCTGCTCGGCGGCACCGCCGGGGTCGGCACCGTGGCGTACGCGCTGGCCATCGGCCCGATGGCGCAGTTCTTCCTGCGCTGGTGCACCGTGCCGGTGGCCGCCGGGGACTCCCGAAAGGAATGAACTTCCGGGCACGGAGTTGCCGCGCGCCGTTGCCGCTCGTCGCGCGCCCGGGGCGGAACCTCGTAAGGTCGTCTCCGTGTTGGACGAGATGCGGATACGGGATCTTGGGGTCATCGACGACGCGGTGGTCGAACTCGCCCCCGGCTTCACCGCCGTGACCGGTGAGACCGGCGCAGGCAAGACCATGGTCGTGACCAGCCTGGGCCTGCTGCTCGGCGGGCGAGCCGACCCGGGACTGGTACGCAACGGCACCGGGCGCGCCGTCGTGGAGGGCCGGCTGGAGCTGCCCGTCGGCTCCCCGGCGGCGGCCCGCGCGATCGAGGCCGGGGCCGAACTGGACGACGGCGCGCTGCTGATCAGCCGGACGGTGTCCGCCGAGGGCCGCTCCCGGGCGCACGTCGGCGGCCGCTCCGTGCCGGTCGGACTGCTCGCCGAACTCGGCGAGGACCTGATCGCCGTGCACGGCCAGACCGATCAGCAGCGCCTGCTGCGCCCGGCCCGCCAGCGCGGCGCGCTGGACCGGTACGCGGGCGCCTCGGTGGCCGAGCCGCTGGCCCGCTACCGGGAGACCTACCGCACCCTGCGCGAGGTCTCCGCGACGCTGGAGGAGCTGACCACCCGGGCCCGCGAGCGCGCCCAGGAGGCCGACCTGCTGCGCTTCGGCCTGGACGAGATCGCCGCCGCCGAGCCGGTGGCCGACGAGGACGTGGAGCTGGCCGCCGAGGCCGAGCGGCTCGGCCACGCCGACGCGCTGTCCTCAGCCGCGACCCTCGCCCACGCCGCCCTGGCCGGCGACCCGGCCGACCCGGAGGCGCTGGACGCGGGCACCCTGCTCGGCCAGTCCCGCCGCGCCCTGGACGCCGTGCGCCACCACGACGAGCGCCTCGCCGCCCTGGGCGACCGCCTCAACGAGGTCGGCTACCTGCTCGCCGACGTGGCCGGCGACCTGGCCGGCTACGCCGACGACCTGGACGCCGACCCGGTGCGCCTGGCCGCCGTCGAGGACCGCCGGGCCGTGCTGTCCCAGCTGCTGCGCAAGTA
Source organism: Kitasatospora brasiliensis (assembly GCF_032654805.1). NCBI lineage: Bacteria > Bacillati > Actinomycetota > Actinomycetes > Kitasatosporales > Streptomycetaceae > Kitasatospora > Kitasatospora brasiliensis. The sequence goes on from NZ_JAUOOW010000003.1 coordinate 11,445, forward strand.
CGGCGGCGAGGAGAACTCCCTCGCCGAGGTGCTCGCCTGGGCCGAGGCCGGGTCGGCCCGGCTCGCCGAGCTGGACGGCGACGACGACCGGATCGACGAGCTCGGCGCCCGGGAGACCGAGCTGCGGGCCGAACTGGCCGAGCTCGCCGCCGAGGTGTCGCGGGCCCGCCACACCGCGGCCGGGCGGTTCGCCGAGGCGGTCTCCGCCGAGCTCGCCGAACTGGCCATGCCGCACGCCCGGGTGACCTTCTCGATCGGCCGGGTCGACGACCTGGCCGGGATCGAGGTCGACGGGCGCACCGTCGCGTACGGCCCGCACGGCGTGGACGAGGTCGAGGTGCTGCTCGCCCCGCACCCGGGCGCCCAGCCCCGCCCGATCGCCAAGGGCGCCTCCGGCGGTGAGCTGTCCCGCGTGATGCTCGCCGTCGAGGTGGTCTTCGCCGGCGCCGACCCCGTCCCCACCTATCTGTTCGACGAGGTGGACGCGGGCGTCGGCGGCAAGGCCGCGGTCGAGATCGGCCGCCGGCTCGCCAAGCTGGCCGAGTCCGCCCAGGTCGTGGTGGTCACCCACCTCCCGCAGGTCGCCGCGTTCGCCGACCGGCACCTGGTGGTGGAGAAGACCCACGACGGCACGGTGACCCGCAGCGGCGTCAAGGTGCTGAACGACGAGGAGCGGGTGCGCGAACTCTCCCGGATGCTGGCCGGCCTGGAGGACTCGGAGCTGGGCCGCGCCCACGCCGAGGAACTGCTGGCCGCCGCCCGGGCCCCGCGCCGCCGGTAGCCGCCGCCCGCCGCCGGCCTCGGCGGCCCCTCGGATGTCGGCGACGCGCCCCGGCGGCGCCGACTGTCCAAGAGGGCCGCCGACCTGGCATGGTGGCGGCTGGACACTGGCTTCCCAGCCCCGAGCGCCGCCGGGCGGGCAATCCTCGCGAAGCGGCGCGCGAACCTGATCGAGTCGGATGCGAGACGACGTGGACCATTCCGCCGCCCGGGCCACCGCGGCCGTCCCCGAACCGGGGCAGCTGCACGTGGTACTCGTCCTGGCCGCCAGCACCGGCGGCATCGGTGCGCACGTGCGCTCCCTGGCCCAGGGCCTGGTCGCGCACGGGGTGACCGTCACGGTCTGCGCGCCGGACGGCACGGACGCGCTGTTCGGCTTCTCCCGTACCGGCGCCAGGTTCCACACCGTCGACATCACCCCCACCGCGGGCGCCCGCAGCGACGCCGCCGCGATCGGCGAGCTGCGCCGGGCCTTCACCGGCGCCGACGTGGTGCACGCCCACGGGTTGCGCGCCGGGCTGCTGTCCGACCTCGCGCTGCGCACCGCGGGCCGCTTCCCCGGGCTGCGCCCGGAGACCCCGCTGGTGGTCACCTCGCACCACGCGCTGCTGGCCACCGGCATGGAGCGCCGGCTGCAGCGGCTGATGGAGCGCCGGGTGGCGCGCGCCGCCGACCTGGTCCTCGGCGCCTCCTCCGATCTGGTCGCCCGGGCCCGCGAACTGGGCGCCACCGACGCCCGGCTGGGCCCGGTGGCCGCCCCGCCGATGCCCGAGGGCCGGCTCGGCCGCGCCGAGGCCCGCGCCGCACTGCTCGGCGACGGCGACGGCGGTGGCAACGGCGGCGCTGGCGCTGGCGCGGGTGACAGCGGTGTGGACCGTCCGCTGGTGCTGGCGGTCGGTCGGCTCGTCCCGCAGAAGGCCTTCGGACTGCTGCTGGACGCCACCCGGGAGCTGTCCGCGCTGGACCCGCAGCCGCTGGTGCTGCTCGCCGGGGACGGCCCGGAGGCGGGCGCGCTGCGTGAGCGGGCGGCCGCCGAGAAGCTGCCGGTGCGGCTGCTCGGCTACCGCACCGACGTGCCCGACCTGCTGGCCGCCGCCGACCTGGTGGTGCTCTCCAGCCGCTGGGAGGCCCGCTCGCTGGTGGTGCAGGAGGCGATGCGGGCCGGTGTGCCGGTGGTCGCCACCGCCGTCGGCGGCATCCCCGAACTGGTCGGCGACGCCGCCGTGCTGGTCCCGCCCGGCGACCCGGCCGCGCTCGGCCGCGAGGTGCGCGCCCTGCTGGCCGACCCGGCCCGGCGCGAGCGGCTGGTGGCGGCCGGCCGGCAGCAGGCCGAGACCTGGCCGGACGAGGCCGCCACCGTCGCCCAGGTGCTCAGCACCTACGACGAGCTGGTGCAGCGCGGGTAGCGCGCCCCCTCCTGACGGCCGGGGTCAGACGGTGGCCTGCTCGACCCGGTCGGCGGCCGGTCCGTCCGGCTGGGCGGACAGGTACGCGGCGCCGCAGGCCGTCAGCCGCAGGGCGGTGTCGATCAGCGGCACATGGCTGAAGGCCTGGGGGAAGTTGCCGACCTGGCGCTTGAGCCGCGGGTCCCACTCCTCGGCGAGCAGGCCCAGGTCGTTGCGCAGCGACAGCAGCCGGTCGAACAGCTCGCGGGCCTCCTGCACCCGGCCGATCATGGCGAGGTCGTCGGCCAGCCAGAACGAGCAGGCCAGGAAGGCGCCCTCGTGGCCGGAGAGGCCGTCGACGTTGTTCCCGGACTCGTCGTGGGTGGGGTAGCGGAGCACGAAGCCGTCCTCGGTGGACAGTTCGCGCTGGATCGCCTCGATGGTGCCGATCACCCGCTTGTCGTCCGGCGGCAGGAAGCCGACCTGGGGGATCAGCAGCAGCGAGGCGTCCAGCTCCCGGCCGCCGTAGTACTGGGTGAAGGTGTTGCGCTCCGGGTCGTAGCCCTTCTCGCAGACGTCCCGGTGGATGGTGTCGCGCAGCTCGCGCCAGCGCTCCAGGTGGCCGCCGGAGGGGTCGTCCTCGGGGGTCTGCTCCAGCAGCTTGATGGTCCGGTCGACGGCGACCCAGGCCATCACCTTGGAGTGGACGAAGTGCCGGCGCGGGCCGCGGACCTCCCAGATGCCCTCGTCCGGCTCCTGCCAGTGCTCCTCCAGGTACTCGATCAGGCGCAGCTGGAGGTGGTGGGCGTGGTCGTTGCGGACCAGGCCGGTCATGTGGGCCAGGTGCAGGGCCTCGACGACCTCGCCGTAGACGTCGAGCTGGAGCTGCCCGGCGGCGCCGTTGCCGACCCGTACGGGCTGGGAGCCCTCGTAGCCGGGCAGCCAGTCCAGCGAGGACTCGGTGAGCTCGCGCTCGCCCGCGATGCCGTACATGATCTGGAGGTTCTCCGGGTCCCCGGCGACGGCCCGCAGCAGCCACTCGCGCCAGGCGCGGGCCTCCTCGCGGTAGCCGGTGCGCAGCAGGGAGGAGAGGGTGATCGCGGCGTCGCGCAGCCAGGTGTAGCGGTAGTCCCAGTTGCGCTCGCCTCCGATGTCCTCCGGGAGGGAGGTGGTGGGGGCGGCGACGATGCCGCCGGTGGGGGCGTAGGTGAGGCCCTTGAGGGTGATCAGGGAGCGGATCACGGCCTCGCGGTAGGGGCCCTGGTAGGTGCACTGGTCGGCCCACTCGTGCCAGAAGTCGGCGGTGGCGTCCAGCAGCTCCTCGGCGGCCGGGGTCCTGGGCGGGTCGAGGTGGGAGGCCTGCCAGGTGAGGGCGAAGGCGATCCGCTCGCCGGCGCCGACGGTGAAGTCGGCGTAGGTGGTGAGGTTGCGGCCGTAGGTCTCGGCCTCGCCGTCCAGCCAGACCGAGTCGGGGCCGGCCATGGCGACGGTGCGGTGGGTGCCGTCGGCCTGTTCGACGCGGTGCACCCAGGGCACGATCCGGCCGTAGGAGAAGCGCATCCGCACCGCCGAGCGCATCCGTACGGTGCCCGAGACGCCCTCGACGATCCGGATCACCTGGGGGACGGCGTCCTTGCCGGCCAGTGGGCGCGGCGGCATGAAGTCGATCACCCGGACGGTGCCGCCCTGGGTGTCCCACTCCTGTTCCAGGATCAGCGAGTCGCCCCGGTAGCGGCGGCGGTCGGCGGGCAGCGCGGGGGCGGCGGCGGTGGGCGGGGGCACTCGCAGGTCGGCGGTGTCGGCCAGGCGGGGGCGGCCCGGATCGGAGGGCAGTGCGGCGGTGGCCGGGGCGGGGACCTCGGTCGGCACGGCCTCGGCCGGGCCGATCCGCCAGAAGCCGTGTTCATCGGTGCCGAGCAGGCCGGCGAACACGGCCGGCGAGTCGAAGCGGGGCAGGCAGAGCCAGTCCACCGCCCCGTCCCTGCTGACCAGGGCAGCGGTCTGCATGTCCCCGATGAGTGCGTAGTCCTCGATACGGCCGGCCACGTGGATCTCCAGTTCGCAATGTGGTCAGGGCATCGGCGAGCGGAGGGAGCGAGCGGTCTGCGGGGCCGGGAGTCCACCCCCGGGACGTCCGGCCCGCCGAGGGTGGTGGCGGGCCTTGCTGGAGTGTCCGCGGGGCTCGGTCGAGCCCCTGGAGTGGGTGGGGGAGGAGCGGGAATGACGAGGAGGTCCGGTCGCGCATCGGGGACCGGGAGTGTCCTGACCTCCCACGCCCTCCGCGTGCTCGTGCTGTCGGCGATGCGTCCGTGCAGCTTACGACGGACGAAAGGGGCGAAGCACGCGGGCGCAGCCCGGAGTGGCGCCGCAATTCGGCGGAAATGCGGCGCATCGCGAGGGCGCGGCGCAGGATGGTCCGGAAGGATCAGCTCCGTCTGGTCCGGCCGGATGAGTCGGCATGGTCCGTACGGAAGTCGCGTTCTGGCCCGGTCCGGCCGGTAGTGCGACCGGTGTGACGCGTGCGGCGGATGATGCGCCGGTGGTGCGCCCGGCGCGCGCTCCGGGTGAGGCGCGCGCGGGCCGAACGGCGTCCGGGTCGCGTCACTGATACCCTGGTATCCCGTGGACCGGCGGGATCAAACGCCCCGGACCAGCCGAACCGACGACCCCAAGAGCGCCGCGCACCGACGCCGGCCTCCGTCGCCCGGCGACCCCCGAGCTCCCGCCCACGTCTTCTTCGACACGCGACCCACGGGAGCCCCCTCTTGGCACAGCCCCATTCCGGCAAGGCAGCGAACGGCCGCGCCGTGACGACCAAGCACCTCTTCGTCACCGGGGGTGTCGCCTCTTCGCTCGGCAAGGGGCTGACCGCCTCCAGCCTCGGCGCGCTTCTCAAGGCCCGCGGCCTGCGCGTGACGATGCAGAAGCTCGACCCGTACCTGAACGTGGACCCGGGCACCATGAACCCGTTCCAGCACGGTGAGGTGTTCGTCACGGACGACGGCGCCGAGACCGACCTGGACATCGGCCACTACGAGCGGTTCCTCGACACCAACCTGCACGGTTCGGCGAACGTCACCACCGGCCAGGTGTACTCGACCGTCATCGCCAAGGAGCGCCGCGGCGAGTACCTGGGCGACACCGTCCAGGTCATCCCGCACATCACCAACGAGATCAAGTCCCGGATCCGCCGGATGGCGACCGAGGACGTCGACGTGGTGATCACCGAGGTCGGCGGCACCGTCGGCGATATCGAGTCGCTGCCGTTCCTGGAGGCCGTCCGCCAGGTCCGCCACGAGGTCGGCCGGGACAACGTGTTCTTCGTGCACGTCTCCCTGCTGCCGTACATCGGCCCCTCGGGCGAGCTGAAGACCAAGCCGACCCAGCACTCCGTCGCCGCCCTGCGCAACATCGGCATCCAGCCCGACGCGATCGTGCTGCGCGCCGACCGCGAGGTCCCGAAGGCGATCAAGCGCAAGATCTCGATGATGTGCGACGTGGACGAGGAGGCCGTGGTCGCGGCCATCGATGCCAAGTCGATCTACGACATCCCCAAGGTGCTGCACGGCGAGGGCCTGGACGCCTACGTGGTGCGCCGCCTGGACCTGCCGTTCCGCGACGTCGACTGGACCACCTGGGACGACCTGCTGCGCCGCGTCCACGAGCCGCAGCACATCGTCAAGGTCGCCCTGGTCGGCAAGTACATCGACCTGCCGGACGCCTACCTGTCGGTGACCGAGGCGCTGCGCGCCGGCGGCTTCGCCAACAACGCCCGCGTCGAGATCAAGTGGGTCACCTCGGACGACTGCGAGACCCCCGAGGGCGCCCAGGCGCAGCTCGGCGACGTCGACGCGATCTGCATCCCGGGCGGCTTCGGCGACCGCGGCGTCAACGGCAAGGTCGGCGCCATCACCTACGCCCGTGAGAACAAGGTCCCGCTGCTGGGCCTGTGCCTGGGCCTCCAGTGCGTGGTCATCGAGGCGGCCCGCAACCTGGCCGGCCTGCCGGAGGCCAACTCCACCGAGTTCGACGCCGCCGCCAAGCACCCGGTCATCTCCACCATGGCCGAGCAGCTGGCCATCGTCGACGGCAAGGGCGACCTGGGCGGCACCATGCGCCTGGGTCTGTACCCGGCCAAGCTCGCCGAGGGCTCGATCGTCCGTGAGGTCTACGGCGGCGAGCAGTACGTCGACGAGCGCCACCGCCACCGCTACGAGGTCAACAACGCGTACCGCGCGGACCTGGAGAAGACCGGCCTGGTGTTCTCCGGCCTCTCGCCGAAGGGCGACCTGGTCGAGTACGTCGAGTACCCGCGCGAGGTGCACCCCTACCTGGTGGCCACCCAGGCCCACCCGGAGCTGAAGTCCCGCCCGACCCGCCCGCACCCGCTGTTCGCGGGCCTGGTCAAGGCGGCCATCGAGATCAAGACCGCGGCCTCCGAGTAATCCCCGGACGTCATAGTCGGCTGTCGGTACCGACAGCGGTCGTTCACCGGACGGCGGCCCCGCGATTCCCGCGGGGCCGCCGTCCGGCGTTAGATTGTGTCGTACTGACGAAAAGGGGAGAGCGATGGACGAGCAGGGCCGGCAGGGGATCGCCGACGTGGCCGAGGAGTGGGAGGTCCGGGCGAGCGGGACGCCGTTCCAGGGCAAGGTCACCGGGGTGCGCAGCGAGGAGGTCCGGATGCCCGACGGCAGCTGGGCCCGCCGCGACTACCAGACCCACCCCGGGTCGGTCTCGGTGCTCGCGCTGGACGACCGGCAGCGGGTGCTGGTGCTGCGCCAGTACCGCCACCCGGTGCGCCAGCGGCTGTGGGAGCTGCCGGCCGGCCTGCTCGACGTGCCCGGCGAGAACCCGTGGCACGCCGCGCAGCGCGAGCTGTACGAGGAGGCGTACTGCAAGGCCGGCAGCTGGCGGATCCTCGCCGACTACTACACCTCCCCGGGCGGCACCGACGAGGCGCTGCGGATGTTCCTGGCGACCGACCTGGCGCCGGCCGAGGGCGAGCGCTTCGCGGCCCAGGGTGAGGAGCAGGAGATCGAGGTGGCCTGGGTGCCGGTGCCCGAGCTGATCGCGCTGATCCAGGCCGGGAAGCTGCACAACCCGACGCTGATCACCGGAACCCTCGCCGTGCACGCCGCGCTCACCTGCCCGGACGGGCTGGACGCGCTGCGCCCGGCGGACTCGCCCTGGCCGGCCCGGCCCTTCGAGGGCTGATCGGGCCTTTCGTCGGGTCGTTGAGTCGTTGGGGTGATTTGCGGATTCGTACGACCGGATGTCACCTCGGCTGAGCCGGACGGTCGAACTACGCTTCGCAGACAGGGCGCACGTCCCGGGCCGTCTCCGTCGATCCGCGGAGGCCGGGCACCGGAAGCCGAGCGTCGGTTGCCGAGCGCGGGATGACGTCGGGAGTGGCACGGGTGGCGAGGAAGACGGCGACGATGGACCCCGGCCCCGGCGCGCCCGCCGGGGCCGTCCCGGGCCTGGAGAGGCTGCCGGCCGGGCCCGCGCTCTTCGTCGGGCGGCGGGCCGAACTGGCCGCGCTGCGGGCGGCCGCCGCCCGTCCGGCGAGTGGGCGCTGCCCGGTGCTGGTGCTGGCCGGGCGCCCCGGCTCCGGGCGGACGGCGCTGGCCGCCCGCTTCGCCCGTACCGTCGTCGCCGACTACCCGGACGGCGTGCTGTTCGTCCGGCTGTCCGCGCCGGACGGCGGCCGGGTGCCGCCCGCCCGGGCCGCCCGGCTGCTGCTGGAGCAGCTCGACCCGCAGGCCGCCGTGCCGCTGCCCGGCGCCGGCGAGGACGGGCGGGACGAGCCGGGCTGCGTGGCGCTGCGCGAGGCGCTCGACGGGCTGCGGGTGCTGCTCGTGCTGGACGACGTCCGGGACGCCGGGCAGCTGTGGCCGCTGCTCGCCGACGAGCCCGGCTGCCTGGTGCTCGCCACCACGGCCGGGCCGCTCACCGGGATCGAGGACATCGACCCGGTGATCCTCGGCGGGCTGGACCGGCAGGCCTCCGGCGAGCTGCTGGCCGATCTGGTCGGCGGCACCCGGATCTCCTGCGACCCGGTCGGCGGGGTGGACCTGGCCGAGGCCTGCGCCGCCCGGCCGGCCGCGCTGCGGCTGATGGCGGGATGGCTGCGCGGGAATCCGAAGACGCCGGTCACCGAGGCGGCGCGCGAACTCAACCGGGTGGTGGAGGAGGAGACGGCGGCCGCCAGGGCCGCCGGGGCGGATCCGGAGGGGACGCCCGAGAACAAGAAGGGGACGCCGAAGAAGAAGAGGACGGCGAGGACGGGCGCTGCGACGGACGGGGTGCTCGACGCGGGCCCGATCCAGGGGGGCGGGCCCGGGAAGAAGGGGAAGGAGGAAGGGGAGGGCGCGGACGCTCCCGGAGTCGAGACGGCCGGTGACCCGGCGGACTGGGTGAAGCCCGACCCGGAGCCGGCCGAGCCGGTGCCCGTCCCCGACAACGACCCGCTGCTCGGCGCCTTCACCCTGCTGTACCGCGCGCTGCCGGCCGCCCAGGCCCGGATGCTGCGCACCCTCACCCTGGCCCCGGCGCAGACCGCCGACCTCCGCACCGCCTCCGCCCTGGTCGGCTGCCCGGCGCCGGACGCGGCCGCGACGCTGGCCGCGCTGGCCGAGCGGGAGCTGCTCGGCCAGGAGGCGCCGGCCGCCGACGGCACCCCGCGCTACCGGGTGCCAGGGCGGCTCTACCCGAGGCTGGTCCGGCTGCGCGAGCGGGAGGACCGGCCCGCCGAGACCGAGCTGGCCCGGGCCCGGCTGCTGGAGCGGCTGGTCCGGCTCGCCGAGTCGGCCCGCGCGCTGCTCGACCCGTCGGCCGGCCCCGGCCCCGACCCGCTGCCGGCCCCGCTGCGGCTGAACTCGGCCGCGCACGCCCGCGAGTGGCTGCTCGGTGAGCGGGAGCTGCTGCTCGGAGCGGTGGCCGACGCGATCGGCCAGGGCGACCTGGACGGTTCGGCCGGGCGGCTGGTCACCGCGCTGCTGCGGGCGCTGCCGCTGACCGGCGCCGCCGCCCCCGCCGACCTCTACCGGCTGCACGAGCTGGTGCTGACCGTCGCCGAGCGCAACGGCCGCCCCCGCCGGGCCTCGGCCGCGCTGCTCAACCTGGGCGACCTCCAGGCGACGGCGGGCCGCTGGGACCGGGCGACCGCGCACTACCGGGCCGCCCTGGAGCACGCCAGGACCGCCGACGACGAACCGCTCTGCGCCCGGGCCCTGGAGAGCGCGGCCAACTGCCACCGGGCGCTCGGCGACGCGGTGCGCGCCGCCGACTGGTACGGGCGGGCGCTCGGCCTGCGGCAGGCGCTCGGGGACCACGCCGCCGAGGCCCGGCTGCTCGCCCGGGTCGCCGAGGCGCACACCGCGCAGCGCCGCTTCGACGAGGCCGACCGGGAGTACCGGGCCGCGCTCGCGGTGCTGCGCCGGCTGGGCGACGAACACGGCCGGGAGGCCGTCGGGGCGGCCCTCGCGGACCTGCGGGAACGCGTCGACGCCGGGTGGTGAAGGGCGTTCCGGGAGTATCGTCGAATATGCCCGGTTGGGACGTCTTTGGTGGGTAAGTCGCAGGGGAAGCCTACGAACCTGCCAATGTGTGCGGGAAAATTATTCACTTTGGAAGGCTGACACGCCGACTAGGCTTCATTACACTCGGACTCAGTCGCGCAGCGATCCCCGCCCCGGGCTTTCCCGGAGGCTTCCCCACGTGCGCGTCGCCCACCGGTCTTCTCCGGTCGGGACCCCCATGGCAAGAGGACGTGTTCAGTCGTGAAGGTCGGCATCCCCCGCGAGGTCAAGAACCACGAGTACCGCGTGGCCATCACGCCCGCCGGCGTGCATGAGCTGGTCCGCAACGGACACGAGGTCTACATCGAGGACAACGCCGGTGTCGGCTCCTCGATCCCCAACGAGGAGTACGTGGCCGCCGGCGCCACCATCCTCCCCACCGCCGACGAGGTGTGGGCCACCGCCGACCTGCTGCTGAAGGTCAAGGAGCCCATCGCCTCCGAGTACCACCGGCTGCGCAAGGGGCAGACCCTCTTCACGTACCTGCACCTGGCGGCCGACCGTCCGGGCACCGACGCGCTGATCGCCTCCGGCACCACCGCCATCGCGTACGAGACCGTGCAGCAGTCGAACGGCGCCCTGCCGCTGCTCGCCCCGATGTCCGAGGTCGCGGGCCGTCTGGCCCCGCAGGTCGGCTCCTACCACCTGATGCGTCCGGCCGGCGGCCGCGGCACCCTGCCCGGCGGCGTGCCCGGCACCCACCCGGCCAAGGCCGTCGTCATCGGCGGTGGCGTCTCCGGCTGGCACGCGGCCACCATCGCCGTCGGCATGGGCTACGAGGTCACCCTGCTGGACCGCGACATCAACAAGCTGCGCGAGGCCGACCGCATCTTCGGCACCAAGGTCAAGACCATCGTGTCGAACGCCTTCGAGCTGGAGAAGGCCGTCCTGGAGGCCGACCTGGTCGTCGGTGCCGTCCTGATCCCGGGCGCCAAGGCCCCGAAGCTGGTCACCAACGAGCTGGTCTCCCGCATGAAGCCGGGCTCCGTGCTCGTCGACATCGCCATCGACCAGGGCGGCTGCTTCGAGGACTCGCACGCCACCACGCACGACGACCCGACCTTCAAGGTCCACAACTCGGTCTTCTACTGCGTGGCCAACATGCCGGGCGCCGTCCCGAACACCTCCACCTACGCGCTGACCAACGCCACCCTGCCGTACGTGCTGGAGCTGGCCAACCGTGGGTGGAAGGAGGCGCTGCGCCGCGACGCCGCGCTCGCCAAGGGCCTGAACGTGCACGAGGGCCAGATCACCTTCCCGGCCGTCGCCGAGGCCTTCGGCCTGGAGTCGGTCTCCCTGGAGAGCGTGCTCGCCTGAACCCCCTGACCGCACAGCGGTCGTTCGCCCCCGACCCGATCCCTTCGGGTCGGGGGCTTCGCCGTGCCCGTGAACGGCGGGTGGAGCGGGTAGGTCGCTCTGTCGTCAATATCCGTCGGTCATGTCACCCGCCCGCGGAAACACCTGGGCCGATTGCCCGCTGATCCCTTGACAGCAGCCCGCTGGATAGTCGACACATCGTGCCCACTACCGTGGATTGTGTTGCTGCGAACGCCTTGAACGGCCTAGAGTCGCAAACCGTCGGCATGCTGCCACGCTGACGAATCGACATAGAGTCCTGGATGCCCAAGGAGGTAAGACGACTTGTGAATGAGTCGACAATTGCTCCCGGGGGTGGTCAGCCAGGACTGGCGGAGCTCACCGCCGGCCAGCCGAGTGAGGAGCCCGGGGCCCGGCAGCCCTCCGTGGGCTCGGCCGAGGTCGGCTCGGTCGCACTCCGTACCTTCGAAGCACGCCAGAACACAGCACAGGTGACCACGGTGACCGATCACGACGCCGACTTGGCGGCCTACGGCCTGGCCTACGGCGAGTTCGCCTACGGCGCCTACGACGACCCGGACGCCGAGTACGAGCCGGACCCGGAGTACGCCGCCACGCTGGCCCCCGACGCCGCGCGCCAGCGCCGCGAGCGGGTCGGCCCGACCGGCCGTCCGCTGCCGTACTTCCCGATCCCCGCGCCGGTCGCCGAGCACGGCCCCGCCCAGATCATCGCCATGTGCAACCAGAAGGGCGGCGTCGGCAAGACCACGTCGACCATCAACCTGGGCGCGGCGCTGGCCGAGTACGGCCGCCGGGTGCTGCTCGTCGACTTCGACCCGCAGGGCGCGCTCTCGGTCGGCCTCGGCGTCAACCCGATGGAACTCGACGTCACCGTCTACAACCTGCTCATGGAGCGGGGCCTGACGGCCGATGAGGTGCTGCTCAAGACGGCCGTGCCGGGCATGGACCTGCTGCCGTCCAACATCGACCTCTCCGCCGCCGAGGTGCAGCTGGTCAGCGAGGTGGCCCGGGAGTCCGCGCTGGCGCGCGCCCTGAAGCCGCTGCTGCCCGACTACGACTACGTCATCATCGACTGCCAGCCCTCGCTGGGCCTGCTGACGGTCAATGCGCTGACGGCCGCTCACAGCGTGATCGTCCCGCTGGAGTGCGAGTTCTTCGCGCTGCGCGGTGTCGCGCTGCTCACCGAGACCATCGAGAAGGTGTGCGAGCGGCTCAACCCCGAGCTGCGCCTGGACGGCATCCTGGCCACCATGTACGACTCGCGCACCGTGCACAGCCGCGAGGTGCTGGCGCGCGTCGTCGAGGCGTTCGGCGAGCACGTCTTCCACACCGTCATCGGGCGGACCGTGCGCTTCCCGGAGACCACCGTCGCCGGCGAGCCCATCACGACGTACGCGACCAACTCGGTCGGTGCCGCCGCTTACCGCCAGCTCGCCAGGGAGGTGCTCGACCGGTGCCGCCCCGCCGAGTGAGTCTCCCGGGTGCCGACGAGCTGTTCCGGACCACCGGGGGGATGGCGCTGTCGCCCTCCCTCGCGCCGCGTCCGGCCGCCGAGGCACCCAGAGCGGAGACCGCGCGGACCGTCAACGGCCCGGACGGCGCCGAGGGCGCCGAGTCCGCCCAGGGGGCCCAGGACGACCGGCAGCCGACGCCGGAGCAGCTTGCGGCCGCCACCGTGCCGGGGCCCGCGCAGCCGCCCGTCCAGCGGCCCGGTGCGGCCACCGGGCCCGGCGCCGCCGGGAAGACCGTCCCGGGCGGCCGTACGGCCGGTGCCGCCCCGGCCGGCCGAACCCACCAGGGCGCCGCGGAAGAGCAGCCCGGTGCCGCCGGGCGGGCCCGGCCGCGCGGCCGCGCGCCGCGCCGGCCCAGTGGGCGCGAGCGGCACGACGAGAAGATCACGGTGTACGTGTCCGCCGAGGAGCTCATGGACCTGGAGCACACCCGGCTGGTGCTGCGCGGCGAACACGGCCTGGCCGTGGACCGCGGGCGGATCGTCCGGGAGGCCATCGCGGTCGTCCTGGCGGACCTGGAGCAGCGCGGCGAGGCCTCGATCCTGGTCCGGCGGCTGCGCGGACGGTAGGCAGCACGGTGCCGGGCGGGCGGCAGGGCGTCGAGGAGGCGCCGGGGAGGCCCTCGGCCGGATCGGAGCGCCGTCGCCGGCCCTGAGGGCCGTGGACGCGCGCCGAGGGCCCCGTGCGGGCCCGTGGGCGTCCGGGGGGACGTCGGCCCGGGCCCGGTGGGCGGCGTGTCGGTGGCCCCCGCGGCGGGGCCCGGGCCGAGGACGGGCGAAGATGGACCGCCATGCCCAGAACCGCCAAGCCCAGAACCGCCAAGCCCAGCACCGCCGAACCAGCCGCCACCGTCGCGAGCGCGACCGAGGACGAGTCGCGGGGCGGCTTCCGGGTCCGGCTGGACAACTTCGAGGGCCCCTTCGACCTGCTGCTCAGCCTGATCGTCAAGCACAAACTGGACGTCACCGAAGTGGCGCTGGCCACCGTCACGGACGAGTTCATGGCGCACATCCGGGCGATGGGCCCGGACTGGGACCTGGACGCCGCCACCGAGTTCCTGGTGGTGGCCGCCACCCTGCTCGACCTCAAGGCCGCCCGGCTGCTGCCCGCGGCCGAGGTCGAGGACGAGGCGGACCTCGCCCTGCTGGAAGCCCGTGACCTGCTGTTCGCCCGGCTGCTCCAGTACCGGGCGTACAAACGGGCGGCGGCGGTCTTCGGCGAGCGCTGGGCGGCCGAGCTGCTGCGCCGGCCCCGCAGCGCCGCCCTGGAGCCCCGGCACGCGCGGCTGCTGCCCGAAGTGGTCATCGGCGTCGAGGCGCGGCGGTTCGCCGAGCTGGCGGCCAGGGCGATGGAGCCCAGGCCCGAGCCGGTCGTCTACGTGGACCACATCCACACCCCGCCGGTGAGCGTGCGCGAACAGGCCTCCCTGGTGGTCGGGCTGCTCACCGAGCTGGGCGAGGCCTCGTTCCAGCGGCTGGTCGAGGACGCGCCGGACGACCTGGTGGTGGTCGCCCGCTTCCTGGCGCTGCTGGAGCTGTACCGGGAGCGGGTGCTCGCCTTCGAACAGCCGGAGGCGCTCGGGGAGCTGCTGGTGCGCTGGGTGGCCGAGGAGGGCCGGGTGGCGGTCGAGGTGACGGACGAGTTCGACCGGCCGCCGGGCGAGGGCGAGCGAGAGGCCGAGGAGGACGAGCGGCGATGAACGAGGGCAACGAGGGCGGGCGGCCGGTGCGGCGCCCGCTGGGGCTGCCGGGGCGGCCGCGCGCCGAGGACTGGCTGGAGCCGGCCTTCACGCTGCTGCCGGAGCCGGTGGAGCAGCTGGAGTCTGGGGAGTCGGTCGAGGAGGCGCGGGTCGTGCACCAGAAGTCGGCCCCGCCGACCTCCGGTGCCGGGCGGGCCGCCGACGCCGGGCTGCGGGCCGAGCTGGAGGCCGTCCTGATGGTCGTCGACGAGCCGGTGGGGGAGGAGCGGCTGGCCGGGGCGCTGGAGCGGCCCCGGGCCGAGGTGGCGGCCGCGCTGCGCGAGCTCGCCGCCGAGTACACGGCCCAGGGCCGCGGTTTCGACCTGCGGCAGGTCGCGGGCGGCTGGCGGTTCTACAGCCGGGACGCCTGCTCCGAGGCGGTCGACCGCTTCCTCCTGGACGGCCGCCAGGCCCGGCTCACCCAGGCCGCGCTGGAGACTCTGGCGGTGGTCGCCTACCGGCAGCCGGTGTCCAGATCTCGGGTTTCCGCCGTCCGCGGTGTGAACTGTGACGGCGTGATGCGTACCCTGGTACAGCGAGGACTGGTGGAAGAGGCCGGATCCGAGCCCGAAACAGGTGCGATCCTGTATCGGACGACGAACTACTTCCTGGAACGGATGGGGCTCCGCGGCCTGGATGAGCTGCCGGAGCTCGCTCCCTTCCTGCCCGAGGTCGACGACGTGGAAGCGGAGTCCCTGGAGGGCACGATGATCGCGGAGGCGGTCGCCGCCGCTGCCGCGCAGGCCGCGGACGGCAGTGGCGAGGCCGGTCGGGCCGGGCCCGATCGGTAGGGGGCGGTGAGGTCGGCCGAAACGACCGCACATCCCAGACGGAACGACGTACGGACACTTTGATGCGTAGCAGTGGCAACGGCAGGAACAGCAGCGGCGGCGGTAGCGGTCGCGGCGGACAGGGCGGGGGCCGGGGCGGCGGCTCCTACGGCGGCGGCAGCGGCTCCTACGGTGGCGGCCGCGGCGGCTCGGGCTCGGGCTCGCGCGGTGGTTCGTACGGCGGTGGCGGTGGCGGCGGCTCCTACGGCGGCGGCCGGGGCGGCTCGGGCTCGGGCTCGGGTTCCGGCTCGCGCGGCGGCTCGTACGGCCGTGACGACCGGCGCGAGGGCCGCCGGGACGACCGGCGCGACGACCGCCGCTACCCGGACCGCCCGCTGCGGCCCGAGGAGCGCAAGTACGACCGCCCCGAGTACGGCGGCGGCCCCAACGCCACCCCGGCCCGCGGCGGCTACTCCGGCCGTCGCCCCGGCCCGGCCCCGCGCCCGCGCCGCGAGGGCCAGGGCGCCCCGGGCGACCCGCGCCGCCAGCCGCAGCGCTCCCGCGAGCTCCAGGCCAAGATCGAGGACGCCGTCCTCGCCCGGCACGACAAGCCGGCCGTCAAGCTGCCCAAGACCTTCGGCGAGCCCGAGGGCGAGCGCCTCCAGAAGGTGCTGGCCCGGGCCGGCGTCGGCAGCCGTCGCGCCTGCGAGGAGCTGATCGAGCAGGGCCGGGTCGAGGTCAACGGCAAGCGCGTGACCGAGCAGGGCAAGCGGGTCGACCCGCAGAACGACGAGATCAAGGTGGACGGCCTGACCGTCGCCACCCAGTCCTACCTGTTCTTCGCGCTGAACAAGCCGGCCGGCGTGGTCTCCACCATGGAGGACCCGGACGGCCGCCAGTGCCTGGGCGACTACGTGACCAACCGGGAGACCCGGCTGTTCCACGTCGGGCGCCTGGACACCGAGACCGAGGGCATCATCCTGCTCACCAACCACGGCGAGCTGGCCCACCGGCTGACCCACCCGCGCTACGGCGTGACCAAGACCTACCTGGCCGCGATCCAGGGCCCGATCCCGCGCGACCTGGGCAAGAAGCTGGCCCAGGGCGTCGAGCTGGAGGACGGCTACGCCCGCGCCGACAGCTTCAAGGTGATCTCCAACGTCGGCAAGAACTACCTGGTCGAGGTGACCCTGCACGAGGGCCGCAAGCACATCGTCCGCCGGATGCTGGCCGAGGCCGGCTTCCCGGTCGAGAAGCTGGTGCGCACCCACTTCGGCCCGATCGCCCTGGGGGACCAGAAGTCGGGCTGGCTGCGCCGCCTGACCAACCCGGAGGTCGGCCAGCTGATGCGCGAGGTCGGGCTGTAGGCCCGTCCGCATCCTTGGAGCCCCCGGTCGCACGAGCTGCGGCCGGGGGCTCCGGCGTTCCCGGGGCGGGGGGTGTCCACGTTTCGGACAGGGCGTGTGAGCCGGGACGCAACCGCTGGTCATGGCCTTGTCAGTGCCATGACCCGTGGCCGAGGATGGCCACCGGGCGACCGCCCCGCCGGGTGGCGGGACCGCGCCAGCGCGGCCGTACGGAGCGGGGCGGAGCCGGGCCGACAGGGGAAACGGGCTAGCGGGGGGAGAGGGCGTCGTGTCCGATGCAGCACTGGGGCGAGCCGGCGGACGGGCCCTCGGCGCGCTGGGACTGGCCGAACCGGACGGGCGGGTCTACGCGGCGCTGGTGGCCAACCCGCAGTCCACGGCGGAGGAGCTGGCCGAGAGCTGCGGGCTGACGTTCCAGCAGAGCGTGCGCGCCCTGGACCGGTTGGCGCAGCAGGGCATGGCCACCCGGGCGCCGGTGGACCGGCACCGCTACCTGCCCGTCCCCCCGGACGTCGCGATCGGGACCCTGATCGGCCACCGGGAGTCCGAGCTGCGCTACGCCCGGGCCGAGATGCACCGGCTGATGGACGCCTTCCGGGAGGCCTCGCGGTACACCGACCCGGCGCATTCGGTGGAGGTGCTGACCGGCGGCGAGGCGATCGCCCAGCGGCTGGAGCACATCACCGAGACCAGCCGGCACCAGGTGCGCGGCTTCGACCGCCCGCCGTACATCCAGGACCCGGTGGCGCCGATGCCCCTGCAGCGGCGGCGGCTGCGCGAGGGCGTCAAGTTCCGGACGATCTACGACCGGGAGGCGGTGGCCTGGCCGGGGCGGCTGGAGAAGAACATCCTGGCCGGGGTCGCGGACGGCGAGGAGGCGCGGGTGCGACCGGCGCTGCCGATGAAGATGATCATCTCGGACGACCGGATGGCGATCATCCCGATCAGCGTCGGCGACAGCGTGCTGGACGCCGCGTACGTGATCCACCCCTCGGCGCTGCTCCAGGCGCTGGACACCCTGTTCGAGGCGGAGTGGGAGCGGGCGGTCCGGTTGCAGGCGGAGGACGGCGCGCAGGACGCCGCGTCGGAGCCGGAGGCGGACCATCGCAAGCTGCTCGGCCTGCTGGCGGCCGGGCTCACCGACGAGTCGATCGCCCGTTCGCTCGGCTGGAGCGCCCGCACCACCCAGCGCCGGCTCCAGAGCCTGATGCGCGCGCTGGGCGCCACCACCCGCTTCCAGGCCGGGATGGCGGCCCGGGAGCGGGGGTGGCTGTAGCGGGGGTGGCTGTGGCCGCCCCGTCAGCTCCAGGGGCTGAGCGAGGCCCAGCGGCCGTCCGGGCCGCGCTCGACCTTCTCCAGGCCGACCACGGCGGTGCGGTTCAGCCGCCCGTAGATGTGCGGGAACAGCACGCCGGGGGTGGCCCCGGGCGGCGGGGCGCCGTGCGCGGCCTCCCACTTGATCATCGGCTCCACCAGTGACTCCTCGATCAGCAGCACCATCAGCGGGTCGGGGGTGTCGGCGAAGAAGGCGTTGGCCACCGCGAGCGCCGTCTGCTCGTCCGCCGAGCAGTGGATGAACCCGTCGGTCAGCAGCGAGGCGGTGGCGTACGGGCGGCCAGGGTCGGCCAGCCAGTCGTCCAAGGGGGCGAGATGGAGGATCATGCTTCCTTTTCTACCCGTTGTCTCCGGTTTGGTCCTGAGCGGTCGTCATCGGCACGGCGGTGTCCGCCGCCGTGCCGCGCGGGGCGGCCGCAGCCCGGCCGCTCGGGCCGGAGCCCGGCGTCCCCGGGTCAGAGCCCGGCCACCTTGGCGGAGGCGGACACCTCGTACACCAGGGTGAGGGTGCGCCGGGCGCCCGGGGCGAGCGGGACGTCCCAGCGGACGATGCCCTCGGCGTCGAAGGCGTCCGGGGCCGGCGAGCACTCCTCCTTGCGCAGCCGCACCTCGACCGCGGACACCTCGGAGACCGGCACCCGCTCGCGCACCGTGACGATCCGCTCGTCGTGTTCGTCCGGGCCGGAGAAGCGGGACAGGTGCAGCCGGACCGTACGGCTGGTGGTCTGGCGGCCGGTGAGGCCGGCGGTGGCCTGGCGCTCCTGCGCCTCGCGGACCACCCGGTAGCCGTCCGAGCTGCCGAAGGACAGCTCGGCGTCGGCGCCGGCGGCAGTGAAGCGCAGCTCGCCGCGGCCGGAGAAGCCGCTGCCGCGGACCAGCTCGACCGGGCCGGCCAGCAGCGGGTGCCCGGCCGCGTTGCGGAACCGGACCACCTGGGTGACCAGCGGGGACAGCTCCGGGGCGCAGGCGTACTCGCTGCTCGCCGGGCCGGTGAAGGCGCCGAGCGGCACCCGGTGGGCGCGGCCGTCGCCGGGAACGGTCGCGGGAGCGGGGGCGGGCAGCACCCGGACCTCGCCACCGTCGTCCACACCCGGCAGCCGGGAGGCCGGGCCGAGGGTGGCGACCGCCTCCTCGCGCAGCTCGACCTCGACCGTGCGGCGCTCCTCGTCGGTGCGCTCGCGCAGCACCAGGACGTCCTCGGCGACCGCGGGCGGGTCGGTGGCGAGGGCGGAGCGGGCGGTGGAGAAGGTGAGCCGGACGTTCGTCCAGTCCTCGCCGGTGCGCTGCCAGACCACCGCCTCCGACTCCAGGCGCAGGCCGTCGCCGTCCAAGGTCGCCCGGTAGGAGGGCCGCCACAGGGCGCAGGGCACCAGGTGGGAGACGGTCAGCTCGGCCGGGCCGTCCTGCGCCGCCTCGACGGTGAGCTCCAGGTGGGCGGTCAGCTCCGCCGGGTCGTCCTCGGCTTCGTCCAGGGCGGTCAGGGCCTGCGAGTGCTCCTGCTCCAGGCGGCGCAGCCGGGAGTGGGTGGCGCGCAGCTCCTCGCCGTAGCGCTCGCGCTCGGCGTCCACCCGGCCGAGCTCGCGGGCCCAGCGGTTGGGTTCGAGCTCGCCGAGGCCGGCGCCCTCGCCGATCTCGCGCAGCAGGTCGGCGGAGAGCTGGGCGAGCAGGGCGAGCCGGGCCTCCAGGCGGGCGCGGGTCTGCTCGGCCAGGCGGGTCTCGGCCTTCAGCCGGTGCAGCCGGTGGCGCAGTTCGGAGTCCTGGGGGTCGGGCGGCAGCGGGGCGCGTGGGGTCCAGGCGCGCACCAGCCGGGCGTCCAGGACGCGGACGCCGTCGGTGGCGGACTCGGCGCGCAGGGTGCGGTCGACGGCGAGGGCGGTGAGCGGGCCCAGACGCAGCCGCCGGACGCCCGCGGCGAGCACGACCGTGGTGGTGCGCTCGACCTGGCTGCGGTCCTCCAGACAGGTCACGGCGGTGACGGGGAGGGGAAGGGTCTCGACGGTCATCGCTCAGTTCCTCCGGTTTCCGCCGACGATGGCCTTTCCGGCCGGGATCTTGATCAGGTAGCCGCCGTCCAGTTCGACGCGGCCGCCCGGCGGCAGGTCGACCCGCCAGAGCCGGGTGCTGGGCGGGCAGTCCGGGGTGGCGGCGGCCGGGGTGTGCCAGTCGGCCCGCTCCTCGATCCGGATCTCGGCGTCGGAGGTGACCGGCACCCGCTCGCGGACCTCCACCGTGACGGCGCGTGCGAGCCGGTTCGCCAGCCGGACGTGCACCCGGTGGTCGAGCGCGGTGGTGTTGCCCTTCAGCATGCCGCTGGTCGACTCGCGCAGCTCGGTGCGGCGCGCCACCTCGATGCTCTCGGCGACGCCGATGCCCAGGCGCCGGGTGCCGCCGGGCGCCAGGGTGGGCAGGGCGGCGGTGAGCAGGAAATCGTCGTCCACGGTGACCTCGACCGGTCCTGCCAGGACGGCCTGGTCGCCGCGGTTGGCGAGCACCAGGGTCGCGTACACCTTCTCCTCGACGGCGGGGACGGTGACGTACTCGGGGCGGACGGCGAGTGGGATCTCGGCGACGGTGACGGTGTGCCAGGTGCCGTCGGAGGGGATGTCGGCGGGGGCGGCCGCGTCGAAGCGGTGGTCGAAGGAGCCAGCCGAGACGCGGGGCGGGACGGCGTGGCGGGGCAGGGCGAGATTGCGCACCCGCGCTCCGCCGTCGCCGCCGGGCAGGGCCCAGGAGAGTTCCTCGCGCTCGGTCCGTTCGGGGCGGGGGTGCAGGGTGCCGCGCCGGGCGGCGGGTGCCTCGGGGCCGGCCAGGACGAGGTCGGGGTAGTCGAGCAGGGCGGCGTCCGGGACGAAGCCGGTCGGCGGGGGCGGGGCGGTGCGGCGGCGGGCTTCCCTCGGCGGGAGGCCGCCCGGGGCCTTCGGCATCGGTGTGGCGGGGGCGACGGCGGCGACGGGGACCGGGGTCGGCGCGGGGGCGCCGTAGCCGGCGAAGCCGCCGGGGGCGGCTGGGCCGCCCGGGGCCGGGGGCATCGGCTCGTCGGCGCTCAGCAGGCCGCCGCCGTGGGGGGTGCTCGCCTCGGCCGCCGCGAAGAGCTCGGCGCGGGGGCCGGCCGGCCCGCCGAAGTGGGCGGCTCGCGGTGCGGCGGCTCCTGACGGGACACCGGCCGACACCGGGACCGGGGCGGTGCGGCGGGGCGCGGGGCGGTCGGCGCCGGCCGCGTCGTAGCCGGTGAAGAGGTCGGCCAGGCCGGCCGGGGGCTCGCGCCAGCCGGAGGGCGCCGGGGCGGGCTGGCTGCGGCCGATCCGCAGCGAGGCGAGCCGGGGCAGGTCGGTGCGGCGGTCGAGGTCGGCGGTGGACAGGGCGAGGCGTACGCCCGTCCAGTCCTCGCCGGTGCGCTGGGCGACGGTGGCGCGCAGGACCAGGTGGGCGGTGTCGGAGCCGGTCCGGTAGGACAGGCGGTAGGCGGGCACCCAGCGGGCGGCGGGGACGCCGTACTCCAGTTCCAGGTCGACGGTGCCCGGGGCGGCGCTCTCGGTGGCGTTCCCGGTGGTGAGGGTCAGCAGGGCGGTGGTGGTGGTCCCGACCGGCTCGGCCAGGCCGGCGGTGGACTCGCGTTGCAGCCGGTCGGCGGCCAGGTCGCGCTCGTGGTCGGCCAGCTCCAGCTGCCGGGTGAGTTCCTCCGCGCGCTCCTGGAGCCGGGCCAGCCGCTGGTCGACGAAGTCGGCGAGCTCCAGCCAGGCGTCGGCGGGCGTGCGGCGCAGCGGCTCGTCGTGGCGGCGCTGCGGCGGGACGGCGCGCAGCGCGGAGGTCTCGGCGATCGCGGCCAGGACCAGTCGACGGCGCTCGGCGAGGGAGCCCCGGTGCTCGGAGGCCTCGTCCAGCGCCCGGCTCAGCTCCGGGAGCCGGTCCGGTTCGCGCAGTTCGGCGAGCAGTTCCAGCCGGGCCTCGGTGACGGCGGTGCCGGTCGGCCCGGCGAGCACCCGGGCGCGCAGCGAGCGGCCGTCCAGGGAGGAGGGCAGGCCGGTCAGCCGCAGCCGTCCGTCGGGCGGGAGCGGGACGGTGGCCCGCCGCCGGCACACCGCGCCCTCGGCGTACACCACGACGGAGTCCAGGACCGACGGGTGGGCCGGTACGGCGAGCGGTTCGGACCGCCCGCTCCGGTCGCTGTGCTGATCGTCCATGCGCAACCCCTTCGTTCGCGTGTCGCCCGCCGCCTGACGCCGGTCGTGTGGTGCGTGGTGCTGCCGTGCCCGCGCCTTCCCCGATCCCGGGCGGCCAGTCTGCCCCGCTCCGGGGCGGGCGTCGCCGGATTTCCGGGTGCGGCGCGTGCACCGTGTGGGACGGCGCCGGGCCCGGCGCGGTTGCCGGTGCCAGGCGCGGCCGGACGCCGTCGTCCCAGGTGCCGGGCGGTGGGGGCTTCGGCGGGGCGGATGAGGGAGGATGGGGCGCGGGTGCTCCCGGACGGTTCCGGCACCTGTCGAGAATCGTGATGAGGAGAGCGACCCGCCATGCGCACTGCCGTCGTCGTCGGCACCGGACTGATCGGCACCTCCGCCGCGCTCGCGCTGACCGCCCGCGGGCTGACCGTCCATCTGGAGGACGCCGACCCGGACGCGGCCCGCACCGCCGAGTCGCTCGGCGCGGGCGTCACCGAGCCGGCCGACGGCCCGGTGGACCTGGCGATCATCGCCGTCCCGCCCGCGCTGGTCGGCACGGTGCTGGCCGACTGCCAGCGCCGCAACCTGGCGCACCGGTACACCGACGTCGCCAGCGTGAAGGCCGGCCCGGGCAGCGACATCGCCGCGCTGGGCTGCGACACCGTCCACTACATCGGTAGTCACCCGATGGCCGGGCGGGAGCGCTCCGGCCCGCTGGCCGCCCGCGCCGACCTCTTCGAGGGCCGCCCCTGGGTGCTCACCCCGACCGCCGACACCGACACCGACACGCTCAACGTCGCGCTGGAGCTGGTCGCGCTCTGCGGCGCGGTGCCGATCGTGATGGACGCCGCCGAGCACGACCGGGCCGTCGCCCTGGTCTCGCACGCCCCGCAGCTGGTGTCCTCGCTGGTCGCGGCCCGGCTGGAGAACGCCGACGAGACCGCCATAAGGCTCTCCGGCCAGGGTGTGCGCGATGTCACCAGGATCGCCGCCTCCAACCCGGGCATGTGGGTCGACATCCTCTCCGCCAACGCCGGCGCGGTCGCCGACGTGCTGGAGGCGGTCGCCCGGGACCTCGGCGACACCGTCACCGCGCTGCGTGCCATGGACGCCGTCGAGGAGGGAGAGCGCGAGGCGGGCGCGGCCGGGATCGAGGCGGTCATGCGGCGCGGCAACACCGGTCAGGCCCGCATCCCCGGCAAGCACGGCGCGCCGCCCACCCGCTACGAGACCGTGGCGGTCGTGCTGGGCGACCAGCCGGGTGAGCTGGGCCGGCTGTTCGGGGAGGTCGGCGAGGCCGGGGTCAACATCGAGGACGTCGTCATCGAGCACTCGACCGGGCAGCAGGTCGGCTTCGTCCAGCTGTCGGTGGCGCCGGTGGCGGTGAAGCGGCTGATCAAGGCGCTGCGGGCGAGCGGCTGGAACGTCCGGGACTGAGAGGATCGACCGGCCGGGCCGACCGGCCGGGCCGACCGGCCGGGAGCGGCTGTTCGGGAGCGGCTGTTCGGGGCCATCGGCTGGGCCGGACGGGTGGCGGAGCGTGTCACGGCGGCGGTCCATTAACCTTGAGGGAGACAATCCCCGGCCGTCCGCCTGCCCAGGCTCCGGATCCCATGCTCAGAGAGAGGTTCGCCCCGTGGACACTGCCGACCGAGCGCACGCCCCGGTCGTCGTCGCCATCGACGGACCTTCCGGCTCCGGCAAGTCGACCGTCTCGCGGGCGGTCGCCGCCCGGCTGGGCCTGAGCTTCCTGGACACCGGCGCCATGTACCGGGCGATGACCTGGTGGATGCTGGCCAACGAGGTCGACGTCGACGACCCGGAGGCGGTGGCCGTCGCGTGCGGCAAGCCGGTGATCGTCTCGGGCACCGACGCCGACGGCCCCACCATCACGGTGGACGGCCAGGACGTGTCCGGCCCGATTCGCGGCCCCGAGGTGACCGCCCAGGTCAGCGCCGTCGCCGCGGTGCCGGCCGTACGGTCCCGGCTGGTCGAGCTCCAGCGCGGCTGCGCCGAGGTCGCCGAGCGCGGCATCGTCGCCGAGGGCCGGGACATGGGGACCGTGGTGTTCCCGGACGCCACCGTCAAGGTCTTCCTGACCGCCTCCGAGGAGGCCCGGGCCGCGCGCAGGGCGGCCGAGCTGCGCGCCAAGGGCGTCGACGAGGCGACCATCACCGCGATGGCCGCCGACCTCGCCCGCCGGGACGCCGCCGACTCCTCCCGGGAGACGGCCCCGCTGGCCCAGGCCGCGGACGCCGTCCTGGTGGACACCAGCGACCTCACCCTGGAGCAGGTGATCGACCGGATCGCCGGGCTGGTGGAGGAGCGGGCCGGGCTGTCCTCGGTCTGACCCTGTCAACGGTCCGGCCCTGTCGCCGGTCGGACCGGTGGCGAGCCGGTCGTACGTGCCGATCGTGCGGTGAGCCGATCAGCGAGCAAGCCGACCATCGAATGACACCGCGGGCCGTCGAGGCGCCGCGGAGACAACCATCGCGCTGCCCCGAGCGGGGCAGGTACGCACGGCACGCCCCTGGGAAGGGCCGGGCCGGGAAACGGAACAGACGAACATGACCGCAGAGCACTCCGCCACCGGCCCCGGTGAGCTGGACGCCGCCGACTACGCCGAGTTCATGGCGCTCGCCGCCGAAGAGGGCTTCGACCTCGACGGCTTCGACGCCGTGGACGGTGCCGAGCTCGTCCGACTGCCGGTGCTGGCCGTGGTGGGCCGCCCGAACGTCGGCAAGTCGACCCTGGTGAACCGCATCATCGGCCGCCGCGAGGCCGTCGTCGAGGACAAGCCGGGCGTCACCCGCGACCGGGTCACCTACGAGGCCAGCTGGAACGGCCGCCGCTTCAAGGTGGTCGACACCGGCGGCTGGGAGATCGACGTCCTCGGCATCGACGCCATGGTGGCCGCGCAGGCCGAGCTGGGCATCGAGCAGGCCGACGCGGTGCTGTTCGTGGTGGACGCCACCGTCGGCGCCACCGACACCGACGAAGCCCTGATCAAGATCATCCGCCGGGCGGGCAAGCCGACCGTTCTGTGCGCCAACAAGGTCGACGGCCCGTCCACCGAGGCCGAGGCCGCCTACCTCTGGTCGCTGGGCCTCGGCGAGCCGTTCCCGGTCTCCGCGCTGCACGGCCGCGGCTCGGGCGACCTGCTGGACGCCGTCATGGCCGCGCTGCCCGAGGCCCCGCCGCAGACCTTCGGCGACGCCGCCCCCGGCGGCCCGCGCCGCATCGCGCTGATCGGCCGGCCCAACGTCGGCAAGTCCAGCCTGCTGAACAAGGTCGCCGGCGAGGAGCGCGTCGTCGTCAACGAGCTGGCCGGCACCACCCGCGACCCGGTCGACGAGATGATCGACCTCGGCGGCAAGACCTGGAAGTTCGTCGACACCGCCGGTATCCGCCGCCGGGTCCACCTGACCGCCGGCGCCGACTTCTACGCCTCGCTGCGCACCTCCTCCGCGCTGGAGAAGGCCGAGGTCGCGGTCGTCCTGATCGACGCCAGCGAGACCCTCGCCGAGCAGGACACCCGGATCATCTCGATGGCCGTCGAGGCAGGGCGCGCCGTCGTCGTCGCCTACAACAAGTGGGACCAGCTGGACGAGGAGCGCCGCTACTACCTGGAGCGCGAGATCGAGCGCGACCTCGTCCAGGTGCAGTGGGCCCCGCGCGTCAACGTCTCGGCCAAGACCGGCCGGCACATGGAGAAGCTCGTCCCGGCGATCGAGACCGCGCTGGAGGGCTGGGAGACCCGCATCCCGACCGCGCGCCTGAACGCCTTCCTCGGCGAGCTGGTCGCCGCCCACCCGCACCCGATCCGGGGCGGCAAGCAGCCGCGCATCCTGTTCGGCACCCAGGCGGGCATCCGTCCGCCGCGCTTCGTGCTGTTCGCCTCCGGCTTCCTGGAGGCCGGTTACCGGCGCTTCATCGAGCGTCGGCTGCGCGAGGAGTTCGGGTTCGTGGGGACGCCGATCTCGATCTCGGTGCGGGTCCGGGAGAAGCGCAAGAAGAAGTAGTAGCAGTGGGTGAGGAGTGGCCGGTCGCCTGACCGGCCGGTCCGCCCACTGACGGCCGGAGGGCCTCGCCACGGTGGTGGCGGGGCCCTTTGGCGTTTCCGGGCCCCGCCGGGTGCCGGTCGGCGCTCATCGGCCCGGCTGTCAGTGGTGGTCGCCGCTGGGGCCCGGGGGCAGGGAGAGCATCTGGCGGTGGCGGCCGCGGGTGGACGGGGTGGTGGTGAGGCCGGTGGTGACCGTGCCCATCACCGGGGCGGGGGCGGGCGGCGCCGGCGGGGCGGGCGCGGGCACCGACATCGGGTGCGGGGGCGCGCCCAGGTAGCCGGCCGCGACCCAGCCCTGACCGTTGGTGAACTGGGCGACGGGGGCGACGGATTGCTCCGGGGCGGGGGCTCTGGTGGCGCGGCCGGGGTTCTCGCCGGTGAGGGCGAGGGCGGGGGCGGAGATGGGGACGGGAGCCGGAACGGGCGCGGGGGCGGCGGGCTCGGGGTGGCCGTGGCGATGGCCGGGGGTGTGGCTGCCGGGGGTACTGGTGTGGCTGCTCGGATGGGCGTTGGTGTGGATGCCGGTGTGACCGCTCGGGTGGCTGCCCGGGTGGCCGCTCGCATGGGTGCCCGGGGGACCGCTCGCGTGGCTGCCGGCGTGGCCGCCGGTATGACCGCCGACGTGGCCGGAGGCCTGGCCGTGCGGCTGGCCGCCCGTGGGCCCGGAGCCGTGGTGCTGATGGCCCGGCACGAACTGGGGGAGCCCCGGCGCCTGGCCCGCGAGGGTGTGGAAGGCCTGCTGCTGGGGCGGGTACGGGCGCTGTTCGCCGAGCACCGGGTAGCCGTCGCGGACCGCGAAGCCGGTGAACTTCAGGTCCTCCTCGCCCGACCGGTCGCCGGGCAGGGCCCGGAAGAGGCGCCGGTACTCGGAGTACAGCTCGTCGTAGATCGGCGTGGTGGAGTGCGGGTGCTCGGCGTCGTACGAGGGGCGCATGCCCGGGATCGAGCGGGAGGCGGTGGTGGACCGGCCGGGGGACGCGGAGACGTCGTAGCTGTACACGTAGGGGCCAACGAGCGAGAGGGACGGGGGATGCGGGGCGTGGAGGTACGGGGCGCGGGGGCGCCGTCGCGCCGGAGCGGGACGGGGAGGGCGCGCCGGGCGTGGTGTGGACGCGCCGGGGCGCGGTGCGAGCAGTGCGCCCCGTCCGGGGGCGCGGGCGAGCCGGGCAGGCGCGCGGCCGGTGCGCGCCCGCCCGCCGAAAGGCGGCCTCGGGGAAGGAGGCCGCCTTCCGGCGGGCGGGGCACCGGGCGGATCAGGTCCCGGCGAGCGGGAGGGAGGCGGCGACCACCTGACCGAGCGCCACCGCCCGCTCCAGCGCCTGGCGCAGCAGGTCCTCGCGGGGCTGACGGCCGACCATGCCGGCCGGTACGGCGTACATGGTCACCTCGGAGAGCTGGTTCGCGGCCATCCGCCAGGCGTCGGTGACCTGGAGCGGTTGGTGCGCCTGCCACCAGCCGGTGCTGCCACCGGCCGCGGCGGGTTGGAGGACCGCGTGCAGCTTGCCCATTGCGACCAGGACCGACCAGCCGGGCAGCTGCTCCGGCGTCTCGTCCAGGTCGGTGACGGGCTGGAAGCCGGCGTCCTGGAGCAGGTCGAGGAACTCGTCCTCGCCCGAGGTGCTGCCGGGGCGGCCGACCGGCCCGGTCGGCTCGACCACCAGCGAGGCGTGCCCGACCTTGCCGTGCAGGACCAGCCCGCAGGTGATGCCGAGGATGGCGGCCTGGCCGGGCGCGGTCGGCCGGCTCGGGTCGGGCCCGGCGGGGGCGGCCGGAGACGGCGCCGGACCGGGCTGCGCGAGGGCGGGGGCGGCCAGGTCCGGGCCGCCGGTGTGCGACTGGCTGATGCTGCGGACGGCGCCGGCCAGCTGCTCCTCGGAGACCGCGACGACCTGGGAGGGGATGCAGCGGGCGTGGGCGAAGGCGAGGACGGCGGTCTCGTCGCCGACGAACAGCACGGTGCTGGTGGGCTCCACATGGGTGTCGCCGGGCGTCCGGCAGGAGGTGCATTCGTAGCTGTCGGGGGCGCGGTCGCCGACTAGCAGGCGGTCGGCCTCGTCGTCGCCGATCTCGGACCGGACCTCGTCGCTGACGTCGAGCATGCGCGGCACAGGGTCTCCTCGGATGGGTGTGGATGGGGGTTCGGGGGCGGACACGGAGAGGTCGACATGCCCAACGGGTCCTTGTGTCAGGCGTCACGGGTGCCCATCGAGGCTGACGGGAATTGCTCCGGATCCGACCGCGAGGCGTGTTCTCGTGGTCGCAATCTGTCGATGTCGGTGCCGGGACTGCCGGAACGCGACGGTGAGGTGAGTCACGCCGCCGCGATGTTTGATCTAGGAATCGACGGCTAAAGCGGACAATTCGGGCATGATTCTGCGGGTCTTACCGCCGGTAACCCTTGGCTGAGCTGGGAAGACCTCCGGAGTTTTGGTTTCCCCGACGAACGACTCGTAGCTTCTTGGGCGGCGCAACGAGCGCCACCCGGGTTCACCCCCGACGCACAGCCCCCCGGCCCGCCGGGCGCGGCAGGTGCCCGCCGACACGACCGCTCGAACAGGTCGTCGGTGAGTGGCTGGGTGGCCGGGGCGGCAGCGGCACGTCCGACACGTGCACGGCCGTCCGACGGACGCGGCAAGCGATCGCGGCCCTTCCCAGGGCCTGGTTCCGCATGCCCGCCCGGGGCTGTCGAGAGGAACCCCATGACCTTCCGTCACGAGACCGCCGCTGCCACCACCTCCGCCGCCACCAAGCGCAACCGCGTTCGGATGGCTGTCGTGGCGGGCGCCGCTGTCGCGGCCCTGCCGGTGGCCGGCCTCGTCACGGCCACCTCCGCCTCCGCCGCTTCCGTCGCCACCTGGGACGCCGTCGCCCAGTGCGAGAGCGGCGGCAACTGGAGCATCAACACCGGCAACGGTTTCTACGGCGGCCTCCAGTTCACCTCCAGCACCTGGGCCGCCTTCGGTGGCACCGCCTACGCCCCGCAGGCCAACCAGGCCACCAAGGCGCAGCAGATCGCCGTCGCCGAGAAGGTCCTCGCCTCGCAGGGCCCCGGCGCCTGGCCCGTCTGCTCCGTCAAGGCCGGCCTGACCAAGGGCGGCACCCCCGCCGCCGTCGACACCTCGGCGGGCTCCACCTCCACCGCCGCCAAGCCGGCTCCGGCCCCGAAGCCCGCCGCCAAGCCGGCCGAGGCCCCGAAGGCCGCCCCCAAGGCCCAGGCCGCGCCGAAGAACGACGCCGCGCCGAAGGTCGACGCCGCGCCGAAGGCCGAGGTCCGGAAGTCCGCGCCGAAGGCCGACCAGGGTGCCAAGTCCTGGAAGGGCTCGAACGCCGCCAAGCCGGCCGCCAAGGGCGACTACACCGTCAAGGCCGGTGACACCCTGAGCTCCATCGCCGCCGCGCAGGGCCTGGACTGGCACGACCTGTACCAGAACAACGCCAAGGTCATCGGTGGCAACCCGGACCTGATCTTCCCGGGCCAGACCCTCAGCATCTGAGGTCCCCTGAGCCCTGAGCCCTGAGCCCTGAGCCCTGAGCCTTGAGCTCGGAGCCCCGGGCCCGGCTTTCACGGCCGCTCTCCCGCCGCGCGGATCACTCCGCCCGGCGGGGGAGCGGCCGCTTCGGCTTCGTGGGGTTGCCCCGGTGGTGGCGCCGGGCTGGGCCGGGGAGGGCGCGGTGCGGGAGGATGGCGGGGTGATCCAGGGCGAGCTGTTCGACGATCCGGGCGAGTCCTCGGGCGCGCGTCGGCGCTCCGAGCCGGCCCCCGGCGCCGTCCTGCTCCCCGGCTGGCTGGACCTCGACGCGCAGCGCCGCCTGGTCGGGGCCTGCCGGGAGTGGGCCCGCCCGCCGGCCGGTCTGCACGCCGTGCGGATGCCCACCGGCGGAATGATGTCCGTACGCATGGTCAGCCTCGGCCTGTACTGGTACCCGTACGGGTACCGGCGGGTCGCCGAGGACGGCGCGCCGGTCAAGCCGTTCCCGCCGCTGCTCCGGGAGCTGGCCCGCCGGGCCGTCGCCGAGGCCTACGGGCCCGCGCTGGGCGGGATCGCGGGCGCGGCGTCGTACGAACCGGACACCGCGATCGTCAATCACTACGCGCACGGCGCGAAGATGGGCCTGCACCAGGACCGCGACGAGCGGGCGGACGCGCCGGTGGTCTCGCTCTCGCTGGGCGACACCTGTGTGTTCCGGCTCGGGAACACCGAGACCAGGACCCGGCCGTGGACCGACTTCGAGCTGCGCAGTGGTGACCTGCTGGTGTTCGGCGGTCCGTCCCGGTTCGCGTACCACGGGGTGGTGCGGACGCTGCCGGGGACGGCCGATCCGGCGCTGGGGCTGGTCGGGCGGCTCAACGTCACGGTGCGGGAAACGAGGCTGGGGACGTAGCCGAAGGGGCTCCCGCCGACGGGTTCGTCTCCTCGTTCGAGTGAACTGGGGGTTCCGACCCGCCGCAAGGGAATGACCCAGGTCGCCAGAAGATTCGAGTGAGCTGGAGAATTCGTTCGGAGTCCGGAGAGGAAGCGTGAGCATGGGTACCCCCGTCGACGATCTCGTCGATCTGCTCGACCTGGAGCAGATCGAACTCAATATCTTTCGGGGGCGCAGCCCCGAGGAGGCGCTGCAACGGACGTTCGGCGGCCAGGTCGCCGGGCAGGCGCTGGTCGCGGCGGGGCGCACGGTGGACGACGAGCGCCCGGTCCACTCCCTGCACGCCTACTTCCTGCGCCCCGGGGTGCCCGGCGTGCCGATCGTCTACCAGGTCGACCGGATCCGCGACGGCCGCTCCTTCACCACCCGCAGGGTGCTCGGAATCCAGGGCGGCCGGTCGATCTTCGCGCTCACCGCGGACTTCCACCGGCCCGAGGAAGGCGGCATCGAGCACCAGTACCCGATGCCGCCGGTCGCCGCCCCCGAGGACCTGCCCAGCGCCCTGGACGAGGTCGGCTCCCGGCTCGGCGAGCTGCCCCCGTTCATCAGCCGCCGCCAGCCCTTCGACATCCGCTACGTGGAGCGGCTGCGCTGGACGGACGAAGAGCTGGAGGGCGTCGAGGCGCGCAGCGGCGTCTGGCTGCGCACCAACGGCCGACTGCCGGACGATCCGCTGATCCACGTCTGCGCCCTCACCTACGCGAGTGACATGACGCTGCTGGACGCCGTCCGCGCCCCGGTCGAGCCGCTGTGGGGCCGGCGCAACTTCGACATGGCCTCGCTCGACCACGCGATGTGGTTCCACCAGCCGTTCCGGACGGACGACTGGCTGCTGTACCAGCAGGAGTCCCCGATCGCGCACGGCGCGCGCGGCCTGGCCCGCGGGCAGATCTACGACCGGAACGGGCAGCTGGTGGTGTCCGTGGTGCAGGAGGGGCTGTTCCGGCCGCTGAAGCGCCAGGACGGGTAGGCGCCGGTTTCGGCCGGTGCCTCGCCCCGTGTTGCGGCCCGTTTCGGCGCGTTGCCGCGGTGTGGCGGTTTCGGCGACCCCGGGCCGGCGGGGATGATCCGTCCGCGCGGACAGCGTTGTGGAGACCGAGACGGGCGACCCGAACGGCGGGCCGTCCACGGACCGAGCGGGAGGGTGGACCGATGACGGAGACGGCCGCGGAGGACTGGAAGCACTGGAGCGACGGCCGGGCGGCGTCGGTGAGCGCGCCGCACGGCCAGCTCGCACTCACCGGCACGCACTGGCTGGGGCCCGAGCCCGCCGGGATCCCCGGCCTGCCCGGGCACTGGTGGGCCGACGCCGAGGGCGTGCGGGTCCGGGCGGCGGCGGCCGACGGCATCACGGTCGACGGCGCGGGCGCACCGCTGGACGGCGAGGCGCTGCTCCGCCCGGACAGCGACCCGGCCGCCGACACCGCCACCCTGGGCGAGGTGCTGCTCGTCCCGATCGAGCGGGAGGGCGAACTGGCCCTGCGGACCTTCGACCCGGCCGCGCCGCGCCGGACGGCCTTCGCGGGCATCTCCGCCTACCCGTACGCGCCCGAGTGGGCCGTGCCCGCCGTCTTCACCCCGTTCGCGGACGGTGACACGCGGTCGGTCGTGGTCCCGAACGCCGACGGCAAGGAGCGTCCGCTGGCCGTCACCGGGCAGATCGCCTTCACCGTGGCGGGCGAGCACCGCACGCTGACCGTCAGCCGGTCCGGCAACCGGCTCAGCGGTGTGATCGCGGACGCCACCAGCGGCATCGACACCTACCGCTTCCGCTTCATCACCCTGCCGGCGCCGGACGCCGAGGGCCGTACCGTTCTCGACCTCAACCGGGCCTACCTGCCGCCGTGCGCCTTCTCGGACCACTTCATCTGCCCGTTCCCGCCGCCGGGCAACCGGCTGGACTTCGCGGTGGAGGCGGGGGAGCGGCAGGTGCTGAGCCGGTAGTCGGCCGGCAGATGCCGAGCCGGTAGCGGGCCCCGGTGCGGGCCCGTCCGGGGGCGGGGCGGAGCATGGGTGGCTATGTCGGACCACCAGCATTCCACCCCGTCCCCCTCGCCCTCCCCTTCCTCGGCTGAACCCGAATCCGAACCCGAATCCCCACCAGGGGCGGAGGACGGGTCGGCGTCGGCGCCGGGCGCCGACTCGCCCTGGTACCGGCGGGCGTTCGCCGACCTCAGCCCGCTGCGCGACCACCCCGACTACCGCCGGCTCTGGGCGGGGCAGGCCGTCTCCTCCATAGGCCAGCAGATGACGGCCGTCGCCGTCTCCGTCCAGGTCTACGACCTGACCGGCTCCGCCTTCGCGACCGGCCTGGTCGGCATCTTCTCCCTCGTCCCGCTGGTCGCCTTCGGCCTCTACGGCGGCGCGATCGCCGACACCGTCGACCGCCGGCGGCTGGGCCTGATCGGCTCGGGCGGCCTGGCGGCCGTCTCCGCCGTCCTCGCCGCGCAGGCGCTGGCCGGCCTCGGCCTGGTCGCCGTGCTGTATGCCGCCGTCGCCGTCCAGGCCGGCTTCTTCGCGCTCAGCTCGCCCGCCCGCTCCGCGATGATCCCCCGCCTGGTGCCCAGCCACCAGCTCCCGGCGGCGAACGCCCTGAACACCGTCAGCATGAACCTCGGCCTCACCCTCGGCCCGATGCTCGGCGGCGTCCTCATCGGCGCGTACGGCGCCCAGGCCGCCTACCTGGTCGACACCGTCGCCTTCACCGCCACCCTCTACGCGATGTGGCGCCTGCCCGCCATGCGTCCGCTCGGCGAGCGCAAGGGCCGCGCCTCCGTCCTCGACGGCCTCCGCTTCCTGCGCGATCAGCCCAACCTGCGCACCAGCTTCCTCGCCGACCTGGCCGCGATGGTCTTCGGCATGCCGCGCGCCCTCTTCCCCGCCATCGCGATCACCTTCTACGGCGGCGACGCCGGCACCGTCGGCCTGCTGGTCTCCGCCCCGGCCGTCGGCGCCCTGGTCGGCGCGCTCTTCTCCGGCTGGGTCGGCCGGGTGAACCGCCAGGGCATCGCCATCCTCACCGCCGTCGCCGCCTGGGGCCTGGCCATCGCGGCCTTCGGCGCCCTCCACGACCTCTGGCCCGGCCTCGTCCTGCTCGCGGTCGCGGGCTGCGCCGACACCGTCAGCATGATCTTCCGCAACACGATGATGCAGGTCGCGGCCCCCGACGAGATGCGCGGCCGCCTCCAGGGCATCTTCATCGTGGTCGTGGCCGGCGGCCCCCGCCTCGGCGACTTCGAGTCCGGCACCGTCGCCGCCCTCACCAACCCCGCCACCTCCGTGATCACCGGCGGCCTCGCCTGCGTCGCCGCCGTCCTCCTCCTCGCCGCCCGCCGCCCCGCCTTCCTCACCTACGACGCCCGCCACCCGACCCCCTGACCCATCCGCCCTCCCTCAACCTGGCAGCGAGCACCCCCCGACGTGCTGTATTGTTTTCCACGTCGCCGGGACAACAACCGGAGACGAGGTCGAGAAGCCCACAGCAGAGCCCCCCAGGCTCCTGCCCAGGGCGCCGAGACCACGGGACGTGGCGCAGCTTGGTAGCGCACTTGACTGGGGGTCAAGGGGTCGCAGGTTCAAATCCTGTCGTCCCGACTTGCATAACTGCAGGTCGTAGGCCGTTTCCGCTTCTGGCGGGAGCGGCCTTTTTGATGTTCTGTCGGCTGGTGGTCGCAGTGTGGTCGCCGGGCCACATCGGCCAGGCGGTGGTCGGTTCGGTCTCTTGCGGCGTCTGATGGGCGGCCAGGCGGTGGTGGGGGCGCGGGTTCTGGTGCCATGGGCGGCGGGCGCGGCAGGCGGGCTCGCCGCGAACCGCGCGGTCCGCGGTGTTGAGGGTCCAGGAGATGGCGTCGACCGCCGCGCGGGCGGCGAGGTGCGTGAGCTCGGCGTAGATGTTCGCGGTGGTGGACAGGGTGCGGTGGCGCAGGGTCTTGGAGACGACTGGGAGCGGGACGCCTGCGGCCAGGGCGAAGCTGGCAGCGAGGTGGCGCAGGTCGTGCAGGGCGATGCGGGGGACGCCGGCCTTGTCGCAGAGCAGGTGGAAACGGTCGAGGACGGTCTTGGGATGGAGCGGACGGCCGTGGCGGTGGAAGACGTAGCCGCCGGCGGGGGTGATCTGGCCGAAGGCGCGTGACCCTGTTCGCTCGTCGAGGGCATCGACGACACGGTCGGACAGGGCAACCCAAGCGCGACTGCCCTTGGTCTTCGGAGCGGTGAGCAGGAGCTGGTTGTTGTCGATCGCGGAGAGCGTCGCGCGGATGAACAGGGTGCGCTCGGGCAGGTGGACGTCGTCCCAGCGCAGGGCCAGGACCTCGCCCTTGCGCATGCCGGTGCCGATCATCAGCTCAGCGAGGTCGGCATAAAGCGGGTCGACGAGATGGGTGAAGCGCAGGAAACGAGCCGCCTGCTCCTCGGTCCACAGGTGCCGTTCGGCTGCGGCGGGGCGCGAGATGAGCGGGGGCTTCGCGAGGTTGCGAGGGAGGCGTTCGCCGGTGACGGCGTCGCTGAGGGCGCTGGAGAGGGTGGACATGATCCGGTGGACGGTGACCCTGCCCCGGTGTCGGCGCAGCTGGTCGGTGACGAATGCGGCCAGGTGCTGGCGGGTGAGGTCGTCGAGAGGGATGGCGCCGAGGGCGGGGATGAGGTCCTGGGTGATGTAGTCGCGGTAGCGGGCGATCGTGGTGGGCTTGAGGTGGAGCTCCTTCTCGGCGAGCCAGCTGGTGAGGTAGTCGGCTGTGCTCTGCCTTGGGTCTGTGACGACGCCGAGGGGCAGGGACTCGTTGAAGCGCCTCAGCGCGATGCGAGCGTCGAGTTCGTCCGGGAAGCCGGAGCGGCGGATGGTGCGGCGGCGGCCGTCTGCAGAGGGAGCGTCGACAGCGAATGCCCAGCTGCCGTGGCGAGGGTCAGCGGCGAGGTGCGGGCAGCGGGTGCCGAGCTGGCGGTGGTGGTCGTCGCGGCAGCCGCAGCGCCGGTAGACGCGACCGCGGTCGGGTGAGGAACGCATGCTGATCGCCTCCGGAACGGAGCTTGTCCGGTCTCCAGTCTCCCGATGATGGCTCGCGACCACCACGCGACCGTCAGGGTCACTCCAGGGCTCTGACCAGGGGCATTCCCTTGGCAATCCGCAAAGGCCGCCACCGTGGTCGGCGTCTTCGCCCTCGGGATGAATCACCCCGAAATATGCTATATAGTGCAAACCTGAACCATCGGTACCGCCATCTCGGGCTCTGGCGCGGAACCACAGAAGAGGGCTGTGCTGTGTCGGACCGTGCTGAACCCATCCATGCGCGCATTGCGGAACTGGCTCGCCCGCAGCCGGGTGACCAGGTTGTCGACCTCGGGTGCGGTGCGGGGCCGACGCTGCGAGCGGTCAGTCGAATAGCGCCGGAAGCTGCTCTCATTGGACTCGACCGGTCCCCAGAGTTCCTGCGCCAGGCGGGCGCTACCCTGAAGGATCACGCCGGGGCAACGGCGACGATCGTTGCCGATCTTCGCGACCCCCTGCCGTGCACCGACGGCAGCGTGGACGTCGTCCTGTCGTACAACACCATCGAGTGCCTGCCGGACCCGCAGGCGATGCTGGCGGAGGTCGCACGAGTCCTGCGGCCGGGCGGTCGGGCGATCATCGCGCACGTCGACTTCGACTCCATGGTCATTGCCGGCGCGGACGCCGATCTCGACCGGCGGATCTGCCACGCGTTCGCCGACGATGCGCAGAGCTGGATGGACCACGCGGACGGCCGGATTGGTCGCAAGCTCGGGCTGCTTGTGGGCGGCAGTCCGCTAAGCCTTCTCCACGTAGAGCCCCTGCTGGTGTGGTCGACCGCGTTCACGGGACACGCGAAGGACCGGCTCGGGCAGATTCGGAAGGCGCTGTTGTCCGCGGCCAGGCACGGCCGCGGCACCGTCAGCCCCGAGGAGATTGAAGAGTGGTACGCCGCAGTGGGAGCGGCGGATCGCTCGGGCGGCTTCTTCTTCTCCGAGCTGGCGTTCATCGCTGTTGCGGAGCGCTCAAGGGTGCACCGTGGCGACAGCGCTGGGGGGTGCCAGGCTGGGGCGGGTATGCCGCCGGAGCGCGGGAGCCGGGTGCCAGACGGCTCGGTCGCAGCATGAAGCCGGCACGTCGGGCGCCCCGCAGGGACGGTAAGGCGCGTCGGTGCGGTGAGGTCTCTTACTGCCTCGCCGTGGGACAGCAGTAGGCAGGCGCGGTGATCGACCGCTGCCATGCGCCCGAATTAAATCCTCTCCGAAGTGTTGGCGAAGAAAGAGCCGTTCCTCTAATTGCGGAAACGAATTGCAGTCTTCGCCGGTGAAGTTAAATCGGACATGGGCCTGTCGGCAGAGAGGGCTCCCACCTGCTCGAATGTGGTCGGGTTCGCGCTTTGCGTCGAGTCGGTTGACGGACCTGCAGGCCGTGTCCTGTAATTGCGGAACGGCGCAGAGGAAATTCTTCATGGGGAGAGCCATGTCTGTCGACGTCCGGGTTGATCACGTGGTGGAGGTGCTCCGTGGGCGCCTCGCCGAGAACGATTCCGTACTCATGACCCGCCGAGATCTGACGAATACCTGGCGGGCGGCGGGCTTCAAGAGACTGGCGGAAGGCTGGACTGCTTCCCGCCCTGTCGAGAGGAGCACGCCCGAAGCCGGTGCCGATCCATTGGCCGAGCTGACGGCGGTGGCCCGGACTCGCCTGAGCAAGGGGCACGCCATGGAGCTTCAGCTCGCACTCGAAGAGAGCGGGATTCACTGCGAGCCGGCTCTTGGCCGTCTGGGCGCAGGCACCGACATCGTCCGCATCTACCGGAAGTGGCGCGTGCAGGAGTAGAAGGTGAGGTCCTGGCCCGATTCGCTGGGACTGCCTACGGTCCGGCGTCGTTGCCGAGAGCGGTAGCGGCGAAGGTGCACAGGGCGTTCACGGTGGTGCTGAGCGGGGTCGTGGTGTCCAGCGACAGCGCCGGCTGTTCGGGATCGGACCAGGACAGCTCCGGCGCGTCCGGTGCCGGGTTGGTTCGGTAGGCACGGACGGTGCGAAGGGCGTCGCGGGCGTGGCGCGCTGGTTCGGGTGCGTGGACGTGGATGAAGTGGAGGCGTTCTCCGAGGAGGTCTGCGGCGAGCTGTCGTTCCGCCTTGGTGGAGGTCACCAGGGTGACGATGCCGACTTGGTGTTGGCGGGCGGCGTGTGCGAGGGCGCGGATCGTGGCGATGCGGTCGGAGGGTGACCAGCCGAGATCTTGCAGGACACCGGTGGCACGCTCGACGTCCGCGTCGTAGAGCCCGCAGTCGGTGTCGTGCTCGGTGCGGAGGTAGTCGAGGAGGTGGCGGGCGAGGGTGGTCTTGCCGGATGCGGGCAGTCCGAGGAGCCAGAAGACGGCCGATGGCTGCAGTTGGTTCACGGGGCGTAACCCCATTTCTGGCACCAGGAGTTGAGCAGCGGCGGGATGTCGGCGACCGCAGGCGGCGGGGTGGCGGCCTGGACCTGTCCGGAGGCGATCTGGGGCGACCAGTCACCGATGCCGTAGACGAATGGGCCGTGGTCGTGGCGGCCGTAGTCGAGCATGCTCGGATCCCAGGAGATGCCGATGTGCTCGCACAGGGCCTTGCAGGTGGCTTCCGGATTGGCAGTGAGCTGCTCGTAGGTGACGTGGATGGTGCCCGGAAGGTTGGCGGCGGCTTCGTCGAGGGCGGTGGCGAACTTGTCGACGGTGACGGCCGCTTCGGCGAGGTCGTTGGCGTCGCCGGCGCGGCGGATGGAGTCGGCGATGGCGACCGGGTGCCGGCGCAGGACGATGTAGCGGGCCTGAGGCCAGCAGGCGGCGAGGCGTTGCCAGATGAACACGTTGCCCGGGGACTTCTCGACGAGAACGCTCTTGCGCGCTTCGGTGAGTTGGCGGTGCATCAGGCGGTCCCAGAGCAGGTGTTCGAGGTCGGTGGGGGCGAGGCCGAGGGTGTGCATGGACAGGTCCGTGAACTCGTCGTCGACGGTCACGGTGTAGCCGGCGAGATGGAGTTCGTGCGGGGCGTGGACATCGGGGTGGGAGCCGAGCAGGCAGCGCAGCAGGGTCGATCCGGAGCGGATCGGGGACAGAAGGAACACGGGCGAGGGGACGAGACGGTGGTCAGGCACCGAGTTCCTCCTTCACGGCGTGCTCGCGTTCGGCGAAGACACGCAGGCGGGTGGCGATGTCACGGCGGTAGTGGGCGGAACCGGGGGCGGTCTTCTCGTCGCAGTGGAAGACCCGGAGCGGGAGGCGGTGCAGGTAGCCGATGCCGGGGCCGGAGGGCTGGGCGAAGGTGTGGGAGAGCCAGTCCTCGTAGTTCATCCAGCGCTGGCCGTCGTCGTGGAACCGGTCGCCGGGGATGCCGCCGGCCGCGGCCATGACGGGGCGGGCCCGCCGGGTGTCGTAGATCAGGAAGTGGGAGGAGACACGGTTGACCGAGCGGGCGCGGTCGCTCAGCGGCGGGCTGACCTCTTCGAGCTTCCACTGCCAGCAGTCGTGGTCGTCGATGCGCTGGGCGAGCGCGAGCTGCGGGCACTGGTCGAACGTCTCGGCGACCTCGGCGAGGACATCGGTGGTGCTCGGGTCGCGGAAGGCGACGACGTCGCCTTCGATGGTGATCAGGAAGCGGCTCTTGTCGCTGACGAAGTGGGTGTGGATGTTGTTCGCCTGGTCACCGGAGGCCCGGTGGCGGGTGCGCCAGCGTAGCCGTACCTCGTCGAACCCCCAGGTGCTGTGGGCGAGTTCGACGATCTCCTCTGTCGGAGCGCTTTCTGTGCCGTCCACGACGAGCACCAGGTCGTATGGGTGGCGGGTGCCGCGGGTCAGGGCGTCCAGGGTGGTGGGGATGGTGCGGCGTAGGAGTTCGACGTCGCTGTGGACGAGGTAGGCGATCGTGAACGCGGGCGGATAGGTCACGGCGGTCACCAGCCCGCCGGTCCGGTCACGTCCGGCCCGGCGGTGCTGCTGGCCGGGTTCGCGGACGTCAACAGGGCGCGGAGGTCTTCCAGCATGCGGCCAGCGAGGTCGCGGGCGGCTTCGGTGATGTCTCGCTCGATTCCGTGCTCGATCTCGTCGGGGATGTGTGGGTGGCCCACGCACATTCCCATTGCCTGGTATTTGGCGCCGGTGCCGAGTCCGAGGCGGTCGGCGAGGTCCTGCAGCGCGAACAGGTCGAAGACGACCGTGCCGGCCCGGTACAAGCGGTCGGCGAAGGCGGCGGTGTAGTGGGAGATGAGGTCGCGCACCGCGGCGTGGTGCGCGGCCGGTAGGGCGGTCTGTTCGAGGGCTTCGGCGACCGGGGTGGGGAGGAAGACGAAGGCGCACCGGTAGAAGTCGGAGGTGCCGAGCATTCGGAAGCAGCCGGTGCGTTCGAGCAGGTCGACCATCTTCTGGAAGGTGGCCTGGCGGTCTTCGACGAGTCGGCCGATGCCGTCGACGCCTTGATGCTTCATCAGGGCCCAGAGCTTGAGCGATTCGAAGCCGCGGGAG
Source organism: Kitasatospora brasiliensis (assembly GCF_032654805.1). Taxonomy (NCBI): domain Bacteria; kingdom Bacillati; phylum Actinomycetota; class Actinomycetes; order Kitasatosporales; family Streptomycetaceae; genus Kitasatospora; species Kitasatospora brasiliensis. The sequence continues at coordinate 51,382 of NZ_JAUOOW010000003.1, forward strand.
CCGTAGAACGGGGTGATCAGTCCGAGGTCGAGGCAGTCGGGGTCGTGGGCGCGGTCCGGGTAGCGGGCGAAGCGGCCGAGCGCGGCGGGGTCGCGGAAGAGCACGTAGCTGGAGGGGTAGCTGACGAACAGGCCCTTGTGAGGGTCGAGGGCGATGGAGTCGGCGTTCTCGATGCCGGCGAGCCGCATCTTGAGCTTCTCGGAGAACAGCAGGCTGCCGCCGTGGCAGGCGTCCACGTGGAACCACACGTTGTGCAGCTCGCTGAGCTCGGCGAGTGCCTGCAGGTCGTCGATGCCGGTGGTGCGGCAGTTACCGGCGACGCCGACGACCATGAAGATCCGCTTTCCGGGAGGCGGCGAGGCCAGCAGGCGGGCGACGGAGTCGGGGTCGCTGGTGAAGTCCGGGGTGGCGTCCGCCCACAGGAGTCCGTCGGTTCCGAGGCCGAGGGCTTGGGCGGCGGCGAGGTAGGAGAAGTGCTCGACCCCGCCGGCGAGGAGGATCACCGGCTGCTCGGGAACGGCGCGCAGTCCGCTGCGGCGGACCTCGGGGTAGGTGTGGGTAAGGGCAGCGGCGATGGCTACGTGGTTGCTCATGTTCCCGCCGGAGGTCCACATCCCGCCGAGGCTGGCGAGCCCTTCGTAGTCGGCCAACGGGGTGACCGGGTAGCCGACAAGTTCCCGCAGCCAGGTGATCAGCTGGGCTTCGATCACGCTGGCGGCCGGCGCGCTGCGGTCGAAGGCGATCAGGTTCTGATTCAGGAAGGAGGCGACGATGTCGGCTGCGAGGGCGGCGATACTGTCGCCGGTGTCCGGGAACGCAAGATAGCGGGGGTCGGCCTGGGAGATCGACCAACTGGCGATCTCCGCCAGGGACTCCAGCAACTGCTCGTTGCCTGTCCCGGCCACGGGGACGGGCTCGGCGAAGCGGTCGATGAGTTGGCCGATCGTCGCGTGCCGCAGGACGAGGCCGTCCCTCAGCTCGCCCGAGGTGAAGTCGAGCCCGAGGTCGACCGCTCGGTGCAGCAGCGCGCGGCTGTTGTCCAGGGGCCGATGGCTCAGCAGGGCGGGCGGTTGGGCGTCAGACACGTCCGAACTCCATTCGATACACGCAGCCTTCGCACGACGGCCAGGAAGGGACCTGGGAGAGGAAGGAGCCCCGCAGGGCCGCGTACGGCTTCGAGGTCCAGATTTCGGCGATCGGCGCCTCGTGGATGTTGCCGAGCACGTTGCCCGGGGAGGACTCCATGTGGACACAGCACGGCGTGACGTCGCCGTCCTTGGTGATGTAGCTGGCGTCCCACGGCCACGGGCACACGGCGTGCGCGGCGGCGGGCGAGGCCAGGCGGGAGTAGTCGAAGATCGATAGTTGAAGGCCGCGTTCGTCGGCCCGGGTGAGACCGGCCTCCAACTGCGGGGCAACTTCCTGCGCGGGGAGCGCGAACAGGGACTCGGAGTTGAGGGTCTTGTCCTCGCCCCAGTGGTGCAGGCTCTCCACGCTGATGCGCGTGAGCCCGTGGTCGGCGACGAAGTCGATGATGGCGGGGAACTGCGCCAGGTTCGCCGAGGAGAGCGTTACTGCGGCGGACAGCCCCGTCTCCCGGCCCTCGGTCAGAGCAACTGCTCCGTGCAGGGCCCCGCTCAGCTGGCCGAGGCGAAGCCCGGACCGCATCCGTCCGAGGGTGGCGTCGTCCGCCCCGTCCACGCTGATCGCGATCAGCCCCAGTCCGGCGTCGAGGACAGGCTCGAGGCGTCGGCGCACGAGCAGGCCGTTGGTGTTTGTCGAGGTGAACACGGAGCGTTCGGTGCACGCCTGGACGTAGGCGGCGAAGTCGCGGACGATCAGTGCTTCACCCCCGCCGACGAACGAGACGTGGCCAAGTCCAGGCAGCTGCTCGAGGAGCGAGAGGAACGTCTCCAGCGACAGGTGCCGACCGCTGCTTTCGTGCACGGCGCGCAGGCAGCCGGCGCAGGCGAGGTTGCACAGGTCGGTGAGTTCGACCTGGAGGTACTGCGGTGTGGGTGTGGGTTGTCCGGGGACAAGTCCGTAGCGGTCGAAGTCGTCCGTGACGAGGAACTTTTGGAAGCGCTCTGGAACGACGATCAGGGACACAGGCTCGGGCATCACGCGGCCACCACCTTCCGGTAGACGGAGACGATCTCGTCGGCGAAGAGCTCGAACTCCTCTATGCGGTGACCCAAAGACGGCACCCGAGGTGCCTGGTGCCGGGACGCGGCGTCGAGTGCCCGCGTCCACGCGGCCGGATCCCGGTAGTCCTGGACCAGGTGGAGACCTGGTTCATCCGCGAGGTGGCGCATGGACGGCACGGCCGAGGACCACACCGGTACCCCCAACGCCCGCGCCTCGTGCGCGACCAGCGGATGGTTCTCCCACCACTGCGAGGGCACCAGCAACGCCCTGGCATCGGCCAGCACCGGCCCGACCTCGGTACGCGATACCCGCGGGAGCCAGCGCACCCGAGGATCGGCCGCGGCCAGGGATTGCATCCGCTCCTCGTGCGCCGTGTCGTCCGGCACGGTCGCGATCAACAGGGGGAGCTCGGTGTCGCTGGCACGGAAGCCGTCGAGGAGCAGGTGCAGTCCCTTCTCCGGAGAGCACCTGCCCAGGAATAGCAGGTACTGGCCGACCGCTCCTCCCGTGGCGAGTGGTGCCCAGGCGGAGGGCAGCCCGTAGCAGGCCCGGTCACGGACGACCTTGCCCAGATCGACGCCGGCCTTCGCCAACTCCGTTGCCTGGTGCGGCGTCTGCGTCCACAAAGCCCGTACTCGCTCGTTCAGCCAGGCCACGTTCCGCGCCCGCCAGCCCGCCACATCCCCGACTGCTTCCCACGGCGCTTCGAGGCAGCCGAGGCAGTCCCGGGAGGCCGCGGTGGCGGTGCACTGCGTGCCGGTGGATCGGACGACGAGCTGATGGTCGGGGCACACCGCGGTGTAGTCGGTCAGGGTGGCGACGACCGGCACCCCGTGCAGGGACGGCGCGTCGAGGAACTTCAGCCCGGTGCGGCTGAAGTGCAGCACGTGGACGAGATCCACAGGGGACCGCGTCGCGAGGAGCTGTTCGACGCGCCTGGCCTGCTCCGCCTCCTGGACGCGCCACCTGACCGGGTACTCGTCGGTGAAGACCGCCGGCAGGCTCAGGTATTCGTCGGCAGTGCGCTGGTGCGACGGTGGTGGATCACCTGCAGCGAGCCAACTGACGTGCAACCCGCGGGCCTTCAGTGCCCGGGCCACGTCGTCGGCCAGGATCTCCGTCCCGCCGGCGTTGTCGCCCGCAAACCGGTGCGTGGTCAAAAGGATGCGCACGAGCCACCCCCTCAGCAGGTGTTGCCCTGGAGACCGGCCCATCGGCCGATCGGTGTGAGGCCCGCGGGCATGCGGCCGTTCACGCCGGCCGCACCGGGTCGTCCCGCATCTTCCGGCCCGGAGAGGCGAAGTCGCCCGAGGCCGGTGCGGTCGAGCACGGCGAACGGCTCGTGGAGCGTGAGAGCGGTCCAGCCGCCGTCCTCGAAGTCCACGAGCACGTTCACCCCGAGGCCGGCCTCCGCGTCACCGTCCGCGGGCAGCGGCACGCGCAGTCGAACCTCCGCCCCCGCCCAGGACAGGTCGACATCGACGGCGTCCTCCCAGCCAGGGGCGGGGCGCGGAATCCGCCGGAAGCGCTCTGCGGGAGCGTCGAGCCACCAGGCGCCGTCACGGGTGCACCGCAACTGCCGCTCGCCAGGCCATTGCTGGGCGGCAAGGTCGTGCAGGGTGAAGGCGCCGGGGCCCAGCGGCTGCAGACGGACGCGGACACCGCGCACAGCGTCCGGCTGGCTGCCGAGGTCCAGCCGGACCTCCAGCCCGCCGTCCGCCGAGGCGAGTGAAGCGGACAGGCCGTCCGGATTCACGAGCCCGCCGCGCACCCGGCCTGGCCCGCCGAGTGCGATGGCCGCCTGCTCCTCGGCCGGGGCTGGGTGCAGGCGGGCAGCCGGCAGGTAGGCGGTCTCGGGAGCGGCGGCGAGCGCCTCGTCCGTGAGCCCGTACGGGGACGGCAGGGCGTCCAGCACCTCGGGGTGCTGCTCTCGGAGTGTGACGACGAGGCGCACCGCCAGATCGGTGATGAACCGGATCAGGTCGCACTTCACCTCGTCGGGCTTGGCGATGTCCCCGTTGACCAGGACCGCCTGGTAGTAGCAGCCCCCGCCGCAGACGTACCGCGAAGGGCAGGACGAGCACACGTCGCGGTCGTCGACCACCAGGTCGAGGTACTTGCGCCGTTCGCTGTCCTCGACGCCGGTGGTGGCGTGCCCGATGTGCCAGCCGGACTTGCCGATGAAGTGCGCGCAGGGGTAGAGGTTGCCGTTGGTGTCCAGGTAGGTGCCGCTCTTGCCGGCCCCGCACCGGTAGACCTGTGCTGCCCGGTCCTTCACGCGGTAGAAGAACCGCATGAAGAAGTCCTCGGAGTTCAGCGCGAGCAGCCGGGCCAGGATGCCCTCCGGCGGCTGGGCGAGGATGTGCTCCACGAGGTCGGAGTAGCCCTGCCGGAAGCGCGGCAGCGTCTTGGCGTTGAGGGCGTACTCCTTGTCGTAGGTGGCGTTCACCGGCTTCATGTAGATGTTGCGGGCGCCGACGTCCTCGAAGAGGTGCCGGAAGATCGCGGTGAAGTCGGTGCAGTACGCGGTGAGGACCGCGGAGACGCCCATGTCGGGGTGGCGGGCGAGCACCCGGTCCAGGACGGAGCGCACGTGGTCGTACGTGCCGCCGCGCCCGTTGGTGTAGAAGCGGACCCGGTCGTGGACATCCTTCGGGCCGTCGAGGCTGATGTCCTGGGGCGGGCCGAGCTTGTCGGCGAGTTCCGGGGTCATCGACAGGGTCGCGTTGGTGACCATGGGCCCGGCCCACACGACGCTGACCGGCGAGTCGGCGAGGCCCTCCTCGACCATGGCGTGGACTTGGTCGTGCATGTGGCGCACCAGCATGGTCTCGCCGGCCAGGCCGAAGTCGACGCGGCTGTAGCGCGCGTCCTCCTCGACGAGCCGCTTGCGGTGAGTCGCGAGGCCCTGCATCACGGTCTCGAGCGGGATCGTGACGGGCTTGCCGTCGGCGTGCACCCGGTCACGGAACGAGCAGTAGCTGCAGCCCATGTTGCAGGTGTCGGTCAGGGAGAGCTGAGCCTGCGGGTAGGCCTCGCGGTAGGCCGTGATCTGGTGGACCGGTTCCAGGTCGCCGCAGGGGCACGGCTGGTTCGGGGCGGTGATCTGACCGCCGCGGACGTGGAAGACGTAGCCGTCGGCGAAGGAGACGTGCAGGGCATCGCTGGTGGAGCGTGTAATCGCGTCGCTGATCACGGTTGACCTCTCAGGCTGAGATGGCGCGGATCGGGGCGGAACGGGAGATCATGAGGGTCGGGGACCAGGCAGCCCGAGTTGTTGGCGCAGCCGGTCGAGCCGTCCGGCGAGCCGGGAGTACTCGCGCTCCGCATGGCCGTCGGCCGGTTGAGATGGGTCGGCAGCCTCCCGCAGGGCGAACGTCTCCTGGATGAGGTCGCGCAGCTCGACGGCCTCGCGGTCGCCGATCAGCCCGGGCAGGACGGACAGCTGCTGCTCCAGCGTCACAGGCCGTGGAGGCAGTGCGGGGGTGGCGAAAACGAGCCGCGCCAGCGCGGCGCGGGACTCGAACCAGAGGTACTTGGCGGTGTGCTCGCGGCCCTTCTCCTCGTACTGGCTTGGTCGGTCAAGTGCGTAGGCAGAGGGGCCAGACAGGAAGGCTGCGGTCCAGCCCGGGTCGTGGTGTGCGGAGCCGGGCCGGCGGAGCTCGAACCCTTCGTGCAGGTCCCGGCTCACGCGGCCGTCAGCGCTGACGAGGTCGCGCTCGACCGGCCGCGCGGCGGACCCCTCCGCAGCCAGCCCGAGGCAGCCGAGCGCCTCGATCACCAGATCCTCCGCTGGCCGATGCCCGACAGGGAATTCGGCGGAGCTCAGCTCGAAGTCGACGTCACTGCTGAGACCCAGGACCCCCTGAGCACACGAACCGCGCAGGAGGAGATCCAGATCCTCGCGCCCCAGGACGGCCAGAACGACACGGGCAAGGCGGCTGGTGACCTCCTCGGCGACCTCGGCTCGCTCACAGGCCGCTGCCCACCCGCTCGTGGATGCCAACCCGGTCAGACGCCGCGCAAGCTGCCGTAGCGGCTGGGTCTCACTCGGAAGTTCGCCTTCGGCGGCGGAGAAAAGCGCGAGCACCCAACCCAGCTGAAGCGTATCCAGGCCGGAGCCGGTCGGCCGGGGACGCTCCACCAAAGCGTGCAGCTGCCCGAGCAGGGCCGCGTAGGCGGCGTCCCCGAGCTGCTTTCGCAGCCGCGCGGTCAGCACGGTGTGGAAGACGCCGAGCTGCGGTGGAAGGACGTCCTCGGCGAGGTGGCCCAGGTCGGCCGCGCTGGCCGGCGCAGCTTCGGGGAGCGGGAGCTCGCTGGCCAGCGTCGCCTCGATGCCGTGCCGGCGGACCTCGTGCCGCGACGTACCCGGAAGCAGCCAGGCCGCCAGAGTGGCCTCGAAGCTGTCCAGCTCGGGTTCGCCGCAGGGCGCGGAAGCAGGGAAGCGTTCCCTGAGCCGTAAGTCCTCCCCGAAGAGGTCCGACCAGGCGATGTCCCACTTCATCAAGGTCAGCCGGTCAGGTGCGGCGCTGGCCGGAACGAGGAGTGCGTCCTCCCAGTCGATCAGGACCGTCCGGCCGCCGTAGCAGAACATGTTCCGAGGGATGCACCCGGATGCTTCGACGCCGCGAGCGAGCAGCGCCACGAGGAGTTCCGCGACCGCCTCGGCGGACAGTCCCAAGGCAGCAGCCGACGGCGCGGACAACGGAGTGCCAAGGTAGGGGGACACCAACGCGGCCCTGCGGCCGGGAAGGTGGACCACTTCGGGCACACACACCGTCACAGCCCCGAAGCCGGTGCTCACCAGCCCGCTCAGGCGTAACGCAGCCTCAGCAGCCAGGCGCCGCTCGGAGAGCGCTGCCTCCGCGGAGCGGAGCTTCGCGACGACATCGCGCCCCTGATGGCGCAACCGGCGCACCAGCCCGCTGACATCGACGAATCCAGGGTGCTCGAAAGCCATTCCCTGGCCCGGCACATCGAACGCCCGCTGGACCGACACCGCGAGACCCTGCGAATCACCTGCACCCATCAACAAGCCGCTCACCTCGCTCCCCTCCCGAGCGCCGCATGCAGACTTGCCACCGTAGCCGCTCGGTCACGTTGTGTTCGATCGAATTATCGGATCCGCCGAACGGCTGTTGCCGGACGCCGCTGATGGCAAGCGGAATGAGTGGTGCGATTTGCTGATGATCAATCAATGCAGCTGGTGTGATGGATCGTTCGGTGGGCGTTGGGCCGGGCAGAGGATGCTCTGGGCCCGGGGTTAATGAGTCCGCCGGCCGAGAGGGCGTGGGATACTCAAGCTGCGGCGCCGACCGTCCTGGGGGTGCCGCGAGTGTTCGACTCCGTGCGGCTCGTTCACGGCTCCGCCTTCTCACAGAAGTGGTCTCTCCTTCTATGGCTACGGTCCTCTCCATCGCTGACGCAGTGCAGCAGCGCTTCACGCAGGCGCTGGCCACCGCGTTCCCCGACGCCGCGGATAGCGACCCCCAGCTGCGACGTAGCGACCGAGCGGACTTCCAGGCCAACGGCATCATGAGCCTCGCCAAGCCCCTGCGGGCCAACCCGCGCGAGGTCGCCGCGCGCGTCCTCGAGAACCTGGCCGCAGATGAGGTGATCGCGAGCCTGGAGGTCTCAGGGCCGGGCTTCATCAACGTCACCGTCACGGACGCCGCGATCCTCGACCGGCTGGCCGCCCGCGCGGCGGACACCCGCCTGGGCGTCGGCAGCACCGCCGAACCCGGGGTCACGGTGATCGACTACAGCCAGCCGAACATCGCCAAGGAGATGCACGTCGGCCACCTGCGCTCGACGATCATCGGCGACGCCCTGGTCCGGACCCTGGAGTTCTCCGGCGAGAAGGTCATCAAGCGCAACCACCTCGGCGACTGGGGCACCCAGTTCGGCATGCTCATCCAGTACCTCGTCGAACACCCCCACAAGCTGGACGAGGGCACCGAGCCGGCCGAATCCGGTCCGTCGATGTCCCGCCTCAACCGCCTCTACAAGGCATCGCGCGCCCTGTTCGACAGCGACACCGAATTCGCCGACCGGTCCCGTCGGCGCGTCGTCGACCTCCAGGCCGGCGACGCCGAGACCGTCGCCTCCTGGCAGCGCATGGTCGACGAATCGAAGCTGTACTTCGAAGCCGTCTACGCGAACCTCGACGTCCTCCTCGAAGACACCGACGCCATCGGCGAGAGCTACTACAACCACATGCTCGCCGACGTCTGCGCCGACCTCGAAGCCTCCGGCGTCGCCGTCCGCTCCGACGGCGCGCTGTGCGTCTTCTTCGACGACATCAAGGGCCCCGACGGCGAGCCGACCCCGCTCATCGTCCAGAAGAGCGACGGCGGCTACGGCTACGCCACCACCGACCTCGCAGCCATCCGCGACCGCGTCGGGATGCTCGGCGCCGACCAGCTCCTCTACGTCGTCGACAGCCGCCAGGCCCTCCACTTCCAGATGGTCTTCGAGACCGCCCGGCGCGCCGGCTGGCTCCCCGCAGGCGTCCGCGCCCTGCACCTGCCGTTCGGCACCGTCCTCGGCAAGGACGGCAAGCCCTTCAAGACCCGCTCCGGCGAGACGGTCCGACTGATGGACCTCCTCGACGAAGCCGTCGACCGGGCCCGCACCGTCGTCGCCGAGAAGAGCCCCCAACTCGGCAACGAGGAACTCGAGGACCGGGCACGGCAGGTCGGCATCGGCGCGGTCAAGTACGCCGATCTGTCGACCTCCCGCACCCGCGACTACGTCTTCGACACCGATCGCATGGTCTCCCTCAACGGCGACACCGGCGCCTACCTCCAGTACGCCTACGCCCGCATCCAGTCCATCCTGCGTAAGGCCCCCGAAGACGTCACGCCAGCCGCCCACCAGGACCTGACCCTGGAGCCGGCCGAGCGCGCCCTCGGCCTCCTCCTCGACGAGTTCGGCGCCACCATCGGCCTCGTCTCGGAGACCTTCGAGCCCCACCGCCTCTGCGCCTACCTGCACAGCCTGGCGTCGGCGTACACCACGTTCTACGAGCACTGCCCCGTCCTCAAGGCACCCAGCCCCGAGCTCATGGAGACCCGCCTGCTGCTCTGCCAGCTCACTGGCCAGACCCTCCGCCAGGGCATGGACCTCCTCGGCATCGGGACGCCAGAGCGGCTGTAGCTCTGGGCGAGCTTCGGGGCGGGCAGATATCACCTGCCCGCCCCGAAGGTGCGTTCGCGCCTGTGGTCAGGCTATCCCGCAGCCCTTGGGATTCGGGAAGCCCCGGAATCCCAAGGGGAGGTGCCTGCGATGTCTATCGACCCCGGTTGAGGGCTATCGGCAGTTCAGCAGTGTCCCCGGCTCAGAGCCCGAGCCAGGGGGCGAGCGAGTCCCAGGCCATACCGCACAGCCGCTGGGAGCGCTCGCGCACGAATTCGACGGTCCAGTCCTCCTCGCGCTCCGCGAGGGCTGCAACCAGAGGCAGATAGCGTGCTCGGCGGATGATGGCCTCCGCCCCTTCGCCGATTTCGATGCCCTCGTGGGCCGCCTGCGCGAGCGTCTTTTCCGCCTCCTCGACAGTCGTCGCGGAGAGCGCCCGGAACATCAGCCGCTTGATCGGCCACGAGCGCTGATGGGCGGAGGAGTTCTCGACCCTGGGAAGCAGCGTCAGGTTCCCCAGCATGTGGACGGTGTTCGACTCGTCATAGAGCCTTCCCTCCCACCCGCTCGCACCGGACCCCTTTGGGGCCACATGCTCGATCGTGGAGAACGCCTCGTCATGCCAGCGCTCCAGATTGAGGGTGCTCAGGACTCCCTGCCTGCCGATCGTGACCAGGCCGGGCCGCTCCCCGTCGGGAGTCGAGTCGTTGGAGGCCGCGAGGAGCAGGAGCTTGGTGAGCTGCCGCGAGCTCGAGTAGACAGGGATCTCGGCCGCGCGTGCCACCCATCGGTCCTTCTCGCCGAGCCCCTCCTCCTGGAGCTGTTGGCGGAAGTAGGCCAACAGCTCCTCGATCGGGGGAACCTCGGTGAGCTGCCGGCCGAACCGCATGAACCGCGGCGCACCTTCGTTGGATGCCGGGAGGCCCATGAGCTTGCGGTACTTGTTGTCGATGCCATTGGTGCTGCCGAAAGCGCCTCGCCAGAGGCCGTAGAAGGCGCCGCAGGCTCGGACGGCGGTGAGGAACTGACGGGCCCGCTCGTCGATGTTGTCCTGCGCCAGCCGGTGCGAAGCGTAGTACCGGGTGAGCGGCGCGACCACGATCTCGTGCTTGGCCTCGCTAAGCACCTGGGCACACAATGCAGCCTGCTTTCGCAGCGCGTCATCCGTGCATTCCGGCAACTTGTCCGGCTGAGCCCACGGGCCGGAGACGAACTTGGTGACCTGGGCCAGCGCCTGCAGGAAGACCCGCCGCTCGGACTGGCCGGCCTCCTTGTCGAACGAGGTGCGCAGGTAGTGACGCTGCTCGCTGAGGCGCTTGCTGAGCCGGGTTCCGTCATTGAGCAGAGCGAACGGGATGAGGATGTTGTCCGTTGCGGTCTGCCGCTTGTCAGCGGATGACGCACCCTGTGCATCGAGGTACTTCTCGATGGTGTCGAAGTGGTTGTACGACTCCGAGTCGTGCCACTCCTTGAGCGGCTCGTTCTTGATGGCCTTGGGCTTGAACGTCTCGATCGCGGTGAGCGGCTGCCCAGTGGTGTTCAGCGCTTCGAACATGTCGAAGCCGTAGTCCTCGTGCTTGGACGTCACGACCGCCACGGTCACGCGGTTGAGCAGGTAGTTGGCGAAGACGATCAGCCGGAGAAGAGCCCCCAGACGGTCGTCTTCCCGTGCCGCGTCGATCACGTAGTCGGGGAAAGGACTGTTGAACAGGCCCTCCTGGAGGATCTTGGAGTCCACCATGGCCTGAGCGGAGGGGAGCTCGGCCTCGTCTTCCCGGGCCTGCCGCGACAGCGAGACGGCCTGGCGCAGCGTGCGACGGATGAGGACGCGCGTGAGCTCGAGATGCCTGTGAGCCTGGGCGTTGGCGTCCTCGGCCTCGCCCTCGACGAAGGGAACGTGCTTGTAGTCCTGGGAGATCGGCTCGTCGCGGCGGAACTTGCCGTACTGGTGCAGGTAGTACCCGATCGGGGATTCGTACTGCGCTTCGCCCTTATTGCGGGACCACACGTCGTGGAACGAGCGGATCATGCGAGGGTAGAAACGGAAGCCGCCCTCGCCGTAGCGCATATCCTCCTCGAAGGTGTCGGTGAGACGGACCGTCACATCGACTGCCTGGTTGAAACACCAGTCTCGGGCCTCACCCCCGTTCTTGGGGAGCCGATTCGCGCGAAGGCTGATCTCTTCGTGCAGGACAGTGGTCAGCAGGAGAAGGGTGGTCATCCGCTGCTGGCCGTCGATGATGCTCATGACCTTCGCGGGCACCATCGGTCGGTGGATCGGATCCACGGTGCTGTACTGAAGGTCGCGCAGTGCGATTACCGAGCCGATGAAGCAGATCGACTCCGGGAACTTAGTGATCTGCTCCACACCGTGGGCGACGTCAGCGATGAGGCGCTTGACCTTGTTGGACTCCCAGCTGTATGCACGCTGGTACGGCGGGATATAGAGCCCCTGCCCGGTTTCACTGAGGTACTGCGCCACGGTGTAGGGGGCGGCGTCAAAGATTTCTCGGGTTTCCAAATGAAGCTCCCGTGCATTTCGCGGTTCCGTTTGCCAGCCAGGCTCTCTTCGCGCGTTTATCGCGGCTTTTCGGTTCCTCGGCTAACGCCGGGCAGCCTGCAACCCGGCGTCGCTGGAACACTTCACAGCTGCTGCGGTTCCTGCCGGCCCCCTCGCCCCGTGTCCCCGGATAAGGACACCTCTGCGTCCAACCGTCCCCCTCGGCGTATCCAACCCTGACCGTCGCGGCCTGCCGCTAATGGGTAGTCCACGACCAGCGATCACCCTAGACCGAGCGACTGACAAGCATCAGTTCCTCTCGGAAAATCGCATACAAAAAACCGGGCATATCTGACATATGCCCCAAAATTTCCATGACTTGATTGCGGTGCGCCGTTAGGGCGCTCGACAGGAGAGTGGCGCACCGTGTCCGGCCCGGGCGGTTTGCGTGAGCGCGCGTCGGCAGTCACTCCGGTTGGATAGGATCTCAGTGCACTCCTGGCGGAGCAGATCGGCCCGCCGAGGAGAGCCGCCAGGAGTGAGAGTCGGAACGCGCCGGAACGAGGGGGCAACATGGTCGAGGGCCGTGCCGCAGAAGCGAAGATCGTGTACCTCGACTACAACGCCACAGCTCCGCTGCGCCCGGAGGCCCTCGAGGCAACGCTGGCCGCGCTCAAGAGCGTCGGCAACGCCTCAAGCATGCACCACTTCGGCCGAGGCGCCGCCGCCAGGGTCGATGGCGCGCGCCGCCAACTTGCCGGCCTGCTCAACTGCTCCCCCGGGGAGATCATCTTCACCTCCGGAGCAACCGAGGCGAACAACCTCGCCCTGCGGGCCGCGCTGGCTCGCGGCGGTGCGCTGGTGACCACCGCGGTCGAACACCCTGCCGTTCTTGAAGCAGGGCGTGCGATCACTGGAGGGGAAGCCGGTGATCTTGTCGTACTCCCCGTCGACGGCGATGGCGTCCTCGACCTGGAGCCGCTCCACGACGCCCTCAACCAGCGGAACGTCGCCCTGGTGTCGGTCATGCTCGCAAACAACGAGACCGGAGTCCTGATCGACCTGGCCCCCATCGCCAAGGCCGCGCACGACGCCGGAGCCCTGGTCCACACCGACGCGACGCAGTACGTCGGGCGCCTGCCCCTGGACCTTGCCGAGCTGGACGTCGATCTGCTGTCCCTCTCCGCTCACAAGTTCGGCGGCCCGCAAGGAGCGGGGGCGCTTTTCGTCCGCCGCGGCACCAACCTTCCGCACCGCCCCCTCCTGATCGGAGGCGGCCATGAACGCGGATGGCGAGCCGGAACCCTCAACGTGGCTGGCATCGCCGCGCTCGGCGCCGCAGCGGAGGCTGCCCGACGCAACCTGCCCTCGGAAGCCGCCCGCGTGTCCGAGCTGCGCGACAAGCTGGAAGCCGGCCTGACCGCCAAAGTGCCCGGCTGCCAGATCAATGCCGCGAGGGCGCCTCGCCTTCCTGGCGTGACCAGTGTCACCTTCCCGGGAGTACCGGCCGACGCGGTGCTCGCCGCCATGCCACACGTAGCGGCATCGGACGGCAGTGCCTGCTCGTCGGGAGCGCCGAGCCCGAGTCACGTTCTGCTGGCAATGGGCCGCAGCCGTGAGGACGCGGACTCCACTGTGCGTTTCTCCCTGGGATACGCCACCACCGCGGAGGACGTCGACCGTGCAATCGACGCCACTGCTGCCGCAGTCGAGCAAACCCGATTGCTGATGGCCGCTACCGCCGAACAGTGACCGACGTTATCCCCTACTAGCCCTTCATTCCTGCGATTGACCACCGAGAGGCATCCCCGAATGTCAGACAGCCGGCTCGCTGAGGCCGTCGAGCTCAATTTCAACCGCCACGAGACCTTCGCGCCGCGGTTCGGTTGGATGCACAAGGCGTACACGCAGGTCAAGGACCACCCCGACATCTTCTACCGCGAGGACGCGCCCGTCCTCCTCGGCGTCGGTCGGAACATGGTCAACGCGATGCGCTACTGGTCGAAGGCGTTCAAGCTGACCCAGGAGCACGCGCACACCGACCCGTCCAAGAAGGCACGCCAGTCCGCACCGACATGGCGCGCACGTTGGCTGCTCGACGATCAAGGCGCGGACCCGTACCTCGAGGACACCGGCAGTCTCTGGCTGCTGCACTGGTGGCTGCTCTCCGCCGAACCGGACTCCAAGTGCCAAGCGCCCAGCTGGTACGTGATGTTCAATCTGGCATCCCGCTCCCGAGTCACGACCGCAGAGATGACGAGCGTTATCACGCGCTTCGTGCATGAGAACTTCGACGAAGAGAAGTGGCGGGCTGCGGAGTCGGTCAATCGTGACGTGGACTGCCTGGTCAAGATGTACGCCCTGGACCAGGAGTTCAACCCGCTATCTCCGGGGAGTTTCGAGGACCTGCTCATGTCCCCGTTCAGGGAGCTCGGACTGCTGGAGGGGCAGGGCAAGGGCAAGCAGCGGACCTGGCGCTTCACCAGCGGATCCCGATCGAACCTGCCGGCGCCGGTGCTCGCCTATGCCTGTCTGGACTACGCCTCTCGGCTCGCCCCGAACGCTGGCTCTATCACGCTGGCACGGCTAGCCGCAGAAGAAGGGTCACCGGGCCGTGCATTCCGTATGCGGGAGCCTGAGTTGACCAAGGCCATCGAGTCCCTGATCAATGATCACCCTGACCTCCAGTTGGTCGAGGCCCTCGGCCAGAGGAGCCTCGCCTACCTCAAGCCCCCACAGGCGCTCGCGTGGGACATCTTGGATGAGTACTACGGCCGTGTCCGGGATCGGGACGGATTCCCCAGCCCGGAGCAATGGACCGAGATGTACCCCGGGCTTGCCAAGACCGCGGTGAGCAGTCCGCGTAAGAAGACGTCCCAGCAGGCCGAGGAGCTGGTGTTCGGCGAGGAGAACTCCTGATCATGACGACGAAGACCAAGCAGCGCTCCCGCCAGAGCACCGACAGTTTCCAGCTCCCGAAGGGCATCGCCCTGGTCGGATCGGAGCTGCGGTCCACCAACCTCGAACGTGACGTCCGCGAGCGCCACCTGAACTCGCCCTACGTCGGCGCGCGTGCCCTCGATGTCCTCGAGCGCGTCACCAACGCCGTCGGCGACCTCGGACGCACCCGCGCGTGGTCATTCACCGGCCCCTACGGCTCCGGCAAGTCCACACTCTCCAATCTCTTCGACGCCTTCCTCGGACACGACAAGGCTCGCCGTGCCGAGGCAGAAGCGGCCGTTGCGGCAACCAGCCCCGGATACGCCGCCCGGCTGTCTCGCGTCCGGGACGAGCTGACCGCGGACGGCTTCCTCGGCGCTGTTGCCACAGCCCGTCGTGAACCGCTTGCCGCAACGATTCACCGAGCCCTGCAGACCGCCGTCGAGCGCAGGTGGAAGAAGCGGCCCCCGAAGGCCGTCGCCCAGGCCCTCGCCACGTGCGCCGAACGAGAAGTGCCAACGGCGCAGAGCCTGTTGGATGCCGTCACCGTGCTGTGTGACGCTGCCCCTGTCCTGCTGATCCTCGACGAGTTCGGCAAGACACTCGAGTACCTTGCCGCGGCCGGCGACACCGGAGACGCCGACAGCGACGTCTTCCTGCTCCAGATGCTGGCAGAGAAGGGAGCAAGCCGCTCAGGTCTGCCGCTGTTCATCTTCACGCTCCAGCACCTGGCGTTCACCGACTACGCAGCGCGATCCAGCTCAGTCCAGACCCAGGAATGGGCGAAGATCCAGGGCCGGTTCGAGGACATCACCTTCGCGCCGAACCTCGGCGACGCCGTCCACCTCATGCGTCGCCGTCTCGACCTGTCCGCCGTTGCCGAGCCGGGCCGCGCTCTTATCGAGGCCCAGGCAGAAGCTGCCGCGAAGGCGTGGAGGGAGGGCCACGCGCTCAACTCCGTCGTCGACATCTCGGCCGAGATGTTCGCTGGCCTCTACCCCCTGCACCCGCTGACCGCTGTCGCGGCCCCGCTGCTCGCATCGCAGATCGGGCAGCATGACCGCAGCCTCACCGGCTTCCTGGCCAGCGACGAGCCCCACACGGTCCGGCGGACAATGGAGACACTGTCCTCGGACGCGCCCGAGCGCGCCTCGACGGTTCGCCTCCCGCAGCTGTACGACTACTTCTTCGCATCGGGCCGCACCACCATCCTGGCCTCCGCGAACGCCAGCCGCTGGCTCGAGGTCGATATGCGGCTCAACGAGGCCCACGGCCTGCCCAGCGAGGACCAGGAAGTCCTCAAGGTCATCGGCATCCTGAACCTCATCGACGCCGACGGGCTCCTGCGTGCAACGCCCGGCATGATCCAGTTCGCGCTCAACGACCCGCTCGACGCCAACGACCCGGACCGCTTCGCGGCCCTGCAGAAGAAGCTGGACAAGCTCGTCCAAGACGGCTTCGTGGTTCACCGCGCCTACAGCAACGAGTACCGCGTCTGGCAGGGCACCGACGTCGACATCGAAGCCCGGGTCCGCGAAGTCGCCACCCGGATCCAGCCCGCGGACGTCGTCGACTACGTCAGCAAGCATCTCGGCACCGTCCTTCCCGCCGCTGTGGTGGCCGGCAAGCACAGCCAGCAGACCGGAATGCTGCGGTACTTCGTCACAGCGGTCAGCCACGAAGGCGAGAAGATCGACGGCCCCGAGGTGGTCAAGGACGCCGCAGATGGCCTCATCGTCTACCACCTCGGCACCCTCGACACTCGGCCTGCCGTCAACTCGCCCCTTCCGGTGCTGATCGGCGTCACCGAGAACCCCGAGCGGGTCCTTCAAGCTGGAATCGACCTCGTCGCACTCGAGGAACTCCTCGACGACGACACCATCGACCACGTCGCATCCCGGGAGATCGCCGAACGCGCAGCAGAGATCTCCCAGCTCATCGGAGCGCAGCTCGACGAGGCGTTCAACCCCCGTAGCCCGCAGGCCACCTGGCACCTCTGGAACACCGCTGCTGATGTCGGCAACGCGCCCGACGCAGCTCTCGAAGCGCGCAGCTACGCCAGCCTCGCCTCCCAGGCATGCGAACTCGTCTACCCGCACACTCCGCGCATCCGCAACGAGATGGCCGGCCGTCACCAGCTCACCAGCAACGGCTCGCGAGCCCGCCGCGAGGTGCTCACCGCCATGATCCAGCGATCGGGCGTGCACCTCCTGGGCTTCGACCCCGACAACTACTCCGCGGAACGCGCGATGTACCACGGAGTCGTCGAGTACCTCGGCCTCCACCGCGTCGCGGGGGAGAGCGGCAACGCTGTCGACGCCGACACCATCCTCACCCACGGAATCTCCAGGCCCAGCAAGGAGACCAACGCCGAAGCCAACGTCACCGAAGTCTGGGACACCCTCGAGGCAGCGCTGACCAAGGCCACCCGGCCGACCCCCCTAGGCGATATCTACGAGCAGCTCATGGCGCCGCCGTATGGTGTCAAGGCCGGCGTCGTCCCGATCCTCGTAGTGACTGCCCTGATCCTTCGCAGCGACGACATCGCACTGTTCGAGGACGGCAACTACTGCCAGCGGCTGACCCCGGAGATCATCGAACGGCTCAACGTCAACCCGGACCGCTTCATGGTTAAGGCCGCACCCGTCGGCCGCGGTCAGCGCCGCCTCGTGGTCGAAGGACTCGCTAAGTCCCTCAACATCACCGCGCCGCGATCGCGCTCGGCCCGTAACCCGATGCTCCTGGCCGTCACCCGGACGATCCTCGGGCGCTACATGGCCCTTGACGACTTCGCCAAGGCCACCAAGCGCCTGAGCGCGCCGGCGCTGAAGCTCCGGGACGTCCTGAAGGAAGCCACCGACCCCGACGAACTGATCTTCACCGCCCTGCCCCTCACTCAGGGAGTCGAGCCCGTCCGGGCCGAGACCGCCAAGGACGAACAGGCAGCCAAGACGTACGTCGCGGGCCTCGTCGCCACCCTCGACGAGCTTTCCGGCGCGAGCGCCGCCCTGCGCCAGCAGCTCGTCGCGGCCCTCGCGAAGGAATTCCGCCTCCCTGCTGAGATCGGCGAACTCCGCGCTGGTCTCGCCGAACGGCTTCGCGGGTTCGCTAACGCACCTCTCGAACTCAGCCTGCAGGGCTTCGTTTCGCGCGTTCTCGACGAGAACCTGCCAGACGAGGACTGGCTCGAGCCGATCACCATCCGTCTCCTCAACAAGGCCCTCGTCAACTGGACCGACCGCGACACGGATGCCTTCCCTGCCAAGGTGAAGGAGGTCGCCCGCGCCCTCGACCGAGTCAGCCACCTCTACGAGACGAATGACGAGCCGGAGGCCGTCCGGAAGCCTGCCTCGCCGCGGCAGATCGACACCCGCCTTCTCACGCTCACCACCCCTCAGGGCACCGAGGAACGCACCCTCATCCACGTGCCGAAGCAGTCACGCAAGGCAGCCGACAAGCTCGTTGTCAGTGTCATCAGGCAGGCTGAAGAGGCGCTCGGCCCGGACGGAGCCCGCATTCTGCTCGCCGCCCTCGCTGAACGCCTGGCCGCCGCCGGCACCGACGCGGCCCCCGAGACGAAGGAGAAGCTGTGAGCGACACCAGCTCCGGCACCAAGAAGCGCCACGTACTCGGCCTGTCCGGGGGCAAGGACTCCTCAGCCCTCGCCATCCACATGCGCGACCGGGTACCCGACATGGAGTACTTCTTCTGCGACACCGGCGCCGAGCTGCCCGAGACGTACGAGTACCTCAACCGCCTTGAAGCCGCAGTCGGCAAGCCGATCGTCCGGCTGAACGCCAGCCGAGACTTCGACCACTGGCTCGAGGTCTACCAGGGCACTCTCCCCAGCCCCCAGATGCGCTGGTGCACCAAGAACCTGAAGATCAAGCCGCTGGAAGAGTGGGTCGGCGACGACGAGGTGATCTCCTACGTCGCCATCCGGGCAGATGAGAACCGCCTCGGCTACGTCAGCACCAAGCCGAACATCACCGCAGTGTTCCCGTTCCGCGAAGACGGCATCGACCGCGCCGGCGTAGACAAGATCCTCGACGAGGCCGGCATCGGCCTGCCGGCCTACTACGAGTGGCGCACCCGCTCGGGCTGCTACTTCTGCTTCTTCCAGCGCAAGCACGAGTGGGTCGGGCTCAAGGACCGCCACCCGGAGCTCTTCGAGAAGGCCATAGCTTACGAGGAGAAGGTCAACTACCGGCACACTGCGATGCAGGGCAGGCAGTACACCTGGTCCCAGGGCGAATCCCTGCACGACCTGATCGAGCGCCGCGAGGAGATCGAAGCCAAGCACCAAGCAGCTCTGGAGAGGGCGGCCACCCGCATAAGGCCGAACCGACCGCTGCTCGAGATCCTCGCCGATGCCCACGACGAGGACGACGACGAGGCAGGCTGCTCCGTCTGCCACCTCTGAGAGAACACCCGAGCCCCGTTGCGACTGGCGACAGCCATCCGCAACGGGGCTCAGGTGCAGCCGACGGCGCTCGCAGCAACTCAGCCGCGCCGCCAAGATCCAGTACGGCACGTCGGAGAGCGCTATCGTTTGGGAGCCCGCACGTGAGCCGGGCCTGAGTAGACGATGCTCCCCGGAGAAACACTGGTCATGGCCGCACAGCTGCCCTACCTGGTCGGCCACACCGAGATCGCCGCCCTGTTTGGCATCGAGCGCCAGACGTCGCAAAAGTGGCGGACCGACGGCATCCTCGGCGAGCCCGACCTCATCGCGTCCGGGAACCCCTACTGGCTGCTCCACACGGTACTTCAGCTCGACGGGCACAGTGGCCGGGAGATCACCGAAGAGCGACTGGCGCAGTACAAGGCGACGATCCCCGGCGGATACAGCCTCGCGGACCCGAAGGATCTTCCGACGCTCGCAGGGATCAAGGAGGCGGCTCTCGTCCTGAGGGTCGACGAACGAGCCGTCGCTCGATGGCGGAACCGGCGAACGATTGCGGACGAGGATCTCAAGCTGTCGGGATCACCGCTCTGGCTCCTCGACACGCTCATCGCTGATGCCCAAGCCCGCGGCCGAACGGTTGACGCAGAAGCACACGCAAGGCTGCTCGCCGGTGAGCGGCTGAGCCAGAAGCCGCGAGGCCGTAAGGCGGCCTCGGGAACGTAGTCACGCTGGATGCCGCAGCCCAGGGACGTCGATGACGTTACGTCATGCACCAGCCGGAGTCGCACAACCCGTCGTCTTCGACGACGGGAGGCTCCACCGCTATCGCCT
Source organism: Kitasatospora brasiliensis (assembly GCF_032654805.1). Classification (NCBI taxonomy): domain Bacteria; kingdom Bacillati; phylum Actinomycetota; class Actinomycetes; order Kitasatosporales; family Streptomycetaceae; genus Kitasatospora; species Kitasatospora brasiliensis. The sequence continues at coordinate 71,346 of NZ_JAUOOW010000003.1, forward strand.
CGGCCAGCGGACGGCCGTAGCGAGTCAGGTACACCGGGTCCCGACCGAGAGCCTTCCGCCGGCGATTGACCAGTTCCTCGATGTGCACCGACTGAGCGAAGAGCTCGGGCTCCAGCGACCGTTGACGGCGCCAATCCCCAACTGTGCGAAAGGGACAGAAGAAGCACGAACTTTTCGGAGGGACGGGAAGCCCCGCTTCCTCAATGAGGCGCACACAGTCCGTCCTCCGAAGCCCGAGGTCCAAGAGCGGATACTCGATCAGTTCATAGGGTTCGCTACGCCTGCGGTTCGCACGATGGACCTCGTCGACGGAAATTCCGATGCCCACGCGCGCTGGCGCGCCGGGCGTGGCGCCGTGCGTGCGAAGCCATCGTCCGATCACCTTGATCTTGAAATCGGCTGTGCAGGACCTTCTCCCCGGTGCCCCGTTCGCCATGCGAACGGGGATCGGGATGGAGCGAGTGTCGGGTCTACTGAGGCGTTGCACCAGCGTTTCGGACTCGCCATCGCGCCGAAGCCGCCGGAGCTGCCTGAGATCAATCCCGGCGCTAGCAGCGAACGGAACTGCGACATCTCGCACATACGCGAGCGTGGCAGGGTGCTCGCTATCGTCACCGACGTTCGCGAACAAGAACGTCGGGTAGTCGATTTCACGGCGAGCTGCGAGGACGAGCAGTGCAGTGGACTGAACGCCGCCCCCGTACGACACCGCTCTCAACGGGCCGGCCGGCCACTCGCTACGCCCGGACATCGCATCTGCTGAAGGTTGACCCATGGAGGCTCCCAGGTTGATCACTCGAACCTGAGATACTCTATGGATGATGATCAAAGAGATCAAGTGTTTATCTCGCAGGCTCGATGCCCCGCGCCACCGACCCCTTGGGTGGCGAAGCGGGACATCGAGTGGACCTGCGAGTGCGGCACGGCGGCTGCTCGGCTTGGCACTACCGGCGGACCGCCTCAATGCCGACTCGGTGTTGGAGCCAGCCGCCAGGTAGCGAGCGCCAATGCTCGGAGGCCGGTCATGCCCGGGCCGGGCCCGCAAGTCGCTCAGGGGGTCTCGGTCGGGCGAGATGGGCCGTCATCGACCACGGGTCATGCCCTGCGGATCTGCCCGACTGGACGGCGGCCCGCCCTTTGATGGAGTGGCGTGCCCGCTTGATCAGATAATGAGCCGGAGGGCGTTAGCGTTTGTGGCGATTATTCAATCTCTCCCATATTTGAGACTGCGGGCGAGGCTGACTCATATGTATGACCGGGAATTCGCGACTGGCTCAGTTCGATGTCCCGGCGGCGAGTCTCTTCCACGTGTCGAATGAGGATTTCCTCCATGAGATCGAGATGAAGGCCATCCTTTCGATATTTCTCCAGGAGGCGTTGCGCATCATATCGAAATGACCGGGCGGTGTTTCCCTCTGTAAACGTCAGTGGCTTATCTGCCATGGTCTGCAACGACCGTCTGCGCTCCGCACGGTCCCAGCCGGCGAGCCACACGGCAGCCGCGCTCTCAGGGATCCCGCACGCTCTCACGAAGGATCCTACGAATCTCCTGGTCGGCACGCGGCGACCCTTCAGGACACCGTGGATCGTGCCGCGAGCGAGCTTATCGCCCGAGCTTTGAGCGCGACGCTCCAGCTCTCGCAGCGACAGCTCTCCCATCGCCTGATGAAGTTCGATCAAGGCGAGGCGAAGCGTGGCGTGATCTCTGATGTACTCGGGCCTCATTGGCTGAGGCGAGTTGACCCCACGCCCAGCCGCTCGCGCCCTCTCATGCCGTGCACGCTTCCACAATTCACGGCCAGGTGTGGGGTCAACTCTGCATACTGCCGCGAACGCTTCCACGATCTCCAAAGTGGGCACAATCTGCCCCGAGGCTGCGCGGGAGAAAACGGTTGCAGAAAATGGGGCCTGCTGGGCCATCTCGCGGTATGTCAGTCCGGACCGTTGCTTGTGTTCGCGGAGCCAGCGTGCCAGCTGAGCCCTGTGGTGCCATGCACCTCTGTCGAGCTTTCTCTGAGGTCGGCCCATCTTGACCGCCTCAGCGACGACGACCACGGGCCAGGGTCGCCATCTCCCTGGCGGCCGGCATCGCAATGGCGACCGCACCGGCCAGCAGCTCAAGGATGCTGGTGGTTGGGGTGCCGGCGAGAGCCAGAACCGCGGCGAGGAGCACGATCACAAGCACGATGACGACTGGAGCCGGCGGGAGCATCCTCCGGTTGCGCCAACGGGGCGTCCCGCTGGAGCACCGGAGCCCGGTCAGGTTCTGGCGGTTGTTCTTCATCATTTCCTCCCTGGCGGCGAGGCCGGCTGGAGCGGTCGACGAATGCCAACGTGTTGGTCCGTCAGGCCGCTTGTGTGTCCCCGATCCTGCTGCCGGCGAGGCCGCTCCGGCAATGATGATCATGGTCTGAGTGCTTCGTTGATGTGTGTGCGTCCCAAAACGGGGTGAGTGCCCAGGTTTTTTCGAAGCATGATCGAAAAGGGGGTCGCTGACACATCTGCCCAGGTCGGCAGATTTGATCTTGCCGAGCCGGTCGGAGTTGATGCACATCTGTCCGCAGCATCGTGCAAGGCCCTCACGGCGACAGAAGGCTGGGCGTCGGTGCGGTTCACAGATGCCGTCGCGTTCGGTAGGTCGGCCCGACCGACAGCGGGTGAGAGGCCTCAAGCCACGCCCGGACGGAGAGCGAGACCCTTACGCAGTGCAGCGCGCGGTGGCCGGACGGCCAGCGCTGCGCTGCGTCTCGGTCTGGTCGAGGGTGCTGCCGTGTACGGCGGCCGCCTTCCTTGGGGCTGGCGTTGGCTCGGGCACCCGGCGCGCGGCTGGGCCGGCGTCGATGGAGGCGATCCCGCAGCGGGCATCCGCACGGTCAAGCGCGGCGGCCAGGGCGACGACGGCATCGTCGGCGGAGTCCTTGAGGAGATGGCCGTAGAGATCGACGGTGATGGCGAGGTTGGAGTGGCGCAGGGTCTTGGAGACGACGGCGAGGGGGATGTTGGCGGCGATCATGATGCTGGCCGCGGTGTGCCTGAGGTCGTGAAGGCCGATCTTCGGCAGGTCGAGTTCGGCGGTGCGTTTGCGGAGCTGGTCGAGGACCCACTGCGGGCGCAGGGGTTCGCCGTCCGGACGGGCGAACACCAGCCCCTCCAGCCTGCCCTCCGGGTGGGCGGCCATCTGGAGGGCGGCCTGGCGGTGGAGGGCGGCCATGACTCTGGGGGAGAGGCTGATCCAGGCGCGGCTGGCCTCGGTCTTGGGCTCGCCGAGGTGGATCTTCCCGTTGTTCACGGCCGTCAGGGTCCAGCGGACGTAGAGCTGGCGGTCCATGAGGTGGACGTCGGACCAGTGCAGGGCGAGGACCTCGCCGCGGCGCATGCCGGTGCCGAGCATGACCTCGAACAGGTCGGTGAGCCGGTCCGCGTAGTGCTCGGCATTGTGGCGCAGGAACGCGGCGGCCTGGTCGGGGGTCCAGCAGACGCGTACGGCGGCGCGGGGCTTGGCGGGCACGGAGTGCTTGGCCGGGTTGTAGCGCAGCCGCCACGTCCGCACCGCGTGGTTCAGGGCGTTGCGCAGCATGGCCACCGCATGGTGAACGGTGGTGGGACCGCGGCCGGCGGCGAGCTGCGCACTCACCCAGGCGTCGATGTGCTTGGGCCGCAGATCGACCAGCAGCATGCCGCCGAACACCGGGACCAGGTCCCGCTCGATGCACGACCGGTAGCCCGACCAGGTGTTCGGCGCCAGTGATGGGCGCTTCGCCTCCAGCCACTCGTACAGAAACATGCCGACGCGCAGCGTGCGGTCCTCGTACACACCCCCGTACTCGGCATCCAGCACCCGCGCCATCTCCCGCGTCGCCTCCGCCCGACTGGCGAACCCGCCCCGCCGCCGAGTCCGGCGCTTGCCGTCCTCGGGGGCCAGGTCCACCGCGTACGTCCACCGGCCATGCGTGGCGTCGGCGGCCAGCCGCGGACACCACGAACCCAACTGCTTCCCGCTGCTCCCGTCCTTGCACCCACACCTGCGGTACACCCGACCACGCTTCGGACGCTGCGCCATGGGGGCTCCTCCTTGAACCAAGTGGTGATGGCGTGTCCAGAGTTGCGGGAGTGGTGAGTGCGGCGGAAGAGCGTGTGGAGCGGGGTGCGGAGCACGGGCAAGATCGACTGGCTGGGACACGCGCTGGCGACACGCCGCGAGGGTGATCACGGAGCACATTCGGTGGGTAGGGCAGCTTGATCGCGCAGCATCAGCCCCCACGGAGCCGCTGCTCGAAAGAGTGGCCGCGGACCGGGAGAAGGCGGTCTGACAGTCGGCCGTGGGTTGTTGGGCTCGTACAACCCGGAGCACACGCGGTGCGGTGGCGCCGAGCCTCGGACCGGTCTTTGGAACACGCTACGGCGAGCGCCGGAAATTCCGCGAGCCCGCGTTGAATTGGTGGGCCCGGGATTTGCGAGGGCTATTTCCTGGTTGGCTCTCGGCCGGGTCGGGTTGATCTCTCTCGGCGGTGATGGATTCCCTTTCCGGAGCGATCTGAGGGAATCGCTGGAACCTGGGTCGGAGTCGCGCTACCCTGGAGGCATGAACGCCACCCGGACCCTCCGTCAAGCCCCTGACCTGGGGACCAGCTGGGGACCACACGTCATGCGCGCTGCCGCACGGGGTGCGCGAAACGTGCTCATCTGCACACGCACGACGTGTGCGCGAGCGCATTTCAGGCAGGAATAGGGAAACCTCTCCTGACTGGGGGTCAAGGGGTCGCAGGTTCAAATCCTGTCGTCCCGACTGTGAAGTCGGTTGTGAGAGCCGGTACTTGGGAAACCGAGTGCCGGCTCTTTCTGTTGTCTGGTCAGCTGGTGGTCGCACGGTGGTCTCCGGGCCACATAGGCCAGGCCGCTGAGGATTCTTCTGTTCGTGTCTGCTGGTGTGCGGGCAGTTGCCGGTGCGGGCGCGGGTTCTGGCGCCAGGGGCGCCGGGCGCGGCAGGCGGGCCGGCCGAGGGCGGCGCGGTCGGCGTTGTCGAGGATCCAGGCTACGGCGTGGACGGCTGCGTGGTCGGCGAGGGGGATCTGGCCGAGGGCGGGGATGAGGTCCTGTTCGACGTAGGCGCGGTAGCGGGCCATGGTGGTGGGCTTGAGGCGCAGCTCCTTCTCGTCCAGCCAGTCCCGCAGGTAGTCGTCGGTGTGCTGCCTGGGGTCGGTGATGACGCACAGGGCCAGGTCCTCGTTGAAGCGCCGCAGCGCGGTGCGGGCGTGGAGTTCGTCGGGGAAGCCGGTGCGGCGGATGGTGTGGCGGTGGCCGCCGACGGACGCCGTTCGGCACCCGTCGGCGGCCCACGCGCCGTCCACCGGTGGCCCGCGGATCACCCGCGGGCCACCGGCGGGCCGTCAGGGTGCCAGGCGGTAGGCGCGCAGCACGGTCTGCTCGACGGTGGAGCCGTCGGCTGCGCGTGCGGTGGCCTTGAGCGAGACGAAGCCGCCGGCGCCCTGCGGCGGGTCGACGGCGACGCGGTAGCCGCCGTCGGCCGGGGCGACGGGGGCATCCTGCCAGGTGGCGCCGTCGTCGAAGGAGACCCGCACGCTCAGGCTCGCGGTGGCCGAGGCCTGGGCGCCGCTCTGCCGTTCGACGGCGGCGAGCAGGGTGTGCCGGCGGCGCGGGGCCTGGTTGTCCGGGTCGACGGGGGCGGTGAAGCGGACGGTGTCGACGGGCAGCGCCGTGCTGCGGGCCCGTCCGTCGGGACCGGGGGCGACGGCGGCCGAGCGGAAGGTCCAGACCGCCTCGACGGTGCCGGACAGTGCCGCCCAGGGTTCGGCCCGTACGGCCCTGGCGGTCAGCCGGTAGGCGGCGTCGGCGGCCGGTACGGCGAAGCGGGCCTCCTCCCGGTCGCTGCCGCCGACGCGCTGTCCGTCCCGTTCCAGTTCGAGGCGGACGCTGTCCTCCAGCAGGTGCGGCCACGGGGAGCCGATGTGGCCGGCTGCGGCGTCGCTGAACAGCTGCGGGTGCACGGTGAGGTAGCCGTCGCTTGTGCGGGCCATGGTGGCCGCGCTGCCCTTGCCCGGGGCCAGGCCCGGGCCGATGACGGCGGCGTTCCAGCGTTCCGCGCAGGTCGCGCCGGCGGCGCAGCGCACGGTGCCGCTCTGGCTGACGGCGGTGCGGGCCATCTCGCCGCCGGGGCCGGCGGTCTGGCCGAAGAGCGTCTCGCGGAGCTGGTCCTTCACCGTGAAGTACTCGGTGCGGGTGGCCGGCAGCGCGAAGGTGGGCTCGGCGATGCTGAGTGCGCCGAGGCCGCCCGCGGAGGCGAAGCTGCTGAAGGTGCCCGCGGTGCCCGGGCCCTGGGAGAGGTAGCGGGTGTTGAGCGTGGCGAGTTCGCCGGGTTCGACGGTCAGGGCCGGGTCGGGCAGCCGGCCGGTGGTGTGCACCAGCAGGTCGTAGCGGTCCGGCAGCCGTCCGTTCTGCCCGGCCGGGCCTTGCTGGATGCTCTGGGTGACGAAGTCGAGCCGGCCGGCGGTGGGCCGGGCGGTGGGGACGACGTACACGTTGCCGGGCCGGGCCACGACGGTGGCCGCGTCCGCGCAGTCACCGGCGCTGTTGTCGGTGGTGCGGTAGCAGTAGCCCGCGGAGACCGAGAGGCCGGTGGTGGCGCGGCCGGGGACGGTGACGTTCAGCTGCCGGCCCTCGCGGGCGTCGACGGTGAGCCGGGTGTCGCCGCGCAGCTCCAGCTCGGGCTGCAGGAACAGGGTCGCGGTGCGGTTCGCGGTGCCCGAGGCGGGGGTGACGAGCTGTCCGCCGAGGTTGTACCGGCCCTCGGGCACCCGCGCGGTGGCGGTGCCGTCGGTGAACCGCAGCTGGTAGACGTCGCGGGTGTCCAGGTTGGCCAGGCTGATCACCGAGAAGGCCTCCCGGTTGCCCGGCCCGAGCGGTGTCCCGTTGCGGTCGACGGCCGTCACGCTGATGTCGTGCCGCACGGCCTCGCGGGTGAGGGCGTAGGCGGTGGTGACGGCGGCTCCGCCGGGCCCGGTCGCGCGCACCCGCCCGGTCAGCGACGCCCCCGAGGGGACGCGGGCCGGATCGGCGGTGACGGTGGCCGACGCCGCGGCGCCCGCGGGCACCGTCAGGCGGACGGGGGAGACGGTGAACGCGCCGGCCGCCGCGGTGGTCTCGACGGCCAGGTCCAGGGTGACGGGCTCCCGGCCGTCGTTGTGGTACTGGACCGTACGGGTGAGCGGTTCTCCGCCGGGCGGGCCCTCCAGGTGGATCCCGGTGCCCTCGGCGGTGGCGTACACCTCCTGGGTGGTGGCCCGGACGAGGTCGACGCGCCCGGCGCCCTGCTCGTACGCGCCCTGGCCGGCGGCCGGTGACGCGGAGGAGGTGAGCGCGGCCTTGAGCTGAGGGCCCTTCCACTGCGGGTGCTGCTGGGCGAGCAGGGCCGCGGCCCCGGCCACGTGCGGGGCCGCCATGGAGGTGCCGGAGATGGCCGTGTACCGGTCGCCGACCGGCTCCTGACCGTCGGTTCCGGCCGCCCGGGCGGCGACGATGCCGACGCCGGGCGCGGTGAGGTCCGGCTTGACGGCCTGGTCGCCGACGCGCGGGCCCCGGCTGGAGAGCGAGGCGAGCGCGCCGTCCCGGTCGACGGCGCCCACCGTCAGCGCGGCGTCGGCCGACCCGGGGGTGCCGACGGTGCCGGGGCGGCCGCTGTTGCCGGCGGCGGCGACGAACAGGGTGCCGTAGCGGGCGGAGAGCGTGTTGACGGCCTGGGCCATCGGGTCGGTGCCGTCGGTCGGGGGGCCGGTGAGGCTCATGTTGACGATCGGCGCGCGGGCCGCGGCCCACTCCATGCCCTGGAGCACCCAGGACTCCTGGCCCTGGCCCTCGTCGTTCAGCACCCTGCCGACCAGGAGCTCGGCGTCGGGGGCGACACCCTTGAACCGGCCGTCGGAGGCGGCTCCGGTGCCGGCGACGATCGAGGCGACGTGGGTGCCGTGCCCGTCGGGGTCGGCGTTCACCGGTGTGCCGACGGGCCCGGTGAAGTCGGAGGTCTCGCCGAGGGAGCCGGCCACGTCGGGATGGCCCCGGTCGATGCCGCTGTCGAGCACCGCGACCTTGACGCCCTTGCCGGTCCAACCGGAGCTCCAGGCCTGCGGGGCGCCGATCTGGGCGGTCGAGCGGTCGAGCGCCGCGCTGACCTTGCCGTCCAGCCAGACCTTGTCCACGCCGCCCGCGGCGAGCCCGGTGCCGGGCCGCGCGACCAGCTGCCACAGCTCGCCCGCCCGCGCCTTCGGGGCGCGCAGGGCTGCGCCGTGCACGCTCTCCAGCGCCCGTACGGCGGTGGCGCCGGCGGGCGGCGCCACCGCGGCCAGGCCCGGGGCGCCGGCGTGCTCCGAGCCCAGGATCAGGGGCAGCTCGGCGGTGTGCGCGTCGTCGTAGCCCTGGGCGATCAGCCCGGCGACGTCGAACAGCCGGGGGTCCAGCTGCCCGGAGTCCAGGGGGCCGACCGCGTCCGAGGGGAGGAGATTCAGTGAGCCGGGGGCGCCGGAGCGCCGGAGGAAGGTCACGTCCTCGCGCCCGGGCCCGGGCCGCACTCCGGCCAGCGCCACCGCGCCGTCGGCGCCGACCAGGGCGGTGACCGTGTCGCCGGTGACCAGGGTGACCTGGACCGGACGGCCCGGCGCCGGCCCGTCCGCCCCCGCGTCGGGCGCCGGGTCGGGAGCGGCCCAGCCGGCCGGGGCGGCCAGCGTCGCGACCAGGGCCGCGCCGAGCACGGCGGCCGACCACCGTCCGGCCGTCCGTGGCCCTCGCCCACGTGTCCTGCGGGTTCCTCGCACAGGAGTCCTCTCGATCGGGCGGCACCACGGATCCCGGGGCCGCGCACTGGTTCTGGCGTGGAATCGACGGAACGGAGGGCAGCGGAAGATGTCATCCGATGATCAGAAAGTCGGAACGCCTCTCGCCCCTCCCACGACCGGTGGAGCCTCCCGCCCCTCGCGACCGGCGAACTTTTCCCGCCACCCGTGACATCCCGGCACCGGGTGCGCTCCGTCGGAGTGGGCAGAGACGAACGGAGGACACGCCCTGTGCGTAGCGCAGACCTGGAGGAGTTCCGCGGCTTCGCCGAGGACCGGTTGCCGCACCTGCGGCGGACCGCGTACCTGATGTGCGGCGACTGGCACCACGCCGAGGACATCACGCAGACCGCACTGACCAAGCTGTACGCGGTGTGGGGAAGGCGGCACCGGATCGCCAACCTGGAGGCCTACGCCCACCGCGTGCTCACCCGCACCTGCATCGACCACACCCGGCGCCGCTGGCGACGGGAGGACCCGACACCCGTGCTGCCCGACCGCCCCGGCCCGGGCACCGACCCATCGCTCGGCTTGCAGGTCCGCACCGCGCTCGCGGCCCTGCCGCCGCGTCAACGGGCCGTGGTGGTCCTGCGGTTCTGGGCCGACCTGGACATCGCGGACACCGCCAAGGCCCTCGGCTGCACCGCCGGAACCGTCAAGAGCCACACCGCCCGCGCACTCACCAAGCTGCGCGACCTGCTCGGCGACACCGACCCGTTCGACGAACTGGCCGCCGCCCCGACCCCCCTGAAGGAACTGCTGTGACCCACCACGACGCCCTCGACCCGCAGGACGACCTGCGCACCCTCCTCGCGGCCGGCCTCGGCGCCGAACCACCGCTGCGCCCCGGCACCGTGGACTCCGCGGTCGTGGCCGGCCGCCGCCGCCGCGGCACCCGGCTGGCCGTCCGCGCCGGAGCCGCGACGGCCGCCACCGCCGCCCTGGCCGCCCTGGTGGCCGCCCTGCCCACCGCCACCACCCCGGGCGCCCCCATGGCCGCCGCCGACCCCCTGGCCGGCCCGCTCAGCCTCGCCGGCTCGGGCGCGAGCGCCGAACCGCTGCGCCCGGACTCCTTCGGCCCCGGCAGCGGCCGGGCCACCGACTGGACCAGCGACCACCTGGGAACCACCCTGGCCTCCCTGCTCCCGGCCGGCGGCAAGACCGTGGGCGCCGGCGACATCCCGGGCCGCACCTTCCGGGTCAACTGGCAGTCCCCGGCCGGCCCGGTGGACTTCGTCGGCGGCGCCGACCGCACCGCCGACGCGCCGAAGGTCCCGCTCTGCGCCACCATCGCCCTGCCCAAGGTCACCCCGCGCCCCGGCATGCCCAGCCCGCAGGAGACCGCCCCGCGGACCGACTGCCACCTGGTCGACCTCCCCTCCGGCGCACACGGCGAAGCCGTGACACTGACCCACCCGCAGAGCGGCCATACCTCCCAGTACATCCGCCTCCAGCGCGCCGACGGCCGCACGGTGACACTCCAGCAGTGGGCCGAACAGCCGGACGCCGCCCTGGACGAGGCCGCCCTGCTGGCGATCGCCGACAATCCCGCCTGGCAGTTCTGACCCGCCCCTACACCGGTCGGCCGGGCCCGGCGCGGCTGTGCCCGCCCGGCTGGAAGCGGCTCCGATAGCGCCGGCCGCCGCCCGCTCCACTGTCAGGACTTCGACCGTGACGGGAAGACGCGGCTACCGGAGCCGGTGCACGCACCGTGGATCGACGAGGACTTGGTCGCCCACTGCCCCTCCGGGCCCGCATCGGCGACGGCATGGGCCCGGAGCAGCCAAAGCCCTGCGGCCAGTCCTCGTCGACGAGCCACGTGGGGAACCTCGCTTCTCGACGTACTCGGCGAAGACGACAACTGAACAGTCAGTGCCGAGGCTGGCTGAAGGCGCCTGACGGGTGGCCAATTCCCGGTGCACAAGAGGCGGGTGTCATTTGAATGCCCAGGGGCGGCCCTGGCTCTGGATCCCCCGCCCGTGCGGCGGAGGTGGCCGGTGTCCCTCCTCCAGGTGACGGAGGGGCTTCTGGCCTGGACTGATGGGGATCCAACGCCACGATGTTGCATTATGTGCCGGGTGCGTTCCGGCTGGTCGTCCCGGGGAACGTTCGGACGCTGGACTCGGCGCCGACGATGTTCGACGCGATGCTGCGCGGGTGGGAGCAACAGCAGCGGAGCCGGCTGCTGACGAAGAAGACGATCGGCGACCGCCTGAGCCTGGTGCGGCGCCTGGCGGGCGGTTCGCGTACCTGCGGGCGGAAGGCGGTGTGCCAGGATGCCCCTCATGCTTACTGTGGATCACCACCTCGCCGAGGATGAAGACCTCATCTACGCCACTCGCCAGCACTGGACTCAGCTTGTCGGCGAGTTCGCCGTGCTCTGCCTCACTTGGGCCGTGGCCGGCGCGATCCTGTGGCTGCTGCCCGGTGGCGACGGCTGGGGCAGGACGGCCTCCTACCTGGTGCTTGCCGCCGCTGGGATCATCTCCCTGTGGTTCTGGCTGGTCCCGCTGATGAAGTGGCGCGGCACCTACTACGTCCTCACCACCAAGCGGCTCCACCTGCGCAGTGGCTTCCTGACCAAGACCGGGCACAGCCTCCCGCTGCTGCGGGTGAACGACATCTCCTTCCAGGCCTCGCTGTGGGAGCGGATCATCCGCTGCGGGACGGTCAACGTGGAGTCGGCCTCCGAGCAGGGGATGCTGACCCTGAGGCACGTCCCGGACCCCGAGGGCCTGAAGAACATGATCTACGAGGCCATGGACGAGGCCCAGGAGCACCAGCACGGATCCGACGGGACGGCTTCGGTCACCCGCTGACCCGCCCGGGCCGATCGCCGCTCAGCGGCTGCCGCGCCGACGTGCGACGCGGGTGAGCACCGAGCCGGCGGCGAGGCTCCGGCCGGTGCCACCGGTGGCCGCGAGCTCGGCCGGGGTCGTTCCGTCGTGGCCGCCGCCGGCCGCTTCGCGGACACGCGCTGGCGACACGCCGCGAGGGTGATCGCGGAGCATGTTCGGTGGATAGGGCAGCTTGATCGCGCAGCATCGGCCCGCACGAGATCGCTGCTTGGAAGAGTGACTGCCGGACGGGGGAGAAGACAGTCGGTGCAGGGCGATGCCGGGGCCAAGGCGGTTGCAGCCATGGGCCCGAGGGCGCTGGTGGGCGAACTCGGAGCTCGCACCGCCACTGTCGTGGGCGTGCGATAGCGTCCGGATGGATTCTGGGTTGAGGGGGAGCGGTGAACGACGGCACGCACGCGGCCGAGCTGCGGCAGTACGCGCTGGACGTGCTCGAGGACGCGCTGGGGATGAAGCGTTGGCGGGGGCCGGAGCAGTTGCGAAAAGCCACGCTCAGCACCGCGCGCGACTACGCCGGCCGCTTCCTGCTGGAGCTTTTGCAGAACGGGCACGACGCGCACCCGAGGCAGCGGCACGACGGGCGGGTGCACGTTCTCCTAGACGAGGACGACGGCGAGTTCGGCACCCTGCTGGTCGGCAACGGCGGCACCCCCTTCACCTGGGACAGGGTCGAGTCGGTGTGCAACTTGGCGATGAGTGAGAAGGAGATCGGCGAGGGCATCGGCAACAAGGGCGTCGGGTTCCGCAGCCTCCTGCAGATCACGGACGCACCGGAGATCTACAGCGCCCGCAGCGCGGGGCCCGGCCCTGCGGTGCTGGACGGCTACTGCTTCCGGTTCGCCCAGGAGGAGGAGCTGGAGGTTCTGCTGGGGGACCGGAAGGCCGCGAAGCAAGCGGCGAAGAAGCTGCCGCCGTTCCAGGTCCCCTATCCGGTGGCCGAGGTGCCGGAGGCCTGCGCGCAGCTGGCCGAGGCGGGGAGCGTGACCGTCGTCAGGGCTCCGCTGCGCCATGCGGCCGCGCTCGGCGAAGTGCAGCGCCGCCTGGGGGAGTTGGCTGCCGTCAAGGCCCCGGTGATGCTCTTTCTGGACCGGCTGTCCCACCTGCTGCTGCAGCGGCGCGTCGCCGGTGTGGTGGAGACCGTCAGCGAACTGACCCGCGTCGAGCGGCCACTGGCGTCGATCGAACCTTCCGTGGCCGCTGCTGCTGTTTCGTTCGCGGAGGTCGATCTCGGCCCGGCCGGGCTCTTCGTGATCGCGCGGCACACCGTGGGCGACCAGCGGCTGCGATCCACCGTCAAGGCGGCGGTCGACCTGGGCCGGCTGGACGAGTCCTGGCTGGAGTGGGAAGAGCCGGCCGTGGTGGAGGCGGCGCTGCCGGTGGCGGCCGGCAGGCCGAGGCACGGGCAGACCTTCACCTTCCTGCCGCTGGGAGAAGGAGTCCAGGCGCCCTTCCCCGGCCATCTCAGCGCCCCCTTCTACACCAAGATGGATCGCACCGACCTGGACCACGAGCATCCCCTGAACAGGCTGCTGTACGAAGTGGCGGCGGAGACCTGCCTGGCGGCGTCAGAGCACCTGCGAACGCTGTCGGAGCCGCGGATGCGGCAGATGGCGGTGGACCTGGTGAGCTGGGAGACGACGCCCAAGTACGCGGGACTGCTGCCGGCGGCAGCCTGGCGGGTGCACGGCCGTGAGCTGGGCGAGGTGCCCATCGTTCCGACGGTGCGGAGCGAGGGCGCCCCGCCGGAGGAGGGCTGGACGACACCGAGGGGCGCGACGCTCTGGCCGGAGCGCGGACTCGCCCTGCTCACACCGGAGAAGGCACACGCGACCGGGATCGCCGTAGTGGATCCGGAGGTCGGCACCGAGCGGCTCAGGCGGCTGGCGGCGATGTGCCGCGCGCTGAAGTGCCGGCTGGAGCCCGAGCCGTCGGTGCTGGCGGACCTGGTGGAACGGATCGTGGCCACGCTGCCGCTGCCCCGGGCCGGCGGATCCGTCCGGGACTGGGACGCCCTGTACGCCGACCTCGCCACGCTCTTCGAATACGACGGAGAGGTACTGCGCGGCCGGAAGATCCTGCTGGCCGAGGACGGGACGCTGCGCAGCGCGAACGGCGGTGGCGACAACGGAAAGCCGGGGCAGCGGCGACAGGCGTTCTTCCAGCCCGGGCCCGCCGCACGCGGCGACAAGGGGACGCCCGCGGTGCCCGCGGTGCTCGGCAGGCGGCTCTTCTGCCTGCACCCCGACCTGAGCTGGGCCGAGAACGACGGCGGCGGGCACCGGCAGCGGGCCCGGTTCTTCCTGCAGTCGGCCGGCCTGGTCCGGCCGTTCGACCCCAAGGGCCTGCTGGAGCACGTCCGGCTGGCCCTCGTCGGCAGCAAGGACCAGAAGCTGCGCCTCCAGGCCCTCCGGTTCGTCTTCCGGCTGTGGTGCTCGAAGCAGCTCGCGGGGGAGCCGGGCCTGTCCTCGGTGGGGCTGCACGTGCCCTCGGCGGACGGGACGTTGATCAAGGCCTCCGGGGCGGCGTTCGGCGCGGGCTGGACGGGTACCACCGGGGACGACCTGGCGACGGTGGTGGCGGATGGGCGTCAGCGGTCGTCCGATCTCGGCTGGATCGCCAAGCGCCTGATCGCGCCGCCGGACACGGTGGTGAAGCGCGGCGAGACCCTGGACGAGTGGCGCGACTTCCTGACCGCCCTCGGGGTCACCGACGGACTGATACCCGTCAGCACACAAGGGGCCGGGCGCCGGGCCAATGGGAACGCCCTGACCACGGCCAACCTGCTCAGGATGGCGAATGTCCCGAAGGACGTCGGCGAGCAGTGGGAGGCGCACATGGGGCGACGGTGGTCCGGCGCGTTGTACCCCCAGACGCCCTACAACGGCGGCAACGCCTACCGGCTGCCGGGCCAGGACGTCGTGGGGCGGCTCGGCGAGGCGGCCCGGTTGGCGTACGCCAGGCTCGTGCTGCGCGGGCTGGCGATATGGGGGTCGGACCGCTTCAGGACGGTTTGGACGAGTGATGGCAGCCGCGGGACGGACTACGAGTCCGTACGGACGCCGTTGGAGGCCTTCGTCCACGGACAGCCCTGGCTGCCCGTGCGGGGCGCCGGCAGCGCGGTGCGCTGGGTGCGCCCGGCCGAGGCCTGGTACTGCCCGCCCGGGGCGGAGGAGGAGCCCGCGTTCGCGCCGACGGTCGACCGGCGGCTGCGCCACCTGCTGGAGCCGAAGGCCGTCCGGGACCGCCTGGGCGAGGCCGGCCTGTCCAGCTGGGGAGAGCCCGAGCACAGTGATCGCCTGATCGCGTCACTCGGCCGGTTCCTGCGGGACGGGGCGATGCGGAGCGACGACTGGCCCCTGGCCCAGCGCGCCAACGAACGTGCCTGGAACGAGCTCGTCGCACAGCCCGACCCCGAGCTCCCGTACGACGCCGTCCTGCTTGCCGAGGCGGGCGAGCGGATGGTGGCCGTGTCCCTGGCCGAACTCGCCGACGACATCGACGACATCGACGACATCGACGACATCGACGACAGGGACGACAGGGACGACAGCGCGGCGGTGTACGTCACCGGCGACCGCGACAGCCTCGCCGCCCGCCTGATCCGTGAGACGGAACAGCCGCTGCTCGTGCTCCCCGGCATCGCCCGGCAGGTCTGCGAGGTGCTCGAAGGGACCTGCCCCGGCGTGTTCCGGGTCGTGGACTCGCTGGAGTTCTCGGCCACCGTCGACGGCGAACTGGTGGACCCGGCGGCCATGGGCGAGCCGCTGGTCGACGAATTCCCCTGGCTGACCCTGGCGGTGGCCGCGCTCGCCGACCACGATCCGCACACGCCTCGGCCGAGCGACACCGCCCTCACCGAGCTGGCGGGCGCGCTCCGTGCGGTGCGACTGCGCCGCTACACCGACTGGGAGGTCACCCTCGACGAGGAACCGGTCACCGTACCGGACCGGCTGGAGGGAGTGCTGCCGCTGTCCGACCCCAAGCACCCGCTGCTGCTGACCCGGGAAGGCGACCGGAGCTGGCGCGAGGTCGCCCGGTTCGCTGTCGCCATGGCCGACCTGATCGGACACCGCGGCCTCGGCGACCGCCTGCAGTTGGCCGCGCTGAAACTCGGGGACGCCCACGCCGACCTGCGCGAACCGGTCGAACAGGAACTCGCCCGGGCCCTCGGCCTCTCCGTTCACCAACTCCAACAGACCGGCCGCCGGATCGACGGCGCGGTCGGAGGTGTCCTGCAACGCGGCTACCCGCTGCTCGTGCACCTGCTCGGCCGGGCGAAGGCGGACGAGCTGACCGACCCGACACCGCGCGACACCCAGGACCTCGCGACCGCGCTGCGCACCTGCGAGAACGAACTCACGCTGACGGCACAGCAGTTCATCGACGAGGCCCGCTCGGCCAGGTCGACCGACGAACTCCGGTCGGCGCTCGGGATCGACTTCGCCGCACTGAACCACACGCTGGCCGCGCTGGCTCCGCGCTACCGGCCGGTCAGCCGCGGCGAGGCCCACGAGGATGAGCTCCGGAGGTTCGTGGACCTGCACCGCAAGGAACTGGTGAACCGGCTCCGCTGGTCCGTCCTGGAGGAGTTCGACGCCCGGCGGCCGCTGAGCGACTGGCCGGAGCTCCGCACCCTCGACTGGATCACCGCGCCCTCGGCCTGGGCCCTGACCGTCGAGGTCGCCGACACCGCACTGCTGCGGGCGCACGTCGAGGAGGCACTCGCCGTGCGGCTGGGAGCGCCCGCCCCGGCAACGGGGGAGTCGCTGCCGGCGATCGACTCCGTGCGCGGCCGGAACAAGAGCGTCATCGCGGGTCGGGCGGAAGACCTCGTCGCCCTGGTGACGGCGTCCGGCCGGACGCTCCCTACGGCACTGCTGGCCGCCGCCCCGGCGGAGGAGATCACCAACCGGCTGGAGGCAGCCGGTGCGCTCGACTTCCGAATACTGGGCCCGGACGACGTGGTCGCCTGGCTGGCCGCGCTCGGACAGTGGCCGGCCGACCTGCCCCGCACGGCGGACCCCGATCGGCACGGGCTCACCCCGGAGGACCTGAACAAGGCCCGGACCGTCACGGACCAGGCCCGCGCGGCGCGCGAGCGCGCCCGGCGGCATATCTCGGTGGGAGACCGGGAACTCGACGTGCACTCGGGCGACTTCACCGAGCTCAACGCCGTGCTGCGCGAAGCGCTGGACGCCAGGCCCGAATTGGTCGACGGCCACCACCACTTCGCCCACCTCACCCCGCTCGGGCCGCGCAACAGCGGAAGCCGAACCGGGAACCGCCCGGGCGGCACCCGGAGGTGGGCGGACAGCGGGCTGTCCCAGGCTCAGCGGACGGCAATCGGGTACGCGGGCGAGTGGTACGCCTACCACTGGCTTTGCCGCCAGTACCCCGGCACCGACGAGAGCAGCTGGGTTTCCACCAACCGTCGCGGCGCGTTCCCTGGCCCCCAGGGGGACGACGGTCTGGGCTTCGACTTCCGGGTCGGCTCCGGCAAGCAACCGCTGTTGTTCGAGATCAAGGCCACCCAGGGGCAGGGCGGACAGATCGAACTGGGGGAGAGCGAGGTCCGGGCGGCCCAGCAGCACGCAGGCCACGACCGATGGCGGCTGCTGGTGATCACCTCGGTCCTCGACGCCGCCCAGCTGCAAGTGCACATGCTTCCCAACCCCTTCAGTGTGCGGGGCCGCGGGTACTACCGCGAGGAGGGCGGCGCTCTGCGCTTCACCTACCACTTGTGATCCGGGCAGGAGAGGCTCGCGAGCGACCAGCGCACACGCTGGCGACACGCCGCCAGGGTGATCACTGAGCCCGTTCGGTAGGTAGGGCGGCTTGATCGCGCAGCATTGGCCCGCACGAGATCGCTGTTCAAGGGAGCGACCGCAGACCGGCGGAGCGGTCGGCCCAGTCCATGTCGCCGACGTGCTCTCCCTGAGCATGCCCGGGTCATGGCGTCCCGATCAGCGTTTTCGCAGGTCGGAGGCCGTTTCCGCCGGATGGTGGGAGCGGCCTTTTTCCTTTGGTGGCCATTGGGTGGTCGTGAGCCGGGCATGGGTGGGCCTTCTTCTCTGACCTTCTCTCACGTCGCTTTGTCGTAGTGGCTGCCGGGGGACTCACGGCGACGCGGTGATGGAGCGGTGGCCGTTCGGCGGTTGTAGCGCTCTTCTTCGCGGTCGAGCCCGACGCCGTTGGTGAGGGTGAGGCTGAGGGTGGCGGCGAGCCGGCGTAGGTCGTGGATGTTGAGACTCGCCGACTGGATCGGCCAGGTCTGCGCCGCAGACCTGGCCCACCTGCAATCGCGAACGGTCTCGAACGCGACCGCGTCGCCCTTTCCTCCTCCGCCGGCGAGTCCGCTTCGATGATCAGCTCGAAGCGTCACCGCCGATCACGGGCCGGAGCTCCGTCAGGCCGAGCGTGGCGGCAGTTCCGGGACCACCTTGGCCGCGCGGGCGACGGCTGTCTCCACTGCCTCTGCGAGGTGCCGAGCAACGTTGTTCGACTGGAGGGAGCCGATGCCCGCTTCGGTGAGACCGCCCGGAGTGGCCAGCGCATCCCAGGGGTTCGGCCTGTGCGGGTCCGCCCGCCGGAGCAGCTCGGCGGCGCATGCGAGTGCCTCGGCCGCGAAGAGTGCTGCCTGACGGGCGTCGACACCGCCGTGGATTGCGGCGTCGGCGATGCCGCCGGCGGCAAACGCCAGAAAGGCGGCTCCACTCCCCAGGGTTGAGGCCGCCATGTTCTGCTGCGCTTCGGGAATCTCGACAACGGTGCCGAGCGGCCTCAGCAGAGTGGCGACATGCGCGCGGACGGCCGTGGACGCGGTGGGTGCCGGGGAGACGGCCAACACTCCGGAACGTTCCAGGGAAGCGACGTTGGTGGCCACGCGGAAGGCAGTGATGGCCGCGGGTGAGGCGGCCGCCTCGATCTGACCGAGCGAGTAGCCGGCGACAAAGGAGACGACCGAGGCCTGGCGCGCTGCGTGCGGGATCGCCTCGACCAGGACGGCGTCCGACTGGTCGGGGCGCACGGCCACCATGAGGACGTGCGCACCTGCTGCTGCCGCCGAGTTGTCCACCCCGGCCGCGATGCCGTGCCTGGCGGCGATGCCGGCGGCGTGCTCGCGGGATCTCGTCGTCGCTCGCAGGCGATCGGCGGGATGGCCGGCGGCGAGGAGTTTGGCTACGACTGTCTCACCGATGTGGCCCGCACCGAGGACGGTGATGATCGGTGGCTCTGATTTCGCGACAGTCCAGTTTCCGGCCGTCATTGACGTTCCCCCATAGATCGCGTGTGTGCCGTCGACGTGATGGTGATGCGGCGCATGGAGTGTCTCGTACGGCCTGGCGCTCACTCAACTGCGGTCTCTCCGGTCAATGCTGGCGACGTAGGCGAATTGAACCCTGGCGGGCGGGCCGTGAGCGGTCGTCATGTAGTGCGGGCATATAGCGTGTGGCGCCCGACGGCTGGGAGCCGTCGGAAAGCTCGCGGCGTACGGGCAGGACCGCGTCGGACGTGACGCGCCGCGGCCGCCTGCCGGCGCAGACCGTCATCGGACGCCAACACCGGTACCGCGCACCGGCGCTGGAGCCGGTCGTGACAGGGCCGGCGGTCTGTGCAGGTGCTTCTGCGGGATGGGTGTCACAAGCGGAATCCGGGATCCCGGAACCGGTGCGACCGGCGGAGCGGGGCGGTAGGCTGAGGCGGTGAGCTTGTGGCGGATGAGTCAGGAGTGCTGGACGGGATGAGTCTTGACCCCCGCGGACATCGGGCCAGAGAAGAGATGCTCGCCGGAGAGCTCTTCGTCTATGACGAACCCGTCCTGGCAGAGGATCGACTCCGCTCCGCCTTGCTCGTGGAGCGGTACAACGCGACCAGCGTGGCCGACCCGGGACGACGGGACTCGATCCTGAGGGAACTCCTGGGTGCGGTCGGTGAGGCCGTCGAGGTGCGGTCTCCGTTCCACTGCCTCTTCGGGCGGCAGATATCCCTCGGCGACAGTGTATTTGTCAATTTCGGTGCGGTTTTCCTGGATTCGGCCCGCATCACCATCGGTGACAAGACATTGATCGGACCGAACGTCCAGCTCCTCACCGCGACACACCCGCTCGAACCGGGGTTGCGGCGGGCCGGTTATGAGTACGGCGAAGAGATATCCATCGGCGAAAACGTGTGGATAGGCGGCGGGGCCATCATCTGCCCCGGCGTTACCATCGGCGATGACGCTGTGGTGGGTGCGGGCAGCCTGGTCACCGCAGATGTCCCGCCCGGGGTCCTAGTTTATGGAAGCCCGGCCCGGATCGTTCGATCGCTTCCAGGTGGTGCGGATCCCGGTACTACGGCGTCGGATCGTGAATACACGATCGCAGCCGATCGGGAGTGATGGAAGCACCACGGTGCTCCTCGACGTCTCCCGGAGATCGGTCGGGCAGTTCGACCGGAGGATTCACCTGGTCGTTGACCGGCGCTCGGTCCACCGCGGCGGGGGGGGGGGGGGGGGGGGGCCCCCCCCCCCCCCCCGCCCGGTGCGTCCTCGATGCGTCAGGACATCGGCGTTTCGGGTCAGTGCGCCTTGAGCAGGTTCCGGACGGCGTCCACGATGTCCGCCGGAACCACGATCGCCTGCCGTTCGAGGGCCGGCGTGACGGGCTGGACATCGGCACAAGCTATGTAGGACATGCGCGGGTGCCGCGTCCGACCGACGAGCTCCGCGATGATCCTCGGCGCGATCGACTGGCTTCGTGCGGCCGGATCGACGAACACGCCGTGCCCGGTCCGCGCCAGCGACGACTCCAGCGCGGCCCAGTCCGTTGACAACATGTCGAGAGCCCGGAGATCGACGATCTCGGCCTCGCAGCCGTCCGCGGCCAACTCCTCGGCTGCTGCCCGCGCCCAGCTCACGCCCACCCCGTAGGTGAAGATGCTGACATCGCCGCCCTCGCGCAGAACACGCGCCCCCTCCAGCGGGAGGCAGGACGAGAAGTCGCGCTCGCTCAGTTCGAACACCTCGTCGTAAAGCGAGGTGAACTCCACGAACAGGACCGGATCGTCGCATTCCAGCGCGGCGTTCAGCGTGCCCAGGTAGTCACGCGGATCGGCAGGGGCGAAGACCCGCCAGCCCGGGAACGACGCGAACAGCCCTGCGGGGTTGAGCCCGTGCTGCGGCCCGTACCCGCGTCCGATCGGCACCTTGGCCCGCACGATGACCGGCGCCTGCGCCGTGTTGCCGTAGAGGGCGCGGATCATGCCGATGTGGTTGAACAGCTGGTCGGCGGCGATCAGGGCGAAGCTGCCGTACATGAGCTCGACGATGGGGCGGAGCCCGGCCATCGCGGCCCCGCAGGACATTCCCACGAAGCTCGCCTCGGAGATGGGCATATTGACGATCCTGGAGCCCACGAGCTTCTCGTCGAGGTTCCCCGCCTGCCACAGCAGGCCGCCCGGCTTGGCAACCTCTTCACCCAGGAACACGACGTCTTCCGACCGGTGCAGCGCTCGTGCGATGCCTTCCGCGATCGCGTTCTTGAAGGTCCATTCGGTGCGTCCGCCGCTGTCCTCGTGCTCGGCGGCCGGGTCGAGTGCGGCGTGTCCGATGGATGCCGTCGGGCCCCGCAGCAGCGCGCGGGCGTCCAGCTGCGGCGTGACTCCGGTCGATCTGGGGACGGCGTCGAGAGCACGGGCGATCAGTGCGGCCGCAGCCGCACTGATGCGCTGCTCCTCTTCGTCCGTCAGCAGCCCCTGCCCCAGCAGCGTCCTCGGCAGCGAACTCATCGGGTCGAGCTCCAGCCATGCCGCTTCCTCGGCCGGGGTCCGGTACCCGGCCGCGCTGCCGGGGACACCGCCCACGTGGTCGCGATGCCGGTACGTCTGCACCTCGATGATCGCCGGTCCCGCGCCCTCGCGAATCGCCGCGACGAAGTCCTGGGCCGTTCGGTACAGCGCGGCCTGGTCGCCGCCCTTGATGCTGGCGGCCCTGAAACCGTGTGCGAGGCCCTGTGAGGCCAGTGGCAGGACGGCCGACGCCTCCTCGGGACGGGTCGCTTCCGCGTAGCCGTTGTTCTCGACGACGATGAGAAGGGGCAGGCGCAGGACGCCGGCCAGGTTGGCGGTCTCGTGGAAGGTGCCCTGGTTGACGGCCCCGTCGCCGATGAAGCACACCGCGCACCCGCCGGTGTCGCGCAGCGAGTCCGCGAACGCCAGGCCGGCGGCGATGGGGATGCCGCCACCGACGATGGCGCTCGACCCCATGAACCCGACCTCGGAGTGGCGCAGGTGCATGGAGCCTCCCATGCCCTGGTTGACTCCGGTCGCCAGTCCCAGGATTTCGGCGAACGCGGACGTCAGGAGATCCGCGGCCGCCGGCGGCAGGTCGTCGCTCAGCGGATCCCAGGTGTCGCCGATCGCATGAGCCAGCGCCTGGACGAGGAAATGATGGTGCGAGCGATGGTTCCCGATGACCTGGTCACCGTCGCGAAGATGCCTCAGCACCGCGGCCGGGACGCCCTCCTGGCCGAGACAGGTGTGCACGGGGCCGGACACCTCACCCCGCTCGGCGCAGGCCAGCAAGGTCAGCTCGAATTCACGCACCACATGCATGTCGAACAACATGCGCCGAAGCTCCAGCTTCCCTATGTGCGCGTAGTCCGAAGGATCGCTGCAGCGGTATTCGAGGCGCCCGAACGGTTCAACCGATTCATTCAGCACTGGTTACCTGCCCGTATTGACTGGGAGAAGATTCTTGATGGCGTTGGTGACGAGCTCCTTCTCGTGGGGAACGAGGTGGAAGTCGTCACCCTGGAACGCACGGAACTCGAAACCTGCCGTGCTCGCCGCGCCCCAGGCCTCGACGTCGGAAAGGGAGGCCTCCGGATCGCGCTGTCGTCGGCACGGCCGACGGCAGGGCTGTTGACCGCCTGGGTCCTGCGGGGACTGTCGGTGTCTACCAAGCGGTAGTCGGCGCGGATCGTCCAGCACGCCGCTGCTGTTCTTGTCGAGTCGCCTGACGTCGGAGATCAGCCCTGGTCGCTCTTCGGGTAGAGGTCATAGGTCCCGAGGAATTACGGGGCTGGTCGGGCCGAGAGCATCAGGCGATGGAATGTGAAGTCATGAACCGACTGGAGTCGGAGCGTGACCTTGTGTGCTCCACGATCCGGTCCGCCAAATCCGGCGTGAACGCGTCATCAGACCGATCGCGATCCGGTCCGACAACCGCTCGTCCGTCGCCGGCTTGACCTGCCCGAAACGTGGCATCCAGAGACCTCCTGGACGGGTAACCTACCAAGCGAAGATCCCTAAGTCACTGGCACAGTGATCATGATCTGTTCGAGTCAACGTTTCCGCAGGTCGCGGTGGCGACTGCGGGAGGTCCAGGGTCGGATTGCGACCCTTGGACAGTCGTTTCTGCGCCGACCATTGACAGCTTTTCGGTGATCATGATCGGATGACGCCCGGTCAGCGGGGGGCGAGAGGTAGGGGGCGCGGTACCGGTGGGCTCCACAGTGGAGGCCGGGGGGGACGGGTAGCCCGTCGCTCGGCCGAATTTCAGGAAGTCCCCACGCCCGTGTACGGGTGCTTCGCCCGCAACGGGGTGGGTGACCAGGCAGTGCGAAAGCCATGTGAAACCGGCGGCCCGGATCGTGGGTGCGGCCGGTATCCGGCATGAACCGAAGTCGGACGGTCGACCTCGCCTTCCGAGTCTGTTCAGTTGTGATTTCCAGTCAGTGCACGACGGGGCGAATGGGCCCCCGGATGCTTTCCTCCGGTTGGGCCCGGACCGGGTTCCCCAGTCGGTTCGACGCTGTTTGGGATGGATTACCGATGACCGATTCACCCACGTTCCTGGAGACCTTTACCGTCACCGCGGAGAATCCGCTGCTGGCCGGACACGTGATCTACGGGCGTCCACTGCTGCCCGGTGTCGGCTACGTGGACCTGGTGCTGCAGGTCCTCGCGCGCAACGGTCACGCCATGACGGACGTCGAACTGCGGAACCTCACCATCCTCGCCCCGCTCGTCGCCGTGCCCGGGGAGAAGGTGCTGACCACCGTGGAGGGGATTCCCGCCCCGACCGGCGGATGGAAGGTCGAGGTGCGCAGCCGGAGGCCGCAGGACACCGCCGACGTCGTGCACGCGGTGGCGAGCGCGCGGCTGCGGCCGTCGGAGCCCTTCACGGAACGGCTGGCCCTGCCGCTCGCCGGAACCACCAGACTCACCACGATGACCGAGATCTACGGCTGGTGCCAGCAGATCCGGCTCCAGCACTCGGGCCTGATGAAGCTCAGGGGCCAGGTTCACCACCGGCCCGCGGACTGGATCGCCGAACTCGAACTCGCTCCCGAGCACCAGGGCAGTACGGCCGCCTTCCTGTTCCACCCCGCACTGTTCGAGGCCGGGTTGCTCGGCGGCGGGGTGGCCATCGGCATGCTCCACGACGGCAACGACGGCCAGGGTCTGTACCTCCCGCTGATGTTCGAGGGGTTCCGGGCGACCGGGGCGCTCGGCAAGCGCTGTTACGTCCGGGTGCCGGTCGACTCGGTTCAACGGGACGACGAACTCATCAGGCTGTCAGTCGAGTTCTACGACGAGAGCGGCAGGAAGGTCGCCGAGGTCGACCGCTTCGTGGCCAAGCGGATCCGTGCGGAGGACGCTCTGGACATCCGCGGCGAGACGGCCCCGTCCTCGGCTCCGGCCCCGGCTCCGGCCTCGGTGCCGGTTCCGGTGCTGCCCGGGCCGGAGGTGTCGGGGGCTGCGGCTGTGGAGGTCTCGGGGTCGGGTGCGGGAGATCTGCAGGGCGTGGTGCTGGAGTCGGTGGCCGCGCGGCTGGGTGTGACGCCGGATCAGGTGGATGCGGATCTGGGGTACTACGAGCTGGGACTGGCGTCGGCAGATCTGTTGACGTTGGTGACGGATCTGGAGGGGCGGCTGTCGGTGGAGCTGTCGCCGACGGTGATGTTCGAGTACAAGACGGTCGGTGAGCTGGCGGCGTGGTTGGCGGAGCAGGTTCCGGTGGACGCCCTGGCGGCCCCGGTGCCGGTTCCGGTGCTGCCCGAGTCGGGGTCCGCGTTGCCGGGGTCCGCGTTGCCGGGGTCGGAGGCCGTGGAGGTCCCGGCGTCGGAGGCCGTCGAGACCCCGGCGCCCGCTTCGAGGCCGGCCGAAGCCCGGATCGACCTGGCGGGGCTGCGGGACGAGGTCGCCGCCCATGTGCGGGTGCCGGTCGAAGACATCGATCCGGACAGTGAGTTCGGCGACTTCGGCCTCGACTGGACGGCCCTCGCCCAACTGGCCGACCGGCTCAACGGGCGCTTCGGCCTCGCCCTGGCCCCGACGACCCTCTCCCAGCACCGCACCGTCCGCGCCCTGACCGCGTACCTCACCGGGACCGCCCGGCCGCCGCAGCCCGGTCCCCGGATCCAGCCGGTCCCGCCGGTCCAGCCGGTCCCGCCGGTCCTCGCGGAACCGGCGGCGGACCCCCATCCGATGCTGCACCGCGCCGTGCCCGAGCCCGACGGCGTCGCCTTCGAGACGCACATGGACGGCAATGAGCCCTGGCTGCGCGATCACCGGGTGCGCGGCGGCCGGGTGCTGCCCGGGGTCGCCCACCTGGAGATGGCGCGTGCCGCGGTCGCGGTCGCGCTCGACGCCGACCGGACCGGCGGGGTGCGGCTGGAGGACGTGGTCTGGCTGCGTCCGGTGATCAGCGGGCCGGACGGACTCGACCTGCGGGTGAGCGTCCGCACCCGCCCCGACGGCTGCGTGTTCGAGATCCACGGCGTGGACCGCGACGGCGAACGGACACTGTGCAGCCAGGGCCGGGCGAGCCTGCTCGCGGACGGAGACCGCCCGCTGCCGGTCGACCTCGCCGCGCTGCGCCGGGCCTGCGGCGGCACCGTCCTCACCGCGGCGGAGGTCTACGGCCACTACGACCGCATGGGTCTGGCGTACGGCCCCACCCAGCGCGCCCTGGTGGAACTGGGCGTGGGCGCGGACGCCGACGGCCGGCCCCAGGTGCTGGCCGAACTGCGCCTGCCGCCGGAGGCCGGGGACCCGGGCGGGCTCTCCCTGCACCCGAGCATCGTCGACAGCGCCCTCCAGGCGACCATCGGGCTCTGGCTGACCCCGGCAGCGGCCGGTGACGCCCCGATACCGCTGGCCCTGCCGTTCGCCGTCGAGCGGGTGCGGGCCCTGGCGCCGACCCCCGTCCGCTCGTACGCCTGGATCCGCCACCGGCCGGGCAGCGGTACGGACACCCGGTCGGCCAGGCTCGATCTGACCGTGTTCGACGAGCAGGGCCGGGTCTGCGTGGAGCTGACCGCGCTGAGTTCCCGCGCCCTCCCGGACGCGGCTCCGCAGACCGCCCCGAGCGGGCAGCCCCGTCCGGCAGTCGACGCGACCGGGTACGTCGGCCGGGCGACCACCACCCCCGCCGTCCCGGTCGACGGGCCCGCGGTCACCGCACCCGGGTACGCGGCCACCGACATCGCCATCATCGGCGTCAGCGGTCGGTACCCGGGGGCGGCCGACCTCGACGAGTTCTGGGAGAACCTCAGGGCCGGCCGCGACTGCATCAGCGAGGTCCCGGCGGAGCGCTGGGACCACCGCCGCTGGGCCGACGGCGCCGCCGGTGCGGAGATCAGCCGGTGGGGCGGCTTCCTCGACGACATCGACCGCTTCGATCCGCTGTTCTTCCAGATATCCCCGATGGAGGCCGACTACCTGGACCCCCAGGAGCGGCTGTTCCTGCAGACCGCGCACCACGCGCTGGAGGACGCCGGCTACACCGCCGAGCGGCTGGCCCGGTCGGTCGCCGACCAGGGGGGCGCCGAGGCCACCGCCGAGCCCGGGAGCCGGGTCGGCGTCTTCGTCGGGGTGATGTACCAGGAGTACCAGCTGCTCGCCGCTCACGCCCAGGAGCGCGGAGAGCCGGTCGCCCTGTGGGGCAGCGCGGCGACTGTCGCGAACCGGGTCTCCTACTTCTACGACTTCCACGGGCCGAGCATGGCCGTGGACACCATGTGCTCCTCCTCGCTGACCTCGATCCACCTGGCCTGCGAAGCGATCCGCAGCGGCCAGTGCGAGGCGGCCATCGCCGGCGGCGTGAACGTCAGCCCCCATCCGAACAAGTACCTGATGCTCAGCCAGCGCCACTTCCTCTCCGGCGACGGCCGGTGCCGGACCTTCGGTGAGGGCGGCGACGGCTACGTGCCCGGCGAGGGAGTCGGCGCCGTGGTGCTCAAGCCGCTGGCGCGGGCGGTCGCGGACGGGGACCGCATCCATGGTGTGATCAAGGGCACCGCCCTCAACCACGGCGGCCGGACGACCGGCTACTCGGTGCCCACCCCGGTGGCTCAGGGCGACGTGATCGCCCAGGCGGTCCGGGCGGCGGGCGTCGACCCGCGGGCCCTGAGCTACCTGGAGGCGCACGGCACCGGCACCTCGCTCGGCGACCCGATCGAGGTGTCCGGACTGACCAAGGCGTTCCACCACCTGGGCGCCGAACCGCGGCACCTGGCGGTCGGCTCGGTCAAGTCGAACATCGGGCACACCGAGAGCGCGGCCGGCATCGCCGGAATCACCAAGGTGCTGCTCCAGATACGGCACGGGGAACTCGTGCCGAGCCTGCACTCGCGGACGCTCAACCCGCACATCGACTTCGACCGCACCCCGCTGCACGTGCAGCAGCAGGTGGAGCCGTGGCGGCGGCCGACGGTGGAGATCGACGGCGAGCACCGGACGTTCCCGCGGATCGCCGGGATCTCCAGCTTCGGCGGCGGCGGATCCAACGCCCACGTGGTGATCGCCGAGTACCTGCCGCAGCAGGAACGCCCGCAGGACACCGCGGACGGCGGCCGCCCCGAGCTGCTCGTGCTCTCCGCCCGTAGCAAGGAACAGCTGGCAGCCCAGGCCGGCCGGCTGAGCGCCCGACTGGGCGAGTCGGACGAGGACCGGCTGGCGGACGTCGCCTGGACGCTCCAGACCGGCCGGATGTCCCTGGACGTGCGCCTGGCCCTCGCCGTGACCTCGAAGGCGCAGGCCCGGGGCCTGCTCGCGGAGTTCGCCGCCGACCCGGACCGGCCCGGCGCCTGGACGTACGGCACCGCCCGCCCGGCGCGGACGGTGGACCGGGAGGCCCTGGCGGCCGCGCTCGCCGAGTGGTCGTCGCGCGGCGCGTACGAGCGGCTGCTCGCCCTGTGGACCGAGGGCGCCGACCTGGACTGGGACACCGTCAACCCCGCTGCCGGCACCGCCCGGCGGGTGGGCCTGCCCGGCTACCCGTTCGCCCGGGAGCGCTACTGGCTGGACCTGGACACACCGGGCGCGCCCGCCCGCCGGTTCGCCGCCGGTCCGGCCGAAGTGCCCGAGGACCGGGCCGAGAGGGAGGAGGGGGACGAGATGCTGCTGCTGCGCCCCGAGTGGGTGCCCCAGGACGCCGTGTCGCAGACCGGCCCGGGGGAGCGGTTCGCCGAACGCCACCTCCTGGTCCTCGGCAGTCTGGCCGCCGAGGAGCGCCAGGCCCTGCTGGCGGCTCTGCCCACCGCCACCATCTGCGCGTTCGAGGAGCAACCCGACGCTCCACTGGAACACCGCTACACCAGCGCGGCGCGGCAGTTGTTCACGATGGTCCGCGCCGTCCTGGAGCGCGGCCCACGGCAGCCGATCCTGTTCCAGGTGGTCCTGGCCGGCGCCGACGCCGAGCGCTCGGCAGTGGCCTGCCTCGGCGGCCTGTCGGGTCTGCTGAAGAGCGCTCAGCTCGAACACCCGCTGCTGCGTACCCAGGTCCTGGAATGCCTGGACGGCTGCGCTCCGGCGGAGATCGCCGCCCGGCTGGCGGCCGAGGCGGTGGAGGACCCCGAGCCGGAGGTCCGCCACCGGGCAGGACGGCGGCTGGTCCTGCGGCCGGTCGAGGTGGCACCCGCCCGAGCCGTGGAACGGCCGTGGCGGGACGACGGCGTCTACCTGATCACCGGCGGCGCGGGCGGCCTCGGACTGATCGTGGCCCGGGACATCGCCGCCGCGACGTCCCGGGCGACCGTGGTGCTCACCGGCCGCTCTGCGCTGGACGAGCGGCGGCGCGCCGAGGTGAACGCCCTGCGGGCGGCCGGCCTGACCGTGGACTACCACCGTGTCGACGCGGCCGACAGGGAGGCCGTCACCCGGCTGCTCGGCATGGTCGCGGACAACCACGGGCCGCTGACCGGGGTGCTGCACAGCGCCGGGATCATCGACGACGGGTTCGTGCTGCGCAAGAGCCCCGGGCAGTTGGCGTCCGTCCTCGCGCCGAAGGTCGCCGGGCTGGTGAACCTCGACGAGCTGACCCGCGGGCTGCCGCTGGAGTTCTTCGTCGCGTTCTCCTCGATCGCGGGGACCTTCGGCAACGCCGGACAGAGCGACTACGCGGCCGGCAACGCCTTCCTGGACTCCTATGCCGCCCACCGCAACCGGCTGGTCGAGGCGGGCGAGCGCCGCGGTCGGACGGTGTCGATCGGCTGGCCGCTCTGGGACGAGGGCGGTATGGGCGCCACGGGCGAGGTCCGTGAGCAGCTGCGCGGTCTGGGCCTGGCGCCGCTGGGCACCGCCGACGGGCTGGCGGCGCTGCGCTGCGCGCTGGCGGGGGAGGAGAACGGCCTGCTGGACGGCCGGCTGCTGGTGGTCGCCGGTCGGCGCACCGCTCTGCTGCCCCGGCTGACGCGAGCGGCGGAGCCGAGCACGGCGACCGCGGTCCAGCCGGACGCCGCGGCCGCTCCGGTGGCCGACGGCCGGCGCCTGGAGGAGCGGGCGGTGGCCCACCTGCGGCGCCTGCTGGCCGGATCGCTGCGGCTCGGCGCGGAGCGCCTGGACATCGACACGCCGCTGGAGCGCTACGGAATGGACTCCGTGGTCGCGGTGAACCTGATCTCCGGGCTGGAGGAGTCGTTCGGACCGCTCTCCCGCACCCTGCTGTTCGAGGTGCAGACGGTGCGTGAGCTGGCCCGCTACTTCGTCGACGGCCACGCCCCGGCCCTGCGCGCCCTGGTCGGCGACTCCGCCGCTCCCGTGCCCGTTGCCGCCCCCGTGCCCGTTGCCGCTCCCGTACCCGTTGCCGCTCCCGCGCCCGTTGCCGCCGCCGTCCTCGCGCCGGAGGCCGGGCAGCCGCTGCCGCGGCACGCCGCAGCCGGCGAGGACGTGGCGGTCATCGGCATCGTCGGCCGCTACCCGGGGGCCGCGGACGTCGACGCGTTCTGGACCCTGCTGAGGGACGGCGAGGACTGCGTCACCGAGGTCCCGGCCGACCGCTGGGACCACGCCGCGACCGGCAGCCGCGGCCGCTGGGGCTCCTTCCTCGACGGGATCGACCGCTTCGACCCGCTGCACTTCGGCATCTCGCCGCGCGAGGCCGTGGCGATGGACCCCCAGCAGCGGCTCTTCCTGGAGAGCGTCTGGCACCTGCTGGAGAGCAGCGGCGTGACCAGGGACGCCATCGAGAGCCGGTACGCGCGGCGGGTCGGCGTGTACGTCGGCGCGGCGTACCAGATGTACCGGGCGGACGCCTCGGACCCGGTGCTGGCGGCGCTCACCTCCTCCGCCTCGTACAACCTGATCGCCAACCGGGTCTCGCACTTCTTCGGCCTGGAGGGCCCCAGCCTGGCCGTGGACAGCATGTGCACCTCCTCGGCGATGGCCGTCCACCTCGCCTGCGCCGACCTGCAGCGCGGGGACGCGGAGCTGGCCATCGCGGGCGGGGTCAACCTGACGCTCCACCCGGACAAGTTCACCGCGCTGTCGGAGATGCAGCTGCTCGGCACCCACCCGGGCAGCCGCAGCTTCCGGGACGGTGACGGCTACCTGCCGGCCGAGGCGGTCGGCGCGGTGCTGCTCAAGCCGCTGGGCGCGGCGCTGCGCGACGGCGACCCGATCCACGCCGTGATCAAGGGCACCGCCTCGATGCACAGCGGCCGGGCCAACGGCTTCATGACGCCCAGTCACCGCACCCAGGTGGGCGTCATGCGCCGCGCCCTGGAGCGGGCCGGCACCGATGTCGGCTCCATCGGGTACGTGGAGTCCGCGGCCAACGGGACGGCCTTCGCCGACGAGGTCGAGCTGGCGGCCCTGCGCGAGGTGTTCGGCCAGGCGACCGAACCGGTCGCGGTGGGCAGCGTCAAGTCCAACCTGGGCCACCCCGAGGCCGCCTCCGGCATCGCCCAGCTCACCAAGGTCGTCCTCCAGCTGCGGCACCGGCGCCTCGCGCCGCTGGTCGGGGCCGGCGAGCCCAACCCCAACCTGCCCCTGGACGGCACCGCGCTGCGGCTGTGTGAGGAGCCGGCCGACTGGGAGCCCCGCGGCGGTGCGCAGGCCCCGCTCCGGGCCCTGGTCAACTCCGTCGCGGCCGGCGGCAGCCATGTCGCCCTGGTGGTGGAGGAGGCCCCGCGCACCGTCGCCGCCGAGCCCGCCCCGGTGGCGCGGGGGCCGCAGCTGGTGGTGGTGTCCGCCCGCGACGCCGAGCGGCTGCAGGTGGCCGTGCAGCGGCTGCACGCCTTCCTGGGACAGGCCGAGGAGGTGGACCTGCCCGGTGTGGCCCGGACCACCCAGCTCGGCCGCGAGCACCTGCCCGAGCGGCTGGCCGTGGTCGCCGGCACCCCGGAGGAGCTGGTCCGCGCACTGGCCCGGCACCTGGCCGGCGAGGACCCCGATCCACAGGTGCCGCTGTACCGGGGCAACGCCGAGGAGGACACCGCCGCGCTGGCCTCGGTGCTGCTCGGCGCCCGGGGCAGGGAGTTCCTGGCCGGGTTGGCGGCCGACGGCGACCTGGAGCGCCTCGCCGACCTGTGGACGCGCGGCGCCGCCGTGCCGTTCGCCGACCTCCACGACGGCCGCCCCCGACTGGTGGCGATCCCGGCGACGGCCTTCGAACCGGGCCGCTACTGGCTGGGCGGCACCCCGCAGCGCCCCGGAGCCCCGGACCCCGGCCCCGCCGCCCCGGACCCCGCCGCCCCGGCGGAGGAGCCCGCGGCCGCGGCCGCCGCGGCGGGCGAGCGGTCGATGGCGGGCTTCTGGTCGGAGCTGCTCCAGATCGACGAGGGCCGGCTCGGCCCGCGGAGCAACTTCTTCTCCCTGGGCGGCAACTCGCTGCTGGCGACCCGCCTGATCAACCTGGTCAAGCAGCGGACCGGGGTCGACCTGCCGGTCCAGGCCGTCTTCAACGCGCCGCGGCTGGCCGAGATGACCGCCGAACTGGACCGCCGCCAACCGGCCGCCGGGGCCGCCGAGCCCGCCGGGGCCGTCGGCACGCTGGACGTCGACCGGATCCTCGCGGGCCTCGGCCTCGTCGAGGGAATGAGCGACGAGGAGCTGGACGCACTGGACACCGAGCAGCAGGCGAAGGGACGATCGTGACCACCCCCCAGGACGTTGGCCCCGAGCTGCTGGACCGGATCCGGTCCCTGCCCCCGAGGAAGCGGCGCGCACTGGTCGCGCTGCTCCGCCGGCAGGGTGTCGACCTCTCCGCCCTCGACGCGGTCCGCCCGCTCGCCCGGTCCGCCGACGAGCCGCCGCAGCTGTCCTTCACCCAGCAGCGGCTCTGGTTCCTCGACCGGCTCGACGGCGACAGCGCCGCGTACAACATCCCGCTTGCCGTGCGGCTGACCGGTCCGCTCGACCGGTCCGCCCTGCGGCGTGCGCTGGCCGCCGTCGTCGAGCGGCACGAGGTCCTGCGCACCCGCTTCGAGGAACGCGACGGCGTCCCCTACCAGCGCATCGGCGACGGCCGGGACTTCGTCGTCGGCGACGGGGAGGCGGCCGACCCGGCCGACCTGGCGCGGATCTGCGAGCAGGAGGCGGCCGCCCCCTTCGACCTGGAGCGCGGCCCGCTGGTGCGGGCCCGGCTGCTGCGCGAGTCCGAGCGGGAGCACGTCCTGCTGGTCACCATGCACCACGCGGTGTCCGATGGCTGGTCGGTCGGGGTGCTCGTGCGCGACCTGACCGCCCTGTACGAGGCGTTCCGCGGCGGCCGTCCGTCCCCGCTGGCACCGCTGCCGGTCCAGTACGCCGACTACGCGCACTGGCAGCGCCAGTGGCTCGGCGACGGGGTCCAGGCCCGCCAGGTGGAGTACTGGAAGGGCCGGCTCGCCGGGGTCGACCCGCGCCTCACGCTGCCGCCGGACCGGGAGCGCCCGCCGGTCAAGACCTACGCCGGCGCGAGCGAGGCGTTCCGCTGCCCGCCCGAACTGCTCGACCGGCTGCGGGAGATCGCCGGCGCGCAGGACGCCACGCTGTACATGCTGCTGCTCGCGGCCTACACGGTCGTCCTGCACCGCTGGACCCGGCAGAGCGACATCGCGGTCGGCACCGTGGTCGCCAACCGGAGCCGGGCGGAGGTGGAGGAGCTCATCGGCTTCTTCGCCAACACCCTGGTGATGCGCGCCGACCTGGATGGCGACCCGACCTTCCCCGAGCTGCTGGCCCAGGTGAAGCAGACCGCCCTGGAGGCCTACGACCACCAGGACGTGCCCTTCGAGGCGGTGGTGGACGCCCTCCAGCTGGAGCGCAGCCTCGCCCACTCGCCGGTCTTCCAGACCCTCCTCGTCCTCCAAGGCGCGCTGACCGGCCGCGAGGGCGCGCTCGGCGAGCTGGCGGTCTCCCCGGTCGACGTCGCGCTGACCCGGACCAAGTTCGACCTCACCCTGGACCTCCAGGAGACCCCGGACGGGCTGGTCGGCACGGTCGAGTACAACACCGACCTGTACGACCGGGAGACCGTCCTCCGGTTCACCGACCACTACGGCCGGCTGCTGGCCGCGATCGCGGCCGACCCGGACCGGCCCGTCGCCGCCCTCGACATGGTCGGGGAGCCGGAACGGCGCCGCGTGCTGGAGACGTGGAACGACACCCGCCGGCCGTACAGCGACGACACCTGCCTGCACCGGCTGTTCGAGGAGCGGGTGGCCCGCCACCCCGGACGCACCGCCCTGGTCGACGCCGAACGGTCCTGGACGTACGCCGAACTCAACGCCTGGGCGAACCGGATCGCCGACGCACTGCGCCGCCAGGGCGTCGGCCCGGACGGCCTGGTGGGCCTGCACACCGAGCGCTCCGCCGAGACGGTCGCCGCGATCTACGGCATCCTCAAGGCCGGCGGCGCCTACATGCCGATCGACCCGGCCTACCCGGCCGCGCGGATCGGCGAGCTGATCGAGGGCTCGGGCGCCACCGTGGCGCTCACCCAGCCGCACCTGGACGCCGGGCCGCTGGCCGGGGCCGCCGTGCTGGCGCTGCACCGCGACGGACGGATCGACGGCCCCGACGGCGCGCCGCTCACCGACCTGGCCGAGGACGACCCGGTGGTCGCCGTCGGGGCGGGGAACCTGGCGTACGTCATCCACACCTCGGGCTCCACCGGCCGCCCCAAGGGCGTCATGATCGAGCACCGGGCGGCGGTGAACCGCATCGAGTGGATGCAGAACGAGTACCGGCTCACCGAGGCGGACGTCGTCCTGCAGAAGACCCCGTTCAGCTTCGACGTGTCGGTGTGGGAGTTCTTCTGGCCGCTGCTGACCGGCGCCCGGCTGGCCGTCGCCGAGGCGGGCGGCCACACGGACCCCGGCTACCTGGTCGACGCGGTCGGCCGGTTCGGCGTGACCACGCTGCACTTCGTGCCGTCCATGCTCCGGGCGGTCGTGGAGGAGCCCGGCTGGTCGAGCCGCACCTCGGTGCGCCAGGTGTTCTGCAGCGGCGAGGCCCTGCCTCCGGACCTGGTCGCCCGCCACTACCGGAGCCACCGCGCGCCGCTCGTCAACCTCTACGGCCCCACCGAGGCCGCGGTGGACGTCACCCACTGGACCTGCCCCGCCGACCCGCTGCCGCGCGTGGTCCCGATCGGCCGGCCGATCCAGAACATCCGGATGTACGTCCTGGACGGCGCCCTCGGGCCGCAGGGCATCGGCTGCGTCGGCGACCTCTACATCGCCGGCGACGGCCTGGCCCGGGGCTACCTGAACCAGCCCGAGCTGACCCGCGAGCGCTTCGTCGACGACCCGTTCGTCCCCGGCACCCGGATGTACCGCACCGGAGACCTCGCGCGCTGGCTGCCGGACGGCACCCTGGAGTACCTCGGGCGCTCCGACGACCAGGTCAAGCTGCGCGGGCTGCGGATCGAACTCGGTGAGATCGAGCACCGACTGGCCGGCCACCCCCGGGTGCGCTCCTGCGCGGTGGTGGTCCGCGAGGACCAGCCGGGCGACCCGCGCCTGGTGGCGTACACCGTGCTGGAACCGGAAGCGGAACCGGAGCCGGGAACGGTCGAGGACCCCGCCGCCCTGCGCGGCGAGCTGGTGCGCCACCTGGAACGCACCCTGCCCGAGTACATGGTCCCCGGCGCCTTCGTGGTGCTGGAGGCGCTGCCCGTCACCACCCACGGCAAGCTCGACCGCCGGGCGCTGCCCGCCCCCGGCATCGAGGCGTTCGCCCAGCGCGCGTACCTCGCCCCGGCCACCCCCACGGAGCGGCTGCTCGCCTCGCTCTGGGCCGACCTGCTCGGCTTCGACGGCGCGCGGATCGGCGCCGGGGACCACTTCTTCGCGCTCGGCGGCCACTCGCTGATGATCACCGTGCTGGTCGCCCGGCTGCGGGAGGCCGGCCTGCACGCCTCCGTCCAGGACGTGTTCCGCGCGACGACCCTCGCCGACCTCGCCGCCCGGATCGACGCGGCCGCGGACGGCACCCGGTACGAGGTGCCGCCGAACCGCATCCCCGCGGACTGCGAGCGGATCACCCCGGACCTGCTGCCCCTGGCCGCGCTGGACCAGGCCCAGATCGACACGATCGTCGCCTCCGTCCCCGGGGGCGCCCCCAACATCCAGGACGTCTACCCCCTGGTCTCCGCCCAGGACGGCATCCTCTTCCACCACCTGATGGACCCGGAGCACGACCCGTACCTGGTCTGCACCCTGTACGTCGCGGACGACGAAGCCGCGGCCGACCGGTTCGTCGAGGCGCTGCAGGCCGTGGTCGACCGGCACGACGCCATGCGCACCGCCGTGCTCACCGCCGGCCTGCCCGAGCCCGTGCAGGTCGTCCACCGCGTCGCGCCGCTGCCGGTGGAGCGGGTCCTCCTCGACCCCGACCGGGACGCCGAGGAGCAGGCCCGCGAGCTGCTGGTCGCCCCCCGCCCGATGATGGTCGACCGGGCCCCGCTGCTGCGGCTGGTCGTCGCCCGGGACCCGCACTCCGAGCGGCGCTTCCTGCTGCTGAACGTCCACCACCTGATCGAGGACGCCACCTCGCTCCGGCTGACCCTGGAGGAACTGGGCCTGCACCTGACGGGCCGCACCGACCTGCTCCGGCCCCCGGCGCCGTACCGCGACTTCGTCGCGCACACCCTGCACCACCAGGCGACGGACGAGGTGGAGGCGTACTTCCGGGCCGCCCTCGGGGACGTCACCGAGCCGACCACGCCCTTCGGCCTCGCCGACGTGCACGGCGACGGCCGCGGCGTGGAGCGGCTGCGCCGCGCGCTGCCGGACGGCCTCACCCGAGAGGTGCGCGCCCAGGCGCAGCGCCTGCGGCTGAGCCCGGCCGTGCTCTTCCACGCGGCCTGGGCCTGCGTGGTGGCGGCCGGCAGCGGCCGCGACGACGTCGTGTTCGGCGCCATCATGTCCGGCCGCATGCAGGGCGTGCCCGGCGTCGAGCGGATGCTGGGCAACTTCATCAACACCCTGCCGATGCGGGTCCGCCTGGCCGAGCGCAGCGTGCGCGAGCTGATCGAGGACGTCGACCGCGGCCTGAAGGAACTGGTCGCCCTGGAGCAGAGCCCGCTCAGCGTCGCCCAGCGCTGCAGCGGCCTGGAGGGCGACGCCCCGCTGTTCAGCGCGGTCGTCAACTTCCGGCACTTCGAGGCGTCCGGCGGCGAGGACGCGGCGACCACCCGGATCGACGACGGCGGCGTGCACTTCGTGGCGGCCTCGGACGGCATCAACTACCCGGTGGCCGTCTCGGCCGACGACTTCGGCAGCGAACTGTCGCTGGACATCCAGGTCGACGAGTCGCTGGGCTGCGAGGCGGTCGCCGGCTACGTCGAGACCGCGCTCGCGGGCATCGTCGCCGCCCTCGCCGCCGACGACGGCCTGGCCACCGCGGCGCTCGACGTCGAGGTGCTGCCCGCCGCGGAGCGCCGGCGCCTGCTGACCGAGTGGAACGACACGGCGGCCGAGGTGGCCGGGGAGTCGCTCGTCGAGGCCTTCGAGGCCCAGGTGCGGCGCACCCCCGAGGCGACCGCGCTGGTCTTCGAGGGCGACACCCTCAGCTACGCCGAGCTCAACGCGCGCGCCAACCGCCTCGCCCACTGGCTGATCGAACGCGGCGCCGGGCCCGACCGCCTGGTGGCGGTCCGGATGCCGCGCTCCTTCGACCTGGTCACCGCGATCTACGCGGTGGTGAAGTCGGGCGCCGGGTACCTCCCGATGGAGCCCGACCTGCCGGCCGACCGGGTCGAGCAGATGCTGGAGGACGCCGCGCCGCTGCTCGTGCTGGAGGACCTCCCGGACACCTCCGGGCAGCCCGAGACCGACCCGGTCAGCGGGGTGACGGCCGAGAACATCGGCTACGTCATCTACACCTCCGGGTCGACCGGCCGCCCCAACGGCCTGGTCATCCCGCACCGGGCCGGCCTCAACTGGATCGCCTGGAACCAGCACCGCTTCCCGATGGGCCCCGGGCACCGGATGCTCCTGAAGACCTCGGTCAGCTTCGACGTGTCGGTGCCCGAGCTGTTCTGGCCGCTCCAGTCCGGCGCCAGCCTGGTCATCGCCCGTCCCGACGGGCAGCGCGACCCGGCCTACCTCGCCCGGCTGATCCGCGAACAGGGCGTCACCGACGTCGACTTCGTCCCGTCCATGCTGGCCGCCTTCCTCGCCGAGCCGCAGGCCGCCGAGTGCACCAGCCTGCGCAGGGTCGAGGCCGCGGGCGAGGCGCTGCCGGTGGAACTCGCCGAGCGCTTCACCCGGGTGCTGCCCGGCGCCGAGCTGTACAACGGGTACGGGCCGACCGAGGCCGGCCCCGCCACCGCCTGGCGCTACCGCACCGAGCCGGGCGCGACCAGCGTGCCGATCGGCACCGTGGTGTGGAACACCCGGGCGTACGTCCTGGACGGCGCCGGGCGGCCGACCCCGCAGGGGGTGCCCGGCGAGCTCTACCTGAACAGCGTGCAGCTGGCCCGCGGCTACCTCAACCGCCCCGACCTCACCGCCGAGCGCTTCGTCGACGACCCCTTCGCGCCGTCGCCCGGCGGCCGGATGTACCGCACCGGCGACCTCGTCCGCTGGCGCGCGGACGGCGTGATGGAGTACCTGGGCCGCGCCGACGACCAGGTGAAGGTACGCGGCTTCCGGGTGGAGCCCGGCGAGATCGCCGACGCGCTGCTCGCCCACCCCGCGGTGCACCGGGCCGTCGTCGTCCCGTACGAGTCCGGCCAGGGCGTCGCGCTCGCCGCCTACCTGAGTCCGACGGCCGCGTGGGTGGCGGAGAGCTCCCCGGCGGCGGTCGCCGACCACGCCGACCGGTGGCGGAGCGTCCTCGACGAGCGCCGCGCGGCCGACCGGCCGTGCGGGAACCTCGCCGCCCTGATCGAGGAGCACCGCCCCAAGCGCGTCCTGCAGATCGGCGGCGCCGACGGGCCGCTGCTGCGGCGCTACGCCCCGGCCTGTGCCGCGGTGGAGGTCCTCGACCCGTCGCAGGAGGCCCTGGACCGCCTCCTGGCGGACGCGGCCGAGCAGGGGTGGCCGCACGTCACGCCGCGCCGCGGGGAGGTTGCGGCCGCAGCGGCGGAGCTCACCGCCGGGACCTTCGACGCGATCGTGCTCGACGGAGTGGTCCGGACCTTCCCGGACCTCCACCACCTGGAGCAGGCCCTGGCCGCGCTGGTGCCGCTGCTGGCGGACGGCGGCCGGATCCTGGTCGGGGACGTCGACGACCTGGACCTGCACACCGCGCGGACCGCGGCGCGGGAACTGCGCCGCGCCGACGGCCCGGTGACGGTCGGCGAGCTGGCCCCCCGGGTGCGCGGCGCCCTGCGCCACGAGGAGGAGCTGCTGGTCAGCCCCGGCTGGTTCGCCGGGCTGTCCGAGCGCCTCCCCGGGCTGGCCGGGTTCGACGTGCTGGTCGGCGGCCCCGCCGGGCCCGCCGAATCCGCCCACGGCTACGACGTGGTCCTCACCAAGGGCCCGGTCGGGGAGCCGGAGCCGCACCCGTGGCTGGAGGCCGCGACCCCGGAGCGGCTGCGGGAACTGCTGGACGCCGGGACGCCCGACCGCTTCGGCGTCAGCGGCCTGACCGACCCCCGGCTCGCCGGGGACGTCCTCCTCGCCGAGGGACTGACGCGCTGGGACCCCGCCCGCGAGCTGGCCCCGCCGGCCGACGGCGCGGGATCGACGGCGGGCGAGTCCCCGCAGGCCCGCGCCCTGGAGGACGTGCTGCGCCACGCCGAGGAGCTCGGCTACCGGGTGGCGCTCACCCGCGCGCAGGACCGCCCCGACGGGCTGGACGTCCTGCTCGGCCGGGGCGCCCCGCCCCCGGCCCAGGCTCGGGCCCCCTACCGGGCCGCGAACCTGGCCAACGCCCCGCTGATCGACCGGATCAGGCCTGAGCTCGCGCGCGTGCTCAAGGACCACCTGGCGGCCCGGCTGCCGCACTACATGGTGCCCGGCGTGTTCGTGGTCCTGGAGGACCTGCCGGTCACCGCGAACGGCAAGGTCGACAAGCGGGCACTGCCGCTCCCGGACGAGGAGGACCTGGCCAAGGAGGCCTACGTCGCCCCGCGCACCGAGATCGAGCGCGCGCTGTGCCGGATCGTCGGGGAGGTGCTGGGCGTCACCGAGGTCGGGCTGCGGGACAGCTTCTTCGACCTCGGGGGGCACTCGCTGCTGGCCACCCGGCTGACCCTGCGGGTGATGCAGGAGCTGCACCGGGAGCTGCCGCTCCAACTGGTGTTCACCGGCGCCACCGTCGAGGCGATGGCCGAGGCGCTGGAGCGGACGCCGGCCGCCCAGGGGGCCCCGGCGCACGACCGCCCCGCCGACCCGTCCGGGGAGGCCGGGTACGGACCCGGGGAAGCACCGCTGGCACCGGCCCAGGCCGACCTGTGGTTCCTCACCCGGCCCGAGCACCTGGCCGCCGCGCACGACAACGTCCAGCTGGCGTTCCGGATCGAGGGAGCACTGGACCGGGACGCCTACCGGCGGGCGGTCCAGGCGCTGGTCGACCGGCACGCGGTGCTGCGCACCGGCTACCTCCACCGGGACGGTGAGGTGGTCCAGCGGGTGCGCGAAGGCGTCGAGGCGGTGGTGGACGTGGTCGAGACGGGCGACGAGGAGCAGACCGCGGCCTGGCTGCGGGCCGAGCGGGCCCGTCCCTTCGACCCGGAGGGGGAGCTGATGGTCCGCGCCCACCTCCTGGCCCACTCGGCGGAGGAGCACACCGCGGTCCTCACTCGGCCTTGGGGCGTCTTCGACGGCTGGTCCGTCAACCTCGTCCTGGCCGAACTGCTGGTGCTCTACCGGGCGATGAGCCGCGGCGAGGAGCCGCCGCCGGGGCCCCCCGCCGAGGGGTACGCCGACTTCGCCCGCCGGCAGCGCCGCACGGTCGGCCCGGCGGAGCTGGAGCGCCAGCGGGCGTACTGGCGGGAGCGGCTGGCGGGCCTGCCCGCGCGGCCGCAGCTGCCGACCGACTACCGGCGGCCCCCGGTGAAGACCTATCAGGGCTCCTCGGTGGGCCTCCAGGTGCCGGCCGAGCTGCTCGCCGAGCTCCGGCGGTTGAGCCGGGAGCAGGGTGCCACGCTGTACCTGACGCTGCTGTCGGCCTTCGCCGTCCTGCTGGGAGGCTGGTCGGGCGCGCGGGAGACCGCGGTGGGCACCGCGGTGGCGAACCGTCCGGAGGCCGAACTGGAACAGCTGGTCGGCTACTTCACCAGCACCCTGGTCCTGCGGCTGGACGTGGCCCCCGAGCGCGCCTTCACCGAGGTGCTGGCCCTGGCCAGGACGGTCACCGCGGAGGCGCACGAGCGCAAGGACCTGCCGTTCCAGGACCTGGTCCGCACCCTGGTGCCGGAACCCGACCCGGCGTGGTCCCCGCTGTTCCAAGTGATGTTCAATCTGCTTCCCGCGCCGCAGGACACGGCCGGCACGGCGCCGGAGCCGGGCGACCTGACGGTCGTTCCGCTCACCGCCGAGACCGGCACCGCGCACTTCGACCTCAACCTGGTGGTGCGGGAGGAGTCCGACGGGCTGCACGGCTACCTGGAGTACAGCACCGACCTGTTCGGGCGGGCGACGGCCGAGCGGATGGCGCGTGCCTACGAACGACTGCTGGGCACGCTCGCCATCGACCCGGAGGCGGACGTCCTGACGCTGCGTTCGGTGGCCGAAACCTCCGAAGTCTGTGATGTGCGCAACTCTTCTCCGCAGGGCTACTGAT
The DNA here is from genome assembly GCF_032654805.1 of Kitasatospora brasiliensis. Taxonomy (NCBI): domain Bacteria; kingdom Bacillati; phylum Actinomycetota; class Actinomycetes; order Kitasatosporales; family Streptomycetaceae; genus Kitasatospora; species Kitasatospora brasiliensis. Next base: position 112,474 of record NZ_JAUOOW010000003.1, read on the forward strand.
GATCAATCAGGTATCGCCAGGGTCTGTCAATCGGCGACGGTTCATGATCGACTAGGCGTCACTTCCACCACTCTTCCGCACAGGAGACACTCCCTTGTCCGTCCAGCCCCCGACGATGGCCGGTCACCCGCTGCTTGGTTCCCTGCTCGACCTCCAGAGCGACACCCTGGGCACCTACCTGCGGGCGCGTCGTGAGCACGGCGACGTGGTGCGCTTCTCGGTCGGCCCGCCCGGCCTGCGCGCCTCCTATGTCGCCGTGCTCTCCGCGGCCGGCGCCCAGCAGGTGCTGGCGACCTCCTCCGACACCTTCAGCAAGGACAGCCGCTTCCTCGGTGAGATGCGCCAGTCCTTCGGCAACGGTCTGCTCACCAGCCTGGGCGACGAGTACTTGCGCCAGCGCAGGATGCTGCAGTCGCTCTTCACTCCCAAGCAGGTGGACAAGTACGGGAGCGACATCGTCGCGGAGTCCCTGCGGCTCGCCGACCGCTGGGCGGCGGTGCCGGACGCCACCGTCGAGGCCGCGGAGGAGATGACCGAGCACACGCTGCGCACCATCTGCCGCATCCTCTTCGGCGCCTACGAGGACATGGACGTGATGATCCGCTCGGTGCAGCGGAACTTCCCGCTGATCAACGACTACGCGGTGAAGCGGGCGTTCTCCCCCATCCGTATGTCCCGGACGTTCCCCAGTCCGTCCAACCTCAAGGCCGCCAAGGCCCACCGTGAGCTGTACGCGATCTGTGACGAGATCATCGCTCGGCGCCGGGCGGCCGAGACCTCGGCCCCGTCGGACCGGCAGGACATGCTCAGCCTGCTGGCCAAGGCGGTCTCGGACGACGGCGAGCCGATCACCCCGGAGGAGACCCGCGCCCAGGTCCTGACCTTCCTGGTCACCGGCCACGAGTCCACCGCCACCACGCTGGCCTTCGCCATGCACCTGCTGGCCTGCAACCCGCAGGCGCAGGCGCGGGCCCACGCCGAGGTGGACGGGCTGCTCGGCGGCCGGGAGCCCGCCTCGGCGGACGTGGACGCGCTGCCCTACCTGTCCGCGGTGATCAAGGAGACGCTGCGGCTGTACCCGGCCGCTCCCGCGCTCGGCCGGGTCCCCACCTCGAACGTGCGGGTCGGGGACTTCGAGATCCCGGCCGGCACCGATGTGGTGGTGAGCGCGGGCGTGGTCCAGCGCGACCCCGAGATATGGCCGGAGCCGGACCGGTTCGACCCCGAGCGCTTCCTGGGGGAGGCGCAGAACCAGCGGCCCCGGTACGCCTGGTTCCCGTTCGGCGGCGGGCCCAGGGCCTGCATCGGCCAGCACCTGGCGACGCTGGAGTCCATCCTGACGCTCACCGTGCTCCTGCAGCGCTTCAGCTTCACCGCGGTCGACACGGACGTTCCCTTCAGCTCGGCCATCACGCTCCGCGCGGAGGGCCCGGTCCGCTGCAAGATCGCCGCGCGCTGACCGCTCGGGGCGACGCGGAGCCGGCGCAGGCCGCGGAGCGCGAGTTCGGCGGCGCCTTCGCGGCCGGCCGGGACTTCTCCCCCCCTGTTCGGAACGCGATTTTGATCATTGCTCAGATGAATTCATTGCGCCCCGTGGGTGCGGCGGACTAGGCTCCCGAAGGGCAGCCGACCAGGGGGATTCATTAATGATCCGCCCATGTCAAACTGCCAGCGCAGAAGGCGCACTTCGGATCGCCCCGGGGGAAAGGGTGGCTTGATTCCACCGGAATCCGATGTCGTGCAGAAATCACCGACATTCATTGATCCGGTGGAATTCAGGTATGCCCGCGCGAGGGTGGATCCAGTCCATCCGCATGCGATCAAACTGTTGGAAGGCCGGTTCTCCGGACCTGCCCCGGCAAACCGCCCGCCCGACAACGGAGCCGGCCCCGGGGCGGCGGGTTCCCGGTGTGCACTGATCCAGCCCGGCCCTCCGGCCGGGCGCACGTGAGAGGGAGGGTCGGGCCGGTGACTACCCCCGAGGGGCCGATGGCGGCCGAGACGGATGTCGCGATCGTCGGTATGGCGGGGCGCTTCCCTGGCGCCGACGACGTGGAGTCCTTCTGGCGCCTGCTCAGCGAAGGCCGGGAGGGCATCACCAGGTTCACCCGCGAGGAACTGGACCGGGCCGGAGTGCCCGCCGCCCTGTCGGACGACCCCGACTACGTCCCCGCGCACGGAGTGATCCCCGACGTCGACCTCTTCGACACCGGGTACTTCGAACTGACGCCTTCCGAGGCCGAGTTCATCGACCCTCAGCACCGCATCCTGCTGACAGCCGGTCATGCCGCCCTGGAGGACGCCGGGTACGACCCGCGCCGCTACGACGGCCTGATCAGCGTGTACGCCGGCGCTGCCATCAACACCTACCTCCAGCAGCAGGTGCTGCCCAACGTCGACCAGACCACCACGTCCCGGCACTTCTCGGTGATGGTCGGCAACGACAAGGACTTCCTGGCGACCCGGCTGTCCTACAAGCTCGACCTCAGGGGCCCCAGCTACAGCGTCCAGACCGCCTGCTCCACCTCGCTGGTGGCCATCCACCTGGCCTGCCAGGGCCTCATCAACGGCGAGTGCGACCTCGCCCTGGCCGGCGGCGTGACCGTCAAGCTGCCGCAGGAGAAGGGCTACCTCTACGAGGAGGGCGCGATCCTGTCCAAGGACGGGCACGTTCGCACCTTCGACGCCGAGGCCAGCGGCACCGTGCTCGGCAACGGCGTCGGCGTGGTCGTCCTCAAGCTGCTGCGCGACGCCATCGCCGACCGCGACACCATCCACGCGGTCATCAAGGGCACGGCGACCAACAACGACGGCTCGGGCAAGGTCAGTTTCGCCGCGCCCAGCGCGGCCGGGCAGACCGCGGTGGTCCTGGAGGCGCACGCCGTCTCCGGCGTCGACCCGCGCACGATCGGCTACGTCGAGGCCCACGGCACCGCCACCCGGCTCGGCGACCCGGTCGAGGTCTCCGCCCTCACCAAGGCCTTCCGGGCGGGGACCCGGGACACCGGCTTCTGCGCGATCGGCTCGGTGAAGTCCAACATCGGCCACCTCGACGCCGCCGCCGGCGTGGCCGGGGTGATCAAGACCGCGCTGATGATGAAGCACCGCACCCTGGTGCCCACCCTCAACCACCGCACCGACAACCCCGCCATCGACTTCGCCGCCGGGCCGTTCCGGGTCAGCGCCGCCACCGCGCCCTGGACTGCCGAGGGGCCGCTGCGCGCCGGGGTCAGCTCCTTCGGCATCGGTGGCACCAACGCCCACGCCGTGCTGGAGGAGGCCCCGCCCGCCCCGGTCACCGGGCCGTCCCGCCCGGAACAGGTGCTGGTGGTCTCCGCGCGCACCGCGACCGCGCTGCGCGCCGCCGCGGACCGGCTCGCCGACCACCTCGACGGGGACGACCCCGCCCCGCTCGCCGACATCGCCTACACCCTGGCCGTCGGCCGGCGCGCCCACGAGTACCGGCTGGCCGTCACCGGCGGCGAGCGCGGCGAACTCGCCGCCGCCCTGCGCGCCGCCGACATCCCCGCGCAGTCCGGGCCCGTCGAGCTGTCCTTCGCCTTCGCCGAGGGGATCGCCGACGCCGGCGCGCTGGCCGAGCGGTGGTCCGCCGCCGAGCCCGCCTTCGCCGAGCGCCACCAGGAGGCCCTGGCGGCCGGCGCCGCCGAGCACGGCGAGCGCGGCAAGACCTTCGCCCTGCAGTACGCGCTGGGCCGGCTCTGGCTCGACTGGGGCCTGCGCCCGGTCGCCATCCACGGGGACGGCGTCGCCGCCCTGGCCGCCGCCTGCGTCACCGGGGCGCTCGCCCTGGCCGACGGTGCCGCCGCACTCGCCGAGGAGGCACCGGAGCCGCCCCTGGTCAAGGCCCGTGGTCCCCGGATCGCCCTGCGCACCGCCCAGGAGGAGGCCCGCGGCCTGGTGCTGGGCGCCGCCGACGGGCCGTGGCAGGGCGTCGCCCGGGTCTGGCAGGCCGGGGCCGAGGTCGACTGGGAGGCCTGGTTCGCCGCCGAGGAGCGCGGCCGGGTGCCGCTGCCGACCTACCCCTTCGAGGGCCGCCGGATCTGGATGACCGGGCCCGGCACCCCCTCCCGGCCCGCCGTCGCCGGGCCCGGCCCGCACCCGATGCTGGACGAGAACGTCTCCACCCTCGACACCCTCGCCTACCGCGGCAGCCGCACCGGCGAGGAGTTCTACCTCGCCGACCACCGGGTCGGCGGCGAGCCGGTGATGCCCGCCGTCGGCTACCTGGAGCTGGCCCGCGCCGCCGGCGAACTGTCCACCGGCCACCCGGTGCGGCTGCGCGGCGTCGCCTTCGAGCAACTGCTCTCCTACGCCGACGGGCCGCGCACCACCACCGTCCACCTCTGGCGCGAGGAGGACGCCGTCGGCTTCGAGGTCACCGCCGACGACACCGACGGCACGGTGCACGCACTCGGCGAACTGCACTCCGGGCCCACCGAGCCCGCCGCCCCGGTCGACCTGGCCGCGATCACCGATCGCTGCGCCGACGCCCTCGCCCACCAGGACTGCTACACCGAGCTGCGCTCGCGCCGCCTCGACTACGGCCCCCGGATGCGCGCCCTGGCCGAGGTGGCGCTCGGCGACGGCGAGGCCCTGGGCATGCTCGAACTCCCCGAGGGCGCCGCCCTGGACGGAGCGCTGCTCAACCCCGCCCTGCTGGACGGCGCACTGCACGCCCTGGTGGTGCTGCTCGCCCGCCGCTACGGGCCGGCCGCCACCGGCTTCCTGCCGCTGGCCCTCGGCGAACTGACCGTTCACGCCCCGGTCACCGGGCCCTGCTGGGTGCACGTCGTCCTCGACCGCACCACCGAGCGTTCGGCGACGGCCGGGCTGAGCCTGCTGGACTCCGACGGGCAGGTCCTGGCCCGGCTGGACGAGCTCGCCGTCCGGATCCTGACCGGCTCCACCGAGGGCGCCGCCCTGCTGACCCGCCGTTGGGTGGACTCCGCCGTCGAGCGGGAAGGCGCGGCGGCGCTCGGCGCCGTCACCGTCCTCGCCGCCGAGGAGGCCCGCCGCACCGAACTGGCCGCCCTCCTCGGCGCCCACGGCGCCGCGGAGGTCACCGCCTCGGCCCTCGACCCGGACGCCGTGGACGCCACCACCGCCCTGGTCGTGGACGAGCCCGAGGCCGAGCAGGCCCTGCGTCTGGTCCAGCGGCTGCTGCGGGCCCGGCCGACCGCGCCGGTGCGGGTGCTGATGCTCCACCGTCACGAGGCGGAGGGCGCCCGTCCCGAGCGCGCCGCGCTGGCGGCCTTCGCCCGTACTCTCCGGGCGGAGAACCCGCTGCTCGCCGTCCAGGTGGTGGGCCTCGCCGAGGGCGTGGACGAGTCCGTGGCGCTCGCCGAGGAACTGGCCGGGGACGGCCGGGACACCGAGGTCCGGTACACCACCGCCGGCCGTCAGGTGCCCGTGGCCGTACCCGCCGAGGCCGCCGAGCCGGTGGCCGTCCGGGACGGCGGGGTCTACGTGGTCACCGGTGGCGCGGGCGGTCTCGGCCGGGCCGTCGCGGGCCGGCTGCTGGAGCGGGCCGACGCCCGGGTGGTGGTGCTGGGCCGGAGCGGGCGACCCGCCGCCGAACTCGACGAGCGGGTTGTCTACCGGGTGGCCGACGTCACCGACGCCGAGCAGCTGAACACCCGACTCGCCTCCGTGCGCGAGGAGTTCGGGCCGATCAACGGTGTCGTGCACGCGGCCGGGGTGCTGCGCGACGGCTTCGCCCTCGGCAAGAAGGAAGAGGACTTCGCCGCCGTCCTGGCACCGAAGATCGACGGACTGCGCGCCCTGGAGGCCGCCACCGCCGAGGACGGGCTGGACTTCCTCGTCGCCTTCTCCTCCGTCGCCGCGCACTTCGGCAGCGCCGGGCAGTGCGACTACGCCTACGCCAACGCCTACCTGGAGGCGGCCGCCGAGCGCCGCCCCGGCCTGACCGCGATCGCCTGGCCGATGTGGGCCGAGGGCGGGATGAGCCAGAGCGCCGAGGCCGCCGCCGAGGTCGCCGACCGTACCGGCTTCGGCGTCATGCCCACCGCGGTCGGTCTCGACCTCCTCGACCGGGCGCTCGGCCGGCCCGGCCCACTGGTGGCCGGCTACGGCGACCTCGCCCGGATCACCACCGCGCTCTACGCTCCCGCCCCGGCCGCCGGGAGCACGGGCTCCGGCGGCACCGGCCCTGACGGCACCGGCCCTGAGGACACCGGCTCCGACGGCACCGGCCCGCGCGCCGCGGCCGTGGCGCTGCTGCGCGGGCTGATCGCCGAGCAGACCGGCCTCGCCTCGGAGGAACTCGCCGAGGAGGTGCCGTTCGACCGCTACGGCATCGACTCGCTGATGATCACCCGGCTCAACCGGGAGCTGGAACGCCGCTTCGACGGCCTGTCCAAGACCCTCTTCTTCGAGTACGCCAACCTCGGCGAACTGGCCGAGTACTTCGCCGGGCACCACGCGGCCGAACTGCGCGGCGCCGAGCCCGGACCCGCCGCCCCGCAGCCGCGGCAGGCCGGCGCCGGCCGCACCCGGCCCGCCGCCGAGCGCGCCGTCCGCACCCTCCGGCGGCCCACCCGCACCGAGGACGTCCCGGCGGAGGAACGGGACGAGGCGGTGGCGATCATCGGCCTGGCCGGCCGGTACCCGATGGCCGACGACGTCGAGGAGTTCTGGACCAACCTGGTCGAGGGGCGCGACTGCGTCACCGAGATCCCCGAGGACCGCTGGGACCGCGACCGCTGGTACGACCCGGACCCGGCCGCGCCCGGCCGCGCCCACACCCGCTGGGGCGGCTTCCTGCGCGACGTCGACCGCTTCGACCCGCTGTTCTTCGGCATCTCCCCGCGTCAGGCCGAACTGATGGACCCGCAGGAGCGGCTCTTCCTGCAGAACGCCTGGCACGTCCTGGAGGACGCCGGCTACCGGCGCGCCGACCTGGCCGGCCGCCCGGTCGGCGTCTACGTCGGCGTGATGTACGGCGAGTACCAGTTCCACGGCGCCCTGGACGCCCTGCGCGGCGGCCGCCCGCTCACCGGCTCCTCCTTCGCCACCATCGCCAACCGGGTCTCCTACGCGCTCAACCTCTCCGGGCCGAGCCTGGCGCTGGACACCATGTGCTCCTCCTCGCTCACCGCCATCCACCTGGCCTGCGAGTCGCTCCGCCGGGGCGAGAGCGAACTGGCCCTCGCCGGCGGCGTCAACGTCTCCGTCCACCCGTACAAGTACGCCTTCCTCAGCCAGGGCCGCTTCCTCTCCTCCGACGGCCGCTGCCGCGCCTTCGGGGCCGGCGGCGACGGCTACGTGCCCGGTGAGGGCGTCGGCGCCGTCCTCCTGAAGCCCTACCGGCGGGCGCTGGCCGACGGCGACCGCATCCACGGCGTGATCCTCGGCAGCGCGGTCAACCACGGCGCCCGGACCAACGGCTACACCGTGCCCAGCCCGCACGCCCAGCAGCGGGCGATCACCGACGCGATGACGCGGGCCGGCGTCCGGCCGCAGGACATCGGCTACATCGAGGCGCACGGCACCGGCACCTCGCTGGGCGACCCGATCGAACTGACCGGCCTCACCAACGCCTACCGCCCGGCCGTCGCCCAGCCGGGCCACTGGCCGATCGGCTCGGTCAAGTCCAACGTCGGCCACCTGGAGTCGGCCGCCGGCATGGCCGGACTGACCAAGGTGCTGCTCCAGTTCGCCCACCGCACGCTGGTGCCCTCGCTGCACTCCGCCGAGCTCAACCCCAACATCGACTTCGACCGCTCGCCGTTCCGGGTGCAGCGCGAACTCGCCCCCTGGCCCGGAGACGACCGGCCGCGCCGGGCCGGGCTCAGCTCCTTCGGCGCCGGCGGCGCCAACGCCCACCTGGTGCTGGAGGAGTCCCCGAACCCCGACCCGACCGACCCCGTCCCGGCAGGTGAGCAGCGCACCGTGGAACCCGTCCTGTTCCTGCTCTCCGCCCGCGACGACGAGCGGCTGCGCGCCTACGCCGACCGCGCCGCGCGGTTCGTGGCGACCGAGCACGTCCCGCTCGCCGACCTCTGCCACACCAGCCAGGTCGGCCGCGAGGCGCTGAACGCCCGGTTCGCCGTGCTGGTCACCGAGGGGGCCCAACTCCTCGCCGAGCTACGGGCGTTCGCCGACGGCGGGGCGCGGCCCGAGATCGCCGACGGCGGTCCGCTGGGTGAGCACGCCCGCCGCTGGCTGGCCGGCGCCGAGGTGGACTGGGCCGCCTGGCACGCCTCCCGCCCCGGCCCGGTGCCGCGCCGGGTCCGCGCCCCGCGCTACCCCTTCGCCGAGGAGCGCTACTGGATCCCGCTCGACCCGGACCTCGGCACCGCCGCCCCGCACCCGCTGGTGGACGCCAACGAGTCCACCGTCCGCGAGTCCCGCTTCCGCAAGACCCTGCGGGCTGGTGACCCGCTGCTGCGCGACCACGTCATCGAGGGCCGCCCGCTGCTGGCCGGTGCCGCCACCCTGGCCTTCGTCCGGGCCGCTGCCGGCCTGGCCGAACCGGGCGTGCGGCACACCCTGCGCGAGGTGGTCTGGGGCCGGGCGATCGAGCTGCCGCAGGGCGAACTCGCCCTCTACACGGCCTTGCGCCCGCAGGGCGCCGCGCTCGCCTTCGAGGTGTACAGCGAGGGACCGGACGGCCGCGCCACCCACGCCCGGGGCCTTGCCGTACCCGCGGTCGAGGGCGGGCAGCCCCCGACCGCCGACCTCGCCGCGCTGCGCGCCGCCCTGCCGGTGGTGCGGGAGCGGGCCGGCGTCTACGCCGACTACCGGGCGGCCGGCTTCGGCTACGGGCCGTCCTTCCAGGTCGTCGAGGAAGTGCGCAGCGGGGCCGGGCAGGCACTGGTGAAGCTGGTCGGCGAGGCCGGGGCGGAGCTGCCCCCGGCGCTGCTCGACGGCGCCCTGCGAGCCTGCCACTGGGCCGACCGCGGCACCGCGCCGACGCCCGGGGAGCTGGCCGTGCCGTTCAGCCTCGGCGCGCTGGAGGTGTACGGGCCGCTGACCGGCGTCTGCTGGGCGCACGCCCGGCTGGTGGGCGAGGCCGGCGGGGTGCGCCGCTTCGACCTCACCGTCCACGACGAGCAGGGGCGGGTGTTGGCGGTGCTGACGGACTTCGCCGGCCGGCTGCCGAGCGCCCCGCCCGCCGCGATCTCCGCCGCCGCCGCCACCGCTCCCGCGGTCCCGGCCCGGTTCGACGGCCCGTCACCGGCCGGGTTCGACGGCCCGTCACCGACCGCGGGCGAGGTCCGCCTCTACGAGCCCGCCTGGCGCGCCGCCGCCGAGCCTGAGCCCGGCACCGCCGCCGGGACGCTCGCCCTGCTGGGCGGCACGCCGGAGCTGGCCGCCGCGCTGACCGCTACCGGCACCTGGCGACGGGTGGTGACCCTCCCCGAGGACGCCGAGGGCCTGGCCGCGCACGCCGACCCGGCCGGCCTCGATGTGCTGCTGGCCCCCGGCCTCGGCGCGCCCGCCGCCGAGCCCGACCCCGGGACGCTGGAGCGGCTCGGCTTCACCCTGCTCGACCTGGTTCGGGCGGTGGCCGCCGAGGAACTCCCCGGTCGAATCCGCGGCCTGCTGCTCCACCCGCAGGACGACGGCGCCGACCGCCCCGAACTCGCCGCCCCGGCCGCCTTCGGGCGCTCCACCGTCGCCGTCGCCCCGCGCCTGGAACTGCTCACCCTGGGCCTGCCGGCCGGAACCCCGGCCGCCGCCCTGGCCGCCGCCGCGGCCGCGGAGCTGGTCGCCGCGCCGCGCGCCGCCGGACTGGAGGTGCGCCGCACCGCCGACGGCCGTCGCGAGGTGCGGGTGCTGCGCCCGGCCGGGGGCACCGCGCAGGCGGGCGCCGCGACCCTGCGTGAGGGCGGGGTCTACCTGCTCACCGGCGGCAGCGGCGCCATCGGGCGAGTGCTCGCCGAGTATCTGGCCCGGACTCACCGGGCCCGCCTGGTGCTGGTCGGCCGCTCCGAGCCGGACGCCGGGCAGCGGGCCTGGCACGAGCGGCTCACCGCCCTCGGGGCGCAGGTGCTCGCCGTACGGGCCGACGTGGCCGACGCGGGGCAGTCGGAGGCCGCGCTCGGCACGGCTCGGGAGCACTTCGGCGCGCTGCACGGGGTGTTCCACCTGGCCGGGGTCGTCGAGGAGGGCCACGCCACCGACGGCGACCGCGACCGCTTCGCCCGGGTGCTGTCCGCCAAGACCCGGGGGCTGGCGCACCTGGACCGGCTGACCCGTGACGACGACCTCGACCTGTTCGTGGTCTTCTCCTCGGTCTCCTCGCTGGTCGGCGACTTCGGTGCGGCCGCCTATGCGACGGCGAACCGCTTCGCCGACCTGTTCACCCTGTGGCGCGAGGCCCAGGTGCGCCGGGGTTCCCGCCGGGGCCGCAGCCTCTCGCTGGGCTGGCCGCTCTGGGCGGTCGGCGGAGTGGACGGCCTGGTCAGCGAGCAGGAGCTGGCCGCCTACGTCCGCCGCACCGGGATGCGCCCCCTCACGGCCGAGCAGGGCATGGCCGCCTTCGAGCGCGCGCTGGCCCTCGGTGCGCCCTGGCTGCTCCCGGCCTACGGCGAGCCGGCCGTCCTCGACGCGGCCCTGCTGGAGGCCGAGCCCACTGGGACCGAGCCCGCTGGTACCGGGCCCACTGGTACCGGGCCCGCCCCGGCGGCCGGGCAGCCGGCCGATCCGTCGGGCCGGGCGGTGGACACCCGGCGCGTCCGGCTGGTCGAGCACCTGAGCGGCGTGCTGTCCGGGGTGCTCAAGCTGCCCGCGGGACGGCTGGACAGCCGGGTCGCGTTGGACGACTACGGGCTGGACTCGGTGCTGGTGATGGAGTCCAACGGGCTGCTGGGCAAGGACTTCCCGGGGCTGCGCGGCACGGTGTTCTTCGAGTGCCGCACGGTGGACGAGCTGGCCGCCCACATCCTCGCCGAGCACCCGGACGCGGTCGCGCGGCTCTTCCCCGAGGCGGCACCGGCCGCCCCCGCGCAGCCCGTACCGGCACCGGCCGCCCCCGCGCGGCCCGTCGCGCCGCAGGCCCGGCCCGTCGCCGTCCGGGCGCCGGTCCGCCGGGAGCCGGCCGAGGACGAGCCGATCGCCGTCATCGGCATCAGCGGCCGCTACCCGCAGGCCCGGAACCTGGAGGAGTTCTGGCGCAACCTGGCCGAGGGCCGGGACTGCGTGACCGAGGTGCCCGCCGACCGCTGGGACGCCGAGGCGCTGTTCGACGCCGACCCGAGCGCGCCCGGCCGCAGCTACAGCCGCTGGGGCGGCTTCCTGTCCGACGTGGACTCCTTCGACTCGCTGTTCTTCCAGATCTCGCCGATGCAGGCCCGCACCATGGACCCGCAGGAGCGGCTGTTCCTGGAGACGGCCTGGTCGGCGCTGGAGAACGCCGGCTACCCGCCCTCGCGCATCCCCGCGCCGCGCTTCGGCGGTCAGGGCCACGACGTGGGCGTGTTCGTCGGTGTCATGTGGGACGACTACGCCGTCCTGGCGGCCACCGAGTCCGCGCGCGGCAACCACCAGGTGGTGCTCGCCAACCGTTCCTCGATCGCCAACCAGGTCTCCTACTTCGGGGACTTCCGCGGCCCCAGCGTGGTGGTGGACACCGCCTGTTCGGCGTCCCTGGTGGCGCTGCACCAGGCCTGTGAGAGCATCCGCCGGGGCGAGTGCTCCTACGCGGTCGCGGGTGGCGTCAACGTCGCCGCGCACCCGGACAAGTACGTCCACCTCAGCCGCAAGACCATGCTCTCCGCCGACGGCCGCTGCCGGGCCTTCGGGGCGGGCGGCAGCGGCTACGTGCCCGGCGAGGGAGTCGGCGCGGTGCTGCTCAAGCGGCTCTCCGAGGCCGTCCGGGACGGCGACACCGTGCACGCGGTGATCCGCGCGACCGCCGTCAACCACGGCGGCCGGACCAGCGGCTACACCGTGCCCAACCCACACGCCCAGCAGGCCCTGGTGGAGCAGGCGCTGGCCGCCGCCGGGGTGGACGCCCGCACGATCGGCTGCGTCGAGGCGCACGGCACCGGCACGTCGCTGGGCGACCCGATCGAGCACACCGCGCTTGCCCAGGCCTTCGCCAAGCACACGGCGGACACCGGCTTCTGCGCGCTGGGCTCGGTCAAGTCGGCCATCGGCCACCTGGAGGGCGCGGCCGGGATCGCCGGCCTCACCAAGGCGGTGCTCCAGCTGCGGCACGGCACCCTGCTGCCCACCCTGCACGCCGAGGAGCCCAACCCGAACATCGACTTCACCGGCTCGCCGTTCACCGTCCAGCGCGAGACCGCGCCCTGGCCGCAGCCGTACGACGCCGACGGCCGCCCGCTGCCGCGCCGGGCCGCCGTCAGCTCCTTCGGCGCCGGCGGGACCAACGCGCACGTGATCGTGGAGGAGTACGTCGCGCCGGAGCCGGCGCCGCACTCCGGGCCGGAACTGATCCTGCTCTCCGCCCGCGACGAGGACCGGCTGCGCGCCTACGCGGCCGAGCTGGGCGCGGCGCTGGCCGCCCCCGGGGCTCCCGGGCTCGCCGACGTCGCCTACACCCTGCGGGTCGGCCGGGAGCCGATGGCCGAGCGGCTGGCCTTCGTCGCCGCCGACCTCGCCGAGGCGGCCGCGCGGCTCACCGCCGTCGGCCGGGGCGAGCCGGGGCAGTGGCTGCACCGCGGCAACGTCCGTCAGCACCCGCCGCTGGCCGACCTGTTCACCGCGGGCGTGGGCGGCCGGGACTTCCTGACCGCCCAGGTGCTGGCCGGGGACGACGATCTGCTGGCCCGGCTCTGGGTCTCCGGCATCACCCTGGATTGGGACGTGGTGCACGGCGTCCGGGCCGCGGAGCGTCGGCGGGTGCCGCTGCCGACCTACCCGTTCCAGCGGGTCCGCCACTGGCTGGACCTCACCGCCCCCGCCGGCGTGCCCGCCGTCGCCGCGAGCGTCGCGCCGGCTGCCGACCAGGGCGCCGTGCCGGCTGGGCCCTGGCACCGCACGCTGGCGGCCGAGGCCCCGGTCCTGCGCGACCATGTGGTCGCCGGCCGCCCGATCCTGCCGGGTGTCGGGCACCTGGACCTGGTCGCCGAGGCCCTCGGCGGGCTGACCGGCCGGGCGCTCACCGAGGTGCGCTGGATCGCGCCGCTGGCCGTCGAGGGCGCCGAGGCGACCGTCGCGGTCCGCTTCGACGCGGACCGCTACGAGGTGCTCGGCGAGGACGGCGCGCCGCGTTCCTGCGGCCGCCTGGACACCGCCCCGGCCGCGCCGCCCGCGGTGGACCTCGCCGCGCTGCGCCCGACCCTGGAGGCCGGGCCCGACCGGGCCGCCTTCTACCGGCTGCTGGAGGGCCAGGGCCTGCCGTACGGGCCGTTCTTCCGCCGGGTGGAGCAGGTGTGGACGGGCGCCGACCAGGTGCTCGGCCGGATCGGCGCGGCCACCGAGGAAGCCGCCCACCCGCTGCACCCGGGCGTGCTGGACGCCGCCCTGCACACCGTCGCCGCGCTGCTGGTGCGCCGCCGGGGGCCGTTGGCCCGGCCGATGCTGCCGTTCGCGGCGGACCGGGTGGAGGTCTTCGGCCCGGTGCCCGCCACCGGCTGGTCGCACGTCCGGGAGACCGGCGCCGACCGCTGCGACGTCCTGCTGCTCGACGAGGACGGCGCGGTGCGGGTGCGCTTCACCGGCCTGACGTACCGCGAGGCGAAGCCCGCCACCGTGACCGGCTACCGCCCGGTCTGGACGGCCCGCCCCGCCGAGGGCACCGCCGGCCCGGCCCGGAAGGTCCTGCTGGTCGGCGAGCGGCTGGCCGCCGAGCCGGCCGCCGGCCTCGCGCTGGCCCACCGGGACGCCCAGCTCCGGCGGCTGCCGATCGGCCCGGGTGGGCTGACCGACGCCGAACTGGACCGCGCCCTCACCGAGGACGGCGGACCGGACCTGGTCTACTTCGTCGGCACCGGGCCCGAGCGGCAGCCCGCCGACCGCGCCGCCGTGCGGGCTCTGATGGACCGCGGGGTGGTCTCGCTCTACCGCCTGGTGCGCGCCCTGGACCGGCACGGTCTGCTGGAGCGCGAGCTGCGACTGAAGGTGGTCACCACCGACGTCCACCCGCTGGAGGCCGGGGACGACTCGGGCCCCTGGCCGGCCGCGCTGGCCGGGTTGGCGACCGTGGTCGGCAAGGAGTACCCGACGCTGCGGGTCTCGCTGGTCGACGTGCGTTCCGCCGAGGCCGCCGAGGCGGTCGCCGCGGTGGCGGCGGAGCCCTTCCCGGCCCGCCCGGTGCCGGTCTCGCTGCGCGCCGGGGTCCGCCGGGAGCGGAACCTGGAGCAGGTCGAACTGCCGCTCGCCGACACCCGGTTCCGCCGGGGCGGGGTGTACCTGGTGATCGGCGGCCTGGGTGCCGTCGGCCGCGACACCTGCCGCCACCTGGCCGAGCGCCACGGCGCCAAGCTGGTGGTGGTCGGCCGTTCCCCGCTGGACGAGCCGCGCCGCGCCACCCTGGCCGAGCTGACCGCGCTCGGCGCCGAGGTCCGCTACCTCGCGCTGGACGCCACCGACCCGGCTGCCCTCGGCGACGCGATCGCCCTTGCCAAGCGGGAGTTCGGCGCCCTGCACGGCGTGGTCAACGCCGCGATGGTGCTGGTCAACCAGGTCGTCCGGGAGCTGCCGGAGGAGCGGCTGCGCGCCGCGCTGGAGTCCAAGACCGATGCCACCTGGAGCCTGCTGGAGGCGGTGCGCCGGGAGCCGCTGGACTTCGTGCTCTTCTACTCCTCCGGGGTCGCCTTCGAGGGCAACCACGGCCAGGCCGGCTACGCGGCCGGCTGCACCTTCGCCGACGCCTACGCCCTGCACGCCGCGCGCACCCTGCCCTTCCCGGTCCGGGTGCTCAACCTGGGCTACTGGCACGCGGGCGGCGACGCCGAGCGCGAGCGGGTGCTGCGCCGCTTCGAGGCGGCCGGCATCCGGCCGATGTCCGCCGAGCAGGGCATGGCCGTGGTCGAACGGATGCTCGCCGGGGGCCTGCCGCAGCTGCTGGCCCTGGACGCCGATCAGCGCATCCTGGCCAACCTGGGCGTCGTCGCGGACCGCACCCTGGCGGTGCTGCCCGGCGCCGACCCGACCGCGCTGCCGGTGGTCCGTGCCCGGCAGGAGGGCGGCGACGACAGCGACCTGGCCGCGCACCAGCTCGCGGTGGCCGAGGTCGAGGAGCTCGCGGTGCGGCTGCTGGCGGCGGCCCTGCACCGGCTCGGGGTGTTCGAGCAGCCGGAGCGCCGCCACGGCCGCGCCGACCTGGCCGCCCGCCTGGGCGTGGTGGCCGAGCACTCCGCGCTGTTCCAGGTGCAACTGGACGTCCTGGCCGCCGCCGGCCTGCTCAAGGCCGAGGGCGACTGGGTGCGGTCGGCCGGCGCGACGATCGCGACGCAGGACCGACTCGACCGTGACGTAGCCGAACTGACGCGGCGTCAGCCCAGGGTGGAGCCGGTGGCCACACTGCTGCGGGACTGCCTGGCGGCGCTGCCCGAGGTGCTCACCGGCCGGCGCGGCGCGATGGAGGTGCTGTTCCCGGACGGCTCCTCCGAACGGGTGGCCTCCGTCTACCGGGGCGATCCGGTCACCGACCGCTGCAACGCCGAGGTGGCCCGCCTGGTGGTCGAGCAGGTCGAGGCCCGGCTGGCCGCCGAGCCCGGTGGCCGGGTGCGGATCCTGGAGGTCGGCTCCGGCACGGGCGGCACCAGTGCGACGGTGCTCGCGGCGCTGGCGCCGTACGCGGACTCGGTGGAGTACGTGTTCACCGACCTCTCTCCGGCCTTCGTCCGCAAGGGGCGCACCCGGTTCGGCGCTGACCACCCCTTCGTCCGCTTCGAGGTCCTGGACATCGAGGCCGACCTGGCCGGCCAGGGCGCGGCACTCGGCGGGTACGACGTCGTCCTCGGCACCAACGTCCTGCACGCCACCCGGTCGCTGGCCGCCACCCTGGGGCAGGCCAAGCTGCTGCTGCGCCGCGGCGGAGTGCTGCTGGCCGTCGAGGGCACCCGGCCCCGGCACCAGCTGGCGCTGATCTTCGGCCTGACCGCCGGCTGGTGGCTGTTCGAGGACGCCGAGCAGCGGATGCCCGGCTCGCCGCTGGCGAGCGAGCGGCAGTGGCGCGACGTGCTGGCGGCCTGCGGCTTCGGCGGCATCAGCGTGGGCTCGCCCACCACGGAGGCCGGACCGGCGCACCAGAGCGTGATCGCGGCGGTCAGCGACGGCCTGCTGCCGGCGCCGCGCCCGCACGCCCCGGCCCGGCCGGCCGCCCCCGCGGCGCCGGTCGACGCCCGCGCCGCGACCCCGGCGAGCGCCCCGGCCCCGGTGGTGGAGGCCCCGGCGCCGGCGGCGGAGGACGACGCCCTGGAGCAGGTGACCGCCGTCTTCGCCCGGGTGCTGGAGATGGCCCCCGAGCAGCTGGACCCCGACCTCACCTTCGAGAACTACGGCGTGGACTCGCTGGTGGTGCTGGAACTGACCCGGGGCCTGGAGGCCGTGTACGGACCGCAGCCCGCGACCCTGCTGTTCGAGCGGATCACCATGCGCCGGCTGGCCCAGCACTTCCGCGCCACCCGGCCCGGAGCACCCGCCCCGGCCACCCCGGCGCCGCCGCGGGCCGTCGCGGCGCGGACGGTCGAGCCGGCGCCGGCCGCTCCGCCCGCCCCGGCGGCCGAACCCGGCGCCGCAGCTGCCCCGCTCGGCGAGACCGAGCGCCTGGTCGCCGGACTGTCCGACGCCGCCGTCGAGGAACTGCTGGCCGAACTGCTCTCCCAGCGCGGAGAGTCCGAAGGAGGCACACGATGACCGCCGAGCCGTTCAGCTGCGTGGTGGTGGGCGAGGAGGCTCTGCTGGTGGAGTGCACCCGCGTGCTGCTGGCGCGCGGGCACACGGTGGCCGCCGTGGTGTCCCCCTCCGCCGAGCTGACCGCCTGGGCGCGGGGCGAGGGGCTGAACGCCGTCCCGTTCGGCCCCGACCTCGCCGAGCGGCTGGCCCCGCTGCGCTTCGACTACCTGTTCAGCATCGCCAACCTGCGGATGCTGCCCGACAGCGTGCTCGCCCTGCCCGCCCGGCTGCCGGTCAACTTCCACGACGGGCCGCTGCCCCGGCACGCCGGCCTGTTCGCCACCAGCTGGGCGATCCTGGACGGCGACAAGCAGCACGGCGTCACCTGGCACGTGATGACCAGCGAGGCCGACACCGGTGACGTGCTCAAGCAGCGCGAGGTGCCGGTCGACCAGGCGGCCACCGTGCACGACCTGGACGTGGCCTGCTTCGACGCCGGCATCGAGTCCTTCGCCGAACTGGTCGACGAACTGGCCCTCGGCACCGCCGTGCGCACCCCGCAGGACCTCTCGCTGCGCAGCTACCACGGCCGCTTCGACGGCCCGCCGCGCGGCGGCGTGTTCGACCTGCGCCGCCCGGCCGCCGAACTCGACGCGCTGGTGCGGGCCACCGCCTTCGGCCGGCGGCGCAACGACTTCGGCCTCCCGCTGCTGCCGCTCGGCGGGCGCCTGCTGGCCGTCCAGGGCGTGGAGCCGACCGACCGGCTCTCCACCGCCGAGCCCGGCACGGTGATCGACGCCACCCCGGAGGCGCTCACCGTCGCCACCGCCGACCGCGACCTGCGGCTGACCCGGCTGGCCGACCCGGCGGGGGAGCGGGTCGACCTGCCCGCCCTCGCCGACGCCCTGGCCCGCGCCCACGACGGGCGCTTCCCCGCGCCCACCGAGGACCAGGTCGCCGAACTCGTCGCCGCCGGCCGGGCCGCCCACCGGCAGGAGGGGCGCTGGCTGCGCGCCCTGGAGGCGCTGGAGCCCGTCCTGCCGCCACGCTTCGGGCGCCTGGCCGAACCGACCCGTCCGGCCGGCCCGGTGCCGCTGCCCGCCGCGCTGGCCGGTGGCGGCCGCGCGCCGGAGTACGCCGCCCTGGCCGCCGTGCTGGCCTTCCTGGCCCGCCTCACCCGGGACGGCGAGCGGGACGTCGCGCTGCTCGCCGCCCGCTCGCCGGTGCCCGGACTGCTGGCCTCCGAGGTGCCGCTGCGCGCCCCGGCGGACCTGCTGGAGCACACCCTGACCGGCCTGGCCGAGCTGCTCGGCAGCGAGCTGGAGACCCTGCGCGCCCGCTCGCCGTACCGGCGCGACCTGCCGCTGCGCCACCCCGCGCTGCCGGCCGTCGCCCGCGCCGCCCTGCCGGTGGCCGTCCGGCTGCCCGGCGCCGCGCCCGAGGAACGGACCGGCCGGCCGCTGACCGTCGGCATCGACGAGCGGGGCGCCGTCACCTTCCAGGGATTGACGGACCGTCAGTGCGCCTGGCTGGCAGAGCACTTCGCGCTGCTGCTCGACGGTGCGGCGGCCGACCCCGCACAACGGCTCGCCGCCCTGCCGCTGCTCGCCGCCGGGGAGCGGGAGCTGCTGGACGGCCGCTGGAACGACACCGCCGAGGAGTACCCGCGCGATCGCACGGTCAGCCGGCTGTTCGCCGACCTCGCCTGCGCCGCCCCCGACAACCCCGCGGTCCGGCACCTGGACCGCGAGCTGAGCTACGCCGAACTCGACCAGGCCGCAGACCGGTTGGCCCACCGGATGATCGAGCTGGGGGCCGGCCCCGGTACCCTGGTGGGCGTCTACCTGGAGCGGTCCGTCGAACTGGTGACCGCCCTGCTGGCCGTCATGAAGAGCGGCGCCGCCTACGTCCCGATCGACCCGATCTACCCGCCCAACCGGATCGGCCACATGCTGGCCGACTCGGGTGCCCGCCTGGTGCTCACCGACGAGAGCCTGCGCGCCACCCTCGCGGAGTTCCCGGTCACCGCCGTCCCGGTCGTCCCGGCCGAGCCCGGGGCGCCCGCCGCCGCACCGGTCGACCGCTCGGCGCCGGACGCGCCCGCCTACGTCATCTACACCTCCGGCTCCACCGGTGTCCCCAAGGGCGTCCAGGTCGGCCACCGTGCGCTGGTCAACTTCCTGTGGACGATGGCCCGCCGACCCGGCTTCGACTCCCGGGACTCGCTGCTCGCCCTCACCACCGTCTGCTTCGACATCGCCGGGCTGGAGCTCTACCTCCCGCTGGTGCGCGGCGGCACCGCGGAGGTGCTGCCCGCGGCGGTGGCCGCCGACGGCTTCGCCCTGCGCGAGCGGGTCGAGCAGGCCGCGCCGACCGTGCTGCAGGCCACGCCCACCACCTGGCAGATGCTGATCGCCGCCGGCTGGCCGGGCGACCCGGCGCTGCGCGCACTGTGCGGCGGCGAGCCGCTGCCCGCCGGGCTGGCCGGGCAACTCGCGGGCCGGGTCGGCGCGTTGTACAACATGTACGGCCCGACCGAGACCACCATCTGGTCCACCGTGGACCGGATCCGCCCCGGCGATCCGGTCACCATCGGCCGCCCGATCGGCAACACCGGCTGCCACGTCCTCGACGAGCGCGGCGAGCCCGTCCCCCCTGGCATCCCCGGTGAGCTGTACCTGTCCGGTGACGGTGTCGCCGACGGCTACCTCGGCCGCCCCGAGCTGACCGCCGAGCGCTTCGTCACCGCCCCCGCCGGGCACGGCCGCGCGTACCGCACCGGCGACCTGGTGCGCCACCTGCCGGACGGGCGCCTGGAGTACCTGGAGCGGATCGACGGTCAGATCAAGCTCAACGGCTACCGGATCGAGCTGGGAGAGGTCGAGTCGGCGCTGCGCCGGCTGCCCGGGGTGAACGCCGCGGTGGCGCTGGTGCGCGAGGACCGGCCCGGCGAGCGCCGGATGGTCGCCTACGTGACCGGCACCCCGGAGCCGGCCGGCCCGGCCGAGCTGCGCGCCGCGCTGCACGAGGGCCTGCCCGGGTACATGGTCCCCTCGGCCGTGGTGGTGCTGCCCGCGCTGCCGCTCACCCCGAACGGCAAGATCGACCGCAAGGCGCTGCCGAAGCCGGGGACGGACCGGATCGCCGGCGGCGCGGCCGCCGTCCGCACCGATCTGGAGCGCCGGATCGCCGAGGTCTGGTGCGCCGCGCTCGGCCTGGAGCAGGTGGGCGCCGAGGACAACTTCTTCGACCTGGGCGGCGACTCGCTGCGGCTCACCTCGGTGGCCGCCGCGCTGCGCGAGCGGCTCGGCCGCCCGGTCACCCGCCTGGACATGTTCGGCCACCCGACCGTCCGGGCCATGGCGGCGCACCTCACCGAGGACGCCGGGCCCGCCACCGCCCCACCCGCCGCACCGCGGCGCGGCCGGGACGTCGCCGCCCTGGCGCAACGGCGCGGCCGCAGGGGGCGCGGATGAGCGCCACCGCCGCCCACACCGGAAATCGATCCCAGACGGGTACTACAGGGGGAACCGTGTCCAGTTGCAAGGTCTGCTCGCTCAAGGCCGACCACCCCGGCGTGGTCCTCGACGACCAGCAGGTGTGCAATCTCTGCAACCTGGACTTCGCCGAGGACCTGCTGACCAACTACCGCTACACCAACGAGGTGTTCACCGAGTTCCAGCAGGCCCCGCCGGCCTCCGGCGAGTTCGACTGCCTGTTCATGTACAGCGGCGGCAAGGACAGCACCTACATGCTGGACAAGTTCGTCAACGAGTACGGCAAGCGGGTGCTCGCCTTCACCTTCGACGTGCCGTTCGAGAGCGTCCACGCGGCGCAGAACATCGCCCTCGCGCGCGAGAAGATCCCGGCCACCTTCGTGCTGGACTCCGACGACGACAACATCAAGCTGATGATGCGCGAGGTGTTCAACCGCCCCGCGCCCAAGAAGCCCGGCAAGTACCTGGACGAGAAGCTGCCCTGCGTCTCCTGCCGGACCTTCTTCGTGCTGCGGGCGATCCTGATGGCGTACCGCCAGAAGATCCCGTACATCGCGCTGTGCGCCGACCCCCAGCAGATCCTCACCATGGAGTCCAACGTCCGCGAGGTGGTCAAGGACTTCTACAAGACCTTCGGTGAGCGGCTGACCGACACCCTCTTCGGGGGGCAGCTGGAGGAGCTGCTCTTCGACGAGGACGAGAACCTGCCGAAGATCGTCTTTCCGTTCATCGCGATGCGGCACGAGTACGACCCGGACCGGATCGTCGAGGAGCTGCGCGCGAAGGGGCTCTACCAGTCCTCGCCGCTGGAGACCCACTGCACGCTCTTCCCGCTCTTGAACTACTACTCGTTCAAGAACTGGGACTGCATGTTCTACAAGCTCAACGCGGCCAGCCACGTGCGGTCGGTCCAGCGCAACGCCGACTACGACCGCAACACCTTCAGCATCAAGTTCCCGCGCTCGCTGGACCTCGCCGGCGTCGAGCAGCGGCTCGGAGAAGTGGTGATGGCGATCGCCGCGGGCGAGGGCGAGCGCGCCGACCACGAGGCCGCGCTCGTGGACCTGTTCCAGCGGATGGACGCCACCGAGGACGCCGCCCGCTTCGTCGCCCAGAGCTTCCTCGACATGCGCTCGGTCGCCGCCGACCTCGGCATCCGGCTCAGCTGAACCACAACAGGGAGACCATCGTGACCATTTCCGACTCCGACGTCGCGATCATCGGCATCAGCTGCCGCTTCCCGGGTGCCGACTCGGTCGACAAGTTCTGGGAGGTGCTGCGTGAGGGTCGCGAGACCCTGACCCGCTACACCGACGAGGAACTCCTGGCGGCAGGGGTGCCCGCCGAGCGGCTGGCCGACCCGCGCTACGTGAAGGCCGGCCAGACCATCCCGGACGTCGACCTGTTCGACTCCGAGCTGTTCCAGTTCACCCACGACGAGGCCGAGATCCTCGACCCGCAGCACCGGATCTTCCTGGAGTGCGCCCTGGAGGCCCTGGAGCGCGCCGGCTACGACCCGGACCGCCACGAGGGCCACATCGGCGTCTACGCGGGCGCCGGCATGAACACCTACCTGCTGCACAACCTGGGCGAGCGCTACCGGGCGGCCTCCTCGGTCGACCACTACCGGCTGATGCTGGCCAACGACAAGGACTTCCTGGCCACCCGCGCCTCGTACAAGCTCAACCTGCGCGGCCCCAGCATCAACATCAACACCGCTTGCTCCACCTCGCTGGTCGCGGTGCACACCGCCTGCCTGGCGCTGCTGAGCGGCGAGTGCGACCTGGCGCTCGTCGGCGCCGTGCACCTGGGCCACCCGGGGCAGGGCTACCAGTACCAAGAGGGCATGATCTTCTCGCCCGACGGGCACTGCCGCGCCTTCGACGCCGAGGCCCAGGGCACCGTCATCGGCAGCGGCGCCGGCGTGGTGGTGCTCAAGCGGCTCAAGGCGGCGCTGGCCGACGGCGACTGGATCCACGCCGTGGTCAAGGGCTCGGCGGTCAACAACGACGGCTCGCTGAAGACCGGTTACACCGCGCCGAGCATCGCCGGGCAGGCCGAGGTGATCGCCGACGCGCAGGAGGTCGCCGACGTCGACCCGGACACCATCGGCTACGTCGAGGCGCACGGCACCGGCACCCCGCTCGGCGACCCGATCGAGGTCGCCGCGCTCACCCGGGCCTTCCGCCAGGGCACCGAGCGCGCCGGCTACTGCGCGCTCGGCTCGGTGAAGACCAACATCGGCCACCTGGACACCGCCGCCGGCCTGGCCGGCCTGGTGAAGACCGCGCTGATGCTGGAGCACGGCACCCTGGTACCGAGCCTGCACTTCACCCGGCCCAACCCGGACATCGACTTCGCCGCCAGCCCGTTCTACGTCAACACCGGGACCACCGCCTGGCCGGCCGGCGACGGCCCGCGCCGGGCCGGCGTCAGCTCCTTCGGCATCGGCGGCACCAACGCCCACGTGGTGCTCCAGGAACCGCCCGTCCGCACCGCCGCGCCGCGCGGGCGTGAGCGCGAGCTGCTGGTGCTCTCCGCCCGCTCCGAGGCCGCCCTCAAGCAGGCCGCCACCGCGCTGGCCCGCCACCTCAAGCAGCACCCGGACCTGGACCTCGGCGCGGTCGCGCAGACCCTCGGCCTCGGCCGGCGCCGCCACGCCCACCGGCTGGCGCTGACCGCCCGCAGTGTCCGGGACGCCGCGATGGCCCTGGCCGTCGGCGACGAGGAGCGGCTGCACCAGGGCGTGACCGGCCCGGAGACCGGCGGTGCCGTCCTGGTGCTGACCGGGGACGGCGCGCCGGAGGAGGACACCGCCGAGCTGTACCGGACGGTCCCCGCGTACCGCGCCGCCGCCGACGCCTGCGCCGAGGCACTGGGCCGCAGCGGCCAGAGCGGGGCGGTGCTGCGCGAGCACGGCACCGTCCACGAGTACGCGCTGGCCGCCACGCTGACCGCCTGGGGCCTGGCCCCGGCCGCCCTGGCGCCGAGCGGCGCCGGCCTGGCCGTGGCCGCGGCCCTCACCGGGGCGCTGTCGCTGGGCGAGGCACTCGCCCTGGGCCGGGGCGAGGCGCCGGCCCGGCTGGAGGTGCCGCGCCTGCCGGTGCTCAACCCCGCCACCGGCCGCTGGATGACCGAGGACGAGAGCCGGCTGCCCGACAGCTGGAGCAGTGCCGCGGGGCCGGTGGCCGACCTGGACGCGCTGCTCGCCGCCGAGGGCCACCACGCCCTGCCGCTGGCCCCGGCCGAGGACGGGGCGGCGGGGCCGGCCCACCTGTTGGCGCTCGCCGGGCAGGCCTGGGTGCGCGGGGCCGAGCTGGACTTCACGGCGCTGCACGAGGGCAGTGAGCCGCGCCGGGTGCCGCTGCCCACCCACCGCTTCGAGCGGCGCCGGCACTGGGTGGAGCCGGGTGGCGCCACCGCTGCCGCCCCGGCCGGCGCGGACCGGCTGCTGGCCCGCTTCGACCAGGAGGACCCGGCGCACAACGTCGAGCTGGTCACCGACTACCTGGCCGAGGAGATCGGCAGGGTGCTGGGCGGCCGTCACCTCGCCGCTCTGGACACCAACCTGTTCGACCTGGGCCTGGATTCGCTGGTGCTGATCGAGGTCGTCGCCAAGCTGAGCGAGGAGCTGGACTTCGCCGTCCCGGCCACCTCCTTCGTCGAGTTCCCGACCATCCGCGCTTTCGTCGACAACCTCGCCGAGCTGATGGAGTTCGGCCCGGCCCAGGACGCCGCCCCGGCCGCCGCCGCCCGTACCTCCCGGCGGGCCCAGCGCGCGGCGGGCCACCGGCCGTAACCCCCCCCCGGGCCCGCCCCGGTGGATCGGCCCCGCCCGCGCCGATCCACCGGGGGCCCCGGAGTTCTCGCGCCCGCCCGGCGCAGCAGCGGTACGCACCAGGCCCGTCGCGGCCGACCGATGACCTGTGAGAGAGAGCAATTGTGGACGACAAGCGCAAGCTGCTGCTGAACCTGCTGGCCCAGGCGGGGGCCGGTGCCAAGGCCGCGACCCTGGCCGACGAGGGCGTGGCGGTGGTCGGCGTCGCCGGCCGGTACCCGCTGGCCGACACCGTCGGCGGGCTGTGGGACAACCTGGTCGCGGGCCGCAACTGCATCCGCGAGGTGCCCGCCGAGCGCTGGGACGCGGACGCCCACTGGGACCCTGCCGGAGTGCGCGGCGGCTACAGCAAGTGGGCCGGGTTCATCGACGACGTCGACAAGTTCGACCCGCTGTTCTTCCAGATCTCCCCGGCCGACGCGGAGGCGATGGACCCCCAGGAGCGGCTGTTCCTGCAGACCGCCGCGCTCACGCTGGACGACGCCGGCTACCCGGCGGCCCGGCTGGCCGCCCAGGGCCCGGTCGGCGTGTTCGTCGGCGTGATGAACGGCAACTACGAGTGGATGGGCGGAGAGGCGAGCGCCCTGGGGGTGCGGACCGACGCGCACTCCAACTACTGGTCGATCGCCAACCGGGTCTCGTACACCTTCGACTTCACCGGCCCGAGCCTCGCGGTGGACACCGCCTGCTCGGCCTCGCTGACCGCGATCCACCTGGCCTGCGAGAGCCTGCGCAACGGGGAGTGCGCCGCCGCGATCGCCGGCGGTGTCAACCTGATCCTGCACCCGATGCACCTGAAGACCCTGGCGCGGCGCGGGATGATCTCGCACGACGACAGGCTGAAGAGTTTCGGCGAAGGCGCGGACGGCTTCGTCGACGGCGAAGGCGTCGGCGCGGTGCTGCTCAAGCCGCTGCGGACGGCGATCGCCGACGGCGACCGGATCCTCGGCGTGATCCGTGGCTCGGCCATCAACTCCGGTGGCAAGACCGGTGGTTACACCGTTCCCAGCTCGGCCGCCCAGGCCGGGGTGATCCGCGGCGCGCTCGGCCGGGCCGGGGTGGCGGCCGACACCGTCGGCTATGTGGAGGCGCACGGCACCGGCACCCCGCTCGGCGACCCGATCGAGGTCTCCGGGCTGGTCGAGGCCTTCGGCGGGCGGACCGACCCGGCCCGCCGCGCCGAGCTGCCGACCGTCGCGCTCGGCTCGGTGAAGTCCAACATCGGCCACCTGGAGTCCGCCGCGGGCATCGCCGGGCTCACCAAGGTGCTGCTGCAGTTCCAGCACGGGCAGTTGGTGCCCTCGCTGAACTCCGCCCGGCTCAACCCGGAGATCGACTTCTCCACCACCCGCTTCGAGGTCCAGCAGGTCCTGCGGCCCTGGCAGCGCCAGGAGCGCACCGGCGCGGACGGCGCCCGCGAGCAGCTGCCGCTGCGCGCGGTGGTCAGCTCCTTCGGCGGCGGCGGCGCCAATGCCTGCGTGGTCGTCGAGGAGTACCTGCCGGACGGCGCGCCGGAGGAGGTCCAGGCGGGTCAGCCGCAGCTGCTGGTGCTCTCCGCCAAGGCCGAGGACCGGCTGCGCGCCGCCGCCGGTGAACTCGCGGCCTTCCTGCGCCAGGACGCCCCGGCGCGGCCCGCCGCCGACCCCGGCGCGCTGGCCGACTCCCAGCAGCTCTGCCTGCGGCTGGCCGCCGAAACCGTGGGCGTGGCACCGGAGTTCCTCGACCTCGGCAGCGAACTCGCCGACTGCGGCTTCGGGGTGGCCGAACTGGCCCGCTACCACGCCCTGCTGGCCGCCGAGACGGGCACCGAACTGCCCGCCGCCGCGATCGCCGCGGGCACCGTCGGCGCGGTCGCCGAGGCCATGGCCGGGGCGCTCCCCGCGGCCGCCCCCGAGGCCGGCGGGCCCCGGCTCGCCGATGTCGCGCACACCCTCCAGTCGGGCCGCACCGGCCACGAGTTCCGGCTTGCCCTGGTGGCCGCCGCGCCGGAGCGGGCCGTCGAACTGCTGACGGCGTACGCGGCCGGGCAGGTGCCCGCCGAGCTCGTGCTCGGCCGCGCCAAGCGCGCCCGGGTCGACCTGACGGACGATCAAGTCGCCGCGCTGGAAGGCGCTTTGGCCCGCCGTGACCTCGCGGCAGTGGCCGGGCACTGGGTGGCCGGAGCGGTCGTCGACTGGTCGCGCACCACCCCCGCCGCCGCCCGTCGGATCGCGCTGCCCGGCTACCCCTTCGCCCGCCGCCGCTACTGGATCCCGCAGCCGCCCGCCCCGGCCGCCCCCGCCGCCACGGCCGAACCCGGCCAGGACGGGCCCGCGTCCTACCGCCCGCTCTGGGTGCGCGCCCAGGCCCCGGCCGAGGCCGCCGCCCGGCCCGAGCGGATCGTCGCCCTGGTCACCGCCGCCTCCCGCCGCCTCGGCGAGGCCGTCGCCGCCGCCCGCCCGTCCGCCCGGGTCGAACTGGTGGACCTGGACGACGCCGACTGGCTGACCCGTACGGGCGGCGCGGACCTCGTGCTCCACCTCGGCGGCGCCGGACTGCGCATCGCCGAGGGCACCGGCGAACGCGAGGCCGACGAGCACCTGCGGTACGGCTCGCTCTCGCTCTTCCGGCTGCTCAACTCCGGCCGCGCCGACCGGGTCGCCGTCGTCACCACCGACGCGCAGCCGGCCGCCGGCAGCACCGTGGCCAACCCCTTCGCCGCCGGCCTCCACGGCCTGCTCCAGGTCGCGCCCAAGGAGCGCCCCGACCTGCGGGTGGTGGGCATCGACCTCGCCTCCGCCGAGACCGAGGACGACACCGCGCTGCGCGCCCTCGCCGAGGCCGTCCTCGCCGAGCCACTGGACGGCGCCGGCCGCACCGTCGCCCTGCGCGGCGGGGTGCGGTACCACCGCCGGCTCGGCCGGATCGACCTGCCCGAGGGCGGGCCGGTCTTCCGCGACGGCGGGGTCTACCTGCTGGTCGGCGGCACCGGCGGCATCGCCCAGGAACTGAGCCTGCACCTGGCCCGCCGCCACCGTGCCAAGCTCGTCTGGTTCAGCCGCGGCGCGCTGGGCGCCGAGCACGAGGCCCGCGCCGAGGAGATCCGTGCCCACGGCGGCGAGGTCGCCCACGTGCGCGGCGACGCCTGCTCCCGTGCGGACCTCGCCGCCGCCGTCGCCGAGGCCCGCCTCCGCTTCGGGGCGCTGCACGGCGTGGTGCACGCCGCCATGGCCTTCGACAACCACCTGATCGCCGACCTCGACGAGGCCGCCTTCACCGCCGCGACCCGGGTGAAGACCGCGGGCGCCGCCGCGCTCGCCGCCGCCGTCGCCGACCAGCCGCTGGACTTCCTCACCTACTTCTCCTCGGCCGGCTCCTTCGGCAGCTTCGCGGGCAACGGCGCCTACATCTGCGCCTCCGCCACCGAGGACGCCTACGCGCTGTTCCTGCGCGAGCGCCTCGACGCGCCGGTCACCGTGATCAACCAGGGCTACTGGGGCCAGGTCGGCTCCGGCACCCAGCCCGGCCTGGAGGACATCTTCGCGGGCCTGGGCATCACCCCCTTCACCGCCGCCCAGGGCCTCGCCGCGATCCGGCGCATCCTCGCCGCCGGCCTGCCGCAGGCCATGCCGATCCGGGCCAACCGCCGCGCGCTGGAGGCCATGGGACACGATCCGTCGCTCGACGGCGAGCTGCTGCCCGGAGGTCACCCGGCCGCTCTGGCCGACGCCGCCGACCGCCTGGCCGCCGCCGTGGAGCCCGACCCGGCCGCGCGCCGGGTGCTGGCCGGCTACGACGAGCTGGAAACGGTCTCCGCGGCCATGCTGCTCGGCGTCTACCAGCGGATGGGCGTCTTCCGCCGCTCCGGCGAGCGCCATCACCCGGGGGAGCTGCGCACCGCGCTGGGCATCCTGCACAAGTTCGACCGGATGCACGAGGCGCTGCTCAACATCCTCACCGCCGCCGGCTTCCTCACTCGTGACGGCGAGCGGATCACCACCCTCGCCGCCGTGGACACCGTCGACCAGGCCGAGCTGGCACCCCGCTGGGAGGCCGAGTTCGACCGGCTGGCCGCCGAGTACCCGGACATCGAGCCGACCGTCACCCTCAACCGGCTGTTCCTGCAGTCCTACCCGCAGATCCTGCGCGGCGAGGTCGGTGCCACCGAGATCATGTTCCCCGGCTCGTCGATGGAGCTGGTGCAGAACTTCTACAAGGGCAACCCGCTCACCGACTCCTTCAACCTGCTGGTGCACGAGACCGTCCGCTGCTTCCTGGACCTGCGCCTGCCGCAGCTGCCGGCCGGCCGCACCGTCGAGGTGGTCGAACTGGGCGCCGGCACCGGCGCCACCAGCGAGCGGGTGCTGCCCGCCCTGGCCGCGCACCCGGGCCGGGTCGGCTACACCTTCACCGACATCTCGCCGCGCTTCCTGGAGTACGGCCGCGAGCGCTTCGCCGACCGCTACCCGTTCACCCGCTACCAGGTGCTCAACCTGGACCGCGGCCTCGCCGAGCAGGACTTCACCCCGGCCTCGGCCGACCTGGTGCTCGCCACCAACGTGGTGCACGCCACCCGCAACCTCCGAGCCACCCTGCGCAAGGCCAAGGCGCTGCTGCGCCCCGGCGGCTGGCTGGTCCTCAACGAGCTGACCGAGGTGCGCGCGCTGCTGACCATCGGCGGCGGCGTGCTGGAAGGCTGGTGGGTCTTCGACGACGGCGAGCTGCGCATGCCCGACTCGCCGCTCGCCTCGCCCGACGGCTGGACCAGGCTGCTGCACGAGGAGGGCTTCCGCCCGGTCCGCGCGCTCGGCGCGGGCGACCTGGGCCAGACCGTGCTGGTCGCCGAGAGCGACGGCGCGGTGCTCGGCGCCGTCCCGACGGCCGCCACCCCCGCCCGTACCGGCACGGCGCCGGAAACCGCCCAGGCGGCCCCGGCGCGGGACGTCCGGGCCGATGCCGCCGGCGCGGTGGGCGAGCGACTGCGCGAGCTCGTCGAGCGGGTCCTCAAGCTGGACGAGCGGATCGACCCGGACCGCCCGCTCGCCGACTACGGCTTCGACTCGCTCAGCGGGATGAAGATCGTCACCGCGGTGGACGAAGCCTTCGGCGTCACCGTGCCGCTGGGCGACTTCTTCGAGCGGCCCACCCTGCGTGAGCTGGCCGACCACCTGGCCTCCGGCTGGCTCGCCGACGCCGTCGCCGCGGCCGCGCCGGCCGCCCGGACCGCCCCCGTCACCCCGCCCGCCGCGCCGGCCACGCCCGTCGCCCCACCCGCCGCCACGCCCGTCGGCGCCGCCGCCGAGCTGGTGCTGCGCCCGCGCGGCGACCGCGAGCTGACCACGCACCGGCTCTCCGAAGGCCAGCGCGCCCTGTGGGTGATCGAGCAGATCGCCCCCGGCAACTACGCCTACAACCTGCCGCTCGCCCTCTG
The DNA here is from genome assembly GCF_032654805.1 of Kitasatospora brasiliensis. Lineage (NCBI taxonomy): Bacteria > Bacillati > Actinomycetota > Actinomycetes > Kitasatosporales > Streptomycetaceae > Kitasatospora > Kitasatospora brasiliensis. Next base: position 142,013 of record NZ_JAUOOW010000003.1, read on the forward strand.
GTTGGACGCCGAAGCCGACGTGCTCGCCCTGCGCGTCGTCCTCCAGGACCTGCTGGACCGCCACGAGGAGCTGCGCGCCACCGTCCGCACCGGCGAGGACGGCCCGTACGCGCGGATCGCCGCCGAACCCGAGCTGCCCTTCCAGCAGATCTGGCTCACCACCCGGAACGAGGCCGACCTGCGCGAGCGGATGCGCGAGGACCTGCGGCGCACCTTCGACCTCGCCGCCGGCCCGCTGCTGCGCGCCACCCTGTACACCCTCGGCGACGGCCGCCAGGCCCTGCTGCTGACCTTCCACCACCTGGTCTTCGACGGCCTCTCCATCGCCGGCCTGCTCACCGAACTCGAAGGCGGCTACCGCACCCTGCGCGCCGGCCGGCCGCTGCCCGCCGACCGCCCCGCCCGCAGCTACGCCGACTTCACCGCCTGGCAGCGGGACCTGCTGGCCGGCCCCGAGGGCGAGCGGCTGCGCGCCTACTGGGCGGAGCGGCTGCGCGGCCGCCGCACCACCGTGCCGCTGCCGCTGGACCGCCCCCGCCCGGCCGTCCCCGGCTTCCGGGGCGCCAGTGTCGACGGGCACATCCCCGCCGAGGTCGCCGAGCGCGCCCGCGCCCTCGCCGCGGCCGAGCAGACCTCGCTCTTCGGTGTCCTGCTGGCCGGGTACTTCGCCCTGCTGCACCGCTACACCGACCAGGCCGACCTCGCCGTGGGCACCCCCACTGCCGGCCGCCCCGCCGGCGGCTACGAGGACGTGTTCGGCTACTTCATGAACATGGTGGTCCTCGCCGAGCGGATCGACACCCGGGAGGCCTTCCGCACCCTGGTCCGACGGGTCCACCGCACCGTCCTGGACGCCCTGGACCACAGCGCCTACCCGCTGCTCAGCCTCGCCGAGGACCTGCGCCGGGAGGACCCCGCCGCTTCCGCCCCCTTCAACACCGCCTTCTACTTCCAGAACTGGACCCGGGCCGCACAGCAGGGCGGCGTCGTCCTCGGCCCGGTCGAAGGCGTCCACCAGGAGGGCGAGTTCGATCTCACCCTGGAGGTCGTCGAGCAGTCCGAGGGCTGCCGCTGGACCCTCAAGTACGACCCCGAGCTGTTCGACACCGCCACCGTCGAGCGGATCGGCGAGCACTTCACCACCCTGCTCGCCGCCGCCGTCGCGGGCCCCGAGACCGCCGTCGGCGACCTCGACCTGCTGACCGCCGACGAGCGGGCCGCCCTCGCCGCGCCCGGGGCTGCCGACTACCCGGCCGACACCCTGGTCTGGGAGCTGGTCCGCCGCCAGGCCGAGGCCCGGCCCGGACAGGTGGCCGTCCGCCACCGCGACACCGAACTGACGTACCGTCAACTCGTCGAGCAGGCCGAGGCCCTGGCCGCCCGGCTGCGCGCCGCCGGGGTCGGCCGGGGCCGCACCGTCGGCGTGCTGCTGCCGCGCGACGCCGGCCTGCCGGTCGCCCTGCTCGCCGTCCAGGCGGCCGGTGGCGCCTACGTGCCGCTCGACCCCGCCTACCCGCGGCAGCGCCTCGCCTACATGGCCGAGGACGCCGGGCTGCATCTGATGCTCACCCACTCCTCGATCCCCGGCGGGTACGGCGCGGTGCCCCGGCTGCTGGTCGACGGCGAGGAGCAGCCGCCCCAGGCCCCCTCGCCCGGTCCGGCCGAGCCCTGCGACACCGCCTACGTCCTCTACACCTCCGGCTCCACCGGGCAGCCCAAGGGCGTCGCCGTCCCGCACCGCGCGCTGGTCAACTTCCTTTGGTCGATGGCCCGCGAGCCCGGCTTCGGTCCGGGCGACACCCTGCTCGCGCTGACCACCGTCTGCTTCGACATCTCCGGCCTGGAGCTCTACCTCCCGCTGATCAGCGGCGGCACCGTCGAGGTGCTCGACACCGAGACCGCCAAGGACGGCCTGCGGCTGCGCGAGGCGCTGGAACGCTCACGGGCCACCGTCGTCCAGGCCACCCCGGCGACCTGGGGCATGCTGCTCGCCGCCGGCTGGAAGGGCGACCCGGGCCTGACCGTGCTCTGCGGCGGCGACGCGCTGCCCGCCGACACCGCCGAGGCCCTGATCGCGGGCAACCGTGCCGTGTGGAACCTGTACGGCCCCACCGAGACCACCATCTGGTCCACCGCCGCGCGGCTGCGCCGGGGCGAGAAGGTCACCATCGGCCTCCCGATCGCCAACACCCTGCTCCACGTGCTCGACAGCTCCCGTCGCCCGGTGCCCACCGGTGTGGCCGGCGAGCTGTACATCGGCGGCGACGGCGTGGCCTCCGGCTACCTGGGCCGACCCGAGCTCACCGACGAACGCTTCCTGCCCGACCCCTTCGCCGACGGCCCCGCCGCCCGGATGTACCGCACCGGCGACCTGGTCCGCCGGCTCGCCGACGGCCGGCTGGAGTACCTCGGCCGGATCGACTCCCAGGTGAAGGTGCGCGGCTTCCGGGTCGAGCTGGAGGAGATCGAGGCGACGCTGCGCCGGCTGGACGGCGTGCGCGAGGCCGTCGTGGTGGCCCGCGGCAAGGACGGCGCCCACCACTCGCTGCTGGCCTGCTACGTGCCGGTCGAGGGTGCCGTCGAGCCGACCCGTGAGCAGCTCGCCGCCTGGCTGCCCGGCCACATGCTCCCGGACCTGCTGGTCCCGGTCACCGGCTTCCCGCACACCCTCAACGAGAAGGTCGACCGGGCCGCCCTGGCCACCCTGCCGGTCGCCGAGCTGCGCGCCCGCTACGGCACCGGCACCGGCGCCGTCGACCCGGCCGCTCCGGCCGCCACTTCGGCCGCCACTCCGGCCGACCGGGTCGGGCTGCTGGTCGCCGAGCTCGCCGCCAGTGTCGCCCGGATCGCCGGGACCAGTGCCGAGGAGATCGGCCCGCGCACTCCGCTCGGCGAGGTCGGCATGAACTCGGTGAGCTTCACCGAACTCAGCACCGAGCTGCGCAAGCAGTACGGGATCGAGGTCTACCCCACGCTCTTCTACCAGCGCGGCACCCTGCTGGCGCTGGCCGAGCACCTGTGGCAGCACCACAGCGCCGAGCTGACGGCCCGCTTCGGCACCCTCCCGGCCGCGGTCGCGCAGGCGCCCGCCACCGCGCCCGCACCGGCCGCCGAGCGGGCGCGCGGCACCGGCATCGCCGTCATCGGCATGGCCGGCCGGCTGCCCGGCTCCACCGACCTCAAGGAGTTCTGGCAGCACCTCGCCGCCGGGCACGACCTGGTCGGCGAGATCCCCGCCGAGCGCTGGGACTGGCGCGACCACCCCGGCACCCGTTCCCGCTGGGGCGGCTTCGCCCCCGACGTGGACCGCTTCGACGCCGCCTTCTTCGGGATCTCCCCGCGCGAGGCCGAGCTGATGGACCCGCAGCAGCGGCTCGTCCTGGAGGTCGTCTGGTCGGCCATCGAGGACGCCGGGTACCGTCCGTCCGAGCTGGCCGGCAAGCGGGTGGGCGTCTTCATCGCCGTCACCAACTCCGACTACCTGGAAGTCCAGCGGGCCGCCGGGCGGGGCACCGAGGGCCACACCATCACCGGCGCCGCGCTGTCCATCGTCCCCAACCGGGTCTCCTACCTGCTGGACCTGCGCGGCCCCAGCATCGCGGTGGACACCGCCTGCTCCGGCTCGCTCACCGCCGTCCACCAGGCCGCCGCCGCCCTGCGCGACGGCACCTGCGAGCTCGCCATCGCGGGCGGCGTCAGCCTGATCCTGTCGCCGGGGGTGTACGAGGCGCTGAGCCGGGGCGAGATGCTCAGCCCCGACGGCCGCTGCAAGGCCTTCGACCGCCGGGCCGACGGCTACGTGCGCGGCGAGGGCGCCGGCGTGGTGCTGCTCAAGCCCGAGGACCGGGCGCAGCGCGACGGCGACGCCGTGCACGCCGTCATCCGCTCGGCGGCACTCAACCACGGCGGCCGCACCACCTCGCTCACCGCCCCCAACCCGGACGCCCAGGCCGACCTGCTGGTCGAGGCCTACCGTTGCGCCGGGGTCCCGCTGGAGAGCGTCGGCTACATCGAGGCGCACGGCACCGGGACGGCGCTCGGCGACCCGATCGAGACCACCGGGCTGAGCACCGCCTTCCGCCGGCTGCGCGCCGAGCAGGGCGGCACCGCCGCGCCCGGCTGTGCGATCGGCTCGGTCAAGACCAACATCGGCCACCTGGAGGCCGCCGCCGGCATCGCCGGGCTGTTCAAGGTCGCGCTCGCCCTGCGGCACGCCACCATCCCGGCCAGCCTGCACTTCCAGGAGCAGAACCCGTACCTGGAGCTCGACGGCGGCCCCTTCGAGGTGGCCGCCACCGCCCGACCCTGGCCGCGCCCGCGCGATGCCGCCGGGAGCGACCTGCCGCGCCGCGGCGGGGTCAGCTCCTTCGGCTTCGGCGGGGCCAACGCGCACATCGTGCTGGAGGAACCGAACGTGCCGGACACCCGCGAGGAGAGCGCGACGGAGCAGCTGTACGTGCTCTCCGCCCGCGACGAGGAAGCGCTGCGGCGGACCGCCGAGCGGCTCGCCGACCACCTGGCGCAGCAGGACGTGCACGCCGCCGACCTCGCGTACACCCTCCAGGTCGGCCGCGAGCCGATGGCCCACCGGCTCGCCGTCGTCGCCGACGGCCCGGCCGCGCTGCGCGCCGAGCTGACCGCCCACCTGGCCGGCCGCCCGTCGGCCGTGCGCACCGGGCAGGCCGAAAGGGCCGTCACCGCCCGCCCGGCCACCGGGGGCACGGACCTGACGGCGCTCGCGCGGGACTGGCTGGCCGGCGCCGAGGTCGACTGGGCGGCCCTGCACCGCGGCGCCGCCCGCCGCCGGGTCCATCTGCCGGCGTACCCGTTCGCCCGCACCCGGCACTGGGTTGCCACGGCCCTGGCCGTCCCGGTGCCCCAGGCCATGGCGGCTTCCGCGCCTTCCGCGCCTTCGGCGGGGGAGTCGGCCGGGCGCCTGCACCCGACCCTGCTGGACGCCAACCTCTCCACCTTCGGCGAGCAGCTCTTCGGCAAGACGCTGACCGGCGAGGAGTACTTCCTGCGCGACCACGTGGTCGGCGGCGAGCGGGTGCTGCCCGGCGTCGCCTACCTGGAGATGGCCCGGCTGGCCGGCGAGCTGTCCGCCGGCGGGACCCCGGTGCGCGGGGTGGACGGCCTGGTCTGGGCGAGCCCGGTCCGGCTGCCGGTCGGCACCCACGAGCACCGGCTGCTGGTCAGGCTGACCGGCGAGCGCGCCGGGAGCGCCGTCGAGCGGGCCTCCTTCGAGGTGCGCACCGCCGGGGCGGGCGCCCCGGTGCACGCCCGGGGCACCCTGCTGTTCGGCGAGGCCGGGAACCGCCCGGCCCCGGTCGACCTGGGCGCGGTGCGCGAGCGCTGCACCACCGTCCACGACGGACCGGACTGCTACCGGGCCTTCTCCCGGCTCGGCTTCGACTACGGGCCCGGCTTCCGGGTGATCGACCGGCTCGCCCAGGGCGCCGGCGAGGCCCTGGCGACGCTGCGGCTGCCCGAGGCGCTGCGCGCCGAGGCCGGCGGGTACGCCTTCCACCCCTCGCTGCTCGACGCCGCCCTGCAGACCGCCGGACGGCTCGCGCCGGGGGCGGGCGACCCGGCCGTCCCGGTGCCGTACCTGCCCTTCTCGCTGGGGGCGGTGCGGCTGTACGCCGACCTGCCCGAGCGGGTCCACGCGTACGCCACCCCCTCGGCGCGCCCCGCCCCGACGGGCACGCTCTGCTTCGACGTCGCCCTGCTGGACGAGGCCGGGGCGGTCCTCGCCTCGATCGACACCTTCACCCTGCGGGCCGTCCCGGCCGCCGCCCCGGCGGCCTCCGACACCGTCCACGCCTTCGAGCCGCTCTGGCGCCCCGCGCCCGCCGCCGCCCGGGAGCCGGCCGGCACCGTACTGGTGCTGGACGCCGGCACCCGCGGCCGGGCCGTGGCCGCCGTGCTCACCGAATCCGGGGCCGAGGCCCGGGTGGTCGCCCTCGGCACCGGCTTCGACGCCGACGCGACCGTCCGCGCCCTGCCGGCCGGCCCGGTCGACGTGGTCCACCTGGCCGACGAGGACGCCGGCACCGCCAGCGCCGTCGAGCACGGCTTCCACGGCGCCCTGGCCTTCCTGCAGGCCTGGCAGCGCGAGCGGCGCGGGGCCCTGCGCTACCTCTACGCCCACCGCGAGGCCTCGGCCTCGCCCGTCCACCCCGCGATGGCCGGCTTCGCCCGTACCGTGCGCCTGGAGCACCCCGCGGTGGACTTCGGCGTGCTGACCGTCGCCGCCGGCCCGCTCGCCGAAGCGGTGGCCGCCGAGCTGCGCGCCCAGGGCGAAGCCGAGGTGCGCACCGGGGCCGACGGCCGTACCCGCCGCGCCTGGCGGCAGGCCGAACTGCCTGCCGCCGAGCCGGCGTTCACCGGCACCGGGGCCCACCTGATCACCGGCGGCACCGGCGCCCTCGGCCTGCTGCTCGCCGAGCACCTGGCCGCCGCCCGTCGTGGCGCCGGTGCCACCGCGGGCGGGATCGTGCTCGCCGCCCGCACCGCCCCCGGCCCCGTGGCGCTCGCCAGGGCCGAGGCGGCCGGCGCCCGGGTCGTCCTGGCCGACATCGCCGACCCGGCCGGCGTACGCACCCTGATCGCCGAGGCCCGCCGGGCCCACGGCTCGGTCAGCGGTGTCCTGCACGCCGCCGGGGTGCTGCGCGACGGCCTGCTCGGGCGCAAGGAGCGGGCCGACGCCGAGGCCGTCCTGGCCGCGAAGGTGCACGGCACCGTGCTGCTCGACGACGCCACCCGGGACGAGCCGCTGGACTACTTCGTCGCCCTCTCCTCGGCGGCCGCCGCCTTCGGCAACATCGGCCAGGGCGACTACGCCTTCGCCAACGCCTTCCTCGACCACTTCGCCGAGCAGCGCGAGGAGCGGCGCCGCCAGGGCACCCGGCGGGGCCGCACCCTGGCCGCCGCCTGGCCGGTCTGGGCCGACGGCGGCATGCGGATCGACGCCGCCGCCGAGGAGTTCATGGGCCGCACCTTGGGAATGCGCCCGGTGCGCACCGCCCCGGGCGTGGCGGCCCTGGAGCGCGCGCTGAACGGCACCGCGCCCCGGCTGCTGCTCGCCCCGGGCGACCCGGCCCGGATCCTGGCCGCCCTCGACGGCCGCCGGGCCCCCGAGCCGGAGGCCGGGCCGGCCGCCTCGGACGCGCTCGCCCCGGCTTCGGCCGAGCAGGGCGGCACCGGGCGGGAACGGGCCGAGGCGCTGGTGCTGCGGCTGCTCGCCGAGGAGCTGAAGCTGCCCCAGGCCGAGATCACCGTCACCGAGCCCTTCGAGTACTACGGGGTGGACTCGCTGATCACCATGAGCCTGGTGCGGCGCCTGGAGGAACGGGTCGGGCCGCTGTCGAAGACGCTGCTCTTCGAGTATGTGACGGTCGCCCAGCTGGCGGAGCACCTGGCCACCGCACACCCGGAGGCCTTCGCCGCGCCGAGCGTGCCCGCCGTGCCCGCCGAGCCCGCCGAGCCGGTTTCGCCCGCCGAGCCCGCCGCCGCGCCCCTCGCCGTTCCCGCCGCTCCCGCCGCCCCGGCGGACGCCGCCCCCGCCGGGGACGACATCGCCATCATCGGAGTGGCCGGCCGCTACCCGCAGGCCGACGACGTGGACGAGTTCTGGCGCAACCTGCGGTCCGGCCGGGACAGCGTCGAGGAGATCCCCGGCGAGCGCTGGGACCACGCTCGCTTCTACGACGCCGACAAGTCCGTCTTCGGCAAGACCTACGGCAAGTGGGGCGGCTTCGTGCGCGGCGCCGACCGCTTCGACCCGCTGTTCTTCCGCATGTCGCAGATCGAGGCCGAGCACACCGACCCGCAGGAGCGGGTGTTCCTGGAGACCGTCTGGCACCTGCTGGAGGACGCCGGCTACACCCGCGAGCAACTGCGCGGCACCCGCACCGGCGTGTTCGTCGGCATGATGTACGGCCACTACCAGCTGTACGGCGTCCAGGAGGCGCTTCGCGGCAAGGGCTTCGCGACCTCCTCCTCCTACGCCTCGGTGGCCAACCGGGTCTCGTACTTCTTCGACTTCGCCGGGCCCAGCGTTGCCCTGGACACCATGTGCTCCTCTTCGCTGGTCACCATCCACCAGGCCTGCCTGGCCATCCGCAACGGGGACTGCGAGGTCGCCGTCGCCGGCGGCGTCAACATCTCCAGCCACCCGGTGAAGTTCCTCCAGCTCGCCCAGCGCGGCTTCCTGGCCGAGGACGGCCGCTGCCGCAGCTTCGGCGAGGGCGGCACCGGCTACGTCCCCGCCGAGGGCTCCGGCGCCGTCCTGCTCAAGCGCCTGGACGCGGCGCTGGCCGACGGCGACCGCATCCTCGCGGTGGTCAAGGCCTCCACCGTCAACCACGGCGGCGCGGGCGCCGGTTACAGCGTCCCCAACCCGCAGGCGCAGGGCGACCTGGTCCGGGTGGCGTTGGAGCGCGCCGGGCTGCGCCCCGCCGACCTCGACTACCTGGAGGCGCACGGCACCGGCACCGCGCTCGGCGACCCGGTCGAGGTCAACGGCATGCTGCGGGCCTTCAAGGGCGACCTGCCCGAGCGGCTGCCGATCGGGTCGGTGAAGTCCAACATCGGGCACGCCGAATCGGCGGCCGGCATCGCGGCGATCACCAAGGTGCTGCTCCAGCTGCGCCACGGCGAGCTCGCCCCCTCGCTCCACGCGGACCGGCTCAACCCGAACATCGACTTCGGCGCGACCCCGTTCGAGGTGCAGCGCGAGCGGGCGCCCTGGCCGCGCAGGGCCGACGCGGACGGCACCGTACGGCCGCGCACCGCGGGCGTCAGCTCCTTCGGCGCGGGCGGCACCAACGCCCACATCATCCTGCAGGAGTACCTCGGCGCGCCGCAGACCCCGGCTGCCCCGGTCGGCCCCCAGCTGGCCGTGCTCTCCGCCCGGGACGCCGACCGGCTGACCCGACAGGCCCGCCGCCTGGCCGCCCACCTGAGGGCCGCGGCCGTCGAAGGCGCCGCACCGGACGCGCAGCAGATCGCCTGGACGCTCCAGAGCGGCCGCGAGCCGATGGCCCACCGGTTCGCGGTGCTCTTCCGCGACCCGGCCGAACTCGCCGACCGCCTGGAGGAGTTCGCCGCCGGCCGCACCCCCGCCGAGAGCTGGACCGGCGCCGTCGACCCGCGCCGTCCGGCCGCCGGCGACACCCTGCCGGCCGACCCCGCAGCGTACGCCGCCGCCTGGACCACCGGCCGCAAGGTCGACTGGTCGGCCCTGCACCCGGGCACCCGGCCCGGCCGGGTCGCGCTGCCCGGCTACCCCTTCGACGGCGAGCGGATCTGGCTGGCCGCCGCCGAGGCCGAACTGGCCGCACTGGACGGCGACCGTGCCCGGCAAGGCCTGCTGCTGACCCGGCAGTGGACCCCCGCCGAGCCCGCCGCGCGGACCGCGCCGCCCGCCCGCACCGCCGTCCTGGCCGCGCCCGGCACCGAGGCGTCGGCCGCCCTGCTGGCTGCTGCGCTGCCGGCCGCCGAGGTGCTCACCGTCGACGCCCTCACCGCCGAACTCGCCGACCCGGCCACCCGCTGGGACCGCTTCGACGCGGTGGTCGACCTGGCCGGCTGCGCCGACCCGTCGCTGCCGCCCGCACACTCCGTCCTGCCCACCTGGCTGCGCTGGCTCCAGCAGCTGGTCGACCGGGGCAGCCGCGAGCTGACCGCCCTGATGGTCTCCCGGGGCGCGACGCCCGCCGCCGACGGCGGCCCGGCCGCCCTCGGCGGCGCAGCCCGCGTCGGCCTCTACCGGATGCTCCAGAGCGAGTACCGCCACCTGCGTTCCCGCCACGTCGAGCTGGAGCGCGGCACCCCGGACGAGCAGCTGGCCCACTGGGTGACCGAGGAGCTGACCTGCGGCGACGAGCCCGCTGAGACCGCCTGGCGGGCCGGTGTGCGGCACCGCGCCGAACTGCGTGAGCTGCCCGAGGGCCCGGCACGGAAGCTGCGCTTCCCGGAAGGGCACGTGCTGTGGGTCACCGGTGGCACCCGGGGCATCGGCCTGCTGACGGCGCGGCACTTCGTCGCCGAGCACGGCGTGCGCAAGCTGGTCCTCACCGGCCGCGAGGAGCTGCCGCCGCGCGGCGAGTGGCCCGGACACATCGCGGCCGACGGCCCGCTCGGGCGCAAGCTCCGCCCGCTGGCCGAACTCGCCGACCAGGGCGTGGAGCTGGAGGTCGTGGCCGTGCCGCTGGAGGAGCGCGAGGCGCTCGCCAAGACGCTCGCGGACGTCAAGCTGCGGCTCGGCCCGGTCGGCGGCGTCGTCCACAGCGCCGGTTTCACCGACTTCGAGAACCCGGCGTTCGTCCGCAAGCCGCAGACCGGCATGGCCCGGGTGATCGGCCCGAAGGTGTTCGGCGTCGACGCCCTGGTGGAGGTCTTCCGCGACGAGCCGCTGAGCTTGTTCGTGCTCTACTCCTCGGTCGCCGCCACTGTCCCCGCGCTCGCCGTCGGCCAGAGCGACTACGCGCTGGCCAACGCCTACCTGGACGCCGTTGCCGAGGCCCGCCCGTACGGGCTGCCGCTGGTCAGCGTGCAGTGGCCGAGCTGGAAGGACACCGGCATGGGGGAGGCGCGCAGCGGCGCCTACCAGGCCTCGGGCCTGGCCACGCTCACCGACCGGCAGGGTCTCGACCTGCTGGATCGGGCGCTGGCCAGCGGCGCCCGGGTGGTGCTGCCGGCGATCGCGCGGCCGGACGCGCCGTGGCACCCGGAGCGGCTGACCGACCGCCGGCTGGAGGCCGCGGCCCCCGCGGCTCCCGTCGCCGCGGCCACCCCGGCTGCGGTGGCGGCGGCCCCGGCCGCCGACGGTTCGAAGGCCCTGCGGGGAGCGGCCGCGGCGGCGTCCTCCTGGCTGCTCGACCGGCTCGCGGAGGAACTGCGCTTCGAACGGGCCAAGTTGACGGGTGACGTGCCGGTGCACGACTTCGGCATCGACTCGATCATGGTCTCCCAGCTCGTCCAGACCGTCGCCAAGCGGCTGGACGTCACCGTCGACCCCTCCGCGCTGCTGGAGCACCCCACCGCGGACGGTTTCGCGCAGTACCTCGCCGAGGAGCACCCGGCGGAGCTGTCGGCCGCCTTCGGCGAGGCCGCACCGGCAGGACCGGCCCCGGCCCCGACCGCGCCTGCCGCCGCCCCGGCTACGACCGCTCCCGCCTCCCCGGCCACCGCGCCCGCCGCCCAGGCCGTCGCCCCCGGCACGGCACCCTCCGCGCCCGCCGTCGGCACCGACATCGCCGTGGTCGGCCTGTCCTGCCGCTTCCCGGACGCCGCCTCCGCCGAGGGGTACTGGGAGCTGCTGCGCCAGGGCCGCTCGGCCCTGCACCCGATCCCCGAGCGGCGCTTCGGCCGTCCGGTCGGCTACCACGCCGGCCTGCTCCCCGAGGTGCTGCGCTTCGACCCGAAGGCCTACCTGCTCTCCGAGTCCGACGTGGCGGCCATGGACCCGCAGGCGCTCCTGCTGCTGGAGGAGGTCCACCAGGCGATCCACCACGCCGGCTACCGCCCGGCCGACCTGAAGGGCCGCAAGGTCGGCGTCTACGTCGGCGGCCGGGCCACCCACACGCCGGACGCCCTCGCCCTGGAGCAGGCCAAGAACCCGGTCGTGGTCACCGGCCAGAACTACCTCTCCGCCAACGTCTCGCAGTTCTTCGACCTCCGAGGCCCCAGTGTGGTGGTCGACACCGCCTGCTCCTCGGCGCTGGTGGCGATGGACATGGCCGTGCAGGCGCTGCGGGCCGGGAACCTGGAGGCCGCCGTGGTCGCCGGGGTCAACCTGCTCGCCGACGACCGGGCGCACCAGGTCTTCGGACAGCGCGGCCTGCTCAACCCGGGCGCCGAGTTCCACGTGTTCGACCGTCGGGCGGCCGGCCTGGTGCTGGGCGAGGGGATCGGTGTCGTCGTCCTCAAGTCGCTGGCTCGGGCCGAGGCCGACGGCGACCGGGTGCTCGCCGTCCTGCGCGGCATCGCCATCAACAACGACGGCCGGACCGCCGGCCCGGCGACCCCCAACCTCCAGGCCCAGAAGGACGTCATGGTCGAGGCGCTCGCGCGCAGCGGCCACGGCCCGCAGGACATCGGCTGGGTGGAGGCCAACGGCTCCGGCTCGACCGTCACCGACCTGCTCGAACTCAAGGCGGTGGAGTCGGTCTACCGCAAGGACTCGCGGCAGCCGGTCGCGCTCGGCTCGATCAAGCCGAACATCGGCCACCCGCTGGCGGCCGAGGGCATTGCCGCGTTCATCAAGGTGGTCCTGATGCTGCACCACGGCCGGCAGGTGCCGTTCGGCTCCGGACAGGTGCCGCTGGATCACTTCGACATGGACGCCTCGCCGCTGTACTTCCCGCGCGAGGCCCGTCCGTGGCCGGACTCGGCGCAGCTCGCCGCGCTCAACTGCTTCGCCGACGGCGGCACCAACGCCCACCTGCTGCTCGCCCCCGCCCCGGCCGGGCACCGCGGCGGCCGGGCCCCGCTGCCGCGGCCCACGCTGGACCGACGGGTGATCATCCGGGGCACCGCGGAGCCGTCGACCACCGGGGCTCCGGCCGCTCCCGCCGCCGGCCTGTTCTGGGACACCTACCGATGAGGGGGCCGACGGCCGAGCAGGCCCGCACCGCTTCCCTGCCCGTGGTGTTCATGTTCTCCGGCCAGGGCTCGCAGTACTACCGGATGGGCAAGGAGCTCTTCGACGACAACCGGGTCTTCCGCGACGAGCTGTGCCGGCTGGACGCCGAGGCCGCCGAGGCGCTCGGCGACTCCGTCCTGGCCCGGGTCTTCGACCCGGCGATGCGGAAGAACGACCTGTTCACCGACACCAGGTACACCCACCCGGCGATCGTCATGATCGAAATCGCCCTGGCGCAGACCCTGCGGACTGCGGGCGTCGAGCCCGACCACCTGCTCGGCTCCAGTCTGGGCGAGTACGCGGCGGCCGTCGTCGCGGGCAGCATCTCCTCGCGGGACTGCCTGCGGCTGCTGGTCCGCCAGGCCGACGCACTGCGGGCCGGCCCGCGCGGCGGGCTGCTCGCCGTGCTCGCCGGGCCCGAGGTGCTGGACCGGGTGCCCGCACTGCGCGCCTGTGAGGTGGCTGCCCGCAACCACCCGGGCCACTTCGTGGTCGCCGGCACCGACGCGGCGCTCGACCGCGCCGAGTCCGAGCTGCGCGCCGCCGACGTGATGCACCAGAGGGTGCAGGTCGAGTACGGATACCACTCCAGCATGATGGACGAGGTGATCGAGGCCTGCCGCGGCGCCTTTGACGGGATCGCGTTCACGCCGCCGCGCCTGCCCTGGACCTCCAGCGTGGACGGCCGCCTGGTCGAGCGGCCCGACGCCGAGCACTTCTGGCAGGTCGCCCGCCGGCCCATCGAGTTCGAGCAGGCGATGGCCGCCATGCGAGGCCGCGGGGAGTTCCTCTATCTGGACCTCGGCCCCTCCGGCACCCTCCACAACTTCGCCCGCGGCAACCTGCCGGCCGGGAGCCGTTCGGTCTCCCTACCGCTGCTGAGCCCCTTCGGGAACGACCCGGGCCTGTTCGCCAGGGTCCTCGCGGCCGCCGGCCCGAGGCCGGCTCCCGCGCCCGGGCCGGCTCCCGCGCCCGGGACGGTTCCCGTATCCGGCACGGCCCCCACTCCCGCAGCGGCACCTGCCCTTGACGTACCAGCACCGAGGAAGGCACACGGAATGAAGGTCTACGGCTTCCCTGGCCAGGGATCCCAGCAGCGGGGCATGGGCAAGGGACTGTTCGAGAAGTTCCCCGAGCAGACCGCGATCGCGGACCGGGTGCTCGGCTACTCCATCGAGGAGCTGTGCGTCGCCGACCCCGAGCGCAAGCTCGGCCGTACCGAGTACACCCAGCCGGCCCTCTACGTGGTCAGCGCGCTGACGTACCTGGACCGCCTCGCCGAGGACCCGGAGCCTGCCGACTACCTGATCGGCCACAGCCTCGGCGAGTACGTGGCCCTGTTCGCCGCCGGCGTCTTCGACTTCGAGACCGGCCTGCGCCTGGTGCAGCGCCGCGGCGCGCTGATGGCGGCGGCCGACGGCGGCGGGATGGCCGCGGTCGTCGGCTGCGACGAGGACACCATCACCCGGACCCTCGCCGACTCCGGTATCGACGGCCTCGACCTCGCCAACCACAACGCCCTGGACCAGTTCGTCCTCTCCGGCCCCCGGGACCGGATCGACGAGGCCTGCCTCGCCTTCGAGGCCGCCGGCGCCCGCGCCGTCCGCCTCAACGTCAGTGCGCCGTTCCACTCCCGCTACATGCGAGGCACGGCGGAGGAGTTCGCCGTCTTCCTGGGCGGGTTCACGCTGCGCCCGCCGACCGTCCCGGTGCTCGCCAACGTGGACGCCCAGCCGTACCGGGCGGACGCCATCGCGCCGACCCTGACCGCGCAGATCGCCTCCCCGGTCCGCTGGACGGAGACGGTGCGCCGGCTGATGGGGCACGGGGACTTCGAGTTCGTCGAGCTGGGCCCCGGCAAGGTGCTCAGCCGGCTGGTCACCAAGATCCGCGACGCCGCCGAGCCGCTCCCGGCGCCGGTGCTCCCGGCGCCGGTGCTCCCGGCGCCGGTGCCGCCGGTCGCCGCGGCCCCGGTCGAGCCGGAGCCTCAGCCGCTGTCCGCGTCCGTGTCCGTTCCCGGGGCCGTGCTTGCGCCCGCGTCCGGGCCGGTGCCCGCGGCCTCGTTCGCCGTGGACGCCGACAGCCTCGGATCGCGCGGCTTCCGCGAGCGGTACGGGCTGCGCCGCGCCTACCTGGGCGGCTCGCTCCACGGCGGCATCTCCGGCCGGGAGATGCTCCGCTCGCTCGCCAAGGCGGGCCTGCTCGGCTTCCTCGGCACCGGCGGGCTCACCCTGGCCGAGGTGGACCAGCAGCTGCGCGCCATCACCGCCGAGCTGGGCCTCGGCGGCACCTTCGGCGCGAACCTGCTCTACCGCCACGGCGCGCCCGAGGAGGAGAACGCGCTGGTCGACGTGCTTCTGCGGCACGACGTCGACCTGATCGAGGCCTCCGGCTTCCCGCTGATCACCCCGGCCCTGGTGCGCTTCCGACTCAAGGGCGGCCGGATCATCGCCAAGGTCTCCCGCACGGACGTCGCCGCCGAGTTCCTCGCCCCGCCGCCCGAGCGCGTGGTCGCCAGGCTGCTCGCGGACGGTCTGGTCACCGCGGAGGAGGCCCGCGCCGCGGCCGGCCGGCCGATGGCCGACGACCTGTGCGTCGAGGCCGACGGGGGCTGGCTGAACAGCACGGCCGACCTCCTCACCCTGCTGCCCGCGGTGCTCCGGCTGCGGGACCGGCACGCTCTGCCCGGCCACCCGGTGCACGTCGGCTGCGCGGGTGGCATCGGCACCCCGGAGGCCGCGGCCGCCGCCTTCCTGCTCGGCGCCGACTTCGTCCTGACCGGCTCGGTCAACCAGTGCTCCGTCGAGGCCGCCACCAGCCCCGAGGTGAAGGACATCCTCCAGGAGATGCGCGAGTACGACGTCGAGACCGCCCCCTGGGGCGAGATGTTCGAGCTCGGCGTCCGTGCCCGGTACGTCAAGCGAGGTCTGTTCTTCCCCGCCCGCGCCTCCCGGCTGCATGAGCTGTGGCGCCGTCACGGCTCGCTCGCCGAGCTCGACGCGGAGACCAGGAGCCAGGTGTTCGACCGATACCTCGGCGGGGAGCCCGTACCGGCCCCGGCCCCCGACGCCGATCCCAAGGCCGAGCTGGCAGCCGTCTTCCGCCGCTACTTCCAGCGCGGTTTCCGCCTCGCCGTCAGCGGCGACCAGCGCGCCCGGGTCGACTACCTGGTGCACAGCGGCCCTGCCATGGGGGCGTTCAACCAGGTCGTCGCGGGCACCGCACTGGAGCCGTGGCGAGCCCGAACCGTCGAGGCCATCGCCGATGCCCTCCTGGAGGGCGCCGCAGCCCACCTCACGGAGCGTCTGAGCACCTTCCGCTGACTTGCCGAACCGCAGGTGTAGGCCGTCTCCACCGGAGGGTGGGGACGGCCTTCCTCCGTGGGTGGTCGTTGATCGCGAACCCGGGAGAGCGGCACAATCCTGCGGGCTTGGAGCCCGGCCGTGCCCGGCCCGGGCGAGCGGGCCGGGGGCGGCCGGGGCGCTCCGTCAGGACGCCGGCGGGCCGAGTAGCACCGGCAGTTCGCGGTGCCCGTTGGAGATCAGCGAGTCGACCGGCTCCAGCCGCGCGCCCGGGGCGAACGCGAGGTCGGGGAAGCGCGCGAACAGCCGGCTCAGCGCGGTGCGCCCCTCCAGGCGGGCCAGTGGCGCGCCGAGGCAGAAGTGCGGGCCGTGCCCGAAGGCGAGGTGGTCCTTGGCCGGGCGGGTGACGTCGAAGCCGGCGCCGCTGTCGCCGTAGCGCACCGGATGGCGCCCGGCGGCCTGGTAGGCGCCCAGGATCGGCTCGCCCCGGCGGACCGTCACCCCGCCGGGCAGCTCGATGTCCTCCACCGCGAAGCGCATCGGCAGGTGCGCCAGCGGGGCGTTGCGGCGCAGCGCTTCTTCGACCACGTCGTCCCAGCCGGCCCGGCCCGCGCGTACCAGGGCGAGCTGGTCGGGGTGGGCGAGCAGGTCCGTGATGCCGTTGTCGATCAGGTTCACGGTGGTCTCGTAGCCGGCCGAGACGATCAGCAGCAGGGTGTCGCGCAGCTCCTCCTCGCTCAGCGCGGCGGGGCCGGCGCCGGACTCGGTGTCGCGGGCGGCGATCAGCAGGGAGGTCATGTCCTCCCCCGGCTCGCGGCGCTTGACGGCGATCAGCTCCTCCAGCAGGGCCTGGAACGCCACACCGTTGGCCGCCGACTCCTCGGGGGCGAGGGTGGTGGCGAAGACCTTGTCGACCATGTCCCGGAAGCCGGCCGTCACCTCCCGTGGCACGCCCAGCAGTTGGGAGATGACCTGGATCGGCAGCGGGTAGGCGAAACGTTCGCGCAGGTCCACCACCTCGCCTGGGGCACCCCCGGCCAGGTCGTCCAGCAGGGCGTCGGTCAGCTCCTCCACCCGCGCGGTCATGGCGACGACCTGGCGGGGCGTGAAGGCGCTGCTCACCAGCCGGCGCAGCCGCCGGTGGTCGGCGCCGTGGGCGTTGAACATGTTGCGCACGCTCACCCACAGCGCCAGCGGCCAGGTCCGCACCACCCGGTCGTAGTCGGGCCAGTGCCGCAGGCCGTCCTTGGACACCCGAGGGTCCTTGAGCAGTTCCTCCAGCAGCAGCGGGTCGGACACCGCCCAGGCTCGGACGCCCAGGATGTCGACCGGTGTGGCCGGACCGCGCGCGAACAGCTCGGCGGTCTCGGCTTCACGGGCACGCCCGGTCGGGTCGAGCACGATCGGGTCCGGCACGTTCGGGTCGAGCACGTTCGGGTCCAGTACGGGACGCTCCACAGGGATCCTCCAGTCGATGCGGTACGAGGGCGCGGTCGTCAGCCGCCGGGGACCCGGGCGCGACCCCGCCGGGGGCAGGCGGTCAGTAGTCCCAGACCACCGGTACGAAGCGGAAGGTGCCGCTGCCGGCATCCGCCACGTGGCAGACGGACGGGAAGGGCAGGTGGGTGGCCACCAGTTGCTCGCCGGTCGCCGCCATCTCCCGCAGGAGGCGGGTCCGGACACGGGCCGACTCCTCGGGGTCGTGATCGAAGCCGTTGTGCCAATCGGGCTTGTCGAACCCGCACTGGAACACGGCGTCGCCCGCGAACGTCAGCCGGTCACCGCCGGACTCCAGACGCACGACGCTGTGGCCGGGCGTGTGACCGCCGGTGCGGCGGACCAGGACGCCCGGCGCCACCTCGTACTCCTTCTCGAACGGCCGCAACTGGCCGCGGTACACGTCCAGGAATTGCGAGGCGGTCCTGCGGAGCACGTCCGGGACCGGTGCGGGCATGTCGGTGCGGGAGAAGTCGGGCGCTGCCCAGAACTCGGCCTCGGCCGCGGCCAGGTGGACCCGCAGGTCCGCGCGCAGCCGACCCCGGAACCCCTCGACGAGCAGCCCGCCGATGTGGTCCATGTGCAGGTGGGTGAGCACCACGTCGGTCACCGAGGCGGGGTCGATCCCGGCTGCGTCCAGTCGCGTGGCCAGCTGCCCGGCCCGCGGGAAGCCCGGGAACTCCGTCCCCAGGCCGGAGTCGATGAGCACGGTCCGGCCGCCGCTGCGCACCACGGCCACGTTCAGCGGCCAGTTCATCGACTCCAGCGGCAGGTACATGTCGCCGAGCCAGGCCTTCAGGTCGGCCGCGGGGGCGTTGGTGGCCATGGTCACCGGGGAGATCGGCAACACCCCGTCGCTGATCACCAGCACGTCGATGTCGCCGACCTTCAACGCGTAGCGCGACGGGACCGGTTCGTCGCGTCCCGGCGCATCGGGACGGGCGGGGTTGAGCTGGGTCATGGGGTTCTCCTGTCGAAGGGCGTCTACCGGAGGCCTCGACGGCGCCGCCGTGGGCTGCGCCGCCCGGTCATCCGTATAGACAGACGGGTGGTCCGGTTCGTGACAGTCGCCCCGGTCCGAAGCCGGTCTTCCTGCGGGGGAGCGGACGCCCGGCTCCCGGTACGGCTCCGCCGGCCGGGCGGTGCGGGGTCGGGCGGTGCGGGGTCGGGCGGTGCGCTCCCGGCGGTGGCCGGAACCGCGGCGGGCGGCCCCGGTCACCGCACGGCCAGCAGCGACTCCAGGGCGGCGATGTCCCCGGTCCGGGCGGCCGCGACGAAGGCCGCCAGCAGCCGCCGGTGCTCCGTCGGGTCGACGGGCCGCCGCTGCTCGGCGGCCAGGCGGCGGCGGGCCCGGCTGGAGATCTGACGGATGTTGACGACGCTGAGCCGCAGAATTCCGGCGATGTCGCCGTAGGCGTACTCGAAGGCCTCGCGCAGGATGTACACCGCCCGCTCCGTGGGCGTCAGCCGCTCCAGGACCACGAGCAGCGCGGACGCCAGCTCCTCCACCCGCTGCATGCCGGCCTCGGGGTCGCCGCCGGTGTCGACGAGCTCGGGCAGCCAGGGGCCGAGCGGGGTCTGGCAGCGCGACCGGGCGGACTGGACCACGTTCAGGGCCAGCCGGGCGGTGGCGCGGGACAGGAAGGCCACGGGGCTGATCACCGCCGAGCGGTCGGTCAACTGCCAGCGCAGCCATATGTCCTGGACCACGTCCTCCGCCTCGACCTCGCTGCCCACGATCCGGTACGCGGTGCCGAAGAGGCGCGGCCGCAGTCCCTCGAAGGCGGCGGCGGCCGCCACCAGGGTGCCGTCCCCGGCGGCCGGCCGGGTGTCCGGACGCCTGCCGGGCAGGTCTGTCAACACGCCCATCACGGCTCCGTTTCGCCTGCGGTCTCCGTCGATGCCCTCGGGAACACGCTCCCGCCGCAGCCCCCGCCGTGACGCCCCGGAGGATGCCTGGTCCGCCGCCCGGGTGCCCCTGGTCCCCTGCCCCCGGGGCCCCGGGAGGACGGCGCGTCGGGGCGTCCGAAGTCGCTCCAGTACCCCGCACTCACGGCTGCGCCCCGGTATCGGCTCCTGCGTCATGGGCCGACCTCCCTTCGGTCCCCGCCGGGCCCGGGTCCAGGGCCCGGCGGGCGGTCGCGTCCCGGCGCGGACCGCGGCGCCGTCCCCGGGGCGGCCGCGTCCGCGCGCGACGCCGGTCGGCGCCGCTCGGGCCACTCTGCCGCCGCGGCCCGCAGCCCGTCGCCCGGGAAACCCCGGGTCGACCCCCGGGTGCTGCCTCTCCCGGGGCTCCCGGGGGCCGGCCCGGGGGCCGAGGGAGGGCAGGCCGTCAGGCGTCGGCCAGGGTGGTGCGGAGCCTGGTGCGGGACGTGACGTCGAGCTTGCTGAACACCTTGCCCAGGTGCCACTCCACGGTGCGGGGGCTGATGAAGAGTTCGGCACCGATCTCGGAGTTGGTCAGACCGTCGGCGGCCAGCCGGGCGATCTGGCCCTCCTGGGCCGTCAGGGCCTCGCGTCGCGCCCCGTTCGCGTCGGCGGGGCGCGGCCGGACCGTCTCCCCGGCGGCCAGTAGTTCGCGCCGGGCGCGCTCGGCGAAGGCCGCCGCCCCGAACCCCCGCAGCAGGTCGTGGGCGGTGCGCAGGTGCCCGCGCGCGTCGCCGCGTCGGTTCTCGCGGCGCAGCCACTCGCCGTACACCAGGTGGGTGCGGGCCAACTGGACGGCGATGCGGCCGCGTTCGAGGCGGGTCAGGGCCTCGCGGTAGAGCCGCTCGGCACCCGGGCCGTCGTCCAGCAGGGCGCGCGAGCGGGCCAGCACGCCGAGGGCCCAGTCGGTGCCGGCCGCCTCCGCGCGGTCCTCCAGCCGGCGCAGCGCCGCCGCGGCCCGCTCGGGGGCGTCGGCGCGGGCGGCCGCCTCGACGAGTTCGGCGAGGGCGAAGCCGTGGACGGCCACGTCCTCGTGCGCGACGGCCCGTTCCGCGTGGGCCAGGGCGTCCTGGTAGCGGCCGAGGCCGTTGTGGAGCACGGCGACGAGGTAGTCCCCCTGGCCGATCGCGCGCCCCTCGCCCCACGAGGTCGCCTCCCGGACGGCGCCGCGGATCACCTCGGCGGCCCCCGCGTCCTCCCCGCGCCAGGCCGTCAGCAGGAGCGCGGGGTACGCCATCGGGGAGTGCCCGGTCGCCTCCGCGATGCTGTCGGCCTCGTCGACGAGCGCCGCCGCGAGGTCGAAGTCCCCGGTGTGCACGGACAGGGCGGCCCGGTAACCGAGCGCCAGGGGGAGGACGTTGAGGGCGCCGGCCTCGCGGGCCGAGCGGACCGCGTGCTCGGTCATCCAGTGCCACGCCTCGTCGTCCCACAGCTCCCCGGCGACCAGCCAGGTCAGCCAGAGCCAGCGCATGGCGTCGCTGTTTCCGTGCCCGGCCTCGCCGCTCCCGCCTGCGGTGGCCTGCCGGAAAGCCCACAGGGCGGACCGCAGCAGCGGTCCGCCCTCGGCGCGGCCGTCGAGGAACCAGGCCGCCAGGCCGTCGAGGAAGAGGTCCGTGGGCCGGGCGGGCAGCGCCCCGGGCGGCGCCATGCGGGCGGACTCGGCGACCTCCCGCACCCCGGTCCGCAGGCCCAGGCGGCCGGCGAAGACCGCCGACCCGAGGGCGTCCAGGTACGCCTCGCGCGCGGATGCGTCCCCGGCCCGCGCCAGCCGGTCGGCCGCGTCGAGCAGCAGGGGCAGCGCCTCTCCGCCGCGCCGCCGGGCGAAGGCGATCTGGGCGCGGAGCCGGGCCAGCCGGGCCCGCTGTGCCTCGTCGAGCGGGCCGAGCCGGGCCGCGGCGAGGAGTTCGAGCGCCGTGTCGGGGGAGCCGGCGTCGAAGGCGGCCTGGGCGGCGGCGCCCGCGCGTGTGCCCCGCAGGGCCGGATCGGGCGTCAGTTCGGCCGCGCGCCGCAGGAAGGCCGCCGCCGCCGCGATCCCGCCGCGGGCCTGGGCCCGGCCGGCCGACCGCTCCAGCTCGCCCGCCAGGGCCTCGTCCGGGTCCACCGCCGCGTGGGCGCGGTGCCACGCCCGACGGTCCGAGTCGACGGCGGGGTCGGTGGCTTCGGCCAGCGCGCGGTGCACGTCCCGGCGCAGGGCGGGGTCGGCGGCGCGGTAGACCGCCGAACGGACCAGTGGGTGGCGGAACCGCACCCGGGTACCGAACTCGACCAGCCCGGACGCCTCGGCCGCTCCCGCGGCGTCCGCGCCGAGGCCGAGCCGCTCGGCGACCCGCCGCAGCAGCGGCACGTCCCCCACCGGCTCCGCGGCCGCCGCCAGCAGCAGCCGCTGGGCGTCGGCGGGAAGCGCGCCGACGCGCCGCACGTAGGCCTGTTCGATCTGGCCGGCCAGCGGGCGGACGTCCGGGCGGGCGAACCCGCCGGCCAGCTCGGCCGCCGACAGCCCCCGGGTCAGTTCCAGCAGGGCCAGCGGGTTGCCACGGGTCTCGGCGACGACGCGGTCCCGGACCCGCTCGTCCAGCCGCCCGGGGACCACCGATTCCAGCAGCGCCCGCGCGTCGTCGTCGCGCAGGCCCCGGACCGCGATCTCGGGCAGCCCCCCGAAGGGGTCGCCGCCCGCGTCGGGCGCCGTGGTGCGCGCCGCGAACACCAGCGCCACCCGCTCCGCCAGCAGCCGCCGGGCGACGAAGGCCAGCGTCTGGGCGGAGACCCGGTCGAGCCAGTGGGCGTCGTCCACGACGCAGACCAGCGGCTGCTCCTCCGCCGCCTCGGCCAGCAGGCTGAGCACCGCGAGGCCGACCAGGAAACGGTCCGGCGCGCTGCCCGCGCTCGACGCGCTCAGGCCGAACGCGACGGACAGGGCGTCGCGCTGGGGGCCGGGGATGCGCTCCAGCCGCCCCAGCAGGGGTACGCAGAACTGGTGCAGTCCGGCGAACGCCAGTTCCATCTCGGACTCGGCGCCGACCGCCCGCAGGACCCGGCACCCGCTCGCCCGCTCCACCAGGCACTCCACGAGGGCGGACTTGCCGACCCCCGGTTCACCGCGCAGCACGAGGACCTGGCCCCGGCCCTCCCGGGCCCCGGCGATCACCTGGTCCAGCGCTCCGCACTCGCTGCGCCGGCCGCGCAGCCCGCGCCCCGGAGCGCCGCCCGCCATCCGCCACCACCACACAGGTCAAGGTCCGGACCCTGATCGTTCCGGGCCGAACCCATCATGCACCAGCCCGCGCGGGGCGGACAAACCCCTGCCGGGCGCGGCAGCAGCCGTCCTGACAGGCCGTCACCGCGCCTGGCGGCCCGTCACACGCGGCTCACCGGCCCGGGCCCCGGTGCGCCGTCCAGTGCGCCTCGACGGCCGCGGCGACCTCTGCCGGCCGCTGGAGCAGCGGCCAGTGGTTGCAGTCGAGCGCGACGACACCCGGGGCGCGCAGAGCGGCGGCGAGCCGCCGGCCGGACGCGATCGGGCAGGCGGGATCGCGAACCCCCCAGAACACCAGGCAGGGCGCGGTCACCCGGGCAAGGCCCGGCTCCCACTCGGCCCCCACGGTCACGGCCGAGCGGTAGAGCCCCAGGATGCTGTCCTTCATGGACTCGTCCACCCGGGAGGCCGCCTCCCCGGCCAGGTCGGCCGGCACCTCGAAGCCGGCCGCGAGGTCGGCCGCGAACGCTCCCGGCCGCAGCTCACGCATGAAGCGGTCGCCGTCGACGGGGTGCTGCCAGACCTTGGCGAGCGGGTGCCACGTGTACGCCGCGTCGACCGGGCCGTTGCCGCCGGCCCAGGTGCGGACGAGGTCGGGCCGCAGGGAGGCGACGCGCGCGGTGAGGATGCAGCCCCAGTCGTGGCCGACCAGGTCGACGGGTTCGCCGACACGCTCCAGCCGGGCGATCAGCCAGTCGACGTACTCCTCCTTGGTGGAGCGGAAGCCGTCCGGGCGCGGGGCGCCGAACCCGGGCAGGTCCCAGGCCTCGACGTCGGTGCGGGTCAGGTGGCGGCGCACGCCGTCCCACACCCGATGGGTGTCGGGAACGCCGTGGACGAGGATGGCGGGCATACGGCGGGCTCCTCCGTCGTGCGAGGGGGCCGGCGGGCGGGGCGGGGCCGTCCGCCGCGGGGTCGGTGGCCGGGCGAGGTGCGCTCACCCGGCGGGGCGCGGGGCCCGCAGGTGGGCGCGCCGGGCGAGCTCCTCCTCGGGGACGAGTTCGAGCATGGGCCTCCCGGGGGCGCACAGCATGGTCACCACGAACCGGGTCCGCGCGTCGGCCAGCGCGTTGCCGTCCTGGTAATGGATCACGTCGCCGCCCGGCTCCCAAAACGTGCCGCCGGCCTCCACGACCCGCTCCGGCTCGCCCTCCAGCTCGAAGCGGACCGCGCCCTCGACGACGTACCCGAACGCGGGCCCGGAGTGGCGGTGCGGCGGGGTACCCGGGTCGCCCGGCGCCCACTCGATGTGGACGGTCATCGCGGAGGCGCCCTCGGGGACGGTGAACGGTCCGGCGTCCTGCAGCACCTGCGCCGCGGTCATCCAGCCCGCCGGAGCCGCCGGGTCGCCGCCGGCTCCGTGCACGTGTCCTGCGTGGTGGTTCGCCACTGTGGTGCCCCTTCCTCGGGTGTCCGGATGATCGGGCGGGGGCCGTCGCCCCGCTCCCGTCCGCAGTATTGACCGGACACCCCGCCGATCTGTGACACCCGGGACAAGCGAAGGCCCGCCTCATCGAGGTGTACCGGGCCCGCGGGAACGCCCCGCAGAGGCGGCGCAAGGCGGAGCGGATCCCGAAGTACGGCCGATGCGGTTCGAGCCCTGCGTCGAGGAGTGGAAAGCCGGTCAGCGCCACCTCGGCGGTCGGGCCGGTCACCCGTCGGCGATGACCTCGTTGACGACCGCGGACAGCGTGTCGTTCATGGGAAGGCGAGTCATCCGGCGGCGTTCGAGGTAGCGGTCGACGAGTCTGGCGTAGGAGAGCGAGACCCGGGAGTAGCGGTCGTAGACGACACCGGCGAGGTCGGCGGCGTTGTGCAGCTGGGCAGTCAGCCGCAGGAAGGTGCGGTAGATCGCGGTGCGCTGCCGGGCATTCTCCGGTTCGCGCCGACCGGGCCGGACACCGAAGTTGGTCACCTCCTTCACACCGATGCCGTACTGGTCCTTGGAGATGTCCATCCCGAGGGTCTGTGCCACGCCGGCGGCGAGAAAGGCGGCACGGTCGCACTCGTCGAAGGGGAGGCGGAAGTAGTAGGCGATCAGGCCCATGACGGGCAAGGTCTCGGCCGCGTACGTCCGGAGGATGCTCGCGCGCAGGATGTCCGGCTCCCGGACGTACGCCTGGATCGCGTCGAAGCGAGCCGGTGGTGCCAGGCCCGGTCCCGCGGCGGACCACTTCTCGTGGAACTGGATCCGCGCGCTGAACAGCGTCTCCCGGTAGGCCTCGGCGAGCCAACGCCGGTCCCGGTCCCCGCCGAGGGCGTGCACCCTGTCCAGCACCTCGGCCAGGCTCTCGCCCCCGAGCCGGTGCGCTCCGCTCGCTACGTCCTGCGGGGGAACGACGACGTCGTCCAGGACGGCCAGCAGCGCCACGGCCTTGGCGATCGCGTGCCACAGCGGATCCCGCCGGTAGCCGGCCGACCACAGCGTGAGCCACTGCACGGCGTCCCGGACGATGTACCGGTGGACGTCGTCGAGCGAGGTATCGCCCTTCCGGGTGCAGATCAGCTCCGCGGGCCGCGCCCCGGCCAGCCATGCGGCGAAGGCCCGTCCCTGCGCGCTGTGCAGGTACGCCTCGTCGGTGGCGTCGAGCAGCGCGAGCCGGTCCCGGCGGCACTCGGCCTCGACGGCCGGCAGCTGCGCCAGGTCCGACGCCGCGGCTCCTCCGAGCGGTCCGGCCGGTGCCTCGCCCATCGGTCCGGCCGCCTGCGGGACGAAGCGGGCCAGTCCGTCCAGGTGGGGGTCCAGCGACCGTGCGGTGTCGAACAGCCCGATCTCGTCCAGATGGAACTCCAGCATCGCTCCTCCCGCTCAGCGCGCCGTGCGCGGGGTGACCGACATCGGCAGGGCGTCGGGGCGGATCTGGGCGTCGGCGACCGCCCGGACCCGGTGGCCCGGCGTGGGGTGCAGGTGCCAGCGGGTGGTGACGGCGGCGAGTACGGCGAGCATCTCCGCCCAGGCGAAGCCGTCGCCGATGCACTTGCGATTGCCGGCCCCGAAGGGCAGGTAGGTGCCGCGCGGCAGGCTCTTCTCGGGCCTGGCGAGCCACCGGTCGGGGTCGAAGCGCAACGGGTCGGGGAAGCAGGCGGGGTCGCGGTGAAGGGTCGCGGCGCTGTAGACCACCTCGGCGCCCTCCGGGATCTCGTATCGCCCGACCCGCACGGCCTCCAGGGCGCGCCGCCCCATGAACCACAGCGGCTGGTAGAGGCGCAGCACCTCCTGGACGAACCGGGTGGTGTACGGAAGGGCGGCGGGAGTGGCGGGGCCCGGTCCGGCGGCCCGCGCCTCGTCGTGCATCCGGTCGGCGGCTTGCGGGTCGCGGGCGAGTGAGTGCAGGGCCCAGGCCAGGGTGGTGCCCGTGGTCTCGACTCCGGCGACGAGGAGGGTGAGGAGTTCGTCGCACGCCTCTTCGTCCGACATGCCGTCCTCGTGCGTGAGCATCAGCGCGAGGATGCCGTCGTGCTGCGGGCTGCGGCGGGCCTGTCGCACCGCCGCCTCGGCCAGCCTGCGCAGGGACGCCGCCGAGGCGAGGAACTCCCGCCGTCCCGGGGTCGGCAGTTCGGCCAGCGCCGGCGGCAGCACGGTGGCCCGGAGTACGCCACGCACGAGGATTCCGAGGTCCTCGCCGACCCGCGCGCCCAGCTCCTCGACGGTCCGCCCGGTCCCGGACCCGTCCGCGGACGGGAAGAGGGTCGGCAGCATCAGCGCGACGGCGAGTTCGCGCATCTCCCGTTCCATGGCCAGAGTCCGCCCGGTGCGCCAGCGGCCCACCCGCTGTTCTGCGACGACCGCGAGGGTCTCGGCGTACCGGGTGATCCGTTCCCGGTGGAACGCGGGCTGCAGGGCGCGCCGCTGCCGGAGGTGGAAGGTCCCGTCGGAGGTCGCCAGGCCGTTCCCGATGTACGGGCGGACGCGGTCGAACAGCATCCCTTTGCTGAACTTCCCGCTCTGCGTGACCAGCACCTCGTGGATGGCCTCGGGGGCGTTGAGCACGTAGAACGACCGCCGCCCGAGCCTCATCTCGACGATGTCGCCACCCGTCCGCAGCCCCTGCAGGAACACCGCCCGCCCCCGCGCCAGTCCGAGCAGGTGCCCGAACAGCGGCAGTCCGCCTACCGCGAGCGGGACCTTGCCGGCGCCTGTCCTGTCCACTTCGACCTCCGGAGCCCTCTCATGACCGTGACATGACTACCGCAGCCTAGATACGGAAGAGGCATGGGAACACTCGCGTTTCAGTCGATCACCAGATCGAAATCCAGCCTCCGTCGTGGCACGACGGGCCCGTACCGGTGCGGGGTGAATCGGCGTCGCCGGGATGCCCGACAGCGCACGGTCAGCGAGCGCCGCCCACCGCGCCGTTGCCCTCCGCGGGCGCGACCTGCCGGTGCGTCACGAAGGGTGGCCCGTGCACTCATATCGAAAGACCGCGCTGACTTGCGGCGATTTCTTTTAAAGTGCCCGGCTCCGCTGACTCCATGGCTCGCGGCGCTGCTCGCCACCAGCGGGATCGATAACGCGGCGGCCGGCGGCATCCTACGCCGGGTGCCCGCCCGGGCGGCCACCCCGGCTATCCGCCACGAAAGCCGCCCCACCCGGAATAGTGGAATCCGGGGCTCAGGGCGCGACAATATTGCAGCCCGAGAATGGCGCTGAGCATGACAATGCATCCATGGCGCGGCCGCCGTCCCGCGCTCCGGCCCGACCGGCCCGAGCGTGCGACTATATCCTCTACTCCCCTGTCTCGCATGCCAGTTGGACAGGCGAAAGCGGAGGGGGCGGTCCACGAGGGTGTCGGGGAGGGCCTTCGCCAGGAATGCCGGATATGGCCGGCCTCCATCGCGGAGTGTCGTGGTCAAGTTCCTTGACACTGCCGCCGGCGCGAGACTAGGGTGAGATTCAAAATTCTCTGTAATGCTCGCATTGCCGAGATACATATCGCTTCACTTGACAATTACGGGGGTAGTGTCAGTGTTAACCGCGCGAAATTCGACCTCTGATTCTCTCGTGCCGGAAATGCGCAGAGTCCTGGCCGAGTTGGTCGGATGTGCAGTGGAAGACTTATCCGACGACGAACAGTTCGTGCGGCAGGGTCTCGATTCATTGAAGGCGAGCCGGCTGGTCGCAACCCTCGCGGAGTTGCTGGACCGGCCGCTGTCTCCCGCCGTCGCCTGGGCGCATCCGACGATCAGTTCGCTGGCGGCGCACCTGCTGGACGACGCGGCGCCCACGGCCCGCGCCGGGGATGCCGCGCACACCGCTCCGGCCCCGTCCGCGGCCGAGCCGATCGCCGTGGTCGGCATCGGCTGCCGCTTCCCCCAGGCCGACGGCGTGGACGCGTACTGGGAGCTCCTGCGCAGTGGCACCGACGCGGTGCGGGCCGTGGCGGAGCGCTCGGGGCAGGACGCACTGGACCGGCTCCCGCAGTCGGTGCTGAACCGGATGCCCACCGAGGCCGGCTACCTCGACCGGCCCGGCGACGAGTTCGACCCGCTGTTCTTCGGCATCTCGCCGCGCGAGGCGGCCGAGATGGACCCGCAGCAGCGGCTCTTCCTGGAAGTCGCCTGGGAGGCACTGGAGAGCGCCGGGGTCTGCGCGAGCGAACTGGCCGGCAGCCGCACCGGGGTGTTCGCCGGTGCGATCTGGCACGACTACGCCGACCTGCGGCCCGGTCCGCTCACCTCGCACTCGGCCACCGGCCAGGCGCTGAACATGGTCGCCAACCGGCTCTCGTACGTTCTGGGGCTGCGCGGTCCGAGCCTCACCGTCGACACCGCCTGCTCCTCCTCGCTGCTCGCGGTCCACCTCGCCTGCCAGAGCATCCGGTCCGGCGAATCGTCGATGGCGATCGCCGGCGGGGTGAACCTGCTGTTCAGCGCCGACACCATGGTCGCGCTCACGCTGTTCGGCGGGCTCGCCCAGGACGGGCGCTGCAAGGCCTTCGACGCGAGCGGCGACGGCTTCGGCCGCGGTGAGGGCTGCGGCGTCGTGGTCCTCAAGCCGCTGTCCCGCGCGCTCGCCGACGGCGACGACGTCTGGTGCACGATCCGCGGCTCGGCGACCAACAACGACGGGCTGAGCAACGGCCTCACCGCCCCCAACCCGGTCGCCCAGGAGGAGGTGCTGCGCGCCGCCTACCAGCGGGCCGGCGTCGCGCCGAGCGAGGTGCACTTCGTGGAGACTCACGGCACCGGGACGGCGCTCGGCGACCCGATCGAGGCCAGCGCGCTCGGCGCGGTCTTCGCCGAGGGCCGGGACGCAAAGCTCGTGCTCGGCTCGGTGAAGACCAACCTCGGGCACCTGGAGGGCGCGGCCGGCATCGCCGGGCTGATCAAGACCGCGCTGGTGCTGCGCCACCGCGCGGTGCCCCCGAACCTGCACTTCCACGACCCCAACCCGCACATCGACTTCGACGGCCTCGGCCTGCGCGTGCCCACCGAGCTGGAGGAGTGGCCCGCGGACCGGCGAGCGCTGGGCGGGGTCAGTTCGTTCGGGTGGGGCGGCACCAACGTCCACGTGGTGCTGGAGGGCCACGACGAGCCGGAGCCGTGGGACTTCTCCGCGCTCGATGGCCCGGCCGCCGCCGTGTCCGCCCCCAAGGTCGCGTTCGTCTGCTCGCCGCACGGCCACCAGTGGTTCGGCATGGCCCGCGCGATGCTGCGGACCGAGCCGGTGTTCCGGGCCGTGCTGGAGCGGTGCGACGCCGAGCTGCGCCCGTACACCGGCTGGTCCCTGCTCCAGGAACTGCACGTCGACGAGGACCGGACCCGCTGGGACGACGTCTCCGTCACCCAGCCGGTGCTGTTCGCGATCCAGGTCGCGCTGGCCGAGTGGCTGGAGGCCGGCGGCGTCCGCCCGGACGCGGTGACCGGGCACAGCCTCGGCGAGATCGCCGCCGCCGTCATCGCGGGCATCGTGGACCTGCCGGACGCCGTCCGGCTGGTCCACCACTACAGCCGGCTGCAGGCCGCGATCGCCGGCCGCGGCGGCGGCATGGCCATCGTCGACCAGTCCGCCGCCGACCTGGCCCGCTTCACCGACGGCGGCCGGGCGGTGGTCGCCGCCCTCAACGGGCCGCGCTCCACCGTGCTGGCCGGCGAGGTGACCGCCCTGGAGGCGGCGCTCGCCGAGCTCAAGGCCGACGGCGTGCTCGGCGCGATGGTCAAGGTGGGCCTGCCGGCGCACAGCGCGGCGATCGACGAGATCCTGCCGGAGCTGAGGGCGTCGATCGAGGGCATCCGGCCCCGGCCGGGCCGCATCCCGATGTACTCCACCGTCACCGGCCGCCCGATCGCCTGGCAGGACGTCACCGCCGAGTACTTCTGCCGGAACCTGCGCGAGCAGGTCGTGCTCGCCGACGCCATGGCCGCGCTGCTGGAGGACGGCCACACCGTCTTCCTGGAGCTGAGCGCCACGCCGGTGCTGACCGCCGGGCTGGAGCAGTGCGTCGCCGACTCCGGCCGCGAGGCCGTGGTGCTGGGCACGATGCTGCGCGCGGCCGACGACCGGCAGGGCCCGGCCGAGGCGCTCGCCGCGCTGCACGCGCTCGGCCTGCCGGTCGTGCGGCCGGGGCACGGGGCCGACCGCGTCGAGCTGTTCACGGTGTCCGCGCGCTCCGCGGCCGCCCTACGGGAGCTCGCCGACCGCACCGCCGACCAGGTGGCCGCCACCCGGGCGGACACCGCCGACACCAGCCTGGCCGACCTGTGCCGGGCGGCCGTCTCCCGGGCGGACCACCCGCATCGGCTGGCCGTGGTCGCGCGCTCCACCGCCGAGCTCGCGAAGCGGCTGCGCGTGGCCGAGCCCGGCCCCACCGGGGTCGACAGCCGCGCCGGCGTGGCCTTCGTCTTCCCCGGCCAGGGCTCGCAGTGGATCGGCATGGGCACCGAACTGCTGGCGACGGAGCCGGTGTTCCACGCCGCGATCCGGGAGATCGACGCCGCGGCCCGCGCGTATCTGGACTGGTCGATCCTCGCCGAGCTGCAGGCGGGCGAGGACAGCTCCCGGATGGACCGGATCGACGTGATCCAGCCGGTCATCTTCTCCGTCCAGGTGGCGCTGGCCGCGCTCTGGCGGTCCTGGGGGGTCGTCCCGAGCGCCGTCGTCGGGCACAGCATGGGCGAGACCGCCGCCTCCCACGTGGCGGGGGCCCTCTCGCTGCACGACGCGCTGCGCGTCATCTGCCTGCGCAGCGCCCTGATGCGCCGCGCCAGCGGGCAGGGCGCGATGCTCGCCGTCGAGCTCACCATGGAGCAGGCCGAGGAGATCACCGCGCCGTACGCTGACACGGTGTCGATCGCGGTCAGCAACAGCGCCCGCTCGACCGTGCTGTCCGGTGGCCGACCGGCGCTGGAGGAGATCGAGGCACGGCTGAAGGAGGCCGGCACCTTCTGCCGCTGGGTGAAGGTGGACGTCGCCTCGCACAGTCCGCAGATGGACTCCCTGCGGGACGACCTGCTCGACGCGCTCGCGCCCGTCACGCCGCGTGCCGCCGCCGTCCCGATCTGGTCGACCGTCACCGGCCGGGTCAGCGACGGCACCGACATGACGGGCGAGTACTGGGTCGACAACCTGCGCAAGCCGGTGCTCTTCGGCATGCAGATCGACCGGCTGATCGAATCCGGCACCCGGGTGTTCGCGGAGATGAGCCCGCACCCGATCCTGCTGCCCGCCGTGGAGCAGGTGGCGATGGACCGGACCGTGCAGGTCGCCGTGGTGCCCTCGCTGCGGCGCAACGAGGGCGAGCGGGAGAGCCTGCTCGGCTCGGTCGGCCGCCTCTACACCACCGGTCTGCCGCTCGACCTCGCCCTGGTGGGCGGCGCCTCCCTGCGCGGCGCCCGCCTGCCCTCCTACCCGTGGCAGCGCCGGCGGCTCTGGTACGAGGAGGTCGCCGGCGCCGGCGCGGCGCGCTCCGCCACCCTGGGCGGTCTGCTCGGCGAGCGGCTGGACTCGGCCGTCGAGCCGGGCACCCACTATTGGCAGACCACCTACGACCGGACCACCGTCGCCGCGCACGACCACGTCATCGGCGGCGAGGCCGTGCTGCCCGGTGCCGCGATGGTCGAACTGGCGCTCGCGGTGGCGGAGCAGGTGCGTCCCGGCCGGGAGCCCGCCGTCACCGGGCTGCGCTTCGTGGAGCCACTGCGGCTCGACGAGGAGGGCGGCCGCCAGGTGCAGGCGGTGCTGGTCGAGCACGAGAGCAGCGACGACCTGCGGATCTTCGCGCGGTTCGGCACCGAGCAGGTGTGCGTCGCCGCCGCCCTGATGGAGCCGGCCGGCGCGGCCGAGGTGGCGCCGCTCGACCTGGCCGCCGTCCGCGATCGGCTGCCGGAGACGGTGGACGGCTCCACGTTCTACGCCGCTCTCGCCGAGCGCGGGCTGGCCTACGGCCCGGCCTACCAGGCCGTGACCGAGGTCGGCGTCGGGGCGGACGAGGCCCTGGCCCGGCTGGCGGTGCCGGCCGAGTCGCCGGCGGCCGCGCAGTTCCGGGTGGCGCCCGCGCTGCTCGACGGCGCCGTTCAGGCCGCCCTCGCACCGGTCCTCGGTACCGACGGCGGGTTCGTCAGCACCGGCATCGACCGGGTCGTGGTGCACGGGCGGCCGGACGACGAGTGCTGGGCCTACGCCACGGTCCGGCCCGCGCGGGCCACGCCGGACGGACTGCGGGCCGACGTGTGGATCGTCGGCGCGGACGGCCGGGTGTTCGTCCAGGTGTCGGGCGTCGCGATCAGCCGGGTGCGGCTGCGCGGCGCAGAGGGGGCAGGTGAGCAGGCCGCTGCCGAGGACCTGCGCTCCGAGCTGGACGCGCTGCTGGCCGTCGAGGACGAGACGAAGCGCCGGAAGCTTCTGGCGGAGCTGGTCACCGACTGCGTCGCCGGGGTCACCCGGGTGCCGGTGGCCTCCGTCGCGCCCGACAGCCCGATGCGGGCGATGGGCGTCGACTCCGTGATGTCGCTGGAGCTGCGCAACCGGCTGGAGCGCCGGTTCGGGCTGCGGCTCGCGGCGACGGTGATCTGGAACTACCCGACCGTCCAGGATCTCTCCGCCTTCCTGGACGAGCGGTTGGCGCCCGAGCGGCCCGCCGAGGCGCCGGCCGGGTCGGCCGCCGCGCCGGCCGAACCGGCTCCGGTGCCCGGGGCCGGCGCGAGCGACGACACCCCCGAGAACGCGCTCCAGCTCGAACTGGCCGAACTGGCGAAGATGCTGGAGGAGCTGTGAAATTCGCCGTCGACAACTGCGACACAACGGGCTGTCTGGGCGAAAGAGAGCTCTCCGTCGAACAGTTCGCCGCCGTCTACGACTCGACGGCGCAGGGCCACAGCCGGGCGGTGCTGGTCACCGGCCCGGTCGCCAGCGGCAAGACCGAGCTGGTGCAGGACCTGCTCCGCAGGGCCCGGGACGCCGGCGCGCTGGTCCTGGAGGCGGTCGGCCTGCCCGTCACCCGCACCTACCAGCTGGGCGTGCTCCGGCAGTTGATGCAGGCGCTGCCGGCCCAGCAGACCGGCCCGCTGCAGGCGGTGCTGACCTCGGTGCCCGGCTCGGCCGTGGGGCCGCTGCCGCAGCCGGAATTCGCGCGGGTCGCGCTCGCCTTCCGGGACGCCGTTCAGGCGGTGGCCGGGCGGACCCCGGTGGTGCTGTGCATCGACGACATCCAGTATGCCGACACCGCCTCGCTGGAGGTCGTCACCGCCCTGCGCGGCTGGGGCCTGGCGCGGGTGTTGTCGGTGCTGGTCGAGCGGACCGGCTCCGGCGCGGGGATCGCCGCCGTCCACCGGTGCCTGGCGCGCGAGCAGGACGTGCTGCGCCTGCCGCTCTGCATGCTGTCGGAGCGTGGCACGGCCGCACTGATCGCCCGCCACCTGGGCGGGCCGGCCGGCGAGCGGCTGGCCCGTCGCTGGCACCCGGCCACCGGCGGCAACCCGGTGCTGATCAACGCCCTGCTGGACGAGGCCGGTTGGACCGAGCCGAGCTCCGCGGAGCCGCCGACCGGGGTGGTGTTCGCGCGGAGCGTCATGCACTGCCTCTTCCGGGCCGAGCCCGCGGTGCTCCGGGTCGCGCAGGCCCTGGCGGTGCTGGGCGGCCGTCCGACAGCCGCTCTGGTGGGCCGGCTGCTCAGCGTCTCGGTGGAGCACGCCGAGCACGGGATCGGCACCCTGACCGCGATGGGACTGGTCGCCGACGGCAGGCTGCGGCACCCCGCGATCGGCGCGGCGGTCCGGGGCAGCCTGCCGCTTGAGTCGCTCGCCGAACTGCGGCTGCGCGCCGCCCGGATGCGCTACAACGACGGGGCACACGGCACCGAGGTCGCGGAGCTGATCGAGGCCGCGGGCGGCGCCCGCGGCGAGTGGGCCGTGCACGTGCTGCGCGAAGCGGCGACGAAGTGCCTGGACACCGACGACTGCGAGCAGGCGGTGCGCTACCTCCGCCTGGCTGAGCAGGCGTGCGAGAACCGGCAGCAGCGGACGGAGGTGACCGCGGCGCTCGCCCGGGCGACCTGGCGGCTGGACCCGCAGTGGGCCGTGCGGTACGTCCCGGAGCTCGTCGCCATGGCGCAGCAGGGGCTGCTGCGCCCGGCGGACTCGCTCGCCCTGGCCGAGTACCTGCTGTGGTGGGGGCGGCCGGAGGAGGCGCTCGACGTCCTGGCGGACGCCGTCGGCGGGCCGCTCCCAGCCGACGACGAGGGCGGGGGCCGGCCTCAGGCGGCCTGTCCCTGGCTGCGCCGCCTCTACCCGCTGCTGCCGCCCGCGGACCCGCGGCCCGGCGGCGCGGCGCCGCTGCCCTGGGACGGGCCCGAGTCGCTGCTGCTGGCCCGCGCGGAGGGCGTGCTTCAGCCCGGCCTGTGGGACGACGAGTCGGCGATCTGCGTCGTGGCCGCGGTGGTCACGTCGACCTACGCGGGTCGGCCGGACGACGCCGAGCGGCTGCTGGCCCGGCTGGTCGGGCGCCCGACCAGCCGGGGCGGGCCGACCTGGCAGGCGGTGGCCTCGGCGGGCGCCGCGGAGATCGCCCTGCGCCGGGGCCGCCCGGAGGCTGCCGAGCGACTCGCCCGGGAGGCGTTCCACGGGATCTCGTACGAGGGCTGGGGGGTCATGCTGGGCGGTCCGCTCTCCACGCTGATCGCCGCACTGACCGCGCAGCGGAAGCTGGAGCAAGCCCGGGTGTTCCTGGACGTCCCGCTGCCGCAGCGGACCCTGTGCAGTCTGGCGGGCCCGCACGTTTTGCTCGCGCGTGCCCAGTACCACCTCGCGGCGGGCCAGGCGAAGGTCGCGCTGGCGGACTTCACGCGCTGCGGCAAGCTGTTGGAGAACTGGAAGTCGGCGGCCAGGCCGTCGCTGCCGTGGCGCGACGGTGCCGCGGACGCGCTGCTGCGGCTGGGGCGGACGGCGGAGGCGGGCCGGCTGCTGGAGGCTCAGTCGGCCGCGGCGCCGAACGGCGGCGTGCCGACGCAGCGGGCGCTCGGCTCGCCGCGTCCGATGCCGGGCCGGCGGAGCGTGCCGGCGCAGCGGATGGCGTGGGAGGCCGCGGGGGAGCCGGAGCGGTCGGCGTCGCGTTCGTCGGCGTCGCGTTCGTCGGCGTCGCGTCCGGTGCCGGTGGGCGACCTGGAACGTCCGGGTGTTCGGGACGGCGTCGTCGAGTCGGCCGGTCGGTTGAGCCGGGCCGAGCTGCGGGTGGCCGCGCTGGCGCAGGCCGGGCGGAGCAACCGGGAGATCTCCCAGGAGTTGCACGTCACGGTGAGCACGGTGGAGCAGCATCTGACCCGGATCTACCGAAAGTTGGAGATCCCCGGTCGGGCGCGGCTGATCCGGATGGCCACGGCGACGACGGTGACGGTGGCGCGCCCGTGAGCGGGCGCGCCACCGTCACCAGAGCGGGCGCAGGGGCGGGATCTCGTTGCCGGCGAAGTACCTGATCAGCCGGGCGAGTTGACGCCGGAGTTCGGCCATGTCCGTGGCCCCGAGATCAGCGGAGAGCTGGCCTTCGAGTTCGGCCAGGACATGGCCGGCCACCGAGAGGTGGAGCCGGGCGGAGTCCGTCATGACCACCAGCTTGCGGCGGCCGCCGTCGGGGTGCGGCAGGCGTTCCACGTAGCCGCGTTCCTCAAGGAAGTCGATGATCTGACCGGTGGCCTGCTTGGTCACGCCCAGTTTGGTGGCGAGCTCGGTGTTGGTCGCCCCGTCCTGGCCGAGGATCTGGAACAGCATGCCGTGCACCGGCCGGAGTTCGGTGGCGGCGAGCGCGTTGACGCGGCCCACGAACTCGGCGTGCAACAGCTGGAAAGCCATGCCGAGCAGAAAGGTCAGCTCGACACGGGCCAGCGGATCCTCCGTCTGCATGTGTTCGTCCTCTTACGCAGTCCCCACGGATGCCATGGGGAGGCATCCCGATCCGAATCCTCGCACGTGACGATGCCCATGACGTTCCAGGTGCCGGTGCCGCGTCATCGATACGGACCGGCAGGTCTGCGGTGGTGCCACTTGCGGTCCGGCGGGCCGCCGCCGTCTGCCGTGCCCCACGGCGCGGAGGGTGGCGGCGGCCCGCCGGACTTGGGCAGTCTACGCACCGTCGAGTGTGACGACCGCCCCCGGGCAGAGCTGGGCGGCGGTGCGGGCAGCGACCACGAGGTCCGGACCGGGCTCGGGGTCGAGCACGACGATCAGGCCGTCGTCGTCCTGGTCGAACAGCTCGGGCGCGGCCATGACGCACTGGCCCGAGCCGACGCAGCGGGTGCGGTCGATGCTGATCCGGACGCTCCCGGCGGGTGTGGTCACCAGGTCACCGGGAGGGCGCTGATGCCGTACAGGGCGGTCTTGTCACGGAACGGCAGATCGTCGACCGCGACGGCGAGCTTGATGCCGGGGATGCGCTCGAAGACGGTCTTGTAGACGATCTCCAGCTCCAGGCGGGCCAGGTTCGCGCCGAGGCAGGCGTGGGCGCCGTGGCCGAAGGCCAGGTGCTGGCGGGCCTCGGGGCGCTCCAGATCGAGGGTGTCCGGCTCCGGGAAGACCTCGGGGTCGCGGTTGGCCGCGCCCAGCAGCGCGAACACGCCGGTGCCCTCGGGCAGCACGGTGCCGTCCAGGTCGACCTCGTCGGTCAGCGAGCGCGCGGGGATCATGTCCGCGATGGACAGGTAGCGCAGCAGTTCCTCGACGGCCTTCGGCGCGAGGGACGGATCGGCGGTGAGCTTGGCCAGCTGCTCCGGGTTGTCGAACAGGGCCGCGAAACCGAGCGCGATCATGCTGGTGGTGGTCTCGTGGCCGGCGATGAGGAGGCCCAGCGCGCTGCTGATGACCCGCTCGCGGTCGTAGATGCCCTCGTCGCGGTAGCGGTTGACCAGGCGGCTGAGCAGGTCGTCGCCCGGGTCGGCCTCCTTGGCGGCGATCTTCGCATTGAGGAACACCCGCAGGTCGTTGATGGCCATGCCGATGTCCATCGGGGTGCTCTCCTCCGCGAACACCCGGTTGCTGGCGTCGTAGAAGATGTCGCGCTCCTCGTAGGAGACGCCGAGCAGCTCGCAGATGACCAGGGTCGGCACCGGCCGGGCGAGCAGGTCCACCAGGTCGACCGGGCCCTGGCTCTCCAGCATGCGGTCGACGCAGTCGTCGACGATCCGCTGGATGTCCGGGCGCATCGCCTGGACGCGCCGCACGGTGAACTCGTTGATGATCAGGCGGCGGTGGAGCGCGTGCTCCTCGCCGTCCTGGACGATCAGCGGGCGGGAGGACGGCTGGAGGAACGCCGGCGGGATCGGGACCAGGCTGGGGTTGCCGGGCAGGGTGCGGTCGGAGCTGATCCGCGGGTCGGCGAGGGCCTTGCGGACCAGGTCGTACCTGGTGATGATCCACGGGGTCGAGCCGTCCGCCCGGGTGACCTGGGAGACCGGCTTGGTCTCGCGCAGGTCCGCGTACTCGGTGGGGGGCTGGAACGGGCACTTGCGGACCATCGGGAACGTCGGGTGCTGACCGACGGCTTCAGTCATGATCAAGATCCTCTGCTGGTCTGTCTTCGGGATCACGGGGCCGGGGGCCGGGAGCCCCCGGCCCCGTGCGCTCTGGCGCCTTACTCGGCCCAGGGCAGCGGCAGGCGGGCGTCGTTGCCCGGCAGGGCGGCGGTGCCGCCCGGGGCCATCGCGACGAGCGCCTGGGCCTGGCCGTCGATGGCGCGGAAGGTACGGGTCACGTCGGCCGGAACGACGATCGCCTGACCGGTCTTGACCAGGGAGGTCTCGTCGCCGACGACGAACTCGAAGGTGCCGGCGATCGGCATCCAGATCTGGTCGCGGTCGATCAGGTGGACCGGGGCGTCGGTGCCGGTCTCCATGACGACGCGCCAGGTGCTGACCTGCTCACTGCCCTGGCTCGGACCGGCGAGGCCGGCCGCGAGGCCGGCGGGGTTGCGGGTGGTGCGCTCTTCGGTTTCCGAGATGACGAGCATGGTTCCTCTTCCAATCAAGCGTTGTGGCCAAGAGAACGCCCGGACGGGCGTTCGTGTCTACCCCAGAAAATCCGTCGGATGTGGAGTCGCGATGGGTTGACGCTTGCAAGCAAAGCAGCTTTACTCGCCGGAGTAAAGCCCCTTTACTACCCCCGGTGAATATCACCCCTCAGGCCAACCCGAGGACGGACCATGAACAATGAGACAAGCCCGGGCCGCCGCCGGGCGATCCTGCTTGTGCTGGCGCTCAGCGTCCTGGTGGTGGTCATGGACATGACCATCCTCAACGTCGCGCTGAGCACCATCCAGCGCGACTTCGGCGCCTCGACCGCCGACCTGCAGTGGTCGATGGACTCCTACCTGATCACCTTCGCGGCGTTCATCTTCACCGGCGGCGTCCTGGCCGACCGCTTCGGCCGGCGCCGTATCGTCATCGCCAGCCTGACGCTGTTCGGGGCCGCCTCCCTGCTCGCCGCCCTGGCCGGCTCGATCGGCGCACTGGTGGCCTGGCGGGCCCTGATGGGCATCGGTGCGGCCGCCGTCCCCACCGTGTCGCTGGCCATCCTGATGGTGCTCTTCCCGCCCGCCGAGCGCCCCAAGGCGATCGCCGCCTGGGCCGCCTCGGCCGGCGTCGGCACCATGATCGGCCCCATCGTCGGCGGCCTGCTGCTGCAGCAGTTCTACTGGGGCTCGGTGCTGCTGATCAACGTGCCGCTGTCCATCGCGGCCGTCATCGCCGTCGCCGCCCTGGTGCCGGAGTCCCGCAACCCCAACCCCGGCAGCTTCGACCCGATCGGCGTGCTGGTCTCCATCGCGGCCGTCGGCACCCTGGTGTACGGCATCGTCCAGGGCAGCGAGCACTCCTGGCTGTCCTTCGGCACCCTCGGCCCGATTGTGGGCGGCCTGCTGCTGGTCGGCCTGCTGGTGGTCGTGGAGCGCCGGGTCTCGACCCCCGCCCTCGACGTCAGCCTGCTCAAGCTCGGCCGGTACTCCTCCGGCACCAGCGCCATCGCGCTCGCCTTCTTCGCGCTGCTGGGCGGCATCTTCGTGATGTCGATCTACCTGCAGGCGGTGCTCGGACTCTCCCCCGCCAAGGCCGGCCTGATGATGGTGCCGATGGGCCTGGCGGCGTTCCTGATCTCCTTCCGCCTGCCCAAGCTGGCCATGAAGTTCGGCCCGCGCAACGTGGTGGCCGGCGGGACCACGCTGATGGCCGTGGCGATGCTGATCTTCGCCACGCTCGGCACCGACAGCTCCCTCTGGCTGGTCGCGATCGGCCAGGTCGCGCTGGGCCTTGGCTGGGGCTGCGTGATGGCGCCGGCCACCGGCGCCCTGATGTCGGTCGTGCCGCCGGTCAAGATGGGCGCGGGCCAGGCCGTGTCCAACACCGTCCGCCAGGTCGCCGGCGCGCTCGGCGTCGCCGTGATCGGCTCCGTGGTCAGCGCCGTCTACCACTCGGAGATCGGTGACAAGGCCGCCGGGCTGCCCGCCAACCTGGCCGACAAGGCCCGCGAGTCGGTCGGCGGCGCACTGGAGGCGCTGCGCGCCGGCGGGAACGCGCTCGGCGGAGGCGAGGCGCAGCGGGTCAAGGACGCGGCCTTCCAGGCCCACGTCGCCGGCATGCACGCCGCCCTGCTGGTCTGCGCCGGGTTCGCGGTGCTCGCCTGCATCGTGGCCCTGCGCGGCCTGCCGGCCGCCGTCCCGCCGCCGCCCGGCGCGCCCACCCCGCCGCCCGCCCCGGAGCCGGCCAAGCCGACCGAGAGCGAGGGGGTCGCCACCGCTTAGGCGGTGCCCACCCGATGACCGGGCTGCTTCGCGCAGCCATCCGCGCCCGGACCCCTGCCGGGCAACCAGGCGACCGCCGCGGCCCTTCCCGGGCCGCGGCGGTCGCTTTTCCGCGTTCTCCCCTTGCCGTCGCGCACGGTCGGTTGCTCGATCACCTCGGTCCCCGCAATTTCCGGAGAAGTTCCGTCCGATTGTGGCGAAATTCCGCCGACCCCGACCCGGAAATTTGTCTTAGGGGTCCCCTGAAAACGGTCGATTAGGGGTGGCCCCCATAATTCCGGACTGGGGTTGACCGGCCGCTGCGGCGACGGGTTAGCCTTTCGAGGAATTCACGGTTTCGCAGCCGTTCCGACACGTCTGATGTCCGGCTGCCGATCTCCCCGTCCATTCGGACCGACAGGTGGCCAGATGACGACTGAGGCGCTGACGACTGCCCTGACCGCGGTGCGGGACCTTCGCGCCAAGGTCGTGGCCCTGGAGCAGGCAAGACGAGAGCCGATCGCGATCACCGGGATCGGCTGCCGACTGCCCGGCGAGGTGTACGGCCCGACGGACCTGTGGCGGCTCCTCGTCGACGGTGTGGACGCGATCACCGAGATCCCGGCGTCCCGTTGGGACAACTCCCGGTACTACCACGAGGATCGCGGGGTTCCGGGCCGGATGGTCGCCCGGCACGGCG
Source organism: Kitasatospora brasiliensis (assembly GCF_032654805.1). NCBI lineage: Bacteria > Bacillati > Actinomycetota > Actinomycetes > Kitasatosporales > Streptomycetaceae > Kitasatospora > Kitasatospora brasiliensis. Next base: position 182,534 of record NZ_JAUOOW010000003.1, read on the forward strand.
GCTTCCTTTCCACCGCCGAGGAATTCGACCCCTACTTCTTCGGCATTTCGCCGCGCGAGGCCCAGGACATGGACCCGCAGCAGCGGCTGTTCCTGGAAGTCGCCTGGGAGGCCATCGAGGACGCCGGCCTGACCCTGCCCGCGCTCCAGGGCACCGACGCCGGCGTGTTCGTCGCCGCGAACGCCTGCGACTTCCTGCAGATGCAGCTGCGCCGGCGCGACCGGATCGGCACCTACACCTCGATCGGCGCCGCCAACTCGCTGATCCCCAACCGGCTTTCCTACCTGCTGGACTTGCACGGCCCCAGCCTGACGGTCGACTCGGCCTGCTCGGCGTCGCTGGTGGCCGTCCACCTCGCGGCGCAGAGCCTGCGCGCGGGGGAGTGCCCGGTGGCCGTGGTCGGCGGCATGAACCTGATGCTGTCGCCGGCCACCACCATGGGCTTCTCGAAGATCGGCGCACTGGCCGAGGACGGCCGCTGCAAGACCTTCGACTCCCGCGCCGATGGCTACGTCCGGGGCGAGGGCGTGGTCGCGATCGTCCTCAAGCGGCTGTCGGACGCCGTCGCCGACGGCGACCGGATCTGGGCGGTGCTGGCCGGGTCGGCGGTGAACCAGGACGGCCTCACCAACGGGGTGACCGCGCCGAACGGGCCCTCGCAGCGCGCGGTGATCCGCCGGGCGCTGGCCAGTGCCAGGATCGAACCGCACCAGGTCACCCTGGTCGAGGCCCACGGCACCGGCACCGCGCTCGGCGACCCGATCGAGGTGGAGGCGCTGAGCGAGGTGTACGGCCGGCCCGGCGCCGACGGGGATCCCGGGTGCGCGATCGGCTCGATCAAGACCAACATCGGCCACCTGGAGGCCGGCTCCGGCCTGGCCGGCCTGGTCAAGGCGGCGCTGAGTGTCCACCACGGGATGATCACCCCGAACCTGCACTTCACCTCGCTGAATCCGCACATCGAACTCGACGGCACCCGGCTGTTCGTCCCCACCGCCACCGCGGCCTGGGACGTGCCGGACGACCGGCGCTACGCGGCCGTCAGCGCGTTCGGCGCGGGCGGCACCAACGCGCACGTGATCCTCGGCCCGGCCCCGGCGCCCGCCGAGGCGGCCCCGCCGGTCCCCGGTCCGGTCGCGATCTCCGTCACCGCCCGCACCTCCGACGAGGTCGGCCGGATGGCCGCGGCCTACCGCGACCACCTGATCTCCCCCGCCGGGCGGTCCGCCGCCCTGCGCGACATCGCCGCCACCGCGGCGCTGCGCCGCACCCCGCACCCGCACCGGCTGGCCGTGGTCGCCGACTCGCACGCCCAGGCCGCCGAGCGGCTGACCGCCTGGCTGGCCGGTGACCACCCGTCCGGCGTGGTCACCGGTCGAGTCGCGAGCCCCGCTGTCAAGCGCCGCACCGCGTTCCTGTTCGCCGGGCACGGCACCCAGCGCCTGGGCATGGGTCGGCAGCTGATGGACGAGTGCGAGGTGTTCCGCTCCACCATGCAGGCCTGCGACGAGGCCATCCGGCACTGGCAGGGCGAGTCGGTGATCGAACGGATCCACCGCACCGACCTGGACGCCCTGCCGGACGACCTGACGCTCATTCAGCCCGCGCTGTTCGCGCTCGGGGTCAGCCTCGCCGCCCGCTGGCGCTCCCTCGGCATCGAGCCCGACGTCGTCGCCGGGCACAGCATGGGCGAGATCACCGCGGCCTGCGTCGCCGGCGCGCTCTCGCTTGAGGACGCCGCCCAGATCATCTGCCTGCGCTCGCGGCTGCTCACCAGGCTGCGGGGGGTCGGCTCGCTGATGGTGGTGGGTCTGCCGCTGGACGAGGCGGACGCGCTGCTGGACGGCTTTCGGGACGAGGTCTCGGTCGCGGTCAGCAACAGCCCGACCTCCACCGTCCTGTCGGGCGACACCGCGGTGCTCACCGCGCTGGGCGAGCGGCTGGCCGAGCGCCGGATCTTCCAGCGCCTGATGAAGAGCTCGGTGCCCGGCCACGGACCCAACGTCGACCGGCTGCGCGAGGACCTGCTCGACGGCCTGGCCGACCTCGTCCCGCGGTCGGCGAGCGTCCCGATCTTCTCCACCACCACCGGCGCGTACGTCGACGGCTCCTGCCTGGACGCGAAGTACTGGTACGAGAACCTGCGCCGGCCGGTGCTCTTCTGGCCCACCGTCCGCTCGCTGGTGGAGCACGGCCACGACACCTTCGTCGAGGTCAGCCCACACCCGCTGCTGCTCTCCGCGGTCGAGCAAGCCTTCGAGGAGGCCGGACGGGAGGGTCTCGGCCTGGCCTCGATGCGCCGGGAGGAGCCCGAGTCGGAAGCGATGCTCACCGGGCTCGCCGCGCTGCACGCGCACGGCCACCCGGTCGCGCCGGAGCTGCTGGCCGGCCCGGTCGGAACGCCGGTCCCGCTGCCCTCCTACACCTGGCACCACGAGTTCTTCCCGCTGCCGCCGGTGCTGGACGCGGACGATGACCCGGCCGCGCCGGACCGCCCGGCCGCCGAGCACCGGGCGGACGCGCCGACCCTGACCCCGACCCCGGCGCCGGCCGCCGAGTCGGCCGAGGCGGCCGCGCTGCCGGCCGACGCCAATGAGCTCGCCGAGCTGGTCCGCACCACCGTCGCCGAGGCGATCGCCCGCGAACTCGGCTTCGACATCGCGCAATTGGACCCCACCGCCGGGTTCTTTCAGCTCGGCATGGACTCGATCATGGCGGTGCGGATCAAACGGCGGCTGGAGGACACCCTGCACTGTCGGCTGGCGACCCCGGCGATGTTCGAGCACCCGACCGTCGACGCGCTCACCGTCCACCTGCTCGACCTGATCGGCCGACCCGCGAACAGCGCCGGCGACGACCGCCCGGCCGAGGACCCGAGCGCGCCCGCCGCGCAGCCGGACCCGTCTCTGGACGAGGCCTCGGAGAGCGAACTGCTCGCGATCCTGGCCGGCGAGCTCGGCTCCTCGTCCCGGACCACGGACAGCGGCAAGTGACCAGTACCGAACCGACCCACCCGAGGAGTGCCCCCGTGACCGACACCGTCGGCAAGGACGTGCTCGTCCAGAGCGTCCGGGAGATCCGCCGACTGCGCGGCGAACTGGAGGCGGCCCAGCACGCCAGGACCGAACCGATCGCCGTCGTCGGCCTCGGCTGCCGGCTGCCCGGCGGCGCCGACCCGGAGGAGTTCTGGGAGTTTCTGCGCCGCGGCGGCGACGGCGTCATCGACTTCCCCGCCGAGCGCGGTTCGATGGACCACCTCTACGACCCGACCGGCACCCGCCCGGACGCCAGCTACACCCGCCGAGCCGCCTTCCTGCGCGACGTCGACCAGTACGACGCCGCCTTCTTCGGGGTGTCCCCTCGCGAGGCGGCCGCCCTCGACCCGCAGCAGCGGCTGCTGCACGAGGTCACCTGGGAGGCGCTGGAGAACGCGGGCATCGCCCCCGACGGGCTGAGCGGCTCGGCCACCGGCGTCTACCTCGGCATCGCCAACCACGACTACAGCCACACCCAGCTCCAGCAGGTCGCCCCCGCCGACCTGGAGGCCTACTGGGCGACCAGCAACGCCTCGACCTTCGGCGCCGGCCGGCTCTCGTACCAGCTCGGCCTGACCGGCCCCAGCATGTCGGTCGACAGCTCCTGCTCGTCCTCCCTGGTGGCCGTGCACCTCGCCGCGCAGAGCCTGCGCTCGGGCGAGTGCCGGACGGCGCTGGCGGGCGGCGTGAACGTGCTCCTGGTGCCCGAGATCTTCGTGGTCCTCAGCAAGACCCGGGCGCTGTCCCCCGACTCCGCCTGCAAGACCTTCGACAAGGGCGCCAACGGCTACGTGCGCGGCGAGGGCTGCGCCGTGCTGGTGCTCAAGCGCCTCTCCGACGCGCGGGCCGACGGCGACCGGATCCTCGGCCTCATCCGCGGTACGGCCGTCAACCAGGACGGCCGCAGCAGCGGCGTCACCGTCCCCAACCCCCGGGCGCAGCAGGACGTGCTGCGCGGCGCCCTGCGCGCCGGCGGCGTCGAGCCGCACCAGGTGGGCTACGTCGAGGCGCACGGCACCGGAACCCCGCTCGGCGACCCGATCGAACTGCGGGCGCTGGCCGCCGTGTTCGGCGAGCGCGGCGAGGCCGGACCGCTGCGGGTCGGCTCGGTGAAGACCAACATCGGCCACCTGGAGTCGGCGGCCGGCGTGGCCGGCCTGGTCAAGGTGCTGATGGCACTGCGGCACGGGGAGATCCCGCCGCACCGCAACCTGACCGAGCTCAACCCGGAGATCGGCATCGACGAGCTCGCCATCGAGATCCCCACCGAGCTGACCGCCTGGCCGCGGGGCGCCAGCCCACGGATCGCCGGTGTCAGCTCGTTCGGCGCCAGCGGCACCAACGCCCACGTCCTGGTCGAGGAGGCACCGGCGCCGGCTGCCCCCGCCGAGCCGGCGGCCGACGCGGGCACCCACGTGCTGACGCTCTCCGCCCGGACCCCGAAGGCGCTGGCCCAGCTGGTCGGCCGGTACTCCGACCGGCTCGCCGCCGAGGACGGCGACCTGGCCGACATCTGCTTCACCACCAACACCGGCCGCGCCCACCTGCCGCACCGCCTCGCGGTGGCCGGCTCGTCCCACGCGCAGCTGCGGGCCCGCCTCGCCGACGCCACTGCCGGGCAGGCCCGCACCGGCGCCCGCCCCACCGCGGCCTTCCTCTTCACCGGCCAGGGATCCCAGTACGCCGGCATGGCCGGGGGCCTGTACGCCTCCCAGCCGCTGTTCCGCGAGCTGATCGACGAGGCCGACGCCGTCCTCGCACCGCTGCTGGACCGGCCGCTGCGCGAGATCATCGCCGACGGCGCGCTGCTCGCCGACACTCGCCGGACCCAGCCCGCGCTGGTCGCCGTCGAGTACGCGGTGGCGCGGCTGTGGATGTCGTGGGGCGTGCGGCCCGCGGCGCTGGTCGGCCACAGCGTCGGCGAGATCGCCGCCGCCTGCGTGGCCGGGGTGATGTCCTTCGCGGACGGCCTGCGGCTCGCCGCGGTGCGGGGCGCGCTGATGAGCGAGGGCACCGAGCCCGGCTCGATGGCCGCCGTCTTCGCCTCCGCCGACCGGGTCACCGAGCTGCTGCGCCCGTTCGCCGAGCGAGTGTCGGTCTCGGCCGTCAACGGCCCCGACAGCGTGGTGGTCTCCGGCGGCGCGGACGCCGTCGCCGAGGTGCTGCGGGCCGCCTCGGCCGCGGGCCTGAAGACCAAGGCGCTGGAGGCCGGCTGGGCCTTCCACTCCCCGCTGATGGACCCGGTGCTGGAGCGCTTCGAGGCGGAGGCCGCGAAGATCGCCTACCAGCCTCCGCGGATCCCGGTCGTCTCCGGCGTGGACGGGCGGCCGGTGACCGAGTTCACCGCGCGCTACTGGCGCGACCAGCTGCGGCAGCCGGTGCGGTTCGACGCGGCCATGGCCGAGCTGCTCGGCCGCGGCTGCCGGGCCCTGGTGGAGGTCGGCCCCGCGCCGACCCTGCTCGGCCTGGTCCGTCGTCTGCCGGCCGACGAGCGGGCGGGCGACCTGGTGCTCGCCCCCTCGCTGCGCGCGCGGCAGGCCGATGCGGACGTCCTGCTCGGCAGCCTGGCCGAGCTGTACACGGTGGGCTTCGACCTCGATTGGGCGGCGCTGCACGCCGGCTTCGAGCGGCGGCGGGTCGCCCTGCCCACGTACCCGTTCCAGCGCGAGCGGCACTGGTTCGAGCCGACCGCGCCGACCCGCACCGCGGCGGCCGCGGTGAGCGCCGCCGACCCCGGCCGGGCCGAGCCGCTGCTGGGCCACCGCCTGCCGTCCCCGTTGGAGACCGCGCAGTTCACCACCCGGCTCAGCGCTCGGCACCACCCCTGTCTGGGCGACTGTGTGATCGACGGGCTGCCGGTGGTCAACATCGGCGTCTACCTGGAGTCCGCGTTCGAGGCGGCCCGCCGGCTGAACCTCGGCCCGGCGACCGGGACGCTGGTGGCCGAGGCCACCCTGGTCCTGCAGGGCCTGATCCTCGACCCGGAGACCCCCACCGACGTCCAGCTGCACGTCGACCCCGACGGCGGCTACCGGTATTACGCGCAGCACCCCGAGCACGGCTGGCTGCTGCACGCCCAGGGCGCCGTGCGGTCCGAGGCCGACCCGGCCCCCGCGGCCGATGGCGTCGCCCACCGCCAGGACGTCCGCGCCGCCCTCGGCGCGGAGCTGAGCGGCCAGGAGTTCTACGCCCGGCTCTGGCGGCGCAAGCTGTACCTCGGCCCGGAGGCCAGGTGGATCGACCGCGTCTGGCATGGCGGCGGCGAGGCGATCGCGCTGATGCGCGAGCCGGCGCCCGGCGAGGCGAACGGCTACCTGCTGCACCCCGGCTTCACCGACGCGATGTTCCAGCTGCTGTTCATCTGCCTGCCCGAGGACGCGCCGAAGGACGCGACCTACATGCTGGTCGGCATCGACCGCTTCCAGCTGCACGGCTCGCCGGGCAACGGGCCGCTGTACTGCCACGCGGTCCTGTCGCCGGAGTCCAACCCGGAGTCGACGTTGATCGCCGAGGTTCGGGTGGAGGACGCCGAGGGCCGCACCGTGGCCCTCGCCACCGGCGTGTACGCCAAGCGGGCCGGCCGTACGGCGGTGCTCCGCGAGGGCGCGACCGATGGCGCCGCGCACCACCAGCCCGTCCGGCAGCGCCCCGCCGCCCGCACCGCCGCCCAGGCGCCCACCGACGGCTTCGCGGCGCTGGCCGCGGCGCCCGCGGCCGACCGCCTCGGCACGCTGCGCGACCTGCTGCTCGGCACGGTCGCCCGGGTGCTGCGCGCGGACGCGGCCACCCTCGACCCGGTGGAGTCGCTGCAGAACCTGGGCCTGGACTCGCTGATGGCGCTGGAGGCCCGCGACGCGCTCTCCGCGCAGTTCGGCCTCCAGCTGCCACTGGTCGCCTTCCTGGAGGACGGCAGCGTCGACCGGCTCGCCGAGCACATCCTGCCGCTGCTCGACCTCGGCCGGGACGGGTCGGAGTCCGCGGCGCTGGTGCCGAGGGACGGCGCGCCCCGACAGCTGGTCCACGACGAGGCGAACCGCTACGAGCCGTTCGGCCTGACGGACCTCCAGCAGGCGTACCTGGTGGGCCGGTCCGGCGCCTACGCGCTCGGGAACATCTCCACCTACTTCTTCCTGGAAGTCGACCTCGACAACGTCGACCCGGAGCGGCTGACCGACGCCTGGAACCACGTGGTCTCCCGGCACGACATGCTGCGCGCGGTGGTCGACCCGGACGGCACCCAGCGGGTGCTGCCGGACGTGCCGCGCTACCGGATCGACGTCGCCGACCTGCGCGCGCTCGACGAGGCGGGGCGGGCCGGGCGGCTGGCCGCCGTCCACGACGAGATGAAGAACCAGGTGCTGGACGCCTCGGTCTGGCCGGTCTTCGACATCCGGGCCAGCCGGCTGGACGACACCACCACCCGGCTGCACGTGGGCGCCGACGCGCTCACCATGGACGCCTGGTCCACCTCGGTGGTCTTCGCCGAGTGGGCCGCGGCCTACCAGGGCGACCACGACCGGCTGCCGGACGTTGCGATCACCTTCCGGGACTACGTGCTGGCGCTGCGTGCGCTGGAGGACACCCCCGAGCACGCGGCGTCGCTGAAGTACTGGCGGGAGCGGATCAAGACCCTGCCGGCCGGCCCCGAGCTGCCGCAGGGCACCGACCCGGCGCTGATCGAGCGGCCCGAGTTCACGCACCGCTCGGTCACCCTCGACGCCGAGCAGTGGGCGCGGTTCAAGGAGCGCGCCGCCGCGATCGGCGTCACCCCGTCAGCCGCCGTCTGCACCGCCTACGCGCAGGTGCTCGGCGCCTGGAGCAAGTCGTCCTCGTTCACCCTGAACGTGCTGTTCTTCAACCGGCTGCCGCTGCACCCGGACGTCGGCAAGGTGGTCGGCAACTTCACCGCGACCACGCTGCTGGAGGTCCGCGGCACCGCCTCCGAGAGCTTCGACGTGCGAGCCTCCCGGCTGCAGCACCGGCTCTGGAGCGACCTGGAGCACAGCCGGGTGAGCGGCGTCGAGGTTCTGCGCGAGCTGAGCCGCACCCAGGCCGGCTCCGGCCCGGTCACCATGCCGGTGGTCTTCGCCAGCACGGTGAACTTCGGCGCCGCCGAGAACCCCGGCGCGGCGACCGGCCTGGCCAAGCCGCTGATCGGGATGGCCGACAACGGCCGCGAGCAGTGGAGCTCGGTGCGCACCCCGCAGGTCTGGCTGGACCACCAGATCCTCGACGAGGCCGGCGGAGTGGTGCTGAACTGGGACTCCGTCGACGCGGTCTTCCCGCCCGGCCTGGTGGACGAGATGTTCCGGGCCTACACCGGCATCCTCACCGACCTCTGCGCGGACGAGCAACTCTGGCACCGGCCCGGCGCCCTGCTCACCCCCGCCGCCGAACTGGACGTCCGCCAGGCGGCCAACGCCACCGCCGGACCGCTGCCCGCCGGGCTCCTGCACGAGGGCTTCACCGCCCGGGCCGCTGAGCGGCCCGAGCGGGTCGCGGTGATCGCCGCCGACCGGACCCTCAAGTACGGCGAGCTCGACGCGCTCTCCAACCGGCTCGCCAACCTGCTGCGCGTCGAGGGCGTCACCCCCGGCGCCCTGGTGGGCGTCGTGATGCACAAGGGCTGGGAGCAGGTCGCGGCCGTCCTCGGCATCCTGAAGGCGGGAGGGGTCTACGTCCCGATCGACGCCGCCGTGCCGGCCGAACGGCTCGCCGTGCTGCTGGACAGCGCCGGCATCGGCCACGTCCTGACCCAGGACCGGGTGCTCACCACCACCGCGTGGCCCGCGGGCGTGCGCGTGCTGGCGGTGGACGGGCCGCAGGCCCGGGCGGCCGATCCGGCAGCGCCCGCGCCGGCCGGCACCGCGCCGGACGACCTCGCCTACGTCATCTTCACGTCCGGATCCACCGGCCTGCCCAAGGGCGTGATGATCGAGCACGGCGCGGCACTGAACACCGTCCACGACGTGAACGAGCAGTACGGCGTCACCGAGTCCGACCGGGTGCTCGCCCTGTCCGCGCTCAACTTCGACCTCTCGGTTTACGACGTGTTCGGCCTGCTGAGCGTCGGCGGCGCCGTCGTGATCCCGCCGCCGCAGGCGCACCGGGAGCCGGCCCGCTGGCTGGAGCTGGTCGAGCGGCACCGGGTCACGATCTGGAACAGCGTCCCGATGCTGATGGAGATGTTCACCGAGCACGCCCTCGCCACCGGCGCCCGGGACCTGCCGGTGCGGGTGGTGATGATGAGCGGCGACTGGGTGCCGGTCACGCTGCCCGACCGGATCCGGCGGATCGCGGCTGACGCGCAGGTGTGGAGCCTCGGCGGGGCCACCGAGGCGTCGATCTGGTCGATCTGGTACCCGATCGGGGAGGTGGACCCGGCCTGGCCGAGCGTCCCGTACGGCAAGCCGATGCGCAACCAGCGCTTCCACGTGCTGAACGAGTCGATGCAGCCCTGCCCGGTCTGGGTGCCCGGCCAGCTCTACATCGCCGGGGCCGGCCTGGCCCGCGGCTACCTGGGCGACGAGGCCCGCACCCGGGCCGCCTTCCTGCGCCATCCCGTCACCGGCGAGCGGCTCTACCGCACCGGCGACCTCGGCCGCTATCTGCCCTCGGGCGACATCGAGTTCCTCGGCCGCGAGGACCACCAGGTCAAGGTGCAGGGCTACCGCATCGAGCTGGGCGAGATCGAGGCCGCGATGCTGCGGATCCCCGGGGTGCGCAGCGCCGCCGCGCACGTCGTCGGCGGCCGCCACGAGGCCAAGTCCCTGGTCGGCTACGCCGTCCTGGACGGCGGCCACGAGGCCACCGAGCAGGACCTGCTGGACGCCCTGCAGACCATGCTGCCGAGCTACCTCGTCCCGCTGCGGGTGCTGCTCCTGGACGCACTACCGCTCAGCGCCAACGGCAAGCTGGACCGCTCCGTCCTGCCCGTGCCGGGCCGCGCCACTGGCGACGCCACGGCCCAGGTCGCCCCGCGCGACGAGCTCGAACAGCAACTCGTCGACATCTGGGCGGGGTTCTTCGGCGAGCGGCTCGCCGAACGGCCGCTGAGCATCCACGACAACTTCTTCGAACTGGGGGGCAACTCGCTGCTCGCCGTCCGCGTGATGGCCCGGATCGCCGCCCACCTCGGCTCGACGGTGCCGGTCTCCGCGCTCTTCGGCCACCCGACCGTGGAGCGGCTCGCCTCCCTGCTGCGGGAGAGCGGCCGCCACACCGGCCGGCCGGCGCTGGTGCCGGTCCGGACCGAGGGCGACCGGACGCCGCTGTTCTTCGTCCACCCCGTCGGCGGCGACGTGCTCTGCTACGCCGACCTGGTCCGGCTGCTGCCGCAGGGCCAGCCGTTCTACGCCCTCCAGGTGCCCGACGGTCCGGAGCTCGCCACCGTCGCCGAGCTCGCCGCGCACTACGCGGCGGCGCTCACCGAGGCCGTCCCGAGCGGCCCGTACCGGCTCGGCGGCTGGTCGATGGGCGGCGTCATCGCCCTGGAGACGGCCGCCCTGCTGGAGGAGGCCGGCCACCGGGTCGAACTGGTCACCGCGATCGACCTGCTGGAGCCGCCCGGCCCGGCCGAGACCGTCGAGGTCTCCGACGCCGACCTGCTGAGCTGGCTGGCAGGCGACCTCGCGGGCCTGACCGAGACCGACTGGAAACTGCCCGCCGAGGACCTGCACGACGGCAGCGGCCGCCCGCTGCCGGAGGTCTTCCACGCGCTTGCCTGCGCCGCCGGCGTGCTGCCCGCGGACCTCGACGCCGCCACGCTGGGGCAGATCGTCACCCGATTCATGCGCAACGCCCGCGCCCTGCTGCTGCACCGCCCCCGCCCGTACGGCGGGAAGGTGCGCCTTTTCCGGGCCGTGAACGGCGGGGCGAGCGCCGAGACCACCGAGCGGTGGCTGGCGCTGCTGCCCGGCGACGCCGAGGCCGTCGAGGTGCCTGGCGGGCACTACTCGGTGATGCGCGCACCGCACCTGAAGGTCCTGGCCGAGCGGCTCAGCCGGGAACTCGGCCCGCTCTCCTGACGCACTGCCCCTGACCGGAACAACCCCACCACTCCCGGCCCGCACCGACGGGCCGGACAACGGACGGAGTCTACTGTGAGCCTCAAGTTCGGTGCGTTCATGGCACCTTTCCACGAGCTCGGCGAGGACCCGACGGCCGCGCTGCGCTTCGACCTCGATCTGATCGAGCACCTGGACGAGCTCGGCTACGACGAGGCCTGGATCGGCGAGCACCACTCGGGCGGCTGGTCGCTGATCGCCTCCCCCGAGCTGTTCCTCGCGGCGGCCTCCCAGCGCACCCGGCGGATCAAGCTGGGCACCGGCGTGGTCAGCCTCCCGTACCACAACCCGCTCTCCGTGGCCGAGCGGATGGTGCTGCTCGACCACCTCAGCCAGGGCCGCGCCATGTTCGGCATGGGCGCCGGGATCTCCCCCGCCGACGCCCACATGATGGGCATCGCGCCGAGCGACCAGCGCCGGATGATGGCCGAGTCGGCGGAGGCCGTGGTCGCCCTCCTGCGCGGCCAGGAGCGCGTGAGCATGAAGACCGACTGGTTCGAGCTGCGCGACGCGCGGGTTCAGCTGCGGCCGTACACCCAGCCGTGCTTCGACATGGTGGTCGCCAGCGCGGGCTCGGAGCGCGGCATGCGGCTGGCCGGCCAGTATGGGCTGGGCACCCTGTCCTTCGCCGGCCGTCCGGGCATGCCCGACGCGCCCCTCGACCGGATGTGGGCCGCGGCGGAGGACGAGGCGGCCCGCAACGGCCGGACCGTCGACCGGGCGAACTGGCGGATCGCCATCTGCGTGCACGTCGCCGACACCCGCGAGGAGGCGCTCGAACAGGTCCGCCCCGGCATGCGCAAGTGGTTCCGCGAGTACGTCGTCGACACCTTCGGCGCGCCGGCGAACCTCACCGAGGGCCGCGAGGTCGACGAGGCCGTCGAGTGCGGGGCCGTCATCATCGGCTCGGTCGAGGACGCGATCGAGGGTATCCAGCGGCTGATCGACCAGAGCGGCGGCTTCGGCACGCTGCTGGTCAACACGCACGACTGGGCCACCCGCGGCCAGGTGAAGCGGAGCTTCGAGCTGATCCGCCGGCACGTCGTGCCGCACTTCACCGGCTCGACGGACGGTCTGCGTGAGTCCCAGAAGTGGGTCTCCGAGCGCCGCGGAGACCTCTCGGCCCAGGCGCGCGAGGCCTCCCTCGCGGCGAAGTCCGCGCCGGACGCGAAGTAGTGCCCATCCGCGGGGCGTGCTCCGGCACGCCCCGACCCGGGTCGGCGTCCGCGCTGCCCCGGACACTCACGACGCAGGAGGGGACATGACGCCAGGCCAGCGGACCCGGCCATCGACGCAGGAGCTGCTGGGCGGTCAGGAGTTCCGGGACACCATGTCGCAGCTCGCGGCGCACGTCACGGTGGTGACGCTCCAGGACGCCGTCGGCCGGCCGTACGGGTTCACCGCCAGTTCGGTCGTCTCCGCCTCGCTCGACCCGCCGCTGCTGCTGCTCGGCGTCAGCCGCGGGTCCAGCTGCATCGAGGCGATCAGCGAGGCGTCCGAGTTCACGGTGAACCTGCTGGGCGAGGGCGACCGCGAGGTCGCCCGGCGATTCGCCACGTCCGGCATCGACCGCTTCGCCCACGGCGACTGCGCCCCGTGGCCCGGGCACGGGGCGCCCTACCTCCCCGCGGCCATGCTCTCGGCGCGCTGCGTGAAGCGGGAGGTCATCCAGGTCGGCGACCACGACCTGCTGGTCGCCGGCCTGCTGGAAGTCCGCACGGGCGCGCCCACCCGGCCGCTCATCTGGTTCCGGCGCGACTTCCACACCGCCGCTTCGGCCGACGCAGTCCCCAACTCTTCTGGAAGGAACGGAACGTGATGAGCACCATGATCGAAGCGGTGCGCCGAGGGGCCGGCCCGGAGGCCCTGACCGCCGCCGAGGTGCCGAGCCGGTACCGGGCCGCGTACATCCGTGCCGAGGACGTCGACATGTTCGGCGTGACGTCCGACCGGGACGTGCGCAAGTCGATCCGGGTCGGCGACGTGCCGATGCCCGAACTGGCGCCGGACGAGGTCCTGGTGGCGGTGATGGCGAGTTCGGTGAACTACAACACGGTGTGGTCCGCCACCTTCTCGCCAGTGCCGACCTTCGAGTTCCTGAAGCGCTTCGGCGCCCAGGGCCACTGGGAGAAGAGGCACGACCTGCCGCACCACGTGCTCGGTTCGGACGCCTCCGGTGTGATCGTCCGGGTCGGCTCCGGCGTGCGGCGCTGGGCGCCCGGCGACCACGTCGTGGCCAGCCCGGTGCAGGCCGACGAGCAGGAGGCCGCCTCGCATGCCGACGGCATGCTCGGCGATCAGCAGCGCGCCTGGGGCTACGAGACCAACTTCGGCGGCCTCGCGGACTTCGCCGTGGTCCGCGCGACCCAGCTGATCCCCAAGCCGCCCCACCTGACCTGGGAGGAAGCGGCCACCACGGCCGGCTGCGCGGGTACCGCCTACCGCATGCTGATCAGCGACCGCGGCGCCCGGATGAAGCAGGGCGACGTCGTCCTGGTCTGGGGCGCGGCCGGCGGCCTCGGCATGTACGCGGTGCAGCTGATCCGCAATGGCGGCGGGATCGCCGTCGGCGTGGTCAGCTCGGAGCGCAAGCGCGAGGCGCTGCTGCGCCTGGGCTGCGACGTGGTGGTCAACCGCAACGACATCGGCATCGGCGACGACCTCAGCGACCCGGCCCAGGTGATCGAGGCCGGCAAACGCCTCGGCCGGATCATCCGCCGCGAGATCGGCGAGGACCCGCACATCGTCTTCGAGCACGTCGGCAAGGCCACCTTCGGCATCTCGATGTACGTGGTCCGCCGCGGCGGCGCCGTGGTGACCTGCGGCTCCAGCACCGGGTACGACCACCAGTACGACAACCGGTACCTGTGGATGAAGCTGAAGCGCCTGATCGGCAGCCACGGCGCCAACCTGCAGGAGCAGTGGGAGTGCCACCGGCTGCTCGGCCTGGGCAAGCTCATGCCCGCGCTCTCCTGCACCTACCCGCTGGAGGAGATCGGCGAGGCCGCCCGGCTGCTCCAGGTGAACGACCACATCGGCAAGATCGGCGTGCTCTGCCTCGCCGACCGGCCCGGCCTGGGCGTCACCGACCCCGGGCTGCGCGAGCGGGTCGGCGAGGACCGGATCAACTTCCTGCAGGGGGTCTGACATGACGAAACCCGGAATCGGCATCCTCGGCACCGGGTCGTACCTGCCCGGCCGGGAGGTCGGCAACACCGAGATCGCGGCGCGGTTCGGCGTGGACGAGGACTGGATCGAGCGCAAGACGCTGATCCGCACCCGTCGCTTCGCCGAGGACCACGAGGCGGTCTCGGACCTCGCCGTGCCCGCGGCCAGGGCCGCGCTGGAGCGGGCCGGGATACCGGCCGAGCGGATCTCGTACCTGATCGTCTCCACCGGCACTGGCGATTTCCCCGCGCCGCCGACCTCGTACCTGGTGCAGAACGCGCTGGGGGCCTTCGGCGCGAGCTGCTTCGACCTCAACGCCACCTGCGCGGGCTTCGTCTACGCGCTCGCGGTCGCCCGCAGCCTGGTCGCCACCACCCCCGGCGCCTATGCCCTGGTGGTCGCCTCGGAGATCTACTCCCGGTTCACCGACCCCAAGGACCGGGCCACCGCGGTCCTGCTCGCCGACGGCGCCGGCGCCGCGGTGGTGGGCCCGACCGACGGACCGGGCATCCTCGACGTCGAGCTGCGCAGCTACGGCGACAAGAACGAGCTGATCGTCATCCCGGCCGGCGGCAGCCGAAACCCGGCCTCGGCGGAGACCGTCGGCCGCCGCGACCACGCGGTGCGCATGCAGGGCCGGGCGGTCACCGAGTTCGTGCTCGACAACGTGCCCGGGGTGCTCGACAAGTTCCTCTCCCGCAACGGGCTGGAGCCGGGCGACGTCGACCACTTCGTGCCGCACCAGGCCAACGGCGCCATGGTCGGCCGGCTGGCCGAGGTGGCCGGCCTGACCAGGGCCACCACCCACCTCACCGCGCCGATGTACGGCAACTCCGGCAGCGCCTCGGTGCCGGTGACCCTGGACCACGCCGCCCGCAGCGGGAGGCTGAAGGACGGTCACCTCGTCCTGCTCACCGCGTTCGGCTCCGGCATGACCCTCGGCGCCTGCCTGCTGACCTGGGCCGGGGGCGCGCGATGACCGGGGCGGTGGGCGGCGGGCTGCGCCGACTCGGCGTGATCGGGTGCGGTCTGATGGGCGCCGGACTGGCCGAGCTCGGCGCCCGCTCCGGCTTCGACGTCGTGGTCGCGGTCTCGTCGGACCGCTCGCTGCGGGCCGGCCGGGAGCGGGTCCTCGCCTCCCTGGACCGGTCCGTGGCCAAGGGCCGGATCGGCGCCGAGGACCGGGACGCGGCGGTCGGCCGCCTGTCGTTCACGGACACCCTCGGCGAACTCGCCGACCGCGAGCTGATCATCGAGTCGGTGACCGAGTCCCACCCGGTCAAGGCCAAGGTCTTCGCCGCGCTGGACGCGGTGCTTCCCAAGGACCACGACGTCGTGCTGGCCACCAACACCTCTTCGCTGGCCGTGGCCGGCCTGGCGGCCTCGGTCCGGCGGGAGGACCTGGTCGTCGGCACACACTTCTTCAACCCGGTCGGCACGATGCCGCTGGTCGAGCTGATCTCCTCGCCGCGGACCGCGCCGGAGGCCGCGGCGCGGGCCGAGCGGTTCCTCGCCGAGGGGCTGGGCAAACGGGTGGTCCACGCCCCCGACCGGCCCGGCTTCGTGGTGAACGCGCTGCTGGTGCCGTTCATGATGTCGGCGATCACCATGCTGGAGTCCGGTCACGCCACGGCGGAGGACATCGACGCCGGGATGACCCAGGGCTGCGGCCACCCGATGGGCCCGCTCGCCCTGTCGGACTTCACCGGCCTGGACACCCTCGCCGCCGTCGCCCAGGGCTTGTTCGAGCAGTCGGACGACGCCCGCTACCGGCCGCCGAGGCTGCTGCTCGACCTGGTGACCGCCGGTCATCTCGGGCGGAAGTCGGGGCGCGGGTTCTACGAGTACGCCTAGGAGACCACGGAAGACCTTTCAGGTTCCGGCGCCGTGTGTCGTCGCGTGGGACCGGACCGTCGCGGGTGCGGGGGACCGGGCTGGTGAGCTGGTCGGACCGGATGTCCGGGAGACGTGCCGGGAGTTGATCCCGGCAAACGACACCGCGTTCGACCCGTCACTGCTCACCTGCTCCGGGCCGACGCGCCGCTCAGCTCCTGCCACTCGGCCGGGCGCGGATTCCGGTCCTGCTCGCCGGCGGCCGGGGGGCGTTCCCGGGTGACGGCAAGGGGGGCTGTCGCGGCGGCCGTTCGAGGGACCTGCCGGACTGTCGTCCGGGGCGGCCGTCCGATGGCTGTTACTGATGCGAAATATGAAAAGACGACCATCTTCTCCGTCATGCGGGTGGCGCGGGCGGGGCGGGCGGGGCTCCAGTCTCGCCTCGGCCGCACTGGCCCTCGCCGTCGGCGCCACGCTGCCCCTGTCGTTGAGCGGCAGCGCCGTCGCCCAGGCCCACCCACGGGCGGCAACCGCAGCGGTCGCTCAGGCACAGCCGCTGGCCCTGGGGACCCCCCTGCTCACCGAGACGTTCAAGCAGGCCACCGCTCCGGAGTTCTCCGCCGTGGGGTCGGCGTGTCTGAGCGGTGCGACGCCCGTGGCCTCGCCTCCCGGGAGCGGAAACCATCCGCTGCTCGGCTGCCCGCCGTCCATCGGGCCGGTGCCTCCGAACAACGCGGCGCCGGACGGCTTCCTCCGCCTGACCGATGCCGGGTTCTTCCGGACCGCGGCCGTGATGTACAACCACGCCCTCCCCGCGGGGCAGGGCCTTGACGTCACGTTCGACCAGTACCAGTACGGCAGCACCACCCCGGCGAGCCCCGCGGACGGGATCTCCTTCTTCCTGGTGGACGGCGCCGCCTCGCTCACCCATCCCGGCGCCTACGGCGGCAGTCTCGGGTACGCCCAGATCCGCCAGGCCGACATCCCGACGAACCCCCTGCAGCCCGGTGTCGACCACGGGTATCTCGGAGTCGGTCTGGACGTGTACGGCAACTTCTTCGGCGACGGGGAAGAGCGCGGCAACGGCTGTCCCCAGCGTGCGCCGTCCAGGTCCCCCTGGCCGCCGCCGGGACCGAACATGGTCACCCTGCGCGGGCCGGGCGACGATGTGGTCGGGTACTGCTTCCTGACCGCCACGACCAACAACTTCACCACCACCGGACCGTGGCAGTCGACCCTTCCGGGATTGCTGCACGGCCCGTCGACCGTGATGCCTCCGGAGGCCACCCCGGTGGAGGCCGAGGAGATCCTCGAACCGTCCCGGCGCCAGGTGAACGTGCACATCACGGCCGGGGCCAACCCGATGGTCACCGTGGCGATCGACTTCAACGACGGCACCGGCCCGCACCAGGTGCTGTCCACCCCGGCGCCCCAACCCGTGCCGTCCACCTACAAGTTCGGCTTCGCCTCGTCGACCGGCTCGTCCACCGACGTCCACCTGATCCGCAATGTGGTCGTCACCAGCGCGGTGCCGCTTCCCCAGCTGAACCTGGTGAAGCAGGTCAGGCTGCCGCTGCCCGGCGACCTGGCTCCGGGGTCGCAGGTGCCGTACGACTTCGTGGTGACCAACGCGGGCACCACGGACATCACCGACCTGGTCGTCGACGACCCGAAGGTCGGTCCTGTGTCGTGCCCCGTGACCACGCTCGCGCCCGGTCGGACGATCACCTGCACCGCCACCTACACCGTGACCGCGGCCGATGCGGCCAACGGGTCGATCGACAACACCGCCATCGCGAGGGGTACGTCCGGCGGCGAGACGGTCACCTCGCCGCCGTCCTCGCAGCACGTGCCGCTGGAGAAGCCGCCCGCTCTTGAGATCGTGAAGAACGTGGTCACGCCCGGCCCCTACTCCGTCGGGCAGACGGTCACGTACTCCTACACCGTGCGCAACACCGGCGGGGTGCAGCTGAACAACATCCAGGTGCACGACGACCACGTCACCGGCATCACCTGCCTGTCCACCACGCTGGCGCCGGCGGGCAGCCCCGGGGACAGCACCACCTGCACCGGCAGCTACACCATCACCGCGGGCGACGGAACGACCGGTTCGGTCACCAACACCGCCACGGCGACGGGCACGACGAACGGACAGACGGTCACCTCGCCGGAGACCGACCTGACCGTTCCGGTCGGAACGCCCCACGTCACCCTGGCGAAGCAGGTGGTTTCGAGCGGCCCGTACCACGTGGGGTCGACGGTCAGCTACTCCTACACCGTCACCAACACCGGCACCACCGACCTGCACAACGTGATGGTCAAGGACTCCAGGATCGCCACCGTCACCTGTGATGCCACCACCCTCGCTCCCGGCGCCGGCACCACCTGCCACGGGACGTACACGATCACCCAGGCCGACATCGACGACTGCAAGGACGTCGATGCCAACGCCACCCAGTGCGTCGTCACCAACACGGCGCAGGCCGGGGGTACGGACCCGCAGGGCAAGGAGATCGTCAGCGATCCCGCCGAGGCCAGCGTCACCGTCGCCGTCCCGGCGCCCCAGCTGTCCCTGGTGAAGCAGGTGGTTTCGAGCGGCCCGTTCGAGGTCGGCTCGACGGTCGCCTACTCCTACCGCGTCACCAACACCGGTAACACCGCCCTGGACAACCTGACCGTCACCGATGACCACATCACCGGCATCGTCTGCGACGCGACCACCCTCGCCCCCGGCGCCACCACCACCTGCCACGGGACATACACCGTCACCCGGCAGGACCTGGTCTGTGACCAGGGCGATTCGAACGTCTGCCACGTCATCAACGTCGCCGTGGCCTACGCGGCGGACCCGGCCGGCAACCAGGTGGCCAGCGAGGAGACCACGGCCGTCATCACGGTGAACCTGAGCGCGCCGGCGCTGAACCTGACCAAGCGGGCGGACCTGCCCGGCCCGTTCTTCCCCGGCGACACCGTCACCTACACCTACACCGTCACCAACTCCGGCAACACCCGCCTGACCGGCCTGACCGTCACCGACGACCTGATCCACAACGTCAGCTGCACCGTGACCGACCTCCAGCCGGGCGAGAGCACCACCTGCCACGGCAGCTACGTCGTCACGCCCGCTGACGCGGCAGCGGGACACGTGACCAACACCGCTCACGCGGACGCCACCGACCCGCAGGGCCGGCCGGTGGAGAGTGCGCCGGCCGAGGCGACGGTCCCGGTGGCGGGCCAGGCCCAGCTGTCCATCGTGAAACAGGCCGATGTGAAGGGCTCCGCGCGGCCCGGTGACACGGTGACGTACACGTACACGGTGACCAACACCGGATCGACCGCGCTGACCGACGTCGCCGTCAGCGACGACCGGGTCGCGCCGGTGGTGTGCGAAGCGACGACGCTGCGGCCCGGCGAGAGCACGACGTGCCGCGGCACCTACCTGGTCACACAGGACGACGCGAAAGCCGGTCACGTGACCAACACCGCGACGGCCTCGGCCCGCGACCCGCAGGGCCGGCCGGTGGAGAGTCCGCCCGTAGAGCTGTGCGTCACCGTGTCCGAATGCCCCGAGAAGAAAGACTGCGTCAAGCCTCCTCACCCGGGCCGTCCAGCGGGTCCCCCGCACGGCAAGGGGAGCGGCCACCTGCCCGACACCGGTTCACCCGCGACGCTCGCGGCGGCCGGCCTCGCCGGCGGCCCGCTACTGACAGTGGGCGGCGTACTTCTCTACCGCGTACGGCGCCGAGCCGAGACCGACCGATTCGTCGGGTAGCACCCGCGGAGTCGCCGCTCGGCCGGTGAAACGGACCGCCTCCGAAGCCTTCGGGCCCCGGAGGCGGTCCCCTGTCGTGCGGGCAGCCCGACGACTCGCCGACGGCCAGGCCCTCGCCAGGGGAGTCGGTACATGGCGATGCCGGGGCCAGGCCGCTGTAGCCATGGGCGCGAGGGCGCTGGTCAGCGAATCCGCAGCTCACACCGCCACTGTCGTGGGCGTCGAGCGGCCGCTGGCGTCGGTTGACCCCCGTGCGCTGCAGTGGCGGCGAGCCCTGCTTCGCCCCCGAATTCTTCACGGCGAGCACCGGGAACTTCCGTACGTCCACGCGGAAATGGGGCGTCAGGATTTCGGAGGGGTATTTTCCTGTCGGCCTTCGGCTTGGTCGATCGATTTCACTTGGCGATGTCGATCCTATTTCCCGGCAACTCTCCGGATGAGTCGCCGGACTCGCTGGATCGACGCCGGGAGGGGGGCTAGGCTGGAGGCGTGAACGCCACTCGGACCGTCCGTCAAGCCCATGGCCTGGGGACTGGCTGGGGGCCGCGCATGATGCGCGCTGCCGCACGAGGTGCGCGAAACATGCTCATCTGTACACGCACGACATGTGTGTGGGCGCATTTTGGGCAGAAATAGGAGAACCCCTCCAGCCGTGTTCAGCATCGAGCCGATCCTTTGGAGAACGAATAAGAATGAACTGGCTCCTTCCTGGCATTCCCCTCATTCGCATCGTGCATGATTTCGTCTCGGCCCGGGTTTCCGTGCCCGTCCTGAACCACTCCGTGCGGGTCGGCTTTCTTTCGCGGCTCATTGCCGAGCGGGAGCAAATAGAGATACCTGAGGACATCATATGGGCCGCCGCACTCCTTCACGATGTCGGAACCGCCGTCGGGCAAAGCTCGCCACAGCGATTCGAGGTGGTCGGCGCCAATGCGGCAACCGAACTCCTGGCAGCTCGATCCGAGCTCTCGGGCGCGCAGTTGCAGGAAGTATGGGACGCCATCGCTCTGCACACCTCACCTCACATCGCCGAAGCGCGTGGCGGTCTGACTCGACTTATCCGACTTGGCGTGTTGATGGACTTCGGGAAAGACGTCCTGCCGGATGCTGCCGAGGTTCGAACAGGGCTGGAACGCGCGTGGCCGCGCGCGGATATCGAACGAACCTTGGCTCATGCGGTGGTACAGCAGGCGCTGCAAGTGCCGGAGAAAGCTCCGGTCGCGAGCTGGCCCAACAATCTCTATGTGGCCCACCTGCGGAATCCACATCATACGGGCATCAACCCCGCATTCTAGGCCTGTGGTAGGACCAGCTGCCGGCGGTGACTGCCGGAGGGAAAGGGCCGAAGTTGATGCATCTTCATCCGGACGTGGTGCCGACCATATGTGAGCCGCAATTGCCGGGTTGCCTGCTCGTTGATCGGGTGTGATCGAGGGCGCGGATATGCGGGTCCATCGCCCGCCGCGCAGGAGGATCCGCGGTGGCGGGTGGTGAGCGCGCGGGAGTCGGGGCGAGTCCGGACGTGTGGCCGGGCGGCGGAAGGGTTCGGCGGTGATCCCGCCCCCGTCTCCGCGGCCCGCCGGGACACCTTCTGGGTCCTGGCCGCCCTCGCCGACCTCACCCCCGCCGCCTGACCTCGCACCGCATGGGCGGCCGCCCGCGCCGAAGGAGGAATGAAAGCCGCGATAACGGGCAAAGAGTGACGAACAGGCGGTATCGCCGCACCGCCGACGGACCATGGGAGGAATCGATGGGTGACCTGTCGAACAAGGCGCAGGAACTGGCCGGCAAGGCGAAGGAGAAGGCCGGAGACCTGACCGGAGACCAGGAGCTCAAGGGCGAGGGCCAGGCCGACCAGGCGGAGGCGAAGATCAGGCAAGCCGCCGACGACGTCAAGGACGCCGTACAGGGCGCCGCCGACCGGGTGAAGGGCGCGCTCAAGCGCAAGGACTGACGTCCGGGCCGAAGGAGGAGGACAACGGCATGGCACTGTTCCTGTTCATCCTGCTGATCGCGGTGGTGTTCGGCTTCGTCGGCGCCCTGGTGAAGGGCCTGCTGTGGCTGCTCGTCATCGGCGCCGTGCTGTTCGTCGCCGCCCTGGTGTTCGGAGGTGCGCGCCTGGGCCGCGGGAGAGGCACGCGCAGGTAGGAGCGACGCGCCGCCGCCGGTCCGGTCCCGTGGGGCGGGACGGCTTCCCCGGCTTTCCCGCCCCACAGGCGCCCTTGGGCGGCCGGTAACCGAGATCGTGGTGCTGCCCACCGGCACCGTCCATGGCCCGGGTGCCGACGCCTTCAGCCCCAGGGCCGGACGACCTGCCGCAGCGGGCTCGGGACCTCGTGCAGGCGTTCCGGCCGGGCGGGCTGACGCCCGTCGCCCGCCACAAGCCCGCGCTCCGGTGGGACCTCGGGGAAACGCACGGCACCGTGGCGGTCAGGATGCCGGCGCACCCGGTCGCCCTCGAACTGCTCGTGGCCACCGGGCCGCCGGCCGCCTCCAGCGCCGACCTGCCGGCAAGCCGTCCCCGCGGGACTGCGACGCCGCACAAGCGGTCGTGCTGCCCTCGCCGGTGAGATCGACCATGACCGCGGTGCCGCAGTGCCGGCGAACCCGTCCTGGAGGGGGCGTCACTGGTCGGAGTAGCTGAGGTCCCCCACCGTCCAGCTGCTGATGTCGGCGATGGCGATGCGGTACATGCCCCCGGTGTGGGGCAGGCCGTAGCTGCCCTGCAGGATGCGGGCGACATGCAGATGCAGATGCGTCGGCCGCGCGACAGGCGGCGCCACGCCGTCGCCGGTGGCGGGTGCCGAGAACAGCGCGGCGAAGGGCTTCAAGTGCTCGGAGGCGGCGAGGACCTCGGCCACCCGTTCGTTCCACAGACTCTCCGGCGCCAGGCGGCCGGTGATGACCGCCCCCGGGACGACCACGGTCAAAGGCATCTGGTTACTGCGCTCGGACTCCACCATTGCGGCGATGTCGACGAGCAGCCCATCAGGGTTCGACATGAATCAGAGGATAGTGCCCGCCGCAAGCCGCCCGCACGGACGCCCTGACCCGCGACGCGGCCGGACACGGGCGATTCCACTAGCTGTGATCGCCGCATGAAAAAATGTGGAACAGCTGGGAGGGATATCGGGCGCGGTTCGGCCGCAGCCCGCCGGATCGCGGGACCAGGGCGCCGCAGAGCGCGGACACGGCACACGCACCGCCTCCGCCGGGGCGCGAAGGGGAGTGGGCGGCAGTCCGCCCCGATCTCCGATGCGTGCTCAGCGGCATCGCGGAGGCGGTCCGCGACGGCGATGACAGAGTCCTGCGCCGGCTCGTCGCGCGCCTGGCCGAGCGGGCGACCGTCGCCGACCTCCACGCCCTGCGCGACGCCCGCACCCCGTACGTCGGCGTCAACGATCCCGCCGGCACCGGCCGGCCGGTGCCGCCTCGATAAAGCCCCGCACCCGGACATGAAAACCTGCGCTGGCGAGAGTAGACATTGAGCCGCGGTCTGGGTAGTCTTCCTCGTGTTGGAAGAGAAGGACCGCAGGGCAGGCAGACATGAACTGCCTGGGCAGTGCCGCAGTTGGCAGTACCAGCAGTGATGCAGGAGGCGTGCAGGTCGTCAGTACGCGGGACCCGGTCATGGCAAGGGGTTCCCGGTGGAAGGCGGGTGACCTGTCAGGCGCCCAGGGCCCGGGTTGTGCCTGGGGCTCGGGGCGGTGGCGGTCGCGCACGCGCAGGATCGCAGTACCGGCAACACCCTGGCAGTTCGCAAGACCGGCAGTACCTGAAGTTCGCACCACGCAGTACCGGCAGGACGGGTGTTGCCAGCAGTTCGCAGTACCGCAGTACGCACGACGCAGAACGAAGAACGAGGAGAAGGGAAGGGTTCACCCCGTCGGATCGCCCGCCACGGCACGCAGTACCAGCCGGGCGGTCACCGCAGTAGCCATCAACATGGAACGTCATGGAAGAGGTGGTCCTCGGTCACGCATACGCGATCCCCGCATCCTGCCCCTCCCTCGGGCAGTGCGGACACCGCAGGCCGGCGAATCAGCCGGCAGCAGTAGTGCAGTAGATGGTGCAGTGAATCCACATACCCCTGGGCCCCGGCGCGCAACAGCGCCGGGGCCCTCGACCCGTTTCCCGAGAAAGAAGGTGCTGGTGGAACAGGCCACCCTCGCCACCGACCACGACACGGCGGATCACATGAGCGCAGAGACCAAGTTCGACGACGACGACTACCCCGCCTACACCATGGGCCGGGCCGCAGAGATCCTGGGCACCACGCCGGGCTTCCTGCGCAGCCTCGACGAGGCCAAACTCATCGCCCCCCAGCGGTCAGCCGGCGGCCACCGCCGCTACTCCCGCTACCAGCTGCGCATCGCCGCCCGCGCCCGCGAAATCGTCGACCAGGGCACCCCCCTCGACGCCGCCTGCCGCATCATCATCCTCGAAGACCAACTCGAAGAGGCCCTGCGGATCAACGCCGAGCTCCGCGGCGACCACACCTGAGGACGACCGGACTGCCGGCCCGCGATCCCACGACGCGCGCCGCGGTCCCCCCTCCGGCCGTGGCCACCACACAAGACACGATGAGATGGAAGTCCGACGGGCCTGGCCGTGTGGCGTGGAGTGCCGTGTTCGGCTCGGACGGCACGCGCGGAGCGATGTGACAGCCGTCCCGGGCGGCGTGCCCTGCCCACGAGGTGCGCGGGACGGCCGGCCGGGACGGGTGGCACCCGGGGTCAGAGTTGGAACATCGCGGTGTATGGCTGAGTGACGCGTTCCTGCCGTGATCCGAAGTCGACGAGCACGGCGATGTCGCCTTCGGCGCCGATGACCCGGCCGAGACCGTACACGTCATGAGTGACGCGGTCGCCGACGGCGAAGTGCTTGCGCGGGGCCTCCACCCGGGCCTTGAACGGGCTGGTGGGCAGGTGGCGGGGGACTGCTGCGTATTTCGTCATTGCTGCCAGTATGCGCCCGGAAAGCGCGAGGTCGGGCGTTCTCGGCGCCATCGATTTTCGGGGGATCTTGAACGACGCGTGCGCTTGCCCCGGTTCGTCCCCTCGGCGGCGCCGGTAGGCGTGATCCGTCCTCCTGGCGGCTGCCGCCGTGAGGAGGGACACGCCGCACCTGCGATCCTCGCAGCATGGGGCGGTCGACCCGGGGAGTGATCCACTCGGTCAACCGGCTTGCCCTCCAGGCGTGTTGACGGTCCTGTCGGCGCCGGTCCGGCAGGCCCAGGCGAGGGGCCCCGAAGATTCGAGGCGGAAACATCCCGCCGCGAAGGGCCGCGGCCTGCTACTGTCGTCTTAGTTGCAGTAGTGGTTCCCATGAACTTTGTGTGCGCCTGCTGATGTTTCGCGGGCGCATTCTTCTTTCCCGGCTCTTCCCCGGGTGGGTGCTCATCGCGGCGACTCGAAGTCCGCGCTGTGCGGGCTTCGGACAGCCCCTTGAAGGAGATTTTTTTATGGCTAATGGCACTGTGAAGTGGTTCAACGCGGAAAAGGGCTTCGGCTTCATTGAGCAGGAGGGTGGCGGCCCCGACGTCTTCGCCCACTACTCGAACATCAACGCCAACGGCTTCCGTGAGCTGCTCGAGGGCCAGAAGGTCGAGTTCGACGTCACGCAGGGCCAGAAGGGCCCGCAGGCCGAGAACATTCGTCCGCTGTAGTTCTTCTGCCACGGCACCCGCCTAGCAGCGAGGGGCCCGCACCACGCACACATGCCTGGTGCGGGCCCCTCGGCATTGCGCCACGGCGCATCTCCCGGCCGTTTCCGGCCCCTGGCTTCGCCACCGGCGGCCATCCCCACGCGAGACGCACAGCGCCGCGTCCGGATCGGCGCCCTGCCGTGACATCGCACGGCTTCGAGGTTCCTCGCTCCCGCTCCGCGCGGTGAGCGCCGACCGTAGGTGACGTGCCGCACGGTTTCACCGTCCACGCCCCACCCGTCACACTTTCGGCCCGTTCCTTTGTGGTCCCCGCGCTGCCCTGTGCCGCGGAGCCTTCCTCGTGACGTGCCGCCCCGAGGAAGGTCTCCCGCATGAACCACTCCAGTCGCTCCTCCCACCACAACGCCGGCTCCCGCTCTTCCGCCGGCTCCCGCTCCGGTGGTGGCTCCTTCTACGGCGGCCGGCCCGCCGGTGGCCGGCGCTCCTCCGGACGGAGCGCCCGTTCGGGATCGTCCCCGGCGGGAGAGTTCGCGATGCCGGTGAGCACCACCGCGGCGTTGCCGGCCGTCGAGTCCTTCGACGAACTGGACATGCCCAAGGCGCTGCTGTCGGTGCTGACCCGCCAGGGCGTCACCACGCCGTTCCCCATCCAGGCCGCGACACTGCCCAACTCGCTCGCCGGTCGCGACGTCCTGGGACGAGGCCGCACCGGCTCGGGCAAGACCATCGCCTTCGGCCTCGCCGTGCTGGCCCGCACCACCGGGCGCAGGGCCGAGCCGCACCGCCCGCTCGCCCTGGTGCTGGTCCCCACCCGTGAACTCGCACAGCAGGTCACCGACGCCCTCACCCCCTTCGCCCACGCGGTGCGCCTGCGCCTGGCGACCGTGGTGGGCGGGACGTCGATGAGCCGCCAGGCCTGGATGCTGAACCGCGGGGCGGAGGTCGTGATCGCCACCCCGGGCCGCCTCAAGGACCTGATCCAGCGCGGTGACTGCCGACTGGACGAGGTCGCCGTCACCGTCCTCGACGAGGCCGACCAGATGGCCGACATGGGCTTCCTGCCCCAGGTCACCGAACTCCTCGACCAGGTCGCCGAAGGCTGCCAGACGATGCTGTTCTCCGCCACCCTGGACCGCAATGTCGACCGCCTGGTCCGCCGCTTCCTCAAGGACCCGGTCACCCACTCGGTGGACCCCTCCGCCGGGGCGGTCAGCACCATGGAGCACCACGTCCTGCACGTGCAGAACTTCGACAAGAACGCCACCATCGCCCACATCGCGTCCCGCGACGGCGGGGTGATCATGTTCACCGACACCAAGGACGGCGCGGACCGCCTGGTGCGGGACCTGCTCGCCAGCGGGGTGAAGGCCGCCGCCCTGCACGGCGGCAAGTCCCAGCCCCAGCGCACCCGCACCCTGGAACAGTTCCGCACGGGCCAGGTCACCGCGCTGATCGCCACGAACGTCGCCGCCCGGGGCATCCACGTCGACGGGCTCGACCTGGTCGTCAACCTGGACCCGCCGGCCGACCACAAGGACTACCTGCACCGCGGCGGCCGCACCGCCCGGGCCGGCGAGTCCGGCACCGTCGTCACCCTGGTGCTGCCCAACCAGCGCCGCGCGATGGCCCGCATGATGGCCACGGCCGCCATCACTCCGGTCACCACCAAGGTCAGCGCCGGTGACGAGGAACTGGCCCGGATCACCGGCGCCCGCGTGCCCACCGGAATCCCCACCGTGATCCCCGACCCCGTCGTCGAACGGCCGCGCCGCAACCCCGCCGCGAACCGCGGCCGGCGCGGCCGTCCCACCCGCACCGTCGGCGACACGCGCGCCACCTCCAACCGGGAGAACCAGGGCTCCGCCCGCCGCCGGGCCCCCAAGCGCGTCGCGTAGCACCCCGGACCCGGCTCCCGGCGGAGCCAGAGGTCCAGGCCGGCGAGGTCGACCACGCGGTCACCCATTCAAGACGACACACCGTGCGGAAGATCGCCATCCGTATCCGGGGGGGTAGTCGGCCTTGATCCGTCCGGGCCACCCCGTCCGGTCAGCGGCAACGCGGGACGGACCGCGGCGGCCGGCGGAGGCCGGGTGGGAGCCCTGGGGGCCATGGCTGGTCGCGACGGAGCCTTTGAACGGGTGTCGGGTGGCCGACGTTGTCCTTGAGGGGCGGGCGAAACGGCCCGCTGCCGCCAGGGCCGCAGGTCGAGGGGGCCTGCGGCAGCGGCCGGCCGTCGGCGGCCTCAGGACAACCAGCCCGCACGGGCCGCCAGCACGCCTGCCTCGAAGCGGCTGCGGGCGTCGAGACGCACCATCAGACTGGAGACCGTGCGCCGAACCGTACGGAGCGACACTCCGAGCTTCTTGCCGATGGCCTCGTCCGTGTTGCCGCTCGCCAAGAGGTACAGGAGCTCGCGGTCGCGGCGCGAGAGTCCGACCGCGTCGGGTCCGTCGTGCTCGTGCCAGGGCATGCCGCTGTCCCAGTACTGGGAGAAGAGCGCGTGCAGGGCTTCCACCACGCCTCGGCTGCGAACCTCCAGAGCTCCCTGCTGTCCGTCCGCAGGGTCGATCGGAACCAGCGCGACCTCACGGTCGACGATGACCATCAGCATGGGAAGGCTCGGCGCGGTCCTGGACTCTCCGCCCAGCGTCGCGAGCCAGCGGACGTACTCGTGGGTCGCCGGGTCGTTCCGGAAGCTGTCCTGGTACATGGTGCGCAGGGTGACGCCGCGTTCCAGCGCCAGCTGGTCGAGGGGCTTGCTCGATTCCAGGGCTTCGGGGCGCTGGGCGCCGCCGGGGAAGAAGGACAGGCATTCCGTGTGCGCGGTCTCGGCGAGTTGCTGGAGCCGGAGGCGTACGGCGTCCAGGCCGAACAATTGCTGCACGACCTCGGGGGCGTGGCTCTGACGGCCGAACTGGCTGATCAGCGCGGTCACGGAGGATCGCGCGGTGTCGAGCTGGCGCTGCTTGGCGCCGACGTCCAGGGCCATCTTGTTCAACAGCAGGCCGAGCCCGATCTCGGGACTCACCGTGAGGAACTGCCCCTCGCCGGAGGCGGGATGGAGGAGGCGGAGGTCGGAAAGGTCGTCGAGGGCGTCGCGCACCGCTCGTTCCGGCAGGTTCAGGTGTTCCGCGATCTGTGACAACCCCCAGGCCGGCTGGGCGAGCAGCAGTCGGTAGACCGCTTCGACGTTCGATTCCAGCCCTAGCGCCGTCAGCACCAGTAATTCCTTCCGCGGAGGTTGTGCGTGCCGCCCTGTGCCGTGCGCATGGTTGTGGAGATGGAGCGCCGAGATCTCGGCCAGGGCGGGGTCTGCGAGGGAATAGTAGCTGCTACCTGCGGAAACGCACCTGGATGGGACCTTCGTCACGCTGTCCCGCCCAGCGGCCCGGGCCGGGACGGGGCGATCACCGGCCATGGGGGTATGTGGTCGGCGGGAATGGTGGAGGCAGGGGGGGAGGCCCGGAAACGGTCCTGATGCTCGGCGATGGGCTTCAGTGCCGTCGCCGGTCGGGCCGAGCTCCTGGGTGGCAAAGCCAGGGCGGCCGGCTCGGCCGTCCCTTCGCGGGGCTCGGCCGGGTCGTGGTGCGGACCCGGTGGCACGATGCTGCCTGCCCGGGGGTGGTCACAACCTGCCAAACCAGAGATCAGCGGGGTGGACCGGCCGCGCCTGCCGAGGTCACATCCGGCCTGGCCGGTTCATGCAAGTCCGAAGGTACTGACAGCGGCGCGATCCGGAAGCCAGTATTCCTTCCGGCGGCATCAGGACGGCGCATCGAACCTCCGGCCGGCCGCGCAAACCCCGATCCCGTTCTCGGAAGGAACACCTGTGAGAATCGCCCGATTCGTTGCCGCCCCCATGTTCGTCGCCGCTCTCCTGGGGACCCTGCTGAGCCTTCCGGCCACGGTCGGAACCGGTGACGACACCCGCGCCGCCGCCGTTGCCACGACCGAGCCGTCGGCGCAGCTCGTCGCGGGTGCGCCGAGCACGCTCGACGGCTTCGGCTGGGCCTGACAGCCGGCTGATACGCCGAGCGCCTTCATGTACGCGGTCGTCGTTGCCGTCAAGGCTCCGGCCGGCAAGGCGGAGACCTGGATCAACAGCCAGTCGTTAGCCGACGCCTTCTGGGCGCACGCGGAGAAGGACGACGGCCTGGAACACGTGCGGATCGCCTGCACCGCCGGTCGGTTCTCCGCGGTTCTGTTCACCTGTGGCGAGGACGAGACCAAGGCGGCCGCGTCGGCCCTGGCCCTTTGTTGGCGCTTGCTGATGGTCGTGCCCTTCCTGGCCGGTTGGTCCATCGATTCCTGCGCCGTGCCCGCCGCCGCCCGCTGACCGCCGCGGACGGACGGCTCCCCCTCCCGCGCAGGCCTCGGCACCGCAGTGGGACTCGACCGGAGGAAAACGTGAACTCCCTCAATTCGCTGAACTCGCTGACCGTTTGCGCCCCGGACCCGGGCGACGCGCCGACGGTCTCCGTCCCCGTCGACCTGCTGCGCCTCGGAGAGTCGCCGCGTCAGGGCCAGCTGGACGACTCGTACTGCCGGGTGCTCGCGGCTGCCGGGGACGCCCTGCCTCCGGTCGTCGTGCACAGCCGGACGATGCGGATCGTCGACGGGCACCACCGTGTGCGCGCCGCCGTCCTCGGTGGTCGGCGGGAAATCACCGCCACGATGTTCGAGGGCACGGCCGACGAGGCCTTCGTGCTGGCCGTGCGGCTGAACACCGTGCAGGGCCGCGGGCTGCTCCTCTCGCGGAGCGACCGCACGGCCGCCGCGGCGCGGCTCGTGGCGTCGCATCCCCACTGGTCGAACCGGATGATCGCGTCCCTGACCGGCCTGTCGGCCGGAACGATCGGACGCATCCGGGGGCAGCTGCACTCCGAGGTCGGCGCTGCGGGAGTGCGCGTCGGGAAGGACGGGCGTGCGCGGCCGATCGACGGTTCGAGCGGCCGGATGAAGGCGTACGAGTTGCTCATGACCGATCCGACGGCGTCCATCCGTGACATAGCCCAGCGGGTCGGAGTCTCCCCGTCGACCGTCCACGACGTGCGCAAGCGCGTCCAGGCAGGCGAGGAGCCGGTGCCGCGGCGGCGGTGCAGCCAGGCGGCGGAGGCCGTCGAGCCCGAGCGGGTGGTCCCCGCGCGGCCGCGGCCCGAACCGGAGCGAGACGTACCCGCCGACCCCGCGGCGATCATCGAGACCCTCACCAGGGATCCGTCGCTGCGCTACAACAGCATCGGCCGCCGGCTGATCCGCTGGCTGGACGGGTGCCGCCGCGGAGTGGCCGAGTGCCCCGACATCGCCGACCGGATCCCCTCCCACAACATCGACCCGGTGGCGACGCTCGCCCGCGAATACGCCTATGCCTGGCTCGACTTCGCCACCGCCCTGGAGGACCGGACGCGCGCCGACGTCTGAAGACGGCTCCGCACACTCATTGTCCGTGGTGCCGTTGCCAATCTCCCCGCGGTCATTTCCGCAGTCCGCCGGGTCCACTACCGGAAGGGTTTTCAGTGGCTGACATGAACGACGTTTTCGCCGAGGTGGAGGAAATTCGGGCCACCCTCCCCGAACGTCACCTCCTGCGCGACGAGATCGAACTGAAGGAGCTTTCCCGAAAGCTCGGGTCCTCGCGCTCGCTGCGCCGGGTGCCGGCGGTCCAGGCATTCCTGGAGGACCTGGACGTATTCAAGCCGGGAGCTCGGCTGGAGGCCACCAAGGCGCACATCAACAACCAGCGGGACAACCATATATTCTCGCTCTTCGACGCGTCCTACTTCCCGCGGCTGAACCTCGACCTCCTCACCTACGAGACGCTGCCGACGGATCCCTACCTGGCCGAGCGGTACGCGAGCAACACGATGCCGGTCAACATCACCGGAAAGACCTCCGGGTTCGATTCCCGGGTCGTGGTGGCGCTCTTTCCGGAGAACCACATCGACGGCATCCAGCAGCCGGACGACCTGATCTTCTACTTCATCGACAAGTTCCTTGAGCGCCACAACCGCGTCACCCGGCTCCTCATCGACGAGGTGATGGCCCCGGGGAGTTTCCCGATGATCCAGGGCGCTCCGGACCGGAAGATCGAGCAGGCCTCGTCGTGGTGGGTGCGGCTGCACGAGTACCACCACCGCCACGGCGACATGCCCATCCCCGACTTCCTCCCGACGAAGAAGGCGAAGCCGCTGGCCGGACTGGAGGAGCTGCGGGTCGACGTGTCCGGCATGCTCGCCTGTCTGCACGACACCCAACTGCCGCGCCAGGAGGCCATGGCCGCGTACGAGTTCATCCTCGCGGAGCGCCTGCTGCGCTACGCGGTGGAGGGGATCCCGCGGCCGAACTACGACGCGGTCGCCTCCCAGCTGCTCTTCAACTACCTGGAGGGCAATGGCGGGATCGGTCTCGCCGGCGGGCGCATCGAGCTCTCGTCGAAACTGCCGGAAGTGCTCCGTGAATTCCTCTCGGAGATCGAGGGGATCGAATCGGGGATTCACACGGATCCGGTGGAGGACGTGAAGCAGCGCCTGCTGGACTTCACCAACCGGTACACCGACTACGATCCGGAGTCCCGTGACTACCGGCACATTCCGTATTTCGCCGAGATCAAGAGCCGGCTCGGTGTCTGAACGTCCCACCAGTGCCCGCGGCGTTCGACCGTGCAGTGCAGTCGATCACGCGGCCGTGTCGGTGCTGGCATCATCGGGAAAACGTCCCGTGTGCGAGCGTAATATTCTGGAGGAGAAGTCGTGAGTAGCGAAGCCACGGCACCGCGTCGAGGTGCGGACACGGTGGGGAGCAGTGCGGAGAACCCGTACGACTTCCTCGGTATCGGGTTCGGCCCCTCGAACCTGGCTCTCGCGGTCTGCGTGCGCGAAGAGAAGATTCCGCTTTCCGGTCTCTTCGTCGAGCGCCGTGACGGCGTCGCCTGGCATCCCGGAATGCTCATCGACGGGGCGCGGATGCAGATCTCATTCCTGAAGGACCTGGTGTCCCTGCGGAACCCGGCCAGTGCCTACTCGTTCCTCCAGTACACCAAGGAAAAGGGTCGCCTGGAGCGGTTCGTCAACCTCAACGAGTTCCGCCCCACGCGGATCGAGTACGACGACTACCTGAAGTGGGTCGCCGGCGACTTCACCGACCAGGTCCGGTTCGGCACGCAGGTGAACCGGGTGACGCCGGTGACGGCGCCGGGCGACGACACCCTCTCGCTCTTCCGGGTCGAGACCGAGGACGTCGCCACCGGGCGGCGTACGGAGTTCTATGCGAGGAACGTCGTCCACGCGGGCGGCGGCCGGCCGAGCGGGCCGCAGGGTGTCGCCGGGCTGCGGTCCGTGGTGCACTCCAGCGAGTTCCTGACCCGCTTCCCGTCGCAGTTCCCGGACCGCGACGCCCCGCACCGCTTCGTGGTGGTGGGCGGCGGCCAGAGCGCGGGAGAGATCGCCGAGTACCTCCTCGGGCACTATGACCGGGCCGAGGTCCACATCGTCGTCTCCGGCTACACGCTCCAGCCGACGGACAACAGCCCCTTCGTGAACGAGCAGTTCTACGCCGGCAGCTCCGACGCGTTCTACCACCTGGCGCCGGAGCACCGGACGGTCGTCGCGGCCCAGCTGCGCGACGCCAACTACGGGGTGGTCCGCGAGGACCTCCTCGACCGGCTCTTCAACACCGACTACCTCGATCAGGTCAAGGGGCGCCGTCGGCTGCACATCCACGGCTTCGGCCGGCTCTCCGACGTCCGCCAGGACGGGGACGCTCTGGTCGCGACGGTCGACGGCCTGGAGCACCAGGCGGACGTGGTCCTGCCGTGCGACGGGGTCGTGCTGGCCACCGGCTACGACCGGTCGCTCGACCCTGAGATGTTCGCGGACGTCCTGCCCCTGCTCGTCGACGAGCAGGGGACCGGCGGGGTCTCGCTCCAGCGCAGCTACCGGGCCCGCACGGCCCCCGAGCTGCGGGCCGGGCTCTACCTCCAGGGCTTCGGGGAGGGGCAGTTCGGCTTCGGCGACACGCTGCTGTCGCTGCTCCCGTTCCGCTCCAAGGAGATCGCGGACGACCTTGCCGCGGGGAGCCCCGCCGCCCGGATCGGCGGATGCCCGGTGATGTCGTCGTCCGCCGAGGCGGCCGCCACCACCGGTGCCGCCTTCACTTCCGCGGCGCACTACCCGCCGGCCTGGTACCTGGAGCACGACTCCGACAAGCTCTACGCCCTGATGGAGCGCTTCCGCTTCGCCACGCTCGTCTCGGCGCGCTCGGCGGACGAGCCGCTCGTCACCCATCTCCCGTTGATCCTCGACCGCTCCCGCGGCGACAAGGGCGTGCTCTTCGGTCATCTGGACCGGGCGAACGCGCACGCGGACCTCGTCGACGGGCGGCGCATGCTCGCGGTCTTCCACGGCCCGAACTCCTACATGCCGCCGTCGGTCTTCGAGAGCGACCCGCTGCCGACCTGGAACTCCATGTCCGTCCACGTCCGCGGCCGGGTGCGGATGATCGAGGACCGGGACGCACTGATCCGCGGCCTGATCGGGATCGCGGAACACTCCGAGTCCGACAACAGGCTGCGTGCCGACGACCCCCGCATCGACCGGATCATCGGCGGCATCATCGGCTTCGAGATCGAGATCGACGAACTCGTGGGCCGGTTCAAGCTCTCCCAGGACCGCGACGAGACCGACCGCAGGCACGCGGCGGTGGCCCTGGCCCGCGCGAGCGAGAGCGGCGAGCGGGACTTCATCGAGTACGCGGTCGGGATCAGCCTGATCACCGAGGACGACCCGCGCGACCTGACGGCGCGCTCCCTCTCCCCCCTTTCCCTTGGAGGCACCCATGAGTGACATGACAGCAAACGCGGAGCGGTACCTCGTGGTGCGCAATGACGAGGAGCAGTACTCGATCTGGCGCGCCGACCGGGAGCTGCCGAACGGCTGGCAGGCCGTCGGCGATGCCGCCGCGAAGGACGTGTGCCTGAACCGGATCGAGGAGCTGTGGACGGACATGCGTCCGTTGAGCCTGCGGACCTTCATGCAGGTGAACCATGGCTGAACTGCTGGACGTCAGCACGAACGCGTCTCCGATCTTCACGCTCTTCGACACCGAGACCGTGGACGAACTGACCCGGGACCACATCCTGCGGCTGGCGGTCGGAGTCCTCGGCGCGGTGCGGGTGCGCGGATTCGGTTCGCCGGAGGAGTGCGCCGAGATCATGGAGGGGCTGGACCACCGTGAGTTCGGCGCCTACGACGAGAACCTGATCTTCCCGCCCATCGCCAAGATCGGCCCTGCCGCTTACGACTTCTACGGCGCCCACACGCTGACCGACGACTACTGGGACGTCGCCGCCGACGCCCGCCGCCTGCGCGGCAAGCTGTACCGGGGAACCGATCCGATGGACCTGGCGGTCGAGCGGATCGGCCGGGCGTGGGGCGACGGCGTCGAGCCGGCGCGGTCCAAGGGCCGTGAGCTGTTCTCCGGGATGATCCGAGAGATCCACAACGGCGCGAAGCTGCACTTCGACGAGATCGTGCGGGAGTTCCCGGGCGTCCTCGACGAGACCCCGGCCAGTTTCCTGACGCTCAACTGGTACCTCTCCATGCCCGAGCAGGGCGGCGAGACCCGGGTGTACCGCCGCCGGTGGAAGCCCACCGACGAGCCGTACCGGGACGGCTACGGGTACGACGAGCAGGTTGTCGCGGAGGAGCCGGTGGCGGTCGTGCGCCCGGAGGCCGGCGATGTGGTGATCTTCGATTCCCGCAACCTCCACGCGGTCAACGGGATCTCCGGTGAGGGCCGTCGGGTCAGCCTCTCGTTCTTCCTGGGCGTGACCGGACGCGGCCCGCTCCAGGTCTGGTCCTGACACCACCACCCGTGAGCGGAGTGATCACATGCAACTGAGCCAAGAGCAGGTGCGGCAGTTCCGCACCCAGGGCTTCCTGATTCTCGACCAGCTGTTCAGCGCCGAGGAGACGGAAGCCCTCCAGGAGGCGTTCCGCCGGGACGCCCTGGTACCCGGAGAGCAGCGCGTCCTCGAAAGCGACGGGGGTGAGGTCAGGGCCGTCTACGCCTCGCACGTGCGCCAGCCCGAGTTCGCCGGCCTGATCCGCTCGCCGAGAGTCCTCGACCCGGTGCGCCAGCTCCTCGGCGGCGAGGCGTACATCTACCAGTTCAAGATCAACGCCAAGCCGCCGTTCTCCGGAGCGGGCTGGTCGTGGCACCAGGACTTCGCGGCCTGGCAGATGGCCGACGGGCTGGAGCAGCCGAAGCTCGTCAACGTGGGCGTCTTCCTCGACGAGGTCAACGAGTTCAACGGGCCGGTGATCTTCTGCCCGGGGTCGCACCGCGACGGACTCGTCAAGAAGACCCCGGCCGGGGGCCCGGCCGCCTCCGAGCAGCACGTCGACCCGGAGGACATCGCCCTCACCCCGGCCGACATGACCGGTCTCGTCGACCGCCACGGCCTGGTGAGCGCGAAGGGGGCCGCGGGCACGGTCGTCCTTTTCGACCCCGAGATCGTGCACGGCTCGGCGCCGAACATGGCGCCCTACCCGCGGCGCCTGCTGATCGTGACGTACAACGACGTCACCAACGTGCCCCACCCGGCCGTGCCCCGCCCCGAGTACGTCGTCGGACGCGACACCGCCCCGTTGCGGACGACCGATCAGGAGATCCTTCCGGTCATGGAGGTCATGGCATGAGCATCGGACGCGCCGTCGTGCTGACGGAGTTCGGCCGGCCGCTGGAGCTGCGGGAATTCCCGGTCCCGCCGGCACCGGAGGGCGGGATGATCGTCGCGAGCCGCTACGGCGGCGTGTGCGGCACGGACCTCCACCTCCAGCAGGGGCACCTCGATGTGCCCACGCCCCTCGTCCTGGGGCACGAGGGGCTCGGAACGGTGCACGAGCTCGGCACCGGGGCCACGGAGGACGTCAACGGCACGCCCCTGCGGGTCGGCGACACGGTGATGTGGGCCTCCTCGATCGCCTGCGGGGTCTGCGTGCCGTGCCGCATCCACCGCGAACCCACGCTGTGCGAGAACCGCCGCACCTACGGCGTCAACCGGCCGACGGACCAGGAACCGGGCCTGTCCGGATCGTGGGCGCAGTACATCTGCCTGCGGCCCGGCACCACGGTCGTGAAGGTCCCCGACGGGGTCGACCCGGTGGCCGCGATGGCCTTCGCCTGTGCCGGTCCGACCATGGTGCACGCCTTGTTCGAGCGTCGCCCGGTCAGGGTCGGGGAGACCGTCGTGGTCCAGGGCAGCGGCCCGGTCGGCCTGGCCGCGGCGGCGCTCGCCCAGCTCTCCGGGGCCGGGCGGGTGATCCTCGCCGGCGGGCCCGAGCAGCGGCTGGCCGCGGCCGCCGCGGCCGGCATCGGCGACCACCACGTCAACGTGGTGGAGCGGGAGGACCGCGCCGCCGCCCTCGCCGAGGTCGTCGAGCTGACCGGCGGCCGCGGTGCGGACCTGGTCATCGAGGCCACCGGCGTTCCGGGCGCGATCGACCAGGGACTGCGGCTGGCCCGGCGCGGTGGCTCCTACCTGGTGGTCGGCCAGTACACCGACAGCGGGGACGCGACCATCAACCCGCACCAGATCGTCCTGCGTCAGCTCGACGTGGTGGGGTCCTGGGCGTTCACCGGGGCCCACCTGGTGGAGTACGTCGCGCTGCTGCCCGCACTGGTGCGGCGGTTCGACCTGGCGCGGCTGGTCACCAGTTACGCCCTTGAGGAGCACGGTCGAGCCCTGGAGGACATGGCCGCGGGCACCGTCATGAAGGCCGTGCTCGTCAGCTGAGCCGGTCCCCCCGCCGGACCGCAGCCACCCTTTCGCAGCCCAATCACGGCCGCGGCGCGGTGCCGCGGCCCGGAACGAGGGAAGACCCCATGGCGACCCCGCCGAGTCAATTGCAGTACTGGTGTGACGTGTTGGCCGACCTCCCGGAAGGGATCGAGATTCCGGGTCTGCGCCGGGCCGGTGACCCCGGCCCGGCGCAGACGGCCACGGCCGAGCGCCCGCTGGACGCCGCCCTCGGCGAGGCCCTGTCCCGCCTCGCCGAGGACACGGACACCGGCGTGTCGACAGTGCTGACGGCCGGTGTCGCCGCACTGCTCGTCCTGATGCGGGCCGGAGGGGACCTTCCGCTCGGGGCCGCGTCGCCGGACACGGCGCCGGGAGCCCGGGTGCTGCGCATCGCGGGCTCCGCCGGGACGGACTTCCGATCGCTCGTGGCGGCGGTCCGATCGCAGGAGCGGAACGCCGCCGGACAGGACGGCATCCCGTTCGAGGACCTCACGGAAGCCGTCAATGCCGCCCGGGACGCTCCCGGCGTGCCGCTGTTCCAGGTCGGTGTGGCGGTGGACTGCGCTCCTCCCGTGCACATCCCCGGAACGGCGGCGCTGTGGTTCTCCTTCGAGACCGAAGGCCGGGAGCCGGGTGAGGGCCCGCTCGTGCGGCTCACCCGGCCCGTCGCCGCCCTCGACGAGGACGACGCCCAGCTCCTGTGCGACCGCTTCGTGTCGGTGCTCGCCCAGGCCGTGCGCGAACCCGCCGCCACGCTCGACACGATCGACTGCCTGCTGCCCGGCGAGGTCGCCGCACTGATCGGCACCGGGCCCCGCGGCGTTCCTCCGCAGGGCCCGCTGGCGAGGTGGTTCGAGCGGCAGGCGGCTCTCCACGCGGAGGCCGTCGCCGTGGTCGACGGCCCCAGGCGGTTGACCTACGGCGAGATCAACACGCGGGCGAATCGCCTCGCGCGGGCACTCGTGTCGGCGGGAGCGGGCCCCGAGCGCGTGGTGGCCGTCGTGCTGCCGCGCTCGGAGCTGTCGGTGACGGCCTTCCTCGCGGTGCTGAAGACCGGAGCCACCTACCTGCCCGTCGACCCCGAACTGCCCCCCGAGCGGGTGGCCCTGATGCTGGAGGACGCGGCCCCGGTCGTGGCGGTCGTGGACGCGGCCGGCGCCGAACTCGTACCGGCCGCGGGCCCGGCGGTCCTGGTGCTCGACCCGGACCTCTCCGCCTGCGCCGCACAGTCCCCGGCCGATCTGTCCGACCCGGAGCTGACCGCGCCGGTGGGGCCGGGGACGCCGGTCTACCTGCTCTACACCTCCGGTTCGACGGGCCGGCCCAAGGGCGTCCTGATGACCCAGGAGGCCGTCCTCAATCTGATGGCCTGGCACCTCGACGAGCTGCCCAGCGGACCCGGCCGGGTCACCGTCCAGTTCACCTCCGTGAGCTTCGACATCTCCGTCCAGGAGATGCTGTCCGCCCTGCTGTCGGGCGCGACGCTCGCGATCGTCCCGGAAGAGGTGCGGCGCAGCCCGCAGGACTTCGCGCCCTGGTTGGAGGAGCACGGCGTCACCGACCTGTTCGCCCCCAACGTGGTGATCGAACTGCTCCTCCAAGCGGCGTCGGAGCAGGGGCGGGCCCTGCCCGCCCTGGCCCATGTGGCGCAGGCCGGTGAGGCGCTCGTCCTCAGCGAGACGCTCAGGGGGTTCTTCCGCGCCGTGCCCGGCCGGCGCCTCCACAACCACTACGGTCCCACCGAGACGCACGCCGTCACTTCGTACGTGCTGCCCGCGGACGTGGACGCCTGGCCCGCGTCGGCCCCGGTCGGCGCGCCGGTCTGGAACACCTCGGTCTATGTGCTGGACGATGCCCTCCGGCTCGTTCCCCCGGGCGCCGCGGGGGAGTTGTACGCTTCCGGGGTCTGCCTGGCCCGCGGCTACTCCGGCCGTCCGGCCCTGACCGCGGAGCGCTTCCTGCCCGACCCGTACGGTCCGCCCGGGTCCCGGATGTACCGGACCGGCGACCTGGTGCGCCGACGGGCGGACGGCCTCCTCGAATACCTCGGCCGGACCGACAACCAGATCAAGATCCGTGGCATGCGCATCGAACTCGGAGAGGTCGAGGCGGCTCTTCGCGCGGCCCCCGGAGTGCGGGACGTCGTCCTGGTCACCGCGGGGGAGGGCGTCGACCGGCGGATCGACGCCTACCTCCTGCCCGCACCGGGGGTCGACCCCGGCAGCCTCGGGGCCGCGACCCGTGCGGAGCTGCGCCGCTCGCTGCCGCCCGCGATGGTTCCGGCCTCCTTCACCGTGGTCCCGGCGTTCCCGCTCAACTCCAACGGCAAGGTGGACCGGCGGGCCCTGCCCGCTCCCGCCCCAGCCGGTACGGCGGACACGGACCCGCCCCGCACCGAGGTCGAACGCCGGCTCGCACGGATCTTCGCCGACGTGCTCGGCACGCCGTCGGTCGGAATCCGGGACAGCCTCTACGACCTCGGCGGCCACTCCCTGACGGCGGCCGAGCTCGCCGTACGCGTCCGCAAGGAGTTCCAGGTCGAACTCGGCCTCGGCGACGTCCTGGGCAACCCGTCGGTGGTCGAACTGGCAGCCCTGCTCTCGCTGGTGGAACCGGCCCGGCCGCCAGTGGTCCCGCGCGGCGACGACGGTCCGGCGCCGGCCTCCTTCGCCCAGCAGAGCCTGTGGGTCCTGGACCAGTTGGAAGGTCCCGGCCCCCGCTACAACGAGCCGCTGGCCCTGCGTCTGACCGGAAGCCTCGACGTGCCGGCGCTGCGCTCGGCGATGGCCGACGTGGTCGAGCGGCACCACGTCCTGCGCACGGTGCTGACGATGGCGGACGCCGGGATCGAACAGCGGGTGCTGACCGGGCCGGACGCCGTCCCGCCGTTCGCGGACGTGACGGTGACACCGGCCGAGCTCGAAGCCGCGGTGCTGGCCGCGGCCCGCGAGCCGTTCGACCTCGTCGCCGACCTGCCGGTCCGCAGCACCCTGTTCCGCCTCGGCGGGGACGAGTACGTCCTGCTCGTCGTCATGCACCACATCGCCTGTGACGGTGTCTCGCTCCAGCCGTTCCTGCGTGACCTCGCCGCCGCGTACGGCGCCCGCGCCGGCGGTGGTGCGCCCGGCTGGGAGCCGCTGCCCGTGCAGTACGCGGACTACGCGGTCTGGCAGCGCGACCTCTTCGCGGACTCCGGGAACGGCATGCCCGACGTGCTGCGCAAGCAGTACCGGTACTGGGAGGCGCGGCTGGCGGCTCTGCCGCCCGCGATCCCGCTGCCGCTGGACCGCGAGCGGCCCGCGCTCCGTACGGGCGCCGGAGCCGCGGTGTCCCTCGCCGTGGGGCCGGACGCGCACCGCGGGATCCGCGCCCTCGCCCGGAGCCGGCGGGCCACGACCTTCGCGGTCGTCCACGCGGCCCTGGCCGCGGTGTTGGCGGACCGGGGCGCGGGCGACGACATCGTGGTCGCCGCGGTGGTGTCCGACCGCGGCGCCCCCGTCCTGGACGACCTGGTGGGCTTCTTCGTCAGGACGCTGGTCCTGCGTGTCGATGCTTCGGGGGAGCCCGACTTCGCCGCCCTGCTGGACCGGGTGCGGGACTGCGACATCGCGGCGTTCGCGCACCAGGACGTGCCCTTCGAGCACGTCGTCGAACTGGTCAACCCGGCCCGCTCGCTGTCCTGCCACCCGCTGGCCCAGGTGATGCTGGCGTTCCAGGTCGAGGAGACCGAGCCGCCTCGGTTGACGGGGCTGACGGCCGCGTTCGAGCCGGTGGAGCTCGGCGTGGCCAAGTTCGACCTCTGCTTCAAGATGGTCGAGCGGTTCACGCCCGCCGGGGAGCCCGCGGGTGTCGTGGGAACGCTCGAATACGCCACGGACGTCTTCGACCCGGGGACGGCTGAGGCCCTGGCCGCCGACCTGGTCCGGGCCCTGGAAGCCGCGGCGGGTCCGCGGTAGGCGACGACCGGGCCTTCCCCCGCGCACGGAGCCCGCGTCGGCGTGATCCACACCGGGTGATCCGCACCGGCATCGCGAACAGCCCGGCGAGCGGGGGCCCAGCGCCGTTCGGCCGTCAGCGGCCGGGTCGGCGTCCACCCGCCGGTGGTGTCCGGGCCGGCGCCGGGCACGGGCTTGGGGCGCTCGGCACGACCCCCACGCGCAAGGGCCGGGGGCCACGGCGTCCAGCCGTGGCCCCCGGCCCTTTCCGTACCGTGTGCCGAACCCCGTCAGGTCCGGGTCGGCTCCGCCCGCCGGTGGCCGAGCTCGCGAACGACCTCGTCGAGCACCTCGCGGGCGGCGGTGACGGGGAAGAAGTGGCCGCCTTCCACCATGCGGGTGCGGAACGCCCCCGCGGCCCACGGGTGCCACGCCTCGCAGTGCCCCTCGGGTGCCGTCTCGTCGTGGAGCCCGCCGAGTGCCGTCACCGGCACGTCGACGCGCTCGGCCGGGGAGACCTCGCGGTGGCACGAGGCGAACAGCCGCAGGTCCGCGCGCAGGGTGGGCAGGAACGTCCGCAGGAACTCGGTGTCCGCCAGGAGTTCGGCCGGCGTGCCCTGCCACGCGTTCAGGTGGGCGAGCAGCTCGTCGTCCGTCGGTTCGTGCGACGGCCCGCTCACCAGGTGGGGCGGGAGCGCCCCGGCGACGAACAGCGCCAGCTGGTCGGAGGTCGAGCCGGACAGGCGCCGGGTGACCTCGCGGGCGACCAGGGCGCCGGTGCTGTGCCCGAAGATCCCGAAGGGGCGGTCGGCGTGCCGCAGGATCTGTTCGGCGATCCGGTCGGCCAGCGCGGCGACGTCGGTGAACGGGGCCTCGCCGAAGCGTTCTTCACGCCCGGGGGTGAGCACCGCCTCGATGCGCAGGCCCGCCGGAGCGGCGGAGGTCCAGGCCCGGTAGGCCCCCGGTCCGGCCCCGGCGGCCGGGATCAGGTAGAGCAGGAGATCGCCGTCGCCCTCGGTGAGGGGCTTCAGCCAGCGGTCCGGGGCGTCCTGGCCGATCTTGGCGGTGATCGGTCCCGCCTGTGCGCGCAGCAGCGCGACGAACCGTTCGTCCAGGGTCGCCGCCGGTCCCGCGAACCGGAGCTCGCCGGTGGAGTCCACCCAGAGCCGCACCTGGCGGCGCCGGGCCTCACCGATCAACTGGTGGGCGAGGAATGACATGAGGTCCCATCCGTCGTTCGTTGGTCCTGGGGTCAGGAGCGGTCGGTCACTCGGCCTGGTCGGGCAGCGTGCGCATCCGGGCCACGGGCACCCACAGCAGCGGCAGGACGCTCAGCACGCCGCCGATGACTGCCAGCCAGAGCGCCGGGCGCAGGCCGATCCAGGTGCCGAGCGCACCGGCGACGAGCGCGCCGGCGGTGCGCACGCCGTTGATGAGGCTGAGGTAGGCGCCCTGCACCCGGGACCGGTAGCGGTCCGGGGTGAGCGCCTGCTGGATCGAGGAGCCGGCGATGTCGCAGAGCATCAGTCCCATGCCGGACAGGAGCTCGGCCACCACGACCAGGCCGAAGGCGATCCACTTGTCCTCGGTCCCGAACGGGACCAGGGCGAGCGCACCGGGGAAGACGACCGAGCCGACGATGAACGTCAGGCCGATGCCGATGCGCTTGCTGAACCAGCCGGTGACGAACGAACCGAGCAGCGCGCCGATGGCGCCCAGCCCGAGGGCGACCCCGATCATCCCGGGCGTCAGGGCGAGCTCACGCGAGATGAAGAGCAGGAACAGCGTGAAGTAGACGGTGTAGAAGAGGTTGAGGAGGCCGCCCGAGAGGAACTTGGCCCTCAGCACGGACGTCCGGAGCACGAAGCGCAGGCCGTCCTTGATGTGCGAGTCCGAGGTCTTCTTCGTGGGCTCCGGTTCCCGCACCGATATGGACCGCAGCAGCAGCGCCGAGCCGAGGAAGGACACCGTGTCGGCGACCAGGGCGGCGGGCGCGGAGACGAGCTGGACGAGCATGCCGCCCAGTCCGGGGCCGGCGACCCAGGAGAAGGAGAAGCTGCCGCGGGTGAGGGAGGTGCCCTGGACGTAGTCCGCGCGGTCCACCAGCGCGGCGAACAGGCTGTTGCTCGCGACGTTGAACAGCATGCCCAGCGTGCCCGTCACGAAGGCGACCAGCCACAGCTGGGGGAGCGTCAGGGAGCCCAGCGCGTAGGCGACCGGCACCGACAGCAGGGCGACGGCCCGTCCGACGTCGCAGAGGATCATCAGCTTCCTGAGCCGGCCGTACCGGTCGACGAACCCCCCGGTGTGCAGGGCGAAGAGCAGATTGGGCAGTGAGGCCAGCGCTCCGAGGAAGCCCATCTGGGCGGGGGACGCGTCCAGGGCGAGGACGGCTGTCAGGGGGAGGGCGATGGTGGAGACCTGATCGCCCAGGAAGGAGATCGTCTGGGCGGTCCAGAACCGCCGGAACGCGATCTGGTGCAGCAGTTTGGGTAGGCGGTCCATCAGCAGAGCGGCCATCGATACCCATTTCAGTTGTGATGTGACGACTGCCGGCGCTATTGCGTCCGGCCGTGCGGGGGCCTCGGACACTCTAGCGGCCGCATACCAACGGATCGCCCCGGTGTTCGACTGAACAGATTGCTCCATCGAACACCGGATATTCTCTCGCTGGCGGCAGAAGAAAAAACGACGAAGAATTCGAGGGGCTGTGCTGCAGGAGATTTCCGCTCTTACCGATCCGCTTCTCTACTCCCACGGCGACCCGCACGCGGTGTGGCGCAGGCTGCGGCAGGAAAGTC
Source organism: Kitasatospora brasiliensis (assembly GCF_032654805.1). Classification (NCBI taxonomy): domain Bacteria; kingdom Bacillati; phylum Actinomycetota; class Actinomycetes; order Kitasatosporales; family Streptomycetaceae; genus Kitasatospora; species Kitasatospora brasiliensis. The sequence continues at coordinate 226,612 of NZ_JAUOOW010000003.1, forward strand.
CCGTCTCCTGGCACGAGTACGGTGAACACGGCGGCTACTGGGCCGTCACGACCCACGCCGAGGGCCTCGAAGTCCTCACCGACTGGGAGCGCTTCACCTCGACCAAGGGGATTTTCCTCCGACCCAATTTCCGGGACCCGTACCCGGGCGCCGGAAAGATGATGGCCCTCAGCGACCCGCCGCGACACGACCAGTTGCGCCGGGCGATCATGGGGCTGTTCACCGTCAGGGCCATCGCCGTGATGGAGGAACGCACCCGGGACGTCGTCCGGTCCGCACTGCGGGGCGTCGTCGAGGCGGGCCGCTGCGACTTCGTCAAGGACATTGCGGCACGAATACCGCTCGCCGTTTCCGCGGAACTCCTCAGCATTTCCATGGATGACGTGGAGATGCTGGCCAAGGTGACCACCGAAGCGGCCGAGAATTCCACCGACCTCGGCGGTGTGGAGGCTCAGCTGGCGCATTTCGAGATCCTCCGCCACTATTCCGAGATCATCGAGGAGAAGCGCCGCAACCCCGGCCGGGACCTGGTGTCGGCACTGACCCGGGCCCAGGCCGAAGGCCTCGACATCACGGACGACGAGGTCATTCTGACCTGCGACAACGTCATCGTCGCGGCCAACGAGACCACCCGGCAGGCCGTGGGCGCGGGCATGCTGGCGCTCCTGGAGAGCCCGGAGCAGTGGCGGGCGCTGCGCGCCGGCGAACTGCGCCTCAAGACCGCCGCGGAGGAGTTCCTGCGGTGGACCGCCCCGGTGACCCACATCCTGCGCACCGCGCAGCGGGACACCGAACTGAACGGCGTGCGGATCCGCGAGGGCGACGCCGTGACGGTCTGGCTCCCCTCCCTCAACCGGGACGAGAAGGTCTTCGACCAGCCCGACTCGTTCCTGCTGGACCGCAAGTCCAACCACCACGTCGCCTTCGGCGGCGGAGGCCACTTCTGCATCGGCGCGAACCTGGCGCGGCTGACCATCCGGGTCATGTTGGAGGAACTGGCCCAGCTACCGGCGGACATCGAGGTGTGCGGAGAACCACGACGCATCGCCTCCTACATCCTCGGGGGACTCACCTCCCTTCCGCTCGAATTCCGTCCGCACTGACCACTGACAACAAGGGGAGACTGGGCCGACTATGACCGCAGCGCGCGAACTGCTGGAACGGCTGACCGCGGACGGCATCCAACTCTGGGTCCAGGACGGGCGCCTGCGCTTCCGTCCGACCGGCGCCCTCACGCCCGAGGGGATCGCCGAACTGCGCACGCACAAGGACGAGGTCGTCCGACTGCTGTCGCAACCGGCCGAGGAGGCCGGACTGTTCGACGGGCCGAGGCCGGACGACCTGCCGCTGTCGTACGGGCAGGAGAGCCTCTGGTTCCTCGACCGCCTCGGTCTGCAGTCCAGTTACAACGTGGGCAGCGTCCTGCGGATCGAGGGGGACCTGAACGTCCCCGCCCTGGTGAAGGCCCTCGACGAGGTCGTGCGCCGGCACGAGGTGCTCCGCACCCGCTTCCACGAGGCCGATGAGAGCGTGGTCCAGGTGGTGCTCCCCGAGGAGCGGATCCAGCTGGAGCGGGTGGACCTCGGCGACACGTCGGCCGAGGAGCGGGAGACCGCCGTCCAACGGCACCTCGACCGGCACTTCGCGACGCACTTCGACCTCGCGCGGGACCGCCTGTTCGCCGCGCAGCTCCTGCGCCTGGACGACACCACCCACGTGCTCGCCGTCAACGCCCAGCACATCATCGTCGACGGTCCCTCGATCGGCACGATCTTCACCGAGATCAAGGACCTCTACGAGGCCTTCCGCCTCGGCCGGCCCTCGCCGCTGCCGGAGCCGCCCGCGCACTACGCCGACTACGCCGTGTGGCAGCGCGGCCCGGCGGTCGCCGAGGAGCACGCCCGGCAACTGGAGTACTGGCGCGAGCGGCTGGAAGGCGCCCCGGAGGGCCTGGACCTGCCGCTCGACCACCCCCGCGGCGAGGTCACCGACTTCGCCGGAGCGTCGGTCGGCTTCGCGCTGTCCCCCGAGCTCTTCGCCGGCCTGCGCGAGGTGGCCGCACGCCACTCCGTGACCCCGTTCATGGTCCTGCTCGGCGCCTTCCACACCCTGATGGCCCGCTGGTGCCGCCAGGACGACGTCTGCGTGGGTACGCCCGTCGACTGCCGCGCCCACCCCGAGACGGCCGACATGGTCGGCTACTTCGCCAACACCGTGGTGATCCGCGCGGACCTGGCCGGCAACCCGCCCTTCAGCCGGCTGCTGACCGGGCTGCGGGAGAGCGTCGTCGGCGCCTACGACCACCGCCAGCTGCCCTTCGACCGCCTGGTGGCCGCGCTCAAGCCGGGCCGCAGCCAGGCCCGCCATCCGCTCTTCGACGTGATGTTCTCCTACCAGGGCCGACAGGACTTCGACCTGGCGGACCTGGACGTGACCTTCGTCGACCAGCCGAGCACCACCGCGAAGTTCGACCTGTCCCTCTTCATGGCCGAGACCGGGGACGGGCTGTTCGGCAGCTTCGAGTACGCCACCGCGCTCTTCGAGCGGGCGACCGTCGCGGAGCTGTCCCGACTGTTCCTGCGCCTGCTCGAAGGCATCGTGGCCGACCCGGACGTCCGGATCCTCGACCTGCCGCTGCTCACCGCCGCCGAGCGGCCGGAACTGGTGTCCGGCGGGGTGGCCGGAGCCCTGCGGGGCGGGTCCCTGGCCGACTGGTTCGAGGAGCGGGCCCGTTCGGCCGGCTCCGCGGTCGCCGTCGCCGACGGCGGGCGGAGCCGGACCTACGGAGAACTGAACGCCAGGGCCAACCAGTTGGCCCGCGCCCTGACCGAGGCGGGGGTCGCCCCCGAGCGCGTCGCCGCGGTCCTGCTGCCGCGGGGAGAGGAGGCCGTGACGGCCTTCCTGGCGGTGCTGAAGACCGGCGGGGTGTACCTGCCGATGGATCCCGCGCTGCCGTCCGAGCGCCTCTCCCTCCTCCTGGCCGACGCGCGGCCCACCGTCGTGGTCACCGATGCCGCGGGGGCGGAGCTGCTGGCGGGGCACGACGTCCAGGTGATCGTCCTCGACCCCGAGCTGTCGGTCTGCCGGGAGCGGAGCACGGCGAATCCGCCCGCCGCCGCCGTCACCGACGCCACCCCGGCGTACCTGCTCTACACCTCGGGTTCGACGGGGCTCCCCAAGGGCGTCGTCATGACCACGGGCGCCATGCTCAACATGATGGAGTGGCACTTCACCACCCTTCCGACCGGCCCCGGTCGGACCACCGCCCAGTTCACCGCCCTCAGCTTCGACGTCTCCGTCCAGGAGATGCTCTTCACCCTGCTCGCGGGCGCCACCCTCGCGATCGTCCCGGAGGACCTGCGGCGCGACCCCGAGCGCTTCGCGCTCTGGCTGGACGAGCAGCGGGTCACGGACCTGTTCGCGCCGAACGTGGTGCTCGAACTGGCGGCCCGCGCGGCCCTCGCCGACGGACGCACCCTGCCCGCCCTCAAGCACGTCGTGCAGGTCGGGGAGGCCCTCGCTCTGAGCGACACCCTGCGGCGCTTCGTCGACGCCGTGCCCGGTCGCCGGCTGTACAACCACTACGGCTCGACCGAGGTCCAGGTCGTCACCTCCTACGAGATGCCGCCCGGCATCAGCGGCTGGCCCGAGGTCGCACCGCTCGGACAGCCCGTGCGCAACACGGTCGGGTACGTTCTCGACGAGGCGCTGAACCTCGTTCCGTCCGGCACGGTCGGCGAGCTGTACGTCGCCGGTGCCTGCCTCGCCCGCGGCTACTTCGCCCGGCCCGCTCTGACCGCGGAGCGGTTCCTGCCCGACCCCTTCGGCCCGGCCGGTTCGCGCATGTACCGCACCGGCGACCTGGTCCGCCGACGCCCCGACGCGGGCCTGGAGTACCTCGGCCGGACCGACCACCTGGTCAAGATCCGCGGCATGCGGGTCGAACTCGGCGAGACCGAGGCGGCCCTGCGGCTGCACGAGGCGATCCACGACGCCGTCGTGCTCGCCCACGCGGACGCGCTGGGCTCCCAGCGGCTCACCGCGTACATCGTCCCGGTCGACCCCGACCGGGCTCCGGCCGCGGTCGAGCTGCGCGCCTGGCTGGCGGACCGCCTGCCCGTCCAGTCCGTTCCCTCCGGGTACGTGGTGCTCGACGCGCTGCCGCTGAACCGGCACGGCAAGACCGACCGGAACGCCCTCCCGGCACCGGGCGACGAAGGGACGGACACCGGTTCGTCCTACGTGGCCCCGCGCAGCGGCGTCGAGGAACTCGTCGCCGAGATCTGGCAGGAGGTCCTGAGGACGGAACGGGTCGGCGCGCTCGACGACTTCTTCGCCCTCGGCGGTCACTCGCTCCTCGTCTCGCAGATCCTGGCGCGCGTGCGTCGGAGCACGGGCGCGGACGTGTCCGTGCGCGACTTCTACGCGCGGCCGACCGTCGCCAGGCTCGCGGAACTGATCGCCGCGTCCGGCGGCGTCCCCGATGTCGTCCTCCCGCGCCCGGTCGGCGAGCCCGCCCAGGCGTCCTACGCCCAGCAGCGCATGGTCTTCCTGCACCTGTTGCAGCCCGAGGGCGGCCTCTACAACGTCCAGGTCCCGTTCGCGCTGCGCGGTCCCCTGGACACCGCGGCCCTGGGCGCCGCACTCGACGAGATCGTCAGGCGCCACGAGGTGCTGCGCACCACCTTCGACCTGGCGGGGGAGACCATCGTCCCGGTCGTGTCCGAGACCGCCGTGTGCCCGCTGGAGATCGTCGACGTGAGCGGCGCGGCGGACCCGGACGCCGAGGTGCGGGCACTGCTGCGGCACGAGGGCGAGACCGGCTTCGACATCACGGCCGGTCCGGTCCTGCGGGCCAAGGTCGCCCGGACCGCGCCGGAGGAACACCTCCTGGTCATCACCGCGCACCACATCGTCATCGACGGCTACTCCGTGGCCGTGGTGATCGACGAACTCGTCGCGCTGTACGAGGCGTTCCTGCGCGGCGAGCCCTCCCCGCTGCCCGAGCCGGTTCTCCAGTACGCCGACTACGCGGCGTGGCAGCGCCGCAAGCTGCAGGGCTCGTCCCTGCGCGACCACCTCTTCTACTGGAAGCAGTACCTGGCCGGCACCCCGCACACCATCGAGCTGCCGACCGACCGGCCCCGCCCCGCCGTCCCGGACTTCGCCGGCGACTGCGTCAACCTGCGGATCGACGCCGGGCTCACCGCCCGGCTGCGGGCCCTCTCCGGCCGCAACAGGGCGACCATGTTCATGATCACCATGGCGGCGTACAGCGCCCTCCTGCACCGGCTGAGCGGCCAGGACGACCTCTGCGTCGGCTACTTCTCCGGCAGCCGCGGCAGCGTGGAGATCGAGTCCCTGATCGGGCTCTTCGTGAACACGATCCCGGTCCGCTCGCGCACGACCGCCGAGCAGACCTTCAGCTCCCACCTGGAGCGGATCAGGGAGTCCGTGCTGCTCGGCGACGCCCACCGGGAGCTGCCCTTCGAGCTCCTCGTGGACGAGGTCCAGCCCGACCGCGACGTCTCCCAGCACCCGATCTTCCAGGTCGCCTTCAGCTACTACGCGATGTCCCCGGAGGAGACCCGGACGACGGCCTCCGGACTGCGCATCGCCCCGTCCGGCAACGGGCCGGAGGCGTGGCTCGCGAAGTTCGACATGACCCTCTACCTCACGGAGACCGAGGACGGCGGGATCTCGGGCGACCTGGAGTTCGCCACCGCGCTGTTCGACCGGTCCACCGTCGAGCGGTTCGCCGAGTACTTCGTCCGGCTCCTCGACCACATCGCCGGGGCACCGGACACGGCACTGGAGGAACTGCCGCTGCTCGGCGACGCCGAACGCCGGCTGCTCCTCGACGGCTGGAACGACACCGCCGCCGAGGTGCCGACGGCCACGCTGCCGGACCTCTTCCAGCGGCAGGCGGCCCTCGCCCCGCGGCACCCCGCCGTCTTCTTCGAGGACACCTCCTACACCTACGGCGAGCTCAACGCCGCGAGCAACCGGCTGGCCCGCCACCTGGTGTCCCTGGGCATCGGCCCCGGCGACTTCGCGGCGATCTCCCTGCCCCGCACCGCCGAGATCGTCGTCGCGGTCCTCGCCGTGCTCAAGTCCGGTGCCGCGTACGTGCCGGTCGACCCGTCCTACCCGGCCGACCGCATCGCTCTGATGCTCGACGACGCCGCCCCCGCGATCGTGCTCACCTCCGAGGAGGCCCGGACCCGGCTGCCGGTCGACGGCACCGCCCACCTGGTCCTCGACGAGCCCGTCACCCGGGCGGGCATCGCGGCGCAGGCCGACCACGACCTCACCGACGACGAGCGCAGGGCCCCGCTGAGCCGGCTGCACCCGGCCTACGCCATCTACACCTCGGGATCCACCGGCCGACCCAAGGGCGTGGTGGTGGCGCACCGCAGCGTGGCCAACCTGGCGGCCTGGGCCGGCGAGACCTTCGACGGCGGACAGCTGGCCCGCGTCCTGGCGGCCACCTCGCTCAACTTCGACGTGTCCGTCTTCGAGATGTTCGCCCCGCTGCTGACCGGCGGAGCGGTCGAGATCGTGCCGTCCCTGCTCAGCCTCGCCGACCCGCCGGCGGGCCCCTACAGCGCCTCCCTGCTCAGCGGCGTGCCGTCCGCGCTGGCGCAGATCCACGGCGCCGGCGGCCTCCAGGCCAAGGCCGGCACGGTGGTGATGGCCGGCGAACCGCTGTCCGCCAGGGCCGCCAACGACATCTCCGCCGCCGTGGGCGCCGACCTGACGGCCAACCTCTACGGACCCACCGAGGCCACCGTGTACGCCACGGCCTGGTTCTCCAGGGACGGTGTCACCGGAGCCCCGCCGATCGGGCGACCGCTGCGCAACACCCGGGCCTACGTGCTGGACGCGGCGCTGCGGCCGGTACCGGTCGGGGTGGTGGGAGAGCTCCACCTCGCGGGGGAGGGACTCGCCCACGGCTACCTGCACCGCGCCGGCCTCACCGCGGACCGGTTCGTCCCGGACCCGTACGGAGCGCCGGGGAGCCGCATGTACCGCACCGGTGACCTCGTCCGGTGGACGCCCGAGGGCGAACTGCTGTGCCTCGGCCGGGCCGACCACCAGGTGAAGGTCCGCGGACACCGCATCGAACTCGGCGAGATCGAGGCCCACCTGGCCGCCCACCCGGACGTGGACCAGGCCGTGGCCGCCGTCCGCGCGACGGCCGACGGAATCCAGCGCATCGTGGCGTACGTCGTCCACCGCAACCCGGTCCCCGCCGACGGCCTCAGGGAGTACCTGGAGCGCAGGCTGCCCGCCTACATGGTGCCCGGTGCCTTCATCGAGCTCGACGAGGTCCCGCTGTCCCTGAACGGCAAGGTGGACCGGTCCAAGCTGCCCGAGCCGCCGGACGTGCCCGGAGACGAGGGCGACTTCGTCCCGCCGGTCACGGAACTGGAGAAGGAACTCGCCGGGATCTGGGCGGACGTCCTGTCCCGGGACCGGGTGGGACTGACCGACAACTTCTTCGCGCTCGGAGGGCACTCGCTCCTCGTGACGCAGCTGAGCATCCGCATCCGCCGGAGCATGGGCGTCGAGATCAACCTGCTCGACATCTACACGACCCAAAACCTGGGTGAACTCGCCCAGAACATCGCCTACATGAACGAAACGGCGCGCTGACCGGCCGCTTGGAAGGAGAGCACAATGGACAACGACGGGACTACGGTTGTGACGCCCGGCAGCGCCACGTCGACGGTGACCCTTCGGCTCCGGCCGGAGGTTCGCGAGGAGGCCGCGCAGGTCGCGTCCCGGTACGGCACGGGAGAGGCGGCGGTCGTGCTCGCGGCCCTCCTCGCCACCCGGTTCCGGCACAGCCGCCGCGAGAACGCCGAGGTCCTCCTGCCGTCGGACCGCCCACGGGCGTTCGGCCTGGAGGTCCTGGGGGAGCAGAGCTTCGCGGACCTTCTGCGCGGCGTCGACCACGGCCTCGCGGGAAGCCGGGCCGGCGGGCCGGCCGACGGCGCGGCGACGCCCGACACCGTCGAGCAGGTGGTCTTCCAGCACGGCCGTCCCCTCCCGATGTCGGCGGACGGGCGCGTCCTGTGCACCGTCGAGACCGACGGAGCGGAGCTCACCGGCCTGCTGGAGTGGGGGTCGCTGCCCGCCGGTGTGACCGCCGAGGAGTGCACCGCACGCCTGCTCACCCTGCTCGCCGACGCCGTCCGGCGCCCCGAGGCCAGGATCGACGAACTGGCGGTGCTCCCCGAGGCCCGGCAGCTGGAGCTCGCGGCCGCGGCCAACGCCGCGTTCGAGGACTACCAGGGCCTGCTCCCGCTGCACGAGGCGTTCGAGGCGACCGTCCGCTCGCACCCCACAGCGGTCGCGGTCGAGGCCGGCGGCCGGGCGACGACCTTCGCCGAACTGGACGGCCGAGCCAACCTGCTCGCCCACGTGCTGGCCGACGCCGGCATCGGCGCCGGCAGCCTGGTCGCCGTCTGCGTCGAGCGCTCGGCCGACCTCGTGGTGGCCCTGCTCGCGGTGCTCAAGCGCGGAGCCGCCTTCGTCCCGCTGGAGCCCGCGCTCCCCGTCGAGCGGGTCTCGGTGATCGCCCGGGACGCCCGGGTCGCCGCGGTGATCGCCCAGGACTCCCAGGCGGACCGGCTCGACGGGATCGGGGCCGCCGTGATCCGCGTCCCGGCCGAGGGGACGGCCTCGCAGGCGCCCGCGGCGGCGGTCTCCCTCGACCACGCGGCGTACGTCTACTACACGTCGGGCTCGACCGGCACCCCGAAGGGCGTGGTCATCGACCACCGCTGCGCGGCCGGCCGCCTGGAGTGGCTGGGACGCCGCTACGGGCTCGTGCCGGGTGACCGGGTGATCCACAAGACGCCGCTCATCTTCGACGTGGCGATCTGGGAGCTCTTCGGTCCGCTGAGCGCCGGAGCGACCATCCTGATGGCGGACCCGGGGGCGGAGTCGGACGTCGTGCACCTCAGCCGACTCCTCGCCACCGAACGGACCGTGTTCGCGCACTTCGTGCCGTCGATGCTCAACGCCTATCTCAACCTCGCTCCCGAGGTGGCCTGCCCCGACCTGCGCTGGGTCCAGCTGTCGGGTGAGGCGGCCGGCGCCGGCCTCCTCGAACGGTTCTCCGACCGCTTCGACGCCGAACTCCACAACCTGTACGGGCAGACCGAGACCTCCGAGGTCGCGGGCTGGGAGGGGCGGACCTTCGACGGGCACGGGGGGCTGCCGATCGGCAGTCAGATCGGCATCTACCGCCTCTTCGTGCTCGACGAGGCGCTGCGCCCGGTGCCCCCGGGCGTGCCCGGAGAGCTGTGCGTGTCCGGTGTCGGCGGGCTCGCCCAGGGCTACCTCGGCCGCCCCGCGCTGACGGCGGAGCGCTTCGTCCCCCACCCCTACCCGGTCTCGCCCGGCGAGCGGCTCTACCGCACCGGGGACCTCGTCGACGTGGACGCCGACGGACGGATCCGGTACCTCGGCCGGGTCGACGGCCAGGTGAAGATCCGCGGCTGCCGGGTGGAGACCGGAGAGGTCGAGGCGGTGCTCGGCGGACACGGCGGGGTCCGCGAGTGCGCCGTCGCCGTCTTCCAGGACGAGTCGGGGGACAACCAGATCGCCGCCTACGTCGTCGGCGACGGCTGGGACGCCGAGGCACTGGCCGCGCACGCGGAGCGGTACCTGCCGGGCTACATGCTCCCCGCGGTGTACGTCGCGCTCGACGCGCTGCCGCACACCCCGTCGGGCAAGCTCGACCGGCTGCGGCTGCCGGCGCCGAGTGTCGAGGACCGTCAGGCGCGCACCCGGGGCGAGGCGCCCCTCAACCCGCTGGAGGAGCAGGTGGCCGCCCTCTGGTGCCAGGTGCTCGGTGTCGAGCGGGTCGGCCGTGGTGACAGCTTCTTCGCGATCGGCGGCAACTCGCTGAAGTCGCTCCAGCTGCTCAACCGGGTCAATGCCACGTTCGGCATCCAGGTGTCGGTCCGGGACTTCTTCGCGATGCCGACGGTCGAGGGCGTCGCCGACTCCGTCGAGGAGGCGCTGACCGCGCTGGTCGGGGGGCTTTCCGAGGAAGAGGCCGAAGCCCTGCTTGGTAGCCTGTGAGCGAACCAAGGGGAGGGAACCGAAACGGTGGGCAGACCAACGGGGAGGACTGCGTCGTGAGCGCAGAGGGGGCGGGGCTCCGCATCGAGGGCGCCACGGAGAACAACCTCCGAGACGTCGAAGTGACACTGTCGGAGGGCATCACGGCGGTGGTCGGGGCATCCGGCTCCGGCAAGTCGTCGCTGGTCTTCGACACCCTCCACCGGGAGGCCAGACACCGCTTCCTGGCGACGTTCGCGGGCACCCCCTCCGCCGCCGGGGCCCGGGCGGCCCGGGTCCGCGCGATCCACGGGCTGCGGCCCGCGGTCGCGGTCGGGCAGAACGTGCTCAACCGCAACCCCCGGTCCACGGTGGCCACCGCCGCGGGCATCCACCCCTTCCTGCGGGTGCTGTTCGCCAGGTTCGCCGTCCAGCGCTGTCACGCCTGCTCGGAGACGACCGAGGTGGTCTCCGCCGAGGAGCAGCTGTCCGTCCTGAGGGACGCGGCCGGGGCGGGAGCCGTCGACGTCGTCGCCCCGCTCGTGCGCGGCGCGCTCGGCGGTCACGGCCGGCTGCTGGCCGGACTCGTCGGGCGGTTCGGCCCGGAGCGCGTCAGCGTGGACGGCCGGCCCTGGTCGGGGAGCCCCCTCGACCCCGCGCTGCCCCACACGATCGAGGTCCTGGTCGGCTCCCTGGCCCAGGGCGGCGACGTGCGGCAGGCCCGCGGTCTGCTCGACGAGGTCGCCGCCCTGGGCACCGCCCAGGTCGTGTTCGTCACCGGGTCGGGAGCCCGGGTGCTCTCCCGCGCCCGGTTGTGCGCGGGGTGCGGCGCGTCGCTGCCCGACGTCCGGCCGCAGGACTTCCGGGAGGAGGGCCCGGAGAGCGCCGGCTACGAACTGGCCGGGCTCACCCTCCCCGGGCTCCTGCGGCTCGACGTGAGCCGGGTCCGGGAGGTGCTGGCCGGCGTCGCACTGCCCGCTCACGCGGGCACGGCGCTGCGACACGTCCGGCGACGGCTGGAGGCCCTCGAATCCGTGGGCCTCGGCTACCTGGGCCTCGACCGCTCCTCACCCACGCTCTCGCGGGGTGAGGCACAGCGACTGCGCATCGCGGTCCTCCTCGGCAATGAGGTCGAGGACCTGCTCCACATCCTGGACGAGCCGACCATCGGGCTCGGCGAGGTACAGGTCCGGCAGCTGATGGGGGAACTGGAGAAGCTGGCCGGGCCGGTGGTGCTGGTCGAGCACCACCCCACGGCGGTGGCGGCCTCGGACCGGGTCGTCGAGATCGGCCCCGGGGCAGGGCCGGGCGGCGGACGCGTCGTCTTCGAAGGGACGCCCGCCGAACTGTGGCAGGCGGACACCGTCTCCGGACGCTGGTTCTCCGGCCGTGAGCGACTGGCGCCGCCCGAGGGCTCGGGAACCGGCGAGGACTGGATCACGATCAGGCGGGCCCGCCACCACAACCTGGACGGCTTCGACTGCGCCTTCCCGATCGGCGCCCTGACGGTGGTGACGGGCCCCTCCGGGGCGGGCAAGAGCACGCTGGTCCGGGACGTGCTGGTCGCCTCCCTGGAGGCCGGCGAACCCCGGGGCTGCGCCGCGCTCGACGGCCCGCCGATCAAGCCGCTGACCGTCGACCAGTCGCCCATCGGTGTCAATCCCCGTTCCAATCCGGCCACGTACACCGGCCTGGCGGACCGCATCCGGGCCGTGCTGGCCGCGGCGACCGGAGCCCCCTCTGGGATCTTCTCCTTCAACCGGGCCGAAGGCGCCTGCCCCGAGTGCGCGGGCATGGGATCGGTCGAGGTGAAACTGCGTTTCCTGCCCTCGGAGTGGGTGGTCTGCGAGGCGTGCGACGGGCGCCGCTTCGGTGCCGAGGCGCTGGGCGTGTCCGCCGAACTGGCCGACGGCCGGCGCTATACCGTCGACGAGGTCTACAACCTCAGCGTGCGCGAGGCGTTCCCGCTGTTCGGCCACGACGCCAAGGCCCGGCGCATCCTCCAGGCCCTGTCGGACGTCGGCCTCGGCTACCTCGGCCTGGGGCAGCCCTCGCCCACCCTGTCGGGAGGGGAGGCGCAGCGCGTCAAGCTGGCCAAGCAGATGGCGGCCACCAAGCCGGCCCAACTCGTCTACCTCGACGAGCCCAGCACCGGACTCCACCCGGCCGACGTCCCCCGGCTGGCCGCGCTGCTGCGCGGGCTCACCGATCGCGGCTGCACGGTCGTGGTCGTCGAACACAACCAGGACATCGCGGCGATGGCCGACTGGACGATCCGGATCGGTCCCGGCAGCGGTCCGCGGGGCGGACGGCTCGAACACGCCGGGCCGCCCGTGCCCCGCGCCGAGGCCCCGCCGCGGCCGGACGCGCAGGCCCGTCGTCCCCGGCCCGCCCGCACCGCTCTGGAGATCCGCGGGGCGAGGGCGAACAACCTCCGCGACGTGTCGGTGAGCATTCCCAAGGGGGCGATGACCGCGGTCGTCGGCGTCTCGGGGTCGGGCAAGTCCTCGCTCGTGCGGGACGTGCTGGAAGCCGAGGCGACCCGCAGGCTGCTGGAATCGCTCTCCCTCTACGAGCGCCAGTCGGTGCGCGAGGGGCCCGAGGCCGGGGCCGCGTCCGTCACCGGGCTGGGGCCCACCCTCGCGATCGGTGCCGACGGGCGCGCCCCCGGCCTGCGCAGCACCGTCGGGTCCGTCACGGACCTCAGCCCGCACCTCGGCGTGCTCCTCGCGTACCTCGGTGCGCGGACCTGCCCCGACTGCGGGGCGGAGGTCCGGCGTTCCGGGCCGCGGCCGGGCAGTGCGTGGTCATGCGGCGGATGCGGCCGCTCGGGCCCTCCCGCGGAGCCCGCGGACTTCTCACCGCTGCGTTACGAGGCGGCCTGCCTGCGGTGCCACGGCATGGGCACGGTGTCCGTCCCCCGGGTCGATCGCCTGATCCACCGGCCGGATCGTCCGCTGTGCGACGGCGCGATGTACTCACCGGGCTTCTATCCGCGTTCGTACCTGTCGAAGCCCGCCAACGGCGGCTACTGGGCGCTGCTGGCGCTTGCCGAACGCTACGGCTTCGATCCCGCGCGCACCCCGTGGTGCGAGATGACCCCGCAGGCGCAGGAGGCGTTCCTCTTCGGCCAGGAGGAGGTCACGTTCTCGGCGGAGGCCCGGGTCACCCCGTCGGCCACCGTCGTCTGGCGCGGGGTCCTGCGCATCATGGACGCCTGGGACGTCGGCGGCCTGTACGCGGAGCGAGTGCCCTGCCCGTCCTGCGGCGGCGGCCGGCTGCGGCCCGAGTTCCTCGACCAGCGGGTGGCCGGGATGAACCGGTACGACCTGCACCGCGCGAGCATCGACGCGGTGCGCACCGCGATCACCGGGCTGCCCGTTCCCGACGGGGCTCCGGGCTGGGTGGTCCGGTCGCACGCCGTCGTCCTGCGCCGCCTGGGCTTCCTCGCCCGGGTCGGCCTCGGTCACCTCCACCTGGACCGGATGGCCAACACGTTGTCGGCGGGCGAACTCCAGCGGGTCCGGTTGACGGCCCTGCTCGGTGCCGAACTCACCGGGATGACCGTGCTGTTGGACGAGCCGTCGCGCGGGTTGCATCCCCGCGAGGCCGATGTGCTCGGCCGGGTGCTGGAGGAGCTCCGCGACAACGGCAACACGGTGGTCTTCGTCGACCACGACTCCAGACTCGTCGAGTTGGCCGACCACCGGATCGTGATGGGTCCGGCGGCCGGTCGCCACGGCGGGACGGTCGTCGCGTCCGGCACCGCGGCGCAGGTGCGGGAGAACCGGCAGGCGCGTCCCCTTCTGGACCGCCCCCTGCCGGCGCGTTCCGCTGCCGCCCGGCTCGACCCCAGCGGCTGGATGACCATCCGCAAGCCGACCGAGAACAACCTCGCCGGCGGGGACGTGCGCATTCCGCTCGGCGTGCTCGCGGGGATCTGCGGAGTGTCCGGTTCGGGCAAGTCGACCCTCGCGATCGACATCCTGGCGCGCGCGCTCGCTCCGAAGAAGATCACCACCTCCGCCGCCGCCACACCGGTGGACCCCGGTGCCCACGAGGCCATCGAGGGGGCCCCGCGGCAGGTGAAGTACACCGACCAGAGCAGCGTCGGCATCACCTCGCCCGGCGCCTTCCTCAAGGTGCTCGGCCCGCTGCGCGAGGCGTACGCGGGTTCCCCGCAAGCCTGCGAGCGCGGACTCGGCCCGGCCGAGCTCGTCCCGCAGTGCGACGGCTGCAAGGGCAAGGGCACGGTGGCCGAGAACATGGGCTTCATGCCGACCGTCCACCGGCCGTGCGACGCCTGCGGCGCGACCGGCTACCGGGCGGAGGTCCGGGAGCTCGACGTGCGCGGGTACAGCCTGCCCGAACTGGAGCGCCTGGGCATCGAGGAGGTGCTCGGCCTGTGGGAGGACGTCGAGGAGGTGGCCGTGCCGTTGCGCGGGGCCGTCGAGCTCGGCCTCGGCTACCTGACGCTCGGACAGGGGCCCGGCACGCTCTCCGGTGGGGAGCGCCAGCGGCTCAAGCTCGTGCGGGAGATCGCTCGGGCGAACGGCCGGCCGACGCTGCACATCCTCGACGAGCCCACCACCGGACTGCACGCGGTGGACGTCGACCGGCTGGTCGAGGCCCTGGACGGTCTGGTGGCGAAGGGGCACAGCGTCCTCGTCGTCGATCACGACGTCCGCCTGCTCGCCTGCTGTGACCGGCTGATCGAATTCGGCCCCGGCGGCGGCCCGGCGGGTGGGCACATGGTCGCCGAGGGCACCCCCGAGGCGCTGGCCGCCTCGGACACCCCCACCGCCCCGTACCTGCGTGAGGTTCTGTCATGACCGGATCCGCCTGGCTGTTGCTGTGCGACAGCTCCCCGGCGCTGCGCTGCCGCGTCCTCTCCGATCTGCTCGGCGTGCCGTCCGACGACCCCGAACTGGTCGACCTGACGGCACGGCGCTCGGAGGATCCGGCGGTGCTCGCCCTGCTGGAAGTCGATCCGTCCGACTTCCAGCACCTCTGCCTGCTGCTCGGCCGACTCGGCCGGCTCGGTCTCGACCGCGACCATCCACGGGTGGCGGAGCTGCTGGAGCGCGTCTTCGAGCGCCAGGAGGACGACGGTTCCTTCCCGCTCGACGCCTTCCGCACGGACGACCGCTACTCGATGATCCCGCTCCAGGCGTCGGTGCCGCTGCGGGCCGTCGGCTCCGTCGGAGCCGCGACCGATCCGCGGTCCGAGAAGGCGTACGAGTGGCTGCTCGCCCAGCGCGTCGCGGACGGATCGTGGCCGACGGGCGTGGTCGCCGGCCAGCCCGGGAGCGTTCCCGGCTACCGCAGGCTTCCCGGCTCCCCGGGCTGCCGGGCCAACACGGAAGCGGCGCTGGCGGCCCTGGTCCTGCACCCGGCCCGCGCCGGCTCCGAACCGGCCCGGCGGGCGGCAGACCTGCTGCTCCGGCGGGAGACCCGGGACGAATGGGCGCTGGGCACCGAGGTCGCCCGGCTCCACGGCCGGGAGCGGGCGACGGGGTTCATCTCGCTGCACTCCCGGTTCGACCTGGCCTTCGTCCTGGACCTCGTGTCCAGGACCGGCGTGTCCGCACAGGACAGCAGGGTCGCCGATCTCGTGGAGTTCCTCGACGGGCTTCGCGGCCCGGCCGGGCTGTGGGAGCACCCTCGGCATCCGGACCTGAGCCGCTGGCTCACCTTCGACCTGCTGGCGAGCCTCGGGCGGCTGGCCGCCGACGGCTGGAGCGGGGAGGGACCGCGGCTGAGGTTCCGGCCGGACACCGGACCGGTGAAACACCACTGACGCACCGCCGCGCGGGCCCGCCGTTCGACTGAGAATCTTGGCCAGTCGAATTCGAGCGGGATCGGATAACTTCTTTTCAGTCTTCGAGAAGTTCTTCCGTTTCCTGCGTGGGGTGTGAACAGGTGAGTCAGCTCAGTTCCGGACAAGCGCGGCTTCTGGAATTGCTCCGCAACAGCAAAGCGGGAAAACCCGCCCTGGACATTCCGAAAGCAGCGCCGGGAACCCGGGTTCCGCTGCTGCCGGCGCAGGCCCGAATCTGGTATTTCACCAGGCGGTTCCCGGAGAGCGCGGAGTACAACCTCTTCGACACCGTCACCTTTGAGAAGGGGCTCGACCGGGAGCTGCTGACGGCCTCCGTCCGCACCCTCATCGAGCGCCACGACGCCCTGCGCCTGCGCATCGTCGAGGTGGACGGTGAGCCGGTGCAGGAGGACTGCGGCGCCGTCGAGCCCCCGGTGACCTGGCACGACCTGCGCGACCTCGGCGAGGAGGAGGCGCAGGCCAGGGCGAACCGGATCATCGAGGAGGCGGCCGAGCAGCCCCTGCCGACGGACCGGGCCCCGCTCTTCCGCGTCATCGCGTGCGACATGCCGGGCGACCGGTCCCTGCTGGCACTCGGATCCCACCACGTGATCATCGACCACTGGTCCGTGGGTCAACTGGTGGAGGAACTGACCCGGCTGCTCGCGGGCCTCCCGCTGCCGCCCGCGCACCGGGTGGGGTACCTCGACTACGCCGCGCACCAGGCACGACACCTGGACGAGGGCCGTACGGCGCGGGAGCTCGCCTACTGGAAGGAACAGCTCGGCGGTGTGCTGCCGGTGCTCGACCTGCCCGGGGACCGGCCGCGACCCGCGACGGAGAGCCGCAGCGGGGACATGGTCGCGTTCGAGGCCGGGGCCGGGCTGACCGGCGACGTGCGCCGGTTCGCCGCGCAGGAGAACACCTCGCTGTTCGTCGTCCTGCTCGCCGCCTACCAGGCCTTCGTGTTCCGGCTGACCGGACAGTCCGACATCGTCGTGGGGTCCCCCCTCGCCGGCCGCGACGACGAGGTCTCCGAGAAGATCGTCGGATGCTTCGTCAAGCCGGTCGCGCTGCGCGCCGACCTCTCCACCGCGCCGGACTTCCGGACCCTGGTCCGGCAGGCGCAGCGGACCGTGCTGGAAGCCCAGGACCACCAGATGGTCCCGTTCGAGCGGATCGTCGCCGAACTGGGCGTCGCGCGGACCCCGGGCGTCAACCCGGTGTTCCAGACCATCTTCGGCGTCCAGGCGGGCATCAGCGTCGCCGCCGAGGGCAGCGGCACCCTGGCCGGCGTCGAGACCAAGTCCGCGCGCACCGACCTGGCGGTCTCCGTCACGGACCAGGGCGACCACCTGCGCGGCATCTTCGAGTACTCCTCCGACCTGTTCGACCACGCGACGGTCGAGCGCTTCACCCGGATGTACCTCCACGTCCTGGAGACGCTGATCGGCGCCCCGGAGACGTCCGTCGGCGAGGTCCCGCTGCTCACTGCGGCCGGGCGGCAGCACATCCTCGACGGCCTCAACACGTACGAGAAGCCCGACATCCGCTACCGGACGCTGGCCGAGCCCTTCGAGGAGCAGGTCCTGCGGACCCCCGACGGCATCGCGCTCGTCGGTGAGGAGGGGGAGCTCACCTACGCCGAACTGAACGCGCGCGCCAACCGGCTGGCACACCACCTGAGGGACCGGGGTGTGCGGCCCGGCGACACCGTGGCCGTCTGCATGGACCGCGGCTTCCCGATGGTGATCGCGCTGTACGCGGTCGCCAAGGCCGGTGCCGCCTACGTACCGATGGACCCGGAGCTTCCGGACGGCCGGATGGAGTTCATCCTCGCGGACACCGAGCCCCGGCTGGTGCTCGTCGACGCCCGAGGGGCGCGGCAGGTCCCCGACGGACCTCGGCCGGTCGTACGGCTCGACGGGGACGACCGGCCGTGGGAGCGGTGTCCGATCGGAAACCCGGCGATCCGGACGCCCCCGAACGCGCCGGCCTTCCTCCTCTACACCTCCGGCTCCACCGGCCGCCCGAAGGCCGTGGCCTACCCGGTCGACGGCGCCCTCGCCAACATCTTCTGGCTGCAGCGGCACTACCCGTTCGGGCCGGGCGACGCGAACATCCTCAAGACCTCCTACGGCTTCGACGTCTCCACCTGGGAGCTGTTCTGGCCGCTGTACTACGGTGCCCGCCTGGTCGTCGCGCGCCCCGGCGGCCACCGCGACCCCGACCACCTGCTGGAACTGACCGAGAAGTACCAGGTCACCACCCTCTTCTTCGTTCCGACGATGATGGAGGTGTTCCTGCAGGTGGCACCGCCCGGAAGCTGCCGCTCCCTGCGCCGCGTGCTGATCGGCGGCGAGGAGGTCAAGCCGCGGCTGCGGGACGCCTTCCACGCGCACTTCGACGCCGACCTCGTCAACTGCTGCGGCCCCACGGAAGCGGGGACGGTGGTGGAGGGCCACATCCCGCGCGAACCCGGAGTACCGGTCCTCCCCCTGGGGCGGCCGTGCGCCAACTTCCGCGTCTACGTCCTCGGCCCCGACCAGGAGGTGCTCCCGGTCGGCGTGCCCGGGGAGATGTACATCGGCGGTGAGACCGGGCTGGCCCACGGCTACCACAACCGGCCCGCGATGACGGCCGAGCGCTTCCTCCCCGACCCGTTCGGCCCCGAGGGCGGACGGATGTACCGCACCGGAGACCTCTGCCGCTTCCGTGAGGACGGCGTGCTGGAGCACCTCGGGCGCATCGACCGGCAGGTCAAGATCCGCGGCCTGCGCATCGAGCTCTCCGAGATCGAGTCGGTGCTCCGCGACCACCCGGACGTCCGGGCCTGCGCCGCCCTCGCGCCCAGCGGGTTCGACGGCCGCATCGCCGCCTTCGTGGTGCCGGAGCCCGGCAGCGACCCCTCCCCGAGGGAGCTGGAGCGGCACGCCCGCCACCAGCTGCCGACGCACATGGTGCCCGCGGCCGTGATCACCGTCGACCACATCCCGTACAACGTCAACGGCAAGATCGATCAGGCCCCCCTGCTGGAGCGCCTGGAGGCCGTGGAAACCGTGGCGGCCGGCGGCTCCGCCGAGCTCGTCGAGCCCGAGGGCGAGACCGAGACCCGGCTCGCGGCGGTCTTCCGCGACGTGCTCGGCATCGAGGCGCTCAGCGTCACGGACGGCTTCTTCGCCCTCGGCGGGCACTCGCTCCTGGTCTTCAAGCTCATCGCGGCCTGCGCCCGCGAACTGGGGACCGGGCCGACCGTCTCCGACGTGTTCGCCGCCCCCTCGGTCAGGGAGCTGGCGGCCCGTCTGGAATCCGCCGGCGAGCGGGCCGACGACGAACTCGTGCCGCTGGTCCGCCCGCAGGGCAGGCCGATGGTCCTGCTCGTCCACGGGGCCGGCGGTTCCGTCCTGCCCTTCCAGCCGGTCGCGGCGGCGCTGGGCGGCGACTTCGACGTGTACGGGCTCCAAGTGGTCGAGGGGGAGCCCTCGGCGCCGGGCGAGTCCATCCAGGACATCGCGGCCCGGTACGTCCGGGCCGTGGACCCGGTGCGGGGCAGCCGGCCGTTCTTCCTCGCGGGCTGGTCCGTCGGCGGATGCGTCGCGCTCGAAATGGCACGCCAGTGGCGGGCCCGAGGCGCGGAGCCGGTGGGCGTCGCCCTGCTCGACTCCTGGCTCCCCCCGGCCGCCATCGACGACGGGGCCGCCGCCGCACAGGCCCGGGCGGCGTTCGAGGCCATGGACCTGCTGGCCGGCGAGGGAGATCCGGCTGCCGAGCCGACGGCGCTCCCGGAGGGGGCGTCACACATCCCGGCGGTCCTGGAGCGCCACCGCGCGGCGTTCCTGGCGTACGCACCCGAGCCGTACGCCGGGGAGGTCCGTCTGCTGCGGGCGGCCGAGCGGTTCCCCGACCCCCGGGTCGAGTTCCCGGCCGTCCTGCGGGCGGAGGACAACGGCTGGCGGGCCCGGATACCGGGCCTGGTCTGCCAGGAAATCCCCGGCGACCATTTCACCCTCGTCGCCGAGGAGAATTCGGCACACCTTGCCGGCGTTATTCACGAAATCCTGGACGAGATGCTCTCGTTCACCGAGATCTAGAAAATCTGGAGTTGCCGTGACTGAAGTTGCCATCACTGCGGAAAAGCGAAGCGCCCTCGATGTGACCGTCGACCGGGAGATCGCGGAGGCCGGGCTCGGACGAGCCGAGAACCGTTTCTTCAGCTTCGCCCGGGGTTTCGAGACCGATGATTTCCGCGGGCCGCTCGCCGTCGCCCACCAGTGGCGCGCGATGACCAAGGCATTCATGTTCACCACCCTGTCCGGCCTGGGGGCGACGGCCCGCGTCCTCGCCGCGCAGGAGTCCCCGTCCCGAGAGGTGCTCGCGGCCTTCCAGACCATCTTCCGGGTCATCGGCGACGACCTCGACAACCTCGCGCCGGTGTTCAGCGCCGTGGCCCCCAAGGGCCCGGCCGGGGCCCACTACGTGTGGTGGGAGGACTCCGTCATCACCCCGCTGGAGCAGCACGTCGGCGAGGCGGACCGCGCCGCCGCGGCCGAGCTGCCCGAGGGCGTGCTGCGCCTGATCGAGAACATGGAGCGGTTCGCGGACTCCCCGCTGGGCGCGGCCGTGCAGCTGCGCGTCGTGGAGACCATCGCGCTCGACATCGCGGTCGGCTTCCGGCGGGTCTACGGCAAGCTGGAGGCGGGCGGCGCCCGCGTGTTCCCGCAGACCGAGGACCTCGCGTGGATCGACTCGCACATCAAGGCGGAGACGATGCACGCCGCGCAGGTCAGCGACGACGAGACGGGCATGACGTTCCTGGTCACCACCGAGGAAGAGGCCCGGGTCTTCGCCGAGATGACGGCCGAGTACGCGGCCGGCTGGGCCCTCGCGCTCGACGACTTCGCCGACTCGCTCGGCCTGCCCGGCGCCGTCGTCGACACCGGCCTCGTGGCCTGACCATGCGCTCCCGCCGCATCGTCGCGCTCCACCCGGACGACGAGCGGCTCGCGGCCGATCGCGGCGGCCGGCGCGGGCCCGGCCTGCCGGCCCGCGTCATCGCCCACGAGGAGTACTCCACGGTCCGCAGGTGACCCCGTCCGGACGGACGGGATCGGCCCTGGGACCGCACAACGGAAGGAGACCGCACACCATGCGGTGGAACGGCATCTATCTCAACGCCTGCGGAGCCGTGCTCGGCCGCCGCGAGCAGACCTCGGTCGCCGTGGCCGAGGGGCGGTACGACGCGGACGAAGCCGTGGCGGACGGCTTCCTGTCCATCAGCATCGTCGACGACGGTCCGGCCGTCGAACTCGCGGTGAAGGCCGCGGACCTGACCATGAGCCGCAGCACGGTCGCACCGGAGGACATCGACCTGGTCGTCCATTCGAGCTGCAACCACCAAGGCCTCGACCACTTCGCCCCGGCCTCCTACGTCCAGGGCCGGTCCATCGGCGGCCGGGCCGCCGCCGTCGAGGTCAAGCAGTACTCCAACGGCGGCCTGGCCGCCCTGGAGATCGCGGCGGCCTACCTGTCCGCCCGTTCGGAGACGTCCGCCGCGCTCCTCACCACCAGCGACGTGTTCGCCCTGCCCTCCTTCGACCGCTACCGCTCCGACAAGGGCGTCGTGTTCGGCGACGGCGGCACCGGAGTCGTGCTGTCCCGGCAGGGCGGTGTCGCCAGGCTCCTGTCGACGGCCGTCATCAGCGACGGCACCTACGGTGCGGTCTACCTCGGCAACAAGCCCTTCCAGGAGGAAGCCGCCGAGGACGGCCCGGTGGACCTGAGGTCCCGCCGGGACGAGTACCTCCTGGAGAACGGTGAGCTCCTGCTGAAGATCGTGCAGTCGCTCACCGAACGGCAGCAGGAGAGCGTGTCCGTCGCACTGGCGGACGCCGGCCTCGCCGCGAAGGACATCGACCGGTGGGTCCTCACCAACGTCGGCCGGACCCTCGACGACGTCGACTTCCGTGACATGTTCGGCATCGAGGACGACCGGACCACCTGGGAATGGGGCCGCCGGGTCGGCCACATCGGTGCCGCGGACCAGGTGGCGGGGCTCACCCATCTCCTGGAGACCGGCGAGGTGCGCCCCGGTGACAAGGTCGCCCTGTGCGGCATCGGCATGGGCTTCACCTACGCCTGCGCCGTCGTCGAGATCCTGGAGCAGCCGCAGTGGACGGCCGACGCCCCGTGACCGCGTCGCTGCCCGGCACGTCGGCATCGGCCGCGGACGACCTGCTGGAACGGATCCGAGTCCTGCGCGACTCGCCCGGCGCGGTCGACCCGGATCTGGCGGACATCCTCGCCACCGAGGACGACGCGCTGCTCCTCCACGAGGCGGGCCGGATGCTGGAGGGCGTCACGGCGTCCCGGGTGTCCGCGTCGCGGCCCCGGCGCGACAGCGCCCTGCGCGTCGCCGTCGCCGCCACCTTCACCGCCGACAACGTCGTGCCGCTGCTGCGGGCCGCGCTCCTCGCCGAGGGCGTCGACGCGCGCATCCACCTGTGCCCGTACGACCAGCTCGGCGTCCAACTCGCCGACCCGGCATCGGCCCTGGCGGAGTTCGAACCGGAGGTGACGCTGTGCCTCCTGGACTCCGGGGCCCTGCTGCCCCGCGACTGGGACCCGACGGACCTCGGTGCCGTGCGGAACGCCGCCTGCGACCGGGCCGAGCAACTCGCCCTGGCCGCCGCCGGTTTCGCCGGCCGCACGGGTTCGGCCGTCCTGCTGCACACGGTGCCCCTGCCCCGGGCCGACCGCAGGAGCGTGGTCAGCTTCCGGGGCGGGGCGACCCTCGGGCGCATCTGGAGGGAGGTCAACACCGTCCTCCTGGACGCGGGCGAGACCCATGACGGGACCTACACCGTGGACCTGGAGGCGCTGCTCGTCGACGCGGCCGGGCCCCTGCGCGACGAGCGGCAGTACCGGTACGGCCGGATGGCCTGGACCCCGCAGACGGAACTCGCCTACGCCCGGGAGGCGGTGGCGTTCTGCCGCACGGTCGCCGGCCACGGCCGCAAGGTCCTGGTCCTCGATCTCGACAACACGCTGTGGGGAGGAGTGCTCGGCGACGACGGCCCCGCCGGCATCGAGCTGGGCACGACCTACCCGGGCGACTGCTACACGGACCTCCAGCGCAGGGCTCTGGCGCTCCGGCGGCAGGGCGTGCTGCTCGCCGTCTGCAGCAAGAACGAGCAGACGCTGGTGGACGAGGTCCTCAGCGGACATCCGGACATGGTGCTCCGTCCGGACGACTTCGTCGCCGTCGTCGCCGACTGGCAGCGCAAGGACCTGCACGTCGCGGCGCTGGCGGAAGAGCTCGGTCTGGGCCTCGACTCCTTCGTCTTCGCCGACGACAGCCCCTTCGAGTGCGGCATGGTCGCCGACGGCCTCCCCCAGGTCGACGTCGTGCGGCTGGACGGCGATCCGTCGTGCCACACGCTGAAGGTCCTCGACCCGCCGCGCTTCCTCCAGCTCGGTGCCACGGCCACCGACGCCGAACGCACCTCGCTGTACCGGACCAGGCGGGAGCGGCACCAGCTCAGCACCACCCACGACTCGGCGGAGGACTACCTCCGGGCCCTGGACATCCGGGTCGGCGTCGGTCCGGCGAACGGGTTCACCCTCCCCAGGCTCCTCCAACTCGAGCTCCGGACGAACCAGTTCAACATGACGGGTCTGGTCCACGGCGAGGCCGTCAGCCGGCAGTTCACCCGATCGCCGGACCATCTCGTGCTGGCCGTCGACGTGGCGGACCGCTTCGGGAACGAGGGTGTCGTCGGCGGGGTCTGGATCGACCGGGGGCCCGAACGCTGGGTGGTGCGCAACTTCGTCCTCAGCTGCCGGGTGCTGTCCCGCGGTGTCGAACACGCCGTGCTCCAGTACGTCGCCGACCGCGCCCGCGAGGCGGGGGCAGCGGTTCTCGACGCCCACTTCCGTCCGACCGCGCGCAATGCCCCGGCCGCCTCGCTCTACCCGTCCGCCGGCCTCGCCCGCGGGGCCGAACCCGCCGGCGAGGACGGGACGGTGCGCCACACGGCCCGGCTCGCCGAGCTCCCGACCCTGATCCCCGACTGGATCACCCTCGATGCCAAGGAGGCACCGGACCATGTCTGACGTGATGAGCACCCTGCGACCCCTCGTTGCTCGCGTCGCCCAGCACCCGGCGGACGACATCACCGCCGACTCGAACTTCAAGCGGTTCGCCAGCTGGGGGAGCCTCGCGGCCATGCGCCTGCTCGCCAACGTCGAGCAGACCTACCACGTCCAGCTCGACCTGCGCTCCTACATGAAGCTGGAGACCGTCGGACAGCTGGCCACCGAGATCGCGGACCGCCTCGGCACCGCGGCCGCCGCCCATGCCGGCTGACCGCCCGGCCCGGCAGGACGGAGTGGCACCGTGATCCTCGGCGTCGACCACGTGGGGCTCGCGACCGCCGACCCCGCCAGGGCTGCCGCCCAACTCGCGCTTCTCGGACTGACCCTGACCGACCGGGGAACGGCCGACTCCTACGGCGTCGCCTGCGAGTTCTGGAACCTGCCCGGCGACGCCGGGGGGACCGCCATCGAGCTGGTCTCCCCGGTCCGGTCCGGATCCGCGGTCGACGGGCGGCTCTCCGGTCCGGGCCCGGGCCTCTACCACATCGCCTTCTCCGTCGACGACCTCGAACACGAGGCGGCCCGGCTGCGCGCGGCCGGCTTCCTCGCCCTCGACGCGCAACCCTGCCGGGGTGCCCGACCGGGCATGCGGGTCGTCTTCCTCTACCTGCCCGAGCCGGCCGAACTGCTCGTCGAACTGGTCCACTACGGCCCTGCTCCACTCCGCTGAACCCGTCGCTCTCGTCCCACTCCGCCGGGCCGCCCCGGCCTCCACACCTTGGGAGACCCATGTCCTCCGCCACGCCCGCCGACCCGCAGAAGAAGCGCGTGCAGCGTCGCCGCCACTACCTCATGTGCAAGCCGACGCACTTCGAGGTCGTCTACGCCATCAACCCGTGGATGGACCCGGAGAAGCCGGTCGACACCGCTACCGCCGTGCTCCAGTGGGAAGGCCTGCGGGACCTCTACCTGGAGCTGGGGCACACCGTCGACCTGATCGAGCCGATCGTCGGCCTGCCCGACATGGTGTACGCGGCCAACGGCGCCACCGTTGTCGACGGCAAGGTCCTGGGCGCCAGCTTCCGCAACACCGAGCGGCAGGCCGAGGGGACCGCCTACCTCGACTGGTTCCGGGAGAACGGCTACACCGAGCGGCACGACCCCCGGTACGTCAACGAGGGCGAAGGCGACTTCCTGGTCACCGAGACGTTCGTCCTCGCCGGCTACGGCTTCCGCAGCGACGAGCGCAGCCACCAGGAGGCGCAGGCCTTCTTCGGCCGCCCCGTCATCAGCCTCGAACTGGTCGACCCGCGGTACTACCACCTCGACACCGCGCTCGCCGTCCTCGACGGCGACGAGATCATGTACCACCCGGAGGCCTTCGCTCCGGGCAGCCGCGCGGTGCTGCGGACGCTGTTCCCCGACGCGGTCGAGGTGACCGCGGCGGACGCGGCCGTCTTCGGCCTCAACGCCGTCTCCGACGGCCTCAACGTGGTCCTCCCCGAGGCCGCCACCGGCCTCGCGGAGCAGCTGCGCGCCCGTGGCTTCAACCCCATCGGCGCGGACCTGTCCGAGCTCCTCAAGGGCGGCGGCAGCGTCAAGTGCTGCACGCTCGAAATCCGGCACTGACCACCCGGCGCCGACCACTCGGATCGGAGGAGAGGAAACCTCGATGGACGTGATGACGGCTGTGCTGACGCGGCGCAGCGAGCAGACCCTCAACGGTCCCGCACCCGGCGACGCCGAGTTCACCTACCTGCTCCAGGGCGCCAGCACCGCCCCCGACCACGGCCGGCTGCGGCCCTGGCGCTGGATCCTCCTGCGGGGGGACGAACGGGACGCCCTCGGCCTCGCCGTGGCCGAGGAGGCGGGGGACGACGTCGGACTGGCCGACCGGATGCGGGCCAAGCTGCGCCGGGCGCCGCTGGTCGCCGCACTCGTCTTCAGCCCCCGGGAGGGCCGGATCCCCGAGTGGGAACAGCTTGCCGCCGCCACCTGCATGTCGAACTCGCTCCAGCTGCTGCTCCACGCCCGCGGCTACGGCAGCATCTGGCGGACCGGTGCCCTGACCCGCAGTCCAGCGGCCTGCGACCTGCTCGGTCTGGGCCCCGGGGAGCGACTTCTCGGCTCCCTGGACATCGGCACGCCGGACCGCTCGGCGGCGCGCGGCCGCAGGCCGCTGGCCGACATGTCGGCTCACGTCACCCCCTTCGGCGACCTGGCGAGGCCCGGTGCCGTCCGTCCGTCCGTCGGCAGCGCCGGCCAGGACGAGCCCCCCGTCCGCTGAGCCGCCGCGGCGTCGCCGGACCGGATCGAGCGTGATCCGGTCCCCGACGCCGAGAGGTCCCCGTTCGCGGCCGGCGCGCGGTTCGCCCGCCGCCTCGCCCCGACCGTGCTCAACACAGCCATTCGGCAACCTTCCGAGTCGGACAACCCGACCGCATCCCCAAGGAATGAGCGGCATGACGCATACTCGACGGATAGCCAGACTGACCCTGGACGCCGAAGCACTGGCCGGCGACATGGCCAATGCGGACCGGTTCCGGTACAGCGACGCCTACAGTGAGTTCACCTGTGGATCCTGGAAGGGGTCGGCGCTCTGCAACGGCTCCGGCGACCTCTACGACACTCGGATCGTGGATTACGAGGGGCCCTACCAGGTCACCGAGCACGGCAGGCAGATGCCCTACGTCCTCGACCTGATCGGCCGCCACTTCCGGACCGAGCACCTGCGCTTCGTCCGGCTCGGGAGGATCGCCCCGGGGAGCGTGATGGTCCCGCACCGTGACTACCTGGAGCTCGACGAGAGCCTGACGCGCATCCACATCCCGCTGCACACCTCACCGGAGTGCTTCAGCTCGGACGGCGAGACCATCTACCAGATGGCCCTGGGCGATGTCTGGTTCATCGATGCGGCGCAGCCGCACAGTGCCGTCTCCTTCGCCACCGAGGACCGCACCCACCTGATCCTCGACTTCACGACGGCGACGGTGGAGGAGGCGCTGGCCTTCACCCCCGATGCCGACGCCGGGATCCCGGAGGAGGTCACCTTCCCGCGCGCACCCCTGACGGACGCGCAACGCCTGGCGCTCGAAGGGCTTTCGGCCGTCGTGGACACCCACAACTACCGGGATGTCCTCGCGCTGGTCATCAAGCAGTACTTCCGGTCGGACATCTCCGTTGCGGAGATCTTCGACATCGTGGAGCGGATCGCGAAGAACGGCGGCGCGACCGAGGCGGCCGAGCGGATCCAGTGGCTGCGGACGCACGCGCTGGTGACCCGGCTCGACTGAGACGCCGACCCGAAGGAGGAGTATGCCGAATGAACGAGATCTTCGACCCGGCCGTTTACGACAGCGGAATCCCCTACGAGGCGTACGAGCGCCTGCGTGCGGAGCAGCCGGTCTCGTGGCACGAGGAACCCGCCCTGCACGGGCTGCCCGGGGGGCCGGGTTTCTGGGCGGTCATGCGGCACGCGGACGTCCAGTACGTCAGCAGGACGCCTGAGGTCTTCTCCGCGACGTTGGGGGCCACCCAACTCCTCGATCCCGCCCCCGGGGACCTCGGGTTCCTCCGGGCGATGCTGCTCAACATGGACCCTCCGACGCACAATCCGCTGCGCAGGACCATCAGCCACCTCTTCACCCCGCGCAGACTCGCCGAGCTGGAGCCGTTGATAGCGGCGACGACCGTTCGGCTGGTCGAGGAGGCCAAGGAACGGGGCACCTTCGACCTGGTCCAGGACGTCACCGATCGGCTCGCCCTCACCACGCTCGCCGAGGTCATGGGTGTGCCCGAGAGCGATCAGCGCCTCTTCTTCGAGTGGGCCAACAGGATCATCGGCTACCAGGACGACGAGTACCGCCTGCTCGGGGCCGTCGACGGGATCGACAACCCGCGCAGTCCCGACGCGCTGCAGGACATGCACGACTACGCCTCCGAGCTGCGGGAGTACCGTCTCCGCCATCCCGGCCCCGACGTGATCAGCGCGCTGGTGCACGCCGAGGTCGACGGCAGGCGGATCAGCGACGAGGAGTTCAAGAACATGTTCTTCCTCTTCGCGGTGGCCGGGAACGACACCACGCGCAGCGCACTGCCCGGTGGGATCCAGGCCCTCCTGGACCACCCGGACCAGCTCGACCTCCTGAAGCGCGAGCCGCAGCGGTGGGGCGGCGCCATCGAGGAATGCCTGCGCTACGCGCCGCCGGTCATCCACTTCCGCCGTACGGCGACGCGGCGCACCGAACTGGGCGGTGCGGTGATCCAGGCCGGCGACAAGGTCGTCGTCTTCTACCCGGCGGCCAACCGCGACCCCTCGGTGTTCGAGAACCCCGATGTCTTCGACATCACGCGCAAGCCCAACCGCCATGTCAGCTTCGGGCACGGGCCGCACGTCTGCGTGGCCGCCGGTCTGGCCAGGATGCAGCTCAAGCACATGTTCACGGCCGTGGCCGAGCGCCTGCCGGGTCTGAGGCTCGACGGACCGGTCGAGCGGCTCCGGTCGAACTTCGTCGCCGCCGTGAAGCGGATGCCGGTGACCGGCGACTGGGTGGAGGCCGCCTGAGCGAACTCGCCGGTGAGGCCGACGAGTTCGCTCATCGAGGCCGAGGGAGGACCCGGTGTGCCGAGGCCCCGCACGCCGCCCGGACCCTGTCGGCCCGGGCGGCGCGGTGGTGCGGATCCAGGGAACGGTCAGGCCGGTCGGGTCGGTGCCGCGGGCGGGCTGGTCACCGTTCCCCCCGGGGCGCGTACGGCTGGGCGTGGGGGTGGGTGCCTTGGTGCGGCTGCGCGGGCCACTGGGACCAGGGCGGCGACTGCGGCGACCGCGGTGTGTCCGCGCGGTGCTGGGGGGCGGGCCGGGTGGCCGTGCGTCCGGGGCGCAGGGGCCACCACAGGCCGCGGCCGAGGACCGCGGCCAGGGCGGGCACCAGCACGATGGACAGCAGGAACGCGGAGAGCAGGATGCCGAGCCCGGTGGCGAAGCCGATCTGCTGGGTGGAGGGCTGCGGGGTCACCGCGAGGCTGCCGAAGGAGCCGGCCAGGACGAGGCCCGCCGTCGCGATGGCCGGGGCGGTGTGCCGCAGGGCGCGGGCGACCGCCGCCCGGGGCGGCCCGGGGTGCTCCATCTCCTCCCGGATCCGGTCGCTGATCAGGATGTTGTAGTCGGTGCCGAGCGCGACCACGAACAGGAACAGGACCAGCGGCAGCATGAAGTTGACGCCCGGCTTGTCCATCGCGTGCTGGAACGTCAGGGTGGCCGCGCCGAGGGTGGCCGCGAAGCCGAGGCCGACGGAGAGCATCAGGATCACCGGTGCGAGCAGGCTGCGCAGCAGCAGGAAGAGGATCACCGCGATCAGTGCCGCCGCGACCGGGAAGACCAGCCGGAGGTCGCGGCCGACGGCGGTGGAGACGTCGGCGAAGACGGCCGGGATGCCGCCGACGTGCGCGGTCAGTTCGGCGGGTGTGTTCTGGGCGACGGCCGCGCGGATCGGGCCGGAGACGAGGTCGCGGGCTCGCTGGGACTGCGGGTCCTCGGTGAGGAACAGGTCGATCCGCGCGGCCTGCCGGCTCTCGCTCAGGACCGGCTTGGCCGCCTGGCCGACGCCGGGGATCCGGGTGAGGTGCTGGGCCAGGCCGTCGAGTGCGCCGGGGGTGAGGGGGCCGGCGTTCTTGGTCTCGACGTAGACGCTGGTCGGGTCCGCCACGCCGGCGGGCAGGGCGCGGGCGATTTCGAGGGCGGTGGTCTGGGACGCGGTGCGCGGACCGCCGCCCAGGCCGTAGTCCATCCTGATCCCGGCCAGCCCGCCGGCCAGGGCGCCCAGGAGGGCGAGCGAGGCGAGGACCATGGTCAGCGGCCGGCGGGCCACCAGGTCGGCGAACCGGGCCGCGGTGCCGCCGCGGGGTTCGGCATCGAGGGAGCGGGAGGGCCAGAAGAGCTTGCGTCCGCAGGCGGCGAGCAGGGCGGGCATCAGGGTGAGGCTGGCCAGCAGCATGACCAGGACCGAGACCGCGACGGCCGGGCCGAGCACCCGGAACTGGCCGAAGCTGGCGACCCCGAGGGTGGCGAAGGCGGCGACGATGGTCAGCGCGGCCGAGGTGACCGCGGTGCCGACCTTCTGGCTGACCTCGGCGGCGACGGGACGGTGGTGGCGATCGGGTCGGGCCCGCAGCTGCTCGCGGAAGCGGAACATCAGGAACAGGAAGTAGTCGATGCCGATGCCCAGGAGCACCACGCCGATGAGGCTCGGTACGGAGGGGTCGAGCTTGATGCCGGTGAGCAGCGCCGTGCCCACGACCGCGCCGGCGGCCACGCCGCTGACGAGGGTCACCGCGATCAGCGGCAGCAGGGCGGCCAGGGCGCTGCGGAACACGAGGACGTGGAGCAGCACGATCAGGGCGAAGGAGCAGACGGCGGCGATGATCCCGAGGGTCTTCCCGTCGTCGGCGGAGTCGACCTGGCCGGCGAGTGTGCCGGTGAAGCCGGTTCGCAGCCCCTGGGCGGCGAACTCCGCCCGGGCGTTGTCCCGGAACGCCCGGAAGGTGTTCTCCAGGCCCGGGTCGGCGGGGTTGCCGGTGAGGTTGGCGGTGAGCAGCTCGAAGGTTCCGTCAGGTGCCGCCATGGCCGGACCGACTTCGGGGATCTGCGAGTAGTCCCGCTGGAGGGGCGCCGCGTCCTTGGGCTTGGGCATGGTGACCTTCAAGCGGCTCAGCCGCTTCGCCCCGGCGTCGATCTGCTCGCGGTCCGCGGGGGTCAGCGCCCGGCCGTCGGTCCGCGCGACGAGGACGGTCACCGGGTTGGCGTCGGGCTTCGTCCCGAAGTGGTCGTGGGCGATCTGCAGGGCGGCGGCCGAGTCGTAGCTCTTCGGCAGGAAGTCGGCCGTCCGCGTCTGGGTCACCCGGTAGATCAAGGTCTGGCTCAGGACGGTCAGGAGCATTCCCAGGACCGCCCATACGGCGATCACCTTCCACGGATTCCTGGTGGAGAATCCGGTCAGGGCGCGGATCACGATGTCCTCCGGCTTCGGTGCTGTAGCCGGGGAGTTCCGGCACGTCTCCAGACCATCACGGCGTACCGGGCGTTCTCGTCCGAGCGGGGGAGGAGAACGCCGTCGGGACCTGGGCCCGGTTCACGGCCCTGACCAGGACCAGGGGCCTGGTCGGGGATCGGTCCGGGGTGCCTGCCCGGGGCCGGGCGCCGCTGCCAGAATGGACCGCGGACGCCTTCCCCACGGGGGCCGCGGGCCGTTGTGGAAACGGCATACGGCATACGGCACATGGCGCACGGATGACGGCTCACGGCTCACGGCTCACGGATGACGGTCGCGGTGGACCGGTGAAGGCCGGTGCCGGCCGGCCACAGAGAGGACCAGCACCAGCATGTCGACGCACCACGGGCCCCTGCCGCCGTCGCCGAGAGCCGACGGCCTGCCCTGGACGGCCAGTGACGCGCTGTTGGCCGTCGGGGCGGCCGCCCTGGACCTCCTCGGCTACACGGTCGGCGGTCCGGACGGAAGCCGGCCGATCGCCCTGACCGCGCTGGTCCTGCTCGTACTGGCGGCCATGCCGCTGCTCACCAGGCGCCGCTACCCGCTGGCGTCACTGGCGGTCGTGCTGGCCCTCGGCCTGGCATTGAACCTGAGCGGGCCGGTGCCGCACCACTTCAACTGCACGCTGTGCGTCGCGCTGTTCGCCGTGGCCCGCTCCCGCGGCATCGCGGTGGCGGCGCCGGCCGCCTTGGTGGCGGTCGCCGTGCCACTGCTGGGCCGGGGGCATCCGCTGCCCCCTCCGGCGGGGGACGTGGCGGCCAATGTGCTCGCCGCGGCGCTGGTCATCCTCGCGGCCGAGGTGCTGAAGCGCTGGCAGCGCGAGGTGGAGGTCCGGCGCAGGCTGCTGGCCGACCGCGCGGTGGCGCAGGAACGGCGCCGCATCGCACGGGAGTTGCACGACATCGTGGCCCACCACATCACCACCATGCAGCTGATGGCCGGCGGTGCCAGGGCGAACCTCGGGGGTGACACCGAGGTGGTGCGCGACGCCCTGGTCACCCTGGAGGGCTCCGGGCGGATGGCACTGCGCGAGATGCGCCAACTGCTCGACGTGCTCCGGGCCGGCGACGCGCTGGAGGAGGCGGACGGGGCGCCGTCCGCGCCGCAGCCCGGCGTCGGGCACCTCGATGGGCTCGTGGAGGAGTCCCGCAGGGCCGGTCTGCCCACGGAGTTCACCGTCCTGGGGGAGGAGCGTCCGCTGCCGCCGAGCACCAGCCTGGCGGTGTTCCGGATCGTCCAGGAGTCCCTCACCAACACCCGCAAGCATGCCGGCCGGGCCCAGGCGCGGGTCCAGCTGACGTACCACCCGGACCGGGTCACCGTCGAGGTGTCCGACAACGGCACCGCCGCGCCGGCCGACACCCTGGTGGGAGCCCTGGCGGGGGCGGGAGGTGCGGCCGGACCGAGGGCGGGCCGCACCGGGTACGGTCTGATCGGCATGCGCGAACGCGTCGCGCTGCAGGGCGGCAGCATGGTGGCCGGCGGCGTCGACGGTGGTGGCTTCCGGGTGGTGGCCAGCCTGCCGGTGGCGCCGGCCGGCGGAGAGGAACGGTTCGGATGACGGGAACCCCGGAGCGGATCAGGGTGCTGATCGCGGACGACCAGCCGCTGGTGCGGCGGGGCCTGGCCCTGATCCTGGGACCGGACCCGGCGTTCGAGGTGGTGGCCGAGGCGGACGACGGGCAGCGAGCGGTCGACCTCGCGCACCGGCACCGGCCGCACGTCGTGGTGATGGACATCCGGATGCCGGTTCTCGACGGCGTCCAGGCGACCGAGCGGATCGCGCGGGAGCTGCCCGAATGCCGGGTCCTGGCGCTGAGCACCTTCGACATGGACGAGTACGTGGTGGCCGCCCTGCGCGCCGGCGCCTCCGGGTTCCTGCCCAAGGACGTCTCCCCGGAGGAGCTCTCGGCGGCCGTGCGCACCGTGCACACCGGGGAGGCGGCGGTGGCGCCGCGCCTGCTCACCCGGTTGATCTCCACGTACGTCACCACGCCCCGCCCGCCGCGGTCGCCGTCGCCGGTGCCGGTGTCCGACCTCGGTGAACTGACGCCCCGTGAGATCGAGGTGTGGCACCTGCTGGCCACCGGCCTGGACAACGCCGAGATCGCGTCGGCGATGGGCATCAGCGTCTCCACGGTCAAGAACTACATCACCAGCATCTTCGCCAAGCTGAGCGTCCGCGACCGCGCCCAGGCGGTGATCGCGGCTTACGAATCAGGCCTGGTGGAGGCCCGCCGCGCGGACCCGGCGGGCTGAAGCGCGCCGGGTCCGGGCACCCTGGGTATGCGCCGGGGGCGGGTCAGCGGCAGAGGGCCGCGTCCAGGGCGTCCGCCATGTGCCGGGCGCCGACCTCGCCCGGGATGGCGGTGACCGTGATGGCGGCGGCGCGACCGTCGTCGGTGATCCCGTTGCGGGAGCGGTAGCCCGCGGTGGTCCCGCCGTGGCCCCAGAAGAGGCCGCCACAGGAGAGCGGCTTGCTCTGGAGGCCCAGCCCGTAGCGGACCCCCGGGCCCAGGGGCTCGGCGGGGACGGTGGTGCGCATCTCGGCGAGCTGCGCCGCGGGCAGGAGCCGGCCGCCGAGGAGCGCGGCGTAGAACGCGTTGAGGTCGGTGTTGGTGGAGACGATCGCCCCCGCCGCCCAGGCCGGCGAGGCGTCCATCTCGGTGTAGTCGAGCGGAGTCGCGTCCGGCGCGTCGCGGTAGTAGCCGTGCGGGTGGGCCTCGTGGATGGTCAGGTCCCCGGGGGTGGGGAAGGAGGTGTGGCGCAGGCCGGCGCGGTCGATGACGCGCTTGGTGATCTCCTCGCCGACGGGCCGTCCGGTGATCTTCTGGATGAGGAGTCCGGCGACGACGAAGTTGGTGTTGCAGTACTCCCAGCTCGTGCCCGGGGCGAAGTGGGCCTTCTGGGCGAGGGCCGCGTCGAGGAGGTCGCGGGGCTCGAAGTAGCGGTACTGGATCGTGGGGAAGTCCGGGAGCGCGGGGGTCTCCATGTAATCGGGCAGGCCGCTGGTGTGCTGGAGCAGCTGGCGGACGGTGATGGCGCGCCCGTCGATGCCGTCGCCGCGCAGCAGGCCCGGCAGGTAGGTCTCGACGGGGGAGTCCAGGCCCACCTTTCCTTCGGCGACGAGCTGGAGGACGACGACGGCGGTGAAGGCCTTGGTGTTGCTGCCGGCGCGTATCTGCCCATCCACGGGGACCTTGGCCCCGGTGGCGATGTCGCCGACGCCGGCGGTGTAGGTGCGGGTGCGGCCGTCGGGGCCCTTGACGGAGGCCAGCGCGGCGGGCATGCCGTCGTCCTTCACCAGCGCGTTCAGGCTCGATTGGACGGCGTCCGGCCTGCCGCCCGCGAACGCCGCGGTCGGTGCCAGTGCCCCGGCCGCCACGACGCCGGCCGCCACGACGCCGGCGGCCACGGAGGCCACGGCCACCGCCAACCCGCGCCGGCCGCGGCGGAATCGGTCGGCCCGGTAGTGCTGTACGTGCTCGTTCACGGAGGAACTCCTCTGCTGGAGTGGGGAATCGGTGGGGCGCGCGGGTTCCGCGCGCGGGTGCGCGCAGAACCCGCTGGTCGTACCGGTTGCGGACGCTCAGGCCTGATCGGCGAGGGTCAGCGGCACAGGGCGGAGTCCACCGTGGCCTCCACGTGCTTCCTGACCGCGTCATCCGGGATGGTGGTCACCGTGATGCTGACGGCGCGGCCGTCGTCGGTGGCGCCCCCGGCGGTGTCGTAGCCCGGAATGGTCCCGCCGTGGCCCCAGTACACGCCGCCGCACGACAGCGGCCGGCTCATCAGGCCCAGCCCGTAGCGGACGCCCGGAGCCACCTGGTCGACGGGGACGGTGGTGCGCATCTCGGCGAGCTGCGCCGCGGGCAGGAGGCGGCCGCCGAGGAGCGCGGCGTAGAACGCGTTGAGGTCGCTGTCGGTGGAGACGACGGCGCCCGCCGCCCAGCCCCAGGACGGGTCCAGTTCGGTGTAGTCGCGCAGCGAGCCGTCGGCGCCCCGGTCGTAACCCTTGGGGTGGGCCTCGTGGATGCCCATGTCCCCCGGGGTGGGGAAGGAGGTGTGGCGCAGGCCGGCGCGGTCGACGACGCGCCGGTTGATCTCCTCACCGAGCGGCCGCCCGGTGACCTTCTGGATGATCAGGCCCGCCAGCAGGTAGTTGGTGTTGTTGTACTCCCAGCGCGCGCCCGGGGCGAAGTGGGCCTTCTGGGCGAGGGCCGTGTCGAGCAGTTCACGCGGTTCGTAGTACCGCTTCGGACCGGCGAGGATGGCGTCCTTGTTCACGTACTCGGGCAGGCCGCTGGTGTGCTGGAGCAGCTGGCGGACGGTGATGGCGCGCCCGTCGATGCCGTCGCCGCGCAGCAGGCCCGGCAGGTAGGTCTCGACGGGGGAGTCCAGGCCCACCTTTCCTTCGGCGACGAGCTGGAGGACGACGACGGCGGTGAAGGGCTTGGTGTTGCTGCCGATCCGCACCTGCCCGTCCACCGGGACCTTGGCCCCGGTGGCGATGTCGCCGACGCCGGCGGTGTAGGCGCGGGTGCGGCCGTCGGGGCCCTTGACGGAGGCCAGCGCGGCGGGCATGCCGTCGTCCTTCACCAGCGCGTTCAGACCCGATTGGACGGCGTCCGGCCGACCGCCCGCGAACGCCGCGGTCGGTGCCAGCGCCCCGGCCGCCACGACGCCGGCGGCCACGGCGGTCACGACCGCCATCGCCCGGTGTCGGCCGCCGCGGCGGGAGAGCGGGAAGCGGCTGTGCGGTGCGTGCTCGTACACGAAAGGACCCCTCCGATGAATGGCGCCGGTGATTTCCGGCCTCGATCAAGAGGACCATTCGGAGGCAGGGGAGTTCGTCCGCACCCAGGACGAAACGGCACCCGGGAGCAGACTCCGGGAGCCGCCCCCGGCCAGGACCGTACTCCTGGCCATCGGTGCCGATCGGCCCGCTACTTGGCGGAGCCCAACGCGATGTCGGTGTCCGCACCGTCCCAACCGGTCGGGCCGCGCCAGATCACGTGGACCCGGAAGACGTCGCGGATCGTGTCCGCGGCCCAGTCCTCGGCCGGCGGTTCGGGGAGGACGAGGTAGAGGGCGTCGGGACGGTCGGGCAGGGTGTGGGCGATCTCCAGCAACCGGGTCGCACCCGCGCGCAGGTCCGGGTAGGTGGAGCGGCCCGCGCCGAGGGCCTCGTAGAGGAAGAGGCCGTGCTCGGTGGCGCAGCTGACGTCGACGACCGACGAGTCGGTCGGCTGGAGATCCGCCCAGAGGAGCGACGCCTTCAGCGCGTGGCGGACCGCCTCGTGCTTCTTGCACGTGCGGTCGGCCCCGGCGGCCTCCTCAAGGATGCGGAGGAAGCCCTCCTTCGTGGTCGGGACCGGGGCCGGGGCCGGTGCGGTGTCCGCGGTGGTCATCGGTGCTTCTTCCTTCTGATCGGGGTGCTGCGGGACGGTGGGCACGGCCTCGGGGGAGTCCGGCTCCCGCGAAGGGGCGGTGGTGAAGCGCTCCTGAAGCTCTCGGCGCGCTTCGGCGAGGGGTTGCGTCCATCCGGACGCCGCCAGCTCCCGCGCCAGTCGCCCGGTGTCCAACGCGCCGTCCTTGAGCGCGCGGTTGGTCGTCGCGGCGAGGTCGCGCAGCACGCCGAGCCGCTCCCGGTCCGGGTCGCCGAACAGGTGGAGCACGTCGACCCAGTCGGCTTGGTCGCGTCGGAGGATGCGGTTGGCCATGCCCTGGAGCTCGGAGAGACGGCCGCGGGCGTCGGGCACGTCGCCGTCGCTCCCGGCCAGGTCGCCGAGCACGTCCAAGGCCGCGAGGTAGCGTCCCGCCATCCGCTCCGAGACGGGCGATCGGCCGCGCTGGTCGGCTGTGAGGACCGTCTGGGTCGTCTCGTTGGCGAACACCCAGCAGTTCAGCTTCTCGCCCCGCCGCGGCGGGACCGATCCGTGGCGGACGGTGAGGACGAGCGGCCGGTCGATCACCGGGGACAGCGGCCGGACCCTGTAGCGGCCGCCGGGTGCCTGGTCGACGACCTCGACCCTGACATCGGTGCCGATCCGGGGGAGCGACCCCGTCGCGGTCACCGGCCGGGCCTCGGACGCCGCCGGTGCTTCGTCGCCTCCCGGGTCGGTGAGTGCCTCCGGCAGCGGGGCGGTGTGCAGGACCGTCAGGCTCTGGGTGCTCCGGGTGAGGGCCACGTACAGCTGCCGCAGCCCGGCGGGGCCGCGATCGGCGATCGTGGCGGGTTCGACGACCAGGACGTGGTCGTACTCCATGCCCTTGGCCTGGGCGGCGGCCAGGACGGAGACGGCTTCGCGGCTCCGCTCGTCGATGTCGTCGCCCTCGTCGATCCGGCGGCTGATCGCGTCCAGCCAGTCCGAGTCGTCGGGGACGATCACGGCCACGGAGCGGGGTGTGCTGCCGTCGCTCGTGCGGACGAGCCTCGCCACCTGGGCGACGGTGTCGTCGAGCAGCTTCCACGGCTCGGTCGCGATGGTCCGTACGGCGCCCGCTCCCACCGCGCGGACGGCCCGCGGGTACGGCAGGGACGGGGCGATCGTCCGGGCGAGAGGGGCGACGAACTCCATGATCTCGGCGGGGACGCGGTAGCTGGTGTCGAGCCGGGCCACGCTCCAGTCGCCGTGGTCGGAGAGGAGCGTGCCGAGCAGGTCCCAGTCCGCCGGAATGTGGGAGCCCGTCGCCTGCGCGAGGTCACCCAGGACGGTCATGGAGCCGCCGACGGCGCAGCGCCGTCGCAGGGCGCGGGCCTGCATGGGGGTGAGGTCCTGGGCCTCGTCGACGACGATGTGCCCGTAGCGCCTCGGGGTGTCATCGCTGATCAGCACCCGGAGCTCTTCGAGGCAGACCCGGTCGTCCAGGGTCCACGGGTCGGCGTCGGCGCTGGCGGCGCGGGCCCGCAGCAGCGACGCCTGCTCGTCCTCGTCCAGGAGGCCGTCGGCGCAGGCCCGCAACAGGTCGGCAGAGTCGTAGAGGCTGCGCAGGGCCTCCCGGGGGCCCGGTGACGGCCAGACGCGTTCGACGAGGCGCTCGACCCGGCGGTTGCGTTCCAGGTCGCGACGGATCGTGCCGACCTGCCTCCGGCGCGGCGCGATCTCGGCGAGCTCCTGGAGGAGACGGTCGACGAACAGGCCGCGGAAGCGGTCGCGCCGCGCCCGGAACGGCCCGTCGCCGCTGCGGGCCCGTTCGAGGAGGGCGAGGACCTCGGACTTCGGCACGCGCAAGGTCGTGCTGCCCGCGGTGACGACGACCGAGGGCTCGTCGCCCTCGAAGGAGGGCTCGACGGTGAGCCCGTCGAGTGCCTCGGGGCGGTAGTCGTGCTCGACGCGGCGCCGCAGCACGGCCGCCATGCGCTCGTCCGACTTCACGAGCCGCGCCCGCGGCCCGTCGGTGCCGAGGACCTCGCCCTCCCACAGCCGGTCCAGCTGGACGGCGTTGACGTCCCGGGTGCCGAGGGTGGGCAGGACCCGGCCGACGTAGTCGAGGAACCGCTGGTGGGGGCCGATGACGAGGATGTCCTGGGCCTTGAAGTGCCCGTTGTTGACCAGCCAGGTCACCCGGTGCAGACCGACCGCCGACTTGCCGGTACCGGGACCGCCCTGCACGACGAGGATGTCCGAGGGGGCGCCGGTGACCAGCCGCATCTGGTCGCGGCGGATGGTCTCGACGATGTCCCGCATCCGCCCGCTGCGCGAGCGCTGGAGCTCCCGCAGCAGGAAGTCGTCCGGCTGGAGGTCGCGTTGCCGCTGCCGCGCGATGTCACCGGGGGTGGGGACCGCGCCCGCCTCTTCCTCCGGCGCGCTGTCGTCCACGGTCTGCCGGGGCTCGGGCACGACGGCGGCCGCGAGCTCGGACGCCGCCGGAGAGATCTCGTCGAAGTAGCTCTCGACGACCCGCCGCACGCACCGCAGTTGACGTCGCAGCACCACCTCCCCCGGGTCCTCGGGGCCGGCCTCGATCCACTCCTTCGCGAGCGGGCTGGTCCACAGCAGGACCACCGGGTCGTTCTTCTCGTCCTTCACACCCCGGCGCCCGATGTACCACGGCCGGGCCTCCCCGCCCGGCTCCTCCGGCGCGTCGACGCGGGCGAAGACCAGCGCCTCGTCGCCGAGCCCCGCGTACTCCTGCGCGTGGGCCTCCGCCTGGGCCCGGTTGGCGATCCCGTCCTTGCCGCTCGCCGAAGCGGTGGCCGTCGAACTGCCGCTCAGCTCGGCGAGTTTGGCCGCGTAACAGTCGTACGCGTGATCCACCGCCCGCTGCTCGCCGGCGAGGATGTCGTCCCGAGTGGTGGTGCTCATGTACGTCCTCCCTGCGGTGTCGGGGGACACCGCCACGGGCATGCGCCCGTACCCGCTGAAACAACTATCAGAAACCGGATGGTGGCGGGCAGTCATCATCCTGATCGGTGGCACGGTTCCGGATGAGGCCGTCGGCCTCGGCCCGCCGGGGCCGCACCCGGTCGTACGTGGGTCCGATGGCACAGGGTGGCGCGCCGAAGGACCCGCCGCGCTCCGCGGGGGCGCCGGGGGAGCATCGGATGGCCGTTCACGGACAAAGTCCTTGCCGGGGGAGCAAGATCTGTCGTAGCGTCCCATCCGTTCCCAACTCGTACCAGCAGCAGGGGTTCCGCTTTGCGTCACGGATCGTCCTCGGCGGGCCAGGCCCGCGATTTCCAGCCCCTGATCGCGTACGGATGGACCGACGAGATCGCCGGCCTGTTCGAGCCGCACGTCGAGGCGGGCCTGGTGCCGGGCCGGATCGTCCGGGTGGACCGGGGGCGGTGTGACGTGGTGATCGCCGAGGGCGCGGGGGTGACCCTGGTGCACGCGGACACCGGGCCGGTGGCCGATCCGGATCCGACGCGGATGCCGTGCACGGGGGACTGGGCCGCGCTGTCGCTCGGGGCGGCCGGGACGTTCGTCCAGGCGATGGTGGAGCGGCGTACGGCCGTGGTCCGTTCCAGCGCCTCGCAGCGTTCCGAGGGCCAGGTGCTCGCCGCGAACGTCGACACCGTGGCGGTGGCCGTGTCGCTGGCGGTCGCGCCGGACCTCGGCCGGATCGAGCGCTTCCTCGCGCTCGCCTGGGAGAGCGGCGCCCAGCCGCTGGTGGTGCTGACCAAGGCCGATGTCGCCGAGGACCCGGACGGGGTCAGGGAGTCGGTCGAGTCGGTCGCGCCCGGGGTGGACGTGCTCGTGGTGAGCGCCGCGACCGGTGAGGGCATGGACGTGCTGGCCGCCTGCATGGGCGGCACGGTGGTGCTGGTCGGGCAGTCCGGTGCCGGGAAGTCGACCATCACCAACTTCCTGATGGGCCGCACCGCGATGGAGGTGCAGCAGACCCGTGGCGACGGCAAGGGCCGGCACACCAC
The DNA here is from genome assembly GCF_032654805.1 of Kitasatospora brasiliensis. NCBI lineage: Bacteria > Bacillati > Actinomycetota > Actinomycetes > Kitasatosporales > Streptomycetaceae > Kitasatospora > Kitasatospora brasiliensis. Next base: position 267,032 of record NZ_JAUOOW010000003.1, read on the forward strand.
CACGACCCGTGAGCTGATGCCGCTGCCCGGCGGCGGGGTGCTCATCGACACGCCCGGTCTGCGCGGGGTCGGGATGTACGACGCGGCCGACGGCCTCCAGCAGGTGTTCTCGGAGATCGAGGCGCTGGCCGAGGACTGCCGGTTCCGGGACTGCGAGCACGAGGGGGAGCCGGGCTGCGCGGTGGTGGAGGCCGTCGAGGACGGCGTCCTGGCGCAGCGGCGGCTCGACAGCTACCGCAAGCTGCTGCGGGAGAACCAGTGGATCGCGGCCCGCTCGGACGCGCGGCTGCGGCAGGAGCAGTACAAGGCCCGGCAGGCGCAGGGCCGGGAGGGCCGGGCCAACATGATGGCCAAGCGCGGCGGCTGACCGCCCGCCCCGAAGCCGGACGAACCCGCCGAGGCCGAGGCCTCGGCGGGTTCGACGTGCCGCGGAAGCGGTCCGGTCAGACCAGCGCGCGGCCGTGCTCGGCGTAGCGCCGGCCCTCCGCGCGGCGCAGGTCGGCCAGCACGTTGATCCGGCGCAGCCAGCGGTCGGTGCCGTCGTAGCGGGCCTGGAACGGCCGACGGCCGTGCACCGCACGCTTGTTGTCGACGATCAGCAGGTCGCCGGGGCGCAGGACGATGTCCCGCAGCTTGGCGTCGAAGCCGGCGATCGCGGCGTCGAGAGCGGCCGCCGCGTCCTCGTCGAGATCCTTGGGCATGAACGCCGGGTCGATCCGGATGAACGGCGCCGAGGTGTCGCCGGACAGCACCGCGGTGCGGGCCGGGGTCTCGTTCATCAGGGCGATCTTGCCGAAGGCCTCGTCGATCCAGCTGCCCTCGTCCATGCCGGTGGTCTGGCTGTTGAAGGACGCCGTGTGGGACTCGTCCGGGAGGATGACGAAACGCTCCTGGAACAGCAAGTCCCGGGTGTGGTCGTCGAGTTCGAGGTCCTGGACCGGGGCGAAGGTGGTCGGCACCCGGTCGTGGTTGCGCAGGCCGATCAGCATGATCCAGTCGGCGCGCAGCGGGTGGAAGGCGTCCTCGTTGTGCCACTCCAGATTGGTGGTCGAGCTGGAGCCGAGCTGCTGGTCCTCGTGGCCCTTGATCGGGAAGACGTCGAGGACCATGCGTCCGCGCTGTTGGGTGAGGTAGGAGACCGGGTCGCCCAGGAACGAGCCGAGCAGCAGGAGCAGGGCCTCGGCGCGGTCGGCCTCCCGGCTGTCCGGCTCGTCGGTGTAGCTCGTCGGCGTCGGCCCGGCGGCCGTCTCGTCGATCGGGAGGTTCGACACCACGAGGCCGCCGTAGGGCCGGCCGGTCAGTCGGAAGTCGAGCAGCTGGGCCCGGACCCGGGCGGGCATCTCGTGGGCGGCCAGCGCCAGTTGGTCGAACCGCCGGTCGAGCGGGGTGCCCTGGGGGTCGTCGAGCAGGTGGTCCGCGAGTTCCTTGAGCGTCGCGCGCTCCTCGGAGGTCAGCTCCAGGCACGGGGCGCCGTCGTCGGAGCGCAGCGGGAGGTCCTCCGCGGGTCGGTGGGTCGGGAAGGCCATCGGATCACTCTTCTCGTTCTGGTGCGGGGTGGGTTCAGGAGCGCGGGTCGACCCCGGTGACGTGGTGCCCGGCGGAGCTCAGCGCCAGGGCGGCCTCGTCCAGCCGGTCGCGCGGGACGAGGATCAGGTCCGCGTCGTGGGTCGAGGCGACGAAGACGGGCACGCCGTGGGACGCGAGCGGGGTGAGGAGGGCGGCGAGCATCCCGGGGACGTCCAGGCCGTGGGCGGTGTCGCCGCTGTACAGCGGCACCCAGGACTCCCGGTCGGCTTCGGCCCCGTCGCCCGCGACCGGGCGGACCACGGTCAGGCCCTCGGGCCCGCGGACCGACCAGAGCCAGTCGCCGGCGGGCGGCCCGGACTCCTGGAGGAGTTCGATGACGTAGGTGCCGGGCAGGACCCGGAGCTGTTGGGCGAGCACGGTGGTGTGACCTGCTTTCGGACGTTCGGGGGCGGTGCGTTCAGCGGGAGCCGGACAGGGCCGGTGCCGCCTCGTCGTTCGGGGAGGCCGGAGCGTCCGCGGCGTCCTGGGCGTGCGGGGCGTCCGGGGCGTTCTCGGCGGGCGTCGGGTGCGGCTCTTCCAGGTGCGGCGGCAGGGCGCGGCGGTACAGCGGTACGGCCATGGCGGTGGTGATCACCGCGACGAGGACCAGCATCGCGAACACCTGCTGGTTGATGATCCCCTGGGCGATGCCGATGTTGATGAAGATGAGGATCATCAGGCCGCGGGCGTTCATCAGCCCGCCGACCGCGAGCGACTCGCGGGTGGTGTAGCCGAGCCCCTTCATGGCGAGGGCGCAGCCGACGTACTTGCCGACGAAGCCCGCCAGCAGGATGGCGACGAAGCCCAGCAGCATGGTGGCCCCGGAGAGGCCCTGCAGATGGGTGTTGAGGCCGGAGAGCGTGAAGAAGATCGGCAGCAGCAGGACCGAGACGGTGTCCATCATGCGGATCCGGACGGCGCGCCGGAACGCCTCGTCGCGGGGCATGGCCAGACCGGCGATGAAGCCGCCGAACACCGAGTAGATGCCGATCCAGTCGGTCGCGTAGCCGGCCAGCAGCGGGACCATCACCACGATGTACATGGAGTTGGTGTCCAGGGTGCCGGTGCGGGCGACCTTCGCGCCCAGCGGCTTGAGCAGCGGGCGGACGACGAACAGCATCACCGCGGTGAACAGGGCGCCGAGCCCGATGGTGCGGATGGCGTCGCCGGCGCCCGCGCCGAGGTGGATCGCGGACAGCGTGGCGAGGAAGCACCAGGCCGCCGCGTCGTCCATCGAGGCCGCGACCAGCGACAGCCGGCCGATCCGGCTGTTCTCCAGGCCGCGCTCGTAGAGGATGCGGGCCAGCATCGGGAAGGCGGTGAGCGACAGGGCGCCGCCGATGAAGAAGGCGAACTCGAAGCGGCTGACGTCGGAGCGGGAGAGGTCCGACCAGAACAGCGCTCCGACGCCGGCGCCGAGGGCGAGGGGCGGCACCATGCCCGACAGCGCGAGGACCACCGAGTGGCGCCCCTCCTTGCCGCCCTGGCTCTTGCCGTGGTCCAGCCCGGCGCCGACCAGGAACATGTACAGCGTCAGGCCGATGGTGCTGAGGACGTACAGCACCGGCTTGACCTGGGCCGGGAAGACGGCGCTCTGGACGTCGGGGAGCAGCCAGCCGAACAGCGTCGGGCCGAGCAGGACGCCGGCGACCATCTCGCCCAGCACCCGCGGCTGCTTCACCATCAGGGCGAGCCGGCCGCAGAGGGCGGAGGCGGCGAGGATCACGGCGATCGCCGGGAGGACCCTGAGGGTGAGTTCGAGGTTGGCGTCGGGGCTGACGGCCAACTGGACCGTGGATGACACAGGGCTGCCTTTCTGTCGCGCGTCCACGCCCTGGGGGGCCGGCCGCCGCTGTGGGGTGCGGCCGCGGCGGGGCGCGGCCGGACGGAGATCGTCGTCATGGGGGAGGGGGCGATCGGCGCGCTGGCGCGGTGACCGGTGTCCGCCGGGCGGACCGCCGCTCGGGGGCGACGGTGCCCGGGTCCGCCCCGGCTCGATGGCGGTCGAGGGGAGCTCCGACGGGGTGCGGGAAAGCAGGTCGCCGACGGTAAACACGCACCCCGCCCGTCGGCCCATCCGCTGAGAGAATGCCAGAGGGGCGAACGATCAGCAAGGCTTGGCCGGACGCGGACTTGATGTTCCGACAGGTCCCCGTGAACCCGTCCGAATTGACCTTGACATGCCTGATGATCACCGGGGTATCGTGCGACCGGCCAACCCCGACGACAGTGGCCCATGCGGCCCGGCCGATTCCCTGCCCACCCCTGACGGGAGCGAAATGCCGACCCTTGAGCCGGAATCCGGCAATAGCCGAGTCCACGATTACATCGTCATCGGAGCCGGCCCCGCCGGCTGCCAGATGGCGTACTTCCTGGAGCGCGACGGCCGCGACTACCTGGTGCTGGAGCGGGAGGAGGTCGGGAACTTCTTCTCGAACTTCCCGCGATTCCGGAAGCTGATCTCGAACAACAAGCCGAACACCGGCTTCGACGATCCGGACAAGAACCTCCGCTGGGACTGGAACTCGCTGCTCTCGGACGAACTGGACCCGGTTCTCACGACCTACAGCAAGGACTATTTCCCGGCCGCCGACACCCTGGTCGAATACCTTCAGGACTTCGCCGAGCGGTACCGCCTGAAGATCCGCACCGGCGTCCGCGTCGACCGGGTATCGCGCGACGCCGAGACCGGCATCTTCACGCTGACCTGTAGTGATGGCGAGGAGCGCCAGGCCCGTCGGGTGGTCGTCGGCACCGGAGCGGTGCACCAGTACCGCCCCGATTTCCCCGGCGCGGAATTGGCCGAGATGTACGGCGAGGCCCCGCAGGATCCGGCTGCGTACACGAACCAGCGAGTCATGGTGATCGGCAAGGGAAATGCCGGATTCGAACTCGCCGAGAACATCTTCGAGACCTCCGCGGTCACCCACATGCTGAGCCCGAACCCGGTTCGGCTGGCCTGGTCGACGCACCATGTGAGCGATGTCCGGGCGGTGAACAACAACACGCTCGACTCGTACCAGCTGAAAATGCAGAACACCATTCTTGACGGCCATGTCCGGAAGCTGGAGAAGCGGGACGACGGAAAGCTCCTGCTGAGCTTCCAGTACAGTCACGCGCAGGGCCAGGAACTGACCCTCACGGTCGACCGGGTGGTGCTCTGCACCGGTTTCCGCTACGACTACTCGATATTCGACGAGAGCTGCCGGCCGCAGCTCAAGAACGAGCGTTTCCCGGATCTCACCAGCTCTTGGGAATCGGCCAACGTGCCCGATCTCTTCTTCATCGGGACGATGATGCAGGCGCGCGACTACAAGCGCTCCTTCTCCGGCTTCATCCACGGATTCCGCTACAACATCCGCTTCCTTTCGCAGGTCTTCGCGGAGCGCTACCACGCGACGTCGCGGGCGCCCGAGCAGCTGCCCGCGGACTCGGCGGCGGTCGCGGCTCACATCGTCGGCCGGATGGTCAACGCCTCCTCGATCTTCCAGCTGCCGGCCTTCCTCGGCGACGTCTACCGGGTCGACGACGACAGTGCCTTCGAGGCCCTGGTGGACGTCCCGGTCGACTACGCGCTCGACCACTGGAAGGACCGCACCCTGCTGGTCACGACCATGGAGTACGGCCACCTGGAGCCCGGCACCGACCCGTTCAGCCAGGAGCGCGACCCGCTCGACGGCAGCACCAGCAAGTTCATCCACCCGGTCCTGCGGCTCTACCGCGGCGGCGAGCTGGTCACCACGTACCACGTCCCGGAGGACCTGGAGAACGAGTGGGACAAGGAGATGTACACCGTCCCGCTGATCACCGCGCTCAAGGAGATGCTCGGCCGCTGACGGCCCGGGCGACCAGCGACGTTCCCTCCCGTCCGCCGGCCCGAGCGCCGACGGCGGGGGACCGGCCGGGGTGCCGGGAGGCCGACCACGGTTTCCCGGCACCCCGGCCGTCCCACATCCACCGGTCACGCGGCCCGGACCCCGCGCCACGCTGACGCAGCGTCTGTTCTGGAGGCACATCACATGATTCCCGACGTTCCGACCCCGGCCGGGCCGCACAGCGGTGAACCGGAGCTGACGCCCGTACGGGCGCGGCTGACGGCGGCCGGCGGGGCGGGGCGGGCCCAGGCCTCCCTGGCCCTGCCGGAGGCCGCCGTCGGCGGCCTCGACCGGATCGCCGGCGGCCGGCCGGTGGAGGAACTGGTCGTCCTGCTCTCGGCCACGGCGGTCGTGCTGGCGGCGGCCGAGGCGCAGGAGCGGGTGATCGTCGCCGTGAACGGGCCGCGCGGTCCGGTGGCCTGCCCGGTGGACACCGCCGGGGCCGACACCCTCCGGGACCTGGTGCTCGCCGTCGACGAGGGCCTGCGGCAGCTCCACCCCACCGACCTGACGGCCGTCGGCGCCGCGTTCGCCCTGTCCGTGGGCACCGAACGGCTGCCCGTGGCGGCCGCGCCGAGCACGGCACTCGCGCTCACCCTGTGCGGCGCGCCCGGCGAACCGCGGTACCTCACCGCCGACTTCGCCGCCTCGCTGCTCGAACCCTGGTGGGCCGAGGTCGTGCTGCGCTCCCTGGCGACCGTCCTGGCGGCGTTCGCGGAGCCCCGCCGCGCCCTGGCCGGACTCGACCTGGTGGCGCCCGAGGACCACGCCGCGGTGGAGGCCCAGGGCCGGGGCGGCTTCCGGCCCGGCGCCGAACCCGGCACCCTGCTGGGGGCGTTCCTGGAGCGCGCCGCCGAGGCCCCCGAGGCCGTCGCCGTGGTCGACGGCGACCGCGAGGTCCGCTACGGCGCCCTGGCGGCCGGGGCGGACGCCGTCGCGGCCCGGCTGCGCGCCCGCGGCGTCGAGCCGGGGTCGCGGGTCGCCACCGTGCTGGGCAAGAGCGCCGAGGCCGTCGCCGTGATCCTCGGCATCCTGCGCGCCGGGGCGGCCTACGTGCCGCTCGCCCCGGACCTCCCGGCGGACCGCCTGGCCTTCATCCTGGCCGACGCCGCCTGCGTGCTGGCCGTCGTCGACGACCCCGCCGTCCTCGGCGGCGCGGACGTCCCGGCCGCCACGGTCGCCGAGCTCACCGCCCCCGGCGAGGCCACCGCCCCGGACGGGCTGCCGACCGCCGCGGACCTCGCGTACGTCATCTACACCTCGGGCTCCACCGGGCAGCCCAAGGGCGTGCTGATCCGCCACGGCGCCATCGACAGCTACCTGGCGTGGAAGCGGCGCTACCACGGCCTCGACGCGGACACCCGGCTCGTCCAGGTGCCCTCGTTCTCCTTCGACAGCTCCGTCTCCGACCTGTTCTCGGTGCTCGGCAGCGGCGGCACCCTGATCCTGCTGGCGGAGGCCGACCGGCTGCACCCGCAGCGGGTGCGCGACCTGGTCGCCCGGCACCGGGCCACCCACATCACGCTCGTCCCCTCGCTCTACGAGGTCCTGCTGGACGCGCTGGCCGAGCCGGGCTGCCTGCGGCTGGTCACCGTGGCCGGCGAGGCCTCCCCGCAGGAGCTGGTCGACCGGCACCTGAAGCTGCTGCCCGCGACCCGGCTGGTCAACGAGTACGGGCCCACCGAGAACTCGGTCGGCGCCACCGCCTTCGACTACGACGAGCGGCCGCGGCACGGCTTCCCGATCGGGCTGCCGATCGACAACACCGTGGCGCGGGTGCTCGACCCGGCCGGGCGCGTCGTCCCGCCGGGCTTCCCCGGGGACATCGAGCTGGCCGGCCCCGGCCTCGCCGACGGTTACCTCAACCGGCCGGACCTCACCGCCGCGGCGTTCGTCGCCGCCGAGGAGCCCGGCGGCCGCCGCTACCGCACCGGCGACCGGGGTTGGTGGACGCCGCTCGGCCTGGAGTTCCTCGGCCGCAGCGACACCCAGGTCAAGATCCGGGGCAACAGGGTCGAGATCGGCGACGTCGAGGCGGGCCTGTGCGCCCTGCCCGGGGTGCGCACCGCCGTGGTGCTCCCGGCCACCGCGCCGGACGGCGCCCTCGCCCTGGTGGGCTTCCTGACCGGCGCCGTCGACGCGGGCGAGATCCGGACGGCCGCCCGGGCCGCGCTGCCCGGCTCGATGGTCCCCAGCCGGCTGCTGGTGCTGGACGAGCTGCCGCTCACCCACAACGGCAAGGTGGACCGGGCCGCGCTGACCGTCCGGGCCGGCGCCGAACTCGCCGCCGCACCCCGGCCCGAGCCGGCGCCGGACGGTGCCGAGCAGGCCGAGGACGGCGTCGAGGCCACCGTGAGCGCCGTCTTCGCCGAGGTGCTCGGGGTCGGACGGGTCGACCGGGACGACGACTTCTTCGACCTCGGCGGGCACAGCCTGATGGCCACCCTGCTGCTGATGGAGCTGGAGACCCGCGCCGGACTCCTGGTGGACCTGGACGACTTCTTCGACGAGCCCACCGTGGCGGGGGTCTGCCGGGCGCTGGGCGCCTGACCCGGGGATGCGGGAAGGGGCCGGCGGGACGAGTTCCCGCCGGCCCCCCTTGCGTGTGGTCACCGGTGCGGCCGGGCCCGCCGGGCGCACCGGACCGCGGCCGTCATGCCCGGCCGGCCGGGGCCGGAGCCTCGAAGCGGAAGCCGCCGAAGCCCGTCACGGTGGGGCCCTTCGGCGGGACGGGCGCGCCGAGGTCCAGCTCCGCCCACGGCTCGTCCGGGGCCTGGGCGATGCCGGTGAGCGCGTGGCGCCACTGCTCCAGCAGCAGCCGCGCGGTGTCCTCGTCGTAGAGGTCGCGGTCGTACTGGAGGATCAGGGTGAGCCCGCCCCGGTGCACCCGGCCCTGGAAGGACAGGTCGCACAGGCCGGAGTCCAGCGTGACGACCCGGCCGGAGAGCGTCAGACCGGGCGCGGTGCCCGCCTCGCTCTGGACGTAGCAGTTGACGAACACGTCGAAGAGCGCGTTGCGCAGCGGCTCGGCCTGGATGCCGAGGCGGTCCGTCACGTGGTGGAACGGGATGCGCGCGTGGTCGATCGCCTCGTGCATCGACTCCGCGACCCGCTCCAGCAGTTCGGCCCGGGAGGCCGGCCGCATCCGCAGCCGCAGGGCCGCGGAGTTGGCGCCGTTGGTGAGGTGTTCGGTCAGGCCGAGTTGGCCGCGGACGTTGACCGGGGTGCCCAGGCAGATGTCCTCCCGGCCGGTGGAGCGGTGCAGCACGGCGGCCACCGCGGCGGCCAGCGGGGCGACCAGGCTGGTGCGGGCCCGCTTCGCCGACTCGGCCAGGGCGTCGGTCACCCCGGTGCCGAGCTCGACCTCGACGGCCGAGGTGCGGGCACCGCCGGGGCGGGTCCGGGGGTGGTCGACGGGCAGCGGCAGCGGCGCCGGGGCGGGCAGCAGCCGGCCGCGCCAGTGGTCGAGCTGCTCGTCGAACGCGCCCTCGGCGAGCAGCCGCGACTCCAGGTGGCCGACGGCCAGCGGGTCCCTGGTCAGCGGGGGCAGCTCGGCCTCGGTGCCCTCGTACGCGGCGACCAGGTCGCGGGCGACGATGTCGATGCCGGGCCCGTCGCTCACGATGTGGTGGCAGACCGTCAGCAGCTCGTGCCGGTCGCCGGGCAGCCGCAGCAGGGTGGTGCGCAGGGCGGGGCCGGCGGCGAGGTCGATCGGCTGGTTGGCGCGGACGCGGACGGCCTCGGTGCGGGCCGCCTCCGGGTCGGCCTCGGCCCGCAGGTCGAGCACTTCGAGCGGGAGGTCCGGGCCGTCCAGGGCGACCTGCGGCGCGCCCTTCACCTCGCGGATGGTCGCGCGCAGCATCGGGTGGCGCTCGCGCAGGGCGGCCAGCGCCGCGCGCAGCCGCTCCGGGTCGGGGGAGCCGCCGCAGGCGAACACCGTGGGCACGTTGTAGGCGGCGTCCTCCTCCGGGCGGGCCTGGCGCAGCAGCCACTGCCAGGACTGCATCGGGAGCAGCCCGAGTTCGCCGCCGGCCTCGGCCCGCACGGCCGCTTCGTCCGCGGTGGGCAGGAGTTCGGTGAGGCGGGTGGTGAGGGCGGCGGGGGTGGGGCATTCGAAGAAGTCGCGGGCGCGGATGGCGGTGCCGTAGCGCTCGTTGAGGCGGGCGGCGATTTCGGCGACGCCGAGGCTGTGGCCGCCGGAGGCGAAGAAGTCCTGCTCGGGGGCGACATCGGGGAGGTCGAGGACGGCGGCGAAGACGGCCCGCACCTCGGCGAGCACGGAGTCGTCGTCGGCGGCGGGGGCGGCCGCGGCCGCCGTCTCGGGCAGCGGCCGCTTGGCCAGCGCGATGCGGTCGAGCTTGCCGTTCGGGGTGTACGGGATCTCGGTGAGCGGCAGGAACGCCGTCGGGATCATGTAGTACGGCAGCAGGTCGGCCAGCCGCTCGCGCAGTTCGGCGGCGGTCGGCAGCTGGGCGTCCGGCTCCGGGATCAGGTGCACCACCAGCAGGCGCTCACCGCTGGTCTCGTGGATCACGGCGATCGCCGTGTCGACTCCGGGCTGGTTGGCCAGGACGGTCTCCACCTCGCCGAGTTCGACCCGGAAGCCGCGCAGCTTCACCTGGTTGTCCTTGCGGCCGCGGAAGTCGAGGTTGCCGTCGGGGCGGAAGCTGGCGAGGTCGCCGGTGCGGTACAGCGGGTGGTCGCCGTCGAGTTCCGGCCGGACGACGAACTTGGCGGCGGTGACCTCCGGCAGTTCGATGTAGCCGGCGCCGACGCCGATGCCGCCGATGAACAGCTCGCCGACGGCGCCGCGGGCGCTGTGCCCGCCCCACGGGTCCAGCAGCCACATCCGCAGGTTGGTCATCGGGCGGCCGATGGAGGGGGTGGGCTCGGCCGCGCCCGCCTGGCAGTAGTGGAAGGACTGGAGGATGGTGCCCTCGGTGGGCCCGTAGACGTAGACGAACTCCCGGCCGGGCTGCCAGCGGTCGATGAGGTCCTGGCTGAACAGCTCGCCCGCGGTGACCACGGTGCGGATGCCGGGGAAGTCGGCCGGGTCGAGGCGGGTCAGCAGCGGGCAGAACGGGAAGAAGGAGTCGACGTCGAGGTCCCGGACGCAGTCCGCCAGGCCCTTCGCCGAGACCAGCGGGTCCTCCAGCGGCACCACCGCGGCGCCGGCGTACAGCGGGGCGAGCAGCTCCCAGGTGCTGGCGTCGAATCCGGGGCTGGCGAGGCTCAGCATCCGCCGGCCGGGGCCGAGGCCGGTCTGCCGGGCGGAGACGTGCATCAGGTTGCGCAGACCGATCTCGCGGATCGCGACGCCCTTCGGGGCGCCGGTGGAGCCGGAGGTGTGCATCACGTAGGACAGCGACTCGGGGGCGACGGCCACCGGCCAGTCGGCGTCCGCGCCGGGCGGGTCGGCGCGCAGGTCCAGGGTCACGGGGATCCGGCGGGCGTGCGGGAGCAGATCGTCGGTCTCGGGGACGGTGAGCACGACCGGCTGCTCGGCCCGGACGATCTGCCGGATGCGGGCCGGCGGGTAGCCGGGGTCGACGGGGACGCAGACGACGCCCGCGCCGAGGCTGGCCATCCAGGCGACGACCAGTTCGGCGGAGCGGGGCAGGCAGAGGTACACCGAGTCGCCCCGCCGGATGCCGTGCTCGGCCATGGACTCGGCCAACTGCCGTGCCAGCTGCTGGAGTTCGGCCCGGCTGAAGGTCCGCGTCCGGGTGATCACGGCGGGGGCGCAAGGCTCCTCGCGGGCGAGGTCGGCGATCCACTGGGCGACCGTACGGTCCGGGAGCCGTTCGGCGGTGTCGTTCAACTCCTCGACCAGCTCGCGGTGTTCGGCGGGGGTGAGGAACGGGAGCCGGGCGAGCGGGGCGTCGGCGTTGGCCGGGTCGGCGAGGTGTGCGGCGACCCGGCCGAGGATCGCGGCCAGCCGCTCCGGGGTGGCGGCGCGCGACCAGGCCGGGCCGGTCTCGACGGCCAGGGCGCCGGCGGCGAGCCGGACCAGCAGGTCGGGCTCGTCGGGGGCCGGGCAGTCCCCGGCGAGGTCGAGCACCCGGGTCGCCTGGTCGGGCCGGGCGGGGCCGGCCTGCGCCAGTGCCGCCCTGGTGGCGTCCAGCAGGGCGTAGGAGTCCGCCGAGGCCTCGGTGGTCACCAGGACCGTGGCGGCCGCACCGTCCCGCCAGACCGTCAGCACCTGGGCGGCGTCGCCGTCGAAGTGCCCGAGCACCGCGATCGTCGCGGCGACCAGGACGGCGGGGTCCGTGGTGGTCGGGGGCTGCGGGGCTTCGGTCGTCGGCAGGTCGAAAGTCATGGGGGAGTCCTCTCGAAGGTGCTGATGAGGCTTGGGGCGCGGCGGTTCTTCGACCAGGGCGGCAAGGCCGGTGCGGCAGGCCGGGACGATGGCGGGGGAGGGCCTTCGTCAGCCGATCAGGCGCGGCGTCTCGGGCCGGCGGAAGCGCGCCGACTTGCGCAGGTCGTGGGTGATGTTGATCCGCTTGAGCCAGCGGTCGGTGCCGTCGTAGCGCGCGGCGAAGGAGCCGCGGGCGTGCACGACCCGGTGGTTGTTGAGGAACACGAAGTCGCCCGGGGCCAGCGCGCAGGGGCGGCGGGACTCGTCGAGCAGGTCGTTGACGAGCGCGAAGACGCGGGCGGCCTCCTCGTCGCCGTCCACCGGGGTCATGTGGGTGGCGTCGAAGCGCAGCAGCGGATCGAGGCGCGAGCCGAAGAGCAGCGAGACCGGCTCGCGGTCGTTGACGATCTTCTCGATGCCGGCGAACACCAGCCGGTCCGCCTCGCTGCGCACGGTGTTGTTCTTCGGCAGGTGCGAGCTGTCCGGGATGATCCGGAAGCGGTCGGCGAACAGCACGTCCAGGTCCGCCTCGGGCAGCCGGGCGAAGTCGGCCTGGGCGATGACGACCGGCACCGCGTCCGGGTTGCGCAGCGAGGCGAGCACGATGTAGTCGGCGCGGTACGGGTGGAAGGCGTCCTCGGTGTGCAGGGTGAGGGCCTTGCGGCTGCCGGTGCCGAGCAGCTGGTTCTCGTACTCCGGGATCGGGAAGACGTCGTTGACCAGGTGGCCGTCCTGCTGGGTCTTCCAGCCGAAGGGCTCGCCGATGAGCGCGGCGTACAGCACCAGGAGGACCTCCTCCGGGAGCTCGTGGTGCGTCCGGGTCTCGTCCTTCCAGTGGGGCGGAGTCCGGCCGATGCGCCGGTCGTCGACCAGGTGGCCGCCGATGGTGCAGTAGCCGTCCAGCTGGTCGAGGGCGAAGGCGCGCAGGAACCGCTGGACGCGCTCGGGCAGGCGCGAGGCCAGCAGCGGGGCCTCCTGGACGAGTTCGGGGTCGTCCGCGGCGCCGAACCGCCCGGCGACCTCCCGGGCCAGTTCGGCGGTCTGCGCCGCCTCCTGGGGGGTCAGGCCGAGCACGGTGCGCTGGGTGGTGTCCGTGGGGGTCGCCATGGCTCCTTCTGAGCGTGTGGGGGATGGTGGCAAGGGCTCCCCTGGGCTTCTCAGGGGGCGTTCGGGGATGCCTCCGGCTGTTCCTGCGGGCGTTGCTCCAGGCCGGCGGCGAGCCGGCGGAGCCCGTCGACGACGGGGTGCGGATCCGCGAGGTGGTAGAGGTGTCCGCCGGGATACGTGCGGATCGAGGCGCCCGCACCGGAGCAGTCGCTCCACTCCCGGATGTGGTGGTCGCTCACCCCGAGGTCGGCCTCGCCGCGCCAGCCGTCGACGGGGCACCGGAGCGGGCCGGGTGTGGGGGTGTAGTCGTCGCACAGGGCGATGTCGCCGCGCAGCGGCCGGGTGACGAGCCGGATCAGCCGCTCGTCGCGGGCGACGTAGTCGGGGACGGCGCCGTCGGCGATCAGTTCCTCGACCAGCTGCCGGTCGTCGAGCCCGGCGATGGACTCGTCCGGGGTCTGGCGGTGCGGCGCCCGGGAGGCGGAGGCGACGAAGTGTCCGGGCCAGCGCCCGTGCTCCCGGCCCAGGGCCAGGGCCAGTTCGTAGCCGAGGAGCGCGCCCATGCTGTGCCCGAAGACCAGGTACGGCCGGTCGAGACGGTCGAGCAGCTCCGGCACCAGTTCGTCGATGACCTCCGCGGCCCGGGTGGCGGGAGGCTCGCGCCAGCGGTTCTCCCGCCCGGGCAGCTGGACCGCGAGCAGGGCCACCCGCGGCCCGAGCAGCTCCTGCCAGGGCCGGAACTGGTTGGCGCCGGAGCCGGCGTGCGGGAGGCAGACGATCAGGGTGCGGGCACTCGACGGGGGGTTCCAGTCGAGCAGCCAGCGGTTCTTTCCCGTCATCGAACTGCCTCCCGGGCCTTGCGCGGTGGTCTCATGCGGTGGGGGAGGCGGCCGCGTCGACGGCGGGGCCGTCCTCGGGGGCGTTCACGTCGGTGCGGCCGCCGGCGCGCAGCGCGGGCAGGCACAGGAGCGTGATGACGATCAGACCGGTGCCGGCGATGAAGAGCGAGGTGCGCGGGGAGATGCTGGCGGCGACGAAGCCGCCGATCCCGTACGCCAGGGCGCTGCCCGCGAAGGCCGCCGAGGAGAACGACCCGCCGACCCGGCCCAGCATGTCCGCCGGAACGGCCTTCTGAAGCAGCGTCTCCTCGCCGATCAGCGCGATGCTGTTGCCGACGCCCATCACGGCCTGGGTGATCACGGCCACCGCGAGCACCGGCGCCGCGCCGGTCAGCAGCAGGCCCACACCGGCGAGGATCCACCCGCCGGCCAGCAGGGTCACGGCCGAGACCTTGGCGGTCGGGCGGGTCAGCCAGAGCGAGGCGGCGACCATCGCGGCGCCGGAGCCGGTGCCGAGCAGACCGAAGCCGAACGGGCCGCCGTCCAGGACGTCGCGGGAGAGCAGGACCAGGACGATGTTGTCCAGCGAGGCGAACATGATGCCGAACAGCAGCAGCAGGAAGATGGCGCGGGCCGTCCGGTGCTTCCAGGTGAAGGCGATGCCCGCGCCGATGCCGGCCAGGAAGCCGGGACGGTCACCGCCGGAGGCGGCGACGGGCTCCATCTTCGGCAGGCCGAGCAGCAGGGCCGCGCCGACGAAGAAGCTCACCGCGTTGATCAGCAGGGCGCCGCGCGCGTCCAGGAGCGCCGCGACCGTACCGCCGAGCACCGGGCCGAGAGCGGCCTGGAGGTTGAACGCGGTGCCCATCCACGCGTTGGCGGGCATCAGTTGGGGCTCTTCGACGATCCGGGGCATCACGGTGCGGCCGGCCGCGTTGAAGACGGTGGCCAGTGCCGAGGACAGCGCCACCAGCGGCACCAGCAGCGCGGTGTTCGACGGCACCAGGGCGATCGCGATGAAGGCGAGGCCCTGTCCGACCTCCGCGAGCAGCAGCAGCCGCTTGACCTCGAAGCGGTCGGGCAGCGCGCCGGCGATCGGGCCGAAGAACCGGGGCACGGCCTGGGCGAGCAGCAGTGCCGCCACCCCGGTGGCGCCCGCCCCGCTGCCGGTGATGAGCAGCAGCAGGGCGACGGTGGCGACGCCGTCACCCACCAGGGAGACCGATCGGGCGGTCCAGTACCGGCGGAAGGCCGGATTTTCCCGGAAGAGCTGGAACGAACTCACGCAGTTCCTTATTCGCGAGGGGGGATGCGCAGGAGTGCGTGGCCGGTCCTTCGGCCTGAGCGCTGCGAACTACGTCCCCGAATCAAGCGCCGGCGCGAGCCCGTGACGGCGGGTCGGCGTGGCATAACACGGCACAACCTAACCGTTCGTCAATTCGGGCTCAATTCACTTGAGATGTGGCGCAGGCCACATTGACGGTGAGCGGTCATCGATGGTTCGATCGCCCTCTCAGCAGCAACTTTGCGATGCGAGCGGGGATGTGGACCCGCGGGGACGGGTGCCGGCCTGAAAGACTCGGCCGAAGCGGTCCGGTGACAGTTTGTCATCCCGATGGCGGCGTGACGCCACTCCTGACGCCTTCTGCGTCCCGTCGGGAATCCCGCATTCTCCACGGAAAACCGACCGGTCCTGCTCTTTCCGATATTCGACGTGCGCCCCGTAACCGTGGACGACCGATCTCCCGACGCTCACCTGTTCAGGGAGAAATCGTTGTTGGAACACGCAGCAGTACGAGCGCACTGGCTGACCGCACTTCGCGGCACGACCCGGGAGGCGCTGCTCCCGGTGGGCGGGGCGACCCTGCCGCAGCCCGCCCCGGTGATCCTCCCGCCGGACCGGGCGACAGCGGCGCGGCGCCTGGCCGGCGACGACCCGACCGGCCTCCACCTGCTCCTGCTCGCCGCGACCCGCCTCACCCTGGCCCGCTTCGGCGCCGCCGACGACCTCGCGATCCTCTGCCCGGCACCCGGCGGTGGAACCGGCGAACTGGTCCTGCGCACCGCCCTCGGCCGCGACACCAAGGTGAGCGACTTCCTCCAGGCCCTCCACCGGGACCTCACCGAAGCGGCCGCCCTGCCCTGGCAGGACCGCGCCGCCCTGGCCACCCGGCTCGACGCCGTCGGCGAGGCCGAGGGCGCCGCCCTCTCCCAACTGGCCGTCGGCTGGGGCGAAGCCCGGCTCGCCACCCCCGCCGAGCTGCTCGTACACGGCCGGCTGACCGCCGAAGGCGGCATCGCCCTCCAGGTGACCGGCGCCGACGGCCTCGTCCCCGCCGTCGCGGCCGACCTGCCGCGCTGCCTCGCCGCCACCCTGGAGGCCATCGCCGCCGACCCGTACCGGACGGCCGGCGAGACGGACCCGCTGAGCCCCGGGCACCGCGCCGAACTCGAAGGCTGGAGCGGCCTGCCGGTGCCCGCCGCCTTCGCCCCCCGCACCCTGCCCGCCCTCGCCGACGCCTCGGCCGACCGCGCCCCCGACCGGGTGGCCGTCCTGGACGGCGACCTCGCCTGGACCCACGGCGACCTGGCCGCCCGCTCCCGCGCCGCCGCCCGCCACCTCGCCGACCGGTACGGCATCCGCCCCGGCGACCGGGTCGCGGTGGCCCTGCCGCGCGGCGCCGACCTCGTCCTCGCCGTCCTCGCCGTGCTCCGGGCCGGCGCCGCGTACGTCCCGATCGACCCCCGGCACCCCGCCGCCCGCATCCGGCGCCTGGTGGACGGCAGCGCGGCCCGCCTGGTCATCGCCGCCGACGCCGCCCCCGCCGACCTGCCCTTCCTCCCCGCCGCCGAGCTGCGCACCGCCTCCGCGCCCACCGGCGCCGCCGCCGTCGCCGCGCCGCTGCCCGTCCTGCGGCCGCAGGACGACGCCGTCGTCTTCTTCACCTCCGGCTCCACCGGCCTGCCCAAGCCCGTCGTGCTGCGCCACGACCAGATCGGCCACCACGTCACCGCCTCGGCCGAACTGCTCGGCGTCGACGAGGGCCTGCGCTGCGCGCTGCTGTCGGCGATCTCCTCCGACGCCACCACCTTCCAGATCTTCCTGGCGCTCGCCGTGGGCGGCTCCCTGGCCGCCGTCGGCGCACCGGACGAACTGGACCCGGTCACCTTCTGGGAGCGGCTGCGCGCCACCGGCGTCACCATGGTGAACTGCGTGCCCAGCCTGCTCTCCACCATGCTGGAGGTGCTGCCGACCGACGCGGGGATCGAGCTGCCGTACCTGCTGCTGGGCGGCGACACGGTGCCCCGCGGCCTGCCGGCCCGCACCAGGGGCCGGCTGCGGATCGGCACCCTCGCCAACCTGTACGGGCCGAGCGAGGCCACCATCGCCTGCGCGACCTTCCACTGCCCGGGTGAGCGGGCGGTCGACCTGGCGGCGGTGCCGATCGGGCGTCCGACCCCCGGCTTCGCCGTGCTGGTGCTCACCCCGTCCGGCGACCTCGCACCGGTGGGAGTGCCCGGCGAGATGTACGTCGCCGGGCCCGCGGTGGCCGTCGAGGGCTACCTCGACGCCCCCGAGGCCACCGCCGCCCGCTTCGTCGAGTGCCCGCTGCCGGGCGTCGGCCGGGTCTTCCGCACCGGCGACCTGGCGCGCTGGAACGCCGACGGGACGCTGGACTTCCTGGGCCGGATGGACGACCAGATCCAGCTGCACGGCAACCGGGTCGAGCCCGGCGAGGTCGAGCAGACCATGGTCGGGCTGGACGGCGTGCGGGAGGCGGTCGTCCTGTCCCGCGCGGTCGGCACCGACGGCCTGGTGCTGGGCGCCTGGTACACCGTCGACGACCTGGCGGTGCCGGAGAAGACCGCCCCCGAGGCCGTCCGCGCCGCCCTCGCCGAACTGCTCCCCGCCCACATGGTGCCGGGGCTGCTGCGCCGGGTGGCCGAACTGCCCCGCACCCCGCACGGCAAGATCGACCGGCTCGCGCTGGCCGCCGAGCCCGCGCCCGAGACGGCCGGCAGCTGGACCCCGGAGGACGAGGCGGGCCGCGCGGTGGCCGCCGCCTGGGAGACGGTGTTCGGCCGCCCGCCGCGCTCGGCGGACGAGGACTTCTTCGAGGCCGGCGGGCACAGCCTGAGCGCCGCCCAGCTGGTCGGCGCGCTGTGCGCCGGCCCGACCGCCCAGGAGCTGTCGATCCGTCAGGTGTTCGCCGCCCGCACCCCCGGCGCGCTCAGCGAGGCCCTGCGCGAGGCCGCCGCCCGCGGCCCCGCCCGGCCCGCCGCCGCCCGGCCGGCCGCCGCCCGGCCGGCCGCCGACCGCGACCGGCCCTCGCGCTGGCCCGCCACCCACGCCCAGGCCCGGCTCTGGCTGCTGGAGTCCCTCGACGAGGGGGAGGTCCGCACCTACAACATGGTCGAGGCCTACCAGCCGGCCCGGGCCCTGGACCCGGCCGCGCTGGAGGCCGCGCTCGGCTACCTGGTGGACCGGCACGAGGCGCTGCGCACGGTCTTCGAGATGTCCGCCGAGCGCGGCTCCAGCGAGCTCTGGCAGGTCGTCCGGCCCGCGGGCAAGGTCCGGGTGCGGCCCCGGTTCCAGCGGGTCGCGCCGGAGGCGTTCGACGCCGCCCTGGCCGAGGCCCGGGCCCAGGAGCTCCGGCAGCCGTTCGACCTGGCCGCCGGCCCGCTGATCCGGCTGCGCTGCCTCACCACGGCCGGCCGGCCGCCGGTGCTGCTCCTCAACGTCCACCACGCGGTGAACGACGGCTGGTCCTACGGCGTGCTGATCCGCGACCTGCTGGCCGCCGTACGGGCCTTCGAGCAGGGCCGCAAGCCCGACCTGCCCGAGCCGGCCGGCTACCTGGCCCACGCCCGCGCCCTGGACGCGCGGCTGGCGGACGGCCGGGGCGAGGAGCACGCCGCGTACTGGCGGACGGCGCTGGCCGGGCTGCCGCCGGCCCCCGCGCTGCCGGGCGACCGGATCCCGGGCCCGCGCCGCGCCAACGCCGGGGCCTTCGCCCGGGTGGGCCTGGGGGAACGGGTGACCGACGGCGTCCGCGCCCTCGCCGTCCGCGGCGGCGCCACCCCGTTCATGGTGTACACGGCGGCCGTCCGGGCTCTGCTGTACCGGCTCACCGGCGCCGCCGACCTGGCGCTGGGCACCGTGTCCGCCGGCCGGGCGGCCCCGGAACTCGCCCACGAGCTCGGCCTGTTCGTCAACACCGTGGTGCTGCGCACGGCGATCGACCCGACGGCCGGGTTCACCCGGCTGGTCGAGGACTGCGTGCGCACCGCCCTGGACGCGGCGGAGCACGAGGAGTACCCCTTCGACCGGCTGGTCAGGGACCTCGGCCTGCCGCGCGACCAGGGCCGCAACCCCGTCTTCGACGTACTGGTGGAGACGGTCATCTCCGGCACCGGCGAGGCCTCGCCGGCCGACGGGGGCGAGAGCGTGCGCCATCTGCGGGCGGACGAGCAGGTGTCGGACTTCGACCTGTCGTTCAGCTTCCTGATCCCGGCGTCCGGTTCGGCCGAGGAGGCCGAGGTGTGGGTCGGCCACCGCAGCGACCTGTTCAGCCGGGAGGCCGCCACCCGGCTCGGGGAGCGGCTGCGCGCGCTGCTCGTCGCGCTGCTGGACGAGCCGACCGCCCCGCTGGGAGCCACGCTGTGATCACCGACCTGCCCGCCGCCGCGACCGCCGGCGGCAAGACCCGGACGCTGATCGCGGCGCTGCCCGCGCTCGCCCGGCTGCACGGACGCACCGTGGTGGCCGAGGTCGCCGCCACGGTGCTCGCCGAGGAGCCGCTGCGGGCGGCCCTGGCCGAGGACCTGACGCTGCTGCGGCTGGTCGGGGTCCGGCCGGTGGTGGTGCCGGACCGGGCCGCGCCGCCCGGGGCCCCGGCCGAGCTGGTCCGGCTGCTGGGCGCGAGCCGGGGCGGCGCGGCGGGCCTGGCCGGCGAGCCCAACCCGGCCGCGGTGCGGGCCCTGGTGGACGCGGGCGTCGTCCCGGTCCTCCTCGGCGCGCGGGCGGCCGGCGGTCCGGTCGACGGTCTCGCCGAGGAGCTGGGGGAGGACGCCCTGGTGCGGACGGTCGACGGCCGGCAGCCGCACGCCCTGCTGGCCGGGCTGCTCGCCGAGTAGGACGGAACACCGAAGGCCGGCCGTGGAGTTCCACGGCCGGCCTTCGGCGTGTGCGGGCTTACGCGGGCTTGCGCGGTTGGCTCCCGTCGCGCACGTAGAGCGTCCCCTCGCTCCACACCCGGTCGACCTCGCCCCAGCCGATCGCCGAGGCCACGTCCGGGAAGAAGCCGTGCCCGTTGAGGTTGGCGCTGGTGTTGCACAGCACCGGGATGCCGCTGAGCCGGTGGTACTCGGTGAGGATCTCGGCCAGCACGGCGTCGTCCTGCGGCCCCACCGTCTGGAGCCGGGCGGTGCCGTCCAGGTGGACGATCGCCGGGACCTTCTCCAGCCAGTCCGGGCGCACGACGTGGTCGAAGAGCATGTGCGGGTCCGGCGTGCCCGGGTCGAACACCTTCGGGGCCTCCTCCACCAGGCAGATCGGGGCGACCGGCCGGTACGACTCGCGCCGCTTGACCCGGTTGAGCTCCTCCTTCATCGCCGGGTCGGTCGGCGCGGCGAGGATGCTGCGCCCGCCCAGGGCCCGCGGCCCCAGCTCGGCCCGGCCGTCGAGCACCACGACGGGCGCGCCGCTCTCGTGCAGCACCCGGGCGAGCTCCCGGGTGTCGCACGGGGTGGCCGACCAGCCCTGCGGGACCTCGGGGGTGGGCAGCAGCGCCGGGCCGAGCCGGGGGTGCCAGTCGAGCGCGGTGAGGCCGTCGTGCTGGATCAGCCCGAGGGCGGCGGCGCCGATGGCGGAGCCGGAGTCGTTCGGGAACGGCGGGACCCACATCTCGCGCACCTCGGGGGCGTCCCGCAGCGCGCTGTTCCACTTGATGTTCAGCGCGCAGCCGCCGGCGAACGCGAGGTTCCAGGAGCCCTCGCCCCGGAACGCCCGGATCTTCTCGGCGACCCGGCTGACCAGCAGGTCCTCCAGGAACTGGTGGATGCTCGCCAGGACGTCCTCGTCGCTCGCGCCGAGCTCGTCGCTGCGGGTGCGCACGGCGCCGTAGAACTCCAGCACCGGCGGCACCGAGGGCTCGAAGAGGCTGCCGAAGCCGCCGACCGCGCGGCGGTACTCCACGGCCGAGGGGAGGTCGCTCTCGAAGACCCGGTGGAACTCCTCGGCGAGGATCTCCACCACGTCGGCCCGCACCCGGCCGAGGGCGATGTACGCCATCAGCTTGCCGGCCACGGTGAGGTCGTCGACGGTCGGGGACTGGGTCTCGCGGCGGAACGGGCCGAAGTGGTGGCCGGCGATCGCGTAGGAGTGGCCGATCAGCGGGAAGAGCTCGCCGAGGTTGGTGACGCCCTCGGCCGGGTCGACCCAGTAGAGCCGGGGGAACAGGCCGCCGTCCCAGATCAGCACGAAGGAGGGCTCCTGGCGGGCCGCGAACGCGCTGGAGCAATAGGTGCTCGCGACGTGGCCCGCCGCGTGGGCGAAGCTCGTGTACGGGTAGCGGTTGCCGCCCATGGTGAACTCGCCCGAGAATCCCGGGCGAATGAGGTCCGGGCAGGCCTCGGATTCCCGGTACGGACCGACCTCGATCTCGGTCGGCGCGCCGTGGTCCTTCAGCGCCAGCCGCCACGTCGAGTCGCCGTCCCAGCCGTCGACGACCCATTCGTCGACGTCCTGCGGCTTGTAGCCGAAGTCGGCCAGGATCTCGCCCACCAGGCTGAGGTCGGAAATGTCGCTGTAGCGGCGCCCGTTGGCCCGCTTCTCGATCTCGACGCTGAATACCAGGCGGTTTCCGTCGAGCAATGCGACGGCGCCGTCATGGGTCAGTTTGAGGCCGCAGATGAGCACGTGGTCAACTCCTTGCGTGGATGGCGGGAGAATGCCGGGAGGTCAGGGGGGAGTAAAGGCCGCGGCAGTAGAGCAGGGAGCCGCGGCCCGGCGGAACGAGCGCGGCCAGGGGGGCGGGGGTGTGCCGCGGGTCCATCTCCTGGAACCCCTGCCGGAGGAACCAGTGGCCGCTGGTGCGGGAGGCGGCGACCAGCCGCCGCCGGCCGAGCCGGTGGCCGCGCAGGGTGGCGGCGGCGATGAGCCGGCGGCCGATTCCGCCGCCCTGGGCGGGCGCCGCCACACAGAGGTTGTAGACGACCAGGGCGTCGTCGACCTCGGTCAGGCCGGCGCAGCCGACCACCTCGCCGGCCCGCAGGGCGACCAGGAACTCGCCGATCCGGTCGGCGAAGTCGTGCTCGGCGCGCGGCAGCAGGCAGCCGTCCGCGGCGAAGGCCGCCGAGAGCCGGTACAGCGCGCCGGCGTCGGCCGCCTCGGCGTCCCGGACGACGACGGCGGCGGCCGTGCCCACCGGGCCGGTGAGGTCAGGAGTCGTGGTCATGGCGGGCGGCCCCGGCCGAGCGGGCGAACCCGAGGCCGAAGGGCTGCTCGGTGGGCATCAGCTCGATCATGTTGATGTTGACCCGGGCCGGCTGGGCCAGGCACCAGGCGACGGCCTCGGCGATGTCGTCGGCGGTGAGCGGCGTCAGGCCGTCGTACAGGGCGTCGGCGCGTTCGCTGTCGCCGTCGTAGCGGACCAGCGCGAACTCGGTGCGGGCCATGCCGGGGGCGATGCCGCTCACCCGTACGCCGGTGCCCTGGAGGTCGACCCGCATATTGAGGGTGAGTTGATGGACGAAGGCCTTGGTCGCGCCGTAGACGTTGCCGCCCAGGTAGGGGTAGGTGGCGGCGATGGAGCCGATGTTCACCACATGGCCGGCGCCGCGCGCGACGAGCCGCGGCAGGACCAGCTGGGTGAGGTTGAGCAGCCCGGTGACATTGGTGTCGATCATGTCCCGCCAGAGGGCGGGCTCCCCGGTCTGGATCGGGCTGAGGCCCCTGGAGAGGCCGGCGTTGTTGACCAGGACGGAGAGGTCGCGGTACTCCTCCGGCAGTCCGTCGAGCGCTTCGCGCAGGGCCTCGGGGTCGCGGACGTCCGCGACCAGGGGGTGGATCGGCAGGTCCGGCCTCGATCGGGCCAGTTCCAGCAGCCGTTCGCCGCGACGGGCGAGGGCGACGACCCGGTAGCCCCGCTCGGCCAGCACCTCGGCCGTTCGCGCTCCGAAGCCCGACGAAGCGCCGGAGACCAGTGCCACTGCGCAGCCATCACGAGTCATTTCCCGAATTCCCCTCAGTCTCCACGGAGTTCGATGCTCGCCGGGATCTCCGCTGATGTCGTCGGGAAGCGCACGAATCGACTGCCCGGATGAAGGGCGAACCGGCTGGGACGGGGACGCGGTGGTCCCGGTGCGGCGGAAATCGGGCCGGCTGCATCGGCCGGCGTGTCCAGGGCGCTTCCCGCTCCCAGAAATTTCCGCGTCAGTGAATCACGATCTTGCTCCGGTTCTCCATGTGATCCACGTCGCAATGCAGGGGTCTTGACTGCCTGTCAGCGGGCGGGCTGGGATCGGACCCGAAACACCCGGTACCAGGGCGGTCACGCAAAATAGTCGAGGCCCTCCCGGCTTGTCATGTGATAGACATGTCCCCGTCGTGAAGCGGGGGGGAGGTTTCACGCCTCTGGCGGGAGGTGTGCGAACCGCGGATATCCGATGACGGAATCCCCTCGCCGTACCGGTCCATTCCCTGTCCGAGCGCCCGGCCAGTGCTGCGCACTGCCGTGAACCGTGCTTGCTCTCGACTCCTGAGGAACCTGCCGTGCCGGCCAATCAGAAGCTTTATCTCCGCCCGTCCGTGGTGGCCCAGCCGCTGCTGCACCGTTGGTACGCATGGCCCTATCTGCTGGCGCCGCACACCGGTGCGCTGAACCTGCGCAGCCGGCTGCTGCCCATCGTGCAGGGCTACCTGAAGGCCCCGCACCTGCACGAGACCGCGCTCGCCGACCCGCACCGCTACGGCGGCCCGTTCCTGGACCCGCAGGGGGCCGGGCTCGACGCCGTCGAGACCGCACTGGCCGGGATGCGGGAGGGCGGCCGGGCCAAGCTCCAACTCGCCGACGACATCGACGAGTTGCGCGCCATGCTGCGGGAGCGGGCGGTCGGCGGCACGATGGAGCCGCTGTACGCCCAGGTGCCCGAGTCGCTGCGCGGCCGGGTGGAGCTGGTGTACGACACCGCGCACCGCCCGTCGTTCCGCTTCTTCGAACCGCTGATGTACCGCTCGCCGGCGTTCGAGCGCGAGGGCCAGGTCGTGTCGCTCAGCGCGGCGCCCGCCCCGCAGCCCTTCGTCTACAGCAGCCCGGTGCTGCCGGCCCCGCACCGCCTCGACCTGGCCGTGCCCTTCGACTCCCCGCTGTGGGACGAGCTCTTCGCGGCCCGACTCGACCCGGTGGACGTGCCCGCCCTCGCCCGGGCCCTCGGGGTCGCGGACGAGGACGGCGACGCCTTCGCGGCGCTCTTCCGGGAGGAGCCCCCGGCGCCGTACCGGGAGGTCGCCCCCGACGCCGTACGGGTGCGGTACTTCAACCACGCCACCGTCCTGGTCGAGACCGAGGACACCGCCGTCCTGCTGGACCCGCTGATCGGCTACACCGAGGACGGGCACCGGCACTTCACCATCGAGGACCTGCCGCCGCACATCGACGCGGTCGTCATCAGCCACTTCCACTCCGACCACTTCTCCCTGGAGACCCTGCTCCAGCTGCGCTCCCGGGTGGGCGTCATCCTGGTGCCGCGCGCCTCCGGCGGCTCGCTGCCCGACCCGAGCCTGAAGACCATGCTGGAGGCCGTCGGCTTCGAGCGGGTGCGGGAACTGGGCGAGCTGGAGACCCACCGGATCGCCGACCGGGTCGAGGTGGTGGCCCTGCCGTTCATCGGCGAGCACGCCGACCTGGACATCCGCACCAAGATCGTCCCGCTGGTCCGTGCGCTGGGCCGCTCCTTCATGTTCGCCACCGACATCACCCCGGTGGAGCCCGCCCTGTACGACGCCCTGACGGACGTCATCGGCCGGCTGGACGCCCTCTTCGTCGGCCTCGAATGCGTGGGCGCGCCGCTCAGCTGGCTCTACGGGCCGCTGCTGGACCTGCCGTTGGCCCGCGAGCACAGCAAGGCCCGCCGACTCAAGGGCAGCGACGCCCCGATGGCCGACCGGCTGGCCCGGCAGCTCGGCGCCGAGCACGTCTACGCGTACGCGATGGGCCTGGAGCCGTGGCTCAAGCACCTCACCGGCTCCGAGTACGAGGCGGACGCCGAACCCGTCCGGCAGGCCGCGCTGCTCACCGAACTCTGCGCCGAGCGCGGCGTGGGCGCCGAACTGCTCTACGGCCAGGCCGAACGCACCTGGCCCGCCGTCTGAACCGCACCGCCGTCTGAACCGCACCGCCGTCTGAACCGCACCGCCGTCCGACCACCGCGGCCACCCGGCCGCGGCGGTCCGGCCCCCGCACCTCCGGCCCTCGCACCGACAAGGCCAGCCGACCGATGACCCACCCCGCCCCCACCCGGCCGGACAGCCCCTGGCTGCTGCGCCCGACACCCCGGCCGGCCGCCCGGCTCACCCTCTACTGCCTGCCCCACGCGGGCGGCGGAGCCTCGGCCTACCGGGCGTGGCCGACCGGCCTGCCCGAGTGGATCGAGGTGGTCGCGGTCCAACTGCCCGGCCGGGAGAACCGGATCCGGGAGCGGCCCGCGATCGACCTCGCCGCCCTCGCGCAGGCCGTCTCGGCGGACCACGGCGGCGCCCCCTACGCCCTGTTCGGGCACAGCAACGGCGCGCTGCTCGCCTTCGAACTGGCGCACCTGCTGGGGGAGTCGGGGCCGGGGCCGGTGTACCTGGGGGTGTCCGGGGCGCCGCACCCCGCCCTGCTGGGCGCCCGCCGCGAGGTGTCCCGACTCGGCGACCGGGAGCTGGTCGACTGGATGGTCGACCAGGGCGGCGTCCCCGAGCAGGTGTCGGCCCAGCCGGAGCTGCTGGAACTGGTCCTGCCCGCGCTGCGCGCCGACCTCGGCTGGTTGGAGGCGTACCGGCACCGCCCGCGCACCGCGCTCGGCTGCCCGCTCTCCGCCTTCGCGGGCGAGACGGACGAACGGGTGCCGGGCGACGGACTCACCGCGTGGTCCACGGAGACGGCGGCCGCCTTCACGGCCCGCCGCTACCCCGGCGGCCACTTCTACCTGACGGACGGGCTCCCCGTCCTGCTCCGCGACATGGTCGAGGATCTCTCCGGCCTCCGGTACTGAAAGGTCTCCAGTTGGGCAAGGAACACTCGGCCGCCGCCGAGGCACACGAACTCGGCTTCTGGCACGAGGTCCTGTCCGGTCTTCCGGTCGTGGACCTGCCGCTCGACCGGCCCCGGCCGGCCGAGCGGAGCGAGGCGACCGAGGTCGTCCGGGCGGCCCTGGACGCGGAGACCACCGAACGGCTCCTGGCGCTGTGCGCGGAGCTCGGCACGCCGCCGTTCCCGGCGCTCACCGCCGTCGTCCGGGTCCTGCTCGCGCACCTCTGCCGGCACGACGACCTCCCGATCGGCGCGCTCGTCGACGAGGCGGCGGGCGCCGTGGCGCTGCGCACCGCGCTGGCGCGCGACCTGGGCTTCGCCGAACTGGTGCGCGCGGAGGCCGGCACCCTGGCCGCCGCCGTCGCCCACGCCGACGAACTCCCCGGTTTCCTGGCCGAGTCGGGCCTGAGCCGGGGCGCCGGGCGGGGTCCGGTCTTCGACGTCCTGGTCCGTTCGGAGCGCCCCGCCGGAGCCCGGCTCGACCGCGAGCTGGAGTTCGCCTTCGGTGAGCCGCGCCCCGGCGCGGGCCTGGAGGTGTCGGCGACGTACCGCACCGATGTGCTCTCCGCTCCCGCAGTCCGCCGGATGCTCGATCAACTCCTCCACCTGGCCCAGCGGTTGGCGGCCGAGCCGAAGGCCCCGATCGGCTCGCTGCCCGCCCTGTCGCCGGCCCTGCGCGAGGAGCTGCTCGCCCTCGGCTCCGGCGGCGAGGCCGACTTCCCCGCCGCCCGCAACCTGCTCGACCTGGTCCGGGAACAGGTGGCCGGGCGGCCCGACGCCCCCGCCGTGAGCTGCGGCGAGCGGACCCTCGGCTACGCCGAACTCGACCGCCGGGCCGACGTGCTGGCCGCCCGGATCGCCGCCGCCGGAGCGACCGGACCGGACCGGGTGGTGGCCTTCGCCTGCGCCCGCTCCGAGCTGATGGTCGTCACGCTGGTCGCCATCCTGAAGACCGGCTCGGCCTTCCTCCCGATGGACCCGGAGCAGCCCGCGCACCGGCTGGCCGGGCTGGTCCGCGACAGCGGGGCCGTGGCCGTGGTCGCCGATGCGATCCTGGCGCCGGCCCTCGCCGAGGGCGGCGCCCCGGTGGTCACCCTCGAAGAGGCCGTCGACGGGGCCGACGGGCGGACCGTCGACGAGGGCGAGCCCGGCCCGGTGGAGTACCCGGCGGCCGGCCCCGCCGACCTCGCCTACGTGGTCTATACCTCCGGTTCCACCGGCACCCCCAAGGGCGTCATGGTGGAGCACCGCGGCATCCTCAACACCGTCGGCTTCCGCATCGGCTACTACGGTCTGGGCCCGGAGTCGCGCGTCCTCCAGGTCGACCCGATCCACGCCGACGCCGGGATCTCCGACGTCTTCACCGCGCTCGCCGCCGGCACCCCGCTCGTGGTCATCACCCGCGAGCAGCTGCTCGACCCCGACGAGGTGGCCGCCGTCGTCCGGCGCGAGAAGATCACCCACGCCCAGATGGTGCCCAGCCTCTACCAGCTGCTGCTGGACTACGCCGGATCGGCGCTCGGCTCCGTCCGGCAGGTGGTCCTCGGCGGTGAGCGGATCACCGACGCGCTCGCCGCCCGGCACGCCGAACTGCTGCCGCGGTCCGCGCTCTTCAACGAGTACGGGCCCAGCGAGGACAGCGTGCTCTCCACCCTGCACGAACTCGCCCCGGGCGAGGCCGAGGTGCCGATCGGGCGCCCGCTGCCCGACCGGTGGACCGACCTGCTCGACGAGGACGGCGAGCTGGTCCCATACGGCGCCCCCGGCGAACTCTGCGTCGGCGGTGTCGGGCTCGCCCGCGGCTACCTCGGCGCCGGGGAACTGACCGCCCGCCGCTTCGTGGGCCACCCGGGCCGCGACGGCGAACGGATGTACCGCACCGGCGACCTGGCCCGCTGGCTGCCCGACGGCACCCTGCTCTACCTCGGCCGGATCGACGACCAGGTCAAGATCCGCGGCAACCGGGTCGAGCCCGGCGAGGTCGCCGCCGTCCTGGAGCTCGCCCCCGAGGTCCGCACCGCCGCCGTCGTCGCGGTGCCCCGGGCCGACGGGGAACTCCGGCTGGTGGCCTACGTGGTGGGCGGCGCCGACCACGCCGCGCTGCGTTCCCACCTGGCCGGGCGGCTGCCCGCCTTCATGGTGCCCGAGGCCTTCGTCACGGTCGACGCGCTGCCGCTCGCCCCCAGCGGCAAGCTCGACCGCCGGGCGCTGCCGCCCGTCCCCGAGCCGGCGCCGGACGCCCCGGTCCAGGCCTCGGCCACCGCGCTGACGGACACCGAGCAGCGGGTCGCCACGGTCTTCTCGGAGCTGCTGGACCGGCCCGTCACCGACCCCGGGGCCGGTCTGTTCGAACTCGGCGGACACAGCCTGGTCGCGGCCCGCATCGCCCAGGAGCTCGGCATCCCGGTCAGCGCCGTCTTCCACCACCAGAGCGTCCGCGCGCTGGCCCGGGTGATCGAGGAGGGCAGTGCCACGGCGCTCCCGGCCCGGACGGCCGGGGAGCCCCGCCCCGCCGCCGGCCGGCCCGGCGAGGAGGCCGGCCCGCTCTCCCGCGCCCAGCACCGGGTCTGGCTGACCTCGCGGCTGACCAGCGCGGACGCGTTCATCATCGCCGACCTGGTCCGCACCGGCCGGAGCATCGACGCCGACGCCCTGCGCTGTGCCCTGGAGGCGGTCGTCGCCCGGCAGGAGATGCTGAGGGCGCACGCCCGCGCCGAGGGGCGCTCGGCCCGTCTGGTGGTGCTCGACGCACTGCCGCAGGGCGCGCCGCTGCGGGTGGTGCCACTGCCCGGCGCGGCGCCGGACGGCCCGGAGGTGGCCGCCGCGCTGCGCGAGGCCCGGCAGGTCTCCTTCGACCTGGAACAGCCGCCGCTGTTCGAACTCCGGCTGCTCCAGGGCACCGTGGGCGGCGACCTGCTGACCGTCACGGCCCACCACCTGGTCTACGACGGCGCCAGCGTCGAAGTGCTGCTCGGCGACCTCTTCACCGCCTACGAGCAGCTGCTGGCCGGCGAGCCGGCGGCGCTCCCGGCGCTGGAGTACGGCTTCCGCGACTGGATCGAGGAGGAGCGCGCCTGGCTGGAGGGCGACGAGGCCCGGGAGCAGGAGGACTTCTGGCGCAAGCGCCTCGCGGGGGTCGTCCAGTCGCCCGACCTGGTCGACCCGGCGCGCCGCGGCACCCGCCGCGGGCGGGCCGGCCTCGCCCGGCGCAGCGTCCCGGCCGGCGTCCTGGACGGCGCGGCCGGCACCCCGTTCGCCGTCGTGGCCACCGCCTTCGCCACCCTGGTGCACCGGACCACGGGCAGCCGGGACGTGGTGCTGGGCTTCCCGGCGAGCCTGCGCCGGCACGCCGACGCCGACCCGCTGGTCGGCTACCTCGCCAACGCCGTGCCGCTGCGGCTGGAGTTCGGCGCCCAGGACGACCTGGCGGGCCTGCTCGACCACGTCCAGGACCGCGCCTTCGAGGCCTACGAGTACTCCCGGCTCCCGTTCGACGTCCTCGCCGAGCGGGTCGCGCTGCCCGCGGGACCGGGCCGCAGCCTGCTGCTGGACCTCGGCGTCAGCTGGGAGAACGCGTCCCTGCGCCCGGAGGCCCACCTGGTCGAGGACGTGCTGCCGGAGCAGCTGCCCGCGAGCAGCGACCTGTGGCTGTACGCCAGCCGCCGGGGGGAGGAGCTGCGGCTCGACCTCACCTACGACGACCGCCTGGTGACGGCCGAGGAGGCCGAGGACTTCGCCGACCGGCTGGTCGGGCTCGTCGCCGAGGTGACGACGAGCCCGGGGAACGCCGTCACCACGGCCGCGCGGCAGGACTCCTGGGGGGCGACCCGCTACGACTTCTGAGCGCCTCAGTGCAGGATGTCGAGGGCGTTGTCGGCGTCGTTGACGAAGTAGACCGCGTCGCGGGCCTGGTTCAGGGCGAGGCCGAACAGGGCCCCGGCCCCGGGCGGGGTGCCCTCGTTGTTGATCGGCTTGGTCGCCACCTGCCGGCCGCGTTCGGTGGTCTCGACGATGTTGCCGTCGCCGCCGTTCACGGTCAGGATGTCGCCGCCGGGCGTGATCGCCATCCCCAGCGGGCCGTTGAGGCCGCCGCCCGCGGTGACGACCCGGCCGGTGCCCGCGCTGTCGTCACGGGTCAGCGCGCGCGGGATGGCGGTGATCCGGCTCAGCACCGTGTCGGCGACGAAGAGGGTGCCGTCGTGGCCGAGGCCGACGCCGGTCGGGCCGACCACCAGCGCGGCCGGGTCGGTCCGCTGGGCGAAGCCGGAGCCGATCACGGTGGTGGCCACCCGGGCGGGCGGCTGGTCGCCGTCGGTGCACAGGGTGATCCGCAGGACGGTGCCCTGGTCGACCTCGGCGCCGCCGCCGGCGACCGTCCCGTTGAGGACGTTGGTGACGAACAGGTCGCTGCGCGGGCCGTCGCTGACGGCGGTCATGTCCCACGGGCCGTTGATGCCGTCGCCCGCGATCGTCTCGCGGACCGTCCCGTGCTTGTCGAGCACCAGCAGACAGCCGGCCCGGGCGGTGGCGGAGGTGCCGTCCGCGGTGGGGAGGCTGCCGACCACGACCCAGCCGCCGGGCAGCACGGTCAGCGCCGTGGTGAGGCCGACCCCGCCGGGGCAGGGCCCGGGCAGGTTGTTCGGGTCGATCGTGGCGAAGGTGGTCCGGGTGCCGCCCGGGGTGATCTGGACCAGGGTGGTGCCGAGGCCCTGGAGGTTGGCCGCGTTGTTGAAGTTGCTGATCAGGACGTTGACCCGGTGCAGGTCACCGGTGCTCTCCTGGATGGTGAAGGTGCCGTACGGGTTCACGTCGCCGTTCCCGGGGACGGTGGACGCGACGGTGGACACGGTGTTCAGCCGGTTCAGGAACGGCGGCTGGTCCGTGGCCCCGGCCGGGGACGCGACGGCGGTCGCGGCGAGGGTCAGCGCGGCGGTCACCAGCGCGCTGGAACATGCCCGAAGCTTCATCTGTACTGCCTCCCGGAGGGCGGGCCGGACCGGTCGTCCTGGCCCGCGGAGTGCCCCCCGGAGTGCCACGCTAGGCATGCCGAACGGCCGATGCCCGGGGGCATCGGCCGAATGCAGGGCACGGTGGGCGGCGCCGGGCGCCACCCACCGTCCGGTCAGCGGTTCCCGGCGGCGCCCGAGACCCGGGCGATCCACTCCTCCACCTCGTGGGAGGTGCGCGGCATCGCGGCGGAGAGGTTCTCGTAGCCGTCCTCGGTGACCAGCACGTCGTCCTCGATGCGCACGCCGATGCCGCGGAACTCCTCCGGGGCCAGCAGGTCGTCCGCCTTGAAGTACAGGCCCGGCTCGACGGTGAGGACCATGCCCGGCTTCAGCTCGCCGTCCATGTACTCCTCGCGCAGCATCAGCTGGCAGTCGTGGACGTCCATGCCCAGGTGGTGGGAGGTGCCGTGGACCATCCAGCGGCGGTGCCAGCCGCCGTTCTCCTGGTCCAGGGTCTGCTCCAGGGTGACGCCCTCGGGCAGCAGGCCCCACTCGAACAGGTGCCGGGCGATGACCTTGTTGGCGGCGGCGTGGATGTCGCTGAACCTGTTGCCGGGCTTCACCGCCTCCATGCCGGCCTGCTGGGCCTCGTGGACGGCGTCGTAGATCCGGCGCTGGACGTCGGTGAAGCGGCCGTTCACCGGCAGGGTGCGGGTGATGTCGGCGGTGAACAGGGAGTCGATCTCGATCCCGGCGTCGACCAGGATCAGGTCGCCCTCGCGGACCTCACCGGTGTTCTTCGTCCAGTGGATGGTGTTGGCGTGGTCGCCGGACGCGCAGATCGACTCGTAGCCGATGCCGTTGCCCTCGTGCCGCGCGTACAGGCCGAAGACGCCCTCGACCCAGCGCTCGCCGCGGCCCTTGCGGACGGCCTCCGGGAGGGTGGCGATGATCGCCTCGAAGCCCTGGTGGGTGGCGGCGACGGCCTTGCGCATCTCGCCCACCTCCCACGCGTCCTTGAGCAGGCGCATCGAGGACAGCTCGCGGGCGAGCTCCTCGTCGGCCTCCTCCTGCTCCTCGGCGGACAGCGGGCTGCCCGCTTGGGTGCGGGTGGTGTCGACGAGCTCGGCGAGCTTCCCGTCGGCCGAGCGGACCACGCGCAGCCGGGCGGCGGCCTCGTCCTTCGCCAGGTCGGCGGCGAGCTCGTCGATGTGGCGGGCGGTGAGGCCGAGTTCCGATTCGAGGTCGGCGATGGTGGGGCGGTAGCCCACCCAGAACTCCCCGTACCGGGAGTCGGTGTAGAACTCCTCGGTGTCCCGCGGGGCCGGCGGGCGGAAGTACAGCACGGCGTGGTGGCCGCCCTCGGGGGCGGGCTCCAGCACCAGGGCGCTGTCGGGCTCCGCGTGCGAGCCGAGCCCGGACAGGTGGGCGAAGGCGGTGTGCGGGCGGAAGGTGAAGTCGGTGTCGTTGCTGCGCACCTTCAGGCCGCCGGCCGGGACGACGATCCGCTCGCCGGGGAACCGCTCGGACAGCGCCGCCCGGCGGCGGGCCGCGTGGTCGGCCACCTCGGCCCGGGGCGTGGGGGAGCGGTCGTCGGCCGCCCATCCGGAGGCCATGAACTCGCGGAAGGCGGTGCTCACGGGAGTGTCACGGTGGCCGGCCTTGGGCTGATTCTCGCTGGTCATTTCAAAATCCTGTCATATCGAACGATCGTGCGTGGATGCCGGCGATCGTTCAAGATCCTTGCGTGGTGGTGCCGTCGGCGGCGGTCTCCCGGGCGGCCGCCTCGCGGCAGCGCACCATGAACGACCGCTCGAAGACGATGACGGTCTCGCCCGTCGACTTCGTGCCCGTCGTCTCCACCGTGATGATGCCCTGCCCCGGCCGGGACTTGGACAGCCGCTTGTCCAGGATGCGGCTCGTCGCGTACAGGGTGTCGCCGACGAAGACGGGCTCCTTCAGCCGGACCTTGTCCCAGCCCAGATTGGCCACCGCCCGCGCCGACAGCGCCTGCACCGTCATCCCGCCGATCAGGCAGAGCGTGATGCCGCTGTTCACCAGGACCTTGCCGTACTCCGCGCCGGCCCCGTAGTGCCGGTCGAAGTGCAGCGGGTGCTGGTTCATCGTCAGCAGGGTCAGCCAGGTGTTGTCGGCCTCGGAGAGGGTGCGGCCCGGCCAGTGCCGGATCACCATGCCGGGCTCGAAGTCCTCGAAGTCCCCGCCGTGTTCCTCGACGTACTCGTTGTCGTCGACCTTGCGAAGAGTCATCAGATCGCCACCATCACGTTGTCGGAGCTGCTGATC
Source organism: Kitasatospora brasiliensis (assembly GCF_032654805.1). Classification (NCBI taxonomy): domain Bacteria; kingdom Bacillati; phylum Actinomycetota; class Actinomycetes; order Kitasatosporales; family Streptomycetaceae; genus Kitasatospora; species Kitasatospora brasiliensis. The sequence continues at coordinate 300,326 of NZ_JAUOOW010000003.1, forward strand.
CCGCCGCGGACGCTGACGATCCCGGCGGTGCCGTCGCCGTAGAAGCGGCAGAACAGCCCGGCCGGGCGGCCGCCGAACACCAGCGGGCCGAGCACCGGCGCGACATCGGCCTCGTACGGCTCGTCGCGGTCGTCGGCGATCAGCGAGACCCGGCAGCGCTGCGGCTCCACGAACTCCTGCACCACGCTGGTGCCGTCCAGGGCCCCGCCGACCGCGGACTCCCAGGCGGCCTGGTCGACGTCACGGCCGATGACCACCTGCTGCCCGCACTCGCCCAGGCCCGCCTTGAGCACCAGCAGTTCGCGATTGCCCAGCACGAACGGCAGCAGGTCCACCTGCTGCCCCTGGCGCTCGGTCCGGCGCTCGGTGAGGACGCGCGTCCACGGCAGGTACCGCTCGACGAGCCGGCGCTCGCCCTCGGTCATCCACGGCCGACCCTCCGACAACAGGCCCATGGTGAGCTTGCTGTGCATGAAGGTCGAGGTCTGGGTGCCCACCAGCACGCAGCCGTTGTCCAGGGCGTCCTGGACCGGCGTGGTGTCGAGACCGACCTCCAGCCAGTCCGGGATGGTGAAGTTGCGCAGCCCGATGGGGTAGCGCAGGTTCGGCGCGCAGTCCCACGCCTGGTGCAGCTCCTCCGGCTCGAAGAAGCGCGCGGTCAGGCCGTGGCTGTTGTAGTACTCGGCCTCCATCTCGAAGTAGCGCGGCTGCACGCCGATCACCTTCGAGCTGCCGACGATGGCCACCCGCGGCGCCAGCGCCAGCTCCGAGCCGAGCGAGCGGAACATCTCGGCGCGCACGGCCAGCGGGTTCGGCGAGCGGTACGGGGTCCGGCCCTCGTCGTCGGCGTGCAGCCGGTTCCACACCGCCAGCCGGCTCTGGGTCTCCACCACGCCGCCGAGCGCGCCGCTGACGTTGAACTCCACGAACTGCGGCCCGTTCGGCCCGATCACCAGGTCGGGACGGACCACGCTGTCGGCGTACCGCTCCTCGACGAAGGGGTCGGCCATCCACAGCCGGTCCTCCTCGGCGGGCATGCCGTAGGCCGCCAGCCGGTCGGCGGTGGTGCGCCCGGTCTCCAGGGCGGTGCGGCGCAGCAGCTCGATCAGGGTGACGCTCACCCGGAAGATCTCGGCGTAGGCCGCGCGCGGGATCGCCATCGGCGCCGCGGGCAGCACCCGCTGGTGCGGCCAGCCGGTGTCCCGCAGCTCGTGGCGCAGCATCTGCCTGATGGTGTCCGCCGACGCGGCCGGCTTCAGCCGGTGCGTCCCGAACCACGGGTGGCCGGCACCCGTGCCGTCATGCGCGTCCATCCGACGCTCCCTCCCCTGTGGCCGCCCGGTGCTGCTCGAACAGCGCCACCGCGGCGGCGGTGTCCTCGATGGCCATGCCGACCGTGCGCAGCACCGAGGTGCGGCCGAGGGCGGAGACCTCGCCGCTCACCAGCCGGCCCAGTTCGTACAGGTCGTCGGTCTTGACCAGGCCGCCCGTCAGGGCGGCCCGGATCTCGCCCGCGCCGTCCAGCGCCGCGGTCCGGTCCTCGACGACCGTCACGGCCTCGGCCAGCAGGGCCGGGTCGAGCTCGATCGCGTCGGGGTGGGTGCCGCCGATCGCGTTCACGTGCGCTCCGGTGGCCACCCAACCGGCCTCCACCACGGGGGTGGCGTCATCGGTGGAGGTGGCCGTGCAGATGATCGGCGCGTCGGCGACGGCCTCCCGCGCGGTGTCGAAGACCGTCGCGCGGACGGCCCCGGTGCCGCGGACCCACTCCGCGAGCCGCTCGGCGCCGGCCCGGGTGCGCGAGTGGATCCGCACCGAGCGGATCGGGCGCACCGCGGACACCGCCCGGATCAGGGCGCGCGCCTGCACGCCCGCGCCGATCACCGTCAGCTCGTCGGCGTCCTCGGCGGTGCACCAGCGGGTCGCCAGGGCGGCGACCGCGCCGGTGCGCACGGCGGTGAGCTCGGCACCCTCCAGCAGGGCGGTGATCCGGCCGGTCGCCAGGTCGGTGAGCGCCACGATCCCGTGGATCAGCGGCAGCCCGTTCGCCGGGTTGTCCGGGGTCAGCGTGGTGACCTTGACGCTGCCCACCCCGCGCCGCTGCCAGACGGCGGGGCTGACCAGCAGGACGCGCTGCTCGCCGTGCTCGATGACGGTGCGGGCCGGGGAAGCGGTCCGGCCGGCGGCGAGGTCGACGAACATCTCGCCGAGGGTGTCGATCACCCTGGTCATGGCCTGGGGGCCGGCCATGTCGGCGGCCTGGACCATCACGGGTGCGGTCATGCCTCGCCGCCCTTTCCGGCGTCGACGGCGGCGCGGCCGTCGCTGCCGTCGCTGCCGTCGCTGTCGTCCTTGCCGAATCGATTCGTCCAGGCGTCCCCGCGGGCCACGGTGTCGCGCGCCCGCCGGGCGAACGGCGGGCCGACCATGCTGCCGTCCACGACGGCGATCCCGCCGCCCGCCTCGGCCACGGCCCGGGTCACCCGCCGGGCCTGGGCCACGTCCTCCGGCCGGGGCCGCAGGATCCGGTTGATCACGTCGAGCTCGCGCGGGTGCACCGTCGCCTTGCCGTGGAAGCCCAGAGCCCTGACCCGGGTGGTCTCCTCGGTGAGCACGGCCGGTTCGGCGAGCCGGTAGTTGGCCGTGTCGACGCACGCGGTGCCGAACCGGGCGCAGGCCATCGCCATCGCCTGGCGGGCCGCCAGCATGGCCTCCCAGCTGATGTCGACGCCGAGCGTGGCGGCCAGGTCGGCGGAGCCGAACACCAGGCCGTCGGCGGCGCGCGCGATGGAGTCGATCCGGTCGATGGACTCGACCGTCTCCACCGTCACGTAGACCTCCGGACGCGCGCCCGCCGAGGCCAGCATCCGGCGCAGCAGGTCGATCTCCTCCGCCGAGGTCACCATCGTCATCAGGACGATGCCGGGCCTCACCGGGGAGTCGGCCAGCATCGCGATGTCACGCACCGCGGCGAGGCTGCCCAGCTCGTTGATCCGCACGGCGACGTTCTCCGGCCGCGGCGACTTCTCCAGCGCCGCCCGGCAGATCTCGCGGGCGGCGGGCTTGTCGGCCGGCGGGACGGAGTCCTCCAGGTCGACCAGGTGCACGTCCGCGTCGTACGACCAGGCGTTCACCACCCGCTCCAGCGAGAGCGCCGGGGTGTACAGGATGCTGCGCGGTACCGCCCGGACCTCGGCCGTCACTCGGCCACCGGCCCGGCCGCGGGACGCGCCCCGGCCTGGATCAGGGCGGCGGCGAGCCGGCGGATCTGCTCCTCGCTCTGGCCGGCCCGCAGCATCACGCGCAGACCGGCGGTGCCGCGGGCGACGATCGGGAAGAACACCGGCGAGGTGTAGAAGCCGGCCTCGAAGACCTGCTTGGCGGCCGGGACGACGGTGTCGTCGCTCATCGGCACGACCCGGATCGGGAAGGTGGCCTCGGCCTGCTCGGTGGTGACCAGCGAGTCGAACAGCGAGATGTTGGCCCGCAGCTTCGCCTGGAGCTGGTTCAGCTCCTCGGTGCGGTGGATCTCGGCCGAGGCCATCGCCGCGCCGACGGCCGCGGCGTTCATCTTCTGCGAGTAGCCCAGCGGGCCGGCGAAGCGCTCGATCATCCGCCGGGTGTCGTCGGAGTAGCCGTCCAGCAGGATCGCGGTGCCGCCGGCCCCGAAGCCCTTGGTCAGGGTGGCGACGGTGATGGTCCGCTCGTCCAGGATCGGGGCGTGCGAGCGGACGTAGCCGATGCCGCGCTCGCCGTACGCGGACAGCGAGTGGGAGTCATCGTAGAAGACCAGGAGGTTGTACTTCTCCTGGAGCACGGCCAGCTCCTTGACGGGGGCGTAGCCGCCGAGGCTGTCCGAGCCGTCGACCACGTAGCAGACCCGCTCGTAGGTGCGGCACATGTCCTCAAGGAAGTCGAGGTCGTGGTGCTTGCTGGTGACGACCTCGGTCTCGTCGGCGCAGGCCGGCTTGGCGTTGCCCATCGAGACGTGGGCGTTCTTGTCGAACACCATCAGCGGGCGGGTGCCGTTGCCGAGGTGGCCCGAGGCGATCAGCGGGAGCAGGCCGGTGCTGGCCGCGGCGGTGGACAGCGCGCTGATCACCATCGCGCCGAACAGCTCGCCGAGCGACTCCTCCAGCTCCAGCAGGACGGAGGTCTGCACCCGGGTGCGCGGGATGCAGTGGTCCAGCACGCCGAAGCGGCGCAGCGACTCGACCGCGCCGTCGATGACCTTGGGGTGGGTGTCCAGGTCCAGGTACGAGCACACCGTGAAGTTCACGAACCGGTGCCCGTCGGCCATCGTGAGGACGCCGTCCTTGAGGTCGCCGACGACACCGGCGACGCCGTTCTCGTAGGACGTGTTCCAGAAGGCGTTGCCGATTCCGATGAGCTTGTCGTTGTTGCGGTACAGGTGGGCGGGGGTGATGGACTTGAGCTCGCTCATCAGGAGTTCACCTCGGTGGGCTTGTAGCTGTAGACGCCCTTGAGCCTCCGGTAGGCGTACGTGTACAGGGCGACGCCCAGCACGTGCGGCCGACGGAGGATCTTCTTGGACTTGAGCCAGAAATTGACGTTGATGTTGATGTCGTCCAGCGACTCGGCCTGGTGCCACCAGCCGAGCGGCAGGTAGAGCATGTGGCCCGGTTCGAGGACGAAGTCACGGCGCTGGGCGAGCTTGGCCGCCAGCCGCGGGTAGCGCTTCAGGTCGACGTCGTCGAGGTCGAACACCCGGGACTTGTCGCCGTACCCCCGCAGGACGGAGCGCGGGTAGTAGTCGCGCACGCCGGGGGGCGCGATGATGAACCGCTTGCGGCCCTCCAGCGCGATGTTGAAGTTCTCGAACTCGTCGAAGTGGTTCTTGGTGAACACGCCCTGGTGGCTGATCCACAGGTTCGCCGCGTACAGGGCGTTGCCGTAGCCGAAGAGCTTCTCGGCGTCGAAGCCGATCACCGCGTTCACGTCGGACGGGCTGCTGCGGATGTTGGACACCACCCGGTGCCAGGTGCCCGTGTTGGTGAGGTGCCGCTCGTCCGCGAAGAAGTCGCGGAGCAGGATGTCGCGGGTCTCCCAGCGGCCGGGGTGGTTCTTGTCGCCCGGCTCGCTGAACAGGGTGACGGTCATCTCGGCCAGCCGCGCCGCCACTTCGTCCCGTCCGAGCCCCTGCACGCTGTCCGGGAGCTTGATCACCACGGGGCGGTCGGCCGCGTACAGCCCCTGGGGGCCGACGGCCATGAATTGCTCGAACGTCAGGCGGGTGACGTCCACCCCCGCCGTCCTGTTCGACCCGGGAACCACTGCCATGTCGCCTGTCCTCCCTCTCTGAAGACCGGTCATATACCTGCGTCGGCCCTGCGGCCGCTCAGCTCCGCCACCACGTCCACGATCACGTCCTCCTGACCGGCGATGGTCTGGCGCCGGCCGAGTTCGAAGAAGACGTCGCGGGGGTCCACACCGGCGTCCGCGGAGAGTTGGACGACCCGGTGCTTGAATCCGGAGAACACGCCCGCCAGGCCGCTGACGATGCTCATCGAGGCGGTCACCGGGGGCGCGGGCATGAGTTCGCGCTCGGCGAGGTCGGCGGCGTCCAGCAGCGCGTACAGGTCGATGCCGGTGGCGTAGCCGCTGCGCTCCAGCACCGGGACCAGCACCTCCAGCTGGGTGTTGCCCGCCCCGGCGCCGAAGCCGCGGGCGCAGCCGTCGATGATCAGCGCTCCGGCGTCGGCCGCGGCCACCGAGTTGGCCACCGCCATCCCGAGGTTGTTGTGCCCGTGGAAGATCACCGGGGCCTCGCCGACCGCCTCGACGATCGCGCCGATCCGCGCGGTGACGTCGGCGGGCAGGAAGTGGCCCGCGGAGTCCATGATCCCGACGGCCTGGGCGCCGTACCCGACGGCGCGGGCGGCCTGTTCGGCCAGCTCCTCGGGGGTGGCCATGTGGCTCATCATCAGCACGCAGTGGGCCTCGGCGCCGGCGTCCCGCAGGAAGCCCAGGTGGCGCTCGGCCAGCGTCACCTCGGTGGCGTGCACCCCGATCCGGACGACGTCCGCGCCGTGGTCGATCGCCCGCTCCAGGTCGCCGGAGGTGCCCCAGCCGGGCAGCATGAAGACGCCCATCCGGCTGTGGCGCAGCGCCTCGCGGACGGTCGACAGCATCTCGTCGTCGCTCACCGCGGCCTGGCCGACCTGGAGCGAGGAGGCGCCCAGGCCGTTGCCGTGGCCGACCTCCACCACCGGGATCCGGGCGGCGTCCGCCGCCTCGGCGTACCGGCGCAGCGCGTCCGCCCCGAGCCGGTGGCGGACGGCGTGCTGGCCGTCGCGCAGCGTCGGATCGTGGATCACCAGCTGCTTCTTGAGTTCGGTCGTCATGCGCTCACTCCCGTCCGGGCCGTGCGCTCCGGCCGGGCCGCGTACTGCTCGGCGACCATGACGGCGGCGGAGTTGATGATGTCGAGGTTCCCGGCGTACGGCGGCAGCACGTCGCTGTGGGCCATGACCTGGAGGGTGACCGTCACCAGGTCGTCGACCGCGGTGCAGGCGACCACCGCGTAGCCGGGGGCGAAGGAGCGGACCTCCTCGGCCACCTTGTCGACCACCGCGCGCACCGCCACCGGGTCGGCGTCGGCGATCCGGGCGTGGACGGCGGTGCGGAAGGTCGCCGGCGGCACCGCCGGGCTGATGTTGAGGATCGCCTTGACGTCGGCGACACCGGAGAAGGTCGACACCGCGTGGCCGGTGGTCGCCACGTACTCGTCCAGGTTCATCCTGGTCGCGCGGCCCGCGGACTCGCTGGCCACGGTCGAGACGACCTCGAAGTACGTCACCGGGAAGTGCGCGGCGAGCGCGTGCACGACCGGGACGGAGGCCTGGCCGCCGCAGCTGATCAGGTTGACGTTGCGTCCGGTGGCCGGGGACACCCCGGTCACGGTGGGCGCCACCATCCGCCCGACCTTGCTGGGCGTCAGATCGATCACCAGTGTCCCGAGCGGCTCCAGCAGGGCCCAGTGCTCCCGGTGGGCGGCGGCGCTGGTGGCGTCGAAGACGACGTCGAACGGGCGCGGGGCGGCCAGGACGGCCTCGATGCCGCCGGCGGTGGTGGCGTAGCCGAGGCTCTCGGCGTACCGCAGGCCCGCCGACTCCGGATTGCGCCCGGCCACCAGCCGGCAGTCCAACGTCGGCGACCGGTCGATCTTGCTCACCAGGTCCTGGCCGATCGCCCCGGTCCCGATGACGGCGACCGTCAGCGGTTCGCAGGTTCCCATGAACGTTGTCCTCATCCTTCGATGTGCGCGGCTGCGCCGTGGCAGCCATGGCTTCAGGAACTCAGGAGACTTGCCGCGATGTCCTCGGTCCGACCGTGTCTGAGGAAGTCGACGCGTGGTCATGTGTTTCGAGGACGCGGAAATGCAAGACCGCTCGACCGCCCGCTCGTCGCGTCGAATCACAATCGCGCACAAGAACGGGCCGAGGGTCTTGACACAGTACGTGAACGTCCGGTCGCCGGCATGCTCTCCCATGCATGCCCGTTGGCTGCCACCGATTCAGTGCCCAGCGGCGGCGAACATATCAGAAGAAGACAGGTCACGGGCCTTTTCGGCGGCAGGGAATTCGATCTTCTTCTGATGCGTCAGACCGCTTCGGCAAACCGACTTGATCTTTCTCTCGACGCCGCAGCGGACGCCGACTATTGTCGGGTTCCGCGTGCTCCTGACCGTGCGGGCCTCCGGCTGTCGACAACGGGCTGATGGGGCGTCAATGACGGAGCGGCACATCTCGGAGGGGAACCCAATGGACAGTCGGCTGTACGGCCACGGGGTGTCATGAGCGCATCGACCGTGGCAGGGGCCGACTCGCAACGGCTGCGCCTGGGCAGTGACTTCTCCCGGCTGTGGTGGTCCGCCGCCGTCTCCTCGCTCGGCGACGGGGCGACGATCGCCGCCAGCCCGCTGCTGGCCGCCCGGCTGACCGACGACCCCCGGCTGATCGGCCTGGCGTCGGTCGCCTTCACCGCGCCGTTCGTGCTGTTCGGCATCCCGGCCGGGCTGCTGGCCGACCGCGTCGACATCCGCAAGATGATGGTGCGCGTCGACATCGTCCGGGCCGCCCTGCTCGCGACACTCACCGCCGGGATCCTCGGCCACTGGGGCGGGTTGCCGCTGCTCTACGGGTGCATGTTCCTGCTCGGCACCGGCGAGGTGCTCAGCCGCAACGCCGCCCAGGTGCTCGTCCCGTTCATCACCCCCAAGGCCGGACTCTCCATCGCCAACGCCCGCATCATGGGCGCCCAGGAGGCGGGCACCGGCTTCATCGGCCCGCTGCTCGGCGCGCTGATCTTCGGGGTCGCGGTGGCCCTGCCGTTCGGCGTGGACGCGGCCACCTTCCTGTGCTCCGCCGTGCTGGTCAGCCGCATCCGCCACACCCGGCCGGTCGAGCGCAGGCCGGCCGGCGCCGGGGTGATGTCGGAGATGATGGCCGGCGCCCGCTGGCTGTTCTCGCACCAGCTGCTGCGCAGCCTCGCCCTGGTCTCCTGCTTCATCAACCTCGCCGGGAACGCGATGCTCGCCGTCCTGGTGGTGTACAGCGGCAAGGTGCTCCACCTGGGCGCGTTCGGGTACGGCGCGCTGCTCGCCTGCCAGGCGGTGGGAGCCGTCCTGGCCTCGCGGTTCGCCCCCGCCCTGACGGAACGCCTGGGCCGGGAGGGCGCGTTGGTCGCCACCGCCGTGCTGATCACGGTGAGCGAGACGGTGCTGGCCGCGGTGCCCTCGGTGTACGCGGCCGGCGCGGCCCTGATGATCTTCGCCTGCGGGACGGTGACCTGGAACGTCGTCGTGGTCGTGCTGCGGCAGACCCTGGTGCCCCAGCACCTGCTCGGGCGGGCGAACAGCGTGTACCGGCTGGTGTCCTGGGGCGGACTGCCGATCGGCGCGGCGGCCGGCGGCCTCCTCGCCGCCGAGATCGGCACCCGCGCCGTGTTCGCCGTCGCCGCGGTCGCCATGGCGGCCGTCGCGGTGGCGCTCTTCCTGGGCGCCCGCCGGCACTGGATCACCCGGGCCGAGCAGGCGCTGCCACCGGCGGAGACGAACTGAGCCCGACGGCCGCGCCGTTCGCGCGGGCGGCGAGCCCCGGAACCACCCTCTAGCAAGTCAGGACATGCGATGACGACCACGAGCCTGCCCACGCCCCCCAGGTCGCGGCTGGGCCACGCGTACGCGGAGCAGCTCGCGCGGCACCCGTCGGCGGACGGGCGGCACCCGACCGCCGCCGCCCGGGAGTCGGCCACGCTCACCCTGGCGTACCAGGACCGGTTCCTGGACGGCCCGGCCTTCCTCGGCGAGACCGAGCGCCGCACCGTCGTCGAAGACCTCCACACCGTCTACGGGCTGCTGCGCTCGCTGCCGGAGCGGGTGTACGGCGGGAGCACCACCGCGCTGGCCGCGGCGGTCGGCCTGGACCCCGTGCAGTCGGCGCTGATCACGCGCAGCGCCCGGACCGGGACCCTCCTTCCACTGGGGCGGGCCGACCTCTACCACGACGGCGCGGGGTTCAAGCTCCTGGAGTTCAACCTGACCAGCGCGCTCGGCGGCTTCGAGATCGCCGACGTCAACCGGGCGATGCTGGCGTACCCGCCGCTGGCGGAGTTCGTCGGGCGGCACGGGCTGGGCTACCAGGACACCCTGGGCCACATGGTGCGCACCCTGCGCGCCGAGTGCGCCGCGAACGTCCCCGCCGACCGGCCTCCCGTCGTCGCCGTGGTGGACACGGTGGACAACTTCGCCGTGGTGGGCCCCCGGCTGCGGGTGCTCGCCGACAAGCTCGCCGAGCACGGAGCCGAGGGGATCGCCTGCGACCTCGGCGAGTTCAGCTACCCGAACGGCCGCCCGACGGTCGCCGGCCGGACCGTCGACGTGGTCCTGCGCTACTTCCTGCCCGAGGACCTCACCGACCCCGTCTCGGTGGCCCAGTTGGAGCCGCTGCTGGCGGCGGCCGAACAGGGCGCGGTGGGCCTGTTCAGCCGGCTGGACGCCGAGCTGTACGGCAACAAGGGCACCCTGGCGATCCTCTCCGACGAGCAGCACCGCGAGCTGTTCGACGCCGCCGAACTGGCCTGCGTCGACCGGCTGTTGCCCTGGACGCGGTACGTCCGCCCACGGGTCACGGACCCGGGCGGCACCCGGGTCGACATGCTCGCCCACGCCCTGGCCCACCGGCACGAGCTGATCCTCAAGCCGACCCTGCTGCACGGCGGCCACGGGATCACGGCCGGCTGGGAGGCGGACCCGGGGGAGTGGGAGCGCAAGGTCGCCTCGGCGATGGACGGACCGTACGTGCTCCAGCGCCGGGTGCGCCCCGCCGCCGAGCCCTTCCCCGACGGCGCCGGCGGCCTGCGGGACCTCTTCCTCAACTGGGGCCTCTACCTGGGCGCCCGCGGCGCCGACGACGACGGATACGGCGGCGGTTTCGTCCGGGCCAGCGCCGATCCGGCCGTGGGCGTGGTCAGCATGGGCAGCGGCGCCAAGGTCGGCTGCGTCTTCCACGGCGGCGAGTGATCCCGCTTCGCCGGCACTGTTCCGGAAAGCCGCCGCTCGGCCATTTCCCGGTCGTCGAATGGCGAACTCTCGGGAATTCTCCCGACGTTCGTCATCGCGACCAAGCGGTGCTCGGATTCGTCGGCCCCGGCGGTCCGCCTTTTCCGCCGGAAAGCCCGTGGGCCTCGCGTTCTTCGACGTGAGGCCCACGGGTCGGTTGTCCTCTCGCGTCGCGGCCTTCGGGCTCAGCCGGGCCCGAACTCCGCTCCGCCGCGACGGCCGGGTCGAAGGGGCGGACCTCGACCACGGTGTCCACGCGGTCGCTCGCGACGATCCTCGCCCGGCCGGCCGCCAGTCGACGGCGACGGTGATCGGCTCGGGCGTGGGGTAGGTCGGCATGCGGATGTCCTCCGAGGTGTCCGGGCCCGCCGCCGGCGGCAGGCGTCGGGGTCGCCGTATCGCGCCGGGTGGCCCGGTGGTTCCGGCCGGTCGGTCCGACCCGGTTGCTCGACCCGGCCGGAGAGGCTCTGCCCGCCCTGCGGGGCCCGCCGGGCGGTGGGGCGCGCGGCCGGCTGGAGAGTGGCGGAGACGGCCCGGACCAGCCAGGCGTCGACCGACAGCCCCTCCCGTGCGGCGGCCTCCTCGATCCGGGACTTCAGCTGCTCCGGCGGGCGGAAGTCGATCCGGGCCGTGGCGCCCTCCTCGCCCTGGACGGGCGCGCGGCGGGGGCGCTGCCGTGCGACAGTGCGCCGTACCCGCTCGCCTCGATGTCCTCGGCGGCGGGATCGGGCGCCGGCAGGGTGACGACGAAGCCGGGGTCGAGTCCGTTCAGCCGCAGGTCGACCGAGCCGGGGGCGATGTCGCGGGTGATCTCGCTCGCGGCGTCCGACAGCACGTTGAGGAAGGCGAGCCGGGCGGTGGACCCGAGCGGGCCGATCAGGCGCTCGGCGAGCGCGCGGGCCTCGTCGCCGCCCGCCTCGGCCGCGACGAGGAGATCGCGGCGGAGGGTGTCGACGTACCGCGTCACATCCATTGCGCCATGCTGTAACCCGGCATTTCGCCGCCCCTCGGGCGCGGCGCTCGGGGTGGGCGGCTCCCGGGATCCGGGTGCCCGCCCGCGCGCGTTCCGCGGCTCAGTCGCTGTCGCCCTTGGCGAGCAACTCGTCCAGCTCGTTCAGCAGTTCCGTGGCGCGGGCCTGGCCGGCCTCGTCCAGGTGCGGGAAGGTCTCGGCGAGGGCGGAGTCGACCGGGCGCTTGCCGTAGTCCTCGAAGGTCTTCTGGTGGGCGTCGGGGTGCAGCCGGACCCGGGTCTGCCGACGGTCCTTGGCGTCCTTGTTGGCCTGGAACACCCCGGCCTCGACCAGGTCCTGGACGATCTTGGAGACCCGGCTCTGCGCCAGTCCGGCGCGCTGGCTGATCTCGCCGATGGAGCTGTCCGGGTAGCGCGCCACGTTCTCCAGGACCGCGAGGTCGCCGACGGAGATGGGCGAATCCTCCCCGCCCCGGCTGGCCTTGAGGGCGACCTCCCGGAGCTGCCGGGCAAGTCGGTGCAGTCGCAGAACGTCCATTCGTGGATCCTACCGGTGAGTTCGGGTCGACCTTGCTCTGGTGAGTGCGCGGGGCTAAATTATCTCCCGAGATGCATCATCCCGTGATGCATTTGGCGGCAAACCTCTGCCGAAGGAGAATCGTGGGCTGGACTGACTGGGCCGTCTCGCTCGGGCTGATCGCGCTGGTCCTGCGCCAGATCCGTGGGAGGAAGACCACTCCACTCGGCCTGGTGTGGCCGGTGGGACTCGTGGTGTGGGCGGGATTCGAGTACTTCGGCGACTTCCCCGCCGAGACCTCCGACCTGCTCTTCGCGGGAACCCTCGGCGCGGTGGGGATCGCGCTCGGCGTCGGCTGCGGCCTGCTGACCAAGGTCCACCGCGAGGGTGACGACGTGGTCGTCCGCGCGACCGCTCCGGCCGCCGCGCTGTGGATCATCGGCATGGCCGGCCGGCTCGCGTTCGGCATCGTCGCGCTGCACGGCGGCGCCGAGGCGATCGGCCGACTGAGCGAGCGGCTGGACATGCACTCCGCCGAGACCTGGCCGACCAGCCTGATCCTGATGGCGCTGTGCGAGGTGGTCTCCCGTAGCGGGCTGCTGCTGTACAAGTACCGGATCGCCAAGCGGAGTCGGCCGCAGTCGGACGCCCCCGCCGCCCGGGAACCCGATGTCTCCCTGGGCTGAGGCGCTTGCGCCCTGACCGACATCAGGCCGGAGGCCCGGCTCGGAGCCGCCGCCCGCCTGTGGAACTTCCGAGCCAGGGACGATGTGATCAGATGAACGACCTGTACGTGGCCGGCGTCGGCGTCTACCTGCCGGCGCGGCAGACCGCCGAAGAGGCCATCGCGGCGGGCGGCTACGACCCCGAGGCCGCGCGCGCGGACGAGGTCGAGTCGGCCTGCGTCGAGACCGAGCTGTACCCCGCCGAGATGGCGGCCGCCGCCGGGCGCGACGCGCTCGCGATGGCGGGGGAGGGCTACGGCGAGGTCCGCGCCCTCTTCCACTCCTACGTCGACTACCAGGGCGCCCGCTACTGGCAGGCCGCGCCCTACGTCGCCCAGCACACCGTCGGCTCCTCGGTGCCCTCCTTCGACGTCGTCCAGGAGTGCAACGGCGCGATGGGCTCGCTGGAGCTGGGCCGCCGCTTCGTCAACGGACCCGAGGACGCGGTGCTGGTCACCACCGGGGACCGCTTCGACAACCCGTGGATCTCGCGCTGGTACGGCGACCAGTCGGTGCTCGCCGACGGCGGCAGCGCGCTGCTGCTCAGCGGCGCCGGCGGCTTCGCCAAGGTGCTGTCCGTCGTGACGCTGGCCGAGAACTCCCTGGAGGCCGAGGCCCGCGGCGGCGGCTTCTCCTCCGGCGCCGACCTCTCGCCGATCGACTTCGAGCAGATGCGCAAGCGCTTCCACGAGGACCAGGTCCCGATGCTGGAGCACTACGGCCGGATGGAGGCGCTGCTGCACGCCTGCATCGGCAAGTCGCTCGCCGAGGCCGGGGTCACCGCCGAGGACCTGACGTACGTCATCCCCGTGGTCACCACCAAGTGGCGCACCGAGATCCAGCTGGACCGCTTCCTCGGCCTGCCGCTGGACCGCTCCACCTGGGAGTTCGGCCGCACCACCGGGCACATCGGCACCGGCGACCAGTTCATCGGCCTGCACCACCTGCTCACCACCGGCAAGCTGAAGCGCGGCGACCGGGTGCTGCTGCTCGGCGGCGGCACCGGCTACACCCTCACCTGCTCGGTGCTTGAGATCGTCGAGGACCTGTGACGATGGACGCAACCCTCCCCAGACCCGGGCGCCTGTGGGACGACGCCTTCGAGGAGGTGCTGCTGTCGGCCCTGCGCGAGCAGGGCGGCGCGGAGCCCGATCCCGACACCCCGTTCACCTCCTACGGGATCACCTCGCTGGGCATCCTGACCCTCGGCCGGACGCTCTCCGAGCGCTACGGCATCCCCCTGGGCGCGTTCAACGAGCGGGCGTTCCGTACGCCGCGCTCGCTGTGGTCCTTCGTCGGCGAGCACAGTGCGGTCTCCGAGGAAGAAGCCCCGGCCGTCGCCGGGAGCGGCCCGGTCGTCAGCGGCGAGGGCCCGGCGCCGGCGGGCGCGGCGGTGTGCCCGCTGGTCGAGCGGTTCCTCGCCTCGGCCCGGCGGCACCCGGACGCGGTCTGTGTGATCGACGGTGCGACGACCTACCGCTACGCCGAACTCGCCGTCCAGGCGGGGGCGCTGGCCGAGCGGATCGGCCGGGGCGGCGTGGTCGCCGTGCTCGGCGAGCGGGAGGCCCCGACCTACCGCGGCTACCTGGCGGCGCTGTTCGCCGGGGCCACCGTGGTGCCGCTCTCGCTCGACTTCCCGCCGGAGCGCAACGCCGCCATCCTGGCGCAGGCCGGGGCGCGCTGCGTCGTGGTCGCCGACCGGAGCGACGACCCGCCGGTCGCGGCGCAGCTCGCGGCGCTGGACGGGCTGGGGCTGGAGGTCGTGGACGGCCTGGCGGTGCCCGCGACCCCGGCGCCGGCGGCCCTGCCCGTCGCGCCCGCGGTGGATCCGGACAGCGTCGCCTACTACATCTTCACCTCGGGCTCGACCGGGCGCCCCAAGGGCGCCGGGACCACCCGCCGCAGCGTGGACGCCTTCCTGGACCAGGCGCTGGCGACCTTCGGGGCCGGTCCGGGCGACGTCTTCTCCCAGTGCCACGGGCTGACCTTCGACTTCTCGGTGTTCGAGCTGTGGGGCGCCTGGAGCACCGGCGCGGCCCTGCTGGCCGTGCCCCGGATGCGGGCGCTCGACCCGGCGGGGACGGCGGCCCGGTACGGGGTGACGGTGATGGCCTGCACGCCCAGCCTGATGGCGTCGGCCGGGGCCGCCGGAAACCTCGCGCCGGGCAGCATGCCGGGCATGCGCCATGTGGTGATCGGCGGCGAGCCGCTGCCGGTGGACACCGTCCGGCTGGTCCAGGCCGCGGCGCCGAACGCGGTCGTCGACAACGTCTACGGCCCCACCGAGGCGACGATCTGGGTCACCACCCACCGGATGGCCCCGGGCGACCCGCTGCCGGAGAGCCGGATCGTGCCGATCGGCACACCGGTGTCCGGGATGGAGCTGCGGCTCGACGACCGGGGCGAGCTGCTGCTCGCCGGGGCCCAGGTGTTCGGCGGCTACCTCGACCGGGAGCTGAACGCGGTGAAGTTCACCGCGGACCGGGACGGCCGGCGCTGGTACCGGACCGGCGACGTGGTCGAGCGGGCCGAGGGCGGGCTGCTGCACCACCGGGGCCGGCTCGACGACCAGGTGAAGATCCGCGGCTACCGGGTCGAGACCGGGGAGATCGAGCGCGCCGCCTCGGGCTTCCTCGGCGGGGCGCGCACCGCGGTGCTGTGGGAGTCGGACTGGGCCCACGACGCGGAGTTGGTGCTCTGCGTGGAGGCGCCCGAGGTGGACGAGGCCGAGCTGCGCCGCCGGCTGGGGCAGGTGCTGCCCGGCTACATGGTGCCCGGCCGGGTGGTCGCGGTGGACGCCTTCCGGCTCACCGCCCACGCCAAGCTGGACCGGGCCCATCTGCTCCGACTCGTCGGGCGGGGCTGAGAAGCGAGAAGCCGGCTCGCCGTCGTCCACCGCGATGCGGTGGGGGGCGGCGAGCCGGCTGATTTGCGGTCGTGATGACGGCCCGTCAGAACCCGGGCATCGGGAGGGTTCTGACGGGCCGGGCCCTCAGACTCGTTCGAGTCGGCGGACGTGGGCGGGCAGTTGGGCGTTGCGGTCCGGCAGGCCCAGCTGCTGGAGTCGGTCGAGGATGCTGAACGGCTGGTACCCCAGCCCGGAGATGTTGTGCATGATCTTGTAGCAGAGCCGCTCGTTGCGCCCGTGGCGGCCCAGGATGTACGTGGAGCGGGCGAAGCGGAGCTTGGTGGCGGTGTCCGTGAACATGTCGGCGAAGCGGTGGCTGAACTCGGAGATCGTCCCGACCTCCGCCCGGCGCTTGACGCCGTAGCTGCGCAGGGCCCGGTCGACGCGGGCGGAGTCGGCGTGGTCGACGCCCTCCAGCAGCTCGGTGAGCGCGGCCGAGTCGGCGATCGCGGCGTTCATGCCCTGGCCGGCCATCGGGTGCACCGCGTGGGCCGCGTCCCCGACCAGCGGCGCGCCGGCGCGGTGGAAGTCGGGGGCGATGAAGCGGCGGGCGGAGAGCACCCGGGAGGTCTCCAGCCCCCGGCGGGCGGAGTCGTGGACGGGCGCCAGCGCCGGGCACTCGTCGATCACGCCGTCGAGCCAGGTGGGCAGTCCCTGCTTGCCGATCCGGTTGACGAAGCCGCGGGGGACCTGGAGGTAGAGCCGGCCGCCGTCGTGCGGCATCGGGTACATGACGCGCATGCCGGCCGCGGTGACGAAGGTGGTGGCCTGGGTCGCCAGGTGGGGCTCGTCGACCAGGTCGATCGCGACCACCTGGTGGGCGTACGGCGTCGTGTCGACGACGATGCCCAACTGGCCGCGCAGCTTGGACGCGTGGCCGTCGCCGACCACGACGAGCGGCGCGTGGATCTCCTCGCGCTCACCCCCCCTGCGCAGCTGCACACCGTTCACCCGGCCGTCGGAATCGCGGGTGAGCGACTCCACGGTGACCCGGCGGCGGAACTCGACGGTGTCCGGCAGGATCGCCACGAAGTTGTCGAGGATCCCCTTGTACGTGTGCGTCATGCAGTAGTTGTAGTCGCCGGGGAGCCAGCGGTACTCCATGGCGCACAATTCCTCGCCGGTGGCGGTGGCGCAGGACAGCCGGTCAATGGCCCGGCCGCCGGCCTCGCGCAGGGGTTGCAGCGCGCCGAGGCCGTCGAGGATGCGGAGCGAGCCGGGCTGAAGTAGTTCGCCCTTGAACGTTTCAACGGTGTCATGAAGTTTGTCCAGGAGGAGGACGCTCTTCCCCTGTCGGCCGAACATGATGGCCGCGGCGATTCCCCCGGCCCCGGCTCCGCAAATAATCACGTCGTACGTGTGCATAGTCCTGGACATGCGGCGAACAATAGCGGTCTGCCTGTCTGATGGGTAGACAGCTGATCGTCAAATCACGTTCCGGGAGGGCACAGCTACACTGCGGCGCCGGGCATGTCCGTTCCACGGACAAGTGTTTGACATGGCGCCAGCGCCGCCGATAATCTCCGATCACCTGGTGATGGATCTCGTTTGGATTCGTTACCAACGCAGGGTTGCGCCAGGTTGGCGGCCCTGCTGATGTATGGACGGCGGGGGATGTGGAGTGAAACGCTTTGTCCGCTTCCGGATAGGCGTCGAATCATCTGTCGAACTGTTTCCAAGCCATTCGAATGGAATTTCCTTCGGATTCTTCGGCAGTTCGACTTCCTTTTCCCCTGTTTCGTCTTCCCGTGCGTCGTGCCACGACTTGCATTCCGCTGAACCGTCATCGTGACCCGCCGGACCGGGCAGATGGATTGGGGTAGATATGCAGAAGTTGTCTTTTCCTGAACTGTCGGGGAGAGCGTCCGTCGAAGACGGTTTCCTTTCCTACGGTCCCACCGAGGAAGTGTCGAGCCGAAACCGCGTCGCCTACCTCGCCGATCTGGTGCTCCAGCGCCTGCGCGGCGACTGGACCGACGGTGACCGGCTCGCCGAGGTGTGCAGCTACGCGCTGGTGACCCCGGGCAAGTACTTCCGGCCGATCCTCCTGCTGGAGAGCGCGGCCGCCGTCGGCGGCGACCTGCACCAGGTGATGCCGGCCGCGGCCGGCACCGAAGGCGCGCACCTGGCCAGCCTGATCCACGACGACATCATCGACGGCGACCAATTCCGCCGCGGAATGCCCGCCGTGCACGCCAAATACAGCCAGGCCGACGCCATCGTCGGCGGCGACGCGCTGATCTTCTACCTCTTCGCCGCCCTCGCCACCTGCGCGGCCAATGGCGTGGAGGCACACCGCATCGTGCGGGCCATGGCCAAGGCGGCCCAAGCCGGCGCCGACCTGTGCGCCGGCCAGATGATGGAGGAGGAGATCCGGCTCAACGGCGACATGCGGATCAATTCCTACCTGCGCATGATCGAGAACAAGACCGCGGCGCTGTTCCGGGCGTCCTGCGACATCGGCGCCACCCTCGGCGGCGCCTCCCCGGAACAGGCGGACGCGCTCGGCCGCTACGGCACCTACCTCGGCGTCGCCTTCCAGATCTGGGACGACCTGCTGCCCTACATCGCCACCTCCGAGGAGGCCGGCAAGTCGAACAGCAGCGACCTGGCCAACCGCCGGCTCACCCTGCCCATCCTGCTCTGCCGCGCCGAGGGCGGCCCCGAGGCGGCCGCCGAGATCGACCGGCTGATGAACGGCGGCGGCGACATCGAGGAGCGCCACCGCCGCCTGCTCGCGCTGCTGACCGAGCACGGAGCCGTCGAGCGGGCCGGGCAGGAGGCGCGGAAGTTCGCGGCCGACGCCATCGACGCGCTCGACGGCCTGCCCGACAGCCAGAGCAAGCGCAGCCTGGAGTACTTCGCCAAGACGGCGGTGAGCAGGTGCCGATAGAGCGCCCCACCCCGCGCACCGCGCTCTTCGCCCACCTGGAGACCTGGCGACCGTACACCGCGTTCTACGTCGGTCTGGTCGGCCTGGCCGGTGCCCTGCTGGCCACCCCCCACCCCTCGGTGGCGGGGTGCCTGGCGGCCTGGGCGATCCCGACCCTCGGCTGGCTCGGCGGACTCTACGGCGGCGACTACTTCGACCGCGAGCTGGACGCCCGGGCCAAGCCGCAGCGCCCGATCCCGTCCGGCCGGATGTCCGCGACGACGGCACTGGGCTGCTTCCTGTCCTGCAGCGCGGCCGGCGGACTGCTCTCGCTCGCGCTCAACTGGCGCACCGTCCTGCTGGTGTTCGGCGCGCTGGCGGCCGGGGTCGCCTACAGCAAGGTGTTCAAGGCCCGTGGGCTGAGCGGCAACATCGTGCGCGGCAGCATGACCGCGCTGGCCTTCCTGTACGGCGCCATGATGGTCGGCGACTACCCGCCGGCCCGGCTGCTGCCCGTCGCGCTGGTCTTCTGGCTGCACGACGCGGCGTCCAACCTCGTCGGCGCCGTCCGCGACATCGACGGCGACCGCGAGGGCGGCTACCGCACCTTCGCGGTCGACCGCGGGGCCACCCGGGCCTCGGCCACGGCCGCGCTGCTGCTCGCCGGGGCGTACGCGCTGGCCGCGAGCGCGCCCGCGATCCTCGGCCGGTCCTGGCAGACCGGCTACGTGGTCGCACTGCTGGTGGCGGCCGCGAGCGCCGCCGCCGCGGTCGGCCCGCTGCTGCGCCCGCACGGGGAGACCCGCCCCCAGGCCTACCGGGCCCACGCGGTGCTGGTGATGACCCGCATCGTGCTGGCCGGATCGTTCGCGCTCTGGTCGCTGGGCCCGGCCCTGGGCGCGCCCCTGACCGCGGCGGCCGTCGGCGCGACCTGGGTGAGCCAGCGGCTGCTGCGGGCGCGCCACGAGTTCGGCACCCCCGACGCTGCCGCCGCCGGGGCGCCGGCCGACGAGGCCGTGACGCCGGAACAGGTCCTGACCTTCGTCCGGGGCCAACTGGCGCTGCTCAACGGCGATCCCCAGCTGCTCGCCGGGCTGGCGAACTGGGAGCGCCTGATCGACATCCGGCTCTCGGAGCCGCAGTCGCGGATCCTGCTGCTCGCGGGGGGCGGCGAGGTCCGGCTGCTGGACGACGAGACCGAGGCGGGGCCCGCGGCCGAGCGGGTGCTGACCATCACCACCACCGGCGCGGTGTTCCGCGACATCTTCCTGCTCGGCCGGACGAACCCGCGGCGCGCCTACCTCTCCCGGCGGCTGACCATGGACGCCCCGGCCGCCGACATGATCCGGCTGAACCAGCTGTTCAACAGCTTCCGCCGGCTCTCGGCCCCCTCGGAGGCGGCCGCGACCGCCGTCCTCACGGTGACGGAACCGGCCCCCGCCGGCGCCGGGACCAGGAGCACCGAGCCGCAGCTGCCGGGCGCCGTGGTGATCAGCGACACCACGCTGCGCGACGGCGAGCAGATGCCGGGCGTGGTGTTCTCACCCGCCCAGAAGCTCGAACTCGCCCGCCGCCTCGACGCCTTGGGCATCCCGCTGATCGAGGCCGGCTTCCCGTCGGTCTCCGCCGAGGAGGCCGCGGCCATCCGCGGCATCGTCGACCTGGGCGGCGACGCGCTGATCCAGGCGATCGCCCGGCCGCTGGACCGCGACGTGGACGCCGCGATCGAGACCGGCGCGCACAGCATCGCGATCTTCATCGGCACCTCCGAGAGCCATCTGACCAGCAAGCTGCGGATGTCCCTGGACGAAGTGCTGACCAACGTCGACCGCGCCGTGCGCCGCGCCAAACGAGCCGGACGTCAGGTCGTCTTCGCCGCCGAGGACGCCACCCGCACCGACCACGACGTGCTGGTCCGGGTCTGCCTGGCCGCCGCCGAAGCCGGGGCGGACTCGCTCGGCCTCGCCGACACGGTCGGCATCGCCCACCCCGCCTCGATGGCGGCCATGGTCCGCGCCGTCGCGGCGGACTGCCCGCTGCCCCTCGCGGTGCACTGCCACAACGACCTCGGCCTGGCCACCGCGAACTCCCTCGCGGGCCTCACCGCCGGCGCCTCCGGAGTGCAGTGCAGCGTCCTGGGCATCGGCGAGCGGGCCGGCAACGCCCCGCTGGAACAGGTCGTCATGGCCCTCGGCACCGCCTTCGGCCACGACACCGGACTGCGCCTCGGCGAACTCCAGCCGCTGGCCGAGTACGTCGCCGACCTCGTCCGGGTGCGGGTGCCGCCGTACCAGTCGGTGGTCGGGGCCAACGCCTTCACCCACGAGAGCGGGCTCCACCTGGACGGCATCTCCCAGGACCCGAGCACCTACGAGCCCTACCGGCCCGAACTGCTCGGCCGGACCAGGCGCATCGTGCTCGGCAAGCACTCCGGCGTGTCCGCGGTGCGCACGGTGGCCGACTCGCTCGGCCTCGCCCTCGACGCCGACGAGGCCCGCGCGACGCTGGCCGCGATCAAGCGGGCCGCGCACAGCGGCGAGCTGGACCGGGCCGCCGACGCCGCCCAGACGATACGCCGCTACGCCCCCGCCCCCGCCGCCGCCGGCCTCGCGACCGCGGCCCGCTCCCCCCTCGACACTCCTGTAGGTGACCACCGATGACCACCAACGCGTCCGCCGAGAGCGCCCTGCGCGCCGACCTCGACCAGGCCCTCGCCGAGACCATCGACGCCCTGTTCGAGCTGCAACGCTCCGACGGCAGCTGGGAAGGCCGCCTCTCCCCGAGCGCCGGATCCACCGCCGACGTCGTCATCGCGATGCACCTGGCCGACCCCGAGGGCTGCGCCGACCTGATCGAACGCGGCGTCGACTTCCTGCTGCGCACCCAGGGCGAGGACGGCGGCTGGGGCGACGACGTCGACACCGGATCGACCCTGAACGGCACCGCCCTGACCGTCGCCGCCCTCGCCCTGGTCGTGCCCGAGCGCGCGGCCGAGAACATCCGCCGCGGCTGGCGCCGGGTCGAAGAGTTCGGCGGCATGGAGGCCGTCCGCGACGTCCAACAGTGCTCGCTGACCGTCCTCGTCCACTTCTACCTGGCACTGGCCGGCCTGGTGAGCGACGAGGACCTGCTCCGGGTGCCGATCGAGATCGCCCTGCTGCCCGCACCGCTGCGCAAGAAGCTCACCTTCGCGATGCCCACCGCCATGGCCTGGGGCCTGATGGCCGCGGACCGCCCCGGACACGGGCGGATGCGCCGGGCCATCAACCGGGCGGCCACCCCCAAGGCGATCGAGTACCTCGTCGGCCTGGTCGGCTTCGAAGGCCCGAACGGCGGCTTCGTCGAGTCGCCGATGATGTCCGCCAACGTGGTGATCGGGCTGACCATCGCCAACCAGCGCCCGGACATCGTCGACCACTGCCTGAAGTACTTCCGGGCGACGATCAAGCCGGAGGGCGCCTGGTCGGTCACCCGCGACCTGGAGGTCGACGCCACCAACTTCATCACCGTCGGCATGCAGCACGCCGGCCTCGGCGACGACGCCCGGGTGCGCAAGGGCCTCGACTGGATCCGCGGCGCCCAGCGCCCCGAAGAGTTCATCTGGACCGGCGCGCCGTCCGGCGGCTGGGGCTGGGGCCTGCCCTCCGGCTGGCCCAACAGCGGCAACACCGGTGACGCCGTCATCGCCCTCTCCGGCGGCGGCGCCGACGTGAGCGACCCGCAGGTGCGCCAGGGCGCGGACTGGCTGCTCAAGCAGCAGAACTACGACGGCTCGTGGAGCTGCTTCGCCCAGGTCGGCCGGATCGCCTCGCTGGACCCGTCGTTCGCGCTGGTCGGCAAGGCGCGCTCGCCCAAGGTGCTCTACGGGCCCTGCGCCGTGATGTCCGCCGAGGCGGTCTCCGCGCTCGGACTCTCCGGCGCCTGCCCGCAGGGCGACCCGCGGCTGGTCCAGGCCTACCAGTGGTTCCGCTCCATCCAGCGGGCCGACGGCGGCATCGACAACAAGTGGTACACCGGCCGGGTCACCGGCACCGGCTCCGTGCTGCGCGCCCTCGGCGACATCGGCCTCGGCCACACCGAGGTCGCCCGCCGCGGCGTCGGCTGGCTGCGCCTCAACCAGAACCCGGACGGCGGCTGGGGCCAGACCCCGGCGCCCGACGGCCCATCGACCGCCGAAGAGACCGCGATGGCCATGCTCGGCCTCGTCGCCGTCGGCACCGACCCGCTCGACCCGGTCCTGGTGCGCGGTGCCCGCTGGCTGATCGACAACCGCAACGACGCCGCCCTGTGGAACCCCAGCCTGGTCGGCGTCTACTTCCTGGAACTGCTCTACCGCCACGACCACACCGCCAACGGCTACGCCCTCCAGGCACTGGCCCGCTACCGCGAGGCGCTGAACGCCTGAGCAAGGCGATGAAGAGGCCCAGGTCATCCACCGGATGGCCTGGGCCCTTCTCGTTCTCGCGGGCCCTCGTGGCCAAAGGCGCGGGGCCGTTCTTGATCCGGTGTTGATCGACCGCTGACAGGGTGGGCCGGTTCGTCCCGTCGACCCGGCCGGCGGTGCCGACGATGCGAAGACCACCTCAGGTAAGGAGAGAAGAACCGTTGAACCCTGATCGTGCGCGCGGGAGAAGCCCGCGACGAGATGCCGCCGTCCGGCGGCGACGGGGCCGAATAACCGTCTTCGCCGTCCTGGCGGCGCTGCTCTCCGGCCTGTTGTCGGTGGTGTCCTTCCCCCAGGCCGCGGTGGCCGCGGTGCGGGACCACACCATGGCGACCTTCAACATGCACTACAGCGGGGACCGGTGGCAGCACGGGGTCTATTCGATCGCGAAGAATGTCGAGTTCCTCGCCTTGCAGGAGGTGAGGGACGAAGACGCTTGGGACACGGAACCGGCAGACGGCGTGGCCGTGCAGCGGACGACCAGGGTCAACGGGTACACCGTGCAGCGCTTCAGGTGGGTCAACTGCACGGGCGAGCTCGTCGGCCACGACTGTGTCATCTACAAGCTGAACTCGACCTGGCAGGACAGGGACGACAAGTGGAAAGGAAGGAACCGGTCGCTCGCCATCGTCGTCAATCAGCCCCAGGACGAGGTCACGGAGGTGAACGTGATCGAGCGGCTGGGGCCGGACGACCGCAATCCGAAACCGGCCCTGGGCATCAGACTCCGGGACGGCACCTGGATCTACAGCATGCACGCGACGAATCGCTCCGGTGCGGCGCAGAACAACAACGCCCCCGACATACTCAACGCGATCGCCCAGGTGTCGGGACCCCACTGGGCGGTGATGGGGGACTTCAACCGCACCCCCGAATCGCTGCCCGCCCTGCCCGCCGGCAGTGAACTGGTCCGCTCCGAGCTGCCGACCCACCCGGTCGGCGCCCCGACTTCCGAGCTCGACTACATGGTGGCCAAGGGGCTGCCACAGGTTCACCAGTACACCGGGTTCCGCCTCACCTTCGAGCAGAGTTCCGACCACTACCCGGTGCAGTTCCGCAACAACACCACCAACCAGGGCGCCCCGCGCACCGTCTGTGGCCTCGACTTCATGCTGCGGGCGGCGGCGACGACGGAGTGCGGGTCGGGGAAGCTCCCCGCCACCGTGTCGATGGGCGACAGCTACATCTCCGGCGAGGGCGGCCGGTGGGCCGGCAACGGCAACGCGAAGAGCGCCGGCGGCTCCGTGTACGGCACGGACCGGGCCGCCTACGCGCCCAGTTGCGGCGACGAGACGAACAACTGCGGCAAGACGTACGAGGAGGTCTACGTCGACGACTCCTGGGACAACGGCTGCCACCGTTCGGACACCGCCGAGATCAAGAGCGCGGACATCGCCGGGATCCCCGAGTGGCGCAGGTTCAACCTCGCCTGCTCCGGTGCCGAGACCAAGCACGTCATCAGTGAGGGCCTCAAAGGGGAGCGGCCGCAGACCGAGCAGCTCAAACAACTGGCCGCGCAGTACGACGTCAAGGTCATCGCGCTGTCGGTCGGCGGCAACGACCTGAAGTTCTCCGAGGTCCTCACGAGTTGCGCCCGCCGGTTCCTGCTGGGCGATGGCCCGTGCAAGGACTCCCAGCAGCCCGCGATCACGGCGCGCCTGGCCGACATGCGCAAGGGGGTCGAGGACTCGCTCGACGCGATCCGCGGCGTCATGCGCGGCGCCGGCTACGCCGACGGCGACTACACCGTGGTGCTCCAGTCGTACCCCGCCCCGCTGCCACGGGCGTCGGAGATCCGCTACCCCGGTGACCACTACGACCGCTACACCGAGGGCGGGATGCCCTTCTACGACGCCGACGCCGACTGGACCCACGACGTCCTCATCCCCGAGATCAGCACGACCCTGCGCGACGCGGCGAGCGCCAAGCAGGTCGCCTTCCTCGACCTGAGCGGCGCGTTCACGGGGCACGAACTGGGCGCGCGGCAGGCCCGGCAGGCCACCGCCGACAACTCGCTGGCCAACCCGCTGCCCGCAGACAAGGCCGAATGGGTCCGCTGGGTGCCCTACCTGAACGACTTCACCGGTCAGATAGGCCACGAGCCCCAGGGCGACCAGAGCGAGGCCGTCCACCCCGACGCCTACGGCCAGCAGGCCCTCGGCGCGTGCCTGGCGGCGGCGCTGACCCAGGCCTCGCCCGGGCCGAGCACCCAGAGCTTCCGCTGCGGGGGCACCTCGGGCGGCCCCGGGGACATGCGCGTCGGTCCGGCGGCGATCGACGCGGCGTTCCTGGACCTGTCGGTCAAGGACAGCGCCACGCCGGTGATCCGGCTCTTCTCCGGTGGCCGGACGGCGAGCCTGAACTTCGACCCGGCGCACCCGGAGGCCGCCACGCTCTCCCCGTCGAGCGACTTCCCCGAGCCGCAGCACAGCGTGCTCAGGAACATCGACTCGGCGGTGTCCACCCTCGGCAGCGTCGGCACCTTCCTCGCCTTCGACAAGGCCGGGCAGTACGCCCGGTTCAAGCCGGGCCCGCAGGGCGTGGTCGATGCCACGGTCGCGGTGGCGGACCAGCCCAAGGCCATCGGGGACGCCTTCCACGCCCTGCGCGGGACGGTCTTCGAGAGCGGCATCGACGCCGTCTTCAACGTGCCCGGGGAAGCGAGCCTCGACAACGAGGTCTTCATCTTCAAGGGCAGCCAGTACGCGCGGTTGCGGGTGGACCTCGGCGGCACCGGAGACAGGATCACCAACGGTCCGATGCCGATCGCGGACAACTGGGGGAACCTGAGGACCAAGGCCCCGGACTTCACCCAGGACCTCGACAGCGCCTTCCAGATCGGGGCGTTCGCCTACTTCTTCAAGGGCGACCGGTACATCAAGGTCAAGGTCACGCCCGATGCGAACGGGGACCAGGTGGTGGAGGGCCCCCGGCCGATCTGCGACGGCTTCAAGCCGCTGTGCGGCACCGTGTTCGGCGGCGACCGGCCCACCGCGGGCCACGGCGGGCAGCCCCCGCGCAGCGCCCGCTACTCGACCGTGTCCTCCGGGACGGACTCGGCGATCGACCTGGCCGGCGGCAACACCGCCGCCGGTGCCCGCATCGTGGCCTGGACCCCGGACGGGACGAAGGCCAACCAGCAGTGGGTGCTCGGCGAAGTGAGCAGCGGCAACTGGCAGATCGGCAGCGCGCTGGCCCCGGACATGGTCCTCGACCACAACCAGCAGAACCACCACGCCGTGCTGTGGAACGCGGGGAACGGCAAGCCGAACCAGCTGTGGCAGTTCGAGGCCGCGGCGAACGGGTGGTTCCGGATGCGCAACGGCGCCGATCGCAGCTGTCTGACCGCCGGGAGGATGGGCGACGACCTGACCCTGACGGCCTGTGACGGCAGCGCGGCCCAGCTGTGGAAGCTGTCGTTCACCACGCCGCCCAGCCAGACCGGCGACCCGTTCGACGGCGGTCCCGACAACCGCACCGCCAAGCCCGCCGTCTCCGGTCCGCAGTCGGCGTGCCGGCCGGACGGGATGGCGGCGACCGCCGGTGTCGACGCGCGGTACTGCGATGTGTACGACGCCTCGGGCCGGGAGTGGCTCGGCGGTGGCGGGCAGGACAAGCGGGTGGTGGGGTACTTCACCGGTACCCGGACGGGCGCCAAGGGCGAGCCGCGCTACCTGGTGAAGAACATCCCCTGGTCGAAGGTGACGCACGTCAACTACGCCTTCGCCGGGATCGTCGACAACCGGATCTCGGTCGGGAACACCGAGGACCCGGCGAACGAGGCCGTCGGGCTGACCTGGCCGGGCGTGCCGGGCGCGGAGATGGACCCGTCGCTGCCGTACCAGGGGCACTTCAACCAGCTGGCCAAGTACAGGAAGCAGCACCCGCAGGTGAAGTCGCTGATCTCGGTGGGGGGTTGGGCCGGCAGCAAGGGCTTCTACGCGATGGCGACCAACGCCGACGGCAGCGTGAACCAGGCCGGTGTCGACACCTTCGCCGACTCGGTGGTGGGCTTCCTGGACCGGTACAAGGAGGCCTTCGACGGGGTCGACATCGACTACGAGTACCCGACCGCGCTGCCGCAGACCGGCAACCCGGACGACTGGGGGGTGGCCGATCCGCGCCGCAAGGGCCTCCAGGCCGGCTACAACGCGCTGATGAAGACGCTGCGCGCCAGGCTCGACAGGGCGGGCGCCGACCGCGGCCGCTACTACCTGCTCACCTCGGCGGCCTCCGCCTCCGGCTACCTGGTGCGCGGCTACGACGGCGGACAGGCCTTGCAGTACCAGGACTTCGTCAATGTGATGGCCTACGACCTGCACGGCTCCTGGAACGGCTACGTCGGCCCGCAGGGCCCGCTGTACGACGACGGCAGGGACAACGAGCTGGCCGCGGCCGGGGTCTACGACGCGGCCAAGAACCCGGAGTTCGACCGGACCGGCTACTTCAATGTCGACTGGGCGTACCACTACTACCGGGGCGCCCTGCCGCCGGGCCGGATCAACCTCGGCATCCCGTACTACACCCGCGGCTGGCAGAACGTCGGGGGCGGCACCGACGGGCTGTGGGGCACCTCCGCGCTGGCCGACCAGGGCGGGTGCCAGCCGGGCACCGGCACCCGGGCGCCGTGCGGCAACGGCGCCGTCGGCATCGACAACATCTGGCACGACCTGGACGCCAAGGGGAGGGAGGTCGGGGCGGGCACCAACCCGCTCTGGCATGCCAAGAACCTCCAGAACGGCATCGCCGGAGGGTATCTGTCCGCGTACACCGACCCGGGCCAGGACGCCGGCCGGCTGAAGGGCAGCTACCTGGAGAAGTACGATCCGACGCTGCGGGCCTCCTGGCTGTGGAACCCGGACAAGAAGGTGTTCCTCTCCACCGAGAACGACGCCTCGATCGACGCCAAGACCGCGTACGTCAAGGACAACGGCATCGGCGGGGTGATGATCTGGGAGCTGGCCGGCGACTACGCCAAGCGCCCGAACGGCGAGTACGGGATGGGGTACGACGTCACCACCCGGATCGACAGGGCGTTGCACGGCTCCGGCCCGTACCGCGCCGAGCGGGCGGGGAACACCGAGCCGCCGAGCCAGGTGGTGGACGTGAAGGCCGAGTTCGTGGACTTCGCCACCGACACCAAGGACATGTGGCCGGTCCAGCCGACGCTGCGGATCACCAACAACAGCGGCACCGCGCTCACCCAGGGCACCGAGCTCTCCTTCGACCTGCCGACCTCGGCGCCGCCGCTGGTCAAGGACGGGGCCTGGCAGAAGCTCCCCGGTGTCACCGCCGGGCGCAGCGGCCCCAATGTGGGCGGCCTGGGCGCGGACTTCCACCGGGTGACGGTGAAGCTGGAGTACTGCCAGGACATCGCCCCCGGCAAGTCCCTGGACCTCCCGGTGAAGTACTTCCTGCCCGCCACCGGGCCGTCCGACGTCACGGTGCGCGTCAACGGGAAGGACTACGGCAGCACCGGGGACAACCGCCCCGGCACCACCGTGGTGAGCCCGCCGCAGGGCTCCGGCGCCGGCTGCCGGGCCCCGCAGTGGGACTCCTCCCGCAGCGGCGACAAGACCCGCCCGTACAGTCCGGGCGGCGGCCGGAGCTGGACGCTGTGGGACAAGGGCGGCGGGAGCTGGCAGTTCGAGCGCGAGGCCGGGTCGGTCATGGACCACAACACGCGTGAGCACCGGGTCGGGCTGTGGCAGTCGGTGGCCGGCAACGGCAACCAGGCGTGGAAGGTCAACGCCTCCTCCTTCGGCTACACGGTCGAGAACGGCGGCCTGTGCATGACGGCGGGTGACGTCACCGGTGATGTCACCATGGCCGGGTGCGACGGCAGCGCGCGGCAGCAGTGGGAGCTGGTCACCACCGACCCCGCCACCGGGACGGACGGCGGCCCCGGCGCGCCGCAGCACGGCAAGGCGTTCAAGCTGCGGGCCAGGACCGGTGTCTACGCCGAGGCGGCGATGGCGAGTCCGGCACCCGACACCCATGTGGTGAGCGGTGACGCGGCCGGGACCACCTCCGCCACGGTGTGGTGGAACGGCGCCTACTGGCGGGCCACGTACTGGACGATGGGAGAGCCGGGCAAGGACCCGGCCTGGCTGCGGATCGCGGCTGGGAACTGATCGGGCCGGGGGCCCGGGTCCGGTGGAGGCGACCACCGGGTCCGGGCCCTCGGTGTTTCACGGACCGGGAGTGCCCGGTTCCGGGGGCCTTTCGTGCCTCAGAGGCAAAATGTACGGACAAATCAGCCGAGGTTCTCCATGATGTCTTGCGACTTGTGGCGATACGGGCCTAGTTTAATGTCCGTACATTTGGCCAGGGAGGGCCCCCTTGATAACCAAGCATCACCGGATCGTGATCATCGGCGGCGGGACCGCGGGGATCTCGGTCGCGGCTCGGCTGCGCCGGGCCGGCGAGCAGGACGTCGCAGTGCTCGATCCGAGTGACCAGCACTACTACCAGCCGCTGTGGACGCTGGTCGGCGGCGGGCGGGCGCCGCTGTCGGAGAGCATCCGGCCGCAGGCGTCCGTCATGCCCAAGGGCGTGGCGTGGATCCGCCGGGCCGCCGTCGCCATCGACCCCGAGGCCCGGGAGGTGACGCTGGACGACGGCGGCATCGTCTCCTACGACCACCTCGTGGTCTGCCCCGGCATCCAGCTGGACTGGGACCGGATCCCCGGCCTGGAGGCCGGGCTCGGCAAGGACGGCCTGTCCAGCAACTACCTGCCGCAGTACGCCCCCGCGACCTGGCGCTTCATCCGCGAGACCCGCTCCGGCAGCGCGGTGTTCAGCATGCCGACCGGTGCGATCAAGTGCGGCGGCGCCCCGCAGAAGATCGCCTACCTGGCCGCCGACCACTGGCGCGAGCAGGGCGTGCTCGGCAAGATCGACGTCCACCTGGTGATCCCCGGCGCCGCCATCTTCGGCGTCCCGGAGTTCGCCCGGGTGCTGGACGACGTGGTGCGCCGGTACGGCATCACGGTGCACTACGGCAGCGAGGTCACCGAGGTGCGCCCCGACGCCCGCGAGGTGGTCGTCACCGACCTGGGGAGCGGCGGCACCACGACCCTGCCGTACGACGTCGCCCACCTGGTGCCGCCGCAGAGCGCCCCGGACTGGGTCAAGCGCAGCCCGCTGGCCGGCGCCGACGACCCGGCCGGCTACGTCGAGATCGACAAGCACACCATGCGGCACGTCCGCTACCCCAACGTGTGGGCGATCGGCGATGCCGGGTCGTCCCCGAACTCCAAGACCGGCGCCGCCGTGCGCCAGCAGGCGCCCGTCCTGGTCGAGAACCTCCTCGCCGCCCTCAACGGCCGTGAGCCCAAGGCAAGGTACAACGGCTACTCGTCCTGCCCGCTGACCACGGCGCGCAACAAGATGCTGCTCGCCGAGTTCGACTACAGCGGCCGGCCCACCCCGTCGATCCCGGTGATCAACACCATCCGGGAGCGCACCGACATGTGGTACCTCAAGCGGCGCGGCCTGCCCTTCCTCTACTGGAACCTGATGCTCCGCGGGCTCGCCTGAGCCCTGCGGCCCCTCGCCCTTCACCCGTCGCCACCCCGCGACGTCCCCCTCATGCCCTCGCCCTCAAGGAGCAAGCGATGACGACGCCTGCCGGCCCCCTGGTCTTCGTGCAGTTCTACCTCGACTGCCTCTCCCACGCCTCGTACCTCGTCGGTGACCGCACCACCGGCCGGGCCGTCGTGGTCGACCCCCAGCGCGACGTCCAGGAGTACATAGCCACCGCCGAACAGCACGGTCTGACCATCGAGCGGGTCATCGAGACCCACATCCACGCGGACTTCCTCTCCGGCCACCTGGAGCTGGCCGAGCGCACCGGCGCGCGGATCTCCTACGGCTCCGCCGCCGCGCTCGACTTCGACACCGACCCGCTGGGCGACGGCGAGCACCTCGGCCTCGGTGAGGTCGACCTGGAGATCGTGCACACCCCGGGCCACACCCCGGAGTCGATCTGCGTCATCGTGCGCGAACACGCCGGTGACACCGTCCCGTTCGGCGTGCTCACCGGCGACACCCTGTTCATCGGCGACGTCGGCCGCCCCGACCTGCTGAGCTCGCGCGGCCGCTCCGCCGAGGAGATGGCCCGGCTGCTCTACCACTCCACCCGCGCCCTGCTCGCCCTGCCCGACGACACCCGGGTCTACCCGGCGCACGGGGCCGGCTCGGCCTGCGGCAAGAACCTCTCCAGCGAGCTGAGCTGCTCGATCGGCAACCAGCGCCGCGGCAACTACGCGCTGGCCGAGATGACCGAGGACGAGTTCGTCGCCGTGGTGACCGCCGGCCAGCCCGCCGTGCCCGCCTACTTCGCGTTCACCTCGGTGCGCAACCGCCAGGCCCGTCCGGTCCTGGACGAGGACACCCCCGTTCCGGCGCTCACCCCGGAGGCCTTCCTGGAGGCCAGGGCCGGCGGCGCCACCGTGCTGGACACCCGGGACCCGGAGGCGTTCGCCGCCGCCCATCTGCACGGCGCGGTCAACATCCCGCTCGGCGGGCGCTTCGCCGAACTCGCCGGCCAGGTGCTCGACGCCCAGGACGCCACCATCCTGTGCGGCGACCCGGACGATGCCGTCGAGGCCCGCACCCGGCTGGCCCGGATCGGCTTCGACCGGGTCCTGGGCGCCCTGGACGCCCCGGTGGAGGCGGTCGACGCCGCCCACCTGGCCACCGCCGGGCGGGTGGACGCCGACCCGCTCGCCGAACAACTCGCTTCGGCCGAGCGGGACTTCGAGCTGCTGGACGTCCGACTCCCGGGCGAGATCCAGGAGAAGGGCACCCTGCCCGGCGCCCGGCTCCTCCCGCTGCCCGAACTGCTCGCCCGCCTGGGTGAGTTGCCGACCGAGCGGCCGCTGACCGTGATCTGCGCGGGCGGCAACCGCTCCTCGGTGGCCGCCTCCGTGCTGCGGGCCCGCGGCTTCGAGGCCATCGACCTGCGCGGCGGCTTCGCCGCCTGGAACGGTGAGGTCGTCCGGCCCGCCGACCAGGCCCCGGACGGCGTCACGCCGTGAGCGTCCTGATCACCGCTCTGCTCTGCGGAGCCGTGGTCGGGGTGGCGCTCGGCGGGCTCGGCGGCGGCGGGGGAGTCCTCGCCGTCCCGGCCCTGGTCTACCTGCTGGGCCTGTCGCCCGCCGAGGCCGGGACCACCAGCCTGGTCATCGTCACCGCCACCACCGCCACCGCGCTCGCCCGGCACGCCGGCACCGGCACCATCCGGTGGCGGACCGGCGCGCTGTTCGCCGCGGCCGGGGTGCTCCCCGCCATCGGGGCGTCCGTGCTCGCCCACCGCATCCCGCAGCCGGTGCTGACCAGCGCGTTCGCCGTCCTGGCGGCGCTGGCCGCCGCGGCGATGCTGCGCGGCGCGGCGCGGCGGGGGCGGGCCGAGGAGGGCGGCGAGGCCGCTCCGTCCGGTCCGGCCGCCGGGCGGGGCGGACCGCTGGGCACGGTCGCGGCCGGTGCCGGGCTCGGGGCGGTGACCGGGCTGCTCGGCGTCGGCGGCGGCTTCCTCGCGGTGCCCGCGCTGGTGTCGGTCCTCAAGCTGCCGATGCGCCGGGCCGTCGCCACCAGCCTGGTCGTCGTCCTGATCAACTCGGTGGTCTCGCTGGTCACCCGGCTGGGCGTCGCGGGCATCTCCCTCGATCCGGCGGTCTTCCTGCCGTTCGTGGGCGCGGCCGTCCTCGGCGCCTGGGACGGCAAACGGCTGGCGGCCAAGCTCTCCGGCGCCGCGCTGCAACGGGCCTTCGCCGTCCTGCTGCTCGCGGTGGCCGCCTTCATGCTGGTCGGCGTGCTGATCTGACAGCAGCCACCTCTCGGGCGCCCGCCCCAGCGGCGGGCGTCCGATTTTGTGCAATCCCCCCGGAGGTACGACCATTCACCAGGTGTCCCGCACCACCCATTCGACCCCTGATCCCCAGGACGGCGCCGTGACCTCCAGGCCCCTCATCCGATCCGCGGGCAGTCCGCTCTGGGCGCAGCTGCGCGCCGACCTGCTGCGCCGGCTCGACGAGGGCGAGTTCCGCGACGTCTTCCCCGGCGAGCTCGACCTCGTCGCCGAGTACCGGGTCAGCCGGCACACCGTCCGCGAGGCGCTGCGCAAGCTGCGCGAGGAGGGGTTGGTCACCGCCCAGCGCGGCCGGGCCTCGCGGTTCACCGCGAGCCGCCCGCTGGAGCAGGACGTCGGCGAGGCGTACAGCCTGTTCCGGGCCGTCGAGGAGGTCGGCGCCGTGCAGCGCAGCGTGGTGCGCGCGCTCGACCGGCGCGCCGACGGCGTCATCGCCGCCCGGCTGGGGCTGGAGGAGTCCACGCCGCTGGTCTACCTCGAACGCGTCCGGCTGGCGGACGAGGAGCCGCTGGCCGTCGACCGGATCTGGCTGCCCGCGGACGTGGCCCGTCCGCTGCTGGACGTCGACTTCACCCACACCTCGCTCTACGACGAGCTCGAACGCCACTGCGGCCGCCGGATCAGCGGCGGTTGGGAGCGCATCCGCGCCGTGGTGCCCGGCCGGGGCGAGCGGATCCTGCTGGACTGCCCCGAGACCACCGCGCTGCTCGCCATCGACCGGCTCGGCCACGACACCGACGGGCGGGCGATCGAGTGGCGGCAGACCCTGGTGCGGGCGGACCGCTTCGCCGTCGCCGCCGCCTTCACCGGCCAGGACTACCGGCTGGGCGCCCCGGTCCAGACCCCCTGACGCCCGAGGTCCGGGCCCCTGGCGCCCGATGTCCGGACCCCCTGGCGTCCGAACGCTCGCGCTCCGGCGGAGGGTGGCCCAGAATCGATGGGTGAGCTCCTGAGAGGGGCCTGGACATGGCGTTCTTCCATCTGCTCAACCCGCACGACGAGAGCCACAGCGCCGGGAGGGCGGGCTGGCTGCGCGCCGCCGTGCTCGGGGCCAACGACGGACTGGTGTCCATCGCCAGTCTGATGATCGGCCTGGCCGCGAGCGGTGCGAGCACCTCGGTGGTCGCCACCGGCGGCCTGGCGGGCCTGTCCGCGGGCGCGCTGGCGATGGCCGCCGGCGAGTACGTGTCGGTGAGCTCGCAGGTCGACATCGAGAACGCCGACCGGGCCAAGGAGGCCCGCGAGCTGGCGGAGCGGCCGGAGGCGGAGCTGGCCGAACTGGCCGGCATCTACCGGGACCGCGGCGTGCCCGAGGAGCTGGCCCGGCAAGTCGCCGAGGCGTTGCACGCGGCCGACCCGCTCCAGGCGCACCTGCGGGACGAGCTGGGCCACAGCGAGCAGGGCGCCGCCCGGCCGCTCCAGGCGGCGCTGGCCTCAGCCGCCAGCTTCCTGGTCGGCGGCCTGGTGCCCTTCCTCGGCCTGCTCGGCGGCTCCAGCGCGGCCCGCGCCTGGCTGATCGTGCTGCTCACCCTCTGCGGCCTGGCCGTCGCGGGCCTGCTGGCCGCCCGTGCGGCCGGGACCGGAGTGCTGCGGCCCACCCTGCGGGTGGTCGTCGGCGGCGGACTGGCGATGGCCGTCACCGCCGCCGTGGGGCAGCTCGCCCAGGTCTCCGGGGTGTGAGAGGGCCGGAACGCACCGCGCCCCGCCGGACGTGTGGGGTCCGGCGGGGCGATTTCGTGGAGGTACGGCGGCTACTCGGCGATCTGGATGAGCCGGACCGGGCAGAGCGAGGCGCTCTGCCGGACCACCGCGTGCAGTTCCGCGGGCGGCTCCTCGTCGAGCAGTGTCACGATGCCGTCCTCGTCCTGGTCGAAGACGGCGGGGGCGAGCATGACGCACTGGCCGGCCGACACACACCGGTCGGGGTCGATGCTGACGCGCATGGTGGGTTTCCCTCGCTCGGTGGGGTGGTTACCAGGTGACGGGCAGTTCGTGGACGCCGTAGACCAGCGCCTCGTCCTTGAACTTCAGCTCGGACATCGGCACGGCCAGCTTCAGGCCGGGGATGCGCCGGAACAGGGTGCCCCAGACGATCTCCAGCTCGATCCGGGCCAGGTTCTGCCCGATGCACTGGTGGATGCCGTAGCCGAAGGCGAGGTGGCTGCGGGCCTCCTCGCGGCGGATGTCCAGGGTGTCGGCGTCCGGGAAGACGCTCTCGTCGTGGTTGGCGGAGTTGTTGAGGGCGAGGATGCCCTCGCCCGCCTTGATCACGACGCCGTCGAGCTCGATGTCCTCCACCGCGACCCGGGCGGTGCCGGAGTCGGAGATGCTGAAGAAGCGCAGCAGCTCCTCCACCGCGCCGGGCAGCAGCTCCGGGTCGGCCTTGATCGCGTCGAGCTGCTCCGGGTGCTCCAGCAGGCCCAGGACGCCGAGCGAGATCATGTTGGCGGTGGTCTCGTGCCCGCCGACCAGCATCAGCCGGGCCATGGTGACGATGTCCGTGTGGTCCGCGATCGGCTCTTCGCGGTTCTTCTCGATGAACCGGCTGATCAGGTCGTCGCCGGGCTCGGCCCCCTTGGCGGTGACCAGCTTGTCCAGGTACATGTCCAGGCCCATGACCGCGGCGCCGTACTCCTCCGGGCTGATGTCGTGGTTCATCATCAGCGCCGACCACTCCTCGAACTGCGGGTGGTCCTCGTACGGGACACCGAGCAGCTCGCAGATCACCAGCGAGGGCACCGCCAGCGCGAGCGAGGAGACCAGGTCGACCGGTCCGCCCTTGGCG
Organism: Kitasatospora brasiliensis; assembly: GCF_032654805.1. Taxonomy (NCBI): domain Bacteria; kingdom Bacillati; phylum Actinomycetota; class Actinomycetes; order Kitasatosporales; family Streptomycetaceae; genus Kitasatospora; species Kitasatospora brasiliensis. Next base: position 336,003 of record NZ_JAUOOW010000003.1, read on the forward strand.
AGCATCGCGTCGATCCGGGCGTCCACGATCTCCTGGATCCGGGGGCGCAGCGCGCGCATCCGGCGGGCGGTGAACTCGGGGATCAGGTAGCGGCGCTGGGCGGTGTGCTCCGGCGGGTCCATCGAGAGCAGCATGAGGCGGACCTCGCGCAGCATCTCCTCGGGGATGTGGAACTGGTGCGGGTAGCCGGGGAGCTTGAGGTTGGAGCTCACCCGGGAGTCGCCGAGCACCGACCTGACGTGCTCGTGGGTGGTGACCAGCCAGGCGGGCTTCCCGGTGACCTTGAGGACCGCCTGGGAGAGCGGCTCGGTCTCGCGGAGCTTGGCGTACTGCTCCGGCGGGCTGAACGGACAGGCGCGGGTCATCGGGAAGTTCGGCAGGTCGGAGGCCAGGTGGTCCTGGGTCATGGTGCCCTCTCGGAGTCGGGTTCGAGACTGGTCGGACGGGCCCTGGGTCACCAGGTGACGGGCAGCTCGTACATGCCGTAGACGATCGCGTCGTCCTTGAACTTCAGCTCGGACATCGGCACTTCGAGCTTCAGGCCGGGGATGCGGCGGAACAGGGTCTCGTAGACGATCTCCAGCTCGATCCGGGCCAGGTTCTGGCCGATGCACTGGTGGATGCCGTAGCCGAAGGCGAGGTGGCTGCGGGACTCGCGCCGGATGTCGAGGGTGTCCGCGTCGGGGAAGACGCTCTCGTCGTGGTTGGCGGAGTTGTTGAGCGGCAGGATGCCCTCGCCCGCCTTGATGACGACGCCCTCGACCTCGATGTCCTCCAGCGCGACCCGGGCGGTGCCGGCGTCGGAGATGCTGAAGAAGCGCAGCAGCTCCTCGACGGCCTTGGGCAGCAGGCCCGCGTCGGCCTTGATCGCGTCCAGCTGGTCGGGGTGCTCCAGCAGGGCCAGGGTGCCCAGCGCGATCATGTTGGCGGTGGTCTCGTGGCCGGTGACCAGCATCAGCCGGGCCATGCTCACGATGTCGGCGTGCTCGACGGAGGGCTCGGCGCGGTTGGCCGCGATCAGCCGGCTGATCATGTCGTCGCCCGGGGTGGTCTCCTTGATGGTGACCAACTGGTCGACGTACTGGTCGAGTTCGTAGTGGGCCAGGCCGCGCTCGGCGTCGCTGATGTCCTGGTTCATGATCTGGCCGGCCCAGTGCTCGAAGCGCGGGTGGTCCTCGTACGGGACGCCGAGCAGTTCGCAGATCACCAGGGAGGGCACCGGCAGCGCGAGCGAGGCCACCAGGTCCTGCGGGCCGCCCTTGGCGAGCATCGTGTCGATCTGGGCGTCCACGATCTGCTGGATCCGCGGCCGCAGGGCGCGCATCTGGCGCAGGCTGAACTCCGGGGCCAGCAGGCGCCGCTGCACGGTGTGCTCGGGCTGGTCCATGGAGAGGAAGGTGAGCGGGACGGCCTGGAGCATCTCGTCCGGCACCGGCACCTGGAGCGGGTAGCCGGGCAGCTTGAGGTTGGCGCTCACCCGGGAGTCGCCGAGCACCTTCTTCATGCCCTCGTAGGTGCTGACCAGCCAGGTGGGCTTGCCGTTGACCTTGAGGACCGCCCGGGAGACCGGCTCCTTCTCTCGGAGCTCGGCGTACTGCGCCGGCGGGCTGAAGGGGCAGGAACGCGGCATCGGGAAGGCCGGCGGCTGAGTGGCCGTACGGTCCTGGTCGGCAGTCTGGGTCATGGTGCCCTCTCGCACTACTCGAACGAACTCATTCGAACGCTGCTCGCACGTTAGGCGCCCCGATCGCCGCACCACACCCCCTGCCGACCCCTAGGGGGTGTGGTGCGGATCCCTGCCGGGTGCGCCAAGACCCGCAAGGCGCCCCCTGGCCACTGTGGCCTGCGCCACTGCCCCCCGTACCCCTATCGCGGCCGGGCCCGACCTAGGGGCCGCTAGGGGTCCAGCCGGGCCGTCGGGGCGCGTTAGCGTCGGGACCGGATCACGATCCCGTGCACCCCGAACACGTCTGTCGACAAAGGTGGTTACCGTGCCCCTGGAGCCGAGCGCTAAGGGAACCGTCCCGTTCGGGGAGTACCGGACCTGGTACCGGGTCACCGGCGATCTCCAAGCGGACAAACCGGCCGTGGTGGTGGTCCACGGCGGCCCCGGCAGCACCCACGACTACCTGCTCCAGCTGACCGAACTCGCGGACCAGGGCTGGCCGGTGGTGCACTACGACCAGCTCGGCAACGGCGGCTCGACGCATCTGCCCAACAAGGGGCCGGACTTCTGGAAGGTCGACCTCTTCGCGGCCGAACTGTCCAACCTGCTCGAAGAGTTGGGCATCGCCGACAACTATGTGCTGTTCGGCCAGTCCTGGGGCGGCCTGCTCGCCGCCAAGCACGCGATGACCCGGCCGGCCGGACTGCGCGGCCTGGTTGTCGCCAACTCGCCCGCCTCCTACCCGCTGTGGCTCAGCGAGATGGCCGTGCTGCGCGCCCAGCTGCCGCCGGACGTCCAGGAGACCCTGCTGCGCCACGAGGCCGCTGAGACCTTCGAGTCGCCCGAGTACCTGGCCGCCATGCGGGTCTTCTACGACCGCCACGTGTGCCGGATCCTGCCCTGGCCGCGGGACTTCCTCTCCTCCTTCATGGAGATCTACAACGACCCGACCGTGTACTACACGATGAACGGGCCCAACGAGTTCCATGTGATCGGCACCCTCAAGGACTGGTCGATCATCGACGAGCTGGACCTGATCCGCACGCCGACGCTGCTGATCAGCGGCAAGTACGACGAGGCGACCCCGGTGACGATGCAGCCGTACTTCGACCGCATCCCCACCGTGCGCTGGGAGATCTTCGAGAACTCCAGCCACTGCCCGCACCTGGAGGAGTCCGAGCGCTTCACCGAGGTCATGGTGGGCTTCCTGGACGAGCTGGCCAACCCGACCTGGTCGGCCCAGCCGGTGGCGGAGGAGGCCCAGTGACGACGAAGCGGACCGCGATGGTCTTCCCCGGCATGGGCCCGGCCTCCTTCGAGGACGTCGGCCGGTTCATGGTCGCCAACCGCTTCGCCCGGGAGCTGGTCTCGGTCGCCGACGAGGTCCTCGGCTACTCCCTGGTGGACGCCTTCCGCGAGGCCGACGGCGACTACTCCGAGGCCGCCCAGGTGGCCTTCCTGGTGAACTGCCTGGCCAGCGCCGAATGGGCGCGCTCCGTGCTCGGCGTCGAGGCCGAGGCCGTGCTGGGCGCCAGCTTCGGCGAGAAGGCGGCCGTCGCCTTCTCCCGGGCGCTGCCGGTGGCCGAGGCGGTGCGGATGACCGCCGAACTCGCCCGCCTGATGGACGACTACTTCAGCCGGGAGCACACCGACGTCGTGGTGCTCTCCTTCGTCCGCACCCCCGAGGAGAAGCTCGCCGAGATCCTCGCCGAGCTGGACGCGCAGGGCGAGTGGCACGACATCTCCTGCTACATCGACGAGGGCTTCTTCATGCTCTCGCTGCGGGAGTCCCGGGTGGAGTGGATGCAGCAGCGGCTGCGCTCGATCGGCGGGATGCCGCTCTACACCATGCGCCCGCCGCTGCACTCGGGCGCCTTCGGCGGGCTGCGGGAGGAGGTCGAGCGCGAGGTGCTGTCCACCCTGAGCTTCACCGACCCCAAGCTGCCGGTGGTGGCCGACCAGGACGGCGCGCTGCTCACCACGGCCGAGCAGGTGCGCACGATGCTGCTGGACAGCATCACCCGCCCGCTGCGCTGGCCGGACGCGCTGGCCGGGCTCAAGGAGTTCGGCGTCGAGCGGGTCTGCGTGGCCGGCCCGGACAGCCTGTTCGGCCGGGTCTCGTGCACCACCGCGAACTTCGAGGTGCTGCCGGCCAACCCCCGGCTGGCGATGACCCCCAGGCGCCGGTCCGCCCTCGGCTGAGCGCCGCGGCGCGGGCCACCCGCGCCGCACCCGACGAACAACGACACTGATGGAGTTCACCATGTGGGACGAGACGTTCGAAGAGACCCTGCGCGGCTTCCTGCCCTTCCTCCCCCCGGGCGAGGCGCTGGCGGAGGACACCCCGCTGCGTGAGTTCGGCCTGGACTCGCTCGGCACCATCGAGCTGCTGGGCCGGCTGGAGGCCGCCTACGACATCCGCTTCCTGGACGACGCGCTGACCCTGGAGACCTTCGAGACCCCCGCCGTGCTCTGGAAGACCGTGTCGGGCCTGCTGCCCGGCGTCCAGGCCTGACGGAACGAGGGGACACGAAAGGGCCACCACGATGGATGACACCGTGGACCTCGCGCTGGCCGGGCGCTTCCTGCGCGGACTCGCCAAGTCGGCGGACCGCCCGGCGGTGCGGGCGGGCGGGACCAGCCTGACCTACCAGGAGCTGCACGAGCGCGCGCTGCTGCTGGCCGGGTCGCTGCTGGCCCACCTGCCGTCGCGGCCTGCGGCGATCGGCGTCCTGGCGGGCAAGGGCCCCTCGGCGTACGCGTCGATCCTGGCCGGGCTGTACACCGGGATCACCATGGTCCCGCTCCAGCCGGCCTTCCCCGCCGCCCGCACCCGCCAGATGATCGAGGCGGCCGGAGTCGGCGCGATCATCGCCGACGACGACTCGCTCGCGGCGCTGACCGGGCTGCGGGAGGAGGGCGTCGACCTGCCGGTGCTGTTCGCCCCGGGCGGCCAGCCGCAGCCGGCCGTGCCGGTGGCGGAGGGCAGCGCCCTCGCCGAGCCGGTGGCGGTGCGCGGCGAGGACACCGCGTACGTCCTGTTCACCTCGGGCTCGACCGGCCGGCCCAAGGGCGTCCCGGTCACCCACGCGAACACCCACCACTACTTCGGCCTGCTCGACGAGCGGTACGACTTCGGTCCCGAGGACGTCTTCTCGCAGAACTTCGACCTCAACTTCGACTGCGCGATGTTCGACCTGTTCTGCGCCTGGGGCTCCGGCGGCACGCTGGTCGTCGCGCCGCCGCAGGCCTACCGGGACATGCCGAGGTTCATCGCCGACAACGGGGTGAGCGTCTGGTTCTCCACCCCCAGCGCGATCGCGCTGGTGCGGCGGATGGGGGGCCTGGGGCCCGCCACGATGCCTTCGCTGCGCTGGAGCTTCTTCGCCGGCGAGGCGTTGAGCTGCCAGGACGCGGGCGACTGGCTGGCGGCGGCGCCGCAGTCCACGCTGGAGAACCTCTACGGGCCGACCGAGCTGACCATCACCGTCGCCGTCCACCGCTGGGCCGGCGAGGACGCGCTCAACGGCATGGTGCCGATCGGCTCGGTGCACGGCGGACACCGGGCGCTGCTGCTCGACGCCGACGGCGACGAGAGCGCCATCGAGGGCGAACTGTGCATCGCCGGGCCGCAGTTGACCGCCGGATACCTCGACGCGGGCGACGACGTGGGGCGGTTCTTCGACCGCGATGGCCTGCGCTTCTACCGCACCGGGGACCGGGTGCGCCGGGCGGACGGCGGCGAGCTGCTCTACCTGGGCCGGGGCGACGCCCAGGTGCAGGTGCTCGGCGTCAGGGTGGAGCTGGCCGAGGTGGACGCCGCGGTGCGCGACTGCCCCGGCGTGCAGGACGCGGTCACCGTGGCGGTGCCGGCGGGCGGCTCGGTGGAGCTGGCGGTCTTCTACACCGGCGAGGAAGTGCCGGTGGCCCAGCTCGCCCGCGAGCTGCGCAAGGTGCTGCCGGTGGCGATCGTCCCCAAGCGCTACCGGCACTTGGCCGAGTTCCCGCTGAACTCGAACCGGAAGATCGACCGCAAGCAGCTCGCACTCCAGGCCGCGACGACATCCGAGTGAGGCTCACAATGGAGAGGACGGACACACGCCGTGAGTGGTGACGCGATACCGCAGGCCGAGCCGGCCGTGCTGGTGCACGGGGTGCTCGACGAGGCGACGGCGGACGCCGCGCCCGATGCCGTCGCGGTCAGCGACCGGGACGGGCGCTGGACCTACCGGGAGCTCGCCGAGCACAGCCACGCGGTCGACGCGTGGCTGGAGGCGCGCGGGGTGCGCCCCGGCGACCGGGTGCTGGTCCAACTGCCCAGCAACCGGGCCCTGGTGGCGCTGTTCTACGGCACCGCCCGGCGCGGCGCCGTCCTGGTGCCGCTGAACCCGGGCATGAAGGACTACCACCTGCGTTCGGTGCTCGGCAACGCCGAACCCCGGCTGGTGATCGTCGCCGACACCGCGGTGGAGCGCATCGCCGAGCTCTCGCCGGTCGAGGTGCTGGGCTCCGGCGAGTTCTGGCCCGAGGTGACGGCGCTGCACGCGGCCGGCGCCCGGGCCGCCGAGGCGCGGCGGGTCGACGCCGACGACGTCGCCGTCCTGGTCTACACCTCCGGCAGCACCGCCGCCCCCAAGGGCGTCATCTGCCCGCACCGCCAGATGGTCTTCGCCTCCCGGGCGATCAACCAGGAACTCGGCTACCGCCCCGACGACGTGGTGTTCTGCCGGTTCCCGATCTCCTGGGACTACGGGCTCTACAAGATCCTGCTCGCCGCGCTCGGCCGCTCCGAACTGGTGCTCGCCGACACCGACTCGGACCTGGTGCTGCTGCGGCGCATCCGCGAGAGCGGCGCGACCGTGGTGCCGATCGTGCCCTCGCTGGCGGCGATGATCTGCTCGCTCGCCGACCGGGACCCGGGCGGCGAGTCCAGGGTGCGGATGTTCACCAACACGGGCGCCGCCCTGCCCAAGACCACGGTGGACGCGCTGCGCACCGCCTTCCCCGGCGCCGAGGTGATCCGCCAGTTCGGCCAGACCGAGTGCAAGCGGATCTCGGTGCTGCCGCCCGCGTTCGAGGACATGAAGCCCACCTCGGTGGGCCGTCCGCTGCCCGGCACCCGGGTGCTGATCCTCGACGAGGACGGCGTCGAGGTGCCCACCGGCGTGGCCGGCGAGATCGTGGTCGAGGGCCCGCACGTGATGCCCGGCTACTGGCGGGCGCCCGAGCTCACCGCCAAGGCCTTCCGGACCGACCCGGCCAGCGGGCAACGGCGCCTGCACACCGGCGACTTCGGCAGCGTGGACGAGGACGGGTTCCTCTACTACGAGGGCCGCCGGGACGACATGTTCAAGCGCAAGGGCGTGCGGATGAGCACGATCGAGATCGAGGCGGCCGCGATGGACATCCCCGGTGTCCAGGCCGCCGCGACGCTGCCGCCGACCGAGGACCGCGACCTCGCGGTCTGCGTGGTGGGCGACCTGGCGCCGCACACCGTGCTGCGGGAGCTCTCGCTGCGCCTGGAGCCGGCCAAGGTGCCGGGCCTGTGCCGGGTGGTCGACGAACTGCCGCTCACCCTGCACGGCAAGCACGATCGCCAGAAGCTCGCTCAACTCTTCGAAGGGGCCACCTCGTGACCGGCTACGCCGAGCTCGCCAAGCGCTTCGGTACTCCGTCGTACGTCTACGACCTGGACCGCATCGCGGCCGCCCGCCGCGACCTGTTCGCCGCGCTGCCCGAGCAGGTCGAACTCTTCTACGCGGCGAAGGCGAACCCGCACCCCGAGCTGCTGCGCGAGATGCGCGCCGGCGAGGGCCGGCGCTGCCGGGCCGAGATCAGCTCCACCGGCGAACTCGCCGCGGTGCTGAGCGCGGGCTTCGAGGGCAGCGAGATCCTCTACACCGGCCCCGGCAAGACCGAGGAGGAGCTGACCGAGGCGCTGGGCGCCGGGGTGCGGCTGTTCTCGGTCGAGTCGCTGGGCGACCTGCGCAACGTCGGCCTGGTCGCCAGCCGCCTCGGCGTCGTCGCCACCTGCCTGCTGCGGGTCAACAGCGCCAGCGCCAGCGCCACGTCGAGCATCCGGATGACCGGGGTGCCCTCCCAGTTCGGCTTCGACAGCGAGACGCTGCCCGAGCTGCGCGACCAGCTCTTCGACGTGCCGGGCACGGACGTGGCGGGCGCGCACTTCTTCCCGCTCAGCAACGCCAAGGACGAGGCGAGCCTGATCGGGGAGTTCCAGCACACCATCGAGGTGGCCGCCCGGGTCCAGGAGGAGCTGGGCACGCGCTTTCGCTTCGTCGACATCGGCGGCGGCTTCTCGGTGCCGTACGCGGTCCGCGGCGAGCGGCCGGTGTACGGCAACCTCCGTGAGGCGATGGCCGGTTCGCTGGACGAGTGGTTCCCGGGCTGGCGCACCGGCGAGGTGAAGTTCGCCGTCGAGTCCGGGCGCTACCTGATCGGCGACAGCGGCACCCTGATGGTCGGCGTGGTCAACCTCAAGGAGAGCCGCGGCCGGCGCTTCGTGATCCTGGACGGCGGGATCAACATCTTCGGCGGCATGTCGGGGCTGGGCCGGATCATGCCGGTCTCGGTGCGCCTGGAGGACGAGGGCATCCCGCTGGAGCAGATCGCCAGCCTGGTCGGCCCGCTCTGCACCCCGGGCGACGTGCTCGGCCGCGACATCGAGCTGCCCGCGCTGGCGCCCGGCGACGTGGTGAGCATCCCCAACGCCGGCGCCTACGGCCCGACGGCCAGCCTGCTGATGTTCCTCGGACGCCCGGCGCCGACCGAGATCCTGGTCCGCGGCGAGGAGTTGGTCTCGGTGTCGCGGATCGAGCACGTCCGCGCCTACCAGCACGGCCAGGAGCTGTGATGACGCCGCCCGTCGAGCAGAGCGAGCCCAGCGCGTCGAACCTGCCCGTGGTGGCGGCGCCGAACCAGCCCGCCGTCCCCCGGCGGGACGCGACGGTGATCGTCGCGGGCGGCACCTCCGACTCGCACACCTGGAACCTGGTCTTCCTCCAGCTGCTGCTGGAGGAGCTGGGGTTCGACGTGGTCAACCTGGGCCCCTGCGTGCCCACCGACCTGCTGGTGAGCGAGAGCCTGGCCCGCCGCCCGGCGCTGCTGGTGGTCAGCAGCGTCAACGGGCACGGCTACCAGGACGGCATCCGGATGATCGGCAAGGTGCGCGAGCAGGCCGAGCTGGGCTCCATGCCGGCCGTCATCGGCGGCAAGCTGGGCATCGCGGGCGCCCAGAGCGCCGAGCAGCTGGCCGAGCTGGTCTCGGCCGGCTACGACGCCGTCTTCGACGACGGCGCGGAGGGCATCGCCTCCTTCCGGCGGCTGCTCGACTCGCTCCCGCAGCGGGTGCTGACGTGAGCGGGGGCGAGGTCGGCGGGCTCCGCGGCTTCGGCGAGCTCGCCGGGTACGGCAGCTTCGGCGGGTTCGTCCGTCGGGCGAGCCAGGCCGGCGAACTCGTGGTGCAGCCCCGGATGGGGATGAGCGACCCGGAGGTGATGCGGGCCGGACTGCTGGCCACCAAGGGCGCCGGCGGCCGTACGGTCGGTACCGTCACCCTGGACAGCTACACCCGGGTCAACGACCTGGAGTCCGCCGAACTCGCCCTGCTGGAAGGCGTATCGCTCAACGGCTACCCGATCGTCAGCCACGACCTGGAGACCACCCGGCGGGTGCTGGACGGCATCTACGGCCCGGACTTCCCGGTCCAGGTCCGGCACGGCTCGGCCGCGCCGCTGGACATCTTCCGGGCGCTGATGCGGGTCGGGCTGGACGCCTCGGAAGGCGGCCCGATCTCCTACTGCCTCCCGTACGGGCGCATCCCGCTGAGCCAGTCGGTGGAGAACTGGTCGCGCTCCAGCGACCTGTTCAGCCGACTGCGCGAGATCGGCCGGGAGCCGCACCTGGAGACCTTCGGCGGCTGCATGCTCGGCCAACTCTGCCCGCCCAGCCAGCTGGTGGCGATCAGCGCGCTCGAAGCGCTGTTCTTCCACCAGCACGGGCTGCGCTCGATCTCGGCCAGCTACGCCCAGCAGACCCACAAGGGCCAGGACGTGGAGGCCGTGTTCGCGCTGCGCCGGCTCTGCGCCGAGCTGCTGCCGGACACCGACTGGCACGTCGTCATCTACGCCTACATGGGCGTCTACCCCACCACGCCGCACGGGGCGCTGGCGCTGCTCGGCGACGCGGCCGAGCTGGCCGCCTCGACCGGCTCGGAGCGGCTGATCGTGAAGACGGTCGCCGAGTCGGTGCGGATCCCCACGGTCGCGGAGAACGTCAGCGCGCTGGAGCACGCGGCCGCGCGCGCGGCCCGCACCGAACGGGTCGCCGACGACGGCGGCGACTCGCAGGTCTACGCGGAGGCCGCGGCGATGGTCTCCGCGGTGCTGAACCTGGACCCGGACGTCGGGCGGGCGATGCTGCTGGCCTTCCAGCGCGGGTACCTGGACATCCCCTACTGCCTGCACCCCGACAACCAGGGGCGCACCCGCAGCTACCTGGACGGGGAGGGGCGGCTGCGCTGGGCGAACATCGGCCGGCTGCCGCTGGCCGGGGTGGTGGAGGCCGGCGAGTCCCACACCGTGACCTCCAGCGAGCTGCTCGGGTCGCTGTCCTACATCCGCTGGAAGTTCGACGACGAGGCGATTGCCGCCGGGCCGGGCCACGCGCTCGCCGGCGGTGCCGGCTGAGCCGGTGTGACGGGGGCGAGACGCGGCCGGGCCCGGCCGTCCCCGCGTAACTGTTCGTTTGCTAAACGGTCTTGGCCGAATGTGGAGATGCGCGGATGAATGAGTCCAGGTCCGATTCAGTACTGGCCCGGCTGCTGGCCGATGCCGCGCCGTCGGAGCACCGGAGGTTGGTTCTCGACCTCGTGAGCCGCACCGCGGTGGCGGCGCTGAAGGCGGCACGCCCGGAGGCGGCCGACACCTTGGACACCGCGCTCGCCTTCCGGGAGCTGGGCTTCGACTCGCTGGCCTCGGTCGACCTCCAGGCCCGCCTGGTCGCGGCCACCGGTCTCGACCTGCCGGTCACCGTGGTCTACGAGTGCCCGACCCCGGCCGCCCTGGTCGACCGGCTGCTCGCCGAGGTGCTCGGCGCCGCCGCCCCCGAACCGTCCCCGACCGCCAACCTCGGCGCGGCGGACGAGCCGGTGGCGATCGTCGGCATCGGCTGCCGCTTCGCCGGCGGAGTGGACTCCCCGGACGGCCTGTGGCAGCTGCTGCGCGACGGCGGCGAGGTGCTCTCCGACTTCCCCACCGACCGCGGCTGGGACCTGGACCGGCTGTTCGACGAGGACCCGGAGACCCCCGGCAGCAGCTACGTCCGGGCCGGCGGCTTCATCGACACCGCCACCGAGTTCGACGCCGACTTCTTCGGCATCAGCCCGCGCGAGGCGCTGGGCATGGACCCGCAGCAGCGGCTCGTCCTGGAGACGGCCTGGCAGGCCCTGGAGCACGCCGGGGTCGACCCGCTGGCGCTGCGCGGCACCGAGGCCGGCATGTTCTTCGGCGCCGAGGTGCAGGAGTACGGCCCGCGGCTGCACGAGGCCCCCGACGGCCTGGACGCCTACCTGCTGACCGGCAACGCCCCCAGCGTCATCTCCGGGCGGGTGGCCTACGTGCTCGGCGCGCTCGGCCCCGCCGTCACCGTGGACACCGCCTGCTCGGCCTCGCTGGTCGCCATCCACCTGGCCTGCCAGTCGCTGCGCGCGGGGGAGTCCTCGCTGGCGCTGGCCGGCGGCGTCGCCGTGATGGGCGGCCCTGGCGTCTTCACTGCCTTCAGCCGCCAGCGCGGCCTGGCCCCCGACGGCCGCTGCAAGGCCTTCGCCGCCGGCGCGGACGGCACCGGCTTCGCCGAGGGCGTCGGCGTCCTGGTGCTGGAGCGGCTCTCCGACGCCAAGCGCAACGGGCACCAGGTGCTGGCCGTGGTCCGCGGCTCCGCTGTCAACCAGGACGGCGCCTCCAACGGCCTCACCGCCCCCAGCGGCACCGCTCAGCAGCGGGTGATCCGCCAGGCCCTGGCCAACGCCGGCCTGCGCGCCGCCGAGGTGGACGCCGTCGACGCCCACGGCACCGGCACCACGCTCGGCGACCCGATCGAGGCCACCGCGCTGCTCGCCACCTACGGCCAGGACCGGCCCGAGGACGCGCCGCTGCTGCTCGGCTCGGCCAAGTCGAACCTGGGCCACACCCAGGGCGCCGCCGGCGTCGCCGGGGTGATCAAGATGGTGCTGAGCATGCGCCACGGCTACCTGCCGAAGAGCCTGCACATCGACGCCCCGAGCCCGCACGTCAACTGGTCGGCCGGCGCCGTCGAACTGCTCACCGAGGGCCGGCCGTGGCCCGAGACCGGCGCGCCGCGCCGCGCCGGCGTCTCCTCCTTCGGCGTCAGTGGCACCAACGCCCACGTCGTGCTGGAGCACGACGCCGAGGACGAGCAGCCGCCGGTGGAAGAGCCCGCCGCCGACTCCGGGGTGCTGCCGTACGTGCTGTCGGCGCGCGGCGAGCAGGCCCTGCGCCAGCGCGCCGCGGACCTGCTGCCGCTGCTGGACGGCGACCAGGTCCGGCTCGGCGACCTCGCCCACGCGCTGGCCACCACCCGGGCCGGCCTGGCCGACCGCACCGCGATCGTCGCCGAGAGCCGCGAGGAGCTGCGCGCCGCCCTGGCCGCGCTCGCCTCCGGCGAGGCCCCCACCGCCGTCGCCGGCCCCGGCAAGCTCGCCTTCCTGTTCACCGGGCAGGGCAGCCAGCGCCTGGCCATGGGCCGCGAACTGGCCGCCGGGTTCCCGGTGTTCGCCGCCGCCCTGGAGAAGGTCTGCGGCTACCTGGACCTCCAGCTGGACCTGCCGCTCACCGAGGTGCTGTTCGCGGCCGAGGGCTCGGCCGAGGCCGAGCTGCTGCACCACACCGAGTACGCCCAGCCCGCCCTGTTCGCGATCGAGGTCGCGCTGTTCCGGCTGGCCGAGAGCTGGGGCCTGCGCCCCGACTACCTGGCCGGGCACTCCATCGGCGAGCTGGCCGCCGCGCACGTCGCCGGGGTGCTCACCCTGGAGGACGCCGCCATCCTGGTGGCCGCGCGCGGCCGGCTGATGCAGGCCCTGCCGTCCGGCGGCGCGATGGTCGCGGTGCAGGCCACCGAGGCCGAGGTGGCACCGCTGCTCACCGACCTGGTCGGCCTCGCGGCGGTCAACGGCCCCCGCGCGGTGGTGCTCTCCGGCGACGAGCGGGAGGTGCTGCGGATCGCCGAGGAGCTGGCCGCGGCCGGGCACCGCACCAAGCGGCTGCGGGTGAGCCACGCCTTCCACTCGCCGCTGATGGAGCCGATGCTCACCGAGTTCCGCCGGATCGCCAAGGTGCTGAAGTACACCGCGCCGAAGATCCCGATCGTCTCCACGGTCACCGGCGAGCTGTGCACCGACGCGGTGGCGACCCCCGAGTACTGGGTCGAGCACGTGGCCGCCCGGGTGCGGTTCGCCTCCGCCATGGACTGGCTGGCCGCCGCAGGCGTCGACACCTTCCTGGAGATCGGCCCGGACGGCGTGCTCTGCGCCATGGGCCAGGAGTGCCTGGACGGCTCCCCGGCCGTCTTCGCCCCGCTGCTGCGCCGCGAGCACTCCGAGCCCCGGCAGGCCGTGCAGGCCCTGGCGGCGGCCTACACCGCCGGTGTCCCGGTGGACTGGGCCCGCTTCCACGCCGGCCGCGACGGGCGCCGGATCGAGCTGCCGAACTACCCCTTCCAGCGCAAGCGGTTCTGGCTGGAGCCGGGCTCGGCCCACGCCGACCTCGCCGACATCGGACAACTGCCCGCCGGACACCCGCTGTTGAGCGCCGTGGTGGCCGTCGGCGCGGACGGCGTGGTGCTCACCGGACACCTCTCGCTGCGCGCCCAGCCCTGGCTGGGCGACCACGTCATCGCCGGGCGGGTGCTCTTCCCCGGCACCGCGTTCGTCGAGCTGGCGGTGCGCGCGGGCGACCACGTGGGCGCCGGCGCGATCGAGGAACTCACCCTGGGCGCCCCGCTGGTGCTGCCCGCCGAGGGCGGCGTGGGCATTCAGGTCGCGGTGGGCGAGCCGGACGAGACCGGCCGCCGCCAGCTGACCATCCACTCCCGGGCGGACGGCGCGGACGCCGGGCAGTGGATCCAGCACGCCGGCGGTGTGCTGGCCCCCGACGCCGAGCCGCTGCCCCGGCCGCTGGACAACTGGCCGCCGCAGAGCGCCGAGGCGATCGACCTCACCGGCGTCTACCAGACCCTGGCAGCCCAGGGCTACGGCTACGGCCCGGCCTTCCAGGGCCTGCGGGCGGCCTGGCGGCACGGCGACGAGGTCTTCGCCGAGGTCGAGCTGCCCGCCGAACTCGTCGCCGACGCGGCCGAGTTCGGCCTGCACCCGGCCCTGCTGGACGCCGCCCTGCACGCCGCCGACCTGGGCGCCGAGCCCCGCGCCGAGGTGCTGGTGCCGTTCGCCTGGACCGGGGTGTCGCTGCACGCCGCCGGCGCCGCCTCGGTGCGGGTGCGGATCTCCCACCCCGGCAAGGACACCCTGGCGCTGGAGTTCGCCGACGCCACCGGCGCTCCGCTGGCCACCGTCCGGGGCCTGGTCTCCCGCCCGGTCTCCGACGACGAAGTCCTCTACGCCGTACGGCAGTCGCCGCTGGCCGTGCCCGCCGAGCCGCAGCCGCTGCGGATCGCGGTACTGGACGGCGAGCTCGCCGACCTGACCGCCTTGGCCGACCTGACCACCCTGGCCGACCCGCTGCCGCAGGCCGTCGTGCTGCCCGCGGTGGCCGGCGCCGAGGACCTGCCGCTCGCGGCCCGTGGCGCCACCGCCCGGGTGCTGCGGGTGCTCCAGGCCTGGCTGGCCGACGACCGCTTCGCCGACGCCACGCTGGTGGTGGTCACCTCGCCCGCGCTCGCCCAGGCGCCCGTCCGCGGCCTGGTCCGCTCGGCGCAGGCGGAGGACCCCGGCCGCTTCGTGCTGATCGAGCACCCCGGCCTGCCCACCGAGGCCGAGCTGTCCGCCGCGCTCGCCACCGGTGAGCCCGAACTGTCGCTGCTGGACGGCGAGTTCACCGCGCCCCGGCTGGCCGTGCTGCCCTCGGCGGCGGCCGAGACCCCCGCGTGGGGCCGGGTCCTGATCACCGGCGGCACCGGCGGCCTGGGCGGCCTGCTGGCCCGCCACCTGGTCGCCGAGCACGGCGTGCGCCGCCTGGTGCTGGCCGGCCGCCGCGGCTCCGCCCCCGAACTCCAGGCCGAACTGGAGGGGTTGGGCGCCGAGGTGGCCGTGGTCGGCTGCGACGTGGGCGACCGCGCCGCGGTGGCCGCGCTGCTGGCCGCCCACCCGGTCGACTCGGTGGTCCACGCCGCCGGCACCGTGCGCGACGGCGTGATCGAGTCGCTCACCGAGGAGACGCTGGCCGAGGTCTTCCGCGCCAAGGTGGACGGCGCCTGGCACCTGCACGAGCTCACCGCCGAGCTGGACCTCAAGGCCTTCGTGCTCTTCTCCTCGCTCGCCGCCGTCCTCGACGGCGCCGGACAGGCCAACTACGCGGCGGCCAACGCCTTCCTGGACGCCCTGGCCGAGCACCGCGCCGAGCTGGGCCTGCCCGCCACCGCCCTCGCCTGGGGCCTGTGGACCGGCGAGGCCGGCATGGGCGCCGCGCTCGACGAGGCGGCGCTGGCCCGGATCGCCCGCTACGGCCTGCCCGGACTGGACGCGGCGCACTCGCTGCGGCTGTTCGACGCCGCCGTGCGCACCGGCGCCGCCCGGGTCGTCCCGGTCGAGGTGGACGCCGCCGCCGTGCGCCGCCGTACCGACGGTGTCCCCGCGCTGCTCAGCGGCCTGGTGCGGCCGGTCAACCGCCGGGCCTCGGCCGCCCGCGGCACCCGCGCCCAGGACGGCGGCAACGCGCTCAGCGCCCTGCCCGTCGCCGAGCGGGACCGCACCCTGCTGGAGCTGGTGCGCACCGAGGTGGCGGCCGTGCTGCGGCACGACAGCGCCGCGGCGATCAGCCCGACCCGGGCGTTCACCGAGATCGGCTTCGACTCGCTGGCCGCCGTGGAGCTGCGCAACCGCCTCAACTCGGCGACCGGGCTGCGGCTTCCGGCCACGCTGGTCTTCGACTACCCGGCGCCGAAGGCGCTGGCCGAGTACATCCGCGACACCCTGTTCGGCAGCGAGGCCGAAGCCCCGGCCGCGCCGGTGGCGACGGCCGCCGGCCCGGCCGAAGACCCGATCGTGATCGTCGGGATGAGCTGCCGCTACCCCGGCGGCGTGGAGTCCCCCGAGGACCTGTGGCGCCTGGTCGCCGACGGCGTCGACACCATCGCGGACTTCCCGGCCGACCGTGGCTGGGACACCGAGGGGATCTACGACCCGCAGCCGGGCACGCCCGGCAAGACCTACTCCCGCGAGGGCGGATTCCTCTACCGGGCCGCGGAGTTCGACGCCGACTTCTTCGGCATCAGCCCGCGCGAGGCGGTCGCGATGGACCCGCAGCAGCGCCTGCTGCTGGAGGTCTCCTGGGAGGCGTTCGAGCGGGCCGGCATCGACCCGGCGACGGTCCGCGGCACCGCCACCGGCGTCTTCGCCGGCGTGATGTACCACGACTACGGCAGCTGGCTCACCGACGCCCCCGAGGAGGTGGCCGCCTACTTCGGCAACGGCACCCTCGGCAGCGTGCTCTCCGGACGCGTCTCCTACGCGCTCGGCCTCGAAGGGCCGGCCGTCACCGTGGACACCGCCTGCTCCTCCTCGCTGGTCACCCTGCACCTGGCCGCCCAGGCGCTGCGCGGCGGCGAGTGCACGCTCGCCCTGGCCGGCGGTGTCACCGTGATGTCCACCCCGGACACCTTCATCGACTTCAGCCGCCAGCGCGGCCAGGCCGCCGACGGGCGCTGCAAGTCCTTCGCGGCCGCGGCGGACGGCACCGGCTGGGGCGAGGGCGTCGGCATGCTGGTGCTGGAGCGGCTCTCCGACGCCGAGCGCAACGGGCACCGGGTGCTCGCCGTGCTGCGGGGCAGCGCGATCAACCAGGACGGCGCCTCCAACGGCCTGACCGCCCCCAACGGGCCCTCGCAGCAGCGGGTGATCCGCCAGGCGCTGGCCAGTGCCGGGCTGTCGGCCGCCGAGATCGACGTGGTGGAGGCGCACGGCACCGGCACCACCCTGGGCGACCCGATCGAGGCCCAGGCCCTGCTGGCCACCTACGGCCAGGAGCACACCGAGGAGCACCCGCTCTGGCTGGGCTCGATCAAGTCCAACATCGGCCACACCCAGGCCGCCGCGGGCGTCGCGGGCGTGATCAAGATGGTCGAGGCGATGCGCCACGGCGTGCTGCCCAAGACCCTGCACGTGGACGCCCCCTCGGACCAGGTGGACTGGACGGCGGGCGCCGTCGAACTGCTCACCGAGGCCCGGGAGTGGCCCGAGGCCGGGCACCCGCGCCGCGCCGCCGTCTCCTCCTTCGGCATCAGCGGCACCAACGCCCACGTCATCCTCGAAGCGGCGCCGTTCACCGAGGCCGCCCCGGCCACCGGCACCGCGCCCACCCTGGTGGCGCTGCCGGTCTCCGGCCGCAGCCCCGAGGCACTGGCCGCCCAGGCCGAGAAGCTGGCCGCCATCGGCGACGTGGACCTCGCCGACCTGGGCCTCGCGCTGGCCACCACCCGCGCCACCCACCCGTACCGCGCCGTGGTGCTGGCCGCCGAGCGCGCCGAACTCGACGCCGCCCTGGCCGCGTT
This sequence comes from Kitasatospora brasiliensis, assembly GCF_032654805.1. Taxonomy (NCBI): domain Bacteria; kingdom Bacillati; phylum Actinomycetota; class Actinomycetes; order Kitasatosporales; family Streptomycetaceae; genus Kitasatospora; species Kitasatospora brasiliensis. Next base: position 353,425 of record NZ_JAUOOW010000003.1, read on the forward strand.
GAGCGCCGGCACCGAGGCGCCCGGGCTGGTCACCGGCACCGTCGACGAGGGCGCTCTGGCGTTCCTCTTCTCCGGCCAGGGCTCGCAGCGCCCCGGCATGGGACGCGCCTGGTACGAGGCCTTCCCGGTCTTCGCCGAGCACTTCGACGCCGTCGCCGCCCACTTCGACGGCGGGCTCAAGGAGGTGGTCTTCGGCGACGACGCCGAGCTGCTGAGCCGGACGGCCCACACCCAGGCCGCGCTGTTCGCCACCGAGGTGGCGCTGTTCCGGCTGCTGGAGTCCTTCGGCCTGCGCCCGGACTTCCTGGCCGGCCACTCGATCGGCGAGCTGGCCGCCGCCCACGTCAGCGGCGTGTGGTCGCTGGCGGACGCGGCCAAGGCCGTCGCCGCCCGGGGCCGGCTGATGCAGGCGCTGCCCGAGGGCGGCGCGATGGTCGCGGTGCGGGCCACCGAGGCCGAGGTGCTGCCGCTGCTGGACGAGCGGGTCAGCGTCGCGGCGGTCAACGGGCCGCGCTCGGTGGTGCTCTCCGGCGACACCGAGGCGGTGCGGGAGGTCGCGGCCCACTTCGGGCGCGCCAAGCGGCTGACCGTCTCGCACGCCTTCCACTCGCCCCGGATGGACGGCATGCTGGCCGAGTTCGGCGCGGTGCTGGCCGAACTCGACTACGCCGAGCCGACCATCCCGATCGTCTCCACCCTGACCGGCAAGGCGGCGAGCGCCGCCGAGCTGGGCACCCCCGAGTACTGGGTCCGCCACGTCCGGGAGAGCGTGCGCTTCGCCGACGCCGTCGCCACGCTGGCCGGCCAGGGCGTCACCACCTTCCTGGAGCTGGGCCCCGACGCGGTGCTGACCGCCCTGGGCCCGGACTGCCTGGCCGACGACGCCCAGGCGCTCTTCACCTCCGTCTCCCGCAAGGGCAAGCCCGAGGTCGCCGAACTGCTGGGCGCCCTCGCGCAGGCCCACACCCGCGGCGCCGCCCTGGACTGGCCCGCGCTGTACGGCGACTACACCCCCCGGGCCGTCGAGCTGCCGACCTACGCCTTCCGGCACCGGCGGTTCTGGCTGGACGTCCCGGCCGCCAAGGGCGACGCCGGCAGCCTGGGCCAGGCGCCGGTGGACCACCCGCTGGTCGGCGCCGGGATCCGGCTGGCCGCCTCCGACGAGGTGGTGCTGACCGGCCGGGTGTCCCGCGCCACCCACCCGATGCTGGCCGAGCACGCCGTCCTCGGCACCGTCCTGCTGCCGGGAACGGCGCTGGTCGACCTGGCGATCCGGGCCGGCGACCTGCTCGGCCTGCCGGTCCTGGACGAGCTGACGCTCCAGGCGCCGCTGCTGCTGCCCGAGTCGGGAGCCGTCCAGCTCCAGGTCGTCGCCGCGCGCGGCGGGTCCGTACGGATCTTCTCCCGCCCGGCGGGCGACGAGGAGGCCGACTGGACCACCAACGCCACCGGCCTGCTCGCCGAGCGCGCCGCCGACCGCCCCGAGCCGACCACCCAGTGGCCGCCGGCCGGCGCGACCGAGGTCGACGTCACCGGCCTCTACGAGACGATGCGCGCCGAGGGCTACGAGTACGGCCCGGTCTTCCAGGGCGTGAAGGCGGCCTGGCGGCGCGGCGAGGAGGTCTTCACCGAGCTCGAACTGCCCGCCGCCGAGCGGCCCGACGCCGCCCGCTTCGGGCTGCACCCCGCGCTGCTGGACGCCGCCCTGCACGCCACCTCCCTGCTGGACGAGGGCCGCGAGGCACCGGCGGACGGCAAGGTGCTGCTCCCGTTCGCCTGGAACGGCGTCGAACTGCACACCGGCGGCGCCTTCGCGGCCCGGGTGCGGCTGACCCGCCAGGACGGCGACGGCATCCGGATCGAGCTGGCCGACGGCGAGGGCACCCCGCTCGCCACCGTCTCCTCCTTCGTGACCCGCCCGGTGGCGGCCGGCCAGCTCGGCCCCCAGCAGGACTCGCTGTACACGGTGGAGCTGACCCCCCGCCCGGACCTGACCGTCCAGGGCGTGGGCAACCGGCAGTTCGCGGTGCTCGGCGCCGACGGCCTCGGCCTCGACGTGCCCGTCCACCCCGACCTGGCCGCGCTCGGCGACGCCGTCCCCGACGTGCTGCTGCTTCCGGTGCCGCCGGTGGCCGGCCGGCCCGTCCCGGAGGCCGTCCGCGCCGCGCTGCGCGCCGTGCTCGGGCCCGTCCAGGAGTGGCTGCGCGAGGACCGGTACGCCAAGGCGACGCTGGTGGTGCTGACCGCCCAGGGCCTGGCGGACGCCGCCGTGCGCGGCCTGGTCCGCGCCGCGCAGGCCGAGGACCCGGGCCGGATCGTCCTGGTCGATGCCGAAAGCGGTCTCACCCTGCCGCTGCTGGCCGCCGCCCTCGACGCGGGCGAGCCCGAACTCGTCCTGCGCGACGGCGCCGTCCAGGTGCCGCGCCTGGCCCGGGTCCAGCTGCCGCAGACCGAGCAGGACGCCCCCGACTGGGGCACCGTGCTGATCACCGGCGGCACCGGCGGCCTGGGCGCGCTGGTGGCCCGCCACCTGGTCACCGAGCACGGGGTGCGCAGCCTGGTGCTCGCCGGGCGCCGCGGCCTCCAGACCCCCGAGGCCGTGGAGCTGAGGGCCGAGCTGGCCGAACTCGGCGCCCGGGCCGAGGTGGTGGCTTGTGACGTCGCCGACCGGGCGGCGCTGGCCGCGCTGCTCGCCGAGCACCCGGTGCGCAGCGTGGTGCACACCGCGGGCGTCCTGGACGACGCCCTGTTCGGCTCGCTGACCCCCGAGCGGATCGACGCGGTGCTGCGGCCCAAGGTCGACGGCGCCTGGAACCTGCACGAGCTGACCCTGGACCGGGAGATCACCAGGTTCGTCCTGTTCTCCTCGGCGGCGGGCACCCTGGACGCCACCGGGCAGGGCAACTACGCGGCCGCCAACGTCTTCCTGGACGCGCTGGCCGAGCACCGCACGGCGAACGGCCTGGCGGCCACCGCGCTGGCCTGGGGCCTGTGGTCGGGCGCCGGCGGGATGGGCGGCCAGCTCGACGAGGCCGACCTGGAGCGGATCGAGCGCTCCGGCATCGGCGCGCTGGACCCGGCCGAGGGCCTGGCCCTGTTCGACGCGGCCCTGCGCGCCGAGCGCGCCACCCTGGTGCCGGCCCGCCTGGACCTGGCGGCGCTGCGCGAGCGGGGCGAGTCCGTCCCGGCCGTGCTGCGCTCCCTGGTGCGGCCCGCCGTCCGCCGGGACGCGGCCGCCGCCGGCTCCGGCGCCCCGGCCGTGGCCTCGCTGGTCCAGCGACTGGGCACCCTGCCCGCCGCCGACCACGAGCACGCGGTGCTGGAGGCCGTCCGCGCGCAGGTCGCCGCCGTCCTCGGGCACGACGGTCCGTCCGCCGTCCAGCCCCGGCGCGCCTTCACCGAGTTGGGCTTCGACTCGCTCGCCGCGGTGGAACTGCGCAACAAGCTCAACGCGGTCAGCGGGCTGCGCCTGCCGTCCACGATGATCTTCGACTACGCCACCCCGGCGGCGCTCGCCGCGTACCTGCTGGACAGGTTGCGCCCGGAGCCGGCCGTGGCGGCCGAGGAGCCCGACGACGCCAGGGTGGCCGAGCTGCTGGCCGGCATCCCGGTGGCCAAGCTCCGCGAGTCCGGCCTGCTGGAGCGGCTGTTGAAGCTCTCCGAGGCCGCCCCCGCCGACGCCAAGCCGGCCCCGGCCGCGGCGCCGGCCGAGCCCGAGGCCGACCGCGCCTCGGCGATCAAGAACATGGACATCTCCGATCTCATCCGCACTGCGCTCGACCGTAGCGACGCCAAGTAATCAGGGAGCGACACCTACCGTGGATACATCTGTCGAGCAGATAGTCGAGGCGCTGCGCGAGTCGTTGATCGAGAACGATCGGCTGCGCCAGCAGAACACGCGGATCGAGGCCGCGGCCAACGAGCCGATCGCGATCGTGGCGATGAGCTGCCGCTACCCCGGCGGCGTCAGCTCGCCCGAGCAGTTGTGGCAGCTGGTCGACCAGGGCGTGGACGCGGTGGGGGACTTCCCCGCCGACCGCGACTGGGACGTCGAGGGGCTGTACGACCCGGACCCGGACGCGCCGGGCAAGACCCACGTCCGCGAGGGCGGATTCCTCTACGACGCGCCGCAGTTCGACGCCGCCTTCTTCGGCATCTCGCCGCGCGAGGCGATCGCCATGGACCCGCAGCAGCGGCTGCTCCTGGAGGTCTCCTGGGAGGCGTTCGAGCGGGCCAACATCGACCCGCACGCCCTGCGCGGCAGCCGGACCGGCATCTTCGCCGGCGTGATGTACCACGACTACGGCAGCTGGCTGGCCGAGGTGCCGGAGGGCGTCGAGGGCTACCTCGGCAACGGCAACCTGGGCAGTGTCGCCTCCGGCCGGGTCTCGTACACGCTGGGCCTGGAAGGGCCCGCCGTCACCGTGGACACCGCCTGCTCCTCCTCGCTGGTCGCCCTGCACCTGGCCGTCCAGGCGCTGCGCACCGGTGAGTGCGCCTACGCGCTGGCCGGCGGCGTCACCGTGATGTCCACCCCGGACACCTTCGTGGACTTCAGCCGCCAGCGCGGTCTCTCGCTGGACGGCCGCTGCAAGTCCTTCGCCGCCTCGGCGGACGGCACCGGCTGGGGCGAGGGCGTCGGCATGGTGCTGCTGGAGCGCCTCTCCGACGCCGAGCGCAACGGGCACCGGGTGCTCGCCGTGGTCCGCGGCAGCGCGATCAACCAGGACGGCGCCTCCAACGGCCTGACCGCCCCCAACGGGCCGTCCCAGCAGCGGGTGATCCGCCAGGCGCTCGCCAACGCCAAGCTCACCGCCGACCAGGTGCACCTGGTGGAGGCGCACGGCACCGGCACCCCGCTGGGCGACCCGATCGAGGCGCAGGCGCTGCTCGCGACCTACGGTCAGGAGCGCGGCGAGGGCGAGCCGCTCTGGCTCGGCTCGATCAAGTCCAACATCGGCCACACTCAGGCGGCCGCCGGCGTCGCCGGTGTGATCAAGCTGGTCATGGCCATGCGCCACGGCCGGATGCCCAAGACGCTGCACGTCAACGAGCCCACCCCGCAGGTGGACTGGACCGAGGGCGCGGTCGAGCTGCTCACCGAGGCCCGGGACTGGCCGGTGCGCGGCGAGGCCCGCCGGGCCGCCGTCTCCTCCTTCGGCATCAGCGGCACCAACGCCCACGTGATCCTGGAGGGCGTGCCCGAGCCCGAGGCGCCGCAGGCCGCCGCCGAACTGACCGGCCCGCTCCCGCTGGTGCTCTCCGGCAAGGGCGAGCAGGGCCTGGCCGGCCAGGCGCAGCGGCTGCTCGACCACCTGGACAGCGCCCCGCTGACCGACCTCGCCTGGACCCTGGCCACCTCCCGCGCCGCCCTCGGCGAGCGCGCCGTGGTGATCGGCGCCGACCGCGCCGCGCTGGCCGCCGGGCTCACCGAGCTCGCCGCCGGCCGCGCCGCGGCGGGCGTGGTGCGCGGCGGGCACCAGAGCGAGTCCCGGACCGCCTTCGTCTTCCCCGGCCAGGGCTCGCAGTGGATCGGCATGGCCTCCGAACTGCTCGACGCCTCACCGGTGTTCGCCGCCCGGATGGCCGAGTGCGCCCAGGCGCTGGCCCCGCACGTCGACTGGGACCTGCTGGAGGTCATCCGCGACGCCGGCTCGCTGGAGCGAGTCGACGTGGTCCAGCCCGTGCTCTGGGCCGTGATGGTCTCGCTGGCCGAGCTGTGGCGCTCCTACGGGGTGCGCCCGGCCGCCGTGATCGGGCACTCGCAGGGCGAGATCGCCGCCGCCTGCGTGGCCGGCGCGCTGTCGCTGGCCGACGGCGCCAAGGTGGTGGCCCTGCGCAGCCTGGCCATCGCCGACGACCTGTCCGCGCGCGGCGGCATGATGTCGGTGGCGCTGGCCGCCGAGCAGGTCCGCGAGCGGCTCGCCCCGTACCAGGGCCGGCTCTCGGTGGCCGCCGTCAACGGCGCCGCCTCGGTGGTCGTCTCCGGCGACCCGGACGCCCTGGACCAGCTGCACGCCGAGCTGCGCGCCGACGAGGTGCGCGCCAAGCGGCTGCCGGTGGACTACGCCTCGCACTCGGCCCAGGTGGAGACGATCCGCGAGCGGCTGCTGAAGGAGCTGTCCGGGCTGAGCCCGCGCTCCGCCGAGGTGCCGTTCTACTCCACGGTGACCGGCGAACTGTTCGACACCGCCGGCCTGGACGCCGACTACTGGTACACCAACCTGCGTCAGAGCGTGCTCTTCGAGAGCACCACCCGGCTGCTGCTCGACAGCGGCTACGGCGTCTTCGTCGAGTGCAGCCCGCACCCGGTGCTGCTGCACAGCGTCGCGGAGACGGCCGAGGCGATGAACGCCGAGGCCGTCGGGATCGGCTCGCTGCGCCGCGACGAGGGCGGCCCCGAGCGCTTCCTGACCTCGCTGGCCGAGGCGCACGTCAACGGCGTCGCCCTGGACTGGGCGGCGGTCTTCGCCGGCACGCCGGTGAGCAAGGTGGACCTGCCCACCTACGCCTTCCAGCGCGAGCGGTTCTGGCTCGGCAGCTCCCAGGCGGTGGGCGACGTCACCGCGGCCGGCCTGGTCGCCGCCGGGCACCCGCTGCTCGGCGCCTCGGTCGCCGTCGCCGACGGCGGCGGCATGCTCTTCACCGGCCGGCTCGCCACCGCCACCGCGCCCTGGCTCGCCGACCACGCGGTGGGCGGCACCGTCCTGCTGCCGGGCACCGCGTTCGTCGAGCTGGCCGTCAAGGCCGGCGACGAGGTCGGCTGCGGCCGGGTGGCCGAGCTGACGATGGAGGTGCCGCTGCTGCTGCCCGAGCGCGGAGCCGTCCAACTCCAGCTCCACGTCGGCGAGTCGGACGACTCCGGCCGCCGCCCGCTGACCGTGCACTCGCGCCCCGAGGGCGGCGAGGGGGAGTGGACCCGGCACGCCAGCGGCCTGCTGGAGCCGGACACCGCCGACGCCGGCTTCGACCTGGCGGCCTGGCCCCCGGCCGGCGCCCGGCCCGTCCCGGTGGACGGCGTGTACGAGGCGCTGGCCGCCCAGGGCTACCACTACGGCCCCGCCTTCCAGGGCCTCAAGGCGGCCTGGCGGCGCGGCGAGGAGGTCTTCGCCGAGGTCGAACTCCCGGTGGAGGAAGGCTCGTTCGCCCTGCACCCGGCGCTGTTCGACGCCGCCCTGCACGCCGCGGGCCTCGGCGACGAGCAGGAGCCCGAGCAGGCCCGACTGCCCTTCGCCTGGAACGGCGTCTCGCTGTACGCCTCCGGCGCCAAGGCCCTGCGGCTGCGGATCACCGGCACCGACGCCCTGACCATCCAACTCGCCGACACCACCGGCTCCCCGGTGGCCTCGGTGGACGCGCTGACCACCCGCGCCGTCGACCCCGCCGCGCTCGGCGCGGCCGGCCGCGCCGACGCCCTGTTCCGGCTCGACTGGCCGGCCGTCGCGGCCGAGGGCCCGGTGCCCGGCCACGCGGTGCTCGGCGAGGGCGGCCTCGCGGAGCTGGCGACCGTACCGGAGTTCGCCGTCCTGCCGGTGCGCCGGGACGGCGACCCGGTGGCCGGCACCCGGGCGGCCGCCGCCCAGGTGCTGGAGACCGTGCGACAGTGGCTGGACAGCGACAAGGTCGCCGACTCCCGCCTGGTGGTGCTCACCAGGGGAGCGGTGGCGGTGGGCGCCGAAGGCGTCCAGGACCTCGCCGCGGCCGCCGTCTGGGGCCTGGTCCGCGCCGCCCAGGGCGAGAACCCCGAGCAGTTCGTCCTGGTCGACGCCGACCAGGACACCACCGTCGAGCAGGCACTGGCCGCGGCCGCCGCCACCGGCGAGCCCCAACTCGCCGTCCGCGACGGCAAGGTGCACGTCCCCCGACTGGCCCGCAGCGCCCCCCAGGGCACCGGCAGCCCGCTCGACCCCGAGGGCACCGTGCTGATCACCGGCGGCACCGGCGTGCTCGGCGCGCTGGTCGCCCGGCACCTGGTGGCCGAGCACGGCGTGCGCCACCTGCTGCTGGCCGGGCGCAGCGGCGTCTCCCAGGACGACTTCGCCGACCTGGACGCCGAGGTCACCCTCGCCAAGTGCGACGCGGCCGACCGCGAGCAGCTCGCCGGGCTGCTCGCCGACATCCCCGCCGACCGCCCGCTGACCGCCGTGCTGCACCTGGCCGGCGCGCTGGACGACGGCCTGGTCACCACGCTCACCGACGAGCGGCTGGACGCCGTGCTGCGCCCCAAGGTGGACGCGGCCTGGCACCTGCACGAGCTGACCGCCGGCCTCGACCTCAAGGCCTTCGTGCTGTTCTCCTCGGCCGCCGGCACGGTGGACGGCGCCGGCCAGTCCGGCTACGCGGCGGCCAACGCCTTCCTCGACGGCCTGGCCCAGCACCGCCACGCGCTCGGCCTGCCCGGCCTCTCGCTGGCCTGGGGCTTCTGGGAGCAGCGCACCGGGATGACCGCCCACCTGAGCGAGGCGGACGTGGTCCGGATGGCCCGCGCCGGGGTGCGTCCGATCTCCACCGACGAGGGCATGGCGCTGCTCGACCTCGCGCTCGCCGGGGACCGGGCCCTGCTGGTGCCGATCGGCCTGGACCTGCCCGCGCTGCGCTCGGCGGGCACCGTCGCCCCGCTGCTGCGCGGCCTGCTGCGCCCGGCCGCCCGGCGCACCGCCGCCGCGGCGCCCTCGGCCTCCGGCAGCGCCCTGGACCGGCTGGCCGCGCTCGGCCGGGCCGAGCGCGACGCGGCCCTGTTCGAACTGGTCCGCACCCATGTCGCGGCCGTGCTCGGCCACGACTCGGACATGGTGCTCGACCCGCGCCGGGCCTTCCGGGAGTGGGGCTTCGACTCGCTGACCGCGGTGGAGCTGCGCAACCGGCTCGGCCAGGCGGTCGGGCTGCGGCTGCCCGCCACCCTGGTCTTCGACTACCCGGACCCGGCCGCCCTGGTCGGCCACCTGAGCACCGAGCTGTTCGGCGCCGAGGAGGAGGCCCCCGTACCGGCCGCCGCCGGCGCCCAGTCGGACGGCGACGAGCCGATCGCGATCGTGGCGATGGCCTGCCGCTTCCCCGGCGGCGTCAGCACCCCCGAGGAGCTGTGGCAGCTGCTGGCCGACGGCGTCGACGGCATCTCGCCGTTCCCGGAGGACCGCGGCTGGGACATCGAGGGGCTGTACGACCCGGAGCCGGGCAAGGCCGGCCGGACGTACTCCCGCGAAGGCGGATTCCTGTACGACGCGGCCGACTTCGAGCCGGACTTCTTCGGCATCTCGCCGCGCGAGGCGATCGCCATGGACCCGCAGCAGCGGCTGCTCCTGGAGACCTCCTGGGAGGCGCTGGAGCGGGCCGGCATCGACCCGCACTCGGTGCGCGGCAGCTCCACCGGCGTGTTCGCCGGTGTGATGTACCACGACTACGGCAGCCGGCTCAGCAACGCCCCGGAGGACGTCCGGGACTACCTGGGCAACGGCAGCCTCGGCAGCGTGGCCTCGGGCCGGGTCGCCTACACCCTCGGCCTGGAGGGACCGACCCTCTCGGTGGACACCGCCTGCTCCTCCTCGCTGGTGGCCCTGCACCTCGCGGCGCAGGCGCTGCGCGGCGGCGAGTGCGCGCTCGCCCTGGCCGGCGGTGTCTCGGTGATGTCGACCGTGGACACGTTCGTGGACTTCAGCAGGCAGCGCAACCTCGCCGCCGACGGCCGGGCGAAGTCCTTCGCCGACGGCGCGGACGGCACCACGCTCTCCGAGGGCGCGGGCATGCTGCTGCTGGAGCGGCTCTCCGACGCACGGCGCAACGGGCGCGAGGTGCTGGCCGTGATCCGCGGCTCCGCCGTCAACCAGGACGGCGCGTCCAACGGTCTGACGGCGCCCAACGGGCCCTCGCAGCAGCGGGTGATCCGTCAGGCGCTGGCCAGCGCCCGGCTGTCCACCGCGGACGTCGACGTGGTGGAGGCGCACGGCACCGGCACCACCCTGGGTGACCCGATCGAGGCCCAGGCGCTGCTGGCCACGTACGGCCAGGGCCGTACGGCCGACCGGCCGCTGTGGCTCGGCTCGATCAAGTCCAACATCGGGCACACCCAGGCCGCGGCCGGTGTCGCCGGTGTGATCAAGATGGTCCAGGCGATGCGCCACGGCGTACTGCCCAAGACCCTGCACGTGGACGAGCCCTCCAGCAAGGTCGACTGGACGGCCGGCGAGGTCAAGCTGCTCACCGAGGCCCGGGACTGGCCCGAGGTCGAGCGCCCGCGCCGTGCCGCCGTCTCCTCCTTCGGCATCAGCGGCACCAACGCCCACACCATCATCGAGGCCGTCACCGAGCCGGCCGCCGAGCCGACCGGCACCGAGCCCCCGCTGCTGCCCGTCCTGCTCTCCGGCGCCACCCCGGAGGCGCTGGCCGGCCAGGCCGCCAAGCTGACCGCCCTGGCGGACGCGCCGATCGCCGACCTCGCCTACTCGCTGGCCACCGGCCGCGCCGAACTCGCCCACCGGGCCGCCCTGGTGGCCCAGGACCGGGACGAACTCGCCGCCGCGCTGGCCGCGTTGGCGGCCGGTGAGAGCGCGCCCGGACTGCTGCGCGGCAAGCCGGTGGCCGGCAAGCTGGCCTTCCTGTTCACCGGTCAGGGCGCCCAACGCCCCGGCATGGGACGGGAGTTGTACCAGCGCTTCGAGGTGTTCCGGCAGGCCTTCGACGAGGTCTGCGGCCACTTCGACGAGGGGCTCAAGGAGCTCGTCTTCGGCGCCGACGCCGAGCCGCTGAACCAGACCGCCACCACCCAGGCCGCCCTGTTCACCCTGGAGGTCGCGCTCTTCCGGCTGCTGGAGTCCTGGGGCATCCGGCCCGACGTCCTGGCCGGGCACTCCATCGGCGAGCTGGCCGCCGCCCACGTCGCGGGCGTGCTCGGCCTGCCGGACGCCGCCCGCCTGGTCGCGGCCCGCGGCCGGCTGATGCAGGCGCTGCCCGCCGGCGGCGCGATGCTGGCCGTCGACGCCACCGAGGAGGAGGTGCTCCCGCACCTCGGCGAGGCCGTCGGCATCGCCGCCGTCAACGGGCCGAACGCCGTCGTGGTGTCCGGCACCGAGGAGGCGGTGACCGCCCTCCAGGCCGCCTTCACCCACCGCAGGACCAAGCGCCTGCCGGTCAGCCACGCCTTCCACTCGCCGCTGATGGACCCGATGCTGGCGGAGTTCGCCGAGGTCGCCCGCGGCCTCGCGTTCGCCCCGCCGAGCGTGCCGATCGTCTCCACCCTGACCGGCGAGCGGGCCACCACCGAGGAGCTGACCTCGCCCGAGTACTGGGTGCGCCACGTGCGCGAGTCCGTCCGCTTCGCCGACGCGATCCGCACGCTGGAGGCCGAGCAGGTCCGCACCTTCCTGGAGCTGGGCCCCGACGCGGTGCTCTCCACCATGGGCACCCATTGCCTGGCCGACCAGGAGCGCTCGGCGCTGGTCTCCCTGCTGCGCCGGGACAAGGAGGAGCCCGTCGCCCTGGCCACCGCGCTCGGCGCGCTCCAGGTGCGCGGCGTCCCGATCGACTGGGAGCGGCTCTACGGCGGGACGGCGGTGCGCCGGATCGACCTGCCGACGTACGCCTTCCAGCGCCGCCGGCTCTGGCTGGACGACGGTCCCTCCGGGCCGCGCGAGGCGGCCGGCTTCGGCCAGGCCGCGGCCGGGCACCCGCTGCTCGGCGCCGAACTGCGGCTGGCCGAGAGCGACACCGTCGCCCTGACCGGACGCCTCTCGCTGAGCACCCACCCGTGGCTGGCCGACCACGCCGTCGCCGACGTGGTGCTGCTGCCCGGCAGCGCCTTCGTGGAGCTGGCCGTCCAGGCCGGCGACCGGGTCGGCGGCGCCCTGGTCGAGGAACTGGCCATCGAGCGGCCGCTGGTGCTGCCCGCCCAGGGCGGCATCCAGCTCCAGGTGGTCACCGGCGCCGGCGACGACTCCGGTCGCCGCCCGGTCACCGTGCACGCCCGCACCGAGGACGGCGGCGCCTGGACCAGGCACGCCACCGGCGTGCTGGCCCCGCCGACCGCGCCGGAACCCGCCGCGCTCGAAGCCTGGCCGCCGGCCGGCGCCGTGCCCGTCGACCTCGACGGCAGCTACGACCGCCTCGCCGACCAGGGCTACGGCTACGGCCCGCTGTTCCGCTGCCTGCGCGCCGCCTGGCGCCTGGGCGAGGAGGTCTACGCCGAGCTCGCCCTGCCCGAGGAGGCCGACCCGGCCGGCTTCGGTCTGCACCCGGCGCTGCTCGACTCCGCGCTGCACGCCATCGACCTGCTCGACGGTCAGGACCCGACGGTGATGACCCTGCCGTTCTCCTGGGAGGGCGTCACCCTCTACGCGGCGGGCGCCTCGGCCCTGCGGCTGCGGCTCACCCCGCAGAGCACCGAGCAGCTGGGCCTCCAGCTCTTCGACGGCGCCGGCGCACCGGTCGCCGTGGTCTCCGCGCTGCGCATCCGGCAGGTGACCGCCGAGCAGCTGAACGCGGCCGCGGCCGCCCCCGGCTCCGGCGACCTGTACGAACTGCACTGGGAGCCGGTCCCGTTGGCGGACCTCCAGGACGGTACGGCCCCGGACACGGTGACCGTCACCGTCGACGAGGACGGGTTCGCCCCGGCCCGGGCCGGTCAGGCCGGACACCGCGCCCTGGCCCTCCTCCAGGAGCGCCTCACCGAGGACCGCGCCGACGGCGCCGCGCCGCTGGTGGTCGTCACCCGTGGAGCGGTGGCCGTGGACGGCGCGCCGGACCTCGCCCAGGCCGGCATCTGGGGCCTGGTGCGGGCCGCGGCCGTCGAACACCCCGACCGCCTGGTCCTGGTCGACCTCGACGAGGACCCGGCCTCCGAGGCCGCCCTGGCGGCGGCGGTCGCCACCGGCGAACCGGAGCTCGCGCTGCGGGCCGGCCGGGCGTACGTCCCGAGGCTGGCCGACGCCACGGCCGGCGAGGCCGCCCAGGCCTTCGACGCCGAGGGCACCGTGCTCGTCACCGGCGGCACCGGCAGCCTCGGCCGCCTGCTCGCCCGCCACCTGGTGACCGAGCACGGCGTGCGGCACCTGCTGCTGACCAGCCGCACCGGCGCCATGCCGGAGGAGCTGGCCGACCTGGCCGAGCTGGGCGCGACCGTCACGGTCGCCGCCTGCGACGCCGCCGACCGCGCGGCGATGGCCGCCCTGCTCGACACCGTCCCCGCCGAGCACCCGCTGACCGCGGTGGTGCACGCCGCGGGCGTCCTGGACGACGCCCTCGTCACGGCGCTCACCGACGAGCGGATGGACGCGGTGCTGCGCCCCAAGGCGGACGCGGCCTGGCACCTGCACGAGCTGACCGAGGGCCTCGGCCTCAAGGCGTTCGTGCTGTTCTCCTCGGCCGCCGCCACCCTCGGGGCCGCCGGGCAGGGCAACTACGCCGCGGCCAACGCCTTCCTGGACGCCCTGGCGGCCCAGCGGCACGAGGCCGGGCTGCCCGCGATCGCGCTCGGCTGGGGCCTGTGGGACACCGGCTCCGGCATGGCCGGCTCGCTCGGCGAGGCGGAGCTGCGCCGGCTCTCCCGGGACGGCATCGAGCCGCTGTCGGCCGACCGGGCGCTCGCGCTCTTCGACCGGGCGCTGACCTCCGACCGGCCGCTGCTGCTGCCGATGCGGGTGCGCCCGACCGAGCAGGCGCCCCCGATGGTCCGCGCGCTGGCCGCCCGGACCCCGGCCCGGCGCACCGCCCAGGCGGCGCCGGCCGCGGCCGACAAGCCGCAGCAGGTCGCGCTGCCCGAGCGGCTCGCGGCGCTCTCCCCGGCGCAGAGCCGGCAGCTGCTGCTGGACACCGTGCGCGGCCACGTCGCGGAGGTGCTCGGACACGCGGGCGCCGAGGCGGTGGACCCGGAGCGCGGCTTCGGTGAGCTGGGCGTGGACTCGCTCTCCGCCCTGGAGCTGCGCAACCGGATCGGCGCCGACACCGGTCTGCGGCTGTCCTCCACCCTCACCTTCGACTACCCGACCCCGGCGGCCATCGCCGACCACCTCTTCGACGAACTGGTCGAGGACGTGGACGGTGCGCCGGACGTCGAGGCCGAGGTGATCCGCCTGGAGTCCCTGCTGGAGGCGGCCGCCGCCGGCTCGGTCGACGAGGAGCAGCGCTCCCGGGTCGCCCTGCGCCTGCGGGCCCTGACCGCCAAGTGGGCCGGGGAGGCGCACCAGGAGCCGGCCGGGCAGAGCGGTCCGGAGCTGGACACGGCCACCGCCGACGAGCTCTTCGACCTCCTGGACGGTGAGCTCGGCAAGTTCGACTAGCAGGACCCAGGGCGGCCTGCCCGGCGGATCCCGCCGGGCAGGCCCTGCCCCGGAGGACCGAAGGGCGGTGCCACCCCGGCACCGCCCCGTCCGACCCTCAGGTCCGGGCCCGCTCAAGTCCGGACGCCCTCAAGCGCAGAGCCCCACAAGTGCAGAGCCCCTCACGTCCAGAGCCCCTCACGTTCCGACCCTCGAAGGGAAGCCCTCCCGATGCGCCGAAGCCGAAGCCGCCGCCGACCGCCCGTGGGGCGGTTCGACGGCGGCTTCGGCTTCGGCCGGCAGGCGCTACATCGCCAGCCGGCGCCAGAGCGGCGGGAGCTCCCGGGTGGCCGCGACGTGCTGGCGGGGCCGGCGCTCGGGGGCCGACCGGTGCTCGGGCAGCGCCGGGGTCTGGCGCTCCAGGAGCTTGGACGGCAGCTCGGTGCGGCTGGCGACGTTCAGCTTCCGGTACACCCGGGTGAGGTGTTGTTCGACCGTGCTGACCGTCACATGGATCCGGCCGCTGATCTCCCGGTTGGTGTAGCCGAGCGCCGCCAGCACGGCGACCCGGCTCTCCGCGTCGCTGAGCAGCGCGGCGGCGGCACTGGCCACCGGGGTGGCCGCGGGGACGGCGGCGAGGCTGGGCGCGGGGGCGGGCGAGGGGGCCACAGCCGACCCCTCGCCGCCCGCCGCGGCCCGCGGCTCGCCTTCGCCGGCCTCCTGGGCGGCCTGCCGCGCCACCAGCCGGGCCCTGGAGTAGTCGCCCAGCTCGTAGTGGGTGGCGGACAGGTCCTCGAAGGCCAGCGCGAGTTCCATCCGGTCGCCGCAGACCTGGAGCAGGTCGATCGACTCGCGCAGCAGCGCGGTGCGGTGCCGAGGCTGGCTGGTGCCGGCCAGGACCCGCAGGGCGATCGCCCGCGAGCGGGTGCCCAGCGGGTGGCGCAGGTTGGCCTGCTCCTCCGCCAGCTCCTTGGCGACCCTGGCCTTGCCGATCCGCAGGTTGGCCTGGGCCAGGTCGGTGCGCCAGGGGATCAGCGGCTGCACGGCGGAGGCGCGTTCGCGCATCAGGTGCCCGCAGGTCTCGAAGTCGTTCAGCGCCGCGAACGGCCGGTCGGTGGACAGGTAGTGGTGTCCCCGGGCGCTCAGGTACTGGATGCCGAAGACGGTGTTGAACATGGTGTCCGGCACCTTGCGGCGCAGCAGCTGGGTGGCGCTCTCGTGCCGGCCCAGGGCCGTGTTGGCCTGGACCGCCGTGGACAGCGGCAGGCCGATCAGGACGCCCCAGGCCTGGGGGTCGAGCAGTTCGAGCGCCTCGGTGGCCTGGGCCTCCGCGGTGGCCGGGTCTCCCTGGAGCAGGGCGATCCGGGCGCGGACGCCGAGCAGCACCGCCCGCCAGGTGGTCCAACCGCGGCGTACGGCGTCGCTCAGCAGCGCTTCGCAGACCTCCATCGCGGTCTCGGCCCGGCCGGTGAGGGCGATGACCGTCAGCGAGATGACCGTCAGTTCCAGCTTCAGGTCGCTGTCCTGGCCGCTCTGGAGGGCGTCGGTCACCTGGGCCACCGACTCGGCGCTGATGTCTCCGCTGACCAGCAGGGCCACCGTGGCCCACAGGGTGTTCACCTTGCCGGTGGTGGCCCGTTCCAGGGTGGCCACCTTGGCGAGGTCGCCGCGGTGGCTGACCTGGGGCACCCCGTAGAAGCAGTGCCGGACGAACTCGACCTCGGCCAGCACATGGGCGTCGCGCGGGTCGAGCGAGCCGGCCAGCGCGGTCACGGTCTCGTCGGCGAGGCCGGTCTCGCCCTGCCAGAGCATGTGCCGCACCACGGTGGCCGCGTCCCGGGCCGCCAGGTCCTCGGCCGACACGTGGTGGTGCAGCGGTTCGAGGTACGGGGTCACGGCGGCCGGGTTGACCCGCCACTCCGCCCGCGCCAGCGCGGTGGAGAGGGTGTGCCGCTCCCGCTCGGAGGCGGACTCGCGCACGGCCAGGCGCAGGTAGCCGGTGGACTGCTCGACCTGGTCCGCGGCCAGCGCCTGTTCGGAGGCCAGCCGCAGCACGGACAGGCCCCAGGGTTCGGCGACCTGGCCGGCCGCCATCAGGTGCTTGGTCACCTCGGGCGCGGGCGCGCCGTCCAGGTAGAGCAGCCGGGCGATCTCGCCGTGCAGCCGCGAGCGTTCGCCGGGGTCGAGATCGCTCAGCACCGCGTTGGCGGCGGCGGGCAGCCGGAAGCGGTAGCCGTCGAGCAGGCCGGTGGAGCCCAGCACGTCGACCACGACCTGGACGGCGTCGGGGCTGGTGGACAGCAGCAGCGCGGCGGTGCGGGCGTCGGCGTGCTCGCCGAGCGCGGCCAGCGCCCGGGCGACCGCGAGGTGCCGGGGCTCGCCCCGGTGCAGGCAGGCCAGCACCGCCTGCCGGTAGGCGAGGCTCGGGACGGGATCGCCCAGCTCGGCGCCGAACTGGGTGCCGTCGTCCAGCAGGGCGTGCACCAGCATGGGGTTCCCGCCGGTGACCCGGTGGTAGGCGGCGTCGAGCCCGTCCGGCAGCGGCCGGGTGCTCTGGGCGGCCAGCAGCCGGGCCACGCCCTGCTCGGACAGCGGCGCCAGCCGGACCCGGCGGTGCGGCAGGCGGCTGAGGCTGTCGTGGATGAGCGGGTCCGCCAGTGCGGACTGCTCCCAGCCGGCGCAGACCACCGCGATGCGTTTCGTCCTCATTCGTCGCAGGAGGTAGAGGAGGGTCTGTAGGGACTGGGTGTCCAAAAGGTGGGCGTCGTCGATGACGATGACCAGGGGCCGTTCTCCGGCCAGCTCCAAGATCGGCGCGGACACGGTCTTGAGGAGGGTTTCCGGGGCGTATTGGGTACCGCTCCGGTCCGAACGGAGTGATTCCGTCCGGTAATCAGTACTTGACGCTAAGTCTATGTTCGTATGAGGCTGTAACGAGCAATCAACGGCATCCGCCGGGAGTTCCCCGCTGTGCAGCAGTTCCCGGATGACGCCCAGTGGATGTGCCCGCTCCCGCGGGGAGCCGACGGCGTGCAGCACCCGGGCGCCGTCCTTGCAGGCGGTGTTCGCGAACTCGTGGAGCAGCTCGGTCTTCCCGACTCCCGGTCCGCCCGTGACGATCGTGAGCTGCCCTGTTCCGGCGACGCTCTCGGCGTAGGCGTCGCGTAGGGTCCCAAGCTCTCGGTGGCGCTCGAATAGGCGCACCATGACCTCCCCCATGGCCAGGTATTCAAAATTGAATACACAAAAAGACTTTTACTGGGCCCTGCCCCCGCGGGTCCCTGGAAACAATAACTTCGCGGTGCCATCGAAATTGATGAAAACACCGCGGTGAAATCTGCTCGACATCAAGAAGTCATGTGCGTGTCATTTTTGTCATCAGCCGCCCCCCACCGCTGTTTCGTGTGGTGTGTGGTGAAGGGTGGCGTCGGTGAAATTCTCAAGGTGGTCTAGACCTCTCGGAGGTCGGGCGGGCTTGCCCGGACACTCCGCGTCGGTCGTCGACTTGTGGCTGCTCAGAGGGGCTATCCCCATGCCCCAAACCTGACTTGACGGTATGTTGGGGCCTCCAAAGTTGTCAAGATCGGCCCGGTGTGGCGGCCGCCCGCGACGAATCCGCGCAGGTCCGCCGGTATAGACCGCGGAGAGGTCCGACCAATCGTCTCGGCATTCGGCGGGCCCGCCGGAAAGCGGGACCAGGGGTACTCCAGGGGGCAGTAGGGGGTGACCCCGACACCCCCTGCTCCCTAGCCTCCCAAAGGCGGGGACGTGGACCGACGAGCCGGGATCCCGCGTTTCCGAAGGCTTCGATCCCGATCGGATGGCTGCGTTGGCGAACAACGAGGACCGACTGCTCGACTATCTCAGGCGAACCACTTCGGATCTGCGCGAGACAAGGCGCAGGCTGCGCGAGTCGGAGTACCGCGCGCATGAGCCGATCGCGATCGTGGGGATGGCCTGCCGGTACCCCGGCGGGGTCGCCACGCCTGACCAACTGTGGGACCTGGTGGCCGCCGGCGCCGATGCGGTGTCGGACTTCCCGGCCGACCGGGGCTGGGATGTCGAGTCCCTGTACGACCCCGACCCCGCGCGGGCGGGCAAGACCTACGCCAGGACCGGCGCGTTCCTGCACGACGCCGCCGACTTCGACCCGGACTTCTTCGGCATCTCGCCGCGCGAGGCGCTGGCGATGGACCCGCAGCAGCGGCTGCTCCTGGAGACCTCCTTCGAGGCCTTCGAGGACGCCGGCATCGTCCCCGCGGCGCTGCGCGGCTCCCGTACCGGTGTCTTCGTCGGCGTCATGTACAACGACTACGCGACCCGGCTGAACACGGTGCCGGACGACCTCGACGGCTACCTGGCCAACGGCAGCGCCGCGAGCGTCGCCTCCGGCCGGGTGGCCTACACCTTCGGGCTGGAGGGGCCGGCCGTCACCATCGACACGGCCTGCTCGTCCTCGCTGGTGGCCCTGCACTGGGCGGTCAAGGCGCTCCAGGCGGGGGAGTGCACCCTGGCCCTGGCCGGCGGGGTGACGGTGATGTCCACCCCCGAGACCTTCATCGACTTCAGCCGGCAGCGCGGCCTCGCCCCCGACGGCCGCTGCAAGGCCTTCGCCGAGGGTGCCGACGGCACCGGCTGGGGCGAGGGCGCGGGCATGCTGCTCGTCGAGCGGCTCTCCGACGCCCAGCGGCTCGGCCACCGGGTGCTGGCCGTGGTCAAGGGCACCGCGATCAACTCCGACGGTGCCAGCAGCCGGCTCACCGCCCCCAACGGCCCCTCCCAACAGCGGGTGATCAAGCAGGCGCTGGCGAGCGCCGGCGTCTCCCCGGCGGACGTGGACGCGGTCGAGGCGCACGGCACCGGCACCTCGCTGGGCGACCCGATCGAGGCGCAGGCCCTGCTCGCGGCCTACGGCCAGGACCGCCCCGAGGGCCGGCCGCTGTGGCTGGGCTCGATCAAGTCCAACCTCGGGCACACCCAGGCCGCCGCGGGGGTGGCCGGGGTGATCAAGATGGTGCAGGCGATGCGGCACGGCGAACTGCCGAAGACCCTGCACGTGGACCAGCCCTCCACCCAGGTGGACTGGACGGCCGGCGAGGTCCGGCTGCTGACCGAGGCCCAGGAGTGGCCCGAGAGCGGCCGCCCCCGGCGCGCTGCGGTCTCATCCTTCGGCATCAGCGGCACCAACTCCCACGTGGTCCTGGAACAGGCCCCGGTGGGCGAGCAGCAGGCCGAGACGGACGGCGAGCAGCAGGCCGAGGAGCAGACCCCCGCTCCGGAGCAGCCGCAGACAGAGGCGCAGGCCCCCACCCCGCCGCTGGACGCCGTCCCCTGGCTCCTGTCGGCGCGCACCCCCGAGGCGCTGGCCGAGCAGAAGGACCGGCTGCGCGCCTGGGTCCAGGCCCGCCCCGAGCTGGACCCGGCCGACGTGGCCTACTCGCTGGCCTGCACCCGCTCCTCCTGGGAGCACCGCGCGGTGGCCGTCGGCGGCTCCACCGAGGAGCTGCTGGCCGCCCTGGCCCCCGCCGCGGGCACCGCGGTCGGCCAGGGGAAGCTGGCGTTCCTGTTCACCGGTCAGGGCTCCCAGCGCCTGGGCATGGGCCGCGAGCTGTACCGGGCGTTCCCGGTCTTCGCGGCCGCCTTCGACGAGGTCGCCGCCCTGCTGGACCGGGAGCTGGAGGTGCCGCTCGCCCGGGTGATCGAGGCCGAGCAGCAGCTGCTGAACCGCACCGACTACGCCCAGGCGGCGATCTTCGCCGTCGAGGTGGCGCTGTTCCGGCTGGTGGAGTCGCTGGGCGTGCGCCCCGACTACCTGGTCGGGCACTCGGTCGGCGAGCTGGCCGCCGCCCACGTCTCCGGCGTGCTGACGCTGGAGGGCGCGGCCGCCATGGTGCTGGCCCGCGGCGGCCTGATGAGCCGGCTGCCCGCCGGCGGCGCGATGGTGGCGATCCGGGCCACCGAGGCCGAGGTGCTGCCGCTGCTCGACGAGCGGGTGGGCCTGGCCGCGGTCAACGGGCCGCGCTCGGTGGTCGTCTCGGGCGAGGAGGAGGCGGTGCTGGCGCTCGCCGCCGGCTTCGAGAAGAGCACCCGCCTGACCGTCTCGCACGCCTTCCACTCCCCGCTGATGGAGCCGATGCTGGACGAGTTCGCGCTCGTCGCCAAGGCGCAGTCGTACGGCGCGCCGCGCATCCCGATCGTCTCCACCCTGACCGGCGCCCCCGCCGGTGCGCAGGAGCTGGGTTCGGCGGACTACTGGGTGGACCACGTCCGCCGTCCGGTGCGGTTCGAGCCGGCGCTGCGCGCCGCCGCCGCCCTCGGGGTGCGCAGGTTCCTGGAGCTGGGCCCGGACGCGGTGCTCACCGCGATGGCCCAGGACTGCCTGGACGGCGGCCTCGCGGCCGGCGCGACCATGCGCCGCGACTCGGCCGAGACCCGGGAACTGCTGGCCGGCCTGGCCCGGCTGCACGCCGACGGCGTGCCGGTCGACTGGGCCGCGCTCTTCGAGGGCCGCCGGCCGAACCGGGTCGACCTGCCGCTCTACCCGTTCCAGCGCACCCGGCTCTGGCTGGAGGGCACCGCCGCCGGCGGCGACCCGAGCGGCCTCGGGCAGCTCCCCGTCGAGCACCCGCTGCTGGCCGCCGTCACCGAACTGCCGGACTCCGGCGGGCTGGTGCTCACCGGTCGGCTCTCCCGCTCCGCCCAGCCCTGGCTGGCCGACCACGCCGTGCACGGCACCGTGCTGCTGCCCGGCACGGCCCTGGTGGAGCTGGCCGTCCAGGCCGGCGACCGGGCCGGCTGCGCGGTGCTGGAGGAGCTGACGCTCCAGGCGCCGCTCACCCTGCCCGAGCAGGGCGCGGTGGCCGTGCAGGTCGCCGTCGGCCCCGAGGACGCCGGGCGGCGCACCGTCGCGGTGTACTCCCGGCCCGCCGACGCGCCGGACGCGCCGTGGAGCCAGAACGCCGGCGGCCTGCTCGCCGCCGCCGCCGAGGAGCCGGGCTTCGACCTGACGGTCTGGCCGCCGGAGGGCGCCGAGCCGATCGAGCTGGGCGAGCTCTACCCCCGGCTGATCGGGGTCGGCTACGGCTACGGCGAGGTGTTCCAGGGGCTGCGCGCGGCCTGGCGCCGCGGCGAGGACCTGTTCGCCGAGGCCGCCCTGCCCGACCGCGCCCGCACCACGGCCGCCGCCTTCGGCCTGCACCCGGCGCTGCTGGACGCGGCCCTGCACGTCAACCTGCTCGACCTGGGCGACGGCCAGGCGGTGCTCCCGTTCAGCTGGGGCGGGGTCACCCTGCACGCCTCCGGCGCCGGCGAGCTGCGGCTGCACGTCGCCAAGGCCGGCCAGGACGCCGTCTCGCTGGCCGTCGCGGACGGCACCGGCGCGCCGGTGGCCACCGTCCGCACCCTGGTCGCCCGCCCGGTCTCGGCCGGGCAGCTGACCACCGGCCCGGGGGAGTCGCTGTTCCGCCTGGAGCGGACGCCGCTCGACGCCGACCCGGCCGCGGCGCTGCCCGCCGACACCGTGGTCTGCGGCCCCGACGACCTCGGCCTCGGCGTGCCCGTCCACCCGAGCCTGGCATCCGTCGAGTCGGCGGCCCTGATCGTGCTGCCGGCCGCCCTCGCCGACGGCGAGGTGCCCGCGGCGGTGCACCGCAGCGTCGACGACACCTTCGCGGTGCTGCGCGCCTTCCTCGCCGAGCGGCGCTTCGACCGCTCCCGGCTGGCGGTGGTGCTCCGGGCCGACGAGCTCGCCCACGCGCCGCTGGCCGGACTGGTCCGGGCCGCCGAGTCGGAGAACCCCGGCCGCTTCCTGCTGGTCGACAGCGACGGCACCGAAGGCCTGGCCGCCGCGCTGGCCTGCGGCGAGCCCGAGGTCGCGGTGCGCCGGGGCGAGCTGTCCGTGCCCAGGCTCGCCCGGGCCAAGCCCGCCGAGGCGCCGCACTTCGACCCCGATGCGTACGTGCTGATCACCGGCGGCCTCGGCGGCCTCGGCCGGCTGATCGCCCGCCACCTCGCCGACACCCACGGCGTCCGCCGGCTGCTGCTGACCAGCCGGCGCGGCGAGGACACCCCCGGCGCGGCCGACCTGCGGGCCGAGCTCGAAGGCCTCGGCGCCGAGGTCGCGATCGCCGCCTGCGACGCGGCCGACCGCGCCGAGCTCGCCGAGCTGCTGGAGCGCCACCCGGTCGGCGCCGTGGTGCACTCGGCCGGCGTGGTCGACAACGGCCTGCTCGCCGCGCTCACCCCCGAGCAGGTCGAGCGGGTGCTGCGCCCCAAGGTGGACGCCGCCTGGAACCTGCACGAGCTGACGGCGGACCGCGAGCTCAGCGCCTTCGTGCTGTTCTCCTCCACGGCCGGCCTGCTGGTCGGCGGCGGCCAGTCCAACTACGCGGCCGCCAACGCCTTCCTGGACGGCCTCGCGGCCCACCGCCGGGCCGCCGGGCTGCCCGCCGTCTCGATGGCCTGGGGCCTGTGGTCCGAGGTCGGCGGCCTGGCCGACCACATCGACGCCGCCGACCTGGAGCGGATGCACCGGATGGGCCTGCCGCCGCTGCCCGCCGCCGAGGGCCTGGAGCTGTTCGACGCCGCCCTGGCCGCCGAGGACGCCCTGGTGGTGCCGATGCGCCTGGACGTCGCCGCGGTGCGGGCCCGGACCGACGGTGTCCCCACCCTGCTGCGCGGCCTGGTCCGCGGCGCCTCGCGCCGCAGTGCCGGCTCCGCCGCGGGCACCTCCCGCGCCGACGCCCAGAGCGGCTGGCGCGAGCGCCTGGCCGCGCTGCCGGACGCCGAGCGCGACCGGCTGCTGCTGGACCTGGTGCTCACTGGGGTGGCCTCCGTACTCGGCCACGCCTCGGCCCAGGCGCTCGATCCGAACAAGGCCTTCCAGGAGATGGGCTTCGACTCGCTGGCGGCGGTCGAACTGCGCAACCTGCTCGGGGCGGCCACCGGCCTCTCGTTGCCGGCCACCCTGGTGTTCGACCAGCCGTCACCGGTCGTCCTGACCGGGTACCTCAAGGCGGAACTCGTCCCCGGCCCGGCCGACCAGGCCCGGCTGATGGTCGCCGAGGTCGACCGGCTCGAAGCCGCGCTGACCGCACTGCCGGACCAGGACGGCTCACACGCCCGGATCACCGCGCGCCTCGAAGCGCTGCTGCGGACCTGGCGTGACTCCCACAGCGGCACGGGAGGCGGGGAGCCGGACGACTTCGACACCGCCACCGACGAAGAACTCTTTGCGACGATCGACAACGAATCTGGAGTCCAGTGATGGTAGACCCGGCCAACGTCGACAGGCTCCGCGACTACCTGAAGCGGGCGACCACCGAGCTGGAGCGCACCCGCCGCCGGGTGCGCGAGCTGGAGGAGCTCAACCGCGAGCCGATCGCGATCATCGGGATGGCCTGCCGCTACCCCGGCGGCATCCGTACCCCCGAGGACCTCTGGCGGATCGTCAGCGAAGGCACCGACGTGGTCTCCGGCTTCCCGGTGGACCGCGGATGGGACGTCGACGACCTCTACGACCCCGAGGTCGGCGCCCCCGGCAAGAGCTATGTGCGCCACGGCGGCTTCCTGCACGACGCCGCCGAGTGCGACCCGGCGTTCTTCGGCATCAGCCCCAAGGACGCGCCCGGCACCGACCCCCAGCAGCGGCTGCTGCTGGAGACCTCCTGGGAGGCCTTCGAGCGGGCCGGGATCGACCCCCAATCGATGAAGGGCACCCAGACCGGCGTCTTCGTCGGCCTGATGCACCACGACTACGTGGGCGGCACCATCTCCGGCAGCATCGTCTCCGGCCGGATCGCCTACACCCTGGGCCTGGAGGGCCCGGCGGTCACCATGGACACCGCGTGCTCCGCCTCGCTGGTGGCCCTGCACCAGGCGACCCAGTCGCTGCGCCGCGGCGAGTGCGAGTTCGCCCTGGTCGGCGGCGCCGCCGTGATGGCCAGCCCGGAGATGTTCATCGAGTTCAGCGAGCGGCGGGCGCTGTCCCCCGACGGGCGCTGCAAGTCCTTCTCCGACGACGCGGACGGCGCCGCCTGGTCCGAGGGCGCCGGCGTGCTGCTGGTCGAGCGGCTCTCCGACGCCAAGCGCAAGGGCCACCGGGTGCTCGCGGTGATCCGCGGCAGCGCGATCAACCAGGACGGCGCCTCCAACGGCCTGACCGCGCCCAGCGGGCCGGCCCAGGTCAAGGTGATCCAGTCGGCGCTGGCCGACGCCCAGCTGTCGCCGAACCAGGTCGACGTGGTCGAGGCGCACGGCACCGGCACCAAGCTCGGCGACCCGATCGAGGCCCAGGCCGTCATCGCCGCGTACGGCCAGAACCGGCCCGAGGGCCGGCCGATGTGGCTGGGCTCGATCAAGTCCAACATGGGCCACCCGCAGGCCGCCGCCGGCGTCGCCGGCGTGATCAAGATGGTCATGGCGATGCGCCACGGCGTGCTGCCCAAGTCGCTGCACTCCGAGAACCCCACCACCAAGGTGGACTGGACGGCCGGCGACGTCGAGCTGCTCACCGAGTCCCGGCCGTGGGAGACCGACGGCCGGCCGCGCCGCGCCGCCATCTCCGGCTTCGGCATCAGCGGCACCAACGCCCACACCATCCTGGAGGAGGCCCCGGCCGAGGAGGAGGCGCAGGAGTCGCCGCGCGCCGGCCTGCCGGCCGTCCCCTGGGTGCTCTCCGCCAAGACCGCCGAGGCCGTCAAGGACCAGGCGAGCCGGCTGGTCGCCGCCGCCGGTGACCTCGACCCGCTGGACGTCGGCTACTCGCTGGCCACCACCCGCGCCCTGCTCACCCACCGCGCCGCCGTGGTCGGCCGCGACCGGGACGAGCTGCTGGACGGGCTGCGCGCCCTGGCCGAGGGCCGGGAGCTGCCGCAGGTCGCCGCCGGACCCGGCAAGCTCGCCGTGGTCTTCTCCGGCCAGGGCTCCCAGCGCCCCGGCATGGGCCGCGAACTGATCGACGGCTTCCCCGAGTTCGCCCGCGCCTTCGACGAGATCTGCGCCGAGTTCGACAAGCACCTGGAGCGCCCGCTGCGCGAGGTGGTGCTGGACGCCGAGTCCGAGCTGCTGAACCAGACCGTCTTCACCCAGGCCGGCATCTTCGCCTTCGAGGTCGCCCTCTACCGCCTGCTGGAGTCCTGGGGCATCCGCCCCGACCTGCTCGGCGGGCACTCGATCGGCGAGGTCGTCGCCGCCCACGTCGCCGGGGTGCTCTCGCTGCCCGACGCCGTCACCCTGGTCGCCGCGCGCGGCCGGCTGATGCAGGCGCTGCCCACCGGCGGCGCGATGGTCGCGATCCGGGCCGCCGAGGCCGAGGTCGCCCCGCTGCTCATCGAGGGCGCCGACATCGCCGCCGTCAACGGCGAGCGCGCGGTGGTCGTCTCCGGCGACGAGGAGGCGGTGCTCGCGGTGGCCGCCGGGTTCGAGAAGACCACCCGGCTGAAGGTCTCGCACGCCTTCCACTCGCACCGGATGGACGGCATGCTGGCCGACTTCCGGGCCGTGCTCGACACCCTGGAGTTCCACCAGCCGACCCTGCCGGTCGTCTCCAACCTGACCGGCACGCTCGCCGACGAGCTGACCGAGCCCGACTACTGGGTGCGCCACGTGCGCGAGGCCGTCCGCTTCCACGACGGCGTGCGCACCCTGGCCGCCGAGGGCGTCACCCGCCTGCTGGAGGTGGGCCCCGACTCGGTGCTCACCGGCCTGTCCCAGGACATCGTGGCCGAGGTGGTCGCCACCCAGCGCCGCGACCAGAGCGAGGCCAAGGCGCTGTTGACGGCCGTCTCCCGGCTGCACGTCAGCGGCCAGAGCCCCGACTGGGCGGCGCTGTTCACCGGCGCCCGCGTGGTCGACCTGCCGACCTACCCGTTCCGGCGCGACCGGCACTGGGAGAACGCCCCGTCCATCACGGCGGCGGCCGCGGCCCCGGCCCGCGGCGGCGACGAGGGCGGCGAGTTCTGGGACCTGGTCAAGGAGCAGGACGTGGCCGCGGTCGCCGCCACCCTCGGCGTCGAGGACCAGGCCCCGGTGGCCGCGCTGATCCCGGCGCTCGCCTCCTGGTACGACCAGCGGCAGGCCAACTCCACCGTGGACGGCTGGCGTTACCGGATCGGCTGGCGGATGCTGCCCGGCTCCGAGGACCGCACCGGCGCGTTCCGCTGGCTGGCCGTGGTCTCCGAGGCGCTGGCCGAGGACCCGTGGGTCGCGGCCGCGCTGGGCGCGCTGCGCGAGCGCGGCCACCAGGTCGAGCTGCTCGCCGTGCCCGCCGCCGCGCACCGGCGCACCGCGCTGGCCGAACTGCTCGACGGCCACGGCGCGGTGGACGGCGTGCTCTCCCTGCTCGCCCTGGACACCGGGGCCGCGGTGACCGCCGCGCTGGTCCAGGCGCTCGGCGACGCCGGCATCGACGCCCGGCTGTGGGCCGTCACCCGGGACGCGATGGCCCACGAGTCCTCGGCCCGCCCGAGCGGCTTCGCCCAGGCCGAGGTCTGGGGCCTGGGCCGGGTGGCCGCGCTGGAGCACCCCGACCGCTGGGGCGGCCTGCTCGACCTGCCCGCCGAGCTCGGCCCGCTCACCCTGGCCCGACTCGCCACCGCGCTCACCGCGTACGGCGACGAGGACCAGCTGGTGCTGCGCGAGTCCGGCCTGTTCGCCCGTCGCCTGGAGCACGCCCCGGTGCGCCCCGGCACCCCCTGGCAGCCCACCGGCACGGTGCTGGTCACCGGCGCCACCGGCGCGGTCGGCGCCCGGGTCGCCAACTGGCTGGCCGAGCAGGGCGCGGAGCACCTGCTGCTGACCAGCCGTCGCGGCGAGGCGGCGCCCGGCGCCGACGAACTGCGCCAGGAGCTGGCCGCGACCGGCACCAAGGTCACCTTCGCCGCCTGCGACGCGGCCGACCGCGAGGCCCTGGCCGAGCTGCTGGCCACCGTCCCGGCGGAGCAGCCGCTGACCGCGGTGATCCACCTGGCCGGCGTGCTGGACGACGGCGTGCTGGACGCGCTCACCCCCGAGCGCTTCGCCGGGGTGCTGCGGCCCAAGGCGCGGGCCGCGCTCAACCTGCACGAGCTGACCGCCGGGCTGGACCTGTCGGCGTTCATCCTGTTCTCCTCGCTCACCGCCACCGTCGGCGGCGCCGGCCAGGCCAACTACGCGGCCGCCAACGCCTTCCTGGACGCGCTGGCCGAGTACCGGCGCGGCGAGGGCCTGCCGGCCTCCTCGATCGCCTGGGGCATGTGGGGCGGCGGCGGCATGGCCGACCACGGCACCGTGCGCGACGCGGGCCGCGGCCTCGGCATCTCGGCGATGCACCCGGACCAGGCGCTGACCGCGCTGGGCCGGGCGCTGGAGAGCGGCGAGACCACGCTGACCGTGGCCGACGTGGACTGGACCAGGTTCGCGCCCGCCTTCGGCTCCGCCCGGCCCGCCCCGCTGCTGGCCGACCTGCCCGAGGTCCAGGGCCTGGCCGCGTCCGGCGGCGGCGACAACGCCGTCCCCGACGGCTTCGCCCAGAAGCTGGCCGGCCTGACCGGCGGCGAGCGCAAGCGCGCCCTGGTGGACCTGGTCTGCACCCAGGCCGCCACCGTGCTCGGCTACGGCGCCTCCGGCACGATCGAGCCCAGCACCGCCTTCCGCGACCTCGGCTTCGACTCGCTGACCTCGGTGGACCTGCGCAACCGGCTCAGCACCGCCGCCGGGGTCTCCCTGCCGGCCACGCTGATCTTCGACTACGCGACGCCCGCCGCGCTGGCCGAGCACCTGGGCACCGAGCTGGGCGAGGGCGAGGCCGGCTCCTCGGCCGACGCGCTGCTGGCCGAACTCGACCGCCTGGAGGTCGCGTTCGCCGGTCTCAAGGTCGAGGAGATCGAGCAGGGCCGGTTCACCGCCCGCCTCCAGACGATGCTCAACGGGCTGACCGAGACCCTGTCCGCCGCCGGCGGCGAGTCCGTCGCGGGCCGGCTGGAGAACGCCTCCGCCGACGACCTCTTCGCCTTCATCGACAACGAGCTGGGCACGGCGTGACGACGTGAGCGACGGCGGCCCGCGGGAGGAGCTCCCGCGGGCCGCCACCGCGCCGTCCACGCCCCGCACGCAGGCTGAATCTTTCGCACAGAAGTGGCGACACTCGATGACCAACGATGACAAGCTGCTCGACTATCTCAAGAGGGTCACCGCCGACCTGGCCCAGACCAGGCAACGGCTGCGCGACGTGGAGACCGAGGAGAAGGAGCCCATCGCCATCGTGGCGATGAGCTGCCGCTACCCCGGCGGCGTCACCACCCCCGAGGAGCTCTGGCGGCTGGTCGCCGAGGGCACCGATGCCGTCACGGACTACCCGGACAACCGCGGTTGGGACGGCGACGCCATCCTCGACCCGGACCCGGACGCGTCCGGCAAGAGCTATGTGCTGAAGGGCGGCTTCCTGCACGACGCCGCCGACTTCGAGCCGGACTTCTTCGGCATCTCGCCGCGCGAGGCGCTGCTGATGGACCCCCAGCAGCGGCTGCTGCTGGAGGTGGCCTGGGAGGCGCTGGAGCGCGGCGGCATCGCGCCGGACTCGGTGCGCGGCGCCCGGATCGGCGTGTTCGCCGGCACCAACGGCCAGGACTACCGCGACGTGCTGGCGAAGCTGCCGAAGGACCCGGAGGCGGCGCTCGGCACCGGCGTGCTGGCGGCGGTGATGGCCGGCCGGATCTCCTACACCCTCGGCCTGGAGGGGCCCGCGGTCACCATCGACACCGCCTGCTCCTCCGCCCTGGTGGCGCTGCACCTGGCGGTGCAGGCGCTGCGCCAGCGCGAGTGCACCCTGGCCATGGCCGGCGGCGTCTCGGTGATGTCCACCCCGGGCGCGTTCATCGCCTTCAGCCGGCAGCGCGGGCTGTCCCCGGACGGCCGCTGCAAGTCCTTCGCCGACGAGGCGGACGGCACCGGCTGGGGCGAGGGCGCGGGCATGCTGCTGCTGGAGCGGCTCTCCGACGCCCGGCGCAACGGGCACGAGGTGCTGGCCGTGATCCGCGGCTCCGCCGTCAACCAGGACGGCGCGTCCAACGGTCTGACGGCGCCCAACGGGCCCTCGCAGCAGCGGGTGATCCGTCAGGCGCTGGCCAGCGCCGGGCTGTCCACCGCGGACGTCGACGTGGTGGAGGCGCACGGCACCGGCACCACCCTGGGTGACCCGATCGAGGCCCAGGCGCTGCTCGCCACCTACGGCCAGGGCCGTACGGCCGACCGGCCGCTGTGGCTGGGCTCGATCAAGTCCAACATCGGCCACACCCAGGCCGCCGCGGGCGTCGCCGGTGTGATCAAGATGGTCCAGGCGATGCGTCACGGCGTGCTGCCCAAGACCCTGTTCGCGGAGAACCCCGCCGGCAAGGTGGACTGGACGGCCGGCGAGGTCAAGCTGCTCACCGAGGCCCGGGACTGGCCCGAGGTCGAGCGCCCGCGCCGTGCCGCCGTCTCCTCCTTCGGCGCGAGCGGCACCAACGCCCACACCATCATCGAGCAGGCCCCCGCCGAGGAGGCCGTCGAGCGCGCCGCGGTGAGCGCCCCCTCGACCATCCCGTGGCTGCTCTCCGGGCGCACCCCGGAGGCCCTGCGCGAGCAGGCGCTGCGACTGGCCGCGGTGGCGGACACCCTGGACCCGGTGGACGCCGCCTTCTCGCTGGCCACCACCAGGACCGCCCAGCAGTACCGGGCCGTGGTGCTCGGCCGGGACCGCGAGCAGTTGCGGGCCGGCCTGACCGCGCTGGCCGAGAGCGCCCCCGGGGTGCTCCAGGGCCGTACCGTCAAGGGCCAGACGGCCTTCCTGTTCACCGGCCAGGGCTCCCAACGTCCGGGCATGGGCCGGGAGTTGTACGAGGAGTTCGAGACCTTCCGGCAGGCCTTCGACGAGGTCTGCGGGCACTTCAACGAGGGGCTCAAGGACCTCGTCTTCGCCGCCGTCGCCGAGCCGCTGAACCAGACCGCCACCACCCAGGCCGCGCTCTTCGCCTTCGAGGTGGCGCTGTTCCGGCTGGTGGAGTCCTGGGGCGTGGTGCCGGACTTCCTGGCCGGTCACTCGATCGGTGAGGTGGCGGCCGCCCATGTCGCGGGTGTGCTGTCGCTGGCGGACGCGTGCCGTCTGGTGGCGGCCCGGGGCCGGTTGATGCAGGCGCTGCCGACGGGTGGCGCGATGGTGGCGGTGCAGGCCGCCGAGGCCGAGGTGCTGCCGCTGCTGACCGAGGGTGTGGGCATCGCGGCGGTCAACGGGCCGCGTGCGGTGGTGATTTCGGGTGTCGAGTCCGAGGTGCTGCGGATCGCGGAGTCCTTCGAGAAGACGAAGCGGCTGAAGGTCAGCCACGCGTTCCACTCGCCGCTGATGGAGCCGATGCTGGCGGAGTTCCGCGCGGTGGTGTCGGGGCTGTCGTACGGGCGGGCGAGCGTTCCGGTGGTCTCCAATGTCACCGGTGCGCTGGCGACCGAGGAGTTGGCGGACCCGGAGTACTGGGTGCGCCACGTCCGCGAGGCCGTGCGCTTCCACGACGGTGTCCGGGCCCTGGAGGCCGCGGGCGTCAGCCGCTTCCTGGAGCTCGGCCCCGACGCCGTCCTGACCGCGATGGCCCGCGGCTGCCTGGACTCCGAGGACGCCGTGCTCGCCGCCGCCACCCGGCGCGAGCGCTCCGAGACGGAGACCCTGCTCACCGCGCTGGCCCAGCTGCACATCGGCGGCAGCTCGCCCGACTGGGGCACCCTGTTCCAGGGCGCCGCCCGGGTCGACCTGCCCACCACCGCCTTCCAGCGCACCCGCTTCTGGGTCGACGTCCCGGCCTCGGTCGGCGACGTCGCCTCCGTCGGCCTGGACTCCACCGAGCACCCGCTGCTCGGCGCGGCCACCATGCTGGCCGACTCCGACGGCGCCGTGCTCACCGGCCGCCTCTCGGTGCGCACCCACCCGTGGCTGGCCGACCACGTGGTCGGCGACCGGGTCGTGGTGCCCGGCACCGCCATGGTCGAACTGGCCATCCGGGCCGGCGACCAGGTCGGCTGCGGCCACCTGGAGGAGCTGACCCTCGAAGTGCCGCTGGTGCTGCCCGAGCAGGACGGCACCCGGGTGCAGGTCACCGTCGGCGCCCCCGACGCCGCCGGCAGCCGTACCGTCAGCGTCTACTCGCGCGCCGAGAGCGCCGCCGCCGAACTGCCCTGGACCCTGCACGCCTCCGGCCTGCTCGGCCAGGCCCCCGCGGGCACCGGCGAGCGCCTCACCGAGTGGCCGCCGGCCGGCGCCGAGGCGCTGGAGACGGCCGGCCTCTACGAGCGGCACGCCGCCTCCGGCCTGCACTACGGCCCCACCTTCCAGGCCCTGCACGGCGCCTGGCAGCGTGGCGACGAACTGTTCGCCGAGGTCCGCCTGGCCGAGCGCCCGGCCGCCGACGCCGGCCGCTTCGGCCTGCACCCGGCCGCCTTCGACGCCGCGCTGCACGCGCTGGCCCTGCTCGGCGACGGCTCCGACGACGAGACCGCCCGACTGCCCTTCATGTTCTCCGGCGTCTCGCTGCACGCCGTCGGCGCCTCGGTGCTGCGGGTACGGCTGCGCGCCACCGGAGCGCACTCCTTCGCCGTCGACCTGGCCGACGCCACCGGCGCCCCGGTCGCCTCGGTGACCTCGCTGGCCTCCCGCCCGCTGACCAACCTGCGTCAGCAGGGCCCCTCGAACGACGCGCTGTTCCGGCTCGGCTGGAGCCCGATCCAGCTGCCCGAGACGACGGACGAGGCGTCGGAGGAAGACGGCTACCGGCTGCTGCACAGCGCGCCGGGCAACGACACCCAGGCCGTCCGGGCCGCCGTCCACACGGCGCTGGCCGCCGCCCAGGACGAGGACCCGCGCCCGCTGGTCGTGGTCACCCGCGGCGCGCTCTCGATCGCCGGCGAGCAGATCGCCGACCTGGCCGGCGCCGCGGTGTGGGGCCTGCTGCGCTCGGCGCAGTCCGAGAGCCTCGACCGCTTCGTGCTGCTGGACCTCGACCCGGAGGCCGACGCCGACGCGCTCGCCGCCTCCGTCCTCGCCAGCGGCGAGCCGCAGGTCGCGATCCGCGCCGGCGCGGCCCACGCCGCCCGGCTGAGCGCCGCCGAACTCTCCGACGAGGCCGCGCCGGAGCTCGACCCCGAGGGCACCGTGCTGCTCACCGGCGCGACCGGCGGCCTCGGCCCGGTGCTCGCCCGGCACCTGGTCACCACCCTCGGCGCCCGCCACCTGCTGCTGCTCAGCCGGCGCGGCGGCGCGGACGAGCTGACCGCCGAACTCACCGCCCTCGGCGCCCAGGTCACCGTCCGCGCCTGCGACGTGGCCGACCGGGCCGCGCTCGCCGAGGTGCTGGCGGACATCCCCGCCGAGCACCCGCTCACCGCCGTGGTGCACGCCGCCGGTCTGCTCGACGACGGTGTGGTCGCCTCGCTGACCCCCGAGCGTGTCGACGCCGTACTGCGCCCCAAGGTGGACGGCGCCCTCCACCTGCACGAGCTCACCGCCGACGCCCCGCTGCGCGCCTTCGTGCTGTTCTCCTCGGTCGCCGGCGTGGTCGGCGCACCGGGCCAGGGCAACTACGCGGCCGCCAACGCCTTCCTGGACGCGCTCGCCGCCCGCCGCCACGCGCTCGGCCTGCCCGCCCTCTCGCTGGCCTGGGGCCCCTGGGCCCCGGTCGGCGGCATGACCAGCTCCCTGGAGGAGACCGACCGGGCGAGGATCTCGCGCGGCGGCATGACCGAGCTGTCCGCCGAGGACGGCGTGGCGCTCTTCGACCTGGCCCGGGCCACCGGGCTGCCGGCCCTCGCCCCGGTGCGGCTGAACCTGGCCGCGCTGCGCCGCCAGGGCGCCGCGCTCGCCCCGGTGTTCCGCTCCCTGGTCGGCCGTACGGTGCGCCGCGAGGCGTCGGCGGTCGCGGGCTCGGAGTTCTCCTTCGCCGACCGGATGGCCGAACTCGGCGAGCAGGAGCGCGCGGACGCGCTGCTCCAGCTGGTCCGGGTGCAGGTCGCGGCCGTGCTCGGGCACGCCTCCGCGGAGGCGATCGACCCGGGCCGGGCCTTCCAGGACCTCGGCTTCGACTCGCTGGCCGCCGTCGAACTGCGCAACGCCCTGACCGCCGAGACCGGGAACCGGCTGCCCGCCACCCTGGTCTTCGATTACCCGTCGCCCGAGGCGCTGGCCGGCTACCTGGCCACCCAGTTCAGCGGCGTCAAGTCCGGCCCGCGCAAGGCCGCCCGGGCGAGTGCCGCCCGGACCGACGAGCCGATCGCGATCGTCGGCATGGCCTGCCGCTACCCGGGCGGGGTCACCTCGCCGCAGGAGCTGTGGGACCTGGTGATCGGCGAGAACGACGCGATCAGCGCCTTCCCGGACAACCGCGGCTGGGACATCGACCGGATCTACGACCCGACCCGCGAGCGCCCCGACACCAGCTACGTCCACGAGGGCGGGTTCCTGCACGACGCCGGCGAGTTCGACGCCGGGTTCTTCGGGATCTCGCCGCGCGAGGCACTGCTGATGGACCCCCAGCAGCGGCTGCTGCTGGAGAGCTCCTGGGAGGCCCTGGAGGGCGCCGGGATCGACCCGGTCTCGCTGAAGGGCAGCCGCACCGGCGTGTTCGCCGGCGTGATGTACCACGACTACTTCGGCGCCTTCGGCAGCGGCAGCATCGTCTCCGGCCGGGTGGCCTACACCCTCGGCCTCGAAGGCCCGACGCTGTCCATCGACACCGCCTGCTCCTCCTCGCTGGTGGCCCTGCACCTCGCGGCCCAGTCGCTGCGCGGCGGAGAGTCCACCCTCGCCCTGGTCGGCGGCGTCGCGGTGATGTCGACCCCGGACCCGTTCGTGGAGTTCAGCCGTCAGGGCGCGCTCGCCCCCGACGCGCAGTGCCGCCCGTTCGCCACCGGCGCCGGCGGCACGGTCTGGGGCGAGGGCGTCGGCGTCCTGGTCCTGGAGCGGCTCTCCGACGCCAAGCGCAACGGGCACCAGGTGCTGGCCGTGGTCCGCGGCACCGCCGTCAACCAGGACGGTGCCTCCAACGGCCTGACCGCCCCCAACGGGCCGTCCCAGCAGCGGGTGATCGAGCAGGCCCTGGCCAACGCCGGGCTGGGCACCGGCGACGTCGACGTCGTCGAGGCGCACGGCACCGGCACCACCCTGGGCGACCCGATCGAGGCCCAGGCCCTGCTGGCCACCTACGGCCAGGACCGCACCGCGGACCGGCCGCTGTGGCTGGGCTCGATCAAGTCCAACATCGGCCACACCCAGGCCGCCGCGGGCGTCGCCGGTGTGATCAAGATGGTCCAGGCGATGCGCCACGGCGTACTGCCCAAGACCCTGCACGTGGACGAGCCCTCCAGCCACGTGGACTGGGAGGCCGGCGAGGTCCGGCTGCTGACCGAGGCCCAGCCGTGGCCCGAGCTCGACCGCCCGCGCCGGGCCGGCATCTCCTCCTTCGGCATCAGCGGCACCAACGCCCACACCATCATCGAGGCCGTCACCGAGCCGGCCGCCGAGCAGCCCGAGACGGACCAGGCGCCCACCCCGGCGCCGTGGCTGCTCTCCGCGAAGTCCCGGGCGGCGCTGCCCGCCCAGGCCGAGCGGCTGCTGGCCTTCGTGGACGCCAACCCGCGGCTCGCCCCCGCGGACCTGGCCCACGCCCTGGCCACCACCCGGGCCCACTTCGAGCACCGCGCCGCCATCACCGGCGCGGACCTGGCCGAACTGCGCGACTCGCTGGCCGCGCTGGCCGCCGGACGCACCGCCCCCGGCCTGGTCGAGGGCACCGCCGGCGGCTCCCGCCCGGTCTTCGTGTTCCCCGGCCAGGGCTCCCAGTGGCAGGGCATGGCCACCGAACTGATCGCCGCCTCACCGGTGTTCGCGGACGCGATGGCCGAGTGCGCCGCCGCCTGCGCGCCGTTCACCGACTGGGACATGCTCGCCGAGCTGAACGGCCCGCTGGACCGGGTGGACGTCGTCCAGCCGCTGCTCTGGGCCGTCATGGTCTCGCTGGCGAAGACCTGGATCTCGTACGGGGTGCGCCCCGCCGCGGTGATCGGGCACTCCCAGGGCGAGATCGCCGCCGCCGTGGTGGCCGGCGCGCTGTCCCTGGAGGACGGCGCCCGGATCGTCACCCTGCGCAGCCAGGCCATCGCCCAGGACCTGTCCGGCGGGGGCGGCATGATGTCGGTCGCGCTGCCCGTCGACCAGGTCGAGGAGCGGCTCGCCGCGTACGACGGCCGGCTCTCCGTCGCCGCCCGCAACGGCTCGGGCTCGGTCGTGGTGGCCGGCTTCGTCGACGCCCTGGACAGCCTCCAGGCGCAGCTCAAGGACGAGGGCGTCCGGGTCAAGCGGCTGCCGGTGGACTACGCCTCGCACTCCGCGCAGGTCGAGTCGATCCGCACCAGGCTGCTGGAGACCCTGGCAGACGTCTCGCCGCGCCCCGCCGAGGTGCCGTTCTACTCGACCGTCACCGGCGAGCCGATCGACACCACCGAGCTGAACGCCGAGTACTGGTACACCAACCTGCGCCGGACGGTGCTGTTCGAGCAGGCCGCCGGCGCCGCCGTCGCCAAGGGCCACGGCGTGTTCATCGAGTGCAGCCCGCACCCGGTGCTCACCGTCGGCCTCCAGGAGACCTTCGACGGCGTCCGGGCGCTCGGCTCGCTGCGCCGCGAGGAGGGCGGCCCGGCCCGGTTCGCCGCCGCGCTCGGCGAGGCCTTCGCCCACGGCGTCGCGGTCGACTGGAAGCGGCTCTTCGAGGGCCTGCGCCCGCGCCGCGTCCAGCTGCCGACCTACGCCTTCCAGCACGAGCAGTTCTGGCTGGACAGCGTCTCCGGCAACGCCGACGTCACCTCGGCCGGCCTCACCCAGACCGAGCACCCGATGCTCAGCGCGGCGATGACCCGCGCCGACACCGACGGCACCATCCTGACCGGCCGCCTCTCGCTCGGCACCCACCCGTGGCTGGCCGACCACGTGGTCGGCGGGGCGCTGCTGTTCCCCGGCACCGGCTACCTCGAACTGGCCCTCCAGGCCGCCGACGAGGTGGGCCTGGGCCGGGTCGCCGACCTCACCCTGCACGCCCCGCTGGTCTTCCCCGAGCACGGCGCGGTGCAGCTCCAGGTGGTCGTCGGCGCGGCCACCGAGGCCGGCCGCCCGGTCGGCATCTACTCGCGCCCCGAGAGCGAGGGCGACGAGCTGCCGTGGAGCCTGCACGGCGACGGCATGCTCGCCCCGGCCGGCGCCCCCGCCGCGCCGGAGCTCACCGTCTGGCCGCCCACCGGCGCCGAGCCGATCGACCTCGACGGGCTGTACGAGCAGCTCGCCGAGGCCGGACTCGGCTACGGCCCCGCCTTCCAGGGCCTGCGCGCCGCCTGGCGCCTGGGCCAGGAGGTCTACGCCGAGGTGTCCTTCGGCCAGCAGGTGGACGGCTACGGCCTCCACCCGGCGCTGTCGGACGCCGCCCTGCACACGGTCGGCCTGACCGGCGTCGCCGAGGACGAGGCGCTGCTGCCGTTCGCCTGGTCCGAGGTGCGGCTGCACGCGGCCGGCGCCAAGGACCTGCGGGTCCGCGTCAAGCCGCTCGACCAGGGCGGCGCCGTGGAGCTGACCCTCGCCGACGCCGGCGGCGCGCCGGTGGCGAGCGTCGGCTCGCTCGCCCTGCGCCCGATCCCCGCCGAACAGCTCGCCGCCGCCGCCAAGTCGGCGCGGGCCGGCGGGCTCTACCAGGTGGAGTGGATCGCCGCGCCGACCCCGGCCGTCGACCCCGCCCACCAGCCGGTGGTGCTGCGCAGCCCGGCCGGCACCAGTGCCGACGAGGTCCGGGCGGCCGTGCACACCGTCCTCGACCGGCTGCGCGAGCAGCTGGCGGGGGACGCCACCGTGCTGGTCGCCACCGGCCCCGACCTGGCCGGTGCGGCCGTGGCCGGCCTGGTCCGCTCCGCGCAGACCGAGAACCCGGACCGGATCGTCCTGGTCGAACTCGACCAGGCCCCGGCCTCCGAGGCGCTGCTGCCCGCCGCCACCGCCGTGGGTGAGCCGCACCTGGCGATCCGCGACGGCGCCGTCCGGCTGCCCCGGCTGGTCCGGGCCGAACCGGCCGCCGACCAGGAGCCGCTGGCGCTCGACCCCGAGGGCACCGTGCTGCTGACCGGCGCGAGCGGCGCCCTGGGCACCCTGATCGCCCGCCGGCTCGTCACCGAGTGGGGCGTACGGCACCTGCTGCTGCTCAGCCGCCGCGGCGCCGCCGCCGAGCTGGTCAGCGAGCTCACCGAGCTCGGCGCCGAGGTCACCACCGCCGCCTGCGACGTCGCGGACCGCGCGGCGCTGGCCGAGGTGCTGGCCGCCGTCCCGGCGGAGCACCCGCTGACCGCGGTGGTGCACGCCGCCGGGGTACTCGCCGACGGTGTGCTCTCCTCGCTCACCGCCGAGCGGCTGGACACCGTGCTGCGCCCCAAGGTGGACGCCGCCTGGCACCTGCACGAGCTGACCGAGGGCCTCGACCTCAAGGCGTTCGTGCTGTTCTCCTCGGCCGCCGCCACCCTCGGCTCGCCGGGCCAGGCCAACTACGCCGCGGCCAACGCCTTCCTGGACGCCCTGGCGGCCCACCGCCAGTCGCTCGGCCTGCCCGGCCAGTCGCTGGCCTGGGGCCTGTGGGCGCAGGCCAGCGGGATGACCGGCACGCTGGACGACACCGACCTGTCCCGGATCTCCCGGGGCGG
The DNA here is from genome assembly GCF_032654805.1 of Kitasatospora brasiliensis. Classification (NCBI taxonomy): domain Bacteria; kingdom Bacillati; phylum Actinomycetota; class Actinomycetes; order Kitasatosporales; family Streptomycetaceae; genus Kitasatospora; species Kitasatospora brasiliensis. The sequence continues at coordinate 391,389 of NZ_JAUOOW010000003.1, forward strand.
CGTGGCGGCCCTGGCCACCGACGAGGGCCTGGCGCTGTTCGACGAGGCGCTGCACTCCCGGCACCCCGCTGTGCTGCCGATGAAGCTGGAGCCGGCCGGGCTGCGGGCCCAGGGCGATGCCCTGTCGCCGCTGTTCCACGCCATGGTGCGCACCCGGCGCCAGGCCGCCTCCGGGCAGCCCGCCGCCGGCGCCGACTCGCTGCGCGGCCGGCTGGCCGCCCTGGCCGAGGCCGAACGCGGCCCCGTCCTGGTGGAGTTGGTGCGCACCCAGGCCGCCTCGGTGCTCGGGCACCGTTCGGCCGACGCCGTCGAGGCGCACAGGGCCTTCCGCGAGCTGGGCTTCGACTCGCTGGCCGCGGTCGAGCTGCGCAACGGCCTCGCGGCGGCCACCGGGCTGCGGCTGCCGGCCACCCTGGTGTTCGACTACCCCAACCCGCGCGAGCTGGCCGGCTACCTGCTCGAACAGCTGGTCGGCAATCTGACGGCCGCGCCGGTCCAGGCCGCCGCGCCGGTCGGCGGCGACGACGATCCGATCGCGATCATCGGGATGAGCTGCCGCTACCCCGGCGGCGTCAACTCGCCCGAGGACCTGTGGAAGCTGGTCGTCGGCGAGGTGGACGCCATCGGCGAGTTCCCCACCGACCGCGGCTGGGACCTCGAATCGCTCTACGACCCGACCCTGGACCGCCCCGGCACCAGCTACGCCAAGAACGGCGCGTTCCTGTACGGCGCGGGCGACTTCGACGCCGAGTTCTTCGGCATGGACCCGGAGGAGGCGCTGGTCACCGACCCCCAGCAGCGGGTGCTGCTGGAGACCTCCTGGGAGGCGCTGGAGCGGGCCTCGATCGACCCGGCCTCGCTGCGCGGCAGCTCGACCGGTGTGTTCGCCGGCCTGATGTACCACGACTACTTCGAGAGCTACGGCTCCGGCAGCGTGGTCTCCGGCCGGGTCGCGTACACCCTCGGCCTGGAGGGGCCGACCCTGACGGTGGACACCGCCTGCTCCTCCTCGCTGGTCGCGCTGCACCTCGCGGTGCAGTCGCTGCGCCAGGGTGACTGCACCCTGGCCCTGGCCGGCGGTGTGACGGTGATGGCCACCCCGGGCACCTTCGTCGAGTTCAGCCGCCAGCGGGGGCTGTCCCGCGACGGGCGCTGCCGCCCGTTCGCGGACGCCGCCAACGGCACCGGCTTCGGCGAGGGCGCGGGCGTCCTGCTGCTGGAGCGGCTCTCCGACGCCCGCCGCAACGGCCACCAGGTGCTGGCCGTGGTGCGCGGCACCGCGATGAACCAGGACGGCGCCTCCAACGGCATCACCGCCCCCAACGGCCCCGCCCAGCAGCGGGTCATCCGCCGCGCGCTGGCGGCCGCGGGCGTGTCCGGCGGGGAGGTCGACCTGGTCGAGGCGCACGGCACCGGCACCACGCTGGGCGACCCGATCGAGGCCCAGGCCCTGATCGCGACGTACGGCAGCGAGCACACCGAGGAGCGTCCGCTCTGGCTGGGCTCGATCAAGTCCAACATCGGGCACACCCAGGCCGCGGCCGGTGTGGCCGGCGTGATCAAGATGGTCCAGGCGATCCGCCACGGGGTGCTGCCCAAGACCCTGCACGTCGACGAGCCGTCCCGGCACGTCGACTGGACGGACAGCCACGTCCGGCTGCTCACCGAGTCGCAGCCGTGGCCCGAGTCCGAGCACCCGCGCCGGGCCGGCGTCTCCTCCTTCGGCATCAGCGGCACCAACGCCCATGTGGTCATCGAGGCCGCGCCCGTGGAGGAGGCCACCGAGGAGGCCGTCGCGGCTCCGGAGCACCAGGCCCCGCTGCTGCTCTCCGGCCACAGCCCGCAGGCGCTGCGCGAGCAGGCCGAGCGGCTGCTCGGCCACCTGGAGGAGCGGGCCGAGCTCGACCCGCGCGAGGTCGCGGCGGCGCTGGCGACCGCCCGCGGCCACCACGTCCACCGGGCCGCGGTGAGCGGCACCGAACGGGACGAACTGCTGCGCGGCCTGCGGTCGTTGGCCGAGGGCCGGACCTCGCCGGGCGTGGCGCTCGGCACCGCCACGGCGGGCCGCACCGCCTTCCTCTTCTCCGGCCAGGGCTCCCAACTGGTCGGCATGGGCGAGGAGTTGAGCGAGGCCTTCCCGGCCTTCGCGGCCGCCTTCGCGGAGGTCTGCGAGCAGCTGGACCCGCTGCTGGACCGCCCGCTGCGCGAGGCGCTGGCCTCGGCCGAGCTGCTGGACCGCACCGAGTACACCCAGCCCGCCCTGTTCGCGCTCGAAGTCGCGCTGTTCAGGCTGCTGGAGTCCTGGGGCATCCGCCCCGACCTGCTGGCCGGGCACTCCATCGGCGAGTTCGCCGCCGCCCACGTGGCCGGCGTCTGGTCGCTGGCGGACGCCGCCCGACTGGTCGCCGCCCGCGGCCGGCTGATGCAGGCGCTCCCGGCCGGCGGCACGATGGTCGCGATCAAGGCCACCGAGGCCGAGATCGAGCCGCTGCTGACCGGTGAGGTGAGCATCGCGGCGGTCAACGGGCCGAGCTCCGTGGTGGTCTCCGGCGAGGCCGGGGCCGTCCGGGCGATCGCCGAACGCTTCGAGCGCACCCGGGAGCTGACGGTCAGTCACGCCTTCCACTCGCCGCTGATGGAGCCGATGCTCGCCGAGTTCCGCGAGATCGCGGCCGGGCTGGAGTACCACCCGCCGCGGATCGCGATCGTCTCCACCCTGACCGGGGCACAGGCCGCCGAGCAGGAGCTGTGCTCGCCCGAGTACTGGGTGCGCCACGTCCGCGAGGCGGTGCGCTTCGCCGACGGCGTCCGGGCCCTGGCCGAGGCCGGCGCACGCCGCTTCGTCGAGGTCGGCCCGGGCGGGGTGCTGACGGCCCTGGCCGCCGAGACCCTGGCCGAGGGCCAGGGCGACGGCGCCGCGCTGATCCCGCTGCTGCGCAAGGACCGGCAGGAGTCGGCGGCGGTGCTCACCGCCCTCGGCGCCCTCCACGTCCACGGCGCCGAGGTGGACTGGGCGCGACTGCTGCCCACCGGCGCCCCGGTCGAACTGCCGACCTACGCCTTCCAGCGCCGCCGGTACTGGATGGCCAGTGAGCCGGCCGGCTACCGGGCGACGACGGACCACCCGCTGCTGGGCAGCGCCGTGGACCTGGCCGGCGGCGAGGGCACCCTGTTCACCGGACGCCTCTCGCTCCAGAGCCACCCCTGGCTGGCCGACCACGCGGTCGGCGGCGTGGTGCTGCTGCCCGGCGCGGCCTTCGTCGAGATGGCCCTGGCGGCCGGCGCGGACCTCGGGGCCGGCGCGGTCGAAGAGCTGACCATCGCCGAACCCCTGCTGCTGCCCGAGCAGGGCACCGTCCGCCTGCAGTGCGCCGTCCGCCCGGCCGAGGCCGGGGCCTGGACGTTCCAGGTCCACTCCCGGACCAGGGACGAGGACCCGTGGACCGCGCACGCCACCGGTCTGCTGCGGGCCGCCTCCGCCCCGGAACCCGGCACCCCGCAGGCCTGGCCGCCGGCCGGCGCCGAGGCGCTCGACCTGACCGGCACCTATGAGCGCCTGGCCGAGCTGGGCGCCGAGTACGGCCCGCTGTTCCAGGGCCTCAAGGCCGCTTGGCGACTGGCCGACGAGGTCCTCGCCGAGGTCGAACTCCCGGTGGAGGCCGACCGGTTCGGCATCCACCCGGCCCTGTTCGACGCCTCGCTGCACGCGATCGGCCTGCGGGCCGGCGCCGCGCAGCGGATGAGCCTGCCGTTCGCCTGGAGCGGGGTCGAGCTGTACGCCGTCGGCGCCCGGGCGCTGCGGGTGCGGATCAGCCCGGCCGGCTCCGACGCGGTGCGGATCGAGCTCGCCGACGGCGCCGGCGCCCCGGTGGCCCGGGTGGAGTCGCTGGTGCTGCGCGAGGTCGCGGTGGACCGGCTGGCGACGGCCGGTACCGGCGGCAACGACTCGCTGTTCGCCCTGGAGTGGACCGGCGTCACCGCCGGCACGGCGCCCTCGGGCGGCCACTGGGCGGTGCTCGGCACCCACCGGCGGCGCCTGCTGGACGCCCTGGCGACGCGGGTCGCCACCGTCAGCACTGTCGCCGACCTCGACGAACTCGCGGCACTGGCCGACCCGGTGGACGTCCTGGTGCTGCCCTGGGCGGGCGGCGACGAGCCGCGGGCCGTCCACGAGGGCCTGGCCGCCCTGCTCGGCCGCCTCCAGTCCTGGCTGGCCGACGAGCGGTTCGCCTCGGCGACGGCGGTCGTGGCCACCAGCGGCGCGGTCTCGCGGGCCGGTGAGGACGTCACCGACCTCGCCGCCGCGGCGGCCTGGGGCCTGATCCGTACGGCCCAGTCGGAGAACCCCGACCGGATCGTGCTGGTCGACCTGGACGACCACGACGCCGACGACCAGGCGGACCCGGGGTGGCAGCTGCTGCCCGCCGCCGTCGCCACCGGTGAGACCCAGCTCGCGGTGCGCTCCGGCGCGCTCCACGCGCCCCGGCTCACCAGGGCCGCGAAGGCCGTCCTGGACGCCCCCGTCGAGTGGCGCGGCCGGGTGCTGCTCACCGGCGGCACCGGGGCGCTCGGCCGCCTGGTGGCCCGCCACCTGGTCACCGAGCACCGGGTGGAGAGCCTGCTGCTGCTCAGCCGGCGCGGCGAGGCGGCGCCCGGCGCCGCCGAGCTGCGGGCCGAACTGACCGGCCTGGGCGCCGAGGTGGACATCCTGGCCTGCGACCTGGCCGACCGGGAGGAGCTGGCCGGCGTGCTGGCGCGCTACCCGGTCTCCGCGGTGGTGCACTCCGCGGGCGTCCTGGACGACGGGATGCTCGCCGGGCTGACGCCCGAGCGGCTGTCCGCGGTGCTGCGCCCCAAGGTGGACGCGGCCTGGCACCTGCACGAGCTGACCAAGGACCGGGAGCTGTCGGCGTTCGTCCTGTTCTCCTCGGCGGCCGGCCTGCTCGGCAGCCCCGGGCAGGCGAGCTACGCGGCGGCCAACGCCTTCCTCGACGGCCTGGCCCTGCACCGCAGGGCGGTCGGCCTGCCGGCCACCTCGCTGGCCTGGGGCGCGTGGTCGGGCAGCGGTGGCATGGCGGACCGGCTCAGTGAGGCGGACAGCCGCCGGATGGCCCAGTCGGGTGTCGCGAGCCTCGGCGAGGAAGCCGGTCTGGCACTGTTCGACGCCGCGGTCGGCCGGGCGGAAGCCGTCCTGATGCCCGCCCGGCTCGACCTGGCGGCGATGGCCCAGGGCAACCGGGTGCCGCCGCTGCTGAGCCGGCTGGTGCGCTCCTCGTCCTCGCGGCGGGTGGCGCAGGCCGCCTCCACCGCCTCGGCCGCGCTGCGGCGCAGCCTGGCCGAGCTGGCGGGCGAGGAGCGGATCGCGCTGCTGCTCGACCTGGTCGGCGCCCAGGCGGCCGGGGTGCTCGGGGTCGCCGAGGTGGCCCTGGACCGGGCGTTCAGCGAGCTCGGCTTCGACTCGCTGACGGCGGTGGAGTTCCGCAACCAGCTCAACGAGGCCACCGGGCTGCGGCTCTCGGCCACGTTGATCTTCGACTACCCGAACCCGCAGGTGCTGGCCCGGCACCTGGAGGCCGAGCTGGCCCCGGCCGAGGGCGCGGCGGGCGACGGACAGGAGGCCGCCGTGCGCCAGGCGCTCGGCGCGATCCCGCTGGCCCGACTGCGCGACGCCGGCCTGCTGGACAGCCTGCTCGAACTGGCCGGGCTCAAGGCCGAGTCCGCCGCCGAGGCGACGGAGGACGGCGGCGAGGGCGGCGAGTCGATCGACGCGATGGACATCGAGAGCCTGCTGAACCTGGCCCTCGACGACCAGGGCGGACTGGAGGAGGAGCTGTGACGGCGGGCGGGAACACGGCGCGGGCGCAGAGCCCGGACGCCAGGATGGTCGAGGCCCTGCGGGCCTCGCTGAAGGAGACCGAGCGGCTGCGGGAGCAGAACCGCAAGCTGACCGCGACCCTGCGCGAGCCGATCGCGATCGTCGGGATGTCCTGCCGCTACCCGGGCGGGGTCACCTCGCCGCAGGGGCTGTGGGAGCTGGTGACGGAAGGCGGGGACGGCATCACGCCGTTCCCCGCCGACCGGGGCTGGGCGGCGGACCTCTACGACCCGGAGCCGGGCCTGGAGGGCAAGTCGTACACCGCCGAGGGCGGGTTCCTGCACGACGCCGGCGAGTTCGACGCGGGGTTCTTCGGGATCGCGCCGCGCGAGGCGCTGGTGATGGACCCGCAGCAGCGGCTGCTGCTGGAGAGCTGCTGGGAGGCCCTGGAGGGCGCCGGGATCGATCCGGTGTCGCTGAAGGGCAGTCGGACCGGCGTGTTCGCCGGGCTGATGTACCACGACTACTTCGGCGCCTTCGGCAGCGGCAGCATCGTCTCCGGCCGGGTGGCGTACACCCTGGGCCTGGAGGGCCCGACGCTGTCGATCGACACGGCGTGCTCCTCCTCGCTGGTGGCGCTGCACCTGGCGGCGCAGTCGCTGCGCGGCGGGGAGTCCACCCTGGCGTTGGCCGGCGGGGTCACGGTGATGGCCTCGCCGGGCACCTTCGTGGAGTTCAGCCGCCAGCGCGGGCTCTCCCCGGACGGCCGCTGCCGGGCGTTCGCGGAGGGCGCGGACGGGACGGGCTTCGCCGAGGGCGTCGGCGTCCTGGTGCTGGAGCGGCTCTCGGATGCCCGGCGCAACGGGCACCGGGTGCTGGCCGTGGTCCGCGGTTCGGCGGTCAACCAGGACGGCGCGTCCAACGGTCTGACGGCGCCCAACGGGCCCTCGCAGCAGCGGGTGATCCGTCAGGCGCTGGCCAGCGCCCGGCTGTCGGCCGCGGACGTCGACGTGGTGGAGGCGCACGGCACCGGCACCACCCTGGGCGACCCGATCGAGGCCCAGGCGCTGCTGGCCACGTACGGCCAGGGCCGTACGGCGGACCGGCCGCTGTGGCTCGGCTCGATCAAGTCCAACATCGGGCACACCCAGGCCGCGGCCGGTGTCGCGGGTGTGATCAAGATGGTCCAGGCGATGCGTCACGGCGTGCTGCCCAAGACCCTGCACGTGGACGAGCCCTCCGGCAAGGTGGACTGGGAGGCCGGCGAGGTCCGGCTGCTGACCGAGGCCCAGCCGTGGCCCGAGGTCGAGCGGCCGCGCCGGGCCGGCATCTCCTCCTTCGGCATCAGCGGCACCAACGCCCACGTCATCCTGGAGCAGGCCCCGGCCCCGGCCGACCTGCCCGACCCCGACCCGGCACCGCCGATGGCCCTGTGGCCGCTCTCCGCCCGCACCGCGCGGGCCCTGCCCGCCCAGGGCGAGCGGCTGCGGGCCTTCGCCACCGACCGTCCGGAGCTGGAGCCGGGCGCGGTGGCCAGGTCGCTCGGCACCGAACGCGCCGTCTTCGAGCACCGGGCCGCCGTCATCGGCCCGGACCGCGAGCGGCTCCTCGAAGGGCTGGGGCGGCTGGCCGCCTCGGAGAACGCGCCTTCGGTGCTGAGCGGCCGGGCCCGTACCGGCGCCAAGACCGCCTTCCTGTTCACCGGGCAGGGCTCCCAGCGGCTCGGGATGGGCGCGGAACTGCGCGCCCACTACCCGGTGTTCGCCCGGGCCTTCGACGAGGTGGCCGAACAGCTCGGGACGGGCACCGCCGAGGTCCTCTTCGGCACCGACCCGGACCAGGTCGACCGGACCCTCTACGCGCAGACCGGCCTGTTCGCCTTCGAGGTGGCGCTGTTCCGGCTGCTGGAGTCCTGGGGCATCCGGCCCGACTTCCTGGCCGGTCACTCGATCGGTGAGGTGGCGGCCGCGCATGTCGCGGGTGTGCTGTCGCTGGCGGACGCGTGCCGTCTGGTGGCGGCCCGGGGCCGGTTGATGCAGGCGCTGCCGGCGGGTGGCGCGATGGTGGCGGTGCAGGCCGCCGAGGCCGAGGTGCTGCCGCTGCTGACCGAGGGTGTGGGCATCGCGGCGGTCAACGGGCCGCGTGCGGTGGTGATTTCGGGTGTCGAGTCCGAGGTGCTGCGGATCGCGGAGTCCTTCGAGAAGACGAAGCGGCTGAAGGTCAGCCACGCGTTCCACTCGCCGCTGATGGAGCCGATGCTGGCGGAGTTCCGCGCGGTGGTGTCGGGGCTGTCGTACGGGCGGGCGAGCGTTCCGGTGGTCTCCAATGTCACCGGCGCGCTGGCGACCGAGGAGTTGGCTGACCCGGAGTACTGGGTGCGCCACGTCCGCGAGGCGGTGCGCTTCCACGACGGTGTCCGGGCCCTGGAGGCCGCGGGCGTCAGCCGCTTCGTGGAGCTCGGCCCCGACGCCGTGCTCACCGGGCTGGCCACGGAGAGCGCCCGGACCCCCGACGCGGCCTTCGTCCCGCTCGGCCGCCGGCGCGGCCCGGAGACCACCAGTCTGCTGACCGGACTGGCCGAGCTCTACGTGGACGGCCTGTCGCCCGACTGGCCGGCGGTCTTCCCCGGCACCGGCCGGGCCGAGCTGCCGACGTACGCCTTCCAGCACCAGCGGTACTGGCTGGCGGCGGACGTCCCGCTGACCGTCGGCGCGCTCGACGCCCCCGACCAGCCGGACGAGGCGGAGGCGGTGGAGCCGCTGCGCGCGCGCCTCGCCGGGCTCGACGCGGCCGAACAGCAGGACCTGCTGGTCGAGTTGGTCCGCACCCGGGTCGCCGCCATCCTCGGCCACGCCTCCCCGGAGGAGATCGAGGCGGAGACCGGCTTCCTGGAGGCCGGGATGGACTCGGTCTCCGGTACGGAGCTGCGCATCGCGCTCTCCGCGGCCACCGGGCTGGCCCTGTCGGCCGGCCTGGTCTTCGACCACCGCACCCCGAACGACCTGGCCGCCCACCTGCGGAGCGAGCTGGCCCACGCCGGGCCCGCGCTCGTCTCGAAGGCCGCCGCCTCGAAGGCCGCTTCGGGGGCCGCCTCGGCAGCCACCGAGGAGCCCTCGGAGGAGCCCTCGGAGGACCTGGAGTCGATCAGCGGGCTGCTGCGCCGGGCCGCCGTCGAGGGCCGGATGATGAAGGGCATGGCGCTGCTCGACGCGGTCGCCGAGATCCTGCCGGCCTTCTCCTCGGCGGCCGAACTGGGGCGCCTGGCCGAGCCGGTGCGCCTCGCCCAGGGGGAGCGGGGCCCCAAGCTGATCTGCTTCCCGTCCCCGATGGCGCTCGGCGGGGCCCACCAGTACGCCCGGTTCGCCTCGCACTTCCGCGGCCGCCGTGAGGTGGTGGTGCCGCCGGTGCCCGGCTTCGGCCCGGGGGAGGCGCTGCCGCGCTCGGTGGACGCCGCGGTCGAGGTCTTCGTCGAAGGCGTGCTGGCCGCGGCGGCGGGGGAGCCCTTCGTCCTGGTCGGCTACTCCTCCGGGGGCCAGTTCGCCCACGCCACCGCCGAGGTGCTGGAGAAGGCGGGCACCCCGGCGTCCGGGGTCATCCTGCTGGACACCTACCTGCCGGACGGCGAGGGCCAGGACGAGCTCTGGCCGCAGATGTTCCGGGGCATGCTGGACCGGGAGTCCTCCTTCGGGCGGTTCAGCGCCGCCCGGCTCGCCGCGATGAGCCGCTACAGCGACCTGATCACGGACTGCCTGCCGGGCGCGCTGTCGGCCCCGGTGCTCTTCGTCCGCCCGGAGCGGTCCTTCACCGACGCGCCGGGCACCGAGGACTGGCGTGCCACCTGGAGCGGCGAGCACCTGCTGCGGGAGGTGCCCGGCACCCACTTCACCATCCTGGAGGAGTCGGCGCCGGACGCCGCCGCGGCGGTGGACGCGTGGCTCTCGACCCTTGAGGGCCCCGAAAGCCGAACCACTGCCGGGCCCTGACCCCAGGGCCCGGCAACCGGGGGCGCGAAGCCACGGCTTCGCGCCCCTGGTGTTTCCCCGCAGCGGCTTGGGTCGGTGGAAGAACCTCCGGCGCGGAGGTAGAGAAAGTTCTACCTCCGATACGCCAACCAATGGCAATGTGCCGAACCGCCGCCGCTTCTAACGTTGTCACCAGTTCGCGTGAGGTGCGTGATTATCGGGTGGGAGTTCCAGTGCAGACTCAGGAGAACGGTCAGCGGACAGTGGCCGTGCGTCTGGAAGCCGTCGAGAAGATCTACGGCAAAGGCGACAACGAGGTGGCCGCACTCAAGAGACTGAACATGACGTTCGAGACCGGCAGCTTCACGGCCGTGATGGGCCCCTCCGGTTCCGGCAAGAGCACCTTCCTGCACTGCGCCGCCGGCCTGGTCCAGCCCACCTCGGGCAAGGTGCTGGTCGGCGACACCAACCTCGCGGACCTGGACGAGGTGTCGCTGACCAAGCTGCGCCGCGACCGGATCGGCTTCATCTTCCAGGCCTTCAACCTGCTTCCGGCGCTGACGGTGATGCAGAACATCATGCTGCCGCTCCAGCTGGCCGGGAAGCGCCCGAACAAGAACCAGATCCTGATGGTGGTCAACCGGGTCGGCCTGGCCGACCGGCTCGACCACCTGCCCGGTCAGCTCTCCGGCGGCCAGCAGCAGCGCGTGGCGATCGCCCGCGCCCTGGTGACCCGGCCCGCCGTGGTCTTCGCCGACGAGCCGACCGGCGCCCTGGACACCCGTACCGCCGCGGCGGTGCTCGGCCTGCTGCGCGAGTCGGTGACCAACGGCGGCCAGACCCTGGTCATGGTCACCCACGACCCGGTGGCCGCCTCCTACGCCGACCGCGTGGTCTTCCTCGCCGACGGCCAGTTCGTCGGCGAGCTGTGGCAGCCGACCGCCGAAGCCGTCGCCGCCCGGATGACCCGCCTCGGCGCCTGGGACGACGAGAGCTCCACGGCCCTGTCGGGGGGTGGTCGCTGATGTTGCTGCTGGCCCTCCGCACACTGAAGTTCCGCAAGGCCGGGTTCATCGCCACCTTCGTGGCGATGTTCCTGGGCGCCGCGATCGTGATGGCCTGCGGTGGCCTGATGGAGACCGGCGTCCGGATGGCGGCCCCGCCGCAGCGCCTGTCCGGGGTGCCGTTCGTGGTCACCGGTGAGCAGACGTACGAGGACACCGCGCTGACCGAGCGCAACCGGATCGACTCGGGCGTGCTCGACACCGTCAAGGCCGTCCACGGGGTCGGCAACGCGATCCCCGACCTGACCTTCCCCGCGACCGTGGTGGTGGGCGGCAAGGCGGTCGACGCCGGCTCCAAGGGCCACAACTGGTCCAGCTCCGGCCTGACCCCGTTCACCCTGACCCAGGGCCAGGCCCCGGGCGCCAACCAGGTCGTCCTGGACGCCAAGCTGTCGACCGACTCGGGCGCCGGCGTCGGCTCCAGCGTGCAGCTGAACGTGCACGGCGTCGCCAAGACCTTCACGGTCTCCGGCGTCGCCCATCAGACCACCGGCGCGGACATCAAGCCGAGCCTGTTCTTCTCCGACGCCCAGGCGCAGCAACTGGCCGGGGCCGAGGGCAAGTTCGACTCGATCGGCATCCAGCCGGCGGCCGGCGCCGACGTCTCCGCGGTGGAGCAGGCGGTGACCTCCGCGGTCAGCGGCAAGGCGATGGTGCTCTCCGGTGAGCGGCGCGGCCTGGCCGACCTGCCGGGCGTGCTGTCCAGTCAGCAGACCGTGACCATCCTGTCGGCCATCTTCGGCAGCTGGGCCGTCCTGATCGTGATGTTCGGCGTCGCCTCCACGATGGGGCTCTCGCTCCAGCAGCGGGCGCACGAGATGGCCCTGCTGCGGGCGATCGGCACCACCTCCAAGCAGGTGCGCCGGATGATCCTCGGTGAGACCGCCGTGCTGTCGGTGCTCGCCACCGCCCTGGCGATCGCCCCCGGCCTGCTCATCGGCAAGCTGCTGTACGGTCAGCTGACCGGCAACGGCGTGGTGTCCGAGGAGATCGTCTTCCACGAGGGCTGGATCCCGATCTCGGTCGGTGCCGTCGCGGCGATCGCGGCCGCCATGGGCGCGGCGCTGTTCGCCGGCCGCAAGGCCGCGAAGACCAAGCCGGTCGCGGCGCTCGCCGAGAGCACCTTCCAGGCCAAGTGGCTCACCACCCCCCGCCTGCTGCTGGCGCTGTTCTTCATGCTCAACGGCCTCACCCTGTCGGTCGTCACCGTGACGGTGATGAAGGAGGGCCCGTCCCTGGCGAGCACCGCCGGCCCGGCCTCCGTGCTCTTCGCGATCGGGGTGGCGATGCTCGCCCCGGGGATCACCAAGGGCGTCGTGACGGCGCTGAGCGTGCCGGTGCGCGCGGTCTCCGGACTGTCCGGGTACATGGCGCTGCGCAACGCCACCACCAACAACGTCCGGATGGCGGGCGCGGTGGCCCCGATCATCCTGCTGGTCGGCATCGCCACCGGCACCCTGTACATGCAGGCCACCGAGGACACCGTCTCGGCCAAGAGCTACCAGAACAACGTGCTGGCCGACTACGTGCTCGACTCCTCGACCGGCGGCTTCGGTCCGGGCGTGGTCGGCTCGGTCCGCTCGATCCCGGGTGTGACCGGCGCCTCCGAACTGGTCACCTCCATCGGCTTCGTGGACTCCGCGGCCGGCGACACCATGGATCTGCGCGGCGTCTCGGCCAACGGAGTCCAGCAGACCATCGCGCTGGACTCGCTGAACGGCTCGATCGGCGACCTGAAGGGCAACACCGTCGCCCTGTCGGACAAGCAGGCGAAGGACTTCGGCGTCGCCATCGGCGAGAACCTGAAGATCCACTTCGGTGACGGCACCGCCGCCGAGCCCAAGGTCGTGGCCACCTACGCCGACAACCCGAAGGAGCAGTACCTGCTGCTGCCCTCCGACGTGCTGGCCCCGCACACCACCAGCGGCCTGCCGACCAAGATCCTGGTCAAGGCGGACGGCGGCGCGGACCCCGCGCAGATCCAGTCCCACCTCGACACGGTGGCGGCCTCGGCGCCCGGCACCAAGATCGCCGACCGCTCCACGCTGACCAGCTCGAACAACAACATCCAGCAGATCCTGGTGTCGTCGAACTACACCATCGTCGCGATGATCGTCGGCTACGCGGCCATCACCGTGATCAACAGCCTGGTGGCGGTGACCCGCAAGCGCCAGGGCGAGTTCGGCCTCCAGCGGCTGACCGGCTCCACCAAGGCCCAGGTGCTCGGCATGCTGAGCGTCGAAGGCGCGCTGGTCGCCATCATCGCGACCATCCTCGGCACCATCTCCTCGGCGACCACGATCGTCCCGTACAGCCTGGTGAAGGCCGACTCGATCCTCCCCAAGGGCTCGATCGGCATCTACCTCGCGATCGTCGGCGGCGCGCTCGTCCTGATCTTCGGTGCGACTCTGCTCCCCTCCTGGAGGGGCATGCGGACTCCGCCGATCGAAACGGCCAGGTCCCCCGCCTGACCGGCACGCCGGGGCCGCTCTTCCGTCTCCCCCGGACGGAGGAGCGGCCCCGCAGTCGTTTTCCGGCCGAATGTTTTCGGCCGATCGGGATGACCGCCGAGCCTCGGCCGGTCAACTCGCCACGGCCCGTTGAGTTTGAGTAACGTGGCGATGATCAGAAAATCACCGCCGTCATGGATGGACGATCGCTCAGGTGTGCTTCGCTTACCACCCTTCCCCGGACCAGGCCGCATTCCGACGGGCATTGTCGCGCCGCGCGATATCCCGTGGGGAGGGCCTGTGCACGTCCTCCGGCTGAGCGTCAGGAGCGGTCTGCGGGCCTTCCCCGCCCGGCTCCGGCGGGCCGGCACCGAGCTGGCGGTCGGGGTGCTGATCGCGATGGGCGCGATGCTCTCGATCTGCCTGTTCCTGATCACCGCCTATTTCGTGATCCTGTTCGTGATCGGCATCGGCGCGATGGTGCTGCCGATCGTGACCAAGTGGGTCCGCTGGCTGACCAACGCCAACCGCCGGGTGGCCGCCCGCTCGGGAATCGAGATCCCCGTCCCCTACCGGCCCGAGCCCGACGAGTTCGAGAAGGACATCGTCGGCTGGATCCGCCGCTGCAAATGGATCCTGACCGATCCGGCCAGCTGGCGGGACCTGCTCTGGCTGCTGCTCAACTCGGTGGTCGGCATGATCGGCTTCCTGCCGGCCGTGGTGCTCTACTACGTCCTCGAAGGCTTCGCCCTCGCCTTCGGCCTGTGGAAGCCCGTACTGCGGGCCCAGGGCACCGGGCGCGAGTACTTCTTCGTCCCGATCCACAGCCAGCCCACCGCCGCCCTGGCCGCGCTGGCGGCGACGGCGCTGCTCGTCGTCTGGGCGTGGTACAGCCCGCTGTTCCTCACCGTGCACGCGCACTTCTGCCGGCTGCTGCTCGGCCCCACCGAGAGCTCCCGGCTCGCCATCCGGGTCCAGCACCTGGCCGAGACCCGGACCGGCGCCCTGGACGCGGCCGCCGCCGAACTGCGCCGGATCGAACGCGACCTGCACGACGGCGCCCAGGCCAGACTGGTCGGCCTCGGCCTGACCCTCGGGGCGCTCGAACGCCACCTCAACAGCGAGTCGGACGAGGCCCGCAGGCTGCTGCGCGACGCCCGCACCTCCTCCGTCGCGGCCCTGCGGGAACTGCGCGACCTGGTGCGCGGCATCCACCCCCCGATCCTCGCCGAACGCGGCCTCGCCGACGCGCTGCGCGCCCTCGGCCTGGCCAGCCCCCTTCAGGTCGAAGTGAGGGTGGACATCCCCGGCGAGGTGGCGCCACCGCTCGAATCCGCCCTGTACTTCGCGGTGTCCGAGCTGCTGACCAACGCCCTGAAGTACTCCGAAGCCGAACACGTCGAGGTCATCGCCTGGCACGACGGCACGATGCTGCACGCCTCGGTCACCGACGACGGCCGCGGCGGCGCCGACGCCACCAAGGGGACCGGCCTGCACGGCATCCGCCGGCGGCTGGCCACCTTCGACGGAACCATCGACATCAGCAGCCCACTGGGCGGTCCGACCGACATCAAGATGGAGATACCGTGCGTGTTGTCCTCGCCGAAGACCTCTTCCTCCTGAGGCAGGGGCTGATCCAACTCCTGGACGCCTACGGCTTCGAGACGGTGGCGGCCGTCGACAACGGCCCCGACCTGCTCGCGGCCGCCGCCGAACACCGGCCCGACATCATGATCGTCGACGTCCGGCTGCCGCCGACCTTCACCACCGAGGGCCTCAAGGCCGCCCTCCAGGCCCGGCGCGAGATCCCCAAGCTCCCGATCCTGGTGCTCTCCCAGCACGTGGAGCAGATGTACGCCAGGGAACTGCTCGCCGACGGCACCGGCGGCATCGGCTACCTGCTCAAGGACAGCGTCTTCGACAACGAGCAGTTCATCGACGCGATCCGCCGGGTCGCCGCCGGCGGCACCGCGATGGACCCGGCCGTGGTCGCCCAGCTGATGGTCAGCCACGCGCGGGACCAACCGCTCGGCGCGCTCACCGCCCGGGAGCGCAGCGTGCTGGAGCTGATGGCCGAGGGCTGCTCCAACACGGCCATCGCGCAACGCCTGTTCATCACCGAGGGCGCGGCGGCCAAGCACATCTCGAACATCTTCGGCAAGCTGATGCTGCCGCCGGACAGCGACAGCAACCGACGGGTCCTGGCGGTGCTCGCCTACCTCAACGCCTGAGCGAGGACCCCGTGCCCTGTCCGGCGGAACGGCGGAACGGCCGAACGGCCGGACAGGGCACGGCGGTTCACGGCTTCGGCGTGTCGAGCTGAACACCGGCTGTACTTAGGGGGGGTAAGGGGTACTCGGGTCCGGTGCGAGGTCATAGCGTCCGGTGCAAGCCGAGCGGGGCGGGCCCAGCACAGGGGCGGGCCCACATCGTCACGCGCGGCTGCCCACATGCTACTTGGCCGCGCGCGGTGATGTTGACCGGGCCATGAAGAGAGTGTGATCACATCTTGAGTACTCAACCCGGCGGTGGCTCACTACCCGCGCCGTCGCCGTCCGAAACCCTGCCGTATGGCCGGGCCGTCTCGCCCATGGAGTGGGTGTTCCTGGCCATGGGGCCCGGACACTGCGTGGCCCATGTGGTCGAGGGCGAAGGAGAGCTGACGCGCGATCAACTGACACGTGCGGTCGACAAGGCCGCGCAGGCATCCCCCGGGATGCGGCTGGTCCGCCAGGGCAAGCGCTGGGTGGACCGCGGCACGGCGCCGTCCGTCACCGTGCTCGACGCCGCCGGCGACCTGCTCCGATCGCCCGCCCTGCAACGGCCGTTGGACGCGAGCCGCCGGGCCTGCGAGGTGCTGCTCCTCCCCGGCGCGCGCTCCACCGTCGTGTTCCGCGCCTTCCACGGCATCACCGACGGGCGCGGCCTGCTCCAGTGGGCCGCGGACGTGTTCCGGGTGCTGCGCGGGGAGGAGCCGCTGGGCGCGGACTCCCGGCTCAACGACAGCGAACTGATCCACGGGCTCGACCGGCCGGACGGCCTGCCGCCGGCCCAGCCCAACCCGAAGCTGGAGTGGCCGCCGCTGCTCGGCCGCCGCGCCCCGGGCTCCTCCGGTGTGCTCTGGCGCCGACGCGCCGTGGACGGCCGCCACCCGGCGGCGACCGCCAAGGTGGCTGCGGCCTTGGCGACGTCGTACGGCTCCGGGCGCGGGCGCTTCTTCGTCCCCGTCGACCTGCGCCGGCACCGTCCGGACCTGCGCTCCACCGCCTCGCTGGCCCGCGCGGTCCAGCTGCACGTCCAGCCCGGCGACGGCTGGCAGGAGGTGCAGCAGCGGCTGCTCACCATGCTCGCCTCGGACGCCGAACTGGCCGCACAGTTCCCGGACTCGATCCTGCGCACGCCGCTGCCGGTGATGCGCCTGGTCAACGCCGGGATCGACTTCGTCGCGACCAGGAAGAACCAGTACAACAGCCTGGCCTACGTCTCCCACATGGGCAACGTCGCGCTGGACGACTTCCGCGCCGGGGACTTCCGGGCGGACGCGGTCTACCCGCTGGGCACCACCGGGCCCGGGGGCCCGCTGGAGGTCAACCTGCTGGAGAGCGCGGGCCGCACCGAGGTCACCGTCGCCTGGCACGACGGCCCCGGCCTGGCCGCGCGGGCCGAAGCCGTGCTGGACACCATCGAGGAAGCCCTCTCCCCGCGCGCCAACCGGCAGTGGGAGGGCAACCGCACCGAGCGTGAACTGCCCTCCCGGCGCTCGGTCGTCGAGCTGTTCCGGGAGCAGGTCGAGCGCACGCCGGAGCGGATCGCGCTCAGCGGCCCCGAGGGCGAGGTCAGCTACGCGCGGCTGAGCCGCCGCGCGGACGCCGTCGCCGCCGAGCTGCGCGCCCGGGGCATCGGCCCCGGCGACGTCGTCGGACTGCTCGCCGGCCGCACCGTGGCCGCGATCGCCGCGGTGTGGGGCGTGCTGCGGGCCGGCGCCTGCTACCTCCCGCTGGACATCCGGCACCCGGACGCGCGCATCGCCGACCTGCTGAGCGACGCGGGCAGCACCCACTGCCTGCTGGAGCGGCCCTACGACCTGCGCGAGTGCGTCCCGGCGGGCTGCGAGCCGCTGATCCTGGACGAGCTCGCCGTGGAGGGCGCCGCCCCCGAGGACTGGCAGGACGTCACCCCCGCCCCCGAGGACCTGGCGTACATCATCTACACCTCGGGCTCCACCGGGCGGCCCAAGGGCGTGCAGATCGAGCACCGCAACCTGGTCAACTACGTCCACTGGGGCCTGCGCGCCTTCGACGTCGACGCCGACACCCGGCTGCCGCTGGTCACCTCGCCGTCCTTCGACGTCACCGGCACCTCCGTCTTCCTGCCGCTGCTGGCGGGCGGCCGGGTGATCCTGATGCCGGAGGACCCGAACCACTTCTCGCTGGGCAAGCTGCTGGAGGAGTCCGGCGCCAACGCGCTCAACCTGACCCCCTCCCACCTCGACCTGATCGGGCAGCTCGACCTGTCGCCCACCGGGTTCCGCACGGTGATCGTGATCGGCGAGCAGCTGCGGGTGGAGGTCGCCGCCCGGGCCCAGCGGATGTTCGGGCCCGAGTGCCGGATCATCAACGAGTACGGGCCGACCGAGGCCACCATCGGGTGCACCGCGCACACCTTCGACGCCGAACGGGACGCCGGCCACGCCGTGGTGCCGATCGGGCTGCCCGCGGACAACACCACGGTGCACCTGCTCGACGCGGACGGCCGGTTCGTCGCCCCCGGCGAGACCGGTGAGATGTACCTGGGCGGCGTCCAGCTCGCCCGCGGCTACCTCGGGCGCCCCGAGCTCGACCGCGAGCGCTTCGTCCACCTCGCCGACGGCAGCCGGGTCTACCGCACCGGCGACCTGGCCCGGGTGCTGCCCTCCGGCGAGATCGAGTGCGTCGGGCGGATCGACGACCAGGTCAAGGTGCGCGGCCACCGGGTGGAGCCGGCCGAGGTCGCCCAGGCCCTGGAGGACCACCCGTCGGTGGACCGGGCCGTGGTCGTCGCCCGCAGCCGCCCCGGGCAGTCGGGCAAGGCGCTGTACGGCTACGCGCTGACCGACTCGGCCGTCACGCCGGAGGAGTTGACCGAGCGCCTGGCCGGGGTGCTGCCCTCGTACATGGTCCCCGCCGCCATCATGATGGTGTCGGAGCTGCCCTACACGGTGAGCGGCAAGGTCGACGCCAAGGCGCTGCCGGACCCGTTCGCCGCGGAGTCTCCCGCCGCCGCGTCCGGCGGGTCGGAGTCCGCCGCGCCGATGGACCCGACCGAGGAGGCGGTGGCCGACATCTGGGCGCGCACCCTGGGCGCGGAGCGCTCCCGGCTGGAGGCCCAGTCCGACTTCCACCATCTCGGCGGGGACTCGGTGTCGCTGCTCGGCATGCTTGCGGCGGTCTGTCGCGAGCTGCTGACGAAGGATCAGGAAGCCGCGTTCATGGCCGAGTTGCCCAAGCTGCTGGCCGAGCCCACGGTGGAACGGGTGGCCGCGCTGGCCCGGGAGGTCCGCGGCTGAGTCCGCTCGGGATCCGGCGGCCGGGCCGGTGTTCCCCCTCGCGGGGGAGCGCCGGCCCGGTCCCGTTCGCGCGGTCGGCACCTGCGGAAAACCGCAGGGTGGCCGGACGGTTGACCGCATGGTGACGGCCCGGCCCGGCTCCTAGCGTGAACGGCATGATCACAACCTTGGCCACCGCCCCGCTTGCCACCGCCCCGCTTGCCGCCTCCGCCTCCGCCTCCGCCGAGCCCGCGGGCGGCATCGCCGGATGGGCCGTCGACGTCATGACCACACTCGGTGCCGTGGGCGCCGGCCTGACCAACCTGGTCGACACCGTGCTGCCGTTCATTCCCAGCGAGATCATCCTCCCCGTCGCCGGGTTCGCGGCCGGGCAGGGCAGGTTGAGCCTGCCGGCCGTCATCGTCTGGACCACGATCGGCTCCGTCGTCGGCTCCTGGATCGTCTACGCCGCGGGCGCTCTCCTGGGCCTGGACCGGACCCGCGCACTCGCGGCCCGCATCCCGCTCATCAGCGCCCACGAGATCGACAAGGCGGACGCGTGGTTCCAGCGGCACGGCCGCAAGGCCGTCCTCATCGCCCGCATGGTGCCGGTGGTGCGCAGCCTCATCTCCGTACCGGCCGGGATCCAGCGCATGCCGCTGCCGGCCTTCACGGTCATGACCGCCGCCGGCAGCCTGATCTGGAACACCGTGTTCGTGCTGCTGGGGTACTGGCTGGGCGACAACTGGCACCTGGTGGAGGAGTACGGCGGCTGGGTGTCCAAGGGCGTCGTGGTGGTGGCGGCGCTGGCCGTCGCCCGCTGGTTCCTGGTCCGGGCGCGCCGCCGGTCGGGCGCCCGCCACCGCGGCTGAGACGCGCCTTTCGCCTCTACCCCGACGCTAGTGTGTGGAGATCGATCTTCCAGGGAGTGCGGATGCCAGTGCGCGAGCCAGTCGTCACCGTCGTCGGTTCGGTCAATCGCGACCTCGTCCTGACCGTGGAGGAGCTGCCGCGGCCCGGTGAGACCGTGCTCGCCCGGGGCTTCGTGGAGGGCGTCGGCGGCAAGGGCGCCAATCAGGCCGTCGCGGCGGCCCGGCTGGGCTCCCGGGTGCGGCTGATCGCCCGGGTCGGCGCGGACGCCGAGGCCGTCCTGCGGTCGCTGGCCGCCGAGGGGGTGGACGTCGGGGCGGTGCGCACGGCGCCGGAGAGCGCCACCGGGATCGCCTCGGTGGTGGTCGACCGGGCCGGGGAGAACACCATCGTGGTCAATCCGGGCGCCAACGCCGAGCTGTCCGTCGCCGACCTGCCGCGGCGACTGGTCCGCTCGGCCGGGGAGGTGGTCCTGGTGCAGCACGAGATCGCCGCCGAGGTGGTCGCCGCCACCGTGCTGCGGGCCCGGGAGCAGGGCGCCGTGGTCGTCCTCAACCCGGCCCCGGCCAGGCCGCCGGCCCCGGAGGTGCTGGCCGCCGTCGACGTGCTGGTGCCCAACCTCGGCGAACTCGCCACCCTGCTCGGGGCCCAGCCGCCCGTCGGGCCGGCCGGGGCGCGGGAGCTGCTGGCACGGGCCGCGCTGCCCTGCCGGGCCGTGGTGGTGACGCTCGGCGCGGACGGGGCGCTGGTCGTACGTCCGGACGCTCCGGCCGTGCACCTGCCGGCCCCGGCCGTGGAGGCCGTCGACACCGTCGGCGCGGGGGACACCTTCTGCGGCGCCCTGGCCGACTCCCTCGCCCGGGGCGCCGACCTGCTCGCCGCCGCCGAACGGGCCGTGCGGGCCGCCTCGTTGGCCGTCACCGGCCTCGGCGCCCAGTGCGCCATGCCGACCGCGGCGCAGCTCGACGCCGCCCCCTGACGCGCCCCGGCGCCCCACGCCCCCGCACCCCCGGTCCAACGGAGGACACCCCATGCGGAACCTCAGGCTCGGCCTGTTCGACAACGCCCAGACCAACGCGAGCGGCACCGCCACCTGGCGCCACCCGGACAGCCGCCGGCACCTGTTCGACACCCTCGGCTACTGGCGCGAGATCGCCGGGATCTGCGAGGACGCCAAGCTGGACTTCCTCTTCCTGGCCGACGCCTGGGGCTGGTCGGAGATCGACGGCGTCCGCCCGCCGATCGCCACCGAGGAGTCCCTCGACCTGCCGCGCCTGGACCCGTTCGTGATCGCCTCGGCGCTGCTGGCGAGCACCACCGACCTGGGCCTGGTGGTGACCGGCTCGGTGCTGGTCGAGCCGCCGTACGCGTTCGCCCGCCGGCTGGCCACCCTGGACCAGCTCTCCGGCGGCCGGCTCGGCTGGAACATCGTGACCACCGGCACCGCCGACACGGCCGTCAAGGCCTTCGGCATGGAGATGGTGGCGCACGACGCCCGGTACGAGATGGCCGAGGACTTCCTCGATCTGGTCTACAAGTACTGGGAGGGCGCCTGGGAGCCCGGCGCCCTGGAGAAGGACAAGGCCGGCCGGTTCGCCGACCCGGCGAAGGTGCACCCGGTCGAGCACGAGGGCCCGTACTTCCGCTCGCACGGCTACGGCAACACCGCCCGCTCCCCGCAGGGCACCCCGGTGCTGTTCCAGGCCGGCGCCTCCCCGGCCGGGCGGCGGGTCGGCGGGCGGCACGGCGAGTGCATGTTCATCGGCAGCGGCCCGGTGGGGCAGCTGGCCGGGCACACCGCGGCGATCCGCGAGGAGGCGGTGAAGGCCGGCCGCCGGGCCGACGAGGTCAAGGTGATGTCGGCGTTCTCCTGCGTGGTCGGGGCCACCACCGCGGACGCCGAGCGCCGCTGGCGGCGCGTCCTGGACGCCCAGCGCCCGGAGGTCGCCGTCGCCAGCTACGCCATGTTCACCGGCCTGGACCTGTCCTCGTACGCGCCGGACACCCCGATGTCGGAGCTGTCCACCGAGCTGTCGCAGACCCAGGTCGCCCGGTTCGCCGGACAGACCGTCGGCGACGTGCTCGCCGACTGGCACACCCACGGCGTCGGCGCCCGCCCGGTGGTCGGCACCGCGGAGGAGATCGCCGACGAGCTCTGCGCCCTGGCCGAGGGCGCCGACTTGGACGGCTTCCTGCTCTCGCCCGTCGTGCAGCCGGCCTCCACCACCGAGTTCGTCGAGTCGGTGCTGCCGATCCTGCGCTCCCGCGGCCTGTTCCGCGGCGAGTACGCGCCGGGCGAGTCGCTGCGCGAGCGGCTGACCGGCGCCGCCGGGCGGGACCTGCCGGACAGCCACCCGGCCGCGCGGTACCGCCACTGAGCCGGGGAGCCCGCCTCGTCGCGTGATGACGAGGCGGGCTCAGAGCCCGGAGCTCAGGACGCCGGGACGGTGTCGGTGAAGGTCACCCCCGCGGCGCGGTAGCCGGCGACGGCCGCGCCGACCTGGGCGGGCGTCAGCACCCGGTCCTTGACGTGCAGGACGTAGTCCACCTGCTCCTCGTAGGAGCGCGCCTCGGTGCCGGTGTGGCCGGCCAGGTCGGTGAGCCACTGGTTGAAGGCGATCACCATCGGCCGCTCGGGCAGGTAGCGGGTGTCGTGGCGGGCGAACTCGACCCCGTCGACGTAGTAGACGATGCCGCCGTCGTCGATGGTCAGCGCGAGGTCGTGCCAGCCGGCGAACGAACCGCGGCTGGTGGTGTACTGGTTGACCGATCCCTCGGGGCCGTAGGTGTCCCACGAGGTGGTGAAGAAGATGTTCGAGGTCTCGCCCCAGCCGCCGTTCGGCAGGTACTCGAAGTCGTACTCGGAGTAGTCCTTGGCCATCGGGGCCGTGAGGTCGTTGATCGCGAAGAAGCTCTGCACCACGTGGTCGCCGTCGGGGCCGGCCGCCGGGGCGTCGGCGAAGCGGACCCGGGCGGCGTACGTGCCGTAGCGGAACTTCATGGCCTCGCTGTGGAACTCGCTCTGCCGGGTGGAGTCCGCCGTCCCGGCGGTGGTGGTCCGCAGCGTCATCACCCCGTTGCCGGACTCCTTGGCGAAGGTGACGTTCTCGGGCGCCCAGCTCGCCCCCCACACGCCCGGCCCGCCGCCGCCGGAGCGCGCGCTCCAGCCGTGGGCGGCGAGCGCCGGGTCGTCGTGGCCGGTGTAGTCGAAGTCGTCGAAGAGCACCGGGCCGGACGGGACGCTCGGCGCGGTCGGGGCGGTGCCCCAGACCGTTACGCCGTCGACGCCGGCGGTGACCTTCGCCCAGTCGCCGTACCCGCTCTGGGCGGCGCCGAAGGAGTAGTCGTCGGCCTGGTCCACGGACTGCCAGTCCGCGCGGTGGAAGCGCAGTCGCAGGTCCCCGCTGCTCGCCCCCGGGGCCAGGGTGCCGGCGCCCGCGGTGAAGCCGACCTCCAGGTAGCGGTCGGCGGCCGCGCCCGGTTCGGCGATGGTGCCGAAGGTGCCGGTGACATTGGCGCAGCCCCGGACGGCCCAGTCGCAGGCGAAGCGGTAGACGGCGGAGGGGGCGTCGGCCTTGAAGTAGTAGCGCAGCGTGACCTGCTTCAGGGCGACGGGCGCGGCGCCGGTGTTGACGACCTTGAGCCAGGGCGCGGCCTCGGCGCTGCCGCCGCCGCCGTTGCGGTACTGCACGGCGAGCGACTCTCCAGCGGCGGCGGCGGCCGGTACGGCCGTGCCGAGCAGGGCGGCGCCGAGCCCGGCGGCGACGGCGGTGGCGAGCGCCGCGCGGACGCGGGGGCGCCGACGGCTGGTTCGGGTGCTCATGGGGGTTCCTCTCCTGACGTGGGGGACGGCACGCGGCACCGGCGGAGGGGAGCCCGGTTGCACCTGGAGAACGTGCGGTGGCGGGGCCGCGCGATCAGAAAGTGGCATAGACCAATTTGGCCGTCAACCCCCCGCGCCGGACGATCGACCGGAACGCGGCCGTCCGCCGCCCGGGAGTGGCTGATCGCGCGTCGGCGCACCGGCGTCACAGCCGGGCGATCCGCTCGGCCAGCTCCCGGGCGTGGACGGCGGCCGCCGGGCCGCGGGTGGGGTCGGCGGCCTCGGAGAGGAAGACGTTGGCGAGCATCAGGGCGGCGTCCAGGCGGCAGACCAGCAGGCAGGGGTCGTCCTCGGCGGGTGCGGGGGCGAGGCTCGCGTAGCCGGCCCGCAGCGCGGCGAGGTCCAGGTCGTTCTCCGGGTAGCGGGCGTACTCGGCCAGCCGGCCGAACTCCAGGGCGGGGGTGCCGAGCAGGGCGTTCGACCAGTCCAGCAGGGCGGTGGTGCGCCCGTGGGAGCGGCGGATGTTGGAGCTGCGGACGTCCAGGTGGAGCAGGCCGCCCTCGGTGAGGCCGGCCAGGTGCCGGGCGAGGAGCCTGGCGGCCGGCGGCTCGGGCCAGTCGTCGACGTGCCGGCCGACCTCGGCCCAGCGGCGGGCCGTCCGGGCGGCGATCGCCTCCGCCGTGCTGCCGCCCTCCGCCGCGACCGGCCGCAGTCGCGGCGGAGGCACCCGGTGCAGCCGGGCGAGGAGTTGCCCCAGGGCGTGGGAGTCCAGCGGTGAGCCGTCGTCCTCGACGTAGTCGGAGAGCAGCACGTCCGGGGCTCCGGGCCGGTCGGAGAGGATCACCTCCCGGGCCCGGGCGACCGGAAGGCCGTGGGCGGCCAGGTGCCGGGCGATGGCGTGCTCCTGGACCAGCAGATCGCGGGTGTCCAGGTGCGGGTCATTGGCGTTGGAGTCCAAGCGCCGGTGCGCGAGCCGGACGGCGACCGGACCGCCGTCCCGCCCCCGCGCCCGGAAGACGGTGAACTCCAGGCCCTGGCCGACGAGTTCGAGGCCGCTCAGCCCCCACTGCGCGGCCAGCTCGTCCAGGACGGCGAAGCGCTCGGTCATCTGCTGCATCCCCCGGTGGGTCGGAATCGACGGACGGTCAATTCTCCATGACCGCTTCGACCACGGAGAGCACGGTCGGCGTCGGCAGCACCCGGGACAGCCGCAGACCGGCCCGGCCGAGCAGCTGCGCGAAGTCCGCCTCGGTGCGCTCGCGGCCGGTGAGCGAGGTCATCATCAACAGGTCCATGGCCTTGGCCTGGTGGGGCGCGTTGTCCCGGGGGACGACCGCGTCCAGGACCAGGACCCGGCCGCCGGGGCGCAGCGCGCGGCGGCAGTGGCTCAGCACGGTGACGCACTGCTCGTCGTCCCAGTCGTGGGTGATCCGCTTGAGCAGCAGGACGTCACCGGTGGGGACGGAGGTGAAGAAGTCGCCCTCCGCGGTGCTCCAGCGGTCGGCGATCTCCTTGTCGCCGTCCAGCCGGTGGCCGGCCAGCACATGGGCCCGGTCGTACAGCACGCCGTGCAGCCCGGGGCCCCGTCGCAGCACCTCCCGCAGCAGGCCGCCGTGGCCGCCGCCGACGTCCACCACCGTTCCGCTGTCGGGGAGTTCGAAGGCGGCCGCGATGGCCGCGTTCTCCGTCTCGGACATCGCCGCCATGCCCACGTGAAAGACGGCGGCGGTCCGCTCGTCCTGGGCGAAGTGGTCGAAGAAGGGCATGCCGAAGGAGGCGTCGAAGGCCGAGCCGCCCTCGGTGAGGCAGTGCGCCATCCGCCCGGCCGGCAGCCAGAAGGTGCGGTCGGTGAGCATGAGCACGGCGTCGCGGACGGAGTACGGGACGTCGCCGCGCAGCGCCTGCCCGGCCTCGGTCAGGGTGAAGCGGCCCTGCTCGTCCTCGGTGACCACGTTCCGGGTGGCGAGCAGGCGCAGCACCCGGTACAGGGTGTCGGCGTCCGTGCCGGTGGCGGCGGCGAGTTCGGCGGGGGTGGCGGGGCCGGCGGCGAGGGCGTCGGCGACCCCGGTGTCTGCGGCGGCGCGCAGGGCGGCGGGGAAGACGAAGCCGAGCGCCTCGTCGACGAGGAAGGCGGCCGACTGCCGCAGGTCCTCGTCCGGGCGGTGGTCCTCGTGGTGCGGCATGCGTCCTCCTCGGGCGGGTGCGATGCGTGCACCCGGAGACTGCCCACCGTCGCCGGATCGAAGCGCACCGTCACCGGCGGAGGGAGCGGCCCTTGGGACGGGAGCGCCCCCTCCGCCGGTGGATCAGGCCCGCGCGGCGAGCAGCGCGGCCAGCCCGTCCAGGCCCTGGTCGACGGTCGCCGGGTCGACCTGGCTGACGGACAGCCGCAGTTGGTGCTCCCCGCCGGCGCCCGGGTAGAAGTGCGACATCGGGGTCCAGATCACCCCGAACTCCGAGGCCGAGCGCTCCAACAGCGCGTCGTCCACCACGCACGGCACCGTGACCACCAGGAAGAACCCGCCGCGCGGCTCGTTCCAGGTCACTCCGCTGCCGGGCGGGAAGCGCTTGGCCAGCCCCTCCAGCACCAGTGCCAGGTTGCGCCGGTAGAGCGCGGCCACCTCGGCGTTGGCGGCCCGCAGGCTGTGGCCGTGCTCCAGCAGCGCGCCGCCGATCACCGCCTGGGCGATCGGCGAGGTGTTCACCGTGGTCATGCTCTTGATCATGCCGAGCAGGTCGGCGAACAGCGTGGTGGCGCCCTGCCCGTCCGCCACCAGCTGGTCCGCCACCACGTACCCGACCCGGGCGCCGGGCAGGGCCGTCTTGGCGAAGGAGCCCAGGTGGACCACCCGGCGCTCGGTGTCCAGCGCCTTGAGCGAGGGCAGCCGCTCGTCGCCGGCGAAGACGCAGTACGGGTTGTCCTCCAGCAGCAGGAAGTCCTCCTCGGCGGCCAGCGCCAGCAGCTCCCGGCGCAGCTCCAGCGGCAGGCTGGCCCCGCTCGGGTTGGCCACGTCCGGCACCAGGTAGAGCGCCCGCGGGCGCAGCCCCTCGGCCCGGGCGGCGGACAGTCGGCGGCGCAGGTCGGCGAGGTCCACGCCGTCCGGGCCGTCGGCCACCGCCCGTACCGGCAGGTCGGCCAGCAGGGCGGCGCCGGTCAGCCCCACATAGGTGGGGGAGACGGCCAGCACCACGTCCTCGGGGCCGCGGCGCAGCGCCCGCAGCACCAGGAACATCGCCTCCTGGCAGCCCACCGTCACCACGATCGACTCGGCGGGCACCTCGATGCCCTCGTCGGTCGCCAGGTGGGCGGCGATCAGGTCGTGGATGATCCCCTTGGTCCGGCCGTACTGGAGCACCTGGCGGCGGGCCTGTTCCTCACTCAGCCCGCGCTCGGTGCGCAGGTGGTCCAGGTAGCGGTCCAGGTGGCGGTGGACGTCGGCCAGGTCGAAGAACTGCTCGGCCGGGCGGCCGGCCGCGAAGGAGACCGCCTCCGGGTAGCGGATGGAGATCTCGTTGAGCAGGTTCATCGAGGTCATCGCCGGGTCGGCGAGGGAGGTGTGCAGGCCCGCGAGCAGCAGGTCGTCGGTGGTCACGGAGTGCTCCAGGTGGTGCGGGGCAGGGTGGTGGTGCGCAGCCGGGCGGCGGCCCGCAGGTCGGCGCAGCCGGCGAGGCCGAGCGCGTGCCGCAGCTCGGTGGCGAGCAGGTCGAGGACCTCGGTGCAGCCCGCCTCGCCGCCGGCCGCCAGGCCCCAGATCAGCGGGCGCCCGAGCAGCACCCCGGCGGCGCCGAGGGCCAGCGCGGTCAGCACGTCCGAGCCGCCGCGCACCCCGCTGTCCATCAGCACCTGGCAGTCGCGGCCGGCCAGCGCCTCGGCGACGGTCGGCAGGGCGGTCAACGCAGGTACGGCGCGGTCGAGTTGGCGGCCGCCGTGGTTGGAGACCACCACCGCGGCGGCGCCCAGGTCGGCGGCCCGTCGGGCGTCCGCCGCATCGAGCACGCCCTTGACCACCAGCGGCAGTCCGGTCTGTCCGCGCAGCCACTCCAGGTCGCTCCAGGTGACGCCGGGGGAGAGCAGCTCGGCGGTGTGGGCGGCCACCGCCGAGACGGCGGCGGTGGACTCGTGCGCCCGCCCGGCGGCGCCGTCCTCCAGCAGCACGGCGCGCACGTGTCCGGGCAGCGCGAAGGCGTTGCGGGCGTCGCGCAGCCGGCGGCCCATGTACGGCACGTCGGCGGTGACGACCAGGGCCTCGCTGCCCGCCGCCTCGGCCGCCTTCACCAGGTCGAGCAGCCGGCCGCGGTCGCGCAGCCAGTACAGCTGGAACCAGAGCGTGGCCCCGGTGCCGGCCAGCTCCTCGAAGCCGACGCTGCTGAGCGTGCCGACGGTGAACGGCACCCCCGCCGCGGCCGCGGCGCGGGCCGAGGCCAGCTCGCCCTCGGGGTGGAACAGCCGGTGGTAGGCGACGGGTGCCACCGCCACCGGCAGGGCCGCCCGGCTGCGCACCAGGGTGGCGCTGGTGTCCCGGGTGCTGACGTCGGCCAGCACTCGGGGCACCAGGCCCACCCGGTCGAAGGCGCTCCGGTTGGCGGCGAGGGTCAGTTCGCGCTCGGCGCCGCCCTCCAGCCACTCCCAGACCTCGGGCGCGAGGACGGCCCGGGCCCGCTCGGCGTACTCCTCGACGCACAGCGCCGGGCGTCCGTCGGCGGCGGGTTCGGTACGGATGTCGGGGCTCATCCGGCCACTTCGCTGGAGTTGCGCTGGAGCTCCACGGCCTCGTAGAGGGCGCGGATGTTGTTGCTGCCGAAGTTGCGGGCCCGGATGCGCTCGATCACCTCGAAGAAGAAGGTGTTCCGCGGGTGCTGGGAGCGGGTGAAGATCTGGAACAGCTGGCCGTCGTGGTCCTGGTCGACCAGCAGGTTCAGCTCGCGCAGCTGGTCGAAGGAGTGCCGCAGCGGCGTCAGCCGGCCGGGCAGCGCGTCGTAGTAGGTCTGCGGGGTGCGCAGGAACGGCACGCCGCGCTCGGCCATGGTGGCCACCGAGTGCACGGCGTCCTCGGCGGCGAAGGCGACGTGCTGCACCCCGGCGCCGCCGTGGCCGGTCAGGAAGGAGGCGATCTGGCCGCCCGCGTCCGCGGCCAGCGGCTCGATCAGGGTGAGGGTGACGCTGTGGTCGGCGCTCTGCACGACCGCCGAGTCCATGCCGAGCGCGCCGACCTCGACCCGCTCCTCGAAGATGGTCCGGAAGCCGAAGACCTCCCGGTAGCGGCGCTCGGTGGAGCGCAGCTCGCCGTACGGCAGCAGCACCGCGAAGTGGTCGACGGAGCGCAGGCCGACCTCGCCCGCGCCGGTCAGCGGGGCCGGGTCCGGCAGGCCGGGGATGCGGCCGGCGGGGGCGCCCTGGCCGCGCTCGATCAGGGTGTGCACCACGTCGCCGAAGGCGTCGACCACCGCGGTGACGCAGCCGTCCTCGGCCAGCGGCGGGCGCAGCGCGGCGGCGCCCCGCCCGGTCAGCGTCCGGTACGCCTCGGCGGCGTCCGGCACCCGCAGGCCGAGGGCGGCCACGCCGTCGCCGTGCCGTGCCAGGTAGCCGGTGGCCGGGTGACCGGCCGCCAGCGGCTGGGTGAGCAGCAGCCGGATGGAGGCCTGGCCGACCAGCGCCGAGAGGCCGCGCTCGGCCGCCTCGCCGCGCTCGGTCGGCGGGACGAGCAGCTCGAAGCCGTACTCCCCGGTCAGCCGGGTGGTCTCGGTGTTCAGGTCGGCCACGTAGAACTCGACGTGGTCCAGTTCGACGGGGATCGGGGTGACGGCGGGAGAGGAACGGTCGGTCATCAGAAGCTCTCTCGTTGAGGAGGACGGGAGGGTGCCGTGGGGTGCTCGGGTGAACGGACGCGCGGTGCGTCCGGGAGGTTCGAGAGGGTGGGTGCCGCTCAGGTGGGCTGGAGGTCCTTGGCGTCCTCCGGCTCGGCCGGGCCCTCGGGTCCGGCCTGCGGGGGCTCGGTCGGTGCCTCCGGCTTGCCGATCAGGTGGGCGGCCGCGAGCAGCGCGCCGACCACCATCACGCCCAGCACCATCCGGAAGTCCAGGGCGGCCACCAGGGCGGAGCCGACGCCGACGGCCAGCGCCTGCGGGGCGGTCAGCGAGAGGTTGACGGCCGCCTGGGCGCGCCCCATCAGCTGCGGCGGGGTGGACGCCTGGGCGGCGGTGGCGAGGCCGACCAGGGCGGCCGGGATGCCGGCGCCCGTGATCACCAGCCCGGCCTCCACCACGTACAGGGACGGGGCGAGCAGCAGGACGGTCCCCAGGCCGAACACCGCCGAGCCGGCCATGACGGTGCGGCGCGGACCGAGCCGGCCGATCAGCAGGCCGCCGATCACCGAGCCGCACAGCGCGCCGACGGCCTCGGTGGTCTCCAGCACGCCGAGGAACTGCGGCGAGCGGTGCAGCCCGTGCTGGGTCAGCGCGAACAGCACCGGCTGGAGCAGGCTCAGCACGAAGCCGGCGGCGGCGGTGGCCGCCACCAGCGGCCGCAGCCCGACCGAGGCGCGCAGGTGGACGAAGCCCGCCAGCACCTCGGTGCGCCACCGCCGGCCCGAGGGCTCCGGCTTGACCTCCTCGACCCGCAGGGTGAGGAAGCTCAGCGCCGCCAGCAGCAGCACGCCGAGGTCGGCCAGTGCCACCGCGTGCCCGCCGAACCAGCCGTAGAGGCCCGAGCCGAGCAGCGGCGCCACCAGGGTGGTGCCGGCTCGGGCGCTCTGGGTCAACCCGGCCGCCGCGCCGAAGTCTTGACGCTCCGTCAGGATGCCGCGCAGCAGCGCGCTCTGGGCCGGGGCCAGGACGGCCCCGGCCAGACCGCAGACCGTGGCGGTGCAGTAGATGATCCAGACCGTGTCCGGGCCGTCGACCAGCAGCAGCGGCAGCAGCGACACCGCCACCGCCAGGTTGACCCCGACCAGCAGCGGCTTGCGGCGGACCCGGTCGGCGAGCAGGCCGCCCAGCGGGAGCAGCAGCAGCGGCGCGGAGAAGCAGAACAGCACCAGCCCGGCGGCGGAGTTGCTGCCGGTCAGCACCTTGGCCCAGATGCCGAGGGCGATGGAGAGGGCGCTGTCGCCGAGGACGGACAGGGTCTGCCCGGCGAGGTAGTGCCGGAACTCCGGGCGGGCCAACAGCGGGTGCATGGCGGTTCCTTCGCTGCGCCGACGGCGCTTCGGGGTGTGCGGGTGTGCGGGGGCGTGCGGGTGGGTCAGGGCCTGACGGCGGTGAAGCCCTTGATCACCGCGTCGTTGGCGTCCTTCTCGCCGATGGCGATCCGGACGCCCTGGCCGGGGTAGTAGCGGACGGCCACGCCCAGGCGCTCCAGCTCCGCGCGCAGCGGGGCGTGGTCGCCGGGAGCTTCGACCCACAGGAAGTTGGTCGCGCTGGGCGCCACCGCCCAGCCCAGGCGCCGCAGTTCGGCCCCGGTGCGCTCCCGCTCGGCGGCGATCCCGGCGATCCGCCGGGCCATCTCGTCCTCGGCGGCGACGGCGGCCACCAGGGCCGCCTCCTGGAGCCGGTTCACCGCGTACGGCACCTGGTGGTCCCGTACCCGCCGGGCCACCGGCTCCGCCGCCAGCGCGTAGCCGATCCGCAGCGCGGCCAGGCCGTGCGACTTGGACAGCGTCCGCAGCACCACCAGGTTCGGCCACTCGGCGATCCGGTCCGGCACGTCCGGGGCCCGCCAGTCCAGGGCGAAGTCCACGTACGCCTCGTCCAGCAGGATCAGCGCGGTGGCCGGCACCCGGCGGAAGAACTCCGTCAGCTCGGCCCAGGAGTAGACCGTGCCGGTCGGGTTGTGCGGGTTGCACAGCACGACGATCCGGGTGCGCTCGTCCATCCGCCCGGCCACCGCCGCCAGGTCGTGCCGGGCGTCCGGGCCGAGCGGGACCGGCCGGGCCTCGGCCCGGGCGATCTCGCAGAACATCGGGTACGCGTCGAAGCAGGGCTGTGAGTGCACCACGTTGTCGCCGGGCTCGACCACCGCGTGGAAGAGGTCGAGCGCCACGCCCGCCGAGCCGTGGCCGACCACGACCTGGCCGGCCGGGACGCCCTGCCAGTCGGCGACGATCCCGGCGAACCGCTCCGGACGGAAGTCCGGGTAGCGGTGCAGGTCGGCACCGGCCTCGGCCAGCGCGGCCAGCACGGACGGCAGCGGCGGGTACGGGTGCTCGTTCTGCGCCAGCAGGTGTCTGGCGGACTCCGGGGCGGCCATCAGTCGGCCTGGAGGACGTAGAGCCAGGAGTGCGGGGTGGCCAGCGCCTCGACCCGGTCGATCCGCAGGCCGGCGTCGGTGAACAGCCGCTCGTAGGTGGCCTTGGTGTGCAGCGGCACGCCCATCATCGCGTGGGCCAGCTCGAAGCCGACCGAGAAGACCGGCTGGGCGCCGTCGGAGGTGCCCGGGTCGCGCAGCATGGTGTCGCCGAGGACGAAGGTGCGGGCCTTCGGGAAGGCCTCCCGCATCCGGGTGAAGATCGAGGAGCGGGTGCTCGGGTCGGCCAGCAGGTCGTGCAGCAGGAAGAAGCTCATCACGGTGTCGACCTCGGCCACCTCGGCGGCCTCGGCGTCGTTGTCGATCTGGGTGCCGAGCAGGCCCAGCACGTCCGCGCGGACGGCGGTGACCCGGTCCTGCATCCCGGCCTCGACGATGTCCCGGCGGGCGATGTCGGTGGCCGGGCGGCTGATGTCGATGCCCAGGCCCCGGCTGCCCTCGCGCTGGGAGACCACCCGGCGCACCCGGGCGGAGGTGCCGGAGCCCAGGTCGGCGATGGTGCGGAAGTCGATGCCGGAGAGCACGTCGGTCAGCTGCGCGGCGAACAGCGACTGGTCGCACTGGGCGGAGCCGAGGGCGACCATCGCCTCGTCGCGGAAGACGTCCTCGTTGTAGCGGTGGGTGCCGGCGCTCAGGTGCCCGGCCCGGCCGAACACGTCGTGGTAGCCGCCGACGGCCCAGGTGAAGTAGCCGCGCGCGGCGGCGATCTCCATGCCGGCCTCGGTGGGCAGGTAGGCGTCGCGGTCGGCCTTGAGGTAGCCGTAGTCGGCGGCGGCGCGCAGCACGGCCTCGGTCCTGGTGGTGTCGCCGGCCTGGGCGGTGGCCTCGGCGGCCGAGAGCGGCTCGCCGCGCCCGATCGCCTCCAGCAGGCCGATCCGGTCCAGCGCGAAGATCACGTTCGCGGCGATGAAGCCGTTGTAGGCGTCGGTCGAGGTGATCGGCGACGGGGTGATGCCGCGCCAGGTGTCGGGAATGGTCATGGTGGTGTCCGTTTCTCCGTGGGCGGACCGGGTGCGGTCCGCGGTGCTGTGCGCAGGCCGGTCGCCTGCGATCGGTAGGGGTGGTGAGTCGGTGGGGCGGCCGGGTGTCAGGAAGCCAGGCGGGCGGCGAGCACCGGGCCGATGACGGCGAGCGCTTCGACGCCCGTCATCGCGCCGTGGGTGCTCGGCACCTCGTGGACGTCGAGCCGCCCGCCCAGGTGCGGGCGCCAGCTCTCCGGGTCGGGGGCGTCGGCCGGCCGGTCCTTGGCGGCGGTGAAGAACACCGCGTCGCCGTCGTAGCCGGGCAGCGGGAGCGCGTGGGACAGCTCGGCGTTGTCCTGGAAGACCGAGACCACCCGGGCCACTCCGGCGCCGCTGAGCCCGGCCAGCGGGCCCTCGCCGCCGTGGACGAGCGCGGCGTAGCCGTCCTCGTCGGCGGGCCAGGCGGTGATCTCCCCGGCCGGGTGGCCGAGCGAGTCCAGGATCACCCCGAGCTGCGCCGGGTCGTCCCGCCACTGCTCGGGCCCCGGCTCGCCGCTGCCCGGGTAGGCGTCCAGTAGCGCCAACAGCCGTACCTCCTGGCCCTGTTGCCGTAGCAGCGCGGCGATCGCGTGGGCGACGGCGCCGCCGAAGGACCAGCCGAGCAGGGCGTACGGGCCCTCGGGGCGGACGGTGCGGATCTGCGCGAGGTAGGTCCGGGCCAGCTCCTCGATCGAGGCCGGGTGCGCGGTGGGGTCGGCCAGGCCGGGCGCCTGGAGGCCGTAGATCGGCTGCTCGGCGTCGAGGTGGCGCAGCAGCCCGGTGTAGACCCAGCTGATGCCCGCCGCCGGGTGGACGCAGAACAGCGGCGGGCGCGAGCCGCGGGTGCGGATCGGCAGCAGGACGGGGAAGCTCTCGGCGGCCGGGCCCCGGTCGAGCCGCTCGGCGAGCCGGGCGACGGTGGGCGCCTCGAACACCGCGCGGACGCCGATGTCCTCGCCCTCGCCGACCAGTTCGCGCAGGTCCGCGACCAGTCGGCTGGCCAGCAGCGAGTGCCCGCCCAGCTCGAAGAAGTTGTCGTCCACGCCGACCTTCTCCAGCCCGAGCACATCGGCGAACAGGCCGCAGAGCAGCTCCTCGCGGGGCGTGGCGGGCGCCCGCCCGGCGCCGAGCCAGCCGGCCTCGGGGGCGGGCAGGGCCTTGCGGTCGACCTTGCCGTTGGTGGTGAGGGGCAGGGCGTCGAGGAGGACGATGGCGGAGGGGACCATGTAGTCGGGCAGGGTGGCGCCGATGTGGGCGCGCAGGGTGGCTTGGTCGGTGCTCTGGTGGGGGTGGGGGACGGCGTAGCCGGTGAGGCGGCGGTCGCCGGGGCGGTCTTCGCGGACGAGGACGAAGGACTGGGCGAGGCTGGGGTGCTGGGCGAGGACGGCTTCGATTTCGCCGGGTTCGATGCGGAAGCCGCGGATCTTGACCTGGTGGTCGGCGCGGCCCTGGTACTCCAGGGTGCCGTCGGGGCGGCGGCGGACGAGGTCGCCGGAGCGGTACATGCGGGTGCCGGGGGCTCCGTAGGGGTCGGCGACGAAGCGTTCGGCGGTGAGGTCGGGGCGGCCCAGGTAGCCGCGGGCGAGGCCGGCGCCGGCGATGTAGAGCTCGCCGACGACTCCGGTGGGGACGGGTTGGAGGTTGCCGTCCAGGACGTAGAGGCGGGTGTTGGTGACGGGTAGGCCCATGGGCGGGTTGACGCGGCCGTGGAGGGGGGTGCTCATGCTGGCGCAGACGGTGGATTCGGTGGGGCCGTAGGCGTTGACCATGCGCAGGCGGGTGGACCAGTGCTCGACGAGGTCGGGTGGGCAGGCTTCGCCGGCGACGACGAGGGTGCCGCCTTGCGGTAGGGCGTCGGGGGTGAGGACGGCGAGGGCGGTGGGCGGCAGGGTGAGGTGGGTGACGCCTTGGTCGGCGATGAGTTGGGTGAGGGCGGGGCCGGGGAGGAGTTGGTCGGCGTCGCCGAGGACGGCGCGGGCGCCGGTGAGCAGGGCCATGGCGAGTTCCCAGACGGCGGCGTCGAAGGAGGGTGAGGCGAAGAGCAGGACGCGGCTGTCGGGGGTGAGGGCGAGGCTTTCGCGCTGGCTTTGCACCATGCTGGCGAGGCCGGTGTGGGTGACGACGACGCCCTTGGGGCGGCCGGTGGAGCCGGAGGTGTAGATGACGTACGCGGCGGATCGGGGGGTGGTCGCGATGTCGGTGAGGTCGTGTGCGGGGTGGCCGGTGGTGTCCAGTTCTTCGATCAGCAGGCGTGGGAGCGGGCTGTCGGTGAAGAGGTCGTCGGCGAGTGCCGTGTTGGTGAGGACCAGGGCGGGCTGGGCGTCGTCGAGCATGTAGCCGATCCGGTCGGCCGGGTAGCGCGGGTCCAGCGGCAGGAAGGCGGCACCGGCCTTGAGCACGGCCAGTTGGGCGACGATCAGCTCGATCGAGCGTTCCAGGGCGATCGCGATGAACCGTTCGGGGGCCGCGCCGTGTTCGGTCAGCAGTCGGGCGAGGCGGTTGGCGCGTTCGTTCAGTTCGCCGTAGGTGACCTGCTCGGCGCCGAAGGAGAGGGCGATGGCCTGGGGGTGGGCGGTGGCCTGGGCTTCGAACAGTGCCGGGAAGGTGGCGGGCGGGATCGGCCGGGCGGTGTCGTTCCACTCGGTCAGCAGCCGCTCGCGCTCCTGCGGGGCGAGCACATCCACCTGCCCGACCGGCTGGTCCGGGTCGGCCAGCACCGCGCGCAGGGCGCGCTCGAAGCGGGCGGCCGTCGCCTCGACGGTGGCCTGGTCGAACAGGTCGACGGCGTACTCCACCGTCAGGCCCAGCCCGGCGGGCGCGCCGGCCGCGTCGAAGCTCTCGCTGAAGGCGAAGGTCAGGTCGAACTTGGCCAGGCCCGACTCCAGTTGCTCGACCCGGCCGGGCAGGCCGCCGAGGCTGATCTGTCCGGCCTCGCCGCCGGAGGTCAGCATCACCTGACAGAGCGGGTGGCGGGCGGTCGAGCGCACCGGGTTGAGCAGCTCGACCAGCCGCTCGAAGGGCACGTCCTGGTGCTCGAAGGCGTCCAGGGTGGCGGCGCGGACGCGCTCCACCAGCTCCCGGAAGCTCGGGTCGCCGCTCAGGTCGGTGCGCAGCACCAGGGTGTTGACGAAGAAGCCGACCAGGTCGTCCAGGGCCTCCTCGGTGCGGCCGGCCACCACGGTGCCGATCGGCAGATCGCTGCCCGCGCCGATCCGGCCCAGCGTGGTGGCCAGCGCGGCCTGCATCACCATGAACACGCTGGCCCGGCTCTGCTGGGCCGACTCGACCAGGGCGGCGTGGAGTTCGGCGTCCATCCGGAGTTCCACGGCGGCGCCCCGGTGGCTCGGGGCGGCCGGGCGGAGACGGTCGAAGGGGAGTGTCAGCTCCTCCGGGAGATCGGCCAAGGCGCGCTGCCAGTAGGCGAGTTGCTCGCTCAGCAGGGCGCTGGGCGCCTCGTCGGTGCCGAGCAGCTCGTGCTGCCAGAGGGTGTAGTCGGCGTACTGCACCGGCAGCGGCCGCCACTGCGGCTCCTCGCCGGCCAGCCGGGCCTGGTACGCCTCGGCCAGGTCGCGCAGCAGCGGGGCCAGGGACCAGCCGTCGGTGGCGATGTGGTGGGTCAGCACCAGCAGGACGTGCTCGTCCTGCGGCAGGGACAGCAGGGTGGCGCGCACCGGCAGGTCGCGGGCGAGGTCGAAGACCTGCGAGCCGGCCTCGTCCAGGGCCCGCCGCAGCTCCTCCTCGGTGGCCACCGACGCGGTGTGCAGCGGGAGTTCGGGACCGTCCAGGACCAGCTGGTGCGGCTGCCCGCCGGTGGTCGGGTAGACGGTGCGCAACACCTCGTGGCGGTCGAGCAGATCGGCCAGGGCGGCCTGGAGCGCGGCGGTGTCGACCCGGCCGGTCAGCCGGACGATGCACGGAGTGTTGTAGAGCGCGCTCGGGCCCTCGAACTGGTCGATGAACCACAGGCGTTGCTGGGCGGGGGAGAGCGGGACGCGTTCGGGCCGCTCGATCGGCCGCAGGGCCGGGCGGGCGGCCGGCCGCTCGGCGCCGGGGGTGGGCAGGGCGGCGGCCAGCGCGGCCACGCTGGGGGCGTCGAACAGGGCCCGGACGGGCAGTTCGGTGCCGAACGCGGTGCGGATCCGGCTGACCAGCTTGGTGGCGAGCAGCGAGTGCCCGCCCAGGTCGAAGAAGCTGTCGTCGATCCCGATCCGGTCCAACCCGAGGACCTCGGTGAAGAGTTCGCCCAGCGCGCGCTCGGTGTCGGTGCGCGGGGCGCGGCCCTCGGCGGCCCCGGCGTAGTCGGGGGCGGGCAGGGCCCGGCGGTCGACCTTGCCGTTGGCGGTCACCGGGAGGGCATCGAGGACGACCACGGCGGCGGGGAGCATGTAGCCGGGCAGGCGGTCGGCGACGGCGGCGCGCAGCTCGGCGGGGGCGCCGGTCCCGGTGGCGTACACCACCAGGCGCTTGTCGCCGGGCTGGTCCTCGCGGACCACCGCGAAGGCCTGGCCGACCTCGGGCAGGGCGGTGAACGCGCCCTCCACCTCGCCGAGTTCGATCCGGAAGCCGCGGATCTTCACCTGGTCGTCGGCCCGGCCGAGGAATTCCAGCACGCCGTCGGTCGTCCAGCGGACCAGGTCGCCGGTGCGGTACATCCGGCTGCCGGGGGTGCCGTACGGGTCGGCGACGAAGCGCTCGGAGGTCAGCGCGGGGCGGCCGACATAGCCGCGGGCGAGGCCGTCCCCGGCGAGGTACAGCTCGCCGGCCACCCCGACCGGCACCGGGCGCAGCGCGGTGTCCAGCACGTACGGCCGGGTGTTGTTCAGTGGGCGGCCGATCGGCACCACGGCGGGGACGGGCTCGCCCGGGACCATGGTGAAGGTGGTCTTGATGGCGGTGGTCTCGGTGGGCGCGTACACCGCGACCACGGAGGTGTCCGGGCAGGCCCGGTGGATCCGGCGCACGGACTCCGGCGGGACGACATCGCCGCCGGTCCACACCTGTCGGACGTGCCGGAAGGCCGCCGGATCCTCGTCGGCCATCAGCCGCAGCAGACCGGACGGGGCCTGGACCAGGGTCACCCGGTGGGTGGTGACGGTCTCGGCGAGGCGGCGGATGTCCAGTTCGCCGGGCTCGGCCAGCACGATCGCCCCGCCGGTGACCAGCGGCGCCCAGATCTCGGTGGTGGAGGCGTCGAAGGCGGTGGGCGAGTGCAGCAGCACGCGCTCGTGGTGGCCGGCCCGGAACTGCGGATTGCCCAGCAGGTCCACCACGTTGCGGTGGGTGACGGCGACGCCCTTGGGCACCCCGGTCGAGCCGGAGGTGTACATCACGTACACCAGCTGGCCGGGCAGCACCGGTACGGCCGGGTCGCCCGCCGCGGGGGCCTCGGCCAGCAGCGCCTCGGTGACCTCGACGGTGGCGAAGCCGTCGGTGGCGAGCACCGGGTGGCCGTGGTGGGCCGGGTCGGTCAGCAGCAGGCCGGTGCGGGTGTCGGCCAGGATGTGCCGGAGCCGGTCCAGCGGGTAGCGGTCGTCCAGCGGGACGTAGGTGCCGCCCGCCTTGGCGATCGCGAGGACGGCGGTGAGCAGGGCGGCGGAGCGCTCCATCAGGACCGCGACCGGCTGTTCGGTGGTCAGACCGCGGGCCAGCAGCAGTGCGGCGAGCCGGTTGGCGCGGTCGTTGAGCTCGGCGTAGTCCAGTCGCTCGGTGTCGGAGACCAGGGCCAGGGCCTCGGGGGTGGCGGCGGCCTGGGCCTCGAACAGCCGGGGCAGGCTCTGCTCGGTGACGTCGGCGACCGGCCCGTTCCAGCCGGTGAGCAGCCGCTCGCGCTCGGCCGGGCCGAGGATCTCGATGCCGCCGATCGGTGCCGCCGGGTCGGCCGTGACGGCGCGCAGCACCCGCACCAGCCGTTCGGCGAGGGCGGTGGCGGTGGTGTGGTCGAAGAGGTCGGCCGCGTAGTCGACGGCGGCGCGCACGCCCAGGCAGGTGCCGTCGGCGGCGAGCCGCTCGACGAAGTTGAAGTTGAGGTCGAACTGGGCCTGGGCCTCGCCGACTTCGAGCGGGGTGGCGGTGGCCGCGCCGAAGGCGAGGGTCTCGTCCCGCTCCGCGTTCAGGGTGACGACGGTCTGGAAGAGCGGGTGGCGGGCCGGGGTGCGGGTGGGGTTGAGGTGCTCGACCAGGCGCTCGAAGGGGATGTCCTGGTGGTCGTAGGCGTCCAGGTCGGTACGGCGGACCCGGTCCAGCAGCTCGTGGAAGCTCGGGTCGCCGCTGGTGTCGGTGCGCAGCGGCAGGGTGTTGACGAAGAAGCCGACCAGGTCGTTCAGGGCCTCGTCGATGCGCCCGGCGACGGGGGTGCCGAGCGGCAGGTCGGTGCCGGCGCCAAGGCGGGTGTAGAGGACGGCCACCGCGGCCTGGAGCGCCATGAACAGGCTGGCGTTCCGGGCGGAGGCCAACTCGGTGAGCGCGCCGTGCAGTTCGGCGTCCAGCTCGAAGTCGGCGGCGCCGCCGCGACGGCTCGGCAGGGCCGGGCGCGGGCGGTCGCAGGGCAGTGCCAGCTCCTCCGGCAGGCCGGACAACTCCTGTCTCCAGTAGGCGAGTTGCTCGGAGATGACGCTCTCCGGGTCGCCCTCCTCGCCGAGCAGCTCGCGCTGCCAGAGGGTGTAGTCGGCGTACTGCACCGGCAGCGGCTCCCACTGCGGCTCCTCGCCGGCCAGCCGGGCCCGGTACGCCTCGGCGAGGTCGCGAAACAGCGGGGCGACGGACCAGCCGTCGGAGGCGATGTGGTGGGTGAGCAGCAGCAGGACGTGCTCTCCGGGCAGGGTGAACAGCCAGGCCCGCAGCGGGAGGTCGCGGGCGAGGTCGAAGACGTGTCCGGTGGCCTCGCGGATCAGCTCGTCCAGCTCGGCCCGGTCGGCCGCCGGGGCCCGGTGCAGCGCCGGGCGCCCCTCGGGGAGGATGTGCTGATGGGGCTGGCCGTCGGTGGTCGGGAAGACGGTGCGCAGCACCTCGTGCCGGCCCACCACGTCCGCGAGCGCGCCTTCGAGGGCGGCCGGGTCCAGCTCGCCGGTCAGCCGGAGGGCGTACGGAGTGTTGTAGAGGGCGCTCGGGCCCTCGAACTGCTCGATGAACCAGAGCCGCTGCTGGGCGAACGACAACGGGATCAAGGTCTGCCTCCGACTGGCGACGTACGGCTGTTGTGGCTGGTGGGTGGAGGCGGGCCGCCCGGGAGGGCGGCCCGCGCGCTGCCGTCAGGCCTGGGGACGGCGCATCGGCCGCAGGGCCGGGCGGGCCTTCTTGGGTGCCGGCGCCTGCTCGCCGCCGGGCAGGACGGCGGCGAGGGCGGCGACCGTCGGTGCGTCGAACAGCGTGCGGATCGGCAGCTCGGCGCCGAGGGCGGCGCGGATGCGGCTGACCAGCCGGGTGGCGAGCAGCGAGTGCCCACCGAGGTCGAAGAACCGGTCGTCGATGCTGACCGTCGGCACCCCCAGCACCTCGGCGAACAGGGCGCACAGCTCCCGTTCGCGCTCGGTGCGCGGCGCCCGGCCCTCGACCGCCCCGGCGTACTCGGGCGCGGGCAGGGCCTTGCGGTCGACCTTGCCGTTGGCGGTGACCGGCAGGCTGTCCAGCGCCACCACGGCGGCCGGGAGCATGTAGCCGGCCAGGCGGTCCGCGACGAAGGCGCGCAGTTCGCCGGCGGTGGCCTTGCCGGTGGCGTACACCACCAGGCGCTTGTCGCCCGGCTGGTCCTCGCGGACCACCGCGAGCGCCTGGCCGACCTGCTCGTGGGCGGTGAACGCGGCCTCCACCTCGCCGAGTTCGATCCGGAAGCCGCGGATCTTCACCTGGTCGTCGGCCCGGCCGAGGAACTCCAGCACGCCGTCCGCCGTCCAGCGGGCGAGGTCCCCGGTGCGGTACATGCGCTCACCTTGGCCGCCGTACGGGTCGGCGACGAAGCGCTCGGCGGTCAGCGCGGGCCGGTCGACGTAGCCGCGGGCCAGGCCGGCCCCGGCGATGTACAGCTCGCCCGCGACCCCGGCCGGCACCGGCCGCAGCCGGGCGTCCAGCACGTACAGCCGGGTGTTCGCCAGCGGGCGCCCGATCGGCACCGTGCTCGGCACCGCCGTGGCGAGGGGCATCGGGTACTGGGTGGCGCACAGGGTGGTCTCGGTGGGCCCGTACAGCGCGCGCACCGCGATGCCCGGGACGGCCTCCAGCACCCGGCGCACGGCCGGGGCGGAGACGACGTCGCCGCCGGTCAGCACCTCGCGCACCCCGGCGAAGATGCCCGGGTCCTCCTCCGCGATGACCCGGAACAGGCCCGCGGTGACGTGGACGTGGGTGAGCGCGTGGACCCGCACCAGCTCGCGGATGGCGGCCGCGTCCAGGTCGACCGGCGGGGCGACGACCACCTGACCGCCGGAGAGCAGCGGCACCCAGATCTCGTAGGTCGAGGCGTCGAAGGCGTGCGGGGCGTGGAACAGCACCCGCAGGCCCTCCTCGCGGCCCCAGCACGGGTCGGTGGCGAGCTGCACCACGTCCCGGTGGCTGATCGCGATGCCCTTGGGCTCCCCCGTGGAGCCGGAGGTGAACATCAGGTAGGCGAGCTGCTCCGGGTGCGGCGCCGCGTGCTCGGCGCGCCGCTCGCGCGGACCGTCGAACCAGCCGGCGGTGAGCGGCAGTACGGGGCAGGGGGCGCCGGCTGCCAGCGGGTGGTCCCGGTGCGCGGCGTCGACCAGGACGAGCGCCGCGGCCGTGTCGGCGGTGATCTTCCGCAGCCGCTCGGCCGGGTGTCGGTCGTCCAGCGGGACGTACACGCCGCCCGCCTTGGCCACCGCGAGGATCGCCGTCAGCAGGTCGGCGGAGCGGTCCATCAGCAGGACCACCGGGGTCTCGGCGCCGACTCCGGCCCCGGCCAGGTGGGTGGCCAAGTGCTCGGCGCGGGAGTCCAGTTCGGCGTAGCTGAGGGTGCCGTCCTCGGAGACCACCGCGGGCGCGTCGGGGGTGGCGGCGGCCTGGGCCTCGAACAGCTCGGGCAGGGTGGCGTCCGGGACGGGCGCCGTGGTGGAGTTCCAGCCGGTGAGCAGCCGCTCGCGCTCGGCCGGGTCGAGGATCTCGATGTCGCCGATCGGTGCCGCCGCGTCGGCCGTGACGGCGCGCAGCACCCGCACCAGCCGTTCGGCGAGGGCGGCGGCGGTGGCGTGGTCGAAGAGGTCGACGGCGTACTCGACCGCCACCGTCAGGCCCGCCCGCGGGCCCTGCTCGGTGAAGCGGAAGGACAGGTCGAACTTGGCCACGTCCAGCTCGAAGGGGTGCTCCGCGCAGCCCAGGTCGCCGAAGGCGGCGGGCACCGACACCCGGCTCTCCAGCGCCACCAGGGTCTGGAAGAGCGGGTGGCGGGCCGGGGTGCGGGTGGGGTTGAGGTGCTCGACCAGGCGCTCGAAGGGGACGTCCTGGTGGTCGTAGGCGTCCAGGTCGGCGCGGCGGACCCGGTCCAGCAGCTCGTGGAAGCTCGGGTCGCCGCTGGCGTCGGTGCGCAGCGGCAGGGTGTTGACGAAGAAGCCGACCAGGTCGTCCAGGGCCTCGTCGGTACGTCCGGCCACCGGGGTGCCGAGCGGCAGGTCGGTGCCGGCGCCGAGGCGGGTGTAGAGGACGGCCACCGCGGCCTGGAGCGCCATGAACAGGCTGGCGTTCCGCTCCGTCGCCAACTCGGCCAGCGCACCGTGCAGTTCGGCCTCGACCGGGACCTCCACCAGGCCGCCCCGGTGTCCGGGCGCGGCCGGGCGCGGCCGGTCGTAGGGCAGCGCCAGCTCCTCCGGGGCGTCGGCCAGCACCTGCTTCCAGTAGGTGAGTTGCTCGGTCAGCAGGGCGCTGGGCGCCTCGTCGGTGCCGAGCAGCTCGCGCTGCCAGAGGGTGTAGTCGGCGTACTGCACCGGCAGCGGCGCGCGCTCGGGCGCGGTGCCGGTGCGGCGGGCCTCGTACGCCTCGGCGAGGTCGCGGAAGAGCGGGGCCACCGACCAGCCATCGCTGGCGATGTGGTGCATCAGTACCAGCAGGACGTGCTCGTCCCGCGGCAGGGACAGCAGGGTGGCGCGCACCGGCAGGTCGTGGGCGAGGTCGAAGACCTCCTCGCCGGCCGCGACCAGCGCGGTCCGCAGCTCGGCCTCGTCGGCCACCCGAAGCTGACGGAGAGTCACCTCGCGAGCTTCGGTGACCAGCTGGTGCGGCTGCCCGTCGACGGTCGGGAAGACGGTGCGCAGCACCTCGTGCCGCTCCACCACGTCCCGCACCGCCTGCTCCAGGGCGGGCAGGTCGACGGCGCCGGTCAGCCGGACCGCGACGGGGGTGTTGTACAGCGCGCTCGATCCCTCGAACTGCTCGATGAACCACAGGCGTTGCTGGGCCGAGGAGAGCGGGACGCGCTCGGGCCGCTCGGCGGGCCGCAGGGCCGGGCGGGCCGTCGCGGAGTCGGGCAGCGCGGCGGCCAGCAGGGCCACCGTCGGGTGGTCGAAGAGGGTGCGGATCGGCAGCTCGGCGCCGAGGCCGGCCCTGATCCGGCTGACCAGCTTGGTGGCGAGCAGCGAGTGCCCGCCGCGGTCGAAGAAGTTGTCGTCGATGCTGATCCGGGCCAGCCCGAGCACCTCGGCGAACAGCTCGCACAGCGCCCGCTCGGTGGCGGTGCGCGGCTCGCGCCCGCCGTCGGCGCCGTTGTAGTCGGGCGCGGGCAGGGCCTTGCGGTCCACCTTGCCGTTGGGGTTCACCGGCAGCTCGTCCAGGACGACGATCGCGGCCGGCAGCATGTAGCCGGGCAGCCGGTCGGTGACGAAGCCACGCAGCTCGTCGGCCTCGACCTCGCCGGTGACGTACGCGACCAGGCGCTTGTCGCCCGGCTGGTCCTGGCGGACCGTCGCACAGACCTGGCCGACCGCCGGGTGGGCGGTGAACGCGGCCTCCACCTCGCCGAGTTCGATCCGGAAGCCGCGCAGCTTGACCTGGTCGTCCGCGCGGCCGACGAACTCCAGTTCACCCGCTGTCGTCCAGCGCACCACGTCGCCGGTGCGGTACATCCGGCCGCCTGCCTCGCCGAACGGGCAGGCCACGAAGCGCTCGGCGGTCAGGCCGGGTCGGTCGACGTAGCCGCGGGCCAGGCCGGAGCCGCCGATGTACAGCTCGCCGGCCACTCCGGCCGGCACCGGGCGCAGCCCGGCGTCCAGCACGTACAGCAGGTTGTTGGGCAGCGGCCGGCCGATCGGGACGACGCCCGGCACCTCGGCGGCCGAGGTCATCGGGAAGTGGGTCGCGAAGGTGGTCGTCTCGGTCGGCCCGTAGACGTTGACCAGCCGCAGCCCGGGGCAGCTCTCCAGCACCCGTCGCATGGCCGTCGGCGAGGCGATGTCGCCGCCCGTCCACACCTCCCGCAGCCCGGTGAAGGTCTCCGGGGCCTCGGCGGCCAGCACGTTGAACAGGCCGACGCTGATCCAGGCGGAGGTGGTCCG
Organism: Kitasatospora brasiliensis; assembly: GCF_032654805.1. Classification (NCBI taxonomy): domain Bacteria; kingdom Bacillati; phylum Actinomycetota; class Actinomycetes; order Kitasatosporales; family Streptomycetaceae; genus Kitasatospora; species Kitasatospora brasiliensis. The sequence continues at coordinate 435,689 of NZ_JAUOOW010000003.1, forward strand.
CTCGTGGCCGATCACCGCCGCCAGCTCGGCGATCCCGAGCCGGCCGGCCGGGGCGACGACCAGTTGGCCGCCGGAGAGCAGCGGGGTCCAGATCTCGTAGGTGGAGGCGTCGAAGGCGGAGGGCGCGTGCACCGGCAGCCGTTCGTGGCCTTCGGTGAACTGGCCGCCGAGCGCCAGGTCCGCCACCGAGCGGTGGGTGATGGCGATTCCCTTGGGCATGCCGGTCGAGCCGGAGGTGTGCATCACATACGCCAACTGCTCGGCGTGCAGCGGAAGTCCGAGGTTCTCCGGGTGCTCCTCGGCGTGCGGGTCGAGCACCGTCAGCCCGGCCAGCGCGGGGTGCTCGCGGTGCGCGTCATCGGCCAGCACCAAGGTGGCGCCGGCGTCGGCGAGGACGGTGCGCAGCCGGTCCGCCGGCTGGGCGTCGTCCAGCGGTACGTAGAGGCCGCCGGCCTTGAGCACCGCCAGGATCGCCACCACCTGGGCGGCCGAGCGGTCGATCATCAGCGCGACCGGGGTCTCCCGGGTGACGCCCGCCTCGACCAGTCGGCGCGCCAAGCCGTTGGCCCGGGCGTTGAGTTGCGCGTACGTGAGCTCGGCGTCCTCGGCGGTGAGCGCGAGTGCCCGCGGGGTCGCGGCGGCCCGCGCCTCGAACAGCTCGGGCAGCGAGCCGGCCGGCGGCGGGGCGCAGGTGCCGGCCCACTCGGCGAGCAGGACGGCGCGCTCGGCGGCGGTCAACACCTCCACGGTACCGACGAGTTCGGCCGGGTCGGCGACGATCCGCTCCAGCAGGGCGAGGAAGCGGTCCAGCAGGGTGCGGGCCTGCTCGGCGGTGAAGGCGTCCGGCTGGTGGTCCAGTCGCAGCTGGAGGCCGTCGCCGGGGGTGAGGGCCAGCACCAGCGGGTAGTGGGCGCTGTCCACGTCCTCGACCAGGGTGACGCGGGTGGCGCCGCTCGGGTCGGCGTCGTCCAGGGCGGACGGGTCCGGGTAGTTGCCGTACACCGTGACGGTGTCGAACAGGCTTCCCACGCCCGCGAGTTGCTGGATCTCGGTGAGGCTGAGGTGCTGGTGGTCCAGCAGCGCGGACTGCTCGTGCTGGAGGCGCAGCAGCAACTGGCCCCAGCTCTCCGCCTGCTCCAGGCGCACCCGCACCGGCACGGTGTTGATGAGCAGGCCCATCATCCGCTCCACGCCCGGCAGATCGTGCGGCCGACCGGAGACGGTGGTGCCGAACAGCACGTCCTCGCGCCCGGTGAGCCGGGCCAGCAGCACGCCCCAGGCCGCCTGGACCAGGGTGTTGAGGGTGACGCCGTAGCGGCGGGCGGTGCGGGCGAGCGCCTCGGTGGCCTCCGGGGTGAGCCCGGTGTGCAGGCGCAGCGGCAGCTGCGGGGTGGCGGCCGAGCGGCCGGGGGCGAGCAGGGTCGGCTCGTCGGCGCCGGCCAGGGCCTGGGCCCAGGCGGCGCGGGCGGCCGAGCCGTCGCGCCGGGTGATCCAGCGCAGGTACTCGCGGTACGGGGCCGCCGGGGCCATCGGCCGCTCGAAGTACAGGCCCCACAGCTCCTCGGCGAACAGCGGGGTGGACCAGCCGTCCAGCAGGATGTGGTGCGCGGAGGCGATCAGCTGGTGGCGCCCGGGGGCGAGTCTGAGCAGGGTGTAGCGCAGCAGCGGCGGCCGGTCGAGGTCGAAGCGGCGGCCGTACTCGGCGGCGGCGATCCGGGCGGCCTCCGCCCGCGGGTCCGCGTGGTCGCTCACGTCGACGACGGTGAAGGGCAGTTCGACGCCGTCCGGGATGGCTTGGACGGGCGGGCCGTCGTGCCGCTGGTGGAAGGCGGCCTTGAGGTTCGGCTGGCGGACCAGCAGCGCCTCGGCGGCGGCACGCAGCCGGTCGGCGTCCACCGGGCCGGTGAGGTCGAAGGTGACGACCGAGGTGTAGACGTCCGCGCCCTCGGCGTCGTACGCCGAGTGGAAGGCCATGCCCTGCTGGAGCGGCGAGGTGGGCCAGACGTCCACCAGCCGGGCGGGGGCGTGGTGGGCGGCGAGTGCGTCCAGCTCGCCCTGGGTGAGCGCGACCAGCGGGAAGTCGGAGGGGGTGTGCCCGCCCGCGTCCGGCCGCTCGGCGTGCGCGGCGAGCGCGCCCAGCGCGGCGAACCAGGCCTCGGCGAAGGCCCGCACCCGCTCCTCGGAGAGCAGCCCGGTGGCGTAGGACCACTGGGCGACCAGCAGCGGGCCCTGCGGGGTGTCCACCGTGGTGGCGTCCAGGCCGAGCACCCGGCCGAGCGCCAGACCGGCGGCGGCGCCCTCGGTCATCGCCTCGGCGCCGGCCAGCACGTCCTCGGCGGTGACGCCCTCGGGGGCGAAGCGGCCCAGGTAGTTGAACTCGATCTGCGGGTCGGCGTAGCCGTCGAGAACGGCGGCGGTGGCCGGGTTGAGGTGGCGCAGCAGGCCGAAGCCGATGCCGTTGTCCGGGACGGCGCGCAGCTGCTCCTTCACCCGGCCGAGGGCCCGGCCCAGCTCGGGACCGGCCGCGGTGACCTCGGACCAGTCCAGCGCGCCGGGGGCGAGCCGGACGGGGTAGACGGAGGTGAACCAGCCGGCGGTGCGGTGCAGGTCGACGCCGTCGACGACCTCCTCGCGGCCGTGGCCCTCGACGGTGACCAGCACGGCGCCGTCGGCCCCGGTGGTCTCCGGGCCGCGCCAGTGGCCGAGGGCCAGCGCCAGCCCGGTCAGCAGCACGTCGTTGACCTGGGCGTGGTAGGCGGCGGTGACCTTGGTCAGCAGCGCCCGGGTGGTCTCGGCGGGCAGCACCAGCCGCAGCGTGCCCTCGGTGGCGTAGGTGTCCCGCGCCGGGTCCAGCGGGCGCTCCCCGAGCAACGGGTCAGGGGTGGCCAACGCGGCCTCCCAGAGCGGGAGTTCGGCGGCCCGGCGGTCGGTCCGCGCCTCGGCGGTGAGCCGCTGGGCCCAGCGGCGGAAGGAGGTGGGCACGGGCGCGAGCTCGACGGCGCGGCCCTCGCGCAGGGCGGTGAGCGCGCCGAGCAGGTCCTCCTCGACGATGCGCCAGGTGACGCCGTCCACCACCAGGTGGTGGATCACCAGCAGCAGCTGCGAGGGCAGTTCGGGGCCGGCGTCGAAGCGTATGGCCTGGACCATCCGGCCGTCCTCGGGGGACAGCCGCTCCCGGGCGGCCTCGGTCTCGGCGCGCAGTGCCCCGGCGTCGGCCGGGCCCCCGACCAGCCGCAGCACCTCGCCGGCCGGGACGGCACCGGGCTCGGGCACGTGCAGCGTCCAGGGGCGCTCGGCGAGCGGGGAGGTCCGGGCGCGCAGCAGGTCGTGGTGGTCGAGCAAGGCCTGGACGGCGGCGGTCAGCTGCTCCTGGGTGGTGCCGGCGGGCAGGGTGAGCAGGGTGGACTGGTAGAAGCTCTCCACCGCGCCCTGCTGCGCGGCCAGCCAGTGCACGATCGGCGTCGGCGGCACCTCGCCGAGGCCGGCCCCCTCGGGCTCGACGACGACCGGCCCCTCCAGCGGGCGGGCGAGCAGCGCCAGCGCTTCGACGGTCGGCGCGAGGAACACCTCGCGCGGGGTGAGCTGGAGGCCCGAGTGCCGGGCCCGGGAGACCAGCTGGATGGCCACGATGGAGTCGCCGCCCAGCTCGAAGAAGGAGTCGGTGACGCCCACCCGGGGCAGGCCCAGCACCTCGCCGAACAGCCGGACCAGGGTGTGCTCCAGCTCCCCGGCGGGGGCCCGGCCGCCGTCCTCGCCGGCGCCGAACACCGGCGCGGGCAGGGCGCGCTTGTCCACCTTGCCGTTGGGCGTCAGCGGCAGCCGGTCCAGCACCACCACGGTGGGCACCATGTGGTCGGGCAGCCGCTCGGCGCAGTACGCCCGCAGCTCGGCCGGATCGGCGGCGCCGACCGCGTAGCCGACGAGCCGGCGCTCGCCCGGCCGGTCCTCGCGGACCAGCACCACGGCCTGGCGCACCTCGGGATGGGCGGACAGGGTCTGCTCGATCTCACCGAGCTCCACCCGGAAGCCGCGGATCTTCACCTGGTCGTCGGCCCGGCCGAGGAAGTCCAGCTGGCCGTCCGGGCGGTAGCTGCCCAGGTCCCCGGTGCGGTACATCCGGCTTCCGGGCTCGCCGTACGGGTCGGCCACGAAGCGCTCGGCGGTCAGGCCCGGACGGTTCAGGTAGCCGCGGGCCAGGTGCGGGCCGGCCAGGTACAGCTCTCCGACGGTGCCCGGCTCGACCGGGCGCAGCAGCTCGTCCAGCACGTGGATGCGCACGTCCCGGCAGGGCCGGCCGATCGGCGGCTGCTCATCGCCGGTCAGCGGCTCGCTCATCGAGACGATGACGGTCGCCTCGGTCGGGCCGTAGCTGTTGAGCATCAGCCGGCCGCGGCCGCAGCGGGCGGCCAGCTCTCGGGAGACGGCCTCGCCGCCGCCGATCAGGGTGCGCAGCGAGGGCATCGGCAGGTCGGGCAGGGTGGAGATCATCGCGGTGGCGATGTCGGCGTGGGTGACGCCGAACCGGTCGATCAGGGCGGCCAGCGGCTCACCGACCAGCTGGCTCTGCTCGCGCGGCAGGACCAGCGCGGCGCCGGTGGTGAGCGCCACCGACAGGTCGGAGACCGAGACGTCGAAGCTGAGCGAGGAGGCCTGGAGCACCCGGCTGCCGGGGCCGACCCCGGTGGCCGCGACCTGGGTGGCGATCATGCTGGGCAGCCCGGTGTGGGTGACGGCCACGCCCTTGGGCACGCCGGTGGAGCCCGAGGTGTAGATGACGTACGCGGTGTTCGGCGCGCTCAGCGGGCGCACCCGCTCGGCGGCGGTGAACGGGGTGCCGGACCGGGCGTCGAGGGCGGCGAGGTGCTCGGCGGAGTCGAGCAGCAGCCGGGGGGCGCCGGTGTCGGGCAGCTGCCCGGCGGCCTCGGCGGTGGTGAGCACCAGGGCGGCGCGGGAGTCGGTCAGCATGTGGCGCAGCCGCTCGGCCGGGTAGGCCGGGTCGGCGGGCAGCCAGGCGGCGCCGGTCTTGGCCACGGCGAGGATCGCGGCGATCGCCTCGGGGGACTTCGGCAGGGCCAGCGCGACGACGTCCTCGGTGCCCAGGCCGCGGGCGGCCAGCTCCCGGGCCAGCCGGTTGGCGCGGGCGTCCAGTTCGGCGTACGTGAGGGTGGTGCCCTCGGCGTACAGCGCGGGGGCGTCCGGGGTACGGGCGACCTGGGCGTCGACCAGCTCGGTGAGGGTCGGACGGCACAGGACCTCGGCCGGTTCCGGCCGCTGCTCGGCTCTGTGCGTCTGCTGGGCCCCGGACATGTGACTCTCTCCCTCATGCGGCTGGCCCCCGCGGTGGCGGGAGCGGCTGGCTGGGCTGACCCTCGGGGCGGTCGGCCCGGCGGTCGGCGGAGCGATGGTGCGGTCGTGGTGCGGGTGCCGCGTGTGATGTCGAAGCGCGTACCGGTGGGGGCACGGCGGTGCAGCGGTGCGGCGGTACGGCGGTGCGGAGGGTGGTTGCACGCCGGTGGTCGCACGCCGCTGCTGTTCGATGCATGCGAATCGATTCGCGCGAATCGATGCATTGGTGTCGATACATGGCTCGTATCGATACGTGCGGATCGTGCGGATCGATACGAGCGGATCGATACACGTGCACTGATGCGCTTGCATCGATGCAAGCGTATCGATGCGCTTGTATTGATGTTTGTGTATCGATACACGCGCGTAGACATCGGACCCGGGGTGGCGCCGACGACATGACGAAGCGGCCGTGGGGCCGTGCGGCGGTGGGGTGCTGCGGTGGAATGGTGAGGCGGTGTCAGCGGGCCGGGTGAGCGGCGGGCCGTTCTACGCCTGTCATGCCTGTTGTGCCTGTTGTGTCTGTTGTGCCTGCTGTGCCTGTCGCCGAGAGGGCGCCGGGTGAGCGGCTGTTCGGCGGGGTGTCGGGTGCCGGGAGTCGGCAGTCCTGCGACCGGGACTCGGCGGTCCTGCGGCGGTCCTACGGCGGGTGCGCCGCGGTCAGCTCTCGGACAGGTGCGCGATCAGGCTCTTCGGGCGCAGGTCCTGCCAGTTCTGCTCGACGTGGTCCAGGCACTCCTGCCGTCCGGCGGCGCCGAAGACCTGCTGCCAGCCGGCGGGCACCGGGCTGAAGGCCGGCCAGAGCGAATGCTGTCCCTCGTCGTTCACCAGCACGAGGTAGCTGGCCTCGGGGTCCTCGAACGGGTTCGCCATCGTCGGTTCCTCTCGGGTCGGAGCGTCACGGTTCAGGGCATTGCGAGGAGATGGAGGGGAAGGGGTCACGCCGGGTGGGCGGGACTCACCGACCCCAGCCGGAGTCCAGGGAGGGCGTAAGGCTTGGCATTGCTCGATCCTCTTCCAGAGAAGGGCGGTCTGCCCTCTTCGCTCTGAAACGCATCCTGCCGAAGGCCGAAACGTGCGTGGAAGCTCTGGATCTGATCGTGAACACGCAATGCGTGAACCGGAAGCCCGGTCAGATCCTGTCAAATGCAGACAGACATGATCCAAATAGCACCTGGTGCTGTCAGATCAGTGGTGGGAGCCCGGCTCAGGGGTGGGAAACCAACGCGCCAGTGGAACCCGGGCCGTGTGATCCACGGCGCAGCTCCTCCCGGATGGCGGGCCAGTCCTCGATCCACGGCTGCCCCGCCCCGGTGGGCGACTCCAGGGCGAGCGTCGCCAGGTAGGCGCGCTTGAGCGCGGCCCGTTCGTCCTGCACCCGCCCCGCCGCCTGCTCGATCCGGCGCAGCCGGGCGTGCAGCCGCTCCAACGCGCCCCCGCCGGTCAGCAAGCGCCGTGCCTCGGGGCCGAAACGGAAGCCGGGGGCCAGCAGCGGCCACGCCGACCGCCAGACCCGGAACACCTCGCGGTGGCTCGGCCCCCAGTCCCGCTCGGCGCGCGCCAACCGCTCCAGCGCCGCCTCCTCGGTGGGCGCCGTACAGGTCTCGCGCAGCGCCCGGGAGAGCGCACCCCAGTCCTCGCCGGGCGCGTGCCGCAGCGCGGAGTGCAGCAGCTGGGCCACCGAACCGTGCACCACGGTGCGCGGCCACCGCTCGGCCGCCGCCTCGGCCAGCACCGCGCCGGTGCCGCCGACCAGCGTCCACACCTCCCGCACCCCGCGTTCGGCGAGCCCCGCCAGCACCCGCGGCCACTGCTCCCCGTCCGCGGCCGGCCACAGCCCCAGCACCTCGCGCCGGCCCTCGACACAGATCCCGAGCGCCAGGTGCACCAGCGGCCCGCCCGAGCGGCCGCTGCGCACCGAGTCGACGAAGACCACCGGGTAGACCGGGTCCAGCCGCCGCCCGCGCCGCTCGGCGAGCTCGTCCAACACCTGGTCGGTGATCGCCGAGACGGTCTCCCGGCTCAGCTCCACGCCGTACACCTCGGCCAGGTGCGCCACCAGCTCGCCCGAGCTGAGGCCGCGCGCGGTCAGCGAGATCACCAGCCGGTCGAGTCCGGGCAGTCGACGGGCCCGGGGCAGGACGGCCTTGGGGGAGAAGCTGCCCTCGCGGTCCCGGGGCACCCGCACCTCGACCGGGCCGATCTCGGTGAGCAGCCGTCTGGCCCGGGTGCCGTTACGGCCGTTGGTGCCGGTGCCGGTTCCGGTGCCGGTTCCGGTTCCGGTTCCGGTTCCAGACTCCGTCTCGGAACTCCTCAGGTGCTCCTGGAGTTCGAGCTCCAGCGCGCCCTCGATCAGCTGCTTGGCGAAGGCCTGGAGCAGCCCGCCGTCGCCCAGCAGCCGCACCGCGCCGGAGTCGACCTGCGCGGCGGCGGCCTCCGCCAACTGTCGTACCAGGCGCTGGTCCACCAAGCCGGTCAGGGCGGCGGACGGTGTCGCGGGGTCGGAGTCAGCTCGCAACTGGTGGTGCCTTCCGTCCATGGGTCGATCCCTGCGCCGCGCGCCGCCGTGAGCACCTGACGGAACGCCGAAGGCGCGGGGCCGGTGATCCCTCTGCGACCTTCCGGCCACCACTGTCGGGTGCTGCCGGATCCGCGACCGTCACCATCGGCTCCCCTGTCTCCGTACCCGCCTGACTACGGTCCGCCGATGATTTCCTCGACCGTTGGGCGTACACTCACGGCTGTCGGAGCCCGGGGGGCGGCTTCCGAACGGCAGTCACTCTTCATCTTGCCGGTTCTGCTGCCTGGTGATGACCGGTACGGGCATTCGTGAAATCGCAATGCCGAAGCCGGAAGGATGCCCAGATGTGCCCAACCCAGGACAACAGTGTCGAAATGGGATCCCCCCAGCTCTGCGAACGCGGCATCGAGTTCTACCGGACGGCACTGGCCGAGGGCGAGGCCAGGGGCGAGGCCCCCGAATGCCTGCTGGCGATGGGCCTGCTGCGCCCGATACCCGGCTCCGACGAGCGACTGGCCCCCGTCCCGCCCGACATCGCCGCCACCGGCCTGACCCGGCCGCTCGAACTCGCCGTCCTGGCCCACCAGGAGCGGATCGCGGCCCTGAACACCTCCTTCCACGCCGCCGAACACGCCTACCGGGACGTCATGCGGCGGGCCGAACTGCCGATCCGCCTACTGGCCGGCGAGGAGATCAGCCCCGCGCTGGAGAAGGCCGTCGCCGCCTGCACCGAGGAACTGCTCACCGCCCAGCCGGGCGGCGGCCGCGCCCCCGAGCAACTGGCCGACGCCCTCCCGCGCGACCTCGCCCTGGCCGGCCGCGGCGTGCGCCAGCGCACCCTCTACCAGCACACCGTGCGCTCGCACGGCCCGACGCTCGCCTACATCGAGCAGGTCACCGCCCAGGGCGCCCAGGTGCGCACCCTGACCGAGGTCTTCGACCGGGTGATCATCTGCGACCGCACCACCGCCTTCATCCCGGCCGGCGCCGACCGCGAGGCCGCGGCGATGCTCATCCAGCTCCCGCCGCTGGTCGAGTACCTGCTCAAGATCTTCGAGCTGATGTGGGAGCGCGCCGAACCCGTCACCTACCAACAGGGCCACCACCGCCCCCGCCTGCTCACCGCCCGCACCCGCCAGAACGTCCTGCGCCTGATGGTCAACGGCTACACCGACGAGGCCATCGCCACCCGCCTCGGCATGAGCACCCGCACCGTCTCCAGCCACATCCAGAAGGCCAGCGAACTCCTCGGCAGCCGAAGCCGCGGCCACCTCGGCTACATCATCGCCCGCCAGGGCGTCCTCGACGACCCCCTCGACGAACCCTGACGGGGCGCCCGGCGGTCAGTCGCCGGATTTGTCCGGGGCCCAGGAGGTGCCGTTGTAGGAGTAGTTGGGCGCGCCGTGTCGGCCGACGGTGCGGAACGGCTGGTGGTCGCCGGCGTCGACCCGCAGGGTGCCCTTCTGGGTGCCGTCGGACCAGACCAGTTCGAGGAACCAGCTGACGTCCTGGGAGCGGGTGGAGGCGTCCACGTCGATCACCTGCGGGTCGCTGTTCGTGATCTTGTACGGGAAGTGGGTCGTGGCGGTCTTCCGTGCGCCCTCCTGGCCCGGGACGGCGACGGCGCGCGGTGCGGGGGCATCCAGGTCGACCGCGAAGGAGGCCGGTTCGAGGCCGCCGCCGCAGCCGTCGCCAGGCGTGTAGGCGTTCCACTTGGGGGCCGGCCGGGTGCTGACCACCTGTACGTACATGGCGTTCAGCACGACGGTGTCGGCGCTCGCGCCCTGGGCGGTCAGCTCGATCCGCAGGTGCCCCGCCGGGACCATGCGCTGGGAGGAGGCCCAGCTGTCGACCCGGCCGGAGGACGGCGGGGGCGGGGTCACCTGGGAGGGGGCGCGGGCGGACAGGAACCACTGGTCGCAGAGGCTGCCCCAGTTGTTGTTGAGGACGGTGACGGAGAAGGGGGCGGGGATGTCCTCGGGGCTCGCGGAGGCGGTCGGGGAAGGGGTGGTGGTCTCCGGGACGGGGGTCTCCGCGGCGGTGGGAGAGGCGGCCGTGGGCGGGGTGTCCGCGGGAGCGGGGAGAGCCGGGGTGGGGGCCACCGCTCCGGCGGCCATCGGGGCGGTGGAGGCCGACGCCGAGGGGGTCGTCGTGCCGCCGGCGTCGTGCAGGGCGAAGACCGAGACCACGGCGGCGAGCGCGGCCACGGCGGTCGCGCTCAGCAGCACCCGGGTGCGGCGGCGCGACGGGACAGGCGGGGGCGCGGGGTGCACGGTCGTCACCTCCTCCTCGTCCGATGCCTCTTTCGGTGTCTCTTTCGATGCCGCTGACGGCGCCTCTGACGGTGTCTCCACCGGCTCGGCGACAGCGGGCGCGGGCGGCGGCTCGGCGGCGGCCGGGATGTTTGTCGGGGCGTTCGCCAGGGTGTTCACCGAGGACGCCTCCCGGCGGCGGGCCGCGTCGGCCAGGATCCAGCGGCGGTGCAGCTCGACCAGTTCCTCGTCACCCGCCCCGCAGGCCCGCGCCAGCCGCTCCACCGGCGCGTACTCGGTCGGCACCGTGGCGCCGTTGCAGTAGCGGTGCAGAGTCGAGGTGCTGACGTGCAGCCGGGTGGCCAGGGCGCCGTAGCTGCGTCCCGAACGCTCCTTGAGCTCGCGCAGCGCCGCCGCGAACTCCTCGGTCTCCACACTCATGTGCCGCCCTTCCCCCACCCCGGCCTGGCCCGGGGATGCCGTCGATGTGCGGATCACCGTACCGGCAGACCCGGGTGGGGCCCGGAGCAGGGGGAGCGAGGGGGCGGGTCAGCTCTTGCCGGCCTGCTCCATGGACGAGGTGGCGAGCTCGACGGTCTCCCGGTACAGGCCGAGCTTCGGCTGCTTGCCCACCTTCGCGCCGGCACCGAGCGGGAAGTTGTGGGTGTAGGCGTTGGCCATCTGGTCGTCGGCCAGGACGTTCAGTTCGTCCCAGTCGCGCGAGACGCCGCTGCCGGGGTTGAGGTCGATCACGGCGTAGGTGCTCTTGCCGGGCGCCAGCGCGTAGGACGGCGGACCGCCCAGGCCGCCCGGCACCAGCGGGGCGACGTTGTCGCTGCGGTCGGCGGCGTCCGCCTTGCCGATGACGACGAGCGGGTAGTAGCTCAGGCCGCAGTAGGTGCTGCCCGGGTTGTGCACCTCGATCACCCGCTGGTTGGGCGCCCCGGTCCGGGTGCTCACCTTGACCGTCACGACGTCGCCCTTGCAGGAGTGGGTGTAGGCGTAGGCCTCATCGCCACCGGCCGCGCCCCCGCCGGCCGTGGCGGGGGCCACGGGGGTCTTGGGGCGGGCGGAGCTCGCGCCGACGGGAGCGGCGCCGGGGGCCTTGGTGGCCGGAGCGCCGGCGCTCGGCTGGGCGGCGGGCTCGGCACCGGCCGGGGCGCCGGCCGCCGCTCCCGGGGTGGCGCCGGCCGAGGCGCCGGGGGCGGGGGTGCCCGCGGTGGCCTGGGAAGGCTTCGCGGGCTGGGCGGCCTCGCCGCCGTCCGATCCGCAGGCGGTCAGGGTGAGGGCGGCGCCCAGGGCGAGGGCGGCCGGGACGAACAGGGTGCGGCGAGCGGACACGGCACGGCGAACGGACATGGAGGTTCCCCCGTAATGGATGTGAGTGAGGAGCGGGCCGGGCGGCGGGCTATCGGCTCCGACCGCTGGGCAGAACTCTGGTCCGCCGCCCGGCCGGTCCGCCAGTCTTCCCGGCCAAGGCGGGACGCTGGAACGGTTTCACCCCCTCTGACCTGCGGTTTCGCTCCTGCCTGGAACGGCGTCCTGGGACGTTCCGGAGCCCCCGCGGGGCCGTGCCGACCGCTCGGGAGGGGGCGGCACGGCAGGCGTCGGTACGATCGGGGGCATGGGTGGTGCGGAGCAGGAGGCTTGGGACTCCGAGGCGGCCGAGCGGGCGGTGGCGGTACTGAAGGCGGTGGCGGACCCGTCGCGGTACCGGCTGCTGTGGGCGCTGAGCCGGCGGGAACTGCCGGTGAGCGAACTGGCCGAGCTGTTGGGGGCGCACGTGGCGGCCACCTCGCAGCACCTGGCGAAGCTGCGGGCCGCCGGGCTGGTGGTGGCGCGGCGAGAGGGGACGCGGATCTTCTACCGGGCCACCGAGGTGCGCGGGCTGCTCACCGAGGCCGCGCTGATCGCCCACGACCTGCCGGCCCGCCGTGACGGCGGTGACGACGACGGCGCCCCGGCGGCCGGGGCGACCGCGCCGCAGCCCTTCGCCCGCGCGGTCCGGGCGGTGCGGCGGCGGCCCGCGACGGGCTGACCGGAGCGGCCGTATCGGGTCGGCGGTACCGGATCACTCGTATCGGGTCGGTGGCATCGAGTCGGTCATGTCGGGTCGGTGATACCGGGTCAGCCGTACCGGGTCGGTTGCATCGGGTTGATTGAATCGGACCGGCCGTACCGGGTCGGCCGTACCGGGTCGGTGGAATCGGATCAGCCGTACCGGGTCAGCGGCACCGGATCAGCCGGCGTCCGCCGGGATCTCGCCGTCGCGGATGGCCTGGGCCCGGCGGAACAACGCATCCGTCTGGTCGGCCAGCACGCCGCCGAGCAGCAGCTGCGGGGAGTAGAAGGACCGGGAGGCAGCGGCCACGGCCGTCGCGGAGATGCCGATCTGGTCCAACCCGGTGCGGCGCAGCCCTTCGATCGACGTCCCCCACACGACCCGCCGGATGCCGGCCCACGCACAGGCGCTCATGCACATCGGGCAGGGCTCCGAGGTCGTGTACAGCGTCGTGGCACCCCAGTCATGGGCCTCCGTCCGCTGGGCGAGGTCGTCGATGGCGACGATCTCCCCGTGGTCCGTCGGGTTCTTCGCCGACGCGTTGACACCGCGGGCCACCACCAGCCCGGACCGGACGATCACCGCTCCGAAGGGGTAGCGCGGCAGCTTGCGACCCTCGATGATCGCCTGGGCCATGAAGTACTCGTGGGCGCGCCGCTGGCCCTGATCCTCCTTCTGGCCCTGGCCCTGGTCCTGGTCTTGTGACTGCAACTGAGACTGCAACTGAGACTGCGACCGCGACTGAGGTAGCGCCTGCGGTTTCGACGGCGCGACCGGTATGGCGTGCGCGGCGTACGGAACGGCCCCGGCCGCGGCGGCGGTTCCGAGGAAGGAGCGCCTGTCCAACATCCCTGTGTTCTCCGTCCGGTCGACGTGCCGGCGCGACGGGGTGGGCCGGCCACGACGGCATTCTCGGCGGGCGGTGCGCGGCGCGCGGGACATGCGACGGTTTCCGCCGGCCGACCAGAGCGGTTCCGGCCGCACGTCCGGCTACGCCGGCTGCTACCCCGGTCCCTACCCCGCCCGCTACGCCGGCTGCTACCCCGGCCGCTACTCCGCCCGCTGCTCCAGCCGGTACTCCTGCCGGTCGGCGTCGTATGCGAACAGCCCGGCGTAGCGCCCCCAGTCGGTCGCCGTCTCCAGCTGCCGGTCGGTCTGCTCCACGGTGTAGTGGCGGCCGAGCAGGTCGCGCAGAAAGCCGGTGCGCACGCTGGCGCCGGGCCGGCCGCCGAGGCTGTTGGCGATCAGCTTGACCAGCGGGACCTCCAGGGCCGCGGCCGCGAAGACGGCGCGGGCGTCCGGGCCGTCGGCCCCGGTGTAGGCGGTGCCGGTCTCGGTGAGCAGCAGGTCGTCGCCGTGCACCTCGGCGAAGCCGAGCAGGTCGAGGGCGTCGACCTGGGGGAGGAGGTCGTCGATGTCCAGGCCGAGTTCGTCGGCGAGTCCGGCCAGGTCGCAGCTGCCGCCCCGGTGGGCGATCGTCTCGGCGAGACCGGTGAGGCCGTCCACTCCGGCGCTGGGCAGCGGGGCGCTGGCGACGGTGCGGCGGTCCGGGTCGAGGTCCGGGCCGGGGCCGGCGCGGCCGGGTGCCCGGGTGTCCTTGGGCCGGCCGGTCATGATCCGGTACACCCGGTCGACCAGTTCGTCGAAGGCGGCGCAGTCGCGGTCGCGCGGCCGCTCCAGGACGACCTCGACGGTCTCCCGGATGGTCCCGTACGGGCGGGCGCCGAGGACGACGATGCGGTCGGCCATCAGCACCGCCTCCTCGATGTTGTGGGTGACCAGGACGACCGCTCGGGTGGGGAACTGGCCGGAGTCCCACAGTTCCATCAGTTCGCCGCGGAGGTTCTCGGCGGTGAGCACGTCGAGCGCGGAGAACGGTTCGTCCATCATCAGCACGTCCGGCTCGACGACCAGCGCCCGGGCGAAGCCGACCCGCTGGCGCATGCCGCCGGAGAGCTCCTTGGGGTAGGCGGACTCGAAGCCGGTCAGGCCGATCAGGTCGATGGCCTGGGCGGCGGCCCGGGAGCGTTCCCGGGGCGGTACCCCGCGGGCCTCCAGGCCGAGCTCGACGTTCTGCCGGACGGTCAGCCAGGGCAGCAGAGCGAAGGTCTGGAAGACCAGCGCGGTGCCGGGGTTGGCGCCGGTGAGCGGGGTGTCGCGGTAGCGGACGGTGCCGGAGCTGGGCGGGATCAGTCCGGCCAGGCAGCGCAGCAGGGTGGACTTGCCGGAGCCCGAGCGTCCGAGCACCGCGACGATCTCGCCGGCCCGCACGGTGAGGTCGATGCCGGAGAGCACCGGCAGCTGTCCGGCGGCCCCGGCGTAGGCCTTGGTCAGGCCGACGGTCTCCAGCAGGACCTCGTCCTGTGGGCCGGGGACGGCGCCGGGGGTGACAGGAGGGACGGCGGCGGCACGGGAGCGGAAGGGGAAGCGCATCGGCGGACTCCGGACGACAGCGTGGACTACAGCGAGTAGCGCCGCTCGGCCAGCCGGTACAGCCGGCGCCAGAGCAGACGGTTGAGGGCGACGACGTACAGGCTCATCACCGCGACCCCGGCGAGCAGGTGCGGGTGGTCGCCGTGTTCGGCGGCCCGGGCGATGTACGCGCCGAGGCCGGTCGCGGTCAGCGTGGTGCCGCCGAAGGTGACCACCTCGGCGACGATGGAGGCGTTCCAGGCGCCGCCGGAGGCGGTGATGCCGCCGGTGACGTACGCCGGGAAGACGGCCGGGATGATCAGCCGCCGCCAGCGCTGCCAGCCGCGCACGCCCAGGTCGTCCATGGCCTCGCGCAGGTCGGCGGGGACGGCCATGGCGCCGGCGATGGCATTGAACAGGATGTACCACTGGGATCCGAGCGCCATCAGCAGGATGCCGCCGAGGTCGATCGACACCCCGGTGCGCAGCAGCAGCCAGATGGCGAGCGGGTAGAGGAAGTTGGCCGGGAAACTGGCCAGTACCTGGACGACGGGCTGGGCGATCCGGGTCAGCCGGGGCGAGAAGCCGATCTTCACCCCGATCGGCACCCAGACCACGGTGGCCACCGCGACCAGCACCACCACCCGGGCGGCGGTGGCGAGCCCGAGCAGCAGCGGCTCGCCGAAGACGCCGAGGCCGGTGCGCTCGGCGAGGTAGCGGCCGAGGTCGACGAGGCCCCAGAGCACGATGCCGCCGGAGACGAGGGCGAAGGCCACGTCCCCGGCCCGCCGCCGTTGGGGGTGGACGGCGGGCGGGCGGTCGACGGTGCCGAACACCCGTCCGGCCCGGTTCAGGGCCCGCCCGACGGGGCGCAGCGCCCGGCCGAGCGCGGTGGGCAGGCGGGAGCGGCGCAGCAGGTCGAGCACCATCGAGCGCTGGACCTCGGTGGCCTCGGACTGCTCGTTCTTGAACCGTTCGGCCCAGGCGGTGAGCGGCCGCCAGAACAGGAAGTTGACGCCGATCACCAGCACCACCATGGTGGCGATCGCCCAGCCGACCCGGCCGAGGTCCCCGGCGGCGATGGCCGCGCCCGCGTACGAGCCGACCCCGGGCAGCGCGTACCGCTGGTTGTCCACGGTGATCGCCTCGGAGGCGACCAGGAAGAACCAGCCGCCGCCGAAGCCGAGCATGCCGTTCCAGACCAGGCCGATCATGCCCGAGGGCAGCTCGACCTTCCAGAACCGCGTCCACCGGCTGAACCCGAACGAGCGTGACAGCTCGTCGAGTTCGCGCGGCAGCGAGACCAGGGCCTGGTAGAAGGCGAAGGTCATGTTCCAGGCCTGGGAGGTGAAGATGGCGAACACGGCCGCGCATTCCAGGCCGAGCATCGAGCCGGGGAACAGGGCGAGGAAGCCGGAGACGGCGACGCTCAGGAAGGCGAGCACCGGCACCGACTGGAGGATGTCCAGGGCCGGGATCAGCACCCGCTCCAGCCGGCGGCTGCGGGCGGCGGCGTAGGCGTAGCAGAAGGTGAAGACGACCGAGACGGCGAGCGCGGCGAACATCCGCAGCAGCGAGCGCAGCGCGTCGTACGGCAGCCGGGCCGGGTCGGTGTCGACGGCCGCGTCCCGGGCGGTGGAGAAGCGCAGGGTGCCGCCCTGGCCGAGGCGCAGCGCGAGGTAGAGCAGCACCAGGACGGCGGCCGCGACGACCAGGTCCACCCACACCCGCCCGCCGAGGCGGCCGGCCGTGCGGGCGGGCAGCGAGCCGCGGGGCCGGCCGGGCGGCGAGGCCCGGGACAGGGCCGGCAGCGGGCTGCGGGACCGGCCCGGGGTGGGCTTCGGCAGGGTCATCGGTACCTCCGGCGCAAACCCGGGCAGTCTGCTCCCTCGGTAGGTCCGTACGCAAACCCGTCCCGTGGGCTGCTGCCTCGGGGGTGCTACCCGGGCCCCGCGGACGTCGGCCCCGCGGACGTCGGCGCGGACGGGCCGGACGCGGCGGCCGGGCCGGCCCCGGTGCGCCGACGGGCCTCGGTGACCAGCAGCCGGGCGGTCCGGCCGGGCAGGTCCAGGTGCCGGGCGATCCACCGGGGGTCCTGGCCGTGGGTGGCGAACACCCAGGCGGTGTAGAGCCGGCTCAGGCCGGGCGCGCCGGGGGCGAGCAGCAGTGGGCGGACCTGCTCCATCGGGAAGCCGTCCAGCGAGCGGGCGCTGAACCACTGGGTGTCCTCGCCCCCGGCCCGGGCCCCCGCGAGCAGCGCGGCCGTGCCCGCCCGCCGCCGGCTGCCGGCCAGCAGCAGGGCGAGCAGCAGCCCGGCGACCGAGGCGCCGATGAGCGTGCCGGACAGGAAGAGCCGCAGCGGGTGGGGCGCGAGGCCGACGGCCAGGCCCTCGGCGGTGACCAGCAGCAGGACGCCGCACAGCGCGGTGCCTCTGCCGGTCCGGGGGAACAGGACGGTTCGGGTCATCGCGGAGGTCCTCCTCCTCGTGCGTTCTCGGGCAGCGTGCCGTTTTCGGACAGTGCCGCGTTCTCGGGCAGTGGTCCTCAGGCGGTCCGGGCCAGCTTGGGGTCGTACTTGTAGCCGATCTGCCGGACGGTGGCGATCGCCTCCCGGTGCCCGGGGCCGAGCTTGCGCCGGATCCGGGCGATGTGGGTGGCGACGGTGCGGGAGTCGCCGGTGTCCAGGCGGCCCCAGACGGTCTCCATCAGCTGGCGCCGGGAGTGCACCCGCAGCGGGTTGCCGACCAGGTGGGCGAGCAGTTCGAACTCCAGGAACGGCATGGTGACGGGACGGCCCTCGACGGTGACGATCCGCTGCTCGGTGTCCACCACCAGTCCGGGCGCGGGGGCCGGTTGCGGGGTGGGGCGGCGGTTCGGGGCGGTCACCGGTCGGTCCGAGAAGAGGGCGTCGATCCGGGGGTAGCGCAGGGCCATGGTGGTCGGGCTCCTTCGGAGGCGGGTGGGGTGGGGTCGGTCGGGTGGGGGTGGGGGCCGCTCAGCGGGCGGGGTGCCAGCCGGCTTCCAGCCGGGTGGTGCCGTCCGGCGCGGTGACGGTCCGCCAGCGGGCCCGCAGCCCGCGTGCGGCCCCGACCGCCGGGTTGTCCCCCGGGCCGGCGGCCGGAGCCGGGACGGCCCGGAGGACGGGGCTGTCCAGTGGGCTCGCTGCCAGGCGTCGGCCGACGGCGGCGAGGCTGGAGCGCAGTCGGCCCCGATCGGTGAGGGGACGGGTGGGCCGGAAAGTGGCGACGATGGTCATGGCAGGTCACCTCCGTGACAGGACGACGGACGGGGAGGGCGCGCGGGAGGGCGCGCGGGGAGGGCGCGCGGGGAGCCGGATGGCTCGATGGCTCCCGCGCGGCTCAGTGGTTCAGCGCGGTTTGGACGATCTTGACGATGACCATGGCCATCGCGACCAGCAGGTAGGCGCGCAGCGCGCCCATGCCGACCTTGCGGGCGGTGGACATCACCGGCTTGTCGAGGGTCTCCAGCGGGGGCATCCGCCAGTCCTCCCGGCCGGTGCGGTCGATGGGGTCCTCCTTGGTGCCGCGCCGCCCGAAGGTGAAGAAGTACCCGGCGACGAGCACCCCGGAGACGCCGCAGCCGGCCATGATCCACAGGATCGCGTCGGAGCTGATGTCCGGCCAGACCACGGCGGCGGTGAGGATCAGCGAGAGCATCACCAGGACGCCGACGACGGCCGAGGTGAAGGCGTTGGTCCTGGGACCGTTCACCCAGGGGCCGAGGACGGCCTTGTCGTTGCAGAGCAGCAGGAGGAAGACGGTCGCGGAGGGCAGCAGCACCCCGGCCAGCACCTGGACGAACTGGGTCATCAGGCCCTGGGTGTAGTCGGTGGAGAGCAGGGTGATCGCGGCGGCGACCACGACCAGGCCCGCGTAGATCCCGTAGAAGCCCTTGGCGCCCTTGACCCCGCGGTGCAGCGAGTGCCTGATGCCGAAGACGTCGCCGATCGCGTACGCGGTGGACAGGGAGACGGCGAAGGCGCCGATGATCGAGGCGTCCAGCAGCGCGATCGCGAACAGCACGCCCGCCAGGTGCCCGGCCTTGTCCTCGATGCCGCGGGCGACGGCGGCCGCGTCGGAGAACTGCCCGAAGCCGTCCGTACCGGCGAAGGCGGCGGCGGTGAGGCCCATCATGGCGGCGGCGCCGACGATCACGATCACGATGCCGATCCACAGGTCGGCCTTCTCGTACGACATGAAGCGCGGGGTGATCCGCTTGTCGATGACGTAGGACTGCTGGAAGAACAGCTGCCAGGGCGCCACGGTGGTGCCGACGATGGAGACGATCACCAGCATCACGGCGGCCAGCTCGCCCGCGCCGCCGGGCATGGTGGGCACCACGAAGTCGTGGGCCATCTGCGAGGTCTTCGGGTGGAGCAGGAAGTAGATCGGGACCAGCAGCAGCGAGCCCAGGCACAGGGTGACGGCGACCCGCTCGAAGCGCTGGAAGGAGCCGGTGAAGGCCGAGGCGATGATGATCCCGGCCGCCAGCACCACCGAGGCCGCCTTCGGCAGGCCCAGGTACCCGGCCGCCAGCGTGACCCCGATGAACTCGGTGACCAGCGTCAGCGCGTTCAGCAGGAACAAGTCGATCACGCTGAACGCGCCCCAGAACTTTCCGAAGCGCTCCAGGATCAGCCGGGCGTGCCCGACCCCCGTGACGGCGCCCAGGCGCAGCACCATCTCCTGGTTGACGTAGAGCACCGGGACGAGCATCAGCAGCGTCCACAGCAGCTTGGTGCCGTAGTTCTGTCCGGCCTGCCCGTAGGTGGAGAAGGCGCCGGCGTCGTTGTCGCCGACCATCACGATCAGGCCGGGGCCGACGATCGCGAGCAGGGTCTTCAGCCGCGCCGACAGGCCGTGGCGGGGGGTGGTGTCGTCGAGCCGGATGGTGCCGAGCGCGCCCTTGATGTCGCCGACGTGCGCGTCGTCGAGGACGGCCGAACGGGGCTCCGGCGCTATGGAGTCGAGGGTGGTGTGGATGGTCATGGGGGTTCCTCCCAGGGCCCCGGTCAGCCGGGGCGGGTCGGAGGCAGGCGGCGTCGTTCCCTGGGTGCTCGCGTGTTCGTCCGCAGGCGTGCGTGCGCGCTGTGCTCGTCGTGTGCGTGCCGGCGGGCTTGCGTGCTTGCTTGTCGCGTTCGGGCACGGCGCATCGGCGCGCGACGCCGCGGCCCGGACGATGGCGTGCGGGCATGGCGAAGTCGCGTGCGGACGTGCCGTGTTGAAGGTGACGTGACGTCAGAAGCTGGCGCAGGGAAAGGTGTTACCGCGTGCCGGAGGTGTACGAGGGCAGGCGGGGGTAGGGGCAACTGTGGCCCGGACTACTGCAATCCATGTCTCCCGCCTCCTCCCGGCCGGCGCACCCCGTGGTGCGTGTCATCGACGCGGCAAGGAGTTCACCGGCCCGCGCAACGCGACCGCCGGTTCACCCCAACTGCTCAGAGCTTATCCCTGCTCCAGGGTGATACTTGCGTACTTGGTAGAACCTTTACCTTTCTTGGCGATGGCTTATCCGACCTCGGTCGCGGAGGTGTCGAGGTCGATGCGGTCGGTGCGGGTGTGGACGTTCATCGAGTCGCCGCGCAGGAAGCCGGCCAGGGTGAGTCCGGTCTCCTCGGCGAGTTCCACGGCCGGTGAGGACGGTGCGGACACGGCCGCGAGCATGGGGATGCCCGCCATCACGGCCTTCTGCACCAGTTCGAAGGAGGCCCGGCCGCTGACCACCAGCACCGTGCCGCGAGCCGGCAGCAGGCCCTCGCGCAGTGCGTGGCCGACGACCTTGAACCCCTACGGATCAATCCTCGCGCGCCCGCCCTCGGAGCCGTCGGCCGGCCCGTGGGTCGGCACGACGGCTACCCGTCGTGCCCGACCGACACCACCACCGCGCTGGCCGCGCCGGCCGGCGTCTCGTAATTCACCGTCTCCCCGGCGCGCCGCCCGAGCAGCGCCTTCCCGAGCGGGCTGTCGAAGGTCACCAGGGTGAGGTCCCGCTCCTCCGCCAGCTCCGAGATCTCGACGGTCTCCTGCGTCCCGTCGTCGAAACGCACGGTCACCGTCGACCCCACCCCCACCACGTGTGCGGACGGCTCCCCGGCCACCTCGGCCTCCCGCAGCCGCCCCTCCAGCTCGACGATCCGCCGGTCCAGCCGCGTCACCTCCGACGCCCGCTGCAACTCGTCCGCCGCATCCGCCCGGTCCCCCACCGGCTCCACCCCGCGCAGCGTCGCGGCCACCTTCCCCCGCTCCACCCGCAGCTGTGCCAACTCCTCCCGCACCGCACGCAGGCCCTCGGCACTGATCGGTTCCGGCCCACCGCTCATCCCAAGCTCCCGGGTCTGCTCATCCCACCCTCGAACACCGGCCGCCTCCCATTACCCCACCGCCCGAAGGTCCGGGCAAGTTCGCACCCGAGAGCGGCTGGTGTTCGACGCGACGGCGTTCGGGCAGGACCCCGCCCCGACCGTGAACCGGTTGCGGCGTCGGCGTCGCCAGGGCAGGCCCGACGGGTTCGAGCACCTGGTGGTCGAGTTCATGACCCCGGACGGCACGGCCCCCGACGACCCACGGGTGGCGCGACCGCCGTCGCGCCGGACGACCCCGCGAGGCCGCGGGTCACCGAGCGAGAGACCGTGCCGGGACCACCGGTTCGAGGAAAGCGCTCGGAGCGCCGTGCCAGGACACGCGCAGGGCTTCGCGGGCTCGGGTGCAGGCCACGAAGAGCAGGCTCAGCTCGCCGTCCAGGTCCTCGCGGTGCTGTAGCGGGTCGGTGTCCTCCGGGGTGATCGCGCTGGGCATGGGAAGTAGGCCGTCGCTGACGCCCGCCACGGCGACGCAGCGGAACTCCAGTCCCTTCATTCGATGCATGGTGCCGATCCGGACGCCGGGGGAGGGCACGCCGCCGAGCACGTGGGCCGGTGTCCCGCTCCGTTCCAGGGCGTCGGCGATGTCGCGGCCGAACCGGACGGTCCGGACGGCGACCCCGATGTCCTCGGGGCTCACGCCGGAGGTGGTCCACTCCTCGACGCGGGTGACGAGGGCCTGGATCTCCTCGGCCTGGTCGAGGTGGCCGTGGACCTCGGGGTGGGCGCCGTGCAGGGTGGAGTGGTAGCCGGCCAGCGACTCCTCCCCGCCGTCCATGTCGTCCGGGCGTTCGCCGGTCAGCAGGGACGCGGACCAGCTGAGTATCTCCTGCGTCGTCCGGTAGTTGACCCGGAGCCGGAAGGAACGACCGACCACCTGGATGCCGAGCGAGCGCAGCGAGACCCTGTTCCCGTAGATTCGCTGGTGCGGATCGCCGGCGAGGAAGAGGTCGTCCGGGCCGGTGGCCACCAGGGCGCGCAGGAAGCGCCACTGGACGGGGTGCAGGTCCTGCGCCTCGTCGATCACCACGTGCCGGAACGGACGCCCGTCCGCGTCGTCGAGCGCCCGCGCGGCCCGCGCGCAGACCTGGAGGGACGTCAGCTCCCCGGCCTGGCGCAGTTCCTCCTCGAACGCGGCCACCACGCGCCACAGTTCGGCCCGCTCCGGGGTCCCGAGAGCCTTGCCCCGGCCGGACCGCGGTGCCTTCAGGTACTGCTCCCGGCTCTCGATCGCCTGGGCCAGGACGACCTGTCGCCACTCCTGGTCGAGGAACAGGTCGGTGAACCCGACGCCGAGGCGGCGGGCGACCCGCCCCCAGCGGGCGAGGACGGCGCGTTGCTGGAAGAGGACCTTCGACGGGGCGCCGGCGCGGGAACGCCGCAGGACCTCGTCGGCCAGCGCGTCGACGGTGACCACCCGGACCTTCGCCCGGATCCGCCCGTCCGTGACGAGCAGGGCGAGGCAGCGTTCCAGTTCCGCGGCGAGGTCCCCGGAGAAGGTGGTCAGCAGAATCGATCCGTCAGGTGCGTCGGCGGGCAACCGGCGTGCCAGGTGGTAGGCCCGGTGCAGGGCCACCACCGTCTTTCCCGTCCCGGGACCACCGGTGACCCGGGCCGGCCCGCTGTAGGACTCCCGGTAGGCCACCCGGTACTGGGCCGGGTGCAGGAAGATCCGCCAGGCGTCGAAGGGACGTTCCAGGATCTCCAGCAGCTCGTCGGGGCCGGACACCAGGGCGACCCGGCCGCGTGCCCGGGCCATCGCCGAGACCAGGCCGTCCGTGGGCTGTTCGACGCTCGTGGGGGCGGCCGCCCGGGCGTACGCCCGGACGATCTCCCGGTCGATCTCGGCCGGCTCCATCCCGCTCGCCAGGCCGATCAGGACGTCGAACTGCTGCTCCGGCAACACCCGGTGGAGCGCCTCGAGATGGGCCTCGTCGGGGAGCAGCCGGATGATCGGCAGGATCTCCTCGTCGACGCCCAGACTGCGCAGGACCTTGTCGGAGCGGTCGGCGAACAGCCGCCGGGGTTCGTCGGCGGCCAGGGCCTTCAGGGACCGGGAGGCCCGCTCCAGCGCGACGTCGTTGCGGATCTCGACGCCCTGGGTGGCGGCGTTGACCGAGGCCCGGTGCTTGACGGCCCAGTCGTTGGCCTTGTCGTGGGGGAGCACCTTCAGCAGGAGGTAGCTGTCGCCCTGGTCCTCCTTGAGGACCACCCCGCGCCAGAAACCGGTGATCCGGATGGTCCGGATCCGGGGGTCCCGCTGGTGGGTGAGCTTCTCCAGGTGCACGCCGCTGTGCGTGGCCTCGGTGAACTTCTCGAAGGTCTCGAACACCCGCCGCTGCACCGGCTTCTCCAGCGCCGCGAACTCCATCAGGAAGTCCCGGTGCATGCCCAGCGTCGCCACGCAGGCCCCCTTGCGCCTCTGTCGGGTCGGGCAGTGTGCTCACTGTACTGGCGAAGCCGGCCCGCGGGGGTGGCGGTGATCACCTTCGGGGGTGGGGTGGGGGGTGAAAGCGCAGGTCGGGGGCTTGGGTGGGGAGCGGTGGGGAGGGACCGGCCGTCGGGACGCGAGCGGGCGAAGCTACCATGTGGGCAACACCCTCAGCTCGACCCTCAGCTCGAAAGATGGACTTGTGACTGTCAACGACGACGTGTTCACGGACTGGAAGAACCGCGAGGAGATCGCGGAGTCGATGATCCCGATCATCGGGCGGCTGCACCGGGAGCGGGACGTCACCGTTCTGTGCCACAGCCGTTCCCTGGTGAACAAGTCGGTGGTCAGCATCCTCAAGACGCACCGCTTCGCCCGGCAGATAGCCGGCGAGGAGCTCTCGGTCACCGAGACGATGCCGTTCCTGGAGGCGCTCACCACCCTGGACCTCGGCCCCTCGCAGATCGACCTCGGCATGCTCGCCGCGACCTACAAGGCGGACGACCGCGGCCTGTCGGTGGCGGAGTTCACCGCCCAGGCCGTCGCCGGCGCCACCGGTGAGAACAAGCTGGAGCGCCGGTCCGGTCAGGACGTCGTGCTGTACGGGTTCGGCCGCATCGGCCGGCTGGTCGCCCGCCTGCTGATCGAGAAGGCCTCGGGCAACGGCCTGCGGCTGAAGGCCATCGTCGTGCGCAACAGCGGCGGCGACGACCTGGTCAAGCGCGCCTCGCTGCTGCGTCGTGACTCCATCCACGGCCAGTTCCAGGGCACGATCACCGTCGACGAGGCGAACAACAAGATCATCGCCAACGGCAACGAGATCACGGTGATCTACTCCGACGACCCGACCAAGGTCGACTACACGGAGTACGGGATCAAGGACGCGATCCTGATCGACAACACCGGCCGCTGGCGCGACCGCGAGGGCCTGTCGAAGCACCTGCGCCCCGGTATCGCCAAGGTCGTGCTGACCGCGCCGGGCAAGGGCGACGTCCCGAACATCGTGCACGGCGTCAACCACGACATGATCAAGCCGGACGAGCAGATCATCTCCTGCGCCTCCTGCACCACCAACGCCATCGTCCCGCCGCTGAAGGCGATGGAGGACGAGTACGGCGTGGTCCGCGGCCACGTGGAGACCGTCCACTCGTTCACCAACGACCAGAACCTGCTGGACAACTACCACAAGGCCGACCGTCGCGGCCGCTCGGCGCCGCTGAACATGGTGATCACCGAGACCGGTGCCGCCTCGGCCGTCGCCAAGGCCCTGCCGGACCTCCAGGCGAAGATCACCGGCAGCTCGATCCGCGTCCCCGTGCCGGACGTCTCCATCGCGATCCTCAACCTCCAGCTGAAGCGGGAGACCAACCGCGAGGACGTCCTGGAGTACCTGCGGAACATCTCGCTGACCTCGCCGCTGAAGCGCCAGATCGACTTCACCGACTCGCCCGACGCGGTCTCCAGCGACTTCATCGGCTCGCGCCACGCCTCGATCGTGGACGCCGGCGCGACCAAGGTCGACGGCGACAACGCGATCCTGTACCTGTGGTACGACAACGAGTTCGGCTACTCGTGCCAGGTCATCCGGGTCGTCCAGTACATCTCGGGCGTCGAGTACCCGACCTACCCGGTTCCGGCGGTCTGATCCACCGGTAGGGCAGTACGGCGGGGCGGTGACCGATCGGTCACCGCCCCGCCGGCGTTCCGGGGGCGGGCCGCGGTCGGTGGGCTTGGCGGCGACGGCCCGGGCCCGGCGGGGGATGGGGGAGGGGCGGCGGCTATGTTGAGGGGTCACTGGCCGGACTGTGGAGGGTGACGGGGATGGGTGGTCGGCGGGTGCTCGCCGCGGTGGCGGCGGCCGGGGTGCTGACGGGCGTGCTGGCCGGGTGCTCCTCCGGGGGGTCCAAGGATGCGGGCGGGGCGGCTCCGGCTCCGGCTTCGGCTTCGGCGGCGGCGTCGAGTCCGACGGAGGGGACGGGGGCGGGGGCGGCTGAGACGGCCGGGGTGCCGGCGACCGTGCCCCCCGCCATCCCCGGGACGGCACCGGCCCCCGCGCCGGTCACCCCCGCCGCGGAGGCGCCGCACGGCGACCTGGCGGCGGCGCTGTTGGACGACAAGACGGTCGACCAGGTGCTGCCGGACGCCAAGGCGATGGCCGGGTGGGAGCAGGAGAAGCGCAGGGTCGACACCGCCGACCACACCGTCACCTGCGCCGGAGCCGCCGCCGCGTCCTGTGCCGGCAAGCCGTTGAGCGGGTCGGTCCGGTTCTCCTCGGGCGACGTGGTCGTCCGCTTCCTGGTGGACACCCTGCCGAGCCGGGAGGCGGCCGCCCAGCGGTTGAAGGAGAGTTACTCCTCGTACGCCGCCGGGCCGTTCAAGAAGGTCGACACCCCCGCGCTGGGCAGCGAGAGCCAGGCGTTCCAGGGGCCGCTGGCCGAGGGCGAGGGCGTCGGCATCGTGGTGCGCTCGGGCACCGTGGTGGCGAGCGTGACCAGCGAGGGCGGGCCGGTGGACGTGGCGGCGACGCGCAAGTTCGCGGTGATGCTGGTGCGGCGGATCGAGCAGGCGCAGTCCGGGACGGCGCCGGACGCCGGGCTCGGGGTGGGCTGAGGGAGCGTCGGCCCGCGCGGGCAGCGCGCTGGGCTGGGCAAACGGATGTCAGTCGACCGTGATATGTACCTATCTCGTGGCCACTGTTCGGTCATGTGACAGATACCGATGACGTTCGAGGGGGTCACACATGCCGCTGTTCCGACGCCGCTCCGGCGGGGAGGGCGAACAGGACCGGGCCGGGCGGCGCGGGTTCGGGTTCGGCCTCGGTCGGCGGGGCGCCGGATCGGCCGCGCCGGCCGGCGGCGGCGAGCCACGGCTCGACCAGTCGTACGGGGACGAGTCGGCGCGCCTGGCGCTGCGCCAGGCCCTCGCCGGGGACTGGGCCGAGCTGCGCCCCCTGCTGGCCGCCGCCGACAACGACCAGCTGTCCTTCCTGATCGGCGTGATGTCCGAGGTCCCCCGGGTCGAGCAGTGGACGTCCCGGGCGCTGGCCGACACCCCGGACGACACCCTGCTGTTGCTGCTGTCCGGCGCCCGGCACGTCCAATGGGGCTGGGAGGCCCGGACGGGCGGCTGGGCCAAGGACGTCACCGAGGAGCGCTGGAAGCTGTTCCACAAGCGGTTGGACATCGCCGAGGAGCAGCTGCTGGAGGTCGCCGAGCGCGAGCCGTCCTGGCACGCCCCCTGGTCCTTCCTGCAGCGGAGCGCCCTCGGGGCCTCGCTCGGCCCGGAGGTCGCCGCCTGCCGCTTCGAGGCCGCGGTGCGCCGGGCGCCCGGGATCGTCGGCCCGTACCGGACCAGGCTCCAGCAGCTGAGCGCCAAGTGGGGCGGCTCGCACGAGGAGATGCACGAGTTCGCCCGCGCCACGATGCTCGCAGCCCCCGAGGGTAGCCAGCTCGGCGAGCTGGTGGCCCTCGCGCACCTGGAGCACTGGCTGGCCCTCCCGGAGGGCGAGGACGGCGCCTACCTGACCAGCCCCGCCGTGGTGGCCGGGCTGCAGGAGGCGGCCTTCCGGTCCGTCCTGCACCCGGACTTCATACCCGTGCGCGGCTGGCAGCGGAGCTTCAACGCCTTCGCGATGGCCTTCTCCCTCGCCGACCAGCCCAAGACGGCGCGGCTGCTGTTCGACGCGCTGGACAACTGCGTGACCGACGCGCCCTGGCACTACCTGGCGGGGGACCCGGTCAGGTCCTTCCGCGTCCACCGCGACCGCTGCGCCTCGTACCGGCGCTGAGTCGCACCCTCCACTGCCGCCATAGGCACCCAACCGCCGTCACCGAACACCCAACCGCCGTCACCGAACACCCAGCCGCCGTCACCGAACACCCACCACCGTCACCCACCCCGCGAACGAAAGAGCCTCCGGTGTCCCCTATCGACAACCCGACGAGTGCGCACACCTTCCAGGTGGACCTGCGCGGCCTGGTGGACCTGCTCTCCCACCACCTCTACTCCAGCCCGCGGGTGTACCTGCGCGAGCTGCTCCAGAACGCGGTGGACGCGATCTCCGCCCGCCGCGCCCTGGACCCCGGGGCGCCGGCCCGGATCACCGTCCGCGCCGACGACGAGCTGTCCGTCACCGACACCGGCATCGGTCTGACCGAGCGGGACGTCCACACCTTCCTCGCCACCATCGGCCGCAGCTCCAAGCGCGACGCCGAGGGCCGGCTGGACGGCGCCGGACTGGCCCGGGCCCGCGGCGACTTCATCGGCCAGTTCGGCATCGGCCTGCTCGCCTGCTTCGTCGTCGCCGACGAGATCACCGTCCTCACCCGCTCCGCCGCCACCCCGGACGCCCCCACGATCGAGTGGCGCGGCAGCTCCGACGGCAGCTACACCATCCGCACCCTGCCCGCCTCCGCCAAGCCCGAGCCCGGCACCACCGTCACCCTCGCCCCGCGCGCCGACGCCGTCGAGTGGACCCGCCCCGGCCGGGTCCTCACCCTCGCCCGGGACTTCGGCAGCCTGCTGCGCCACGACGTCACCGTGATCGACGGCAACGGCACCGAGCACCGGGTCAACCGCACCCCGCCGTGGGCCGAGCGCCACGCCTCCCCGCTCGCCAAGCGCGACGCGCTCGCCGAGTACTGCCGCGCCGCCTTCGACTTCACCCCGCTCGACACCATCGAGCTGGACCTGCCGCTGGTCGGCCTGCGCGGTGTCGCCTACGTCCTGCCGGACGCCGCCCCGCCCTCGCGCCGCAACGGCCACCGGGTGCACCTCAAGGGCATGCTGCTCTCCGACCAGGCCCACGAGCTGCTGCCGGACTGGGCGTTCTTCGTCCGCTGCGTCGTCGACACCGACGGGCTGCGCCCCACCGCCTCCCGCGAGGGCCTGTACGCCGACGAGACGCTCGCCGCCGTCCGGGACGCGCTCGGCGCCCGGATCCGCGACTGGCTGACCGGCCTGTCCGCGAGCGACCCGGCGCTGCTGCACCGCTTCCTGTCCGTCCACCACCTCGCGGTCAAGGAACTCGCGCGCTACGACGACGAGTTGCTGCGGATGATGCTGCCCTGGCTGCCGTTCGAGACCACCGACGGCAACGTCACCCTGGACGAGTTCGCCCGCAGCCACCCGGTGGTGCTGGTGGCCCGTACGGTCGAGGAGTTCCGGCAGGTCGCCCCGATCGCCGGCGCGGCCGGGCTCGGCGTCGTCAACGGCGGCTACACCTACGACCGCGACCTGGTGCACCGGCTGCCCGAGATCCGCCCCGGCGTCTCGGTCTCCGACCTCGACCCGGGCACCGTCACCGCGCACCTGGACACCGTCGACCCGGCCGCCGAACTGGCCGCCAACGCCTTCCTGGCGATCGCCCGCGAGGTGGTCGGCCGGTTTGACTGCGACGTCGCGCTGCGCAGCTTCCACCCGACCAACGCGCCCGCCCTGCTGCTCGACAACCGGGAGGCCCGGCACGAGCGCACCAGGGCCCAACTCGCCGACGAGGCCGACGGGTTGTGGGCGGACATCCTCGGCTCGCTGCGCGCCGAGGCGCCCCGCGCCCAACTGGTGCTCAACCACCTCAACCCGCTGGTGCGCCGCGCCGCCGGCGTCACCAGCCGCGAGCTGGCCGTCACCGCCGTCGAGGCGCTGTACGGGCAGGCCGTGCTGATGACCCGCCGCCCGCTCAAGGCCAGCGAGTCCGCGCTGCTCAACCGCTCGTTCATCAGCCTGCTCGACCACGCGATGCTCGGCCACGAGGCGGCCGGCTCCGCCGAGGGCGCCGGCGGGACGGAGGCGTGATGCTGGACACCCCCGACGCGGTGATGGCCGCGCTGCGCGACAACGACGCCCGCCCGTACGGCCGGACCAGGACCGTCACCGCCGAGGAACTCGTCGACGCCGCCGAGCAGTTCGACGACACCGGGGTCCGCTCGATGGCCCTGCTGGAGCTGATGGAGGCCTACGAGTACGACGGCGAGCGCAGCAAGAGCCCGGTCGTCTTCGCCCGCATCCTCAGGCTCTGGGACACCGACCCGGACGGCTTCGGCGACTGGGCCCGGCAGCAGGTGTTCTGGCGCTTCAAGTGGGTCGCCGACGCGCTCAAGGACACCCCGGACGTCCCGCTCGCGGCGATCCGGCGCTGGCACACCGAGCTGCGCGACCGCTACCGCACGGCCGGCCACGACCTCCAGCCGTACTACGCCCAGCGCTACCACCTGGCCGCGCAGACCGGCCTCGACACCCAGGACGCCTACGAGCTGTGGGCGGCCCGCCCGCGCTCCGAGCTGAGCGACTGTCACGCCTGCGAGACCCGCGCCCGCGCCCGGCACTTCCTCGCCGCCGGGGACGACGCCCGGGCGCTGGAGGTGCTCGCCCCGGTGCTGGACGGCCGCAGCGGCTGCGAGCAGGAGCCCTACCTCAGCCAGGCCACCGCGCTGCTCGCGCAGCTGCGCCAGGGCCGGCTGGACGAGGCCCGCTCCGGCCACCTCTCCGGCTACCGCTACGCCCGCGGCAAGGCCTCGATGCTGCACGCCGTCGGACTGCACATCGAGTTCTGCGCGCTCTCCGGCAACGAGCCGCGCGGCCTGGAGCTGCTCGCCGAGAACCGCGACCTGTTCGCGGTCACCGGCGAGCCGGCCTCCCGGCTGGACTTCCTGACCGGCGTGGAGGTGCTGGCCGCCCAGCTTGCCCGGGCCGGGCACGGCGGACTCACGGTCAGCGGACCGGCCGGCACCGGCTGGACGGTCGACACCCTGCTCGCCCACGTGCGCACCGAGGCCGACGCGCTGGCCGCCCGCTTCGACACCCGCAACGGCACCGACGCGGTCGGTGCCCGGCGGCGCGCCCGGCTGGCGGTGGAGCCGCTGCTGGCCGAGCCGCTGGCGCTGGGTGTGCGGGCCGCCGCCGCGCCCGAGCTGTCCACCGCCCCGGCCACCGTGCCCGCGCCGCGCCGGGCGGTCGAACCGGAGCCGGAGGACTTCACCGCCCTGGTGCTGCGGGCCCGCGAGCTGGAGCTGCTCGGCCACCCGGACGCCGACCGGCTGTGGAAGCGGATCGCCGAGCGCGCCGAGGCCGCCGGCTTCGTCCACCCGGAGAGCGCCGAGCTGGGCGGCCCCGAGCGGCTGCGCGCCGAACTCGCCGAGCAGCGCGCCCACGAGGCGATCCAGCGCGACGCCTACGCCGAGGGCAAGGCCGGGCTGCTGGCCGCCGCCGAGCTGTTCGAGCAGGCCGGGCTGCCCGGGCCGGCGCTGATGGTCCGGACCCGGACGCTGATCGCGGACCTCGACGAGAGCGGTGCGGACTCGGGGGAGGAGCAGGGCGGCAAGCGGGCCGACTGGGTGGCGCTCGACGCGGCGCTGGCCCGGGCCGAGGAGTTGCGGGCCGAGGGCGAACTGACCGACGACGACTACCTGATCGTGCTCCAGACCCGCGCCTACGCCGCCCACCACGACCTGGTGGAGGCGCCGTCCGAGCCCTCCCCCGAGGTGGCCGAGCGCTTCGAGGCGGTGGTCGGCGCCTACCGGCAGGCCGCCGTCCGGCTCGGCTCCGAGCGCCGCGCCGCGACCTCCCGGCAGTACACCGCCGACGCCGCCGCCCGGCAGGGCCGACTGGCCGAGGCGGAGGCCGAACTGCGCGAGGTGCTGGCCCAGTTGGACGCGGCCGAGCTGCCCTGGCACACCCCGCGGGTGCTCGGCCTGCTCGGCCAGGTGCTGTTGCAGAGCCACGAGCCGGGCCAGGCGGTCGAGGTGTTCCACCGGGCGCTGGCCGAGGCCGTGCGTTGGGGGGACGACTCCTACCCGTACGCGCCGACGTACATGATGCTCGGCCACTCCTGTCTCCGGACGGGGGACCTCGGCGGGGCGGTCCGGGCGCTGTCGGAGGCGGCCGCGCGCTACGACCGCAAGGGCGCCGAGGCGGTCGAGGAGGCCGCCCAGGTGCGCCTGCAACTGGCCGACGTGCTGCGCGACACCGGGCGGGCGGCGGACGCGGTGGCCGTACTGGAGTCGGTGCTGGGGGACGCCTCGGCGGCCCGGCTGGACGTCCGGATGCTTGCCCAGGCCAGGCTGGACCTCGCCCGGGGCCTGGGCGAGCTGGAGGAGTACCGGGACGCGGCCGAGGAGTACCTGCGGCTGGCCGACCTGGTGGCCGACTGGGAGGAGCAGGAGACCCACACCATGGTCGCCTGCGAGGCCACTCTGGCGCTCGCCCAGGCGGACCGCTGGGACGCCGCCGAGGCGGCGCTGACCCGCGCCCGCGAGGCACACGGCAAGGCCCCGCAGGTGGACCAACTGGCCGCCACCCTACGCGAGTTGGCCAGACTGGCGATGCGGGCGCAGGGCGCCGAGGGGCTGGACGCCGCGCTGGCCCTGCTGGCCGAGGCGGACGCGGTCGGCGAGGCCGCCGAGCAGCGCGGTGAGGAGTACAACTCCTGGTACCTGCGCGGCGGTTCGCACTACGAGCGGGCGCGCTCGCTGGCCGTCGCCGAGCGGCACGAGGAGGCGCTGGCCGAGGTCGAGCGGGCGATCCCGGAGTACCGGGCGGGCGGCGAGCGGGCCGAGTCGCCGGCGGCGGAGTGCCTCCGGCTGGCCGCGCTGATCGAGGGCAGCGACCTCGGCCGCACCGAGGCGGCGGTGGCCCGGCTGACGGCCGGCATCGCGCACTGCGAGGAGGTCGGGCTGTCGGAGGCGGCGCAGGTGCTGGCGGAGCTGCGGGAGCGGTTCGCCGACCGGTGAGCCGCGCCGCGCCTGGCTGACTCGTACGGCTGACGCGGGTGGGGGCTCGGGCGGGGACAGGGGCGAGGGGCCCGGGATCGCTTCGCGTGATCCCGGGCCCCCGCCGTACCGGAGGTCGCGTCAGCAGGGGCCGTCGTCGGCCCAGACGCCCCACTGGCCGCTGGCGCTCGGCACCTCGTTCAGCGTCCACCACTTGGCGTGGTAGTTGCGCAGGTTGTACGAGACCTTGGCGCCGGCGTTGTACGTGGTGCTGGCGCTCCAGGCGGCGGCGGTGCAGCCGCCCGTGGTGGTCGGTGCGGGAGAGGTCGGCGGCGGGGTGGTGGGTGGCGGCGTGGTAGGGGGCGTCGCCCCGGCGAACTTCACCGTGTACTTGGTGAAGTCCCAGTCGTTCTGCAC
Source organism: Kitasatospora brasiliensis (assembly GCF_032654805.1). Taxonomy (NCBI): domain Bacteria; kingdom Bacillati; phylum Actinomycetota; class Actinomycetes; order Kitasatosporales; family Streptomycetaceae; genus Kitasatospora; species Kitasatospora brasiliensis. The sequence continues at coordinate 468,214 of NZ_JAUOOW010000003.1, forward strand.
CACGCTGGAGCAGGAGCCGGACAGCCCCGGATCGACGGTGCCCGCGCACTGGCGGTCCCGGTTGACCGACCAGTAGGTGTACCGGGCCAGGCCGTGCGCGGTGGCGAAGTCCAGCACCGTCTGGAAGTCGGCCTGGTGGAAGTACTCGGCGGCGTCGGTGCGGCCGTTCATCATCGAGATGCCCTCGTGGGCGTACGCGGTGGCCTCGTTCCAGCCGAAGGTGCTCTGGAGGATCTGGTTGAACTTCACCAGCGCGTCGGTCTGCGCCGCCGCGCCGTTGAAGCCGCCGTCGAAGGGCATGATCGAGTAGTTGTCCGGCGTGAAGCCCTGCGACTTGGCCTCGTTCAGCATCTGGGTGCCGAACCAGCCGGTGCCCGCGTTGGTGCCGGCGGTGGTGATCGAGACGTACAGGCCCGGGTTGTTCTGCTGGAGGATCTTCGCCGCGCCGATCTCGTTGTGGATGGCCGCGGTGTTCTCGTACTCGGGCTCCTCCAGGTCGAAGTCGATCGCCTTGAGGCCGTACTTGGTGACCACCTGTTGGTAGCCGGCGGCGGTCGCCTCGGGGGTGCCGCAGATCTGGCCCAGCTTGGTGCCGCCGTACCCGCCGACCGACACCGAGACGTCCCCGCCCTTGCCGCGGATGGTCTGGATGACGCTCGGCATGGTGGTGTCGGTGTCGATCGAGGAGGTGCCGCCCCAGGCGGGCGAACAGCTGTTGCCCTGGGCCAGGATGAACGCCAGCTGGAAGGCCTTCTGGCCGGTGGCGTCCATCACGGCGGCGGCGTCCGGCGGACTGTTGTCCTCGGGCATCAGGTACGGCGCCGAGGCGTACCAGTTGCTGCCGAGCCCAGAGGCGGCGGCTGTCGCGCCGGTGGTCTGCGCGGCGGCGGAGCCGGTCTCGGTCAGGGCGGCGGCACCACAGGCGGCCAGGCCGAGCGCGGTCGCCAGGGCGAGCGCGGCGCGGCGGGGGCGACGCCGGCGCGGGCCCGACGCGGTGCGGTGCGGGGGGTGGTGCGGGGTGCGGTGTGGGGGTAGAGCGCGTTCCATGGGAAGCCTTTCCAGGAAACGGCGGTGGGGGAAGTGCCCGTTCGCGCCGGAGGTGGGGGTGGCGCGGCGGGCGAACCGACCGTCGGCTTCGGGTAGTTGCCGAGGTCTCACTGGTATAGACCTGTCTGGGAAAGGTGGTCAACCCCAAAGAGGTCAAGCCGCCCCCAGCCGGTCGACAGCCTCTAGAGTTGACGGGTGGCCAAGGAGAACACGAACCGCGTGGACGGGCAGGTGCGGGCCGGCAGCATCGTCCAGGCGCACACCATCGGGCAGCTTCACCTGACCCAGCAGGCGCCGCCCGCCGTCCCCTGGCAGCTGCCGCCCGAGCTGTCCCGCTTCGCCGACCGCACCGGCGAACAGGCGCGGGTCCTCGCCGCCACCTCCGAGGAGCCGACGGCCGGCGGCCCACTGGTGGTCGCCCTCAGCGGCATGGGCGGCATCGGCAAGACCGCCCTCGGCTTCCAGCTCGCCCGGGTACTGCGCGATCACGGCCGCTGCCCGGACGGCATCCTCCACCTCGACCTGGACGACCTGCGACGCGACGGCGCCGTCGAACTCGCCGACGCCCTCGGCGAGCTGACCCGCGGCCTCGACCCCGACGCCGTCCTGCCGCCCGGCTACGCCGACCGGCGCCGCCGCTACTGGACCGCCAGTCAGGACAAGCGCCTGGTGCTCGTCCTCGACAACGCCCGCAGCGGGGCCGAGGTGCTGCCGCTGCTGCCCTCCTCGGCCGGCGCCATCGTCATCGTCACCAGCCACGGCCGCCTCCACGACCTCGACACCGCCCGCGCCGTCGAACTGCCGCTCGGCCCGCTGGTCGGCGAGGACGCCACCGACCTGCTGTGCGACGCCTTCCCCGACCCCCGGCTCGCCGCCGACCCCGAGGCCGCCGCCGAACTCGCCCGCCGCTGCGCCGGACTGCCCGCCGCGCTGCGCGTCGCCGGGCGCTGGGTGCGCCGCTACCCCAACCGCGAACTGCGCAGGCTCATCGACGAGTTGACCGTCACCCTGGACCGGGAGGGAGTGCCCGTGGTGGAGGCCGTCTGGGACGCCGCGTACGCCGACCTGAGCCCGGCGGCGGCCCGGCTCTACCGGCTGCTGCCGTACCACCCCGGGCCGGTGGTCACGGTCGGGGCCGCCGCCGCGCTGCTGGGTTGCGGCGAGGCCGACGCCGAGGGGGCGCTGGACGAACTGGACGAAGCCGGGCTGCTGCTGCGCCGACCGGACGGGCGGGGGCTGCACGACCTGATCCGCGGACACGCGTCACGGCGGGCGCGGGGTGCCGGCGAGGACGGGCCGGCCGCCCGGCGCCGACTGGTCCGCTGGTACCGGCGGCAGGCCGCGCGCGCCGACCTGGCCGCGGCCGGGACCCGCCTGGTGGTGGCCCGGCCGCCGGAGGAGGAACCGGGGCTCGCCGAGGTGCCCGACGTGCCGTTCGCCTCCCGCTTCGAGGCCATGCACTGGCTGGAGCGGGAGCACCTCGCCCTCTACGGCTGCGTGCGGATCGCGTACGAGGACGGCCTGGACGCGGACGCCGTCGCCCTGTGCGAACCGCTCTGGACTCACTTCCTCGACCACCAGCACTACGCCGACGTGATCGACGCCTTCGGTCTCGGCGTCGCCGGCGCCGACCGGTCCGAGGACCCGCTCGCCGCGGTCCGGATGCGCTGCCAGCTCGCCCGGCCGCTCTGGGAGCAGCGGCGCTACGAGGAGGCCGCCGAGCAGCTGGGGATCGCCGTGAACCGGGCGCAGCTGCTCGGCTCCACCGAGCTGGAACGCAAACTCCGGGCCTCCGCCATGGAGTTCCGGGGCAAGCTGGCCTCCATCCGGGGCGACTGGGCCGCCGCCGTCCCCGACTTCGAGGCGGCCCGCGCCGAGCACCTCGCGATCGACAACGCCTACGGCGCGATGCTCCAGACCTACCTGCTCGGCCGCGCCGCCCTCGCCCTCGGCGACCCCGGCCGCGCCGTCACCCTGCTCACCGAGGCGCACCGGGTCGCGACCGAGGACGGCCGTGAGCGCATGACCTCGCGGACCGGCTTCGAACTCGCCACCGCGCTGCGGGCGGTCGGACGGCAGGCGGAGGCCGCGCCGCTGTACCGGGCCGCCCTCGACGGCGCCCGCGCCCGGCGGTCGGCCGCCGACGAGCTGCGGGTGCTGGACGCGCTGGCGGACTTCCACGAGGAGCTGGGCGAGGCCGAGCAGGCGGCCGGCTACCGGGCGGAGGCGGCGCGGCTGCGGGGGTGAGGCGGGGGCTCGGGCGGGGGCTTGAGACGGAGCGGACAGGGTTCAGCTGACAGATAACAGCTGACAGATTTCGAAATCTGTTATCTGTCGGCTGTTACCTGTCAGGCGTCCGCCCCCTCAGACCGGCTGTTCCCGCTCGCCCTCGGTAGCCCGCTCCAGCCGGACCCGGTGCGTGGTGGCACCGATCCGGACGGTCAGGCCGACCGGGAGTGCGCCCAGACCATCGGGGTGGGCGGCGAGCCAGACGTGGGCGGCGGAGAGCGCGGCGGCCGGGTCGGTGCGGCGGATCCGGCCGCCGGAGCGGTCGGGGGCGATGTGGACGGTGACCGGGTCGCCGCCGTCCCGGCGCAGTAGGCAGGCGGTGGGGGAGAGGACCACGGCGGCCGTGCGGCAGTTCGGGTACTCGGCGAAGACCGACGCGGTCCAGTCGGCGGCCGTCCGGTACTCCTGGTGCCAGCCGGCCCTGGCGGCCGGGGCGTCGGCGCGGCGGTAGAGCAGGGCCGCGCTCTGGAGCCGACGGGTGCCGGCCCGGCCGTACTCCGCGGCGAGGTGATGGAAGGGGAGCTCCGTCCAGGGCGGAAGCCGCTCGACGGTGATCAGTTCACCACGCACCGTCTCCGCCATCTCCGCCGCTTCCGCCGCTTCCGCCGCTTCCGCCGGCTCCACCGACGCCCGGACGGCGAACGCGTCCGGGGCCTGCGGGGCACGCTCGGGCACCGGGAGCGGGCGCGGTCGGACCGGGTGCGGCGGCGGTACGAGGCCCAGCAGCCCGTACAGCTCCGGCCGCAACGTCTCCAGGCACTGCCCGGCCAGCGCGAAGGCCCGCTCGGCGAACCGGCGGGTGCCGCCCGGGCCCTCCGGCAGCACAGGCACGTCCGGGGCCGAGCGGTCCGAGCGGTCCAGATGGTCCAGGCGCGGCGCGGCGGCCAGCAGGTGGGCCATCGGGCTGCCCGGGACCAGTTCGTCCCCGCCGTCGCAGGCCGCCACCACCGGCAGGTCCAGCGCGGCGGCGTAGAGCGCCACCGAGCCGTGGTCGGTGACCAGGACGTCCGCCGCGACCAGCAGCGCCGCCCACTCCTCGTACGGCGCCGCGAGGAGCAGCCCGGCGTCCAGCGCGGGGCGCAGCCTCCGGGACAGGTCGAAGGTGCCGGTCCGGCTGTACTCGTTGGGGTGGACGACCAGCGCCAGCTGGTACCCGTCGTACGGCAGCCGGGCGGCGAGCCCGGCGGGCAGGTCGGGGCGGCGGGAGAGCAGCGACTGCGGCCCCCAGGTGGAGGAGAGCACCACCAGTCGCCGACCGCCGGTGCCGAGCGCGGCGCGCACGGCCTCGCGCCGGTCCAGGGACTCCAGGATGCGGTCGAGCGTCGGATCGCCGGCGACGATGGCGTGCCGCCGGGCGCCGGGCAGTCGGGCGGCCAGCCGTTCGATCTGGTCGGGGTGGGCGAGGGCGTGCAGGGCGGCGGTGGGGCGGCCGTCGCTGAGCAGGAACGTCGGGTCCAGGCCGGACGGCAGCTCCGGGGAGCCCTCCCGGGGCAGCGCCTTGTTGAAGCCCGCGCCGTGCGGGAGCAGCACCTGCCGGCCGCGCAGGCCGCCGAGCGCGCCCTTGGGGCTGGCGGTGAGGATCAGGTCGTGCCGGTCGGCGAGGGCTTCGGCCCACGGGACGCAGCGCGCACCGGCGGCGTCCACGGCCGCGAGCGCGTCGGCGGCGAAGTCGGAGCCGGGCACCAGGGTGAAGCGGCAGCGGATCCGGTCGTCACCCTCGAAGACCGGCAGCAGGTCGAGCAGCCGGTGCAGCGCGGCGGCCGAGCGCACGGCGAACAGCACCTCGGCGGGGGAGTCCGAGCTGCGGACACCCGCGTCGCGGCTGGCTGGCTGGCTGGCTGGCTGGCTGGCTGGCTGGCTGGCTGGCTGGCTGGCTGGCTGGCTGGAGCAAGGGTGGCGTACCACACCTCAGCACCCCCCGACGACGGTGCGACGGCACCGGCGCGCTGTGGTCGGGGTGGTCCTGTGGGGGCATAGGGGCGATGGTAACCGGCGGGGCACGGCAATGGCGGGGACCAGCGAAATCCGCCCCACCGCTGCTCCCCCTCACCGGACGCCCCGTCAGTCGCAGACGAATCTACGCGACCCCCGCGAGAGGCGTCGCAGCAGGTCAGGCCCTGGTCGCCGCCTCCGCCCCCACCCCCGCCAGCAGCCCGCTGACCGCCGGGGACCACGGGCGGCCGGTCGGGCCGGTCAGCGACAGCGTCCGGTGGACGGCGGGCCGGATCGGGACGAGGACGCAGTCGGCCGGGAGCATGGTCAGCGCCAGCGCGGGCATCACCGAGACCCCGACGCCCGCGTGCACCATGCCGATCAGGGTGTTCAGGTCGCGGATGCGGTGCCGGGGCGTGAAACGGGCACCGGCCCGCCGGTAGGCCTCGCGGATGTGCCGCTCGCAGCCGCCCTCCGAGAGCAGGAAGTCGTCGTCCTCCAAGTCGGCCACGTGGACGGCCGGTTGGTCGGCGAGCGGGTGGTCGCGGCGCAGCAGCGCGTGCATCGAGTCGGCGCCGAGCGTGACCGCCCCGGGCGGCAGCGGTCCCGGGTCCACCAGGACGGCGGCGTCCACCGTCCCCGCCTCCAGCCAGGCCGCCAGCTCGTCGTCCTCGCCCTCGAAGACCCGGACGGTGACCTGCGGGTACGCCGCTTGCCACTCCCGCAGCAGCCGGGGCAGCAGCGCCTGGCAGACGGTGGTCGGCGCCGCCAGCCGTACGGTGCCGGTCAGGCCGCCGGAGTGCCGGGTGGCGATCGCGCGGACGGCGGCGGCCGAGGCGACGGCGGTCCGGGCGTGCGGCAGCACCTGTTCGCCCAGCGGGGTGGGGCGGCACGGGCTGCCGCGCCACAGCACCGGCGCGCCGAGGTTTCGTTCCAGCGCGGCGACGGCGTGCGAGACGGCCGACTGGCTGATGCCCAGCTCGTCGGCGGCCGCGCTGAAGCCGCCGGTGTCGGCGACCGCGACCAGTGCCCGGAGCTGGGCCAGGTTGACGTCCGATGGCATGAGGCTTCCTCATCACGGGTGCACTGCCACTTGTTGGACTCATGCTCTGTCGCCGAGCCACGCTCTGTCCAGCAGGCGCGACGGGACCAACAGACGCGACGGGACCGGCAAGCGCGGCCTGCACCATCACAGCGCAAGGACGGAGGTGGTCGGGGTGCGGCGCTGGTTGCCGGGCTTCGTGGCACTGTCGGCGATCTGGGGCGCCAGCTTCGCCCTGATCAAACTGGCGGTCGACGCGGGCGTGCCGCCGCTGTGGGTGGCGCTGTGGCGTTGCCTGCTCGGTGCCGCCACGCTGTGGGCGGTGCTGTTGCTGCGCGGCGAACGGGCCCCGCGCGACCGGGCGTTGTGGGGGCACTCGGCGGTGGTCGCGGTGCTGCTCAACAGCCTGCCGTTCACCCTGTTCTCCTTCGGCGAGACCAGGGTCAGCTCGGTGCTCGCCGGGGTGGTGAACGCGACCACCCCGCTGTTCACCCTGCTGTTCGCGGTGCTGACCGTCCCGGCGGAGCGCCGTCCGGACGCCCGCCGGCTGGCCGGCCTCGGGGTCGGCTTCCTCGGCGTGCTCACCGTGCTCGGGGTCTGGCACGGCCTCGATACCGAGGGGAGTGCCGGAGGGAGCGCCGGAGGGATTGCCGGAGGGATTGCCGGGGGGAGCGCCGGAGCGACCGCCGGCACGCTGGCCTGCCTGGCCGCCGCCTGCTGCTACGGCGCGGGCTTCGCCTATCTGCGCCGCTTCCTGGCCGGCCGTCCGGAGTCGGTGACCACCCTCTCCGCCCTCCAGATCGGCTGCGCCGCCGTCGAGTTGGCGCTGGTCGCACCGCTCGTCGCCGGCCCGCCGCACTGGCCGGGAGCCACCGCGGCCGCCGCTCTGCTGGTGCTCGGCGCGCTCGGGACGGGCGTGGCGTACCTGTTCAACCTGGCGCTGGTGCGTGGCGCGGGGGCGACGGTGGCCTCCGCCGTCACGTACGTGACCCCGCTGTGGTCGACGGCGCTCGGCGCGGCCTTCCTTGCCGAGCCGGTCGGCTGGAACGCCCTGGTGGGCGGCGCGCTGGTGATCGCCGCCGTCGCGCTGACCCGGCCGCGCCGGACCCCGCTGCGATCCCCGAAGGTTCGTCAGCCGGTCCGTTAGGGTTGACCGGGTGAACGAGGGGGAGCGGCAGCCGACGTCCGCGCGCGACGCGCTGTGGTCGGACCCGCTGCGCTTCCCGTTCACCCGCTGGGTGCCGCGCTGCTGGGTGTACCTGCTGGGCAGCGCCCTGCTCGGGCCGCTGCTGCTGGCGGTCCTCGCCGTGCTGCTGGTGCTCGGCCTGGGCCTGTGGGTGGTCGGTGTAGGCCTGCCGGTGCTGCTCGGCCTGGCGCTCGTGGGCATCCCGACCGCCGCCGTGACCCGGTGGCGGCTGCGGCTGGTCGAGCCCCTCCCGCTGCCCGACCCGCACCGCAGCCTGCCCGGGGCCGGCCGCAGGGCCCGCATCCGCACCCGGCTGCGCGAGCGGGCGACCTGGCGCGAACTCGCCCACGCCGCCCTCGCGTCGACCGTCCTGGGTGCCGCCGCGCTCGGCTTCACAGCGCTGCTGGTCTGCTCCGGCCTGTACGTGCTGTCGCCACTGGTGGTCTGGGCGCTCGCCCCGGAGACCGTGATGCTGATCCCCGGGCACGCCGCCCCCGGGCCGCTCGAAGCCCTGCCGTTCAGCGCCGCCGGGCTGGCAGGCCTGCTGCTCTGCGCGTACGCCGGGGGGCTGCTGACCTCCGCCGAGGTCGCGCTGGCCCGCTTCCTGCTCGGGCCCCGGGAGGACGACCTCGGCCGCCAGGTGCTCGAACTCACCCGCTCCCGGGCCCGGTTGGCCGACGCCTTCGAGGCCGAGCGGCGCCGGATCGAGCGAGACCTGCACGACGGGGCGCAGCAGCAGCTGGTCGCGCTCAGCATGACCCTCGGGCTCGCCGAGTACGAGCTGCGCGACCAGGAGGGCCGGGCGGTCGACCTCGTCACCCGGGCCCGCGGTGAGGCCCGGCAGGCGTTGGAGCAGCTGCGCGAACTGGTCCGCGGCATCCACCCGCAGGTGCTCACCGACCACGGACTCGCCGCCGCCGTCGCCGAGGTCGCGCTGCGCCACCCCATCCCGGTGGCCGCCGACATCGTCCTGCCGGAGCGGCTGCCCGCCCCGGTGGAGACCACCGCCTACTTCACCGTCACCGAGGCGCTCACCAATGCCGCCAAGCACAGCGGCGCCACCGCGATCACCGTCCACGGGCGGGTCGAGCGCGGCCGGCTGGTCGTCCGGGTGACCGATGACGGCCGCGGCGGGGCGGACCCGGCCGCCGGGGCCGGACTGGCGGGACTCGCCGACCGGGTGGCACTGCTGAAAGGACGGCTGATGGTGACGAGCCCGACGGGCGGCCCGACGACGCTGCGGCTGGAGGTCCCGTGCTGAGGGTGGTGATCGCCGAGGACGCGGTGCTGCTGCGCGCCGGACTGGTCGAACTCCTCGCCCTCGGCGGCCACTCGGTGACCGCGGCGGTCGGCGACGCCGAGGCGCTGGCCGAGGCCGTGGACGCCGACCGGCCGGACATCGTGGTCACCGACGTCCGGATGCCGCCCGACCACACCGACGAGGGCCTGCGCGCCGCCCTCGCCCTGCGCGAGCGCCACCCGGGCCTGCCCGTCCTGGTGCTCTCCCAGTACGTGGCCACCCCGTACGCGACCCGGCTGCTCGCCGCCGCCGGTGCCCAACCGGCCGGTCTGGGCTACCTGTTGAAGGACCGGGTCGGTGATGTCGCGGACTTCCTGGACGCGCTGCGCCGGGTCGCCGACGGGGAGACGGTGATCGACCCCGAGGTGGTCCGGGGTTTGCTGCGCGGCCAGTCGGCGGACCGCCCGCTGGCCCGGCTGACCCCGCGCGAACGCGAGGTGCTGGCGCTGATGGCGGAGGGCCTCAACAACCAGGCGGTGGCAGGCCGGTTGAGCATCACCGAGGCCTCGGTGGTGAAGCACTGCGGGAACATCTTCATGAAGCTGGACCTGGACCCGACGGAGGGCAACCGCCGGGTGCTCGCCGTGCTGGCGCACCTGCGGGCGGAATGACCGCAAGGGCGGCCGAGTGACAAATCACCCACTTGTCACGGTGGTTGCGGTGCCGGAACGATGGCGTCATGGCAAGGACACGGGAACCGCAGAGCGCACTCGTCAACCGCATGCTCAAGGGCGAGGCGACCAGGGACGACACCACGACGGCCCAGACCAACTTCCTGCTCTGGCTGCGACAGGAGTGGGACGGGGACGGGGACTCGGCGCTGGCCGCCTGTCAGGACAGGCTGACGGAGGCCGGGGGCGAGGAGTGGCGGACGGTCTCGGAGCGTGATCTGTCCGCTCACGTCTGGCTGTTCAGCTTCTCCTGCCCGAGCCGGGAGGACCTGGCGGGCCAGGCGCGGAACTGGGTGGCGGCGGTCCGCGCCGCCGGCGGCGCGGCCGCGATCGCCGGACTGGTCAGGAAGTTGCGGGGGCAGCCGGAATGACCGGGGCGGCCGGAGCGGCGGGGGCAGCCGGAATGACCGGGGAGGCCAGAGCGGCGGGGGCAGCCGGAATGACCGGGGCGGCCGGAGTCGCGGCCGCGCCCGGTTCGGGCAACGGCATCTCCGGGTCCAGCAGTTCGGTGAGCCGCCGCGCCGAGGCCTCCCAGGTCCAGTGCTCCTCCGTCCAGCGCCGCCCCGCCGCCCCCATCCGGGCGCGTTCGGCGGGCGGGGCGAGCAGGATCCGGGTCAGGGCGGCGGCCACCTCGGCCGGCGCGCGGCCGTCGACGACCGTACCGGTGACGCCGTCGAGGACGGTGTCCGGGGCGCCGCCGGAGCGGCCGGCCACCACCGGCAGCCCGGCCGCGGCGGCCTCCAGGTAGACGATCCCGAGGCCCTCGGCCTCCAGGCCGAGCCGACGGGTGCGGCAGGGCATCGCGAAGACGTCCGCCGCGGCGTAGTGGGCGGCCGTTCCGGTGTGGTCGAGGCCACCGGCGAAGACCACGCTGCCCGGCTCGGTGTACAGGTTGGCCAGGCCGCGCAGCCGGTCCTCGTCCGGGCCCCGGCCGACCAGCACCAGGATGGTCCCGGGCACGGCCCGGCGGATCGCGGGCAGCGCGCGGATGAGCATGTCCTGGCCCTTGCGCGGGACCAGTCGCGCCACACAGAGGACGACCGGGGCGGCGGACGCGCCGGTGGCGGCGGCCGGCCGGAAGACGGCGGTGTCGACGCCCGGCACCAGCCGCGCCAGCCGGGCGTCCGGCCCGAGCGCGGGGGCGATCCGGGCCCGGGTGTAGGCGCCGAGGTAGGTGACCACGTCCGTGCCGCGGCCGACCCGGCGCAGCAGCCCGCGGGCGCCCGGGGTGCGGGCCCACCAGATCTCATGGCCGTGGGTGGTCGCGACGCTGCGGCGGATGTCGGGCGCGAGTCGCCGCAGCGCGGGCGCCATCGCGGCGAGCGGGGCGGCGGCACCGAACCAGACCCGGTCGCAGCCGTGGGCGCGGGCTATCTCGGCGGCCCGGCGGGTGGCCCGCGGGGTGGGCAGCAGGGTGCGGGCGCGGTCGCGGATCACCGGGTAGGGGAGAGCGGCGTCATGGCACTCCGCGCCGGGCTCGGACGAGGTGTAGACGACGACGTCATGGCCGGGGACGCGGTCGGCCATGGCCCGGACGAAGGTTTCGATGCCGCCCTGACGCGGCGGGAAGTCGTTGCTGACGACGAGGGTGGTGCCCATGGCAGGCCTTTCGGAACGGAGAAGGAGGAGGAGAAGGGGAGCAGGACGAGGACGAGAGGCAGCGCGAGGTAGCCGAACCGCCCGGCGGGTGCCAGCAGGAACGCCGCCGTCAGCCCGAGGGCCAGCCGGTGCGCCGCGGCCGTGGCGGTGCGGGGCGGACGGGTGAACAGGCCGGCCCCGATGGCGAGTCCGGCGAGCAGCAGCAGGCCGACGGCGGCGTACCAGCCGGGCGGGCCGAGGTCGGCGAGCAGCCGCCCGGGCAGCGGGCTGGCGGCCGGGGTGGGCAGCCGGCCGCGCCCGGCGGGGAAGGCGAACACCTGCTCCACCAGCGGTCCCGGGGCCCGCAGCGCCACCGGCAGCACCGCCACCGCCGCCGCCCCCAGCGCGACGGCCGCCCCGCGCAGCGCGGCCCGCCGTCCGGCGGTGGCCGCCAGCAGGGCCGCCACCACGGCGAGCGCGGGCCAGGCCGTCCACTTCAGCGAGCCGGCGGCGGCCAGCGCCAACCCGGCCGCCACCGGCCGCCGTTCGGCGGCGCGGACCAGGGCGAGCCGGCAGAGGCCGGCCAGCGGCAGATCGACGCCGCTGACGCAGAGCGGCAGCGCGACCACCGGCGAGGCGGTGAGCGCGGCGGCACCGAGCCGACGTCCGGCGGGGACCGTCCGCAGTACGCAGACGGCGAACACGGCCGCGCACCAGAGCCGCGCGTCGCCCGAGGGGGAGTGGCCGAGCAGCGCGCGCGGCAGGCCCAGCAGGGCCATTCCGGGCAGATAGGGGTCGTACTCCTCGACGCCCTGCGGGTCGGCCAGGTACGGCGTGCCGGTGTGCAGCAGCAGCGAGCCGGAGCGCTCGATCACCCCGACCTCGCTCTGCCCCCGCCCGTCCAGGACCAGCAGGAGCAGTGGCACCAGCACCGCCCCGACGGCCGCGACCGCCACCGACACCTCACGCCCGCGCCGCAGCGGCAGCGCGGCGACGAGCGCCGCGAGCAGGTACCCGCAGGCCGCCCAGGCTCCCCAACTCCGGTGCGGCCCGAGCCCGGAGACCACCGGGAACGCCCCCGCCCATCCCGCCGCGACCAGCCATCCGCCGCACCACCACCACGCCCGTTTCGTCACCGCTCCATTGCATCGGCGCAGCTCGGCGGGGTCAGCACGGCCAGGTCGAGTCCTGTGGTCGGGTTTCCCCTACCACCGTGCGCCGGCGGGGTGGCCCCGGCGGGGCCGTAGGTCCGCGGCGCCCCGTGCGGGTAGCGGGGTGGCTCGGGTGCTGTCGTCCGGGGTGTGCGGCGAGCGGGCAGGGTTTCCTTCGCCTTCCCCGGTCCCGGGCCGTGGCACTCGGTGGCCGGTGGATTACTGATCGTCCCCGCCTCCCCGCTATCCTCGCCGTGTGCTGAGGTCGTGGGGTGCGGCGGTGGAGCGGGCGCAGGAGCGGTTGGCGGCGGGGCCGCGGCTGCGGGCGGTCGGGCCGGGGGAGGAACGGCGGTTCGCTCTCTGGGACTTGGCGTCCCTGGTGGAGGGCGAGCTGGGCGAGCGGGTGGACCCGGACGGGCTGGCGCCGCCGGCGGAGCGCGGGTGGCGCGAGCGGTTGGGGGAGAGCGGGCGGGAGTGGCCGGGCGGGGAGCTGTACCGGCGCCGCTACTGGATCCAGGACGAGGCCGGCGCGGCGGTGGGCACCGTCGCGGTGGACAACTGGACCAAGGGCCCGAGCCAACTCGCCGTCTCCTCCCTCTACGTGACCCCGGCGGCGCGTGGCCGGGGCCTGGCCGCCGCCGCGCTGGACGCCGTGTACGAGGCGGCCACCGCCGAGGGCCTGCCGGGGTTCCGGCTGGAGGCGCACTGGACCTGGCAGCCGGCCGTCCGCTACTACCTGCGCCGGGGGCTGTGGGTGGTGGGCTGGAAGCACTCGCTGTCCTTCGCCCGGATGCCCCAACTCCCGTTGCAGCGGGTGCGGGAGGAGGACGGTCGACTGCTCCTGCTGGTCGCGGACCGGTCGCGCGGCTGGGTGCCGATACTGGCCGCCGGGCGGGAGGGCCGCTGGCTGCGGCTGGACGAGACGGCGGACTACCGGGGCTGTGACGGCTGGGTGCACGAGTACGCCCGCTCCACGCTGGCCCTGTGCCTGGCGCTGGCCGGACGGCCCATGGTGCGCGGCCCGCAGTGGTGGTCGGAGGCGTGGCGCTGGTCGGAGGCCGGGGAGCCGGAGGGGCTGGCCTGCCGGATCGAGGAGTTCGAGCGGGCCGCCCGGGCGGCGGGCCGACCGTTCGCGAGCCCGTACCGCCCGGTGGCGGTGCCGGGGCCGACGCCCGATGCCGTCCCCTCCCTGGGCCCGTCCCCGCAGCTGGCAGACTCGGGGGATGGCTGAGATCGAGATCGACGGCGCCCCCGCCGACCCGGCGCGGCTGGCCGCGCTGGGGCTGCTCAACTACGGGCACTTCACCACCCTGCGCGCCGAGGCGGGCCGGGTGCGCGGCCTGTCGCTGCACCTGGACCGGCTGGTCCGGGACTGCCGGGTGGTGTTCGGTGCCGAGCTGGACCGGGCGGTGGTGCGCGAGCGGATCGCCGCGGTGCTGCCCGCCGACGGCGCGCCGGTGACCGTCCGGGTCACCGTGTACGACCCGGCACTCGGCCTGGAGCGGCCCGCCGCGCCGGCCGTACCCGCTCTGCTGGTGACCACCCGTCCGGCCGCGGCGGCCGCGCCCGCCCCGCTGCGGGTGCGCACCACGGCCTACCGGCGGGAGCTGCCGGAGGTGAAGCACGTCGGACTGTTCGGCCTGGTCCACCACCGTCGACAGGCCCAACTCGCCGGTTACGACGACGTGTTGCTGGTCGACGAGGACGCTCTGGTGGTCGAGGGCGCGACCTGGAACGTCGGTTTCCTGGCCGAGGGCAAGCTGGTCTGGCCGCAGGGCCCGAGCCTGCCCGGCGTCACCGAGGCCCTGCTGTCCGGCGCGTACCGGGGGCCGCAGTCCCGCGAGCCGCTGCCCGCCGCCGGACTGGACCGCTTCAGCGCCGCCTTCGCCGTGAACGCGGGCGTCGGGGTGCGCCCGCTGGCGGCCGTGGACGGCACCGCCTTCGACCCCGCCCACCCGGTGCTGGCCGAGCTGCGAGCCGCCTACCTGGGGGTTTCCGCAGAACCGGTGTAGGGATAACCCCACCCCCGGTCCGCCGGTGGCCTGCATGGTCCGCGGGGCCCGTCCTTCCTAGGTTGGAACGCGTTGACGACGAGCAACGCAGCACCGAAGGAAGGCCCACCCATGGCACGCCGCCAAGACCGCAGCAGGACCGACGAGTACGGCACCGCCCCGTACGGCAGCGACCCGTACGGATCGGCCCCGCACGGGGCGGTGCCACCGGCGGCCCCCGCGATCGAGCTGCGCGGGGTGTGCCGCAGCTACGGGCGCGGTGAGACGGCGGTGCGAGCGCTGCGCGGGATCGACCTGGCGCTCGCCCGTGGCAGCTTCACCGCGGTGATGGGCCCCTCCGGCTCCGGCAAGTCCACCTTCCTCCAGTGCGCGGCGGGCCTGGACCGCCCGGACGCGGGGCAGGTCCGGCTCGGTGGCGAGGACATCACCGCACTGAGCGAGAACCGGCTCACCAAGCTGCGCCGCAGCCGGATCGGATTCGTCTTCCAGGCCTTCAACCTGCTGCCCTCGCTGACCGTCGAGCAGAACGTGCTGCTCCCGCAGCGCCTCGCCGGGGAGCGTCAGGACCGCTCCCGGGCGCGGCAGTTGCTGGAGCGGGTGGGCCTCGGTGAGCACGCTTCGCGGCGGCCCGGCCAGCTCTCCGGCGGCCAGCAGCAGCGGGTGGCGATCGCCCGCGCGCTGATCACCCGCCCGGACGTGGTGTTCGCCGACGAGCCGACCGGCGCCCTGGACACCCGGACCGCGCACGAGGTGCTGGACCTGCTGCGGCAGGCCGTGGACTCGCTCGGCGCGACCGTGGTGATGGTGACCCACGACCCGGTGGCGGCCTCCTTCGCCGACCGGGCGCTGTTCCTGGCCGGCGGCGCGCTCGTGGACGAGCTGCCGTACCCGAGCCCGCAGGCCGTCGCGGACCGGATGGTCGCCCTGACCGCCCGGCCGGTGGGAGCGGCGGCATGACGAACGGACTCGCGCGCTCCTCGGTGCGCTTTCGCCCCGCCTCCTTCGCGGGCACCCTGGTCGCCTTGGTGCTGGCCGCCGCCGTGGTGGTGGCCTGCGGAGCCCTGCTGCAGACCGGCCTGACGGCGAGCCTCAAGGCCGAGCGGTACGCCGCCGCCCCGGTGGTGGTCGCGGCCGACCAGTCGGTGAAGATCCGCATGAAGGTCGGCGAGGACACCGAGACCATCGAGCAGGCCACCCCCGAGCGGGTCCGCGCCGACGCCGCGCTGGTCGGTCGGCTGGCCGCCCTGCCCGGGGTCGCGGCCGCCCGCCCGGACACCGCCTTCCCGCTGCCCGCCACCGACCGGGCCCCGGCCCTGACCGGCCGTGGCTTCGCCGCGCTCGGCATCGCCGGGCCGGGCGACACCCTGGTCGAGGGCCGCGCGCCCGGCGCGAACGAGGTGGTGCTGGACGCCGACACGGCGCACTCCGCCCATCTCGCACCCGGCGCGAGCCTCACGCTCGCCGCGCCCGGCGGCACCGCGAGCTACCGGGTCTCCGGCCTGGCCGCCGCCCAGCAGGCCGGCCCCACCGCCTGGTTCGCCGACGCCACCGCCGACCGGATCTCCGGCCACCCCGGCCGGATCGACGCCATCGCCGTCCAGCCCCGCGAGGGCGTGTCCACCGCCGCGCTCGCCGCGCAGGTCCGCCAAGCCGTCGGAGGCGCCGCCGAGACCTTCACCGGGGACGATCGCGGCACCGTCGAGCACCCCGCCCTCGGCGACGCCCGCCAGATGCTGATGGCCCTCGGCGGCACCTTCGGCGGCTACGCCACCATGACCGCGATCTTCGTGGTGATGAGCACCGTCGCCCTCGCCACCGGCCAGCGCGCCCGCGAGTTCGCCCTGCTGCGCGCGATCGGCGCCACCCCGCGCCAGATCCGCCGCACCATCGCCGCCGAGGCGATGCTGGTCGCGCCGCTCGCCGCCGCGCTCGGCATCCTGCCCGGACTCGCCCTGGCCCGCTGGTGGTTCGGGCAGCTGGTCGAACGCGGCGCCGTCCCCGCGGGCCTACGCCTGGACGTCGGCCCGCTGCCGATGCTCGCCGCCGTCCTCGCCTGCACCCTCGCCGCGCTGACCGCCGGCCTGCTGGCCGCCCGTCGGCCGTCCCGGATGCGCGCCGCCCAGGCGCTCGGCGAGGCCGCCGCCGAACCGCCCCGCCCCGGCCGGGCGCGCACCGTCCTCGGCCTGGTCTTCGTCGCCGGAGGCATCGCGGCCGCCGTCGTCGCCACCTCCCTGGACGGCGCCAAGGCCGCCCAGACCGCGCTCGGCGTGGTGATGTGCTTCATGCTGGCCGTCGCCCTGCTCGGCCCCCGGCTGGCCCGGGCCGCCGCCGTGGTGCTCGGCACCCCGCTGCGGGCCGGTGGCGCGCCCGGCTCGCTGGCCGCCGACAACACCCGCGCCAACGCCCGCCGACTGGCCTCCGCGATCACCCCGATCGTGCTGGTCACCGCCTTCTGCGGCACCCTGCTGGTGCTCCAGAGCACCGTGCGCCACACCAGCGGCGAGAACGTCCGGGCCGGCGTCACCGCCGACCACGTGGTCGGCGCCACCGGCCCCGGCCTGCCCGCCGGGACGGCCGAGCGGGCGGCCGGGGTGCGCGGCGTGGACACCGCCGTCGGCGTGCTGCGCACCGGTGTGGTGTTCAAGAACGCGGGCCGGCTGGCCTCCGCCCCCGTGCTCGGCGTCGACGGCGACCCGGCCCGGCTGCCGAAGGTGCTGGACCTGGGCGTGCGCAGCGGCTCGCTCGCCGACCTCGGCCGCGCCCCCGACACCATCGCGCTGAGCACCACCATGGCCGACGCCTTCGGCGCGAAGGTCGGCGACCGGGTACCGCTCTGGCTCGGCGACGGCACCGCCGTACGGCCCGCCGTGGTCGCGGTGTACCAGCGCGGGCTGGGCGTCGGCCAGGCACTGCTGCCCCGGGCCGCGGTGGCCGAGCACGTCACCGCCGGGTACGACAGTCAGGTGCTGGTCGCGGACGCGCCCGGGGCCGACCGGGCGGCGGTGGCCGCCGGGCTGGGCAAGCTGGCCGAGGCCTCGGTGACCGACCGGGCCGGGTTCGTCGCCCAGTCCGACAAGGACCTGGAAATCAGCGGCTGGGCCAACACCGTGATGGCCGGTGTGCTCGGCGGGTTCGCCGCCGTCAGCGCCGCCAACACCCTGGTGATGACGGTGCTGGACCGGCGCCGCGAGGTCGCCCTGCTGCGGCTGGCCGGCACCACCCGCGGCCAGGTGCGCGGCATGATGCGCTGGGAGGCGCTCCTGGTGGCCGTCACCGGGCTGGCCGTCGGCGCGGCCATCGCCGGGATCACGCTGGTGCCGGTCGCCCGGGGCGTGGCCGACTCCACCCCGTACGTCCCGCCGACGCTCGCCCTGCCGCTGGTCGCCGGCGCGGTGCTGCTCTGCCTCGCCGCCACCGGCCTGCCGGTCCGCGCGCTCCTGCGCACCCGCCCGGCGGCCCTGGGCACGGCGCGGCAGTAGCGGACAGGGGTGCCCTCGACGTTCGATCGAGGGCACCCCTGCTTGGTGCCCGGTCGGGACCGGGCCGTGCCCCGTCGGGGCCCGGCGCCGAGTGAGCCCTGACAATCAGGCGCGTACGCCCCGCCCGCAGAGGGCTCAGCCGACCGGTCGGCGTACCGCCCCGACCAGCAGCGCGGCCGCGATCAACAGGCCGCCGGTGTAGCACGGGCCGAGATCGCCCGCCGGGGTGCCGAGGGTGGTGGCGGCGAGGAGCGGGCCGGTGGTGGCGCCGAGATTGAGGGCGGCGGTCGCGTAGGCGCCCGCCAGGGTCGGGGCGCCGGACGCCTCGTACAGCACCCGGGTGATCAGGGTGGCGCCGACCGCGAAGGACAGCGCGCCCAGCAGGAACACCAGCGGCAGCAAGGCGCCGGGCACGTGGGCCGAGGCGGCGAGGGCGGGCCAGCCCGCCAGCAGCAGCGGCCCGCCGACGGCGAGGACCAGGTCGGGGCGCCGGTCCGCGAGCCGCCCGGCGACGGTGACCCCGGCGAACGAGCCGGCGCCGAACAGCACCAGGGCGACCGGCACCCACAGCTCGCCCAGTCCGGCCGGGCCGGTGACCACGGGGGCGAGGAAGGTGAAGCCGCCGAAGGTCGCCGCGTTCACCAGCGCGGCGAGCAGCATCGCGCGCCGCAGCGGCGGGCGGCGCAGTTCGGCGAGCTCCGCGCGCAGGGCCGGGGCGGCCCGGTCGGTCGAAGCGGCAACGGGCGGAAGGAACGTGGCGAGGCCGACGGCGGCCGGCAGGCAGAGCAGCGCGACGGCCCAGAACGCGGCGCGCCACCCGAACAGCGAGCCCAGCACCGCCCCGCCCGGGACGCCGACGACCGTGGCCACCGTCGTCCCGGAGAGCAGTACGGCGAGCGCCCGCCCCTTGCGGTCCGCCGGGACGAGGGCGGCGGCGGTGGTCAGGGCGACGGCCAGGAACCCGGCGTTGGCGAGCGAGGCGACCACCCGGGTGGTGAGCAGGACGGGGAAGCTCGCGGTCACGGCCCCGACGGCGTGCGCCGCCGCGAAGGCCAGCACGAACCCGAGCAGGCTGCCGCGCCCCGTCCGGCCGCGGGCGAGCACGGCCATCAGTGGCGCGCCGACGGCCATCCCGACGGCGAAGGCCGAGGTGAGCCCGCCGGCCGTACCGACGGTGACGCCGAGGTCGGCGGCGAGGCCGGGCAGCAGCCCGGCCAGCATGAACTCCGAGGTGCCCATGGCGAACACGGCCAGGGCGAGCAGATAGAGGGGGAGGGGCATCGAGAGGCTCCGAGGAGGCGGTGGGAACGAGGAACGGACGTCTCGTCACCGCACGCTCAGCCCCCGGGCGGCGCGGACACGGCGCTCGCCCGGAACACTCGGGGTTTCCGGAGATTCAGGGGGCTGACGGCGCGTGACCGAAAGCCCCCACCCTGGATGCCTCAGGGCTCGACATGCCCCGCAGGCTACCGGACCGCCCACCGCCCGAGCACCCGGGTTTCCCGCCCGCCCGGGGCGGCTCACAGCCGTTCGTTCCGCCGCGACCTGCCCCGTCCCGCCCTGTCCCGTCCCGCCCCGTCCCGTCCCGTCCCGCCGCGACCACGCGGGCGCCGGGCCACGGCGGGAGGTCTCACGGCACCAGCACCCGCAGGGCGCTCTTCGCCACCGCGACATCCACCGGGAGGGAGGCGATGAACTCCCCGTCGGCGTAGGCGGTGATGCCCGGGGACTCGATCCGCAGGGACTCCGTGCGCAGGGTGGTGACCTCAGGGTGGCTGGTGTGGGCGCCCTTGAGGAGGGTGGGGAAGAAGCGGGCGATCCGCAGCCGGGGCATGGCGTCGACCAGGGTGACGTCGAGCAGGCCGTCGTCCGGCAGGGCGGCGGGGCACATCAGCATGCCGCCGCCGTAGCTGCGGGTGTTGCCGACGGCGGCCAGGGTCAGGTCCCGTTCGATGACGGTGCCGTCGGCGAGGGTGATCCGGAACGGCAGCGGGCGCAGGTTGGCGAACTCGGCGACGATGGCGAGGTTGTAGCGCATCCGGCCGCGCGGCCAGCGCAGCCGGTTGGCACGGTCGCTGACCAGGGAGTCGAAGCCGGTGGCGAGGACGGTGCCGTACCAGCGCACCGCCCCGTCGGGGCCGGTGATCCGGCCGAGGTCGACGCCCCGGGTGCGCCCGGCGGCGATCACGTCGGCGGCGGCCTCGGGGGCGCCGAGCGGCAGGCCGTACTCGCGGGCGTGGTCGTTGCCGGTGCCGGCCGGTATCACGCCGAGCGGGACGGGGGTGCCGGCCAGGGCCTGGAGGGCGAGGTTGATCATGCCGTCGCCGCCGACCACGGCCACCGCGTCCACGCCGTCCGCGGCCGCCTCGCGGGCGAGGCGCACGGCGTCCTCGGGGGAGCGCCCGGCGTGCGGTTCGACCTGGAGGCCGAGGGCCCGCAGCCGGGCGGTGGCCCGGTGGGCGGCGGGTCCGGCGTGGCCGATTCCCGCCGCCGGGTTGGTGAGAACGGCGACCCTGCGGACGGTTCTCACGCCGGTCACGGAATCAGCTTGCCGGGGTTGAGGATGCCCGCCGGGTCGAGTTCGGCCTTGACGGCGCGCAGGATGCGCACGCCCAACTCGCCGACCTCCTCGGTCATCCAGGGCCGGTGGTCGGCACCGACGGCGTGGTGGTGGGTGATGGTGCCGCCCGCGCCGACGATGGCGTCCCCGGCGGCGCGCTTGGCGGCGCCCCAGCGGGTGAGCGGCTCCTCGCCGAGGGCGGCGACGACGGTGAAGTAGAGCGAGGCGCCGGTCGGGTAGACGTGCGAGATGTGGCAGAGCACCAGGGAGCCGGGCAGCGCGCCGGTGAGCGCCTCGGTGACGGCGGTGCGCAGCCGGGCGAGCCGCTCCCAGCTGGTGGCGGTCTCCAGGGTCTCGCACAGCGCGCCCGCGCTGAGCAGTGAGTCGCGCAGGTAGGGGGCGCCGAACCGGCCGTGCTCCCAGGCCCGGGCGGGGCCCTCGCCGAGCGAGGTGCCGCCGGCCGCGAGCAGGACGTCCCGGGTGAGCTGCCGGCGGGCGGCGACCTGGGCGGCGCTGCCCTCGAAGACGGTGACGGCCAGGCAGCCGCTGACCGCCGGGGCGCCGCCGATCTGCTCGGTCATCGCGAGGTTGACCATGGTCTCGGCCTCGTCGGAGAGCCGGATCACGGTCGGGCCGGTGCCCTGCTGTTCGACGGCGCGCAGCGCGGCCGTGCCGGTGGCGAAGTCGGGGAAGCTCCACGCCTCGTACGCCTTGACGGCGGGCAGCGGGTGAACGCGCAAGCGGACGGCGGTGATCACGCCCAGGGTGCCCTCGGAGCCGAGGAAGAGCTGGCGCAGGTCGGGGCCGGCGGCGGAGGCGGGGGCGCGGCCGAGGTCGAGCACCCCGGCGGGGGTGACGACGCGCAGCCCGCGCACCATCTCGTCGAAGCGCCCGTATCCGGCGGAGTCCTGGCCGGAGGAGCGGGTGGCCGCGAAGCCGCCGATGGTGGCGTAGCGGAAGCTCTGCGGGTAGTGGCCGAGTTCCCAGCCGCGCTCGGCGAGCAGTGCCTCCGCTGCCGGGCCGGTGAGGCCCGCGCCGAGGACGGCCTCGCCGGAGGTCTCGTCGAGGGTGTGGAGGCGGTCGAAGCGGCGCAGGTCGAGCGAGACGACGGCTTCGAAGGCCCCGCGTTCGGGGGCGAGGCCGCCGACCACGCTGGTGCCGCCGCCGAACGGGACGACGGCGATGCGGCGTTCGGCGCACACCGCGAGGACGGCGGCGATCTCCTGCTCGGTGCCGGGCAGGACGACCGCGTCGGGCGCGTCCTGCGGCTCGCGGCTGCGGCGGCGCAGCAGGTCGGGGGTGGACTTGCCGCCGGCGCGCGGCAGCCGGTCGGCGTCGGCGGCGCTGACGTGGGCCTCGCCGACGGCGGCGGCCAGCGCCTTGAGGTCCTCGGCGGAGATCCGGGACGGCAGCAGCACGACCTCGTCGGCGCTCGGCCCGGGGGCGGCGTCTCCGGTGACCCCGAGGGCGGCGGCGAGCAGTCCCTTGATGTCGGCGGACAGCTCCTTGGCGAGGGCCGGGTCGCCCCAGGCGTCCCACTTCATCGGGGGGAGCGGAAGCGCGGCGCCGGCCGGTCCCGCTTGCGTCTCAGGTGCCATGCGTTACAGTTTCACACATCATGTCAAGTAGTAACGCCGAGCCTCAGACCCCGCCCCCCGGGGAGCGCAGCACCGACGACGCGATCCTGGACGCCGCCGCCGACCTGATCGTCCACCTCGGCGTGCGCCGCACCCAGCTCGCCGAGATCGCCCGCCGCGCCGGAGTCAGCCGCCCCACCGTCTACCGCCGCTGGCCGGACGTCCGGGCGGTGATCGGCGCGCTGCTCACCCGGGAGATCCTGACCACCCTGGAGGGCGCCGCGCCCGCCGGCGAGGACCGGGAGGCCTTCGTCGAACGGACCGTGGAGATCGCCGTCCGGCTGCGCGACCACCCGGTGATCGGCGCACTGCTCCACTCCGACGACTCCGACCTGCTGCTCCGGTACGTCGTCGAACGGCTCGGCGCCAGCCAGCGCGGACTGCTGGAGGCGCTGCGCACCGGCATCGAGCAGGGCCAGGCGCACGGCTCGATCCGGGCCGGCGAACCGCTCGAACTGGCCGCCATGGTCCTGCTGATCGCCCAGTCCACCGTCCAGTCGCACCGCATGGTCGCCTCCCTGCTGCCCGAGGCGGCCTGGCGGCGCGAACTGGCCAGAGCGCTGAACGGATACCTCGCGCCATGACCCGCACCGCAGGCCCGTACGCCGGCACCTCCCGACTCGACGCCACCCGAAGGGAGCTGGAGCTCCAAACGCTCGGCGACGCTCCCCGGATCGACCTCCTGGTGATCGGCGGCGGCGTCACCGGCGCCGGGGTGGCCCTGGACGCCGCCGCGCGCGGCCTGTGCACGGTGCTGGTCGAGGCCCGCGACCTGGCCTTCGGCACCAGCCGCTGGAGCTCCAAGCTGGTGCACGGCGGCCTGCGCTACCTCGCCTCCGGGCGGATCAAGGTGGCCCGGGAGAGCGCCGTGGAGCGCGGTGTGCTGATGACCCGCACCGCCCCGCACCTGATCCGCGCACTGCCCCAACTGGTGCCGCTGCTCCCGGACTTGCTGCGCCCCGGCCAAGCCGCGCTGATCCGCACCGGCTTCCACGCCGGGGACGCGCTGCGGCTGAGCGCGGGCACCCCGGGCGCGCTGCTGCCCCGGGTGCGCCGGATCGACGCCGCTCGGACCCGCCGGCTGGTGCCGGGCGTGCGCACGGACGGGCTGCGCGGCGCGCTGGTCGCCCACGACGGCCAACTCGTCGACGACGCCCGGCTGGTGGTCGCGTTGGCCCGCACCGCCGCGCAGTACGGCGCGAACGTGCTGACCAGGGTGCGCGCCGAGGACGTCACCGGCACCTCGGCCCGGCTGGTCGACACCCTGACCGGGCAGGAACTGACCGTCCGGGCCGGTGCGGTGGTCAACGCCACCGGCGTCTGGGCGGGCGAGGTGGACGACTCGATCAGGCTCCGGCCCAGCCGGGGCACCCACCTGCTGGTGGACGCCGAACTGCTCGGCCACCCGACCGCGGCCCTCACGGTGCCGGTGCCCGGCTCCACCAGCCGTTTCGTCTTCGCCCTGCCGCAGCAGCTCGGCCGGGTGGCGATCGGCCTGACCGACGAGGACGCCCCGGGCCCGATCCCGGACGAGCCGCGGCCCACCGAGGCCGAGCTGTCCTTCCTCCTCGACACCGTCAACGCGGCCCTCGCCACCGCCCTGACCAGGGAGGACGTGCGCGGCGCGCACGCCGGGCTGCGCCCGCTGATCGACACCGGGGACGGCAGCACCGCCGACATCTCCCGCGAGCACGCGGTGCTGGAGTCCCCGTCCGGGGTGGTCACCGTGGTCGGCGGCAAGCTCACCACCTACCGCCGGATGGCCCAGGACGCGGTGGACGCCGCCGTGCGGCTGCGCGGTCTGCCCGCCCGGACCTGCTGGACGGCCCGGCTGCCGCTGGTCGGCGCCCCCGGCCACCGGGACAGCCGGCCGCTTCCGGGCGGCAGGGCGCAGGGCGGGGAGGCGCCCGACTCGCTGCTCGCCCGGCACGGGGGCGCGGCCCACGAGGTGCTGGCGGCGGGGGAGTTGACGCCGATCGCGGAGGGCCTGGACGTGACCCGCGCCGAGATCGCCTACGCCGTCAGCCACGAGGGCGCGCTGGACGCGGCCGATGTGCTGGACCGTCGGACCCGTATCGGGCTGGTCCCGGCGGACGCCGAGCGGGCCCGCTCGGCGGTCGAGGAGATCGTCGCGGAACTCCGCTGAACGCGGCGGGCCGGTGCGGCAGTTCGCCGCACCGGCCCGGTCCCGCTGCCGCTACGAGTCGGTCTTGAGCGGCGCCTGGAGGCTCCAGGCCCGCCCGTCGGGGTCGCGGACGGTCGCCATCCGGGTGCCGAAGTGGGTGTCCTCGAACGGGGTTTCCAGCGCCACGCCCTCGCCGGCCCGGAAGGCGTCGGCGTCCGCCACCTTCAGCACCAGCTGCACCTGCGGCTGCCGGTCCGCCGGGATCTCGGCGATGAACAGGGTGGGGCTGTCGCCCTTGCGCAGCTGGCCGGAGTTGTGGTCGGTGGCGAACTCCAGCTCGTAGCCCAGGCCCTGGAAGAACTTCACGGACTTGCCCCAGTTGTGGGTCTCCATGAACACGGCTTCGATGCCCTCGGTGGTCATCTCAGTCCTCCTCGACGGATTTCTCGACGGACTTCTCGGACGGTTGCTCCTGCTGGGCGGCGGGGGCGTCGCCGAGGTAGGCGCGCAGTGCCTCGGCGACCAGTGCCGACAGCGACAGTTCCTGCTCGACGGCGCGGAACTTGACCTGCTTGATCAGCCCGATCGGCAGGTACACGTTGAACTGCTTCACATCCTCGTCTCCCACACCCATGATGCTAGCACCATAGCTTGCTAGCAAGGTAGCCCCGGGAAGATGCGGCCGTACGAGGGGCGGCGGAGTCAGCGCGCCGTGCGCTCGGGCATCGGGTGTTCGGCGCCGGCCAGCTCCAGGACGCAGGAGAGCGGCTGCTCGGCCCGCCCGGTGCGCTCCAGCCGCACCGCGAGCGGCGTCGGCGGCTCCTCGGCGACCTGGGCGGCGAGGGTCAGCGGATAGGCGCCGTGCCCGTGGACGCGATGGAAGGCGCACTCCTTGCCGTCGACCAGCAGCTCGGTCTCGGTGATCCAGCCGGAGCGGACGTTGACGGTCACCGAGTGCCCGTCCCGGTCGAGGTGGAAGCTGTACCGCTGGCGCATCGGGACCTCCGGCGACAGGGCCTGTGGCGAGGGGAGATCCAAGGGGGTGGATCCCAGGTCAGTGTAGGCGGGAAGGTCGCTAGGGTGCTCGGCATGCGAAGCGCGACAGGCGGCCCGCGGCCGTACGGCCCGGGCGGCGAGGCGGCCGAGGACGAGTACGTCCTCGGGCTGTACCGGGTGCCCGTGAAGGCGCGGACGGGCCGCAAGGGCGGCCCGGCGCCCCGGACCGGTCGGCTGGCCGCCTACGCGGACGGCGGCGCGCTGCGGGCCGTCCTGCGCCGCCTGGGGGAGCGGGCCCTGCCCACCCTGGCCCGCCATGAGCCGGATCTCGACTTCAGCAGCCGGATCAAGCAGCCGTCGATGGCCGCGCTGGTCCGGGAGATCGAGCAGGTCGACCGGGCCCGGCTCCCGGCCGCCGAGCGCGAGGTGCTGGGCCTGCTGCTGGACTGGGGCCGCCGGGCGCTGGCCGAGGACGGCGCGCTGCGGATCGTGATCGACGCCGGGCAGTGACCGGCCGGCCCTGCCTCGGGGACCCTGAGGAATCCCGGGGGCGGGGCCCGCCTCCGGATGGATTCTCGTGATCTCTACAGTGTTGTAGATTCGTCCACAGGGAGAGATCCGAGGAGGGCATTGTGGGAGTTTCGCTGGCCAAGGGCGGCAACGTCTCGCTCAGCAAGGAGGCGCCCGGTCTGAGCGCCGTGATCGTCGGACTCGGCTGGGACGTGCGGACCACCACCGGGGCCGACTACGACCTGGACGCCAGTGCGCTGCTGTGCAACGCGCTGGGCAAGGTGGTCTCCGACCAGCACTTCGTGTTCTTCAACAACCTTCGCAGCCCCGAGGGTTCGGTCGAGCACAGCGGCGACAACCTGACCGGCGGCGGTGACGGGGACGACGAGCAGATCAAGGTCGACCTGGCCGCCGTCCCGGCCGACGTGGCCAAGGTGGTCTTCCCGGTGTCGATCTACGACGCCGACGCCCGGCTCCAGAACTTCGGCCAGGTGCGCAACGCGTTCATCCGGATCGTCAACCAGGCCAACGGCCAGGAGATCGCGCGCTACGACCTGACCGAGGACGCCTCGACCGAGACCGCGATGGTCTTCGGCGAGCTGTACCGCAACGGTGTCGAGTGGAAGTTCCGCGCCATCGGCCAGGGCTACGCCTCCGGCCTGCGCGGCATCGCCACCGACTACGGGGTCAACGTCTGACGCTCCACCGCGAGTCGACAGGGGTTTCGGCGGCCGTCGCGAGCGCTCAGTCGGTACGGCCGAGCGCGTGGCCGCCGAATCCCCTTTCGTCCTTGCTGAGTTGCCGCTGCCACCAGGCGGTCATGGCCGGCTCGTCCATCCGCGACCAGTCCGGCGCCTCGGTGACCTGGGCCCGGCCGAGGGTGCGACCCAAGTTCACCAACTCCCGCCCTTCGGCGGTCCGTTCGCGGTCGTAGGCGGCCATCAGGGCCGGCCAGGAGCCGGCCTCGCGCGCGGCCAGCTCGAAGGCGTGGGCGTCCTGCATGGCCTTCACCGCGCCGCTGGTGTTGTGCGGGCGCACCACGGTGGCCGCGTCCCCGCCGAGCAGCAGCCGGCCGGCCGTGCGGCGCGGGGTCGCCAGGTCGTAGATCGGCTGGAGGAAGGTCCGTTCCCGCGGGGTGAGCGTGACCAGGCCGGCCCAGTACGGCGGCAGCTGCCGCTCGGCGAGCTGCCGCAGTTCGTCCAGCTGCCGGTCGGTGAGGCTGCCCGCCGGGATACTGGTCGGGCCGTCCAGCCGCAGCCAGCCGGGGGTGGGGGCGTACATCACCCAGTTCACCCGGGTGCTGCCGGGCTCCAGTCCGGGGATGCGGTAGATCACCACCTGGCCGCCGGGGTAGCAGACGGTGATGCACTGCTCCTGCGGCCAGGGCGCCGCGCCGCCGGGCAGCTCGGCCAGCAGGGCGGAGTCGTAACTGCCGCGCCAGCACACGTAACCGGCGTACTCGGGCTCGGCCCGCGGGCAGACCGCCGCGCGCACCACCGAGCGGTAGCCGTCGGCGCCGATCACCAGGTCGTAGGTCTCGCGGCCGCCGCCCGCCTCGACCCAGGCGCCGTCCGGCTCGTTGCCGACCGCCTTCACCGTGGTGCCCAGCCGGAACTCGACCTGCTCGGGCGTCCGCTCGCGCAGCGCCTGCCAGAGCACGCCCCAGTGGTGGGAGTGGAACGGGAAGGGCTGGGCCCAGAGCAGCCGCCCGCAGCCGTCCGGCCCGTCGCCCTCGCCGGGCGCGCCCCGGGTGACCCAGCGGCGGACGGTCAGGCGGTGGCGGCGGGTGTCCGCGCCGAGGTGCCCGGCCCGGACCAGTTCGTCGAAGCGGTCGTTGTGGGTGCACAGCCCCACACCCCGGTCCTCCAGCCGGCCGGGGCTGCGTTCCAGCACCACCACCCGCCGCGCGCCGAGCCGCGCGGCGGCGCCGGCGAAGGCGCTCCCGGCGATGCTGCTGCCGACCACGGCCACCGAGCCACCCCGCACAGTCGCCCCTCTCCCGAGCTCGCGATGCCCTGTGATGTCCCCGACGAGGTCCGGGACGACTCCCGGGAGACGACGATACGCCGCCCTCCCGGGGCAGGTCCCGTGTTCGTCGGCAAAGGGGTGCGGGCTGTTTTGCAACTTGTTGCACACCGCCCCGCCCGTCCCCTACTCTGCGGTAACAACGCCCCCCAGCCCGCGCCCCAGGAGACGTCGATGAGCGCCCACCCCGGCAGCAGCCGCTACCCGCACCTGCTCAGCCCGCTCGACCTCGGCTTCACCACCCTGCCCAACCGCGTGATCATGGGCTCGATGCACGTCGGCCTGGAGGAGGCCCCCGGCGGCTACGAGCGGATGGCCGCCTTCTACGCCGAGCGGGCCCGCGGCGGCGTCGGCCTGATCGTCACCGGCGGCATCGCCCCCAACGAGGCCGGGCGCCCCTGGGAGGGCGGCGCGATGCTGACCACCGAGGAGGAGGCCGACCAGCACCGGGTGGTCACCGACGCGGTGCACGCCGCCGGTGGCAAGATCGCCCTCCAGATCCTGCACTTCGGCCGCTACGCCTACCACCGCGACCTGGTCGCCCCCAGCGCGATCCAGGCCCCGATCAGCCCCTTCACGCCCAACGAGCTCACCGCCGAGCAGGTCGAGCAGACCATCGAGGACTTCGCCCGCTGCGCCGAACTCGCCCGCCGCGCCGGGTACGACGGCGTCGAGATCATGGGCTCCGAGGGCTACCTGATCAACGAGTTCATCGTCGCCGCGACCAACCGCCGCGAGGACGAGTGGGGCGGCCCGTACGAGCGCCGGATGCGCTTCCCGGTGGAGATCGTCCGCCGGGTCCGCGAGCGGGTCGGCGAGGACTTCATCATCGTCTACCGCCTCTCCATGCTCGACCTGGTGCCCGGCGGCTCCACTCTGGACGAGGTCGTCCAGCTCGCCCAGGCCGTCGAGGCCGCCGGGGCGAGCATCATCAACAGCGGCATCGGCTGGCACGAGGCCCGCATCCCCACCATCGCCACCTCGGTGCCGCGCGGCGCCTTCGGCTGGGTGACCAAGAAGGTGATGGGCACCGTCGGCATCCCGCTGGTCACCACCAACCGCATCAACACCCCCGAGATCGCCGAGCGGCTGCTCGCCGAAGGCAGCGCCGACCTGGTCTCGATGGCCCGCCCGCTGCTCGCCGACGCCGACTTCGTCGCCAAGGCCCGGGCCGACCGCGCCGAGGCCATCAACACCTGCATCGGCTGCAACCAGGCCTGCCTCGACCACACCTTCAACCTCCAGATCACCTCCTGCCTGGTCAACCCGCGCGCCTGCCACGAGACCGAACTCGTCCTCGGCCCCACCAAGTCGCGCAAGCGGATCGGTGTCGTCGGGGCCGGCCCGGCCGGACTCGCCTTCGCCGTCTCCGCCGCCGAACGCGGCCACGACGTCACCCTGTACGACGCCGCCGAGAAGATCGGCGGGCAGCTGGACATCGCCCGGCGCATCCCCGGCAAGGAGGAGTTCGACGAGACGCTGCGCTACTTCCGCACCCGGCTGGCCGAGTTGGCCGTCACGCTGCGGCTCGGCGCGACCGTCACCGCCGAGCAGCTCGCCGCGGCGGGCCACGACGAACTCGTCCTCGCCACCGGCGTCACCCCGCGAACTCCCGCCGACATCCCGGGAATCGACCACCCCAGCGTGCTCGGCTACCTCGACGTGCTGCGCGACGGCGCGCCGGTCGGCGAGCGGGTCGCCATCCTCGGCGCGGGCGGCATCGGCTTCGACGTGGCCGAGTTCCTCACCGACCAGGGCGACGCGGCGAGCCTCAACCCGACGGTGTTCCAGGCGAAGTGGGGCATCGACCCGGAGTACCGCGACCGCGGCGGCCTGCGCGCCCCCGAGCGGCCCAAGCCCCCGCGCAGCGTCCACCTGCTCCAGCGCAAGACCGGCAAGGTCGGCGCCGGCCTCGGCAAGACCACCGGCTGGATCCACCGCACCGAACTCAAGCACCGCGGCGTGGTGATGGTCCCCGGCGTCAGCTACGACCTGATCGACGACGCCGGTCTGCACATCACCGTGGACGGCGAGCGCCAACTGCTGCCGGTGGACACCGTGGTGCTCTGCACCGGCCAGGAGCCGCGCCGCGACCTGTACGAGGCGCTGCGCGAGCGCGGCCTCCCGGCGCACCTGATCGGCGGCGCCGACGTGGCCGCCGAACTGGACGCCAAGCGGGCGATCAAGCAGGGCACCGAACTGGCCGCCTCCCTCTGACGGCCCGGGCCGGCCTCCCGCCCCACCCGGCGCGGGAGGCCGACCCGGGAAACCCCTTGCCGCCCGTCCGCCCGTTGTTGCTAGGATCCGCGGGCCACAGAGTGGATCAAGAACGGATCAGGGGGAGCGAGTCGATGGACGAGCAGGTCGGGTCGGCGCACAGACCGGCGGTGGACGAGCGGATCGAGCTGGCGTACACGCCGACGATGGGGGACTACCAGGAGGCGCTGGCCGCCCGGGCCCGGTCGACGCGCTCGGGCCGACGCACCCGGAAGGGCCTGTACGTGGTCGCGGCGTGCGCCGTGATCGGCGCCGCGTCGGGGCTCGCCAAGGGGGAAGGGATCGACGCCCCGGGGGTGATCTCGCTCCTCGTCGGCGCGGCCTTCCTCCTGCTGGTGCCCCGGCTCCAGGCGCGCCAGTTCCACCGACTGGCCGCCGACAAGGGCGAGTTCCACGTCACCGTGGAGGCGTCCGGCGTGACCATCGCCAACCGCCAGTCCAGCAGCACCCTGACCTGGCAGGCGACCCCGTCCTACGTGGAGACCCCGGGGCTGTTCGTCCTGCTCAGCGGCGACAAGAGCAACGCCTGCCTGAGCATCCTGCCCAAGCGCGGCACCGCCGACCCCGACCGACTGCGCGCCCTGCTCGCCGAGCACGCCACGGCGCTCTGACCGGACCGCTCCCCGTACGATCGACGGCATGTCTCTGCCGCACGCCATCCTCACCGCCCTGCTGGAGAAGCCGTCCTCGGGGCTGGAGCTGACCCGGCGGTTCGACAAGTCGATCGGCTTCTTCTGGTCCGCCACCCACCAGCAGATCTACCGCGAACTGGGCCGGCTGGAGGCGTCCGGGCACATCCGGGCGCTCCAACCGACCGGGCCGGTGCGCGGGCAGAAGAAGCAGTACGAGGTGCTGCCGGAGGGTCGCGCCGAACTGGCCCGCTGGACGGCCGAGAGTTCGGAGCCGCGCGCCCTGCGGGAGCCGCTGCTGCTGCGGCTGCGGGCGGCCGCGGTGGTCGGCACGGCCGGACTGGCGGCCGACCTGGAGCGCCATCTCGCCCTGCACCGCGAGCAGTTGGCCGACTACCGGGAGATCGAGCGGCGCGACTTCCCGGTTGAGCGGGCGGCGGAGGAGAACCGGCTCCAGCACGCGGTGCTGCGGGCCGGCATCGGGCTGGAGGCCTTCTGGGTGCAGTGGCTCGCCGAGACCCTGGAGAGCCTGCCCGCCGTCGATCCCGACTCCGGAAACAGCCCCTGACCTGCGCGGATGTCGGCCCGCGCGCCTGGCTCGGCGCCCGGTGGGACACTGGTGGCTCCGTCCCTGCCCGAACTCTCGACCGGGGGCCCGTATGTCTCTCTCCAGGCCCATCCACGCCCTCACCGCCGCGGCCGCCGTCGTGGCGGTCGCCCTGGGCCCGGCGGCCCAGCCGGCACCCGCCGCAACCGCCCCGCCACTGCCCACCGCGGACCGACTGAAGTCGGCCCTGCTGACCGCGGCCGACCTCGGCCCGGGCTGGACCGCGACCCCGGTGACCCAGGGCGCCGGCTCTGCCGGCTCCGGCGGGACCGCGGAGCCGGTGACCGGCTGCGCCGGGCTCAACGCCCTGATCACCATGCACTCCGCCCGGACCGGTACGCGGATCCCGCAGGCCGCGGTCGCGCTCGACGGCCCGAACGGCACCCCGATGGTCACCCAGGCCCTCGCGGCCGAGGCGACGGACCGGCTCACCGCCGACTACAACACGGCCGCCGACGCCCTGCGGACCTGCCACAGCATCACCTTCAACGGCGGCGCCAACGACAGGGTGACCTTCACCGTCAGCCCGGTCACCCTCGGCGACCGCAAGGAAGCCCCCGCCGTCCATCTCACCGGCACCCTGGCCGGCGTCCAACTCAACGGCTACGTCGGCATCGAGCGCTTCGGCAACGTGGCCATGGCCTTCGGCTACTTCGAGCGCATGGGCGACTCCAAGCAGGCCGCCTCGACGCAGTACCGCAAGGCCGTCGCCAAGGTCGAACGCACCCTCGGCGCCAAAGCGGGCAGCACCACGCCCGTCACCGCCGTCCCCACCGGACAGCGCGCCTGAACCGTGCTGATGGGGGCCCTGCCCGGCCAACCGGCGGGCAGGGCCTCGGTGTTGAACGGGACGGCCGCACCCCCGCGGCGGCCGCCCGCCGGGGTCTACGGGTGGTAGACGACCTCGGGGAAGGCCTTCGAGGGCCCGTCCAGCAGGTCACCGCGGTGGCGGCCGCGCAGGTGGAGGTCGAAGAAGGCGAGCGGGTAGGCCTGTTGGACGAGCACGCCACGGCCGGGGTCGAGGGTGCCCACCTGGTCCTGGATCTGCTGCTCGGTCATGCCCAGCAGCCTGCCCGCCTGGGGGATCAGCGTCATGGTGTCGCCGTAGGAGGAGTGGACGGCGCCGGTGGCCTGGACATCGAGACGCCAGCCGCGCAGGTGGTTCCAGAAGGTCTCGGCGGCCGGGTTGACGGCGCGGGCGAAGTCGGCGGTCATCAGCATGAACGGCCGGTCGATGTCGGCACTGGGAGCGGGGTTGGACTGCATCGGCCCGTCGAAGGAGAGCCCGGCGCGGATCCGCTGGTCGGCGTCCATCGCGAGGGCGACGGCGGTGCCGCCCTTGGACCAGCCGCAGGCACCGATGTTGCGCGCGTCCAGGCCGCCGAGCAGACCGGCCGGCAGGGCGCGGCCGTCCACGTCGGGGTTGCGGCCATGGGCCAGGTCGACGACCCGGTCGAGCAGGAAGAGCAGGTCGGCGGCGTAGTCCCTCGGGTGCAGCCCGGGCAAGGGGGCGTCCCGGGTGACGACGGTGCCGTCCGGGAATTCGGTGATCCCGTCGTGGGTGTGGTCGACGGTGACGACGGCGAACCCGTGGCTGGCCAACTCCTGGACCACGATGGTGTGGTCGGCGCGGTGGCTGCCCGCGCCGTGCGAGTAGAGCACGACGGGCAGCGGCCGGCCGGCTCGGTGGACCGGGGCGCCCTGGTGGCCCGAGGTGAGCGGGGCGAGCGAGGGCGGGAGCGGGTAGCCGACGTCGTCGAGGAAGGCGCGCAGCGCGCCCTCGGTCATCCAGGGGGCGAGCGGGTACGCGGCGGCGTCCGCGGCCCGGGCCGGGTACCAGACGGTGGCCATCAGCTCACGGAACCGTCCGGGCCTGGCGTTCGGGTCCAGCCGGGCTTCGTCGCGCAGGTGCAGCGGCACCATGCCCACCGGGAACGGGCCGGTGGGCGCGGGCAGGGTGAGCCGGGCGGGGGTGCCGGTGGCGGCGGGCGAGGCGGGCGGGGCGGGCGAGGCCGAGGCGACGCCGGCCAGGCCCAGCGGCGCGGCCGCGCCCAACGCGAGTGCGGCGCCCAGAATGTGACGGCGACTCAGCCCGGTACGGGGCGCGATCGGCGTGGTGTCCATCGACGTGGTGTCCATGCGCGGAACGCTGTCACGCGGGCCGAACGGGCGGCATCGGCCCGTCGGTTGATCCTCGGCCACCCGGCATTGGCCCACGGGTTTACATCCCCGGGCCGATGCGGAAGCCGGGTGAAGGAGATCCACCCGCGAGGCCGCTGGGCTGGCCCGGGGCGATCCGGAGGGAGCCTGCCCGCCGGGGGCCGGGCCGACCGGGGGCAGCCGCCGCGCCGGGCGAGGGGGTGAAGATCGAAATGCGGGGACGGCCGCGGCCCGCCACGGTGGGACCGTGGCTTCCATCGTCGTCCTCTTCGAAATGGCCCCGGACCAGGCCCTCGGTGCCGAGGGCGTCGGGCCGGGCGTGGTCGCGGTGCACGCCGCCGGCCAGGATCCGGACGTCCCGGAGGACCCACAGGCGCGCACCCTCTGCGGGCTGGACACCGCTCCGATGGAGCACGCCCACTACCGCCCCGGCCGACCGGGCGAGCCGTGGTACCCGCCCGAGCTGGAGCAGCAGCGCTGCCGGCTCTGCGAGGCGGCGCTGCGCCGGCTCTGAGACCCGATGCCCGCCAGGCGGCCGGACACCCGTCAGCGCGGCCGGTGGGCCACCGCGGTGAACATCGTCACCGAGAGGTGGAAGGCCCCGCGCTCGGCGGCCGCGTCCAGATCGTCGTAGAGCCGGTCGCGCCGCTCCTCGGTGAGCAGGCCCCGTTCGATGGCCGTCGTGCAGATCGCGCGCAGCAGCGGCCGGGGCACGGCGTACGGGTCGGCCAGCAGGACGTCGGCGCCGGTGTGGTCGACGGTCAGCCCCGCCCCCGCCAGCCAGCCCGCGAGGCTGCGTCCGGCATGGGGGGTGGCGGCGGTGCCCCAGGCGATGGCCGCCAGCGCGGGGTGGACCTCCGCGGTGGCGGGGTGGAGCAGGAAGGTGGCCCAGTCGGTGTCCAGCAGGGCGACCCGGCCGCCCGGACGCAGGACCCGGGCCATCTCGGCGACGGCCCGGGTCGGGTCGGTCACGTGCTGGAGGACGCGCTCGCACCAGACCACGTCCGCATCGGCGTCGGGCAGTGGCAGGGCGAGCGCGTCTCCCTCCAGGAATCGGGCCGGGCTGCCCGCCTCGGCGGCGCGCCGCTCGGCGACAGCCCGTAGGCCCGGGTTGGGCTCCACACCGACCGCGTGGCCTTCGGGCGCGACCGCCGCCGCGAGCACCTGGGTCTCCGAACCGGTGCCGGAGCCGATGTCCAGTGCCCGTTCGCCGGGGTGCGCGCCGAGCCGCTCGTGCGCCCATGCCCGCAGCCGCCGTACGCCCGGGTTGGCGGCCTGGACGTCCAGCACGGCCGTCAGCCGCTCCGTGACCGCGGGGTCGATGTTCGCGGTGCGGAAGGCCGAGCTGGGAGGCGGGTCGGTCATGGGGCTCACCCGGTCGGCTACTCCTGTTCTTTGGTAACTTTCGGTATTCGTCGGCTGGTTGAGGATTCTCGCGATTCTCGCGTCAGACGCCGACCGCGGTGCCGGCGTGGGCGGAAGCCGCCTGGTACTCGTCGTCGCCCTCGAACCGTGCTTCACAGCCGGTGGCCAGGGTGCTGGCGACGATGACCGGGTCGAGGATCTTGGAGCCGGAGTTCAGCTTGGCGATCCCGCTCTTGTCGGTGGTCGCGGAGCCGACCCGCTGGCCGCTCGCGGTGCTGTAGAACGTGACCTGGCGCCCCACGATCGGCTTGCCGTGCGCGTCGGTGAGCGTGGCCTCGAAGTCGCCGCTGATCGGCGCGCCGGCGATCACGTGGCCGCCGACGGTGCGTGCCGTGAGCTGGACGGGCTTCTTGGAAGTCATGGCGTAACCTCCCGGATGCTCTTGGCTACTACTTCCACGGTAGACACCCGCGCGACGGTCCGCATCCGGGCGTGTTCACAGGGCGACCCCGTCTCCATGGCAACGTGTCCGCGGCGGCCGTGTGCGGCGACCGGGCCCGGGCGCCGATCGCCTCGGCGCGGGACGCGCCCGGGTGATACCACGGCTGCGCATCGGCTGGGCATGGACGTCCAACTGCCACCCATCCGAGGGAATTTGACGGTCCATCAGTTAGAGCGCTGCCGCCCCGGACCATGATGCGGTTCAGTATCCGTCACCGAAAGGGTGGTTCGCATGGCCAGCATCAGCGGAGAGCCGATCCCGGCGATCACCGAGGCCACACTCGCCGACATCGCCGAGCACGGCCTCTGGGGCCCCGGCGCCACCGTCAACCATTCCGTGGTCGATCTCGGCAACGCCCTGGTGGCGGCCGCCCAGGGCGAGGCGGTGCAACTCCCGCCCGAGCTGGCCGAGCTGGTGGCGAAGGTGCGGCAGCGGAGCGAGATCGAGGTCTCCGCGCTCACCGTGGAGGAGAACGTCAACCTGTCGGTGTTCACGATCAAGCTGAGCGGCAACGAGCCGCGCCCGGTCGTGATCATGCCCGCCGGCTGGAACCCGATGGGCTGGCTGCCCTTCGTCTACGCCTACTACAAGCTGGCGCTGCGCGGCTACCACGTGCTGGCCTACACCCCGCGGGGCCTCGGTTACCCGAAGTGGATCTCCACCTCCACGGGGCACGTCAACGTGGCCGGGCCCGCCGACTGGTCCGACGGGTCGAAGGTGATCACCTTCGCGGAGGGTCACTTCAGCCCGTCCAAGATCGGTTTCCTCGGCCTCTCCTACGGCTCCGGGATCAGCCAGCTGGTCGCCGCGCACGACCCGGACGACCGTGTCGCGGCCGTGGCGGCGGTGAGCACCTGGGGCAACCTGGCCACCAGCCTCTACGCCAACGACACCCGGCACGTGCAGGCCGTCGACCTGTTGGTCGGCTTCACCGGCGGCCCGCGGGACGAGAAGTTCGACGCGGACACCGTGGAGATCCTCAGGAAGTTCGACGAGAACCGCGACCTGGAGGACGTGATCGCCTGGGGCAACGAGCGCTCCCCGGAGACGTACCTGGCGGAGACCAACCGGCGCGGCATCCCCACCTTCTTCTCCAACACCTGGCACGAGACGCTCTTCCCGGCCCTTCCGGTCATCGACCTGTTCAACCGGCTCGACGTGCCCAAGCACCTGAACATGTGGATCGGCGACCACGGCGCACCCGAGGGCGCCGGTCTGACCGGCCTGCCGAGCAGCCTGCCCTACCCCGGCATCAAGGACCCGGTCGAGGAGATCTACAGCTTCCTGGACCACTACCTGCTCGGCGTCGAGAACGGCGTGCCGGAGCGGCCGCAGGTGGTGAACCAGGTCATGTTCACCTACAAGACCAAGCCGGCGCTCGGCGGCAAGCAGCGGATCGTCGAGGCCGCCCGCCGGGAGGAGTACGCGTCGTGGGCGGACGTCACCACAGGCTCCGAGACCTGGTACCTGACGGGCGCCAACGGTGACGGTGACGGCGCGCTGGCGGACAAGCAGGCGGCCGGCTGGTCGCGGAGCTTCACCGTCGGCGAGACCAAGGCCGTGGCGGTGGAGGAGATCATGGGAACCGGCCAGGACGAGTGGACCGGCAACCCGCTGAGGTACGTCCTGGGCGAGTTCGAGCGTGACCGCCTGCTGGTCTGGTCGACCGACCCGCTGACCGGACAGGGCGGGGTGGCCCGCAGGATCCGGGGCGCCGCGAAGGTCCGGGTGACGGCGCGCAGCACCTCGGACGCCGCGACCCTGATCGCCTACCTGTTCGACGTCGCCCCGGACGGCAACGCGCGGATCATCACCCATGAGCCGTACACCGTGACCGGTGTGACCCCCGGCGCGGACACCACCGTCGAGTGGGAGCTCCAGCCCGTCGCGTACGACGTCCAGGCCGGTCATCGGGTGGCGCTGGTCGTGAACGGCTTCGACCCGCTGTACTTCCCGGGGAACGTGAAGCAGGTCCTCCTTCCTCCGATCACCACCACCGTCAGCTCGGCGAGCGGGAAGGAGTCCCGCCTGGAGCTGCCGCTCGGCTGATCGGGACCCCCCAGGCCCGGCCCGGCTCACGCCGGTTCGTGCGTCCCGTCGCGGACCAGGGCGCGGGCCTGGGGGGAGGCCATCGGGCGGGCGAAGAGGTAGCCCTGGCCGAGCGGGCAGCCCATGGCGGCGAGCAGGTCGCGCTGCTCGGGGTGTTCGATGCCCTCGGCGATCACCTGGACGCCGAGGGTGTCGGCGATCCGGGTGATGCCCTCGACCAGGGCGTACTGCTGGGGCGAGTGGCCGAGGCCGTCGATGAAGGACTTGTCGATCTTGAGCAGTGAGATCGGGAACTCGCGCAGGTAGGACAGCGAGGAGTAGCCGGTGCCGAAGTCGTCGATGGCGATCCCGACGCCGAGGCCGGACAGGGTGGCCATGTCGGCGTGGATCCGGTCGTCGCGGCGCATCAGCACGGACTCGGTGAGCTCCAGGACGAGGGTGTGCGGGTCGATGCCGGAGCCGGCCAGGGCCCGGCGGACCACGTCCACGAAGCCGGCGTCGCGGAACTGCCGGGCCGAGACGTTGACGTTGACCCGCAGCGGCGGCCGTCCGGTGGCCGTCCGCAGCTCGGAGCTCGCGGCCTGCCAGGCGGCGACCTCGTGCGCCGCGCGTTCCAGCACCCAGGCGCCGAGCGGGACGATCTGGCCGCTCTCCTCGGCGAGGGCGATGAACTCGTCGGGCGGCACCATGCCGCGCCGGTCGTGAGGCCAGCGGACCAGGGCCTCGAAGGAGACCAGATCGCCCGAGCGCAGGTCGACGATCGGTTGGTAGTACAGCTGGAAGGCCGATTCGGCGATCGCCGAGTCCAGGTGCTCGTTCAGCTCGTGCCGCTCGACCATCCCGGTCTGGAGGGCCGTCCGGTAGTGGCGCCACTGGCGGCGGCCGGCCGCCTTGGCGGAGTAAAGCGCGAGGTCGGCGTGGGCGAG
Organism: Kitasatospora brasiliensis; assembly: GCF_032654805.1. Classification (NCBI taxonomy): domain Bacteria; kingdom Bacillati; phylum Actinomycetota; class Actinomycetes; order Kitasatosporales; family Streptomycetaceae; genus Kitasatospora; species Kitasatospora brasiliensis. The sequence goes on from NZ_JAUOOW010000003.1 coordinate 506,269, forward strand.
CAGCTCGGTCGCGTCCACGCTGTCCTCGGTGGTCGCCACCCCGATGCTGGCCGTCACCCGGACGGCACCCGACTTGAGCTGGAACGGTTCGGCGAACAGGGCCAGCACGCCCGCCGCGATGGTGTCCACGTCGGCGGGCCGCCGGGCGTCCTCCACCAGCACGGCGAACTCGTCGCCGCCGAGCCGGGCGGCGGTGTCCGAGGCGCGCAGCGCGGTGGAGATCCGCAGCGAGACGGCGACCAGCAGCTCGTCGCCGACCGCGTGGCCCTGGGTGTCGTTGACCACCTTGAAGTCGTCCAGGTCGATGAAGAGCACCCCGGTGACGGCCCCGCTGCGCTCGCTCCGGGAGAGCGCGTGCCCGACCCGGTCCAGGAACAGCACCCGGTTGGCCAGGCCGGTCAGCGCGTCGTGGAAGGCCCGGTGGGTCAGCTCGCGCTCCATCTGCCGCTGCTCGGTCACATCGCGCAGGGTGAGCACCAGGGCGCCGACGGTCGGGTCCGCGCGCAGATCGTCGAAGCGGACCTCGGCCTCGATCGGGGTGCGGTCCTGGCGCAGCAGCCGCCAGTGCTCGCGGGGCTGATCGCCGCGCGGCGGGCCGCTCGCCTCGCGCATCCGGGCCAGCGCCCCGGCGACCGTGCGGCTGTCCTCGGGCGGGACGAGGTCGGTCAGCAGGGTGCCCGCCAGGTCCGGGCGGCCGAGCACCGTCGCGGCGGAGGGGGAGGCGTAGCGCACGCTGTCGTCGGCGTCGAGGATCAGGATGACGTCGCTGGCGTTCTGCACCAGGGTGCGGAAGTACAGCTCGCTGTTGCGGCGGATGACCTCCCGGCTCAGCACCACCCGCTCGACGGCGAGGGCCGCCTGCGCGGCGAGGATCTCCAGCGAGCCCCAGAGGCTGGTCAGCTCCTGCTCGGTGCCGGTGACGGCGAGCGCGCCGATCAGCGGGTCGCCGGAGGGACGCTCGGCCAGGGTCAGCGGGCAGACCAGGGCGTACGGCATCCGGCCGAGGCGAGTGGCGAGGTCGCGGTCGGACGAGCCGGGGCGGGGGGCGAGGTCGCCGTCGGAGGGGCCGGGCCCGTGCAGGCCGAGCGATGCGACGGGCAGCAGCCGGGTCTCCCGGGCGGCCGCGAGCGCGAGCACCCGGTCGGACTGGGCGGCGCCCCCCGGCGCGGGCCGGGCCTCGCCGCCCTCGGCGTGCCGGACGTGCAGCACCCCGGCCTCGGCGACGGCGAGCAGGGCGACGTGTCCGGGCTCGGCCGGCATCAGGGTGGAGGCGGCGGCCTGGACGCCGTCGGCGACCTCCTCCACCGTGACGGCGGCGGTCAGCCGGGCGCCCGCCTCGCGCAGCGCCCGCTCGCGGGCGACGGCCTGCCGGCGGGCGGAGACGACCACCGCCAGCCGGGCCAGCACCAGCAGGTAGAGCAGGGCGGAGAAGGCGCCGATCACACCCGCGTTGCTGGTGTTGCCGGCCAGCGCCTCGATGATCAGGATCGCCGGGGCGATCAGCGAGGCGAGGGTGAGCAGCACCAGTCGGGAGGTGCTCAGGTCCGGCTGCTGGGTGGGCACCGGTCTGGTCAGCTCGACCATCGACGGGTGCAGCGCGGCCGCGCCCCAGGCGGTGTAGAAGGCGGCCCAGCCGAGCTCGACGGCCGTGCCGATGTGCCAGGTGCCGTGCAGCTGGATCAGCCCGTACAGCACGTCGGAGACCAGGATGCCGAGCGAGCCGACGGCGAGCAGCTGCAGTGAGCGGGAGTTGCCGCCGCGCGGGGTCAGCAGGCGCAGCAGCAGGGCCAGGATGACGACGTCGCCGAGCGGATAGGAGATCGAGACGGCCTTCTGGAACCAGCCGAGGTCCGGGTTCCGGGCGTACGGGAGGATCAGGTAGATCCAGGCGAGCAGGCCCAGCCCGATGGTGGGGATGAGTGCGTCGAGCAGCCCGGCACGGTCCTGACGGGCCGTGCGCCAGCGGATGAAGCCCAGCAGGCCGACCGCGTACAGCACGTACTCGGCGAGGTAGAAGCCGTCCGCGACGGAGGGGAACGGATTGGACAGGTGCAGGATGTCCAGCTGGACGGCCTGCACCACCTCGCCCGCGGTGAAGCTGAGGTTGGCGAGCGCCAGCACGTACCAGAACCGCGCGTGCGCGGGGCGGTTGAGGCGGACGCCGGCCACGATGGCGGCGACGCCGCCGAGGCCGATGCCCGTCCACCAGACGATCCGCTGGCTCGGATTCGCGTAGTAGATGCCGATGAACAGCATCATCCAGAGCAGGTAACAGACCATCAGGCGTCGGCGCCGGCGAGTCAACGAGGTACCTCCTCCGCGACACCACCCCGCCGGTCGGGCAGGGGAGTTCGGGCGAGGACGGGACGGGCGAAAGGATTCGCGCAAAAGTGGACTCTCGCGCAAAGGTGGGGCGCCCGGTCGGGGTGAGACCGGACGTCCTCCCTGGGGCGCGAGTGCGTATAGTCGGAAATGTCGCACTCCCCAGCATTCTGCCGCCACAGCACGAGGTCAAGCCGGTGGACGACGCAGCAGACAGCGCACAGGGCGCACGAACGGAAGTGGGCTCCGGCCGTCACGCCGTGGTCCGCAACGGCAACGGTCAGTATGCGATCTGGCCGGGGGACTTGACCGTTCCGGCCGGCTGGCGACAGGTCCACGGACCGGCCGGGCGGGCCGACTGCCGGGCCTGGGTGGAGCGGGAATGGCGACCGGCCGGGCTGGGCATCCCCGGCGGCACCCCCGTACGGCGGGAGGCGGCCGGATGCGCCGACACGGTGCACGGGCTGTTCCGCGCGCGGGCGGCGCACGACCCGCGGGCCCTCGCCGTCGTCGCCGCCGACGCCACCCTGGACTACCGCGAACTCGACCTGCGCAGCGACCGGTTGGCCGCCGCGCTGCGGGCGGCCGGGACCGGGCCGGAGCAGGTGGTGCCGGTCTGCCTGGACCGCGGCGCGGGGCTGGTGACCGCCTGGCTGGCCGTGCTCAAGGCGGGCGGCGCCTTCCTGCCGCTGGACCCGGCCCACCCGCCGCGACGGCTGGCCCGACTGGTCGAGGACTGCGGGGCGCGAGTGGCGGTCGCGGACGGTGACGGGTTCCACGGGGCCGCGGGGGTGGCGGTGTTGACGCCGGACGGGGCCTGCGAGGCGGCGCCCCAGCCGTTCACCGGGCCGGGGGAGTTCCCGCTCGACGACGGCGCCGTCCCGGACGACCTCGCGTACCTCATCTACACCTCCGGCACGACCGGCCGCCCCAAGGGCGTCCCGGTCACCCACCGTGCGCTGCTCTTCACCCTCGACCGGATCGTCCACGCCTACCGGCTGCGCCCGGGCGAACGCGTCCTGCAACTGGCCGCGCTGGGCTCCGACACCGCACTGGAACAGGTCTTCGGCGCACTCCTCGCGGGCGCCACCGTGGTGCTGGGCGGCGGCGGGAGCGCGGGCGGCACCTGGGCGCCCACCGAACTGGCCGGCCGGCTGCCCGAGCTGGGCCTGGCCGTCGCCGACTTCACCCCCGCCTACTGGCACCACCTGCTCGACCTGCTCCCGCCCGGCGGCCCCGGCCCGCGGGAACTGCGGCTGGTGGTGGTCGGCGGGGACGCCGTGCACACCGACGACTGTCGGCACTGCCTGGACCGGCTGCCCGGCGTACGGCTGCTCAACGCGTACGGGGTCACCGAGGCGGCCGTCACCTCCACGCTCTGCGAGGTCACCGCGGAACTGCTCGGTGCGGGGCCTGGTGGGCCGGGGAGCGCGGGGCCGCCGGGCGCCGCCGCACCGGTGCCGATCGGGCGGCCGCTGCCCGGGGTGCGGGTGCACGTGCTGGACGCGCGGCTGCGCCCCGTCCGGCCGGGGGAGAAGGGGCAGATCCACCTCGGCGGGCCCGGCCTCGCCCGCGGCTACTGGCGGCAGGTCGGCCTCACCGCGGAGTCCTTCGTGCCCGACCCGTACGCGCCGCTGCCCGGCGAGCGGATGTACCGCACCGGCGACGCCGGGCGCTGGCGGGAGGACGGGCGACTGGAGATCCTCGGCCGCTTCGACGAGCAGGTGAAGGTGCGCGGGCACCGGGTGGACCCGGCCGAGGTCGAAGCCGTCCTGGCCGCGCACCCGGACGTCCGGCAGGCGCGGGTCGCGGCCGACGGGCGGGCGGCGGACGGCAGCCGGGCACTCACGGCGTACTACACGCTCTCCGCCGGGGCGGCCGGCGGGGCGGCGCGGATCCGGGAGTTCCTGGCCGAGCGGCTGCCGGAGTACCTGGTGCCGGCCGGGTACGTGCCGCTGGAGGAGATGCCGCTCACCGCGGCGGGGAAGATCGACCGGCGGCGGCTGCCGCGGGCTCCGGTGCGGTCGGCGTCGGTTCCTGTGCCGGCCGTCGCGGGGGCGGGCGCGGGCGCGGGTGCGGGTGCGGGGGCGGGTGTGACCGAGGGGGCCGTCGGGCAGCTGTGGGCGGAGCTGCTCGGGGTCGAACGGGTCGGCCCCGAGGGTGACTTCTTCGCGCTCGGCGGCACCTCGCTGCTCGCGATGGAGATGCTGGCCCGGGCCCGGATCATGTTCGGCATCGACGTCGGGCAGGTGCGGACGCTCACCCGGGCGCTGCTGCGCGAGCCCGTGCTGCGGGCCTTCGCCGAGGCCCTGCGGGCCGCGCGTACGGAGGCCGCCGGGGACGCCTCGCGCGGTGCCGGGGAGGCCGGTGTCGACTGGTTCGCGGAGGCCCGGCTCACCGAGGACATCCGGCAGCCCTGGAACCCGGCGCCCTCCCGTGCCGACCCCGCCGAGATCCTGCTCACCGGCGCCACCGGCTTCTGCGGTGCCCACCTGCTGGACGCGCTGCTCACCACCACCCGGGCGCGGATCCACTGCCTGGTCCGGGCGCCCGACGAGGAGCACGCGCTGGAGCGGCTGAGGGCCGCACAGCAGCGCTTCCTGCGGCGCGACCTCGCCGACCGGCGGGTGGTGCCGCTGGTCGGCGACCTCACCCGGCCGAAGCTAGGGCTGACCGATCATCAATTCACATGGCTGTCAGGCGCGTTGGATGCCATTCACCACCTCGGCGGGCAGGTCAACTTCCTCTACCCGTACCACCAGCTGCGGGCGGCCAACGTCGGCGGCACCCGGGAGGTGGTCCGGCTCGCCGGGCACAGCCGGGGCATCCCGGTGCACTACCTCTCCACCCTCGCGGTGCTGGCCGGCTTCGGCGCGGCGGGCGTCCCGAAGGTCACCGAGCGCACCCCGCTCGCCCACCCGGAACGGCTCGGCGTCGGCTACGTCGAGAGCAAGTGGGTCGCCGAGCGGCTGCTGCACGACGCGGCCGCCGCCGGGCTTCCGGTCACCGTGCTGCGCACCAACGACGTTACCGGGGACCTGGCGGACGGGGTGATGAACACCGGCACCGAACTGTGCGCGCTGATCGCCTACCTGGCCGACAGCGGGACCTGCCCGGACGTGCGGCTGCCGCTCGACTTCGTCCCCGCCGACCGGTTCGCCCGCGCCATCGCCCGCATCGCCGCCCACGCGCCCGCCGCCGGAGAGGCCTACCACCTCACCTCCCCGCGGCCCGGCGTGCTCGCCGACCTGGCCGAGCGGCTGCGCGCGCGCGGCCACCGGATCACCGAACTGCCCTACCGGGACTGGGTGCAGGGGCTGGTGCGGTTCGCCGCCGGGCGCCCGACCCACCCCATCGCGCCATTCGTCCCGCTGTTCGTGGACCGGGCTCCGGCCTCGGAGCTGTCGATCAGCGAGATGTACTTCCGGCCGACGTTCCCGCTCTTCGACCGGGCGAACGCGGACGCGGCGCTGGCCGGGAGCGGCATCGAACTGCCGCCGGTGGAAGCCCGGTTGATCGATCACTACCTGGCCTGGCTGGAGCGGGACGGGTTCCTGCGGGCGGCCGCGCCGTGACCGCCTTCGACGCGCTGGACCTGCGACTCGCCCCCGGTGACGGTCCGGTGGCCTTCGGTGGGACGCTCGGGGCCGAGGAGCTGCTCGCGGCGTACCGGCGAGGACTGTTCCCGCTGCCCGCGGCGGACCTGTACGCGAGCGCGTACAACGAGGCGGTGTACGGGGGCGACGTCGAGGCGGGCCGAGTGGCGCTGCTGCCGGGCGGGCCGGACCCGTACGCGCTGGCCTGGTGGTCGCCCGACCCCCGGCCGGTGATCGCGCCCGACGGCGTCCGGCTGGGCGGTCGGCTGGCGCGCCGGCTGCGCAACCGGCTCGGGTGGCGCACGAGCGCCGACCGGGCCTTCGGGCAGGTGCTGGCGGCGTGCGCCGAGGGTCGTCAACCCGTGTGGCTGACCGAGGAGTTGGCGGCGGCGCTGGTGCGACTGCACGAGCTGGGGGTGGCGCACAGCGGGGAGGTGTGGGAGGGGGAGGAGCTGGTCGGTGGGGTGTTCGGGGTCGCGGTCGGGCCGGTGCTGAGCCTGGACTCGATGTTCCACCGCCGCCCGGACGCCGCCCGGGTCGCCGTCGCCGACCTCGGCGCGCGGTTCGGCGCGGCGGGCGGGCGGCTGCTCGACGCGCAGTGGGACGGACCGCATGTGCGAAGCCTCGGGGCCGTGCCGATGGCGCGCTCGCGGTACCTCGGGGAGCTGTCCGGCGGGGCCGTGGCGGGCGCGCTGGACGGGACGCTGCTTCCGGCGGCGCGACTGGGCTGACCTGCGATTAAACCTTCGCGGGGCGGCGTTCTCGGCCTGTCGCACCCCGGTCATCGAGGGCAAGCTGCCGCTGCCGCCAGGCGGCGGTAGCTGGCATGGCGTCACCCATGGGCCCCCTGGCCGGCTTTCCGGTCAGGGGGCCTTGTCGTCGGTGGGCCCCGATCCGGCCGGAAGGGGAAGCGCAAGCCGGCCCCAACCGCTCTGTCGGTGGCGCGCGTTACGGTGCCGGGCATGAGCGACTACGACTGGATCCATGAGGGTGTCATCGCGTGGCTGGAAGGATGGCCCGGCCGCGAGGACGAGACCGTCCTGGTGTACTACCGGGGGACCACCCGGGCCGCCCTGACCGGTCGGCAGCCACCCGGGGCTGGACGGCGTCGCCCGCGTCACCGTCGCGCCCGAACCGGAGGCCGTCGCCGCCGAGATCTCCCGGCTGGCCGCGACGCACGGGAAGTAGCCCCCTGTCCGGCCGTTGATCACGGCATGGGAGAGTCGGGAGGTGACTGACCGTCCGTCCTTGGGGGAGAAACGTGTCCGCACCCGCCGATTCGATGCCGAGCCACCGGCAGATCGAGAACCTGATCGCGCGTTACGCCGAACTCGTGGACGACGGCGACTTCGTGGGGCTCGGCGCGCTGCTCGCCGACGCCACCTTCGTCGGCAGCGGGGCGCCGGTGAGCGGCGGCGAGGCGATCGAGGCGATGTTCCGGGGCCTGCTGATCGTGTACGCCGACGGCACGCCGCGGACCCAGCACGTCACCGGCAATGTGGCGGTCGAGGTCGATGAGAACGCGGGGACGGCGGCCGCCCGCTCGTACGTCACCGTGTTCCAGTCGCTGCCCGACTTCCCGCTGCAAGCCATCGCGGCCGGCCGCTACCGCGACGGCTTCGCGCGCGGGGAGGACGGGCGGTGGCGGTTCGTGGAGCGGCAGGCGCGGATCACCATGTTCGGCGATGTGAGCCGCCACCTGCGGCAGTAGGGTTCGCCGTTCGGAACCACGGAGAGCCGGGGGCGGCGGTGCGGGAGCGGTTGGCGGGTGCGGCGCGGGCCGCGCTGGGCGACGGGCGGCGGCTGACGGCCGCCGAGCGGCTGGCGGGCGGCAGCAAGAAGGGCGTGTACCGCCTGGTGATGGACGACGGGACATCGGCGATCGCCTACCGGTGGGCGGCCGCCGAGAACTACTGGCCGGCGGCCGGCCTCGCACGGCGCCTCCTGCGAGGGTGTCGTGCCGGAGCGCGCGCTGGGCGACCTCGCGCAGGCGGCGGCGCGCGACGCCCGGATCGACCGGGCCCGCGAGCGGTTGGCGGAGCGGCTGCTGCGCCTGGCGGCGGCGGTGCGGCCGCGCGCGGAGTACGTGGTGGTGCACGGCGAACTGGGGCCCGACCACGTGCTGGTGGCCGCGGACGGCAGCCCGGTGCTGATCGACATCGAGGGCGCGATGTACTTCGACGTCGAGTGGGAGCACGTCTTCCTGCGGATCCGCCTGGGCGAGGCCGACGACCGGCCGCTCGCGGCGGACGGACTGGACGAGGACCGGCTCGCCCTCTAAACCCTGGCGCGGCGGCTCTCGCTGACGGCGGGGCCGCTGCGGCTGCTGGACGGGGACTTCCCGGCGCGCGAGGCGATGGCGGGCATCGCCGAGCACAACCTGCGGCAGGCGCTGGAACTGCTCGGCGACTGAGCCCTGTCGGCGGGAACGCGACCGGGGCGGTGCTCCGTGAGGAACACCGCCCCGGCCCCGGCTATCGGTGACGGGCCGTCAGTCGGGTCAGTTCGACTCGTAGTAGCCCTGGAGGTCGACCAGGACGTCGACGTTCTGCCAGCCCTGGTTCCAGAAGTCGACGATGCCGCCCCGGCCGCCGGAGGTCTGGGCGAGGTTCGGAACGGTCTGGCCGGCCGTCCAGTTCAGCGTCGAGGAGACCGGACGGTCCGGGGTGACCGCGGTGTGGTTGAGGTAGTTGGACCAGAGGTTCGGGTCGGGGTTGACCGACAGGAAGCCCGGGCCGCTGGTGTTGGTGACGGTGGCGTTCAGCACCCAGCCGTCGACCTGGGGGACGGTGACGTCGCCCTCCAGGCTGAGCGCGATGTAGCTGCGGGCGAAGAGCGGGTTGGGCTTGCCGCTGTCGTCGGGCATGCGGGTGTCCATGAGCCGGACCGGCGAGCCGATCGGCACCAGGGCCGAGCGGCTGGCGGGGGTGTAGTAGCCGACGACGTCGAGCACCACGTCGGTCGGCTTCCAGCTGCCGTTGCGGATGGTGATCCTGCCGTCCGCGCTGACCGGCACGATCGCCGCGTTGGCGACGGTCTGGCCCCCGGTGAAGTTCAGGTTGGACGTGGTCGGCACCGCCTGCCCGCTGGGGTAGGCGATCAGGTGGCCGGCGTCCTGGGGGCCGGTGGCCGTCAGGTTGACCGCCACGGCGGTGACCCCGGCGGGCACGCCGTTGCGACCGGTCATCTGGACGTCGAAGCTGCTCAGCCCGGGGACCTGGCCCTTGGCCGCGCCGAGGCCCTCGCGGGTGTCGACGACGCGGGTCTGCGTCACGGACCTGTAGCCGCTGGCGGTCTTGGCGGCGAAGTAGCCGGTGACGTCGGCGAGCAGGTCGATCGACTGCCAGCTCGAATTGAAGAGGTAGACGTAGCCGTCGTAGCCGACACTGGCCACCACCAGGTTCGGGACGGTCTGGCCGGCGACGAAGTTCAGGTTCGACGTCTCGGCGGTCTCGGCCTTGGCCTTCGTGGGCTGGATGGAGATGTGGCCGTCCGACGTGGCGTTGGTGACGGTGACGTTGAGCACCACCGCGTCGACCCCGACGGGGATCTGGGCGGCACCGTCGATCTTCAGGGCCACCGTGCTGCGGGCGGGGACCTTGGTCGCCGGGGCGCCGAGGCCCGAGCGGGTGTCCAGCAGCCGGGTGGGGGTGTGCGGGGTGAACTCGGAGCCGAGGGTCTCCACCGTGACGGTGTTCGTGGCCTCGACGGCGTTCCCGGCGTCCTTCGCGGTGACCGTGATGTCGAAACGGCCGACCGAGGCGTACTTGTGGCTGGTGGTGCGCTTGTCCAGCCCGCCGCCGGAGACGGAGGTGGTGAAGGCGCTCGTCGTCCCGTCGCCCCAGGCGATGGTGACGGCGACGGTGCCGCTGGTGCTCGGGGTGAGCTGGGTTTCGAGGTCCATGCCGTGCGCGCTGGTGACCGAGGCGTGCAGACCGACGCCGATGGTCGAGGCGAGCGGCGCGGCGGCCGGCGCGCCCTGGGCGGGCGCCGCGGCCCGGGCACCGGCCTTCGGGGTGACGACGGTGTGGTCGGCGGCGCTGTCGTAGGTCTTGGGCGGCAGCTTCTTGAGCGCCTCCAGCCCGGCCGCCTTCCCGGCGGTGGGCGCGGCGGGCCCGGAGGCGAGTGCCGAGCCGCCGGGGCCGGCCGCCTGGGCGGTCCCGGACGTGGCCAGACCGACACCGGCCGCCACGAAGGCGGCGAGAACCACAAGTCGGCGATTGTGCACCGATTCCCCCACAGTTGTGTGAATGTGCGAACGGATTCCACACAGTTCGAATGTGCGTTCAGAGGGTACAGGTCGTTCGCGTTCCGCGGGACCTGGTTTTTCGCGGCGATCGGCCCGTGGACGATTGATGAATTGACGTCGCTTTTGTGTGCTGTCACCGGTTCGGGGGAATTGCCGGTCTCCTTCTGGCATGGACAGGACGTCAGGGGAATCCATCGCCCCGAAAGGGCGTCGAAACGGGTCGCGCGCCCTCGGAAGGGAGAACAGTCATGCGTCGTCGGATCGCAACGGTCGGCATGCTGGCCGCGGCCGGTGTGCTCGCGCTCGCCGTGCCCGCGCAGGCAGCGACGGGGACCTTGGTGGTGAACGGGGTGGTGAAGCAGAATCCGGCTCGGGGGTGTTACTCGACGGTGTCGCCGGTGGTCGTCCAGAACCTCACGGACTCGACGGTCGACGTCTATTCCGCGGCGAACTGTCAGGGGGCGTTGACGAGGGAGATCGCGCCCGGGATGGCCGCGGCGACGGTCGGATTCAGTTACTTCGTCAACTGATGTCCGAATAGGTCCGAGGAGTGGGAAGTCGGCCCGGTCGACTTCCCGCTCCGCCGAGCAGGTCCGGCGGGGCGGGGGCCGACGGGTCCGGCGGGTCGGACGGATCGGGTCGGACGGATCGGGGTGGGTGGATGGGGGTGGGTGGGGTGGCTGGGTCTGGCGGGAAGCACTATCGCGATATATCGTGAATCACTGTCGCGTTGCCCACCTCGCCGCGCGGAGACCATCGTCGAGCTCAGGACGGGAATCATGCCGGGAGAGATCGTGCCCGCCGGGTCGCAGGGCGCCCACGGTCCGCAGTCGGGGCTGCGGGCCTCCCATGCCGACCGGGACCGGACGGCCGAGCTGTTGCGGGTCGCGGCGGGCGACGGCCGGCTGACCGCGGAGGAGCTGGACGAGCGCCTGGAGCTCGCCCTGTCCGCCCGGACGATCGGCGAACTGGCCCGGCTCACCGCCGACTTGCCCGCCGTGTCGGTCTCCGTCGACGGCGTGGTGGTGGCGGAGGTCAAGGACGTCCTGCGGATCGACCAGCGGTGGAGCCCGGTCAGGCGAGAGGGGCGCTGGGTGGTGCCGCGCCGGCTGGAACTGTTCGTGGAGTGGTGCGAGGTGACGCTCGACTTCACCCAGGCGGTGATCACGCATGACACCCTGCTGATCGACCTGGACATGGACGGCAAGACCCTGACACTGATCACCGGGCCGGGCGTCGTGGTGGACACCGACGGCCTGACCGTGGAGTTCGCCCGGGTCAGGAACGACCGGGCGGCGGACCAGGGCGGGCCGACCGCCCTGCGGGTGGAGCTGGTCGGCCGCAAACGGCACGGCCGGATCGTCGTACGGCCGTCGAAGCGGCCGGTCGGCCGGTGGCTGCGGCGCAGGCCCCCGGCCCTGCCGACCGGGGGCTGAACTGCCCGCCGCCCGGAAGGCGTTCGTGTCGTTCACCGCAACCGTCGAGGGATCACCCCGGCCTCCCTTACCCTTCCTCCATGCTCTCCGTGGTGGTAGCCCCCTGGGCGGGCGACTCTAAGCCGGTGTTCACCCGCAACCCCGACGTGTTGCACGACGCCGCGAGCACGATGAAGGTCGCGGTGCTCGCGGCGCTCTGCCGCAGTGGCGTCAACCTCGACGCCGAGGTGCCGGTGGTGAACCGCTTCGAGTCCGTCGTGGGCGGCGAGTTCGGCAACGACCCGGACTGGGACAGCGATCCGCTGCCCTGGGAGCTGCTGGGCACCCATGTGCCGCTGCGGCTGCTCGCCGAGCGGATGATCACCCACTCCTCCAACCTCGCCACCAACCTCTGCCTGGCCCGCACCACCCAGCAGGCCGTCTCCGACGTGTGGCGGCGCGCGGGGGCGACCCGCAGCTCCACCCCGCGCGGGATCGAGGACTACGCGGCGCGCGCCCGGGGCGTGCACAACCGGGTGAGCGCCCACGACCTGGTCCGGCTGCTGCGCTCGCTGGCCGGCGAGCCCGAACTGCTCGGCCTGCTCGAACAGAACGACTTCCGGGTCGACTTGGCCGCCGGCCTCCCGTCCAACACCCGGATCGCCTTCAAGAACGGCTGGTTCCCCGGCACCCGGCACAGCGTCGGCCTCGTCCAGTCGGCCGACTGCCCGCCGTACCTGATCGCCGTCTGCTACACCGGCCCGCTCGCCGACGGCACCGACCGCACCGATCCGGCGGCCCGGCTGCTCGCCCGGATCTCCAGGGCGGTGTGGGACCGGCGCGACCAGATCACCGCGCGAGCGCCGTCAGCCCCGCCAGCGCCGCTTCGTTCAGCAGGTTGATCCGTACGAACCCCTCGTGCCCGGTGAGTTCGAAGTACCGCTCGTCGAGCGCGAGCAGCCGCTCGGCCGGCGCGGCGACCCGGGCGAACAGGAAGTAGCCGCTGTCCACCGGGGCGGCGGCCCGCAGCGCGCCGCTGTGGGAGAGCCGCCGGTGGTTGGCCCGGATGTGGTCGACCAGCCGCCGGTTGCCCTCGCCGTCGAGCATCAGGTCGGCGGCCCGGTGGGCGAACAGACGGTCGGCCACCGTGACGTCCCCGTGCAGGTTGAGGTGCAGGTCGGCGAGTGGCTCGCGCAGGTGCGCGGGCGCCAGTAGGTGGGCGCAGCGGTAGCCGTGGACGGACAGGTACTTGGTGGGGCACACCATCCGCAGGGTGAGCTCGGGCGGCAGGGCGGCGCTCTCCTCGCGCCGGGCGCCGTCCCAGCGCAGGTACTGGAAGGTGCCGTCCACGAACACCAGTGACCCGGTGGCCCGTTGCCACTCGCCGATCCGCTTGACCAGCTCGGCCGGGACGGGCCGTCCGGCGTACCAGAGCGGGTCGGTGAGCAGCAGCACCGTCCGCTCGTCCGGCAATCGCGGCGCGAATCCCGGCTGACCGGCGTGCAGTTCGCTCACCCGGACCGGTTCGATGCCGAACTTCCGGAAGAAGTAGGCGAATTTGTAGTAGACGGGCGGCAGGTAGTGGACGCGCCGCACGCCGCTCAGGTGCAGCCAGGTGCAGAGGGTGCCGAGCAGGGCGCTGGAGCCGCCGGCCGGGATCACCTGCTCCGGCCGGTACTCCACCTCGTCGTACTCGGTGTGCAGCCGGGCGATCTTGGCCCGCAGGGCGTGGTCCTCGTCGATCGCCGAGTAGCGGGTGACGTCGCCGAGCAGGTACGGCGGGGTGTCGGCGAGCGGGCCCAGGTAGTCGGCGACGAAGGGGTGTCCGCCGTTGTAGTCGGAGACGAACAACCGCCCGTTCGGGTGCTGCCGTTCGCGCTCCACGGCCTCGTGCAGGTCGAGCATCCGGAACAGGGACGGCACCGTTCCCCCAGGGCGTCGGGATGGTCGGGACGGTCGCCAGCCTGCCCCGCGGTCGCGGTGGGCACAAGACCGCCCCCGACGCGCGGCGGGCTCGGCGGGGCGGCTCGACGGCGGCCCCACCGAACCCGAGGAGCCGTCAGTACGGCTGCACCAGGACGTGCGCGGCGCCCGGGACGCCGACCTCCAGCAGCTCGTCCTCCTCCGGCGTGGTCGCGGTGCCCGTCTCCTGCTTGAGAATCGCCCGGGACAGGGCCTGGACCCACATCGCGCGCGGGCGGCGGCGCTGCTCCCAGGCGGTGAGGGCGGCCGGGACGGTGTCGGCCTCGTCGAGGCTCTGGGCGAGCACCAGGGCGTCCTCGACGGCCATCGCGGCGCCCTGGGCCAGGTGCGGGGTGGAGGCGTGGGCGGCGTCGCCGGCGAGGACGATCCGGCCGACGTGCCAGGGCTCCTCGACGGTGACCTGGGAGATCCGCGAGTAGACCACCGCGGCCGGGTCGGTGATCTGCGCCAGTGCCTCGGCGATCGGGCCGCCGAAGCCGGCCAGGCGCTCGCGCAGCTGCTCGTGGGCGCGCTCCGGGTCCGGGCGGAAGTCCTCGGCCTCGGCGAAGACCGAGCCCAGGTACATCTGCTCCGCGCTGATCGGGGTGAGCAGCGCCTTGGCCCTGAGGTTGCCGGAGGACATCAGCACGCCCCGCAGCTCGGGCGAACGCGGCAGCGTGACGCGCCAGTTGGCGAAGCCGGTGTACTCGGGGGCGTACATCTCGCCGTACAGCCGGCGGCGCAGCGGGGAGCCGATGCCGTCGAAGCCGACGACGAGGTCGTAGCGGCCGCTGTGCCCGTCGGTCAGGGTGACGTCGACGCCGTCGGCGTCCTCGGCCAGGGTGTCGAGGGTGGTGCCGAAGCGGAGCGCGGCACCGGCCTTGGTGGCGGCGTCGGCGAGCACCCGGGCGAGTGCCGGGCGCGGGATGCCGTTGTTGGAGGGGGCGTCGCCCATCCGGGGCTGCGGGATGCTGGCGAGGGTGGCGCCGGCCGGGTCGCAGATGGTCAGCACCTCCCACTCGAAGCCGACGGACAGGCAGTCCTCCAGGACGCCTATCTCGCGCATCACGTGCAGGGCGTTGGACGGCTGGATGATGCCGACGCCGAGGGCCTCCAACTGCTCGCGCAGCTCGGCGACGTCGACCCGGTGGCCGCGCTTGGCGAGGGCGGTGGCGAGGGTGAGGCCGCCGATGCCGCCGCCGTGGACGAGGACGCGCAGGGGACTGGTCATGTGGAGTGCTCCGAAAGGAAGTTCAGCGAGGAGGTGCGGCGGACGGGTCGGGGGCGGACCGAGGGCGGACCGGGGACGGGTCGGGGACGGGTTCAGCCGGCGGGGGTCGCTGCGAGGTCCATCAGGTGGTCGACCAGGGCGAGCAGCAGGTCCCGTCCGAAGTCGCGCTCGCGCACGTCCCCGAGCAGCATCGGCACCTGCGGGTCGAGGTCGAGCGCGGCCCGGATCTCGTCGGGGGTCCGGGTGTTGGTGTTGTGGAAGCAGTTGATCGCGACCACGAACGGGATGCCCCGGCTCTCGAAGAAGTCGATGGAGGCGAAGCTGGTCTCCAGCCGGCGGGTGTCGGCGATGACGATCCCGCCGAGGGCGCCGTTGACCAGGTCGTTCCACATGAACCAGAAGCGTTCCTGGCCGGGCGTGCCGAACAGGTAGACGACCAGCTCGGGGCTGATCGTGATCCGGCCGAAGTCGAGCGCGACGGTGGTGGTGGTCTTCTGGTCGACGCCGGCCAGGTCGTCGACGCCGATGCTGGCCCGGGTCAGGTACTCCTCGGTGCGCAGCGGGGTGACCTCGCTGACCGAGCCGACCAGGGTGGTCTTGCCCACCCCGAAGCCGCCCGCGATCAGGATCTTGACCGCGGCGGGAGCCACCGGGGCGGCAGCGGCGGCGGGGTGGTCGGTGGCGGAGTGGGGCGTTGCCATGTTCAGAGTCTCCGGAGTCCTTCGCGTACGGCCGTGAGCAGGCCGAGGTCCATGCCTCCGGCGGCCCGGGCCACCGAGAGCGGCGCCCGGGCCTTCAGCAGGCCCTGGGCGACCAGGTCGCCCAGCAGGATCTTGGTGACCGAGACCGGGAGGTCCAGGCCCGCCGCCACCTCGGCGACGGCCGCCGGGCGGCGGCAGCGTTCCAGGATCAGCCGGTGCTCGGGCTGGATGCCGCGAGCACCGGCGCGGCTGCCCCGCGCCAGGGCCGCGTCGGCCTCCTCCTCGGCCGTGGTGAGCACGGTGATGAGGGTGAGGTCGTCGCGCTCGGGCGCGGTCCGGCCGCGGGTGATCGTGTACGGGCGCACCATGGTGCCCGACTCGTCGTGCGCGTCGTCCTCTTCCAGGTCGCTCCAGTGCGGCACCGCGCCGCGCCGCCAGTTGTCGTCCCAGCCGGACTGGGCGCCGGAGGCCGGATCAGCCGCCGGAGCGGGCCGCGGACCGGCCGGCCGGCCGTCCCCGGGGCCGTCCCCCCAGGCGTCGTTCCCGTGCGGGCCCACCTGGGTCAGCCCCGGTTCCGGGCGGCGAAGGCGTCGAAGGACGCCGGAGCGGCGGGGGCGCCGGCGCCGCCGTCGGTGCGGACCGGGGTGCTGAGCTTCTGGCCGACCTGCTGCACCAGGGTGTGCATCGCGACGGACATCACCTCGGCGTCCACCTCCTGGGAGGCGACCACGGCCAGGTGGGTGCCCTGGGCGGCGGCGATGATGAACAGCCAGCAGTCGGCGAGCTCGACGATCACCTGGTGCACCGAGCCCCCGTCGAAGAGCTGGCCGACGCCGCGGGCCAGGCTCTGCTGGCCGGTGGCGATGGCCGCCAGGCGCTCGGCGTCGGCCCGCTCGATGGTGCGGGAGTGGCTGACCACGAGACCGTCGTCGGAGAGCAGGACGGCGTTCCTGGTCCCGGTCACCGAGTCGACGAGCCCGTCCAGCAGCCAGTCGAGGTCCTGGTGGGTGGCGATCGTGCGGTTCATCAGTGGTCATCCGTTCGTGTGGTTCGGGAGTCCGCGGCCGGCCGGGCCCAGGGGGCCGGGTCGGGCGCGGTGGCCGGGGGACCGGCGGGGACGGCGGTGGGGGCCGCCGGGGTGGCGGACGCGGGCAGGCGGTGCTCACCGCTGTCCTGGGCCCGGGCGGCGCGGGACTGGCGCTGGAAGGCGCCGATCGCCGCACTTGAGCGCCGCACCGGCCGCTCGGTGCGCTGGAACGGGCCGGCCGGCGCGGCTTCCCCGGTCGGGCGCTCGACCCGCTGCGGCCGGGTCGGCGGCGGTACCCGCAGCTCGGCTGCCAGGCTGGCCTGCCGGACCCGCTGGGGCAGCGGGGGCTGGCCGCCCTCGGCCGGGCTGAACGGCACCGAGGTCGGGTACTCGCGGCGCCGCTCGGCCAGCCGGTAGTGGTCGGCCGGGCGGTACTGCTCGTCGGCGTACGGGGCCTCGGCTTCGGTGACCCGGGCGTAGGCGATGTCCGGGTAGACCGGGGCGTCGTGCAGGGGCGCCGGGTCGGCCGGGGAGGTGTGCTCGATCGGCTGCTCGTACGGCTGGTCGTAGGACTGTCCGTAGGGCTGGTCGTACGACTGCTGGTACGGCTGCCCCTGCTGGACCGGCAGCTCGGGGAGCTCCGGGAGCGGGATCTCCCGGACGGCGGCCTCCGGCTCCACGCCGACGGGAGCCATCGGCACCGGCAGCGGCACCGGGGCCGCCTGCGGGGCGAAGTCGGTCTGCGCGAAGGACTCCACCGGCGCGACCGGCGGCCCGGCCGGCACCGGGGCAGGTGTCTCGTCGGAGGCCGAGCGCACCGCCCGGCGCGAGCGGCGCACCAGCGGGATCGGCTCGGTGGCGATGGCGCCGACGCCCTCCGGCAGCCCGGTGTCGCCCTCGATGACCAGCTCGTCCGGGACGAGCACGACCACCCGGGTGCCGCCGAAGGCGGACGGGCGGAACTCGATCCGCAGCCCGTGCAGCGAGGCCAGCCGGGCGACCACGTGGAAGCCGAGGCGGATGTCGTCGGCCCGGGCCAGCACGTCGGTGCGCGGCGGGTGGCTCATCAGCTCGTTGGCCTCGTCGTACTGCTCCGGGTCCATGCCCAGGCCGCGGTCCTCGATCTCGATCGCGAGCCCGCGGCCGACCATGGCGGCGCGCACCTCGACCGGCGTCGGCGGCTTGGAGAAGGTGGTGGCGTTCTCCATCAGCTCGGCCATCACGTGCGCCACCGGGCCGACGGCCCGCTCGGAGAGCCACGGGTGGCCCTCGATGTCGATCGAGATCCGGCGGTAGTCCTGCACCTCGCCCTGCGCGGCGCGCAGCACGTCCAGCAGCGGGACGGGCTTGCGCCAGCGCCGCTGCGGCTGGCCGCCGGCCATGATGACGAGGTTCTCCTCGTAGCGGCGCAGCCGGGCGGTGAGGTGGTCGAGGTCGAAGAGGCCCTCCAGGACCTCCGGGTCGTCGTGCTTGCGCTCCAGCTCGTCCAGCTTGCGCAGCTGGCGGCCGATCAGCAGCTGGGTGCGGCGGGCGATGCGCTGGAGCAGTCGTTCGAAGCCGCGGTGCTGCTCGGCCTGGCCGACGGCGGCCTCCAGGGCGGCCGAGCGGGCCAGGTTGAGCGCCTGGCCGAGGCGGGCCAGCTCGTCGGTGCGGTGGTCGGCCGGTCCGGCCTCGATGGAGTGGGTCTCGGTCTCGACGTCCACCTGCTCGCCGCGCCCGAGGCGGTCGACCACCTCGGGCAGGGTGCGCCGCATCTCCTCGGCCTGGGTGTGCAGGTCCTTGATGCGGCGGCGCAGCGAGCGGCTGAGGCGCCAGGAGGCGGTGACGACCGCGATGACGGTGATCAGGCCGATGACGGTGGTCAGCACCACGCGGGTGAGCATGCCGATGATGGCGCCCTTGGCGACCTCGATGATGCCGTTGGTGCGGTCCTCGATCGCCTTGACCAGCGGCGGGTTGAGCCCGTCGACGGCCTGGCGCCACTGGTCCTGGGTCGCGGGGAGCCTGACGGTGCCGTTGGCGTCGGCGGCGGTGGGCTTGAGCAGGGCCTGCTCGACGGCGGCCTTGCCCTGCCAGGCGGGGCTGTTGACCAGGGCGTGCCAGGCGGGCGCCTCGGAGTCCGGGATGTACGGGATGACCTGGACGTCGAGCAGGTGGTCCTGGGCGCCGATCAGCTGCTGGACCTGCTGGTAGTCGGCGGTGGACAGCCGGCCGCTGGGCCAGCCGCGGGCCAGGATGGCGTCCTCGCGGGAGAGCATCTCCTTGGCCCAGAAGGAGTTGACCAGGGTCTTGGACAGCCAGGTGACCTCGCCGGTGTCGACCCGGCTGAGCGCGGTGAACAGCCGCAGGTCGACGCTGATCAGGTCGGTGTAGTAGGCGTAGGCGCTCTGCTGGTCGGTGGTGGCGCGGTCGACGGCGGCGCGCTGCTCGGCGAGCTTGCCCATCGCCTGGCGGGCTTCGACGACGGCGGCGCGGACCTCGGCGGGGGCGTTGTCGGCGGTGGCCCCGGAGAGGGTCTGGAACTGCCGCACCGCGTCGTCGGTCAGCTGCCGCTGGTGGCGCAGCTGGTCGGCGTTGGAGCCGGGCCGGGCGAGCGCCTCGGCGGTGAGCCGGCGCTCCTCCTGGAGGTTGTAGTAGACGATGTTGGAGGGCTGGCCGGCCTTCTGCGCGATGGTGGCCTGGTCGGCCAGCCGCTGGAAGTCGGCGATGGTCTCACCGCTGGTCACGGCCCAGAGGGCGGCCAGGGCGATGCTGGGGACGACGGCCAGGACGAGCAGCGCCGTCCGCAGGGACAGGCGTGGACGCCTGCGGGGGCCCTTCGGCGTCGGGGGCCGCCGATTCGCACGCGCGCGCAGAGCTGACTCCTTGGGGCTGGCGGCCGGCCGGTGAGGGGCGGGCCGTCCGGGGGCACGGGATTTTTGACGAGGCGATACTAGTCATACCGTGTAATGGGAGTGAAAACCCGTTCGCTACCCGGACCGTCCTTGCACACACCGTAGGCACAATGTCATTCACTCGTTGACTGTATGTATGCGGAGCAGGCGGTGCCGGACCGGCGTGACACAGTGTCAATGAGGCGCGCGGCCGGTGGATGGCCGGGGTGTGAAAAGTGTGTGACGCTCCGCGGGTAAGCGCACTCCGGATTGCCGGACGCGGGTCAGTGGTCCAGCAGTCGCGCGCGAGTGGCCTCCAGTTCGGCCGCCAGTGCCCGGCCGGCCGCCTCCGGATCGCCGTCGCGCAGCGCCCGGACGAGGTCGGCGTGCGAGCCGTAGCCGTGGTTCGGGTCCTCCGCGCGCAGGCCGAACAGTCCGACCAGGGTGACCAGTTGCTCGCGCAGAACCGGGGCGAACTGGGCAAAGAGGTCATCCAGGACAGGATTGTGCGCCGCCGCCACCACGGCGGTGTGCAGAGCGATGTCGGCGTCCACGAAGGCGGTGTCGTCGCCCTCGCCCTCGCCAGCCGCCCGGCGGGCGGCCAGCGCGGCGTCGAGCGCGGCGAGGTCCGCCTCCGTGCGGCGGGTGGCCGCCAGCCGGGCCGCCTGCACCTCGACCACCGTCCGCACCTCGTAGACGTGCGCCGGCTCGGCGCGGCGCAGCCGGGCGGCCCAGTCCCCGGCGGGCCGGTCGGCGGTCACGAGCACCCCGGAGCCCTGGCGGCTGCGCACCATCCCGGCCGCCGCGAGGGTGTGCAGCGCCTCCCGGACGGTCGAGCGGCCGACGCCCAGCTCCTTGGCCAGCGCCACCTCGCCCGGCAGCTTCCCGCCCACCGGCCACCGGCCGGCCCGGATCCGCTCCTCCAGCAGCGCGGCGGCCTGTTCGGCGAGGGGGGAGGGGCGGAGCGCGACCATCGGGTGCACCTGTCGGGTTGTCTGAGAACTTGGGTCATGGTGAGCCTACCCGGCATGCACCGCGGACGCTCCGGGTCGGGGCCTTCCTCCGGGCGGCTTGGCGGCTTGGCGGCCCTGGCGGCCCTGGCGGCCTTGATGGCCGCAGCGGGGCGTGACCGGACCGGCACCGTGCGCGGGCGACCCGGTGCCCACCGCCTTCTCCCGCCGATCGACCGGGTGCCGGGCGCCGCCGCACGCGCGTCTCGGCGGCCCCTGAGGCCCCGACGGGGAAGGCATGATGGGCCGATGACATCCTCCCTCCCCACCCGCAGCCAGGCCGTCGCCGAGGCCCTGGCGGCGGCCGGCGTCCCCGGTGAGATCCGCGTCCTGCCCGACTCCGCCCGCACCGCGGCGGAGGCCGCCGCCGCGCTCGGCTGCGAGGTCGGCGCCATCGCGAACAGCCTGGTGTTCCACTGCGACGGCGCGCCCCTGCTGGTGATGACCAGCGGCGCCCACCGGGTCGACACCGCCTACCTGGCCCGGCAGTTGGGCACCGGCCCGATCGAGCGCGCCACCGCCGCCCAGGTCCGCGAGGCCACCGGCCAGGCCATCGGCGGCGTCGCTCCGACCGGCCACCCGGCCCGGCTGCGCACCGTGGTCGACACGGCACTCGAACGGTACGAGGTGCTCTGGGCCGCCGCCGGCCATCCGCACACCGTCGTTCCGATGACGTACCGGGAGTTGCTCACCGTCACGGATGGCGAACCATCCATGGTGGCGGCCGAATAGTCATACGGTCAGGGCGGTTTCAGGCTGCGCACACGCTCGGTGGGCGGATACTGGAGGAGTGGGACGGACGTTCCCGGAGCTGCCGAACGGCGCACGGAACGGTCCGACCACGGGCAACGGCCTCCAGGTTCCCCGTGACCGCGCCGTCGGTGCCGGTCGCGGGCGCACGGAGCGCCGACGCGACGAGAGAGAGAAGCCGTGATGAGTTACTTCGGCCGTCGAGGATACGGAGAAGACAGGGACCGTCGTGGCCGCCGTGGCCGTCGTCGTGGCCACCGTCATGGACGTTTCGGTTTCGGCCGCATGTGGTGACGGTGAGTTCGGCGAGGACTGTGTACGGCAGTCCCGATTAGCACCATCACAGGGGCCGGCGGTGCCACCGCTGGCCCCTTGCCCTGGGTGTCCTGACCCCGTAACACGTGTCCCCGAACAACGGATCGTGGCCATGCGCGATGTGACGCCCCTGGGGGGTCGGGCGGCGGACGAGAACGACGACCAGGGGCCGGTGGCGGACTCGCCCGTCATCCCGCTGCGGGAGCTGTTCCGCCGGTTCTGGCCGTGGGTGCGCCCCGACCTGCGCTGGCTCCCGGTGAGCGCGGCGCTGCTCGTCCTCGGCGCCTTCGGCGAGGTCGTCTCCGTCTGGCTGTTCAAGGACCTGATCGACGACGTCCTCGTCCCCCGGCGCTTCGCCGACTTCTGGCCGCTCGCCGCGCTGATGCTCGGCGCGTCCGTCGTCGCCGCGCTGCTCATCTTCGCCGGTACCTACACCAGCACCAGAACCGCCGAGCGCTACATGCTGCGGCTGCGCACCGACACCCTCGCCCACCTGCACACCCTGCCACCCGACACCCTGGAGACCCGCTGGCGCGGCGACCTGGTCGCCCGGCTCACCTCCGACATCGCCGCGATCGAGCAGATGGTGGCCACCGGGCTGGTGGAGGGCGGGGTGGCCGCCGTCAGCCTGCTGCTGTTCACCGGCGCCGCGTTCTACCTGAGCTGGCCGCTCACCGTGGCCGTGCTGGTCGCCGCCCCGCTGTTCGTGCTGTCCACCAGCCTGTTCGGGCGCCGGATCCGGCGCCGGGAGCGGCAGGTCCAGCGCCGCGCGGGCGGGGTCACCGCGCTGTTGGAGGAATCCCTGCGCAACGCGGTGGTCACCCGGACCTGTGGCCAGGAGAGCCGCGAGGTGGAACGGGTCCACCGGGAGGGCAAGGCGCTGCTGGACGCCGAGCTCGCCGCCGCCCGGGTCGCCGACTTCTACCAGCCCTTCCTCGGCGTGCTGCAACTGCTGGCCGGACTGGCCGTGGTGGGTGTCGGCGCCCTGGAAGTCATCCACGGGCAGCTCAGCCTCGGCGGCCTGCTCGCCTTCGCCGCCTTCATGGCCCAGCTGTTCGAGCCCGCCCAGCAGCTCGCGGCCCTCGTCCCGCTGGCCGGCTCGGCCTGCGCCTCGGGTGAACGCGTCCTGGAGCTGCACGACCTCACCAGCCCGGTGCGTGAGCGCCCCACCGCCCACGACACCGGCCCGGTGCGGGGCGAGGTCACCTTCCGCGGCGTACGGGCCGGCTACCCCGGCGCCACCGGCGTCCCCGGGCCGCCCGTCCTGACCGATCTGGACCTCGACCTGCGCCCCGGCGAGACCCTGGCCGTCCTCGGGCCCAGCGGCAGCGGCAAGTCCACCCTCGGCAAGCTCCTGGTCCGCTTCCTCGACCCACAGGCCGGCGCCGTCCGCCTCGACGGGCAGGACCTGCGCGACCTCACCCTCGGCTCACTGCGCCGGGCGGTCACCCTGCTGCCCCAGGAGTCCCCGCTGTTCCACGCGACCATCGCCGACAACATCGCCTACGGCCGCCCCGAGGCCCCGCCCGTCGATGTCGAACGCGCGGCCCGCAACGCCGGCGCCCACGACTTCGTCACCGCGCTCCCGGACGGCTACGGCACGGTGATCGGCGCCGACGGCTTCCAGCTCTCCGGCGGCCAGAGCCGGCGCGTCGCCATCGCCCGCGCCTTCCTGCGGGACACCCCCGTCCTGGTCCTGGACGAACCCACCAGCGGCCTCGACCCGCGCACCGTCGAGCAGCTCGTCCCCGCGCTGCGCCGCCTGATGGCGGGGCGCAGCACCGTCCTGATCACCCACGACCGGGCGCTGCTGTCGCTGGCCGACCACGTCCTCACCCTGCGACCACCGGACACCGTCCGCAACGGCGTGGTCCGTCACTCAGGCCTTGACCTCAAGTCGACTTGAACTCCTAGGGTCGTGCCCATCGACGGCGACGACAGAGATCGACGAGACCGTGGAGCGCGGCCGGGTCGCCGCCCCGGCCAGCGATCGGCTCGAACTCTCCCCAGAGGGGCGGTAGTTCCCCGGTGAGGTGGCCGTGCTCCAGGGCGAGCTGTGGGCCGAGCGCCACGCGGGCGTCTCCGGCGAGGAGTACCTGACCACGCTCAAGGTGCTCCAGCGGTTCATCCGCAAGACACGCCCTACGCGTTGAGGTAGTGCAGGACGGCCAGGATGCGGCGGTTGTGGTCGGTGGTGCGGGGCAGGTCCAGCTTGTCGAAGACGGCGTTGAGGTTCTTCTCCACCGCGCTCAGCGAGATGTGCAGCCGCTGCGCGATGGCGGCGTTGGTCCAGCCCTCGGCGAGCGCCTCCAGGACGCTGCGCTCGCGCGGGGTCAGCCGGGCCAGCGGGTCGGTGCGGGTGGTGCGGACCACCAGCTGCCGGACGACCTCCGGGTCGATCGCCGTCCCGCCCGCCGCGACCCGGACCAGGGCGTCCAGGAACTCGTCGACCTCGGCGACTCGGTCCTTCAGCAGATAGCCCACCCGCTCCGCGCCGCCGTCCAACAGTCGCGCCGCGTAACCGCGTTCGATGTGCTGGGAGAGCACCAGGACCCCGACCCGCGGCCACCGCTCGCGGATCTCCACCGCCGCTCGCAGGCCCTCGTCGGTGTGGGTCGGCGGCATCCGGATGTCCACCACCACGACGTCCGGGGGCTGTCGGGCCACCGCCGCGGTCAGCGCCGACGCGTCCGCGACCGCGGCCAGCACCTCGTGCCCCTCCTCGGCGAGCAGGCGGACCAGCCCCTCCCGCAGCAGGGTCGAGTCCTCGGCGAGGGTCACGCGCATGGCAGCTCCGCGGTGATGACGGTCGGGCCCCCGGCGGGGCTGTGGACGTGGAGGCTACCGTCCAGCGCGGCGACCCGGCCGCGCAGGCCGGTCAGACCGCTGCCCGCCGGGTCCGCGCCGCCACGGCCGTCGTCCTCGACCCGGACGGTGAGCAGGCCGTCCGCCCCGACCACCCGGGCCGAGATCGCCGAGGCGGCGGAGTGCTTGGCCGCGTTGGTGACGCACTCCGACACCACGAAGTAGGCGGCGGTCCTGACCGGTCCGGGCAACGGGCCGGCCGCCTCGTAGTGCAGCCGCAGCGGGATCGCGCAGCGCTCGGCCACCCCGCCCAGCGCCTCCTCCAGCCCCAGGGTGTCCAGTGCCGACGGGTACGCCCGCCAGGCCACCTCGCGCAGTTCGGTGAGCAGCCCCTGCGCCTCCCGGTGCGCCTGGTGCAGCAACTCCCGCGTCCGCTCCGGGTCCTGGCGGCGATCCAGCCCGCGCCGCGCTCGGCCGAGCAGCATCGCCAGCGCCACCACCCGCTGCTGCACGCCATCGTGCAGATCCCGCTCGATCCGCCGCCGCTCGGTGTCCACCGCCCGCACCACCGCGGCCCGGCTGTCGGCGAGTTCGGCGATCCGGCGGCGCAGCAGCTCGGCCTCGGACGGGCCGAAGCACTCGCCGGCGATCCGGGCGTCCAGTGCGGCCAGCGAGAGCAGGCCCTGCACGGCCAGGAAGAGCAGCACTCCGCCGAGCAGCGCCTGGGTCGCCAGCTGCGCCGCGTCGAGCGAGCCGCGCAGCATCCCGCCGACCAGCAGCACGGCCAGCCAGGCGCCGAAGACCAGCAGCCCCAGCACCACTCCGGAGAGCAGCCCGCTGCCGCCGCGCGCCACCAGGTAGCGCAGCAGCCTGCGGTCCTCCGCCCGGTAGTGGCGGGGGAAGCGGTCGCCGAAGAACACCCGGCGCCGGGCCCGCTCCAGCGCGGCCAGCCGGCGCACCCCGGACATCAGGCTCCGCGCCGCGTACGGGCGGGTGCGCGGCCAGAGCAGGAACGGGCCGAGGGCGGCGGATGCGAGCAGCAGGAAGAGGGCGGCGAGGGCGGCGCTCGGGATGCCGAGCAGGAAGCCCCCGGTGCGGCGCGGCCATGACGTCCGGTCTGCTCCATCCCCCTGCACGGGTCCGAGCTTACGGGGTCGGGGCGGGCGGGAATCCGGTGGCGACGGTTGTGGTGGTTTTGCGAGGATGTGATCATGAGCGACCTCTTCACCCTGGCCTGGCAGTACTCCGCGGGGCTCGTCATGCCCGAAGACCTGCCGATGGCCGCCGCCGACCTGCTCGCGGCGGGCGTCGGCGCAGAGTCCTCGGCACTGTGCGAGCTGGCGGGGCGGCGGGGCTACGGCGAGAGCTCGGCCGAGCTGAAGGAACTGCTCTGGCAGGCGATGGCGGAACTGGGCCTGCCTGTGCCGGACGACGACGTGGTCCTGCGTTCCCTGCTGCACCACACGGCGGCCGGGCTGACGTCCGGGGAGATCACGCCCGAGGAGGCGTTCGGCAGGCTCTATTGCGGGTTCGAGATCGACCTGACCGAGGCGGAACGGGGATTCCTGGCGGTGGCCGACCAGAACTGCTGCCCGGGCTGCCTCCGCGTCTGGCCGTCCGCGGTGCGGCAGAAGTGGGGAGAGGAGTTGAGGGCAGCGGCCGCCGAGGTGGTCTCGACCTCCGACCACGCGTTCGCCGTGTCCCGGTACCGGGGCTGACCGCTCGTCCGGCCCCGGGAACGGCTCAACGGCCCAGCGCGGCCACGGTCTTGCGGGTCAGCTCCCGAGCCCGGGTGAGGGTGGCTTCGAGTTCCGCGGCGGTCGCGCCCGGGGCGCCGAGGACGGCGCGGGCCAGACTCCCGAAGTCCGTTGGGGCGTCCGGCAG
Organism: Kitasatospora brasiliensis; assembly: GCF_032654805.1. Lineage (NCBI taxonomy): Bacteria > Bacillati > Actinomycetota > Actinomycetes > Kitasatosporales > Streptomycetaceae > Kitasatospora > Kitasatospora brasiliensis. Next base: position 532,409 of record NZ_JAUOOW010000003.1, read on the forward strand.
TTGCTCGGCGACAGCCAGGGAGCCCTTCTCGTTGAGGCACCAGCGGCGGTGGCGGGCGTACAGGGCCTGGACCAGGATGCCGACGGCCCGGGACAGGCAGAGCGAGACGTGCAGGGTGTCGGCGCGGGCGGCGCTCTTCGCGGCTGTGTCCAGCAGGAAGCCGGCCTCCCAGGTGGCGGCGGTGAGGGCCTCGCGCAGCGGCTCCGGATAGTCGGCGGTCTGCCGCTGGAGGATCGCCAACTCGCCGGTGGGGTCGGCCAGTAGACGCCCGAGGGCGACCTCGCCCGGGTAGCACGGCGACCAGAAGCCGAGCGGGTGTCCGGCCTGAGTCCCCACCTCGTAGCGGCCCTCGCGGCAGTCCGCCCACACCTGCTCGACCCGGTCGAGGTCCCGCAGGATCCAGTCCACCGCGACACCGTCGACCCGCAGCCACGCCCCGCCGTTCACCCAAGGACCCCAGCCGCCCGGGCCGGCCACCTCCACTTCCGGCCCGGCCAGCGCGCGCAGCGCGTCGAGATCGAGGGCTCCCCGGTAGTACACCCCGAGGTCCCAGTCCGACCCGGGCCGCTCCTCGCCGCGCGCCCGGCTCCCGCCGAGCATCACCCCCACCACGCCTGGTACCCGGGTGAGTCGATCGGCCATGGCCTCGATGATCGCGCGCATGGGGGCGATTCTGGCAGGCCGCCGACGGCGCGGCTACTGCTCGGCCGAGCGGGGGGCGCGGGCGGCCGGTCAGTTCAGGTACGCGCCGTCGGCCTCCGGGATCAGCTTGCCGTCCTTGTCGTAGAACGCCCAGGACTTCGCGAGCATCGTCCCCTTGCGGGCCACCGCCATCTCCCGGAAGGGCGAGTCGCCCATCGTGACGGCCTGCGGCTCGGTGGTGCTGCCGTCCTCCCAGGTCACCACCACCCGGCCGACGTCCGGGCCGAGCATGAAGTGCACCAGATCGACCGGGGGCACGATGCCGTCCTTGCTGGAGCGGGCGACCAAGCCGCCGTTGACGTTCGTCTGCATGGTCGGGGGGACCTTGCCGGGGGCGGGCAGGTCCCACTCCAGGGCATGGCCGAGCCGCACCCCGTCCACCATGAGGTAGACGGTGATGACATCGTCGTCGGGCTGCCAGTACTGCCGGACGTACTCCTCCGTCGGCAGTTCGACCTTCGCGTCGTACCGGCGGAGCTCCTCCCGGACCGCCGTCGCCTGCTCGAACGCCCGCTCCTTGGGGGCCAGCGGCCACAGCGCCGCCCACAGCTGCCACGGCTTGCCGCCCGGGGTCGTGCCCTCGCCGACCAGCGTCCGGACGGGGGTCAACGGGTCCCGTACGGCCGGGGTGGCCGTGGGGGAGTGCGTCGGCGCCGGCACGGTGCCGACGCCCGCCGGGGCGACCTGAGAGGCCGCCCGGTCCGGGCGCAACTGCGCCACCGCCCCGCCGGCCAGGGCCACCGCGGCGGCCAGCACCGCCGCGCCGACCACCGTACGGCGCCGCCGCCGCAGCCGACGGCCGCCCGCCATGATGTCCGCCACCGGCGCCGGGCCGATCCGCGCGCCGCCCGCAGCCTCGGCCAGGCCGAGCCCCACCCACACGTCCGGGCCCTTGCCCGCGGGCTCCCGGTCCGTCACACCACTCATGCCGCCCCTCCGATGGTCGTCGTGTCCTTGAACTCCACCAGCGCCGCGACCTGCCGCAGCCGTGCGATGCCCTTCGCCGCGTGGCTGCGCACCGCCCCCACCGAGCAGCCCATGGCCGCCGCCGTCGAGCTGTCGCTCAGGTCCTCCCAGTGCCGCAGCACCACCGCCTCGCGCTGCCGCGGCGGCAGGGTCGCCAGCGCGGCCAGCAGGGCCCCGCGCTGGTCGCAGCGGGCGAAGCCGTCCTCCGCCCCCGCCGCGTCCGGCACCGCGTCCACCAGCAGTTCCGGCGCCCGGCGGCGCCAACGGCGGGCGTGCTGATTGACCAGGATCCGCCGCACGTAGGCGTACGGATCGTCGGCCCGGCGCACCTTCGACCAGGCCGCGCAGGCCTTCTCCGCGGCGGACTGCACCAGGTCCTCCGCCGCGTACTGCTCGCCGGCCAGCAGGTACGCCGTCCGCACCAGCCGGGGCCAGGCCGCGACGATGAACGCCTGGAACTCCTCGTCCCGACCGCTCTTCACTTCTCCCATGAGCACCTCCTTCACCCGTCCAGAGCCCAGGGACGGCCCGAAGCGCTTACCGGGGCGGCAGCCTCGTCAAATCGCTTGGGGAACGGTGGCGGTGGCACTACCATCCGCCGAATGATCATTTCTCATGACGTAGCAGGTAGCGGGCCCGCCGTGGTGCTGTTGCACTCCTCGGTGTGCGACCGCCGGATGTGGGACGCCCAGTGGCAGCCGCTGGTCGACGCCGGGTACCGGGTGGTCCGCTGCGACTTCCGCGGCTTCGGCGACTCGCCGCTCTCGGACCGCCCGTACAGCGACACCGCGGACGTCCTCGACCTGCTCGACCACCTGGGCATCGAGACCGCCGCCCTGGTCGGCGCCTCCCACGGCGGCCGGATCGCCCTGACGGCGGCCGCGCTGCGCCCCGAGGCGGTCACCGCGCTGGCGCTGCTCGGCGCCGGCATGCCCGGTCACCAGCCCAGCGACACCCTGCGCGCCTTCGGCGGCCGCGAGGACGAGCTGATCGAGGCCGGCGAGATCGACGCGGCCGTCGAGCTGAACGTCGAGGCCTGGCTCGGCCCGGAGGCCGACGAGCAGGCCCGCGCACACGTTCGGCTGATGCAGCGCCACGCCTTCGACGTCCAGCTGGAGGCGACGATCGGCCCCGACCGCGAGGACGTCGACCTCGGCCGGATCACCGCCCCCACCCTGGCCGTGTCCGGCGCCCACGACTTCCCGGACTTCCGCGACATCGCCGCCGCCCTCCCCGCCCTGCTCCCCGACGCCCGCCACCGGGAACTCCCCTGGGCGGGCCACCTCCCCAGCCTGGAGCGCCCGGCGGAGACCACCGCCCTGCTGCTCGCCTTCCTCCGCGACCCGGCCGCCTAGCCCCGGGCCTCACCGCGCCCTCCTGTGGAGCCAGGGCCGCCGGCGCGGAGCCCCGCTGTCGAGGGCGCGGAAAAGGCGGGACTCGAACGTGTGTCGGGGGTCATGATGGCGAGGTGCACTTCACCTCGGAATCCAGCGCGGACGGCGTGACGCAGCGCGACTTCACCCTCGACGACGTGCCCGGTGTGCTCTGGCAGCCGGAGGGGCTGCCGCTGGGCGGACGGCCGCTGGTGCTGCTGGGGCACGGCGGTGGCGGGCACAAGCTGGGGCTGGGGGTGGTGGAACGGGCCGGGCGCTGCGTGCGGGGGCGCGGGTTCGCGGCTGTGGCGCTGGACGCGCCGGGGCACGGGGAGCGCAAGCGCAGCGCGCAGGACGAGCGGTTCGCCAGTGAGATCGGGCAGCTGATCGCGGCGGGCCGGCCGATCAGCGCGTGGGTGGCGCGGCACACGTCGGCGCTCGCGGAGCGGGCCGTGCCGGAGTGGGTGGCCGTGCTGGACGCGCTGGGCGAGCGGGCGGAGGCCGGCGACGGGGAGGGCCTCGGGCCGGTCGGGTTCTGGGGGCTGTCGCTGGGGAGCGTGATCGGCATCCCGCTGGCGGCGGCCGAACCGCGCATCGCCGTCGCGGTGTTCGGGCTCACCGGGCACGGGTCGCAGACGGAGGCGGCCGAGCGGGTCGGCGTTCCGGTGCGGTTCCTGGTGCAGTGGGACGACCAGCTCGTGCCGCGCGCGGGGGCGCTGGCGCTGTTCGACGCGCTGGGCTCGCGGCAGAAGACGCTGCACGCCAACACCGGGGGCCATCTGGACGTTCCGGAGACCGAACTGGAGTCGGCGGAGCGGTTCCTGACCCACCATCTGAGCGCGGGCCCCGGCGCCGCCGAAGCCGCGGGCGTGGGCGCCGACGCGGACGCCAAACGTCAGTAAAACTTCGCAAAGGATTTCTCCCTGCAACGAACGTGACGGATGTTCGATTCAACAGATTGTTGCAGCTCATCGGCCTGGTGGTCACCCTTCGTGGACTTGGCGTAACGCCCCGCGCTCCCTGGACTTCGCAATCCGGAGGAGTACGGTTCCGGAGGAATCGCCGGGGCCTGATTCCAGGCAGGCCGGCCGTACCGGAAATTGGTGCGCAGCATGGGCAGCAGGGATCAGCGAACCGTCGACGGGAACGCCGTGGTGGCGCCCCGTCCGATATCCGTCAGGGTGGTCGCGGAAGTCCTCCGGGGCGTCGCGCAGGTCGATTTCATGCCGTCCGTCGTCTGCGGAATCCTCTTCGTGGCCGCACTGTTCGCCGCCGGCTGGCAGTACGGCCTCTACGGACTGCTCGGCAGCGCCGTCTCCACCGCCGTCGCGTACGGGCTCGGGCTCGACCGGGAGGCCGTCGGGGCGGGGTTGCACGGGTACAACGGCTGCCTGGTGGCGCTGGCTTGCGCCGTCTTCCTGGGCGCCGGGCACCCCGCGACGGTCGCGGTGGCGGTCCTCGGGGCCGCCGTCGCCGTGGTGGTCACGGCCGGGCTCGGGGCGCTGCTCGCCACCTGGCGGCTGCCCGCGCTGACGGCGCCGTTCTGCCTGGTCGCGACGGCCGTCACGGCGGCCGCGCCGGGCCTGCGGCGGCTCTGGCGCGGTGCGGGCGCCTCCGCCACCCTGCCCGTCCCGGCCACCGGGCCGACCGGGCTGAGCTGGGACCAGCTCTGGCACGGGTTCTTCGCGAACATCGGTCAGATCTTCTTCATGCCGCAGTGGTACGCCGGTCTGCTCTTCCTGGCCGGACTGTTCGCGGCGAGCCGCCGGGCGGGCCTGATGGCCTGCGCGGGCAGCGCCACCGGACTGGTCACCGCCTCGGTGTTCGGCGCGCCCGGCGACGCGGTCGGCCAGGGCCTGCTCGGCTACAGCGGGGTGCTGGTGGCGCTCGCGCTGTGCGGGGTGTTCCTGGCACCCGACGGCTGGAGCGCGGCCTACGCCCTGATCGGCGCGGCCGCCGCGACCGTGCTGACCCCGGCGCTCGGCGCGGTTTCCGCGCCCTTCGGCGGCCACGCCTTCACCTGGCCGTTCGTGCTGACCACGATGCTGTTCCTGGCGGCGGTTCCGGCCGTGCCGCGCCTGCGCCGGGTCTGAATTCGCCGCCGTATCCCGTGAATTACTTCTGTTGCGTACGTCATGCCCCGCTTCCCGCATTCCATCGGTTCCTCGGAAAGGAAGAGTGATTCCCGTGAATCTCTCGCCGCGTGAGATGGACAAGCTGTACATCTACGTCGTGGCCGACCTGGCCCGTAAACGCCGTGACCGGGGCGTCAAACTGAACTACAGCGAAGCCTGTGCGCTGATCAGCGAGGCGATCATGGAGGGTGCCCGGGACGGCCGCACCGTCGCCGAGTGCATGGAGATCGGCAAACAGGTCGTCAGCGGCGCGGACGTCATGCCGGGCGTGCGGGAGATGCTGCCGCTGCTCCAGGTCGAGGCGGCGTTCCTGGACGGGACCAAGCTGGTCTCCTGCCACGATCCGGTGGGTGCCTGAGCGATGGTCCAGCCTCAGGCCGCCACCGTCGTACGGGCCGTCACCGTGGTGCTGGCCGGCGGGCACGAGAGCGACGGCGGACGGGACTTGGCCGCCCTGGCGGCCCGCCCCCCGGCCGCGCACGCTCCGCCCGTGCACGCCGTCGCCCCCGCGGGCCGTCCGCTCGCCGAGGCCGTACGGTCCGCGCTCGCCGCGGCGGGCGACGGACCGGTCTGCGTCGTCCCGATGACGCTCGGCCGCGACCCCGCGCTCGTCGCCGACACCGCCCGGGCACTGCGCTGGCTGGCCGCCGGGGAGAGCGGAGGGCGGCTCGCCCTGACCGCCCCCTTCGGTGCCGCCGAGCACCTGGTCGGCTGGCTGCGCGCCGCCGCCGGCCCCGCCCCCGACGGCGCGGTGCTGGTCACCGCCCCGGCGGCCGGCCCGTTCGAGGACGCCGAACTGTTCCGGATCGCCCGCCTCGCCCGCCAGTACGGCCGGCACCGCTGGGTGGAGGTCGCCTTCGACGGCGGCGACCCCGACCCGGCCGAGGGCGCCGAGCGCTGCCGGCTGCTCGGCGCCCGCGAGGTGACCGCCGTCCCGGCCTCCTTCGGTCCTGCCCTGCGCACCGCGCTGCCCGGCGTGCGGGACGGCGGTCCGCTGCTGCGGCCGTCCGCCGTCGCCGGGGTGGTCGCGGCCCGGACGGCGGCGGCGCTGCACCTGCTCGGGCACGGGGAGGACGGCATCCTGGCCGGCCTCGACGCCGAACACGGGCACGGCTACGCGCACAGCCACGGGCCCGGCGGATCACACAGCCACGGGCCGGGCGAACCGCACAGCCACGGGCCGGGCGAACCGCACCACCAGCACCACACCCACGTACCCGCACACTGACCCGGGAGAGAGGAAGGCCAGCCATGTCTGGTGGCGCCGCATACCTGTACGGCGACGACCCGGTGGAGATCAACGCCGGCCGCGCCAAGGCCACCGTCACGGTCAGCAACACCGGCGACCGGGCGATCCAAGTCGGTTCCCACTACCACTTCTTCGAGGCCAACCGCGCCCTCGACTTCGACCGCAACGCCGCCTTCGGCAAGCACCTGGACATCCCGGCCGGCACCGCCGTCCGGTTCGAGCCCGGTGACACCAAGGACGTCACGCTCGCCGAGTTCGGCGGCCACCGCCGCCTGATCGGCTTCGCCAACCTCGTGGACGGCGGCACCACCGCGCCCGACACCCGCGCCCGTGCCATCGACCGGGCCATCGCCCGCGGCTTCAAGGGCACCAACCTCGACCACAAGGCCCACCCCGAGACCCACCCGGCGACCGGTGCCTCGGCCGGCGCGGCGACCCACCAGGAAGGCGACCGCTGATGGCCATCCTCTCCCGCAAGCAGTACACCGACCTGTTCGGCCCCACCGTCGGCGACCGCTTCCACCTCGCCGACACCAACCTCGTGGTCGAGGTCGAACAGGACTTCAACCAGGGCCACTACGGCGACGAGGCCGTCTACGGCGGCGGCAAGGGCATCCGCGACGGCATGGCCCAGGACCCTGCCGCGACCTCCGCGCAGGGCGCGCTCGACCTGGTCGTCACCAACGTCGTCGTCATGGACCCGGTGCTCGGCGTGGTCAAGGGCGACATCGGCGTCAAGGACGGCTTCATCGTCGCCGTCGGCAAGGCCGGCAACCCCCACACCCAGAGCGGCGTGCACTCGCGGCTGGTGATCGGCCCCGGCACCGAGGTGATCTCCGGCGAGCACCTGATCGCCACCGCCGGCGGCATCGACACCCACATCCACTTCATCTCCCCGCAGCAGGTGCCGGAGGCGCTGAGCAACGGCATCACCACCCTGATCGGCGGCGGCACCGGCCCGTCCGACGGCACCAACGGCACCACCTGCACCCCCGGCCCGTGGAACATCCACCGCATGTACCAGGCGGTCGAGGACCTGCCGGTGAACGTCGGCCTGCTGGGCAAGGGCAACGGCTCGCTGCCCGGCGCGCTGCGCGAGCAGGTCGAGGCCGGCGTGTGCGGGCTCAAGGTGCACGAGGACTGGGGCAGCACCCCCGCCGCGATCGACAGCGCGCTGAGCGTCGCCGACGAGTACGACGTCCAGGTGGCCATCCACACCGACACCCTCAACGAGTCCGGCTACTTCGAGGACACCCTGTCCGCGATCGACGGCCGCACCATCCACACCTTCCACACCGAGGGCGCGGGCGGCGGCCACGCCCCCGACATCATGCGGATCGCCGGCGAGCCCAATGTGCTGCCGTCCTCCACCAACCCCACGCTGCCCTACACCGTCAACTCGGTGGACGAGCTGCTGGACATGGTGATGGTCTGCCACCACCTCAGCCACGACATCCCCGAGGACGTCTCCTTCGCCGACTCCCGGGTCCGCGCCGAGACCATCGCCGCCGAGACCGTGCTGCACGACGAGGGCGTCATCTCGATCTTCTCCTCCGACTCGCAGGCGATGGGCCGGATCGGCGAGTCCTTCACCCGAGCCTTCCAGACCGCCCACCACTGCAAGGACCAGCGCGGCAAGCTGGCCGGCGACAGCGAGCGCAACGACAACGTCCGCGTCCTGCGCTACCTCGCCAAGCTCACCATCAACCCCGCCATCGCCTCCGGCACCGCCGACCACATCGGCTCGCTGGAGCCCGGCAAGCTCGCCGACATCGTGCTCTGGCCGATCAACTCCTTCGCCGCCAAGCCCAAGATGGTCATCAAGGGCGGCGTGATCAGCTGGGCGCTGATGGGCGACCCGAACGCCTCGCTGCCCACCCCGCAGCCGGTCTACTACCGGCCGATGTTCGGACAGTACGGGCGGGCCCGGCAGGCCACCCGAGTGTCCTTCATGTCCCAGGCCGCCGTCGACCTCGGCGTCCCGGCCCAACTCGGCTTGGAGAGCCGAGTGCTGGCGGTGCGGCGGTGCCGCTCGGTCGGCAAGCAGCACATGGTGCGCAACGACGCGCTGCCGAAGATCGCGGTCGACCCGGAGACGTACCGGGTCACCCTGGACGGCGAGCCCGCCACCATCGAACCCGCCCGCGAGCTGCCGCTCAACCACCTGTTCTACCTCGCGTGAGCGGCGATACCTCCGGGGACGGTGTGGGCGGCCTGGATGCCCTGGATGCCCTGGACGGCCTGGACGCCCTGCTGGTCTGCCTCCAGCTGACCGACTCGGCCTTCCCCAGCGGCTTCTACACCCTCTCGCACGGCCTGGAGGGCTACGCCCAGGCCAAGGCCGTCACCCCGGACACCCTGCCCGCGCTGCTCGCCGACCTGCTGCGCCACGGCGTCGGACCGTCCGACGCCACCGCGCTGGCCCTGGCCCACCGGGCGGCCGTGGCGGGGGACTGGGCGCTCCTCGCCGAGACCGACCAGCGGCTGCACGCCACCAAGCTCAACCGCGAGCTGCGCCTGGCCGCCACCCGCACCGGCCGCCAACTCCTGGACATCGCCCGGGAGTCGGTGGGTGGCGAGGCGCTGGAGCGGTACGCCGGGCTGGTCGCGGACAAGCGGGCGCCCGGCTGCCAGGCGGTGGCGGCCGGGGTGGCGTACGCCTTGGCCGGCGTCCCGGTCGAACAGGCCGTCACCAGCGACCTGTTCGCGTTCTGCACCAGCTTCGTCGGGGCGGCGCTGCGGCTGCGGCTGACCGACCACCGCAGGGCGCAGGTGGTGCTGCGGCAGGCCGCCCCGGTGCTCCGGGAGGTGGTATCCGCCGCCCTGGAAAGGGAGTTGGCGGACCTCGGCGGCTGCGTGCCGGTCGCGGACGCGATGTCCGGGCGGCACGAACGGGCGGAGGCCCGGCTGTTCATGAGCTGAATCCGATGGCATTGCACAACGTGGAGATTTTGGAGGAGAGTTGACCGAGAACGTGCTCCGTGTGGGCATCGGCGGGCCGGTGGGATCCGGCAAGACGGCGCTGATCGAGGCGCTGGTCCCGGTGCTGATCGCCCGAGGCCACCGCCCGGCGGTGATCACCAACGACATCTACACCCAGGAGGACGCCCAGCACGTGCGCCGTACCCTGGCCGGCGTGCTGGACCCGGAGCGGGTGGTCGGCGTGGAGACCGGCGCCTGCCCGCACACCGCCGTCCGGGACGACCCGACGATGAACCTCGCGGCCGGCGCCGAGATGCTGGAGCGCTTCCCGGACGTCGACACCCTGCTGTTCGAGTCCGGCGGCGACAACCTCACGCTCACTTTCAGCCCGGTGCTGGTGGACCTCTTCCTGTTCGTCCTGGACACCGCCGAAGGCGAGAAGATGCCCCGCAAGCGCGGCCCGGGCATCACCGAGTCGGACCTGCTGGTCATCAACAAGATCGACATCGCCCAGTACGTCCGCGCCGACCTCGGCGTGATGGAGTCCGACGCCCACCGGGTGCGCGAGGGCGGTCCGGTGGTGCTCACCAACTGCCTGACGGGGGAGGGGCTGGAGGAGATCGCGACCTTCCTGGAAACCTTCCGGACGGTTCCCGCGTGAGGGCTACTCCCGTTGCGGCGGCGTCGGCGGTGCCCCGGCTCGACCCGCGCCACTACGAGCCGGCCCGCGTCCCGTACGAGGTCCGACGCCACGCCGGGACGCCCGACACCCTAGCGGTCGGGCGTCCCGGCAAGGTCGGGCTGCTGGAGCTGGCCTTCGAGCGGATCGGCGGGCGGACCGAACTCACCGGGCACTACCAGAAGTCGCCGTTGCAGATCATGCGCCCGCTGTACTTCGACCCGGCCCGCCCCGACCTCGCCGTCACCTTCCTGATGTCCACCGGCGGCGGCATCCTCCAGGCCGACCGGCTCCGCACCGACCTCCACTGCGGCGCCGACACGGCGGTCCACTTGACCACCCAGGCGGCCACCAAGGTCTACCGGATGGAGCACGACTACGCGACGCAGCTGGTCAACCTGACGGCCGGCCCGCGCGCCTACGTCGAGTACCTGCCCGAGCCGGTGATCCCCTTCGTCGACTCCCGCCTCTACCAGCGGACCGTCCTCACCGTCGACCCCGACGCGACGGTGCTGGCCGGTGAGACCGTCCTGGCCGGCCGCCTCGCCCGGGGCGAGCGCAACGCCTATCGGGTGTTCGCCTCCGATCTCGAAGTGCGGCGCCCAGGAGGAGAGTTGGTGGCGCTGGACACCGTACGGCTGGAGCCCTCGGCGGACGGGGGAGGCGGGGTGACCGGCCCGGCGGTGCTGGCCGGCCACGACGTGATGTCCAGCCTGTACGTCCTCAGCCCGCTCGCCCCGGCTTCTCGCGTGGCCGACGTCCTGCACGAGGCGCTGGCCGACCACGGGGGCCTGCTGTCCGGGGTGAGCGTGCTGCCGCAGGACAGCGGCGCCTGGCTGCGACTGCTCGGCTCCGACACCCGCGCCTGCGCGGCCGCCCTGCGCGCCGCCTGGGACGCGGTGCGGCGGCTGCTGATCGGCGCACCGGCGCCGGACCTGCGCAAGACCTGACCCCTCCCGGTACTTCCAGGAGAGCAGCCCCTGGAGGCGTGGGCGGCGGTCGTAGGGCCTTGTCGCTCCGCGCGTTCAGCATGCCGATCTTCCGGACTTCGGCCAGTGAGCGAATCGCCAGGAGCAGCGAGTCCCCGTCCCGCCGGTCCAGCAGGTGGTCGACAATCTTCCCCGCGTCGGCCTCGCTCACCTGGTTGACCAGCAGCAGGAGCACCTCGTGCCATGCCGGGTCGTCCGCCCTTCGTGCGAAGACCTCGGGCCCCAGCCGTTGCGGGGTGATCCTCTCTGCCCCTCAACGCCCCAGCCGCTCCACGAACTTGCGCTGCCATGGAGTCTCGACGGCGTGCCGGTCGTAGTGCTCCCGCACGTACGCGACCGCCTCCGCCGCCGGGACGCCGTCCAGGACGGCGATGCAGGCGAGGGCGGTGCCGGTGCGGCCGTGGCCGCCGGCGCAGGCGAGTTCGACGCGTTCGGTGGCGGAGCGTTCCCAGGCTTCGCGGAAGGCGTCGGCGGCGTCCGCGCGGTCGGCGGGGAGGCGGAAGTCGGGCCAGCGCACCCAGCGGCTCGGCCAGTCGACGGTCTTCGGCGGTCGGCCCAGCAGGTAGAAGCCGAAGGTCGGGAGGGGGCCCGGTGTCAGGGGGCGGCTGAGGCCGCGGCCGCGCAGCAGGCGGCCGGAGGGCAGGCGCAGGATGCCGGGGGCGGTCGGGTCCCAGGTGGTCGGTTCGGTCATGCGGCCTTCTTTCGGGGCGGGGTGTTCAGGATGCCGCGTGCAGTCCCACCGGCCCGCGCGGCAGGCCGGCGCGGTGGGCGAGGGCGGCGGCCTCGCCGCGCGAGGAGACGTCGAGTTTGGCGAGGATGTTGGCGACGTGGAACTTCACCGTGGACTCGCTGATGTGCAGCGCGGTCGCGATGTCCCGGTTGCGGCGGCCTCGGGCCAGTTGGTCGAGGACTTCCAGCTCGCGCGGCTGGAGGCCGTCCAACGGGCGGGTGGCGAGGGCGGGTTCGGGGAGGGCGAGGGGGAGGTCGACGGTCACCGTGGTGCCCCAGCCGGGAACGGCCTCGACGGTGTGCCGTCCGCCGAGGGTGGTGATGCGGTCGACGGTGCGGTGGACGGCGAGGGCGTCGGCGGTGAGCAGGCCGAGGCCGTCGCCGCGGACCACGGCGCGCAGCAGGCCGTCCGGCGTGAACTGCCAACTCACGTGCAGCCGCGTCGGTTTCTCCTGCTCCAGCATCAGCAGCGCGGCCACCCGTACGGCGTCGCGGGCGGTGTGCGCGGCGTCCGCCGGGACGGACCGGTCGGCCTGCGCCGGGGGTGCGACATCGAGGCGGACAGGGGTGTGCCGCAGCAGTGGGCGCAGCTCGCGCACCAGCTGGGCGAAGGCGTCGGCGGCGGGCATCTCGCTGAGCGTGCGGTCCAGTTCGGCGCCCTGGCGCAGGTCGAGCAGGGCGGTGACGGCCAGCTCGGTGGCGGTGCGGCGGGCGGTGGCGTCGTCCAGGTCGGGGGAGCGCAGCGGTGCCAGGATCGCGGTGAGGGCGGCGCTGTGGGTGCCGGTGAACTCGGCGATGGCGCGGGCACGGGCGTTGGCGGAGGCGCGGGAGGCGGCGGTCTGGGTGGGGGCCGCGTCGGTGGCGCGGTGGTCGGAGTGGGCGGTCACCAGGTCCCACAGCTGTTGCAGGACGGCGAGCGCGGCGGGGGCCGCCGGCTCGGCGCTCGACCGGAGGAGGACGAGGACGGCTCCGTTGCTGCCGGCGGTCGGGGTGGTCGCGGTCACGACCACCGGCCGACAGTGCCCGGCGAGTTCGGCCTCGCCCTGCCAGGGGTGGCGGTCCGAGGTGGTGCCGGTCGCGTGTTCGGCGAGCCGGGACAGGTCCAGCGCGCTGATCGCCTCGGTCAGCTCGGGCGGGCCGTAGCCGAGCGTGGGGCTGAACGTGCAGACGCCGCTGAGCTGCACCAGCGCCACGTGGGGGACGAGGGTGTCGAGCACCTCCGACAGCCGCCTCAGCAGGTTCGGTCGGGGAGTGCGCAGCACCTCGACGGCCCGCGCCAGCGCGTCCTCGGGGCGGCCCCAGCGCAGTCGTTGGCCCTCGTCCGTGCTGCCCGTGCCGCTGAAACCACCTGTGCCGTCCATGCCGTCCAGCCTAGTTCGGACGCCGCCCGTCCCGCCTGGCCGTTCGGACAGGTCGAACCGTCCGAAGGGCCGGCCGGTAGTGCGCCGCCCCGGTCGCAGGATGGAACACGTCGCAAGACGTCAACTCCCCTGAGATCGAAGGACCTTCCATGACCAAGGCGATCGCCTTCTCCCAGTTCGGCGGCACGGACGTGCTGCACCCGATCGAGATCGAGCTGCCCGCTCCCGGCCCCGGTCAGGTCCGGGTCGCGGTCCGCGCGGTGGGCGTCAACCCGCTGGACCGCAGGCTGCGCAGCGGCGAGCTGGCCGGGCTGTTCCCGGTCGTCTTCCCCTATGTGCCGGGCGTCGAGGTGTCCGGCGTGGTCGAGGGCGTGGGCGCCGGGGTGAGCGGCTTCGCGCCCGGCGACGAGGTGTTCGGCAGCATGATGGGCGGCGCCTACGCCGAACACGCGCTGGTGGACGCGGCGGCGCTGGCCCACAAGCCCGCCACACTGGGCTGGGCGGAGGCCGCCGCGATCCCGACGGCCGCCGAGACCTCGGAGCGGGTCCTCGACGTCCTGGGCGTGTGCCCCGGCGAGACGCTGCTGGTGCACGGCGCGGCCGGCGGGGTGGGCACCCTGCTGCTCCAGTTCGCCCGGGCGCGCGGGATCACCGTGGTCGGCACCGCGAGCGCGGCGAACCACGCCTACCTGCGGGAACTCGGCGCGATCCCGGTGGCGTACGGCGAGGGCCTGGCCGAGCGGGTGCGGTCCGCGGCCCCGGGCGGGGTGGACCGGGCGCTGGACGCGGCCGGTCGGGGCGGGGTGCTGCCGCTGTCGATCGAGCTGACGGGCAGCGCGGACCGGGTGCTGACCATCGCCGACGTGGTGGGCGGGCAGGAGCACGGCGTCCGGTTCAACGGCGGTGTCGAGGGCGTCGAGCCGCACCACCAGCGGGCCTACGCGGCCGCGCTGGCCCTGCACGAGGCGGGCGCCCTGCGGCTGCCGCTGCACCGGGTGTTCCCGCTGGCGGAGGCGGCCGAGGCGCAGCGGGTCAGCGAGGCCGGACACCTGCGGGGAAAGATCGTGCTCACCGTCTGACGTGTCGACAGCCATCCGCCGCCCGGCCTGTCCGTGTCTGCCCGTTTTACTTCCGTTTTGCATTATGCTCGACACTTTCGTACGGTTTCATCCGTTCGGAGTAATTCGGCAGGCGGACGCGCCGTGAACACGGCGCTAGGCCGTCCGGCCGACATGCGGTCCCCCGAACGGTCGACCAGGGTTGGCCGGACGTGGGCGGCACCGGACCGCCTGCCCTGACGGTCAGGAGGACCAGGCGTATGGGTGGAACGGACAGGCGGGCGGTGATCGGCGAGTTCCTCGGGACGCTGCTGCTGGTTCTGCTGGCGGTGGGTGCCGCGGTGCTCGCGGGGGACGCGATCGGCCCGGTCGGCATCGCGCTGGCCTTCGGCTTCGTGCTGCTCGCGCTCGCGTACGCGCTCGGACCGATCTCCGGCTGCCACGTGAACCCGGCGGTGACGCTCGGCTTCCTGCTGGCCCGCCGGATCGACGGGCGCACCGCGGTGTCCTACTGGATCGCGCAGGTGTTCGGCGGCATCGCCGGCGCGGCGCTCGTCCTGCTGCTGGCCAAGCAGATACCGGGGCTGGAGACCCACGGCAAGCTCGGCACCAACGGCTGGGGTGACCGCTCCCAGGTGCACATCAACGCCGGCGGCGCGTTCCTGACCGAGGTCGTCCTCACCTTCCTGCTGGTGTACGTCGTGCTGGCGGTCACCCACCGACTGGCCGCGGTCGGCTTCGACGGGCTGCCGATCGGCATCGCCCTCGCCGTCGTCCACCTGGTCGGCATCCCGCTCACCGGCACCTCGGTCAACCCGGCGCGCAGCCTCGGCCCGGCGCTGTTCGCCGGCGGCGACGCGCTCTCCCAGCTGTGGCTGTTCCTGCTCGCCCCGCTGGTCGGCGGCGCACTGGCGGCGGGCGTCCACCTGCTGACCCACCCGCAGCCCAACCTCCCGGTGGCGGAGGCCCTGGCCACCGACGCGCGGGTGTAGTCCCGGGCACAACGGCCGAAGCGGCGGCCGGGACCGTCATCACGGTCCCGGCCGCCGCTTCGGCGTCGAGGGACGGCGCGGCCGGCGGCGGCACATTGCTCCGACGGATCTGCGGCGGGTGGGTGGGCTGATGGGGTCGCGGTCGGTAGAGTCCGGCGCATGTCGAGCGAGAGCACGGTAGATGGCGGGCGGCTGGCGGGTCGCTCCTGTGTGGTGACGGGCGCGGCCAGTGGCATCGGACGGGCCGTCGCCGAACGCTTCGTCCGGGAGGGCGCGTCGGTGGTCGCCACCGATGTGGACGCGGCCGGGCTGGAGCGGTTGGCCGGACGGTTCCCGGGTGCGGTCAGCACGGTGGTCGGCGACGTGGCCCGCGAGGAGGACGCCCGCCGGATGGTGGCGGCCGCCGTCGAGCGGCACGGACGGCTGGACGTCCTGGTCGCCAACGCCGGGATCATCCCGCTGATGCAGATCACCGAGGCCACCGCCGAAGACTGGGACCACGTGATGGCGGTGGACGGCCGCGGCATGTTCCTCACCTGCAAGTACGCGATCGAGGAGATGACCGCGCAGGAGCGGCCCGGCGGCTCGATCGTCTGCCTGTCCTCCATCTCCGGCGAGGCCGGCCAGCGCGGCCAAGCGGTGTACGGGCCCGCCAAGTTCGTCGCCTCCGGCCTGACCAAGCACCTCGCCGTCGAGTGGGCGGACCGCGGCATCCGGGTCAACGCCGTCGCCCCCGGCACCATCACCACCGAACGCGTCGCCCGGCTGTACGACGAGCCCGGCGGCACCGAGTACCTGGGGGAGATCGAGAAGCGGCACCCGATGGGGCGGCTCGGGGATCCGGCGGAGGTCGCGGCCGCCGTCCTCTTCCTCGCCTCCGACGACGCGTCCTTCGTCACCGGGGTCGTGCTGCCGGTGGACGGGGGGTACCTGGCCCAGTAGTGCGGTGGTGGCCCGTAAGCCTGGTGGGGCCCGTAAGCCTGGTGGCCCGTAAGCCTGGTGGCCCGGAAACCCGATGGCGCGCCCGCCCGCGTCGTGGTGGAGTGGGCGGATGGATCATGACGAAGTGCTCGCCCTGTTCGACGACCGGCTCCGACGCAACCCGCCGCCCGACCCCGGCTGCCGCATCGAGCGCGACGGCGCCGTGGTCCGGCAGGTCGGCCCGGAGCACAGCTGGAACGGCGTGGTCTGGTCCGGCCTCGACGAGGCCGGGGCGGACGCGGCGATCGCCGCGCAGGTGCGCCACTTCGCCGGGCTGGGGCTGGAGTTCGAGTGGAAGGTCTACTCCCACGACCGCCCCGCCGACCTCGGCGCCCGACTGCTGGCGGCCGGCTTCACGCCGGAGCCGGCCGAGGCGCTGATGATCGCCAGGATCGCGGACCTGCCCACCGAATCGGCCCTGCCCGAGGGGGTCCGGCTGATGCCGGTGACCGACGAGGCCGGGGTCGGCCTGCTGATGGAGGCCCACAAGCAGGCCTTCGGCGTCGAGCACCCCAACCTGCGCGAGCGGATGCTCGAACAACTGCGGAACGGCACCGGGACGGTCAGCATGATCGTCGCGATGGCCGGCGACCGACCGGTCAGCGGCGCCCGGATGGAGCTGATCCCGGGCACCGGGTTCGTCGGCCTCTGGGGCGGCGGCACCGCGCCGGACTGGCGCGGTCGGGGCATCTACCGCGCCCTCGTCGCCCACCGCGCCCGCCTCGCGGCCGACCTCGGCTACGAGTACCTCCAGGTCGACGCGAGCGACCAGAGCCGCCCCATCCTCCAGCGCCTCGGCTTCGCCCGGCTCAGCACCACGACGCCGTACGTGCGCGGCCTGGGCTGACGCGGCCCGGACTGGCGCGGCCTTGCGCGGTCGGGGCGCGTTTCGTCCGGCAACGATCAGTCCGGGAGCCGTACTTGACGGACGGTGGCCTGATCGGCCGGGCCGGTGAGCCGCCCCAGCCCGAAGCAACTGCTCCGCTGCGCCCCGGTGTCGTGGGCGGCGGTCTGCGCGAGGGCGTACTGGAACGGCACCCCGATCGCCGCCACCGGCAGCAGCAGGCACAGCAGCGCGTGCCCGAGGCTCAGCCGGAGCGCCTTGCGCCGCACCGCGGTGGCGAGTTGCCAACCGCCCCAGCACACCGCGACGACACCCAGCACCAGCCCCGCCCACGCGAGCGGCAGCACGTGGGCGGGGGCGCCGGGGCTGTCCTGGCAGCGGCTCACGAGCCGCCGGATCCCATCGTCCGCGGCGAGCGTCGGCACCCCGCACGCCCATCCGAGGCAGCCGAGCAGCAGCGGGCCGCCCGCCCGCAGCCACCGGGGGGAGCGCTGTTCGTTGCTCATGCGTCTAGTACCAGTCCGGATTCACGCGGACGAAGTGCAGCTTCTGGTGCCCGCGCTGCTCCTGGAAGCTGTCGATCCGGCCGCCCGCACTCGCGTTCTGCTGGCCGCCGCTGTGCTGGGTGTAGCGGATGTCCCCGTCCGGAGTCACCGCCGTCACCACCGCCGTGTGGTGGACGACACCCTTCTTGTCCTGGGAGTCCTGGTCGGAGTCCTCCTCGTAGTAGACGATGTCCCCGGGCTTCACCTCGCCCGGAGGGACCTCCTGACCGCCGTGGCGCATCATGAAGTCGTGCATGTTCTGCGCCCCGGCCCAGCTCTTCGAGTAGTCGAGCCGCTGGTCGAACCAGTCGCCGCCCGCGTCGTCGCTACGGCCCCAGGTGTCGTCACCGCGCCAGCCCCACCACTGGTCCCACTTGGCGTGCACGCCGCCCTGGCGCAGCGCCTCGGAGGCGAAGTTGGTGCAGTTGTCGTCGAAGACGTCGATGGTGGTGTCGTTCCAGTGCTCCAGCGCCCACTGCACCGTCTTCACCCGGTCGTACTTGGCGTTGGGCCCGCCGCGTAGGTTCACCTTCACGTCGTCGGGGATGCCCGGGAGGCCGGCGAGGGTCACGGGGTCGGAGAGCATCAGCTGCTTGCGCTGGTTGTCGGTCAGCGCCTTCCACCAGTCGGCGACCAGCCGGGGGTCCTGCCCGCTGGGTATGTCCCCGGTGTACATGGACAGTTCGGTCTGGGAAGCCTCCCGCTGGAGCTCGTCCAGCGCCTTGTGCGGGTCGGTCTCGCAGGTCGCCGCGGCGAGTTTGCGCAGCTCGGCGGAGGCCAGCTTGTCGGCCTGGGAGGCCTCGCGCAGTGCCTCCTGGAGCAGCGCGTCGATCTCCTGGACGGCGTTGTCGTTCGAGGACGCCGCGCCGCCGCCGGCGTGGACCGTGGCGGTGCTCTCGTCGACGGTCAGGCCGTACTGCTCGGCCATGTCGAGGGCGGAGTTCAGGGTGAGCTTCGCCCGGGTGATGCTGGCGCTCAGCCCGTCCAGGACCATGACGACACCGCGCATGATGTCCGCGCCGGCCTCCAGGATCTGGGCCTGCTCCTGGAGCCTGCGGCCGGCGGCCTCGCCGACCTTGTCCTTCCAGTTTTCCTTGAGCGGGTCGACACCGTTGGCGTGGATGTCGTTGACGGCCTGCCAGGCCTGCTTGGACAGGCCGAGCCAGGAGCCGGCGGCGGCGTCGACGGCGATGCTGTTGGCGGCCTTGAGCGCCGCGATGGTCATCGTCACGGCTGCTGCCCCGTCGCCGGACCTTCGAGATCGCCGAGTGCCGCGCCGAGACGGCGGGCGTACTCCTGGTCGGTCTGGTCGTAGGAGTGCGCCGAGTCATGCAACTGCGATGAATAGAGGTGGAGTTGATCGACGACCGACTTCACGTGGGTCTGCCAGGCTTCGGCGCAGTCCTTCAGCGCCGGGCCGGAGTCCCAGGCAGACATGGTGTCGGCGGCCGTGTGGCTGTTGTCGAGCCAGTGACCGGCGGGTCCGAAGGACTTGGCGGCCTCCGTGAGGCCGTTCGCGGACTGTCGCAGCGCATGTGTTCGGACGTGGATGTGGTTCACGGTCGTTTCCCCCTACCCGGCTGTGCCGATCCTGATCGGCATGGGTGCGGTCATGGTAGCGACCGGATTGGAAGGAAAAAGTCATCTGAAAGTCATGGAAAGGTAACTCGACGGTGGGGCGTCGGAAGGCCGATAGTCGGACGGTCGGGCCGGACGTTCAGGACCGCTGGGGGCACTGTGGGCGCCGGGGCTCGTGGGTTCGGGGGGTCGGCGAACAGCGTTCAACTTTCAGATGACAGATTTCGAAATCTGTCATCTGAAAGTTGAACGCTGAAAGTTGAACGCTGAAACCCCTCACGGCAGCCGCTCGACCACCACCATCGCCGCGTCGTCGTCCATTCGGCCGCCGACATGGTTGAGCAGGTCGCGGCGGAGGCGGTGGAGCAGGGCGGTGGAGCGTTCGGCACGCCAGTCGGTGACGCGTTCGGTGAGCGGGTAGAAGCGCCGCTGGGTGTCCCGGGCCTCGATCACGCCGTCGGTGTAGATCAGCAGCCGGTCGCCGGGGCGGAACGGGAAGCTCTCCACCTCGTACCGGGTTGGTGCGAGCTCGCCGAGCCCCAGCGGCGGGGCGGGGTGGCGGGCGGCCAGGGTGGTGATGCCGTCGGGGCGCAGCAGCAGCGGGGGCGGGTGGCCGCAGTCGATCAGGCGGACCGGGGAGCCGTCGTCCGGGATGTCGAGCAGGACGGCGGTGATGAAGGACTCGCCGGACTCGCCGCTCTCCTCGGGGCGGTCCGCGGCGGCCGGCCGGTACAGACGCGCCTGCCGGGACTGCTCGGCGAGCTGGGCGAGGTCCCAGCTGACACTGCCGTCCAGGTAGGCGGCCAGGTCGGGCAGCTCCGCGTGCAGGTGCGCGGCGGCGCGGAAGGCGCCGAGCAGCAGGGCCGCGTCGCCGAGCGAGGACAGGCCCTTGCCGCGCACGTCCCCGACCAGCAGCCGGGTGCCGGTGGCGGTGCGGGCGGCCGCATACAGGTCGCCGCCGACCTGCGCCTCGGCCTCGGCGGCCAGGTAGACGGAGGCCAGGTGCAGCGGTCCGATCCGCTCCGGCAGCGGGCGCAGCAGCACCCGCTGGGCGGCCTCGGACACCGAGCGCACCCGGGCCAGCTCCCGCTCGTGCCGCTCGCGTAGCACCCGCAGCCCGACGATCAGTACCGAGACGATCAGTTGCGCGCCCAGCTGGCTCTCGATGTTGGCGCTGGTCAGGCTGTCCCGGACGGCGCCGATCGTGGTGAGCGCGGCGAACGCGAGCACCGCGACCCCGGCGGTGGCCCGGGGGCCGGCGAAGGAGGCGGTGAGGGCGGGGGCGACGATCAGCAGCGGGCCGAGGTGGATGTCCGGCGGGGAGAGGATGTCGACCACGGTGATCAGCGTGATCAGCGCGAGGGTGAGCGCCGTCAGCACCCGGCGGTCGGGCCGCCAGGTGCGGCGGCGGCCGGGGGGATGCGGGGTGCGCGGCGGGTGCGGCGCATCGGGGCGCTGCCGGAGGGGCACTCCTCCTCTGTACACCGTGGGGGCGGCCGGGCGCACCCGGAGGTGCCCTCGGGCTCGGGTTCGGGCCCGTCGCGCCGGAGGCCCGGGTCGGCCCTGTTCTCGGGGGCAGCCCTGTTCCCCGGGGCCAGCCCTCTCCCCTGGGGCCAGCCCTCTTCTCCGGGTCAGCCCTCTTCGCCGTAGCGGGCCAGGTAGTCGGCGAAGCGGGCGACGTCCTCGTCGGACCAGTCGTTGAAGCGCGTGGTGAAGGCGAGCCGCCGCTGCTCGGTGGCGTCCTGGAGCACGGTGAGCCCGGCCTCGGTGGCGCGCAGGATCTGGCCGCGCTGGTCGTCCGGGTCGGTCTCGCGGGCCAGCAGGCCGAGCTTCTCCAGGGCGGTGACCTGGCGGCTGACGGTGGACTTGTCGAGCATGAAGTACGCGGCCACGTCGGCGGCCCGGCAGCCGCCGCGCTCGGTGATCAGATCGAGGATGCTGTACGTGACCAGGGAGAGGTCGGGGTGCAGCTGGGAGGCCTTGTGCCGGGCACGGCGGGCGAAGGCGGTCAGCTCGCGCTGGATGGTGTCGATGGACGACTGGCGGCCGGGCACGGCGTTCCTATCTTCTCGAAATCCCCTCGAAATTTGTTGTACTATACAACGGATTCCCCCGGGGTCGCGCTTCGCTCCGGCTCGGTTCGCCCCCGGACGGACTGCCAGGCGCGGGCGGCGGCGATCCGGCGGGTCGCGCTCGGATGAGTGGCGAACAGTAGCTCAAGCACCCTCGGCGGGTCGACATCGGAGACGTTCGCCACCGCAAGTCTGCGCTGCATCGCCACGAACTGCTCGGCGTCCCCGGTCAGTTCGAGCGCGTGCCGGTCCGCCCTGGCCTCGATCCGGCGGCTCACCGCGCACTGGAGCGGCCCCGACAGCGCGCCCAGCAGCGCCGCGAGCGCCGCCAGCAGCGGCAGCGCCCGAGGATCCGCCGGGTCCGTCGCGCCGGCCGCGTCCAGCAGCGGCCGCCAGGTCGACAGCAGACCGAGCACGGCCACCGCGAGCGCCGCGCCGACCGCGCCCAGCGCGGTGCCGACCGGTACGTCCCGGTGCCTGACGTGGCCCAGCTCGTGTGCGACCACCAGCTCCACCTCACGCGGCTCGGCGGTGGTCAGCAGCGTGTCGTACGCGACGATCCGCCGGGTCGCGCCGAACCCGGAGACGTACGCGTTGAGCGCGGTGGTGCGGCGGGAGGCGTCCGCCACCAGGACGTCCCGCACCCGGACGCCGTCCCGTTCGGCCAGCGCCAGCAGGGCGGTGCGCTGCTCACCCGGGGGCATCGGGGTGAAGCGGTTGAACACCGGCTCGATCAGCAGCGGGTGGAGGAAGGAGAGCGCGGCCGTCAGCAGCGCCGCCGCGCCCGCCGCCGGCAGCCACCAGCGCTGCGGCGACCAGGCGGTCAGGGCGAACAGCCCGAGCGCGAGCGGGAGGAGCAGGACCAGGGTCAGCGCGAGGCCGCGCACCGCGTCCAGCGCCCAGCCGGCCCAGCCCTGGGTCACCAGCCCGTATCGGGCCCGGACGGTTCGCGCGCCGGCGGCGAACGGGAGCCGCAGCGCCTGACCGAGCAGCACCAGGGCCGTCGCGCCGGCCGTCACCCCGGCCGTGCGGGAGCCGCCGAACCAGCCGCCGGTGGCGGTCACCAGGGCGGCGCCGGCCGGGGTGAGGCCCAGGAGCAGGGTCAGGGCCAGGCCCGCCAGCCGCCCGCCCAGCGCCCACGGCAGCTGGGCGCGGCGCAGGGCGCGGCCCCGGGCGCGCTCGGCGGGGGTGAAGTCCTCGGCGGGGGCTCCGGCGGGGGCGCGGTCCGGGGTGGCGTCCGGGCGGTCCGGGATGGCGTCCGGGGTGGCGGGCTCCGGGACGGTGTTCATGGCGTGGGCTGCTCTTCCGGTCGGGGCGCGGCGGCGACGTACGGCGATTCAGCATCTCCTACCGCACGCGGCCCGCGCCCACACCCCCGGGCGGGCCGCCTGCTCACTCCTCGACCGGCCCGGTGGCGCCGTGGACGCCCGCCCGCAGCAGCTGGTGGCCGAGGTCCACCAGGGCGCGGCCGACCGCGAACTCGTCGCCGACCTCCGGGGCCGGGGTGTCACGGGGGTTGCGGCGGGAGTGGGCGTCGCTGTGCAGGAAGGTGCCGTCGGCGTCCAGCACGGCGTGCACCCGGGTGGTGTCCTCGTCCTCGACCACGTGCAGGCTGAGCTGCCAGTCCTTGGTGCGTACGGCGCCGGGGGCGTTCTGCTCGGCGCCGGCGCCGCGGCCCGCGGCCCGCGGCGGGACGGCGGCCGTACCGTCGGAGCGGACGATGACCACCGGGCAGGTCCCGTGGACCGCGCAGCGGGTGGACACCGAGCCGAGCAGCGTCCGGGCGAAGGTGCCCCGGCCGCGGCTGCCCAGCACCAGCAGGTCGGCGTCCTCGGCGGCCTCCAGCAGCACCTCGGCGGCATGGCCGAGCACCAGGCTCTCGCGGACCTCCACCGGGCGGTCCGGGCCGAGGATCTCGTTGATCTCGGCGCTCAGCGTGCGGCTGGCGGTCCGCTCGAAGCCGTCGTCCACCATCGGCGCGAACCAGCCGTACAGCGAGGGGTACTCCCAGGCCGCCACCGCGTGCACCGCCGCCCCGGTCAGGACGGCCTGGCCGACCGCCCAGCGCAGGGCCGCCTTCGACGGTTCGGAGCCGTCGATCCCGACCACGATCCGGCGCTCCCGGGTGGCGGGGCGCCGACCGCCGCCCACGGGGGAGGGTTGGTTGCTGGCCATCACGTCACACCTCCGGACGCCTCCGGGACTTCGGCGCGGGGCTCGGTGCCCGGACACCGCGCCGCCTGTCCGCACGCCGCGCTGTCCTGCCGCACTCCGCACTGCCTTCCTGTACTCCACGCTGCGCGCCCCGTCCGCCTCCGCGCCAGGGACGCGGCGGCCGGGTGGGCCGGGGTGATTGGGACGGTCGGGCCATGGGGCGCCCGGGGCGGGACGGGGCCTGTGATGCCTGGGCCGGGGGTCTGTCGGGCGGTCCGTTCGGCGGTCCGCCGGGTGGTCCGCCGGGTGGTTCGGTTGTGTCCGGAATGTTGTCGGATCGGGTCCGGGAGGTGGCGATCCGGTGGCGTAGGCTGACCGCTCTTGCATCGTCCTCGGGGGGATCCACTCATGCGCCGTGCCGCGGCCGCCGTCGCGCTGTTCGTCGGACTGACCGCCGTCGCCGCCTGCGGGCCGGACGATCCCGACCCGGCCCAGGCCTCCGCCGCACCCGCCCCGCCCAGCACGTCCGCCGCGCCGGACGGCACACCCTCCGCCACGGCCCCGAGCAAGAGCACCGAACCCCGGCCGGACGGCACCATCACCGTGGCCTTCGCCGGCGACGTCCACTTCGAGGGCCGCACCGCGCCCCGGCTGGCCGTCCAGCCGCCCGAGCCGGCGCTCGGACCGATCTCCCGCACCCTCGCCGACGCCGACCTGTCCGTCCTCAACCTGGAGACCGCTATCACCGGGCGCGGCGCGCCGGAGCCCAAGCTGTACACCTTCCGCACCTCGCCCAAGGCGCTGTCGGTGCTCAAGGACTCGGGCGTCGACGTCGTCTCGATGGCCAACAACCACGCCGTGGACTTCGGCGCCGACGGACTCACCGACACCCTCGCGGCCAAGGACTCCTCGCCGATCCCGGTGGTCGGCGTCGGGCACAACGCCAAGGAGGCGTACGCCCCTTACGTCAGCACCGTGCGCGGTGTGAAGGTCGCCGTGGTCGCCGCCAGCCAGGTCGAGGACCTCACCAACCAGAAGTGGCGGGCCGGCGCCGACAAGCCGGGCATCGCCTCGGCGCTGGATGTCCCGGCGCTGGTCAAGGCGGTGGAGGCGGCCAAGCAGCAGGCCCCGGTGGTGCTGGTCTACCTGCACTGGGGCGACGAGGGCAAGGCCTGCCCGACCGCCGCGCAGACCGCCATCGCCAAGAAGCTCGCCACCGCCGGCGCCACCGCCGTGGTCGGCACCCACGCGCACACCATGGTCGGCTCGGGCATGCTCGGCAACACCTACATCGGGTACGGCTTCGGCAACTTCCTCTGGTACGGCACCTCCAACTACCCCAACTCCAACGAGACCGGGGTCACCACCCTGACCCTCACCGCTGACGGCAAGGTGACCGGCGAGGCCTTCACCCCGGCCACCATCGACGACAAGGGCATCCCGGAGCCGGTCACCGGCGCCGGCGCCGAGGCCGCCCTCAAGCGCCGCGACGGCCTGCGCGGCTGCACGGGCCTCGCCCCGGCGCCGGCCGCCCCCGGCGCTCCGGCTGCCACGGCTCCCGCCTCCGCCGCTCCCTCCAAGTCCGGTTCGGCTCCCACCAAGGCCGGTTCGGCTCCCGCGAAGGCTTCGGCGACCCCTGCCGTCCCGCGCTAGGGTGCCCGCCCCGGGCGGCGGACACGAGCACCCGACGACCGACCGCCCGTCCCCGCTGCGCTCCGCGCTGGGGGACATCGACACCGCCCTCGCCATCCACCGCGACCCGGCCGCCCGCGCTCCCAACCCCTCGGACGCGCTCGCCATCCGCCCCGAGGCCGGGGCCGATCATTCCCGGGTGCGCGACTGTCAGCGAGCAACCGGCCATGGCGGCCTGCCGTAGGCCCACCGGGCCGAAACAAGGGTGGTTGAAGCCGCCCGCCCCTGCCCGGGGCGGGCGGCTTCTCCGTGTCCGGGGCGAGTTGACGTTCGTACAGGCTCTCGGCAGGGGCGAACAGCTGTGTTAGGTTAGGCTTGCCTAATCTCGCTGGTCGGAGGGGATGTCCCGTGCAGCAACAGTCCGAATTCGCCGGTGCCGTCGCGATGGTCACCGGGGCCGGACAGGGCATCGGTGTCGCCGTGGTCCGGGCGCTGGTGGCCGAGGGTGCCGTCGTCGCGGCAGTGGACCGCAAGCCCGGCGGGCTCGATGCCCTGGTGGCCGAGGTCCCGTCCGTGCGTCCGTACGTGCTGGACGTCTCGGATGCCCGATCCGTCGCCGACACCGTGGAGTTGATCGAGCGTCAACTCGGGCCGATCGTAACGCTGGTGAACGTCGCGGGAATCCTGCGCACCGCCCCGGCCGTCGAACTCACCGACGAGGACTGGGCCGACACCTTCGCCGTGAACACCGACGGTGTCTTCCACACCAGTCGAGCCGTCGGCCGCCGGATGGCGGATCGTGGGCGCGGGGCGATCGTGACCGTCGGGTCCAATGCCGCCGGGGTGCCGCGGGCCGGGATGGCCGCCTACGCGGCGTCCAAGGCGGCGGCCACCATGTTCACCCGCTGCCTGGGGCTGGAGCTCGCCCGGTCGGGAGTGCGGTGCAACGTGGTGTCGCCCGGCTCCACCGACACCGAGATGCAGCGCGCGCTGTGGGGTGAGGACGCCGAGGCGGCCGAACGCCGGGTGATCGACGGCGACTTGAGCTCCTGGCGGGTCGGCATCCCGCTCGGGCGGATCGCCGCGCCCGCCGACATCGCGGAGGCGGTGGTCTTCCTGGCCTCGGACCGGGCGCGGCACATCACCATGCACGACCTGTACGTCGACGGCGGCGCGACCCTGCGTGCCTGAGCGGCGTGCCTGAGCGGCGTGCCTGAGCGGCGTGCCTGAGCGGCATGCCTGAGCGGCATGCCTGAACGGTGTGCCTGAGCGGTGCGTCGTCGGCCTCCCCCGCCTCCTCGTCCTTCCGTAGAACCGTCCCAGACTGGAGAAATCACCGTGACCACGGTGCCCCATGCCCTCGCCGGGCCGACATCCGCCGGGCTGATGAAGGCTGAACCGGCCCCCGCCGGACCGGTATCCGCCGGGTTCGGCGCCCCGGTGACCGCGCTCGCCGAGGGCGCGAACCACGCCGAGGGCTCGGCCCATGCCGAGGGCGCGGACCACGCCGTCATCGGCGCGGCGAGCGGACTGCTCGGCCAGTACCGGGCCGGCTCCGACGAGGCGTTCTTCGCCTCGCCGACCCGTACCCTGCTCGGCTCCGGCGTGCACGCCCGGGTGCCGCGGGACGGGCGGCCGCTGCCCGTCCGAGTGGCCGCGACGCTGGCCGAGGCAGGGCGGGCCGGGGTCGAACGGCCTTTGGTGGTGGGCGCGGTGGCGTTCGACCGGGACAGCCGGGTCGAACTCGCCGTCCCCGCCCGGGTCCGCACCGCCGGGGCGCTGCGCGACGACCCGCTGATCGCGCTGCCCGCGCCGCCGGCCGAGCGGACCGACTGGCGGACCACCCCGGTGCCCGCACCGGAGGCGTACGGGGCGGGCGTCGCCGCGGCCGTCGAGCGGCTTCGGGACGGCGAGTTGAGCAAGGTGGTGCTGGCCCGGACCCTGGAGCTGAGCGCCGCAGAGCCGATCGACCTGCCCGCCATCCTGCAACGGCTGGCCCGGCGCGACCCGGGCGGCTACACCTTCGCCGTCCCGGCCGGTGAAGGCCGCACCCTGATCGGCGCCAGCCCCGAACTCCTGCTCTCCCGGCGGGGAACGGCCGTGCTGGCCAACCCGCTGGCCGGCTCGGTGCCGCGCAGCGAGGACCTCGGCGAGGACGTCCGGCGTGCCGCCGCACTGCTGGAGTCGCCCAAGGACCTGCACGAGCACGCCGTCGTGGTGGATGCCATCCGCGAGGCGCTGGCGCCGTACTGCCGCACCCTGGAGGTGCCCGAACGGCCCACCCTGGTCCGGACGAACGCGATGTGGCACCTGGCCACCACGATCCGCGGCGAGCTGGCCGACCCGACGGTCTCCGCCCTGGAGCTGGCCTGCGCGCTGCACCCCACCCCGGCGGTCTGCGGCACGCCGACGGACGTCGCACGCCGGGTGATCGGGGAGGTCGAGCCCTTCGACCGCGGCCTCTACACCGGCATGGTCGGCTGGGAGGACGCGACCGGCGACGGCGAGTGGGTGGTCACCATCCGCTGCGCGGAGGCGCAGGAGCGGACCCTGCGGGTGTACGCCGGAGCGGGTGTGGTCGAGCAGTCCCGGCCGGAGGCCGAACTCGCCGAGACCAGCGCCAAGTTCCGCACCTTCCTGGATGCCGCGGGGGTGGCCCGGTGACGCCGCTGGAGACCGTCCGGGCGGGATTCACCCCGTACCCCGCCGAGTTCGCGGAGCGCTACCGGGCCGCCGGGTACTGGCGCGGCGAGACCTTCGGGCGGATGCTGCGCGAGCGCGCCGAGGCGCACGGCGAGCGGACCGCCGTGGTCGACCCCGGCGGCCACTCGGTGGCGGCGACCGAGCGGCGCTGGACGTACGCCGAACTCGACCGCAGGGCCGACCGGATGGCCGCCGGACTGCTCGCCCGGGGCATCCGGGTCGGAGACCGGGTGGTGGTCCAACTGCCCAACGCCGCCGAGTTCTTCGAGGTCGTCTTCGCGCTGTTCCGGATCGGCGCGCTGCCGGTCTTCGTGCTGCCCGCCCACCGGTACGCCGAGATCGGGTACTTCTGCTCCTTCACCGGGGCGGCCGGGTACGTGGTGCCGGCCGTCGAGGGCGGCTACGACTACCGCGAACTCGCCACCCGGGTACGGGCGGAGAACCCCGCGCTGCGGCTGGTGCTGGTGGCCGGAGAGGACCCGGGCGAGCACATCCGGCTCGCGGACGTGCCCTGTGACGGCCCCGGACCGGAGGCCCACGGTGGGGAGCCCGAGCCCGGGGATGTCGCCTTCCTCCAGCTCTCCGGCGGCAGCACCGGCGTGCCGAAGCTGATCCCGCGCACCCACGACGACTACATCTACTCACTGCGCGGCTCGGTCGAACTGTGCGGGCAGGACACCGGAAGCGTGTACCTCTGCGTGCTGCCCGCCGCCCACAACTTCCCGCTCAGCTCCCCGGGTTCGCTCGGCACCCTGTACGCCGGCGGCCGGGTGGTGCTCTGCCCGCAGCCCACCCCGGAGACGGCCTTCCCGCTGATCGAGCGCGAGGGCGTGACCATCACCGGACTGGTGCCGCCGCTCGCGCTGCTCTGGCTGGACGCCGCGGAGCGAGGCGCCCGCGGGTACGAGAGCCTGGAGGTGCTGCTGGTCGGCGGCGCCAAGTTCAGTGCGGAGGCGGCCGGGAGGGTCCGGCCGGTGCTGGGTTGCACCCTGCAGCAGGTGTTCGGGATGGCCGAGGGGCTGGTCAACTACACCCGGCTGGACGACCCGGAGGAGCTGATCACCACCACCCAGGGCCGGCCGATCTCGCCGGACGACGAGGTGCGGGTGGTGGACGACCACGACCGGGACCTGCCCGACGGCGTCACCGGCCACCTGCTCACCCGCGGGCCGTACACCATCCGCGGCTACTGGAACGCGCCCGGCCACAACGCCGACTCCTTCACGGCGGACGGCTTCTACCGCACCGGGGACCTGGTCCGGCGCACCCCGACCGGCCACCTGGTGGTCGAGGGGCGGGCCAAGGACCAGATCAACCGGGGCGGCGAGAAGGTCGCCGCCGAGGAGATCGAGAACCACCTGCTCGCGCACCCCGCGGTGCACGACGCCGCGGTGGTGTCGATGCCCGACCCGTACCTGGGCGAGCGCACCTGCGCCTATGTCGTTTTGCGCGCCGAAAGTCGTGAACATCCCCCGAAGGGCGTCGAGTTGAAGCGGTTCGTGCGGCAGCGCGGACTCGCCGAGTACAAGGTGCCGGACCGGGTCGAGTTCGTCGAGGCCTTCCCGGCCACCGGGATCGGGAAGGTCAGCAAGAAGGACCTGCGTGCGGCGATCACGGCCGCGCTGACCGCCGGCTGATCCCCTCGCCATCGCCATCTAGCTAAGGAACACCATCGTGGGCCTGCCCCGCATTCCCCGCTATCCCATGCCCGCCGCCGAGGAGCTGCCCGCCAACCGGGTCGCCTGGACGGTGGACCCGGAGCGCGCCGTCCTGCTGGTGCACGACCTCCAGAACCACTTCCTGGGCGCCTACGACGCCGAAGCCGCGCCGGTGCCCGAACTCCTCGGAAACGTCGCCGCGTTGGCCGAGGCGGCGCGCGCCGCCGGCGTCCCCGTCGTCTACTCGGAGCAGCTCGGCGGGCAGAGCCCGGCCGAGCGCGGACTGCAACAGGACTTCTGGGGGCCGGGCATCCCGGACGACTCGTGGGCCACCGCGATCGCCGAGGCCGTCGCCCCGGCTCAGGGGGACACCGTGCTCACCAAGTGGAAGTACAGCGCCTTCGTGCGCACCGAGTTGGAGCGACTGCTGCGCGAGCGGGGGCGGGACCAGCTGGTGATCACCGGCGTGTACGCGCACATCGGGGTGCAGGCCACCGCCTGCGACGCCTGGATGCGGGACGTGCAGGCCTTCGTGGTGGCCGACGCCGTCGCGGACTTCGGCCCGGACGAGCACCGCGGTGCACTGGCCTGGGTGGCCGGGCGTTGCGGGGTGGTCGCCACGACCGGGGCCGTGCTCGGGATGCTGGGGCCGGCGGACGGGGTCCGGGGTGTCGCGGTCGCGGACTCGACGGAACTCGAAGGGGCGGGCCGGAAGTGACGGACACGGGCTTCACGGTGGAGCGGATCCGGACCGAGGTCGCCGACCTGCTCGGCGAGGACCCGGCGGAGATCCCGCTGGACGAGAACCTGGTCGACTGGGGGCTGGACTCCATCCGGCTGATGACCCTCGCCGCCCGCTGGCGGGAGGAGGGGGCCGAGGTGGCGTTCGTCGACCTCGCGGAACGCCCGGCGATCGAGGCCTGGGCCGGACTGCTGGGCGCGGCGTGATGGCGACGGGGGTTCGAGACGGCGTACGGGAAGCCGTGCGGGAGGCCGGTCGGCAGGCCCGTCGGGAGGAGGCTGTGCTGCCCGAGCTGCCCCGCCGGACGGCGCGGTACCCGGCGACCACCGCGGTGGGGCCGGTCGAGGCGCAGGCGGCCCGCACGCCGGACGCGCCGGCGTTGGTGCTCGCGGGCGACGAGACCGTCAGCTACCGGGAGTTGAACGCCTCGGCGAACCGGTTGGCGCGTGCGCTGGCCGCTCGTGGGGCCCGTCCGGGTGCGGTGGTCGGCCTGGCGGGCCTCCGTCGTCCGGCCGAGCTGCTGACGGCGCTGCTGGCGGTGGCGAAGTCGGGCGCGGCGTACCTGCCGCTGGACCCGGCGGACGCCCCCGGGCGGCGGGAGCGGCTGCTCGCCGAGAACACCCCGGTCTGCGTGCTGGGGGAGGGGGTGCCGGGGGCGCTGGCGTGGCTGGAGACGGACGGGGAGCTGCCCACCGACCCGCCCCGGGCGCTCACCCCGCAGCACCTGCTCTGCGTCGGGTACGGCCCGGGCGGGCGCCCGACCGCCGTCCGGCTCACCCATGCCGAGGCGGACCGCCGGGTGCGCGAGCTCCAGGCGGCCCACCCGCTCGGGCCGGGTGACCGGGTGCTGCACCTGGGCCTGCCGCTCTGGGAGTACCTGTGGCCGCTGCGGACGGGCGCCGCCGTGGTGCTCCCGGACCCGGAGTGGGAGGGCGAGGCCGGGGAGCTGGTCCGGGAGCTGGGCGTGACGGCGGTGCGGGTGGCGCCTTTCAGCTGACAGGTTTCAGCTGACAACTTTCAGCGAACAACTTTCAGCGAACAGATGTTGAAATCTGTTCGCTGAAAGTTGTCGGCTGTCATCCGCCGTTCGCGGCTGCCGCCCGATCCGCCGCCCGATCTGCCGCCCGCCCCGCCGCCAGATCCGCCGCCGTCCAAGCCATCGCCACCGCGCCGTCCAGCACCGCCCGTTCCGCCTCGGCGCCCAGCGCCGCCTCGGCGAAGGCCGCCTCGTGCGGGGCGCAGACGCCGCCGGTGATGTCCAGCACCGGATGGATCGACGGCACCACGTGCGACACGTTCCCCATGTCCGTACAGGCGAAGGGCCCGCTCTCGACCGGTTCCGGCCGGCCGAGCGCCGCCGCGTTGGCCCGCCACAGCGTCAGCAGCCCGGGGTCGGAGCGCATGTCCAAGTAGTCCGGCTCGGGCCGGGTCAGTTCCACCTCGCACCCGGTGGCGAGCGCCCCCGCGCGGAAGCAGTCCTCGACCCGGGAGCGCAGTTCGGCGAGGTCCTCGGCCGCCGAGGCCCGGATCTCGTACTCGGCGCTCGCGCTGGCGGGGATCAGGTTGGGCGCGGTCCCCGCCGCCGTGGTGATGCCGTGCACCCGCCACTGCGGCGGGAGTTGCTGGCGCAGCAGCCCGATCGCGACCTGGGCGACGGTGAGCGCGTCGGCGGCGTTGCGGCCCCGGTGCGGGTCGAGGCTCGGGTGGGCGGCGCGCCCGGTGTAGCGGACGGACAGGGTGCCGAGCGCGAAGGAGCGGAAGTCGGCGACCTCGACGGGGCAGGGGTGGACCATCATCGCCGCGTCCACCCCGTCGAACGCCCCCGCCTCCAACAGCAGTGCCTTGCCCGCCCCGCGCTCCTCGGCCGGCGCGCCGATCACCCGTACGGTGAGCCCGAGTCGGTCCGCGTACGGGGCGAGCCCGAGCGCGGCGCCGATCCCGGCGGCGGCGATCAGGTTGTGTCCGCAGGCGTGTCCGAGCCCGGGTAGCGCGTCGTACTCGCAGACCACTGCGACGGTGACCGGCCCGCTGCCGAGGCGCGCGTTGAAGGCGGTGGCCAGGCCGTGTGCGGGCGCGGTGACCGAATAGCCGTGTGTGCCCAGGAGTTCGGCGCACCAGGAGGCGGCGAGGTGTTCCGCGAAGGCGGTCTCGGGGTGGGCGTGGATGCGGCGGCTGAGCGCGAGCAGCTCCGCCCGGTGCGCGTGGACGCGTTCGCGCACGGCCTGCTCGGTCTCGGTCTCGGTCTCGGCCTCAGCCTTGGCCTCGGCCTCGGTGAGAGGAGTGCTCGGCGGCTCGGTCAAGGGCATGGGTGGCGCCTCCGGAGTGTCAGGGCCCGGACTTACCCGAGCCGTTGACCAGATCATATGAAGTTAGTTTAGGCTAACCTAAGTAAGGCGTTCCGGATCCCCGAGGAGCTCTCCACCCCATGCCCGCCGTCGAAGCCCAGACCGCCGACATCCCCCTGCTCGCCGCCCAGGCCGCCGTCTGGTACGCCCAGGCCCTCGACCCCGCCAGCCCGGTCTACAACACCGGTGACGCCGTCGAGATCACCGGCCCGCTCGACGAGGAGCGGTTCGAACAGGCGCTGCGGCAGGCGGTGGACGAGGCGGAGGTACTGGGCGCCGTCGTCGTCACCGGCTCGGACGGCACGCCCCGCCAGCGGTTGCGCCCCGGCCGCCCCTGGCCACTGCACCGTCTCGACCTGCGCGCCGCCGCCGACCCCGCTGCCGAGGCAGAGGCTTGGATGCGCGCGGACCTGGCCCGCCCGGCCGACCTCGCCGAAGGCCCGCTGTTCACCCACGCGCTCATCCGCCTCACCGAGGACCGCCGGCTCTGGTACCGCCGCATCCACCACTTCGCCGTCGACGCCTACGCATTGACCCTCCTCGGCGAGCGGGTCGCCGCCCTCTACGCCGCCCGCACCACCGGCGCCGAACCCGCCCCGGCCCCCGTCGCCCCGGCCCCCTTCGCCACGCTCGCCGAGGCCGCCGCCGAGGAGACCGCCTACCGCGGGAGCGCCGAGTACGCGGCCGACCGCGCCCACTGGTCCGCCCGGCTGGCCGACGTCGACACCCCGGCCACCCTCCCGGGCACCCCCGCGCCCGCCGTCAGCGACGTCACTCCCGAACCGTCCGCGCCGCTCCGCCTCACCGCCGACCTCCCCGCCGGCACCCGTGACCGCCTGGAGCGCGCCGCCGACGCCGTCCGCGCCACCTGGGCCGAACTGCTCCTCGCCGCCACCGCCGGCTACCTGCACCGCCTGACCGGCACCCAGGACGTCGTCCTCGGCCTGCCACTCGCCAACCGCCGTGGCCCGGCCGCCCTGCGCACTCCCGTCGCCGCCGCCAACGTGCTCCCGCTGCGCCTCACCGTCCGCCCCGCCGACAGCGCCCAGGCCCTACTGCGCGCCGTGGTCCGCGAGTTGCGCGCCGTCCGCCGCCACCAGCGCTACCCGCTGGAGGACCTGCGCCGCGACCTCGGCCGCACCGGTGACCGCCGCGCCCTGTTCGGCCCGATGGTCAACATCAAGGCCTTCGAGAGCGACCTCGACCTGGCCGGCCTGCCCGGCACCGTCCGCAACCTCGCCGCCGGACCGGTGGACGACCTCGCCCTGAACGTCTCACCCGGGCCGGAGGGTTCGCTGCGTCTGGTCCTCGATGCCGACCCGGCCCACCACGGCGCCGCCTCCCTCGCCACCCACCGGGACGGCCTGCTGCGCTACCTCGACGCCCTCGCCGACCTCCTGCTCACCGACCCGCAGACGCCCATCGCCCGGATCGACCTGCTCGACCAGGGCGGCCTGCGCCGCGCCACCGAAGGCCGTACCGAGCCGGCGGTCGAGCGGACCGTGCCCGAGCTGTTCGCCGCCCAGGCCGCCCGCACGCCGGATGCCGTCGCCGTCCGCTCCGGCCCAGCCGCGCTGACCTACCGGCAACTCGAAAGCGCCGCCAACCGGCTCGCCCACCGCCTGGCCGCCCTCGGCGTCCGAGCGGGGGCGCCGGTCGCGATCGCCCTGCCGCGCGGCACCGACACCCTGGTCGCGATGCTCGCCGTCCTCAAGGCGGGCGGCGCCTGCGTCTCGCTCGACCTCGCCCACCCCGCGCCGCGCCTCGCCGCCGTGCTGGCCGACGCCCGACCGCTCTGCGCCGTCGGCACCGCGGAAGCCCTCGCTGGGCTCGACCTGCCCGAAGGCCTGACCGTCGTCCAGCCCGAAGGCCTGACCGTCGTCCAGTCCGTCGTCCAGTCCGTCATCCAGTCGGGGGAGGCGGGCGCCGAGCCCGATCAGGCCCCTCCCGCTCCCCAACTGCAAGACCCCGCCTACGTGTTGCACACCTCCGGCTCCACCGGTCGCCCCAAGGGCGTGGTGGTCACCCACGCCTCGCTGGCCAACCTGTGCGCCGGCCTCGGCGAGGACCACATCGCCCCCGCCCTGCGCCGCACCGGCCGAGACCGGCTGCGCGTCGCCCACAGCGCCTCGTTCGCCTTCGACGCCTCCTGGGACCCGGTGCTCTGGATGGTCCACGGCCATGAACTCCACCTGCTGGACGACGCCACCTACCGCGACCCGGCCGCCCTGGCCGCCTACCTCGACCGCGAGCGCATCGACTACCTCGACCTCACCCCCTCCTACCTCGAAGTCCTGCTCGCCGAAGGCATCCTGGACGAGGGACGGCACCGCCCGTCCGTCCTCGTGGTCGGCGGCGAGGCCACCCCGCCCGCGCTCTGGCAGCGCCTGACCGCCGTCCCCGGCCTGCACCCCGTCGACCTCTACGGCCCGACCGAGACCACCGTCGACGCCTACGCCTGGACCCCGGGCCCGGACGGCGCCCCGGCCGGCCGGGTGGTGCGCGGCTCCCGCGCCTACGTCCTGGACGGCTCGCTGCGCCCCGCGCCCGACGGCGTCACCGGCGAACTGTACGTGGCCGGCGCCTGTCTGGCCCGCGGCTACCTCGGCCGCCCCGACCTCACCGCCGAACGCTTCCTCGCCGACCCGTTCGGGCCGCCCGGCGGCCGGATGTACCGCACCGGGGACCTCGCCCGCCGCCGCCCCGACGGCACCCTGGAGTTCCTCGGCCGGGCCGACGACCAGGTGAAGATCCGCGGCTTCCGGATCGAACCCGGCGAGATCGCCGCCGTCCTCGCCGAACTGCCGGGCGTGGCCCAGGCCGTGGTGATCGCCCGCCCCGGACCGCAGGGCAAGCGCCTGCTCGGCTACGCCGTCCCCGAGAGCGGCGGCGCCCCCGAGAACGGCAGCGCCCCCGAGAACGGCAGCGCCCCAGACCCGGACGGGCTGCGCGCCGCGCTCGCCGACCGGCTGCCCGCGCACATGGTCCCGGCGGCCGTCCTGCTGCTGGACGAACTGCCGCGCACCGCCCACGACAAGCTCGACCACCGCGCCCTGCCCGAGCCGGCCGCCGCCACCGCCGGAAGCGCACCGGCCACGCCCCAGGAGGAACTGGTCTGCGGCCTGTTCGCCGAGGTCCTCGGCCTGCCGCAGGCGCCGGGCCGGGACGCCTCCTTCTTCGACCTCGGCGGCCACTCGCTGCTCGCCGGCCGACTGGCCGCCCGGCTGCGGGACACCTTCGCCGCCCCGGTCGGCTTCGCCGACGTGTTCCGGCAGCCGACCCCGGCCGCCCTCGCCGCCCACCTGCGAACGGCCGGTGCGCCACAGGCGCGCCCCGCCCCGGTGCCGGTGCCGCGCACCGAGCGGATGCCGCTCTCGCCCGCCCAGCGCGGCCTCTGGTTCCTGCACCGCCTCGAAGGCCCCAGCCCCACCTACAACATCCCGCTGGCGCTCACCCTCACCGGTCCGCTCGACCGGCGCGCCCTCACCCTCGCCCTCGGCGACCTCGCCACCCGGCACGAAGTCCTGCGCACCGTCTACGGGGAGGAGTCGGACGGCACCCCGTACCAGCGCGTCCTCCCGCCATCGGCCGTCGAACTGCACGACGGGTCCGCCGAGTTGACGGAAGCCGTCCGCCACGCCTTCGACCTGGCCGCCGAACCGCCGCTGCGCGCCACGCTGTTCAAGAGCGACGAGCCGGAGCGGCACACCCTGCTCCTGCTGCTCCACCACATCGCGAGCGACGGCGCCTCCACCACCCCACTGCTGCGCGACCTGGCCGCCGCCTACACCGCCAGGTTCGCCGGGCGCACCCCCGCACTTCCCCGGCTCACCGTCCAGTTCGCCGACCACGCGGCCTGGCAGCGGGAGCGGCTCGGCACCGCAGACGCGCCCAGTCCGCTCGCCGTCCGGCAGGCGGAGTACTGGCGCACCGCGCTCGCCGGACTGCCCGAACAGCTGGAACTGCCCACCGACCGCCTCCGCCCGGCCGTCGCGGGCCACCAGGGCGCCACCGTGCCCTTCACCCTCGGCGCCGAGGCGCACGCCGCCCTGGCCGGGCTCGCCCGCGCCGCCGACAGCACCGTCTTCATGGCCGTCCAGGCAGGGCTCGCCGCCCTGCTCACCCGGCACGGCGCCGGCACCGACATCCCGGTCGGCACCCCGCTGGCCGGCCGCGAGGACGAGGAGAGCGCCGCCCTGGTCGGCTACTTCGTCAACTCCGTGGTGCTGCGCACCGACACCTCGGGCGACCCCACCTTCAGCGAACTGCTCGCCCGGGTCCGCGCCACCGTGCTCGCCGCGCACGAGCACGCCGAACTGCCCTTCGACCGGCTGGTCGAGGAGCTCAACCCGGCCCGATCGCTCGCCCGCCACCCGCTGTTCCAGGTGATGCTCGCCTGGCAGAGCCGCCCCGACGAGCGGACCGCGCTGGGCGGCGGCCTCACCGCCGACATCGCCGCGATCCCCAGCGGCACCGCCAAGTTCGACCTCACCCTCAACGCCGGCGAACTGCCCGGCGGCGGCATCGGCGGCTTCCTGGAGTACCGCACCGACCTCTTCGACGCCGACACCGCGGCCGCCCTCGCGCAGCGGCTGAACCGGCTGCTCACCGCCGCCGCGACCGCCCCC
Organism: Kitasatospora brasiliensis; assembly: GCF_032654805.1. Classification (NCBI taxonomy): domain Bacteria; kingdom Bacillati; phylum Actinomycetota; class Actinomycetes; order Kitasatosporales; family Streptomycetaceae; genus Kitasatospora; species Kitasatospora brasiliensis. Next base: position 569,446 of record NZ_JAUOOW010000003.1, read on the forward strand.
GACACCCCGATCGGCCGAATCCCGCTGATCAGCGAGGAGGAACGGCTGCGCGCTCTGGTCGAGTGGAACGGCGCACCCGCCCCCTCCCGGCCCGCCGCACCCGTCCTCGCCCAGCTCGCCGCACCCGTCCCCGCCCAGCCCTCCGCCACCCTGCCCGAGCTGTTCGAGGCAGCGGCCGCCGCCAACCCGCGCGCCGTCGCCGTCACTTGCGGCGACGAACAGCTCGACTACAGCGAACTCGCCGCCCGAGCAGACCGGTTGGCCCGACTGCTGGCCGCCGAGGGCATCGGCCCCGGCACCATCGTCGCGCTCGCCCTGCCGCGCTCGCTCGAACTCGTCGTCGCCCTGCTGGCGGTGGCCAAGTCCGGCGCCGCCTACCTGCCGCTCGACCCCGACTACCCGGCCGACCGGCTCGCCTACATGCTGGCCGACGCCACCCCGGCCGCCCTGCTCACCGACCGGGCCACCGCACCCCGGCTGCCCGCCCACGAGGTGCGCCGGCTCCTGGTCGACGGGCCGGAGTCCGAGCACCACCCGGCCGTCCCGCTCGCCCAGCACGAGCGCACCCGCCCGCTGCGCGCCGAGGACACCGCGTACGTCATCTACACCTCAGGCTCCACCGGCCGGCCCAAGGGCGTGCCCGTCACCCACCACAACGTGGTCCGGCTGTTCGGTGCCACCGACCACTGGTTCGGCTTCGGTGCCGAGGACGTCTGGACGCTCTTCCACTCCTACGCCTTCGACTTCTCGGTCTGGGAGCTGTGGGGAGCCCTGCTGCACGGCGGCCGACTGGTCGTTGTCCCGCATCTGGTCAGCCGCGACCCGGCGGCCTTCCTCGAACTGCTCGCCCGGGAGCGGGTCACCGTGCTCAACCAGACGCCGTCCGCCTTCTACCAGCTCAGCGCCGCCGACCGGGACCGCCCCGGCAGCGAACTCGCCCTGCGCTACGTGGTGTTCGGCGGCGAGGCGCTCGAACTCGCCCGCCTGGACGACTGGTACGAGCGGCACGCCGAGGACGCGCCCACCCTGGTCAACATGTACGGCATCACCGAGACCACCGTGCACGTCTCCTACATCGCCCTCGACCGGGCGAGCGCCGCCGCCGGGAGCAGCAGCACCATCGGCGTGAACATCCCCGACCTGCGGGTCTACGTGCTCGACCAGCACTTCCAGCCCGTCCCGCCCGGCGTCACCGGCGAGATGTACGTCGCCGGGGCCGGCCTGGCCCGCGGTTACCTCGGGCGCCCCGAGCTGACCGCCACCCGCTTCGTCGCCGACCCGTACGCCGAGCTCTTCGGCGAGCGCGGCACCCGGATGTACCGCTCCGGAGACCTCGCCCGGCGCCGCGCCGACGGCGCGCTGGAGTACTTCGGCCGGGCCGACCAGCAGGTCAAGCTGCGCGGCTTCCGGATCGAACTCGGCGAGATCGAGGCCGTGTTGGCCGCCCACCCGGCCGTCGCCGACGCCGCGGTGGTGGTCCGGGAGGACGCGCCGGGGGACAAGCGGCTGGTCGGCTACGCGGTGGCCACCGGCTCCACGCCGGATGCCGAGCCGCGCGTCACTCCGGAAGAGCCGCACGTCACTCCGGACGAGCCGCACGTCACTCCGGAAGAGCCGCGTGTCACTCCGGACGAGTTGCGCGCCCACGCCGCCGCCGAGCTGCCCGCCCACATGGTGCCCTCCGCCGTCGTGCTGCTCGATCGCCTCCCGCTGACGGCCAACGGCAAGCTCGACCGCCGGGCCCTGCCCGCCCCCGAGGCGCCCGCCGCAGGGGCCGGCCGCCCGCCGCGCACCCCGCGCGAGCAGCAGCTGTGCGAACTGTTCGCCGAGGCCCTGGGGTTGGCGTCGGTCGGCGTCGAGGACGACTTCTTCGCGCTTGGCGGCCACTCGCTGCTGGTCGTGCGCCTCGCCGGGCGGATCCGCGAGGTGCTCGGCCTGGAGGTCGGCATCGGCGCCCTGTTCCAGGCGTCCACGGTGGCCGCCCTGGACACCGCCCTCACGGCGGGCGCGCCGGGAGCCGACGCCCTGGACGTGCTGCTTCCGCTGCGGCCCGCCGCCCCCGGCCGGCAGCGCCCGCTGTTCGCCGTCCACCCGGCCGGCGGCCTCAGCTGGTGCTACACCGGCCTGATCGGCAACCTGCCCGGCGAGGTCCCGATCTACGGCCTCCAGGCCCAGGGCGTCGGCGCCGCCACCGCCGCCGAGCCGCTGCCCGCGACCCTGGAGGAGCTCGCCGCGCACTACGCCGACCGGCTGCGCGAGGTCCAGCCCGAGGGCCCGTACCGGCTGCTCGGCTGGTCCACCGGCGGGATCATCGCGCACGCGGTGGCCGTCCGGCTCCAGGAACTGGGCCAGGACGTCGAGTTGCTCGCCGTCCTGGACGCCTACCCCGCCGAGGGCTTCCGCGAGCTGCCCGTCCCCGACCAGGCCGAGGCGCTGGAGGCACTGCTCACCATGGGCGGCTTCGGTCCGGCCGACCTGGACGGCCGCCCGCTCGAACTCGGCGCCGTCACCGAGCTGTTGCGCCGCGAGGGCAGCCCGCTCGCCGGGCTGGACGAGGCCACCGTGGCCGCGCTCAACCGGATCTACCTCAACACCAACCACCTGGTGCGCGGCTACGACCACCGCCGTTTCGACGGCGACGTGCTGTTCTTCCGCGCCACCGTCGACACCATCGACGACACCCTGGTGCCCGAGCTGTGGACGCCGTACGTGTCCGGCCGGATCGCCAACACCGACGTGGCCTGCTCGCACAAGGACATGACCCTACCCGACCCGATCGCGCACATCGCGAGCGTGATCGCCGACCACCTGGAGAAGACGTCCGATGAGTGACGCCCCCACCAACCCCTTCGACGCCGACGGCACCTTCCTGGCGCTCGTCAACTCCGAGGGACAGCACTCCCTCTGGCCCGTCTTCGCCGCCGTCCCGGCGGGCTGGTCGGTCGCGCACGGCCCGTGTGAGCGGGCGGCCGCACTGGAGTGGATCGCCGCGCACTGGACCGCGCTGTGACCCCTCCGGCGGCCCAGGCCCCGGCGCGCCCCCTGTTCGCGGGGCGCGCCGCGGTGGTCGTCGTCTACACGGCCGCGATGTGCATGAACGGCCTGGACTCGACGATCGTCAACCCGGCGCTGTTCACCATCGCCGAGGACTTCGGCCGCCCGGTCTCCGCCGCCAACGCCGTGGAGACCGCCTTCCTGGTCGGCCTCGCCCTCGGCCTGCCGGCGGCCGGCTGGCTGGGTGACCGGTACGGCGTCAAGCGGGTCTTCCTCGGCTCGCTGGCCGCCTTCACCCTCGCTTCCGCGCTCTGCGCGGCGGCCCCCGGCCTGGGCGCGCTGTCGGCCGCCCGGGCCGTCCAGGGCGTGGCCGGCGGACTGCTCACCCCGGTCGGGATGACCCTGCTGTTCCGGGCCTTCGCCCCGCACGAGCGGGCCGGCCTGGGCCGCATCCTGATCGTCCCGACCGCGCTGATGCCCGCCCTCGGGCCGCCGCTCGGCGGCTACCTCGCCGAACACCTCTCCTGGCACTGGCTGTTCCTGGTCAACGTGCCGGTCGGGGCGGCCGCCGTGCTCATCGGGCTGATCGGCCTGCGCGGCGAAGCGGAGCCCCCGGTCGGCCGCTTCGACACCACGGGCTTCCTGCTCGCCACCCCCGGCCTCGGACTGCTGACCTACGCCCTCGGCTTCGGCCCGGTGCACGGCTGGACCTCCCCGGGCGTGGCCTTCGGCGGACTGCTCGGCCTGGCGCTGCTGGGCGTCGCCGTCCGCCGCCAACTCCGGCACGCCGAGCCGCTGGTGGACCTGCGGATGCTCGCCGACCGCACCTTCGGCGCGGCGAGCCGACTGGCCCTGCTGACCTCGGCCGGCCTGATGGGCGCGCTGTTCGTGCTGCCGCTGCTCTACCAGGCGACGCGCGGCGCCTCGGCGCTCGACGCAGGGCTGAGCGTCTTCCCGGAGGCGATCGGCTTGATGGCCGCCTCCCAGGTGGTCGACCGGCTGCTGCCGAGGCTCGGTCCGCGCCGCCTCGTCCTGCCCGCGCTGCTGCTCGCGGCGGTGGTCATCGGCCTCCTCGGCTTCGCCGAAAACGCCTGGGTTGTAAGGGTGTTGATGTTCGGGGTCGGCCTGATCCTGGGCACCGCCGTGCTGACCGTCCAGATCGCCGGCTTCGCCGAGGTCCCGTCGCCCGCCATGGGCCGCGCGATGGGCCTGTTCACCATCCTGCGCACCCTCGGCGGCGCCCTCGGCATCGCCGCCACCGCCGCACTGCTCGGCGCCCTCGGTGACACCACCGGCCCGACGCCCTACCGCCTGGCCCTCCTGCTCGCCGCGGCCCCGGTGGCCGTCGGCGCCCTCCTGGCCGTCCGCCTCCCGGCCGAGGCCCCGGGCCCGCCGCCGGAGGACTGAGACTCGGCTGACGGTGGTGGTGGTCCGCTCGGGCACGGCACGCGCCCGAGCGGACCACCATCACGGCGGGTCAGCCGACATGGTTGGCATTCCGGAGGCTGAGCGGACCATCGGACCGGTGTCGTGCACGCCCCACCCGCGCCACCCCTGCCGCGCAACGCGCCACCGATCCGCCGAGCCTGCGGCGCGGGTCGCGGTACCGTGCCGGAAGCACCGGAGGAGAGCGCATGAACCTTGAGCACTACCACCTGCTCGAAGAGGCCCGCCGTCGTCTGCCGGACGGCTACAAGGCCGAGTTGTCCGGCGACGTCATCGTGATGCAGGCTTCGCCCTCGCCGATCCACCAGCTCAACCTGGCGATCGTCCAACGCCAATTCGAAGCGCACTGCCCCACCGGCTACTTCCCGACCGGGAACAGCGACGTCTCCTCGCCCGAGGCCGGATCGGTGCGCAACCCGGACCTCACCTACCTGCCCGAGGACGTCATCGAACTGGGCCGCGAGATCCCGGCCGAACTGGCGCTGATCGCGGTCGAGATCGTCTCCCCGTCCAGCCCCGACAACGACTGGACGGGGAAGGTTCGCGACTACCCGCGGATGGGCTTCCCGCTCTACCTGATCGTGGACCCGCGGCAGAAGAGCGTGACGCTGTTCTCCGAGCCCGACCGCGACCGCTACCACACCCGTACGGAGCGGGAGTTCGGCGGCAGGATCCGCATCCCCGGGCCGTTCGACTTCGAACTGGACCTGGCGCGGCTGGTGCCCTACCGGGACTGATCGACGGCTCGACCGACGGCTCAGTCGTGTGGCCAGAGGATCAGGTCGTCCAGCGGGTACCGGCGCGGCTCGTCGCCGAGTTCGGCGACGGCGGCCCGGATCCGACGCAGGTGGGCCGGGGTGAGCTGGAGCGGCGGCTCGTCGGGCTGGTAGGTGGTGCGGATCGGGTAGTCCTGGCCCGGCTCGCGGGTCATCTCGATGTGGCAGCCGAGCACGTATGTCACCGGGTGGCTCTCGGTGAAGGCGACCAGCCGGTCGATGGTCCGACCGAAGGCCGGCCAGTCGTCGATGTACAGCCGGCCCGGGTAGACGGTGTCGCCGGTGAGCAGGAAGCCCGTCCACGGGTCGTAGTAGGTGACCGACGCCCGGTGGTGCCCCGGGGTGGCCAGGCACGTCAGCACCCGTCCGCCGCCGAGGTCGACCGGGGCCTGCGCTTCCTCGTCCCGGTCGAAGCCGAAGTGCGGCCAGGCGGTGGCGAGTTCCGCGCCGATCAGGGTGGTCGCGGGCCGGTCGGCGAACTGGCCGTCGCCCGCGACGTGGTCCCCGTGTCCGTGGGTGTGCAGGACCAGCAGCTCGTAGTCGGACGGGAGCCGGTCGTTGCGGGCGAGCCACTTCTCCACCAGCTCGTCGACCGTCGCGCGCAGCGGGAAGTACGCGGCCTCGGCCGTTGCCCCGGTGTCGATCAGCACCGCCCGATCCGCCCCGAACAGCAGGAACAGGAAGGGCGCTTCGTAGTTGATGGCCTTGTTCTGCCGGAGGATGACGGTGTGCTCGTCGTATTCGTGGACCTGGATCTCCGGGTCCGTGTTGTGCCTCGCGGACGGGGAGCCGTGGATCCACCGCACGTCCAGCGGACGGGCGGTCGGTCGGCCGGCAGCGGTCATGACGCCTCCAGAGTGCGTCGTCTTGGCGGGCCGGGTACGGCGCACATCTCGTCCGGGGCCGACGCCGCTGCGCAGCCACGGTGACGCTAGCACGCGTCGGGAGTCGGACCGGAGCGTGACCGCCGGTCCGGCGGGGGCCGGACCGGCGGTCAGTGGTCAGGGGAGCCGCCTCAGAGGGTGATCCGCCAGCGCTGGTTGTCGTTGCCGTTGCACTGCCAGACGCCGAGGACGGTGCCCGCGGTGGTGGGGCTGGTCAGGCAGCCGTTGTCGTATCCGACGATCTCGTACTTGCCCCCGCTGACCGGACGCAGGGTCCACTTCTGGTTGTCGGTGCCGGCGTAGTTCCACAGCTGGGTGAAGTAGCTGGTGCCGTCGACGACCCGGGAGCGGTCGTTGTTGAAGTCGAGTGCCTTGGTGTTGTTCAGGAGCGGGCTGATCCGGTACCGGCCGTCGCTCAGGCGCTCCAGGTTCCAGCGCTGGGCGAGGTCATCCGCCTTGTAGCCCCAGGTCATGACCCGGGTGCCGTCGCCGGTCGCCGAGTTGGCGATGTCGGCGCTGTACCCGGTGTGGGCGTTGACGATGCCGACGTTGCCGGTGGGCAGTTGGAGCGGGGTGCCGTTGGAGGTCAGGTACGGGCTGTTGGCGACGTTCCAGTGGGTGGCGAGGTAACTGCCTGGCGCCGGGTTGGGGTTGAAGTACATGTCATGGGTGCAGTCGAGCAGGTTGGCGCCGTCGTGGCAGTCCGGGTCGGCCTCGATCATCTTGCCGGGCGGGTTGGGGATGGAGTGGTCGTCGTAGCACAGCAGGTCGCCGTAGACGTAGCAGTGGCCGGCGGGGGTCGAGTACTTGGCGGAGGGGTTGACCGCGCCGAGCGAGTGGGTGAGCTCGTGCACGTCCACGTCGCGGTTGTCCCAGCAGCCCTTGATGCCGGACAGCACGAGGCCGGTGCCGGTGGCCGAGTTGCCCTGGTCGGGCCGGTCGTCGATGCCGCGCCAGGTGATGCCGCAGATGGTGTTCTCCACCCAGCTCAGGTACTTGCGGTTGCTGTTGTTGTAGCCCCGCTTGTCCATCTCGGCGCGCACCGTGTCCGGGCCGCCGTTGACGGCCGCCTGCGGCAGCACGACGGTGTCGATGGTCGGCTCGCAGGTGGACGGGTTCTGCACGAACCGGACCTCGCGGTGGCCGCCGAAGGGGTCGGAGGAGGACGCGAAGCGGAAGTTGAGGTTGGTGATGCGGGCGCGGAACTCGGGCAGCAGCTGGTTGAAGCGGTCCGGGTCGGCATCGCCGCGGATGTACAGGAGTTGGACGCGCTTGCCGCTGACGCCGTCGCCCTCACAGGCGACGGCGGCGCTCGCGGCGGCGGGGGCTTGGCGGCCGGGCGAGGTGGCGGGCAGCTCGTTGTCCACGAACGCCTGCTCGACCGGGCGGGCTGCGGTGACGGCGGCGGGGCTGCCTCCGTCGGCGACGGCGGGAGACTGGAGGACGGCGGCCAGCAGGCCACCGGTCAACGCTGCTCCGGTCAGTGCACGCATCAGACGGGACCGTGCGCGAACTGGTGCCATGTCGTTGTCCTTTCACTGGCACGGAAACGGGTACGAACCTTCGCGCGCCGGGGAAAGCGCCGCCGCCACGGACGACGGGAACGTCGAGGGTGGTTCGTGCTCGTCGTCCGTGGCGGACCAATGGATTTCACGGTTCGCCCGTGCCCCGCAAGTCTTGACAAGCGCGGCCTACGGGGTATCCGGCACCGGGTGTCGCGAATTCGACGGTCCGTCAGAAAGGGCAACGCCGCTGGCGGGGATGGGTCAGTCGGTGGGCCGCCCGAGCAGCGCCACCAGCCCGTCTGCCAGCCCGCCGCGCCAACAGGCGTAGTCATGGCCGCCGTTGAACTCGCGGTAGGAGAGGTCGTAGCCGCGGGCCGTCAACACGTCCCGCAGGTGGCGGTTCTGGCCGAGAAGCATCCACTCCTGGAGGCCGACCTCGATCCAGAAACGGGCCGGCCGACGCTCCTCGGCGGCGAAGCGACGGGTCAACCATTCACTGCCGGCGTCGAATTCGGTCTCGTCGGGCCACCAGAACGAACCGGACTGGGAGAGCGCGTTGCCGAAGCGCTCCGGGCGGTGGTAGGCGGCGTACGCGGCGGTCAGGCCGCCCGCGCTCTGGCCGGCGATCACCGTGGCGGCCGGGTCGGTGCTCGCGCCGAACTCCCTTGCTGCCCAGGGGAGGAGGCGGTCGGCGAGGAGGTCGACGAAGGCCGGGTTGCAGCTCAGGTCGGCCGGTCGTTGCGGTCCCATGGTGTGCACGAGCAGGGTGACGGTGGGCGGGATCGCGCCGTCCGCCGCCAGGTTGTCGAGGGTGTCGCCGACGGACAGCACCTCGCCCCACATCTCGCCGTCCAGCAGGACCGCGACCGGGTACGGGCCGTCGCCCGCCCGGTGCCCGGCCGGGAGGTGGACGTCCACCCGCCGCCCGGCCGCCGTGTGGGCGAGCGTGCGCCCGCGCGGCACGCCGTCCCGCCGCCGGACGTACGGCTGCGCGGGCGCGGCGGGCAGGCTGAGCACCGAGGAGGGGTGGCGGCCGTCGCGGGCGGGCAGCCGGGGTTCGCTGTCGTACGGATCGGGGCGGGCCTGGTCGAGGACGTGCAGCCAGTCGCGGCGGCTGGTGCCGGGGGCCTCGCCATGGAACGGGTACAGCTGGTAGGAGGCGCGGTGGTCGGCGCGCAACCGGTAGGTGATCGACCACGTTCCGGCGGACTGGCGCTCCATCAAGTGCGGTGTGAGGTCGCCGGAGTGGCGGTCCTTGTCGGTCACGGTGTGCAGCAGTGCGAGCACGCCGTCGCAGTCGTCGTCCCGGTGGGTGAAGGTGACCAGACGGTAGGCGGGGTCGTCGGGGTCGAGGGCGATGGCAACGGGGGTTTCCGCGGTTTCCACGGTGAGGTCTCCAGGGGTGGTCATGCGGGGCTGCCCTTGCGGCCGAGCAGCACCCAGAGCAGGAAGGGGCCGCCGAGGACGGTGGTGACGATGCCGACGGGGATCTCCACCCCGCCGATCAGCATCCGTCCCAGGGTGTCCGCGAGCACGACGAGCAGTGCGCCGGTCAGCGCGGAGCCGAGCACCGGCACCCGCGCGGGCCCGGCCAGCCGCCCGGCGATCACCGGCGCGGCCAGTGCCACGAAGCCGACCGGCCCGCAGACGCCGACCGCCAGCCCGGCGAGCGCGACCGCCAGCAGCAGGCAGGCGAGCCGGACCCGGCCCGGGTCGACGCCCAGGGCGGAGGCGACGCTGTCGTCGAAGCGCAGCACCGCCAGCCGCCGGGCCACCACCAGCGCGAGCGGCACCAGGACCGCCAGCCCGAGCAGGATGGGCGTGGCGACGGAGAGGTCCCGTCCGTTGAGGCTGCCGTTGGTCCAGATGTACAGCGAACCGGCCGAGTTGAGCGAGCGCCGGGCCATCGCGACCTGGATGACCGCCGAGGCGAGCGCCGACATGGCGAGCCCGACCACCAGGACCCGGTAGCCGTGCGCGCCGAGCCCGCCGGAGGCCAGGGCGACCACCAGGACGGCGGCCAGCGCGCCGAGCGGGCCGGCCCACCAGGCGCCGAAGGTGCCCGCGGTGCTCGCGGAGATCAGCACGGCGGCCGTCGCCCCGTCGTTGACGCCGAGGAGTTCGGGTGTGGCCAGGCGGTTGCGGGCGAGGGTCTGGGTGAGGCAGCCGGCCAGGCCGAGGGCGGCCCCGGCGGCGAGCCCGGCGACGATCCGGCCGAGCCGGAACTTCTGCACCAGCAGGACGTCCAGCCGGTCGCCGTAGCCGAACACGGCCTGGAAGGTGCGGGTGAGGTCGAGTTCGCTCTGCCCGGCGTGCGCCGAGACGACCACGGCGGCCAGCAGCGCGGCGGCCAGGCCGAGGGAGGCGAGCAGGGCCCGGCGCGGCAGCAGCAGTGACCAGGCGCCGTGGCGCAGCGCCAAGTCCGCTTGCGGCGGGGCGGGTCCGCCGCGTCGGGCGGGCGCGGTGGCCTCGGCGGGGTCGGCCATGGCCAGGGCGGCGGAGTGCCGGGAGCGGACGATCGCGATCAGCGCCGGGGCTCCGATCAGTGCGACGATCACCGACACCGGCGCCTCGAAGGGTCGGGCCACCACCCGGGCGAGCACGTCCGCGCCGGTGAGCACGGCGGCGCCGAACAGTGCGGCGAGCAGGGTGAGTCGGCCGACCCGGGGGCCGGCGACGGTGCGGGCGAGGAAGCCGGAGAGCAGCCCGAGGAAGGCGACCGGCCCGGCCAGCGCCACCGCGGCGGCGGTCAGCAGGGTGACGGCGAAGGCGACGGCGGCCCGGGTGGCGCCGGGCCGGTGGCCGAGGCCGCGGGCGAGGTCGTCGCCGAGGGCGAGCGCGGTCAGCGGCCGGGTGGTGAGGGCGGCGAGCAGGAATCCGGCGCCGAGCACCGGGGCGAGCTGGCGCAGTGTGGTCCAGCCTTCCACCCCGGCCAGCGAGCCGAGCACCCATACCCGGTAACGCTCGTACGCCTCGGGTGAGTTGACGATCAGCACATCGGTGAGCCCGCGGAAGATCGCGGCGACGGCGGAGCCGGCGAGCACCAGCCGCATCGGCGAGCCGCCGCCCCGGCTGCTGGCGACCAGCAGCACCACGGTGCTGGCGAGCACCGCGCCACCGAAGGCCAGGGCGAGGTAGCCGAAGGAGGTCTGCGTGCCGAGTACGGCGATGCCGAACACCACGCCCAGCGAGGCGCCCGCGTTGACGCCGAGCAGTCCGGTCTCGGCCAGCGGATTGCGGGTGACGGACTGGAGTTGGGCTCCGGCGACGCCGAGCGCGGCGCCGACCAGCAGGGCGGTGACGGTGCGCGGCAGCCGCAGGTCGCCGACGACCAGGACGAGACGGCCGTCGGCGCGGGCGCCGTCACGGTTCAGCAGGTAGTCCAGCACCCGCCCGGGGCCGACCTCGCCGGCGCCGACCGACAGCGAGAGCACGGCGAGGGCGAGCAGGAGCAGCACCAGGCCGACGACCATCGGCCAGGTGGGGCGGGTGCCCGCCGCCCGGCCCCCGGGTGGTCGGGGCTCCGGCGCGGTGGCGGGGGGCGCTTCGGGGGCGCCGACTTGCGACAATGTCATAAGGTAAGGCTAACCTAATGAACAAGTCGTCCCGAGGGGCACCTCCGCCGCGCCGAGCTGCCCCGGACACCGCTCAACTCCCGTACCACCGTTGCCCGGAGGCACCCATGCCGTTCGCCCGTCGCCCGCTCAGCCCCGTCCGCCGCCGCGCGGCCCAGGCGCTGGCCGTCACCGGGGCGGCCGCGCTCCTGCTCACCGGCTGCGGCTCCTCCGGCTCCTCGTCCGCGGATTCCTCGACGGCCGCCTCCCCGGCGGCGGGCGCGACGGGCGGCGGCAGCGGGGGAAGCGGCGACGGCGGCAAGCGGACCGTCAAGGACGCCACCGGCAAGGCCGTGGACGTCCCCGCCGAGCCCAAGCGGATCGTCACCCTCACCCAGGAGGACCTGGACGCGGTGCTCGCCCTCGGCGTCAAGCCGGTCGGCATCACCAACGGCCAGGGGCTGGCCGAGCCGCCCGCCTACCTCAAGGACAAGGTGCAGGGCGTCCCGGTGATCGGGAACCTGCTCCAGCCCGTGATGGACAAGGTGATCGCCGCCAAGCCCGACCTGATCCTGGCCGGCGACATGCAGGACGAGCAGGTGCTCAAGCAACTGCGCGAGATCACCCCCGCCACGCTGGTCACCATGGCGCCCGCCGACGACTGGAAGCTCGCCTTCCGGGGCATCGGCAACGCCGTCAACAAGCTCGACCAGGCCAACAAGGTGATCGGCGACTACGAGGCCAAGGCCGCCAAGGCGGGCGGCGAGCTCACCGAGAACAAGGGCGCCGCCGTCTCCATCGTGCGCTGGAACCCCACCGGCCCCAGCTGGATGGAGAAGAAGCAGTTCGCCGGCGGCGTCGCCCTGGACATGGGCCTGACCCGCCCGGCCGCGCAGGACAAGGACGGCAACGCGCACAGCCCGGCGCTCAGCCTGGAGAAGCTGAACGAGATCGACGGCGACTGGCTGTTCCTGTCCACCCTCACCGACGACGGCAAGTCCGCGCTCAAGGACGTCCAGTCCAAGCCCGCGTACCAGGAGTTGAACGCGGTGAAGAACAACCACGCCGTCACCGTGGACGGTTCGGTCTGGTCCACCCGGGGTGGCCCGCTCGCCGCCGACGTCGTGATCGGCGACCTCGCCAAGGCGCTCGGCGGCAACTGAGCGGCGGCGAACCAGGGGGAGGTGCCATGGAGTTGACGATCGAGGGGCTCAGTGCCGGCTACGGGCCGGGGCGCCCGGTGCTCGGCGGCGTCGACCTCACCGTCCCCGCCGGTCAGGTGGTGGCGGTGGTCGGCCCGAACGGCTGCGGGAAGTCCACCCTGCTGCGGGCGGTGGCCCGGCTGCACCGGCCGGACGGCGGGCGGGTCCTGGTCGGCGGCGAGGACGTGTGGCGGCTGCGCCCGCGCCAGGCCGCCCACCGGATCGCGCTGCTGCCGCAGAGCCCGCAGGCCCCGGAGGCGGTGACCGTCGCCGGACTGGTCCGCTACGGCCGCCACCCGCATCAGGGGCTGTTCCGCCAGTGGTCGGCGCAGGACGAGCGGCTGACCGCCGAGGCCCTGCGCGCCACCGGCGTCGAGGAGCTCGCCGACCGCCGGCTCGACCGGCTCTCCGGCGGCCAGCGGCAGCGCTGCTGGCTCGCCATGGTGCTCGCCCAGGACACCCCGGTGGTGCTGCTCGACGAGCCGACCAGCGCGCTCGACCTCGGGCACGCGGTGGAGGTGCTGGAGCTGGTCCGCCGGGTCGCGGCGGGCGGGCGGACGGTGGTCATGGTGCTGCACGACCTCGCGGCGGCGGCCCGCTACGCGGACCTGTTGGTCGCGCTGCGGGACGGCGCGGTGGTGGCGTGCGGGGCGCCGCGCGAGGTGGTGGACGCGCGGCTGGTGCGGGCGCTGTACGACATCGACAGCCAGGTGCTGGCGGCGCCGGGTGACGGCGCGCCGGTGATCGTGCCCAGGGCGCCGCTGGACTGAAGGCACCGCCGGACCGACGGGCACTGCCCCACCGACGGGCACTGCCGGACCGGCGGGTGTCGCGGGACCGACGGGGGCTGCCACAGCGGCGGGGCGGCGGCCTTCGGGCAGCCGCCCTTTCGCCATTTCCCCTCATCGACCACCCGTTCGAGTGGTTTGGATCCGGGCATGTCAGGCCCTGATCCACCCCGCCCGCCGCGTTGTCAGTACCCCTCGCTACGTTCCTCGCATCGCTGGTCAGCAGGTGATCGACCGGCGATCGACAGGTGTTCCCGGGCGGCGCTCGGGTGGGAGGAGTACGGCCGTGGCATGGGTGGAGACGGGCGCGGGAGGCTACCGCGTCGCACTCGACGGGGAGGGCAGGGTGGTGTGCCGCAACGCGGCGGGCCGCGACCTCAAGTCCGTACCGTCGAAGCTCGGTGACGACCCGGTGGTGACGCAGCTCAAGCAGCTCGCCGAGTGGCTCGCCGCGCACGAGCGGGGCTGCCTGGAGGACGTCGAGCGCTGGATGGTCCGCTCGCTGCCGGTGCCCGCCGCCGTGCTCACCGCCGTGTGGCCGGACGAAGCCTGGCAGGGCGTCCTGAAGGACCTCGTGGTCACCGCCACCGACGGCTCCGTCGCCGGGTTCCTGCGCGGAGCCGACGCCGAGCGCGGCCTCGGCCTGGTCGACGTGGACGGCGACACCGTGCGGCTGACGGACGGCGAGGTGCTGATACCGCACCCCGTGCTGCTCCAGGACTTGGACGAGCTGCGCGAGTTCGCCGTCGAGCTCGGCGTCTCCCAGCGCGTCCAGCAGCTCTACCGCGAGGTCTGGCACCGGCCCGCCGAGCTGCCCGGCGGCACCGAGGTCACCACCTACGCCGGTGGCCGCTACCGCGAGCTGCGCGAGCTGGTCGGCCGCTGCACCCGGCTCGGTTGCCGGGTCCGCGGCGGCTCCGCCGTCCAGCCGGTCACCGAGGGCGGCCGCACCGTCGAGGCCCGGGTCTGGGTCGGCGACTACTACGAGTACGACGCCTGCGAGACGGGCGCGCTCAGCTGGGCCGGCCCGGACGGCCGGGCCCTGCCGCTCACCGAGGTCGGACCGGTCGCCTGGTCCGAGGGCATGCGGATGGCCGCCGCCCTGTACGCCGGCCGCACGATCCAGGGGGAGGAAGGCGCATGACCGCCACCGCGAACTCGACCACTACCGGCTCGGCCACCACCAGCTCGACCGCCGCCACGCCCGACGAGCTGCTCGACGCCGGGGCGGTCCTCCCGCCGGGCACCCTGTCCGACGCAGGCCGCCCCGACAGCGCCGCCGACGTGCTCACCGCCCGCAGCTACGCCCACCCCGCGCTGGACGGCCGCCGGATCGTCCGGCTGGTCCCCGGTGCGCTCGGCCAGGCCGAGGACCTCGCCCTCGACTTCCTCGGCCTGGCGCCGCAGGCCGCGCCCGTCGAGGTCGGCCAGGTCCGCCAGGAGGCGCTCGGATTCCCCGCCTGGGCGCTGGTCCACGACCCGGCCAACGGCCATCACGCGCTCGCCCTGGTCAAGGAGATGGAACGGCTGGCCCGCCAGGCCACCTCCAAGCCAGGCGCCGCCAAGGAGGGCTTCGACGAGCTGGCCGTCCGCCTCGGCCGGGCCGTCCCGCACTTCCTGCCCACCTTCTGCGAGGAGGTCGGCCGGATCTTCCTCGGCCACGGCAACCAGACCTACGCCGCCGCCTGGTTCGGCAAGGCCCGCGAGGCCGAGCGCACCCACGGCCTGACGGTCGACGAGGAGCGGCTGCGCGCCGTCTTCCTGGAGTTCGCCCTGGCCGGCGCGCTCACCGTCAAGGCCCTGCGCCAGTACGTCAAGGAGCTCGCCCAGCGGCTCGACCCGCTGACGGCCTGGCAGCGCTTCCGCCAGTTGTGCACCGAACGCTCCGCCGCCGGCATGGCCCCGTACGCCGGAGTCGCCGAGGACGCCCGCGCGCTGATCAGGGCCGCCGGGCTGGACCGCGCCGAGCACGAGCGGGCGCTGCTCGCCGAACTGCTGGACTCTCCGGCCGTCAACCGGGCACCCGGCGCGTTCTGGAAGTCCTGGCACGGCGCGCTGATCGAGCTCGGCCGCCATGACGCGGCGATCCGCGCCCGGCTGCTGGAGCTGCTGCCCGACCCGGCCTCCGTCGAGGCGGCCCCGCACGACACCGCCTGGCTGGCGGTCCTCGCCGAGACCGGTGCCGAGGAGCTGCTCACCGGCCCCCGCCCCGAGGGCGCCGAGCCCGCCGCCGCCTGGCTCCAGCGCTGGTGCCACCACCTGGGCCGAGGCTGGCGCTCCCGGCCCAGCTGCCCCGCCACCCTCGCCCTGGCGGGCCGGATGGTCGAGCGGCTGAAGGCCGACGCCGTCCCGGTCGACCTGTTCACCGGCATCCGCGGCAGCCACACCCGGATCGACCTGCTGGACCTGTTGCTGGCCGCGGGCGTGCCGGTGGCCGACCCGCCGGGGAGCCTCGGCTTCGACCTGCGCGACTGGGCCGACCAGTGCGGCCCCGACAGCCCCCGCCTCGCCGCCGTCGCCGCCGACGACCGCTTCCGGCCGGCGCTGCGCGACGCCGCCCCGCCCGCCTGGGAGACGGCCGTCAAGTGCCAGGCCCCCGCCGTGCCGCTGCTGCGCGAACTGTTCGCGGAGTGGGCCGAGGCCCGCGCCGAGGAGCTGTCCGCCGCCCGCGGCCTGGCCGGCGCCGCCGACCTGGTCCGCTCGCTCGGCCAGTACCGCGACGCCATCAGGACGGTCGCCCCGGCCGCCGCCGAGCGGATCGCCGCGCTCGACGTCACCGCGCTGCTCACCGGCGCCCTCACCACCGGCATCCTGGACGAACTCGGCTGGCCCGCCCTGGAGGAGGCACTCGGCAAGCTCGCCGACCCGCCCGCCGACGACGCCCCGCAGCACCCCGTGCCCGGCCTCGGCGGCGCCGGCCTGAGCGGCCTGATCATCGAGGACGCCTGGCCGCACCTGATCCTCGCCCGCCTCGACCGGGCCGTCGTGGTCGGCCCGGAGGGCATCGTGCTGGAGCACACCCTGCGCGTGCCCGAGCAGCCGCACCGGCGCAACCGGACGAGGCTGCGACTGGTCGACGGCGAGCTGCTGGTCGTCTGGTCCCAGGAGGGCAAGCAGCTCGCGTACTGGTCCAGCCGCCCGGACGAGCGGTTCGAGCTGGAGGGCCCGACCATCGCCGGCTACTACTACGGCGACCGGGAGCCCGAGGCACCCTCCCTCCAACTGCCCGGCGGCGGCCGCACCACCGGCGAACGCCCACTGCACGCCGGTGACACCCGGATGCCCCACGAGCACCGCGTCCTCGGCGACGGCACCGGCTACTGGACGCTGCGCCACGCCTCCGACGGCAGCTCCGTCCTGCGTGAACTCGACCCGGCCACCGGCACCCTGGGCCGCACCGCCGAGCCGCCGGTGATCGCCGCCACCGCCCCGGCCGGCCGGCTGGTCCAGCGCAGCACCTGGCTGCTGCCGCTCCAGCCCGGCCTGGAGCGCACCCCGCTCGGCACCGACGGCACCGTGCTCGGCAGCTGGGCCCGGTTCGAGCCCGGAAAGGCCGTCACCACCTTCACCGCCGACGGGCAGCGCATCGTGCTGCCGCTGGCCGGGCACCGGCCGGACACCGTCCCGGTGGCCCGGCTCGCCCTGCCCGGCACGGACGGCCCGGTGGTCACCCACACCTCCGGCGGCCACTTCGCGCTCAACCTGCCCGACCTCACCGACCGCGCCGACCGCACCGTCGACCTGCGCCCCTGCCAGTCCGGTGAACTCACCGCCGCCGGCACCCCGCTCGTCCCCCCGTACCCGCACTGGCACGCCCTGCGCCCGCGCGACGAGGCCGGCTCCGAGGAGCTGCGCGCCGTCACCGTCGAACAGGCCGCCCGGCTGATCGACGCCGCCTGGCCCGTCGACACCGAGCCGGTCCCGGAGGCGGAGCGGTGCTGGCTGACGGTCCAGGGCGTGCGCCGCCCGCTCGCCCGGCACAGCGTGCGCACCCTGCCCGTCCAGGAGGTCGGCGCCGTACTGCCCGGCATCGCGCATCCGCGGCTGCTGGCCGGCGTCGCCGGGCTCGCCCGGGCCGCCGCCGACCTGCTCGACCGGGTCGCCCGGTTCGTCCCGCAGCCCGAGGCCGAGCGCCCGGAGAAGGCGAAGGCCAGCGAGTGGCAGCCGGAACACGGCTGCGACGACGACCTGGGCGAGGCCGTCCGCGCCGTGCTGCCCGAGATCGAGGGCTTCGGCAACCGCTGGGGCTCGTCCGGGCACTGGTGGGTGCTCAACAACCTGCGCGCCGTCACCGCCGTGCTGGCCGCCCCGCCCGCCGCCGACGGCGAGGGCTGGACGACGCCCGCCACCGTCACCCTGCGCGGCGGCGACGCCCACCACGGCTGGCTGCACCTGCTCGGCCGGATCCACGCCCTGGCCTACGCCGTCGCCGCGCCGTTCACCCGGTCCGCCCACCGCTCCTCGCTGGGCCTGCTGCTCGGCGAACTGACCAAGGGCCCGCTGGCCGACCGCGGCGCCACCCTGCGCGAGATCGTCCTCGCCGAGCCCGCCCCGGTGAGCGCGAACGCCACCGGCAGCCGTCCGACCGGCCACCGCCAGGGCGAGGTGCTGCGGCACGGCGAGCGCACCGTCGTCATCCTCGGCCACCGGCGGCAGCAGTCCGACGGCACCGACCACTGGCTCGCCGTCGACCACGACCCGAGCGGGGAGTTCGGGCCCGTCGCGCACTTCACCACCGTCGAGGAGCGCGACACGGAGGACCTGCTGTCCGCCGCCTGGGTCGCCAAGTTCTGGCGGGTCGCCGCGCTGCACGGCACCTTCCCGTGGGAACCCGCCCGGGCCGAGGCGTTCAGCGAGCTCACCGGCATCGGCACCACCCGCTCCACCCTGCTGCTCAACCCGCCGCCCCGCCTGCTGTACTGGAGCGACGAGGCCATGCCCGCCGAGTACGGCTTCAAGACCGGCGAGTTCAAGGCCGCCCGGGCCTGGCTGCGCCGCCAGGACCACACCGGCCTCGCCGCGGTCTGGGGCGCCCTGCTGCCCGCCGACCCGAAGACGCTGTGGACCGAGGGGCCCGACGTCGCCGCCGGGGCCGAGGAGTGGAACCGGCGTTTCGGACGGCTCGTCACCCTCCCCGAGGAGGCCCTGACCACCGTCCAGGGCGTGTCCATCGACACCGTCGAGGCCGTGCTCAACCCCGCCCACACCCCGTGGCTGACCGGCCGCACCGGCTTCCGGCTCACCGACCTGGGCGGGGCAGGCCTGCGGCTGTTCGCCGAGGACGCCTCTGCCGTCCCCGACAGCGGAGCGCTCGACTCCACCATCCGCGCGCTGCGCTGGCTCGCCTACCACCTGCCCGCCGACAGCCCGCTGCGCCCGCTGCTGCCCACGGCGGCCGCCGCGCTGCGCAGCCGGCTCGCCGACCCGGAGCTGCTGCTCGACCTCGACCTGATCCGCACCGTCAAGGGCGCCTCGCTGGCCGCCGTCCTGCGCACCCACTTCGGCCTGCCCGCCGAGGGCGGCGCCGACCAGGACGGCCTGGTCCACTGCGGCCCGGCGCTCGTCCTGACGCCGTACCACGAGGACTACGAGCGGATCTGGCTGCGCCCGGCCGCCCTCACCGGCCCCGACGACCCGCTGCTCGAACTGCTCGACGGGCTCTCCGGCAGCTACTGGTTCGCCACCGAGCGGCGCGCCATCGAGTCCGTGCTGCGCGGCGAGCCGCAGCGACTGGCCGACTCCGCCCGCGCCGTCACGGCCGTCACGGCGGAGGACGAGGGCCCGGCCTGGCTCCAGAACCCGCAGCGGTCCGCCCCCGAGCTGGTCGCCGAGGTGGCCCGCACCCACGGCCTCGGTGAGGACGCGGCCACGCTCTACCTCCAACTGCTCGCCCTGCCCGACCCGACCGACCGCAACGCCGCCCGCTGGACGGGCTGGAAGCCCGCCCGGTTGAAGAAGGCCCGCGCCGAACTCGCCGCCACCCCCCTGGTACTGGAGGCCAAGCGCAGCCGGGCCGGCCGCGGCCTGTTCCTGCCCGGCGGTTGGCAGGAGGCCAAGGCGCCCGCCCTGCCGGCCGAGACCTGGAAGGCCGCCCTGTACGACCTGCCCACCCACCGGCCCGCGCTGCCCGCCCTGCCCGTCCCCGAGCTGTTCGCCCGGGCCTGGCAGCGGACGGTCGACGGCGACGGCCCCGGCTACGAAGAGCTCCAGACCAGCAAGCGCAGGAAGGCCCGCCGATGAGCACCACCACCCCCGTCCCCGCGTCCGCGGACCGGCAGATCGTCCCGCCCGAGGAGAAGTACGCCGCCGAACTGGAGTTCCTGGCCGCCCACGACAGCGGCCCGCGCCCGCCCGGTTGGCGCCTGACCCCGCGCGCCGTGGTCACCTTCGTGATGGGCAGCGGCGGCGAGAAGCTCAAGGCCGGGCGCAAGGGCCTGGTCATCGAGCCGAAGTTCGTCGGGGAGCGCGCCCTGGTCGAGCGCTGCGTCGTCACCCTCGCCGGGGAGCGCGGCCTGCTGCTCGTCGGCGAGCCCGGCACCGCCAAGTCCATGCTCTCCGAGCTGCTCGCCGCCGCCGTCTGCGGCACCAGCGCGCTCACCGTCCAGGGCACCGCCGGCACCACCGAGGACCAGCTCAAGTACGGCTGGAACTACGCCCTGCTGCTGGCCAAGGGGCCCAGCCGTGAGGCCCTCGTCCCCTCGCCGGTGCTCACCGCGATGACCGCCGGCGCGGTCGCCCGGGTCGAGGAGGTCACCCGCTGCCTGCCCGAGGTGCAGGACGCCCTGGTCTCGCTGCTCTCCGAACGGCGCATCGCCGTCCCCGAGCTGGCCGGCACCCCGGACGGGCAGCTGCACGCCGCCGCGGGCTTCACCCTGATCGCCACCGCCAACCTGCGGGACAAGGGCGTCAGCGAGATGTCCGCGGCGCTCAAGCGGCGGTTCAACTTCGAGACGGTCGGCCCGATCGGCAGCCTCGCCGCCGAGGTGGACCTGGTCCGCCGTCAGTCCACCGTCGCCGTCGCCCGGGCCGGCGCCGCGTACGCGGTGGACGACGCCGTCCTGGAGGCCCTGGTCACCGCCTTCCGTGACCTGCGCACCGGCCGCTCCACCGAGGGCTGGGACGTCGAACGCCCATCCACCGTGATGAGCACCGCCGAGGCGGTCTCCGTCGCCACCTCGCTCGGCGTCAGCGCCGCCTACCTGCCCGACGGCGGCGACCTGCTCGGGCGCCTGCCCGGCCAGCTCCTCGGTGTGGTCCGCAAGGACGACCCGTCCGACGCGGCCCGGCTGCTCGGCTACTGGGACGGCCCGGTCCGCCGCCGCGCCGAACAGGGCGCCGCCACCTGGCGCACCCTGTGGGACCTCCGCTCGGCACTGGAGGCCTGATCCGATGAGCAGCGCGGAGATCCCCCGCCCGGACGACGCGGACCAGGCCGTCCGGGCCGAGGCCGACCGGCTGGCCGCCTCCGGCACCGGCCGCCCCGGGCCCTACCTGATCGGCGTGCGCCACCACGCGCCGTCCCTCAGCGCGGTCGTCCCCGCGCTGCTCGACGCCGCCCGGCCGCAGGCCGTCCTGGTCGAGCTGCCCGCCGAGTTCCAGCCCTGGCTCGGTTGGCTCGCCGACGAGGCCACCTCGGCCCCGGTCGCCCTCGCGGCGGCCCCGGCCGGGGCGCAGGAGCCGGCGGGGCCGGGGGAGGCGGGCGGGCTCGCGTTCTACCCGTTCGCCGACTTCTCCCCGGAACTCGCCGCCCTGCGCTGGGCCCGGCGCAACGGAGTGAAGGCCATCGCCTGCGACCTCCCGCTCGCCCACCGCGCCGCCCGGTCCGAACAGGCGCGGCGCACCGGCGCGGCCCCGGGCACACCCGGCGTCGCCGACGCGCTGCGCCACCGCCTCACCGGCCGGGACTCCGACGAGGACCTCTGGGACCGCCTGGTCGAGACCGCCGCCCCCGGCTCCACCCCGGAGGCCGTCCGGCGCGCCGCCCTGCTCGTCGGCTGGGCACTGCGCCGGGACGCCGAGACCGGCTCCGGCGTCGACCCGTACGACCTGCGTCGCGAGGCCTGGATGCGGGCCCGCATCCAGGCCGCCTCGGCCGGCGGGCGCCGGGTCGCCGCCGTGATCGGCGCCTTCCACGCCCCCGCCCTGCTGGACGGCACGCTCGCCACCGAGGAGCCGCCGCACCCGGCCGACCCCGGGCACGTCCTGTCCCTGATCCCGTACACCTACCCGCTGCTCGACGCCCGCTCCGGCTACCCGGCCGGCATCCGCGACCCGGAGTGGCAGCACACCGTCCTGGACGCCGGCGGGGACCCGGAACGCCTCACCGAGGCGCTCACCACCACCGCCGTCCGGATCTGCGCCGCCCTGCGCACCCAGGACCACCCCAGCGGCCCGGCCGACGCCCGCGAGATCGTCCGGCTGGCCGGCGACCTCGCCCGACTGCGCGGCCACGCCGCCCCCGGCCGCGGCGAACTCGTGGAAGCGGCGCAGACCGTCCTCGCCCAGGGCGAACCCCTCGGCCGAGGCCGGGCCGTCGCCCGCGCCCTCGAACACGTCCTGGTCGGCACCCGCACCGGCCGCCCCACCCCCGCGGCCCCGCGCAGTGGGCTCGCCCCCGCCGTCGAAGCCCTCCTCGCCGACCTCGGCCTCCCGGGCCCCACCGACCCCGGCCCGCGCGACCTGCGCCTCGACCCGCTGCGCAGCGACCTGGACCGCCGCCGCGAGATCCTCCTGCACCGCCTCACCGCCTGCGAGGTCCCCTACGCCGAGGCCGTCGCCACCACCGGCGCCGGCGGCACCGAAACCCTCGGCACCCGCTGGCGCCTGCACTGGACACCGGCCACCGCCGCGATGCTCACCGTCGCCGGCACCCGCGGCGTCACCCCCGCCCAGGCCGCCGAAGGCGCCCTGCGCGCCCGCCTCACCGACCAGCCGACCCCGCGCGAGACCATCGACGGCCTCACCGCCGCAGCCTCCTGCGCCCTCCCCACCCTCACCGAGACCCGCCTCACCCACCTCACCACCACCCTTCCCACCTCGGCCACCCTCCCCGAACTCCTCGACGCCCTCGCCCTCCTCGACCGCCTCGCCGCCGGCCACCTCCCGGGCTACGCCCAGGGCGCCGGGGATGCCCTCGCCCCCGGTGGCGCCGCCGCTGGTCACCTTCCGGGCGGCGCTCAGGAGACCGGGGACGTCAGGGCCCTCTCCGGCGCCCCGGTTGCCGAAGGCGCGGAGGCCGTTGGCTCCGCTGAGGCTGCGGGTTCCCGCGATTGCCCCGCCGCCGACCACCTTCCCGCCGGCTCCCCGGTCGTTGCCCCGGCGCGGACCAGCCCCGGTCCGCTTGCCCGGGCTGGTGAGGTGCTCACCGCTGCCGCCGTGCGGCAGTTGGAGGGCCTGGGCGGGTCGGATGATCCGCAGGACGCGCGGGCGCTGGTGGAGTTGGTGCGGCGGGCGGACCGGCTCGGTGGGGTGCGGCTGGCGTACGTGTTGGCCGAACTCGCGGAGCGGGGGAGCCCGTTGGTGCGGGGCGCGGCCGGTGCGGTGCGGGTGCTCCTCGGGCAGGAGGCGGCCGAGGTGTTGGGCGGCCGGGCTGCCTCGTGGGTGGACGGTGCGACCGGCCCGCAGGCGCGGCAGTCGCTCGGGCGGGCACTGGTCGGGCTGCTGACGGCGGCGGAGGGGCTGTTCGACTCCGCGCCGCAGGCGCTGGAACCGGTGCTGGAGCGGGTCACCTCGCTGCCCGACGACGCCTTCCTGGACCGGCTGCCCGCGCTGCGCGGCGGCTTCGACACGCTCAGCCCGGCCGCCCGCGACCGGCTGCTCGCCCTGGTCGAGGAGCGCCTGGGCACCCGGCTCGCCGCACTGCCCGAGGACGTCGGCCCCGCCGTGCTCGCCGGCTGGGTGCGCGCCGACCTCGCGGCCCGCGCGGCACTCGCCCGCCGCGGCCTCCTGCCGCCCGCGCCCGAGGGAACTCCGGCGCCCGCACCGCAGCCCACCACCCCACCACCACCCACCGCCGAGCCCGACCCGTCCCACACCCTCGCCCCCGCCGAGCGCTGGCGGCTGCTCCTCGGCCGTCCCGGCAACGGCGGCCTGACCGGTCGCGGTGCCCGGCTCGCCACCGCCCTGGACGAGCTGTACGGCAGCGGCCACGGCGAGGGCTCCGGCCCGGGTGTGGACAGCCGGGGCGGCCGAGGCGGCCGCGAGGCCCCGTACCCCGGCGTGCGGGAGTGGGCCGAGGAGCTGGAGTCGCTGTTCGGCCCCGGCGTGCGCGAGGAGGTGTTGGCCGCCGCTGTCGCGCAGGGCCGCATGGACGTCCTGGAGGCGGTCGACCCGTCCGCCGTCCGCCCGTCCGTCGACCTGCTGCGCACCGTGCTGGAGCACGCGGGCGGCCTGCCGGAGGCCCGGGTGGCCAGGCTGCGCCCGCTGGTGCGGCGCCTGGTGGACGAGCTGAGCAGGGAGCTGGCCACCAGGCTGCGCCCGGCGCTGACCGGGATCTCCGTGCCGCGCCCGTCCCGCCGCCCAGGCGGTGGGCTGGACCTGGACCGGACCATCCGGGCCAATCTGGCCACCGCCCGTCCCGCGCCGGACGGCGGCACCCTGATCGTGCCCGAGCGCCCGGTCTTCCGGACCAGGGCGCGGCAGGCCAACGACTGGCGGCTGATCCTGGTGGTGGACGTCTCGGGGTCGATGGAGGCCTCCACCGTGTGGGCCGCCCTGACGGCCTCGATCCTGGCCGGGGTGCCCTCGCTGAGCACCCACTTCGTGGCCTTCTCCACCGAGGTCCTGGACCTCACGGAGCGGGTGGACGATCCGTTGAGCCTGCTGCTGGAGGTGCGGGTCGGCGGCGGCACCAGCATCGCGAGCGGCCTGCGTTACGCGCGGCAGCTGGTGACGGTGCCGTCCCGCACGCTGATCGCGGTGGTCAGCGACTTCGAGGAGGGCGGGCCGGTCGGCGGGCTGCTGGCCCGGACCCGGGCCCTGGTGGACTCCGGCGTGCACCTGCTCGGCTGCGCGGCGCTGGACGACACCGGGACGGCCCGCTACTCGAAGGCGGTCGCGAGCCAGTTGGTCGCGGCCGGAATGCCCGTGGCGGCGTTGAGCCCGCTGGAACTGGCCCGCTGGGTGGGGGAGAAGGTGCGATGAGCGTGACGGCACGAACGAACGACTGGCCGGGCGTGCGGCCCGAGGTGGTCGCCGAGGTGGTGGCCGGTCTGAGCGCCCGCTTGCAGAAGCGGCTGGACGGCGCGGCGGCGAAGCTGGCGCAGCGGCCGGTGGCCCGCGAGGGCGACGAGTGGCGGGTGGAGGTGGACGAGGAGACGGTGCTCGTGCTGCACGCCCCGGGCGGGGTGGTCGCCGCGCAGGCCGATGTCCGCTGCGGCTGCCTGCTCGCCCCGGCCTGCGTGCACCGGGCGGCTGCCGTCACCCTCTGCCCGATCGCCGAGGCCGAGGCCGGGACCGGGGCCAGGGCCGGGGCCGAGACCAGGGCAGGGGCAGGGGTCGGGGTCGAGACCAGGGCAGGGGCAGGGGTCGGGGTCGGGACGGACCCCGAGGCCACGCCCACGGCCACGGGCGCCCCGGGCGAGGCCGCGGAACGGTCCGAGGAGTCGGCGGAGCAGTCGCCCGCCGCGACGGCCCCCACCCCCCTCACCGCCGCCGAGCGCGCTGCCGCCCGCCACCTCCACCGGGCCGCGGCCGCCGTCCTGGCCGCCGGGGTGAGCGGGGCGGGCGCCGTCTCCCAGGCCGAGCTGCTGCGCGCCGCCCACCGGGCGCGCCTCGCGGGTCTGTACCGTCCGGCCGCGGCGGCCGTCACCGTCGCCACGCGGGTCCGCGCGGCACGCTCCGGCGCGCCCGACCACCGGCTGGTGGACCTGGTGGCCGGCCTGCGCGAGCTGCTCGGCCTCACCACGGCCCTGGCCTCCGGCGCCGCCCCGGCCCCCGAGCTGCGCGGTACCGCGCGCCAGGCCTACCGGGAGGAGGGCGGGCTGCGGCTGTACGGCCTGTTCACCGAGCCGGTGCTGACGGCAACCCACGCCGGCGCGGTCAGCTGGGCGGTGGACGCCGACGGGCGGCTCAGCACGATCGCCGAGGTGCTGCCGCACGAGGACGCGGCCGCCGCCGCCCCGCAGGCGGTCGGGGCGGGCAACCGGACGGTCCGGCTGGGCGACGCCGCGCTGAGCCACCGCGAGTTCAGCCGCGCGGGGCTGGTCGTCCAGGGCGCGACCAGGTCCACCGGCGGCCGGCTCGGCGCCGGCGCCTCGGTACGGGCGGTCCGCGCCACCGGCACGGCATGGACGGCGGAGCCCGCCTCCCGGCTCTGGTCCGAACCGGTTCCCGCCCAGGTGGCGCGGGCGCTCGCGGCGCAGGAGCTGCCGTACGAGAGCCGCCCGGCGGGGAGCGACCTGCTGTTCCTGGACGTCACCCTGCTGGGCACGGCCCCCACCGGCCCGGGCGGGACGCCACAGCTGCTGGCCCGCTGCACGGCGAGTGACTCGGTGATCGTCCTGCGCCCGGCGCATGAGCACCCCGACCTACCGTTCCGGGCGAACCTCGCGCTGCTCGCCACCGCACCCGGCCTGCGGCTGCGGGCGATCGGCCGCCTGGAGCGCGCGGACCGCCCGGAACTGCGCCTGCTCGCGATCGGTGCGTCTCCGGACACCCCCGGCCCGCTGGCCCGCCCCGCCGACCGGGCGGGCCGGGTCAACCTCGGCCTGGAACGCCTCCAGACCGCCGACCTCGTCACACCCGAGACCGCACCCGAGACCGCGACCGATCCCACGCCCATGCCCACGCCCACGCCCACGCCCGAGACCGCACCCGAGCCGACCGCCCCGGTGCCGTACGGCCCGCCCGTCCATGTGCTCGGCCGCCGGGTCGAGCAGACCGTCACCACCGGCCGGCACGCCCTCGCCCCGAGCGAGGCCTCGGCGGCGGCCGACCGCGCTCTGCTGCGCGCCGCCGGGCTGGCCACCGCCGCCGAACTCCTGGACGCCCTGCGGGCCGCCGCGGCCGACCGGCAGCGCGACGTCTTCGGCCGGATCGTCACGGATGACCACGACGCCTTCGCCACCGTCTGGCTGACCGCCGCCTCCTACACCGAGGAGCTGGCCACGGCACTGTGCGCGGCGGCCTGGTCAGGAGAGGGGTGAGAGAACGGTCGCCGGGCGGCCGCCGGTCGAGGGAGCCGGCCCGGAGGTATAAGCCGAACTATTTGCACGGACCGATATTCCGCGCCGACTGGCATACTTGCAGGAGGGAGTCACCGTACGAGACAGCGCGACGGAAGAGTGGGCGAGTCATGGGAATCCGCGACGATGCGGCCGAGATCCGGTCCCGCGGCTGGCGGACGCTCGCCGCGCTGCACGGGATGATCGACACCGCGCTGGAGAAGGCGCTCCAGGCCGAGTTCAAGCTCTCGGTGGTCGAGTACACCGTGCTGGAGGCGCTCTCGCGCCAGGACGGCTGGCACATGCGGATGCAGCAGCTGGCCCGGGCGGCAGCGCTGAGCAGCAGCGCGACCACCCGCCTGGTGAGCCGTCTGGAGGACCGCGGCCTGCTCAGTCGCTTCCTCTGCGTGGACGACCGGCGCGGCATCTACACCGAGCTGACGCCCGAGGGCCGCGACCTGCTGACGGCGGCCCGCCCGGTGCACGACGCCGCCCTGGAGGCGACGCTCGCCGAGGCCACCGAGGTCCCCGAGCTGGCCCCGCTGGTCGAGTCGCTCACCGAGCTCCACCCGGCCGGTGCCGCCGGCTGAGCCCAGCGCCGCCGGCTGAGCCCAGCGCCACCGGCTGAGCCCAGCGCCACCGGCTGAGCCCCGCGCCGTCGGCTCGGCCGTCAGAAGCGAGAAGCGGAACTGCCCGGGTGTGCCGAAGAGGTAGAGCACCTATCTTGACCGCGCCCGCACCAGGCTCTGGGGCGTCAATTCGGTTCTCCTGGAGGGGAATCGTGGCAGCGCGCTCGGCGCCGGCCGGTCAGAGGCGGCGGACGCCCTCGATCACGGCCTGGATCAGCGAGACGGCCGGCGCTTCGGCGAGCGGGACTGGGGCACGGGTAAGGATCAGCCGGGCCTCGGCCAGGTCGTCCAGCAGCACCTTGACCACGCTCACCGGCAGGTCCAGGGCGGCCGCGATCTCGGCCACGGCCAGCGGGCGTTCGCGGCACAGGTCCAGGATCGCGGCCGGTTCGGGCGCCAGCCGTCGGGTGTCGGCCCGCGGATCGGCGGTGACCACCAGGGTGATCAGCGTGAAGCCGTCCCGGACCGGTCCGGTGCGCCCGTTGGTGATCGCGTACGGGCGGACCAGATGGCCCGCGTCCTTGTCGTAGAACGAGCCCTCGTCGGGTCCGGCGGACGTCACGCACCACCACCCTCGCCGACCTCCCCGACCTCCCCGAGATCGCCGCGCGGCGCCGCGGTGAGGAACTGGCCGACCTGCTTGACCAGCATGTTGATCTCGTAGGCCATCAGTCCGGCGTCCACCTGCTCGCTGGTGAGGACGGCCAGCCGGGCGCCCTGCCCGGCGGTGGTGACGAACAGGAACAGCTGGTCCATCTCGACCACGGTCTGCCGGACCCGACCGCCGTTGAAGCGATGTCCGGCGCCGCGGGCCAGGCTCTGGAGGCCGGAGGCGACGGCGGAGAGGTGCTCGGCGTCGGCCCGGGCGAGGCCTTGGGACGTGCCGACGAGCAGACCGTCCGCGGACAGGACGATGGCGTGCCGGGTCTCGGGCACCCGGGCGACCAGCTGGTCCAGCAGCCAGTTGAGGTCGCGCTGGGTCTCGGTGGGCTGCGTCACGGCTGCTGTTCCTCGGTTTTCTCGACGGCGGGGGCTTCCACGGCGGCCTGCCACGACGCGGCCGGCCCGGCAGGTGTGTCTGACCCGGCATCGGCCGCGCGGGCGTTGCGGGTGCCGCGCTGGATAGCGGCCATGGTGGCGCGGGACCGCGCCGGAGAGGGATCGTCGGCCGAGGCGGCATCGTGCCGGTAGCCGGACGGGGCGGGTCGCGTCCCCTGGGCGGGGGGCGGCACCGGGGCGCCGAGCGGCTCGGCCTCGCGGAGCTGCTCGGCGAGGCTGGCGTTGCGGACCCGCCGCGGCAGGACCGGCGGGGTGCGCAGTTCGTCGTCCGGGCGCTGCTCCGCGGGCTCCTCCCGCGGACGCTCGTGGGCGGGCGGCGCGACATGGCCGGCCGGGCCGCCGGTGATGTCGGTTGCCGGGCCGGTGAGGGGGCCGTCCGCAGCGCCGCCGGGACCGGTCGACAGGTCGTACATACGCGGAGGCATCGGCCGGGGCACGACGACGGCGCCGGGCAGCCCGGGGATCTCGGCACCGACGGGCAGCCCGCCGTGGACGGGAGCCGCCCCCGCACCCTCGGCCCCCGGCTCTCCTACCGCCTCCGCACCGGCACCGACCGCACCGGCGCCGCGCCCAGGACCTTCAGTCGCTGCGGGCCCGACCGGAACGGCAGGCGCTCCCGAGGCCCCGAAGGGCCCCGGTGCCCCCTGCCCGATCTGCCCGCCCTGCCCAAGGCCATCAGCGGCAATCCCGAACCCGAACCCGGCTCCCGAACCGGCACCCACCCCGACCCCGACCCCGAACCCAGCCTCAGCCCTGTCCCCGGCATCCGCACCGGACTCCGCCACCGGCGTCCGGGTGATCCGGGCCCCGGACGGCAGCCCCGGCACCGCCGCCGGCTGTCCGGCCTGCTCCAGCAGCACGGAGGGCACCAGCACCACGGCCCGGGTGCCGCCGTACGGCGAGGGACGCAGGGCGACCCGGACGTCGTGCCGGGCCGCCAGGCGCGCGACGACGAACAGTCCGAGCCGCAGGTCGTCGCCGAGCGCGGAGACGTCCAGCTCGGGCG
The DNA here is from genome assembly GCF_032654805.1 of Kitasatospora brasiliensis. Classification (NCBI taxonomy): domain Bacteria; kingdom Bacillati; phylum Actinomycetota; class Actinomycetes; order Kitasatosporales; family Streptomycetaceae; genus Kitasatospora; species Kitasatospora brasiliensis. Next base: position 598,452 of record NZ_JAUOOW010000003.1, read on the forward strand.
GGTTGGCCAGGTACTCGTTGAGCCGCTCGTACTCCTCCTCGGTCATGCCGAGCCCGCGGTCCTCGACCTCGACCGCCAGCCCCTTGGGCACCTCCTGCGCGGAGACCTGCACCTGGGTGTACGGCGGGGAGAAAGTGGTGCCGTTCTCGATCAGTTCGGCGACCAGGTGGATGACGTCGGCGACGGCCTGCCCGCTGAGCGAGACGCGCGGCACGCCCTGGACGACGACCCGGGAGTAGTTCTCGGTCTCCGAGACGGCGCTGCGCAGCACGTTGACCACCGGTACGGCGTTGCGCCAGCGCCGGGCCGGCAGCGCGCCGCCGAGGATGACCAGGTTCTCGGCGTTGCGCCGCATCCGGGTGGCCAGGTGGTCGACGGCGAACAGTTCGCGCAGCAGCTCCGGGTCCTCGTGTTCGCGTTCCAGCGCGTCCAGCATGCTGATCTGTCGGTGGATCAGGATCTGGGTGCGCCGGGCGATGTTGAGGAAGACCTTCTTCGTCCCCTCGCGGCCCTGGGCCTGGTGGACGATGGCGGCGACGGCGGCCTGGCGGACGGCGGCGAGGCCGTCCGAGGTCTGCTGGACCATGTCGCCGGTCCGCCGGGGTGGCGCCCAGACGGGCGGGACGGGCACCTGCTCCCCGGCGCGCAGCCGTCCGACCACCTCGGGGATCTCTTGCTGAGCGAGTTCCATGGTGTCGGCCCGCAGCTCGGACAATCGCACGGACAGCGCCCGGGTGGTCCGGATTCCACGGAACAGGCTGATCAGCACCACCAGGGCGACGATCGCACTGCCGACCGGCAGCGCGGTGCGGTGCCCGGAGTCGCGCAGCAGGTAGACGGCGTAGCCCCAGGCGGCGGCGAGGCCCAGGCTGGGGACCAGCACGAGGGCGAGGAGCGGGTTGCGGAGGGAGCCGGGCCGGCCGGCGCGGTGGCCCGTGCGGTGGGCCGATATGCCTGGCATCTGATTCCTTGCTCCAGGGCCGGGGCGCGGGACCGGGACACCGGTTCGGACCGGCGGTCCGAGCGGCGGGTCGACCCCGCGCGGCCGGCCGGGCTTCAGGGCGTCGAGGCCGGGGCCGCCGGAGCCGGTGACGAGGTGTCATCGGCAGGGCGGGGCGCAGCGCGGCCGCCGACCGCATGGAACGCTATCAGCCTCGGGTGTACCCCACGCAATATCAACTGATGATATTGCCAAGGCTGATGGCTCGGATCGACGGCTCGGTCGATGGGCTGCCCAGCCGCCTCGCCCCGCCCGCCAGCCCGCCTGCCCGTCACCCCGCGCGCCCGCCCGTCACCCCGTCACCCCGTCACCCCGCCAACGGCATCGGCAGCACCCGACCGCCCCGCTCGCCCCGCTCGCCCCGCTCGCCCCGCTCGCCCCGCTCGCCCGGCTCCTCCGCCGAGTCCTCCCGCCGGGTGAGCTCGGCCCACGCCCAACTGGTCAGCTCCGAAAGCTCCGCCGACCACTGGGTACCGTACGTGCCCGAGGCGACCTGCCCGAGCCGCAGCCGCTGGACGTCCGAGGTGCCGGCCGGCGGGTAGACGTGGGTGGCGTCCCGCAGGTAGCGCTCGATGCCGAACTCGGTCTGGAGGCCGCGCGCGGCGTGGATCTCCATGGCGTTGCGCGCCGAGTCCAGGGCGTACTCGGTGTTGATCAGCTTGGCGTTCATCAGTTCGGCGTCGCAGGCGCGGCCGTGGTCGAGCAGGTAGGAGGCGTGGTAGGCGGCGAGTCGGGCGGTCATCAGCCGGGACTGCATCTCTCCCAACTTCAGCAAGATGTTCGGGAGTTGGTTGACCGGTCGGCCGTAGAGAACCCGTTCCTCGGCGAACCGGGCGGTGTCCTCGACGATCGCGGTGTGGATGCCGAGCGCGACGGCGGCGAGGTTGATCCGGCCGTAGAGGGTGGAGGAGGAGTAGGCGACGTCCAGCCCCTGCCCCTCCCGGCCGAGCCGGTTGGCGGCCGGGACTCGGCAGTCCTCCAGGACGATCTCGCCGAAGCTGAAGCCGTGCAGCCCGCTCTGCGAGCCGGGGGAGCCGGTGCGGAACCCGGGGCGTTCGCTCTCCACCAGGAACGCGGACAGGCCCCGACTGCCTTGCCCGGTACGGAGGATCACGCCGTGCACGTCGCCGATGTGGGAGTTGCCGACGAACCACTTGCGGCCGTTGAGCACGTAGTCGTCGCCGTCGCGGACCGCGGTGCCGGTCATCCCCAGCACGTGCCCGCCGGAGTCCGGCTCGGTGACGGCGATCGTCGGCAGGCACTCCCCGGAGGCGAACTTCGGAAGCCAGGCGCGGCGTTGGGCCGGGGAGCCGTAGTGGAGCACCTTGGCGACACCGAGTTGGGAGGCCTGGGCGATCGAGCCCGCGGCCCCGCTGACCCGGGCCAGTTCCTCGACGATCACGGTCTTCGCGACGTGTCCCAGGCCGAGGCCGCCGAACTCCCGTGGAATCGTCACGCCGATCCAGCCCCGGCGGGCGATCGCACGGGCGAGCTCGACCTCGATCGTCCGCTCGGTCTCCATTCTGGCCACCTGAGGGCGCACCTCCTTCTCCGCGAAGTCACGGACCTCTGCGCGAAGTTGCTCGTGACGGCCGTCGGTGAAGTAGTCCATCGCCATGCTCGGTTCCTCTCGAAGCGGGTGGTGTCGTGCCTCCGTCCGTGCCGTCGAAGCCGCTCCGGCAACCCCAGGGGGTCAGTGGGTGTGCGGGAGTGTCGGCCGATCGCCCCGGTGCGATCGGCGCATGCGTCACCGGGCGGTGTTCCGGCGAGCGGCACCGTCCGTGTCTTCGGCAGGGCTCATTGTTGTATGGGCGCGCCGGGGCAACCCAGAGTCGATCTTGGATTGGCGTGATTCGGTCCGTCCTCATCGGAAGGGGTTTTGCCGCGGCCCCGAAAGGGGATTGATCTCCGCTTCCGTGACGGTCCGTCGACCGGTTCTCCACGTGCCGTTTTGACTGGCCATCGGTAGATCGGAAGAACGCCGAACGGTCAATCCCGGGCGTCCTGAACTCTGGTTACATGTGCGCCATGACTGATGTGATGAGCACTCAAGGCCAGTTCCCGGGTGCCTCGGCGGAGTCCGCGCGAACCCGCAGGCTGCGCGGCCTTGGGCTCAACGACCCGTCCGCGGACGAGGCCTTCGACCGCTTCGCCCACCTGGCAGCCAGTATCACGCGCGCTCCCATTGCGATGGTCAACTTCATCAATGACGAGCGTCAGATGTTCCGGGGGCTCTACATTCCGCCAAATGCGGCCGACACGACCGAGAACGGCTCGTCCTGGGCGGACCGCGGCATCGCCTTCGACCTCCCCACCCGCGAGATGCCGCTGAGTCACGGCTTCTGCCCGCACGTCGTCGCCCAGCGCTCCCCCCTCGCGCTCGACGACATCCTCGCCTACCCCCGGTTCGCCGGGAATCCGGTGGTGGACGAACTCGGCGTCCGCGCCTACCTCGGCGCCCCGCTCGTCGACGACACCAACACCGTCATCGGCACCGTCTGCGTCCTGGACCGGGAACCCCGGCAGTGGGGGCGCGAGCGGCTGCGCGACATCCAGCACCTCGCCGAGGCGCTGCTCTCCGAGATCCGGCTGCGCGACAACCTGCTCGCCCAGCGCCAGGAGATGTTCGCCGCCTTCGACGGCTCGCCGTTCCCGATCATGCTCACCGAGGGACCGGGCCAGGAGATCCGGTACGCCAACGCCCAGCACGCCGACATCTTCGGCGCGCCGACCGCGTACGGGACGATCGGCGCCGCCTACCCGCAGCTCGGCGCGGCGGGCCTCGAACGGGCTGTCGTGGAGGCCTACCACACCGCCCGTGCCGTCGTCCTCGACAACGTCCGGGTCACGTCCGCCCGGCCCGACGCGCAGCGCGGCCAGCAGGTCTTCAGCTTCACCTGCACCCCGCTGCGCTCCGCGCTCACCGGCCGTATCAACGGCGTCCTCACCGTCGGCATGGACGTCACCGCGCAGTCCCGCACCGAGGAGGAGATCGGCACGCTGGCCGCCCTGCTCGTCGACCGGCTCCAGCAGAGCGGCGCCACCGGGCCCGTCCGCTCCGGGGCCCTCGGCGATCCCGGGCCGGTCCTGCCCGACTGAACTCCGGCCGGCCCGGACCGTCCGCCACCGTGGCGGGACGCCTCTCACCCCCGAGGAGAGGCTCCCCGCCACGGTGCTGTCCGGGCCGAGCGGGTGAACCGTCCGCCCTCCGCCGCCCCGACCGGGCCCGCACCCCGGGCGCCGGGTGGTAGGCATGGGCCGCATGGACTGGTTCGCCGCCCCCGACTACTGGCTGAGCCGGCTGCTCGTCCAACGCCTGCTCGCCGTCCTCTACCTGATCGGATTCCTGGCCGCCGCCGCGCAGTTCCGTGCCCTGATCGGCACCGACGGCATGCTGCCCGTGCCCCGCTTCACCGCCCGGGTCCCGTTCCGCCGCTCACCCGGCCTGTTCCACCTCCACTACAGCGACCGCTTCTTCGCCGCCGTCGCCTGGGGTGGCGCCGCCCTCGCCGCCGCGGTGGCGGCCGGGCTCGGCGACATCGTCCCGCTCTGGGCGTCGGCCCTGCTGTGGGCGGTGCTCTGGGTCCTCTACCTCTCCATCGTCAACGTCGGGCAGACCTGGTACTCCTTCGGCTGGGAGTCCCTGCTGCTCGAAGCGGGCTTCCTCGCCGCCTTCCTGGGCAACGCCGACACGGCCCCGCCCGCCCTGGTGCTGTGGCTGATGCGCTGGCTGGTGTTCCGGGTCGAGTTCGGCGCCGGACTGATCAAGCTGCGCGGTGACAGCTGCTGGCGCGACCTGACGTGTCTGCGCTACCACCACGAGACCCAGCCGATGCCCGGACCGCTCAGCTGGTTCTTCCACCACCTGCCCGACCCGCTGCACCGGGTCGAGGCCGCCGCCAATCATTTCGTCCAACTCGTCGTACCCGTATGCCTGCTGCTGCCGCAGCCGGTCGCGAGCTACGCGGCCTGCGCCGTCGTCGCCACTCAGCTCTGGCTGATCGCCTCCGGCAACTTCGCCTGGCTCAACTGGCTGACCGTCGCCCTCGCCCTCGCCGCCGTGGAACCGGCCCGTCTCGGCCTGCCCGTCCACACCCGCGCCTACCCCGGCACCCCGATCTGGTTCGAGGTGCTGGTGCTCGCGCTGACCGCCGCCGTCGCGGTGCTCAGCTACTGGCCGGTGCGCAACATGATCTCCCGCGGCCAGGCCATGAACCGCTCCTTCAACCGGCTCCACCTCGTCAACACCTACGGCGCCTTCGGCAGCATCAACCGGCTCCGCCAGGAGGTGGTGGTCGAGGGCACCGACGAGGCCGAGCTCACCCCGCACACCGTCTGGCGCGAGTACGGCTTCAAGGGCAAACCCGGCGACGTGCGCCGCCTCCCGCGCCAGTTCGCGCCCTACCACCTGCGGCTCGACTGGCTGATGTGGTTCGCCGGCATCTCGCCCGGCTACGCCGGCCCCTGGTTCCTGCCCTTCGTCGCCCGCCTGCTCTCCGGTGACCGGGCCACCCTGCGGCTGCTGCGCCACAACCCCTTCCCGGACGCCCCGCCGACCCACGTCCGGGCGACCCTCTACCTCTACCGGTTCACCGATTGGCGCGAACTGCGGGAAACCGGCGCGTGGTGGCACCGGACGGCGCTCAGCGAGTACCTCGCGCCGGTCGACCTGCACGCCCTCGGCCGGGCCGGGTACCGACCGCCGCTCGGCCGCCGGAGACCGGCGCCGGGACGCGGCGTCCGGGAGGTGCCGCTGAACGGGGTCCGCCGTCCCGGCCGTCCGCCCGTCCGGCGGCCGGTTCGTCGGCCCGTCCGCCCGCCGGATCCGCCCGGCGGCGGGCAGCGCGACGAGCCGCGCTGAGCAGCGCGGACGGCTGTCCGGACCGTTGCCGGGACCACCGCGGGCCCGGCGGTCGGGCCACCCGATCGGACCAGCCCGAGTGGCGGCCAGGCGGGCGGTATGGCACACGACACCCGCCCGTACGGGCGGTGGGTGCGTGCAAGGCTCGAACGGGCACCCGTATTCTGGGCGTCCACAACCGGCAGCCCGACCGCGCGCCCCCTTGCCCCGCCCCAGGGGCGACCTCCGCGCAACCGGTCCGCCGCCCCCTCGCCGCCAGCCCCGCCGTCGTCGCCCAGAACCGGACCTCACATGACAGTGCTTTCCTCGCGCAACGCCGACGCAGCCGACCCGGCGGATGCCGCCGACGCCGCAGACGTCAAGGACCTCCAGGACGCCGCCGCGGAACCCGACCTCCGCGAGGACCTCGGCCGCTACGCCGAGCTCGGGGCCTTCACGCTCACCGCCGAGACCCACGCCTGGTACGCGGCCGCCACCACCGTCGCGACCCCCGAGGACGCCCGCGCCGCCTCCACGGCCCTCGCCGAACTGCGCGGCAGCGACCTCACCCAGACCTGGGAGGCGGTCACCGCCCTCGCGGCCGAGGCCAAGCTCGACGAGCCCGACACCGTCGCCAAGACCGCGCTGCTGGTCGAGATGCTCCAGCGGGTGCACCGCACCTCCGCCACCCTGTTCCCCGCCGCGTACGACGCCGACCTGGTCGCCCTCGCCGCCGCCACCGCCGACAGCGCCTGGCGCCGCGAGAACGGCGTCAAGCTCTCCTGGCTGCGCGGCCGCTCGCTGCGCAAGCAGGCCGTGGCACTCGCCACCGACCGCCGCATCCGCCGGGAGGACCTGCACGAGGCCCTCACCTCCGCCGAGATCGAGCGCCGCGCCTGGACCGCCCTCGCCCCGACCGGCACCCTCCCGCGGGTGCCCGCCGACGGCGCCATGGTCGACCGCACCGCCCAGGCCTTCGAGACGATCAACGCCGGCCTGCGCGGCCTCGCCCGCCTGCTGCCCGACCACGACCTGGACGGGCTGCCCTTCGCCGAGCTGATCGACCTGGTCGAGCGGCTCGCCGCCGACGAGGGCACCCTCTACCGCCTGCCCACCATCCGCGGCCTGCGCGCCGGGCTGGAGGAGGCCGGCCTCGCCGACCTGCTGACCGAGCTCGCCGCCGCCAAGGCCGACCGCCGCGCCGCCGAGGCCGCGTACACGGCCCGCCAGGCGCTGGCGGCCGGGCAGCGGGACGGGCTGGCGAAGGAGGTCGCTGCCGAGGAGGCGGTGACCGAGGAGGCGGTGACCGAGGAGCCGGTGACCGAGGTGGCGGACGCCGAGGCGGCCGAGGACGTGGCCGAGGCCGAGGAGCCCGCAGCCGAGGAGCCCGCGGCCGAGGAGACGACCGACCAGGCTGACGCCGAGGCGGCTGCTCTTCAGGCGCTGGCCGGTGGGCAGCGGGACGGGCTCGTGGAGGAGATCCCGGTTTCGGTGACGGCTCCGGTGGAGGAGACCGACGAGGCTGTCACGGCTGGGGAGGCCGAGACCGAGACCGAGACCGAGATCAAGGACGACGTCGAAGCCGACGTCGAGCCCGACGCGGAGCAGGCCGAGACGGAGACCCCGGCCGTTGTGGTCTCGCTCCCGGCGCCCTCGCCGGCAGCCGATGACCTGGTGGCCGCTGCGACCGCCGTCCTCGCCGAGCCCGCGCCTGTGGACGAGCCGGTGGCTGCTGAGGTCGTTGAGGTTGTCGAGGCCGAGGGGCCCGCTGCTGAGGTTGCCGTCGAGACCGAGACCGAGACCGAGACCGAGACCGAGACCGAGGCCGAGTCGGCGGTCGAGATCGAGGCTGCCGAGGAAGCTGCCGAGGTCGAGTCTGAGGCTGTCGTCGCCGAGGCTGAGGTCGCTGTGGACGAGCCGGTGGCTGCTGAGGTCGAGTCGGCGGTCGAGGCCGGGGCCGTTGCGGTGGAGCCCGCCGTCGCGGAGGCCGAGGTCGCTGTGGTCGAGGAGCCCGCTGCCGAGGTCGAGCCCGAGGCTGAGGTCGCTGTGGTCGAGGTGGCGGAGCCTGTTGCCGAGGCTGCTGCCGAGGAGCCCATCGCCGAGCCCGAGGTTGAGTCGGCCGACGAGGTCGAGCCGGTGGCCGAGGCCGAGCCGGAGCCCATCGCCGAGCCGGAGCCTGTCGCCCAGCCCGAGGCTGTTGTCGCCGAGGCAGAGGAGCCGGTCGTCGAGTCCGAGCCGGAGCCCGTCGCCGAAGCCCCCGTCGCCGAAGCCCCCGTCGCCGAAGCCCCCGCCGTCGAGCCTGAGCCCGAGCCCGAGCCGGCTGCCGAGCCCGTCGCCGACGCCCGTCCCGCGAAGCCGGACTTCACCCCCGGGCGTCCCGTGACCGCCTACTCCGCCGACGAGCTGCTCGCCGTCGTGCGCTGGGTGGACGGTGACGGCACCGAGCGGACGGACGAGGAGCTGCTGCGGGCGGCCATGAAGGAGCTGGGCTTCGCCCGCCTCGGCCCGCGGATCAAGGAGGCGCTGGGCGCCGCCGTCGCTTCCGCCCGCGGCTGACGACGTACCGCCGCGAGGCACCGGGCCCGGGACGCGAGCACGCGTCCCGGGCCCTGCCGTGTCCGGGCCCGCGCCCGAGCGACTCCCGTCAGCCGGGCTTGACGGTCGCGAGCTGCGCGAGCAGCAGGACCGCGTCGGTCCGCTCACACCTCGGCCGTGGGTTCGGCGTCCAGCACCCCGGCGATCACGCTGTTCGCCTCGGCCGTCGCCATCGCGCGACCGCGTCGGAGTCGTAGTGATCCTGATTCGTCTCGCTGGGATGCGCGATCCCCGAGATGCCCTCCATGTCGACGGACATCACGATCTTCATGACGCGGGGAGTCTAGGCGCCGTCGGCGCGGCCCGGCCGGAGCGGATGCTCCAGTGCCTGCCGCAGGACGGCCGGGGCGGTCACCAGGGACGGCCCGTACCAGGTGAGGTGCCGTCCGCTGACCAGCGCCGCCGGTAGGTCGGGGAACGACTCCGGGCCGTCCTCGGCGGTGAAGCGGTACGGCTCGTCCGGCAGGACCACCAACTCCGGTCGGCAGGCGATCAGTTCGGGAAGCGGGATGGCGGGGTAGCGCTCGGGGTGGTCGGCGTGGACGAGTCGCAGGCCGAGCCGGCGCAGCAGGTCTCCGGCGAAGGTGTCGCGGCCGAGGACCATCCACGGCCGGCGCCAGATCGGCACGACCGCCCGTGGACCGTCGGGCCGCGCCCGGGTGTCGCCGCTCCCGACGGAGGCCCACGCCGCCTCCGCCTCGCTCAGCCAGGCCGGGCGGGGCAGCCCGCAAGCGGCGGTCAGCAGCCGGTCCAGGGAGCGGAAGGCGTCGTCCAGGGTGCGGATGTCGGTGACCCAGACGGGGACACCGGCCGCTCGCAGCGCGTCCAGGTCGGGGCGCCGGTTCTCCTCGTCGTTGGCGAGGACGAGGTCCGGTGCGAGCGCGAGGACGCGTCGGACGTCCGGGTTCTTGGTGCCGCCGATCCGGGTGACGGGCAGGTCGCCGGGGTGGCTGCACCAGTCGGTGGCGCCGACCAGCAGCCCGGGTGCGGTGACGGCGACCGCCTCGGTCAGCGAGGGCACCAGGGAGACCACCCGGCGGGGCGGGCGCGGCCCGAGCCGGACGGGGAGGTCGAGGTCGTCGCGCGGGGCGGTGAGGTCGGCCATCCGGCCAGCCTACGGCTCCGCCGCCGGGGGCGGGCAGGGGTGTTGGGCGCGTACGGGCCGCACCGGCCGCAACCGGTCGCGATCGCCCGGGAACCCGGCGCCCGGGTCGGCCGACTACTGGTCCGGGTCCGCAGCACGGGCCCGGCACGATCACCGACCAGGAGAGTTGTCATGCGCCCTCGCGTCGTCTGCGGCATCGCAGCCGCCGTCGCCCTGTTCGCCACGGCCTGCGGAAGCGGGGCCGGGAGCGGGTCGACCCCCTCCGTCACCCTCCAGCCGACTCCGGCCGGCGGCTACCCCGTCAAGGTCGCCGACTGCGTGGGCAAGGAGACCACCATCGCCAAGGAGCCGACGAAGATCGTCACCAGCAACGCGGCGAGCCTGGAGTTGCTGCTCCAACTCGGCGCCGGCGACCGGGTGATCGGCACCGGCTTTCCGCCCGGCAAGGGCACGCTGCCCGCCGCCGTCGCCGAGCAGGGCGCCAAGGTGCCGGTGCTCGGGGACAAGGGCATCGCCAAGGAGAAGCTGCTCGGCTCCGGCGCAGACCTCTACGTGGACACCTTCGGCGCGATGCCGATGATGGGCGGCGGCGCCACCGGCCCGAGCGAGGAGGAGTACGCGGCGGCCGGCATCCAGCACGTCTACCTGCTCTCCACCGCCTGTGCCGGGACGCCGAAGGCCGCCAAGGCGCCGCGCACCGACCTCTCCGGGATCGCGGACGACGTCCGCCGGCTCGGCGCCGTCACCGGGACGTCCGCGTGGGCGGAGGAACTGGTCACCGGGATGGAGAAGCAGCTCGGCGAGGTCCGCACCGCGCTGGCCGCCGTGCCGGAGGAGCAACGGCCGAGCTACTTCGTCTTCGACTACGACGCCGGCACCAAGCAGCCGACGGCGGTGTGCGGGCGACAGGTCGCCAACGCCGTGATCACCCAGGCCGGGGCGCGCAATGTGTTCGCCGACTGCGACGCCGACTTCAAGCCCGGCTCCTGGGAGGACGTGGTGGCCAAGAATCCCGACTGGATCCAGCTCGCGGTGCGCAACCGGGGCAGCGAGGAGGCCACCCGCAAGGCCTTCGACGAGGCCGAGGCCTTCCTGAAGGGCTTTCCCGCGACCCAGGGCCTGAAGGCCGTCCAGGAAGGGCACTTCGTCCGGCTCGGCTCCGAGGTGACCACCATCGCGGGGGTGCGCAACGCCGACGCCGTCCGGCAGATCGCCGCCGCCGTCCACCCGGACCTCGTCAAGAACGGGCAGTAGCAGGTGACCTCGGCCACCACTCGGGAGCGGCGCGACCAGCCCCGCCGGCCCCGCCCGGCCCGCATCCTGCGGGCCGGGCCGCTGGCCGCGCTCCTCACCGCCGCCCTGGTGCTCGCGCTGACCGCCGCCGTCTCGCTCGGCTCGGTGGACGTCCCGCCCGGCGAGGTCTGGTCGGTGGTCGCCCGCCGACTCGCCGGGCAGGCCCCCGCACCCGGCACCCACGACCTCATCGTCTGGCAACTGCGTGCCCCCCGCGCCCTGTTGGCGGCCCTGGTCGGCGCCGGGCTCGGACTGGTCGGCACCGCCGTGCAGGCCCTGGTCCGCAACCCGCTCGCCGACCCCTACCTGCTGGGCATCTCCTCCGGCGCCTCGCTCGGCGCGGTCGCCGCCATCGTCCTCGGCACCACCCTCGGGCTCCAGCTCCCCTTCGGCAGCGCGCTCGGCCTCACCGTCTCCCTGGCGGCGTTCGCCGGCGCGCTCGCCGCGTTCTCGCTGGTCTGGCTGATGGCCCGGCGCGGCGGCGGCTTCTCCCCGCTGCGCCTGGTCCTCGCGGGCATCGGCATCGCCCAGTTCCTCGGCGGCATCACCAGCTACCTGGTCCTCCAGACCCGCGACGAGCAGCAGACCAGGGGTGTGCTGTTCTGGCTGATGGGCAGCCTCGGCGGCGCGGTCTGGGCCCAACTCGCCGTCCCCGCTGTCGCCGTGGCGATCGGGCTGGCCCTGCTCCAGGCCCGTGCCCGGGGGCTCAACGCGATGCTGATGGGCGACGAGACGGCCGCCGGGCTCGGCGTGGACGTCACCCGGCTGCGCCGCGAGGTCTTCGTCGTCACCAGCGTGCTCACCGGGGTGCTGGTCGCCGTCTCCGGCGCGATCGGCTTCGTCGGGTTGATGGTTCCGCACGTGTGCCGGCTGCTCGTCGGCGGCGACCACCGGCGGCTGCTGCCGCTGTCCGCGCTCACCGGGGCCCTGCTGCTGGTCGTGGTCGACACCGTGGCCCGCACCGCCCTGGATGGCCAGGAACTGCCGATCGGCGTGGTCACCGCGGTCCTCGGCGCCCCCACCCTGCTCTACCTGCTGGACCGACGACTGGAGCGCAATTGAGGATCGCTGTCGAGGACTTGAGCGTCGCCCTGGCCGGACGGACGGTGCTGGCCGGGGCCAACCTGATCGCCGAGGAGGGGGAGATCGCGGGACTGGTCGGACCCAACGGGAGCGGCAAGTCCAGCCTGCTGCGCACCGTCTACCGACACCTGCGGCCGAGCGCCGGCCGGGTGCTGCTGGCCGGGCGGGACCTGGCGGAGCTGCGGCCCGCCCAGTCGGCCCGGCACATCGGGGCACTTCCCCAGGAGCGCGGTGGGGACTTCGAGCTGAGCGTCCTGGAGGTGGTCGCGATGGGCCGCACGCCCTACAAGCGGGCCTTCGCCGCCGACGACGCCGAGGACCACCGGATCACCGCCGAGGCGCTGGCACGGGTCGGCATGGCCGAGGCCGCCGACCGCCGGTTCGCCCAACTCTCCGGCGGCGAACGGCAGCGGGTCCTGCTGGCCCGGGCGCTCGCCCAGCAGCCGGACGTCCTGGTGCTGGACGAGCCGACCAACCACCTGGACGTCCGGCACCAGGTCGAACTGCTCGCCCTGCTCCGGGAACAGCGTCGCACCACCCTGGTCGCCCTGCACGACCTCAACGCCGCCGCCTCGGTCTGCGACCGGCTGCATGTCCTGCACGGCGGCGCCCTGGTGGCCTCCGGGGCGCCGCGCGAGGTGCTGACCGCCGAACTGCTGGCCGAGGTCTTCGGGGTGCGGGCCGCGGTGGTCGAACACCCGCTCACCGGAGACCCGTTGATCGCCTTCGACCACCGCAACCCGGCGGAGGGTTCTACCGCCGCCGGTGCGGCTGACCGTACGGGCTCACGCCCCTAGCGGTTCTCGTCGGAGCTCTCGTCACGGCCCCCGGTGCGGTCCTCTTCGCGGTCCTCCTCGCGGTCCTCCTCGCGGTCCTCGTAATGGCTCGGCCGGCCGTCGCGCAGCACCAGCCGGCCGAGCCGCGCGGCCTCGTCGCTGCGCAGCAACTCCCGCTCACCGCCCGTGCGGTGGAGCACCGCGGAGTGCCAGGGCGTGGTCCAGACGTCGGCCGCCGCCAGCAGCCGGATGCCGAACTTGGCCGCTCCGGCCGGCTGCGGGTGGATGGAGAGCCGGACCGCGCGCGGGTGGTGCTCGGCAATCAACTCGCCCCATGCTCGGCTGCGTTGGATCACTGCGTAGGCGCGGCGGCGACACTCCCGCTGGAGGGCGGAGCGGGTGCCGGTGAAGCCGACGGTGTCCTCGGAGAGGAAGCGGGTGATGCCCCGGTAGAGCCGCAGGGTCTCCTCCTCGGTCAGCACCTGTTCGCGCAACTCCTCGACGCTGGGCGCGTACCGGGCGTGCACCCGGGCCCGCTTCTCGTCGTACGGGAGGTCGCCGAGGACGGCCCGCAGGTCGAAGGTGTCGAGATGGGGCAGGCCCTCGCGGGCGATCATGGCGGTCAGGGCGTCGGAGTAGGCGTCGATGTGGTCGTCCGGGACGTTGATCAGATCGCCGAAGATGTGCCCGTCCGAGCAGATCAGCATCCGTGCGCCGGGCGCGTAGAGCCGGCCGATCTGGGCGCAGAGCCCGTCGAGGAAGGACAGCGACAGCCGTTCGCCCTCGTCGGGCAGGTGGCCGAGCACCTTCGCCGGGTTCGGAGACTTGCAGGGGAAGCCGGGCAGGGTGAGCGCGATCGGCTCGCCGGCGGCGATGAACTCCGTCAACTGCGCCAGCTGGAGCGGGAAGTGCTCCGGACGGGCGTCGAACTCCGGGTCGGCGGCGCGACGGTGCGGCAGCAGCAGGCCGAGGACGCGAGCGGCGAGCCGCTCGGGCGAGGGGCGGTCCTCGGCGGCGGCGGGCGCGGCGGTGACGGCAAGGGCGGTGACGGCAGGTGTGGTGACGGCGGGGGCGGTGCCGACGGGCGGCATGGTGGGTCCTCCACGGAAAGTGGTGCGAAACGGTCGGCGGGCGGCGGGGAGCCTGGTGCTCCGGGGGAAGCGGCGAGGGTCGGTGGCAGGGGGCTGCGGTCGGGGTCAGCGGCGGTGGTCGTAGGCGACCGGCAGCCGGTCCACCCCGCGCGCCAGGACGGCGGGGATCCACCCCAGGTCCGCCAGGCCGTTGCCGGGCTCCTCGGCCGGGCGCAGACCGGTCAGCCGGGTGAGCAGGGTGGCGAGGGCGACCTGGAGTTCGGCCCGGGCCAGCGCGGCGCCGGGGCAGTAGTGGATGCCGTGGCCGAAGGCCAGGTGGGCGTTGGGGGTGCGGTCGAGGTCCAGGCGGTCGGCCTCGGGGAACTGCTCGTCATCGCGGTTGGCGGCGCAGAGCGAGACGATCACCGAGTCGCCGGCCGGTACGCCGGTGCCGAACAGGTCGCCGTCCTCGGCGAGGAACCGCCAGGTGGTGAGCTCGAACGCGGCGTCGTGGCGCAGCAGTTCCTCCACCGCCCGGGCGAGCCGGCCGGGCTCGTCGACCCCCTCGCGCAGCCGGGCGAGCTGCTCCGGGTGGCGCAGCAGGGTGACCAGCATGGTGGTGATCTGGTTGGTCACCGGCTCCTGCCCGGCGACCAGCAGCTGGAACACCATCGAGTCCAGCTCCGCGCGGCTCAACTCGCCCGCGTCATGGGCGTTGACGAGTCGGCCCAGCAGGTCCTCCTGCGCGACCCAGCCGGGCTCCCGGCAGTCGGCGCGCTTGCGGGCGACCACGTCGGCGATGTACGTCTGGAGGCCGCGCAGCCGTGCCTCGTACGCGGGGCGGCCGGGGTCCTGCGGGCCGACCGGCTGGACCACCTTGCCCCAGTCCCGGTCGAAGCGCTCCGCCAACTCGGGCGGCAGGCCGATGACTTCGGCGAGGACGCGGAAGGGGTAGAGCGCCGCGAAGCCGGCCACCAGGTCCGCTCCGCCGGACTCGGGCAGCCGGTCCACCAGCGCGTCGGCCAGTTCCCGGAAGCGGGGGCGCAGCGACTCCACCCGGCGCGGGGTGAAGGCGTCCAGGACGAGCCGGCGCATCGAGGTGTGCTTGGGCGGGTCCTGGTGGAGCAGGTGGACCTGGAGCTGCGAGTGCTGCGGCTCGGGCATGATCGACGCGAGTCGGCGCCAATTGTCGTTGCCCAGCGCGTGGTTCTTGCCGAGGCGCGGGTCGTTGAGGGCGGCGTGGGCGGCCCCGTAGCCGGTGACCAGCCAGGCGTGGATGCCGCTCGGGAACTCCACCCGGTGCACCGGCCCGGCCTCGCGCATCGTCCGGTAGAGCGGGTACGGGTCGCGCTTGTACGCCGGTCCGTACAGCGGCACGGGGGAGGGGAGACGATCGTACCCGTACGGGCAGCGGGAGTTGTCGGGGGTGGTGTCGGTCATCTCGGGGTGATCCTTCGGTGGTGCCGGGGGAGTGCGGGATGGGGAGCGCGGGACGGGGAGTGCGGATGTTCGGTGTCGGCGTCAGCCGCGGCGGTGCGGGGCGAGCAGGACGACCGCCGTCGACGCGACCAGGGCGGCCAGGGCGATGCCGGCGCGGGTCCCGATGGTGGCGCCGTCGCCGGCCAGGGCGGCGGCGGTGGCGAGGGCCGGGCCGAGCGCGAAGCCGAGGCTGCGGGCGAGTTGGACGGCGGAACCGGCGGTGGCGAGCTTCCCGGGCGGGGAGGCGGACATCACCAGGGCCTGAGTGGGGCCGCCGTTGAGCCCCATTCCGGCACCGGCGAGGGCGAGTCGCGCGGCGATCTCGGGGGCGGACCAGCCAGTGTCCAGCGGGACGAGCAGGGCCAGCCCGAGGGTGGTGACGGCGGCGCCGGTCAGTGCCGTCGGCCGGGCGCCCCAGCGGTCGGCCAGCCGCCCGCCGACCCGGCCGGCCAGCACCATGCCGAGCGGGAACGCCATCATGGTGAGCGCGGTCGCGGTGGCGCTCTCGCCCCGGGGGCCGCGCAGGTGCTGGGCGAGCAGGTAATGGCAGGCCGCGAAGCCGGCGGCGAGCGCCAGGACCGAGGCGTTGGCCCCGGCGGTCCCGGCGGTCCGCAGCACCTCCGCGACCGGCCGACCGCCCGGGCGGCGCAGCCAGAGCAGCACCAGCGGCGCGGCGGGCAGCGCGAGCAGCAGCCACTGCGGTGCCCGCGGGGCCAGGGTGAGCCCGAGCAGGACGGCGGCCACGGCGGCGCCGATCAGCGCGGCGTCGCCGAGCGAGGCCCGGTCGGGCGGCCGCAGCCCACCGCGGCGCGGGGCGTGGCGTCGCACGATCAGGACGGCGGCCAGGCAGACCGGCAGCTTCACCAGGAAGATCGCCCGCCAGCCGAGGTGGTCCAGCAGCAGGCCGCCGATCACCGGACCGGTGACGGCGCCGAGCGGACCGAGCGTCGCCGGTACGCTCATCGCCCGGCCGCGCAGCTCGGGCCGGACGGAGGTCGCGGCGAGCACCGGCATCAGGACGAAGAGCACGGCCCCGAAGGCGCCTTGCAGCAGCCGGGCCGCGATCAGCCAGCCGGCCCACGGGGCGCAGGCGGCTAGCACGCTGCACGTGGCGAAGCAGCCGACGGCGAGCAGCAGGGCCGAGCGGGTGCCGACCTGGTCCAGCCAGCGTCCGGCCGGCAACAGCAGGGCGACGAGCGGGAGTTGATAGCCGAGGACGGCCCACTGGGCGACCCCGGGGGAGACGTGCAGACCGGCCGAGATGTCGGTCAGCGCAAGGTTGACCACGTTCATGTCGAGCATCGCGACGAACGACAGCAGGCCGGCGGCTATCACCAGGCTCCAGCGGTCGACCGGTTGATGTTGACGATCCGTCAGGGGGCTGGCGGCCTGGTCGGGTTGCACTGCCATCGAGTCCCTCCGCTTCCCGTTCTGCCGTTTCCGGACGCCGCCTCGGCGGCGGGGTCCGGTACAGCAGTCGGGGGCGAGGGGGCTCCGGTTCCGAACACTTGGGGGAATTTTCCGGAGGCGGGTGGATGCGGGCGGCGAACGGCTGACAGTCGACAGGTTTCAGCGAACAGATAACAGCTGACAGATTTCGAAATCTGTCAGCTGTTATCTGTAATCCGTCACCTGTTCGTTGTTCGCTGATTGCCGTTCGCCGACCGCCCCCTCCCGCCACCGCGAGCCCCCGCTCAGCAGGCCGCCGCGAGCTCCCCGGACTCGGCGGCGCGCAGGCGTGCCACCAGTTCCTCCCGCGCCCGGGCGACCCGGGAGCGGACGGTCCCGACGGGGCACCCGGCGACCTCGGCGGCCTCGGCGTAGCTCAGGCCGACCACCTGGGTCAGGACGAAGGCCTCCCGCCGCTGGGCGGGCACCCGGTCGAGCAGGTCGTCGAGCGCGATGCCATCCTCGAAGCCGGCCGTCGGCGCGCCGTCCTGCCGCTCGGCCGCCTCCTGCCAGTCGGGCAGCACCGCGCAGCGCGGCCGGGCCGCCGCCATCCGGTACCGGTCGATCACCGCCCGCCGGGCGATCGACAGCAGCCAGGTGCGGGCCGAGGAGCGCCCCGCGAACGAGGGCAGGCCGCGCAGCGCGCGCAGGAAGGTCTCCTGGGCGAGGTCGTCGGCGGACTGGACGTCGGTCAGGTGGGCGACGAAGCGCCAGACGTCCCGCTGGGTCGCGCGGACGAAGGCCTCCACGTCCGCGGCCCGTCCGGAGCGGGCGGTCAGTGCGAGCGCGGTGAGCTGTTCGTCATCCACGGCGTCCCCCGACCCGGAGAGCCCCGACGCCACAGCCGTACGGAACGATGGTCATATGAGATGCGCGCAATTTCGCACCGCCCTGTCCGCCCGGCTGGACGGTGAATCCAGCGGTCTGCCGGAGGTCCGGCTGGACAAGCACGTCGCGCGCTGCACCGGCTGCCGGGACTGGCTGGCCCAAGCCGAACGGCTGCGCGCTCGGGTACGGACGGACGCCGCCGACGGGCCCTCGCCCGAGTGGTCGGCGGGGTTGCTCGCCCGACTGGGTGAGGACCGAGAGGGAGGTCAGCCCCCCACGGCGCGGTAGCCGCGGCTGGGGCGCGCGGCAGAGCGGGAGCGATGGGACGGGGGCGCTTGCCGAAGCCGGTGCGCCGTCGAAGTCAGACATGGGAAGGGTCCCGAGGGAAGGCGGGGGACGGCAGCTCTCAAGGCGGCGCCGTCGGCGTCCGTGGGCAGCCGCGCGGCACCGCCCGAACCCCCAGGGGAGTCACGGCGGCGGGCGCGGGCCCGCACCCTGACGACACGACGGCGCGAGGCGCGGCCGTACGACAGGGCGACCTGCCCGTCGCGAACGTCCAGGCGGCCGGAGGTGGCCAGGGCGTGGAAGGAGCGGCGGGCGCGTCAGCAGGCGAGGGCGAACGCCGGCGGTCCGCGCCGGACCACGGCATGCGTCAGCAGCACCGCCCGGGGCGGTCGGGCCCGGGCGTCGGCCGGGCGGGGCGGCGCCGGGGCCCGGTGGCCGAAGGGGCGCGCGAACAGGGCCAGCAGCGGAAGCAGCAGCGCCCCCGCGACCACCGTGCCGAGCGCTCCGAGCAGCTCGAAGAGCCGTACCAGTGCCGCGTCACCGCGCCAGAGCAGGAGCGCGCACGCCAGCGCGGCGAGCACGTGGGCGGCGGCCATTCCCAGTGACAAGCCGTGGGACATCCCGTGCGCCATGTCGCGCGCCGGTGCGTGCGCCGGTCCGCTCACCAGGTCCTGCGCCATCCCGTAGGAGCCTGCGCCGTGGAGGGTCCCGTCCGGCATCAGGTGAGGCCCGGCGGACATCCCCGGCGTTCCCGCCGTCACGGACAGGTCCGGGTCCAGGGCCGGCTCCAGGGGCGTCGTGCCCGAGGCCGCGTGGCGCGTGCCCCTGGGCGGCCGCAGGCTGCCGGTGGCCGGTGGGACATCCGGGTCGATGCCCGCCATCCGGGCCAGTTCGACCGGGGAGAGCCCACCGGGCACTCGGTCGGGATTGCAGAGCAGCAGGGCGGTCCAGTCGGTGGTGGCGAGCCGGCCGAGGCTGCCGCCGCCTCGGGACATGGCCCCGGCCTGTTCGAACAGCTGGTGCAGCGCGATCTGCGCCACGACCATCCAGAGGCTGATCAACCCGAGTCCGCGACGCTTCCCGGCGAGCAGCCAGGTCAGCCCGAGGACCGCTCCGAACGCGCCGGTCAGCACGGTCGGCGAGACACCGGAACCGGCCATGGCGACGTGCGCGGTGGCGGCCATCGCCACGCACAGCGCGGCGAAGACCACGGCGCGCAGCAGGCGGATCCGATCGGTCGTCACGATGGCACTCATCGTCGCACCCACCCTGCCCGGCCATGACCGCACCCTGCGGTCATGGCCGGTTCTGTGCCGTGAGACCATGCCCGGCCGCTCGCCGCGCAGCCCGTCGGGCCGACCCGTTGGACCGGCTTCGGCAGGGGCTTCGGACGGGGTGTCGGAACGCGTATCGGACCGGCGCGCCGACCCGACCAACCGCTCGTAGGACCATCGGGGCGGTTTGACAGCGCCGATCGCCTGCTCACTAAATGTGCACCACCCAGTGCGGTGCGTACCGGGACGATGCCATCCAGAAGTAGGGAGGTCCGGTCTTGAAGACCCCGACGGATGCCTCGGCGCCCATCGCCGACACTGCCGAGTCCGCTGCCACCACGGAGCCGACGGTCCCGCCACAGGCGACCGCGCCGGAACGGGCGAAGGCCCCGGCCAAGGCCGAGGACCCCGTCGAGCAGGCCGACTCGGCCGAGGCCGAGGGGCGGGCTGAGGAAGCTGAGCAGGTCGAAGCCACCAAGCAGGCCGATTCCGCCGCGTCCGGCGAGTCGGCGGTGGCCGCCGAGCCTGCCGAGGCCACCGATTCGGTCAAGACCGAGAAGCCGGTCGAGCAGGCCGGTTCCGCCGAGCCCGCCGAGTCGGCCGAGCCCGCCACCGAGGCCGAGGCCACCGAGTCGGATGAATCCACCGCTTCGGCCGAAGCCGCGGAGTCAGCCGAGTCCAAGGCTGGGCCCAAGGCCGAGTCCAAGACCGAGTCCAAGGCTGAGCCCAGGGCCGAGTCCGACACGGAGCCCGCCACCAAGGCCGAGCCCGCCACCAAGGCCGAGCCCCCCGCCCCGGCCGACCTCGCCGACCCCCACTTCTGGCAGCTGCCCGCCCCCGACCGCGTCGCCGCCTTCGCCGAACTGCGCAGCCGCCCGGCCCCGGTGTTCTTCGGCAACCGGTCCGCCGGACGGGGCTTCCACGCCCTGGTCCGCCACGCCGACGTGGTCGAGGCCAGCCGCACCCCCGCCGTCTTCCTCAGCGGCCCCGGCGTGACCACCCCCGTCCCGACCCGCTGGGTCCGGCTGCTGTTCGGCGACTCGATGGTCAACCTGGACGATCCCCGCCACGCCCAGCTGCGCAAGATCGTCTCGCGGGCCTTCACCCCGCGGCTGCTCGACCGGGTCGAGGAGGACGTCCGGCGGATCAGCACCGACCTGGTCGACCGGATCGAGCGGGAGCGGCCGGAGGACTTCGTCGCCGCGGTCGCCGCCGAGCTCCCGTTCCAGGTGATCTGCACGATGATGGGCATCCCCGAGGGGCCGCGCCGCACCATCCTCGATCTGGTCGACCGCAGCTCCGTGGACATCGGCGTGGCCCGCCCGCTGCGCCGTCGGCTCCGCACGCCGGGGCGCGGGCTGCGGGCGCTGGCCCGGATGCAGGGCATCGTCGCCGGGATCGGTCGCGAGCGCCGTCGTCGGCCGGAGGAGGACCTGATCTCCGCGCTGGTCACCGCGGACGTGGACGGTCGTCGGCTCACCGGACGCGAGCTGGGTGCCTTCTTCAGCCTGCTGCTGGTGGCCGGGGTCGAGACCACCCGCAACGCGCTGGCCCACGGCCTGCACCTGCTGACCGCCCACCCCGAGCAGCGCGCCCTGCTGCTCGACGACCTCGACGGGCTGCTCGAAGGCGCGGTGGACGAGATGATCCGCCACGCCACGCCGATCATCCAGTTCAACCGGACCCTCGCCGTCGACCACGAGCTGGGCGGCCCGGGTGGCCACCTGCTGCGCGCGGGGGAGAAGGTCGCACTGTTCTACGGTTCGGCCAACCGCGACGAGGAGGTCTTCCCCGACCCGGACGCCTTCGACATCACCCGCACGCCCAACCCCCACCTCGGCTTCGGCGGTGGCGGCCCGCACTACTGCCTCGGCGCGCACCTGGCCCGGCAGGAGATGACGGCGCTGTTCCGCGAGCTGTTCACCCGCCTGCCCGAGGCACGGTCGCTCGGTGAGCCGGAGCTCGTCCCGTCCAGCTTCGACCACCGGGTCCGCTCGCTGCGCTTCACCTTCTGAGCGTCGGGACTTCCGGGCGTCGGAACGTCGGAACGTCAGAACTTCTGAACGTCCGTAGCTTCCGAGCGTCCGTGGCTTCCGAACGTTCGGAGCTTCCGGGCGTCCGGCGCCAGGCCTGGCCGGAGTGCGGAGCCGCACCTACTCGGTCGGCTCCCACACCGCCTGGTCATGCGCGAACAGCACCCGCCGTGGCCCGTACTCCGCGACCCGGTCGAGCCAGGCGTGGTACCCGGGCAGCGGCGCGGCCACGCCCTCGCGCGCCGCCCGCCGGGCGAGCACCGCCTGCCCGTACTCGGAGGCGAAGTCGTAGGCCTGCCCGGCCAGCAGGACCGGCCCGCCGCCCGGGTGGTCGACCAGCAGCGACTGGTGGCCCCCGGTGTGGCCGGGGGTGGGCAGCACCCGCACGCCCGGCCAGACCTCCGCCTCGCCGTCGAGCTCGCGGTACTCGGCACCGGGGAAGTCGACCAGCGCGTCGATGGTGTACCCGCCGCGCCGCGCGGTGGCCAGCTCGCCCGCCTGAACCAGGACGGGCGTGCCGGCGAACAGCGGGTTGCCGCCGCAGTGGTCGAAGTGCAGGTGGCAGTTGACCACCAGGTCGATGTCGCTGACGGCGACCCCGGCCGTGGCGAGTGCCTCCGGCAGAGGGCGGCGGACCGGACGGTAGTGCGCCTCGGTCTCCGGCTCGCCGCCGCCGATCCCGGTGTCGAACAGCAGCAGCCCCTCCGGGCGCCGGACCAGGTACGCGAGCACCGGTTCCACGCGTGGCTCCGGGCCGCCCACCTCGGCGGCCGGCCGGACGAAGTACCCCAGGTCGAGACGGCGGATCACACGCAATTCAGCCCCCATGTCGCAGTACGTCGCTCTGCCCGTACGGGCGGCCGCGCGGGCCCCCGCTTCGGCACCCTACCCGCCGACCGGCAGCCCCCGGTCGGCCTTCACCTGCTTCATCGTCAGATGCGAGTTGACCTGCGCGATGCCCGGCAGGCCGGAGAGCACGTCGGTGATGAAGCGCTCGTACGCGGCGATGTCGGCCACCGCGATCCGCAGCAGGTAGTCCGGCTCGCCGAACAGGCGGTGCGCCTCGACCACCTCGGGCAGCTCGGCCACCCGGCGCTCGAACTCGGCGACCGTCACCTGGTCCTCGTGACGCATGGTGATGGTCACGAAGGGCTGGAAGCCGCGTCCGACCGCCGCGCCGTCCAGTACCGCCCGGTAGCCGCGGATCACGCCGTCCTGCTCCAGTTGGCGCACCCGGCGCAGGCAGGGGGAGGGGGTGAGGTCCA
Source organism: Kitasatospora brasiliensis (assembly GCF_032654805.1). Classification (NCBI taxonomy): domain Bacteria; kingdom Bacillati; phylum Actinomycetota; class Actinomycetes; order Kitasatosporales; family Streptomycetaceae; genus Kitasatospora; species Kitasatospora brasiliensis. The sequence continues at coordinate 620,827 of NZ_JAUOOW010000003.1, forward strand.
CCCGGGAGGCCAGCTCGGTGTTGGTCAGGCGCCCGTCCTGCTGGAGCTCGCGGAGGATTCTGCGGTCGATTCGGTCCATGGCGCAACATTCTGCCAAAACGCCACTCCGACCAGCGCAAAGTGGCCATCGCGTGCCAGTCGTCTCCGGCTACCTTCAGTGACCGCACCGGTCGCCGGGCCTCTGCGCCCACCACCGGAACACCCCCGGCCCACCACCGGAACACCCCCGGCCCACCACCGGAACACCCCCGGCCCACCACCGGAACACCCCCGGCCCACCGCCGGTCCCACGCCACGACGAGCACGACAGGCCACGCCCACGCCCATGGACACCCACTCCCTCCTCCTCTTCCTCGGAGTCGACCTGCTGCTGGTCTGCACCCCGGGCCCCGACTGGCTCTACATAGCCGCCCGCGGCCTCGGCCAGGGCCGACGCGCCGCGCTCACCGCGGTCGGCGGGGTCTGCGCCGGGTACGCCGTCCACACCCTGCTCTCCAGCGCCGGACTGGCCGCCGCGCTGCGCGCCGTCCCGGCCGCGCTGCCCGTGCTGCGCCTCACCGGCGCCGCGTACCTGCTCGTGCTGGCCGTCATGATGCTGCTCGCCCTGCGCAAGGGTGAGGGCGCCGCCGCCCTGGCCGCGCCCAAGCCGCAGCCCACCTCGACGGTGCTGCGCCAGAGCATGCTGACCGCGCTGCTCAACCCCAAGGGGCTGCTGCTCTACCTCTCCCTGGTGCCGCAGTTCGTCGACCCCGAGGCCTCGCTGCCGGTCGGCGGGCAGGTGCTCGCGCTCGGCTCGCTCAACGTGCTGGCCTGCGCGGTCGTGTACGGGCTGGTCGCGCACGCCAGCGGGCGCCTGGGTGGCCGGTTCGGCGGAACCCCGCAGGCGGCCCGCCGGATGACCATGGTCTCGGCGGTGCTGCTGATGCTGGTGGCGGGCGTCACAGCGACCGCCTGAGAAGCGGAGCACAATGCCGGGCATGACCGATCGCTCATTGCCCGTGCACGCCACCGCAACTGACGGGGGTTCCGGATTCCCCGGGACCTCCGGAGCCGCCGGGGCGGTCGGTGCCGCCGACCACCCCACGGCCCACGCCTGGGCGGCCCTCGGCGGGCCGGCCGAACTGCTGGAGCGGGTGGCCTTCCACGGCCCGGAGGACGTCCTGCCCTCCGGGCTGCCGGTACGCCGGCTGGCCCGGGCCACCGTGGCAGTCTGCTCGCTGGCGGCCGCGGAGCTCGCCGCCCACCGCGCCGGCGGCCTGGCGTCCGGCGCCGAGCCAGCGCTCGACCCGGCGTCCGTGCCCGCCGTCCGGGTGAATCAGGGCGCGGTCGCCACCGCCTTCATCAGCGAGCGGCACCTGACGATCGACGGCCGCACGCCCGTCAGCTTCGCCCCGCACTCGGGCTTCTGGCGCACCGCCGACGGCTGGGTGCGCACCCACGCCAACTACCCGCACCACCGCACCCGACTGCTCTCCGCCCTCGGCCTCGCCGCCGACGCCGGGCCCGAGCAGCTCGCCGAGGCCCTCGGCAAGCTGCCGGCCGAACAGGTCCAGGAGCGCGCGTACAAGGCGGGGGCGCTCGCGGTGGCGGTCGCGCCGGTGAGTCAGGCCAGGCACCCCCTCGTGGAGCAGCTGGAGATCGGAGCCGAGGCCGGGTCCGCGCCCGTCCGCCCGCTCGGCGAGGCCCCGGTGGACCGGCCCGCCGCCGGGATCCGGGTCCTCGACCTCACCCGGGTGATCGCCGGACCGGTCGCCACCCGTACCCTCGCCCTGCTCGGCGCCGACGTCCTGCGCATCGACTCGCCCCGGCTGCCCGAGGCCGAGGACGCCCACGCCGACACCGGCTTCGGCAAGCGCTCCGCCCGCCTCGACCTCGCCGAACCCGCCGACCGCGAGGTCTTCGAGGAACTGCTCGCCACCGCCGACGTCGTCGTCAGCGGCTACCGCCCCGGCGCCCTCGACACCCACGGCCTCAGCCCCGACGCGCTGTTCGCCCGCCGCCCGGACCTGATCCTCGTCCAGCTCTGCGCCTGGGGCTGGACCGGCCGCTGGGCCGGGCGGCGCGGCTTCGACAGCCTGGTCCAGGCGGGCGTCGGCATCGCCTGCCACGAGGCCGCCCCCGACGGCCACCCCGGCGTGCTGCCCGCCCAGGCCCTCGACCACGGCACCGGCTACCTCATCGCCGCCGCCGTCCTGCGTGCCCTCACCGACCAGCGCACCCGCCGCCCCGGCGGCCGCCACCTGCGCTTCTCGCTCGCCGGTACGGCCGCCTGGCTGCTGCACGGCATCGAACCGGAGGCGCCGCGGGAGAGCCCGGACGAGCCGTACGACCCCACCCGCTGGCTGGCCGAGACCGACTCCGCGTACGGGCGGCTGCGCCACGCCCTGCCGCCGATCGGGTACCAGGGCGGACCGACCGACTGGTCGCGCCCGCCAGGGCGCTGGGGAACGGACGAGCCGGTCTGGTTGTGACGGCTACGGGGGCTGTGACGGCCTCGGGCGGGCGTTGTCGCAGGCGTCTGGCAGCATCCTGGTCATGACCGCACACGCCACGGACTACACCTGGTTCGAGCAGCGCTACCCCGTCCTGGGCGAGGCCTACTGCCTCGCCCAGGTCCAGGGGATCTCCGCCGACGAGCTGCTGCGCCGCTTCGACGCCCTGCCCGGAGGCGAGGTCACCGGGCTGGACGCGGTGGTCGCGGCCTGGGAGTCCTTCGACGACGGGGAGGACGAGCAGGCCGAGGCACTGTTCCCCTCGGACGAGGACCGCCTGTTCGTCGCCGTCACCGAACTCGACGGCTGGGCGCTCGGCGTGGAGCCGTTCGGCTACCTCGGCGCCCTGGACGAGGTCGTTCCCCGGCTCGGCGAGGGCACCCGGCTGGTCGCGCACTTCCGCAACTCCATGGGGGTGGACCACTTCCACTGGTGGGAGCACGGCATCCGGCGGCTCCACTTCGAGCCACTCTTCCCCGACCAGCGGGACGGCTCGGACGCCGAAGCCCCAGGCATACCCGAGCTGCTGACCGCCTGCGGTTTCGACCTGGAGACGCAGGCGCACGACCTGCACACCGAGGCCGCGTTCGCGCTGGCCGAGCGGCTGACCGACCTCCGGCTCGGCCCGGAGCGGCTGGAGGCCGCGACCTTCCGGATCGGGTACGCGCCGCGCCCGTGACCGGCCCCGCCCGGCTGACCGGCTGACGGGCTGCGCCCGGCTGGCTGACCAGCCCCGCCCGGCTGACCGGCTCCGCCCAGCCGCGAGGCCGTGCCCCGGTGGGACACGGCTTCGCAGCAGCACCAGGTGGAGGTCAGGCCCCCGACGGGATCTGCTTGGCCCGGCTGCGGACCTGCAACGCCGTCGCGATCTCGACCAGGCCCAGGATCACCAGCCAGCACCCGGCCAACACGGTCAGCGCGGTGATCGACTTGACCGGCCACACCATCAGCAGCACGCCAGCCAGGGTGTTGGCTACGCCCGCGAAGGCCTGCCAGCCGCGGGCGGGCATCAACGGGTCGGAGATCGCGGCGGCGAGCTGTGTGATGCCGCGGAACAGCCAACCGATCCCGATCCACAGCCCGAGCAGCAGCAGCGACTGCACGGCGCTGCGGAAGCAGAGCAGCCCCAGCAGCACGCAGATCGCACCGCTGATGAACGCCAGCACCCGCAGCGCGGTGGTGGAGTGGGTGCCGAACGCGGCGACCAGCTGCACGACGCCGATCACCAGCAGATAGAGGCCGAACAGTACGCCCACCACCAGGAGCGTCTCCCGGGGCCAGACGAAGACCACGATCCCGAGGGCGAGCGAGGCGAGTCCGGCGACCAGCAGGATCTGCCAGGCGGCCTTGGCGAGTAGTCCGAGCGGGCCCTGAACAGGGGAACCGTCGGGGGTGATGATCGGGGAGACCACGGTGGCCTACTCCTCGGGCTTGTGCCGGGCGACGGGGTGACCCGGCACGTGCGGGACGCGTGGTGCGGGTGATGTCTCGCGACGTCGGGCCGGCCGGCTGACGGACAGGGAACGAACCCCAGCCTCTCCGCGCCGCCGTCGGACCGCGCGCCGGATACGGCCGTTCGGGGGATTTTCGGCGGTCGCCGGAACGTCATCCTCCGGCCACTTCCCGTCGATACCATCCGTCGATATGACTTCTGAAGGGTGGGGGACCCCTCCGGTCGAGCCGATCAGCCAGCACTACATCGTCTGCGGGGGCAATGCGCTGGCTCACCGGCTGGTCCTGGAACTCGTCGAACACTATGACGTGCCGGTCGTCGTCCTGGTCGCCGACCGGACCCGTGACCACGCGCCGCAGATCGAGCAACTCGCAGGCGTCGCCGCGGTCGTGGAGTACACCAGCGTCACCGAGGAGGCGCTGCGCGCGGTCTCCATCGGCACCGCGCGCGGTCTCGCCCTGGTCGAGGGGAGCGACCAGGAGAACATTCACGCCGCGCTCAGCGCCCAGAACCACAACCCGGACATCCGCATCGTGTTCCGGATGTTCAACCAGCGGCTCGGTGAGAACATCGAGCGGCTGCTCCGGAACGGGGCTGCGCTCTCCGGATCCGCCACCGCCGCCCCGGCCTTCGCCTCGGCCGCGCTCGGACGGCCCAACTCCGTTGAGGTCGAAGGGCGTTACCTGCACATCGCGTTCGACGACGACATCACCTCCGACCGGATCTGCGTGGTCGCCGACCAGATCGACCGGCAGGATGTCGGCAGGATCCGGCTGCTGCCCGAGCAGCAGGGCGACTCGGCCGAATTCGTCCGGCTCGCCAGCGAGTTCGGTGACGACGGGCCGATCCGCCCCGGCGGCGTACGGCGCGAACCGGCGTCGTCGGCCGACTCGGAGCCTGCCGGGGAGTCGGAACGTGCGGAGGAATCCGGGGAGTTGGGGGAGCTCGGGGAATCGGGGGGTTCGGAGGATTCGAGGGGTCCGGAGGATTCGGGGGACTCAGGGGAGAGACCGGCCGATGGGCAGGGCGGGAAGGCGGCACTCCAGGTGCTGCGGATCGAGCCCCGGGAGCCGATCGGCTGGCGGCGACGGCTGCGCTGGCGGCTGCTCGACACCATGCGCTTCTTCACCAGCGCCCGGATGCGGCTGGTGCTGCTCACGGCCCTCGCGGCGGTGCTGCTGGCCTTCGGGGTGCTCTGGTACCTCAACCGGAACTTCGGCTGGACCGTCTACATCGCGCTGCTCGACCTGGCCGGCGCCGCCCAGCCGGACCAGCTCGCCGACATCTCCGCCGGGACGGGCACCGGCGGGTTCTGGCAGCGGGTCGCCCAGGTGGTGATCACCATCTGCGGGATCACCTTCGCGCCGGTGGCCACCGCCATCGCGGTCGAAGTGCTGGGCTCGGGGCGGCGTGGGCAGCCGCGCAACCCCGGGGCGGGCACCCGGGAACACGTGATCGTCGTCGGCCTCGGCAACGTCGGCACCCGGGTGGCGACCCAACTGCACGACATGGGCGTGCCGGTGGTCTGCATGGAACGGGACCCGCAGGCGCGCGGCATCGCCGCCGTACGGGCGCTGGGGATTCCGGTGGTGCTGGGGGACGGCCCGTTCGAGCAGCAGTTGCGCCGGGCCCGGCTGAAGCACAGCCGGGCGCTGGTCGCGGTCAGCGGGGACGACGCCACCAACCTGGAGGCGGCCCTGGAGGCGCGCCACGGCAACCCCGAAGTCCGGGTGGTGGTGCGGCTGTTCGAGGACGACTTCGCCAGCCACTTCTACCGGACCCTGGACAACGCGGCCTCCCGGTCGGTGTCCTACCTGGCCGCGCCTGCCTTCGCGGCGGCGCTGATGGGGCGCGAGGTGCGCGGGACGCTGTCGGTGCTCCGGCACGTGCTGCTGATCGCCGAGCTGAAGGTGGAGGACGGCAGCGGGCTGATCGGGCTGAACCGGCACGACCTGGAGGACCCGGGCGGCGTCCGGGTGATCGCCGTGCGCTTCGCCCACGGCGGGCCGTTGCAGTGGAACTTCCCGGACCGCACCCGGCGGCTCGCCCCAGGCGATCAGATCGTGGTCGCCGCCACCCGCAGCGGGCTCGCCCGGCTGAACACGACGGCGGTGGAGGCGGCGGAGTGAAGGGGGCGGCGGTCGGCGGGTGGCCAGGCGGCAGGGGCCAGCCGGCGGGTGACAGGAAACAGGGTTCAGCTGACAGATTTCAACATCTGAAATCTGAAAGCTGTCAGCTGTCGTCTGTCACCTGCCGGCTGTCATCGCTCAGCCGCTCAGCCGCCCAGCCGCCCCACCGCCCACCGCCGTCAGCGGTTGGTGAACTCCGGCGGGCGCTTCTCGGCGAAGGCCGCCATGCCTTCCTTCTGGTCCGCCGTGGCGAAGGCCGCGTGGAACAGTCGGCGCTCGAAGCGGACGCCCTCGGCGAGGGTGGTCTCGAAGGCGCGGTTGACGCTCTCCTTCATCATGATCGCCGCCGGGGTGGACATCGCCGCGACCGTCTCGGCGGTGGCCAGCGCCTCGGACAGCAGCTGGTCCGCGGGGACGATCCGGGAGACCAGTCCGGCCCGCTCGGCCTCCTCGGCGCCCATCATCCGGCCGGTCAGGCACAGTTCCATGGCCTTCGCCTTGCCGACGGCCCGGGTCAGCCGCTGCGAACCGCCGATGCCGGGAATGACACCGAGCTTGATCTCCGGCTGCCCGAACTTGGCGGTGTCCGCCGCCAGCAGGATGTCGCACAGCATCGCCAACTCGCAGCCGCCGCCCAGCGCGAAGCCGGCCACCGCCGCGATGACGGGCTTGCGCAGCGCGCCGAGCCGGTCCCACGGGCCCAGCCAGTCGTCGAGGTAGACGTCCGGGAACCGGTTGCCCTGCATCTCCTTGATGTCGGCGCCGGCCGCGAACGCCTTCTCCGAACCGGTGATCACCAGACAGCCGATCTCCGGGTCCCGGTCGAAGGCGGTGGCGGCGGCGACCACCTCGTTCATCAGCTGGGTGTTGAGCGCGTTGAGCGCCTTCGGCCGGTTGAGCGTGATCAGCCCCACCCGGCCCTTGCGCTCGACCAGGATCGTCTCGTAGGTCTCGGTCTCGGTCATCGCCGTCGACTCCCATTTCCGCTGCTCGGCGCCGCACGGGCGCGCCCTGACCACCCAACGATCTACGACGCGCCCCACCTCGCGCCAGTCTTGGTATGCGAGACGCCGGTCACGAGGCAGCGCAGAGGCGGACGCACAACCGCCTCGGCGTTCACCCGCAGTGGTGTCGCGAAGGCAGCGGGCCTCCGGCGAGCGCGTGCCGGCGTCAGGCCAGGCCGAGCTCGTCGCCCTCGCGCGGGGCGAAGTAGCGTGCGACGTCCGCCTCCGTCACCTCGGCGAGTGTGGCGGGCTCCCAGCGGGGAGTGAGGTCCTTGTCGATCACCTGGGCGCGGATGCCCTCGACCAGGTCGTGGCTGTCCAGCGCGGTGCACGAGATCCGGTACTCCTGGTCGAGCACCGCCTCCAGCGAGGGGAGCGTACGGGCGCGGCGCAGCGCGGCCAAGGTGGTCTTGACGGCGGTGGGGGAGTTCGCCAGAAGGGCTTCGGCGGCCTCCTTCGCCTCCTGGACGCCGGAGTCGAAGAGGCGGTCGACGATCTCCTCGACGGTGTCGGCCGCGTAGCAGGCGTCGATCCAGGGGCGCTGCCCGGTCAGGGCGGCGGGCGGCGCGGGCTCGGCGTGCGCGGCGACGAGGCCGTCGACCTCGGTGACGCTCATGGCCGTGGCGGTCGCGGCGGCGGTGCTCCGGCTCAGGGCGTCGAGCAGGTCCGGGATGCGCGCCGAGGGCACGAAGTGGTCGGCGAACCCGCACAGCAGGGCGTCGCCGGGCCCCATCGAGGCCGAGGTGAGGCCGAGATGGGTGCCCAGCTCGCCCGGGGCGCCGGCGAGTAGACGGCTGCCGCCGACGTCCGGGACGAGCCCGATCCGGGTCTCGGGCATCGCGACGACGGAGCGCTCGGTGACGATCCGCACCGTGCCGTGGGCGGACACGCCGACGCCGCCGCCCATGGTGATGCCGTCCATCACCGCGACGTACGGCTTCGGGTAGCGGGCGATCAGCGCGTTCAGCCGGTACTCGTCGCGGAAGAACGCCCGGGTGGCGGCGCCGCCGGTCTTGGCGTCGCCGTGCATCACGCGGATGTCGCCGCCCGCGCACAGGCCGCGTTCGCCGGCGCCGGTCAACGCCACGGCGCGTATCCGGTCGTCCGTGGCCCATCCGTCCAGGGTGGCGTGCAGGGCGATGACCATGTCGCGGGTCAGCGAGTTGAGCGCCCGCGGGCGGTTCAGCACGATCCGCCCGACGCCGCCGTCCAGGAACGTTTGGACCTCCGCCACCTCTGCGCTCATCGGGCCCGCTCCCGTTCCTCGGTGATGTCGGCGTCCGCCGGCACCGGTCGGTCTCCACTGGTTCCTGAGCCCACCGTACCGGGAGAGGCGGGGAGTTGTGATCATCGGGCAAACAGGTAACAGCTGACAGATGATGAAATCTGTTACCTGTTACCTGTCATCTGTTATCCGTCATCTGTCCGCCGTCGGCGCCACCCGGCCCCGCGGCATCCCGAGGTGAACCCTCAGCCCCGGACCCGCCCGGTGACCTCGCCGAACCCGATCACCGCACCGTTCGGCCCGGGTGCCGTGGCGGTGATGGTGACCTCGTCGCCGTCCTCCAGGAACGTCCGGGTCGTCCCGTCCGGGAGCTTCAGCGGCTCCTCGCCGTTCCAGGTCAGCTCGATCAGCGCGCCCCGGGTCTCCGGCTCCGGCCCGCTGACCGTCCCGGAGGCGAACAGGTCGCCGGTGCGCAGCGAGGCGCCGTTGACGGTCATGTGGGTCAGCTGCTGCTGCGCCGTCCAGTACATGGTGGCGAACGGCGGCCGGGAGACCGGGTGCCCGTTCAGCCGGACCTCCATCGCCAGGTCCAGGCCCCACGGCTCGCCGCCCCGGTCGTCCAGGTACGCCAGCGGCTCGACGTCGCGCTCCGGCGGCGTGACCCGGGCGTGCTCCAGGGCGTCCAGCGGGACGATCCACGGCGAGACCGAGGTCGCGAAGGACTTGCCGAGGAACGGGCCGAGCGGCACGTACTCCCAGGCCTGGATGTCCCGCGCCGACCAGTCGTTGAGCAGGCAGACCCCGAACACGTGCTCGCGGAAGTCGTCCAGCACGACCGGCCGCCCCAGCTCCGACGGGGCGCCCACGACGAAGCCGACCTCGGCCTCGATGTCCAGCCGGCGCGACGGCCCGAAGGTCGGCGCGGCGTCGGTGGGCGCCTTGCGCTGCCCGTGCGGCCGCACCACCGGCGTGCCGGAGACCACGACCGTGCCCGCCCGCCCGTGGTAACCGATCGGCAGGTGCTTCCAGTTGGGGGTGAGCGGCTCCGAACCCGGGCGGAAGATCCGGCCCAGGTTGGTGGCGTGGTGCTCCGAGGCGTAGAAGTCGACGTAGTCGGCGACCTCGAACGGCAGGTGCAGTTCCACCTCGCCGGCCGGCAGCAGCGCCGGCGACAGCGCCTCGCGGAATGACTCGTCGGTGAGCCAGGTGGTCAGGTCCGCCCGCACCTGGGTCCAGACCGGACGCCCGGCCGCCATCAGCGGGTTGAGCGAGTCCGCTTCCAGCAGCGCCGACGGCGCGCCGGCCGCGCGGGCGGCCGCCCCGGCGTCCAGCACGAAGTCCCCGACGCGCACGCCGATCCGGCGCCGCCCGGGCTGGTCGGCGGCGGTGAAGACGCCGTACGGCAGGTTGTGCACGCCGAACGGCGAGTCCTGGGCGCTGGCGAGCCAGCTGCGGGGGGTGGTCAACGGTCCTCCTGGTGCAGTGGACTGGGCGACGTGAGCAGGCCGAGAGCGGCCAGGTCGCCGAGCGGCTCGGCGATGCTACAGGTGCCGAACGCGGTGAACGAGTTGCGGATCACCGTAACCTGATGGTCCGTCAGCGTGCGCACGGCCTTGGCCAGTGCCTCGCCGTCGCGTTCGGCCAGCACCGCCGCGGCCGCGGCCCGGTCGGTCTCCTGCGCGGCCAGCAGGACGTTCAGGAAGCCGTGGTGCTCGAAGCCGGTCTCCGGGTCGGTGTGCCGGACGGCGTTGTGCAGTCCGGCCGTGCACTTGTACGGCAGTCCGCGCAGGGCGCAGCCGGTGAGGAAGGCGGCCAGCTCCTCCTCGTCCGGGAACGCCTCGGCGACCAGCCCGCCGGTGCGGAACTTCGCCCGGTACGGGCTGTCCACCAGCACGTCCAGGACGGCGTCCAGCCCGTCGCCGCGCAGGAGTTCGCGCGGCAGCTCGATGGCGGCCGGAACCTCCGGCGGCAGCAGCCGGTCCAGCGTGGCCACCGCCTCGGCGGCGTCCCGGGCGGCCAGCTCGACGCCGGCCAGCTCGAACGGTGCGGCGGCGGCGAGCGCCGGGGCGAGTTCGGCGCTGCCCCCCGGCAGCACCAGCCCGACCTTGAGCGGCGGGTCGCCCGCCACCACCGAACCGTTCGCCCCCGCGGCGCCCCCCTCGACCCCGGCGGCCGTCACCGCCGAGGCCCCCGAGGCCGCGGAAGCGCCCGCGCCCGTCGGGGAGTTCATGATGGCCGCGGCCAACTCGCCGAGCCGCCCCGCCCCGCAGAGGAGCGGGCCGACCGCCTCGGCGTACCAGGCCTCGCGGTGCACCCGGTGCGCGGGCACCGCCTCGGCGACCGGCAGGTTCCCCGGAGGGAACACCGCCGCGTCGTCGAACAGCCCGCGGAACAGCTCGGGAATCACACCTCCCGAAGGCAGCGCGCTCATCGCCCGGGCCCCCGACCGGACCAGGTCCAGGCGTAGTTGGCGTCCTCGCCGGCCCGGCCGCCCTCGCCGAGCTCCAGCGGGCGGAAGGTGTCCACCATGACGGCCAGCTCGTCGAAGAACTCCACGCCGATGCTGCGCTCGTACGCCCCCGGCTGCGGCCCGTGGGTGTGCCCGCCGGGGTGCAGCGAGATCGATCCCTGTCCGATGCCCGAGCCCTTGCGGGCCGCGTAGTCGCCGCCGCAGTAGAACATGACCTCGTCGCTGTCCACGTTGGCGTGGTAGTACGGCACCGGGATCGACAGCGGGTGGTAATCCACCTTGCGCGGAACGAAGTTGCAGATCACGAAGCCGTTGCCCTCGAACACCTGGTGCGCCGGCGGCGGCTGGTGGACCCGGCCGGTGATCGGCTCGAAGTCCTTGATGTTGAAGGCGTACGGGTACAGGCAGCCGTCCCAGCCGACCACGTCGAACGGGTGGTGCGGCACGGTGTAGCGGGTGCCCGAAACCCCGTTCGGGCCACGGTGCTTGACCAGGACGTCGACGTCCCCGGGGGTGTCGGCCAGGAGCGGCCCGGCCGGTCCGCGGAAGTCCCGCTCGCAGTACGGCGCGTGCTCCAGCAGCTGCCCGTACTTGGACAGGTAGCGCTTGACCGGGGTGATGTGGCTGTTCGCCTCGATGCAGTACGCGCGCAGCGGCTCGTCGCCGGTCGGCACCCAGCGGTGGGTGGTGGCGCGCGGGATGATCACGTAGTCGCCCTGCCCGACCTCGATCGAGCCGAACACCGTCTCCAGCGTGCCGGAGCCGGACTCCAGGTACACGCACTCGTCGCCGAGCCCGTTGCGGTAGAGCTCGCTCGGGGCCCCGGCGGCGACGTACGAGATCCGTACGTCGCCGTTGCCGAGGACCAGGCGACGGCTGCCGACGACGTCCGCGGACTTCCACTCCTGGTCCGTGAACAGCTCGTGCAGCTTGAGGTGACGGGGGAGGAGCGGGTGGTTGGGCACCGTGGACTGGTCCGGCAGCTCCCAGGGCACCGCGTTGACCACCGCCGAGGGAATGCCCCGGTGGTAGAGCAGCGAGGAGTCCGAGGAGAACCCCTCTTCGCCCATCAACTCCTCGTAGTACAACCCGCCTTCGGGGGTGCGGTGCTGGGTGTGCCGCTTGGGCGGGATGCTGCCCAGCTGCCGGTAGTACGCCATCTCCGTGGTCCTCCTCGACCGTTCGTCAGGCCGCCGTCAATCAGGGTAAGCCGAGGCTCACAGGTTGCCGCGGCGGTCCTGCTCGCGCTCGATGGACTCGAAGAGCGCCTTGAAGTTGCCCTTGCCGAAGCCGAGCGAACCGTGCCGCTCGATGAACTCGTAGAAGACGGTGGGACGGTCGCCGATCGGCTTGGTGAAGATCTGGAGCAGGTAGCCGTCCTCGTCGCGGTCGACCAGGATGCCGCGCTTCTTCAGCTCCTCGATCGGCACCCGGACCTTGCCGATCCGCTCGCGCAGCTCCGGGTCGTCGTAGTAGGCGTCCGGGGTGCTGAGGAACTCCACGCCGCGCGCCCGCAGCACGTCCACGGTGGTGAGGATGTCGTTGGTGGCGAGCGCCATGTGCTGGCAGCCGGGGCCGGTGTAGAACTCCAGGTACTCGTCGATCTGGGACTTCTTCTTGGCGACGGCCGGCTCGTTGAGCGGGAACTTCACCCGGTGGTTGCCGCTGGCGACGACCTTGGACATCAGCGCGGAGTAGTCGGTGGCGATGTCGTCGCCGACGAACTCGGCCATGTTCACGAAGCCCATGACGCGGTTGTAGAACGTCACCCACTCGTCCATCCGGCCGATCTCGACGTTGCCGACGGCGTGGTCGAGGGCCTGGAAGAGGCGCTTCGGCGAGCCCTCCGGGTGGGTGACCTTGCTCTGCGCGACGACGTAGCCCGGCAGGTACGGACCGTGGTAGCGGGAGCGGTCGATCAGGGTGTGGCGGGTCTCGCCGTAGGTGGCGATGGCCGCGCGGCGCACGGTGCCGTTCTCGTCCGAGACGTCGTTCGGCTCCTCCAGGATGGTGGCGCCGGTCGCGCGGGCGTGCTCGATGCACTTGTCGACGTCCGGGACCTCCAGGGCGAGGTCGACGACGCCGTCGCCGTGGCGGCGGTGGTGGTCCAGCAGCGGGCTGTCCGGCTGGACGCCGCCCTTGATCACGAAGCGGCAGGAGCCGGAGCGGAGCACATAGGACTTGCGGTCCCGGCGGCCGGTCTCCGGGCCGGAGTAGGCGACCAGCTCCATGCCGAAGACGACCTGGTAGAACTGGGCCGTCTGGGTGGCGTTGCCGACCACGAAGACGACCGCGTCCTGGGCCGTCACCGGGAACGGGTCGGCGGCCGCGTCGTGCTCGACGAGGCCGACGAGGCGGCGCAGCTGGTCGGCGTCAAGGCCGGCCTCGCGCTCCTCGGGGGTCAACTCAAGGGCGTGGGTCTGCGGGGTCATCGCTCGTTCCTCCACTTCGGGCCTCGGAGTCGAGGCTTCCGCTGGATCGCGACCGCACCGCGAACGGGTGGGCGGTGTGGTTGCGGAGAGCTTGCTCCAGACGGAGGGGTTGGGCAACAGGTCGTTTTTCGACTGCTCAATGTGTACAAGCTGGTCAGAAAATCCCGCTGCCAGCTGGGCAAAATGTGCTGCTCAGCGGGGGTGATGCCGGAAGTCTGCGCAATGGGACGCTCACGTACTTCCGGGGCCGGTGGGACGAGGGAGGTGGCGGAGGAACCAGTCCGAGGCCAGCTCGGCGACCCGGTCCAAGGTCCCCGGCTCCTCGAACAGGTGGCTCGCGTGCGGCACCACCGCGAGCCCGGTCTCGCAGCGCAGCCGGCTCCGGGCCTGCCGGTTGAGGTCGAGCACGGTGGGGTCCAGAGAGCCGACGACGAGCAGCGTCGGGGCTCGCACCCGGGCCAGCGCGTCCGGCGCGGCGAGGTCCGGGCGACCGCCCCGGGAGACCACGGCGCGCACGGCCGGGCCCAGCTCGGCGGCGGTGTGCAGCGCGGCGGCGGCGCCGGTGCTGGCGCCGAACAGTCCGAGCGGCAGGCCCCGGGTCTCGGGCGCGGTGGCGTCGTCGGCGCCGTCCCCGAGGAGCTCACGGGCGACGGCGGTCAGCCGGGCGCCCAGCAGCGCCACGTCGAACACGTTCCGCCGGTCGGGCTCCTCGGCCTCGGTGAGTAGGTCGAACAGCAGGGTGGCCAGCCCGGTGCGGTTCAGGTACTCGGCGACGTACCGGTTGCGCGGGCTGTGCCGGCCGCTGCCGCTGCCGTGCGCGAAGACGACGACCCCGCGCGCGCCGGCCGGGACGGTCAGCCGGCCCGCGAGGCGCACCCCGGCGACGGGCAGCGACAACTCCCGGTCGACCCCGGCGCCGGGGTGCGCGGGCGGACCGTCGACGACCTCGGCGAGCAGCCGCAGCACCTCCTCGTCCTCGGTCTGCGAGAAGTCGGCGTAGAACTCGCCGATCGCGAAGAACGGGGACGGTGTGCTGACGCAGACCAGCTCGTCGGCGACCTCGTCGAGGCGCTCGATCCAGTCCGGGGGCGCGACCGGCACGGCGAGCACCACCCGCGCCGCGCCGCGCTCCCGGACGATCCGGCAGGCCGCCCGGGCGGTCGACCCGGTGGCGATGCCGTCGTCCACCACGACCACCGTGCGCCCGCGCAGGTCGGCGGGCGGCCGGTCGCCCCGGTAGCGGCGGGCCCTGCGCTCCAGCTCGGCACGCTCCTGCCGCTCCACCTCGGCCAACTGGTCGTCGGTGACCGTCGCGAACCGGATGACCTGCTCGTTCAGCACCCGGACGTCGTCCTCGCCGATGGCCCCCATGCCCAGCTCGGGCTGGTAGGGCACGCCGAGCTTGCGGATCACGCAGATGTCCAGCGGCGCGCCGAGCGCCGTCGCGACCTCGGCGGCCACCGGCACACCACCCCTCGGCAGCGCCACGATCACGGTGTCGGGGCCGGCCAGGTGGCCGAGGCGGGCGGCCAGCCGACGGCCCGCCTCGGTGCGGTCGGCGAAGCGGGTGAAGTGGGTTCCGGTGACGTGCATGACACGGCCTCCGGTTCCACCGTACGTCGTTCCCGGGCGGCCCGGAGTGGTCGGGTGGTGGCACATGGCAGGGGGGTCGGGATCGGGCCGGGATCACGTGGGATTTCGTGGGATTTCGTGTAGGAACGGGCCGGGAGCCGGACGGGACGACACCCCCGTGTGGCCGGGACAGCGGGCGGCGCACGGTGGATCCCGGAGGCGGACCGCAGGGCCCGCCAGCGACCGGAAGGAGCGCCCGCCATGCCGGGCACCGTCATCACCGACCTGCGCCGCCGAGGCGCCGTCGACCCCGGCCGCCTGCTCGCCGGACCGCTGCGCGGGGTCGGCCTGCAACGACTCGACCCGGGCCAACGCGCCGAGGTGGCCGCCGACGGCATCGAACACGCGCTGTACGTCACCGCCGGCTCCGGGCTCGCCGAACTGCCCGAGGCCGCCGAACGGGCCGCCGAGCAGCCCGAGGACGCCGAGGCCGGCGTGCCGCTCGTCGAAGGCACCGCGGTCGTGCTGCCGCTCGGCTCCCGCACCGTCCTGACCGCCGGAACGGCCGGACTGGAGTACTTCCACGCCCTGCTCGCCGTCCCGCTCTCCTCCGAAGGAGGTGACCCCAGGTGATCGTCACCACCGACACCGGCGCCGCCATGGTCGTCATCGGCCCGAACGGCGAACGGGTACGGATCCGCTCCCTCGCCCGGCGCCCGATGCTGGCCAGCGCCTGCGAAGCCTTCGACCACCTGCGGCTGAGCCCGGGAGCCCACCACGTCCTCCCGGGCCGGCCCGACACCGAGACCGTCCTGCACGTCCTGCGCGGCGCCGCCGTCGTCGGACAACTCTCCGACGAGCCCGACCACTTGGCCTCCGAAGGAGACCTACTGCTGGCCCGCCGAGGCCGCGCGCTGCACCTCGAAGCCGGACCGCTCGGCGCGGAACTGCTCTGCCTGACCCTCGCCGTCCCCCGGCACCCCGCCGGCACCCGGGCCGCCCTGGCCCGGCGCCGCGCCACCCGCCGCGACCGCCCCTGACCGGATCCGATCGAGGAGACCCCTCGTGATACTCGTCCCCGCCGCCATCCCCCGCACCGCGCCCGCCTTCCAGCGGCTGATCGACCCCGAGCAGCGGCCCGCCGTCCGCGCCGGACTCACCGTCGAGGCGCTGCCGCCGGGCGTCCGGGTCGAGCAACTTCCCTACGAATCAGTGGAATCGGTGACCGTGGTGCTCTCCGGCCGACTCTTCGCAGCCGGTCGCGTCCTCACCCCGGGTGAGGCCCTGCACCACCGCCCCGGCACCTCCAGCCGCCTCACCGCCGTCCGCGGCACCCCCACCACCGTGCTCACCGTCCGTCCCACCCCGCCCGGCGCCGCCATCCCGGCCCAGCGCTCGGACTCGACGCCCACCCAGAGCTGGCGCCAGATCGACGTGGGCACTGTCCGCCTCGCCCCCGGCGCCACCTGCGGCCCGTATAGCGACCGGGCGGCCGACACCTTCCTGCTGCTCCTTTCCGGGGCTGCCGTCTTCCTCGGAGAACTCGGTGAAACCCCGCTGCTCCCCGGCGACTTGGTCTACATCCGGGAAGGCGAACGGTACGGCCTCCGGGCCGGCCGACGCGGCCCGGTCACCGCCGTTCTCGGCCGCGTCGGCGCCCCCGGCGCTGGTTTGGGACCGGAATGGGACGGCAGGCCCATGCGCTTGGGGCAGGCCGACCCGCAGGGTTGAGAACAGAGCGATCGAGCTGGATCGATTGCTTGGAGACAAAGGAGCACCACCTCATGGCAAAGAACACCAGGACCACAGTGATGAGCGTGGCCGGCGTGCTGGCCGGCGCGATCGCGACGACGGTCGCTCGACGCAAAGCTGCCAGATCAGCCCCGGCGACTGGTGCCGTTGGGAAGCCAGGCGAAGGGGTAAGGCCCTCATATATTGACTGCGGTCCGGGTAGGGGAGCACACACTACTTGACCAGCAAGACCGGACTTCAGCCCGGTCGAGGTGACATCAGCAGCTGGCAGATTCTCGAAATCTGCCAGCTGTTTTCTGAGGTCCTCACACACCTGTTATGTTTTGGCCGCCGACCGCGGTAGCACGGCCAGCACCTGTGTTCCCCTACGCATGGGCAAGGACTGGATCGTGCAGCGACCGCCGATCTCTGCCGCGCGGTCTGCCATCGAACGCAGTCCCACTCCGCCGCTGTTGGTGCGTGAACTCTGACTCGCTTGGTAGCCCACTCCGTCATCCTGCACGGTCAGAGTCATTGACTCACCATCCACCCGCAGCGACACCCGTGCCGTTCGTGCCTTGGCGTGCCGCAGTACGTTGTTGAGTGCCTCGGCAGTGATTCGATATGCCGCGACTTCGACGGCTGCCGACAGCTCTGGTAGCGGATCGTGGGATAGTTCCACGGTCACGCTCAGCTCGGCCTGGCTGAAGGCATCTGCCAGCTGCCGGATCGCCTGAGTCAGCCCGAACTCGCCCAGCGGTGCAGGTCCGAGCCGGTCGGTGATCCGACGGACCTCCTTGATTGCCAACCCCAGGCCGTCCGATACTCCATGCAACGTGTCTGCGAGCCCGCCATTGGCTTCCGAGCCCGCATTGTCTACCTGTAGTCGGAGTCCGGCCAGGGCGGGGCCAAGTCCGTCGTGGATATCTCGCCTTAGCCACCGCCGTTCCTCCTCCCGCGCGGAGACGATCTGTTCCCGGCTGGCCTGAAGGTCCTCTTGGAGTCGTAGTGAAGCGACTGCGGGCGAGGCCTGGTCGGCGAGGGAACGCAGGATGTCGACGTCGCTGGCGTCCAGTCGCTGCTCGCCCGAGCGCAGCCCTACAGTCAACGATCCGATCTTCAGCCCGTTGTGGATCAGAGGGAAGTCCTGGCTGCGCCCGTCCAGCTTCCCGGTCGTGGCCAGAGTGCGACATCCGGATCGGGTGACGACGGAGAGCATGACCCCGGGCAGTCGAAGCTCCTCCGCGACCGTCTTGCACAACACCACTGCCAACTGCTCCGGGGCTACTACCTGCCGCACGTGCCCTGCGAGCGATCGCAGCACCTGATACGGCTGTGCTCGCTCGCCGT
Source organism: Kitasatospora brasiliensis (assembly GCF_032654805.1). NCBI lineage: Bacteria > Bacillati > Actinomycetota > Actinomycetes > Kitasatosporales > Streptomycetaceae > Kitasatospora > Kitasatospora brasiliensis. The sequence goes on from NZ_JAUOOW010000003.1 coordinate 638,685, forward strand.
AGTACAGCCGGTCCACCAGGAGTACAGCGTGTCGTGCGGCCCGCGGAAGCGCGGCGCCGAGCGCGTACACCAAGGAAATCAGAACTAGGGCGGCCGCGCCGCGCCCCGGTACCAGCCAGTTGGACAGTACGGCGGCAGCCACAACGAACAGCCCGGTGACTCCGGTGCTCAGCAACAGCCCGATCAGGACATTACGGGCCGCTCGGTCGAGTCGCCAGCCCTGGTCGCGGACGACCAGGAAGCCCATTGCGGCTGCCCAGACCAGACCTGCGCTCGAAAGTAGCGAGTAACTAAGCCAGTAATGCTCGGACACATTCCGCTCGTACAGGTCTTGCATTCCGGTCCAGAGCAAGTAGGCCGCGAGCATAGCCGTCACCCGCAGCTGATGCCGGCGTGTATCGAGCCCGCTGGCTCGATTTTGTGTCCGCAGCAGACGGACCAGCAGGATCGTGGAGACGAACGCGACTAGGCCATCGGTGACCAGCATGTCCTGGCCGTTGAGGGACACGATGGTGGTGTAAAAGAAATGTGCGGGTTGGGTACCGGCTAGAGGGTTGTGCCGCCCATAGGCTGTTTGGCGGTCAAGCTCCATGACCGCCTCCGGGACCACCCATAGTGAGATGGCCCCGATGTACCACCACCAGCGCCGCGTCGTTAAGCGCCCGCTGGGGAGCCATAGTGGAAATGAGTACAGAATCACGGCGTTGACCGAAGTGAGGGCTACATCCAAGATCGACGTGGCGCTGACGATGCCAGGGTTGGAGACCTCGACCCAGACTGGCGCAGCCGCCGCTCGGGGCAGGATGAGGGTCAGGGCGTAGATGAGCATGACCCAACCGAGTGGGCTTCCTGGTCGGTGTGCGTGCAGCAGCATGCCTGCACCCGCGCTCGCCAGGGCATAGATCAGGACGGCGAGGTGGTTTCGGGGAGGGTTAACGCTCGGGTCGCCCAAGTGCACGAGTACGTAGCAGATCCACAGCGTCGCAACGACGAAACAAACCGCCGTCACCACCGCCGCAGCCGCCAGCTGCCGCTCGGCCCGTGTGCGGCGCGGGGGAGAGATCGCCGTCGTCATGGCACCACCTCTCGGATGGGTCCGGCCGGCGGGGCGCCGGTCCTGGGGAGACCCAAGCCTCGGCGGCCCGGTGTCCCGGGTGCGTGAGGCACCGGTCTCGGATCGTGGCGCGACGTGGGCCGACACGCGGAGGTGTTCACGTGCATGTCACGGAAAGTCACGCGATCGCCGCTGATAGTGTCGCCCGCGTGGATGAAGAACAGTCGCTGGAACCTCCGGACCCCGTCTCGGAAAGGGTCGTCCGTGTACTGATTGTTGACGATCACCCGCTCTTCCGGGAGGGTCTCAAAGCGGCGCTGGAGAGCGCGGAAGGCATCGTGGTGGTCGCCGAGGCTGAGCGGGTGGCCGAGGTTCCGGAGGCTGTCGCCCGGTCCCGTCCGACGGTGGTGATCATGGACCTCTCGCTGCCCGACGGCTCCGGGCTGGACGCCGTCCGGCACCTGGTCGCCCAGGAGGCGCCGCCGCCGGTGCTGATGCTGACCATGTCGGACGACGACGGGAACCTGTTGGCCGCCCTCCAGGCGGGCGCGCGCGGTTACCTGGTGAAGGGCGCCGGGCGGGAGGAAGTGCTGCACGCGGTGCGGACGGTCGCGGCGGGCGGGGCGGTGTTCGGCGGTGAGGTGGCGGGGCGGATCACCGCGCTGCTGGCGGGGGCGAGGATGCGCGAGGCGGGGCAGCTCTTCCCGGAGCTCACCGCCCGTGAGGCCGAGGTGCTGGACCTGGTCGCGCGAGGGCTGGACAACCGGCGGATCGCCCGGGAGCTGGTGGTCGCGGAGAAGACCGTCCGCAACCACATCACCCACATCTTCGAGAAGCTGCACGTCGCCACCCGTGCCGAGGCCGTCGCCCGGGCCCGCGACATGGGCCTCGGCGACGGCCGCACCTCCCCGGACCGGTGACCCGGGGGGTGCCGGCCCGACCGGCACCCCCCGGGGTCCTACCCGTCTCCGTCCTACGGCTGCATCTCGTACGCGCCGGTGAGCGCCTCGACCTGCTCCCACACCCGCGCGTCCCGCGCCGCGTCGGCCACCGGGCGGCGGACGTTCGCCAGCGCCCAGGCGGCCTGCTCCTCGGTGGCGGAGGCCTTGCCGTGCAGTTCGGTGGCGTGTGCGGAGAAGTCGCGGACCAGCGCGTCGAAGATCCGGTCCAGGACCTCCGTGTCCAGTCCGGTCAACTCGGCCTGCTCCAGCACCAGCTGGCCGTAGACGATCAGCGCGAACAGCTGGCCGATCTCCAGCAGGAAGTCCAGGTCCGCCTGCTGCTCCTTGCTCGGCGCGTTCGCAAGAAGCAACTCGCAGAATCCGTCGGCCTGTTCGCGGAAGCGGGCGACGTTGGGCAGCGCGGCGTGGCGGTCGTAGGCGGCGCGCCAGTCGTGGAAGCGGATCGCGCCGAGGCCGCGGGCCGGGCCCTGGTGGAACAGGAAGGTGTCGTCGGCGGCGTCCAGGCGGGTCGGCACCGGGGCGTAATCGGCCGGGGCGAACAGGTAGTTGCCCATGAACTTGAGGATCAGCGCCAGGTTGACGTGGACGGTGCCCTCCAGCTTCGGCAGGCCGCGGATGTCCTTCGCGGCCTTGTCGAAGTAGGTGTCCGCCTCGAAGCCCTTGGCCGCGATGACGTCCCACATCAGGTCGATGACCTTCTCGCCCTCGGTGGTGACCTTCATCTTGGTCATCGGGTTGAACAGCAGGTAGCGGCGGTCCTCGGGGGAGGCGGTGCGGAAGTAGTCCACGGCCCGCGCGGAGAACAGCTTCATCGCCACCAGGCGGACGTACGCGTCGGTCAACTCCCGCTTCACGTGCGGGAAGTCGGTGACCTTCTTGCCGTACAGCACCCGGTTGTGGGCGTGCGTGACGGCCTCGTACATCGCGTGCTCGCAGATGCCGATCGAGGCGGTGCAGAGGTTGAACTTGCCGACGTTGACGGTGTTGAGCGCGGCGTCGAAGGCGGCCTGCCCGGTGTGCAGTACGTCCTCGGCGCGCACCGGGTAGTCCTCCAGGTGGAACTCGCTGACGTACATCTGGGCGTTCACCACGTTCTTGACCAGGTGGTACGCCTCGTGGCGGCTGTCGGCGGCGAAGAAGACGTAGCCCTCCGGGCCTTCGACGTCCGAGCGGCGGCCGAACACCGAGACCAGGCCGGCCACGTTGCCGTTGCCGATGTAGTACTTGGAGCCGGTCGCGGTGAAGCCGCCCTCGCCGTCGGGGGTGAGGATCATGTCGGTGGAGTAGATGTCGGCGCCGTGGGTGCGCTCGGAGAGGCCGAAGGCCATCACGTGGCCCTCGGCGAGGAGCTTGGCGGCGCGGGCGCGGACGGCCTCGTTCTCGCTCTGCCAGACCGGGCCGAGGCCCAGGATGGTGACCTGCCAGGTGTACCAGTAGCCGAGGCCGTAGAAGCCGAGGATCTCGTTCAGCTCGGCGATTCGCGCGGTGTCCCAGCGCTTGTCGGGGTCGGCCGCGGCGGGGGTCAGGAACTCCGCGAACAGGCCCTCCTTCGCGGCGAATTCGAGGAAGTCGGCGTACCAGCTGCGGTCGATGTAGGTGTCGATCAGAGCCTTCTTGCCGCGGGACTCGAACCAGTCGACCGTCGCGCGCAGCAGCCGGCGGGTCGGCTCGTCGAACTGTGCGGGGTCGTAGCTGCGCGGGTTGAAGAGCATCGAGGGGCTCCCGGGGTTCGAGGGTTCGGGGGTGATCGGGGTGATCGGGGTGGTGAGGCGGCGCAGGGTGGCGAGCACGTCGTCGAGCCAGGCGATGGTCATCCGCTCGTACTCGATGCCGCCGCGCAGCACCACGTGCTGCAACTCCTGCCGGGCGTCGAGCGCGGCGGGGTCGGGGAAGTCCCGCTGCTCGCCGTGCAGGTAGCGGGCGAGCAGGGCGGCGTGGCTGTCGCGGTGCCGTTCGACCTCGGAGACCAGCGCGGCCGGATCGTCGAAGGCGGCGGCCCGGATCTTGACCGCGAGCTCGTGCCGGACGGTCTCCGGGTCGACCGGTTCGCGCAGCCAGTCGGCCAGCGCGGCCCGTCCGGCCTCGGCCGCCGAGTAGACCTTCTTGTCCGGGCGCCCCTCCTGGGGGACCTCCCGTGCGGACACCCAGCCGTCCGCCTCCATCCGCCGTAGCACCCGGTAGATCTGCTGGTGGGTGGCGGTCCAGAAGCGTCCGATCGAGCGGTCGAAGCGCCGGGCCAGCTCGTAGCCGGAGCCGGGCTGCTCCAGCAGTGAGACGAGGATCGCGTGCTCCAGTGCCATGGCCGCATCCTGCTATGCAACGAGTTGCATAGGCAATGGCGGCCCGATCGGTTGAGACGCAGGTCACCGGCGTGATCCGATGGTTATCGGTCATTCCCGTTCATCGGGTGCAAAACGTTCGATAAGAGCCAGAATAGGTACGGGGCAAGCGCCTTACCGGTTCCGACCACAGGAGGTGGTATCGGTGGCAACCCATATCCCGACGACGGGCATGGAGCACCATCCGGACATCGTCGAACTGCGCGAACGCTACGAGCGGGCCACTTCGACCCCTCGCGCCCAGGGTGTGGAAGCCCTGGCAGTTCTGGCCGGCCTGTTCCTGGCGGCATCGCCATGGATCGTCGGCTTCACCGCGTACACCACTCTGACCGTGACCTGCCTGATCGTGGGTCTGGCCTACACGGCACTCATGGCCGGCTACGGATCGGCCTACGAACGCACCCACGCGCGGGCCTGGGCGGCCGCGGCGCTCGGTGTCTGGACGATCATCTCTCCCTGGATCGTCTCCGGGTCCGTCGCGCACGGCAAGAACATCGTGACCTGCATCATCGTGGGCGCCGTGATGTTCCTGCTCGGCCTCGCGGCGATCTCGATGGCGACCATGACGTCGAACGGGGCATCGATGCGGCGCGGCCGGGCCGGTCGCGCCAAGGGCTGATCTTCCCCGCAGCCCGTGACCGGGGCGCGGAGGGCTCCACCGCCCACCGCGCCCCGGCGCACGTCCCCCGCCGCACGCCCGCCATGCCACGGACTGCCATGTCACAGACCGCGGTGCCACGGACCTCGGCGTCACGGACCACTGTGCCGCTGACCAGCTGCGCTACGGACGCGTCATCCGCAGCACGTCCAGGGCCTCGTCCAACTGCTCCTCGGTGAGCTTCCCCTGCTCGACGTAGCCGCGCTCCAACACCACCTGACGGATCGTCTTTCGTTCGGCCAGCGCCTGCTTGGCGACCTTCGAGGCCTCCTCGTACCCGATGTAGCGGTTCAGCGGGGTCACCACCGAGGGTGAGGACTCCGCGTACTCCCGGGCCCGTTCGATGTTGGCGGTGATGCCGTCCACCGTCCGGTCCGCCAGCAGCCGGGCGCTGTTGGCGAGCAGCCGTACCGACTCCAGGACGTTGCGGGCGATCACCGGGAGCATCACGTTCAGCTCGAAGTTGCCGCTCGCGCCGGCCAGGGTGACCGTCGTGTCGTTGCCCACCACCTGGGCGGCGACCATCAGCACCACCTCGGGCATCACCGGGTTGACCTTGCCCGGCATGATCGACGAACCGGGCTGGAGGTCCGGCAGGTTGATCTCGCCGAGCCCGGTGCGCGGGCCGGAGCCCATCCACCGCAGGTCGTTCGCGATCTTCGTGAACCCGACCGCCACCGTGCGCAGTTGGCCGCTCAGCTCGACCAGGGCGTCCCGCGCGCCCTGTGCCTCGAAGTGGTTGCGCGCCTCCGTCAGCGGCAGGTCGGTGGCCCGGGCGACCTCCGCGATGACGGCTGCCGGGAAACCGGGCGGGGTGTTGATGCCGGTGCCCACCGCCGTTCCGCCGAGCGGGAGTTCGGCCACCCGGGGGAGGGTGGCCAGCAGCCGCTCCCGCCCGTGCCGCACCTGCGCCGCGTAGCCGCCGAACTCCTGGCCGAGGGTGACGGGCGTGGCGTCCATCAGGTGGGTGCGGCCCGACTTGACCACCTCGGCGAACTCGACGGCCTTGCGCTCCAGCGCCTCCGCGAGGTGCTCCAGCGCCGGGACCAGGTCGTGGGTGACGGCGGCGGTGGCGGCGATGTGGATCGAGGAGGGGAACACGTCGTTGGACGACTGGCTGGCGTTGACGTGGTCGTTCGGGTGGACCGGCCGGCCGAGCCGTTCGGCGGCGAGGGTGGCGATCACCTCGTTGGTGTTCATGTTGGACGAGGTGCCCGAGCCGGTCTGGAAGACGTCCACCGGAAACTGGTCGTCCCAGTGCCCCTCCGCGACCTCCTCGGCCGCCGCGGCGATCGCCTCCGCCGTGTCCCCGTCCAGCACGCCGAGCCGCGCGTTCACCCGGGCCGCGGCCGCCTTGATCCGGGCCAGCGCGGCGATGTGCGCACGCTCCAGCCGCTGGCCGGACACCGGGAAGTTCTCCACCGCCCGCTGCGTCTGCGCCTGCCACTTCGCGTCGGCCGGGACCCGGACCTCGCCCATCGAGTCGTGCTCGATCCGGTACTCCTGCGGCTTCCCCTGCTTCTCACCCATCGCGCGCTGCACCTCCTGTACGGGCCCGAGCGGCCCGGGACGGATCTTCGATCACCACAGCCGCGCGCGGGGCCAGGGTATTTCCGGTGCGGGATTCGGATCCGAGCCGGGCCGCCGCCCGCCGCGCACTACGGCCTTCGAGGTACCTCGGCGCGCACCCGCTCGCCCGGGGCGGCACCGGCCTGGACGACGAGGCCGCCGTCCGGTGCCCAGACGCCGGAGCCGCCCGAACTGTCGGGATACTCGCCGGTGGCGCCCGCGCAAGTCGCCAGCACGCACCAGACCCCGTGGGCGGCGGCCCGGTCGCGCATGTGGCCGTCCCGCCGTTCGGCCTGGGCGGTGCCGGGCCCGTACAGGGTGGAGGCGACGTAGGCGTCGATGCCGAGCGCGGCGGTCTCCTCGGCGTGCGCCGGATCGGCGGCGTCCGCGCAGACGGCGAGGCCGAGCCGCAGGCCGTCCAGCTCCAGGACGACGGGCTTCTCGCCGGGGGCGAAGCGCTCGACCTCGGCCCCGTGCAGGCGCATCTTCCGGTAGACGACCTCGGCGCCCGCCCCGGTGACCGCCAGCGTGGCGATGGACTCGCGCCCGTCGGCCTCGGCGACCGGCGCTCCGACCAGGGCCACGGCGCCGGTCGCGGCGCAGGCCGCCACCAGCGGCGCGAGGCGGGCATCCGCGGGGTCGACGGCGGGCGCGGCCAGGTCGTAGCCGGTCAGCGACAGCTCGGGGAACACCACCAGCCGGGTGCCCGCCTCCCGGACCGCCTCGGCGTGCCGGGCGACGTTCTCGGACACGGTGTCGGGGCGTCCGGCGGCGGCGCAGACCGGCTGGGCGACGGCGACGGCGACGGCGGCGACGCTCGGCGCTGCGGGCTCGGGCTCGGGCGAGGGTACGGGCACGGGCACGGGCTCGGGCGAGGGAATGGACGAGGGCACGGCGAAGCCTCCGACAGGCGGGTGGGGGTGATCACGATCAACCTATGTGCCCGTGAACCGGCCGGGCAAGGAGCGCGAGGAGCGGAGGAGCCCGCTCGGACCCGGTGGCGGTGGTGCCCGCCGGATCGAGGCCGAGAACCCGGGGATTTCGTGGTCGATCGGGTCGATCTCACTCGAAGGAGTGAGATCCCGGGCGGATCCATCCGACTGTCATATGGACCTTCCTACGCTCCTGAGTGGGCCGGGCGGACACCGGCCGGACCCGGATCGTCGCAGCTCGGCCCCGGGGGAACCAGGACAGAGGGGCGGACGGATGACCACGGGACACCACCGGCAGGGCGAAGTCGTCGCCGGGACGGCAGACGAGGGGACCACCCGGATGAGTGGTCCCGCCCCGACGAGCGGCCTCAGCCGCCGGCAACTGCTCGGCGGGTCGGCGGCACTGGGCGCCGCGGCCTGGCTGCTGCGCGGCACCATCGGACCGGACAGCGCCCAGGCCGCCACGCCGGTGCCGCCCGCCCTGCCCGCGGGCACCGAGCTCTACCAGCGGGTCTTCCAGAACTGGTCCGGCGAGATCCGCACCGATCAGCTGTGGACCTGCGCGCCGCGCACACCCGAGGAGGTCCCGGCCCTCGCCGACTGGGCGCACGCCAACGGCTGGCGGCTGCGCGCCACCGGCTACCGGCACACCTGGGCACCGCTCACCGTCGCCGCCGGGACGCCGGAGAGCGCCCGGATCCTGCTGGTGGACACCAGCCGGTACCTCACCGCGATCAGTGTCGACTCGCCCACCACCGTCCGGGTGCAGACCGGCGCCACCATGGAGGCCCTGCTCACGCACCTGGCCGGCCGGGGTCTGGGCCTGACCGCCTGCCCCGCCCCCGGCGAACTCACCGTCGGCGGCGTGCTCGCCATCGGCGGCCACGGCACCGCCGTCCCGGCCGCGGGGGAGGTGCGACCGGAAGGGCACGGCTACGGCTCGGTCAGCAACCAGGTCGTCCGGCTCACCGCCGTGGTCCTGGACCCGGCCACCGGCCGCTACACATTGCGCTCCTTCGGCCGCTCCGAGGCCGACAGCGCCGCCTTCCTGGTGCACCTGGGCCGCGCCTTCCTCACCGAGGTGGTGCTACGGGCCGGCGCCGACCGGCCGCTGCGCTGCGTCAGCCGGCTCGACATCCCGGCGAGCGAGCTGTTCGCCCGCCCGAGCGGCGCTCCGGGATCCGGCACGGGTACGGGTACGGGTACGGGTACGGGCGCGGGAACGGGAGACGGCGGGCTCGGCGGAGTGCTCGGGGGCGTACTGGGCGGAGTGCTCGGCGGCGTCCTCGGGGGCGGGGGAGGACCGCGCACCCTCGCCGACTTCGTGGAGCGGGACGGCCGGGTCGAGGCGATCTGGTTCGCCTACACCGAGTACCCCTGGCTCAAGACCTGGAGCGTCACCCCGAACAAGCCGCTCGCCTCACTGTCCGTCGACCACCCCTACAACTACCCCTTCTCTGACAGCATTCCGGAGCCTGTCGCCCGACTCGCCGGCGACATCATCACCGGCGCCTGGGGATCGGCCCCGCTGTTCGGCCAACTCCAGTACCTGGTCGCCAAGGTGGCGCTCACCGGGGACCTCACGGACCTCCTGCTCTCCGGCGATCTGCTGCGCCAACTGCTCAGTGGTGAGGTGCTCACCCACTTGCTCGCCGGCGGACTGCGCTCCGACCTCTGGGGCCCCTCGCGCACCCTGCTCCAGTACATCCGCCCGACCACCCTGCGGGTCACCGCCAACGGCTACGCGATCCTCACCAAGCGCGCCGACCTCCAGTGGGTGGTGAGCGAATTCGCCGCCTACTACCGGGAGTTGCTCGCCAGCTACCAGGCCCGGGGCGAGTTCCCGGTGAACGGCGCGGTGGAGATCAGGGTCACCGGCCTGGACGATCCGGCCTCCTGCGGGGTCCCCGGCGCCCGACCTCCGCTGCTGTCCGCGCTGCGCCCGCGCGCCGACCGTCCGGAATGGGACACGGCGGTCTGGCTGGACGTCCTCGCCTTCCCCGGCACCCCCGGACTGGAGCGCTTCGCCCGGGAGTTGGAGCAGTGGCTGCTGCGCACCTTCGACGGCACCCGGGCGGGCCTGCGGGTCGAGTGGTCCAAGGGCTGGGCCTACACCGCCGACGCCGCCTGGTCCGATCCCGACCTGCTCGGCCGGGTCATCCCGGACAGCCTGCGGGCCGGTGGCGGACCGGGCTGGGACGAGGCGGTCGCCGTCCTGGACCGCCACGATCCGCACCGGGTGTTCGGAAATCCCTTCCTGGACGGCCTGTTGAAGTAGCCGAGGCGGGGTTGGCGCATGTGACGTTGCGTCAGATGTGCTCCATCACGATCACCGCGAGGGTGTCCGGGGCCAGGGCCCGGAACACGTGCGGAGCGTCGCCCGGGTAGCTCACGTAGTCGCCCGGGCCCAGCTCGACCGGCGCCTCGGCGGGCCCGACCAGGGCCTGCCCGGCGCCGATCATCACGTGCTCGACGGTGCCGGGCATGTGCGGGTCGGAGGCCCTGGTCTCACCCGGCTGCGCCTCGATCCGGTAGATGTCGCGCCGGGCGTTGGGCGGGCAGGAGGAGAGCACGGTGGCGGCGTAGTCGGCGCGCTCGGAGTGGGTCACCGGGCCCTCGCCGGCCCGGATCACCTTGACCACCGGGCGGGGCGGGTCGACCAGTCGGCTGAACGGCACGTTCAGCGCGACCCCGAGCGCCCAGAGCGTCTCCACGCTGGGGTTGCCCGCGCCCGACTCCAGCTGGGACAGCGTGGACTTGGCGATGCCCGCACGCCGGGCCAGCTCGGCCATCGAGAGCCCGCTGCGCTCGCGCTCGCGCCGGATCGAGGCGGCGATCTGGCCGATCAGCTCGGTCCCGCTGCCGCCAGGGCCGGTGGAGTTGCCTCGGGGGTGGCCGTTGGCGTCGCCGTTGCCGCCCGGGTGGCCGGGCCCCGCGGCCGGGCTGGTCTCGTCACTCATGCTTGCCACTCACGCTTCCTCCTGGCCCCTTCCAGCGCTCCCGGTCCAGTGCTCCCGGTGCGATCGGTGCCGTTCATGCTGCCACGGTCGGCCACCTCGGCCAGCACCGTCATCGTTCGCCCGATCGGTCCACTCGTTCGGCTTGACGAACAAGCGCGGGCGGGTTCACTCTAATGAACATGCGTCCGTTGCTCCGAACACTGGAGCGTGCCACTGTCCGTGACATCGCTCTGGTCTGCCTCGCCGACGCCCTCGTCGGCGCCTCCTTCGGCGCGATCAGCGTCTCCGGTGGCCTGCCCCTCTGGGTGCCGGTCGCGCTCTCCGCCCTCGTCTTCGCGGGCGGCTCCCAGTTCGCGGCGGTCGGGGTGGTCCTCTCCGGCGGCGGCGCCCTCGCCGCCGTCGCCACCGGACTGGTGCTCAACGCCCGCCTGCTGCCCTTCGGATTCACCGTGGCCGACGTGCTCGACGGCCCGCGGTGGCGGCGCCTGCTCGGCGCGCAGCTACTCACGGACGAGACCGCCGCCTTCGCGCTCCAGCAGAACGAGCCGCGGCGGCGCCGGGCGGCGTACTGGCTCTGCGGAATCGCGCTGTACGTGGTGTGGAACGTCTCGGTGCTGCTCGGCGCGATCGCGGGCGGGCTGATCGGCGACACCGACGCGCTCGGCCTGGACGCGGCCTTCCCCGCCGTGCTGCTCGCGCTCGTCCTGCCCTCGCTGTCGGACCGCCGCACCCGTACGGCGGCGGTGGTCGGCGCGGTGGTCGCGGTCGCGGCCACGCCGTTCCTTCCGGCCGGGCTGCCGGTGCTGCTCGCCCTCGTCGGTCTGCTGTTCGCGGGACGGCCGGAGGCGGGGGAATCGACCCGGAAGGCGGCGGACGACGCGCATGCGGTGAACGGAGAGAAGGAGGCGGTCCGATGATGCCGCTGTACGCGGTCCTGCTGCTCGCGGTCGGGACGTACGCCTTCCGGCTCGCCGGACCGCTGCTCAGTGGCCGGCTCGCCCTCTCGGACCGGCTGCGACACCTGCTGGCCGTCGCGGCGGCGGTGCTGCTGGTGGCCCTGGTCGCGACCGGGGCGCTGACCCAAGGGCACGGCTTCGCGGGCTGGGCCCGCCCGGCGGGCGTACTGGTCGCGGGCGTCCTCGCGCTGCGCCGGGCGCCGTTCCCGCTGGTGGTCATCGCGGGCGCGGCGACGACGGCGCTGCTGCGGCTCTGCGGGGTGGGGTGACAGGTGACAGGTGACAGATAACAGCTGACAGAGTTTGAAATCTGTTATCTGTCGGCTGTTATCTGTCTGACGTCTGACGTCTGACGTCTGACGTCCGACGCCAGGTGTCAGATGTCCGCCGGGCTCGCCTCGGTCCCTTCGGCCAGACGCTCCGCCTGAACCTCCGGACGCTTGCTGTCCCAGAGCAGCTCCCACACCTTGAACACGCAGTGGTAGTCGCGCATGCTCCCCTGCGCGATCAGCAAGTAGGTGTCCCCGTCGCGGAGCAGCGTCCGCCGTCGGCTGCTGAACGGATGCTGCGGGGTGTAGGAGGGGACGAGCCGCTTCAGCTCCTCGACGGCCTCCTCGCGCGTGCCCTCGACCTCGGCGAGCACCCTGTTGCCCCAGGTCCGGTCGTGCCCGGTGCCCACCGTCTCCTCGACGACCAGCGCCCAACGTGCCATGTCCTGCTCCCCCTCTACGTGTCACTCGCCGGTGCCATCGGCGACCACGCGCGCACCGTCGGACATGTCGCCATCCTCACGCGCTCGCGCCCGCCCACGCCCCGTCCGGGTGCGGAATACTCCCCGATATTCCGCCGAGAGTTCCGAGAGTACAAGGAGCTTCAATGACGAAGCCGCCCCGGATCGACCCGTCCGACCTGCTCGCCGTCGGCGACCTCCTCACCGACGAGGAGCGGCTGATCCGCGACACCGTCCGCCGGTTCACCGAGGAGCGCATCCGCCCGCACCTCGGCGACTGGTTCGAGCGCGGGGTCTTCCCGGCCCGCGAACTCGCCCCTGAGCTCGGCGCCCTGGGCGTGCTGGGCATGCACCTCGACGGCTACGGCTGCGCGGGCGCCGACGCGGTGGCGTACGGGGTGGCCTGCATGGAGCTGGAGGCGGCCGACTCCGGGCTGCGCAGCTTCGTCTCCGTCCAGGGCTCGCTCGCCATGCGCTCGATCCACGCCTTCGGCTCCGAGGAGCAGAAGCAGCGCTGGCTGCCGGGCATGGCCGCCGGCGAACTGATCGGCTGCTTCGGCCTCACCGAGCCGGACTTCGGCTCGGACCCGGCCAACATGCGCACCCGGGCGGTGCGCAAGGGTGGCGAGAACGGCGACTGGGTGCTGTCCGGCAGCAAGATGTGGATCACCAACGGCAGCATCGCCGACGTCGCCGTGGTCTGGGCGCAGACCGAGGAGGGCGTGCGCGGCTTCCTGGTGGAGCGCGGCACCCGCGGCCTGACCGCCACCGACGTGCACGGCAAGCTCTCGCTGCGCGCCTCGGTCACCAGCGAGCTGGCCTTCGACGACGTGGTGCTCCCCGCGGACGCCGTACTGCCCGGGGTGGTCGGCCTGCGCGGACCGCTCTCCTCCCTCAACGAGGCCCGCTACGGCATCCTCTGGGGCACCGTCGGCGCCGCCCGCGACTGCTACACCGCCGCCCTGGACTACGCCAAGAGCCGCATCCAGTTCGACCGCCCGATCGCGGGCTTCCAGCTGACCCAGCAGAAGCTGGTCGAGATGATGCTGGAGGTCGAGAAGGCCTACCTGGTCGCCCTGCGGATCGGCCGCCTCAAGGAGCAGGGTGCGGCCCGCCCGCCGCACATCAGCTTCGGCAAGCTCAACAACGTCCGCACCGCGCTGGAAATCGCCCGCAGCGCCCGGACCGTCCTCGGGGCCAACGGCATCACCACCGAGTACCCGGTGCTGCGGCACGCCAACAACCTGGAGTCGGTGCTCACCTACGAGGGCACCAGCGAGATCCACACCCTTGTCCTCGGCGAGGCCATCACCGGCGAGTCCGCCTACCGCTGACCGCTGACCGCTGACCGCTGACCGCTGACCGCTGACCGCTCGTCCGCACCTCCCGACCTCCGATCGGAACCGTTCGACCAGCGGAAATCCGGTGGCCGGGCCCGTCACGGCCCGGCTACCGTTCCCTGCCATGACCAGCCCGACCGCGCAGCCGGCGCCCCCGACCACCACCCTCTGGCGCCCCACCGGCCCCGAGGAGCTTGCCCTGGTCGAGGCCGCCGACTGGCGTGCCTGGCCGCCCCGCCTGCCCGAGCAGCCGATCTTCTACCCCGTCCTCAACGAGGACTACGCGATCCGGATAGCCCGGGATTGGAACGTGCCCGCCTCCGGCGTCGGCTACGTCACCCGCTTCGAGATGGACACCGCCTTCCTCGCCCGCTATCCCGTGCGACAGGCGGGCGGCCGCACCATCCTCGAACTCTGGGTGCCTGCCAATGAGTTGGGGGAGTTCAACCGGCACATCGTCGGCCGCATCGAGGTCGTCCACGAGTTCCTGCCCCAGTCGTGACGGCGCCCGGAGGGCACCGGCGGTCGGGTCCTGCTCACCTCCGCCCAGCGGACCAGCGCCACCGCCCTGCTCGCCGAGGCCGCCGCCCTGCGCGGTCTGACCACAGCCGTCCTGGACGGACCGGGGGCGGTGGAGCGGCTCGCCGGGCGGCCCGTCCACTGGTACGGCGGGCCGCTCGTCGCCGCCCTGGACGTCGGCCCGATCGCCGACCCGTTCGACCCGGTCGAGCAACGGGTCCTGGACGTGGTGCTGCGCGCCGCCGGACCGTCTGACGGCACTCGGCGGGGCCGACCGCCGCTTCGTTCGCCCGCTCGCACAGAGCTGACCCGCGACTTCCCGACACCCCGCGGACACCCGGCGTTCGGCGGCACGACGCCGACCGGTACGGCGGGCGGTGAACCATGGCGCGGTCGGCGGCGCCCCTGGACGGGCGCGGCCGGATGCGCGCGACCGAGAGGAACCACCGCCATGTCCGCTGCCCAGTGGCCCCGCCCCCGGGTGCTCGTCGTCGGGATCGACGGCGTTCGCCACGACTACCTGGCGCAGGTGCCGATGCCGCGTCTCCAGGAGGTCGCCGAGGCCGGGTTCCTGGTGCCGGTCACCGTCGCGGACGGCACCCCCACCATGTCCGGGCCGTGCTGGACCACCATCGTGACCGGGGTGGAGCCCGCCAAGCACGGGGTCTGGGGCAACCACCTGGGCGGCAACCGGCTCGACGTGTTCCCCGACTTCGCCACCCGGCTCGCCCGGGGCGACCGCCGCCGCACCTTCGTCGCGGCCGGCTGGGACCCGCTGATGATCAACGAGTCCGGCGGCCCGCTGTTCCGCGCCCCCGGCCGGCTCTCCTACGTAGCCCCCGCCGAGGACACCCTCGAGGCCTGGGAGACGGTGGACGAGGAAGTCACCCGGGAAGCCGTCCACGTCCTCGGCACCGCCGACCCCGAGGCCTCCTTCGTCTACCTCGGCGCCGTCGACGAGACCGCCCACTTCCTGGGCTGCGGCGACGAGTACCGCGCGTCCATGCGCACCGCCGACGAGCGCCTGGGCCGCCTCCTGGACGCCGTCCGCGGCCGGGCCACCCACGCCGAGGAACAGTGGACGGTCATCGTCGTCACCGACCACGGCCACGTGGACGCCGGCGGCCACGGCGGCCGTACGGACGAGGAGCGGACCGCCTGGGTCGCCTGCGCCGGACACGGCATCCCGGCCGGCCCGCCCACCGGCGAGATCCGCCACCCGGACGTCGCCGCCCAGGTGTACGCCTCGCTGCTGCGCCCGATCGACCCGCACTGGACCCTCGACGGCCGTCCGTTCCCGGTCGCCCGGCCGGTACCGGGGGCGGTCTGAGCAACCGGCGTCTGAGCAACCGGGGGGGGCCGGTCCGGTCAGGGGGCCGGGCGGGGGAGGGCGGATGCCCCGAGTGCAGCACGCCGGGCTGCGACGGCGCCGGGCTTGAGCAAGGCTCGATCGGGGCCCTGGCCGGTACGGGCCCCGCGGTCCTCAGGGTCTCCGCCGAAGGACATACGCCTGAAGGTGGAGAAGCTACCCCGTGGGTTGGAGGCAGGATCGCGACCTGGTGGTGACGATCCGACGGGTCCGTACGGGCCACGATGGATACACCGGACGGCGGACCGCGCCGATCGGGGCCGACGACGCGGACCTGCCGCAGCCGGCCGGCGGGGACATGCCGCGCAGACACAGGGACAACGGCCGCACAGGCCGCCACAGGGAGAGGGCAGTCGGGCATGAAGGGCATCGTGAGCAAGGTCGCGCTGGGAGTCGCGGGCACCGGCATGGCCGTCGCCGTGGCGGCCGTGGCAATCGGCCCGCGGGTGTCCGACTGGTACGACGAGCACCACCAGCAGCAGGCCTCGTACGAGACCGGGACCCAGGCCAAGGCCGACCGCCGCTCGATGCCGACCTGGCTGCCCGACAACGCCTCCGGGGTGCAGTACGTGATGTCCACCAGGGGTGACGACCGCCTGCTGCACGCGACCCTCCCGGAGGGGCGGCTGCCCGTCGGCTGCACGGCCGGGCTGCCGCGCAAGGGCGCGCACCCGGTGCCGGAGTCGCTCAAGGCCGGATGGTTCCCCGAGGGCGTCGAGACCAAGGTCAGCGGCACCTGCGGGCACTACAACGTGGCGCTGGCCGGCAACCAGCTCTACGCCTGGCAGGACGGCGCGGCGATGCAGGCGGCGCTCCGCGCCGAGCAGGTCGCCAAGCACTGAGCGCGTCGCCGAGCACTGAGTGCGTCGCCGAGCCCCGAGCACGTCGCCGAGCATCGAGCCAAGGTGGGCGGCTGCCCTCCGACCCACCGACCGGCTCCTGACCGGGAGTGGAACGGCCCGCCGGGCACCGGAAGGTGCGGGCCGGGCCGTCGTCGTGTGCGGGCCGGGCCGGTCGACGGACGATCACCCACGAGGCGCCCCGACGGCTGGTCAGGACGTACCCCCGCTGTCGGAACCGGGACCGGCTGCGATAGGACGGAGCGCGAACGAACCCCACGTCACCCCGTCCGCAAGGAGAACCATGCCCGGCCCGACCGTCGGCCCCACCGATGACACGTCGACCGCTGCCGCCGCCAGACCCGGCACCACCCCCACCATCCGCCAGGTCGGCCCCGGCCTGGCGGTGATCGTCGCCCTCGGCGGTCTCACCGCGCTCGGCCCCCTCACCACCGACCTCTACCTGCCGGGCCTGCCCGCGATCGCCGACGACCTGGTCGCCAAGCCGGCCGCCGTCCAGCTGACCCTGACCTTCTCGATGTTCGGGGTCGCGGCCGGGCAACTGCTCTTCGGGCCGCTCAGCGACCGCTTCGGGCGACGCCCACCGCTGCTCGCGGGGCTCGTCCTCTACACCCTGTCCAGCCTGGTGTGCGTATTCGCGCCGAACCTGACGGTGCTGATCGTCGCCCGGTTCGTCCAGGGCGCGGCCGGGTCCGCCGGGCTGGTGATCGGGCGGGCCATCTCCCGGGACCGCTTCCAGGGCGTCGCGCTGCTGCGCTTCCTCGCCTCGATTGCCCTGATATCCGGGCTGGCGCCGATCCTCGCCCCGATCATCGGCGCGCAGCTGATGCGGTTCACCTCGTGGCGCGGCACCTTTGGCGTGCTCACGGCGCTCGGGCTGCTGCTCACCCTGGTCTCGTTCGGCGTGTTGCGCGAGACGCTGCCGACGGAGACCCGGGACCGCGGCGGGGTGGGCGCGGCCCTGCGGACGATGGGGCGGCTGCTGCGCAACCTGCCGTTCCTCGGACTGGCGCTGACCAGTTCCCTCGCCTTCGGCGCGCTGTTCGGCTACATCAGCGGGTCGTCGACGGTGCTCCAGCACGTGTACCACGTCTCGCCGCAGACCTACAGCCTGCTGTTCGGGCTGAACTCCGTCGCGATCGTGGTGATGACCCAGCTGAACGGGCGGGTGCTGGCGCCGCGCTTCACGCAGCGGTCGCTGATGCTGGGCAGCCTCGGGGCGACCGTGGCCGCAGGGGTGGCACTGGTGCTGCTGACGACGGTGTGGGACTTCGGGCTGGCCGGGTTCTGCCCGCCGCTGTTCGTGATGATGGGCAGCCTGGGGGTGCTCCTGCCGAACACCGCCGCCGAGGCGCTCGGCCTGGTCGAGCCGCAGGTGGCGGGCACCGCGTCGGCGCTGCTCGGGACGGGCAACTTCCTGTGCGGTGCCGTGGTCGCGCCGCTGAGCAGCCTCGGCGGCCAGCCGTCGGCGGTGCTGCTGGCGGTGGTCGTCCTGGTCTGCGGGGTGCTGGCGACGATCGCGTACCTGGCGCTGTGCCGGCCGGCGGACAAGTGACAGCGGACGGGTGACAGCGAACAGGTAACAGCAGACAGGTAACAGCAGACAGGTAACAGAGAACAGGTAACAGAGAACAGCGAACAGAAAACAGATGACAGCTGACAGATGTTGAAATCTGTCAGCTGTCATCTGTCATTCGTCACCCGTTGCGGACTCAGGCGATGGAGAAGTCATCCCCGTACACGGTGCCCTGGCCGTACCAGCCGTGCAGGTACACGGTGACGGTGCCGTTGGCGCCGGTGGTGAAGGGGACGGACAGCTTGGTCCAGCCGGCGGAGCTGGTCCAGGCGCTGGCGGTGGCACCGCCACTGACGCCGACATAGGCGTAGTTGCCCTGCACCCAACCGCTCAGGGTGTAGCTGGTGTTGGGCTTCAGCGTGACGGTCTGGGAGCACTCGCCGGTCTGGCTCGCGGTGGCCGCGGCCTGGAGCGCGTGGGTGCCGGAGTGGACCGGGGTGGAGACCACGGCGCCGCCGCTCTGGCAGGTCCACGGGCTCAGGCTGCCGCTCTCGAAGTCGCCGTTGACCAGGCCGGTGGTCGGGCCGGTCCCGGTGACGGTCAGCGAGTAGGTCGCGGTGTGGCTGCCGGAGGCGCCGGTGGCGGTGACGGTCAGCGGGTAGGTGCCCGCGGCCGCGGCCGAGGTGGTGGCGATGTTCAGCGTGGCGCTGTTGCCGGCGGTGACGCTGCCGGGGGTGGCGGTGGCGGTGACGCCGGCCGGGGCGCCGCTGACCGTCAGGTTGACGCTCTGCGCCGAGCCCGAGGTGACGGCCGTCGCGATCGCGGCGGAGGCGGAGGAACCAGCGGCGACCGTACCGGAGTTCGGGTTCACCGCGACCGAGAAGTCATTGCCGGGCTGGGTGCCGGTGACGTTCAGTGTGAAGGTGCTGGTGTGGCTGCCGGAGGCCGCCGCGCCGGTGACCGTGATCGGGTAACTCCCGGGCACCACCGAGGAGGTGGTGCTGATGTTCAGCGTGGCGCTGTTGCCGGCGGTGACGCTGCCGGGGGTGACGGTGGCGGTGACGCCGGCCGGGGCGCCGCTGACCGTCAGGTTGACGCTCTGCGCCGAACCCGCGGTCACGGCCGTCGCGATGGTCGACGAGGTGGACGAACCGGCGGTGACGGTGGCCGAGTTGGGGCTGGCCGACACCGAGAAGTCGTTGCTCACCGTCGAGCCGCTGGTGAACGGCGCGAAGATGTGGCTGAAGTCCCAGGTGTTCTGGCTGATCCCGGAGCAGTTGTCGTCGCCGGCCTTGCCGACGCAGCCGCCGTTGTCGCGCTGGAGCGCCCAGAAGGACAGCGTGTTGATGCCCTTGGACACCGCCCAGTTGTACACCGTGTTGGCGTTGGCCACGGTGAAGGTCTCGGCCGCACCGAAGTCGTCGATGCCGATCATCTCGGTGATCCCGATCGAA
Organism: Kitasatospora brasiliensis; assembly: GCF_032654805.1. Lineage (NCBI taxonomy): Bacteria > Bacillati > Actinomycetota > Actinomycetes > Kitasatosporales > Streptomycetaceae > Kitasatospora > Kitasatospora brasiliensis. The sequence goes on from NZ_JAUOOW010000003.1 coordinate 657,903, forward strand.
CCCCACAGCTGGGCGGGGGTCTTGGACGGGTACAGCTTGGCGAGCTGGTTGTACAGGCCCTGCGCGGAGGTCTGGGTGTCGGCTGCCATGTCATGCGCGGCGTTGTCGTAGTAGTCGAAGGTCATCATGTTGACGACATCGATCCGCGCGTTGTTGGTGACCGCGTTCTTCAGCACCGCGAGCCCGCTGCTGGCCAGCCCGGAGGTGGTGGTGGGCAGCGTGTAGGAGAACTGGATGTTCCGGCCGTTGGCGGCGGCCCAGTCCTCCACGATCTTGATCGCCTTGTTGCGGCGGTCGATCCCGGCGGTGTTGGTCAGCGAGTTGTCCTCGATGTCGAGGTCGATCCGGCTGATGTCGTAGGTGGTGATCACGTTCTCGAACGCGGCAGCGATCTGGTTGACATCGGTGCAGCTGTCGGCCAGTTCGGTGCCGGTGTTGTCGGCGGTGTAGCCGCCGAAGGACGGGATCACGTCCCCGCCGTTGGCGCGGATGGTCGCGATGTCGGCGCCGAAGGTCGAGGAGGACACCGGCATCGAGGTGTCGCCGTTCCAGTACGGCGTGCAGGAGCCCTTGGTGCTGGCCTGGAGGAACGCCATGGTCAGGTACTTGGCGCCGGACTGCGAGGCCAGCTGGGCCGGGCTCTGGCCGGTCCAGGCCTCGAAGTAGGGGGCGAAGACCCGGGTGGGGAGCGGGGTGGCGGCCTGGGCGGTGCCCGTCCCGGCGGCGACCAGTCCGGCCGAGGCGGCCAGGGTGGCGCAGGCCGTCAGCGCGGCCTGGACTGTTCTGCGAAGGCGCATGGATTCTCCAACAGACGTGGTGGGGCAGGACGTTGGGGACGTGCGGTCGGTCCGGGCGGGGTGGCCGTGTGGGGGCGGCCGGGCGGTCCCGGGCCGAGGAGTCGGATATCGGGAGTGCGGGAGTACGGGCGTGCGAAGGCCCACCGACTCGCGTGGACGCGGGTGGCGGTGCGGGTGCGCGCGTCGTACGGAGCGGGGGTGGAGCGGATCAGGGCAAGGCAGTGCCTCAGCCGCCGGTGGTCACACCCCCACAGTGCATCCCGGTCGGATCGACATGCTTATGTTTGGACTAGACCACTGGTCTGTCAAGAGTCCTAACAGTTCGTCAGCATACGGTCCGCGTGGCCGAAGGGGGTGGATGGACGCCCGGGGCGGCCGGGTGTCGGGCGGTCGGAGTGTCGGGCCGCCGGGGTGACGGTCGGTGGTGGCGGGAAGGTCCGGAAACGAAAAGGCCGTGGCCGCGCACCCTGGGAAGGGGCACGGCCACGGGTGGCCCGGCGCTCAGGACACCGGGCGGTCCATGGTGCCGCAGTGCGGCGGGGTCCATGCGGGTGAGTAGCCCCGCAGGTCTGGCCGGATCAGTGCGCCGGCGGGCAGAGCGTGGCGAGCAGAGCCTCGTTGATCTTCGCGGCGGTCTCCGGGCCGAAGCCCTGCGGGTGGTCGGAGGAGGTGAAGCGCTGGTTGGCCAGATCGGTCAACTTCTGCTTGTCCTTGGGGAACTGGTAGATCGACTGGCACTGGTTGCGGGCCCGGTCCACGGCCTTGTCGGGCTTGCCGCCGACGATCGCCGGGTCGATCGCGTCCAGCGCGGCGACCAGCTTGGTCGTCAGGTCGGCGTTCGGCTTGGCGGGCAGTCCGGCGTCCGCGGGCGGCGCCGGCTTGGCCGGCGCGGAGGCTCCCGAGGCGTCGGCGGGCGGGGCGGGCGCGCCGGTGGCGCCGTCGGCCGTGGGGGCGGCCGAGCCGGGCGCGGAAGCCGTGGGCGTGGCGGCGTCGGAAGGCGCGGTGGCCGAGGCGGTCGCGGCGGCGGAGGCAGTGGGGGAGCCGGCCGCGGAGGTGGCCTTGTCCGAGCCGGATCCGGAGCTGGAACAGGCAGCGAGGCTCACCGCGGCGAGTGCCGTGAGGGTGGCGGCGAGGAGACGAGTGCGCATGGCGCCCAGACTGTCATGTTCGCGGCGCGGAAGGGAAGGTCCTTCGAATGGTCGACGGACGACGGACGGCGGCCCGGAGGATGCTCCTCCGGGCCGCCGTCCGCCGAGCCCGTCCGCCGAGCCCGTCCGCCGAGCCCGTCAGGCGAGGCCGTTGGACTTCAGCCAGTCCTTAGCGACCGTCGACGGGTCCTCCTTGTCCACCGACACGCGCTTCATCAGCGCCGTCAGCCCGGCCGTGTCGAGCTTGGCCGACACCGCGTTGAGCGCCGCCGTCGCGGTCGCGTCCACCCCGGCCTTGTTGACCAGCGGGGTGACGTTCTGCGCGCCGAAGATGTTCTTCGGGTCGGACAGCGGGACGAGCTTGTACTGGACGATCTTCGGGTCGGTGGTGAACACGTTGCCGACCTGGATGCTGCCGTCCTTGAGCGCGTTCGCGGTGGCGTCCCCGGTGGGCTTCCACTCCTTGAAGGTCAGCCCGTAGACGTCCTTGAGCTGCTGCTCGCGGCGGCTCTTGAACTCCGGCGGCCCGCCGATGGTGAACTCGCCGGCCTTGGCGGCGAGGTCGGCGATGCTCTTGAGGTTGTACTTGTCGGCGGTCTCCTGGCTGACGCTGAGCGAGTCCTTGTCCTCGGCCGGGGAGGGGTCGAGGATGCCCAGCGAGGCGGGCAGCGCCTTGGCGAGCGCCGCGTCCACGTCCTGGGTGGTGACGGCGGTCGACTTGGCGTCCAGGTAGGCGAGCAACGAGCCGTTGTACTCCGGCAGGACGGTCAGGTTGCCGCTCTGCAACTGCCCGTAGAGCACCTCGCGGCTGCCGATGTTGAACTTCTCCTCGACCTTGACGCCCTTGGCCTTGAGCGCCTGCGAGTAGATCGAGCCGAGCAGGACGTTCTCCGGGAAGTTCGCCGAGCCGACGACCACCGTCCCCCCGGAAGCGCCCGAGCCGCCCGAGCCGCCCGTGCCGGCCGTGCCGGGTGCCGAGGTCGTGGCGCCGGAGCCCTCGCCGAGCGGGTTGCTGCTGCCGGAGGAGCCGCAGGCGGTGGCGCCGAGGGCGAGCGCGGCGAGGGTGCCGAGGACGACGGCGCGACGGCTTCGCTTCATTGTCGACATGGTGACAGATGTCCTTCCGGAACAGGAGAGGAGGGATGGAAGAGGGGTTCAGTGGGCCCGCTGCTGGGCGCGCACTCCGGCCGGGAGCGCGAACCGGGCGAGCAGGGAGAAGAACAGCTGGGCCGCGACCGCGAGCAGCACCACCAGCAGCGCGCCGCCCACCGTCACGGCGTACTGGCGGGTCGCCAGCCCGTCCATGACGTAGCGGCCGAGCCCGCCCAGGCCGACGTAGGCGGCCACCGTGGCGGTCGCGATCACCTGGACGGTCGCGGTGCGGAAGCCCGCCAGCAGGGTCGGCGCGGCCGAGGGCAGGCAGACCTGCCACAGCACCTGCGGATGGGTCAGTCCGATGCCGCGCGCGGCGTCCCGGACGTCCGGGTCGGTGCCGCGCACCCCCTCGACGGCGGCCACCAGCAGCGGCGGCGCGGCGAGCGCGACCAGCGGGATCAGGACGGCGGTGTCGCCGACCCCGGCGAGCAGCACCGCCAGCGTCACCAGACCGAGCGTCGGCAGGGCGCGGGCGGCGCCGGCGAACGCGGTCACCAGGGTGACGCCGCGCCCGGTGTAGCCGATCAGCAGACCGAGCGGGACGGCGAGCAGTGTCGCGAAGAGCAGCGCCTCGCCCGAGAACAGCAGGTGCTCGGAGACCCGGTGCAGGATCGAGTCCGGCCCGCTGCGGTGGTCCGGGGAGGTGAAGAAGTCGCTCAGCCAGTTCCACCAGTTCACGAGCCGGCTCCCTTCTCCCGGACGGCCCAGGGCGCGAGCAGCCGCCGGGCGACCACCAGCACCACGTCGACGGCCAGCGCCAGGGCGGCGATCAGCACGATGCCGGCCACGATCGGGGTCGGAAAGGTGCGCTGGAAGCCGTCGATGAACAGGTAGCCGAGCCCGCCGCGCCCGACCAGCGCGCCGACGCTCGCGAGCGAGATGCTGGACACCGCCGCGACCCGCAGCCCGGCGATCAGGTACGGCACGGCGGCGGGCAGCTCGACCGAGGTCAGCCGGTGCCAGGGCCCGTACCCCATCGCGGTGGCCGCCTGCCGGACGGCGTCCGGGACGGCGCGCAGCCCGTCCACGGTGGTCGGCAGCAGCACGGCGAGGGCGTAGAAGGTGAGCGGGATCATCACGGTCGCCTGGGTGGCGAGGCCGGTGTACGGGATCAGCACCACGAACACGGCCAGCGAGGGCAGCGCGTACACGATGTTGAACACGGCGGACAGCGGCTGGTAGAGCCGGGGGAAGCGGGCGCAGGCCAGGCCGAGCGGGACGGCCAGCAGCAGGCCGATGAGCACGGGGAGGAGGGCGATCACGGCGTGGTCGGCGAGCAGGTGGCCGAGGTAGCCGAGGTGGTCGCCGATCCAGTACCAGCGGACGATCGGTTCATCGTCCACCGTCGGCTCCGTCCGTTCTGCCCGCCGCGTCGGGTTCGGTGCCGGGCTTGACCGTGCTGCCGGCGCCGTCAGCGGCCGGCGAACCGGTGGCATCGGGCGAACCGGTGGCGTCAGGTGAACCGGCGCCGCCGGGCGAAGCAGCGCCGTCGGGCCGGAGCGCGGCGAGGACGGCCTCGTGGCTCGCGGTGCCGGTGGCCCGGCCGTCGGCGTCCAGCGCGACCGCGACAGCGGCGGGGGAGAGGACGGCCGCGTCCAGCGCGGTGCGCAGGGTGTCGGTGTCCGGACGGAAGCCGGCCGCCGGGTGCAGTTCGGCGGTGACGGCGTCGCGGTCGATCCAGCCGATCGGGCGGCGCCCGTCGTCCAGGGCCAACTCCCACCTCCCGTACCGGAGTCCGTCGGCCACCGGGCGCAGCTCGACGCTGCTCGCGGGGCGCAGGCCGAGGCCGCGCAGGCCCCGGTCGCGGCCGAGGAAGGCGGCCACGCCCTCGTCGGCGGGGGTGGTGAGCAGGGTGTGCGGGTCGGCCAGTTGGGCGATCCGGCCGTGTTCGCGCAGCACCACCACCTGGTCGCCGAGCCGGACGGCCTCCTCGATGTCATGCGTGACGAACAGCACCGTCTTGTGCAGCTCGGACTGGAGGCGCAGCAGCTCCTCCTGGAGCCCGGCCCGCACCACCGGGTCGACCGCGCTGAACGGCTCGTCCATCAGCAGCACCGGCGGGTCGGCGGCCAGCGCACGCGCCACGCCGACCCGCTGCTGCTGGCCGCCGGACAGCTGGAACGGGTACCGCTTGGCGGTCTCCGGTGCGAGCCCGACCAGTTCGAGCAGTTCGGCGGCGCGGGCGCGGGCCTTCTTGCGGTCCCACCCGAGCAGGTAGGGGACGGTGGCGATGTTGTCGATCACTTTGCGGTGCGGGAACAGTCCGGCCTGCTGGATCACGTATCCGATGCCACGGCGGAGTTTGGCGGGTTCCAGCTCCGCGACGTCCGTGCCGTCCAGCAGCACCCGGCCCGAGGTGGGCTCGACCATCCGGTTGACCATGCGCAGCAGGGTGGTCTTTCCACAGCCTGACGGCCCGACCAGGACGGTTATCCGTCCGGTCGGGACCTCCAGGTCCAGGCTCTCGACGGCGATGGTCCCGTCGGGGTGGCGCTTTCCGGCGCCCTCGAATCTGATCACAGGGAGTTTCCTCGTCAGGGCGCCCCGGTGAGGCGGCGCCTGGGTCGGTCGTCGTTCGGTTCGTGGCGGCTTGTCGACAAACCGCCGGTGTGGGTAGGTGCGGTGTTTGTCGGGCTTCACCGTCCGGGCGTTCTTCCGCCCGCGTGGCTGCCCAGTGTCGGACCGGCGGAAACTCTGATCAGACTATGACCTTCATCATCTTCTGTCTTTGATTTGCCGCCCGGCGCGCACGACCGAGGCCGACTTCGTCAGGTGGAGCTCGGCCGCCCCGGGCGGCTCAGCCGCCCTGACGGATCGGCAGCCCGTCGGCCGCCCAGCCGACGAAACCGCCGTCCAGGTCGGTCGCCCGGTGCAGCCCCAGCTCGCGCAGTGAGGCGGCGGCCAGGCTGGAGGCGTAGCCCTCGGAGCAGACCACGATCACCTCGATGTCGTAGCCCGAGGCCTCGGGAATCCGGTGACTGCCCGTCGGATCGAGCCGCCACTCCAGCACGTTGCGCTCGATGATCAGTGAGCCGGGGATCTCCCCCTCGGCCGCCCGCTGCGCCGCCGGGCGGATGTCCACCAGCAGCGCGCCGTCCAGCTGGGCCCGGTACGCCTCGTGGGCGCGCGGGCGGTGGACGCCCTCCCGGGCCCGCTCCACCAGGTCGTCGATCGTGGTCACCACTGTTCAGGTCCTTCCTCGGAGGTACGGACGAGCCCGCCGGCCCGCAGGTCGTAGTGCGCCATCGAACTCAGCGGCGGCGAGTAGGCGTGCAGCGTGACGGCGGGGCCGACGGCGGTGTTGCGCACGTCGTGCACGTACTCGGGGCCGAAGGCGCGGGCGGTGCCGGCCGGGATCCGGCGGATCAGCAGGCCCTGCTCCGGGCCGCCGAGGGACAGCTCCTCCAACTCGCCGAGGGCGACGGTGAAGGCGCCGCGCGAGCCGCCGTGATCGTGGAAGCCGGTGGACTGGCCGGGCAGCCAGCTGATCAGCCACACCTCGTGGTCCTCGTCGGCGGCCAGGCGCCGGTACCAGCGCTCGTCGGTGGAGAGGCGGACGTGGTGGATCCACTCCTCGGGCCGCTCGGCCAGCTCCCGGACAATGGTCCGCAGGGTGCCGGGGGTGAGCGGTGCGCGGGTGTCCGTGGCGGACGGCGTCTTGTCGGGGCCGGGGTCGGCGCCGGTGCCGGTGGCCGACCGGTCGGCGGGGCTGATGCTCGGGCTCGGGCTCGGGCTTGGGCTCAGGGTCATGAGGGCGTCCTCGGGTGCGGCGGGAACGTCGGGGAGTGCGCCCGGCGTCCGACGGCGATGGACGGGCGCGGGCCGACGGGGCGGTCCGGCACGCACGGGTGCGCCGGGGCGGGGCGGGGTTCAGAACTGCGGATGCGGGTGCGCGGCGCGGGCCCTGGCAGACGTCACAGAGCGGGACCGGCGGGGGAAGTCAAGGTCAACAGGCACAGATGGAACTCGCCTGGCGTCGCAGATCGACGTGCAGGCGGCAGACCAGAGTGGCGCCGGATTCCATGCGCCGGATCCTTCCGGAGCGAACCTGACGAAGTCAAGCCGAGCCGCTCGCGTCCCGAGGCCGTCCGTTGCCACCCGTACGAGTAAGAAGGGGACTCCCGGGGTAGATCAGCTTTTCATCGCACCCCGGACCCGCACCTCGGACCCGCACCTCGGACCCGTACCTCGGACCCGTACCTCGGACCGCCACCTGGACCGCACCCCTGGCCGCCCGCGTGTCCGCGCGATGAGATCGCCCCAGACGCTTTCGCACCAACGTATTGTCAGGCCACCGAGGCCAGGCCTACCGTCTACTGATCGCTTTCTACGCACGTAGACCGTACGTGTGTGGACCACCCGCACGCACACACGCACACACGCACACACGCACGCAGACCCTGCGGTTCCCCGAGCGGACCCACAGGTAAGACCCGCCCCGTCAACCCTCAGACCGCGGGCCCGACCGCACGGCCGGACCGCGGAGTTGCGGAGGTACCCATGTCGCAGATCGTCCGTGCCGCGCTCGTCCAGACCCGTTGGACCGGTGACCAAGAGAGCATGATCGCCCTCCACGAGCGATACGCCCGCGAGGCCGCGGCCCAGGGCGCGCAGATCATCGGCTTCCAGGAGGTCTTCAACTCCCCGTACTTCTGCCAGGTCCAGGAGGCTGAGCACTACCGCTGGGCCGAGGCCGTCCCGGACGGCCCGACCGTGAGCCGGATGCGCGACCTCGCCCGCGAACTCGGGCTGGTGATGGTCATCCCGGTCTACGAGGAGGAGCAGAGCGGCGTCTACTACAACACCGCCGCCGTGATCGACGCGGACGGCAGCTACCTCGGCAAGTACCGCAAGCACCACATCCCGCAGGTCAAGGGCTTCTGGGAGAAGTACTACTTCAAGCCCGGAAACCTCGGCTGGCCGGTGTTCGACACCGCCGTCGGCAAGGTCGGGGTGTACATCTGCTACGACCGCCACTTCCCCGAGGGCTGGCGCGCCCTGGGCCTGGCCGGCGCGCAGATCGTCTACAACCCCTCCGCCACCAGCCGCGGCCTGTCCGGCTACCTCTGGCAGCTCGAACAGCCCGCCGCGGCCGTCGCCAACGAGTACTTCGTCGCCGCGATCAACCGCGTCGGCACCGAGGAGTACGGCGACAACGACTTCTACGGCACCTCCTACTTCGTCGACCCGCGCGGCCAGTTCGTCGGCGACGTCGCCTCCGACAAGGAGGAGGAACTCGTCGTCCGCGACCTCGACCTCGGCCTGATCGAACAGGTCCGCCAGCAGTGGGCGTTCTACCGCGACCGCCGGCCCGACGCCTACGGACCGCTCGCCGAGGCGTGAGGAGCAGCGAGATGACCACCAACGAGGTGGGGGCCGCCCATGGTCCGCACCGGCGCACGGTCGTGCGCGGCGGCCTCGTCATCACGGCCACCGAGGAACTCCACGCCGACGTCCTGATCGAGGGCGAGCGCATCGCCGCCCTCGCCGCCACCGGCAGCTCCGCAGCCGAGGCCTGGAGCGCCGACACCGTCATCGACGCCACCGGCCACTACGTCATCCCGGGCGGCGTCGACGCCCACACCCACATGGAGCTGCCGTTCGGCGGGACCGCGGCCTCCGACACCTTCGAGACCGGCACCCGCGCGGCCGCCTGGGGCGGCACCACCACCATCGTGGACTTCGCGGTCCAGCCGGTCGGCGGTTCGCTGCGCGAGGGCCTGGACAGCTGGCACGCCAAGGCGGAGGGCAACTGCGCCGTCGACTACGCCTTCCACACCATCGTTTCCGACGTCAACGACGCCGTGCTGAAGGAGATGGACGCCCTCGTGGACTCCGGCGAGTCCACCTCCTTCAAGCTGTTCATGGCCTACCCCGGCGTCTTCTACAGCGACGACGGCCGCATCCTGCGCGCCATGCAGCGCGGTGCCGTCAACGGCGGGCTGATCATGATGCACGCGGAGAACGGCATCGCCATCGACGTCCTGGTCGAACAGGCGCTGGCCGCCGGGAGGACCGCCCCCCGGTACCACGGCGAGGTCCGTCGCGAACTGCTGGAGGCCGAGGCCACCCACCGGGCGATCAAGCTCGCCCAGGTGGCCGGCAGCCCGCTCTACGTGGTGCACGTGTCCGCCGCCGCCGCGCTCGCGGAACTCACCCAGGCCCGGGACGAGGGCCTCAACGTCTTCGGCGAGACCTGCCCGCAGTACCTCTTCCTCTCCACCGACAACCTCGCGGAGGAAGGCGCCGACGGCTTCGAGGGCGCCAAGTACGTGTGCAGCACGCCGCTTCGGCCACGCGAGCACCAGGAGGCGCTCTGGCGGGGGTTGCGCACCAATGACCTCCAGGTGGTCTCCACCGACCACTGCCCGTTCTGCTTCGTCGGCCAGAAGGAACTGGGCCGGGGCGACTTCTCGAAGATCCCCAACGGCCTGCCGGGAGTCGAGAACCGGATGGACCTGCTCCACCAGGCCGTGGTGGACGGGCACATCAGTCGGCGCCGCTGGGTCGAGATCGCCTGCACCACCCCGGCCCGGATGTTCGGCCTGCACCCGCGCAAGGGGACCATCGCCCCCGGTGCCGACGCCGACCTGGTGGTCTACGACCCCACGGCGGTGCAGACCGTCTCCGCCGCGACCCACCACATGAACGTCGACTACTCGGCCTACGAGGGCCGCCGACTCACCGGCCGGGCGCGGACGGTGATGTCGCGCGGCACTGTGGTGCTGAACGACGGCGAGTGGCTGGGGCGGGCCGGCCACGGCACCTTCCTGCGCCGGGACACCTGCCAGTACCTGGTCTGAGTCCTTCCCTCCCGTTCGAGATCCGGCCCGACCCCCTTGCCTGGAGACCCTCATGGACATCGGCCTCGTGCTACAGACCGACCCGCCCGCCCGACTGCTCATCGACCGGATGGTCCGTGCCGAACAGGCCGGGTTCAGCCACGGTTGGACCTTCGACTCCTGCGTGCTCTGGCAGGAGCCCTTCGTGATCTACAGCCGGATCCTCGCCGAGACCGAGCGGATGACCGTCGGCCCGATGGTCACCAACCCCGCCACCCGCAGCTGGGAGGTGACCGCCTCCACGTTCGCCACGCTCAACGACATGTACGGCAACCGGACCGTGTGCGGCATCGGCCGCGGCGACTCCGCCATGCGGGTCGCCGGGCGGCAGCCCGCCACCCTTGCCCGACTCTCCCAAGCCATGCACGCCATCAAGGAGTTGGCCGAGGGGCGCACCGCCGAGGTGGACGGCGCCGAGATGCGGCTGCCGTGGGTCCGCCCCGGAGCTTCCCTGCCGGTCTGGATGGGCGCGTACGGGCCGAAGGCTCTGAATCTGACTGGCCGTCAGGCTGATGGATTCATTCTCCAGTTGGCCGATCCCTACCTCACCGAGTTCATGGTCAAGGCGGTCCGGGCAGCCGCCGTCGAGGCCGGCCGGGACCCGGACTCGATCACCATCTGCGTCGCCGCCCCCGCCTACGTCACCGCCGACGACTCGCCCGAGGCGCTCGCCCACGCCCGGGAGCAGTGCCGCTGGTTCGGTGGCATGGTCGGCAACCATGTGGCCGACCTGGTCAGCCACTACGGCGAGCACTCCGACCTGGTGCCGGAGGCGCTCACCGACTACATCAAGGGCCGCCAGGGCTACGACTACAGCCATCACGGCCGGGCCGGGAACCCCGACACCACCTTCGTTCCGGACGAGATCGTGGACCGCTTCTGCCTGATCGGCCCGGTGGAGAAGCAGCGGGCCCGGCTGGCGGAGCTCCGCTCGCTCGGTGTTCACCAGTTCGCCGTCTACGCCATGCACGACGCCATCGAGAGCACCATCGACGCCTACGGGGCGGACGTCATCCCGCGGCTGTGAAGTCGTATTCGTGGCGCGGGTGGTCCATGGCGCCGGGCGTGAGCCAGTCGGTGAGTCAGTCCGTGAACCTGCTCGTGAACCTGCTCGTGATCCAGTCCGTGAACCTGCTCGTGACCCCCAGTTGAGCTCAGCCGCGGACTCTCCCGCGGCGGACGGGAGTTGCCCATGGCCGACACCGCGACCAGCGGCGGCAGACAGTGGCAGCACCTCGACGGCCGGGTCGAACTCGACCCGGCCGTCGGAGAGTTGCCGACCAACGGCTTCACCAGTGACGACCTGCGCCCGGTCCCCGTGACGCGGCGCACCTGGACCACGTACAACTTCCTCGCGCTCTGGGTCGGCATGGCCCACAACATCCCGTCCTGGACCCTGGCCTCGGGTCTGGTCACGCTCGGCATGGACTGGAAGCAGGCGGTGCTGACCATCGCACTCGCCAACCTGATCGTGCTGGTGCCGATGCTGCTCACCGGGCACGCCGGCACCAAGTACGGCATTCCGTTCCCGGTCTTCGCCCGCGCCTCCTTCGGACTGCGCGGCGCCAACCTGCCCGCCCTGCTGCGGGCGGCGGTGGCCTGTGCCTGGTTCGGCATCCAGACCTGGATCGGCGGCGAGGGCATCTTCCTGCTGGCGGGCAAGCTGTTCGGCGAATCCTGGCGCACGGCCGGTGGGTTCGGCGGCTACCCGTGGACGCAGTGGCTCTCGTTCCTGCTGTTCTGGCTGATCGAGATGGCCATCATCGCGCGGGGAATGGAGGCGCTGCGGCGGTTCGAGAACTGGGCGGCGCCGTTCGTCATCGCCGGTGCGCTCGCGCTGCTGGTGTGGATCACCGTCAAGGCGGGCGGGTTCGGGCCGTTGCTCGACCAGCCGTCCAAGCTGGGGTGGGGCGGCGGCTTCTGGAAGGTCTTCTTCCCGGCGCTGATGGGCATGATCGGGTTCTGGTCCACCCTCTCGCTGAACATCCCCGACTTCACCCGCTTCGGCGGCAGCCAGCGTGCCCAGATCCGCGGGCAGGCACTCGGCCTGCCGACGACGATGACGCTCTTCGCGTTCCTGTCCGTGCTGGTCACCTCCGGCTCCGAAGCGGTCTACGGGGTGCCGGTGTGGGACCCGATCCAGCTGGCCGCCAAGATGGAGAACCCGGTCGGCATCCTGTTCGCGCTGCTGACCGTGCTGGTGGCGACGCTGTCGGTCAACATCGCGGCCAACGTCGTCTCGCCGGCCTACGACCTCGCCAACCTGCTGCCCCGCCTGGTCACCTTCCGCACCGGGGCGCTGATCACGGGAGTGGTCGGGATCGCGATCTTCCCGTGGCGGCTGATCTCCGACCCGCACGTGTACATCTTCACCTGGCTGGGCCTGGTCGGCGGGCTGCTCGGCACGGTGGGCGGGGTGCTGATCTCGGACTACTGGGTGCTGCGGCGCACCCGCCTGCGGCTCGCCGAGCTGTACCGGCCGGGCGGGACGTACTGGTACGCGGCCGGGTGGAACTGGCGGGCCGTCGTGGCGCTGGTGGTGGGCGGAGTGCTGGCCGTCGGCGGCTCGTACTCCGGCGTGGACGCGAACGGGGCGAAGCAGGGCCCCTTCCCGGCGGACGGCCTGATCCCGCTCCTCAAGCCGCTCGCCGACTACGGGTGGGCCGTCGGGCTGGCCTCCGCGGCGGTGGTGTACCTGGGGTTGAGCGGGGTGTTCGGGAGAGGTGCGGGGGAGGAGGGGGAGGGCTGACGAGTGACGGCGAACAGATGACGGCTGACAGATTTCGAAAGTTGTCATCTGTTATCTGTGATCTGTTCGCCGTTCGCTGTTCGCCGTTTGCTGTCGCCTGTCGCCCGTCAGCCGCTGGGTGACACCCGTTCGACGGCGGTGAGGACCTTGGCGGCGCCGTCCTCGGTGGCCAGGGCGGCGGCGACGGCCCGGGCGCGGGCGCGGTAGCCGGGGTCGTCGAGGGCCAGGCGGAGGGCGGCGGCGAGGCGGGTCGCGGTGAGGCCGCGCAGCGGGACGGGGCCGGGGGAGACGCCGAGCATGGTCAGCCGGTCGGCCCAGAATGGCGCGTCGAGCTGGGCCGGAACCGGGACGGTGGGAGTCCCGGATCGGAGGGCGGCGGCCGTGGTGCCGGCGCCCGCGTGGTGGACGACGATGGCGGTACGGGGGAAGAGCCACTCGTGCGGGGTGTCGCCGATGATCAGGACGGTGTCCGAGTCCTCGGCGGCCAGTTCGCTCCAGCCCGCCTGGAGGAGCAGACGCACCCCGGCGGTGCGGGCGGCGGCGAGGACGGTCGTGGCGAGTCGCGCCGGGTCGGGGACGACCAGGCTGCCGAAGCCGACGAAGACCGGCGCCGGTCCGGCGGCGAGGAAGTCGAGCAGTCGGGCCGGGGGTTGCCAGCCCGGCCGTTCGGCAGGCCACCAGTAGCCCGCCACGTCCAGTCGGGGGTGCCAGTCGGCGGGGCGCGGCACCACCCGTGGCGAGAAGCCGTGCAGGACGGGGTGGTTGCGGCGGGCCCGGCCGATGCCGAGCGGAGGCAGGCCGAGCCGGCGGCGCAGTGCGCGGACGGCCGGTGCGAACAGCTGGTCGGTCGCGGCCTCGGTGGCGTGCCCCGCCAGCAGATTGGCGGGCCGCCCGAATGATCGGAAGCCGCTGATGGCGGGTGCGAACTCCCGGGTGGGCGCCAGGGGTTGGAGGAACAGGCTGATGCTGGGGATGCCGGCCGCCTCGGCGACGACCTGCCCGAGCGCGCTCGTGGTGCTGGTGGTCAGCAGCAGGTCGGTGCCGAGCGCGGTGGCATCGGCGATGCCGTCGCCGAGCGCGGGCATGAACGTCCGTCCGAGGCGTAGGAGTTGCAGGACGACCCACGGTCCATGGCCCGCCCGCAGCAGGCGCTGGCCCTCGGCAGAGGCGAGTGCGGCACGCGGGTCGACCGGCAGTGGGCGGAACTCCAGTCCGGCGGCCCGGACCGACTCGGCGAAGGTGTCGTGGGTGGCGACGGCCACCTGATGACCGGCCGCCCGCAGACGGACGCCGAGCCCGGTGAAGGGTGCCACGTCGCCCCGGGATCCGGCGGTGGCGATCAGGATGCGCATGGCCGCAGTATTTCGACGCGGACGGCTCCCGGGAAGGACGCCCCGCACGGGATGCCCTCGACCGTGGCAGCCGGATTCGAACGCGGTTCCGCGGGTTGTGGAACCGGGCGGAGCGCGATTGGCGTCCTTGCGGGCAGAGCGGACGGGACGGGGCCCGTCGCGCCTCGGACGGGAGGGGATGACGGACATGGGCATCGTCGCGTGGATCGTGCTGGGCATGGTGGCGGGCGGGCTGGCCAAGCTGCTGCTGCCGGGGAAGGACCCGGGCGGCCTGATCGTGACCACTCTGATCGGCATCGCCGGTTCCTTCGTCGGCGGCTGGATCGCGTCGCACTTCCTGCACCGCTCGATCACCGCGCACTTCTTCGACGGGGCGACCTGGGTGTCCGCGATCGGCGGTGCCCTGGTGCTGCTGATCGCCTACCGGCTGCTGTTCGGCAACTCGCGCAGCTGAAAGCCGCGTTGTCCGCATCCCGAACGCCGGGGAGACGCCGTGCGGACAGCTGCCGTGCGGGCGTCCGACGCCTGCGGCGGCGGCACTCGGATGGCCGGTTCGGACCGGTCCTCGCGCCCGGCGGAAACGGTCCGAAGGTCTCGTACGTCCTTCCGAACGGACCCTTGGTGGCGACGGGGTCGTCACACCGATGACGCAAGGGGCGGCGGATGAGCTGGATGGAGTGGATCGTGCTCGGCCTGGTGTCGGGGACCCTGGCCAGGATGACGATGGGCGGACGGGGCGAGCGCGGTCTGATCGGGAGCACCCTGATCGGCATCACCGGGTCCTACGTCGGCACTTGGATCGTCTCGAACTGGATGCACGGGGCGGTGCGGCCGCGCCTCCTCGACATGACGACCTGGGTGTCGGCGATCGGCGGCGCGGTGGTCCTGCTGTTCGCCTACCGGGTGCTCCGCTTCCTGGCCCGGCGCTGACCGCACCGGTACGTGCTCGCCCGTTCGCATGGGCTGCACTGCCCCCCGGCCCTGTCACTTCGCCGGCGGCACCTCGTCCGCGGCACCTCGTCCGCGGCACTTCGTCTGCGTCACTTCGCCTTCAGGCCACCGAGGACGAGCTTCCAGACGGCGTCGAACCGGTCGTCGGCCTCGGGGGCGGACCAGGTGGAGGCGTACGCCGGGTCGTGGAAGGGCCGGGTGGCGTCGAGGACGGCGCGGGCGGTGTTCTGGAAGTGGGCGAGTTTGAATTCCTTGCGCTCCACGCCGTCCGTGACGATCTGTGCGATCTGGCCGACCATCGTGTTGTCGTGCGCCGTCACCAGACCGCTGTTCTCTTCGGCCAGTGCCAGGTAGGTGGCGAACAGCTCCGGGTCCTCCAGCGCCTTCTTGCGCATGGCCGCGAACAGCGTCGTCAGCCAGTTGTGCAGTCGCTCGGAGGCGAAGTTGCCGTCGTTGGAGACGACCGCCAGCGCGTGGTGTGTCTGGTCGAGCCAGCGCTGGGTGACCGCCTCGCGCAGCGCAGCCTTGCTCGGGAAGTGGCGGTAGACGCTGCTGTGGCTGACGCCGAGCACGCGGGCGACGTCCACGACGGAGGCCTTGGCCGGGCCGAACCGTCGGAGGACGTCCTCCGATGCGATCAGGATCTGCTCGGCGGTGAGTGCGGTGTCCGTGGTCACGGGATGGACCGTCCTTGGGGTCGCGCGGCCGGGGCGGGAGAGTGCTCCGGATGCCACCATGGCACGACAGCGAACAGATTTCAAAATCTGTTCGCTGTCGTCTGTTATCTGAATGTTGAAATCTGTCGATTGTCATTTGTTCGGACGGCGCTCCCCGTCGGCTCCCAGGTCTCGCGCCCACCCGGCGCCCGCAGCAGGTAGGCGCGGGCGGGCGGCAGGTTGCGCCAGACCGTGCGTTCGCCCAGGCCGTAAGCGGCCTCGAACTGCCGCAGCAGTCGTGCCACCGCGCGGTGGCGGGCGCCCCGACGGGGGCCGGCGGTGAGGGTGCGCGCCGTCGTCGTGCCCAGGTACCCGAAGTACGTCAGCTCGCCGCCGGGCGACAGCAGCCGCAGGTAGTGGTCGAGGATGGTGTGGACCTGCTCGGGCTCGAAGTTGGTGAACGGCAGCCCGGACACGATCACGTCGTACCGCCCCGCGCCGCCGTCCGTGCCGCCGTCCGCGCCTCCCTCCGACCGGCCTTCCTCTGGCCGGCCGCCCGCCGGCGTCGGCGGGCGGCACTCCGGCAACTCCTCGACCCGGCAGGCCGACAGCCGCAGCCCGACCCCCGGGGGGCGCGCGGCCAGCACCGGGTCCTCCCGCAGCCGGTCGGCGAACCGCCGGTTCGCCTCGACGACGTGCAACCGGTCGCCCGGGCGCAGGACTTGGGCCAGTCGGCGAGTCACCACGCCCGTGCCGGCGCCGACCTCCAGCACCGAGATCGGACGGTTCGGGCGGCTGGTGACCGGCACCACCAGCGCGTTCACCAACTGCGGGCCGCTCGGGGCCAGCGCACCGGTGTCATGGAAGGTGCGCAGGGCCTCGGCCAGGAACAGCAGGCGGTCCCCATCGGGTGAACTGTGCTGGGGGGTAGGGGAGTCGGGGCGCTGGTGGAGCCGTTCGTTCGTCATGCCATCGACGCTAGGCAGGGCGGAGCCACCGCGAATCGGCCGGTCAGCGATGCCGACCCCCGACGAAAGTCGAGGGTGCGGTTACCCGGAAGACAGGGGTGTTCCGTGCCCCGCCACCCCTAGCATCGACGACAAGGAAGGGGAGGAGCGCCATGCGCAGGAGTCTGCTCGGCTGGTACGGGCCCGACCGCCGACCCTGGACCGAGACGTTACTGCTCCTCGGCGTGCTCGCCCTCACCGCCGAGGAGGCCCTGTACCAGTGGATGCACTCCGACGGTCCGCTGCGCCTGCCGCGCGCGGCCGTGGTCGCGCTCGCCTCCCTCTCGCTGCTCTTCATCCGCCGCCACCCGGTGGCCTCGGCCGTGCTGCCGGTGCTCACCGGTGGGCTGTTCAACCGGGCCTACCCCGGTCTGCTCAGCGTCTTCCACCTCGCCCACCTCGGCCGGACCGGCCCGGCGATGGTCTGCGGCACGGTCATCGCGGTGGTCAGCGCGACGCGCGCGCACTCGCTGGTCGGCTGGGCCGGTACCACCGGATCCCAACTCCTGCTCCAGGCGGCTACGTTGGCGGTCGGGCTCTGGTTGCACGGCAGACGGGTGCTGATCCGTACCCTGCACGAGCAAGTCGACGCGTTGCGCCGCGAGCGCGAGCTGCGTGCCGAACAGGTCCGGGCCGCCGAACGTGCCCGGATCGCCCGGGAGATGCACGACGTGCTGGCCCACCGCCTCAGCCTCCTGGTCCTGCACGCCGGGGTGCTGCGCGACCAGGCCAGGGCCGGTACCGTCGCCGCCGACCCGGACCGGCTCACCCACCGCCTGGAACTGCTGCGCACCACCGCCGCCCGCTCGCTCGACGACCTGCGCGACGTCCTCGGCGCGCTGCGGGCCGATTCGCCGGTCCGGCCCGCCGAGGGATCCGAGCCGTTCGTGCCCGCAGACGCCACAGACGCCACAGACGCCACAGACGCCGCGGGTGCCGCGCGCGTCCCGGCCCCCGCCCTGCGCGACCTCACCGAGCTCGTCGGCGAGGCGACCCAGGCCGGGCAGCAGGTCGAACTCGCCCTCTCCGGGGACCCGGAGACCGTCCCCACCACCCATCGGCTGGCCGTGCACCGAGTGGTCCAGGAGGCGCTCACCAACGCCCGCAAGCACGCCCACGCCGCGCCCGTGACCGTCCGGGTCGGCTACGGGGAGCCGGCGACGACGGTCGACATCCGCAACGGCCCGGGCGAGGCCCCGCCGGACGGGCCGGGCAGCGGTGGCGGGTACGGGCTGGTGGGGCTGGCCGAGCGGGTCGGCGCCCTCGGCGGCCACCTCGACGCGGGCCCGGACGGCGGCGGCTTCCGGCTCAGCGCCCGGTTACCCGCGCCGGACCGCCCGCCGCAGGCGGCGCCGGATCCGGCTTCGGCCCAGGGCGGCGGCCCGGCCGCACAGTCCGGGGCGCAGCAGTCGCAGGAAGGGGAGCAGGGAGCGCAAGGGGTGCGGATGCCGAAGCAGTCGAAGCAGATGAAGCAGGAGTCGAAGCCGTCGAGGCAACCGGATCAGCGGCCGAAGGACGCCTCGTGATCCGGACGATGGTCGTCGACGACGACGCGCTGGTCCGCCTCGGCCTGGTCGACCTGCTGGCCCAGGACCCCGAGCTCACCGTGGTCGCCGAGGCCGCAGACGGGCTGCAGGCCGTCGAACTCGCCGGCAGCCGGAGGATCGACGTCGCGCTGATGGACATCCGGATGCCCCGGCTCGACGGGATCGCCGCCACCCGGCGGCTGCGCGAACTCACCGACGGCCCCCGGGTCATCGCCCTCACCACCTTCGACCTGGACGAGTACGTGTACCAGGCGCTCGCGGCGGGGGCGGACGGCTTCCTGCTGAAGGACACCCCGCCCGCGGAGATCGCCCGGGCCGTCCACGTTGTCGCGGGCGGCCAGGGGATGCTGCATCCGGCAGCCGCGCGACGGCTGATCGACCGCTACCACCGGGTCGGGGCACCCCGGTCGGTGGCCGCCCGCAACCGGGTCGCCGGGCTCACCCCGCGGGAGACCGACGTACTGCGCGAACTCGCCGACGGGCTCTCCAACGCCGAGATCGCGGGCGTGCTCGGGATGCGCGAGAGCACCGTCAAGGCGCACGTCAGCCGGATCCTGACCGGGCTCGGGGTCGGCAACAGGGTCCAGGCGGCGCTGCTCGCCCGCGATGCCGGGCTGGTGGGCGACGGCGGCTGAGAGCGGACGGTCGTGGACGGAGGCTGAGACCGGGTGCGCCCGGGACGGTAGCCGAGGCATGGCGGGGCTCGGCAGGGCACACCGGGGTTCGGCGGAGCACAGCACCGTCCGTTGTTCACACGGCTGTTCCCCGGACGTTCCTTCGGAGTCAGGGTGGGCGCCGAAGCGGGCTTCCCTGAGCCGCCGCGTGCCCCCGGCTCGTATCGCATGCTGAGCCGCGGTCACCCATCCGGCGTGGAAATGCCGTGCCTTGGCCGTTTGCGCTGCCGAACTCGGGCGGCGGGTCCATGGTGGAGATGGGCGCGATCCGGCGACCGCGCCCGCGCGCCGATCCAGGCCCGCGCGCTGAGCGCCCGTGCCGATCGTGGACGGGCGGTGTCCGAAGCGGGGCTCGGCATCGGCACGCTGGGAGCAGGGCCACCTCGCAGGAAACCGAACGGTTCTTCTAGGCTCACATCTCGGCTTCCCTGCGGCGGTGCGGCCACTGCGCCCACCGTCCGGAGGCCACCGTCCACGGGGCTCCGGGCGGACCGGGGCCACCGGATCGAGCGAGGAGAACACCAATGCCAAGCACTCCGCCCAGCCGTCCCACCGTACTTGGGCCACTCGGGCCGATTCGGCGGGCCGCCTGTCATCCCGGCCGACCGATGCGGCCCGGTCAGGCCTGGTGCCCGGACGGGGTCGGTCGGCCGGTGCGGCCGCTGAATACCGGCGGCGGCCGCGGAGGCGAGCGTTGAGTCCCCAGATCGTCGGGTCGCCCGCCGTGCCGGGCGCCGTCGCACAGTCCGACCCGGCGCCGATCACTGTTCCGTCCGCCACCGACGGTGAAGCCCTCGCCGCAGCAGCCCCGGCCACCACGTCTGCCACTGCCACCGCAACTGCCGCGGCGGCTCCGGCCGGTGCGACTCAGGCCGGTGCGCCGGCGGTCGATTCGTCAGCGCCCGGTGCCGCAAAGGCCACGGTGGCCAAGGCTGTCGTCGCCAAGAGCGCGGCCGCGCAGCCCGCCCTCACGAAGTCCGCCCTCGCCAAGACGGTCGCCAAGACCGTCCCCGCGACGAGTGCGGTGACGAAGGCCGCGGTGACGAAGGCCGCCGTGACGACGGCGGCTGTCGTGAAGAGCGCCGCACCACCGACCGTCACCACCGCGGCCGCCGCCACGACGGCACTGCCCGGTGTGCCGCAGGCGCTCAGCGCCCGCGCCCTTACCCTCGCCGGAGCCGTCCGGCGGCGCTGCGTCGACCTGGCGAGGATCGAGTCGCCGAGTGGGGACGCCCCCAGACTCGACGCCCTGGCCGAGGAGTTGGCCGCCGGCTTCCGCGCCACCGGTGCCACCGCCCGACGGGAGCCCGGACCGGCCGGTGACCACCTGGTGCTGGAGTGGGAGGGCCGGGACGAGTCCCTGCCGCACATCCTGATCGTCGGACACCACGACACCGTCTGGCCGGTCGGCACCCTCACGGACTGGCCGGTGACCGAACAGGACGGACGGCTCACCGGCCCCGGCGTGGTCGACATGAAGGGCGGACTCGCCATCCTGGAGGGCGCGTTGGGGCTGCTCGCCGATCTGGGTGAGCGTCCGCACCGGACCGTGCGCCTGGTCGTGGTCTCCGACGAGGAGGTGGGCAGCCCGGACGGGCGGAACCTGGTCGAGCGCCATCTACGAGGTGCGGCGGCGGTGCTGGGTCTCGAACCACCGCACCCCGACGGCCGGTTGAAGACCGCACGGCGCGGCAGCACCCGCGTGCTGCTCACCGTGACCGGCCGCGAGGCGCACGCGGGCAACGACGCCCACGACGGGGTGTCCGCGGTCGACGAACTGGTGGACCAGCTCGTGCGGGTGCGCGACCTCGCGGGCCAGCCCGGTACCGAGCTCAACGCCGGTCGGATCAGCGGTGGTTCGCGCGCCAACGTGGTCGCCGGTCGGGCCGAGGCGGAGCTCGGCCTGCGGTTCGCCACCGCCGAGGCGCAGCGCCGTACGCTGGACAACCTGGCCCGGCTCACCGCGCTGCGCCCGGGTGCCCGGGTCCGTACGGAGGTGCTGTCCAGTCGTCCGGCCTGGCCGGAGCGGACCGGCAACCCGCTGCTGCGGCATGTGCGCTCGCTCGCCGCGGTGCTCGGGCAGCAGCTGGACGGCGCCCCGGCGGGCGGGGCGGGGGACACCAATCTGCCGGGCTCGCGCGGACTCCCGACCCTGGACGGCTTCGGTGCGGTGGGTGCCGGGGCCCACGCGCGGCACGAGCACATCCGACTTGACCAGATCGCCCCCCGGGTCGCCCTGCTGGCGACGCTGCTCGCCGTACCGCTGCCGCGACTG
This sequence comes from Kitasatospora brasiliensis, assembly GCF_032654805.1. Lineage (NCBI taxonomy): Bacteria > Bacillati > Actinomycetota > Actinomycetes > Kitasatosporales > Streptomycetaceae > Kitasatospora > Kitasatospora brasiliensis. Next base: position 679,056 of record NZ_JAUOOW010000003.1, read on the forward strand.
CGCGACCGCGCGGAGGGGTGAGCGGACCGCGCACGGGCTGCGGCCGACGGGTAGCAGTCGGCAGCCGGCAAGCCACAGCCGACGAGTGACAGCCGACAGATAACAGCTAACGCCCGACAGCTAACAGCTAACAGATAACAGCTGACAGATTCTGAAATCTGTCAGCTGTTATCTGTTCCGCGCCTTGCCATCCCTCCGCCCCGCCCCACAGAATGGTACCGACCGAACGGTCAGTCGGTTGGTCGACGCCCGGGCAGTGACCCGACGGCGACCCCCAGCGGCCCGACAGGGCAGGGCAGGACCGACAGAGCGGTACACGAGAGGGGACCGTGGTGACAGCAGAGGTGGCCGAGACGGTCCCTGCGCAGACGCCGGAGGACCGGTTCGAGGCGGTCGTCGCCGCCGAGCAGCGGATCGAGCCCAGGGACTGGATGCCCGACGCCTACCGGGCCACCCTGATCCGCCAGATCGCCCAGCACGCCCACTCCGAGATCATCGGCATGCAGCCCGAGGGAAACTGGCTGACCCGGGCCCCTTCCCTGCGCCGCAAGGCCATCCTGCTCGCCAAGGCCCAGGACGAGGCCGGCCACGGCCTCTACCTCTACGCCGCCGCCGAGACCCTCGGCGTCGACCGCGCCGAACTCACCGAGAAGCTGATCTCCGGCCGCCAGAAGTACTCCTCGATCTTCAACTACCCGACCCTCACGTTCGCCGACGTCGGCGTGATCGGCTGGCTGGTGGACGGCGCGGCGATCTGCAACCAGGTCCCGCTCTGCCGTTGCAGCTACGGTCCGTACGCCCGCGCGATGGTGCGGATCTGCAAGGAGGAGTCCTTCCACCAGCGCCAGGGCTACGAGCTGCTGATGACGCTGATGCGTGGCACCGAGGCCCAGCGCCGGATGGTCCAGGACGCGGTGGACCGCTGGTGGTGGCCGTCGCTGATGATGTTCGGCCCCTCCGACGCCGACTCGCCGAACACCGCCCGCTCGATGGCCTGGCGGATCAAGCGGCACAGCAACGACGACCTGCGTCAGCGCTTCGTCGACATGACCGTCCCGCAGGCCGAGCACCTGGGCGTCACCCTCCCGGACCCGGAGCTGCGCTGGAACGAGGAGCGCGAGGGCTGGGACTTCGGCGAGCCGGATTGGTCGGAGCTGACCCGGGTCATCCAGGGGCAGGGCCCCTGCAACGCCCAGCGGGTCGAACGCCGCCGCGCCGCCCACGAGGACGGCGCCTGGGTGCGCGAGGCGGCCGTCGCCTACGCGGCCAAGCGCGCCGCGGAGCAGTCCGGCCGGCAGCCCGCCGCGGCCGCGGCCCCCGCCGCCGTCGCCGCCGCCCCGGCCCCCGCCGCCGTCACCGAACAGGAGAACGGAAAGTGACCGAGCCCCAGAGCGCCACCCCGGCCGAGTCCAAGACCGGCTGGCCGCTGTACGAGGTCTTCGTGCGCCCCCGGCGCGGGCTGAACCACGTCCACGTCGGCTCGCTGCACGCCTCCGACGACCGGATGGCCCTGCTCGCCGCCCGCGACCTGTACACCCGCCGCAACGAGGGCGTGAGTCTCTGGGTGGTCCGCTCGGACGCGATCACCGCCTCCACCCCGGACGAGCGCGACCCGTTCTTCGAGCCCAGCGGCGACAAGGTCTACCGCCACCCGACCTTCTACGACATCCCCGAGGATGTCCCGCACATCTGACGGGGGAGCCACCGTGCACGACCACACCACGTCCGCCACCACCGGCACCACCACCGGCGAGGACGACCACGTCTACCTCAGCCTCGCCGACGCCGCCCCCGGCCCCGAGGGCGAGGGCCGCTGGGCGTACGGGACGGGCTTCGCCGACCCGCTGCTCGGCGTGGACACCGCCCTGCCCGCCGGCCTGGACGGCGCCGACCTCGCCGCCTACTGCCAGATGCTGGGCGACGACGCGCTGGTCCTCGCCCAGCGGCTGATCGAGTGGTGCACCCGGGCGCCCGAGCTGGAGGAGGAGGTCGCGCTCGCCAACCTGGGCCTGGACCTGCTCGGCCAGGCCCGCCTGCTGCTCACCCGGGCCGGTCAGGCGGACGGCACCGGCCGCACCGAGGACGACCTGGCGTACTGGCGCGAGGAGCACGAGTTCCGCAACGTCCGCCTGGTGGAGACGCCGAACGGCGACTTCGCGTACTCGATCGCCCGGCTGCTGCTGTTCTCCACCGCGCGCGGCGCCCTGTACGAGGCGCTGAGCGCGCACCCCGACCCGGTGCTGGCGGCGGTGGCCGCCCGGGGCGTCAAGGAGCTGGCGTACCACCGGGAGTACGCCACCGCCTGGACGCTGCGCCTCGGCGACGGCACGCCGTACTCCGCCGAGCGGATGCAGGCCGGGCTGGACGCCGTCTGGCCGCTGCTGGAGGAGCTGTTCACGGGGCACCCGGTGGAGCTGCGGGCGGGCGTCGACCCGGCGGCGCTGCGCGAGCCGGTGCTGCGCTCGCTCGCCGCCGTCCTCACCGAGGCCGGGCTGACCGTGCCGGACGTACCGCCGCTGGCCACCGTCCTCGGCCGGGCCGGCCGGGACGGCGTGCACACCGAGGCGCTCGGCCCGCTGCTCGCCGAGCTCCAGGTGCTGGCCCGGGCCCACCCGGGGGCGACGTGGTGACGGGCATCGCGGCCATGGCGGGTACGGCGGGCACCGCTGGTACGACCGGCGCCACCGCCCGTGACCTGGCCTGGGCGGTCGCCGCGGCCGTCCCGGACCCGGAGCTGCCGATGCTCACCCTGGCGGATCTCGGCGTCCTGGCCGAGGTCGAGGCGGACGGCGTCGGTGGCACGGTCACCGCCTGGCTGACCCCGACCTACTCGGGCTGCCCCGCCGTCGCCGAGATGGCCGCCGACGTGGACCGCCGGCTGCGCGCGGCCGGGTACCCGGACGTCCGGGTGCGGCTGCGGCTGGACCCGCCGTGGTCCACCGACCTGATCACCGCCGAGGGCCGCCGCAAGCTGGCCGAAGCGGGCATCGCCCCACCCCGCCCGACCGCCGCCGTCGCGGCCGGACCGGTCGCGCTCACCCTCGGCCCGACCCGCACCGGAACCGCGACCGTGCCCCCCGTGCCGTGCCCGCAATGCGGCGGCACCGACACGGAGGAGCTGTCCCGCTTCGGCTCCACCGCCTGCAAGGCGCTCTGGCGCTGCCGGGCCTGCCGCGAGCCGTTCGAACGCGTCAAGGAGATCTGAATGCCCGCCGCTGCTGCCGCCTCCGCCGCCGCCACCCCCGACACCGGCATCCGCCCGGCCCGCCGTCCGACCTTCCACCGGCTGCGGATCGAGCGGGTCGAGCGGCTCTGCGATGACGCCGTCGCGGTGACCTTCGCGGTGCCGGACGGGCTGGCGGAGCAGTACGCCTTCCGCCCCGGGCAGACCCTGACCCTGCGCAAGCTGGTGGACGGCGCCGACGAGCGCCGCTCGTACTCGATCTGCGCCCCGGTCGGCGGGCCGCTGCGGATCGCCGTCCGGGAGGTGCCCGGCGGGCTGTTTTCGCGCTGGCTGGTGCGCGAGGCCCGGCCCGGCGAGGAGGTGGAGGTCCTGACGCCCTCCGGCCTGTTCACCCCCGACCTCGGCGTCCCCGCCGACCACGTGCTGCTGGCGGCCGGCTCCGGCATCACCCCGATGCTGTCGATCGCCGCGTCCGTGCTGGCCGCCGACCACACCTCCACCGTCACCCTGCTCTACGGCAACCGGCGCAGCGACAGCGTGATGTTCGCGGACGAGCTGGCCGACCTGAAGGACCGCTACCTCGACCGCTTCCAGCTGGTCCACGTGCTCTCCCGGGAGACCAGGGACGCCGAACTGCTCAGCGGCCGGCTGGACCCGGACCGGGTACGGGCACTGCTGGCGGCGCTGGTGGACGTCGCAAGCGTCGGGCACTGGTGGCTGTGCGGCCCGTTCGGCCTGGTCACCGGGGCGAAGGACCTGCTCGCCGAGCTGGAGGTACCGGGCGAGCGGGTGCACCAGGAGCTGTTCCACGCCGAGGACGAGCCGCTCCCGGAGCGCGACGAGAACTGGGACGGGTCGGACGACAAGTCCGACGCCGCGGCGGGCCCGCGCAGCGAGGTCACCGTCGTCCTCGACGGCCGCGGCAGCACCCTCACCCTCCCGCGCGACCGCTCGATCCTGGACGGCGCCCAGCGCTCCCGCCCCGACCTGCCGTTCGCCTGCAAGGGCGGGGTCTGCGGCACCTGCCGCGCCCTGGTGACCGAGGGCGAGGTGGAGATGCGCCGCAACTTCGCGCTGGAGGAGAAGGAGCTGGCCGCCGGCTACGTCCTCACCTGCCAGGCCCGCCCGACCACCGACCGGGTGACGGTCGACTACGACCGCTGAGCGACCCCGAGTCTCAGACCGCGACGGGTTCCATGACCGGGCTCCCGGGCACCGGGCTGCCGCTCGCCGGGCTGCCGCCTGTTGAGCTGCCACCTGCGGGGTTCCCACTCGCCGGGTCCCCGAGCAGCTTGACCAGGTCGTTGACGGCCGCGCGCCCGGCCCGGTTGGCGCCGACGGTGCTGGCCGACGGACCGTAGCCGACCAGGTGGACCCGGGGGTCGGCGGTGGCGCGGGTGCCGGTGAGCGCGATGCCGCCGCCGGGGGAGCGAAGCCCGAGCGGGGCGAGGTGTCCGACTTCGGGCCGGAACCCGGTCGCCCAGACGATCGCGTCCACCGCCAGCTCCTCCTCGCCCCAGGCGACCCCGCGCTCGGTCAGCCGGTCGAACATCGGCCGGCGGCGCAGTGCGCCCAGCGCCTCGGCCCGCCGGAGGGCGACGGACGGGCCGAGCCCGGTCACGCTCACCACGCTGCGCACCGGCAGACCCTGGCGGACCCGCTCCTCGACCTTGGCGACCACCGAGCGCCCGTACTCGGGGGTGAACGGCCCGTCGTGGTAGACGGGCTCGGAGCGGGTGACCCACACCGTCTCGCCGACCGCCGCCACCTCCGACAGCACCTGGATCGCCGAGGCGCCGCCGCCCACCACCAGCACGCGCTTGCCCGCGAACTCCTCGGGGCCGCGGTACTCGGCGTAGTGCAGTTGGCGACCGGCGAAGTGGCCCGGGTAGTGGGGGAGGAACGGGCGGGTCCAGGTGCCGGTGGCGTTGATCAGCGCGCGGGTGGACCAGTTGCCGCGGTCGGTCTCGACCAGCAGCGGGGAGTCCGGGCGCTCGGACTCGGCGCGTACGGCGCGCACCGTGACCGGGCGTACGACCGGGAGCGCGTGCCGGGCCTCGTACGCCGCGAAGTACTCCGGCACCACCTCGCGCGCGGGGGCCTCGGGGTCCGGCGGCGGGAGTTCCTCGTCCGGGAGGTCGTGGACGCCGTGCACGGTGGCCATCCGCAGGGACGGCGAGCGGTGCGCCCAGGCACCGCCGGGCGCGGTGTCGGCGTCGAGCACGACGAAGCCGCCGTCGACTCCGGCCCGGTAGGGGGCGAAGCCGCGGCGGCGCAGGTGGTAGGCGGCGGACAGACCCGCCTGCCCGGCGCCCACCACCAGGACGTCCACGCGTTGGGGAGCGCCATTGGTTGCACCGTAAACAGTCACGCCGGTGAAACATCGGGGGTTCGGCGGGTGTTCCCGCCGGTCCCGCGCGCTCCCGTGCGTCCCTCCCGCCGAGGTTCCGTCAGCGGGGGCGCGGACGAGGAACTCAGGCGACCGGGGAGATCACCGCGGCGGTGCCGTACGCGCAGACCTCGGTGCCGACGTCAGCGGCCTCCGTGACGTCGAAGCGCATCATCAGGACGGCGTTGCCGCCGCGCGCCTTGGTCTGCTCGACCAGTCGCTGCATCGCCTCGTTGCGGCTCTCGACCAGGGTCTTCGTCAGACCGCGCAGCTCGCCGCCGATCAGCGACTTCAGACCGGCACCGATCTGACTGCCGATGTGGCGGCTGCGGACCGTCAGCCCGAAGACCTCGCCGATCACGTGGTCGACCCGGAAGCCGGGGATGTCGTTGGTGGTCACGACCAGGACGTCGGCGTTCGGGCCCTGCCCGCCGCCGTACTCATTGATGTCAGCCATGGGGCATATCCTGCCAAGTCCTGCGTCCGAGTGATCGAGGCGGGGCCGGGTAGTGGCCGAGAACGCTTTCGGAAGCTGGTCCGCACCGGTGATCGGCGGACCGAAAAGCCGTACCGTTAGCCCCATGGGCGAGCGAAGCGATCATCCACAGGGGCCGGGCGCGGCGGAGGACTCCGGCGCGCAGGAGATCGAGGCGACGGTGGTGCTGGGCCTGCGGATCACCGACTGGCCGGCCTTGCGCGCGGCCGCGATCAGGGCCGTCGAGGAACTGGACTTCGAAGGCATCGACCCGGCCGGCCAGCGCCGCGAACTGCTGCGCGAGGTCGCCGAGGACGCCAACGCGGCGCTCGGCGCGCTGCTGCATCCGGACCGGCTGGTGGCCGCCATCCCCGGGGTCGAGGCGATCGGCGGCACGCTGGAGATCAGCCTCACCGAGGACTTCACGCCGGACTTCGCCGACCTGTTCCCGCTGGACGGCGACGGGGAGGAAGGCGGCGCGGGCGCGGACTGGACGCTCACCCCGCGCACGGCCTGCCTGCTCCACGCCCAGCTGATCGGGCTGGCCGACGCCGCCTACGACGACTTCGACGAGCACGCGGACGAGCCGGTCATCGAGGGCGAGGACACCGACTGGACGGTCTTCTCCCGGCTGCCCCAGCGCACCTGGGGCATGCACCGGGGCTGGCGCCGCGCGATGGCCCGGGCCTTCGACGACCTCGCCGACGACCTCGCGCTCGGTGAGTGGCCGCTGCCGCGCTGCCTGGCCGAGGAGATCGCGCTGCGGATGGCCCTGGTGGACGCCCGGGCGCTGCTCGGCGCGCAGCCCGAGTCGGTGGCGGACATGATGGGCGACCTTCCGGCCGACCTCTACGACTACGACTGGGATGGCTGCCAGGACGAGCTGTTCGGCGTCTACGGGCCGGACGACGGCGATCCGGAGCTGGGGGCGGAGCAGCGGACCGAGGCGCTGCTGGCGGCCACCCACCCGGAGGGCTGGTTCCTGATGTACGAGGACGCGGAGGAGCGGGATCCGCAGCGCGGCTACCGGCGCTGACCGGCGCTGACCGGCGCTGACCGGCCGGTCAGGGCTGGGGGCATGGGCTGGGGTCGGGGCGCGACTGGCATCCTGGACGGGTGACTTCTGCTTCCGATGCCCCGACTCCCGTTTCCGCGCCCTCTGCTCCTGCCGCCGACCCCGTCGAGCCCACCGACCCCGTCGACCCGGCTGACCTCGTCGACGCCCCGGAGCCCGAGGACCGCGACGCGCGGCCGCAGTACGTGCTGCCGCTGCTCGTCCGGCTGGAGCGGACCACTCCGCCGGGCCGGACGGACGCGCTGGAGACCTCGGCGCGGGCGGTGCTGACCCTGCTGGCCGACCCGCGGGTGACCGAGGCGGACGGCGAGTGGGCGGAGCGGGTCGCGGCCTGGGAGGACGCCCGGATCCGCAAGGTGGTCCGACGGGCCCGGGGCGGCGAGTGGCGGCGGGCGGGCGAGCTGCCGGGCATCACGGTCCACGGCCGGGAGGCGGAGGTGCGGGTGTTCCCGCCGGTCCCGCTGGACGGCTGGCCGAAGGAACTCGCCAAGCTCCAGGTGTCGGGGACCGACCTGGAGGAGACGGCCGAGATCGGCGCGCCCGAGCCCGGTCTGCCGGTGCTGTGGCTCAACCCGGAGCTGGAGATGAGCGCGGGCAAGACGATGGCGCAGACCGGTCACGCCGCCCAGCTCGCCTGGTGGCGGCTGGACGAGGCGCAGCGCAAGGAGTGGGCCGAGAGCGGCTTCGCACTCGCGGTCCGGACGGCGGCCTCGCCGGAGGCGTGGGAGGAACTCGTCCGCAGCGGGCTGCCGGTGGTCCAGGACGCGGGCTTCACCGAGATCGCGCCGGGCAGCTGCACGGTGATCGCGGAGCATCCGGCGCTGCGGTAGCGGATAGCGAGCGGCGGGTGTCCGCCGTCCCCTGCCGCCCGTCGGCAGGGAAGGTCGGTCACGCGCGGCGCCGATGCCGTGTCGGCAGGGGCGGTCCGTGACGACGTCTCACCGGGCGAACCGGCCGGCTACTGCTTGCCCGCGCCGATCGCCGCCGGCGGGCCGTCCCCGCGGGCCGCCCCACCTGGTCGGCTCCTGCGCCGGGCGGGTCCGCCCGGAAAGGCCGGGGGGATTTCGGGATCTTGATCCTTTGCGTGGAAGTCGGCTCGCCCCACGGAGGGGGGAGATCAAGTCAAGAGAAATGATCAAATCGGAGGGCGGGAAACCGGTATTACCGAGCGTGAACTTATGGCACTTCCGCGCCAGCTATTCCCACATGTCGAACGCTCGACTAAAGTCTTCGAACTGACGGACCATAAACAAGGGTCGGCGCAGCCGGGACGACGTTTCACGCCCGGTATGCCAGGACGGACCGGGGAGTTGTTCGATGGGGGGCTACAGGCGTCGGCTTCGACATGACGCGTTCGAATATCTTGAATACCTGCGTGATCGCGGCTCGAACGGCATGCTGCGGATACCGTGGGGCGGCTGGTGCGTGACCGATACCGCAAAGGCGCATTCGGTGCTGCGCGATGCGGAGTTCAACAGCGGTCGGTCGGCCTTCTTCTCCGACATGCTGCCGACCCGCGAGGCGCAGATCGAGGTGGGCCGCGCGGTCCGCAATCTGCTGCGCTCGCAGCTGCCCGAGTACCGGGTGGCGCTCGCGGTCGAGGTGTCCCGGCTGCCGGCCGCCAGTCAGTGGCCCGCCGCCGGCATCGACCTGGTGTACCGGTCGATGAGGGACATCCTGTTGCATCCGGAAAGTCCGGGGCACCTGCGGGATCTCATGGACCGGGGCGTCCACGGCGGCATCATGTTCCAGGCGCCGACCGTCCGGCAGCGAATACGCGCGGAATTCCTGCGAACGAAATTCAATCAGGCTTTCACCGAAGAGGTCGCCCGGCGTCGAAAGAATCCCGCAGAAGAGCCACGTGACGTACTGGACGCGCTGCTCGCCACGTGCTCGGAATCACTGCCGGATGAAACCGTGTCCGCATTGTTCGGAACGATGTACCGTTCGTCGGTGGCGCCGTCCGCTTCCACTCTCGCGTGGTCCGTCCTGCTGGCTTTCATGCATCACGCCTCGGATTCTCCGCTGCCGTGGCCGGCGGACTGGATCGTCCGTGAGGCCATGCGGCACCGTCCCATGGTGTGGATGGTCGGCCGGGCCGTTCCGCATGACACCGAGATCAACGGTGTCTCCTTCAAGGCGGGCGAATTCGTTTCCACCAGCCCGTATCTCATGCACCATGCCGAACAGGGCTGGACCGACCACGACGTGTTCCGCCCCGAACGCTGGGGTGAACCCGAGCGGGGGCCGTTCATACCGTTCGGCGCGGGTCCCTTCATCTGCTCCAGCGCGGCGGTGGCGATGGAGCTGATGACCGACGCGCTGACCGTCCTCACCGACGGTGCCCGGGTGAGCGTCACCGGGGGCGACACGCGCCCCGTCATGATCGAGGGCGCCGTCCCTCGGCCCTTCACCCTCCACCGCAGCGTCGGACAGCTCCACGCTGCCGGGAGGGACTGAACGACACGGCCATCGTGTGCCGCGTCGTCACGTCCCGGCCGAGCCGTACCCGGTTCCGGGTTCGCAGCCGGCGTTCCGCCCGATGAGCCACGCCGGAAGGCGGGCCCGGGACACCGCAACGAGCTGACCGCCGTGGCAGCGATCCGTTGCGTCCTCACGACCAACCTCCGCAGGGCCCGCGCGTGACCGCCCTGCTGTCTCCCAGTCGGCGAACCGCCGACGACACGACCCGGCGACACCGAAAGGGGGTGATCGACATGGCAGCGATCCGTCGCGTCTTCACGACCAGCCTTCGTCAGGCTTGGCTGTGGCCGCCGAACTGACCCTTGGGTCGTCGGCCCGTCAACGACACCGAAGGGAGGTGATCGACATGGCAGCGATCCGTCGCGTCTTCACGACCAGCCTTCGTCAGGCTTGGCTGTGGCCGCCGAACTGACCCTTGGGCCGACGGCCCGTCAACGACACCGAAGGGAGGTGATCGACATGGCAGCGATCCGTCGCGTCTTCACGACCAGCCTCGGCAAGTTCTGGGCCTGGCCGCCGAACTGACCCCGAGCTCGACGGGTTCACACGAGGAACCGAACGTGAGGCCCACCGGTGTTTCCACGACCCCGGGCCGGAGTTGACGTTCGCGCGGCCCGCCTTGAGCGTCCCGTGCAGTGACCACGTGTGTGTCGAAGCCAGTGGAGCCGCCACCGTCGGGATCGACGGCGGCGGCTCCACTGCTGCCGCGTCAGGCGCCGAGGCAGCGCGGTCGCGAGGAACGGCCCACCACCTGCCGGGTGACAACCGTGCCGACGAGGGCGGTTCATTCCCGCATACCCCGAGAGGTCGATGTCCGTGAGAATCCGACCAGCCGAACCACGCATCGGAGACGCCTTCGGGCGGGCGCTGTCACACTGCTGGGCCCGGGGCGGGGCGAGTGGCGTGGCCTACCACGTCATCGAGCGGGATGACGCCATGGTCGTGGCCATGGATGTGGCCCAGTACTTCGCGCCCTTCGAGGAGTGGACCGTTGGGGAGCGGTGGGCCTGCGAGGCGGCCCGCGGCCGTGTCCTGGACGTGGGTTGCGGTCCCGGCCGGCATGCGGTGGAGCTGCGGGGTCGCGGGCTGGAGGTGCTCGGGCTGGAGCCGTCCCCGGGGGCTGTCGCGATCGCCCGTGAGCGCGGTGTCGAGGTGATCGACGGCGTCGTCGGCGACGTGGAGCCGGGGCTCGGCTCCTTCGACACGATCCTGCTCGGCGGACAGAACCTGGGGCTCTTGGAGAGCCGGGAGCGCGGTCCGGAGGTTCTGTCGCGCCTCGCCGCGGTGACGGCACCGGGAGGGGTGCTGCTCGGCGTGGGGTTCGACCCGAGCGAGTTCGCCAGTCCCGAGATGAAGGACTACGCCGCCCGCAACCTCGCCGAAGGGCGGTTCGCCGGGCAGCAACGCGTGCGCGACCGGTACTTCGGCGTGGCCACGCACTGGTACGACTACCTGTGGCCGACCGCTGCGGACCTGCACGAACTGGTCGACGGAACGCCGTGGTCGATCAAGGAGATCACAGCCGAGGGCGCCCACTTCATGGCGGTCATGACCCTGAAGCCGGGCAATCGATCCTGACGGTCACACGCGGCGCCGATGCCGCTTCGATAGGTGTGGTCCGTCGACTCGCCCTGCGGAGGGGGAAGACCAAGTCGAGAGACATGGTCATATCAAACGACGGACAAACCAGTATCACCGAGGGTGAACTTCGATCACTTTCGCATGAGGTGTTCTCACCTGCCGAACGCTCGACGACAGTCCTCGAACTAGTTCGCTTCCACTCTCGCGTGGTCCGTTCATACCGTTCGGCGCGGGCGTGTGTTTCCACGGCCCTGGGCCGGAGTTGACGTTCGCGCGGCCCGCCTTGAGCGTCCCGTGCGGTGACCACGTGTGTTGAAGCCGGTGGAGCCGCCACCGTCGGGATCGACGGCGGCGGCTCCACTACTGCCGCGTCAGGCAGCGTTCGTCCTGGTGGCGAATTCGCGTGGGGGCTCGTCGGCGGGCTCTCGCTCAGCCTCCTCCTGTCGCCCGTCAGCTGTGTTCGTACCGCCGCATCGCTCGCAGGCCGCCGTAGACCGCCAGGGCGGTCCAGAGCGCCATGATGAGCAGTCCGGTCCAGTGGCCGTAGTGGATGCCCGGCTCGGTCTGGGTGCGCGTCGCGTAGAGGCCGGCCCGGTCGGGCAGGAACTGGCCGAGTTCGCGGACGCCGGGGATGGCGGCCAGCCAGGTGGTCCCCAGGAACACCAGCGGGGTGAGCAGGCCGAGCGCGGCGCTCAGGTTGCCCAGGGCCGCGGTCAGTCCGAGGCAGAGCAGCACCATCATCGGGTGGTACAGCACCCCGGCGAGGAAACTGCGGGCCAGGCCCGGGGTGGAGAGGTCCAGGCCGACGGTGGTGCCGACGACCAGGAACGAACCCGCGGTCGAGGCCAGTCCGAGCAGCAGGCCCAGCCCGGCCCCGAGGGTGAGCTTGGCGCCGTACATCCGGCCGCGCAGGGGGACGGCGGTGAGCGAGGTGCCGATCATGCGGGTGTTGAACTCCTGGCCGATCAGCAGGATGCCGAGGCAGGCCACCCCGACGTTGCCGAAGTTGAGTCCGTAGAAGATCCCGAGGGCCGGGTCCTTGTCGGAGGCGTGGTCCTTCGTCCCGTACGCGGCGTTGACGGCCGCCGTGATGCCGACGGTCAGCGCGAGGGCGACCAGTGGTGCCGCCCACTGCGAGGGCAGCGTGGTGAACTTGATCCGTTCGGCGCGCAGAGCGTCGGCAGTCGTGCTCATCGTTGTTCCCATCTCCCTTTCCCTTGAGGTCACTTGGCGCGTCGAAGGGCGCGCAGGCCGCCGTATGCCGCCAGCGCCGTCCAGAGCGCCATGATCAGCAGTCCGGTCCAGTGGCCGTAGACGACCTTCGGGTCGTCGGCGTACCGCAGCGCGTATTGGCCGGCCCGGTCGGGCAGGAACTGCACCACCACGCGGACCCCGGGCACGCCGCTGAGCAGCGGGGTGAGCAGGAAGAAGGACGGGACCAGCAGGCCCATGGCGACGGTGAGGTTGCCCAGCAGGGCGGTCGTCCCGAGGCAGAGCACCACCAGCATCGTCTGGTAGAGCACTCCGGCGACGGCGCTGCGTGCGAAGGCGGGCCCGTCCCAGTCGGCGGGAACGGTGACCGCGTACCCGGCGAAGGCGCCCGCCGTGCCGATGGTGCCGACGGCCAGTCCGACCAGCGCGCCGAGCGCCAGCTTGGCGCCGTACAGTCGGCCGCGGCGAGGCACGGCGGTGAGTGACACGTCGATCATGCGGGTGTCGAACTCCTGGCCGATCAGCAGGATGGCGAAGCAGATCAGCGCCGCCTGACCGAAGTTGAGCCCGTAGAAGACGCCGACGCCCGGATCGTCGGTGATGTTGTGCTCCTTGCCGCTGAGGGCGGCGCCGACGGCGGTGGTGCCCCCTGCGGTGAGCACGAGGGAGAGCAGCGGGGTGATCCAGAGCGAGCGGAGGGTGGTGAGCTTGATCCGTTCGGCGCGCAGGGCGTTGAGGACGAGGACCGGCGCGCTCATGCGACGGCCTCCGCACGGTACTCGACGCTGTCGGCGGTCATGCGCATGAACGCCTCCTCCAGGGAGTCCTGTTGCACGGCGATCTCGTACAGCACCACGCCGTTGGCGGCGGCGAGCGAGGCGATCCGCTCGGGTTCGGCGCCGCTCACCTCCCAGGCTCCGCCGTCGACTCGGGTGGCGTCGAGGCCGTGGCCGGGGTCGCCGAGCAGGTCGGCGAGCTTGGCCGGGTTGACGGCGCGGACCCGGATCCGGCTCCGGCCGTGGCGATCGATGAACTCGGCGGTGGCGGCGTCGGCGAGCAGCCGACCGCGCCCGATCACCACCAAGTGGTCGGCGGTGAGCGCCATTTCTGTCATCAGGTGGGAGGAGACCAGCACCGCCCGGCCCTCGGCGGCCAGGTCGCGCAGCAGGGTGCGGATCCAGCGGATGCCTTCCGGGTCGAGGCCGTTCACCGGTTCGTCCAGCATGAGGACCGGCGGGTCGCCGAGCAGCGCGGCGGCCACTCCGAGGCGCTGGCGCATGCCGAGCGAGAAGCCCCGGATCCGCCGTCCGGCCGCGTCCGCCAGGCCGACCTGGCCGAGCACCTCGTCGACCCGGCGCCCCGGCAGCCCGTTGCTCGCGGCGAGCCAGCGCAGGTGGCCGTGGGCGGTCCGGCCGCCGTGCAGCGCCTGGGCGTCCAGCAGGGCGCCGACCGTCCGCAGCGGGGAGGGGAGTTCGGGGTACGGCCGGCCGTCGACCAGTGCGTGTCCGGCGGTCGGCCGGTCGAGTCCCAGGATCAGGCGCATGGTGGTGCTCTTGCCGGCGCCGTTCGGGCCGAGGAAGCCGGTGACCACGCCGGGCCGGACCTCGAAGGTCAGGTCGTCGACGACGCGCCGGCCGTCGTACTCCTTGGTCAGGCCCTGGATCTCGATCACGGCCGGCTCCCCTCATCTCGTCGTCGGTGGTCCGCTCCGGTGCTCGCTGTGGTCGGCCCCGGGCGGTGGCTCCATTCGACCGGAACGGGCCGGTGCGGCGGATCCCGCCGGGGCGGGGAGCGGCCTCCCTCTCGGGAGGGAGGCCGCGGGCGCCCGGCGCGGGATCCGGGAGCCGGCCCCGACCTGGCAGGATGGCCCGATGTCCAAGATCGAAGCGCTGAGGAGCGCGGTGTTCGGAGCCATTGGGCGGGAGAACGCGGCGGCAGGCGGCACGGTGTCCGGGTGCGCGGTTCCCGGGCGCGCGGTTCCCGGGTTCCTCGCACCGCTGGTGGCCGGTGTCACGTACGCGCGGATGCTGCACCTGCTGGTCGGGTGGATCTTCGCGGGCGTCGTGCTGATGATCTATCCGGGGACGTACCGGAAGGGCCTCGGCGAGATCCTGATGGCGGCCGTCCCGCTGGACTGCCTGCTGCTCGCGGCCGTCGCCCTGATCCCGGCGGCGCGGCGGGCCGAAGGGGTGCAGGCGCGGCTGCTGCTGGTGCCCGATCGCGAGGAGGACATCGCCACCGAACCCTCCCGCACCTGGGCCGACCGGCGGCGTACGGCGGGCTGGTTGATCGGTCGGGTCGCGCTCGGGTCGGTGGCCGGCTTCGCGCTGTCCTTCGGCGCCGCCGCGTGCTACGGCCGGCTGACCGGTCCGGACGCGCTCTGGTACCTCCCGTTCACCCCGCTGCTGGTGCTCGGCTTCGGCTGGTTCCTGGTCCTCGCCGGTCGTCTCCAACTGGCCATGTCGGTACGGATGCTGGGCCCCTCCCCGGTGGAGCGGCTGGCCGAGGCGGAACTGCGGGCCGAACGGCTGCTGGAGCGCAACCGGTTGGCCCGGGAGCTGCACGATTCGATCGGCCACGCGCTGACGGTGACGGTCCTTCAGGCCGGCGCCGCGCGCGAGGTCGGGGATCCGGCCTTCGTCGCCAAGGCCCTCGAAGTCATCGAGGAGACCGGCCGCTTGGCCATGGAGGACCTCGAACGCACCCTCGTCCTGCTCCGCGAGACCCCGTCCGGGGTAAGCGGGGTGGCCACCGAACAGCCCGGCATCGACCAGCTGCCCGCGCTCTTCGACACCGCCCGGGCAGCCGGCAGCCCGGTCGAGGCGCGGATCGACGTGCCGCCCGGCACGCTGCCCGGGGTGCTCTCCCGGGAGTCCTACCGGATCGTCCAGGAGGGGATCACCAACGCGCTCAAGTACGCACCCGGCGAGCCGGTCGACCTCCGGATCGCCGTGCAGGACGGGCAGTTGGAACTGCGCTGCGCCAACCGGCTGCCCGGCTCCGGGCGTTCGGCGGCCGGTGCGGGCAAGGGCGGAACGCGCAAGGGCGGCAAGGGGCTGCGCGGCATCCGCGAGCGCGCCGCGCTGCTCGGCGGGGAGGCGACGGCGGGTGCGGCGGCAGGTGCGACGGCAGAGGTCGAGCCGACGGCGGGGGCGTCCGGGGACAGCGGCGGGGAGTGGGTGCTGAGCGTCCGGCTGCCCCTACGCTTGGGCTCGTGACGAACGATCTCGATGCGGCAGACCGGGGCGGCCGCGGAGCCGCCGGTACGACGGACATCCTGCTCGCCGACGACGAGGAACTGGTCCGGGCCGGCCTGCGGGCCGTCCTGGAGGCGCAAGGGGACCTGAGGGTGGTCGGCGAGGCGGCCGACGGCGCGCAGGCCGTCACCCTGGCCCGCGCGCTGCGCCCGCACGTGGTGCTGATGGACGTCCGGATGCCGGTCCTGGACGGCCTGGCGGCCACCCGCGAACTGCTGCGCCCCGGTGCGCCGGGGGAGCGGCCGCCACGCATCCTGGTCGTGACCACCTTCGAGAACGACGACTACGTCTACCAGGCGCTGCGCGCGGGCGCCGACGGCTTCCTGCTCAAGCGCAGCCGCCCGGCCGAGATCGCCCACGCGGTACGGCTGGCGGCGGCGGGGGAGTCGCTGCTGTTCCCGGCCGCGATCCGTCGCCTGGCGGCCGGGCACGGCAACCCGAGCGCCCGCGCGGCGATGGAACGGGCGGCGCTGACCGAACGCGAGGCGGAGGTGCTGCGGCTGGTCGCGCGCGGCCTCAGCAACGGGGAGATCGCCGAGCAACTGTTCCTCGGCGTACAGACGGTGAAGACGCACGTCAGCAGCGTGCTGGCGAAGCTGGGCGCGCGGGACCGCACCCAGGCGGTGATCGCGGCGTACGAGTCGGGGTTCGTCGAGCCGTCGGAATGACCTCGCCTGGGCGGCCCGGGCGTGGTGGCCAAGCGAAGCGGCGGCTTCGGTGACGTGCCGGTGGGCGGTCAGGCCGGGTAGGCGTGGGTCTGGGCGGCCTTGACCGACGCCCAGACCGCGGCGCCGGGGGCCAGTTCCAGCTCCGCGACGGCGGCCGGGGTCAGGTCGGCGGCCATCGGCAGGTCGCCGACGAGTTCGGCGCGGACCTGGTCGCCGTGCAGGTCCAGCCCGGTGACCTCGGCCTTCCACAGGTTGCGCGCGCTGGTCTGCGGGCGCTCCCGGTAGAGGGTCACGGCGGAGGGCGGGAAGGCCACGAAGGCCGGGCCGTGCAACTCCTCGGTGGTGGCCAGGACCGTGCCGTCCGGGAGCGTGACCCGACCGCCCTCGGCCCGGCCCTGGTACAGGTTCAGTCCGACCAGCCGGGCGATGTAGTCGGTGCGCGGGCGCCGTGCCACCTCGGCCGGGCTGCCGGACTGCACCTCCTGCCCGTCCTCGATCACCACCAGACGGTCGGCCAGCACCATGGCGTCCAGCGGGTCGTGCGTCACCAGCACCGCGACGGCCTCGAACTCGGCCAGGTGGCGCCGCAGTTGGGCTCGTACGTCGAGCCGGGTGCGGGCGTCCAGGGCGGCCAGCGGCTCGTCCAGCAGGAGCAGCCGGGGGTGAACGGCCAGGGCGCGGGCGAGTGCCACCCGCTGGGCCTGGCCGCCGGAGAGCCGGCCGGGGCGGGACGAGGCGTGGTCGGCCAGGCCCATCCGCTCCAGCCAGCCGGCCGCCTCGGCCCGCGCCTCGCGTTTGGGACGGCCCTGGCAACGCGGGCCGAAGGCGACGTTGTCGAGCGCGCTCAGGTGCGGGAACAGCAGGTAGTCCTGGAACACCACGCCGACCGGCCGCTCCTCGGCGGGGGTGTGCACGCGCTGCGCCGGGTCCTCCAGGAGGCGGCCGTCCAGGCGCAGATGGCCGCCGGTGAGCGGAAGCAGTCCGGCGAGGGCGCGCAGGGCGGTGGACTTGCCGGCGCCGTTGGGGCCGAGCAGGGCGACCACCTCGCCGGGGGCGGCGGCGAGGGTGAGGTCGAGGGCGAACGTGGCGCGCTCGACCCGCAGGCGGGCGTCCAGGGCGGGGCCGGGGGGGCTGTCGGCGCCCGTGGGGGGTGTGGAGGGCACAGGGGGCGTGGGGCTCATCGGGGCGGCGTCCAGGTGTCCGAAGGGGCGTCCGAAGGGGTGTCCGAGTGGGCACCCGAGGGGGAGGCCGAGCGCGAGTCCGAGGGCGCGGGCCGGGTCACGGCGTCGACAGCCAGCGGTCGCGCAGACCCACCAGGACGGCGACGGAGACCACCAGCAGGACGAGCGACAGCGCGATCGCCGCCTGCGGGTCCGACTCCATGGCCAGGTAGACCGCCAGCGGCATGGTCTGGGTGCGGCCCGGGAAATTGCCCGCGAAGGTGATCGTCGCGCCGAACTCGCCGAGCGCCCGGGCCCAGGCCAGGACGGCGCCGGCCGCGATCCCCGGGGCGATCAGCGGCAGGGTGACCCGCCGGAACGCGGTCAGCCGGGAGGCGCCCAGGGTCGCGGCGGCCTCCTCGTAGCGGGGGTCGGCGGCCCGCAGTGCGCCCTCGACGCTGATCACCAGGAAGGGCATCGCCACGAACGCCTCGGCGATCACGACCCCGGTGGTGGTGAACGGCAGTGTGATGCCGAAGGCCGAGTCCAGCCAGGAGCCGACGATGCCGCGCCTCCCGAGCACCAGCAGCAGTGCCACACCGCCGACCACCGGCGGCAGCACCAGCGGCAGGGTGACCAGCGCCCGGATCACCCGCCGGCCGGGCAGCTCGGTGCGGGCGAGCAGCCAGGCCAGCGGGACGCCGAGGACCAGCGACACCGCGGTGGCGGCGGTCGCGCTGATCAGCGACAGGCGCAGCGCGTCCCAGACGGCGGTGCTGGTGAGCTGCTCGGACAGACCGCTCCAGGGCGCCCGGACCAGCAGGCCGACCAGCGGCAGGATCAGGAACGCCAGCCCGAGCAGCGCCGGGAGCAGCAGGGCGGCCGGGACCCCGCGGTGTGCGCTCGGGCGGCGGCGCGGCAGGGCCTTCGCGGGTGCTGCCGCACCGCCGGGGGTGCGGCCTTGGCCCGAACGGTTCGTCCCGGGGTCGGTGGTGCGGTCGTTCACGGGGCCTGGAAGCCCGCGGCGGTCAGCACCTGCTTGGCCTCGGGCGACTGGACGTACGCGAGGAAGGCGGCGGCGCCGTCCCTGTTCGGGGCCTTGGCGAGGGCGGCGATCGGGTAGTCGTTCACGGCCTTGTCGGCCTCGGGGAAGTCCACACCGTCGATCTTCGCAGCATCGGCCCGCACATCGGTGCGGTACACCAGCGAGGCGTCGACCTCGCCCAGTTCGACCTTGGTGAGCGCGCCCTTGACGTCCTGCTCCAGGGTGACCGGAGTCAGGTTGAGGTCGGCGGCCTTGAGCGCGCTCTGGGCGGCGCCGCCGCAGGGCACCTCCTTCGCGCACAGGGCGACCTTCACGCCGGAGCCGGTCAGGTCCTTGAGGCCCGCGATGTGCTTGGGGTTGCCCTTGGGGACGGCGATGGTGAGCGTGTTCTTGACGAAGGTCGTCGGCTGTCCGTCGGCACCGCCCGCGTCCGTCACGGTCTTCATGGTGGCCGGGCTGGCGGCGGCGAAGACGTCCGCCGGGGCACCGGATTTGATGCTGGTCGCGAGGCTGGAGCTGCCGCCGAAGTTGAAGGTGACCTTGGTGCCCGGGTTGGCGGCCTCGAACTTCTTGCCCAGGTCGGTGAAGCTCTCCTTGAGCGAGGCGGCGGCGAAGACGGTGATGGTGCCGGAGGGCCTGGAACCGGATGGCTTCGCGCTGTTGCCGTTGCCGTTGCCGTTGCCGCTGCCGCTGCCGCTGCCGTTGCCGCTGCCGCTGCCGCTGCCGCTGCCGTTGCCGCTGCCGCTGCCGCTGCCGCTGCCGCTGCCGCTGCTGCCGCAGGCGGTGGCCCCGAGGCTGAGGGCGAGGGCCGCCGCGGCGGCGACGGCGAGTCTGCGCGTGGTGGTGGTTCGGGTGCTCATCGGTGCTTCCCCTCCAGGGCGCGCGCCGGGAGGGCGCGAGGGACTGGTTGTAGGTGCGGCCATTAGGGCGATCATAGTGTCGCAAATGCGAGTGATAAACCCCCTATGGCTTTGCAAGGGCGGGGCTGGGGTGGGGCTCGTGCGTGGCTGGTGCGGGCCTGGTGCGGGCCGCCGGGCTGCCGGTGGAAGGCGGGAACGGGCCTGGTGGGGGGTGGTGCGGGTGGCGGCAGGGGGCGCGCGGAAATTGTGTCGCGCCAGGGGTGGTCGGACGGCCACAGTGGTCGCCGTCCGTACGAACGGCCCGAACGGCCCGATGAGCCGCCGCGGCCGACCAAGGGAGGAGTCCGTCCATGTCCACGCTGCGCGTCACCGCCGAGAAGCTGACCATCCTGGAGCACCCGAACGCCGATGCCCTGGAGCTCGCACAGGTCGGCCTCTACCGGGCGGTGGTCGCGAAGGGCGTGTACCGGACCGGGGACCACGCCGTCTACATCCCCGAACAGTCCGTCCTCCCCGAGGAGTTGATCGATGAGCTGGGGCTGACCGGCAAGCTGGCCGGCGCCCGGGCGAACCGGGTGCGGGCGGTACGGCTGCGCGGTGAGCTGTCCCAGGGCATCGTCTGCCGGCCCGCCGCGCTCGCCGACGCGGACCTGGCCGCCGCGGCCGAGCGGGGCGAGGACTTCGCGGAGCTGCTCGGGGTCGTCAAGTGGCAGCCGCCGGTGCCGACGTCGATGAGCGGCGAGGTGGTCAGCGCGCCGGACCTGCTGCCCTGGGTGGACATGGAGAACCTCAAGCGCTACCCCGACGTCTTCGAGCCGGGCGAGCCGGTGGTGCTGACCGAGAAGCTGCACGGCACCTGCTGCCTGGTCACGTACGTCGCCGCCACCGGTGAGGTGCGGGTGTCGTCCAAGGGCATCGGCGCGCAGGGGCTGGCACTGATCGAGGACGAGCGAAACCTGTACTGGCGGACGGTGCGCGCGTACGACATCCCGGCGGTGGCGGCCCGACTGGCGGAGCGGCTCGGGGCCGAGCGGGTCGGCATCTTCGGCGAGGTGTTCGGTGAGGGGGTGCAGGACCTCGCCTACGGGGTCTCGGCGCGCACTGGGCGGTCCGGCTATGCGGCGTTCGACGTGTCGGCCGTGGTCGACGGGCAGCCGACCTGGCTGTCCGCGGCCGAACTGCTGGATGGGGAGCTGCCGTTGGCGCCCGAGCTGTGGCGCGGCCCGTTCGACCTGGAGACGGTGCTGGGGTTCGCCGGGGGCCGGGAGAGCGTCTCCGGGCGCGAACTGCACCTGCGGGAGGGTGTGGTGGTGCGGCCGGTGACCGAGCGGTGGAGCCTGGCGCTCGGCGGGCGGGCGATCGCCAAGGTGGTCAGTGACGCCTACCTGACTCGCAAGGGGGGCACCGAGTACGAGTGAGGACGCGGGAGTGGGCGGCGGACGGGGTTCAGCGGACAGATGACAGATTTCAGCTGACAGATTTCAGAGTCTGTCAGCTGTGATCTGTTACCTGTGATCTGTTCGCTGTCCGTCGCTCGCCCGCCCTGTGCCGTTCACCGTGCCGTCTGTCGTCCGCCGGGTACAGGACCGGGTCATTCGAACACACCGTCCTCGTCTCGCGGGCAGCTTTTCAGATCTTCGCCTGACCGATTCCGACCCCTCGATAGCGTCCCACGCACCCCAGGCCGGAAGCGCACATGCGGGTGGCATATGCCATTCGTATGCAGTCCGCCCGGCCCGGGGAGCCCGGGCGCGCCGTGGACCGCCCCCGGGCCCGACCGGTCGACCGGAGGTCCCATGGGCACCCTCAACCATCTCAGCCTGAGCTGGCTGACTCCCGCCCTCTCGTACCTGATGGCCTGTGCCGGCGCCGCCCTCGGGCTGCGCTGCACGCTGCGCGGCCTGGCCACGAGCGGCCCGGCCCGGCGGAACTGGCTGATCACGGCTGCCGCCGCGATCGGCTCCGGCATCTGGACCATGCACTTCGTCGCCATGTTCGGCTTCACCGTCGACGGCACCGAACTGCGCTACAACGTGCCGCTGACCGTCCTCAGCCTCGTCGTCGCGGTGCTGGTCACCGGCCTCGGTCTGACCGTGGTCTGCTACGGCCGGCACCGTGGCCTCTCCCTGCTCTCCGGCGGCGTCACCACCGGCCTCGGCGTCGCCGCGATGCACTACCTGGGCATGGCGGCGGTACGGATGCACGGCGGCCTGCACTACGACGCCGGGACGGTCGCGCTGTCCGTGCTGGTCGCGGTCGGCGCCGCCACCGCCGCGCTCTGGGCCGCCGTCACCATCCGCAACGTCTACGCGGCCGCGGCCGCCGCGATGGGCATGGGCCTCGCCGTCAGCTGCATGCACTACACCGGCATGGCCGCCCTCCACGTCCGGCTGGATCCCACCCGGACCGGTCTCGGCGGGGCCAGTCCGATGGAGTTCGTCTTCCCGCTGGCCGTCGGCCTCGGCTCCTTCCTCTTCCTCGCCTCGGCGTTCGTGGCGCTCTCGCCGACCGACCAGGAGCGGGTCGGTTACCGGGAGGCCGGCCGGCTGCCCATCGAGGAGCTTCCCGGCGCTGCGGCGTACCCCGGGTCAGACCGGCGCGAGCCCGCCCGGGCCGGGGCCGGGCGCTCCGACACCGAACTCCATGACACCGAACTCCATGACGACGGACACCCCGGCACCGGACACCCCGGCACCGGGCGCCCCGGCACCGGGCGCCCCGGCACCGGGCACCGCGCCGCCTGAGCCGTCGCCGGCCTCTACGCCGTCCCTGCCAACTCCGCCGTCCCCGCCGTCCCGCCGTCCCGCCGTCCCCGCCCGAAAGGCTCCTCACCCATGCGAGAAGACCGCGGCACCGCCTCCGGTGCCCGTCGGGGGGCCCATGCCGGGCCGCCCGCCCGGCCGCCGCGCCCCGGTCCATGGCTGCGCGGACTGCGCCCCCGGACCGTCCGCGCCCGGATCATCGCGCTGCTGATGGTCCCGGTCGTGTCCGTCATCGCCCTGTGGGGGTTCGCCACCGTCACCACCGCCCAGGGCGTCTGGGACCTGCTGCGCCAGCGCGATGCCCAGCGCACGGTGCTCACCCCGGTCGCCGAGGCGGTAGCCGGGCTGCAAGCCGAACGCACCGCCGCCGGCCAGCTGTTGGCCGCCCCGGCGCCCGCCCCGGCGACCACCCCCTCCGCCGCCCGGGAGAGCGCCCTGCGTGAGGCCGCGACGGCCACCGACCGGGCGCTCACCCCGCTGTTCCCCGACACCCGGCACCCCGACCGGGGCTACAACCGCGCCGACGCCCAGGGCCTGGGCGGTGACGCGGCCGCCCGGCTGGACGCCTTCGGCAGCTCGCTCGCCGCCCTGCCCGCACTGCGTGATCGGGTCCTGGCCAGGAGTGTCGGCTGGCCCGAGGCGTACGCCGCGTACGGCGAGGCGGTGGACCGGGCGCTCGCGGCGGCGGGCTCGGTCACGCCGTTCCTGGACCGCCAAGTGGCCGTCGACGAAAGGGTGCTGCTGGAACTCGCCCGCTCCCGGGAACTGCTCGCCCGGGAGGACGCGCTGCTGCGCGCCGCCCAGCTGTCCGGCGGGTTCGGTGACGACCAGCTGCGGGAGTTCTCCGGAGCGGCCTTCGCCCGGCGGGAGTTCGAGCAGGGCGCTGTCGCCGGTCTGCGCTCCGCCGACCGGCAGGTGCTGCTCACTGTCACGGGCGGCCAGGACCATCGCGAGCTGGCCGGGTACGAGGACAAGGTCCGGGCGGCGCCCGACGGCCGGACGGCCGTCGCGTTGGTTCCCGCGGACCGCTGGGCGATGGTGGCCGGGAACGTGGCCGACGCCCTGAGCTCCGTCGAGGACCAGGCCGGACGGCTCGCCGCCGAGCGCCAGGACCCGTACGCCCTGGGCCTGTTCACCCCGGCCGGGATGGCGGTGCTGCTCGGTCTGGTCGGCGTGGTCGCTTCGCTGGTGATCTCGGTGCAGATCGGGCGCGGGCTGGTCACCGAGCTGATCGGCCTGCGCAACTCGGCACTTGAGCTGGCGGGTCGCAAACTCCCTGACACCATGCGGAAGTTGCGCGCGGGAGAGGAAGTGGACATCGAGGCCGAGGCCCCCCGGCCGGTGGAGCGCGGCGACGAGATCGGTCAGGTGCACCGGGCGTTGGGCACCGTCCAGCGGGCCGCCGTCACCGCGGCGGTCGAACGGGCCGAGGTGCTTTCCGGGGTCTCCGGGGTGTTCGTCAACCTCGCCCGCCGCAGCCAGGTCCTGGTGCACCGCCAACTCACCTTGCTGGACGCGATGGAGCGCCGCACCGAGGACCCGTCCGAGCTGGCCGACCTCTTCCGGCTGGACCATCTCACCACCCGGATGCGCCGTCACGCCGAAGGCCTGATCATCCTCTCCGGGGCCGCCCCGGGCCGGGGTTGGCGCCGACCCGTCCCGCTGGTGGACGTGGTGCGGGCGGCCGTCTCGGAGGTCGAGGAGTACGCCAGGGTCGAGGTGCACCCGCTGCCGCGCGCCGCCGTGGTCGGCCACGCCGTCGCGGACCTCACCCACCTGGTGGCCGAACTGGTCGAGAACGCCACCGGGTTCTCCCCGCCGCACACCCGGGTGCACATCCGGGGCGAACGGGTCGGCAACGGCTTCGCGTTGGAGATCGAGGATCGCGGCCTCGGCATGGGCCCGGAAATGCTCGACTCGGCCAACCGCCGGATCTCCGCCGCCGAGCAGAGCGACCTCTTCGACAGCGACCGGCTCGGCCTGTTCGTGGTCAGCCGGCTCGCCCGGCGGCAGGACGTCAGGGTCTCGCTGGTGACCTCCGCGTACGGCGGCACCACCGCGGTGGTCCTGCTGCCCACCACCCTGCTGGCCGACGGGGCGGCGGAGGTGGAGCCGGGGGACGTGCGGCACGGGTTCGAGCCCATGACGCCGGAGGCTCCCCCCGCGCCGGCGGCGCCCGTGGCCTCCGGAGCGCCGACGGGCAGGGCGATGGCCGAGGTCGAGGAGTCGGACTTCGCGGGGTGGGTGCGGCAGGACGCGCCGAATGACGGGCTTCCGGCGGCGGGTGGGCCGCCGCCGGAAGGCGGGGCGCTGCTGCCGTTCGGCAACCGGGGCGCAGACCCCGGCCCGGTGCGCCGCACCCCCTTCCGGGCCTCCGCTGCCCGGGGCGCCGGTCCGGTCGCGGACGACGGCCGAGCAGACGGTCCCTGGTCGGACGGCCACTGGTCGGACGGCCGCGGCCGGTCGGAGGACCGCGCTCGACCGGAGGAGCGTGCCCGGTCGGAGGGCCTCGCTCGATCGGACCGTCGCCAAGTCGACCAGGGCCCCGAGGAGTTGCCGCGACGGACCCGCCAGGCGAGCCTCGTGCCGCAGTTGCGCGAAGCCCCGGTCCGGCAGACCGTGCGCAGCCGACGTACGGCTGCCGCCTCCGCGGACGGCTCCGGCGGCGCCGACCGCAGTCCCGAGGCGGCGCGCGCGGCGATGTCCGCGTTCCAGAACGGATGGGCGCGCGGTCTGCGCCCGGAGGGGCGGCGGGACGGGCAGTCCGCCGACCCCGCGCGGCCGCCGCGGGCGCGCCAGCCCCAACCGTCGTCCCGACCCGAAGGAGAGCGTCCGTGATCGCCACCACCCACCGCGCGGGGGAGCTGAACTGGCTCCTCGACGAGTTGGTCCAGCGCGCCCCCGAACTCCGCTTCGCCGTGATGCTCTCCGCCGACGGCCTGGCCATGGGCACCTCGGCCGGCCTGCCGCGCGAGGACGGAGAGCACCTGGCGGCCGTCGCCTCCGGCTTCCACAGCCTGGCCAAGGGCGCCGGCCGGCACTTCGGCGCGGGCGAAGTCCGCCAGACCATGGTCGAGTTGGAGGGCGGCTATCTGCTGGTCGCGGCAGCCGGAGAGGGCACCTGCCTCGCCGTGTTCGCCACCGCCAGGGCCGATCTCGGGCTGATCGCCTACGAGATGGCCAGACTGGTCCGCCGGGTCGGGGAGCATCTGAGCGCCCCGCCGCGGGCGGTGGGCGGCCGGTGAGTCCGATGCCCGGCCCGTACCGGGAGCGACATCCGCGGCGCCCGAGGGCCGAACCCGGCGAGTACCCCCGCAACCCGCTCGCCGCCGCGCACCGGGCCCGCTGGTACGACGACGACGCCGGGCCGCTGGTCCGCCCGTACGCGATGACCCGGGGGCGCACCGGGGCCGGGGAGCAGCAGTTCGACCTGATCGCCGTGGTGGTCACCGAACTGCCCGACCCGGCGTTCGCCCTGGATGTGCCCGAGCCGCCGGTCGGCCCGGAACAGGCGCGCATCCTCGCGCTGTGCCGGAACGCTCCGCTGTCCGTGGCCGAGTTGGCCGCCGACCTCGACCTGCCGGTGGGCGTCGTGCGGGTGCTGCTCGGCGACCTGTTGGCGGCCGGGCTCATCCGGGTCCGCCGTCCCGTCCCGCCCGCCCTGCTCCCCGACGAGCGCATCCTCCAGGAGGTCATCCGTGGACTCCGCGCACTCTGACCACCCGTCCGAGTCGCCCTACCCGTCCGATCCGTATGGCAGCTCTGATCCGTACGGCAGCGGCGAGCCCTGCGGCAGTCCCGAACCGTACGGCAGTTCCGAACCGTACGGAGGGTCGGACCCGTTCGAGACCGAGGACCCCGACGACACCGTGCTCGCGCTCAAGATCCTGGTGGCGGGCGGCTTCGGGGTCGGCAAGACGACGCTGGTGGGCGCGGTCAGCGAGATCCGCCCGCTGCGCACCGAGGAGCGGCTGACCGAGGCCGGGCGCGAGGTGGACGACCTGGACGGTGTGGAGCGGAAGACCACCACCACGGTGGCGATGGACTTCGGCCGGATCACCATCCGCGAGGGACTGGCGGTGTATCTGTTCGGCACCCCGGGGCAGGACCGGTTCTGGTTCCTCTGGGACGAGTTGGCGCAGGGGGCGCTCGGTGCGGTGGTGCTCGCGGACACCCGCCGACTGACCGACTGCTTTCCGGCCGTCGACTTCTTCGAGCACCGCGGCATCCCGTTCGTGGTTGCGGTGAACCGTTTCGCCGGGACGCGGGAGTTCGGCCCGGAGGAGGTCTCCCGTGCACTGGACCTGGACGCCGGTACGCCCGTGCTGCTGTGCGACGCGCGTCGCCGGGCCTCGGGCAAGGAGGTGCTGATCAACCTGGTGGAGCACGCGGGCCGAGTGCACGCCGCCCGGCTGCTCGCGGACGCCTCTCCGGTGGGCTGACGCGGAGGGGGAGGGGACGGCCGAGGGCGGGCGGGGGGCGAATGACAGACGACAGGTAACGGCGAACAGATAACAGATGACAGATAACAGCTGACAGATTTCGAAATCTGTCAGCTGTCATCTGTCAGTCGAGGGTTCAGCTGTGCCACTGGAACACGATCTTCGTCCAGCGGGATCCGGGGCAGTTGCCCCAGACCGACCAGGCCTGCGACCGCGCGCCGATCCACAGGCCGGTGGTGTGCGAGCCGTCCGCGCAGTAGGTGATGGTGCGCAGCTGGCCGGAGTAGACGTAGCAGTAGCCCTCCCAGCGCCAGCCGTAGTTGGCGGTGATGACGCAGTGGTAGGCCTCGGACGCGACGGTGTTCGAGACCGCGGCGGCCCCGGGGGTGATGGTCTGGTGGGGGGCCGTCGCCGCGGCGGCCGGCAGGGTGGTGGTCCCGAGCACGCCGAAGGCGGCCGCGGCCGCCAGTCCGAACGTGGCGATCTTCCTGGCGATGCAACCTCGCACGGTGGTTCTCCTTGCTGAGGGGTTCTCGTCGGGCGGGTGTCCCGGCCGCCGGGATGTCCGCGTGGAGGTGAAGTCCCGCTCCCCGTGCGACTGGTGACGTGTTGCATACGAGTGACTGCGCAGAGTGAGACGACGAAGTATGATGTGACCTGTGTCACAAGTAGTTCAGTCGGGTTGGGCCTCGTTGGCCGGGCCGGGCCGGACGTTCGGCTGCCGATTCCCGGGGAGAGCGGCATGGCGGATTGCACAGGTCGGAATGTGGGAGACGGGCGGGAGCGGGACTTCGGTCCGAGCGGGGGTGGCGGCCAATCCGCCGAATTCAACCGGGTGTTCACGGATCTGCTGCCCAGGCTCCACCAGGCGGCGGCCTCCCTGTCCGGTAGCCCGCTGGGTGCCGGTGACGTCGTCCACGACGCGTACCTGCGGATAGCCCGCAGTCCGGAGCGCTTCCTCGGCCATCCGCAGCCGTACGCCTACGCGTTCACCACGATGGTCAACATCCTGCGCG
Source organism: Kitasatospora brasiliensis (assembly GCF_032654805.1). Classification (NCBI taxonomy): domain Bacteria; kingdom Bacillati; phylum Actinomycetota; class Actinomycetes; order Kitasatosporales; family Streptomycetaceae; genus Kitasatospora; species Kitasatospora brasiliensis. Next base: position 706,666 of record NZ_JAUOOW010000003.1, read on the forward strand.
ACCAGTGGCGACGGGAGCGGCGACGGGTGTCGATGCCCGAGGTGCCGGACCCGGGCGACGCCGTCGAGCGGGACCGGGGAGTGTCCGACCCCCAGGCCGGCGGGATGGTCGAATTGCAGGCGCACTGGGAGGTGCTCCGGCTGCTGAGCTGCCTGACCGCCAAGCAGGCCCGCGCGGTGGCGCTGGTGGACCTCGACGGCTACAGCGTCGACGAGGCCGCCGAGCTGCTCGGGCTGCACCGCAGCACCCTGGCCGTCACCCGCCGTCGCGCCCACGGTCGACTGCGCACCGTCCTCGCGCGGGAACGGGAGCGAGAGCGGGAGCCAGAACGCGAGCCAGAACGCGAGCGCGAGCGGGAGTGCGAATGCGAGCGCGAGCGTGGGCGTGGGCGTGGGCGGGAGTCCGGACCGGGCCGGGCGAGTCGGGCCCGGTGTCCGCGCCGCCCCGACGCACCGAGCTGACGGCAAGTCAGCTGATGTGCCGCCCCGGCCCGTACCCTGCGGAACGTGATCACGTACGAGGACGGCCGTCTGCGCGCCCTGGCCGAGGGCGGCCGCTGGCCCGAGCTGCTCGCCGCCTACCGGCAGGGCCGGGCGGCCGCCGTGGCGGAGGCCGGGGAGGAAGCCGCGGCGGCCCTGACCGCTCCGCTCGGCCATCTGATCGCCTACGCGGCGCCGCCCGAGCTGGCCGTCCGGTTGTTCGACCGGGCCGGCGGCGCGGGGACGGCCGCGGGCGTGGCCGACCATGACGCCGGCCCGCTCTGGGAGGTGCTGGCGACCCGGCACTCCTGGCTGCGGCTGGCCCCGCTGCTCGGCCCGGCCCCGGTGCGGCGGCTGGTCGCGCACACCCGGGTGCTGCTCGGCGAGGACCTCTCCCACGGTGCCGAGCCCGACCCGGAGGGCGTGCCGCTGTGCCTGGAGCCGTGGGAGGCGTCGGGCTGGGACGAGGCGGCCCGGGTGCGCGAGTACCTGCCCGAGGGTGGCGCGCGCAGCGCGCTGCTCACCCTGCCGGCCAGCCGGGAGGGCCTGGGCGAGGTCGAGCTGCCGCCCTCGGTGGAGCAGCCGGAGGGCCGGCCGGACGGGCCGCGGGCCGCCCGGGCGCTGGCCGGGCTGGGGGCGCTCGCGCCGTGGGCGGCCACGGTCTGCGTCCTCGGCCGGGCCCCGGCGGCGGCCGCCCTGCTGGCCCGCGACCGGAGGGTGGTCGGCGGGTACCTGCCCTTCGCGCTCGCCTACCCGGCGCTGGTGCGGGCCGCCGCCGTGGGGCGGGCGCAGGGCTGCGCGCACGGTCGGCTGGGGCTGTGGCGGGCGCTGTCCGCGATGGCGGCCATGGCCGGGCCGGACGCTCCGGGCGGCACGGGCGAGGCGGACAGGGCGGGCGAGGTGGACGGCGCGGACGGCGCGGACGGGGTGAACCGGGGCGAGGTGAACGCGCTCGTCGCCCGGATGCGCTGCTTCACCTGGCAGGAGCCGTCGGCCGGGCTGCACCATCTGCACCTCGCGTTGGAGGACCCGGTGGGTGGGGTGGCCTGGGCGGTCAGCGGCTCGCAGGAGCTGTAGCCGGTCGCCTCGGAGAAGTCGGGCGGACGGCAGAGAGGGCTTCCGAAAAGCACGAACCCCCCGGTCCGGCGCCGTTCCCAGGGGGCGTGGGAGGCGTCGGACCGGGGGTGCTGGGGTTGTTGCCGGGCTCAGACCCCGGCGGGGGCGGCGCCCTGGGCGGGGACGGTCTCGCGCGCGCCGTCCGAGGCGCCGTCCGAGCCGGCGGGCGCGCCGTGGGCGTCGACCAGCGTCAGCTCGTCGAACGGCACCTCGCCGGCCAGCACCCGCTGGGCGCGCTCGGCGTCGAGCTCACCGGTCCAGTGCCCGATCAGCACGGTCGCGACGGCGTTGCCCGCGAAGTTGGTGAGCGCGCGGGCCTCGGACATGAAGCGGTCGATGCCGACGATCAGGCCGACCCCGTCCACCAGCGCAGGCTTGTGCGACTGGAGGCCGCCCGCGAGGGTGGCCAGACCGGCGCCGGTGACGCCGGCCGCGCCCTTGCTCGCGATCACCATGAAGACCAGCAGCGAGAGCTGCTCACCGAGCGACATGGGCTTGTCCAGCGCCTCGGAGATGAAGATCGAGGACATGGTCAGGTAGATGGCGGTGCCGTCGAGGTTGAAGCTGTAGCCGGTCGGCACGGTGATGCCGACGACCGGGCGGCTGACGCCCAGGTGCTCCATCTTGGCGATCAGCCGGGGCAGCGCGCTCTCGGAGGAGGAGGTGGAGAGGATCAGCAGGAACTCGCGGCCGAGGTACTTCAGCAGCGCGAACACGTTGACCCCGGCGACCAGGCGCAGCAGCGTGCCCAGCACCACGACGACGAACAGCACGCAGGTGACGTAGAAGCCGATCATGATGACGGCCAGGCTCTTCAGCGCTGCGGTGCCGGTGGCCCCGACCACGGCGGCCATCGCTCCGAAGGCGCCGACCGGCGCGACCCACATGATCATCGACATGATCCGGAAGACCAGTCGCTGGACGTGCTCGATCCCGCGCAGCACCGGCGTGCCGGCCGAGCCCATCGCCTGGAGGGCGAAGCCGGTGAGCAGGGCGACCAGCAGGGTCTGGAGCACCTTGCCCTGGGTGAGGGCGGAGAACAGGGTCTCGGGGATCATCCCGAGCAGGAAGTCGGTGGTCGACTGGGCGCCGCCGGCCGCCGCCTGGGCGTGGCCGGACTTGGCGAGCGCGGCGGTCAGGTGCAGGCCGCCGCCGGGCTCCAGCAGGTTGCCGACGGCCATGCCGATGGCCAGCGCGACCGTCGACATGGTGAGGAAGTAGCCGAGGGCGAGACCGCCGACCTTGCCGACCTTCGCGGCCTTGGTCACGGAGCCGATGCCCAGGACGATGGTGCAGAAGATCACCGGGCTGATCATCATCTTGATCAGGTTGACGAAGCCGGTGCCGACCGGCTTCAGCTCCACGGCGAACTTGGGAGCGGCCAGACCGACCACCACGCCCGCGACCACCGCGGCGATCACCGCGAGGTAGAGGTAGTGGGTGCGGTCCTTGCGTCTGGGTTCCGCCGCCTTGGCGGCTTCAGCGTTCGACATCTGCGGCTCCCTTGCCGTGCAGTCCTGGCGGCCCCGGGGGGAGGGCCGCTCCGACTATGGGCCCCGAAGTGACGGAGGACACGTTTACGTTCATAGAGTTCATGAACGGTCCGGGTGGCCCGGGTGGTGGGCCTGTGAACGCGGCGGGCCGTCCGGCGAAGCGGGGCGGCGAACGAACCCGGGCCGTCTCCGGGGGTGGACGGGCTTCGAGGGCGGCCTCGGCCTTGGTGCACACTGGCAGGCATGTCCGAGCGCACCGCCCCCACCGCCGTCCCGCGTCGCCGCTCGTACCGGCCGACGGGCCGCGCGCCCCGGCGGCTGCCTCGACGCCCGGTCCGACGGGTGCCGCGACGCTTGGCCCGATTCCTGGTCCGGCCGCTGCCGCGGCGGCTGGTGCGCAGCCTGGCCGGGCAGCTCTTCGTGGTCCAGGTGGTGATCGTCGCCGCCGTGGTCGCCGGCGGGGCCGTGCTCGCGTACCTCTTCGCCGCGGACCGTACCGAGGCCGCCGCCCGTCGCCAGGTCACCGCGGTCGCGCATGCCGTCGCGGACTCGCCGTCCGTCCGGGCCGCGGTGGCCGGCTCCGACCCGACCGGGGTGCTCCAGCCGTACGTGGAGCAGGTGCGGGCCGACACCGGGGTGTCCTTCATCACCGTCATGGACACCGACGGGGTGCGCTGGACCCACCCGCTGCCCGAGCAGATCGGCCGCACCTACCTCGGGCACATCGACTGGGCGCTCGCCGGGCAGACCCGCAGCGAGACGTACACCGGCACGCTCGGCCCGTCGGTGCGGGTGGTCACCCCGGTGTGGGACGACCGGCACCAGGTGGTCGCGCTGGTCAGCGTGGGCCTCACGGTGGAGTCGATCTCCGCGGAGCTGAGCGGTCCGCTGCTTGCGCTGGTCGGGGTGGCGGTGGCCGCGCTCGCGGTCGGCGGCGCCGGTACCTACCTCGCCAACTCCCGGCTGCGGCGGCACACCCACGGGATGGGGCCGGACGAGCTGAGCCACCTCTACGAGTACCACCAGGCGACCCTGCACTCGGTGCGCGAGGGCCTGGTCCTGCTGGATCGCTCGGACCGGGTGGTGCTGTGCAACGACGCGGCCCGTGAACTGCTGTGCCTGGAAGGCGACTTGGATGGCCGCCCGGTGGCGGAGCTGGGCCTGCCGGAGGCGCTGGTGGCGGCCGTGCTGGGGGAGGGGCCGGTCCGGGACGAGGTGCACCTGACCGCCGAGCGGGTCGTGGTGCTGAACACCTCGACCATCGGCGCCGGAACCGGCCTCGGCCGGGTGGTCACCCTTCGAGACCACACCGAACTCCAGGCGCTCAGCGGTGAGTTGGACTCCGTTCGCGGCTTCACCGAAGCGCTCGGCGCGCAGGCGCACGAGGCCGCCAACCGCCTGCACGCGGTCGTCTCGCTGATCGAACTCGGCCGACACGAGCAGGCGGTGGAGTTCGCCACCGCCGAACTCGAACTCGCCCAGCAGCTCACCGACCGGGTGGTCGCGGCGGTGACTGAGCCGGTGCTGGCTGCTCTGCTGCTCGGCAAGGCCGCCCAAGCCGCCGAGCGGGGCGTGGAGTTGACCCTCACCGAGGACAGCAGGATCGACGACGGGGTGCTGCCGCCCGGGCTCGGCGCGCGGGACCTGATCACCGTGCTCGGCAATCTGATCGACAATGCCGTGGACGCCGCGATCGCCGGTACGGCCGAGAGCCCCGTCCCGCCGGAGGTCACCGTCACGGCGCGGATCGCCTCCGGTCGGGACTGCGTCGTCGGCGGCGCCGGGGCGGCCGGTGACTGCCTGCTGCTGAGGGTCGCCGACACCGGGGCGGGGATCGACCCGGGCGTGGTCGAGGACGTGTTCCGGCGCGGCTGGAGCACCAAGCAGGACGGCCGCGGGCACGGGCTCGGGCTGGCACTGGTCGCCCAGACCGCCCGGCGCAACGGCGGCACCGTCGAGGTCGGACGCGAGCGCGGCGCGGTGTTCACGGTGCGGCTGCCGCTGGCGGGAGGGCCCACGGAACCGGTCGGTGGGTCAGGGGGGCCGGTCGGCGGCCCAGGGGCATCGGGCGACGGGCCGGGGGCGCCGGGCGACGGGCCGGGAGCGTCCGCCGCACCGGCGCGGGAGCGGGGAGGGGCCCGGTCGTGAGCGGCGGCGCCGAAAGCACCCGAGCCGCCGAGGGGATCTCCGTCCTGGTGGTCGAGGACGACCCGGTGGCCGCCGCCGCGCACACCCTGTACGTCCGGCGCGAGCCCGGCTTCCACGCCGCGGGGACGGTCCACAGCTGCGCCGACGCGCTGCGCTTCCTGGACCGGGCCCGCACCGCCGGGACGCCCGTCGACCTCACCCTGCTCGACCTCTACCTGCCGGACGGCCACGGCCTCCAGCTCTGCCGCACCCTGCGCGCGGCCGGTCACAGCACCGACATCATCGCGGTGACCTCGGCCCGCGACCTCGGCATGGTCCGGCAGGCGGTCTCCGCGGGCGTGGTGCAGTACCTGCTGAAACCGTTCAGCGCGGCCGCCCTGCACGACCGCCTGGAGCGCTACGCCCGCTACCGCGACAGCCTCGGGCGCACCGGCGAGGCGACCGGACAGGAGGAGGTCGACCAGGCCTTCGCCCTGCTCAGGACGCCCGAGCGGACCAGCCTGCCCAAGGGTCTGAGCGCGCCCACCCTGGACAGCGTCGCCTCGGTGCTGCGCGAGGCGGACACCGGCCTGTCGGCCGCCGCCGCGGGCGCCGCCGCCGGGGTGTCGCGGATCACCGCGCGGCGGTACCTGGAGCACCTGGTGGACACCGGGTGCGCGGTGCGGGAGCCGCAGTACGGGAGCGTCGGGCGGCCGGAGCTCTGCTACCGGTGGCGGGGGCGGGGCTGACGCCGGGATCGTCCGCGGAACCGCGCGGCGCGTGACCTTCCGGCGCCGCGCCCCGCCGCGTGACCTTCCGTAGCTGTGCCCGTCGCGTGACCTTTCGGCGCTGCGCTCGTTGGGAGAAACGGGGGAGGTTCACTCGCGCGGGTGGTTTCGGCGGCCCCGAGGCCGTTCTACCAGGTCAAGGCGATAAAGTTAGGCTTACCTAACTTCCCTTGGGGGTTTCTCGTGTCACTCGCTGCCGTCCCCGCCCAGGCCGCCTCCGGAGCCCTGGACGCCGGTGAAGCCATCCTGCGCCGTCAGCGGGTCCGCGAGTCCGCCGCCAGAACGTACGCCCGCTCCTTCCCGATCGTCCCGGTCCGCGCCCACGGCATGACCGTCGAGGGCGCCGACGGACGGCGCTACCTGGACTGCCTCTCCGGCGCCGGCACGCTCGCCCTCGGCCACAACCACCCGGTGGTGCTGGAGGCGATCCGCCGCACCCTCGACAGCGGCGCCCCGCTGCACCTGCTCGACCTCGCCACCGCCGAGAAGGACGACTTCACCAGCGCGCTGTTCGAGAGCCTGCCCGCGGAGTTCGCCGCCCGAGCCCGGGTGCACTTCTGCGGACCGGCCGGGACGGACGCCGTCGAGGCCGCGCTCAAGCTGATGCAGACCGCCACCGGCCGCTCCGGGGCGCTCGCCTTCACCGGCGCCTACCACGGGATGACCGCCGGCGCCCTCGCGCTCACCGGCAACGTCGCCGTCAAGGAGCCGCTGCCGAGCGGCGGCGAGGTCGCCCGGCTGCCCTATCCGTACGGGTACCGCTGCCCGTTCGGGGTCGGCGGCGAGGCGGGCGTCGACCTCGCCGCGACCTACGTGGAGCGCCTGCTCGACGACCCCTCCGGCGGCGTGGTGGCGCCCGCGGCGATGATCCTGGAGGCCGTCCAGGGCGAAGGCGGCGTCGTTCCCGCCCCCGACGACTGGCTGCGCGCGATGCGCCGGATCACCGCCGAGCGCGGCATCCCGCTGATCGTGGACGAGGTGCAGACCGGAGTCGGCCGCACCGGCGCGATGTGGGCGATCGAGCACAGCGGCATCGTCCCGGACGCGATGGTCCTCTCCAAGGCCATCGGTGGCAGCCTGCCGCTCGCCGTCGTCGTCTACCGCGAGGACTACGACGGCTGGCGGCCCGGCGCCCACACCGGCACCTTCCGCGGCAACACCCTCGCCATGGCCGCCGGCGCCGCTACCCTGCGCCACGTCGCGGCGAACGGGCTGGCCGAGCGGGCCGCCACCGTCGGCGAGCGGATGGCGGCGCGACTGCGCGAACTCGCGGCCGAACTGCCGGTGATCGGCGACGTGCGCGGACGAGGGCTGATGCTCGGGGTCGAACTGGTCGACCCGGCGGCCGAGCCCGACGGGTGCGGCGCCAGGCCGGCCGACCCGGCGCTCGCCGTGCGGGTCCGCGAGGCGTGCCTGGCGCGCGGGCTGATCGTCGAGCTCGGCGGACGCCACGACGCGGTGCTGCGGCTGCTCCCGCCGCTCACCATCACGGACGAGCAGGTGGCGGCGGTGCTGGAGCGGCTCGCGGAGGCGATCGCGGCCGCCTCGGCGGGTGTGCCGACGGTTCGGGAGCCCCGGTGAGCGCGCCCGGGCCCGGCCCCGTCGAACTGCCCGGGGAAGGCTTCGCGACGGACGCCCTGGCGGGTGGCGCGGCCGGGCCGGGGGCGCTCGGGCCGCTGCTGGCCACCGTCCTCGACTCCCTGGAGGCGGGCATCGCCATGCGCTCCGGACCGCTGCCGGCGGGCAGCCCGGCCGAGATCGCCGCACTCGTCGGCGAGGCGCTGGCCACCAGCGAAGGACCGGCCGCACTCGCCCGGCTCACCGAACTCCTCGCCTACGGCGCCGCCGACCCCGCCGACCCGGCCTGCGCCGCGCACCTGCACTGCCCGCCGCTCGCCGTCGCCGCCGCGGCGGACCTCGCGGTCAGTGCCCTCAACCCCTCCCAGGACTCCTGGGACCAGGCCCCCGCCGCCACCGCCCTGGAGAGCGCGCTGCTCGCCGAACTCGCCGGGCTGGTCGGCTACGACCCGGCGCGCTCCGCCGGCGTCCTCACCTCCGGCGGCACCGAGTCCAACCTCATGGGGCTCATGCTGGCGCGCGACCAGAAGCTCGACGGCATCGTCGAGTTGGACGGCGTCCCGGCCGGTGCCCGGCCCTGCATCCTCGCCTCCGAGGCCGCGCACTTCTCCGTCCAGCGCGCCGCCGCCCTGCTCGGCCTCGGCGAGCGGGCCGTCATCCCCGTCCCGGTCGACCGCCGGCTGCGGATGCGGGAGGACGAGCTGGAACGGACGATGGCCGAGGCCGGCTGGGCCGGACGGACCCCGATCGCCGTGGTCGCCACCGCCGGTACCACCGACACCGGCGCCGTCGACCCGCTGCACGCCGCCGCCGACCTCGCCGGACGCTACGGCGCCTGGCTGCACGTGGACGCCGCGTACGGCGGCGGGGCCCTGCTCTCCGACCGACTCGCCCCGCTGCTCGACGGCATCGCCCGCGCCGACTCGGTCTCCCTCGACTGGCACAAGCTCGGCTGGCAGCCGGCCGCCGCCGGGATCTTCCTGGTGCGCCACGCCGAGACCTACGCCTCGCTCGCCCGCCGCGCCGAGTACCTCAACCCGATCGACGACGAGCAGGCCGGCTACCCCAGCCTGCTCGGCCGCTCGCTGCGCACCACCCGCCGTGCCGACGCCTTCAAACTCGCCGTCACCCTGCGCACCCTCGGCCGCGACGGACTCGGGCGGCTGGTCGACAACTGCCACGACCTCGCCCGCGCCGCCGCCGAAGCCGTCCGGGCCGACCCGGCGCTCGAACTCCACACCGAGCCCGTGCTCACCACCGTCCTGTTCCGCTACCGGCCGCCTGGGGTGACGGACGAGGCGGCGCTGGACGAGACGAACGGCCGGCTGCGGCGACTGCTGCTGCGCACCGGCCGGGCGGTGGTCGGCCGCACCGAACTCCCGGGGAACGGTCCGGGGCGGGTACGGCTGAAGCTCACGCTGCTGAACCCGCACGCCACGGAGGGTGAGGTCGGCGCCCTGCTGCGGGAGGTGGTGGGCGCCGGCCGCAAGGTGGCGGGCGAGCGCGCGGGGTAGTCGGGAGTGCTCCCCGGGGCTCCGGGTCAGTTCACCAGCAGGATCGACCGGGTGAGTTCCCAGGTCTCCGGGTCGGCGGCGACCAGGAGGCCGTCCTCGCAGCCGGGGGCCTCGGGGCGGTAGGGGGTGCCGTCCGGGCGGGCGGAGACGCCGCCGGCCTCGGTGACCAGGAGGGAGCCCGGGGCGTGGTCCCAGGGGAGGGTGCGCCAGTACAGGAGGAAGTCGAAGCGGCCCTCGACGACGTCCGGGTACTCGATGCCGGCGGCGTGCCGGCCGGAGGAGATCTCGCCGAAGGACGCGATGTTCTCCTGGAGCCTGCGGCGGTGTTCGGGGTCGAGGTAGCGGCTCTTCACGGAGCCGCGCAGCTCCGCGACGTTCCTGGGGGCCGGCGGGCGTGTCAGACGGACTCCGTCCCGCCAGGCGCCGGAGCCCAGTTCGGCGCAGTAGGTGGTGGCGGTGGCGGGCTGCCAGATCCAGGAGGCGACGGTCCGGCCGGAGCGGACCAGGGAGCACATCACGGCGTACTCGGGGCGGCCGGCGACGAAGTTGGCGGTGCCGTCCACCGGGTCGACCAGCCAGGCCGCGGGCTCGTCGTGGAGGGCCATGGCGAGCGACGGATCGGCGGCGACGGCCTCCTCGCCGACCACGGGGACGGGCAGCAGCTCGTGCAGGCGGCGGGCGATGATCGCCTCGGCCTCGCGGTCGGCGACCGTCACGATCTCGCCAGGCGCCTTCTCCATCACCTCGCCGGCGGTCAGTGCCCGGAAACGCGGCTCCACCGCCTCGGCCGACGCCTCGGCGAGTATCTCCGCCACCTTGTCCATCAGCACGTTCGCGCTCCCTTCGCTGCTTACCACTGTCCCATGAGCGGCGGGAGGGGGCGGCGGCGGACCGGGGGACGGCGGGCGGCGGGCAGCTGACGGGGGACGGAATTCAGACGACGGGTTTCAGATGTCAGATAACAGATGTCAGATAACAGATTTCGAAATCTGTCATCTGACATCTGAAACCTGTGATCTGTCCGCCGCCCCCAGTCGCCCGCTGGTCGCCCCGCCGCCACCCCGCCGCCGCCCGCCATTCGTCGCGCCGCCGCCGTGCCACGCGACCCGGGATTTCCTGACAGTCCGTCCACAGCCCAGCGGAGATGCATGGTTCGGATCCAGCGGCATCGGCTATGGTCGCCCGCGTGATCGATTCCACCACGCGGGTACGGATCGCCCGCCCCTCGCGCGACCTCGCGGCGGCCGAGCGCTTCTACGTCGGCGGCCTCGGCCTCGACGTGGTGTGGCGCAGCACCGAGCGGGTGTCCGGCAAGCACGACCTGCTGATGGTCGGCCCGTCCGGCGGCAGCTGGCACTTCGAGCTGACGCACGACCCGGAGCGGCCGATGGAGCCCACGCCGACGGTGGAGGACCTGTTCGTCGTCTACCTCGGTGCCCCGGTGGACGAGGCCCTGGTCGCCCGACTGGAGGAGGCCGGCGGTACCCGGGTCGAGTCCCACAACCCGTACTGGGACGAGTTCGGCGTGACGGTGTCCGACCCGGACGGCTACCGGCTGGTGCTCTGCTCCCGTACCTGGGAGGCCTGAACCCCCGCTTCCCGGGGTGCCCGGGCGGCCGGGCCCGTCCCGCCCCCGCCGCGCAGCACCGCCACGCCCCGGTCCAGGTCCACGCCGAAGTGCGGCGGCGCCGCGGCCTGCGCGTCGTCCCGCAGCACGAGTTGCTCCCACTTCTGCTCGATCTGCACCTGCTTGCCCGGGCTGAACAGCGCGTGCAACTCCGCCAGCCCGCCGGCGCCCACCCCCACCCCGGGCCCGCGGTGCCGTGGCCGCGGCGAGGACTCGTCCCAGACCTGCCAGGACGCCAACAGCACCAGCCCCAGCACCGCGGCGGTCGCCGCCACCACACCCACGATCAACCCCATGCCCGCTCAACGCGGCCACAGGGCCCGGGCGTTCCCCAGTGGACGGGCGGCGGCGAATCGCGCCGGGAGAACGGCGGTCGGCGGTCGGCTGTCGGTGACCACCGGCTACGCTGCCGGACGGACGGAAGGAGCGCCAACACCATGTCAGTGCGCGGAACCCTCGTGGACATCCCGACGGCGGACGGCATCGCCGACGCCTACCTTGCCCACCCCGATGACGGTCGGGCCCACCCGGGCGTCATCCTCTACCAGGACGCCTTCGGGCTCCGGCCGCAGCTGGAGCGGCTGGCCGACCGGCTGGCCGAGGCCGGCTACACCGTGCTCGTCCCCAACGCCTACTACCGCAACGGTCGCGCACCGGTCGTCGAACTGCCCGAGCTCATCGACGTGGAGCAGGCCGGGGAACTGTTCGAGAAGCTCGGCCCGCTGCTCGACAGCCTCATACCGGAGGTGACCGCCCGCGACGCGGACGCGTACCTTCGCTGGCTCGCCGAGTCCCCGCTGGTCCAGGACGGTCCGGTCGGCCTGACCGGCTACTGCCGCGGCGCCCTGCTGGCGCTGCGCACGGCCGCCAGTCACCCGGACCGGATCGCGGTCGCGGCCGGGTTCCACGGGGGCGGCCTGGCCACCGACCACCCGGACAGCCCGCACCTGGGCGCCGAGCGGATCACCGCCGAGCTGTACTTCGGCCACGCCGACCATGACCCGTCGCTGCCGCCCGAGCAGATCGACCGGCTCTCCGCCGCCCTCACCGCCGCCGGTGTCCGCTATCGGGCGGAGGTCTACGCCGACGCCCCGCACGGCTACACCCAGGCCGACACGACCCGCTATGACGCGGCCGCCGACGCCCGGCACTTGCAGGCATTGCTCGATCTGTTGAAGCGTGGCCTGTCGAACTGAAGTCGGTTGACCAGCTGCGAAGTTGACCGGCCGACGCGTTGTCCCGCCGGTCGCGGGCCATCCGGAACCGGGCCCGGTGGAAGCGGGGTCGAACGGCTGATCCAAGGGGGATCATTCACTGAACACCGGGCAGGGCAAGCGGGGGGGGCGAGGGCCACGCCCGACCTGCGGGGCGTCCAGAGCGCATTCGCGCGGGCGCTGGGAGGGTGCGTGCCGGACGCTGTCCGGGCCGACGGACTGGACCGCGGCGGACGGGCGTTGCGCTGACTGGAGGCCGGCCGGGACGGCGTCGCGCCGCTGGTCCTGGGCTGGCCCAACTCCTCGCCTGGCAGCGGCCGGAGCGGGTGGCCGGGCTGGTCCTGGTGGACCCGGCGCACGAGGAGTTCCAGCCGCGCTCCATCAGGGTCGCCGAGGCTGCGCTGAACCGGATCTGACTGTACCGGGCGGCGCTGGCGTCAGTCCGGCAACCGCTGATGCCCTCCGGGCGGGCGCAGCCGCTGGACCGCGTTGCAGGGGGCCGTCGCGGCCGCTGCCGTCCGCGGCACGCACGGCGTGGTGCGCACGACGTGGTGTGCGGCGCCGGACAGGCCATCCAGGCCGACCGGCCGCAGGTCGTCACCGCGGCTGCTCGCGAAGTCGCTGACCGGGCCCGGTACTTCCTCCAGGACTGACGGTGTCGGGCGGCTGATTAACAGACACCTTCCAGGTCAGCAAGGGGGCCCGGGTGGCGGAACCTCGCCACCCGGACGTCAAGGGGCCGTATGGAATCTTCTACACACATGTAAAAGCCGATCGAGGGTCGGGTGGCCCCGCCCGTCGGGCCGGCAGTCGGCGGGTGGGTGCCCGTAGGCGCAGGCGGTCGGCCGTCGTTCGGGTGGGAACCCCTGGCCGGATGTGGTGAATTGCCCTGGTTCGCCCGTCGATTGGAGGTTCTTTACCCAATGGCGGGACCTGGCCAATCGCTGAAGCAGGCCTGTCAATTCACCAGCTGGATTGTCATGCTTCTGATCACCCCCCAGCGGTAGCCCCACCCCCACCCCTCGGTGGCGAGCCGCTCGACTGCACGGGGTTCCTGCACGTCAGCGCCCGTTCCGCCCCACAGGTGCCGACCCGGCTCCCCGGGACGCGGTGCGACCGCGCCCAGACGCGGTTTCCCGGAAGGACTCGTACGTGAAGCGTAAGCTCGCGGCCGTCGCCGTACTCTCGGCCACGGCCCTGTTGACCGGTGTGATCCAGGCGAGCACCGCCGCCCAGGCTGCTCCCGCCCCCTCGTCGCAGGCCCAGTCCGCCCAGTTCGCCCAGCAGCACGCGGCCGTGCTCAAGCTCGCGGCCGGTCAGGCCGGCCCGCTCGCCAAGGCGCTCAAGCTCGGCGACAAGGAGCAACTGGTCGCCAAGGACGCGGTGGTGGACAAGGACGGCACCCGTCACCTGCGCTTCGAGCGCACCTACGCCGGCCTGCCGGTGATCGGCGGCGACCTGGTCGTCCACCAGAAGGCCGACGGCTCCGTGAAGTCGGTCGACAAGGCCGTCTCCGCGAACCTCGCCCTGCCGAGCCTGACCCCGAAGATCGCCGCCGACCAGGCCGCCGCGCAGGTCACCGGGACGGTCAAGGCCACCGTCGGGGTCACCACCGACAAGGACGAGGCTCCGCTGACCGCCGTGCACCAGACCGGCAAGGCCGAGCTGGTGGTCTGGGCCACGGACGGCAACCCGCGCCTGGCGTACCGCACCACGGTCGAGGGCGATCGCGCCGACGGCACCCCGAGCCGCCAGATCCTGATCACCGACGCGGCCGACGGCCGGGTCCTCGCCACGCACGAGACGATCGAGACCGCCTCCGGCACCGGCACCGGCATCTTCGTCGGCCAGGTCCCGCTGACCACCACCCAGAGCGGCTCGCAGTACCAGCTGAAGGACGCGAGCCGTGGCGGCCAGTCCACCAGCGACCTGAACAACGGCACCGACGGCACCGGCTCGCTGTTCGCCAACACCAGCGACAGCTTCGGCGACGGAACCGTCAACAGTCGCGAATCCGCTGCCGTGGACGCCCAGTTCGGCGCGGCCACCACCTGGGATTTCTACAAGAACACCTTCGGCCGCAGCGGCATCCGCAATGACGGCGTCGGCGCCCTGAGCCGGGTGCACTACGGCTCCAACTACGTCAACGCCTTCTGGGACGACAGCTGCTTCTGCATGTCGTACGGCGACGGCAGCAACAACACCGCGCCGCTCACCGAGATCGACGTGGCCGGCCACGAGATGAGCCACGGTGTCACCGCCGCGACCGCCAACCTCAACTACGCGGGCGAATCCGGCGGCCTCAACGAGGCCACCTCGGACATCATGGGCACGATGGTCGAGTGGTACGCCAACCTGCCCTCCAACCCGCCGAACTACTGGATCGGCGAGCTGATCAACCTCAACGGGAACGGCACCCCGCTGCGCTACATGGACCAGCCGAGCAAGGACGGCGGTTCGGCGGACTACTGGGACGCGAACGTCGGCAACCTGGACGTGCACTACTCGTCCGGGGTGGCGAACCACTTCTTCTACCTGCTGTCCGAGGGCAGCGGCGCGAAGACCATCAACGGGTTCAGCTACAACAGCCCGACGTACGACAACTCCACGCTCGCGGGCATCGGCCGGGACAAGGCGGCACAGATTTGGTACCGCGCGCTGACCACCTACTTCACCTCCACCACCGACTACGCGGGCGCCCGGGCGGGCACCCTCAGCGCGGCGGCGGACCTGTACGGCTCGGGCAGCGCGGAGTACAACGCGGTCGCTTCCGCCTGGACGGCGGTCAACGTCAACTGAGTCGATTCCCATGAGTCGATTCCCGTGGTTCCGGCGCGACTTCGGGCATGAGTCGAGCAGGGAACCGAGCCGGGCCCGGGCCTGATCCGATCAGGCCGGGGCCCGGGGAAACGCCCGATCGAGGCCCCCGCCGGGCCGTGGGTGCCGGACCGGCGGGGAGTGCGGCGGGGGCGACGGTGAGCGGACCACCGTCGCCCCCGCCGGCGTGCTGCCTGACGATACGTCAATTTCCTTGACAATGCAGCTTTTGAGATGACTTCGCGCTGTTCCCTGGCGGACGCGTCGCTCGGTGTCCCGTACTGCGCGGACGACCCGGAGGCGGGGGCGGCGGTGGACGGCGGGGCTTGGGGCGGGGGCCCGTCGGTGGGGAGGCGAGAGGCGGTCAGCACACCCGGCAGGCCGCTGTACACCCAGAAAACTCGACCATCCGGACGGCAGTGGACGGCGCCCCCAACCGGCAGCGCACGTGGTTCCGGGGGCGGGTGCCGTCTCCGTAGCGTCGCCGGCATGACGTTACTGACGCAATCTCCGTCGAGCGCCGTCCGCCGGCGCGGTCTGCTGGTCTACCTGGCGCTCGCCTACGCCGGGATGTGGGCGGCCATGACGCCGCTGCTCGCCGACGGGTACCAGCGGGCCGACGCCCGGGAGGAGACCGGCGGTCTGGAAGAACTCTGCATCGGGTCCGCGATGTTGGCGCCGGCGTTGGCGGCGCTGTTCGTCGTTCGCTTCATCGAGCGCGGCAGGCGTGGAGGCGGGTCGGACGGGGTGCGGGAGGCGCTCGCGCTGAGCCGGCCCCGGCCACGGGATCGTGCGGTGCGGGCCTGTCTGCTGCCGCTCGTGGTGCTCGGCGGGCTGACGGCGGCGACGCTGGTGGTGGGCACACTGCTGGGAAGTTACCCGTTCGCCGGCTTCGGCTCGCTGGACGCCGGGCGGGTCGGCTCGTGGGCGGTCCAGGGGCTGATCGGGATGGTGCTCTCGCTGCCGCTGTTCTTCGGGGAGGAGATCGGTTGGCAGGGTTTCCTCTTCCCCCGGCTGCTGCGGCTCGGCGAGGGCGGCGGCGGTGCGGGCGGCGGAGGCGCGAGCGGTGGTGGTACGGCGGCGCTGGTCCGGGCGTACCTGCTCACCGGGACGGCCTTCGCGCTCTGGCACATGCCGACGCTGCTGATGGGCGGCCAGTACCCGGGGCGGCCGTGGTACCTGGCGGTGCCCGCGCTCACGGTGAGCTGTGTGCTCGTCCTGCCGGTCTTCACCTGGATGCGACTGCGCTCGGCGTCGGTCGTCCCGGCGGTGCTGGCGCACACCTTCACGAGCAGCATGAGCGTGTCGATGGTCCGGGAGTTCGCCGACCCGGGCGCCGAGCTGGACCCGCTCACCATGTCGCTCGCGGGCTGGCCCGGCTGGATCGTCCTCGGTGCGTTCGTGGCCTTCCTGGGGCTCACCGGGCGGCTGCGGCCGGGCCGGTACGGCGGGGAGTGACGGCCGGGGTGACAGATGACAGCTGACGGATTTCAGCTGACAGATGTTGAAATCTGTCAGCTGAAACCCGTCGGCTGAAAGCTGTCGCCCGCCAGCCCCGTCACCCGCCCGCCGGCGCCAGGTCCTTGCGGATCTCGTCCAG
The DNA here is from genome assembly GCF_032654805.1 of Kitasatospora brasiliensis. Classification (NCBI taxonomy): domain Bacteria; kingdom Bacillati; phylum Actinomycetota; class Actinomycetes; order Kitasatosporales; family Streptomycetaceae; genus Kitasatospora; species Kitasatospora brasiliensis. The sequence continues at coordinate 723,019 of NZ_JAUOOW010000003.1, forward strand.
GATCAGCCCGGCTCCGGTGTAGCCGATGCCGAGCATCCACAGGTTGTCATCCACCGGGAACGCCCGCCCGCTCCGGACGGCGTCCAGGTTCTTCCAGAGCGCACCCTCGATGATCTTCCCCTGGGCGGACTCGGCCGCGTCCCCGTACACCGAGTAGAAGATGACGTCGGCCGCCGCCTGGTCCACCTGCTCCGGGCTGATCTCCATCGAGAATCCGGGCTTGTCCTGGTTGGCGGGCCGGCCGAGCCCGAGGTCCTTGAACAGCGAGCCGACGAAGGTGTCGTTCAGGTAGAGCCTGGTCGGCGCACCGGCCAGGAAGCGGGCCATCTCGACCCGGATGGTCGCCGCCCTGGCCGGTCCGCCGAGCGCGGTGACCAACTCCCGCAGCTTCGCCCGGTACGCCGCGTCCGCCGCCTCGGCCTCGGCCTGGCGGCCCAACGCCTCGGCGTGCAGCCGGACGTTCTCCTGCCAGGTCGGCCCGGTGGTCTTGGAAAGCACGGTCGGCGCGATCTTCGACAGGTCGTCATACCGCTTGTCGTCGCGGACCTGGTTGCTCAGGATGAGGTCGGGCCGCAGCGCCGCGATCGTCTCCAGACTCGGCTCGCCGATCGCCCCGACGGGCTTCGTCCCGGACAGCCGCTCGGTGGGCAGGTACCCCGGGAAGGGCGCGCCCGCGCCGGTGGTGGTGGCGCCGACCGGGCTGAGGCCGAGGGTGACCACCGAGTCCAGCGCGTCGGTGTCCAAGGCCACCACCCGGCTCGCCCGCGCCGGCACGGTGCTCTCGCCGCGTGCGTGCCGGACCGTCCGGGTCCTGCCGGATCCGGTTGAACCAGCGCCTGAGGAAGGGGAGTTGGACCCGCACCCGACGAGCGCGAGCCCTGGGGCGAGCGCGGCGGCGAGGCCGAGGGCGGCGCGGCGGCTGAGCGGACGGGGCATCGGCGGCACCTCCGATGTGCGGGCAGGGCGCGGGAATCCCTGCCCGCCCGGCCGCACGGTTACGCCTCGGAGCCGCTCTCCCGTCGCTGGCGCAGCAGTCCCTCGTACTCGGCGTGCACCAGCCGGTCCATCGCAAGGGCGAATTGGGCGTCCACCACCGTGCGGGCGAGCGGCCGCACCCGCAGGATGCGCTCGGTGAGTCGGGCCGCCTCGCCGGATGGCAGGGGGACATCGGCGGCCAGAGCGCTGAGCAGGTGCTCGCTGACCACCTCGATGAAGACCTCGGCGATGGCGTCCACGTGTTCCTGGGTGCGCCGGCTGGCCTCCAGTACCGCCGAGAGCGGCACGCCCTCCGCCACCAGCTCGGTGGTGGCGTCCATCAGCCGGCGGCTGACGTGGGTGATGCCCTCCTCCTCGACGGTGATGTAGCCCTGGGCGATCGACTCGGCGGTGTTCTCCTCGGTGAGCTGGTCGCCGAAGGCGGTCTTCAGCTCGTCCCAGTCCAGCCGCACCGGGGTCTCGTCCGACCACGGGGCGACGATGGCGGCCTCCAGCCCGATCAGGTCGGCGACGTCCCGCCCGCTCTCGCCGGCGCCGATCAGCTCGGCGATGCCGCCCAGGGTGTGGCCGCGTTCCAGCAGTTCGCCGATCATCCGCAGCCGGGCCAGGTGCTCCTCGCCGTACCAGGCGATGCGGCCCTCCTTGCGGGGCGGCTGGAGCAGCTTGCGCTCGCGGTAGAACCGCAGGGTGCGGGTGGTGATCCCGGCCGCCTCGGCCAGATCCTCCACCCGGTACTCGCGTCTTCTGTCGCCCGCGGCAGCTCTGACCTTGTCCACGGCGATCAGCATAGGACCGTCGGCTCCGGAAGGTTCCCCGAACCGGAGCCGCCGTGCTTCTTCCATCCGGTGTCAGCAAGGGCTACTCTCCAACCGTGCCAGTGATTACTGGCGCGATTGGCAGGGTCCCGGAGGAAGTCCCCGGGAGGCCCCGGGAGGCGAGCCCCCCGGGAGGTCCCGGGGCGGACGGCCCCGGGAGAGCGCGACGATCACCGCCCCACCCTCAGGAGGTTGCCGCATGGCATCCAGCAGCAAGCGCCCCCGCTCCGGCGCGTCCGCAGCGACCGACACCACTGCTGCACAGGAGACCGTCCCGCACGTCCGGGTGGCGGTGATCGGCTCCGGCTTCGGCGGCCTCGGCGCCGCGGTCCGGCTGCGCCGCGCCGGGATCACCGACTTCGTGGTCCTGGAGCGCGCGGACTCCGTCGGCGGCACCTGGCGCGACAACAGCTACCCCGGCTGTGCCTGCGACGTGCCCTCGCACCTCTACTCCTTCTCCTTCGCGCCCAACCCGGACTGGCCGCGCAGCTTCTCCGGCCAGCCGGACATCCGCGCCTACCTGGAGAAGGTCGCCACCGTCTTCGGCATCCGCCCCCATCTCCGCTTCAACGCCGATGTGCTGGAAGCGCGTTGGGAGAGCGAGCAGACCCGCTGGCGGATCACCACCTCGGCGGGCCAGTGGACCGCCGACGCCGTCGTCTCCGCCGTCGGACCGCTCGCCGACCCGCAGGTCCCCGACCTTCCCGGGCTGAGCGGCTTCCCCGGCAAGGTGTTCCACTCCTCCCGCTGGGACCACGACTTCGACCTGGCCGGCAAGCGTGTCGCGATGGTCGGCACCGGCGCCTCCGCCGCCCAGATCATCCCGTCGATCCAGCCCGAGGTCGGCAAGCTGACGGTCTTCCAGCGCACCCCCGCCTGGGTCCTGCCGCGCCGCGACCGCGAGATCACCCAGCTGGAGAGGCGGCTGCACCGCCGCCTGCCGGTCACCGCGAAGATCCGCCGGGGCGCCCTCTTCGCCCTCCGCGAGATCCAGGTGGACGCGTTCGTCCGCCGCCCCGGACTGCTGCGCATGGTCCAGCAGCTCGCCGAACGCCACATCGCCCAGGGCGTCGCCGACCCGGAGCTGCGCGCCAAGCTCACCCCGGACTACCGGATCGGCTGCAAGCGCATCCTGCTCAGCAACACCTACTACCCGGCGCTCTCGGCGGCCAACACCGAGGTCGTCTCCTCCGGCCTGCGCGAAGTGCGCGGCTCCACGCTGGTCGCGGCCGACGGCAGCGAGCACGAGGCGGACGCCATCGTCTTCGGCACCGGCTTCCACGTCACCGACATGCCCATCGGCGCCCGGGTGTTCGGCGCCGACGGGACGAGCCTGGCGGAGGAGTGGAAGGACGGCATGGAGGCCCTGCGCGGCTCGACCGTGCACGGCTTCCCGAACCTCTTCTTCGTCATCGGCCCCAACACCGGCCTCGGCAACAGCTCGATGATCCTGATGATCGAGTCCCAACTGAACTACATGGTCGACGCGTTGACCACGCTCGACTCGATCGGCGCCACCGCGATGCAGCCGACCGTACGCGCCCAGCGGCAGTGGAACCTCGAACTCCAGCACCGGATGGACCGCACCGTCTGGACCACCGGCGGCTGCACCAGCTGGTACCTCGACCCGAGCGGCAAGAACACCGTGCTCTGGCCCGGCTCCACCACCTCGTTCCGCCGGGCCACCCGCAAGGTCGACCTCGGCGAGTACGAGCTGATCATGCGCCCCGCGCCGGCCGTCGCCCGCACCGTCCAGGAGGTCTCCGCGTGAACTCCGTCCCGCTGCCCGCCGACTACGAACCCCCGGTACCGGTGGAGGAGTTGATCGTCCGCTCGGCGGACGGTGTCCGGCTGTACGTCGAGGTGCACGGTCGGCCCGGTGCGCCTACCGTGGTGCTCTCGCACGGGTGGACCTGCTCGACCGCCTTCTGGGCCCCGGTGATCCGCGAACTGGCCGACCGCTACCGGGTGGTGGCCTACGACCAGCGTGGCCACGGACGCAGCGAGATCCCGCCGAGCCGGGCCCGCTACTCGACCCGGGCGCTGGCCGAGGACCTGTCCGCCGTGCTCGCGAGGACCGTTCCGGCGGGGGAGCGGGCGGTATTGGCCGGGCACAGCATGGGCGGGATGACCATCATGGCCGCCGGTGGCCGCCCCGAGGTCGCCGAGCGCACCGCCGCCGCCGTGCTGATCTCCACCGGGCCGGGCGAGTTGGTGGAGGAACTCACCGTCCTGCCGCCGGCCGTACGGGCCCGGGGTCTGCGGCGCTTCCTGCACCGGCAGCTGCTGCGCTCCCGGATGCCGCTCGGGCCGGTCTCGCCGGTCACCCGGGTCGCGCTCAAGTACGCGACGATGGGGCCGGGTTCGCCCGCCGGGCAGGTCGAGGCGACGGCCCGGATCGTGCACGCCTGTCCGACCGCCGTCCGTGCCAACTGGGCCGCGGTGCTCGACCGGCTGGACGTCCATGCCGGGCTCGCCCGGCTCGCCGCGCCCACGGCGGTGGTGGTCGGTACCGGCGACCGGCTGACCCCGCCGGTGCACGCCCATCGGATCGTCGCCGAACTCCAGGACCCACAGGGGCTGTTGCTGCTTCCCGGGGTCGGCCACATGTCGCCGCTGGAGCGCCCGGTGGAGGTCGCCGCCGAGATCCACCGGATGGCGTGGGCGTACCTGACGGCCGCGCCCGTCGCTGAAGTCCCTGCCGTTACCGCCGCTGATTCCGCTTCCGTCGACGAGAGGACCGCTGTCGCATGAACGCCATCCCGCCCCTGTCCGCCCAGGTCGTGGTCATCACCGGGGCCGCGCGCGGCGTCGGTGCGACGCTGGCCCGCAAGCTCGCCCGGCGCGGGTCCAAGGTGGCCCTGCTGGGGCTGGAGCCGGAGGAATTGAAGGCCGTCGCCGCGCAGTGCGGTCCGTCCGCGACCAGCTGGGAGGTGGACGTCACCGATCTCGACGCGCTGGAGGAGACCGCCCGGCTGATCAAGGAGCACTACGGGCGGATCGACACCGTCGTCGCCAACGCCGGGATCGCCCTCGGCGGACCGCTGACCGACAGCGACCACAAGGCGTTCAGCCGGGTCATCGAGGTCAACCTGCTCGGTAGCGTGGCCACCGCGCGGGCCTTCCTGCCCGCGCTCGCCCAGAGCCGCGGCTATCTGCTCCAGATCGCCTCGCTCGCCGCGCTGACCCCCGCGCCGCTGATGAGCGCGTACTGCGCCAGCAAGTCCGGGGTGGAGGCCTTCGCCCACTCGATCCGCGCCGAGGTGGCCTACCAGGGGGTCAAGGTCGGTGTCGGGTACCTGAGTTGGACCGACACGGACATGGTGCGCGGGGCCGACGAGGACGCCGTGCTGAAGCAGATGCGCTCCCGGCTGCCGTGGCCGGCCAACAAGACGTATCCGCTGGAGCCCGCCGTGGACCGGATCGTCGCGGGGATAGCCCGCCGGTCCGCCCACGTCTACGCCCAGGCTTGGCTGCGCGGGATGCAGCCGGTCCGCTGGCTGCTGCCGAGCCTGATCGCGGTGGTCGGCTCCCGGGACGTGGCCCGGCTCGCCCCGCAGCTCGCCGCCACCGCCGCGAGCCGGCTGCGAGCGGTCGGTGCCGGTGGCGCGGCGGACGCGGCGGTCCGGGGGAGCCGGAGCGGGACGGGCGGCTGACGGCGGGCCACTGCCGGGCGTCAGTCGATGGTCGACGGCTGACGGCCGACAAGTGGCGGTCGACGAGTGACAGCTAACAGCTAACAGCGGACAGATAACAGATTTCGAAATCTGTTATCTGTCCGCTGCCTGTTGTGCGCCCGCCCCCGCTACCCCCGCCAGCGTCCCCAACGCCCGCGCCAGCACCGGCAGCGGCGGCGAGGCGAGCCCGACCCGGACGGCGGCGGGCGAGCGTCGGGGGTCGACGGCGAAGGCGGTCGCGGGCGTGACCGAGATCCCGGCTCGGGCCGCCGCCGCCACAAAGGCCTCCGCCCGCCACCCCGTCGGCAGCTCCCACCACAAGTAGTACGAGCACGGATCGGACCGCAGCCGCTGCCCCGCCAGCACCTCGCGCGCCAGCAGCTGCCGGGCCGCCGCGTCGGCCCGCTTCGCCTCCGCCAGCGACGCCAGCGTGCCGTCCCCGATCCAGCGCACCGCCGCCTCCAGCGCGAAGCCGCTCGGCGTCCACCCGCCCGAGCGCAGCGCCCCCGTCACCCGCTCGCGCAACGTCGCAGGGACGACCGCGAACCCGGTGGTCAGCCCCGGGGCGAGCCGCTTGGAGAGGCTGTCCACGAGCACGGTGCGCTCGGGCGCGAGGGCGGCGAGCGGCGTCGACTCGGGTCGCAGAAAGGACCAGACGGCGTCCTCGACCACCGGCAGGTCGAGCCGCCGCAGCACTCCCACGAGCTCCGCCGCCCGCTCGTCCGGCAGGCTCACGCCGAGCGGGTTCTGCAGCCGCGGCTGAACGTACAGCGCGCGCAGCGGCCCGGCCCGGTGGGCGGCCGCCACCGCCTGCGGCAGGAGGCCGTGCTCGTCCATGGCCAGCGGCACCGGCACGATGCCCAGCCGCTGCGCCACCGCCTTGACCACCGGATAGGTCAGCTCCTCCACCCCCAGCCGCTGTCCGGGCGGCACCAGCGCGGACAGTGCCCCGGCGATGGCCTGCCGCCCGTTGCCGGCGAACAGCAACCCCTCCGCTCCGACCTCCCAGGACCCGGCGGTCGCCAGCTCCGCGAACGCCCGCCGAGCCGCGCCCGTCCCGGCCGCGCCGACCGGCCGCAGTGCGTCGCCGAGCGCGTCCGGTCGCAGCAGCGGCGCCAGCGCGCCCGCCAGCAGCTCGGCCTGTCCTGGGACGGAGGGGTGGTTGAGCTCCAGGTCCACCGGGGAGGCGGCCGGTTCGGCGAGCGCCACCCGGGCGCCCTCCGGCCCGCGCCCGGCCCGGACGAAGGTGCCGCGCCCGACCTCCCCGACGGTCAGCCCGCGCCGGGCCAGCTCCCGGTAGACGCGCCCCGCCGTCGAGGCGGCGATGCCCCGGCCGCGGGCGAACGCGCGCTGGGTCGGCAGCTGCTGACCGGGCCGCAGCCGCCCGTGCGCGATGTCGGCGGCGATCCGGTCGGCGATCCGGCGGTAGTCGTCCATCGGTCCTCCTGCGTTCCCTCGTCCTGCGTTGCCTCGTCACAGCCCGCGCCGCAACAAGGAAACGAGCCGGGCATTGCACCGAGGGCAAAGTCATCATTGCATCGACCCGGCGGCCCGCCCTAGCCTCCTCGCATGGACGCCTTGACATCCGCCGTGGACGGCCACGCCGTGCTCGGGATCGCCGCCGTGGCCCTGGGCATGGTGCTGTCGCCCGGGCCCAACATGATCTACCTGGTCTCGCGCTCGATCGCGCAGGGCCGCCGCGCCGGGCTGGTCTCGCTGATCGGTGTCGCGGCCGGATTCCTGGTCTACCTGGTCGCGGTGACGGCTGGGGTGGCCGCGGTGTTCTCGGTGGTGCCCGCGCTCTACACCGCGATCAAGCTGGCCGGCGCCGGATACCTGCTCTGGCTGGCCTGGAAGGCGGTCAAGCCGGGCGGCGCGGCGGTCTTCGCCCCGCAGCAGCTGCCACCGGACCCGCCGCGCCGGCTGTTCGCGATGGGCTTCCTGACCTGCCTGCTCAACCCCAAGATCGCCATCATGTACATCTCGTTGCTGCCCCAGTTCGTGGCCCCGGAGCGCGGCCATGTCGCCGTGCAGAGCCTGGTGTTGGGCCTGGTCCAGGTCTCGATAGCGGTCACCGTCAACGGCCTGATCGCACTGAGCGCGGGCAGCATCGCGGCCTTCCTCAACCGCCGCCCCGGTTGGCTGCGGATCCAGCGCTACGCGATGGGCACCGTCCTGGCCGGTCTCGCGGTGCACATCGCCGCCGACCGCGCCAAGGCCGTGGCCGTCTGACCGGAACGGGCAGGTCCCAGCGGGCTACTCGGAGCGGCTGGCCACCCGCAGCGCCTCGTACCCGGCCTGGACGAACCGACCGTCCAGCGCCGGAGCGGTGTTGGCCACCGCGGCGACGGCCGCCGAGCCGTCGGGCGAGAACCCCACGAAGGCGGTGAACCCCCGGGTGCCGCCGCTGTGGAAGTAGAGGTCCCGGTCGCCCGAACGGCGGTGCATCCAGACCAGCGCGATCCGGTCGGTGGAGCGCGGCAGCCGAAGTCGCGGCCGCTGGACGTCCCGAAGCGCCGCGCCCAACCCTGTCTCACCCAACCCCCCGGCGCCGCCGTCGAGATGGGCGCGCAGGTAGCGCAGCAGGTCGGCCCCGCTGGCTCGCACCGCGCCGGCTCCGGGCAGCCCGGGGATGCGCCAGGGCGGCAGTGCCCGTCCGTGCCGGTATCCGGTCGCCCGGCCCGGCTGGTCCGGGGCGCAGGTCGTGTCGTGCAGCCCGAGCGGTCCGCAGACCCGTTCGGTGAGCAGTTCCCCGTACGGAAGGCCGCCTCTCTCGGCGAGCGCGCGGCCGAGCAGTCCGACTCCGAAGTTGGAGTACCAGTAACGGCTACCGGGCCTGTCGTGTACGGAGGTTCGGGTCAGCGCCTCCCGCAACTGCTCGTCGCCGTACGCCTCGTACGGGTTGCTGAACCAGGCCGGTGCGGCCTTCGCGAGCAGGCCGGGAGGGAGGCGGGGCAGGCCCGAGGTGTGCGTGGCCAGGTGCATCAGTCGGATGGGTTCCGCCGAACGGGCTTCGGCCAAGCGCCAGTTGAGCGGCAGCAGTTCCTCGACCGGGTCGTCCGGGGCGAGTTCTCCGCGAGCGGCCAGCTCGGCGAGCAGCAGCGCGGTGAACGTCTTGCTGACGGAGCCGAGTTCGAAGACGGTGTCGGGGGTGCAGGTCGGTGCCGTACGCTCCCGTCCGACCCGCCCGAAGCAGCGCACCTCCGCCCGTGCCCCGGCGGCCAGGGCGACCGTCACGGCGGTGGCGTACGGCCGGGCCGCCCGCACCACCGCCGTGACCGCGGCGTCCAGCCCGCTCAAGGGGCGGCCACCGGGGTGCCGCCGAGCGCCCGGGAGAGCGCCACGTCGGCGGCCACGACCCCGACCACCGCGGTGTGGCAGTGCTGGCGGAAGTCCTCTTCCGGGTCGTCGTTGTCGGGGGCCGAGCCCTCGCACTTGATCATCCCGTTCTCCTGTTGGGCCGCGGCCAGCGCCTCCCAGCCGGCTCGTCCGGTGACCGGTTCGCCGATGCAGGAGTCCACGATGAGCAGTTCACCGGCGAGGTCCCACTGCTCGATCTCCAGCCAGATGTCGAGCCAGACCGGCAGCCAGTCGCGCAGGTATTCGCGCATCGGCTCGGGCAGGCACTCGGGCCGGGCGCCCCAGTCGGTGAGGTGGAAGACCGTGTGGGTGACTTGGTAGGCGATCACCCAGGCGATGGTCCACGGTTCGGGGAGGGCGCCGAGCCAGGTGCTCCTGGCCAACTCGGGCCAGTCCGGCTGGGGTTCGAGGCCGGAGATCCGCCGGGCGTTGGCGAGCGCGAGGTGGCGGCTGCCCTGGATCTCGACGGCGTGCACGGCCCGGAGCCGGCCGATCGAGGTGAGCAGCTCCTCCATCGCGGCGTGCCGGTAGCCGGAGCGGGCGAAGTGGCCGTACGTCTCCAGCGGGTCGACGAGGGTGACGTGCCGCAGCTGCCGCTCCAACAGCAAGTCGCCCTCGCCCAGTTGGGACCAGGCGGCGTCGAGCAGCTCGCGGGCGAGCCGGGCGTCGTGCGGGCCGGCGACGCCGTCGCGCAGCACCAGGGAGGAGGCCAGGGCGGCCTCGCAGAGCGGCTTGTAGACGTCCTCCGGGTCGGCCAGGTCGACGATGGTGCTTTCCTCCAGGCGGCTGTAGCCGCGCTGGTAGCCCTCGTGCAACCAGGCCAGCGACCGGGAGCCGAGCTGTTGGGCGGTGGTGAGCACCGCGGTGTCGGTCATCTCGTCGCCCCGTTCGACGGGCCGTGCAACAGGCGCTGGGCAATGGCGAGTTCGAGAGTGGAGCGGGCGGTGCCGTCACCGGCGAAGCGGATCCGGTCCAGGACGGGTTCGAGTTCCAACCGGAGTGCCTGGCCGTCGGCGTGGGCCCAGGCGAGCCACCGGGCGAGCCGGACGGCGGTGGTGGGGTCACGCCGAAGCATGCAGCGGACGGTGCCGCGGGCGAGGTCCAGGGTGTGCGCGCGGGCGGCGTCGTGCACCGGGCCGTCCAGCGTCGGCAGTGCCAGCGCGGACAGTTGGGCCATCCGCTTGGACCAGGCCTGCCAGCCGATGGCCTCGGGGCCGGACAGCGCGGCGGGGTCCGACCCGGACGACCCGTACGGCGTGCGGGCCAGCAGCCGTCCGGCTGCCCAGTCCTGCCAGCCGATCACCAGGGCGGCCTCCTCGGAGGAGGGGGCGGGTGCGGGGAAGGCCGCGCGCGCCTCGGCCAGCAGGGCGGCGGTGGTGCCGTCGGGCTCCGCGCCGGTGAGCAGCCGCGGTGCGAACAGGTCCGCGCCGAGCACGCGCACCGCGGCCAGCAGGGAGCGGGGCACGACGCTGTCGGGGTCCGCGAGTGCGGCCGTGCCCTCGCCGTCCTGGAGAACGGCGAGGGTCCGGTCCGCCACCCGCTCGACCGCCGCGGCGAACTCGTCACGGAGAGGGGTCTCGGCGGTTGGCATGGTGATCGGGTCCCCCTTCGGAGGGTTGGTCACGGGCGCGGAGCCCGACGGGGGAGGAGCGGCCCTACCGGGTCGGCTTCTCCTTCGGTCCCTTCGGCGAGAGGAGCAGGAGCGCGGCCAGCAGCACCGCGCCGGCGGCCTCGGGCAGGTACGTGGGCGCGTCGGACACGACGGCCTCGTCCTCCACCATCAGGCTCGCGAGTGTCTCGGCCTCAAGCGTCGCGCTGCGTGACGTCGTGGCCGTTTCGGTCCGGAACTGAGTAAGCATCAGAAGTGCCTCCTCAACTGGATTTCACCGCCCGGTCGGACGATGCCCCTGTTCGACAGTACGAGCACCTCCGGATGGCTGCATCCGCAGTCCGCTGAGCTGGCGGCCTGCCCCGGATGTGGGCGCGGACGCGGTGAATGGGTACGGTCGGGGGCATGACCACAGCCTTGATCACCGGCGCGACCGCCGGCATCGGAGCCGCCTTCGCCAGCCGGCTCGCCCGCAGCGGCTACCGGCTCGTCCTGGTGGCCCGCGACACCGAGCGCCTGGAGCGCGCCGCCGCCGACCTGCACGCGAAACACGGCGTCGAGGTGGAGACGCTGACCGCCGACCTCGCGACCGACGAGGGCATCGGCTCCGTGGAGGCTCGGCTCGCCGACTCCGCGCGGCCGGTGGACCTGCTGGTCAACAACGCCGGCTTCGGCAACAAGGGCGCCTTCGGGGTCGTCCCGCTCCAGGACGAACTGGACATGCTGAAGGTGCACATCGAGGCGATCCTTCGGCTCACCACGGCCGCCCTGCCCGGCATGCGGGAGCGCGGCCGGGGTGCGATCGTCAATGTGGCCTCGGTGGCCGCCTTCCTGCCGCGCGGCACCTACGGTGCGAGCAAGGCCTGGGTGGTCAGCTTCACCCAGGGGGTGATGCGTGACCTCGGCGGTACGGGCGTGCGGATGATGGCGCTCTGTCCGGGCTTCACCCGGACCGAGTTCCACGAGCGGGCCGGCATGGGCACCGGCAACATCCCCTCCTGGTCCTGGCTCTCCTCGGAGCGGGTGGTGAACGAGGCGATGCGCGACCTGGCGCGCGGCCGGGTGGTGTCCGTGCCCAGCAAGCGGTACAAGGTCGCCGTGGCCCTCGCCCGGGCGCTGCCCTCCGGCAAGCTGGGTGGCGTCTCCTCGAAGGCGGCGCGCACCTACCGGACGAACTGACGGCAGGGGCGGTCGGGGCGGTCGGCGACGTCCGAGGGTCGGGAATAGAGGCTATCTCACTATTAGCTTGTCTAACTATGAGCTACCCTCGCTATAGTCCCGCCATCGGCCCATCCATCCCCCCGGCCGTCCGCGCCGCCGTCCACCCCAGGGAGGCCCGTCCTTGAGACCCACCGCCATCGACTGGACCCCGCCCGAACGCGCCGAGGGCGAGCCCCGCCCGCCGGCCCAGTGGCGCCGCATCCTCGCGCTCTTCCGCCCGTACTCGGGCCGCCTGACCGTCGTCGGACTGCTGGTCGCCGCCTCCGCCGTGGTCTCCGTCGTCTCTCCGTTCCTGCTCAAGGCCGTCCTGGACACCGCCATCCCGCAGGGCCGCACCGGGCTGCTCAGCCTGCTGGCACTCGGGATGATCCTGACCGCCGTGGTGAACAGCATCTTCAACGTCCTCCAGACGCTGATCTCCACCACCGTCGGCCAGCGCGTGATGCACGACCTGCGCACCGCCGTCTACGGCCACCTCCAGCGGCAGTCACTGGCCTTCTTCACCCGCACCCGCACCGGCGAGGTGCAGTCCCGGATCGCCAACGACATCGGCGGCATGCAGTCCACGGTGACCTCCACCGCGACCAGCCTGGTCTCCAACCTGACCGCGGTGGTCGCCTCCGTCGTCGCCATGGTCGCGCTCGACTGGCGGCTGACCGTCATTTCGCTGCTGCTGCTCCCGCTGTTCGTCTGGATCAGCCGCCGGGTCGGCCAGGAGCGCAAGAAGATCACCACCGAGCGCCAGAAGCAGCTGGCCGCGATGAGCTCGGCGGTCCAGGAGTCGCTCTCGGTCAGCGGCATCCTGCTCGGCCGCACGATGGGCCGATCCGGCTCGCTGGCCCACGAGTTCACCGAGCAGTCCGACCAGCTCGCCGACCTGGAGGTGCGGGCCAGCATGGCCGGGCGCTGGCGGATGAACACCATCCAGATCGTGATGGCCGCGATGCCCGCGCTGATCTACTGGGCGGCCGGACTGACCTCCGCCGCCGGCGCGCCGATCGTCTCGGTCGGCACCCTGGTCGCCTTCGTCACCCTCCAGCAGGGCCTGTTCCGCCCGACCGTCAGCCTGCTCTCCACCAGTGTGGACGTGCAGACCTCGCTCGCCCTCTTCCAGCGCATCTTCGAGTACCTCGACCTGCCGGTGGAGATCGACGAACCGGCCGACCCGGTCACCCTGGCCGACATCCGCGGCGACGTGCGCTTCGAGGCGGTCGACTTCCGCTACGACCCCGCGCAGGAACGCCCGACCCTGGCCGGCCTCGACCTCGCGGTCCCGGCCGGGAGCTCACTGGCCGTGGTCGGCGAGACCGGCTCGGGCAAGACCACCCTCAGCTACCTCGTCCCCCGGCTGTACGACGTCACCGGCGGACGGGTCACCCTGGACGGCGTGGACGTGCGCGAGCTCTCCTTCGACACCCTGGCCCGCGCCGTCGGCGTGGTCTCCCAGGAGACCTACCTCTTCCACGCCTCGGTCGCCGAGAACCTGCGCTTCGCCAAGCCCGGCGCGAGCGACGCCGAACTGGTCGAGGCCGCCCGGGCCGCGCAGGTGCACGACACCATCGCCGCCCTCCCGGACGGCTACGACACCCTGGTCGGCGAGCGCGGCTACCGCTTCTCCGGCGGCGAGAAGCAGCGCCTCGCACTCGCCCGGACGATCCTGCGCAACCCGCCGGTGCTCATTCTCGACGAGGCCACCAGCGCGCTCGACAACCGCACCGAACGGGCTGTCCAGCAGGCCGTGGACACCCTGGCCGCCGGCCGCACCACCATCACCATCGCGCACCGGCTCTCCACCATCCGGGCCGCCGACCAGATCGCCGTCCTGGACCGCGGCGAAGTGGTCGAACTCGGCAGCCACGAGGAACTGGTGGCACTGGACGGCCGGTACGCGGCGCTGCTGCGCCGCGAGGCACCGGAGGCACCGGAGGCGCCGGAGGTGACGGGCGTGTCGGACGCCCCCGACGCGCCGCAGGCGTCGGCGGCCGTCCGGCAGCCGGCGTGAGCGGTCAGGCCGCCTTGGGGACCTCGTTGTAGCTCTCCGCGACCTCCTGGCCGGAGAGCCGCTGGATGGCCGCCATCACCTCGTCGGTCACCTGCCGACGGGCCTTCAGCGAGCGGGCCTGCCCGTGCAGCTCGTCGAAGTGCAAGGGCTCGCCGAAGCGGACCGTCACCTTCTTCAGTCGCGGCACCCGCTTGCCCACCGGCAGGATCTGCTCCGGACCCTCCAGCGCGACCGGCACCACCGGCACGCCCGCGGTCAGCGCGAGCCAGGCGACGCCCGTCTTGCCCCGGTACAGCCGGCCGTCCAGCGAGCGGGTGCCCTCGGGGTAGATGCCGAAGGCCTTGCCGTCCTCCAGGATCTCCAGCGCCGACTCCAGCGAGGCCTGGGCGGAACGGTAGGTGCCGCGTTCGACCGGCACCGCGCCGATCGCCTCGAAGAAGCCCTTGGACAGCCGGCCCTTGAGCCCGGTGCCGGTGAAGTACTCGGCCTTGGCGAGGAAGTGGACCCGGCGCGGGGCGGTCAGCGGGATCACCACGCTGTCGATGAAGGACAGGTGGTTGCTGGCCAGGATCACCCCGCCCTTGCGGGGCACGTTCTCGATCCCCTCGATGACCGGCCGCCAGATCCCCCGCGAGACCGGTTTCAGCACCAACTTGGTGGCGAGGTCGAGCACGATTCCCTCCCTGGACGAACGACCGCCCGGGAGGAGCCCGGGCCTGCAATCAGATCCGCAGACTACGACACCCACCCCCGAGCGCGTCCACTCCCGGAGACCGTGGCGCGCGCCACGGCCGGGGTAGGGTACGGCCGTCCGAACCGGGCGAAACCCCGCAGTACGCAGGAGGCACGATGGAAACCGTTGAGGCGATCAAGGCCTTTTTCGACCGTTTCGACAAGGACGGCGACGGCAAGATCACCGCGGCCGAATACGCCCTGGCCGCCAACGAGATGGGCGACCACGACGTCACCCTCTCGATGGCCGAGGCGCTGATCCACAGCATGGACACCGACCACGACGGCGTCCTGACGTTCGAGGAGTTCCGGGCTGCCCGCCAGCGCTGAGCTCGCACCGGCGGGGCCGGCCGCCGCAGAGGCGCCACCGGCCCCGTCGTCGTTGTTTGACCGTGGTTTTACCGCTGCTCGACCAGGGCTTGGCCGGCTGCCGCCCCGCTATCCGCCGAGCGGGTTGCTCCGCTGTCCGTCCACCGGGAACACCCGGCGCACCACCCGCTCCGCCGCACCGCCGTCGTCCCAGACGCAGAACTTCTCCCGGAACCGCGCCCGCGCCGCCGGCTCCGGGTCGCCTGCCAGCAGCGCCCGCGCCAGCGCGTCCGCGTCCTGGGTGACCGCGCCCGGCGGCTCCGCGAACAGGTCGAAGTAGACGCCGCGGTCCCGCTGGTACTCCTCCCAGTCCGGGGCGAAGATCACCACCGGCCGGTCCAGCACCGCGTAGTCGAACATCATCGACGAGTAGTCCGTCACCAGCGCGTCCGCCGCCAGGTAGAGGTCCTCGACCGTGGGATGCGCCGAGACGTCCACGATGTCCGCCGACCGCGCCCCGGCCCTCGTCAAGTCGCCCGGACCGTCGGTGTGGAAGTAGTGGGTGCGCACCAGCAGCGTGAAGTCCGGGCCCAACTGCCGGGCCAGCGCGGCCACATCGAGCAGCGGGACGTAACCGCCCTTGCTGCCGCGGTGGGTCGGCGCGTACAGCACCGCCCGGGTGTCCGGCCGCAGTCCGAACCGTTCGCGCATCGCCCGGACCTCGTCCGAAGTGGCGTTCGCCAACCGGTCGTTGCGCGGGTAGCCGGTGTCCAGCATCTCGTACCGGCCGGGGAAGGCGCGGGCGAAGTGCCCGCTGGTGTGCGGGTTGGGGGAGACCAGGAAGTCCCAGCGGTCGACGGCCTGTTGGAGCTGCTCGAAGTCCATCCCCTCGGCCGCCGCCGGGTGGTCGCGCAGGTCCATGCCCATCGCCTTGAGCGGGGTGCCGTGCTGGGTCTGGACGTGTACCGTGCCCGGCCGCTTCGTCATCGTGCGGGGGAAGTTGACGTTGTTGACGAAGTACTTGGCGGTCCCCATCGCCTTGAGGTAGGCGGGGGTGTTGACGATCACGTACGGCACCCCGGGCGGCAGCGTGGCGGCCTGGGCGCGGTTCTCCACCACCCACACCCCCCGGATCCGCGGGGCGAGTTCCTTCGCCTTCTCGTAGATCGCCGCCGGGCTGCACGCGTAACCCCGGTGCCAGTACGCGGCGTAGACCGCGAGGTTCTCGTCCAGCGGCAGCCGGCGGAACGCGTTGTACGCGGTGAACCGGGCGCCGCTGCGCACCCCCTTCTTCACCGCGGGCGCCACTGCCCGTGCCCCGCGCTTGAGTTCGCGCGGCAGCCGGCCGGTGCGGCGCAGCTCCGCGTACGCGATCCGGGCGCCGCGGGCGGCCAGCCGGTACTGCACGCCGCGCACCCCGCCGGGGAAGCGGTAGCCGGTCGGGCGGTGGCGGTCGAAGTGCCGGGAGATCCGCTGGAAGAAGTCCTTGCGCAGATCGGTGGGGACCAGCCCCGGGGTGTCGTAGACGTTCAGCGCCTGGCGGACGGTGCGGTCGAAGACCAGGGTGCGCAGTGAGTCCGGGACGGGCGGGCCGGGGCGGTCCGAGCGGTCCAGGAACGCGAAGATCGCGTCGTACTGGGCGAACACGTCGGCGTGCTTGGGGGAGGCGGTGGCGGTGATCGCGCCGTCCCGGCCGCGTCGGTAGAAGTAGCAGGGGCGGTCGAGGTAGCGCAGCCGTTCGGCGGCCAGCAGCGCCGGATAGGTGACCGAGATGTCCTCGTAGTAGCCGCGGCCGAAGGAGACGCCGAGGCCGTCCAGGAAGTCGCGGCGGAACACCTTGTTCCACACCGACATCACGGTCTGGAACAGCGCCGGGTGCTCGGCCAGCGTGCAGCCCTCGACCAGCGGGGAGCCGGTCAGCACGTGGCGCCAGGGGTTGGACTCCGTCCCGCCGTCCGGGTAGACGTGGGTGAAGTCGGTGATCAGCACGTCGGCGGGGGTCTCCCGGCGGCGCTCCTGGACCAGCTCGTCCAGCAGCACGCTGACCGTCCGCTCGGGCACCCAGTCGTCGCTGTCCACGAACCAGACGTACTCCCCGCGGGCCTGCGGCAGAGCGGCGGTGCGGGCGCCGCCGAGGCCCTGGTTCTCGGTGAGGTGCAGGACCCGCAGCCGGCTGTCGCGGGCCGCGTAGGCGTCCAGGATCGCGCCGGAGCCGTCGGGGGAGAGGTCGTCGACCGCGATCACCTCGAAACGGGTCTCCGCGGCGGGGGTGTCGCCGAGGATCGAGTCGAGGCAGCGGGGGAGGTACCGCTCCACGCCGTGGACCGGGAGCACGATGCTGAGGAGGAGGGACACGCTGGCCGAGTTTACCGACCCACCGGGCGCGACCTGCGTGGACGTCCGGTTCGGGGGCCTTCGGGGCCTTCGGGGCCTTCGGGGTGTTCGGAGCGACGCCCGGGGGCGCTGCGGGGGTGTTGCGTGCGGGCGCAGCGTGCGGGTGTCACGGGCGGGTGTCGCGGGTGGGGAACCCGGGACCGCCGGTGCCGAGCCCCTCGCGGGGCGGCACCGGCAGTCAGGTGGCGGTCCGGCCGACCCTCTACGGCCGACCGCCCGTCCGGGCACCGTGCGAGCCTGGCCGCCGCAGCGTCGAGGCGGCCGGGCAGTGGCTCGCGGGAGCCGGAATTCTTCCTCGTTGTTCTTCATCACTCGAACACACGCCTGAGTGCGGTGCGGGCACTGGCGTGTGCATCTGATATTGCTTGGATGATCGACCGGAGTCAATCCCTCGAATGTGTTCACTTCCTGAAGTCGGACGGTGGCGGTGCGTTCGCCGGTCCTGGGCGCGGTGATCGTGCGGGGATCGACGCCGTGAGCCGCGTGGCGAGCGGCCCGGGGAGTGGCTCGGGGAGTGGCTCGGCGGCCGTCCGGTGATCGCTTTGTCGATGTGGCGCCTGTCCCCTATATGGGAGGCGGACATGCGGGGCGCGCGGCGGATGTTTCCCGGACCTGGTGACGAACGGCCGGTCGTGCACCATCATTGATGCCTAGTCGTGATCCGGACGGTCGGCCCCTGGTGCTTCGTCAGTTGACGCCGCACGGTACGGTGGCACAACACCAAGGACGGTTGCGCGAAGGCCGTCTGTCACGGATAGTCTTCGCCTCACGGCCCTGGCGCCTCGTAGGGGTGGGAAAACTGATGGAACACATGCAAGTGCGGACTCGGCCCCGCGTGCCGGCGATCCAGTGCGGTGTCGGCACGACCGGCCGCCGGATCGACCGACACCTGGCCGTGCTCGGCGCGCCCGCACTCCCGGCGGTGGACACCGCCGAGGCGCTCGGGTTGATAAGGGAGCTCACGCCGCGTGGCGCTGAGGCCCCGACGGCCCGCCGTCGCCACACCAGGATCTCGCTGCTGACGCCGCTGCGTCGGCTGCGGCGGAGCCTCTTCGGCGGGCGCGGCTAGTACAGCCGGCTGGTCCGGCCGACGCGGCAAGGGTCCCTCCCCGCCGCCCGGTCGGGAACCGACCCGGTGGACCGTCCGGTCCGCCGGGTCTTCAGTGTGTCCGGGCACCGCCAGGGCGGGCTCCCCGCTCGCTCAGGGCCGCTGTGGTCTGAACCTTTCACCCTACGCGAGTCCCGCTCTTCGGCGCGGCGAGTCGGCGAGGGAGTACGCCCAGCCCCCTGACCTGGGACAGGATGGCGCCATGGCGGACACCAAGCACCCCACCCAGACCGGCTCGCTCCCGACCAGCGTCTTCCAGAGCGGCACCTTCGAGATCACCACCGGCAGCCGCGAGGTCGCGCTCGACATCACCGACCGCTGCGCCGCGTTCCTCGACGAACGGGCCGCCGGGCGCGACGGCCTGCTCAACATCTTCGTCCCGCACGCCACCGCGGGGATCGCCGTGCTGGAGACGGGATCCGGCAGCGACGACGACTTCCTCGCCGTCCTGCGCGACCTGCTCCCGGCCGACGACCGCTGGCGCCACCGGCACGGCAGCCCCGGCCACGGCCGGGACCACGTGGTGCCCGGCCTGGTCGCCCCGCACGCCACCCTGCCGGTGCTCGGCGGTCAACTGGCGCTCGGCATCTGGCAGTCGGTGGTGCTGGTCGACACCAACGGGGACAACCCGCGCCGGACGGTCCGGCTGTCCTTCCTCGGCTGACGGCTGACGGCTGACGGCTGAGGGCTGAGGGCGGGTGCCGGGGCCCGGTACGGGGCGCGGGGCGGGCCGGGGGTGGGCTCAGCGGACGTGCGCGGCCACCGCGGCGAGGTAGCGCTCGATCGCCAGGTGCTGGCAGAGCAGCGCCACCGGGCGGCCCAGCCTGGCGTACCAGGCGGACAGCCGGGAGAACGCGGTGACCTCGAACCACACCTCGCCGTCGGCGTCCATCGACACCAGGAACGCCTCCTCGCCGCACTCCGGGTGGCCGGGGAGGGTGCCGTAGCCGAATCCGATCCGGCCCGGCTCGTCCACCACCCACACCACCCGGCAGGGGATCACCAGCCGCGGCCACCGGCGCCCCGGCAGGTTCAGCCGCAGCAGTACCGTCCCGCCCTCCCGGGCCGGGCCGGCCGGGTACACCGCGAAGCCCGTGCCCAACTGGCTGCCCCAGGCGAGCACGTACCGCCCGGCCCGCTCCAGCACCTCCGGCCCGCGCCCCAGATGGACCCGCCGCCGCAGGTGCGCGTAGCCGTCCGGAAGCCGCCCGCCCCCACCGCGGGTGGCGCCCACCTCCGGGTACGACGGGTCGGTGGCGCGGGCGGCGAGCAGGCGTCGGTGCAGGTCGGTGGCCATGGCTGCCACGCTAGCGGCCGGCGGGGAGCGGGGCGGCGGTGGGGCGGGGCGGCGGTGGGGCGGCTCCCCATCCGTCCCATCCGCCGGGGGTGTGTTGCGGCAGGACACGGGACCGGAGTAGGAAGGCGGCATGAGCGACACCGGTACGAACGAGGAAGCGGCTGTCTGCGAACTCGGGCCCGACGCCGCAGCGGCGGCGGCGCTGCGGCACGACCCGACGGCGGCCGGGCCGCGCGCGGACTGCGTGCTGTGCGGCGAACCGACCGAACTGCCCGCCGACCAGCCGGGCAGCACCCTCTGCCCGGTGTGCGCCTGGCAGCAGGCACAGCGCATCGCCTGCTCCGGCTGACCCGACGGGCGCCCGCGCTACGCGTCCTCCCGCCCGGCCCGCGCCAGGGTCGAGCCGCGCCGCCCCTTGCGGACGAGCAGCTGGGCGGGGATGCGGCTGCGCAGGTCGGCGACGTGGCTGACGATGCCGACCGCGCGGTCCCGTTCGCGCAGCCCGTCCAGGACGTCCATGACCTCCTCCAAGGACTGCTCGTCGAGGGTGCCGAAGCCCTCGTCGATGAAGAGGGTGTCCAGCGGCATGCCGCCGGCCTCGTCGGTGACCACGTCGGCCAGGCCCAGGGCGAGGGAGAGCGAGGCGAAGAAGCTCTCGCCGCCGGAGAGGGTGGCGGTGTCCCGTTCGGTGCCCGTCCAGGCGTCGACCACCCGCAGGGCCAGGCCTGAGCGCTTGGTGCCGGTGCCCCGGTCGTCGCTGTGGACCAGGGTGTAGCGGCCGCCGGACATCCGGACCAGCCGGTCACTGGCCGCCGCCGCGACCTGCTCCAGCCGCGCCGCCA
This sequence comes from Kitasatospora brasiliensis, assembly GCF_032654805.1. Taxonomy (NCBI): domain Bacteria; kingdom Bacillati; phylum Actinomycetota; class Actinomycetes; order Kitasatosporales; family Streptomycetaceae; genus Kitasatospora; species Kitasatospora brasiliensis. The sequence continues at coordinate 743,381 of NZ_JAUOOW010000003.1, forward strand.
GGACGTACGACTCCAGGCGCATCCGTAGCCGGTTCTCGCTGGAGGTGCCGGACGCGAGCGCGGCGAGCCGGTTGATCCGCCCGTACCGGTCCAGCGCCGGGGCCAGCTCGGCGGCGAGGGCGGTCAGCTGCCGCCCGATCTCCGCCAGCGCCCCGCACCGCTCGCGGGCGGCCGCGTGGGCGGCGTGTGCCCGGCCGAGCCGGTCGGTGGCGGCACCGAGCGCGGCCGCGACGGCGGGCAGGTCCACCGGCGGACGGACCGCGGCCTCGGCCAGCTCCGGCAGCTCCAGCTCGCGGCGGACGGCGGAGGTCTCGGCGCGGTGCCGCTCCAGCCGGGATTCCAGCCGCTCGCGCTCCTCGCGCGGCAGCAGCACCGCCAGTGCCGCGGCTGCGTCCGGGAAGCCCGCGCCGACCGCGGCCTTGCCCAGCTCGTCCTCGGCCTCGCCGAGCCGGACGGACGCCTCCGCGTGGGCCCGGGCGGCGGTGGCCGTGGCCGCGACCTCCTCGGTGAGCCGGCTGAGGGCAGTGGCCCGGTCGGCCACCGAGGCCGCCTCGCCCCGGGCGGCGGCCACCCGGGCGGCCAGCGTCCGCTGCTCGGCGCCGAGCGCCAGCAACCGGTCGGAGAGGACGGCGGTGCGCTCCTTGGCCTCGTGCAGTTCCTCGACCCGGCGGGCGCGGTCCTGCGACAGTCGGGCGATCTCCCGCTCGACCCGGCCGAGCGCCTCCGCCGCGTGCCGCGCCTCGCGGTGCTCGCGCTCCAGCTCGGCGAGGGCCTGCGCGAGCGCCTGCGCACCGTCCGGACCGGCCGCGCCGGCGGCGGTGGCCTCGCGGACCCGCAGGGCGGTGAGCGCCTGCTCGGCCTCCGACCAGAGCCGTTCGGCGTCGGCCTGCGCCCGGCGCGCCCGTTCCTCGTCCTCGGCGCCGACCCGGCCGCCGGGAGCGGCCTCGGCGGGCGCCGGGTGCTCGGGCGAACCGCAGACCCGGCAAGCCTCGCCCGAGCGCAGCTGCTCCGCCAACTCGGCGGCCATGCCGTGCAGTCGACGGTCCCGCAGGTCCAGGCTGTGCTCGCGGGCGTCCAGCGCGGCCGTCCGCAGGTCGGTGACCCGCGGTTCGGCCGCGGCGATCTCGGTACGCAGGCCGTCGCGCTCCCGGGCCGCCCCCAGGCGGACCGTCAACTCCGTGCGCCGCCCGTCCAGTTGCTCGACCCGGGCGGTCGCCGTCCGGGCCTCGGTGTGCTGCTGCTCCAGCCGGCCCAACTCGCCCTCGAACTCGGCCAGCCAGTCCTCGGCCTCCTCGGTCAGCTCCTCGACCGCGCGCCGTTCCTCCGTCAGGGAGCGCTGCTCATGGGCGAGTTCGGCGCAGCGCCGCTCCTCCGCGCGGGCCGCCTCCAGTCGGACCACCTCGGCCCGCAGTCGCAGCTCGGCCTCGGCCAGCCCGGCCGCGTCCGCCCCGGCGAGCTCCTGCCCCTCGCCGCCGGCGCCGGTCAGTGCCTCGCGGTGCCGGAACTCCGCCTGCTGCGCGCGCCGCAGCGCCTCGGCCGCGCTCTCCCGCAGCCGCAGCGCGGACTCCACCCCGACCGCCTCGTGAGCGGCGGCCAATCGCTGTCGGTCCGCGGCCGCGGCGGCCTCGAAGCCGGCCAGCCGCTCGGCTCGCTCCCGGGCCTCCCGGTGCCGGCGCTGGCGACCGGCCAACTCCTCGGCGGCCTCCCGCTGCCCCTGGGCGGCGCGCTGGGCCGCCTCGGCGCCCGCGAGGGCGGCCTCGGCGACGGTGAGCTGCTCGGCCGCGCCGCTGCGCAGGACCGCCGCCCAACCGAGCACCCCGGCGGCCAGGGCGGCGTCGTCGTCCTCGGCCGGCACCCAGCCCCGGGCGGGTTCGGCGTTCGGACCGGCCGCCTGCTCGGCCTTGCTGGCGAGGTCCCGCAGTCGGCGCCGCCCTGCCTGGACGGCGGCCTCCTGACCGCGCCGCTGCTCGGCCAGCCAGGCCTCCACGTGCTGGAACCGCTCGGTGTCGAACAGCCGCCGCAGCAGCTTGCCGCGCTCCTCCGAGTCGGCCTTGAGGAAACGGGCGAAGTCCCCCTGCGGCAGCAGTACCACCTGGCAGAACTGCTCCCGGTTCATGCCGATCAGCCGGTGGATCTCCTCCCCGGCCTCCTGGTGCGACTTGCTGAGGCCGCGCCAGCCGGGGGTGCCGTCGCCCGCGTCGGCGACCCACTCGCGCAGCAGCGTCTGGGCCCGTTCGACGGTGGTGCCGGTGCCGACCTTTTTCGGGCGGCGCTGCTCCGGCAGCCGGGTGACCTGGAGCCGCCGCCCGCCGAGGGTCAGCTCCAGCTCGACCGAGGTCAGCCGCTTCGGGTCGGCGTGGTCGCTGCGCAGCCGGTTGGCCCGGCGGGCGCCCGGCGTCTCGCCGTACAGGGCGAAGCAGACCGCGTCCAGCACGCTGCTCTTGCCCGCGCCCGTCGCGCCGCGCAGCAGGAACAGCCCGCCGGCGGCGAGCGCGTCGAAGTCCACCGTCTCGCTGCCCGCGAACGGGCCGAAGGCGGTGACGGTGAGCCGGTGCAGCCTCATCGGGGCAGGTCCGCCTTCCGGTCGGTGGTCTCCCGGACGCGCTCGAAGCCCTCGCGCAGCCAGCCGATCTCGTCCGGTTCCGGTTCGGCGCCGGGGCGGACGTGCCGCAGGAAGCCCTCGGCGATCTCCAGGTCCGCACGGCCGCTGACCCGTGCCGCGTACGACTGCGAGGGCTCGGCCTCGCTCCGCTCGGGGTCGAACAGCAGCTGGAGGGTGTGCGGGAAGCGGCGTCGCAGCCGCTCCATCGGCTCGCTCGGCCGGGCCGCGTCGGTGAGCGTGGCCTGCACCCAGGACTGCTCGTGCTCGGCGTACCGCTCGTCGGTGAGCAACGCGTCGAGGGTGCCGCGCAGGGTGGCCAGCCGGCGTGGCTCGGGGCACGGCACCCGCTCGGCCGTCACCGCGCCGTCGGCGGCCAGGTCGACCAGCCACATGGTCTTGCGCTGCTTGACCTCGGAGAAGGAGTAGGCGAGCGGGGACCCGCTGTAGCGCAGGTGCGGGGCGAGCGTCTGGCAGCCGTGCAGGTGGCCGAGCGCGGCGTAGTGCACCCCGTCGAAGACCGAGGCGGGCACCGAAGCGACGCCGCCGACCGCGATGTCCCGCTCGCTGTCGCTCGGTGCGCCGCCGGTGACGAAGGCGTGCGCCAGCACCACCGACCTGGTCCCGGCAGGGCGCGTCGCCAAGTCCGCCCTGACCTGGTCCATCGCCGCCCCGAGCACCGCCGCGTGCCCGCCCTTGGCCAGCCCGAACCGCTCGCGCACCAGGGTCGGCTCCAGGTACGGCAGCCCGTACACCGCCACCGGGCCGTGCTCGTCCGCGAGCAGGACGGGCTCGGCGCACCCGCCAGGGTCCGTCCGCAGATGGATGCCGGCCCGCCCGATCAGCCCCGCCCCGACCCCGAGGCGGCGGGCCGAGTCGTGGTTGCCGCTGATGAAGACCGTCGGCACTCCGAGGTCCGCGAGGCGGTGCAGGACGTCGTCGAACATCGCGACCGCCTCCAGGCCGGGCAGCGCCCGGTCGTAGACGTCCCCCGCGACCAGCACGGCGTCCACGCCCTCGGAGCGGACCACATCCACCAGGTGGTCCAGGAAGGCGCGCTGGGCGTCGTGCAGGCTCTCCCGGTGGAACGAGCGCCCGAGATGCCAGTCGGAGGTATGCAGCAGTCGCATGGTTCCCGACCCTAACCCGCGGCACTGACAATCCCGCCGGGCCCGGTGGACCCGTGCGACCCGGGCGACCCACGTGACGGTCGACAGATGACAGCTGACAGATAACAGATTTCGAAATCTGTTATCTGTCAGCTGTTATCTGTTCGCTGTCATCCGTTTGCTCGCGGCTCGCGGTTCGCGGTTCGGCGGACCCCTTGGCGACGGCGGTCGGTCCCGGGTCGATGCCCCTCCGGGGATGGAGCTGAGCTTGTTCGATTACCAAGGGTGCATTGTCAGTGGCTCTGTGTATGTTCCTCGATGTCGGCCGGTCCCAGCCTGGGCGGTCGGCGTGGTCCGGTGTCGGAGAGTGAGAAGGAGGAGCCAATGGCTGCTGTGCGGGAGTCGGCGCGTGAGGCGCTGGGTGCTGTGGCGGGACGGCCGTCGCGGGGGCGTCGGCGGGTGCTGGTGCTGGCCGGGCGGAGGCCGGGCGGCGGTGTCGGCGGGGCGTCGGCCGGCGGGCCCGGCGGGGCGGTGCCGCCCGGGGGTGGGCGACCGCCGGGCGCGCGTGCGGGAGGAGGTCCGCGCGCCGGGCTCGGCGGTCGACTGCGGGGCGCGCCGCCGCCCCAGCCGGTGGCCGTGGCGCTGGCCGCCGATCCCGGGGACTTCGCCGGGCTGGCGCGGTACGGGATGTTCGGCGGGCTCGGGCACCAGGCCTACCTGCGGCAGGCGGAGGAGCAGCTGACGGCCCTGCACCGGCAGGGGCTGGAGGTGCACCTGCGGGTCCTGGAGGCGGGCGACTTCGAGGACTACTGCGAGGCGCTCGGCCTCGATCCCCGGATGCCCGCCGCCCGGGTCGCCTACGCGGGCGATCCGGAGCTGGCCGGGGAGCCGTTCGTCTACGCGGGGGAGCGGCTGGCCGAGCTGCTCCCGGTGCTGCTGGAGGACCACCGGGCGCGGGTGCGGATGTCCGTGGCCTGCGAGGCCCTGTTGGACGCCGTCGGGGAGGACCCGGACGGGCAGTTCCGGGTGGCGGCCGTGATGCGGTACGTGACCTCGGTCTACCTGGCCCTGGCCGAGGGTGCGGGGGAGGGGTGTCACCTGCTGACGCTGCGCTGCCACGGCCCCGAGGACGGGGAGGAGCTCACCTCGGCGGTGGACGTGTGCGTGGTGGAGGGGCAGTCGCAGCCCGCCAGCCGGGACACCGAGGCGTTCTGTGTGACGCTCGCGGCGGGGGTGGCTTCGGGCGGGGACGGGGCGCTGCTGCTGCACGGCGATCCGGCCACCAGCGGGCAGACCGCGTGGTCGGGGCGCGTCGACGGCGCGGCCCAGCCGCCCGGTGCTCCGCCCGGTGCTCCGCCCGGCGCTCCCCCTGGTTCTCCGACTGCCGACGCCCGGCCCCGGCCGGCGGTGCGCGGCTGGGCGCTGACCGGCGGGCGGCTGCGGCCGATGACCGCGCACGAGGTGTTCGACGAGCTGGCCGACGACGTCGCGCGAGGGCTGCCCTTCCCGCCCGGGGTGGATCCTCGGCCCGGGTTCCCGCTGCCCGGGTTCCCCGCCCCCTGGGGAGGGGGTGGGCCGCTGGGCTGATCAGGGCGTTCACCGCCTCCGCGGGCTCCGCGTCCTCCGGCTCCGCGTCCACCATGCGGCGCTGGGGACTGTTCATCGACCGCCTGTTCGGGGAAGATTCGGAGAAGATCAACAGCAGGAGCGTGCGGTGCCCCACGCCGCCGCTCCGGCCGCTCCGTACCGTGCCTTGCAGGTCCTCCCGCGCACCGCCGGTCCGGCGAAGCCCGACAGCGAGAGGGGGACGGATGAGCGAGCGGAGCGCGCTCGGCGCCAGGGGGTGTGCGCGGGCTAGTGCCCCCGCCGAGCGTCGCGGGGCGGGAGCATGAGCCCGATCGAGTACAGCGCGGAGGTCGCCGAACTCCTGGGAAAGGTGCGGCGGCGCCCCACGGCGGGCTGGCCGTGGCGGCCGGGTGAACAGGTGCCGGAGGGGCTGCCGGTCAAGCAGTCCTGGGGGTGGCTGTTCGTGCCGGACGGGCGAGTGCTGACGCTGGTGAACCCCCGGGACGGGATCTGTTCACTGCCCGGCGGCTCGCTGGAGCCGGAGGACGGTGGAGACCCGGCCGCCGCCCTGGCCCGGGAGGCGGCCGAGGAGGCGCAGGCCGTGATCGGCAGGCCGTACTACCTCGGCTACCTGTACGACCGGGTCGGGTCGGCGAACGGCGGGCACGAGTGCGCGCGGGTCCGGATGGCGGCGGCGCTGCGGGCGGTCGGGCCCAGCGCGGCCGATCCGGCCTCGGGTCGGCACTACCGGCGGCTGCTGGTCGCGCCGGGCCTCGCCGTCGAGCTGCTGGGCTGGGGCACACCCGGGCTGCGTCAGGCCCGGGCGGCGGTCGCCACCGCCACCCGCTGGCTCGGTGTGCCCGCGGCCGCGAACGAGGAGATCGAGGAACTGCCGGTCGAGGGCTGCACGGTCTCCGACGGCACCGTGTACCCGGGCGCCGTGCACCCTGGCGCGCGGGGCTGATCGCGCGCGTCGCCCGTCCTCCGTGCTCCCGAGCGGTCTCCCGGCGCGCCATCCGGCTGCCTCGGCGCGTCGCCCTGGCACGCTGCCCTGACGCGCGTGGCCCTGACACGTCGCCATGGTGCTCAGTCCTGACGCACCGCCATGCCGCCCGGGCGTGCCGTCCGAGCGACACATCGACCTCCGCCATGCGGGTCCGATCAGCCACACCAGTGCCTTCCGGCCATGCCGTCGATGCCCCTTTTGGCCCACCTTCTGACGTGCTTTGAGGAGTGTCATCAGCCCCCCCCTGCGTGCGCTGGCATCCGATTCGAATCCGACTCGTCGATGGCCGCGTGGCGACTGCCCGCTTACCTTGCAAGAAATTTCCGCAAGTTGCCGGTCTCTGCGCGCCGCGCTACGCGCGTCACTCCGTACCCCCGCTGACCTGCGCGAAATCACCGAATGTCCACGACAGTTCATCTCCGAGCTATCAGACGTCTCGTCAATATCCTTGGCATGACCGCTTCCCGGTTTGGCTACCGCCTGGTATCACTTCTGTGACCCTCGCCACGCCACCCCACTGGAGATGCGATGTTCCGCCCTGCCCGTGCTCTGTCCATTGCCGCCGTCGCCGCAGGCCTCACCATGACGACGCTCTTCGCCGCCTCGTCCGCGAACGCCGCCGGCGTCAACTACGTGGCCCTCGGGGACTCGTACTCCTCCGGTGTCGGTGCCGGCAGCTACCTGAGCGACAGCGGCGACTGCAAGCGCAGCACCAACGCGTACGCGTACCTGTGGAAGAACGCGCACGCGCCGTCCTCCTTCAAGTTCGTCGCCTGTTCCGGCGCCAAGACCGGCGACATCCTGAACAGCCAGATCTCCGCCCTGGACGCCAGCACCACGCTGGTCAGCATCTCGGTCGGCGGCAACGACGCCGGCTTCGCCGACACCATGCAGACCTGCGTCCTCGGCTCGGACACGGACTGCATCAACGCCGTCAACACGGCCAAGAACTACGCCAACAACACCCTGCCCGGCCAGCTGGACAAGGTGTACTCGGCGATCAAGTCGAAGTCCCCGAACGCCCACGTCGTGGTGATGGGCTACCCGCACATCTACAAGATCGGCGGCAGCTGCATCTTCGGCATCAGCGACACCAAGCGCTCCGCCATCAACGGTGCGGCGGACGCCCTGGACGGCGTTCTCGCCAAGCGGGCCGCCAACGCCGGCTTCGCCTTCGGCGACGTCCGCAGCATCTTCGCCGAGCACGAGATCTGCGGCTCGCTGACCACCTGGCTGAACAGCACCACCATCCCGGTCGGCGAGAGCTACCACCCGAAGGCGGCCGGCCAGTCCGGCGGCTACCTCCCGGTGTTCTCGTCGAAGTAAGGACTGCCGTAGGCGCTGAAAGGCTGCCGTAACGGTCAGCCCCGGCCGCCGACTCGGTCCGTGCCGCCGCCCCTCCCGCGCCGACGGGAGGGGCGGCGGCAACGCCGTTTCAGCGTCCGGTCGGAGCGGGTCCCGCTGGGGCGGGACCGGCCGAGGAAGGTCCGGTCGGCGGGAAGGGGATGCCGGCGAGGACCGGCAGCAGGTGCTCCTCCTCGAAGTCGAGGTGGGCCTCCAGCTCGGCGGACATCCGGTCCAACTCCGCCCGCAGCCGCTCCGGTTCGGTGACCTCGATCCCGGTCAGCAGCGCCACCAGCTCCTCCTTGATCCGCCCGATCTCCCGGTGCTGCTCGTCGAGCCGCGCCAGGACGCCGGCCAGTTCCGGATGGCTGCGCGCGAGCGCGGGGAAGATCGCGGCGTCCTCACCGGTGTGGTGGTGCGAGAGCCCGTCGCAGAACGCCAGGCAGTGCTGCCGCAGTTGGAGCCCGAGCGTGGCCGGCCGCCCGGGGACGTGGTCGTGCGCCTCCGCCCGCACGTGCCGCAGTTGGGCGCGCAGCCAGGTGTGCGCCTCCAGCAGCTTGTCGGCGAGGCTGCGCACCACGGGCGCCGGTCCACCGGAGGGCGGTTCGGGCCGTTCCAGGACGACGACCGGCAACTCCCGCTCGGTCAGCGCCTGGTAGTCGCCGTACCCCGGGGCCTGCCGGACGACGGCGGCGAACAGCCGCTCCCGGCGGGTGCCTTCGGCGGGCACAGCGATGGTGTCGAAGGTGTCGGTGCCGAGCTCGACCCGTGCCACCGGGTGGGCGAGGAGGTTGCGGTACCACTGGGGGTGCTCGGGGGCTCCGGCGGCCGAGGCGACGACCAGCAGCAGCCCCTGTGCCCGGACGTATCCGAGCGGCACGGTGTGCGGCCGCCCGGAGCGTGCCCCGGTGGTGGTCAGCAACAGCAGGTCGCCGCCCTCGAACGGGCCGCCGACCCGTCCGCCGTTGGCGCGGAACTCTTCGATGACGTGCAGATTGAAGGACATGGACATGTGTGGGTGGTGGAGTCTCCAGAGAAAGGGGAGTCGCGGCCATCCGCGGTGCCGGCGCCCGTGCCGGCGCCCGTGTCGGCGCCGTGCCGGCCCCGGTTCCGGCGTCAGGGTGCCGACGCAGGTCCCGGTGGTGCAACTGGTCGCGCGTGTGGCGGTGTTCGTCGCCGGACGCGCCTCGCGCACGCGGGCACCGCGGTGACCGCCGGGCGTCAGATCAGGGAAGCGGAGAGAGTGCTCATCGCGCGTCGTCCCTTCGGAAGGGTGCTCGCTCGGCTGTCGGCCGGCCCACTGCTCTGTGGCCGACGCCGCGCTGCACGGCCCCATGAGAGCAAGGCCGCGGACGCGCTGTCAATGCGCGCGCCCGCCGTCCGGACTCCGCGCCGAACGGCGGGCGCGTCGATTGCCCCCCGACCGTGCCCGTCAGCGCAGGTAGTCGGCGAGGCCGGCCGGCTTGAGCCCGGCGGCGTCGGCGGCGGCCAGGGCGCGCTGGAGGTCGGTGGCAAGGGTGTCGGTCCAGTGCATCAGCACGACGTCGCCCGGCTGGAGCGGGCCCGGGTGCCAGATGTTGCTCGCGCCCCAGCTGAAGTCCGCGTCGGCGGTGAGTACGGTGCGGATGCCGCAGTTGGCGGCGGCCTGCAGGGTGTCGGCGTTCCAGGCGAAGAACGGCGGACGGAAGACCGTCGGCGCGGTGCCGAAGAGGCGGGTCAGGGAGTCGCGGGCGTCGCAGATCTCGACCTGCTGGCGGTCCAGCGGAAGTGTGCTGAGGTCGCTGTGGGAGACGCTGTGGTCCTGTACCGAGGAGCCGGGCGCGGCGGTGACCCGCTTGAAGAAGGCCGGGTCGGTGGCGGCGGGCATCGGCAGCGGGAAGGTGGTGATCGGCAGCCGGTGGTCGGCGATGAACTTCTCCGCCTCGGGGGTGCGCTGCCAGCCGTCGTCCACGGTGAAGAAGACGACCTTGTCGGCGGTGGGGACGGAACCGGCCGGCACCGCCGGTGCGGGCGCGGGGCCGTCCACCCGGACGTCATCCACGGAGAACGGGCCCTGCTCGTACCAGCCGTGCACGTACAGCCGGATGCTGCGCGCGTTCGGGCCGGTGGTGAACCGGGTGGTGAGCTGCTGCCAGCCGCCTCCGGTGGACTCCGTCCAAGCGGGGGCGACGTCCTTGCCGGTGCCGGTGGCGCCCAGGTAGACGAAGTCGCCGCGCACCCACGCGGAGGCCGTGTACGTGGTGTCGGGTCGGACGGTGACGGTCTGAGCGCACTCGCCGGTGGAGTCGGCGTTCGCCGGGGTGACGGTGAGCGCGGAGCCGCCGGTGTGCGGGGCGGTGGTGGTGACGGCCGCTTCGGCCGGGCCGCCGGTGCAGTCCCAGCCGGGGACGCTGCCCCAGTCGGCGAGGTCGGGGGAGGTCAGCTCGAAGCCGGGGTTGGTGGCGAGGTTGACGGTCGGGGGCGCGTCGGCGGAGGCCGCAGGTACGGCGAATCCGGTGAGCAGCGCGACCGAGGCGGCCAGCGCGGACAGGCGCGTGGACATGGACACGTGAGGACTCCAGCGGGTGGGGGCACGCCCGTGGGGAGGGCGTGAGCGGAATCGGGCTGTGGAACGCTGAGCCGTGGAACTCTGAGCCGTGGAACTCCGAGCCGTGGAACTCCGAGCCGTGCGGATCTGGGCAGTGCGGATCCGGACGGTGCGGATCCGACCCGTGCGGATCCGAGCCGTGCGACCCTGGATCCGCCACGATGGACTAGACCAATCGGGTCGTCAAGGGAACGGCGGATGAACCCGAAGCCACCACGCCTGTGAAGCAAGGGACAAGACGGAACGTCAGGGACCGTCCCGGACAAACCCGTTTCAGGAGAGGTACAGCTCCTCGATGTCCGTCGCGTAGTGCTCCGTGATCGCCGCCCGGCGCAACTTCAGCGAGGGCGTCAGCATCCCCTGCTCCTGGCTGAACTGCCGTGGCAGCAGCCGGAAGGCGCGGATGGACTCGGCTCGCGACACCGCCGTGTTCGCCGCCGCCACCGCGCGCTGGATCTCCACGTGCAGCTCCTCGTCCGCGAGCACCGCCCACGGATCCGACTGGGCCCGCCCGCGGGTCTTCAACCAGTGGGCGAGCGCCGCCGGTTCGAGAGTGATCAGTGCGGCCACGTACGGCCGGTCGTCGCCCACCACCAGGCACTGGGAGACCATCGGGTGCGCCTCGACCCTCTCCTCCAGGACCGCCGGGGCCAGGTTCTTGCCGCTGCTGGTGACGATCAGGTCCTTCTTGCGGCCGGTGATGCTGAGGTAGCCGTCCTCGTCCAGCCGACCCAGGTCGCCGGTAGCGAACCAGCCGTCGACCAGCGACTCGGCGGTGCAGCGCGGATGGTTGAGGTAGCCGCCGAAGACCGAGCGGCCGCGCACCCACACCTCGCCGTCCTCGGCGATCGCCACCGAGGCCCCCGGTACCGGCTGCCCGACCGTGCCGAGCTTCTGCCGTCCGACCGGGTTGCCGGTGATCGCCGCGGTGGTCTCCGTCAACCCGTAGCCCTCGTACAGCTGGAGGCCCGCGCCGGTGAAGAACAGGCCAAGCTCGCGCCGCAGCGTGGAGCCGCCGCACATCACGCTGCGCACCCGGCCGCCGAGCACCGCCCTCAGCTTCGGGTAGACGGTCCGCTCGTACGCGAGGTGGCGCAGCCGCAGCGCGGCGCCCGGGCCGGGCCCGCGGCCGAAGGCCTTCTGCTCCCGGGCGGCGGCCCAGTCGACGGCCACCTGTCGGGCCTGCTCGAAGAGCTCGCCTCGACCGGCGTCCTCGGCGGCCCGCCGGGCCTGCTGGAAGATCTTCTCGAAGACGTACGGGACGGCGTGCAGGAAGCTCGGGCGGAAGGTCTCCAGGGCGGGCAGCAGGGCGTCGGTGGAGACTTCGGGGACGTGTCCGATCCGGAAGCCGCCGCGGAACGCCGCGATCTGCACCGCCCGCCCGTAGACGTGCGCGAGCGGCAGGAACAGCAGGGTGGACGGCGGGCCGCCGGCGGCGTCGCGCAGGACCTCGCCCCAGCCGGCGAGCAGGGCGTCGGCCTCGGCGGCCAGGTTCCCGTGGGTGATCAGGCAGCCCTTGGGGCGGCCGGTGGTGCCCGAGGTGTAGACGACCGTGGCGATGTTCTCGGCGACGACGCCCAGGCGCTGGCGGTGCACCAGGGAGTCGGGCACACCGCGGCCGTCCTCGGTGATCGCGGCAAGGCAGTCGCGGTCCAGCTGCCAGATACCGGTGAGGTCGGGCAGCGCGTCGCAGACCGCGCCGACCGTCATCGCGGCGTCCTCGTCCTCGACCAGGCAGGCCACCGCCTGGGTCTCGGCGAGGATCCAGCGCACCTGCTCGGCGGCGGACGTGGGGTAGACCGGGACGGTGATCGCTCCGATCGACCAGAGTGCGTAGTCGAACAGCGTCCACTCGTAGCGGGTGCGGGACATCAGGGCGACCCGGTCGCCGTAGCGCACGCCGCGGGTGAGCAGGCCCTTGGCGAGGGCGAGCACCTGGTCGCGGAACTCCCGGGCGGTGACGTCCCGCCACTGCCCGTCCTCGCTCCGCCAGGACAGCTGGACCAGGTCGGGGACGCGCTCGGCGGTGTCGTACAGGGAGTCGGCGAGTCCTCCGGCGGCCTCGGGCGCGGCCGGGGCGGGGGTGGTGAACTCGCGCACGGGTCTCCCCAGTTCGGCGCCGGTGGTACGAGGTGGGCCGAAACTACCGGATCGCCCTGCCACTGCCCAGGGTTGTGCCGGCGACACGACGAGATCGGCACGGGCCGCCACCGGTGGTGTCGCGGCCGGGGAGGCGTGGGGGACGCGCCGGGGAGAAATCGCGGAGGGCGTGGAAATGCCGGACCAATCGCCTATCCGGGACATCGGGGGCGATGCGGGCACGAAGCGGAGGCGGGGCCGACCGGTTCCCGGCGCGGGTGCGGCGGGCGTCGCGAGCGGACTGGTGGGCCCCTCGAACGAGTGGTCAGGGCGTAGTAGAGTCTCGCAGACCTGCGGCCGGGAGACCCCCTCCGACCTCCTACCTCGCCCCGATACCGCTCCGTCACAGGCCCCGCCGCTCCCGTCCGCGCCCGGCACCTCCCGAACGAGGACTCCATGCGTCTGCGCAGCAGCTCGATCCGCGCGAAGATCATCGCGCTGCTCCTGGTGCCCATCGTCGCGCTCACCGCCCTGTGGGCGTACGCGACGATCGCCACCACCGGGGACGTCTGGAACCAGCTCGGGATCAGCCGTACGTACAAGGAGTTCGCCGGGCCGGTCGACCAGTACACCGGCGACCTCCAGAGCGAGCGCCGCGCCGCCGTCCAACGGCTGGCCGATCCGCGCTCGCCGGCCGTCCGGGAGAACTACGAGCGGGCCAAGGCCGCCACCGACCGCAGCCTGGACGCGCTGCGGCAGAAGAAGGACGCCTCCGGCGGCAAGCTCTCCGCCCCCCAGCGCGGCCGCTTCGTGCAGATCATCGCCGCCGCAGACCAGATCGGACCGCTGCGCGCCCAGGTCGGCCGCTCCGCGCTCAACTGGGAGTTCGCTCTCGAACAGTACAGCGACCTGGTCAAGCCGGTGTTCGGATTCCGGTCCGCCTACGTCGCCCGGCAGAGCGGCCAACTCCCGCGCCAGGGAACGATCCTGATCGAGCTCGTGCGCGCCCGGGAGTACCTGGCGCAGGAGGACGCGGCGATGGAGGGCCTGCGCACCGGCGCCGTCAAGCCCACCGCGGAGCAGTACCAGGTCGCGCTGGACGCCCTGCACAACCAGCAGGCGCTGTTCACCGTCTACATCGCCGAGCTCGAACCCGCCGACCAGTCCGACTACATCGCGCTGCGCGGCGGCGAGGCCTGGGGCGCGCTGGCCCGGGCCGAGGCGGACTTCGTCGGCGCCGGCGGCCCCGACCGGGTGGTCCAGGCGCTCAACGGCGACTCCTGGCGGGAGACCGCCGACCGGGCGCTGGGCGACCTCTCCTCGATCAACAGCCGGATCTCCGCCGGGCTGGACGAGCGCGCGCGCTCCACCTCGATGGGGCTGCTGTGGCGCGGCGGCATCGCCGGTGCGGTCGGCCTGGTCGCGGTGGTGCTGTCGATCATGATCTCGTTCCGGATCGGCCGGGGCCTGGCCCGCGAGCTGATCGGCCTGCGCAACGCGGCCGACGAGCTGGCCGGCACCCGGCTGCCGTCCGTCATGCTGCGGCTGCGCCGTGGTGAGCCGGTGGACGTGGCCACCGAGGCGCCCGAGCTGCACTTCGGCGACGCCGAGATCGGCCAGGTCGGCCAGGCCTTCAACGCCGTGCAGCGGGCCGCCGTCGAGGCCGCCGTCGAACAGGCCGAACTGCGGCGCGGTGTCTCCGCGGTGTTCGTCAACCTGGCCCGGCGCAGCCAGGTGCTGCTGCACCGCCAGCTCACCCTGCTCGACACCATGGAGCGCCGCACCGAGGACCCGGCGGAGCTGGAGGACCTCTTCAAGGTCGACCACCTCACCACCCGCATGCGCCGCCACGCGGAGGGTCTGATCATCCTGGCCGGCGGCTCGCCCGGACGCGCCTGGCGCAAGCCGGTCCGGATGGTGGACGTGGTCCGGGCGGCGGTCGGCGAGGTCGAGGACTACGCCCGGGTGATCGTCCGGCCGTTCCCCGGCACCGGCCTGCTCGGCAGCGCCGTCGCGGACGTCACCCACCTGGTCGCCGAACTCGTCGAGAACGCCGCGGTGTTCTCCCCGCCGAGCACCCAAGTCGCCGTCCAGGGTGAGGTGGTGGCGCACGGCTTCGCGCTGGAGATCGACGACCGGGGCCTCGGACTGAGTGAGCAGCTGCTCGCCGAGATCAACGAACGCCTCGCCGTGGAGCAGGAGTTCGACCTCGCCGACACGGACCGGCTGGGCCTGTTCGTGGTCAGCCGACTGGCCCGGCGGCACGGCATCCGAGTGCACCTGCGGCCGTCCCCGTACGGCGGGACGACCGCGGTGGTGCTGATCCCGCGCGAACTGCTGGCCGAGGCGCCGGACACCCTGCCGGAGCCGGGCGCGGCCGCGCCTCGGACGGCTTCGGGTGGACGGCGGGGGCAGCGGGACCTGGTGGCGGTGCCCGGGTCGGGGGGCGCTTCCGGCTCGGCGTCGGCGACCGGCGCCGGTGCCGCTGCCGGGGCGGAGGCCGGAGGCCGGCACCGGGGGACGACGGGTGGTCCGCGGCCCTCCACGCCGGAGACGGGGCGTACGGCGGGCGGACTGCCGCGCCGGGCCTCGCGGCTGAAAGGCGGGCCGGTCCTGGTCCCCGCGCCGACGGCGGACACCGGGGAGTCGCCGGGGACAGGGCGGCACCGGCGGGAGGACGTCGTGGTGGCTGCCGCCGAGGCGGCCGTCGCCGAGGCGGCCGTCGCCGCGGCCGAGGCCGGCCGGGTGGCGGATGCCGGTCCGGACACCAGTCCGGACACCGGTCCGGTGGCCGATGCCGGTTCGGTGGCCGACGCCGGGAGCGCCGCGCCCCGGACGGCGGGCGGTCTGCCCCGGCGGGTCCGGCAGGCGAACCTGGCGCCGCAGCTCAGGGACCAGCTCACGGAACAGCTGAAAGAACGATTCCGCGCCGAGGGCGGAGCCGGGGGAGAAGCGGCCGGCGATCTCCGCGACGGTCAGGACGCCCGCGAGGGCGGGGATACCCGGGATACCCGGGGTGCCCGGGAGGTCCGGGAGGTCCGCGAGCGCTCTCCCGAGGAGGCCAGGGCCACCTTCGCCTCGTTCCAGCGCGGCTTCACCCGGGGGCGCGGCACTCCGTTGACGGATCGTCCCGGCAGGCCGGACGATCGTGCCGGGCGTGGGAACGGGCGGCCCACCGCCGTCCCGGCCTGGCAGCCGCCGGACCTTTCCCGCAAGGCGATCGGCCCGGCGCCCGCCCCGGCGGCGCTGCCCGCGCCCCGGGACACCGGCCGGGCGCCGCTCGCCCGTCGACTGCGGCCGCCCGTACCGGAACCACCGGCCGTAACCGAACCACCGGCCGTACCAGCACCACCTGTTGTACCCGCACCACCCGCTCCAGCGGAAGGAACTGATTCATGACCACGTCGATGCAGTCGTCCGGAGACCTCAACTGGCTCCTGGACGACCTGGTGGGGCGCGTCGCGGCCCTGCGGCACGCGGTGATCCTCTCCAGTGACGGCCTGGCCACCGGTGCCTCCCGCGACCTCGACCGCGAGGACGCCGAGCACCTGGCCGCCGTCGCCGCCGGGTTCCACAGCCTGGCGAAGGGCGCCGGCGGGCACTTCAAGGTCGGCGGCGTCCGGCAGACCATGGTGGAGCTGGACGAGGCCTTCCTGTTCATCACGGCCGCCGGCGACGGCAGCTGCCTGGCCGTGCTGAGCGAGGCCGAGGCGGACATCGGCCAGATCGCCTACGAGATGGCGCTCCTGGTCAAGCGGGTCGGGGAGCACATGGCCGCCGAGCCGCGCACCGAAACCGCCCCGCCGGTGAGATGAGCGGTCCGATGGCGGATCCGAACACGGATGTGCCGGACGGCCCGGAGACGTCGGACGGTCCCCAGGTGCCGGTGGGCACGGCGGGGCCGTCCGGGACCGGCGGCTCGCAGGGCCCGGAGGCTTCGGCCAAGGACGGGCCGGCGGCCCCGGACGGGCTCGACACCGACCTGTTCCGGCCGCGCACCCCGGTCGACGACCGCTGGTTCGACGACGAGGCCGGACCGGTGGTGCGGCTCTACTCGATGACCCGCGGCCGCACCCGGCCGGTCGAGGAGGGGCTGTTCGACCTGATCTCGCTGGTCACCGCCGTCGAGCCCGGGCCGGTCGCGGGGGCCGTGCCCGCGCACGTCCTCGACCCGGAGCACCAGACGCTGCTCACCCTGTGCCGCCGGGAGCCGCTCTCCGTCGCCGAACTCGGCTCCTACACCGACCTGCCGGTCAGCGTGGTGCGGGTGCTGCTCGGTGATCTCCACGACGCCGACCTGATCAGCGTCACCCGACCCGTTCCGCTCGCCGAGCTGCCGGACGAGCGCCTGCTGCGAGACGTGATCAATGGACTCCGTGCGCTCTGACCCCCACGCCCACCCCCGCCCCGACGGTGCCGCGGCCGACGCGGTGCACTCCGGCGACCCCCGCTGGCGCGGCGGTCCGGCCGTCGCGGTGAAGATCCTCGTCGCGGGCGGCTTCGGCGCGGGCAAGACCACCCTGGTCGGCTCGGTCAGCGAGATCCGGCCGCTGCGCACCGAGGAGGAGCTCAGCGAACTGGGCCGCCCGGTGGACGACACCTCGGGGGTGGAGGCCAAGCGCACCACCACCGTCGCGATGGACTTCGGCCGGATCGACCTGCGGCCGGGCCTCGCGCTCTACCTGTTCGGCACTCCCGGACAGGACCGGTTCTGGTTCGTCTGGGACGAGTTGGCACGGGGCGCGCTCGGCGCTCTGGTGCTCGCGGACACCCGGCGGCTGGCCGACTGCTTCCCGTCGGTCGACTTCTTCGAGCAGCGCGGCATCCCGTTCGTGGTCGCGGTGAACTGCTTCGACGGCACCGAGCGGTTCGCGCCGGAAGAGGTCCGCGACGCGCTCGACCTCGCCCCGGACATCCCGGTGCTGCTGTGCGACGCGCGGCTGCGGCAGGACGGCAAGGACCTGCTCGTCGCACTGGTCGAGCACGCCGCCGCCCGTCGGCACCGCGCACCGGTCGGCGCCTGAGGGCGACTCGGCGGTAGGACCGCCGACCTGCCCGTTCCTTCCGTCGTCTCATCTTGCCGTCCGTATCCCGGACAATCGCTGCGCGGAAGGTTGCCTAGACCGGCCCGGCCGTGGAAGGCTCTGTGGACGAGGGCCGCCCGGCCATGCCGTCGGGAGCGCCGGAAACGCCCCGTTCGCACGGGTGTTGCCGAGCGGCGGAACGGCCTTCGACGAACCGGCGAGGCGAAGGGGGAGGGCAGCAGGATGACCGTCGGACGACGACGCATCAGCACCTCCGTCCCCGGCTCGCCGATGAACGGTGCCTCCAGGTCCTTCGTGTCCTTCGAGCCCTTCATGTCCGGTGCCGCAGGTCCGGCGCTCACCGTCCGCCGCTACATCGACCACGCGCTGGTCTGTAGCGCGTGTTGTCGCTGACCGGCCTGTCCTTCCCGGTACGTCCCCCGGCGCTCCCGGCCCACCCGGCCGCCCGTCGCCCGACGCACCGCCGAAACCCGTCGACCAGGCCGTAGCGGACCGCCCGTCCGGCGTGCCCGCGGCCGACCAACCGGACCCGCCCAGCGGAGAGACCACCAGTGAACATCGTCTGCCTCAACACCGCCCCCGGCATCGTCGGTTGTGCCCGGACGACCGGGACGGCCACCGCGATGCCCGCGGGTGGACGGACCGGACGGTGGAACCGGTGCGGGAGTCAAGCCGTGGACAGCCGGCCGGGGCGCCTCGACCTCGAACCGTTCTGGACGTCCCGGCAGCCGCACCTGTTCGATCAGACGTGTCCGGGCTCGCCTCGCGCGTCCCGGCACTCCGCCCGCTGACCCGGTTCGGTACGGTCCAGCCCCGGCAGTACGCCCGGTCGACGCGCAGACGACTCCACCCCGTCCGTCACGCGCGAAATGAGCGGCACACCATGTCTTCTTCTTCCACGGCCACCCTGCCCCTGCCCACTGCGACCCCGCACCTGCGCGCGGTCCGCTCCGTTCCGCCGGTCTCGTCCGTCCCCACCGCGGCGCCGGTCGGTCCCGGTGTGGCGGCCCGTACGCCTCATGTCCGTGCTCCTCATGTCGGTTCGGCCCACGGGGGCCCGGCGCAGGCCGGTCCGGCCCGTCCGGCCCGTCCGGCGTCCCCCGTCCCGCCGCCGGGCGCGGCCGTCCCGCTGGTGCCCCAGGCGCTGCTCGCCGCACTGCCGGAGGGTGCGGCCGTCGTCGCCGCCCTGCCGCAGGGCGCGCTGCCGCAGGGGCTGCTCGCCCAGTACGGCACGCAGTTCGGCGGTGTGAACGGCGGTCCGCTGGTCGGCTACCTGGTGCTGGTGCCGACCGACAGCCCGGCGGCGCCGATCGCCGGGGCCGGTGGCGTCGGGGCTCCGCCCTCGGGGGCGGCGCTGTCGACCGCCGGGCCCGGTGTCCAGGCCGTGGCGGGCGTCCGTCCGGTCCGCCCGGTCGGGCGCGGCATCGCCGTCGACACCGAGCGGCGCAACGCCTACGTCGACGGGCGGCTGCTCGACCTCACCTACCTGGAGTTCGAGCTGCTGGCCCACCTGACCGAGCACCCCCAGCGGGTGCACACCCGGGACCACCTGGTCTCCGCGGTCTGGGGCTACGGCCACGTCGGGGACGGGCGGACGGTCGACGTGCACGTCGCCAGGCTGCGCCGCAAGCTCGGACCGGCCTACCGGGACACCATCGTGACGGTCCGCCGGGTCGGCTACAAGTACACCCCGGCGACGGTCTGACGGCCGGACGCCGGTTGTCGGTCCGCAGCGGCGGACCGCCCGCCCCTGACCCGGGTGGGCGGCCGCCGCCGCGTCCTGTCGGGATCGTTCAGGGCCGCCGGGCCCGTCAGGGGCGTTGATCCGGCGGCAGCAGGAGGACGGCGAGGGCGTCCGCACAGGTGCGGGCGTGGCCGAGGAACCAGTCCAGCCGGTCGTCCGTGAGGTGCGCCGGCGTCGAGCGGACCGCCAGGGCGAACCGCGCCTGCCCGGAGCCGTCCAGCACGGGTACCGCCACCGTTCGCACGCCGGTGGCGGACTCGCCGTCGTTGAGCGCGAACCCGGACTCCCGGACTTCGGCCAACTCCGCTTCCAGAAGCGCCGGTTCGGTGATCGTACGGTCGGTGAACGAGGAGAGCGGGCCGAGCGCCGGCAGCGCCGTCTCGCCCGGGCGGGGCCAGGCCAGCAAGACCTTGCCCAGTGCTGTGGAGTGCAGTGGGCGGCGCAGGCCGAGCCCGGTGTCCGGGCGGACCGAGCCGCCGACCAGGATCACCGCGTGCATCCCGCTGCGGATGGCCAGGTCGGCCGTCGCCTTGGTGCGCCGGGACAGCAGCTCCAGCTCGGGCCCGGCGAGGTGCAGACCGCGCTGGTGGAAGGTGAGTTGGCCGAGTTCGGCGACGGCCGGACCGAGCCGGTAGCGGGCGGTCTGCTCGTCCTGCTCCAGGAACCCGGCGCTGACCAGCGTACGGGCCAGCCGGTGCGCGGTGGAGACCGACAGCCCCATCCGGCGGGCCAGGTCCGAGGCGCTCAGGTCGGGGCCGTTGTCGTGGAAGCAGTGCAGCAGTCCCAGTGCGCGCTGGACGGCCTGCGCACCGGCCGGCGGACTCTGGACGGCGGTGGCGGCCTCGGCCATGGCACCTCGCGTTTCGGTTCGGGACTCCGGACGGACGGCCGGAGGCGGTCTCAGCGTAGGGCAGCCGGTGCTGCGGAATTGTGTCGACGACGTTGCAATGGCATGGCGTTCATGAACAACTGATCCCACTATGTGGCAAAGTCTTGCTCCGACTCGCCTGACGTGGAACGCTTCTCGCACCGCGCCGGACGGCCACTCGGCCGAGGCGGTGCCTGCCCCGACGCTGTGGAAGGAGAACACCGTGATGTCCCGCCGGTGTCTTCCCTCCCGCGTGTGTCGTCGCTGACCAGATCCTCCCGCGTCACCTTTCGCTGTCTGCATCGTCGCGTACAACTTCCTTGCACGCCAGGCTTCATGAGCCATCGTGTGGCAATCGCGTGGCACTCGACCCCGAGCTTCTCAAGTTTCTCGGGATTCCCGAGCCTCCGATCCCCAAGCTCCTCCGGCCGTGGCCGGATCCCCCGTGAAGGACCAACTCCGTTGTCCAGTCCCATCCAAGGCAATTCCGCGCTCTTCGACACCCTCTGGTTCACCCGCTGCCCGGTGCCCACCGCGACCGGCATCGCCGCCGACCAGGGTTGGCTCGACCGGGAGTTCGCCGCCGACGGCATCGCCGTCCGCTCGCTCCAGGACGTTCCGCCCGAGGTGGCCGCGGACCACCACTACACCCATGCGCTGACCGGTCTCTTCCGGGAGGGCGGTAACGTCCCCGCGCTGTGGGCCCGTTCGCGCGGCGAGGCGACCAGGCTGATCGGCCTCACCTGGATCGAGGAGCGCCAGGTGGTCCTGGTCCGGGCCGGCAGCGGCATCACCGAGCCCGGCCAGCTGCGCGGACTGCGGCTGGCGATCCCGCATCATGACATCGGCATCGACTTCTGGCGGGCCATGGCCCTGGCCGGCTTCCGCGGGGCCCTCGGGCTCGCGGGCCTCACCCTGGCGGACGCCGAACCGGTGGACGTCCCCGGCCTCCGGGGCGGCGGGCAGTGGTCCGCCGAGCTCGCCGCGCTGCGGGACGGCAGGGTGGACGCGGTGTACGTGAAGGGGGCGCTCGCCGTCGAGGCGGCCCGCCGGATCGGCGCGGAGGTGGCCGTGGAACTGGACGCGGCGCCGGACCGCCGGGCCCGGGTGAACAACGGCACGCCCCGGCCGATCACCGTCCACCAGCGGCTGCTGGACGAGCGGCCCGATCTGGTCGCCCGCTTCCTCGCCGTGCTGCTGGAGGCGGCCGACTGGGCGGTGGAGCACCCGGCCGAGGTGGTCCGGATCCTGCAGGCCGAGACTGGTGCCGGGGCCGAGGGCGTCGCCGGGGCCTATGCGCAGGGCAGCCACCGCACCCTGCACCTGGATCTTTCGGCGGAGCGGCTGGAGCTGCTGGGCGTGCAGGAACGATTCCTCATGGGGCGGGGCTTCCTCGCCGCGCCGGTGGACGTCCAGGCGTGGGCCGACCCGGTGCCGCTGCGCGCGGCGCGCGAACTGCTGAGGGTGCGGCGGGCGGATGGCGGAGGTGGTGCGGGTGGCGGGGGCGAATCCGGGGATCTTCGGAGGACAGCTTTCAGCTAACAGATTTCAGATAACAGATTTCGAAAGTTGTCAGCTGTCGGCTGTCAGTTGTCACTCACTTGGAGACCCCCGTGAAGACCCCCCGCCCCGCCCTCGCCGCCGCCGCGCTGCTCGCCTCCACCGCCCTGGCCGCCTGCGGCTCGCCCTCCGACGGGGCCGAGACCGCCGCCGCGGGCGGGGCCGGTGGCAAGGCGGACGTGGTGCTCCGCCTGCCCGACCCCGGCAACAACGGTTTCCTCGCCCGCGGCAAGAAAGACGGTTCGCTGGAGCGCGCCCTGGCCGCCGTCCACGCCAAGGCCGCCTGGACCGGCAGCGCCGGACCCTTCGCCCCCGCGGCCCAGGCCCTCTCCGCAGACCAACTGGACGTCGCCCAGGGCTCGATCACCTCGGCCGTCGCCGCGCTCGCCCAGAAGCCAGGCTTCAAGCTGTTCGCCCAGACCGCGCCCGACGGCGTCGGCGAGGGGATCCTGGTGAAGAACGACTCGCCCATCAAGTCCGTCCAGGACCTCGTCGGCCGGAAGGTCGCCGTCTCCCAGGGCGGCACCAGCGAGTACCTGCTGCTCAAGGCGCTGGCGAAGAACGGCGTGCCGGCCGACAAGGTCGAGCGGGTCTACCTGCGCGCCGACCAGACCTCCGGCGTCTTCAACTCCGGCCAGGTGGACGCCTGGGCGACCTGGAACACCTTCTCGACGCCCGCCATCGCCAACGCCGGCGCGCACTTCCTGGTCAACGGCCAGGAGGTGGGCTCCGACAACTACGCCGTCTGGGCCGTGCGCAACGGCTTCGCCGACAAGCACCCCGAGGTGGTCAAGGCCTTCTACGCCTACCTGCGCGAGAACGGCCAGAAGGAGAAGGAAGACCCGGCAGGCTACCTCAACGTCTTCACCGACGCCGGCCCGACCGCCGTCACCCCCGCCGAGAAGGACGTCGCGGTGAACGTCACCCGGCAGGGCGCACCGGCCGACGCCATCTCCGACGCCGACACCGCCCGCTTCGGGACGGTCGCCCGGTTCTTCGCCGACCAGAAGGTGACCAAGCAGCTGGTGGACGTCAAGCCCTACCTGATCGACATCAACAAGCTCGGGGACGGCGCCAAGTGACCACCACCACAGGGGAGTTCATGCCCGAGGACACCAGGGCGGCGATGGAAGCCGGCCTGGTCGCCCCGCAGAGCCGGCGGCACCGGCCCCGCCCCCGCGCGCTCGCCGCGACCCTGCGCACCATCGGCCCGCTCGCCCTGCTCGGCGGCTGGGCGCTGGCCTCCGCCACCGGCGCGCTCACCGAGGACGTTCTCGCTTCTCCCGCCCAGGTCGCCCAGGCCGTGGGGGAGTTGTGGGGAAACGGCCAGCTGACCGACGCCCTGTCCGTCTCCCTCACCCGCGCCGGACTCGGCCTGTTCTTCGGCGCCACCACCGGACTGGTGCTCGGTGTCGTCACCGGATTCACCCGCCTCGGCGAGGAGTTGCTCGACTCCGCGATCCAGGTCCTGCGCACCGTCCCGTTTCTGGCCCTGGTGCCGCTGTTCATGGTGTGGTTCGGCATCACCGAGACCGCGAAGGTCGCCCTGATCGGGGTCGCCACCAGCTTCCCGATGTACGTGTCCGCCTCGGGCGGGGTCCGCAGCACCGACCGCAAACTGGTCGAGGCGATGCGCAGCTTCGGTCTCGGCCGCTGGGCGATCGTGCGCACGGTCGTGCTGCCCGGGGCACTGCCCTCGCTGCTGTCCGGACTGCGCCTGTCGATGACGCTCAGCGTGATCGCCCTGATCGCCGCCGAGGAAATCAACTCCACCGAAGGAATCGGCTACTTGATGGCCCAGGCGCAGAACTACTCGCGCACCGACGTCCTCGCCGTCTGCATCCTGATCTACGGGCTGCTCGGTCTCGCCGCCGACGGCATCGTCCGAGTCCTGGAGCGCGTGCTGATGCCGTGGCGCCAGACCGTCCAGGGAGCGGCCCGATGACCGCCGGCACGCCCACCGCCACGCGCACCCCCTCGGCGTCCGGAGAGGCGACCCCGGCCGTCCATCTGCGCGGCCTGCGGCGGGTGTTCGGCAGCAGGGCCGTGCTCGACGGCGTGGACCTCTCCATCGCCCGCGGCGAGTTCGTCGCCCTGCTGGGCGCCAGCGGCACCGGCAAGACCACACTGCTGCGCATCCTTGGGGCGCTCGACCAGGCGGACGAGGGCACCGTGCTCGTCCCGCCGGTCCGTACCGTGGTGTTCCAGGAGCCCCGGTTGGTGCCGTCCAAGCGGGTGCTGGCCAATGTCACGGTCGGCCTGCCGCGCGGCGCCGCGCGTCGGGAGACCGGACTGAAGGCGCTCGCCGAGGTCGGCCTGGAGCGGCACGCCGAGGCCTGGCCGGCCACCCTCTCGGGCGGTGAGGCGCAGCGCGTCGCGCTCGCCAGGGCACTCGTCCGGGAGCCGCAACTCCTGCTGCTCGACGAACCGTTCGCCGCCCTGGACGCGCTCACCCGGCTGCGCATGCAGGATCTGGTCGGCGACCTGGTGCGCCGCCACCGCCCCGCGGTGCTGTTGGTCACCCACGATGTGGACGAGGCCGTGCGGCTCGCCGACCGGGTGGTGGTGCTGCGCGACGGGCTGCTCGCCCGGGACGAAGCCGTGACCATCGAGCACCCGCGCGACCCCGCCGACCCGGCCTTCGCCGAGCTGCGGCGCCGACTGCTCGCCGACCTCGGCGTCCACTGACCTTCCACCACGCACGACAAACCGAGTCACCACTACCGGAGTTGACCAAATGACCGTCACCCTCGGCGTCCACGCCAGCAACCCCTCGCTCTACTACCTCGCCCGACTCCCCTATCTGGACGAGGAGCTGGCCCCGCTCGGTGAGACCGGCGCCTTCCACCACTACGCCGACGGCACCCGCACCGGCACGCTGCTCGCCGAGGGCGTCATCGACTTCGGCGGCACCGGCTCCACCCCGCCGATCACCGCCCAGGCGGCCGGCCACGACCTGGTCTACGCGGCGGTCTCCGCACCCCGACCGGACCACGGCGCCCTGCTGGTCCTGGACTCCGGCCCGGTGCGGACGGTCGCGGACCTCAAGGGCGCCACCGTCGTCCTCGCCGTCGGCTCCTGGCAGACCCACCTACTCGCCAAGGCCCTGCACGCGCAAGGGCTTTCGTACGGCGACGACGTCACCCCGGCGCGTCCGGCGGCCGGCCAGGACCAGGCCCAGCGGCTGCGCGACGGCGAGGTCGCCGGCTGGATCGCCCAGGGCGCCGAACTCGCCGCCGCCCGCCGCGGCGGGGAGTTCCGCGAGCTGATCCGCACCGGTGAGGTGATCACCGACCGCTCGGTGTTCTTCGCCCGCCGGGACTTCGCGACCGAGCGCCCCGAGGTGGTCGCCGCGATCGCCACCGCGCTGCGCCGGGCGGACGCCTGGGTGGTCGCCCACCAGGCCGAGGCCGCCGCGATCGCCGCCGAGGAGCTGGGCGGCGCGGCGGACGACTGGCGGTCCGCGCTGGCCGTACTGCCCTGGCAACTGGAGCCCGCCACTGCCGGGTTCATCGCCGAGCAGCAGGAGGCCGCGGACATCTTCCGCGAAGTGGGCTTCGTCGACCGGACGCTGAACATCACCGACGCCCACCTCCCGGCCCTGGAAGCCCCGGTGGCCGCCGCGCTCGCGAAGGCGGTCTGACCGATGGCCTCCGAAGTCCTCTGGTACCTCATCCCGCGCGAGGGCCACTACCCCTGGGAACCGGCCGGACGCCGACCGGTCGACCTCCGTTACCTCCAGCAACTCGCGGGCAGTGTCGATCGGTTGGGGTACACCGGTGCGCTGCTTGCGACCGACCTGTACGACGTCTGGACGCTCGGCAGCGCGCTGGCGGCGGCCACCACCCCGGCCTTCAAGCCGCTGCTGGCCGTCCACCCCGGGCTGGTCTCGCCCACCCTGCTGGCCAAGATGGCACTCAGCTTCGACCACCTGCACGGCGGCCGGTTGCGCTTCAACGTGGTGAACGGTTCGACCGCGCAGCTGCGGGAGTACGGCCTGGATGTCGAGCACGACGACCGCTACCGGCTCAGCGCCGAGTACTGGTCGATCGTCAAGCGACTGACTGCCGGTGAAGTCTTCGACCATGAGGGCGAGTTCTACGCACTGAAGAACGCGGGCGCGAGCCTGCGCGAACTCGCGCCCGTCCAACCCGGAGGCATCCCGCTCTGGTTCGGCGGCAGTTCGGCGGCCGGCATCGAGATGGCGGCCCGGCACGTGGACGTCTACCTGACCTGGGGCGAGCCGCCGCACCTGCTCAGGGAGAAGCTGGACCTGGTCCGCGAGCGCGCCGCCGCCCACGGCCGGACCCTGCGGCTGGGGCTGCGGCTGCACCTGATCGTCCGCGACACCGAGGACGAGGCGTGGGCGGCCGCCGACCGGCTGCTGGACGTCACCAGCGAGGCCACCTACGCGCGGCAGCTGGGCCAGACGAAGGGGGAGGACGGGGTCGGCTGGCAGCGGCAGTTCCGCCAGCACGGCGGCAAGGTGCCGGCGCGGGCCCGGGAGCTGGAGGCCTATCCCAACCTCTGGCCGGGGATGAGCCTGTTCCGTCCCGGGCCGGGGACCGCGGTGGTCGGCTCGACGGCCCAGGTGATCGAACGCTTGCAGGAGTTCGAGGCGCTGGGCGTCGACACCTTCATCCTCTCGGGCAATCCGCTGCTGGAGGAGGCCCACCGGGTTGCAGAAACGGTTCTGCCCGCCCTGGGCATCAAGCGGCCCTGACCGGCCGAAGGTCCGGCCGAAGGTCAGGCCGAGGGGTCGGATGATGGATGACGGACGGCGGGTGACAGAAACCAGAGAACAGCTGACAGATGACAGATGACAGATGACAGATTTCGAAATCTGTCAGCTGTCATCTGTTATCCGTCAGCCCCTCAGAGCCTCAGACCCTCAGCAGCTCAGCCGGTCGATCTCCGCCAGCTCCCGCGCCGTCAGCGGCCCGCCCGCCAGCGCGTCCAGGTTCTGGTCCAGCTGGGCCACACTGCTCGCGCCGATGATCACCGAGACCACCCGCGGGTCCCGCAGCACCCAGCACAGCGCCAGCTGGGCCAGCGTCTGCCCGCGCCCCTCGGCGACCTTCCGCAGCGCCCGCAGCTGCTCCAACTTCGCCTCGGTCAGTGCCTCCTCGGTGAGGAACTTCCCGACCGACATCCGCGAGCCGGCCGGCACATCCCCGGACAGGTAGCGATCGGTCAGCAGTCCCTGGGCCAGCGGCGAGTAGGCGATCAGGCTGGTCCGGGTGTCGCCCACCGCGTCCAGCACGCCGGTGTCCTCCACGTGCCGGTCGAGGATCGAGTACGCCGACTGGTTCATCAGCACCGGCGTCCCCAGCTCGCGCAGGATCGCCACCGCCTTCCGGTGCTGCTCCGCCGGGTAGTTGGAGATCGAGGCGTACAGCGCCTTGCCCGAGCGCACCGCGCTGTCCAGCGCCCCCATCGTCTCCTCGATCGGAGTGTCCGGGTCGTACCGGTGCGAGTAGAAGACGTCGACGTAGTCCAGCCCCATCCGGTCCAGTGACTGGTCGAGGCTGGCCAGCAGGTACTTGCGGCTGCCGCCGTTGCCGTAGGGGCCGGGCCACATGTCCCAGCCGGCCTTGGTGGCGATGAACAGCTCGTCCCGGTACGGCCGGAAGTCCTGGGCGAACAGGTAGCCGAAGTTGCGCTCGGCGCTGCCGTACGGCGGGCCGTAGTTGTTCGCCAGGTCGAAGTGGGTGACGCCCCGGTCGAAGGCCCGGCGCAGCACGGCCCGCTGGACCTCCAGCGGCTGGGCATCGCCGAAGTTGTGCCAGAGCCCGAGCGAGACGGCGGGCAGCTGGACTCCGCTGCGGCCTGCCTTCCGATAGGTCATCGAGTCGTAGCGGTCACCCGCGGCGAGGTAGTTCATGTTGGACATCCTGCCAGCCGGCCGCGGTGCATCCGCCCCTGCCCTGCTTCTTGCCCTGCTCCTGCCCTGCCCTTGAGGCCTTCCCCTGCCCCCTGCCCCCCTGCCCCCTGCCCCCTGGCGCCCAGGGCGTTCCGTGGTCGCCCGGAGGTCCCCCATGGGAGCCCTCCGCGGCCGCCCGCCCGCGCAGTGCGCCGTGCACCCCCTACGCGGCGTGACGCCGACCACCGTCCGTGACGTGACGCGCGCCACCGAGCGCGCCGGAATGCCGTTCGGCGGCACGGGGGATGACGAACGGTCGAGGGGCCGTGGCCGCCGGGGGGCGGCGCACGGCCCTCAATGGTTCCGATCGGCTTAGCGCTGGCCCTCTGTACCTACTGGTATGTACAGTGATCCGCATGAGCACCCAGGACCGCCTCATCGAGAGCACCCAGGCCCTCCTCTGGGAGCGCGGCTACGTCGGCACCAGCCCGAAGGCCATTCAGCAGCGCTCCGGGGTGGGCCAGGGCAGCATGTACCACCACTTCACCGGCAAGCCCGACCTCGCCGCCGCCGCCCTGCGCCGCAGCGCCGAACAGATGCGGGGCGTGGCCGAGGCCGACCTCGCCGCCCCCGGCACCGCCTACGACCGGATCGCCGCCTACCTGCGGCGCGACCGTGACGTCCTGCGCGGCTGCCGGATCGGGCGGATGGCCCAGGACCCGGACGTGGTCGCCGACCCGCACCTGCGCGCGCCGGTCGAGGAGACCTTCGACTGGCTGCGCGGCCGGATCGCCGAACTGATCACCGAGGGACAGCGGGACGGCCAGTTCGTCCCCGGTCTCCATCCGGCCGACACCGCCGCCGCCGTGGTGGCCGTCGTCCAGGGCGGCTACGTCCTGGCCCGCGCCGCGGACAGCGCCGAGCCGTTCCACCAGGCCGTCCGCGGTGCCCTCGGCCTGCTCGCGGCACACCGCACGGTCTGACCCGCACTGCCCCGCCGCACCCGAGGAGCCCCGCCGTGCACGCCATGCAGTACGAGATCACCCTCCCCGCCGACTACGACATGGGCATCGTCCGCAAGCGCGTCGCCGACAAGGGACACCTGCTCGACGCGTACCCGGGGCTCGGCCTCAAGGCCTACCTGGTCCGCGAGCGTGGCCGAGAGGGCTCGCCCGTCAACCAGTACGCGCCGTTCTACCTCTGGCGCACCACGGAGGGCATGAACAGCTTCCTCTGGGGCCCGGGATTCCGCGCCCTGAGCGCCGACTTCGGCCGCCCCGCCGTCCACCACTGGCTCGGCGCGGGCCTGGCCCACGGCGCCCGGGCGGCAGGTGCGGAGGCGGCAGTCACGGAGGCGGCAGGTGTGGAGGCGACCGAACCCCCGACCACCGCCACTCGCGAAACCGTACGGCTGCCGGAATCCGCCGACCCTGCCGAGGCCGTCGAGCAGGCGCTGGCCGAACTGCCCGCCCACCCCACCCTGCACACCGCCGCCGTGGCCGTGGACCCGAGCCGCTGGGAACTGCTCCGCCTCGCTCTCTGGCACGGCCCGGCCCCCGAGGAGGCGCCCGGTGTCCGGTACCGGGTGCTGCACCTCTCCCGCCCCGAACTCGACCGGCTGCCGGCCGGCCGCCACTGGTGAAAGGCCCGACCGCCCCGATGGCTTCCGCCGCGCCGACGACATCCGCTCAACCGGTTCCCGCTCCTGGTTCCGACGGCCTCACCCCGGCCCCCTTCGACCGCGAGGCCGGCTACGCCCTGCTCGCCGACCTCGCCGGACCGGCCGCCACCACCCTCGCCGGCCTGGACGCTCTCGCCCCGGGCTTTCCCGACTGGATCGTCACCAGTCTCTTCGGCGGCACCTACCAGCGCCCCGGCCTCGCCCTGCGCGACCGCCAGATCGCCAACCTGGCCGCCCTCACCGCCCTCGGCGGCGTCGAGCCCCAGCTCGCCGACCACGTCCGATACAGCCGACGGATCGGCATGACGGAGGCGGAGATCACCGAGGTCATCGTCCACCTTGCCCCGTACGTCGGCGTCCCCAGGACCCTGGCCGGCCTGCGCGTCGCCACCGCCACCTTCGCCGAGGCCGCTCACGAAGCCACTGACGAAGCCGAAGCCACTGACGAAGCCGAAGCCGCCGACGATGCCGAAGCCGCCGGCGAACCCACTGACGATGCCGAGGCCGAGGCATGAGCCGCACCGTCCGCACCGTCCTCGGTGACCGCGACCCCGCCGACCTCGGCGTCACCGACTCCCACGACCACCTCTTCATCCGCAGCCCGCTGCTCCCCGGCCAGGAACTGGACGACCCGGCCGCCGCCGACGACGTGCTGCGCGCCTACGCTGCCGCCGGTGGCCGAACCCTCGTCCAGTGGACCCCGTTCGGCCTGGGCCGAGGCGCGGACTCCCTCGCCGCCCTCGCCCGGACGACCGGTGTCCACATCGTCGCGGCGACCGGCGCGCACCAGGCAGCCCACTACCCGCGGGGCCGCTTCCCGGAGCCCGGCGCCGACCCGGCCGCGAACCCAGGCACCGACCCGGCCGCGAACCCCGGCCCGTACGGCGACCCGCGCACCGACCCGTACGGCGACCTCGCCGAACGCTTCGTCACCGAGCTCACCACCGGCCTGCCAGGCGCGCCCGAGGGCGTCCGGGCCGGGCTGATCAAGGTCGCGGCCGACGCCGGGCCCGAGAGCCGGCACACCCGCCGGGTGCTGGCGGCGGCCGCGGAGGCGCACCACGCCACCGGCGCGCCGATCGCCGTCCACCTCGAAGCCGCCGGTGATCCGCACGCCGTCCTGCGCCGACTCCACGGCCGACACGGCGTCCGGCCCGACCGGATCATCCTCGGCCACCTCACCCGGCTGCCCGACCCCGCGGTGCACCGTTCCCTCGCCGCCGAGGGCGTCCACCTCGCCCTGGACAGCCCCTCCCGGGCCGGTCACCCCGGCGACCACCAGGCCTTCGACGCCATCGCCGACCTGGTCGAGGCAGGCCACGCCGCCCAACTGCTGCTCGGCGCCGACACCACCACCCGCACCGCCCGTGAGGCAGGCGGCCCGGTCCGGCTGCTCACCGACCTCGCCCCGCGCCTCGCCCGCAGCTACGGCCCCGAACTGCCCGAGTTGCTCCTCGTCGCCAACCCGGCCGCCGCCTTCGCCGCCGACTGGCTCGCGCCATAGGGCTCCTCCGGACCATGTGCCCGTTACGGTGCCGGACATGGCCGAACTGACGCTCCGAATCCTCACGACCGCCGACTGGCCGCTCTGGAGGGACCTCCGCCTGGCCGCCCTGGCCGACGCGCCGGACGCCTTCAAGTCCAGGCTCGCCGACTGGCCGCACGGCGGCGAGGGCCGCTGGCGCGACCGCCTGCACCGCCCGGACGCCCATCACGTCGCCGCCTTCCTGGACGACACCCCGGTCGGAATCGTCGACGGCCTGCCCGGATCACCGGACGGTGTGCGGGAGTTGCGTTCGCTCTGGGTCGCCCCGCAGGCGCGCGGCCGGGGTGTCGCGGACCGTCTCATCGAGGAGGTCGAGAGCTGGGCGCGGGCGGTCGGCGGCACCACGCTGCTCCTCGCCGTGCTCCCCGGCAACGTGGCGGCGCTCGCGCTCTACCGCCGCCACGGCTTCGCCCCGCTCGGGGAGCCCGGCGAACTGCTCGCCGACGGGGTCACCCGCGAACTCCTCCTGGCGAAGCCCCTGCGATGACCCCCGCTGCCCGGCGGTGGTGCCGGGAATGTACGACGGCGGGGCCTGTGCCGGATGGGAAGTGGCACACACCCCGCCGTCAGCCGGACCGATGCGTCACATGTGAGTGCCGCCGTCGATCCGCAGCTCGGTGCCGGTGACGAAGGCGCCGTCGTCGGAGGCGAGCATGGCGATCACGCCCGCCACCGTCTCCGGGCCCGCGAAGCCCCGGTCGAGGGCGGGGGAGAGCTTGGCCAGCAGGCTGTAGTCGGTGTCGGCGGGCAGGCCCGGGGCGTTGGTCATGCCGCTGTCGATGCTGCCCGGCGCGACGCAGACCGCGCGCAGGCCCTGCTTCGAGTACTCCGAGGCGATCGCGTGGGTGAAGGACTGGATGCCACCCCTCGCGGCGTACGCGGCGGCTCTGGGAGCGGGCGGGCTGAGTCAGGGTGGGGCCTGCTCGCGGTGAGGCGGCAGACGGCAGGTGCGGCGGGCGGCAGGCGGTCGACAGCTGACAGCTGACAGATTTCAGATGACACAGTTCAGATGACAACTTTCGAAATCTGTTATCTGAACGTTGTCACCCGCCCGCCCCACTCCCCGTGACCTCCCAGCCGCGATCAGCTTCCTCCCAGCTGCCGCTAGGGTTGGTCCTCGCGCCCCGGCAGGGGAACCGGGGTGACCACCTCGGATGTCCCCAGCGGAGGGGACTGGAGTTCGAGGCGTGGGAGCAAGTAGGACATGGGTCTGACGAGCCACAAGGTGCTGGCGCTGACCGTACTGATCGCGGTCGTGATGATGGTCGGCACGGTCTGGCTGTGGCCCAGACTCGCGAAGAAGACCTGGCAGTCGGTGCTCGGCCGGATCGGCGCGCTGCTCGCCACCCAACTCACGGTGCTCGCCGCGCTCGGCCTGGTCGCGAACAACTACTTCGCGTTCTACAGCAGTTGGGACGACCTGCTGGGCATCGGTGACACCGGCCCGGTGGTGATCCACAACAAGGCGGACGCCTCGGGCCGGCTGATGGTGGAGACGATAGGCCAGGCCTCGGTCAAGGGCGGCGGCGCGATGGGCCGCGAGCCCAGCCAGTCCGGCGAGATCCGCAAGGTCCGGATCGACGGCGCGGTCAGCCGGCTGTCCACCGAAGGCTACGTCTACCTGCCACCGCAGTACTTCCAGCCGGAGTACGCGCAGAAGCAGTTCCCGGCCGTGATCGTCAGCACCGGATTCCCAGGAATCGCCGAGAACCTGATCACCCGCTTCAACTACCCCGGGGCGGCACTCAAGCTGCTCCAGGAGGGGCGGATGCAGCCGACCGTCATGATCTTGATGCGTCCCTCGCCCGCATTGCCGCAGGACACCGAGTGTGAGGACGTCCCCAACGGCCCGCAGTCCGACACCTACTTCACCAAGGACGTGCCCTCGGCGATCCAGGCCAGCTTCCGGGTTTCCGCAGACCCGCAGGCCTGGGCCTTCATGGGCAACTCGACCGGCGGCTACTGCGCTCTCAAGCTGGCCATGCGCCACCCGGACGTCTTCCCGACCGCCGTCGCCCTCTCCGCCTACTACGAGGCCGCCGACGACCCGACCACGGGCGACCTGTTCGGGGGCAGCAAGCAGCGCCGCGACGAGGCCAACCTGATGTGGCGGCTGAAGAACCTGCCGCAGCCGAAGGTGTCCGTGCTGCTGGCCGGCACCAAGAAGGGCGACGGCAACTACCGGCAGGACACCGAGGCCTTCGTCGACGCCGTGCGGAGCCCGATGAACGTCTCGTACAGCATGCTGGAGAACGGCGGCCACAACTTCGAGACCTGGAGCGCCCTGCTGCCCTCCTCGCTGGAGTGGCTGTCCCAGCACCTCAAGGTGCCGAACCAGACCGTCTGACCCTGGCCGTCTGGACCGGTCCGTCTGACCCCGGCCGTCTGGACCGGACCGTCTGAACCGGCCGGTTCGGGCGGACGCCCGGGAACCGTCCGGCTCCCGGGCGTCCCCGCCGCTCAGGCCACCCGCTCCAGCGTCCCGGTGTGCAGTTCGCCGACCCGGCCGCCCTCGCCCTCGAAGGTCCAGAAGGCCCGTACGGTCAGCTTGCCGAGGTCCATCACATGGCTGACGGTGATCCCACTCTGCTCCGTCCAGCTGACGAAGTAGATCTCCGGCGCGACCTCCGCGACGTGCAGCCGCACGTCCTCCCACTGGCCCGCGGACTCGCCGAGGCCCTCCCAGCGCAGCCGCGTGCCATCGGCCGAGTAGGTGTTGCGGAAGGCCGCGCCGTTGTCGGCCCGGAAGAGGTAGGTACGGCCGGCGAAGGCGGGCAGGGACGCGGTCATGGTGGGGCGGGTCCTCGTTTCTGTGCGGCGGTGGCGAGCCTCCGGTCGGGCTCGCCGCTCTTGTGCACGGCGGATGATGTCAGAGTTCCAATTTATCCGACCGGGAGCACTCGGTCAGGCAGTCGCCACGGTACGGTCCGCCACCGCAGGGCCGCCAGGATGTGCGGCCGGCACATGGGCACCGTCCGGCGCCGGCCCTAGCGTCCGGCCATGAGACGCACCCCCACACCCCCCACCCCGACGAGGCGCGCCCCCACCGCCCTCGCCGCCGTGCTCCTGATGCTGGCCGCCGCCTTCCTCGGTGCCCCCACCACCGCCCAGGCCGCGAGCGCCGCGAGCGCCGCGAACACGACGAGCGCCGCGACCGCCGCGACCGCCGCCACGACCGCCCCCCTCACCCTCGAAGCCACCTTCCCCACCCCCGGCAACGGCTGGGCCAAGGTCGAGCGCTACTTCGACAGCACCCCCGGCTTCCGCGCCGAGCAGTTCCCGTCCGACGGTCGCGGCGACCAGGACGGTGCCCGCCGGACGTACTTCGGCACCGGTCGGCCGTCCTCCGCCCGCTTCCTGCTCTACTCCGCCGCCGGCTGGGACACCGGCAGCAAGGCCACCCCCGTCCTGCTGGTCCACGGCGCCAACGACAACGCCGACCGGGCCTGGGCGAACCCGGGGGAGAGCGGCGTCTGCGGTGCCGCGAGCTGCCCGTCCACCGGGCTCGCCCAGTCCCTGGCCGGCACCGGCCACCGGGTCTTCGCGATCGGCTTCGCCCACAAGCACGGCGACAACCTGCTCCAGGCGCAGGCCGTCGGCGACGCCGTCGCGCTGATCCGGGACCGGCTCGGGGTCTCCCAGGTCGACGTGGTGGCCTGGAGCAAGGGCGAGGTCGCCGCCCGGGCGTACGTGTCCTCGGTGAAGCCCTCCTGGGGGAGGCCCTACGCGGGTGACGTGCGCCGTCTGATCACCGTCGGCGGGCCGAACGGCGGGCTCGACTACGTGTACGCGCACGGCTGGGACTTCGACCTGGCCACCTGGCCGGCCTGCGGCGGCACCGCCAACGCGCCGTCCCCGCACCTCTCCATGACCTGTTACGGCACATACACCTCGCAGCCCTGCCTCGGGGTCCTGCCGAGCAGCGGCTACGACTGCTACCCGGGCCAGCGCCAGCTGCTCGCCCGCTGGGACGGCACCTACGGGGTGGACTCCACCGCGCAGGACTGGTGGACCACCTAC
Source organism: Kitasatospora brasiliensis (assembly GCF_032654805.1). Lineage (NCBI taxonomy): Bacteria > Bacillati > Actinomycetota > Actinomycetes > Kitasatosporales > Streptomycetaceae > Kitasatospora > Kitasatospora brasiliensis. The sequence goes on from NZ_JAUOOW010000003.1 coordinate 777,998, forward strand.
TACGGCGGCCAGGGCTTCTACACCTCCGGCCAGGGCATCCAGGCGGCGATCGACGCGGGATCGTTGATCGCACCGCTGCGGCAGGCCGGCGTTCCGGCCTCGGTGCGCACGTACCTGCTGGCGGGTGGATCGGCCGACCTCCCGGGTGTGCTCAACGAGAACCGCGGGCCGAGCGACGGCCTGGTGTTCACCGCGAGCGCGCTGGACACCACCGGCATCGCGACGGTCGGCGGGACCCGGCTGCTCAGCGGCCTCAACCACATGGAGCTCGCCTGGGCGCCGGAGGCGGCGAGCCAGATCGACGCCTGGCTCGGCTGACCCGGCTTCCCCCGCCCCGCCGATCCTCCCGGCCCCTGGCCCCGGCCCCCGGCTCCTGGTCCCCGGCCCCCGGCCCTCGGAGAACGATCCTCCCGGCCCCCGGAAAGCGATCAACTCGGCTGACACGCAGCGTCGTTGATCGACACCACTGTGACCTGCGCGACAACCGCCCCGGCCGAGTTGTCCGTTCACGTACGACCCGCCTAGCCTGCAACGGTCGTCCGCCCCTCGCGGACCCCGCCGCCGGGACGCCGAGTCCCGTCCACCCGCTGGCGGGTCACCGAGCACCACAGCGGACGGGAGCGGGGGAACCAAGGTCAGCGCCCGGCCCGTACGCTCCCGCGTGCGGGCCGCGGCTAGGGGTGAAGCCGCGTCGCCATGGCGCTGCGGCCGGGCGACCTCAGCCCGAACCCGACAGCTCACCTCGCAGGCGTCGCCGAGGTGACCCCATGCCCACGCCTGCCAGCTCCACACGCCGGCCTGCGCTCGTGCCCGGCCGCCGTCGCGCGCCGCGCCACGCCCGTCCGTCCCACCGCGGCCGCAACGCCGCCCTCGCCGCGGCCGGGGCGTTCGCCATCAGCGGCCTCGGCCTGCTCGGGGTGCCGTCCGTCACCGGCGCCCAGGCCGCCATCACGCCGACCGCCACCACACCGGCCGTCGCCCCCGCCGCCCCCGCCGCCCCCGTCCCGACCGTCACCCAGGACGGGCCGGTCGGCCCCGCGGCCATGGTCGCGGGCAAGGCCGCCACCGCCTCGCTCAGCCTTCACTCCTCGGCCTGCTTCACCGCGAAGACCGTCGGCGTGGGGGTGCGCGACGCGCGCGGGAGGAACCTCGACTTCCCCGGCCACGCGTCCGACGTGCGGATCTGCCCGAACGGGTTCGACTTCACCAGCGCTGCGCGCACCCTGCCCGCCGGGACGTACACCCAGTTCGGCTTCTGGCAGGACCTCGACGGCACCTGGCACGACCTGCCCTCGCAGCGGCTGGTGGTCTCCGCCGCCGGCGCGTCCACCCGGGCCCCGGCCACGACGGCCGGGTAGCGGGCCCAGCGGTAGAGGTCCACCGGTGGAAGGCCGCCGGTGGGCGCTCGACGCGGAGCGCCCACCGGCAGGGCCGTACCGGCAGGACCGTGCCGGCTCAGGAATCGGCGGCCGGTGCCGCGACCGTGATGTCGAACGGCTGCCGGTTGTTGCTCTCCTCCGGGTCGTCCGCGCTGTGCACCTCGACCGAGCCGCCGCTCAGCGTGCCCGTCGGCAGCTCCGGGTCGAGCCGGACCGGCACGAGGGCGGTGGCGCTGCGTCCCTCCCGCAGCCCGGGTTCGAACGCGCACCGCACGACGCGGGCGTGACCGCGGGCATGGCCGATCACCCGGCAGTCGGACGGGAAGTACGGGCCCTCGGGCGTGACCCCCTTGGGCAGGGTGACCACGACCGTGAACGGGGAGGACGTGGTGCCCGGGCCGCGGTTGCCGACGAAGGCGCGGATGACGGTGGTGCCGCCGGGAGAGGCCGGGTCCGGGTCGAGCCGGACCACTTCCAGGTCGGAGTCGGACGGTCGCGCGGCGGCCGGTGCGGGCAGCGTGGAGGCCTCGGCGATCCCGGGGGTCGCCGGGGCGGGGAGGGTGGAGGCCTCGGTGATCCCGGGGGTCGCCGGGGCGGGGAGGGTGGACGCCGTGGGCGCGCCCGGCGCCACGACCTGCACGGCGGGCCGGGGCTCGGGCCGCCGCAGCGCCCAGGACGAGTCGGTGGCCAGCACCGTCACCGCGCACCCCGCCGCCACCGCCGCGATCAGTCCGGCGCCGCCGAATCCCCCGCCTCTCCTGCCGGCGCGCCGTGCGTCACCGCCCCGTACGCCACCGTCCGGTACGTCCCGGTGGTGCTGCTCCATCCCCGCTCACCCTGCCCTCGCGTTCGGCCGCCCGCGCCGTCGCGGGCCGCGTCCGCACCAGGGTGGCGGAGCCGCCGCCGGAGCCGGGTGGCAACCCGCCCGTCGTCCGCCCGAACGGATGACGCGGCGCGCCGACCCGACCGCCTCGACCGGCAACGGAGGTTGACGGAACGTCAGGGTGCGAGGACCTGGCCCAGCCGGGTCGCGATCTGGTGCATCACCGGTACCAGTGAGGCGGCCCCAGCCTGTTCCTCCAGGGCGCGGATGCGGGCCTCCGGACCGGAGACCGAAAGCGCGGTGGGCGTCGGGGCGCCCGGGACGGCGAGCGCGATGCAGCGGACGCCGATCTCCTGCTCCTGGTCGTCGACCACATAGCCGCGTTCGCGCGCCTCGGCGAGCTGGCGCATCAGCTCCTGCGGGTCGGTGACGGTGTACTCGGTGTGCGCGGTCAGCGGGTTGGGGCCGAGGACGGCGCGCGCCTCGTCCTCGGGCAGCTGGGCGAGCAGCGCCTTGCCGACACCGGTGCAGTGCGGCTGCACCCGTCGGCCGACCTCGGTGAACATCCGCATCGAGCGACGCGACTGCACCTGGCCGACGTACACCACCTCGCCGCCCTCCAGCACCGCCAGGTTGGCGGTCTCGCCGGTGGCCTCCATGAGCTCGGCCAGGTACGGGCGGGCCCAGCTGCCGAGCAGTCGGCCGGCCGTCTCGCCGAGGCGGATCAGTCGGGGGCCGAGGGTGTAGCGCCGCGCGGTGTCCTGGCGGACATAGCCCTGCTGGACGAGGGTACGAACCAGCCGGTGGATGGTCGGCATGGGGAGGCCGGAACTGGTGGACAGCTCGCTAAGCGTGGCCACACCGCCGGAGTCGGCCAGCGCCTCCAGGAGGTGGAAGGCGCGTTCGACGGACTGCACGCCGCCGCTCTGGCGTTCCGCGCCTGCCGTCGGTGCTGGGTCGGGGGTCGCGGCCACCGGGGGTTCCCTTCGCTGGTGGGGGAGTTCGGGAAGAGGGGGTTCGGGACTGGGGGTCGGGAGGGGGAGTCTCGGCAACCTCTTCAACAAACCGTTGAAATTCTGTATCGCGGAAACTAGTCTCCACCTTACAGAATCGAGCAGCTCCCTTCGTCAGGTTCAACCGCCCGTTCAACCGTCTTAGGAGTGTCCTGCCCATGGCTGAAGATCAGGGGCCCGTCGGCGCCTCCACCGCCGCTCCGGTCGTCACGGTCGCCGGTCCTCCCGTCCACCGGGCGCAGGAGGTGCTCACCCCGGAGGCACTCGCCTTCGTCGCCGGACTCCACCGCGCCTTCGACGGCCGTCGGCGGGAACTCCTGGCGGGGCGCACGGCCCGCCGCGCCGAGATCGCCGCCACCGGCACGCTGGACTTCCTCCCCGAGACCGCCGAGGTCAGGGCCGGGGACTGGAAGGTCGCCGAAACGCCCCGCGCCCTCCGGGACCGCCGGGTCGAGATCACCGGCCCGACCGACCGCAAGATGGTCGTCAACGCGCTCAACTCCGGGGCGGAGGTCTGGCTCGCCGACTTCGAGGACGCCACCTCCCCGACCTGGGAGAACGTGATCAGCGGCCAGGTCAACCTGATCGACGCCTTCGAGGGCCGGATCGACTTCGCCGGCGCGGGCGGCAAGGCCTACACCCTCAAGCCCGCCGCCGAACTCGCCACCGTCGTGGTCCGCCCGCGCGGCTGGCACTTGGACGAGAACCACCTGCTGGTCGACGGCGCCCCGGTGGCCGGCGCGTTCGTCGACTTCGGCCTCTACTTCTTCCACAACGCCGCCCGACTGCTGGCCAAGGGCGCCGAGGACCCCAACTCCGGCCCGTACTTCTACCTGCCGAAGACCGAGAGCCACCTCGAAGCCCGGCTGTGGAACGACGTGTTCACCCATGCCCAGGCCGCACTCGGCATCCCGTACGGCACCGTCAGGGCGACCGTGCTGATCGAGACCATCACCGCCGCGTTCGAGATGGACGAGATCCTCTACGAGCTGCGCGACCACGCGGCCGGCCTCAACGCCGGGCGCTGGGACTACCTGTTCTCGATCGTCAAGAACTTCCGCGACGCCGGTGCGCACTACATCCTGCCGGACCGCAACGGCGTCACCATGGCTTCGCCGTTCATGGCCGCCTACACCCGGCTGCTGGTGCGGACCTGCCACCGGCGCGGCGCCCACGCGATCGGGGGGATGGCCGCGTTCATCCCGAGCCGTCGCGACCCGGAGGTCAACGCGGCCGCGCTGGAGAAGGTCCGGGCGGACAAGGACCGAGAGGCCCACAACGGCTTCGACGGCTCCTGGGTGGCCCACCCCGACCTGGTGCCGGTCGCCCGGGCGTCCTTCGACGCGGTGCTCGGCGAGCGGCCGCACCAGAAGGACGACCCGGGCCCGTCCGAGCCGGTGACCGCCGCCCAACTGCTCGACATCGCCGGCGCCGGGGGCAGTTGCACCCGTGCCGGGCTGCACAACGCCGTCCAGGTCGGCATCCGCTACATCGAGGCCTGGCTGCGCGGGATCGGCGCCGTCGGCATCTTCAACATGATGGAGGACGCCGCCACCGCCGAGATCTCGCGCTCGCAGATCTGGCAGTGGATCCACAACGGGGTCGTGCTGGCCGACACCGGCGAGAAGGCCACCGCGGAGCTGGTCCGCAGCCTGGTCGCGGTGGAACTGGCCGAACTCCTCGCCGAGTTGGGCGAGGACGCCTACGGTGCCGGTCGCTGGCCCGAGGCTGCACGGCTCTTCGAACAGGTCGCTCTGGCCGAGGAGTTCGTGGACTTCCTGACCCTGCCCGCGCTTCCGCTGCTGGGCTGACAGCGAACAGCGAACAGCGAACAGCGAACAGATAACAGCAAACAGATGACAGATAACAGATGACGAAAGTTGTCAGCTGTCATCCGTTCCCGTAGCCCGCCACCCCCGAGCCCACCGACCCCGACCCGCCACCCGAGCGTCAGCCCGCCCGCCCCGCCCGCCCCGTCAGCTCACGGGCGGCGCGGGCGCAGTCGCGCGCGATCCGCTCCTCGTCGACGGTGGTCAGCCTCCCCTGCTCGACCACTGCCTCGCCGTTGACGAACAGCGCCGCCAACGGCGGCAGCGCGCCCAAGGTGAGTGCGGCGACCGGGTCGGCGATGGAGGAGTGCATCACTCCGTCGATCTTCCACAGCGCCAGGTCGGCGAGCTTGCCGGCCTCGATCGAGCCGATCTCGTCCTGCCGCCCGAGCACCCGGGCGCCGCCCATGGTGCCCAGGCGCAGCGCCTGCCGGCCGGTCAGCGCGGTGGGGGAGCGGTGCACCCGGTTGATCAGCAGGGCGTTGCGCAGCTCCGTACCCAGCTCACCGGACTCGTTGGACGCGCCGCCGTCGACGCCGAGCCCGACCGGGACGCCGGCCCGGAGCATGTCGGGCACCCGGGCGATTCCGGCCCCCAGCCGGGCGTTGGAGGACGGGCAGTGGGCGACGCCGGTGCCGGTCTCGGCGAACTTGGCGATGTCGGAGTCGTCCATGTGGACGCAGTGCGCCATCCAGACGTCCGCGCCGAGCCAGCCCACGGACTCGAAGTAGTCGGTCGGTCCCATGCCGAACAGCTTCCGACAGAACCGTTCTTCCTCGACCGTCTCCGAACCGTGGGTGTGCAGCCGGACGCCCTTGCGGCGGGCCAGTTCGGCGGACTGGCGGAGCAGGTCGGTGGAGACCGAGAAGGGTGAGCAGGGTGCGAGGGCGACGTGCAGCATCGAGCCGAAGGAGGGGTCGTGGTACCGGTCCACGGCGGCCTCGGAGGCGGCCAGGATGTCGTCGAGCTCCTCGACCGCGTGGTCCGGCGGCAGTCCGCCGTCCTTCCGGGAGCGGTCCATCGAGCCACGCAGCGCGGTGAAGCGCAGGCCGAGCTCTCGGACGGCCTCGATGGAGGCGCCGAGGACGTCGCCGCCGTCCTTGGGGAAGACGTAGTGGTGGTCGGAGGCGGTGGTGCAGCCGGACTTGAGCAGCGCGGCGGCCGAGCCCTGGGCGGCGGCGTGGACGAGCCGCTCGTCGATCCGCGCCCAGGTCGGGTAGAGGGCGACCAGCCAGTCGAACAGGATGTCGTCCTGGGCCAGGCCGCGGGTGATCCACTGGTAGAAGTGGTGGTGGGTGTTGACCAGTCCGGGGGTGACCAGGTGTCCCTCGCCGTCGATCCGGCGCACCACGCCATCCGGTCGGGCCGGGGCGGGGCCTTCGCCCACCGCCTCGATGGTGTTGCCGAGGATGACCACGTGCCCGCGGGCGTACTCGGTGTCGTTCGCGTCCACGGTGGCGATCGCGACGTTCTCGATCACGATCCGCCGGTCGCCGGGTGGGGGCTGGACTGCCATGGTGTGACTCCTCTGAGGAAGGGCCGGGGGGACCGCGGGGGCGCCGTAGGGGCGGGCCTCCGCGTCGGGCCGGTCAGGACGGTGTCGCCGTCGTCGGACCCGCCGGCACCGGAGGCACCGTCGATCCGGAGTCCGGGCCGGACCCGGAGCGGCGGGCGCCCCCGACGTGGTGGAAGAGCAGGTTGAGCAGGACGGCCGTCACACAGCCGGCCGAGATCCCCGAGTGCATCAGGGTCCGGACGGCCTCCGGGAAGGAGTCGTAGAACGTCGGCACGGCGATCGGGATGATGCCGACGCCGAGGGAGACCGACACCAGGATGGTGTGCGAGCCGGACTCCATGCCGGCCTCCGCGAGGGTGCGGATGCCGCTCGCCGCGACCGTGCCGAAGAGCACGATCCCGGCGCCGCCGAGAACGGGCTGGGGCACCAGCGAGACGACCGACCCCAGTACGGGGAACAGCCCCAGCAGGACCAGGATGCCGCCGCCGGCCGCGACCACGAAGCGGCTGCGGATCCTGGTCAGCGCCACCAGCCCGATGTTCTGGGCGAAGGCGCTGGCGGCGAAGCCGTTGAAGACGGGGCTGAGCGCGGTGGCCAGGCCGTCGGCCCGCAGTCCGGCGGCGAGGGTGGGTTCGTCGGCCTCGCGGTCGACGATCCTGCCGAGGGCGAGCATGTCGGCGGTGGACTCGGTCATCGAGACCACCATGACGATGCACATCGAGACGATCGCGGCGGCGTCGAACAGGGGCGCGCCGAAGTGGAACGGTGAGGGCAGCGAGAAGACGTTCGCGTCCTTGACCGCGCCGAAGTCGGCCAGCCCCAGCGGGAAGGCGATCAGGGCGCCGAGCGCCAGGCCGACGAGCAGCGACAGCTGTTGCCAGAAGCCGCGCAGCAGCCGGTTGCAGAGCACCACCGCGACGAGGGTGATCGCGGCCAGGCCGACGGCCCGCATGGAGCCGTACCCGGGGGCGCCCGGCGAGCCGCCGCGTGCCCAGTTGACCGCCACCGGGAGCAGGGACACCCCGATGAGGGTGATCACGGTGCCCTGGACGACCGGCGGGAAGAACCGGATGAGCTTGCAGAAGTACGGCGCCGCGAGGAAGCACAGGAGCCCCGCGACGATCACCGCTCCGAAGATCACCGGGAGGGCGTCCTTCGGCGAGTGCTCCTTGGCGATGGCGATCATGGGCGCGACCCCCGCGAAGGAGACGCCGTTCACGAAGGGCAGTCGCGCGCCGATCTTCCAGATGCCGAGGGTCTGGAGGAGGGTGGCCAGTCCGGCGGTGAACAGGCTGGCGGAGATGAGCAGGGCGAGCTCGGTGGGGGAGAGCCCGACGGCGGCGCCGACGATGAGCGGGGGCGCGACGACTCCCGCGTACATCGCGGCGACGTGCTGGAGCCCGGTGGAGATCAGTTTCATCGGCGGCAGCAACCCGTCCACGGGGTGGATGGCGGAGCCCGCGGTCCGGGCTGAGGCGCCGTCCGGTCCGGGCGCTCTCGCCGGGGTGGAACCGCCGTCTGTACTGCTGCTGTTGCTGGGTGCCATGTCGAGCCCCTCTTGTGCCCGTGGCTCCCGGCGCGCCCGTGGCGCTGGAGTGCGGCTGGTGCCGGTGGGGTGCCGGCGGCGCCGGTGGTTCGCCGGTACTGCTGCCGGCGTGGCCGAGGGCGGGGACGGCGGTGCGAGGTCCCTCGACCGGGCTCTCCAGTGCTCCGGGCCGGCCGCCGCGAGGCAGACACGAACTCCGGTGGGTGGGGGATGGGAGGTCAGGCGACCGGGATGACCGGGACGACGCCCTCGCGGTGCACGGTGCCCTCGATCAGGCCGTACATGCGGTCCGCGGCGAAGTAGACCTCGTTGTCGTTGTCGAGGCCGAACGGTTCCAGGTCGACCAGGAAGTGGTGTTTGTTGGGCAGTTCGAGGCGGACCTCGTCCACCTCGACGCGGTGGTCGAGGACCCGGGTGCCCATCGCGTGCAGGGTCTGCTGCAACGAGTAGGAGTAGGTCTCGGCGAACGCCTCCAGCAGGTGCCGCTTCACCTGGGCGTAGGAGCGGTTCCAGTCGGGCTGGGCCTCGCCCTCCCCGCCGCCGTAGCCGAACTTCCAGCGGGCGGTGACCTGGGTGGCGAGGATGCGGTCGTACGCCTCCTGGAGGGTGGTGTAGCCGTCCTTGAGGTAGCCCCAGAACTCCGAGTCGGTGGAGTTCATGACGACCAGGTCCTTCAGGCCGGAGACGACCCGGACGGACTCGCCGTCGTAGACGATCTCGCTGGTGCGCACCTCCTGGCCGTTGCGGACGAAGGAGTGGCCGATCTCCTTCGAGCCGGTGGAGCGGGCCGATCCGTCCGACGTCCTGATCCGGTCCCAGGCGTACTCCTCGATCCGGATCCGGGCGCCGTGCACGACGCCGCGCTCGGTGTCGTCGACGAAGTGGCGCGCCAGGAGGATGCCGAAGGCCTCGGCCGACTCGATGCCGTACTCCTTGGCGAAGGCGTACACGGTGTTCTTGGTGGTGTCGGTGGGAAGGCAGTTGGCGTTGGAGCCGGTGAGGTGGACGTCCTCGAACTCGCCCCAGAGCGAGACCGATACGTTGAGGTCCTTGATCTCGTGCCGGGCGGAGTCCCGGTGGATCCGGACGACGCGGTTCTCCGCTTTGCCGTACTGGTTCTGACCGAGCACGTGGGCCATGGCGTGGCTCCCTAGGCTTCGAGGGTCGGTCTACCGGCTTCCCCGGTAGACCGAGTATCCGAACGGGTTGAGCAGCAACGGCACGTGGTAGTGGCGCTGTTCGGGCGAGACCGTGAAGACGATCGAGACCTCGGGGAAGAACGGCGGCTCGGTGGACCGGAGCGCGTAGTGCGCGCCGGTGTCGAAGAGCAGCCGCACGACCGAGCCCGCCTCCACGGCCGGCAGGTCCTTGACCCGGCCGTCGGAGTCCGTGACGGAGGTGCCGAGCACCTGCCAGCCACCCTCGGTGCGCAGTGCGAGCTCGACCGGTACGCCCTCGGCCGGGTGGCCGAGGCTGGTGTCGAGCACGTGGGTGGAGATGCCAGTCATGGGCGAAGTGACCTTACTGATGGCGGAAGTGATGACGCGTCAGATGGAAAGCTCTCCGAGTCCGGCAAGGGCTTCGGGTGATGGGACATGACGGAACGTCAGCGGTTGTCGAGCAGGAGGTCGAGGCGGATGTCGTTGATCTTGCGAAGTTCCCCGCGGACGATCTCCGCCTCGGTGGCGGCGTCGTTGGGCTGGCGCTCGCGCAGGGCGGCGAGCATCTCGGTGGCGGTGCGGCCGGTCGCGCAGATCAGGAACACGTGGCCGAACCTGGCCTCGTAGGCGGCGTTGGCCTCGCGGAGCTCGTCGCGGACCGCTTGGTCCGCGCCCCGGATTCCGGCCTGTTCGCGTTCGGAGGCGGCGTCGCCCGCGGCGGGCCTGCCGATCGGGGCGTGGCCGGCCATCGCGTCGCGCAGGTCCTCGGTCGTCAGCGACGCGATGGCGGCCGCGTTGGCGGCGTGCAGGGCCTCGCGGTCGGGCCAGGGCCTGGCGTCCGCCATCGCGGCGGCCCAGCGGGGGCTGGAGCAGACCTCCAGCAGGACCTCCGCCAACTCCGCGGCGTCGGTGGCGGCCAGGGCGTCAAGGGCCTCAAGGGCGTGGGGGTGGTTGGTCACGAGTGGACCTCCTGGAGAGTGGTGCCACCCGGAAAAGCTAGATCGACCCCACCCGGTCGTCAACACTTTGTTGAACGGTTTGGTGGACGCGTATTCGAACCGGGCCGCGACGCCTGGCCCTTTCGTGTGCGATTCGCCAAGTGTGCCCCGCCGCAGGCCGATCCACTCCTGCCGCGCCGGCGGGGTCACCCGTTCGGAAGCCCCCGGACGGGGGTCGGGTGCGCCCCGGAGGGCGCCGAACCGGGCGTCAGGACGACTTCGAGCCGTCCTGGCGGTTCAGGTAGTTGTACACGGTGAAGCGGCTGACACCCAGGGCCGAGGCGACCGTCTCCACGCCGTGGCGGACGGTGAAGGCGCCGCGCTCCTCCAGCAGGGCGACGACCCGCTGCTTCTCCGACCGGTCGAGTTCGGCCAGCGGGCGGCCGTCGAACTGGCGGGTCATCTCGGTCAGCATCCGGTCCAGCGCGCTGCTCAGGTGCGGCAGTCGGACGGCCAGGGCGGGGACGCCCTCCCACTCCAGGACCACGTCGTCGGGCTTGGCCTCGTCCAGCGGGACGGGCGTCGCGCCGACTGCGGCCAGCAGCGGCTTCACGGCCGCGGCGAGCGGGTGTTCCAGGTCCTCGGTCACGGCGTACCGTCCTCCTCGCCCAGCACGCTGACCTGCACCGATATCCGGGTGGCCCCGGCATCCAGGGTCTCCTTGAGCAGCTTGGTCACCGCGGCGAGGACCTGCTCGGCCCCGCCCTCGGCGCCGGTGCCGAAGGGGCCGACCGACACCTCCAGGCCGGCCTCGTCGACGGCCCTGCGGGCCGCCGCGGCGTGCTCCGGGAACGTGTCCAGTTCGAACGGTTCTGTCGTGAACTCCACCATCAATCGCACGGGGTCACTGTAGCGAGCGGGGAGTGGAGGCGGGCAGGGGCCGGTGATCGAACGGTCCGGCCCTCGGGCGGCGCATCCTCGGGGTGCCTTCAACACAATGTTGCGACTCTCTTGACACTCGCTCGACGGGCGAAGATGCTTCCCTCCATGCTTCCACTGCGCAGAATCCTGCTTCCGCATTGTGGAAATAACGAATGACGGAAGGGAGCTGAGAGGTGAGTGACATGACGGCAGCCGCCCGGCACGGCTTCACGGTCAACCTGTCCATCCTGTTCGGCGAACTGCCGCTCCTGGAGCGCCCCGCCGCGGCCGCCGCGGCCGGCTTCACGGCCGCCGAGCTGTGGTGGCCCTTCGGTGACCGGCATGACCCCCCACAGGCCGAACTGGACGCGCTGCGCAAGGCGTTCACCGACGCCGGCGTGCGGCTCACCGGCCTCAACCTCCTGGACGACCTGGGCAGGGGCGCCCGTGGCACCGTCTCGGTGCCGTCCGAGCGGGAGCGCTTTCGCGCCAACGTCCCGGTCGCCGCGGAACTCGCCGCCTCGCTCGGCGCCACCGCGCTCAACGCCCTGTACGGCAACCGGGTCGATGGCGTCGAACCGGCCGAACAGGACGCGCTCGCGCTGGAACACCTGGTGCTCGCCGCCCGGGCCGCGCACGGGATCGGCGCCGTCCTGCTGATCGAGGCCCTGAACCGGGCCGAGTCGCCGCACTACCCGCTGGTCACGGCCGCCGCCGCGGCCGAGGTGGTCGACCGGGTCAACGCCGCCACCGGCCTGGGGAACGCCAGGCTCCTCTGCGACCTGTACCACCTGGCCAGGAACGGCGAGGACCTGGCGGCGGTCATCGACACCCACGCCGACCGCATCGGCCATGTGCAGATCGCCGACCACCCGGGCCGCAACGAGCCCGGCACCGGCGGGCTGGACTTCGAGGACCTGTTCGCCCGGCTGACCGCCGCCGGCTACCGGGGCCCGATCGGTCTGGAGTACCGCCCCTCCACCGGCGTCAGCGCCGACAGCTTCGGCTGGCTGCCGCGCGGGCTGCGCGCGGCCGGGTAGCGAAGCGGCGCCGCCGCCGGGCCGTACCCGGCGGCCCGCCCACTCGTCCGACCTCCCCTCCGGAACACCCAAGGAGCGCGACGCGATGAGCCGCAAGATCGCCTTCATCGGCCTCGGCATCATGGGCGGCCCGATGGCCGCCAACCTGGTCAAGGCCGGCCACCACGTCACCGGCTTCAACCTCACCCGGCCGCCGATCGACGCCCTGGTCGCGGCCGGCGGACACGGCGCCACCGGCATCGCGGAGGCGGTGCGGGACGCCGAGGTCGTCATCACCATGGTCCCGGCCGACCCGCAGGTCGAGCAGGTCATCCTGGGCGAGGGCGGAGTGCTGGAGCACGCCAGGCCCGGCACCCTGGTGATCGACATGTCCTCGATCACCCCGCAGACCTCGGTCAGGATCGAGGCCGCCGCCCGGGCGAAGGGCATCCGCACCCTGGACGCCCCGGTCTCCGGTGGCGAGGCGGGCGCCGTCGAGGCGATCCTGTCGATCATGGTCGGCGGCGCTGTCGAGGACTTCGCCGAGGCCGAGCCGCTGTTCGCCGCGCTGGGTACCACGGTCGTCCACGTCGGCCCGTCCGGCGCCGGCCAGACCGTCAAGGCCGCCAATCAGCTGATCGTCGCGGCCAACATCCAGGTGCTCGCCGAGGCCGTGGTGTTCCTGGAGAACGCCGGTGTCGACCTCGCGGCCGCGCTGGACGTGCTCGGCGGCGGCCTGGCCGGCTCCACCGTGCTCGACCGCAAGAGGACGAACATGCTGGACCGCGCGTTCGCGCCCGGCTTCCGGATCGACCTCCACCACAAGGACATGGGCATCGTCACCGAGGCCGCGCGCGCCGTGGGCGCCGCGCTGCCGGTCGGCGCGGTGGTGGCTCAGCTGATCGCCTCCGCCCGGGCCAACGGGGACGGCTCGCTCGACCACTCGGCGCTGCTGCGCGGCGTCGAGCGGCTCTCCGGCCGCGAGGTCGAGCAGTCCGGATGACCTCGGGGGCTCCCGTGCGGAGCACCCGCCCCCAGCTCCTCCCGGCGTCGGGTGCGTGCCCGCGCCGCCAGGAGGCCGGACCCGACCGGCGGGCGTGCCGGGGCTCATCCGCCCGCCCGCCGGTCGACCCGAGCCGGTGGCGCGTACGCCCCACAGAGGAGGAGGGGCTCGCGCCTCCCGGACCGCGGGGCACATGCTGGACGCACGCCGGCGGACCACCGCCGGACCCGTACGGAAGCGAGGACGCGCCATGCCCCCCATCCCCCACCAGGGCCATGTGGTCGTCGCCCCCGACAAGTTCAAGGGCACCCTGGAGGGCGCCGAGGCGGCGGCCCGGATCGCGGCCGGCATCCGGCGCGCCGCGCCCGGCACCGAGGTGCGCGAACTGCCCGTCGCCGACGGCGGGGAGGGCACCCTGGCCGCTGCGCTCGCGGCCGGGTTCAGCACCGTCCCGGTCGAGGTGGCCGGCCCGACCGGACTGCCGGTGGCCGCCGCGATCGCCGTCCGGGACGACACCGCCGTGGTCGAGCTGGCGCAGGCCTCCGGCCTCGCCCGGCTGCCCGGCGGCCGAACCGCTCCGCTGACCGCCGGGTCCCACGGGGTCGGCCAGCTGATCGCCGAGGCCGTCGCGCTCGGGGCCAAGCGGATCGTGCTGGGCCTCGGCGGCAGCGCCTGCACGGACGGCGGCGCCGGCATGGTGCGGGCGCTCGGGGTGCGGCTGCGAGACCCCGAAGGCGCCGAACTCCCGCCCGGTGGCGCGGCGTTGCGGCGGCTCGCGGAGATCGACCTCGGCCCGCTGGCCGAGGCGCTGGGCGGCGTCGAGGTCGTGGTGGCCTGCGACGTGGACAACCCGCTGCTCGGACCGCGCGGCGCCGCCGCCGTGTACGGTCCGCAGAAGGGCGCCGACGGCGGGGACCTGGTGGTCCTGGAGGCGGGGCTGACCCGGTTCGCCGACCTGGTCGCCGAGGCCACCGGGCGGGACGTCCGGGAGGCGCCCGGCGCCGGGGCCGCGGGTGGGGTGGGCTTCGCCGCCCTGGCCCTGCTCGGCGCCACCATGCGCCCGGGTATCGAGCTGCTGCTCGACCTGCTGGACTTCGACGCGGCCGTGCGCGGGGCACGCCTGGTCGTGACCGGTGAGGGCTGCCTGGACGCGCAGACGCTCCACGGCAAGGCCCCCGCCGGAGTGGCCGCCGCGGCCGCCCGGGCCGGGGTCAGGGTGGCCGCCGTGGCGGGCCGGCTGGAGCTCTCCGAGCCCGAGTGGCGGGCAGCCGGCTTCGCGGCGGCGATCGCCCTCACCGACCTGGCCGAGCGGCCGGGGGACAGCCTGACCAGGGCCGCCGAGCTGGCCGAACTCGCGGGGGAGCGGCTGGCCGACCGGTTGCTGTCGGGCTGAACCCCCGGCCGCGCCCATCCATTGACGTTTTGTTGAAGGCAGGCCTAGGCTCCCGGCCATCCCCACCGCGACTCCGCGTCACCTCCCGCGTTCCACGGCCCCGAAGCGGCTCTCCACGCACCCTCGACCCCCCAAGGTTCCGGAGGTTCCCATGCCATTCAGCCAACCGGCGGTGATCCGCTCCCGACGGGTGGTCCTGCCCGACGGCGAGCGTCCCGCGGACGTGCTGATCCGGGACGGGAGGATCGCCCGGACCGCCCCGTACGGCTCGCTCACGGCCGGCGAGGGCGAACTCGCCGACCTCGGTGACGCCGCCCTGCTGCCCGGCCTGGTCGACACCCATGTGCACGTCAACGAGCCCGGCCGCACCGAGTGGGAGGGCTTCGCCACCGCCACCCGGGCCGCCGCGGCCGGCGGGGTGACCACGATCGTCGACATGCCGCTCAACTCGGTCCCGCCCACCACCACGGTGGCGGGACTGGAGGCCAAGCGGAAGGCCGCCGAAGGCCAGTCCTGGGTGGACCTCGGCTTCTGGGGCGGCGCCGTCCCCGGCAACTTCGCCGACCTCGAACCGCTGTACCGGGAAGGGGTGTTCGGCTTCAAGAGCTTCCTCGCGCCCTCCGGAGTGGACGAGTTCCCGCACGTCGAGGCCGCCGACCTGGAGGCCGCGCTGGCCGAGCAGGCCCGGATCGGAGCTCCGGCGATCATCCACGCCGAGGACCCGGCCGTCCTGGCCGCCGCCCCGCAGCAACCCGGCGTCCACTACCGGGACTTCCTGGCCTCCCGGCCCGCCGACGCGGAGACCGCGGCCGTCGTCCGACTCCTCGGCGCCGCCCGCCGCACCGGCGCCCGGGTGCACGTCCTGCACGTCTCCTCGGCCGCCGTGCTGCCGCTGCTGCGGCAGGCCCGCGCGGACGGCGTCCGGGTGACGGCCGAGACCTGTCCGCACTACCTGACCCTCGCGGCCGAGCAGGTGCCGGACGGCGACACCGCCTTCAAGTGCTGTCCGCCGATCCGCGACGAGTCCAACCGGGACGCGCTCTGGGAGGCCCTGGGACGCGGCGAGTTCATCGCCGTCGTCTCCGACCACTCGCCGTCCACCCCCGACCTCAAACTGCTGCCCGAGTACGGCGGCAGCGGCGACTTCGCGGCCGCCTGGGGCGGCATCGCCTCGCTCCAACTCGGCCTGCCGGCCGTCTGGACCGAGGCCCACCGCCGCGGCCACACCCTGGCCGACGTGGTGCGCTGGATGTCCGCGGGACCGGCCGAACTGGTCGGCCTCACCGGCGTCAAGGGCGCCATCGCCGCAGGCCACGACGCGGACCTGGTCGCCTTCGACCCGGACGGCCGGTTCGCCGTCCGTCCGGGCGGGCTGCACCACCGCAACCCGGTGACGCCCTACGCGGGCCGGACCCTCACCGGCGCGGTGCGCGCCACCTGGCTGCGCGGCCGCCAGGTGGACCCGGCGGCCCGGCCCTTCGGCCGACAGCTCGCCCGGCCCGGCTCCCGCCCCACCACCCCCCTGTCCGAACGCGCCTAGAGGAGAGAGTCCGTGACCAGCGAGTCCGAGACCACCGGTTCCCCGACCGCAGCCGACACCGAGAGCGCTCCCTTCACCGACCTGGTCGACCTGGCCTCCCGGCTGCTCGGCGCGGGCGTCGTCGCCACCGATGAGGACACCTTCGCGGACGCCGAGAACCTGCTGGTCGCCGCGCCGGCCGAGTTCCGTCCGCACACCTTCGGGCACAAGGGCCAGATCATGGACGGCTGGGAGTCCAAGCGCCGCCGCGGCGTCAGCGCCGACCAGCCGCACCCCACCGACGAGGACCACGACTGGACGATCGTCCGGCTCGGCGCCGCCGGGGTGATCCGCGGTGTGATCGTGGACACCGCCCACTTCACCGGCAACTACCCGGAGTCCGCCTCGGTCGAGGCCGCGTCCGTCCCCGGCCACCCCTCGCCCGAGGAGGTCCAGGCCGCCGAGTGGACCACGATCGTGCCGCGCACCGCGCTGAAGGGCGACACCGTCCACGCGTTCACCGTCGCGGACGGCACCCGCTACACCCACGTGCGGCTCAACATCTTCCCGGACGGCGGCGTCGCCCGGCTGCGGGTGCACGGCGAGGTGCTGCCCGACCCGCGCGACCTGGCCGGCCTCACCTTCGACCTGGCCGCCCAGGAGTACGGCGGCGTGGCCGAGGCGGCGTCCGACCGCTACTTCTCCTCCCCGCACAACCTGAACGCTCCCGGTCGTGCCTCCGTCATGGGCGACGGCTGGGAGACCAGGCGTCGGCGCGACAAGGCCAACGACTGGGTGCGGATCGCCCTGGCCGGGGGCGGTGAGGTCCTGGCCGCCGAGGTGGACACGTCCCACTTCGTCGCCAATGCCCCCGGCTGGGCCGACCTGATCGGCTTCGACGCCTCGACGGGGGCCGACCCGGCCGACGGCGAGTGGTTCGAACTCCTGCCCCGCACAAGGCTCCAGCCCGACACTCGGCACCGTTTCCGGCTGCCCGCCGGCCGCCCGGTGACCCATGTGCGCATCAACGTCTACCCCGACGGCGGGCTGGCCCGCCTCCGCCTCACCGGCCGCCTCACCGAGGCCGGCCGGGCCGCCCTCGCGCTGCGCTGGTTCAACGCCCTTCCGGCCGCCGAGGCCGTCGTGGCCCTCACCGGTGCCGACCGCGCCGCCGGCCTCAGCACCAGTCTCAGCGCCGGGCTCGGTGCCGGGCTCGGTGCCGGGCTCGGTGCCGGCCTCGGTGTCGACGAGGCTGCCGCGCTGACCGCCGCCCGCCCGCTGGCCCATCCGGCACCCGAGGCTGTGACCGTTGTGCGAAGCCTGCTCGGCGACTGACGTCCCGTCGGTCGCGTGGCACTCCCGGCCGGTCTCCCTCGCCGCCGTCGCCAAGCCGCGTTCGGGCGAGGAGAACGGACGACAACTGCACAGAACGTCCACGGATATGTACGGACGGCAGTCGTCGGAGCCGCCAGGTCGATAGGCTGGTGCCCGCCCGCGGGTCGCTCCGCGGGGGACATCGGAAGGGGACGACATGTCGACACCAGCCCCGGGTCGTCACGCCGCACTGGACCAGGGTCCGACGGGCCCGTTCACCTCCCTCCAGCACGCCCTCAGACTGCTGGAGGCGGTCGATCGCCTCCCCGACGGCGCCACCCTGGTGGCCCTCGCCCGGGAGACCTCGCTCGGGCTGCCCACCGTACGGCGGCTCGCCGAGATCCTGGAGATCGAGGGCTACCTCCAGTGCCAGGACGGCGGTTGGCTGCTGGGTGGCACCTTCGCCCTGCTCGGCCAGCACAACCGGGAACAGCTGGTGAAGGCCCGGCTCAACCGCAAACTCGCCGAACTCCGGGACGAGTTGGGCGCCGCAGTGTACTTCAGCCGGTACCACGACGGCGAGTTGTCGGTGGAAGCGGTCTCGGCCGCCGAGCACGCGCCGGCGGTGCAGGAGTGGGTGGACTTCCGGGCCACCGCGCACGCCAGCGCGATCGGCAAGTGCCTGCTCAGCCAGTTGGATTCGGACGCGCGGCGCGACCACCTCTCCCGGCATCCGGTCGCCAGGCTCACCTCCCGCACCGTCGTCGACGCCGACCAGTTGATGCACCGGCTGGAGCGGCAGCCGGCCACCGTGCCGGTGTTGGACATCCAGGAGTACGCGCTGGGCACGGTGTGCGCGGCCGTGCCGATCACGGCGGGCAGCACGGTCGGCTGCCTGGCCACCTCGATGCCGGTGGACAACATCCACAAACTGAAGGCCGCCGCCGAGTTGCTGGCGGCTCGGGCGGCGCCGCTGATGCTGGCGATGGCGGTCTGAGCGCTGCCCGGTCGCAGGGCCCCGTCGGACGCGCGTGTCCGGCGGGGCCCTCGGGCATTCCCGCGGCCTGCGCGGCCCGAACTCGCGGCCCGAACCCTCGGCACCCGCGGTCCGAAGTCGCCCCCGAAGTCGCCTTCCGAACCGGTGTTCGCCCTGCCCCTGCCCGGTGTGCATCACTTATTAGACTCGATGTCGATAAGACCCGCCGAAACCCTTGTCCCGGGGGCTACCCGCGAGTACGTTTCCCTGAGCCGAGCCGCAGCTCCCAGGTCAGGAGGGCCTGCCATGCCCCGATCCACCCCCGTCCCCGCCCTCGCCGCCCCCGCCGAGCGCGTGCACGACAGCCTCGTCCTGGAGCCGCGGGACGTCCGCTTCGACTGGGCGCGGCTGCCATTGCACTGGATCCCGGACGAGCCGATGGCGACCCACGTCATCAACGTGCTGCACCTGCTGCTGCCCGAGGGGGAGCGGTGGTTCGTCAAGGTGTTCAAGGAGGCGCTGCCGCTCATCCGGGACGAGCAACTGCGCGAGGAGGTCCTCGGGTTCATCGGGCAGGAGGCCATCCACGCCGAGGCGCACCAGGAGGTCCTGGAGCACCTGCTCGGCCAGGGGCTCGACCCGCGGCCGTACGTCCGGCAGGTCTCCTGGCTGTTCCATCGCATCCTCGGAGACAAGCCGGGACTGACGCCGGCCCAGCAGCGGGAGAACATCATCGAGCGGGTCGCCTTCATCGCGGCGATCGAGCACTACACCGCCTTCCTCGGCAACTGGGTGCTCAACTCCCCGGGGCTGGACCGGGCCAAGGCCGACCCGACGATGCTGGACCTGCTGCGCTGGCACGGCGCGGAGGAGGTCGAGCACCGCAGCGTCGCCTACGACCTGATGGTCCACCTGGACCCGGGCTACCTGCGCCGGGTGCGCGGGATGGTGATCTCCGGGCCGCTGCTGGTGCACCTCTGGGTGCGTGGGGCCCGCTTCATGCTCGCCGCCGACCCCACCCTGGAGGGGCGGCTCCAGCCCACCTGGCGGGAGGCCGGGCGGATCGCCAAGCGCGGACTGCTGCCGGACCCGGTCAAGTCGATCCGCTCCGGGCTGCGCTACCTGCGGCCGGGCTACCACCCGACGCAGGAGGGCTCCTCCAGCCAGGCGCTGGGCTACCTCGCCACCTCTCCGGCCGCCCGCGCGGCCGCGGGGCGCGGGTGACAGGTGACAGGTGACAGGTGACAGGTGACAGATTTCAGCGAACAGAGAACGTTATCTGTTCGCTGAAATCTGAACGCTGAACTCTGAAGTCTGAAATCTGAACCCTGTCAGCTGTCACCCGCCCCGGCCCCGCCCCGGCCCGCCCCCGCCGCCCCCGCTCGCCCGCCGCCCCCTCCCGACGCCCAAGGACCCCGCCGGATGGACCTGCTCACCCCGCCCCCCGACCTCTACGGCCGCCCCCGCGCCGACGGCTTCATGCGCTGGATCACCGCCATCGGCGACCGCTACACCCCGGCCCTCGGTAGCCCGCTGCTGCGCCGCAACCCCCGCCGCCCGTTCAGCCGGCCCACCCCGCCGCTCCAACTGGTCGTCGCCGAACGCCGCCAACTGGCCGTCGACGTCGTCGAGTTGCGACTGGCCGACCCCTCCGGCGGCCCGCTGCCCGGCTGGCAGCCCGGCGCCCACTTGCGCCTCGCCCTGCCCTCCGGCCGCGAACGCCACTACTCCCTCAGCGGCGACCCGGCCGACCGCACCACTTACCGCATCGCCGTCCGTCGGCTGCCCGCGGGCGGCGGCGGTTCCGTCGAGGTCCACGACGCCCTGCACCCGGGCACACGGATCACCGCCCGCCGCCCGCGCAACGGCTTCGCCTTCTGCGCCGAGCCCACCGTCCTCCTGCTGGCCGGCGGCATCGGCATCACCCCGCTGCTCCCGATGGCCCGCGAGGCGCAGCGGCACGGCCTGGACTGGCGCCTGGTGCACGTCGGCCGCAGCGCCGACACCCTCCCGTACACGGACGAGCTGCGCGCCCTCGACCCGCGCCGGGTGGTGCTGCGCACCGACGACGAGCACGGCGGCGTCCCCACCGGTGCCGAACTGCTCGCCCACGCCCCGCGCGGCGCCGCCGTCTACTGCTGCGGCCCGGCCCCGATGCTGAGCGCCGTGCAGCACGCCCTGGACGAGTCCCCGGCCGCCTCCCTGCACTTCGAACGCTTCGGCGCCGCCCCGGTCACCGACGGCGAGCCGTTCACCGTCCGCCTCGGCACCGACGGCCCGGCCCTCGACGTCCCCGCCGACCGCTCCGCCCTGGACGTGCTGCGCGAGGCCCGCCCGGGCCTCGCGTACTCCTGCCACCAGGGCTTCTGCGGCACCTGCGAGGTCCGGGTGCTGGCCGGCAGGCCCGAGCACCGGGACCGCCGCCTCACCCCCGAGCAGCGCGCCGCCGGCGCCCTGCTGCCCTGCGTCTCCCGGGCCGCCGAGGGTGAGACCCTCGTGCTGGACCTCCAGTAGAAGGAGCCCCTGCCATGGCGCCAGCGACCCCAGCCTTCCGCTACACCGAGCACGACCTCGCCCGCTTCCGCGAGACCCAGCAGCTCGCCTACCACTGCGCCGAGCAGGTCGCCGCCTGGATCGAACCCGGCGTCACCGAGCGGCAGGCCACGGCCGAGCTGCGGCGCCGCCTGGTCGCCGCCGGGGTGCAGGACTTCTTCCACGTCCCCTTCGCCTGGTTCGGTGACCGGACGGCGTTCCGGCACTTCCACACCCCGCTCCAGTTCTTCGCCGGCAACCGCCGCCTGGAGGAGGGCATGCCGTTCGTGCTGGACTGCGCGCCCGTGGTGGACGGCTACACGGCCGACATCGGCTACGGCGGCAAGGTCGGCGAGAACCGGGTCTGGGACCGGCTGGCCGCCGACCTGAAGGTCTACCGCCAACTGATCCTCGACGAGGTGCGGGCCCGCAAGCCGCTCGCCGAGGTGTATGCCGCGGTGGACGCGCAGATCGCCGCGCACGGCTACGACAACCGCCACCAGGTCTACCCGGGCCGGGTGATCGGTCACCAGGTCACCCGCAACACGGCGCGCGGCCCGGCGGGGGTGAACGTGTTCGGCTTCGGCGTGCGCACCCTCCAGACCCTCGGCCGCGAGCTCGTCTCCGAGCGGATGCACGGCCGTTCGCCGCTCTGGGCGGATGGCCGCTCGTCCCGGCACGCCCCCACGCCGGGCCTGTGGGCGGTCGAGCCGCACATCGGCTTCCGGGGCGTGGGCATCAAGTTCGAGGAACTGCTGGTGGTCACCGAGGACGACGCGTACTGGCTCGACGACGACCTGCCGCACGTCCGCCGCTGGACCGCCGCCACCTCCGCCACGCCCGCCGTCGAGCCGGCCGCCGTCGAGCCGGCCGCCGGCCAGCCGACCGCCGCCGAGCCGACCACCCTGGAGGCCACCCGATGACGTTCCCGACGAAGAGCGCCCAGAAGAACGCCCAGGCGAGCGCCCGCAAGAGCACGCCGCAGCTCCCGGTCCGCCGCCGGATCGTCCTGTCCGGGGGCCTGCCGCTCGCCGTCTTCGAGCAGGGCGACCCGGCCGCCCCCACCGTCCTCCTCGTGCACGGCTACCCCGACACCCACGCCGTCT
Source organism: Kitasatospora brasiliensis (assembly GCF_032654805.1). Lineage (NCBI taxonomy): Bacteria > Bacillati > Actinomycetota > Actinomycetes > Kitasatosporales > Streptomycetaceae > Kitasatospora > Kitasatospora brasiliensis. The sequence continues at coordinate 799,985 of NZ_JAUOOW010000003.1, forward strand.
GGGACGACATCGCCGCCGACCTCGCCCGCGACCACCACGTGGTGCGCTACGACGTGCGCGGCGCCGGCGAGTCCGGCGTCCCGGCCACCCGGGACGGCTACCGCCTGGAGCACCTCGCCGAGGACCTGTTCGCCGTCGCCGACGCCGTCAGCCCGGACCGTCCGGTGCACCTGCTCGCCCACGACTGGGGCTCGATCCAGTCCTGGGAGGCCGTCACCGCACCCGGCGCCGAACGCCGGATCGCCTCGTACACCACCCTGTCCGGCCCCAGCCTGGACCACATGGGCTACTGGCTGCGCCACCGGCTGCGCCGTCCCACCCCGCGCCACCTGCGCCAACTGCTGCACCAGGGCCTGCACTCCTGGTACATCACCGCCTTCCACCTGCCCTTCCTCGCCCCCGGCGTCTGGCGCCTCGGCCTCGCCCGGGCCTGGCCGCGGGTGCTGCGCGATCTGGAGCACGTCACCCCGCGCGCCGACCACCCGCAGCCCAGCCTGCGCCGCGACGCGGTCCGCGGCATCGAGCTGTACCGGGCCAACTTCCGGCCCGCGCTGAGCAGTCCGCGCGAGCGGCCGACCGAGGTGCCGGTCCAGCTGGTCACCCTCACCCGGGACCGGTACGTCGGCGCCTTCCTCTCCGAGGGGCTGGAACGTTGGGCGCCCAAGCTGACCCGTAGGACGTTGCACGCCGGCCACTGGTCGGCGCTGCTGGAGAAGGGAGCCACTGTGGCCGGGATGGTCCGCGAGTTCACCGCCCGCGTCGACGAAGGGCAGGGCCGACAGGTCGAGGGCGACGGCCGACTGGTCGTGGTCACCGGCGGCGGCAGCGGCATCGGACGGGCCACCGCGCTCGCCTTCGCCGAGGAGGGCGCCCGGGTGGTGGTCTGCGACCTCGACCTCGCGGCCGCCGAGCGCACCGCCGAACTCGCCTCGCTGATCGGCCCGAAGGCGCACGCCTACCGGGTGGACGTCTCCGACGGCGCCGCGGTGGACGCCTTCGCGCAGAGTGTCGCCGCCGAGCACGGGGTGCCCGACGTCATGGTCAACAACGCGGGCATCGGCCACTCCGGGACGTTCCTCCAGACCACCGAGAAGGAGTGGCAGCGGGTCCTGGACGTCAACCTCTGGGGCGTGATCCACGGCTGCCGCGCCTTCGGCACCCTGATGGCCGACCGCGGCCAGGGCGGCCACATCGTCAACGTCTCCTCGGCCGCCGCCTACCTGCCCTCCAAGGCGCTCACCGCCTACGCCACCAGCAAGGCCGCGGTGTTCATGCTCTCCGACTGCCTGCGCGCCGAGTTCGTCTCCCACGGCATCGGCGTCTCCACCATCTGCCCCGGCATCGTCAACACCAACATCACCCGCACTTCCACCTTCTCCGCCACCACGGCCACCGAGCAGGCCGCCAAGCAGGCCCGCGCCGCCAAGCTCTACGCCCGCCGCGGCTTCCCCCCGGAGAAGGTCGCCACCGCGATCGTCACCGCGGCCCGCACCGGCAAGTCCGTCGTCCCCGTCACCCCCGAGGCCAAGGCCGCCCGCTTCCTCTCCCGTCTCAGCCCCGGCCTCCTGCGCCTCGCCGCCCGCCTCAACGTCACCTGACCGGCTTCCCGCGGGCGGGTCCCGCCCGCTCCGGACGGCCGCCCGACGGTGGCCGTCCGGAGCTGTGAGAGCATCGAGGCCCATGGAGATGACAACGGCCCTGTGGTCCTTCGCCCTCGTCGTGGGCCTGCTCACGCTCACGCCCGGACTCGACACCGCGCTGGTGCTGCGCACCTCGGCGATGGGGCGGCGGAGCCAGGCGTGGGGGGTCGTGCTGGGAATCCAGACCGGGACGCTGATCTGGGGGACGCTGACCTCGGCCGGGGTCACGGCGCTGCTGACCGCCTCGCAGCTGGCGTACGACGTCCTGCGCTGGGCGGGCGCGGCGTACCTGGTGTGGATGGGCATCGGGATGCTGCGCGACCGGGGCGGCCGGGCGGCGGCCGAGGAGGAGCCGGAGGAGGGCGGGTTCGCGCACGGCTGGCGGCGGGGCACGCTGACCAATCTGCTGAACCCCAAGGTCGGGGTCTTCTACGTGGCCGTGCTGCCGCAGTTCATCCCGGCCGGCGCCCCGCACTTCGCCGCCGGTGTGGCGCTGACCTGCGTCCACGTCATCGAGGGCATGCTCTGGTCGACCGTCCTGGTGGGCTTCGCCCAGGTGCTGCGCGGCTGGCTGCGCCGGCCGGCCGCCCGGCGGCTGATGGACCGGGTGACCGGCACGGTCGTGGTGGGCTTCGGCCTGAAGCTGGCGCTGACCGACTGACGCCCTGACCAGCGCCCTGACCAGCGCCCTGACCAGGCCCCTGACCAGGCCCCTGACCAGCGCCCCGGCTCAGGCCGCGTGGGTACGGGACGTCGCAGAGCCTTCAGCCCCCGCCCCCGCCCCCGCCAGCGGATGCGCCCCGTCGTGGTGGATCGGCCCGTCCGAGGCGCTCAGCGGCAGGCAGCTGCCGCCGCGCCGGTGGGCGATGATCTCGGCGGCGACCGAGACCGCCGTCTCCTCCGGGGTGCGGGAGCCGAGGTCCAGGCCGATCGGGGAGCGCAGCCGGGCCAGCTCGGCCTCGGTGAGTCCGGCCTCGCGCAGCCGCGCCACGCGGTCCCGGTCGGTGCGGCGCGATCCCATCGCGCCGACGTAGCCGACCGGCAGCCGCAGCGCGCGTTCCAGCAGGGGGATGTCGAACTTGGCGTCGTGGGTGAGCACGCACAGCACGGTGCGCCCGTCGATCCGGCCGAGCTGGGAGTCCAGGTAGCGGTGCGGCCAGTCGACCACCACCTCGTCGGCCTCGGGGAAGCGACGGGCGGTGGCGAAGACCGGTCGGGCGTCGCAGACGGTCACCCGGTAGCCCAGGAACTTGCCGATCCGCACCACCGCGGCGGCGAAGTCGATCGCCCCGAACACCAGCATCCGCGGCGCGGGCACGTACGACTCGACGAAGCAGGTGACGGTGCCCTGCCGCCGCTCGTCGCAGGGGCTCCCGTCCAGGCCGAGTACGAGCCGGCCGGTGCGTCCGGCCTCCAGCATCGCCCGGGCCTCGGCGACCAGTGCCCGCTCCAGCGCGCCGACCGTCGACGGGGCGGGCGAGAGCGCGCCGACGGTGCCGGACGCGGTGACCGCCAGGGTGGCGCCGTCCAGGGCGCCCGGCCCGGCGATCACCCGGACCAGCGCCACCGGCGTGCCGGCGGCGGCGTGCGCGATGGCGGCGTCCAGCCCGGCGTCGGCCCCCGGCACCACCGGCTGGACGAAGACGTCCAGGACGCCGCCGCAGGTCAGCCCCACCGCGAAGGCGTCCTCGTCGCTGTACCCGAAGCGCTCCAGCACGGGCTCACCGCTCGCGATCGCGGCCCGGCACAGCTCGTACACCGCCCCTTCGACGCACCCGCCGGAGACGCTGCCGACGGCCTCGCCGTCCGCGTCCACGGCCAGCGCCGCCCCCGGGTCGCGCGGCGCGCTGCCGAGGACGCCGACCACGGTGGCCACGGCGAAGGAACGCCCGGACGCGTGCCAGGCCCGTAGCTGCTCGGCGATGTCCTGCATGGGGGAAGGCTCCTTACACGGTTTCGACAGTAGCGGCAGACACCGCCGTACGGGAAACGTCGCCGTACGGGAAGCGTCGTGCCGGAAACGTCGTACCGGAAACACTGCCTCACCGGAAACGCCGTTGTCCGGGAAACGGTCCCGGACAACGACGTCGCGCGCGAGAAGATCGACTCCCGGGCTCAGCCCGGCCGTTCGGTGGTCAGGTGCTCCGGCCGGACCGGGATCCGGTGGAGCGCCAGCCCGGTGGCGTCGCGGATGGCGGCCACGATGGACGGCGTCGCCGAGACGGTCGGCGCCTCGCCGACCCCGCGCAGCCCGTACGGGGCGTTGGGGTCGGGCAGTTCGAGCAGTTCCACCGGGATCGGTGGGGTGTCCAGGATGGTGGGGATCAGGTAGTCGGTGAAGGAGGCGTTGCGGACCTTCCCGTCCCGCAGGATGATCTCCTCCATCACCGCGAGGCCCAGCGCCTGGGTGCAGCCGCCCTGGATCTGGCCGACCACGGAGAGCGGGTTGAGCGCCCTGCCGACGTCCTGGACGGCGGACAGCTCGACCACCTTGACCAGGCCCAGCTCCACGTCCACGTCCACCACCGCGCGGTTGGCGCAGAAGGAGTACTGGACGTGGCCGAAGCCCTGGCCGGTCTCCTTGTCGAAGGGCTCGGTGGGCCGGTGGCGGTACTCGCGGGTGGACTCGACGGCCTCGTCGCCGAGCAGGTCGACGATGGAGACCAGCACGCCGGCCCCGGCCGAGACCACCTTGCCGCCGGCCAGCGCCAGGTCGTCGTGGGTCCAGCCGTAGCGCCGGCGTCCCTTGTCGAGCAGGGCCCGGCGCACCGCCTCGGCGGCCAGCTTCACCGCGCCGCCGGTCATGTACGTCTGGCGCGAGGCGGAGGTCGAACCGGCCGACCCCACCGCGGTGTCGGCCGGCTGGATGGTGACCTGCTCGACGCCCAGCTCGGTGCGGGCGATCTGGGCGTGCACGGTGACGCCGCCCTGGCCGACCTCGGCCGCCGCGGTGTGCACCAGGGCGACCGGCTCGCCGCCGATCGCCTCCAGCCGCACCCGGGCGGTGGAGTAGTCGTCGAAGCCCTCGGAGAAGCCGACGTTCTTGATGCCGACCGAGTAGCCGACGCCGCGGACGATCCCCTCGCCGTGCGAGGTGTTGGACAGCGCGCCGGGCAGCCGGCGCGGGTCCGGGTGCTCGGTGTCCAGCGGCGGCGGCAGCGGCATCTCCTTGGCCCGGCGCAGCAGTTCGGCCACCGGTGCGGGCGCGTCGATCCGCTGTCCGGTGGGCATGAAGTCGCCCTGGGCGACGGCGTTGAGCTGCCTCAACTCCACCGGGTCCAGGCCGAGTTCGGTGGCCAGCCGGTCCATCTGCGACTCGTAGCCGAACGCCGCCTGCACCGCGCCGAAGCCGCGCATCGCCCCGCAGGACGGGTTGTTGCTGTACAGCCCGACGGCGTGCATCCGCACGTTCGGGATCACGTACGGGCCCATCCCGAGCGAGGCCGCGTTGCCGACCACGGCGGGGGTGGTGGAGGCGTAGGCGCCGCCGTCCAGCACGATCCGGCAGTCGGCGAAGACCAGCTTGCCGTCCCGGGTGGCGCCGTGCTCGTAGTGCATCCGCGCCGGGTGGCGGTGCACATGGCCGAAGAAGGACTCGTCCCGGGAGTAGACGATCTTGACCGGCCGGCCGGTGCGCAGGGCCAGCAGGCAGGCGTGGATCTGCATCGACAGGTCCTCGCGGCCGCCGAACGCGCCGCCGACACCGGCCAGGGTGAGCCGGACCTTCTCCTCCGGCAGGCCGAGCACCGGCGCCATCTGCCGGCGGTCGGCGTGCAGCCACTGGGTGGCGATGTAGAGGTCGACGCCGCCGTCCTCGGCGGGCACCGCGAGGCCGGACTCCGGGCCAAGGAAGGCCTGGTCCTGCATGCCGACCTCGTAGTCGCCGCTGACCACGACGTCCGCCAGCGCCCGCACCTCGTCACTCACGCCGCGGCCGGAGACCAGCCGCTGCTCGTGGCAGATGTTGCCGTGCCCATGGGACTTGTACTCGTGCGGCTCGTGCACATAGCCGTACGTCCCCGGGTCGAGGCACTGCTCCTCGGTGACGATCGGGGTGAGCACCCGGTACTCGACCGCGATCCGCTCCACCGCGCGGCGGGCCGTCTCCGGGTGGTCGGCGGCGACCAGCGCGATCGGCTCCCCCTGGTAGCGGACCTTGTCGATGGCCAGGGCCGGCTGGTCCTGGATCTCCAGGCCGTAGTACTTGGTGCCGGGGATGTCCTCGTGCGTCAGCACCGCGTACACCCCGGGCACCTTCAGCGCCTCGGAGACGTCCACCGAGAGGATGTCGGCCCGGGGGTGCGGCGAGCGCAGCGCCATGCCCCAGAGCATGTCCTCGTGCCACAGGTCGGAGGAGTAGGCGAACTCGCCCCGGACCTTCAGGTTGCCGTCCGGGCGCAGCGGCGAGCCGCCGACGCCGTCCTCGGACGCCTGGTTGATCTTCTGGAGGTTCTTCTGGCCCTGGATGGCCCGAGCGTTCACTCCGAATCCTCCGCCCCCGCGGACCGGCGGGCCGAGGCCAGCCGCACCGCGTCCATGATCTTCTCGTAGCCGGTGCAGCGGCACAGGTTGCCGGACAGCGCCTCGCGGATGTCCTCGTCGCTCGGCCGCGGGTCGCTCGCCAGCAGCGCGTCCGTCTGCACCAGCAGGCCGGGCGTGCAGAAGCCGCACTGGACGGCGCCGGCGTCGACGAACGCCTGCTGGACGACGCCGAGTTCACCGTCCGGCCCGCTCAGGCCCTCGACCGTGCGCACCTCGCGGTCCTGCGCCTGGCCGGCCGCGACCAGGCAGGCGCAGACCGGGACGCCGTCCAGGTAGACGGTGCAGGAACCGCACTCGCCCTGCTCGCAGGCGTTCTTCGAACCCGGCAGGCCGATCCGCTCGCGCAGCACGTACAGCAGGCTCTCGCCCTCCCACACGTCGTCGGCCTCGACCGGCTTGCCGTTGGCGGTGAACGTGACCCTCATGCCGCGCTCCTGATCTGCTTGCCGTAGTCGTTCCAGGTCCAGGCGAGGGTGCGGCGGGCCAGCACGGCGAGCGCGTGCCGCCGGTATTCGGCGGTGCCCCGGACGTCGTCGATCGGCGAGGCCGCGGCCTTCACCAGCTCGCCGAAGCGCTGGACGACCTCGGTGCCCAGCGCCTCGCCGGACTCCCACAGGCCGCGCTCGGCGAGCACGCCCCGCAGGTACTCCTCGGCCTCGACGGCGCGCCGGGGCGTCGGGGCGGCCGACCCGATGCCGGTGCCGACGGTCCCGCTCCCCGGGTGCAGGGCGAAACCGAACGCGCAGACCGCGATCACCATGGCGTTGCGGGTGCCGATCTTGGAGAACTGCTGCGGCCCGTCCGCCACCGGGACGCGCACGGCCCGGATCAGCTCGTCGGCCGCCAGACTGTTGCGCTTCACCCCGGTGTAGAAGTCGTCGATCGGGATCAGCCTGGTGCCGCGCACCGAGGCCGCCTCCACGCACACGTCCCGCCCGGCGGCCAGCAGCGCCGGGTGCGCGTCGCCGGCCGGGGAGGCCGCACCGAGGTTGCCGCCGACGCTGCCGCGGTTGCGGATCTGCGGTGAGCCGACGGTGCGGGAGGCCAGCGCCAGACCGGGCAGCGGGCCGGACAGCTCCGCGATGATCCGGGCGTACGGGACGGCGGCGCCGAGCCGCACCACACCGCCGTCCTGCGACCATTCGGCGAGTTCGGCGACCCGGTTCAGGTCGAGGATCGCGGACGGCCGGTGCACGTCGAAGTTCAGCTCGACCATGACGTCCGTGCCGCCCGCGATGGGCAGCGCGCTCGGGTGCTCGGCCTTCGCCGCGAGCGCCTCGCCCCAGGTGGCGGGCCGGAGGAACTCCATCCGGGTGTCTCCTTCGCGTCGTCGCCGTACACGTCGCCGGCTTCACGTCGCCGGCTTCACGCCGCCGCTTCACGCCGCTGCCCGGCGGCGTGCCGCCGGTCGTGCCGCCGGTCGTTTCGCCAGTGAACCGCTGTGACGCGCCCCACTGGCAGTCACCGATGGCATGAAGCCCCGGCTGTGAGCCGACCCGGCATCCTGTACGTTCCTCTAAGGAGGAGAGTCCCGCAGCCCAGGTGTCCGCCGGGTGCTACCTACGACCGTAGATCCGGCCGTGGTGCGCGGGCTACGGGCCGGGCGTACTCCGTCCGGCCAGGCCCTATCGTTACCCCTTCATCCCTCCCCCCAAGCCCCGTTAAGGAGTCCGCGGATGCGTGTCCGTGATCTGCTCGCCCCCGGCGCCCCGCGACTGCGCCTGCTCGCGGCCGAGGAAGAGCTGGACCGGCAGATCAGCGGCGTGATGACCACGGACCTCCAGGACCCGGGCCGCTACCTGCACGGGGGCGAACTGGTGCTCACCGGCATGCTCTGGCGTACCGTCCCGGCCGACTCCGAGCGCTTCGTGCGCACCCTCGCGGCCGGCGGGGCGGTGGCCCTGGCGGCCGGCGAGGCCGAGGTCGGCCCGGTGCCCGAGGACCTGGTCGAAGCCTGCCGCCGGCACCGGATGCCGCTGCTCGCCGTCCCCGACGACATCGCCTTCGGCACCGTCACCGAGTTCATCGGCCGCCAGGTCTCCGCGGACCGCGCCGCCGACCTCGCCGCCCTGGTCGACCGGCACCGGATGCTGGTCTCGGCGGCCGGCGGCGGGGGACTGGACGCCGTGCTGGACCTGCTCGGCGGCGACCTCGACCTGGACTGCTGGGTGCTCGCCCCGACCGGCGCGGTGATCGCCGGCCCCGCCGACCGGCTCTCCGCCCAGGACCGCGACCAGCTGGTGCGCGCCCACCTCACCGCCCAGCGCCAGCGCCGCCGCCCCCCGCACCGGGTCAAGCTGGCCGCCGGCTCCTACTCGCTCCTGCCCGCCCCGGCCTCCGCCGGGCACGAGGCCCCGCACGACACCCCGCCGCGGGCCGCGCACGACACACCGCAGGCCGGTTCGCCGCTGGCCGACTGGGTGCTCGCGGTGGCCGGCGACGTCACCGAGTGGACCACCAAGCGCCAGCAGCTCGCCGAGAACCTGGCCCGGCTGGTCGCCGCCGAGCGCCACCGCCGCGACGAGGGCCGCCGGCTGCGCCGCGGGCTCGCCGACGAACTGCTCGCCCTGCTGCGCCGCGACGCCGACCCGGCGGAGATCGGCCGCACCCTGTACGCCTCCTCGGCGATGGCCGCCCGCTACCCGGGCCCCGGCTCCAAGTCCCCGGCGGAGCAGGGTTCTTGGCTGGTGCTCAGCGCCGAGGGCGGCGGCCTGCCCGAGGGCACCGTACGGGCCGTCCTGGAGGAGGTGCTCGGCGGCACCACCGACCGTGCCCTGGTCGCCGGGACGGGCACCGGCGCCGTGGTGGTGCTGCCCGCCCCGGCCGGTCCGGTGCCCGCCGACACCCTGCGCGACCTGCTCGCCCCGCTGGAGGCGGGGCTGGGCCCGGAGAGCCGGATCACCCTCGGCGTCTCCGCTCCCGCCGCCGAGGCGGGCGGCCTGCGCGGCGCGCTGGAGGAGTCCCGGCACGCCCGCCGGATCGCCGCCTCCCGGCCCGGCCGGGTGTGCGTCGCGGGCCCCGAGGAACTCGCCTCGCACGTACTGCTGCTGGCCGCCGTCCCGGACGAGGTGCGCCGCGCCTTCCGCGGCCGGCTGCTGGACAAGGTGATCGCGTACGACACCGAGCACCAGGCGGACCTGGTCCGCACCCTGGAGGCCTTCCTGCGCTCGGACGGCTCCTGGACCCGCTGCGCCGCCCAGCTGCACGTCCACGTGAACACCCTGCGGTACCGGATCGGCCGGATCGAGGAGCTGACCGGGCGTGACCTCTCCCGGCTGGAGGACCGGGTGGACTTCTACCTGGCGTTGGAACTGGCCTGACGGCCCGCGCGTCGGAATGCGGAAGGGGCCCGCCGCGATCGCTTCGCGGCGGGCCCCTTCCGTGTCCGGTGAGCCGTTACTGCGCCGGGATGACCGAGGTCAGCCACTGGAAGGCGCTCGGGACCATCTTCTTCCACTGCTCGGTGGTGTGCGGGCCGGTGCCCTCCTCCACCTGGACGGTGGTCGGGGCCTTGGCCGCGGCGCGGAGCGCCTCGCCGTCCTCGTAGCCGTCTCCCTTGGAGCCGCTGACCAGCAGGGCGACCTTCGGCGGCTGCGGGGCGGCCTTGAGGATGTTGAGCGGGTTGCTGGCCTCGCGCAGCTTCGGGTCCTTGGCGACCAGCGAGTCCTGCTCCTGGATCGGGTCGTTGTAGCCGGACATCGCGATGGCGGCCCGGTAGCGGTTGGGGTGGGCCAGCGACAGCTTGGCCGCGCAGTGCGCGCCGGCCGAGTAGCCGGCGATCGCCCAGCGGTCCGGCGACGGGTCGGCGCGGAAGTTGTCCAGCACCATCTGCGGGACGTCACGGCTGACCCAGGCGTCGGCGTTGACCTTGCCGGGGATGTCGGTGCAGCCCGCGTCCTGGTTGAGCAGCTTCGTGCGGGGCGAGACCAGGATGAACGGGGCGACCTTGCCCTGCTGCATCAGCGGCTTGAGCTGCTCGGAGACCTTGAGGGTGCCGTACCAGGTGGAGGAGGAGCCGGGGAAGCCCGGGATCAGCTCGACCACGGGGAACTTCTTGTCCTTGAACGCCGGGTCGTTGTACTGCGGCGGCAGCCAGACCAGCACCTCGCCGTCGACGCCGGACACCTGGCCCTTGAGCTCGGTCTTCTGCACGTCGTTCGGGACCAGCGGGTCGTTCACGCCGCCGAAGCTCTGCTTGACCTTCGGCGGCTCCTTGGCGGCGTCACCGCTCTGGCCCGGGGTGGCGGCCGGGTCGACCGGCGCCACCACGGGCACCGCCCGGACGTGGTCGCCGGTGCCGAGCAGGTCGTCCCAGTTGCCGTAGATCAGGTTGGCGTTGTTGACCATCACGAAGACCATCAGCACGGCCGTGACCTGGCAGAACATGATCATGACGATGCGGGTGAGGTAGCGAACCGGCTTCGGGCCGCCGACCTTGCCCCAGAACAGCAACGCCACCGCGATGGACACCGGCACGAGGATGACGGTGAGGAGGAAGAACGGCGTACCTGTCAGTTGCATCGAGTTCTCGTATCCGGATCGCACGCCGCCCGGGCCCCACTCGCCCGAACGCACGTCAATGGCATCAGACGTGGTGAACCGGTGATCGGTTGCCGTCCGAAACTGTGCGGAACCTGAGAGGAACATCACTTTCTCGTGATGAACCTCCTTCGGATCGGCGCTAAGTCTGCCATCCGGACACACGTGGTCCTGACCGGATCTCCAGCGAACTGCCAGGAAGGGTCCCCTGGGGCACCTTACCTCCCAGGCCGATCGCCCTGCCGGGCGAGGCGGTGCGATCCCGCCAGGCCCGGGCAGGGAGACTATGGGGATGAGCATCACCCGCTTTCGCCCGTCCCGCCGCTTCTGGCCCGTCTGCGCCGTCCTGGCCGTCGCGGTCACCGCGGCCGGTTGCAGCAGTACCGGAGGCAGACGCGCCGAGGAGGCCCGCGCCAAGGCCGCGGCCACCGGCGGCAGCGCCGTCACCACCCCGCGCTGGAAGGTCGCCATGGTGACCCACGCCGGCGCCGGCGACGCCTTCTGGGACACTGTGCGCAAGGGCGCCGAGCAGGCCGCCGCCAAGGACAACATCACCTTCCTGTACTCCAACGACGCGCAGACCCAGAACCAGGTCCAGCTCGTCCAGGCCGCCATCGACCAGAAGGTCGACGGCCTGCTGGTCACCCTCGCCAAGGGCGACGCCATGGCCGATGTCCTCGGCAAGGCCAAGGCCGCCGGCATCCCCGTGATCACCATCAACTCCGGACAGGAGTACTCGCAGAAGTTCGGCGCGCTCACCCACGTCGGCCAGGACGAGTCCACCGCCGGCCAGGCGGCCGGCGCCGAGCTGGCCTCGCGCGGCCGCAAGAACGTCCTCTGCGTGATTCACGAGCAGGGCAACGTCGGCCAGGAGCAGCGCTGCTCCGGCGCCCAGTCCAAGGCCGGCGGCGGCTTCCAGGTGCTCTACGTCAACGGCGTCGACATGCCCGACGCCCGCGCCGCGATCTCCGCCAAGCTCCAGGCCGACCCGGCCATCGACACCGTGCTCACCCTCTCCGGCCCGCTGGCCGCCACCGGCCTCCAGGCCGTCCAGGACGCCCACCGCAGTGTCGAGCTGGACACCTTCGACCTGGGCACCCAGGTGGTGGCCGGGCTGAAGTCCGGCAGTGTCGGCTTCGCCGTCGACCAGCAGCCCTACCTCCAGGGCTACACCGGCGTCGACCTGCTCTGGCTGTACAAGTTCAACCTGAACATGCTCGGCGGCGGCCGCCCCGTCGAGACCGGACCGCAGATCCTGACCAAGGACAACGCCGACGCGCTCGCCGAGTACGTCGCGAGGGGGACCCGGTGAGCACCCCCGACCTCCTCGCCCAGGACGGCCTCGTCGACGGGCGCCCGGCGGCCCTGCGGCGGCTCCTCGCCCGCCCCGAGCTGGGCTCGCTGATCGCCGCCATCGCGGTCTTCGTGGTCTTCGCCGTCGTCGCCGAGCCCTTCCTGCGGGTCTCCTCGCTGGGCACCGTGCTGTACGCGGCCTCCACCATCGGGATCATGGCGGTGCCGGTCTCGCTGCTGATGATCGGCGGCGAGTTCGACCTCTCGGCCGGTGTGCTGGTCACCACCGCCGCGCTGACCTCCTCGATGGTCTCGTACCAGTTCACCGCGGTGACCTGGGTCGGCGTGCTGGTCTCGCTGGCGACCACGCTGGCCATCGGCTGGTTCAACGGCTGGATGCTCGGGCGCACCAAGCTGCCCAGCTTCATCGTCACGCTCGGCACCTTCCTGATGCTGACCGGCGCCAACCTGGGCGTCACCAAGGCGATCTCCGGGACGGTCTCCACCAAGTCGATCGCCGACATGCAGGGCTTCGCCGCCTGCCGCTGGCTGTTCGCCTCCGAGGTGAACATCGGCGGGCTGGCGATCAAGGCCACCGTCTGGTGGTGGCTCGGCCTGCTCCTGGTCGGCAGCTGGGTGCTGCTGCGCACCCGCTTCGGCAACTGGATCTTCGCCGTCGGCGGCGACGCGGACGCGGCCCGCGCGGTCGGCGTGCCGGTCGCCCGGACCAAGACCGTGCTCTACCTGGGCGTCGGCTTCGGCGCCTGGGTGCTCGGCCAGCACCTGCTGTTCTCCTTCAACACCGTGCAGTCCGGCGAGGGCGTCGGCAACGAGCTGATCTACATCGTCGCGGCGGTCATCGGCGGCTGCCTGATCACCGGCGGCTACGGCTCGGTGGTCGGCTCGGCGCTCGGCGCGCTGATCTTCGGCATGGTGAGCAAGGGGATCATCTACGCCCAGTGGAACCCGGACTGGTTCAAGTTCTTCCTCGGCGCGATGCTGCTGCTGGCCGCGCTGCTGAACGCCTACGTCAAGCGCCGGGCCGAGCGGGGGCCGCGATGAGCGAGCGAAGCGAGCGACTCATGAAGAGGCACGTACGGGCGAATGCCCCTGCCGAGCGGCGCGAGGTGGGCGCATGAGCATGGACGTTTCGATGAGCACGGACGTTCCGGTGGGCGCCGAGCTGCTCTCCCTGGACGGCGTCGGCAAGAGCTACGGCACCGTACGGGCGCTCCAGGACGTCTCGCTGACCCTGCGGGCCGGCGAGATCAGCTGCGTGCTCGGCGACAACGGGGCCGGCAAGTCCACCCTGATCAAGATCATCGCGGGGCTGCACCAGCACGACGAGGGCCGCTACACGGTGGACGGCGAGGAGGTCCGCCTCGCCTCCCCGCGCCAGGCCCTGGACCGCGGCATCGCCACCGTCTACCAGGACCTCGCGGTCGTCCCGCTGATGCCGGTCTGGCGCAACTTCTTCCTCGGCTCCGAGCAGGGCATGCGCCGCTGGGGCGGCCTGCGGTTGGACGCCGAGGGCATGCGCGCCACCACCCGCGAGGCGCTCGCCAAGATGGGCATCGACCTGTACGACGTCGACCGGCCGATCGGCACCCTCTCCGGCGGGCAGCGCCAGTGCGTGGCGATCGCCCGCGCGGTGCACTTCGGCGCCAAGGTGCTGATCCTGGACGAGCCCACCGCCGCGCTCGGCGTCAAGCAGTCCGGGGTGGTGCTCAAGTACGTCACCGCCGCCCGCGACGCCGGGCTCGGGGTCGTGCTGATCACCCACAACCCGCACCACGCCTACCTGGTCGGCGACCACTTCACCCTGCTCAAGCGGGGGCGGATGGCGGGCAGCCACCCGCGGGCCGAGATCAGCCTGGAGGAGCTCACCACCGAGATGGCCGGCGGCTCCGACCTCGCCGAGCTCTCGCACGAGCTGGCCCGGCCCACGGTGTCCGGGCCGTCCGGCGCCGGCGACACCGGTTCCACTGACTCCGATCCCCGTGACTCCGATCCCCGTGACTTCGATCCCCGTGAGGAGCGTCCGCAGCCGTGAACGGCTCCCAAGGCAGCACCCGGCCGCCCGTCCTGCCCACGCTGCTTGGCCTCGGCCCGCGCGCCGAGCGCCGTCGCCGAGCCCTGCCCGCGGGGATACTGCGGCTGCCCACCATCGGCGTCGACATCGGCGGCACCAAGGTGGTCGCCGGGGTGGTGGACGGCGAGGGCAAGGTGCTGGAGAAGCTGCGCACCGACACCCCGCACAAGAGCAAGAGCCCCACGGTGGTCGAGGACGTCATCGTCGACCTGGTGCTCCAGCTCGCCGACCGGCACGACGTCCACGCCGTCGGCATCGGCGCGGCCGGCTGGGTGGACGCGGACCGCTCCCGGGTGCTGTTCGCCCCGCACCTCAACTGGCGCAACGAGCCGCTCCAGGAGGCGCTCAGCGAGCGGCTGCGGTTCCCGGTGATCGTGGAGAACGACGCGAACGCGGCCGCCTGGGCCGAGTGGCGCTTCGGCGCCGGGCGCGGCGAGGACCACATGGTGATGCTCACCCTGGGCACCGGCATCGGTGGCGCTGTGGTCCGGGACGGCTACGTGGACCGCGGCAAGTACGGCCTGGCGGGCGAGTTCGGGCACATGCAGGTGGTGCCCGGCGGCCACCGCTGCCCGTGCGGCAACCGCGGCTGCTGGGAGCAGTACTCCTCCGGCAACGCGCTGGTGCGCGACGCCCGCGAGCTGGTCGCCGAGGAGTCCCCGGTGGTGCAGCCGCTGCTGGCCCGCGCGGGCGGCACGGTGGAGGGCATCACCGGACCGCTGGTCACCGAGGCCGCCCAGGACGGCGACCCGACCGCCACCGAGCTGCTCTACGAGGTCGGCACCTGGCTCGGCGTCGGCATCGCCAACCTGGCCGCCGCGCTGGACCCGGGCCGCTTCGTCATCGGCGGTGGGGTCTCCGAGGCGGGCGACCTGCTCCTCGGCCCGGCCCGGGACACCTTCCGCCGCACCCTCACCGGGCGCGGCTTCCGTCCCGAGGCCACCATCGTGCACGCGGCCCTCGGCAACGAGGCGGGTCTGGTCGGTGCGGCCGACCTGGCCCGGCAGGTGGCGCGGCGCTTCCGCACCATCAAGCGGCGGCGGGTGGAGCGCAGCGCGCTGTAGCGGCGGAGGGCCGTCGGCGGACAGCTGACGACGAACACCGAACACCGAACAGCGAACAACGAACAGCTAACAGCCGACAGATTTCAGATAACAGATTTCATCTTCTGTTATCTGAAATCTGTCGGCTGTTCTGCTTCAGCGCCGCACCCCCACGCCCCGCACCTCGCGCCCCACACCCCATCGTTCAGTCAACTACCCATTGGTAGCCGCGCGGTGTGGTTGTCCGATGATGACTCCTGTGGAACAACTGATGAGTTGACGTCGACTCAGGAGGACTTGGATGAGGGCTCTGACCCGTTTCGCGCCATCTCTGTTACTCACCACCGCACTGGTCTGGTCCAGCGTCGGGCCGGCCGGGGCCGCGGCCCCGCCGACGAAGGTGCCGGAGGCGGTGGGCTGGGGCGGGGCGGTGGCCACCGTCGACGCCGACGCCACCGCCGCCGGGATCGAGGTCCTGCGCAACGGCGGCAACGCGGTGGACGCGGCCGTCGCCGCCGCCGCGGCCCTCGGGGTCACCGAGCCGTACTCCTCCGGTATCGGCGGCGGCGGGTACTTCGTCTACTACGACCACGCGACCGGCCGGGTGCACACCATCGACGGCCGCGAGACGGCCGGCCGCACCGCCGACACCGGCCTGTTCCTGGAGAACGGCAAGCCGCTGGCCTTCGCCGACGCCGTCACCAGCGGCCTGTCCGTCGGCGTCCCCGGCACCCCCGCCACCTGGGACGCCGCGCTGCGCCAGTGGGGCACCCGATCGCTCGCCCAGAGCCTCGAACCCGCCGAGCGGATCGCCGACCAGGGCTTCGTGGTGGACGACACCTTCCGCAACCAGACCGCGGACAACTACGCCCGGTTCAAGGACTTCCCGGCCACCGCCAAGCTCTACCTGCCCGGCGGCAAGCCCCCCGAGACCGGCAGCGTCCTGCGCAACCCCGACCTCGCCGCCACCTACCGGCTGCTCGCCCAGAATGGCGTCAAGGCCTTCTACCAAGGCGAGTTGGCCAAGGACATCGCCGACACCGTGCAGCACCCGCCGGTCGACCCGGCATCCGGCCGCAACGCCCGCCCCGGCAAGGTCGACACCACCGACCTCGCCGACTACCGGGTCCGCGACCAGGCCCCCACCCACGTCTCCCACGGCGCGTACGACGTCTACGCGATGGCCCCCTCCAGCTCCGGCGGCACCACCGTCGGCGAGGCGCTCAACATCCTGGAGGACGGCGGCGACGTCTCGTCCTACAGCAGCACCCAGTACTACCACCACTTCCTGGAGGCCTCCCGGATCTCCTTCGCCGACCGCAACCGCTGGGTCGGCGACCCGGCCTTCAGCGATGTCCCCACCAAGCAGCTGCTGTCCGAGCGCTACGCCGCCTCCCGGGCCTGCCTGATCAGCCCCGACCACGCGCTCACCAGCCCGCTCGCCCCCGGCGACCCGCGCCACCCGGCCCGCTGCGCCGACACCGGCCAGGCCGTCGCCGAGCCGTACGAGGGCCCCAACACCACCCACCTGACGGTCGCCGACCGCTGGGGCAACATCGTCTCCTACACCCTCACCATCGAGCAGACCGGCGGCAGCGGCATCACCGTCCCGGGCCGGGGCTTCCTGCTCAACAACGAGCTGACGGACTTCGACTTCGCCCCGCTCGCCCAGGGCGTCCCCGACCCCAACCTGCCGGGACCGGGCAAGCGGCCGCGCTCCTCGATGTCCCCGACGGTCGTGCTGCGCGACGGCGAACCGCTGCTCGCCACCGGCAGCCCGGGTGGCGCGACCATCATCACCACCACCCTCCAGGTGCTGCTCGGGCGGCTCGACCGGGGCCTGAGCCTGGAGCAGGCCATTGCCGCGCCGCGCGCCAGCCAGCGCAACACCGCCGCGACCCAGGCCGAGCCCGCCTTCCTGGCGCTGCCCGAGCGGGCCGCGCTGGAGGGCCTCGGACACAGCTTCGCCAGCGGCGGTGAGATCGGCGCCGCCACCGGGGTGGAGCGGCTGCCGGACGGGCGCTGGGTGGCCGCCGCGGAACCGGTGCGACGCGGCGGCGGCTCGGCCGCGGTGGTCCGGCCCACCCGCTGACCGGGCCGGCCTGTCGGTGCCGGGCGGTATGTTCGGGGTGGGCCTCCCTTCTGCGGGGGCGGCCCACCCCGTCCGCACGTCCGTCCGCATGCCCGTCCGCACCGAACCACCGGGAAGGCCGCCCGCCGTGACCGTCCGCATCGCCACCTGGAACATCAACTCCGTCACCGCGCGGCTGCCCAAGCTCCTGGAGTGGCTGGAGAGCGCCAAGCCCGACGTGCTCTGCCTCCAGGAGCTCAAGTGCGCGGCCGACGCCTTCCCGTACCAGGCGGTGCGCGAGCTCGGCTACGAGACGGCCGCGCACGGCAATGGCCGCTGGAACGGCGTCGCGATCGTCTCCCGGCTCGGCCTGGACGACGTCGAGCGCGGTCTGCCCGGCCAGCCCGGCTTCCTCGCCGACGGCGCCCTGCTGCCCGAGGTCGAGCCCCGCGCGATCGCCGCCACCTGCGGCCCGGTCCGGGTCTGGTCGGTCTACGTGCCCAACGGTCGCGAGGTGGGCCACGCGCACTACCAGTACAAGCTGGAGTGGCTGGAGGCGCTGCGCAAGGCCGCCACCGAGGACGCCGCCGGCTCCCGCCCGTTCGCCGTCCTCGGGGACTTCAACATCGCCCCGACCGACGAGGACGTCTTCGACACCGCCGCCTTCGAGGGCCTCACCCACGTCACCCCGGTCGAGCGCGCCGCGCTGACCTCCCTCGGCGAGATCGGCCTCCAGGACGTGGTGCCGCGCCCGCTCAAGTACGACCGCCCCTACACCTACTGGGACTACCGCCAGCTGGCCTTCCCCAAGAACCGGGGCATGCGGATCGACCTCACCTACGCCAACAAGGCCTTCGCCGACGCCGTCACCGACAGTTATGTGGACCGCGAGGCCCGCAAGGGCAAGGGCACCTCGGACCACGCGCCGGTCGTGGTGGACCTCGACCTCTGAGCGACGGCCGCCCGGTGAGCCTTCCAACGAGCCTCCGGGTGACGGCCTTCGGGTGACTTTGCGTGACGGGCGGTCACCCGAACGGCCGTGAGCGCTGGCGGAGCGTGGGGCGGGTGCCTACCGTCGGTGAATGACCGGGTGCGGTTGATCGACCAGTGGACATGGGAGTCCCCGGCCGCGCCCGAGAATCCCGGAGGTTCCGGCATGCGCCCCATGCGTACGGCCGCCGCCGCCCTGATCGGCGCGACGGCGTTGACCGGCCTGACGGCCCCCCTCGCATCCGCCAGGGACGGCGCGGCCTCGGTCAGCCCGTCGAAGGCCGCACCGGGCCAGACCGTGACGGTCACGGTCTCCTGTGAGAAGTCGGACAAGCCCGACGCCAAGAGCATCACCGCCCACTCCGCCGCGTTCGAGGGCGGCCCGGCGACCCTCACCCTGGGCCCCGACGGCAAGCACAGCGGATCCGCCCGACTGGCCGGCCAGCACGCCGGGGACAGCAAGGTCGACGGCACCTGCCCGGACGGCGGCGCCTTCTCCACCAGCGTCACGGTCACCACTGTGGCCGCCACCAACCCCGACAGGGGTCCGGACAAGGGCCCCGACAAGGGCCTCGGTGACTGGGGCCAGGCCGCGGGGGAGTGGGCCGGCTCGCTCGGGCAGTCCGGCGCCGGCGGCCAGCAGGGCGGCCCCCACGGCTCCGTGCAGACCGGCCTCGGCGGCTCGGTCGCGACGAACCCGGCGGAGCTGGCCGGCGGTCTCGCGCTGGTCGCGGGCGGCGTCGGCGGCTTCTGGCTGCTGCGGAGGCGCGGTGCCTGACGGCCCCGCCCCCGCGTGCCACTGCGCGCCCCCCTGCACCGCGCCGCCGGACCCGACGGGACCCGCGGCGCGGCGGTGTGTCAGGCGGGCTGTTCCCCGTACGGCTCTTCGTCTTCGCCTGCCAGGTGGCGGAGGGTGCCGTCGGCCAGCAGGAACTGGGCCAGCACATAGGTCGCCATGATCCAGAACTGATGGCCCGGCAGCTCCCGCCACTTCGCCAACTGGGTGGCGATCAGGGTGTCGGAGAGCAGGAACAGACCCCCGCCCAGCCCGGTCCGCCAGCCCAGCCCGGCCGAGGTGACGGCCGTCGAGGCGAGCAGCAGGCTGTAGCCGGCCACCGGCACCCGCAGGTCCCCGAGGTCCGGCCAGAGCCGGCCGACCAGGGCCGCCCAGGCCGTCGCGTACGCGGCCGCGACCACCAGGGCCCGGCGCCGGTCGGTGAGCGCGCCGCGCTTGACGAACATCGTCACGTAGCAGACGTGCGCCGCCGCGAACGAGCCCATGCCCGCGAGGAACGCGGTGTCGTTCTTCAGCTGGAGCAGCACGTCCCCGCCCGCGCTCAGCAGCAGCGCCGGCGCCAGCAGCTTCGGCACCTGCCGCCCGGCCGTCCGGGCCGCCGTCACGCTGTGCGCGGCCAGCAGCGGCATCAGGGCCGGCTTGGTGGCGTTCTGGAGCACCGAGGCGCCGGACACGATCGCGCCCAGGTGGGCCGCCGAGGTGGCCGCGAAGCCACCCAGCAGGCCGGTGGCCGAACGCAGCCGCGCGCCGAGGCCGGCACGGGTGGTGGTGCGGATACTCATGCGCCCACCTCGCCGCGCTTGGCAGGGGCATCGGCCCACGCGCGCCTCTTGATGATTCGCTCGCTCATGCGCACAGACCTCTCGATGACTCGCTCGCTGGTTCGGACCGACCCTAAGGGAGTCGAACGGCCTGGCGGAAGAGTCGGTTACCGGTGCGTAACCCGGGTGGGGCGCCGCGCAAGGACGGGCGGTCGGCAGGCGGAGCGCGGGCGCCCGCTTCGAGGGCTCTTGCGGAGACTTCCTCAGGAGAGCGGTTGCTGCCCTCGGGTGGCCCGGGCACCGTCTAGTCTGGACCTCGACATGAATCAGCAGGACTACGCGGTCGGTGCCACCCGAGTGGCCGCCGACCGGCCGGACCGACGTAAGGGCGGGGCAGGACGGGGAACCGCCGCCGCCGTCCTCGCCGTACGCCAAGCCGGTCCCGCTGACCGGGTGCCTGCGGCGGTCGCGGGAGGCGGCGCTGACGACGCGCAGACGGCGGAGCGCTCGGCGGACGACGTGGCGGCCGGCGCTGCCGCCGACGTGATGCTCTCGCCCGATCCGGGGCTGCTGCGGCTGGCCCACTGGTTCGCTGCCGCCACCTCCGGCACCGCCGACGACCTCTGCACCGCCTCGTTCGGCCTCTACCCCGCCCGCCACCTCGGCGCCGCCGCCGAGCCCGCCGCCGACCCCGGCGTGAGCTGGTGGCACGGCCCCAGCGCGCACTTCGCCACCTCCCTGCGCGCCCGCGAGGACCGCCCCGATGGCGGTCTGCGTCGCGCCCGGCGGGACGGCGCGGAGCTGCCCGTCGTCCGGTCAGGCGCCAAGCCGGGCAGGCCGGGTCGGCACCGCAAGCCCGAGCCCGCTCGGGTCGCGCCGCTCCCCGTGCCGGCGCAGGACCGTACCGGCGAGGAGCTCCCGGCCGCCGAACGCCGGATCGCCGCCCGGCTGTTGCTCGCCCATCCGCTGGTCACCGCCTCCGGCCCGCACGCCGACGGCTTCCCGCTGATCCGCCGCCACCGCGACTGGCTCACCGAGCGCTTCGACACCCTGCTCGGCTACCGCCTGGTGGTCGGTCCCTGGCACGCCCGGCTCTGCAAGGCCGGCCTCGGCCCCGGCGCCGCCCGCCGCCTTCAGCACCCCGTCACCGGCGTCCCGTTCACCCCGGGCGGCTACGCCCAACTCGCCCTCGCGCTGGCCCTGCTGGTCGACGCCCCGGAGGAGCTGGGCTACCGGCGGCTGCTCGACGCGATGCGGGCCGCCGCCCCCGAACTCGCCGCCGAACCGGCCGACCTGGCCATGGCGTTGGCCGCGCTCGCCGACTGGCAGGTGCTCGGTGAGCTGCCGGCCGACGTCGACGATTCCTTCGTCCTGACCGTCGACCGCGAACTCGCCCGCGCCGTCCCGGCCGGCCCGCCCGCCCTCGCCGACGACCCGGCCGACCAGATCCGCCGCGCCGCCGAGGCCGAGCCCGCCACCGCCGTCCGCCGCCTGCTCGCCGAGACGCCCGCCGTCCTCGCCGCCGACCTTCCCGAGGACCACCGCGCCTGGCTGGACGAACACCGGCTCGGCGGCCCGGCGACGATCGCCGAGTTCCTCGGCCTGGACACCGAACTGCGGGCCGAGGGCGTCGCCCTGCTCGACCCGGCCGCCGAACTCACCGACCTCGCCCTCCCGGGCGCCGGCACCCTCGCCCAGGCCGCCCTGCTGCTGGTCGAGCGGCTGGTCGAGGAGGTCCGCCCGCTGCCCGGCGAGACGGTCGCCGGCGACGTCCCGATCCCGGACGCGTTGATAGACGGCGTCCTCGGCGACATCGCGGACGAGTACGGCCTGCCCGCCCGCTACCTCGCCGACCGCACCGCCCTGCGGCGCGACGCCCTCGACCTGCTGCACCGTCTCGCCCTGATCGTCCCCACCCCCCACCCCACCCGGCCCCCGGCCTGGCGCCTGCGCCCCCCGGCCGCCCGCTACGCTCCGGCCCCGGACTTCCAGCCCGCCCCCGGCACCGGCCGCCACTCCCGCCCCGACCCGCTGATCCCGGCCCCGGCGGCTCCTTGTTCCGAGCGGCGGGTGTAGCGAGGGCGTTGTCCTTCCCCGGGGGCGACGGTCCGTGGGGCGACAGCGAGAAGCACCGCGTCCGGGACGGGGACCGCGGTGCCGGGTGGGGCGGGTGCTACTTGCTGGCGGAGGCGCTGGTGAGGGGGCCGTGTTCGACGGTCTCCACGGTGGCGCCGACGCCCAGGGTGCCGAGGGCGACGGAGGCGAGGACGGCCGTGACGGCGAGGAGGCGGCGGTGCCGCTGGGGCAGGGGAAAGCGCGGGTCCTGGTAGGGCGCCTGAGGGTTGGCGTTCATGACAGGGAGGTTCGCAGGGCGGTGTGAACGCCCGGTACGCGCGGGTGAAGTCCGGACGGGGGTTGGACGTCGTTTGGCCGCATACGCCCCACCCGTCACCGGCCGCGGCGTATCCGCTGGTCAGCGGCTCGGGCGGGGTTCCGTCAGGCCGCGCGCAGCGCGCCGGAGTCGTGTGTGGTGTCGAGGAAGCGGGAGAGCGCCCGGCGGTTGCGGGTGAGCTCCTCGATCCGGGCGTCCAGGTCGGCGAGTTCGCCGCGCAGGGTGGCGATCAGCTCCGGGCAGGGCTCCAGGACGGGGGTGGCGCCGGTGACGCAGGGCAGCAGGTCGCCGATGACCCGGGTGTTCAGACCGGCCGCGAGCAGGCTGCGGATCTGCCACACCCGTACGGCGTCCTCCTGGTCGTACTCGCGGTAGCCGGCCGTGGTGCGGTCCGGCCGGAGCAGGTCCTGCTCCTCGTAGTAGCGGAGCAGGCGGGTGGACACTCCGGTCAGACGTGCGAGTTCTCCGATGCGCATGATCGGGCAACGCGGCCGTCTGCCGGGGTGTTCCCGGCGGGCTCAGCTCTTGAGGAAGTCCAGCATCACGTCCCGCAGTTCGGGCAGTGCCTCGACCATCGGCAGGTGGCCGCTGGGGAGTTGGACCAGGCGCGCGCCGGGGACGAGCTCGGCCGCCAGCCGGTGCTGGGACGGCTGGACGAGCATGTCCTGGGCGGTGCTGACGACCAGGGTGGGGACGGTGACCGCGGCCAGCTCGGCGCGCACGTCGGCGCGGGCGACCAGCCGGAACTGCTGCCGGAAGCCGTCCGGCTGCGGGGACGTGAGCTGTTCCCGCAGCCGGGCGAACTGCTCGGCGGACAGGGCGTCCAGCCAGGGCTGGCCGAAGACGATGCCGAGCATCAGCGAGGCGAGGTCCTCCGGCCGGTCGGCCAGGTCGATGAACAGCTCGGCCGTGGTCCGCAGCCGCGCCGAGCCGTCGGTCACGCCCGCGAGCAGCAGCAGCGAGCGGACCCGCTCGGGGTAGCGGTCGGCGATCGTGAGCGTCCGCGGCGGACCGCGCGCCCGGGCGGCGGGCGTCCTCAGCCGGTGGAGTGGACCTCGTACGGGGCCGGGTACCTCGTCTCGTACGGGGTCAGTACCAGTCGCACCACGTCCTCCAGCCGCCGCCGGGCGTCGCCGAGGGTGGTGCGGCCGGTCACCCACGCGGTCAGCTCGCCCTGCCAGGAGTGGGCGACGATGTGCCGCACCAGGTCGCTCGCGGAGGCCGGGACCTCGGCCGTCACCGCTTGCAGGGCGGTGCTGTCGGCCCGGGCCATGCCTTGGAGGGCCTCGCTGGCGAACGGGTCGGTGGAGGCGGCCACGGCCACCCGCAGCCGGGCGAGTTCGGGCTGCCGCTGGTAGGCCCGCATCCCGCCCCGGACGAACCGCACCGCCCGGTCGGTGGCCCCCAGCCCGGCCCGGGGCCCGCGCAGCTCGGCCACCAGGTCGGCCAGCAGCAGGCGGTGCCATTCGGCGATCGCCGCAGCCAGGAGGTGGTCCTTGGAGGAGAAGTAGCGGTACGCCGTCCCCAGGGCGACTCCGGACCGCTCGCAGACTTGCTTCATCTGCATCCGCTCGACGCCGATCTCGTTCACCAGGGCGAGCGCGGCCGCGATCAGGCTTTCGCGGCGTTCGAGCTGACGCGGAGACATCGCCTCCACCGGCCGTGGTGACAGGTCAACCTTGGTCACCCGCACCATGATACGGGCCGGGGCCGCTGAGGAGTATGACGCCGTCCGGCCCCCGTCCGTTCGTCCGGAGGCCACCGGGGTGCCGGGGCGGGCGGTCGGGGCGTCACGAGGGGTCGCGGATCAGCGCTTCCTGCACGGCGGAGGCGACCAGCCGGCCGTCCAGGTCGTAGAACTCGCCGAGGGCCAGGCCCCGGCCGTCCGAGGAGGACGGGCTGCGCTGGGCGAACAGCAGCCACTCGTCGGCCCGGAACGGGCGGTGGAACCACATCGCGTGGTCCAGTGAGGCCATCACCAGCCGGGGCGGCTCGGTGCGCTGGAAGAAGTTCGGCTGCACGTTCAGCCCGGCGGTGGAGGCCAGGGTGAGGTCGGACAGATAGGTGAGCGCGCCGGCGTGCAGCAGAGGTTCGTCCTGCGGGAGCGGGGAGGCGGTGCGCATCCAGACGAACTGCTGGAGCAGGCCGGGGACGGCCGGCGGCAGGCCCGGGGCGTCCGACGGGACGAACCGCACGTCGAGGTCGCGGAAGCCGCCGGTGGCGGCGAGCGCCCGGCGGACCTCCTCGGGGCCGCGGGCGAGGGCGTCGGGCAGCGCCTCCGGGCGGGGCAGCGGTGGCACCTCGCGCTGGCGGTCGGGGGCCGGCTCGGGGTGCTTGAAGGAGACCGAGAGGGTGAAGATCTCGTTGTCCTGCTGGAGCGCGGTCACCCGGCGGGTGGTGTAGGACAGGCCGTCGCGGACCCGTTCGACCGCGTAGTCGATCGGCCGGGACGGGGAGCCCGGCAGCAGGAAGTAGCCGTGCAGCGAGTGCACCGGTCGCCGGTCCCCGCAGGTGCGTCCGGCGGCGACGAGGGCCTGCGCCGCGACGTGGCCACCGAAGGTGCGCATCGGGGCGCCGGCGTGGCAGTGGCCCCGGAACGTGTTCTCGTCCAGCCGTTCGAGCTCCAGCAGCTCGGCGAACGGGCCGGTCGTTCCGGTGTGCCGTTCGGCCCGGACGTGCTGTTCGGTCAGGTCAGTCACCAGGCCATAGTGGCAGAAGCCGACCGGGCGGTGGTGTGACCTCGGTAACGCCTTCGCCGACCGCCGTTCGATGCCATAGAACACGTTCCAGTCCGAGGCCGTCCCGGAGGGTTGTCAGACCCTTCACCTAGCGTGCTCGGCATGACGCAATCCGCACACGCGTACGCCTATCTGCGCCCGTCGGCCGTCCTGGAGGGCGCCGACGGCCGGCACCTCGACCTGGCCACCTCCGGCGGCGCCACCCCGCTCGGCGCCGCCGCCAACCCGCGCTTCTTCGCGGGCTTCCTGGCCGATCCGGCGCCGGCCGCCGCCGCGCTGCTCGCGGTCGCGGACGTCGCGGCCGCGCGCTACTACCAGCCGCAGCTGCGGGCCTCGCTGGACCCGGTGGTCACCGCCAACGGGGACCGGCTGCGCTTCGAGTCCTTCTCGGGCTGCTGCGGCGTCTACGCCCGGCTCGACGTGCTCCAGGCCGGGCTCGACGGTGGCGAGATAGGCCACGGCACCACCAACGTGGACGTCAACAGCCCGCTGCGCGAGGCGCTGACCAGGATCGGCCCGGCCGATCCGCTGCACCTCGCGGTCGGGCCGGACGCGCTGGAGGTCACCACCTTCGACGGCCCGCTGGTCGAGAAGAAGGTCCCGCTGCCGGAGCGCTGGCTGCGCGGCTTCGCCGAGACCCAGGTGGTCGCCGCCGGCTTCGAGCTGCGCGCCGAGCTGCCCGCCGCCGAAGCGGTCCGCTTCCTGCGCTCGCTGCCGCGCGCCGGGCGCGGCGGGCGGGCCGGCGCCGGCTGGGTCGTCCCGGCCGGGACGACGCTGCGGCCGACCACCCGGCCGGTGCCGGGCGCCGTCTGCCTGCCCGGTCCCGAGCGGCTGGCGGCGCTCCAGCGGGTGCTGCGGCACGCGCTCGCCCTGCGGGTGTACGGGCCGGTGGCGGCCGGGCAGCCGACCGCCTCGGCCTGGGAGGTGGTGCTGCCCGGCATGCGGCTGACGCTGACGCTGTCGCCGGACGCCTCCCGGGGCTTCTCCGGCGAGGGCGGGGTGCTCGACTCGCTCGCCACCGCGGCGGCCGAGCGGGACGCCGAACTGGTCGCGGTGCTGCTCGCCTGGGAGCCCCGGATCGAGGTCGGGGACCTCGCCGCCCAGGCCGGGCTGAGCCCCGAACGGGTCCGCGCCGCGCTCACCCGCCTCGGCACCGCCGGGCAGATCGGCTACGACACCGCCGAGGCCGCCTACTTCCACCGACAGCTCCCGTACGACTCCGGGCGGGCCGAGGCGGCCAATCCCCGGCTGCGGGCCGCCCGGGCCCTGGTCGAGGCGGGCGCGGTGCGGCTGGAGGAGGGCGGGGCGACGGCCGTCGTCACGGTGGACGACCACCTCCAGCGGGTGCGGACGGACGAGTCGGGGCGGCTGAGCTGCACCTGCCTGTGGTGGGGCAAGTACCGGGGCGGACGCGGGCCGTGCAAGCACGCGCTGGCGGTCGCAATGGTGCGGGAGCCGGCTCTCCCGGCCGAGTCCGTGAAGGGGGCCGGAGCGTGAGCACGACGCTGGATACCGACCGGCAGGGCCCGGTCGACGAGCTGGTGACGGCCGTCCGGTTGGGGCGCCTGGCACGGATACCGGAGCTGCTGGCCGCCCTGGACGCGGCCCAGCGGCGGGCCTGCCTGCCCGGCCTCAAGGCGCTGCGCAAGGAGGTGCGCGATGACTGGTCGCAGGAGGGGCAGGCGGTCAGGGCCCGGCTGCTGGTGGCCGGGGCCGGCTGCCACGCCGGTCCGGCCGGCGCCGCCACCTGGCTGGCCGGCGGCGACTTCGGCTCCCGCGAGTGGGCCCGGAACTCCGTGCTGCACCAGGTCATCGAGGCGCAGCCGGTGGAGTGGCAGGTCGAGGTGGTCACCCGGCTCGCCGCCCGCCCGGCGCGCTCCTGGGGCTGGTCGGCGTACCCGGTGATCGAGGCCGTGGTCCGGCGCACCGGCTGCGAGGTGCCGCGCAGCGAGTCCTTCGCCCGGAGCTGGATGGAGCGCAGGGGCGAGTCGGGCGGCCCGCGTCCGACGCTGGCCGGGAAGCTGCGCGAGGACGCCTTCACCCCGGTGCTGCTGCCGGAGCTGTTCGAACTCGCCGACATCGGCTGGGAGCTGACCTACCGGCTCAGCCCGCGCCCCGGCGACGTCTGGACGGAGGCGATCGCCGAGCTGGCCGCGGCCGGCGTGGTCGACCGGGCGGACGTGCTGGACCGCTGCCTGGCCCGGCTGCTGCGCGGCGGCAAGTCGACCGACCAGCGGGCCTTCCTGGAGGTGCTGCGGGCGCTCGACCCGACGCCCGAGGAGTACGCGGCCCGGGTGCGCGACGTGGTGGCGCTGCTGGACGGCCTGTCGGTGCTCGCCGGGCACGCCCAGGAGGTGCTCGTCGGGCTGGACGAGGCCGGGCTGATCGAGCCCGAGGTGTTGGCCGAGGCCTCGGCGGTGCTGCTGTTCCGGGCCGAGAAGAAGCTGGTCCGTGCCCAGCTGGCCTGGCTGGACAAGGCCGCCCGGCGGGCGCCCGAGCGCTCCGGCCCGGTGGTGCTGGCGGCGGCCGAGGCCTTCGGGCACCCGGACGCGGCCCTCCAGGAGCGGGCGCTGAAGGTGGTGGCCCGGCATCTGAAGGCGGCGGGGGAGGCGGTGCTGCCGGAGCTGCGGAGCGCCGCCGAGACGCTGAACCCCGTTCACCACGGACGCGCGGGCGAGCTGTTCGGGGCCCCGGTCGGCGGCGACGACGATCAGGACACCGGATGGAGCGAGTTCCTGCCGCCGGCCCCCGAACCGCGGCCGCTCGGTGCGCCGATCGGCTCGGAGGCCGAACTCGCCGAGGAGTTGTCCGCGCTGCTCGCCGCGGGCGAGCCCGAGGTCGACGTCTTCGAGCGGGTGCTGGACGGGCTGGTCCGGCTGGCCCACCGGGACCGGCAGGCCCTGATCGAGGCGCTGGAGCCGGTCCGCCGGGTGAACCCGTGGAGTTTCAGCAGCAGGGCGGACTGCACGCCCCGGGACATCCTCCACGTGGTGGCCGCGGTGGCCGGTGAGATCCCGCCGCACCGGTTCCGGGACTCCCTGCGCGGACGGGGCGGCTCGGCGCTGCGCGGCCCGCACACCACCGTGCCCGGGGCGGTGCTCGCCGCCCGGCTGGAGGAGGCGGCCTGGCAGGTGACGGCCACCCGGCCGCCGTACCTGCTCGCCACCCCGACCGACGCCACCGGCGCGCTGGATCCGGCCGTCCTGGTCGAGCGGCTCGCCGGGTACCGGGCGGTGGGCGTCGCCCCGGGGGAGACCGACCTGTCCCAGGCCCTGCTGCGGGTCGGGCCGACGGCGGACGAGGCGGTGCTGCGGGCCGCCGAGGCGCTCACCTCCCCGGCCGGACGCCGACTGGCGCACTGGCTGCGCACCGGCGGCCTGCCCGGTCAGCCGTCCGAGCGGGTGCTGTTCGCGCCCGGCAAGGACGTACGGCGCGCCAACGTGTACGGGGACCGCTGGTGGGAGGACGTCCGGCGGACGGCCGTCGCCCAGCCGGGCATCGGCGCCGGGCCGAAGGGGCCGGACGGCGAGCGGCTCGGGCCCGAATTCAGGGTGCTGCTGGACGGCACCGAGCCCAGCGTGGCCCGGGCGCGCCGGGTGTACGACTGGAGCCGGCGGCCCGTCGCGCACTGGTTCGCGATGCTGCCCTGGCACCGGGAGGAGCTGGCCGCGCGCTGGCTCGACCCGTTCGCCGAGGGCGCCGACCGGGACGAGCGCGGCGCCGCCCGCTACCTTCCGCTGCTCGCCGAGGCCGGCGGCCCGGCCGGGCTCGCGCTGCACCTGGCGCTGGCGTACGGCCTGGGCGCCCGGCACGCCGAGGACCGGACGGCGGCGGTGGACGCCCTGCTGGTGCTCGCCGCGCGAGGGGACCTGGACGGCGAGCTGCTCGGGCGTGAGCTGAGCGTCCTGGTGGCCTACGGGACGGTCCTGGCGAGCCGGCTGGGGGCGGCGCTCGCCCTGGTGGCGGAGACGGGCGCCCGGGGGACGGTCTGGTCGGTGCTCGGGCCGGCGCTGCCGGGTCTGCTGGGGGAGGCCGACCAGTCGGCGCGCGGGCTGGGCGACCTGATCGCGCTGGCCGCCGACTGCGCCCGGCGCACCGGGGCCCGCGGGCCGGTCGCCGAGGTGACGGCCGCGGCCGGGCGCGCGGGGTCGGGCCGGGTGGTCAAGGAGGCCCGGGCGCTGCGGGACGTGCTCGCGGGGTGAGTTCGCTGAAAGTCGTCACCCGCCCCCGCACCTCCGCGTCCCCCGGCGCCGCCGCCTCGTCCGGCTCGTCCCCGACCAGCGGCGAGATGCCGCGCGGGGTGGCGGCGACGGCGCGCCACCACAGGCGCAGCGCCGGCGGGGCGGCGGGCTCGAAGGGCTTGCCCGGTCGGGGCACTGCGAGCCGGGCCCCGAGGGCCTGGGCGGCGGCCACCACCCGCTCGGCGGGCTCCTCCCAGGGGTGCAGCGCGAGGTTGAAGGTGCACCAGTGGATCGGCAGCAGCAGCTCGCCGGACAGGTCCAGGTGCGCCCGCACGCCCTCCTCGGGCGTCATGTGCACCTCGGGCCAGAAGTCGCTGTACGCGCCGACCTGCATCATCGTCGCGTCGAACGGGCCGAGCCGGCGGCCGATCTCGGCGAAGCCGGGGAAGTAGCCGGTGTCCCCGCTGTGGAAGATCCGGTGCCCCTCGCCGGCCACCACCCAGGACGCCCACAGGAACAGCGCGCTGGTGCGTGGGCCGCGGCTGCAGTAGTGCCGGGCCGGCGTGGCGGTCAGGGTCAGCCCGGCGACCTCGGCCGACTCCCACCAGTCCAGTTCGACGATCCGCTCGGCCGGCACGCCCCAGCACTCCAGGTGGGCCCCGACCCCGAGCGGGACGGCGAACACCGCGCCCGTCCCGATCAGCGCCCGGACGGTGTCCATGTCCAGGTGGTCGTAGTGGTCGTGGGAGACCACCACGACGTCCACCGGTCCGAGTTCGGACAGCGGCAGCGGCACCGGGTGCAGCCGCTTGGGCCCGGTCCAGGAGAAGGGGGAGCAGCGCTCGCCCCAGACCGGGTCGAGCAGCACCCGCCGTCCGCCGATCTCGGCGAGCACCGTCGCGTGCCCCAGCCAGGTCAGTCGCAGCCCGGATCGCGGAGGCTCGGCCAGGTCGACCGGGAGCAGCCGGTGCACCGGCACGGCGGCGGCCGGCGCCCGGCGGGTCTTGTCCCCGGTCAGCTGGGCCCGGGTGATCTCCAGCGGGCTGCGCTCGTACACCAGGCGGCGGGTCGGCACCGGGTTGCGGAAGGCTCCGTCGGTGAAGTGCGGGGAGCGGCGGATGCGGGCCAGCCGTTCGCCCCGGGGTTCGGCGCCGAAGGCCTCGGCGCGGACCCGGTGCCAGACGGCCCGGGGCAGCCCGGCCAGGCCGGGCACGGCGCGCTCGGCGGGTGGCGGGACGAACTGCGAGGACAGCCCGGCGAGGCGGGAGAACCACGGGGCGGGGCGGGGCACGGCTCCTCCAGGGACGGTCACGGCTACCCGGCTTGCCGGGGCGCGCAGCGCGGCGGCGGGCGGGGCCGCTGCGAGACGACAACCATCTCGTCGGACGTTACTCGCCGTGGGCCGTCCGGACCTGGTGGAGAGCCCCGCACGGTCCAATCGGCGTACCCGGGCGGGGGCGGGCCGGCTCACCGGATCCGGGCGGCTTCCCGCCCGGCCGAGCGCCCGGGTACGCCTGGCCGAGCGCCCGGCTCGCGCCCGGTCAGGCGTAGAAGCGGGTGATCGTCTCCGCGACGCAGTGCGGCTTGGCGCTGCGCTCGCTGGTGACGGTGAACCGCACCACCGCCTGGACCCCGCCCGGCACCTCGGTGGCCGAGAGCAGTTCGGCGGTGGCCCGGATCGCCGTGCCCACCGGCACCGGCGCCGGGAAGCGGACCTTGTCGGAGCCGTAGTTCAGCGCCATCCGTACGCCCTCGACGGCGTAGCACTCCTTGGCGAGCACCGGGATCATCGACTGGGTCAGGTAGCCGTGCGCGATGGTGGAGCCGAACTGGCTGTCCTTGGCCCGCTCCGGGTCCACATGGATCCACTGGTGGTCGCCGGTGGCCTCGGCGAACAGGTCGATCTGCCGCTGCTCGACGGTGTGCCACTGGCTGGTGCCCAGCTCGGTGCCGACGGCGGCGGTCAGCTCGGCGAGGGACGCGAAGGTCGTCACGGTGCGCTCCTGGTGGGGGACGGGCCCGGGGAGGGATCAGGACGCCGGAAGCGTATGCCTACCCACCGGTATCTGTCAGGAGCCGAGCGGAAAACCGGTGTTCACGGACCCGGAGCTGACCGGTCGGCCCGGCCCGGTCGGGAACAGCCGACGGCCGCTGACCAGCTCCGGCACCAACGCGACGAACAGCGGCTCCGGATCGCCCACCCAGGGCCGCAGACCGGAGCGCAGCACCCGCCGGAGCTGGTCGGGCTCGCTCACGACGTCGGCCCGCCCGTGCACCAGCACGCTCCACCCGGTACGGGTGACCGGGTCCAGCAGATCGGCCTGGAAGGCCACCACCGTGCCGTCAAGCCCGCGCGCGGTGGCACTTCCCCGGCGCACGGCGAGCACCAGCCGCCCGTCCAGGACCTCGAAGGAGACCGGCAGGACGGCCGGCAGCGCATGCTCGGTGTACACCACGCGCCCGACGGGCACGGTGCTGAGCAGTCGCAGGCACTCGGCCTCGCTGAGGGTCTCCACCCGGTCCTCACGCTCCATGCGTCCGATCGTCCTCGGCCGGCGCGCACATCGATAGGGCCCATGGTCCCTGAGCGGACGGGCCGGGAGCCCCGTCGGCGGCCGCCCGGGGCGGTAGCCTGCCCGGCGGGTGGAGGAACCGTGGAGGAGGGGGACGGATGGCGGGCGGGGTCGATCTGGTCGTGATCGGGGCGGACGCGGGGCCCGACCGGGCCTTCGGCGGGGCGGCGCTGGCACCGGACGGTGCCCGGCTGCTCGCCGACGTGCTGCCCGGGATGTGCTTCGACACCGGTGCGGCCGGCTGCCGGGTCACCGTGGTGCCGCCGGACGCGGACGCCAACGCGATGCTCACCGCCGTCCGGGACGCCGCCCAGCACCCCGGCCGCTGGCTGCTGGTCTGCCTGGTCGGCCAGCTGGCGGCCGATCCGCGCGGGCGCAGGCTCGCCCTGGTCACCGCCGGCAGCACCGCCGACAACGCCTACCGCCGGGGCCTGGCCTGGGACTGGGTGGTCAGCGCGATGGTGCACGGGGACCAGGAGGAGGCGCTGCTGCTGGTCGACGCGGTGGCCGACCGGGACACCTGGGCGGCGCTGGAGCGCGGCGAGGACGGCGCGGGCGAGCTGCTGAGCTACTCAAGGGTCCCCCTGTGGGGCCGGATCGGCCGCTACACCCCGGGCAGCCGCTACGCCCCGGGCAGACGCGGCCGGGACGCCGTACGGCCGGGCGGGGAGGGCTCGTTCAGCACGGCCCTGACCACTGTTCTGCGCCAGGGCGTCCCGGGTGCCCCCGCGGCCGTCGCCCCGCACGATCTCCAGCCCGCCGTGGCCGCGCTGACGGACGGTGCGGAAGCGGCCGGTAGTTCGGGTGCGCCTGGCGCGCGCCTGCTCGTTCCGCCGCACGCCGGGCGGCTCTTGATGCGCAATCGAGCCGCGGTTCGGGGCGCATTGGCCGGATTGTCGCTTTCCGAAGAACTGTTGGCCGTTCTGTGGCGGGAAAGCGCCCCGACGGAACCGCCTTCCGCGTAAGGTCAGGGGGCCTGAGGTGTTGCCGTGATGGGGTGGGTTGGCGAAGAATCGATCCCCAGCGGAAACACCGGCGGGACGGCGTAATTCTTCTGGCGGCCGTGGATCAGCGGATCGGTTCGGTCGCGACGAGGTGGGGCCATGCGGCAGCGCGGAAATGTGTTGCGCCCTGGGGCGGTTGGGGTCAGTGGGGCGGTTCTGGTGTTGCTGCTCGGTGCTTGTGCGAGCGGTGGTGCCGGTGGTTCCGTCGATCGCATCGGCTCGGCCGCGCCCACCGTTGCGGGAGTGGACCCGGTAACTCCTTCGGGTGGTTCGGCAAACGGCTCGATCGCGCCGACCGAGGGCCCGGAGGGGGCGATGGGGCGGCTGGCCCTGAAGACCTATCAGGACTGGTGGCAGGCGCAGGCCGAGGCGTTCGGCCGTACGGATTCGGACGGATTCTCGCTGGAGGCCTACTCCTCCGGCCGGGCGCTGTCGGACAACCTCGTGAGCCTGCGCCAACTCCACGACGCCAAACTGGTGATGACCGGATCTCCGCGCAATTCCGCGGTGGTCAAGGCGATTGATCTGAAAGCCGATCCGCGGACCGCCGTGATCGAGGACTGCGTCGACGTATCGGGCTGGCACCGCGTCGATGCCGCCACCGGGGCCGCGAAAGATCCGGGCCGGCGACTGAACCGTTACCTGGCGACGGCGTCCCTGCGCTGGTTCCAGGCGCGTTGGCTGATCTACGACTTCAAGCGGGAGGTGGACCGCACATGCTGAACAGACGTCATCTGGTCCGGCGAATCGCGTTTCTCGCACCGTTGTCCGCCGGATTGCTGTTCTCCTCGGCGCTGACGGCGGCGGCGGACGATCCGGGAGGGGGCGCCACCCAGTGCGCTCCCGACAAGATCTGCTCGGACGTCCACACCGGCGGCAGCACACCCGCCCCCGGGTCCACCGGTTCGGGCGGGGGCGGTTCCTCCGACGGTCCGCTGGTGTGCAGCTACCACGGGGTGGAATGGGCCTGCCACGACCCGGAACTCGGCTGGTTCAACAGCGACCAGGGCTGCTACTACAAGGTGCTGGACCCCCAACTCCCGGAGGGCGCGCCGGAGTGGGCCGACCACAAGCCCTCGGAGGGCGCGCTCTACTCGAAGGTCTGTCCGCAGACCGGCGGCGGCGCGGACGGCGCCCAGATCGTCTTCGAGTCCAACGCGCCGGCCGGCCCGCCGGTGCTGGACCTGCGCGCCATCGGCATCAGCCTCGCCCACGAGATGACGTTCCCCAAGCCCGCCGCGGGCGTCGCGCCCAAGGGCACGGCCGTGGTGAAGTCGCCGGTCTGGCTCTGGCTGGACGGGGTCAAGGCGCCCGAGCCCAAGACGCTCTCGGTGCCCGGCGCCTCGGTCACCGTCACGCCCGTGCTGAAGAACGTGACCTGGACCTTCGACCAGGGCATGGAGGTGACCTGCGACACCGCCGGGACGCCGTACGACCCGAAGTACGGCGGCGCCAAGTCCCCTGACTGCGGGTACGAGTTCGCCGTCGGCTCGGGCACCAAGCCGAACGGCGTCTTCGACGGGACGGTGACGGCGCACTGGCAGGGGCACGTGGTCGTGACCGGGCCGAACGCCAAGGTCTTCGACGTCGACCTCCCGCAGTCCTCGGCCTTCGAGCTCAAGGTCGCCGAGATGCAGGTGCTCAACTGACCTTGCCGGAGCGGCGATCCGCGCACTGACCAGCCAGGCGAACCACACGAGCACACGAGCACACGAGCCAGAGACGAACGAGGGAAGGGCGGAACCCGGTGGAGAACCGTACGTTCGCGACGCCGGGAACCGGCACCTCCGCGGGCGCCGCGGCGTCCGTGGCGCTCCCGGAGCAGCAGGAGCAGGGCGGTCAGGGCAAGGGCGGCGGGCGGGCCGCGCCGCACGCGCCCGGGCGGACCATGCGGGCGCGGCGGCGGCGCCCGGCGGTGCTGGCGATGGCGGTCGCGCTGATCGCGGCCGGCGGGCTGGGCGGGGCCGTCCTCTACAACAGCACCGGCCAGCGGGTCGCCGTGCTGGCGCTGGCCCGGGACGTGCCGTGGGGCCAGGTGATCACCGAGGAGGACCTGGTGGTCGCCCGGATCGCGGGGGACCCGGCGTTGCACCCGGTGTCGGCCCAGGACCGGGCGAAGGCGGTCGGCATGCGGGCCGCCACCGACCTCAAGCGCGGCGCCATGCTCACCGGCTCCGACCTGGCGCAGGGCCTGTCGGTGCAGCCCGGACAGATCGTGGTCGGGGTGTCGGCCAAGCGCAGCCAGCTGCCCGCCAGCCGGCTCCAGCCGGGCGTGCAGCTGGTCATCGTCTCCACGCCCGACAACGGCCGGGCCGACTCGCTGGCGGCCACGGTGATCACCGTCGGCCGGGTGGACACCGACGGCAGCCAGGTGATCGACGTGGCGGTCGGCACCGCCGACGGGCCCCGGCTCGCGCAGTGGGTGGCGAGCGGGCGGATCCAGGTGCTGCTGGCACCGCGCGGCGCGGCGGCGGGCGGCCCCGGCGCCGCCGCACCGAGCCCGGCGCCGAGCGGCGCGCCCACGGAAGCCGCCCCCACGCCGGGCAAGGCCGGCACGCCGGGCGCCACGACCCCCGGCGCCTCGACCGGGTCGGGAGCCCCGGCCCCGACGGGTGGCGCCTGATGGCGGTGATCGCGGTGGTCGGTGGCCCGGGCGCACCGGGGGCCACCACCACCGCGCTGGCGCTGCTGCTGGCCTGGCCGCTGGCGCCCGGCCGGCGGATGCTGCTGGTCGAGGCCGACCCGGACGGCGGCGCGGTGCTGGCCGGCGCCCTGGAGGGCCGGGTCGAGGCGGTGTACGGGCTGCGCAATCTGGCCGTCGCCGACCGGCGCGGGCTGCTCGCCCAGACCATCTGGGAGCAGCTGATCGACCTCTCGCCCGAGGGCAACGCCGAACGGCTGCTGCTGCCCGGACTGACCGACCCCACCCAGGCGCCCGGCCTCGCCTACACCTGGGAGCCGCTCGCCGACCTGCTGCACGGCGTGGAGCAGCAGGGCTACGACGTGATCGTGGACCTCGGCCGCTCCGGCGCCACCGGCCACAGCGCGGTGCTCGCCCGCCGGGCGGACGTGGTGGCGGCGACGGTGCGCACCACGCTGCGTGGGCTGAGCTCGGCCCGGCCCCGGCTGGCCGCGTTGGCCGAGGACCTGGCCGCGGCCGGCACCGGGGCGGACGCGCTCGGGCTGCTGCTGGTCTCCGAAGGGCCGTACTCGCGGGCGGAGGTGTCCCGTGAGCTCGGGCTGCCCGTCCTCGGGGTGCTGCCGCACGCCGTCCGGACGGCGAAGGTGCTCTCCGACGGCGGGGACACCACCGACCGGCGGTTCATCCGCTCGGAGCTGATGCGTACGGCGCGGTCG
Source organism: Kitasatospora brasiliensis (assembly GCF_032654805.1). Lineage (NCBI taxonomy): Bacteria > Bacillati > Actinomycetota > Actinomycetes > Kitasatosporales > Streptomycetaceae > Kitasatospora > Kitasatospora brasiliensis. The sequence goes on from NZ_JAUOOW010000003.1 coordinate 835,997, forward strand.
GCGGCGGACGAGGTGCAGCTGCTGGTCCGCCGTCGGCGCGAACGGCTCGCCCCGGGGGCGGCGCCCGCGCAGCTGACGGCGGGCGGCCCGGCGGCTCCGGTCGCGGGGGCGGGTCCGACGCCCGCGATGCAGGCCCCGCCCGCCCCGCCGATACCGGCCCAGCCCGTGCCGTCGGCGCCGCAGCCGCCGACGCCCATGCCCGGTCCGATGCCTCCGTCCGCGCCGGGGTCCGTGCCGTCGCCCGCGCCGGGCCCGTACGGGCAGCCGGGGTACGGGCAGGGCGGCTACGGTCAGACCTCGTACGGTCAAGTCCCGTACGGCCAAACCTCGTACGGGCCGGGCGGGTACGGCTCGACGGCGTACGGACAGCCGGCGCACGGCCGTTCGGCCCAGGGCCAGTCCGGCTACCCGGCGGCCGAGAGCGAGCAGCCCTCGTACGCCCCGCCGCAGCCCGTCCCGCCGGTGATCACCACCGGCCCGGTGGCGCCGCTGGCCGGGCTGGCGCCGCAGCCGGCCGCACCGGCGCCGTTCCCGGCGCACGTCCAGTCCGCGCCGCACGGCGATCCGGACGACCAGTATCCGCTCCAGCAACCGATCGTGACGAATCGTCAGGACAGTGTGAACGGGCAGTATCCGCACAACCCCGGGGAGGTGCTCCGTGCGCGGTAGCCCCCTGCATCAGCGCCCCGCTTCCGATCCGGCCGGCCTGCCCTGGGCCGCGCCGACGCCCGCGCCCGGCCCGGCGCCGGTGCCCGGTCCGGTCGCCCCGCCGTACGGGTACCAGAGCGGCCCGGTCGCACCCCAGCCCGTCGCGCCCCCGCCCGCCGCGTCCCGGCACGGCGCGGCGCAGCCCGGCCCGACCGGTCCCACCGCCGTGCCCCCCCAGCTGCCCTCGCTGGACCTGCGCGGCGCCGCCACCCGGCCGGCCGTCGACCCGCAGGTCGCCCGCGAGCTCAAGCGCCAGGTAGCGGCCGAACTGCACCAGCAGATCAGCCGCTTGACCGCCACCTCCGGAGCCGAGCCGGACCGCGCCACCCGCCGCCAGCGCGGCCGGGCGCTGATCGAGGAGGCCGTCGCCCGCTGGTCCGACGCCTACGCGCAGACCCACGGCATCCCGCCGACCAGGGAGCAGGACCGCGCCCTCGCCGAGGCCGTCTTCGACCTGCTGTTCCGGGCCGGCCGGCTCCAGCCCTACCTGGACGACCCGGAGATCGAGAACATCCTGATCAACGGCTGCGACGACGTCTGGGTCTCCAAGGTGCACCAACCCCTGCGCCAGGTACCGCCGGTGGCCGACAGTGACGCCGAACTCATCGAGCTGCTCCAGGACTTGGCCCGCCAGCACGGCGGTGGCGAGCGCAGTCTGTCCACCGCCAGTCCGACCCTGGCACTGCGCCTGGAGGGCGGCATGCGCCTCCAGGCGCTCACCGAGGTCACGCCCCGCCCGTACGTGGCGATCCGGCGCCACCGGGTGGCCTCCGCGACGCTGCCCGAGATGGTCGAACTCGGCACCCTGGACGCCACCCTGGCCGCCTTCCTGGCCGCCGCGATCCGGGCCCGGAAGAACGTGATGATCACCGGCACCCAGGGCGTCGGCAAGACCAGCCTGCTGCGCGCGATGGCCGCCGAGATTCCGCCGGACGAGCGGATCGGCACCCTGGAGTCGGAGTTCGAGCTCTGGCTGCACACCCTCGGCCACCTGCGCCAGGTCGTCCCGATGGAGTCCCGCGAGGGCAACGGCGAACGCGTCGAGGGGCGCCTGGCCGGGGAGTTGACCATCGGCGACCTCATCCCGGCCGCGCTGCGCATGACGCTCTCCCGGATCATCGTCGGGGAGGTCCGCTCCGGCGAGGTCGTCCCGATGCTGCGGGTGATGACCAACGGCGAGGGCGGCTCGATGTGCACCCTGCACGCCCGCGGCCCGCACATGGTCGTCGACCGCATCGCCGAACTCTGCCTGGAGTACGGCTCGCACATGACCGACTCGCTCGCCTACCGGCTCACCGCCAACGCCCTGGACCTCATCGTGCACGTCACCATGGTCGACGAGACCGCCGTCGGCGGCCGCCGGCACCGCTTCGTCTCCCACGTCCTGGAAGTCACCGGCCTCGGGGAGAGCGGCCGGCCCGCGCTGAACACCGTCTTCGGCCCCCGGCCGGACCTCGGCGAGCCGCGGGCCGTCCCGCACACCCCGCCGCAGTGCCTGGACGACCTGCGCCGGGCCGGCTTCGACGCCTCGCTGCTCGGCTCCCGGTACGGGAGTTGGGCCGCCCCGCTCCAGCTGCGGATCGGCGGTGGCGCGCGATGATGCTGCTCTTCGCCCTGTGCGGGCTGGCGGTCGCGGGCGGCCTGGTCGCCCTGGTGCTCTGGGCCCGCGGCGGCGAGCCCGAGGAGGAGGACGGCGCCGAGCAGGCCGCCAACCCGCTGGCCGGCCGCGCCCACGTGTTCTGGTACGGCGCCCCCGGGACGGCCGGGCACCGGATGGTGCGGCTGCGCCGGCTCCAACTGCTGCTCGCGCTCGCCGGCGCGCCGCTGGCCTGGCTGTTCACCGGCATCCCGCTGACCGCGCTGCTGGTGCCGCTGGCCGTCTTCGGCCTGCCCTGGCTGTTCGACACCACCCGCCCGGACACCCACCGGATCGAGCGGCTGGAGGCGCTGTCCGAGTGGACCCAGCGGATCGCCGACGTGCTGCTGCTCGGCGTCGGCCTTAACCAGGCCATCGTCACCAGCCGCCGCACCGCCCCGGCCGCCCTGGAGGACGAGATCGGCGAACTGGCCGCCCGCCTGCAGGCCCGCTGGCGGCCCGAGGAGGCGCTGCGCGCCTTCGCCGACAGCATCGCCGACGCCACCGCCGACAAGGTGCTCGCCGCGCTGGTGCTGCGGGCCGGCGACAGCGGCCCCGGCCTGGCCCGCACGCTCTCCGACATGGCCGACTCGGTGCGCGAGGAGGTCCGCCAGCGCCGCGCCATCGAGGCCGACCGGGCCAAGCACCGGACCACCATCCGCTGGCTGGTCGGCATCATCGTGCTGGTCGTCACGGTCGGCTCCTTCAACACCGAGTACACCCGGCCGTACGGGACCGTCCTCGGCCAGCTGGTCCTCGCCGTGGTCGCCGCCCTGTTCGTGGCGATCATCGCTTGGATGCGGGCGCTGGCCTCCCACCCGCCGGTGCCCAGGCTGCTGACGCCGGACCGGCGCAGCAGGAGCGGGCGGCGGTCCGCCACGGCGGTTTCCGCGACGGAGCCCGCCGAGCAGCTCGGGGAGGTCCGGTGATCTCCCCCTGGTCCGTGCTGGCCGGCGCCGCCGCGGCCGGTGGCATCGCCCTGCTGGTCTCCGAACTTCGCCCGGCTCCACCGGACCTGAGCCAGGCGCTGGACCGGCTGCACGCCACCCCCGCCGACCGCGAGCAGCACCCGGACGAACGGCCGCGCTGGTACGACCGGATCGGCGAACGGTCCGTCCAGCTGCGCGGGGTCTCCGTCCCGCGCCGCGAACTCGCCCTGATCGGCCGCACCCCGGCCCGGTTCATGGTGCACAAGCTGCTGTTCGCCGCGCTCGGCCTGCTGCTGCCCGCCTACCTGGGCGCGATGGCCCTGCTGATGGACGTCGGCCTGCCGTTCGCGCTGCCGCTGGTCGCCGGGCCGCTGCTGGCCGGCCTGCTCTGGTTCGTCCCGGACGCCATCGTGCGCGGCGAGGCGAAGGAGGCGCGCACCGAGTACCTGCACGGCATCGCCGCCTACCTGGAACTCGTCGCGATGGAACGGGCCGCCGACTGCGGCCCCGCCGAGGCGCTGCGCCGGGCCGCCTCGGTCGGCCAGGGCGCGGTGTTCCGGCGGATCCGCGACGCGCTGGAGCGCGCGACCACCGACCGCCTTCCGCCCTGGTCCGGACTCGACGCTCTGGCCGAGGAGTTGGGGCTCAGTCCGCTCCAGGACGTGGCCGACATCATGCGGCTGTCCGGCACCGACGGTGCCGCCGTGTACGACACCCTGCGGGCCCGCGCCAAGGGCCTGCGCGGGGAGCTGCTCGCCGAGGACCTCGCCCGGGCGAACGCCGACAGTGAGCGGATGGTCGCGCCCGGGGCGGCCCTGACCCTGCTGATGACCGTCCTGATCGTCTTCCCCGCGCTGCACCAGATGCTCAACTGACCTCCGTCCGGCGCCAGTCCAGTCCGTCCAGAGCAGTCGGCGCCACCCACCACACCAGACCGTCAGATCCTCCGGAGAACCCCGATGACCGTACGACTCGTCCAACTGGCAGACCGGGTGCTGCGACCCGTCCTGCTACCGGTCCAGTTCGCGCTGCTGCTGTTCACCTTCCGGCTCGGCCGGCTGCGGGCCGCCCGCGCGCGCGGCGACCGCGGCGCGATCAGCATCGAACTCGCCCTCGCCATCATCGCCTTGGTCTTCGTCGCGGGCGCCGTGGCGACCGCGCTCTACCTGCTGAAGGACAAGGTCGTCAAGAAGGTCGAGCAGGACCCGAACATGCCCGGCGGCGGTGGCGCGGGCGGCGCCGGCAGTGCGGGCGGCGCCACCCCGTGACGCGTCCCGCTCTCCGCCGCAGGAGCGACCGGGGATCGATGAGCGTGAGCCTCGCCATCGTCTTCCCGGTCGTCCTGCTGCTCCTGCTGCTCGTCGTCCAGGCCGCGCTGTGGTGGTACGACCGGCAGGTCGCGCTCACCGCCGCCCGCGAGGGCGTGGACGCCGGACGGGTGCAGGGCAGCGCGACGGACGGCGAGAAGAACGAGGCCGCCCAGCGGCAGGCCCGCGACTTCCTCGACCGGCAAGGCGTGCACGGGTACACGGTGCGCACCGACGGGAGCACGGCGGTGACCATCCGGGTCACCGTGCGGCTGGCCCCACCGCTGCTGCTGCCCGGACTCAAGGGGCCGGAGATCAGCCAGTTCGCCGAGGCGCCGCGCGAGCGCTTCGTCCCGCCGGTGGTGAAGCCGTGACCCGCGCGCCGCGGGGGCGCCGGCGACCGTCGTTCCGGTCGCGGCTGCGCAGGCGGGACCGGGGCGGGATCGCGATCGAAGCGGCGATCGTCGTACCGGGGGTGGTCGGACTGGTCCTGCTGGCCGTCGCCGCCGGGCGGGTGCAGACCACGGCCGGCACCGTGGAAGCCGCCGCCCGGGCCGGGGCCCGGACCGCCTCCCTGCAGCGCAGCGTGGACGGGATGGACCAGCCGGCCAGGGAGTCCGCCCTCGCGACGCTGCGCCAGCAGGGCGTGTCCTGCCGCAACGGGGACATCCGGGTCGCCAGGGGGGAACTGAACCTGCCGGGCGGACCGGTCGCCACCGTCACGGTCACCGTGGCCTGCGACGTGGAACTGGCCGACCTGCTCGGCGGACCGTCCGGGGTACCCGTGACGAAGCACCTCGTCGGCGAGTTCACCTCGGTGGTGGACCGTTACCGGGGCACCTGACGGCGTGCGGTGCCGCCGCCGGGAAGACGGGGGATTGGAGGAGGCCCGAGTGGGGGAGACGCAAGCGGAGAGCGCTCGGGGGATGACACAGCGGTACCGAGTGGCGCCCGGTTGGGGCCGGTGGGGAGAGCGGCGTGCGGAGTGGGGGGAGGGGATGAGGATGGTGAGCCGTCCGCGGCGACGGCTGTCGGCGCGCCGGTCCGACCGGGGCGCGGTGGCGCTCTTCGTGGCGATCTGCGCGGCTTACGTCGTGCTCGTCATCGCCCTGGTGATCGACGCCGGAGGCCGGCTGCGGGTCGCCGAGCGGACGGACGCCTACGCCCTGGAGGCCGCGCGGGTCGGCGGCCAGCAGCTCGACCAGGCCGCAGTCCTGCAGGGCCAGGGCTTCAAAGTGCAGGAGAGGTACGTCCGGGACGCCGCCGACGCCTACCTCGGCCTGTACGGCCTGCGGGCGGGCGGCATCGAGTTCTCCGGTGACGGAAAGGTCGTCACCGTCACCGTGCAGGCCGACTACCACCCGGTCCTGCTGGGTGCCCTCGGGGAACGGAAGGTAACGGGCAAGGGCAGTGCGACCCTCGTCCACGGAGTCGAGAAAGCGGAGACCGACTGATGGCCGCGCCACCTGCCAAGGACCAGGCCCGAACCGCCCAGGCCCGTACCGGCCGGGCCGGGAACTCCCATCGAGCGGGCGGCGCGCGGGGGCCCGCCGCCCCGGCGCCCCGACCACCGCGCGGGCGCGGCCGGGCCGTGATCACCGCGCTCGCCGCGCTGGTCACCCTGCTCGCCCTGCTGCTCGGCGTCCCCGCGCTGCTGCTGTACGGCACCGACGCGGTCGCCGGGATGGGCGACGTCGCCTCGGGCGGGGTGGGCGAGGCGCTCACCGGTCCGGACGACGGACGGCTGTTCCTGTGGGCGCTGGTGGTGGTCGGCTGGCTCGCCTGGGCCTGCTTCGCGCTCTCCGTCCTGCTGGAGATCCCCGCTCAGCTGCGCGGCCGGATCGCCCGCCGCATCCCGGCCTTCGGCTGGAGCCAGCGGCTCGCCGCCGGGCTGGTCGGCTCGGTGCTGGCGCTGCTGCCGGTGGCCGGCTCGGCCTTCGCGGCAGTCCCCGAACTGAACCACAGTCCGGCCGTCCAAGCGCAGTTGACGCCGGGTGTGCAGCGCGCCGCCCTGCCCGCCGCGCAGTCCGCGCCGGCCGTGACCCCGGCCGCCGAGCAGCAGAGCACGTACACCGTGCGGGACGCCCGGCCCGCCGACAGCCTGTGGTCCATCGCCGAGCGCCAACTGGGCTCGGGGGAGCGGTGGGTGGAGATCGCCAAGCTCAACGACAGCCGGGTGATGGGAGATTCGGGCGTCCGCTTCGACGCCGACCGGCCGATCCAGCCCGGCTGGGAGCTGCTGATGCCGGCCGACGCCAAGCCGGACGAGGCGAAGGCCCCCGTGCCGGCCCCCGCGCCCGCCCCGGACCAGGCTCCCGCACCTGCCCCCGCGCCCGCGCAGGGCGTGCCGCAGTCCGGGACGGAGACCGGCTCCGGCGGGCAGCGGACCGTCACCGTCCAGGCCGGGGAGAGCCTGTCCGCCATCGCCCAGCGGGAGTTGGGGGACGGTGAGCAGTGGCCGAAGCTGTTCGAAGCGAACAAGGGGGTGCAGGCACCGGACGGGGAGCAGCTGACGAACCCGGACGTGGTGGTGCCCGGGATGGTGCTCACGGTGCCGGGGGCCGCGGCCGCCTCTCCGGCTCCGGCTCCGGCCGACCAGGCTCCGGCCCAGACTCCCGCTCCCGCTCCGGCCGATCAGGCTCCGGCGGCGGGCGCCCCCGCTCCGGGCGCGCCGCAGTCGGCTCCGGCCCCGGCGCCCACGCACGCGCCGACCAAGGCGCCCGCCCCCGCCGCGCACGCCGACCCGGCCTCCGACGGCGACTACACCGTCGCCCTCACGGCCTCCACCGTCGGCGTCCTGCTCGCCGCCATCATGATCGGCACCGTCGCCCACAAGCGCGGCACCCAGCAGCGCGCCCGCCGCCCCCGGCACCGCATCGCGATGCCCGGCGCCGAGGCCGCCGCCTTCGAGAACGAGCTGATGGCCCGGCAGGACAACGCCGGACTGGACCTGCTGGACCGCGCCCTGCGCACCCTGGCCCGCAACACCGTGCGCGGCGGCAAGCGGCTGCCCGCCATCGTCGCCGCCCGGATCACCCAGGGCCAGACCGTCGAGCTGCACCTGTCCGGCCCGGCCACGCCGATCGCGCCGTTCCGCGCCGCGCACGCCGCCAACGTGTGGTGGTGCAGCGCCGACTCCGGCGACCTGCTCAGCCCCGGCCAGGCCCGGAAGACCCCCGCGCCGTACCCCGCCCTGGTCACCCTCGGCACCTCGCCGGACGGCTCGGTGGTCCTCGCCGACCTGGAGGCCGTCCGGCTGCTCCACCTGTCCGGCCACCCGGACGACGCCCGCGACGTGCTGCGCACCCTCGCCATCGAGCTGGCCCACAGCCCGCTCGCCGACCGGCTCCACCTGCACCTGGTGGACCTCGCCGAGGAGGTGCCGATCAGCGGCCCGGCCGCCGAACGTGTGCACCGCCACCCGACCCTGGAGGCCGCGCTCGCCGCCCTCGGCCCGCGCACCGCCAAGGCCCGCGCCACCCTGGTCGCCGCCGAGGCCACCAGCCCGCGCGAAGCCCGCAGCCGGGGCCAGGCCGACGAGTCCTGGACGCCCGAGATCGTGCTCTGCGCCCACCAGCCCGGCGGGGAGATCCCGGCCGAGCTCGGGCGCCTGCTCGACGCCCGTCCGCGCACCTGCGTCGCGGTGGTCACCCGCGCCCCCGAGCGCGGCACTGGCCCGGTCGCCCGCTGGACCCTGCCGACCTCCGGTCAGGCGGCGATCCCCGGTCTGCACCTCACCGTCGAGCTGCAACGGCTCAGCGGGCAGCAGTACGACCAGGTCGCCGAGCTGCTCCGGGCGGCCGACGACACCACCCAGCACCCGGCCCCGGCCTGGACCCTGGACGGGCCGGAGGACGACCCCGACACGACCGAACTGCCCGTCGCCGTACCGGTGCTGGCCGCCGTCGGGGCCTCGGGTATCGGGGCTTCGGGCATCGGGGCTTCGCGCATCGGGCCGGAGCCGGACGGGGAAGCGGCCGGGGTCGCCGGGCCGCGGCTGGTGGCGCGGGTCATCGGCACCGGGGCCAGCCCGTTCGCGGGCACCGATCCGGTGACTCCGGCCCCGACCCTCGCCTCGGGCTCGGGCTCGGGTGTGGACGCCGTGCCCGGTCCGGCTTCGGTGCCGGCGCAGGTGCCGGCCGGTCCGGCGCGGTTCGCCGTCAACGGGCAGGGCCGGCAGGCGGCCACCGACGAGACCACCCGCGACCTGCGGCGGCCGGGCCCGTCGGAGGGCGAGGAGGGCGCCTCCTCGGAGTCCACGGCCACCGTCGTCCTCGCCGTGCAGCCGGTCGTACCGAAGCCGGCCGTGGAGCCGGAGGAGGAGTCCGCGCAGGCCGAGGCCGTCACGGCCGAGACGGCGGACGTGCCGGAGGCCGCCGAGACCGCGGAGCACGCCGAGACCGGGGGCGCCGCCGGTACGGCCGAACCCGAACCCGAACCCGAACCCGGGCCCGCGGCGGTCGCCCAGGTCGCCCCTGCGGCCCGGACCACCACCGGCCGCAGCGACAGCGACGACCTGCTCGCCATCCTCCGCTCCCCGGAGGCGCACGCCCCGCGCAACGCCCCCCGGATCCGGCTGCTCGGCCCGGTGGACGTCGCCGGAACCCTCGGCGTCGCCGCACCCGGCGCGCCGCCCAGGCTCACCGAACTGGCCGTCTACCTGGCGCTGCGCCCCGGTTCCGACCGCCACGCCCTGGACCACGACCTGCACCCCGGTGCGGCACACCTCGACCCGCACCCCACCGCGGCCGACGCCCAGAGCCCGCTGCCGGCCAAACTCGCCGACCTGGCCGCCTGGTTCGGCAGCTCGCCCGAGGGCCGCGCCTTCCTGCCCACCGAGGGCGCCGAGGGCTACTCCTTCGCCCCTGCCGTCACCTGCGACTGGGACGAGTTCCGCAGCCTCTACCGGCGCGGCATGCGCAGCACCAGTGCCACCGCCGACGCCGCCCTCGCCCACGCCCTGGCCCTGGTCCGCGGCGCCCCGTTCGCCGAGGCCCCGCCGGCCTCGTACGGCTGGGCCGAGGCCGAGCGGCAGGACATGATCGCGGCGATCGTCGACACCGCCCACGAACTGGCCGCCCGCCGGCTCCAGTACGGCGACCACCGCAGCGCCGAGGCCGCCGTCTTCCGGGGCCTCGCCGTCGCACCGGACGTCGAACTGCTGCACCGGGACCTGTTCTACGCGTACGCCTCGGCCGGCGCCCGGGACCAACTCCTGCGCGCCGTCAACCGGTTGGACGCGCTCAGCCGCCGTACCGGGCGGGATCTGGACGCCGACACCGTCGCCCTGCTGCGGGACCTGCTCGCGGGTTCCTGACCAGCCTCGCCGACTGCCCGGCCACTCCCACGGGGGTGGTCGGGCAGTCCTGTCGACGGGCCGACGGCGCGGGCGTGCGGCCGGTCAGACGCTCCGCAGCCAGGCGTCCAGGGCGCTGAAGTCCGCCTCGGTGAGCCCGCGTCGGGGGTCCACCCGGTGGAGGAGGGCGCGGGCGGGGTAGTGGGCGTCGACCCAGCGGCGGTCTGCCCCGGTGATCTCGTCGTCCACCCAGGCGAACGGCCGCCCGCCCGCCCAGGCGGCCAGCCCACGGGTCTTCCAGTGCAGGCCGGGCGGCTCGTCGATGTCGCCCGTCTCCTCCAGCGACCAGTCCACGAAGGGCAGTCGGGGCAGGCCGAGCCAGGGCGCGAGGCACTCATTGGCGTCCTCCAGCCATGTCGTGGCCCAGACCGGCTCGCCCGGCAGACTCAGCAGCCGAGGCCCCAACTCCGGGTCCACACGGGCGATCAGCGGACTCCAGCCCTGGGCCGCGCCGGACGGGACGTACGGGCTGCGGAAGGTCGGGTAGCCGCCCGCGGGCGGGTCGCCGAAGGGGATCAGCGGACCGTCGACGTCGAGGAACACAAAGGGGCGTCCGGCATCGATCATGACGGCACCTTAGCCAGGGCGGCGTGGGCGCTGTGGCGCGCCGATCGGCGACCCGGCCTGGAACGGGCGAGCCGGGATCTCGTAGGGTGGCGCGCACGGAGTGTGGTGGCAGGCACCACGCAGGCAAGGGCATCAGACGCCGCGGGAGCGGCGGGGCGGGGCGGTGACCAGGAGATGGCGGAGACGACAGCGGTTTCCGGAGGTCCCGACCCGGCAGCGGACTCGGGTCCCTGGGACGTCGTACCGCCGCCGCGCCTGCCGGCCGAGGAACATCCGCCCGGTCCGGCCGCGCTGTACGAGCCGCCGCCGGCGCCTGCGGCGGTTCCCGCTCCGATCGCCGCCCCGACTTCCGCGCCGGTTGTCGGGACGGGCGCGCAGGGGGGTGCGCAGCCGGTCGGGCAGGCGCCCGTGCCGCCGCCCGCGCCCCCGGCCGCGCCGCCTGTCGCGCCCACCGGGTGGACCCTTACCGGAATGCCCGCCGTCGGGGCCGCGGCCCCGACGAGCCCGCCGCCGTTCCCGGCCCAGGGCGCGGCGCAAGGTGCCGCCGTCGGCGCGGGCGGGCTCGGGGCCGCGCCGCGCGGACGGATCCTGGTGATCGAGGGCGGGTACGGCAACTCCGGCCGCCGCACCTGGGGCCGCGGCGGCCCGACCCAGGCGCCGGTGCTCTCGGCGATGCTCGCCGCCGTCTCGCCGCAGGTGCTGCTCGCCGCGGACGCGGTGGACGCCGTCCACCTCCCCGGCGCCGGGGACCCGCACACCGTCCTCGCCCACCTGCGCGCCGCCTCCCGGCACCCCGGGCCGCTGCTGATCCACCTCGGCGGCCACGTCGTCGCCGACAAGCGCGGCGGGCAGCTCCAGCTGACCCTGCGCGACGCCAAGCAGGACGGCCTGCCCTGGCAGGCCATCGCCGCCGAGCTGAGCCACCGTCCGGCCGAATGGCAGACCCTCGTCATCGCCGACCTGAGCGCCGACCAGAACGTCTGGCCGTACCTCCAGGGCACCGTCTCGCCGCTCAGCGAGGGCATCCCGCTGTGGGCGGTGGTCAGCCCGGACCCGGAGCAGATCGGCACCTTCACCCGCGCCTTGATCGAGGCGCTGCACGGCGGCCGACCCGGCGCCGGCGAGGTGCTCGCGCCCGAGCAACTGCGGCAGCAGGTGTACTCGGTGCTGCGGCCGGACGTGGTCATCCTGGCCACGCACTCCCCGGACCGCCCGTTCTTCCGCAACACCGCCCGGCGCGGGGAGGGTGCGGTGGCCGAGGTGCCGCCGCCGCTGCCGTCGCGTCCGACGGAGCCGCGGGACGCCGGCGCCGACCGGCCGGTGCCCGCACCGCCGGTGGTGCCCGCGCCGTCGGCCGTGTCGGGCGCGTCCGCTGCGGATCCGGTCACCGTCGGCGGCCCGGTCAGCCTGGTCAAGCCGGGCGTACCGCCCACCCCGCCGCGACCGGCCCGTCCGGTCAGCCTGCTGAAGGCGGGCGAGGCCGCTGCGGCACCGGGTGTCACGCTGCGCAAGCCCGCCCCCGTCGACGCGGTGCCCGTGGAGACCGCGCCCCCGGTGGGCGTCACGCTGCGCAAGCCCCGACCGGAGCCGGAGGGCGTCACCCCGGAGCCCGAACTCCCGCTGGAGCGGGCCGTGGTGGCCTCCGAAGCGGTAGTGGTGGCGGTGGAGGAGACGGAGGCCGTGGAGGCGCCACCCGTGGACGCCGTCCCGGCGGAGCCTGTACCGACGAAGCCCGTTCCGACGGACGAGGCGCCCGCTGAGGAGGTTCCCGCCGCGGGGAATCCCGACAGGGATGCGCCGGTGGACGAATCGCCCGCGGCCGAATCGACGTTGGCCGAGGCGCCCGTGGCCGACGCGCCCGCCGAGGTCGCGCCGGCCGACGCTACGGCTGTCGGCGAGACGGCTGCTGACGAGGTGCCGTCCGAGGCCGCGCCCCGGAACGAAGGGCCGGCCGACGAGCCGCCCGTGGCCGATCGGCCCCGCGCGGACTACCGCGAGGTCATCGGACGGATCGTCCGCAGCGCCGATGCCGGGGACCACGCCGCCGCCACCGACCTGGCCTTCGCTCTCGAACTGGAGGCGATCGCCGAGCACGGGGCCGTGTCCGAGCCGGTGCTCCAGGTGCGGCAGGTTCGGGCGCACGTGTGCCGGCTCGCGGGTCGGCCGGCCGAGGCCGCGGACATCTACCGCGAGGTGGCGCTGACGCTGCTCCGCTCCCAGGGCGCGGACCACCCGGAGACCCAGCGGGCGGCCACCAACGCCGAGGCCTGTTGGCGCGCGATCGCCGACCGCGCGGAGGCCATCCGGATCGCCCCGGAGATCATCGAACTGCGCGCCTACCTCCCGGGCCCCGACAACCGCAAGCTCCGCGCCGCGGAACGCTACCTGGCCCAACTGGCCGCCACCGGCTGACGGGAGGCCGCTGACGGGGGACCGCCGACAGAGAGCGGCGACAGGGAGCGGCGGGCGGCTGGGAACAGCAGGCCGGTGACAGTGGGCCGGTGACAGCAGACAGAGAACAACGAACAGAAAACAGCGAACAGATGACAGATTTCGAAATCTGTCATCTGTTCGCTGTTACTTGTCACCCGCTACCGGGCAGCCCCTCGGCTCAGCGAGCGGCGATCGCGTGCACGAACTTGGCGCCGTCGATGGTGCCCAGGCCGCTGGCGAGGTCGTAGCCCGGGGTGGCGTTGTAGCCGGTGACGCCCTCCCAGCCGTTGTCGCCCTCCTTCACGTCCACGATGCCGCTCCACTGGCTCGGCAGCAGGTTCATGCCGTACAGGCGCCAGTTGAGCTGGCCGAGGCGGTGGCCGGCGAGCTGGTCGGCGAGCGCGACGACGCCCGAGAACAGCGGCGTGGCCTCGCTGGTGCCGCCGGTGAGGTGCCAGCCGACCGAGGTCGGGTCGTAGGACTCATAGGTCCAGGCGGCGCCGTCCACGGCCGCGCTCATGCTGATGTCCGGGGTACCGCGGTGGTTGCCGGTGACATTGGCGACGCCGGCCTGGTACCACGGGCGCTCGAAGATGCCCGAGACGCCACCGCCGCCGGCGCCGGACTTGTCGCGCCACACCTTGTCGGGCGCGGTGCGCTTGCCGGAGTCGTCCAGGGTGAGCTGGGTGCCGCCGATGGAGGTGACCAGCGGGTCCGAGGACGGCCAGGAGTTGACCTTGTACGGGTACAGGTCGGTGCCGTTCTCCATGGCGTCGGTGGCGCCGTTGTCGCCCGAGGCGGCGAGCACGGTCACGTTGTGGTCGGCGGCGGCCTGGAAGGCGTACCGCAGGTCGGTGAGGGACTTGAAGTCGCCCTTGTCGTAACCGGGGAAGGTGTTCTCGGTGGCGCCGAAGCTCTGCGAGATGACGTCGGCGCGGCCGGCCTTGATGAGGGCCTTCTCGGCGTCCATCATCTCGGGCAGGCCGGTGGTGCCCTCGGTCTCGGAGACGCCGGTCTCGACCAGGATGATGTGCGCGTCAGGGGCGACGGCGTGGGCGTACTCGACGTCCAGGGTGGTCTCGCCGGCCCAGCCGGTGTGGTCGGGGTTGGTCGGGTCGAACGCGGGGACGTCGCCCCACTTGACCACCTCGACGTTGGTGTCCTTGATGCCCCACTGCTTGTCGAAGACCTCCAGGTCGTGCTGGATGGTCGGGGAGCCGAAGGAGTCGACGATGACGATCGTGCGGCCCTTGCCGGTGATGCCCTCCTGGTACAGCGGGTCCAGGTTGTAGGCGGTCCGGTACTGGAGCGGCGAGTAGCAGTGGATGCCGATCTGGCTGACGCACTGAGTGGTGCTCAGCGGAGCGGGGCGGCCCTTGGCGCTCTGGTGTCCGAAGGAGGCGGGGCGGACGTGGACGCCCGAGAGGTCGTGCGTGGGGGCGGCGATCGCGGTGCCGGCGGCCGGTACGGCGATGGTGCCGGCCGTGAGGGCGGTGGCCCCCACGGCGAGCAGAGCCAGGGCGCGGCGGAGGGTGGCGGGGCTGCCCATGGGACTCCTTGGGACGCAGGGCCCGACCAGGTCCGGTCGGGTCGGTGCGGCCATCCCATCGATAGCTACATGATCATGCCATAGTCATTTGGAGGGGTCATATGATCAAGGGCATGGTCATGCTCGGCCACGCGAAAAGGTAAAGGCCGCCCCAGGGGAAGGTAACCTCCCACCCGGGACGGCCGGGTGACGCTTCGTCAGGCCTGCCCCTAGCGAGCCCCGCCGTTGACGTACAGGGTCTGACCGCTGACGTACGAGGCGTCCTCGCTGGCCAGGAAGGCGACCACCGAGGCGATCTCCTCCGGCTGTCCGACCCGGCGCAGCGGAGTCCGGGCGGAGACCTCGGCCTGGTGCTCCTCGGCGCTGCTGCCCACCCGCTCGGCGGTGGCGGCGGTCATCGCGGTGGCGATGTACCCGGGCGCGACGGCGTTGACGTTGACGTTGAACGGGCCGAGCTCGATCGCCAGGGTCGCGGTGAGGCCCTGGATGCCGGCCTTGGCGGCGGCGTAGTTGGCCTGGCCCCGGTTGCCGAGGGCGGAGCGCGAGCTGAGCGAGACGATCTTCCCGTACTTCTGCGCCACCATGTACTTCTGGGCGACGTGGCAGCAGTTGTACGCGCTGGTCAGGTTGACCGTCAGCACCGCGTCCCAGTCGGACTTGGGCATCTTGAAGAACAGGTTGTCCCGGGTGATCCCGGCGTTGTTGACCAGGACGTGCACCCCGCCCAGGTCCGTCGCGACCTGCGCGAACACCGCCTCCACGGCGTCGTAGTCGGCCACGTCGCAGCCGTACGCCCGGGCGGTGCCGCCCTTGGCGGTGATCTCGGCGACCGTCCCGGCCGCGCGCTCGGCCGTGAGGTCGACCACGGCGACCGCCGCGCCCTCCTCGGCCAGTCGGCGGGCGGTGGCCGCCCCGATGCCCTGCGCCGCGCCGGTCACGACCGCGACCTTCCCAGCGAACCGCGTCATGTGAACTCCTCGGAAGATTGGATCAAGAGGTGGGTGGGAGGTGTCAGACGTTCTCGACCAGCACGGCCGTACCCTGCCCCACGCCCACGCACATGGTGGCCAGGCCGCGCCGGGCGCCGGTCCGGCGCATCCGGTGCAGCAGGGTGGTGAGGATGCGGGCGCCGGAGCCGCCCAGCGGGTGGCCGAGCGCGATCGCCCCGCCGCTGGGGTTGACCACCTCCTCGGCCTGCTCCGGGTCGAAGCCGATGCCGTCGGCGGAGGCGAGCGCCTGTGCGGCGAAGGCCTCGTTCAGCTCGGCGGTGTCCAGGTCGGCGAGCGACCAGCCGGCCCGCGTGAGCACCTTCGCCGTCGCCGGGACCGGGCCGATGCCCATCACGTCCGGGTGCACCCCGGCCGAGGCGCCGGCCACGTACCGGCCGAGCGGCTGGAGCCCGAGGTCACGCAGCGCCTCCTCGCTGACCAGGGCCAGTCCGGCCGCGCCGTCGTTCATCGGCGAGGCGTTCCCGGCGGTCACCGTGCCCCCGGGGCGGAACACCGGCTTGAGCCCGGCGAGCTTGGCCAGGCTGCTGTCCTCGCGGATGCCCTCGTCCTGGCTCACCGTCACTCCGTCCGGCCGCTCGACCGGGATCAGCTCGGCGTCGAAGTGCCCGTCCTTGCGCGCGGCGCCGGCCCGCTGGTGGCTGCGCAGCGCGAAGGCGTCCTGGCGCTCCCGGCCGATGCCGTAGCGAGTGGCGACCTCCTCGGCGGTCTCGCCCATGCTGAGCACGCCGTGCAGTTCGGCCATCCGCGGGTTGGTGAGCCGCCAGCCGAGCCGGGTGTCGAAGGTCTCCATCCGGTGCGGCAGCGCCTCGTCGGGGCGGGGGAGGACGAAGGGGGCGCGGGTCATCGACTCGCAGCCCCCGGCCAGCACCACGTCCGCCTCGCCGGAGCCGATGGCCCGCGCGGCGAGGGTGACGGCCTCCAGGCCGGAGGCGCAGAGCCGGTTGACGGTGGCACCCGGTACGGTCTCCGGCAGGCCGGCCAGCAGGACGGCCATCCGGGCGGCGTTGCGGTTGTCCTCGCCGGCCTGGTTGGCGGCGCCCCAGTAGACGTCGTCGATCCGGGCCGGGTCGAGCGCGGGTACGTCGGCGAGCAGGGCGCGCAGCACGGTGGCCGAGAGGTCGTCAGGGCGGACCGTGGCGAGCGCACCGCGCAGCCGGCCGATGGGTGTGCGGCGGGCGGCGGCGAAGTAGACGGGACGCACGTCG
Organism: Kitasatospora brasiliensis; assembly: GCF_032654805.1. Lineage (NCBI taxonomy): Bacteria > Bacillati > Actinomycetota > Actinomycetes > Kitasatosporales > Streptomycetaceae > Kitasatospora > Kitasatospora brasiliensis. The sequence continues at coordinate 852,697 of NZ_JAUOOW010000003.1, forward strand.
TCGGGCTCCTTGTCGGGTGGCGGGGGTGCTCCGGAGGCGCTCGGGAGCGCCGGGGGGCGGGTCAGAAGGCGTTGACGCCGGTGAGGGCGCGTCCGATGAGCAGCTGGTGGATCTGGCTGGTGCCCTCGTAGAGGGTCATCACCCGCGCGTCGCGCAGGTACTTGCCCACCGGGTACTCGTCGATGAACCCGTAGCCGCCGAAGACCTGGAGCGCGTTGTTGGCGGCCCGGACGGCGGCCTCGCTGGCGTACAGCTTGGCGACGGAGGACTCGGTGGCGAACGGCAGGCCGCGCTCGATGTGGTCGGCGACCTTCCAGGTGAGCAGCCGGGCCGCCTCGACGTCCACGGCGATGCCGGCCAGCAGCTCCTGGACGAGCTGGTGCGAGGCGATCGGCTTGCCGAACTGCTCCCGCTCGCCGGCGTAGCGGACCGCGGCCTCCAGGCAGGCGCGGGCGATGCCGACGCAGCCGGCGGCCACCGACATCCGGCCCTTGGCCAGTGCGGCCATCGCCACCGTGAACCCCTTGCCGACCTCGCCGAGCCGGGTGCTGTCGGGCACCCGGACGTCCTCGAAGGAGAGCGCGGCGGTGGCCTGGCCGCGCAGGCCGAGCTTGCCGTGGATCTCGGTGCGGGTGAAGCCGGGCAGGTCGGTGGGGACCAGGAAGGCGGTGATGCCCCGGTGGCCCCGCTGTTCGGGCTCGCTGCCGCCGGTGCGGGCGAAGACCAGCGCGACGTCGGCCCAGGTGCCGTTGGTGATGAACGTCTTGGCGCCGCTGATCAGCCAGTCGTCGCCGTCCCGGACGGCCCGGGTGGTGAGGTTGGCGGCGTCCGATCCGGTGCCCGGCTCGGTCAGCGCGAAGCAGGCGAGCGCCTCGCCCGAGGTGAGCCGGGGCAGCCAGTGCCGCTTCTGCTCCTCGGTGCCGAAGCTGTTGACCGACTTGCCGACCAGCCCCAGCGAGACCGAGACGATCCCCCGCACGGCCGAGTCGCCGCGCCCGAGCTCCTCCAGGACGAGGCAGTACGCGAGGTGGTCGCCGCCGCTGCCGCCGTACTCCTCCGGGATGGTCAGCCCGAGGAAGCCGACCTTCGCCAGCTTGCCGACGATCGCGCGGTCGACGGACTCGGCGCGGTCCCACTCGGCGGCGTACGGCACGATCTCGCGGTCGGTGAAGGAGGCGGCGAGATCCCGGACGGCGCTCTGCTCCTCGGACAACTCCAGGTTCACGGTGGCTCCCGAATCCGGTGTCCAGGGCCCGGGCTGGGGCCGGACCCATTAAACTAGCGCTGCAAGTTTTATGGGGGGACTGTAGCCCCGCCGAGGCCGTGCTGGGAAGGGGCGCCTGCCAGAATCGGCCCCGACGCACTCGACCGGAGGAACCGGAGGCACCCGCCGCGATGGCCCGCCCACGCACCCCGCTGCTCAGCCGCGAGCGCATCGTCGCCGCCGCGCTGCGGCTGATCGACGACGAGGGGCTGGACGCCCTCTCCACCCGCCGCCTCGCCACCGAACTGTCGGTCAGCGGGCCCTCGCTCTACAACCACTTCGCCACCAAGGACGAGCTGCTGGACGCGGTGGTGGACAGCGTCATCGGCGAAGTCGACCTGTCGATGTTCTCGACCGACAGTGCCTCCGGGACCTCGGGGACCTCCGGGAGTGCAGGGGGCGTCGGGATCACTTGGCAGGAGGCGCTGCGCGACTGGGCCCGCTCCTACCGGGCCGCGCTGGCCGCCCACCCCAACATCGTCCCGGTGCTCGCCCAGGGCCCCGGGCGGCGGCCGAACGCGCTGCGCCTGGCCGACGCGGTCTTCGGCCACCTGGTCGAGTCCGGCTGGCCGCGCGGCCAGGCGACCCGGATCGGCGCGCTGATGCGCTACTTCGTCACCGGGTCGGCGCTCGCCTCCTTCGCGGCCGGCTTCCCGGCGGACGCCGAGGTCTACGACGCGGCCGACTACCCGCACCTGGGGGAGGCGCACCGGCTGGCCGGGCACCGGGGGACGGTCGACGAGGGCGCCTTCGAGACCGGGCTGGAGGCGCTGCTCGACGGGCTCGCCCTGCGCTACGCCCGGCTCGCCTGACGGCCCTGACCCGTCGGTACACCCAGCCGCGCGAACCGTCGCCCGGCGAGCGTCCGCCGCGCGGGCCCGGCTCCGCAGAAACGATTCGGCCCCTGCGCCGTTCGCGCCGACGGCGAGAACGGCGCAGGGGCCGAACGCCCGGCGGGCGGATCAGCCCATGTCCTCCAGCCGGACGCCCTTGGTCTCCTTCATGAACTTCGCCACGAAGAGGATGGACAGCGCCGCGAAGGCGGCGTAGATCAGGTACGTCGCCGAGAGGTTCCAGCGCGACATCGACGGGAACGAGACGGTGATCGCCCAGTTCGCGATCCACTGCGCGGAGGCGGCGACGGAGAGCGCGGCGGCGCGGATCCGGTTGGGGAACATCTCGCCGAGCATCACCCAGACGACCACGCCCCAGGACATCGCGAAGAACAGCACGAAGGCGTTGGCGGCGACCAGCGCGATGGTGCCCTGGAGGTCGGGCAGGGTCAGGTTGTCGCCGCTGCCGGTGGCCGAGGAGAAGGCCCAGCCGGCCGTGCCGAGCGCGACGGCCATGCCGGCCGAGCCGATCAGGGCGAGCGGCTTGCGGCCGATCCGGTCGACCAGCACGATGGCGATCACGGTGCCCAGGATGTTGATCACCGAGCCGACGAAGCTGATCATCAGCGAGTTGCTCTGGTCGATGCCGACCGACTGCCACAGGATCGACGAGTAGTAGAAGATCACGTTGATGCCGACCAGCTGCTGGAAGACCGACAGGCCGATGCCGACCCAGACGATCGGGAGCAGGCCGAAGCGGCCGCCGAGCAGGTCGCGGAAACGCGGGCGGTGGTCGGAGGCGATCAGGGCCCGGACCTCGGCGATCCGGGCGTCGGTGTCCACACCGTCCCCCTCGACCGCGGCGAGCACCTTGCGGGCCTCGTCCAGTCGCTCGGCCTGGATCAGGTAGCGCGGGGACTCGGGGATGACCGAGGCGAGCACGAAGTAGACCACGGCCGGGACGACGCAGATGCCGAGCATCCACTGCCAGGCCTCCAGGCCGAGCAGCTGGCCGCGGGTCTCGCCGCCGGCCGCCTGCGTCAGCAGCCAGTTGACCAGCTGGGATATCGCGATGCCGAGCACGATCGCGGCCTGCTGGAAGGAGGCCAGCCGACCCCGGTACCTGGTCGGGGCGACCTCGGCGATGTAGGTCGGGGCGATCACCGAGGCGATGCCGATGGCCGCGCCGCCGAGGACCCGCCACAGGGCGAGGTCCCAGGCGGAGAACGGCAGCATCGAGCCGACGGCGCTGACCGCGAACAGCAGCGCGCCCGCCTTCATGACCTTGATGCGGCCGTACCGGTCGGCGAACCGTCCCGCGAGCGCCGCGCCGATGGCCGAGCCCAGCAGGGCCGAGGAGACGATCAGGCCGGTCACGCCGCTGCCGACGCCGAACTTCTCCTGGATGCCCGAGACGGCGCCGTTGATCACGGAGCTGTCGTAGCCGAACAGGAAGCCGCCGAGGGCCGCTGCCGCGGTGATGAAGACGACGAAGCCGAGGCGGCCGGGCACGGGGGCCTCGACCGCCCCGGAGGGCTTCTGGGTGACGCTCACGATCTGACTCCTGGTACTCAACGCTGAGCTCGGTAGCCGCGATCGTAACCCCTATTCGTTCAAGCCTTGTACACCGGGAAGCTCAAGTTTTGCTCTGAGAATTCGTAAGGTGAACAAGCAAATTGAGCTGCCCTCGCCCGGCGCCCCGGATGCGGTGCTCAGGCCGGCGAGGCGAGCGAGAGCCCGAACCGGCCCTCGGGGTCGGTCCACCAGTGGCTCAGCCGCAGTCCGGCCGCGGCCAGCTCCCCGGCCACCCGCTCCCGGCGGAACTTCGCCGACACCTCGGTGCGCAGCTCCTCGCCCCGGGTGAAGTGCACCGGCAGGTCCAGGGCCGGGATCTTCACGGTCTGCTCGCGCAGCGAGCGCAGCCGCATCTCGATCCACTCCTGCTCGGCGTCCCAGCGCGCGACGTGCTGGAAGGCGTCCGGGTCGAAGTCGGCGCCCAGTTCGCGGTTGAGCACGTTGAGCACGTTCAGGTTGAACTCGGCGGTCACGCCGGCGGAGTCGTCGTAGGCGGCGACCAGCACCGCCGGGTCCTTGACCAGGTCGGTGCCGAGCAGCAGGAAGTCGCCCGGGTCCAGGGCGGCGCGCAGACCGCGCAGGAAGGCCGCGCGCTCCTCGGGCAGCAGGTTGCCGAGGGTGCCGCCGAGGAACGCGACCAGACGCGGCCCGCCCTCCGGGGGCAGGCCGAGCCGGGTGGTGAAGTCGGCGAGCACGCCGTGCACCCCGAGCCCGGGGTACTCGGCGGCGAGCGCCGCGCCGGCCGCGGTCAGCGCGCTCTCACTGACGTCCACCGGGACGTACGTCTCCAGGGTGCCGAGCGCGCGCAGCGCGTCCAGCAGCAGCCGGGTCTTCTCGGAGGAGCCGGAGCCCAGCTCGACCAGGGTCCGGGCGCCGGTGGCGGCGGCGATCTCGCCGGCCCGGGCGGTCAGGATGGCCCGCTCGGCGCGGGTCGGGTAGTACTCGGGCAGCCGGGTGATCTCCTCGAACAGCTCGCTGCCGCGCGCGTCGTAGAACCACTTCGGCGGCAGCCACTTGGGCGCGGAGGTCAGCCCCTGCTGCACGTCGCGGCGCAGCGCGGTGCTGAAGTGGTCGGCGGGCAGCAGTCGGACGAGATCGAAGGTGTCCATGACAGGGTGGTTCCTCTGTTCAGAAGGTGAAGGGAGAGTCGGGGGTCAGTCGCGGCCGGGAATTCGGTCCACGGTGATGCCGCGCGCGTCGACCAGCAGTAGCGAACCGTCCGGGACGGGCGTCCAGCCCGGCGCGTCGTCGTACGGCTCGGAGGCCACTACGGTGCCGAGGCCCGGCAGGGCGCGGTGGTACAGGGTGTCGCCCCAGGTGGTCGCGGCGATCGCGGCGCCGTCGGTGAGCAGCAGGTTGAGTCGCCCGGTGGTGTGCGCGGCGACGTCCGCGACGGTGCCCGCCAGCGCCTCGCCCAGTGCGGCGCCGGCCCGCAGCCGGTGCAGGGTGAGCGCCCACAGCAGCGCCGAGTCGGTGCGCGCCTCCAGCTCCAGCAGCTCGGCCGGGGGCAGCAGCGCGGCCAGGGCGTCCAGCTTGCCGGGCCAGCCGGCCACCGCGCCGTTGTGGCTGAACAGCCAGCGCTCGGCGGCGAACGGCGCGGCCGCGCCCTCGCCCGCCGCACAGCCCTCGGTGGCGGAGCGGACGGCGGCCAGCAGGGACCGGGTGCGGACCACCCGGGCGAGGTCGGCGAAGGTCTCGTCCGCCCAGATCGGCCCGGTCCGGCGGTAGCGGGCGGGCACCTCGTCCCCGTCCGCGTACCAGCCGAGGCCGAAGCCGTCCACGTTGACGGTGCCGTACTGCTGGACCCGGGGTGCCCAGGACTGCCGGTACAGCCCGCTCGGCGGGTGCACCAGCAGCTCCCGGGGTGCCACCGGCTCTCCCAGGTAGGCGATGTGACGGCACATCAGGCATCCTCCAGGCTGCGCGCGGTGCGGAAGCCGGCGAAGATCTGCCGTCGGACCGGGTAGTCCCAGTTGCGGAAGGTGCCCCGGCAGGCAACCGGCGCCACCGCGAAGCAGCCGCCGCGCAGCACCTTGTACTCGGGGCCGAAGAACACGTCCGAGTACTCCCGGTACGGCCAGGCCCGGAAGCCCGGGTAGGAGCGGAAGTCGCTGGCCGTCCACTCCCACACGTCGCCGATCAACTGCCGGACGCCGTAAGGGGACTGGCCCTTCGGGTAGCTGCCCGCCGGGGCCGGGCGCAGATGGCGCTGGCCGAGGTTGGCGTGCTCGGGGCCGGGGGGCCGGTCGCCCCAGGGGTAGCGGAGGGACCGGCCGGTGGCCGGGTCGTGCCGGGCCGCCTTCTCCCACTCCGCCTCGGTCGGCAGTCGCCGTCCGGCCCATCGGGCGTACGCGTCCGCCTCGTACCAACTGACGTGCAGCACCGGCTCGTTCGGTTCGACCGGGGCGAGCGTGCCGAAGTGGCGGCGGAGCCACTGGCCGTCCTGGTGGCGCCAGAAAAGCGGGGCGGTCAGGCCGGCCTGCCGTCGGTGCGCCCAGCCCTCCGGCGTCCACCAGCGCGGGTCGTCATAGCCGCCGTCCGCGATGAAGCGCTGGTAGGCGGCGTTGGTGACCGGGGTGGTGTCCAGCAGGAAGGCCGGAAGGTCGACGGTGTGGGCCGGGCGTTCGTTGTCCAGCGCCCACGGCTCGGTGTCCGTGCCCATGGTGAACGGGCCTGCGGGGATGAGGACTTCGGCGGGCAGCGTGGCCGCGTCGGCGGGCGCGGGCGGCGGTGGGGGAGCGGCCAGGGCCGGCTCGCCCTTGCGGAGCTGGTGGGTGATCAGCATCGTCTCGTCGTGCTGCTGCTCGTGCTGGGCGATCATGCCGAACGCGAACCCGGCCTCCAGCAGCGGCGCGCCCTCCAGCGGGCTGGCCGCCAGCAGGTCCAGCACCCGGCCGCGCACCTCGTGGGCGTAGGCGCGGGCCTCGGCGGGCGGCAGCAGCGGCAGGCTGGGGCGCTCGGCGCGGGGGTGCTGGAAGGCGTCGTACAGCGGGTCGATCTCGGGGTGCATCGGATCGCGGCCGCCGACGTTGCGCAGCAGCCAGAGCTCCTCCTGGTTGCCGATGTGCGCGAGGTCCCAGACCAGCGGGGACATCAGCGGGGAGTGCTGGGCGGTGAGGTCGCCGTCCTCGACGCAGTCGGTCAGCGCGGCGGTCCGGGCGCGGGCGGCCAGCAGCTCGGTGGCGATGCTCTCGCGCAGCGCCTCGGTGCCGAGGCCGTCCAGGGTGCCGAGGGCGCCGAGGACTCCGGCGGTGCGGTCCGTGCTGTCTGCCCCGGCATCCCCGTGGGGTCGGATGTCGGTCATGGTGCGGCCTCCTCCGGGGGAGTGCGTCGGGTGCCGGAGCGCAGGGCGTCCAGCTGGTCGTCGGCCGGGCAGCGGCCGCGCGCGGGGTAGCGCTCGGCGAACTCGGCGACGGTGGCGCGCAGTCGTCCGGCGCCGGGCAGGCGGCCCAGCGCCGCGTCGGCGGCGGCGAAGCAGGCGAGGGCGGCCCGGCGCAGCCCGGGGTCGGCCGTCGCCAGGGTGGCGGCGCGGCGCCAGGCGTCACTGCGCGGCGGGCGCGGAATGTTCGCTCCGGTCCGACCGGGGGGCTCCAAGGGCTCCAGCGCGGCCAGCGCGGCGTCGGCGGCCACCGGGTCGTCCAGCAGCGCGGTGACCAGCGCGGTCGGCACCACCCAGCCGTCCCCGGGCTGGGCGTCGATCATCCGCAGCTCCAGGTGGCCGCGCGGGCGCACCGGCGGGAAGAGGGTGGTGCTGTGGTAGTCCAAGTCGTCGAGCGTGGGCGGCCGTTCGCCCGCGCCGCGGATCCAGTCGCGGAAGGTCAGTCCGGGCTGCGCCGTCCAGGGCAGGCCCTCGGGGCGTCGTACGCACAGCACGTCGGCGTCCAGCACGTACTGGGCCCAGGCTTCGCGCGGGTCTCCGTGGTCGGGCTCCGGGGCTAGCGTTCGGGTCGGGTCCATCCGGGACCAGACGACCTGGCGGGTGGACCGGTGGCCGGTCGGACTGCCGTCCAGAATAGGGGAGTTGGCGAAGGCGGCGACGAGGACCGGGCCCAGCAGATGGGCCAGCCGCCAGCGGCGTCCGACCTCGTGGGGGCCGTCGGCTTCGCCGGCGTCCAGGCACACCTGCACCGACGCGGTACCGGTCATCATGATCCGGCCCCAGGGCCCGGCGGAGTCGAAGAAGCGCTCCATCGCGAGGTAGCGGGGGTGGTCCAGGACCATCCGTCGGGGGCGGGTCAGAGGGTCCGTCCCGGTGCCGGTGAGCCGCAGGCCCTGCGCCGCGAAGGCGGCCCGCAGGGCGGTCAGATCGCGTCGGGTTTCCTCGACGCAGGCCAGCAGGCCGGTGGCGGGCGGGGAGCTGAGCTCGACCTGTCCGCCGGGTTCGAGCGTGAGACGCGAACCGGAGGGGAGCGAGGTGCCGTCCGGGCCGCCCAGGGGCAGCGACTCCAGTGCGGCGTGGAGCAGTTCGGGCCGTACGGGCCGGGTGGGACATCGGTCGTCGTGGACGAACCATTCGACTTCCACCCCGACCAGGCGGGGCGGTCCGATCTTGAAACAGACGCCCGCGACGTGGCTGCGCGCCCCCGATTCGGTCAACGGGCTCACCCCCGGCGGGGGCGGGGGCGTGCTCTGCCGGTCGGGCGGAGTGATGTGGGACGTCGGTAACACCGGACTCACCATCCTCGGGATCACGATTTTGCGGCCCTCACGATTTGTGGCCCGGTCTACTTTGCCCAGTCTGCTACGGAGCATGCGGAGGTGCTCCGCAAAAATCGTGTGAACGTTCGTTTCCGCAGGTCGGGGGTGCGGCGAACGGGTGAACCGGGGGCGTTCCGGGCGGCCGACGGGCAGGCGCGGGCGCGGCTCCGGCCGGGCACATGCCGGGGTCACGGGCGCTCCAGGCGCTCCAGCCGCTCCAGGACGGTCGCCAGCACCGGGCTCGGCAGGGCGTAGTTCAGACGCAGCGAACCCCGGCCGCCCGGCCCGAACTCGGCGCCGTCGGAGGCCTCCAGGCCGCAGCGCTCCAGCAGGGTCCGACGGGCCTCGGCGGGCGGCAGACCGAGCGCGGCGGCGTCCAGCCAGAGCAGGTAGGAGGCCTGCGGGGCGGAGCGGACGGCGGGCCCGAGCCGGTCGGTGAGCCGGGTGCGGGCGGCGGCGAGGTGATCGAGCAGCGTGTCCAGCCAGGGGCCGCCCTCGCGCAGCGCCGCCTGCTGCACGGTCTGCTCCAGTAGGCCGCCCTCCCAGAGGCCGTAGCCGGCCAGGGCCTCGGCGAACCGGGCGCGCAGTCCAGGGTCCGGGACGAGCGCGAAACTGCTCGGAATGCCGGAGCAGTTGAAGGTCTTGCCGACGGAGTTAAGGGTGACGACGAGGTGCCGGTGCGCCGGGTCGGCGGTGGTGACGGCGACGGGGTGCGCATGCCCGGGGTGAGTGAGGTCGCCGTGCACCTCGTCCGAGACCAGCAGCGCGCCGCTCTCCGCCGCCCGGGCGGCGAGTGCGCGCACCGCGTCGGCCGGCCACACCCTGCCGGAGGGGTTGTGCGGGCTGCTCAGCAGCAGGGCGGTGGCGGGGCGGGGGAGCGGGCCGCTCGGCAGCCGGTAGCCGTCCGGGCCCAGGGGCAGCGGCAGTTCGCGGTACGGGAGGCCGGCCGCGCGGCAGAGCTGGGCGAAGCCGCCCCACTCGGGGGTGGGGAGGAGGACGGGGGCCTGCGGGCGGGCGGCGTCCGGGAGGACGCTCTCCAGCAGGACGCGCAGTGCGGTGCGGGGGCCGCAGGGCAGCAGCAGGATCCAGTCCGGGTCCACCGCGGCGTCGTGCCGGGTGCGATACCAGTCGGCCACCAGCGCCCGCCCGGCCGGGTCGCAGACCGTGTAGCCGTACGCGCGGTGGCGGGCGCGCCGTTCCAGCGCCTCGGCGATGGCGGGCGGACCGGGGAGGTCCATGTCGGCGAGGCCCATCGGGATCACCCCGAGGGCGGTGGCGCGGGCCCACTTGCTGCTGCCGGTGCCGGCGCGGTCGAAGGGGGCGTCGAAGCCGAAGTCGGGGTGGGGGGTGGAGGCCGGGGTGGGGCGGACAGATGACAGATTTCGAAATCTGTTATCTGTTCGCTGAAAGCTGTCGTCTGTCATCTGTTCGCTGTCACCCGCCGCCATCCGTCACCGCGCCCCGCCCCGACTTCCCCGCCTTGCTCCGCCAGGTACGCCGCGAGCCCCCGCCGCCCCCGGCGCATCATCACCGCGTGGTTGGCCCGGAACAGCGGGTGCAGCGGCAGGGAGAGCCGGCGCAGTAGGGGTTTGCCCGGTCGACTGTCCTCCTCGAACAGCACCCGGCTTCCCGCGCCACCCGCGCCACCCGCGCCACCCGCGCCGTCCGGCCCGTCCGGCCCGTCCGGCGTCACCGTGAACCGCGACCACCCGGCCAGGTCGCCCCGCATGGCCACCTCCAGCACCCCGGCGACCGGGTCGCGCCGGCTCGCCTCCAGGCCGATCACCAGGCGGTACGGCAGCAGCGCGCGCACCACCACGTCCCCGGAGTCCTCGCCTGTCGGCCGGACCTCGCGGATCTCCGGCCACCACAACGGATAGCTCCGTACGTCCTCAAGCGCCGCGTACACGGCGGGTGCCGGAGCCGCGAGCCGCCAGACGCCCCGGAATCGGTAGTGGTTGGGGTCCACGGGCCCACCCTAGTGGGGCCCGGCCGGCCCGAGGGGCGAACGCTGGTGGACGGTTGCCAGGTTGCCCCGCTGGTCCGCGACGCCGGCCCGGATCGGAGGTGAACGAACCGGAAACGCCCGCCCGCCGGGAAGGGCTCACTCCGCTTGCGGCCCTTCGGGGTGCGGGGGAGGCTCTTCTGTGCTTGTAGTCTCATCAGACACGGCAGCATCCCCAGGAGGCTGTAACCCCAGAATCGGAATGAAGGAGTCACGGTCATGCGGCGACCGAGCTGGGTTCCTGAAGGCATGGACCTGGACAAACCGAACGCCGCACGCGTCTACGACTACTACCTCGGCGGCTCCCACAACTTCGAGGTCGACCGGGAGATGGCCCGCAAGGCGATCGCCCTGTGGCCGGAACTGCCGCAGATCATGCGCTCCAACCGCGCCTTCCTGCGCCGCGCCGTGACGTTCCTCGCCGAGCGGGGCGTCACCCGCTTCGTGGACGTCGGCTCCGGCATCCCGACCTTCAGCCCGGTGCACGAGATCGCCCGGGCGATCCGCCCCGAGGCGAAGGTCGTCTACGTGGACCGCGACCCGGTCGCCGTCGCGCACAGCCGCCTGCTGCTGGAGAACGACCCGGACAGCGACGTCGTCCAGGCCGACCTGCGCGACGTCGTCGACCTGCTGGCCCGCCCCGAGGTCGCCCGGCTGCTGGCGGCCGGCGAGCCGGTGGCCGTGCTGCTGGTCGCCGTCGCGCACTTCGTCAGCGACGACGAGGACCCGTGGAAGCTGATCGGCATGATCCGCGACGCCCTCCCGCCCGGCAGCGCGCTGGTGCTCTCGCACGCCTCCCTGGAGGAGCGGCCGGACCAGGCCGAGGACCACCAGGAGCTCTACCGCAGGACGCCGACCCCGCTGACCATGCGCACCCACGAGCAGATCACCGCCATGTTCTCCGGCTTCGAGCTGGTCGAGCCGGGCGTGGTCCACCTGCCGCTGTGGCGCCCGGACCAGCCCGGTACGGTCGGCGAGCACCCCGAGCGGATCGCCGGGGTGGCGGGCGTGGGGATCCGCCCTTGAGCGGACGCGACGAACGAGGCGCCGACGGACGACGCGCCGACGGCCATACGCACCGTGCGGCGGCCGCCGTCGGCTTTGCCGTCGCACCTGCCGTCGGCGCGGTCGTCGCACCCGCCGTCGGCCCGGTCGTCGCACCCGGCGTCGCGCCCGCCGAGACCGGCGCGCACACCAGAGGAACCAGGTTCAGCAGATGAGTACCACCCCGGTGCGCGGCAACGCGGAGCGCTTCCACGAGGAGTGGTCCCGGCTGCTCTCCGCCGACCACGGCATCGCCGTCCACCCCGGCCTGCTCGGTCGGCTGGTCGCGCGCACCGCGGCGCTGCTGCACCGCGCCCAGGAGGACGAGCCGTTCGAGCCGAGGCTGGCCGCGCAGGCCGGCGCCGAACTGGTCGACGCGCACTTCACCGACCCGGTGCTGCTGGCCCGGGCGGTCGAGCTGCTCCAGGCACAGACCGTCCACGACGACCGCGGACCGGCCCTGACCGGCGCCTTCGCGGCCGGCTGGGCCGCCGCCCTGCGCGAGCGCACGCTGAGCGAGCAGGAGGCGATCCGCACCGCCGCCGACACGGCCCGCAAGGAGGCCGAGCGGGCCCTGCGCGACTCCGAGGCCCGGTTCCGGGCGCTGTTCGAGAGCGCCGCGATCGGCATCGCCATCGGCGACACCGACGGCAACATCCTGGCCGTCAACAAGGCCGTGCAGGAGCTGTTCGGCGCCGGCCCGGAGGACATGGTCGGCCGCCGGGTCAACGATCTCGTCCACCCCGAGGACACCCCGGGCGTGTGGGAGGCGTACGAGGAGCTGATCAGCGGCAAGCGGGACTACTTCCAGTTCGACAAGCCGTACTACCGCCAGGACGGCGAGATCGTCTGGACCCACCTGACCGTCTCGCTGATCCGCGAAGACGACGGCTCGCCGCAGTACCAGGTCGCGATGCTGGAGGACGTCACCGACCGCTACCGGCTCCAGGAGCGGCTGCGCCACCAGGCCACCCACGACCCGCTGACCGGCCTGCCCAACCGCGCGGCCTTCTTCGAGCGGCTGGAGAAGCTGTTCGAGGAGCCCGAGCCCGGAGCCCGGTTCGGCCTCTGCTACGTCGACCTCGACGGCTTCAAGGTGGTCAACGACAGTCTCGGCCACGACATGGGCGATCAGCTGCTGGCCGCCGTCGCCGCCCGGCTGAAGGCCGCCCTCACCCCGCTCGGCCACCTGGTGGCCCGGCTCGGCGGCGACGAGTTCGTCGTCCTGCTGGAGAAGTGCCGGGGCGAGCAGGAGGCGGTGGCCGCCGCGAAGACCGTGCTCAAGGCACTGTCCGGGCCGGTGCTGATCGGCGACCACAAGCTCGCCGTCGGCGCCAGCGTCGGCGTGCTGGAGCGCCGGGTGTCCACCACCACCCCCGGCGCCGCCGTCCGTGCCGCCGACCTCACGCTCTACCGCGCCAAGGAGGCCGGCCGCGGCCGCTGGACGCTGTTCGACCCCAAGGAGAACGCCCGCGCGGTCAGCCGCTACGCGGTGTCGGTGCGGATGCCCGCCGCCCTGGACCGCGGCGAGTTCTTCATCGACTACCAGCCGCTGTACCGCCTGGCGGACGGCCGACTGGCCGCCGTGGAGGCGCTGGTGCGCTGGCGCCACCCGCAGCTCGGCGTGCTCGGCCCGGACGAGTTCGTCACCACCGCCGAGGAGACCGGGCTGATCATGCCGCTCGGCCGCTGGGTGCTGGAGCAGGCCTGCGGCCAGGCCGCGGACTGGATCAAGCGGTTCGGCGACGCCGCCCCGCAGCTCAACGTCAACCTCGCGGTCCGGCAGGCCCGCAGCGCCGCGCTGGTCACCGATCTCGGCCGGATCCTCGACAGCACCGGACTGGACCCGGCCCGGTTGCAGCTGGAGATCACCGAGTCGACCGTGGTCGGGCCCGAGGACGAGGCGCTGCGCACCCTGCACGGGCTGGTCGACCTCGGGGTGTCGCTGGCCGTGGACGACTTCGGCACCGGCTGGTCCAACCTCGCCTACCTGCGCGACCTGCCGGTCTCCGGGCTGAAGATTGCCGGCTCCTTCGTCGGCGACCTGCACGAACCGGGCAAGGACGAGTCCACCGGGTGGCGGATCGTCAGCGGACTGGTGTCGATGGCACACACCCTCGGGCTGAACGTCACCGCCGAGGGCGTGGAGACCCTCCGGGACGCCGAACGGCTGCGGACCCTGGGCTGCGACTGGGCGCAGGGCTGGCACTTCGGGCGCCCGGTGCAGCCGGTCGAGATCGCCCGGCGGATCGTGGAGGAGCCGAAGGGGCGCCCGGTCGAAGAGTGCTGACCGCCCCGGCCGCGGGCGGGGCCGACGGGTCGTACGGGCGCCCGGTGGTACGGGTGCCCGGTCGAGGAGAGCTGACCGCCCGGCCGGACCCGACCGAGCGGGCATACCGCACCTCATCAGCCCCAACTGGCCGTCGGGCCTTCCACCATGTGGATGCCACGGGACTCGCGGTGTGGACACTGCGAGACTTCCACCGTTCCCTTGGACACATCCCCCCGGTTCACGGGAGCTCTGCGCACACCCCATCGACAACCACGGAAGGGTCCTGACCAGATGCCGACGACCCCCGCCACCCCCGTAACCCCCGGTTCCTCCCCCGCCGCCTTCGAGGCCGAGCAGCGCGCGATAGCGGCGCTCTACGCGGACGTGGTCCGCCGCAACCAGGGTGAGGACGAGTTCCACCAGGCCGTCCACGAGGTGCTGGAGACCCTGGCCCCGGTGCTCGCCCACCGCCCGGAACTCCTTGACGCCCGGATCATCGAGCGGATCTGCGAGCCCGAGCGCCAGCTCATGTTCCGGGTGCCGTGGACGGACGACTCCGGTGACATCCACGTCAACCGCGGCTTCCGGGTGGAGTTCAGCAGCGCCCTCGGCCCGTACAAGGGCGGACTGCGCTTCCACCCCTCGGTGAACCTCGGGATCGTCAAGTTCCTCGGGTTCGAGCAGATCTTCAAGAACGCGCTCACCGGTCTGCCCATCGGTGGCGGCAAGGGCGGCTCCGACTTCGACCCCAAGGGCCGCTCGGACGCCGAGATCATGCGGTTCTGCCAGTCGTTCATGACCGAGCTGTACCGCCACCTCGGCGAGTACACCGACGTGCCGGCCGGGGACATCGGCGTCGGCGGCCGGGAGATCGGCTACCTGTTCGGCCAGTACAAGCGGATCACCAACCGGTACGAGAGCGGCGTGCTCACCGGAAAGGGCCTCGGCTGGGGCGGCGCGCAGGTCCGCACCGAGGCCACCGGCTACGGCTGCGTCATGTTCACCGCCGAGATGCTGCACAGCCGTGGCGAGAGCCTGGACGGGCGCCGGGTGGTCGTCTCCGGTTCCGGCAACGTCGCGCTCTACGCGATCGAGAAGGCGCAGCAGCTCGGCGCGACGGTGCTGACCGCCTCCGACTCCTCCGGCTACGTGGTGGACGAGAAGGGCATCGACCTCGACCTGCTCAAGGAGGTCAAGGAGGTCCGGCGGGGCCGGGTCTCCGACTACGCGCAACTGCGCGGCGGCCACGTCCGGTTCGTCGAGGGCCCGGGCGTGTGGAGCGTGCCCTGTGACGTCGCGCTGCCCTGCGCGACCCAGAACGAGCTCACCGAGGCCGACGCGCTGGCCCTGGTGCGCAACGGGGTGCTGGCCGTCGCCGAGGGCGCCAACATGCCCACCACCCCGGAGGCGGTGCGGGTGCTCCAGGAGGGCGGCGTGGCCTTCGGTCCGGGCAAGGCGGCGAACGCGGGCGGCGTCGCGACCAGTGCGCTGGAGATGCAGCAGAACGCCTCGCGTGACTCCTGGACCTTCGAGCACACCGAGGAGCGGCTGGCCGGGATCATGAAGCACATCCACGACTCCTGCTACACCACCGCCGAGCGTTACGGACAGCCGGGCAACTACGTGGTCGGCGCGAACATCGCCGGCTTCGAGCTGGTCGCGGACGCGATGCTGGCCCAGGGCCTGATCTGAGCGCCTGATCTGGGCGCCTGAACTGAGCCGCCGGAGCCGCGGTGTCGGAGCTGAGCCGCCTGAACTGAGCCGCCGGAGCTGAGGTGCTGAAGTCGAGACGCTGAAGCCCGAGTTGACGAAGTGGCGCAGCTGAACCCGAACTGCCGACGCCCGCCACCCGGCGATCGGTACCCGACCGGAGCGGGCACCGATCGTCGGGTGCGGCAAGGTGGGTCCTTCCTACGGTGGAGATCAACAAGGGAAGGGCGGGACCGGTGTGCTGGAGCACCTGAACCGGGCGATGGACCGGATCGAACAGGGCCTGGACCGTGAGGTCGACGTGGCCGAGCTGGCGCGGATCGCGATGACGTCGGAGTACCACTTCCGGCGGCTGTTCTCGATGCTCGCCGGGATGCCGCTGTCGGAGTACGTCCGGCGTCGGCGGCTGACCGTCGCCGGGGCCGAAGTCCTGGACGGCGAGCGGACGTTGCTCGACGTCGCGGTCCGGTACGGGTACACCTCGGGCGAGGCGTTCGCCCGGGCGTTCCGGGCCATGCACGGGGTCGGGCCCGGTGAGGCCCGGCGCGACGGTGCGGTGCTCGTCTCACAGCCCCGGATGTCCTTCCGACTCATCGTGGAGGGAAGCAGCAGTATGGAATACCGGATCGTCGAGAAGCCGGACTTCCGGATCGTCGGCAGGAAGGCCCGGGTCACCCTGATCTACCGGGGGATCAACCCGGGGATCGCCGAGTTCATCAAGGGGCTCGGCAAGGAGGCGGTCGAGCGGATCGCGGCGCTGTCGGGGGAGGAGCCGGACGGGATCGTCTCGGTGAGCGACGGCTTCTCGCCGAACCGCGAGGAAGGGTCCGAACTCGACTACTGGCACGCGGTGGTGGCACGCGAGGGCGTCGCCGTCCCGGCGGACCTGGACGTGCTCGACGTCCCGGCCGGCACCTGGGCGGTGTTCACCACCACCGGACCGTTCCCGCAGGCGCTTCAGGAGATGTGGGGGGACGTGGCGAGCCAGTGGTTCCCGTCCAACCCGTACGAGGCCCGGCCGGGCCCGGAGATCCTCCGGACCCGCTTCGTCCCGGGCACGGCCGACGCCGAGGCGCAGCTGTGGATACCGGTGGCGCGGGCCGTGCGCGGCTGAGGGTGGCCGAGGGGCGGCAGCCGAACAGATGACAGCTGACGGATAACAGCTAACAGCTAACAGCTAACAGATGACAGCTGACAGATTTCGAAATCTGTCAGCTGTCATCTGTCGTCTGTTCCGCCACCCCCCCGTTCGGCCCACCCCAGCCCGCCACCTCCCGCTCCCGCCCCGCATGCTGGGGCGGGAGGTGTGCGGGGGCCGAGGCGCCGAGAACCCGGGAGTTCCCGTCCTACGGAACTCCCGAGCAAGCTGCGAGGACAGACGTCATGAAGCAGACCTCCGTCACCACCAACGCTCCCTGCTGGACCGAGCTGGGCACCTCCGACCCGGCCGCCGCCCGGGCCTTCTACACCGAGCTGTTCGGCTGGCGGGCGGACGACACGGCCCGCCCCGGGGACGGCGACTACACCCAGATGCTGGTCCGGGACGCCCCGGCCGCCGCCATCACCCCGCGCTACGCGCCGCAGCAGCCGATCGCCTGGACGGTCGTCCTCGCGGTCGCCGACGCCGACGCGACCGCGGCGAGGATCAAGGAAGCCGACGGCCGGATCCTGAAGGACCCCACCGATGTGTTCGACTTCGGCCGCTTCTCGGTGGCCGCCGACCGGTCCGGCGCGGTGTTCCTCCTCTGGCAGGGACGTTCCTTCAAGGGCGCCGGGGTGTTCAACGAGCCCGGCTCGCTCGGCTGGGCGGAACTGCTCACCCGTGACCCGGACGGCGCGCTCGCCTTCTACCCGGCGGTCTTCGGCTGGTCCGTCGCCCCGTCCGAGCACTACCCCCAGTGGGGCCTGGACGGCCAGGACTTCGGCGGCATGCTGACGATGGACGACCGGTTCCCGCCCGAGGTGCCGCCGCACTGGCTGCCGTACTTCGCGGTCGCCGACGTCGACAACACCGTCAGCCGGGCGGCGACCCTCGGCGGGGACGTGCTGATGCCCGCCACCGGCGTGCCGGGCGATCGGCGGATCGCCGTGCTGCGCGACCCCCAGGGCGCCGCGTTCGGCGTCTACACCGCCGGCACCGAGGGCTGACCGGACCCGCGGGCGGCGCGCGACCGGCGCCACCCGGCCACGGCCACCGCCCCCGCCGCCCCGGCGCTGACCAGCAGCGCCCCCAGCGGCACCACGTCGCCGATCCGGTCGTACCAGGTGAGCGCCCCCGGTGAGGTGAGCGGCAGCCGGACGGTCAGCGCGCCGGTGCCGTCGGTGCCGAGCCGGGCCAGCTCCCGGCCCTGGGCGTCGAAGGCCGCCGAGACCCCGGTCAGCGAGGCCTGCACGGCCGGCCGGCCGGTCTCGGCGGCCCGGATCGCCGCCAGCGAGACGTGCTGCTCGGGCGCCCAGGTGTGCTGGAAGGTCGAGGTCGAGGATTGGTAGACCAGCACCCGGGCGCCCTCCCGCGCGGCGGTGCGGGCCATGTCGGGGAAGGCCGACTCGAAGCAGATCAGCGCCCCGACGGGCAGCGGCGCGCCCGTTCGGTCGGTGGCGGGCAGTACGTGGAAGGACTTGCCGGGGGCCCTGTTCTCGCCCGCCGCCCGGCTGACTCCGGCGATCCAGCCGAGCACCGGCCGCAGCGGGATGTACTCGCCGAACGGCACCAGCCGGATCTTGCGGTAGCGGTCCACCACTCCGGCGGGGGAGACCAGCACCGCGTCCTTGGAGATCCGCCCGTCCGCCTTGCGCGCGTCCTCACCGGCGATGATCTCGGCGCCGGTGCTCGTGGCGAGCCCGCGCAGTGTGTCCAGCGCGGCCCGGTCGCGGTCCAGGTCGGCGCCGGTGCTGCTCTCGCCCCAGACGACCAGGTCCACCGACTGCCCGACCAGGGCGGTGGTGATCCGCTCGCTCGCCTCGAACCGGGCCTTCGGGTCGTCCACGATGCCGGGCTGGACCAGCGCCACGGTCACGGCCCCGTCCGCGGCGGGCGCCTCGCGCAGCGCGAACAGCAGCGGACCGGAGGCCAGCACCAGGACGGTGGCCCCGGCGGCGAGGGCCCGCGGCCGCCAGTGCACCGCGGTCAGCGCGATCAGCACCCCGGTGTTCACGGCCATCACGGCCGCGCTGACCAGCCAGATCCCGCCGGCCGAGGCCAGTGCGAGGACCGCCGGGTGCTGCCACTGGGTGGCACCGAGCAGCGCCCACGGCCCGCCGAGCGCCGGCCAGGACCGCGCGTACTCGGTGGTCACCCAGACCGCCGGCACGAGCAGCAGCGCGAGCAGCGCCCGACGGGCGGTCAGCTCGGGGTGCAGCAGCCGGTGCACGGTGTACCCGACGGGGCCCTGGAGCGCCCCGAACAGCACCGCGAGCACCGGCAGCCCCGGCCCGATGGACGGGATCAGCCAGTACATCGCGGCCAGGATGAACCCCGCGCCGAACCACCAGCCGCGGACCGCCGCCTCCCGCCCCGAGGGCGCCCGCTGCATCAGCAGCAGCCCGGGGACGAGCGCGACCCACGCCAGCCAGGCCTGTCCGGGCGCGGGGAAGGCGAGCACCGGCACCGCCCCGGCCGCCAGCGCACCGATCCGCGCGCGGTACCGGTGCTGGGCGCGCGGCTCCCGTTCCTCGACGGCGGGCGTGCTCGGGGCCGGGCTGGTAGGAGCGGAGCGGCGCGACATGACCCGTATTGTCCGCTTGGACGGCGTTCGCCACCAGTACGCCGATCGGTCGGATGGCTGCGGTGAGCAGAACGTCCGGAACCACCGGCCCCGGCCCGACCACCGGCCGTGGTCGAACTGGCGGCCCGGTGGCCTCTCGCCGCGCTTACTCCTCGCCGCCCTCCAGATCTCCCTCGGTCTCCAGGAACGCGGCCTGCAGCTGCTCGATCAGCTCCGGGTCCGGCTGCTCCCACAGCCCGCGGCTCGCCGCCTCCAGCAGCCGCTCGCTGATCCCGTGCAGCGCCCACGGGTTGGCGCCCGCGAGGAACTCCCGGTTGACCGGGTCGAGGACGTACTCCTGGGTCAGCTTCTCGTACATCCAGTCCGCGACCACGCCCGTGGTGGCGTCGTAGCCGAACAGGTAGTCGACGGTCGCGGCCATCTCGAAGGCGCCCTTGTAGCCGTGGCGGCGCATCGCCTCGATCCAGCGCGGGTTGACCACCCGGGCGCGGAAGACCCGGGCGGCCTCCTCGGTCAGGGTGCGGGTGCGGACCGTCTCCGGGCGGGTCGAGTCGCCGATGTAGGCCGTCGGCGCCTTGCCGGTGAGGGCGCGCACGGTGGCCACCATGCCGCCGTGGTACTGGAAGTAGTCGTCCGAGTCGGCGATGTCGTGCTCGCGGGTGTCGGTGTTCTTCGCGGCGACGGTGATCCGCTTGTAGGCGGTCTCCATCTCCTCGCGGGCCGGGCGGCCGTCCAGCCCTCGGCCGTACGCGTAGCCGCCCCAGACCGTGTACACCTCGGCCAGGTCGGCGTCGGTGCGCCAGTCCCGGCTGTCGATCAGCTGGAGCAGGCCCGCCCCGTACGTGCCTGGACGGGAGCCGAAGACGCGGACGGTGGCCTTGCGCTCGTCGCCGTGCACCGCGAGGTCGGCCTGTACGTGGGCGCGCACGTAGTTCGACTCGGCGGGCTCCTCCTGGGCGGCGGCCAGGCGCACCGCGTCGTCCAGCAAGGCGACCACGTGCGGGAAGGCGTCCCGGAAGAAGCCGGAGATGCGCAGCGTGACGTCGATCCGCGGGCGGCCCAGCTCGGCCGCCGGGATCGGCTCCAGGCCGGTGACCCGGCGCGAGGCGTCGTCCCAGACCGGGCGCACGCCGAGCAGGGCGAAGGCCTCGGCGATGTCGTCGCCGGCGGTGCGCATCGCGCTGGTGCCCCAGAGCGAGAGCCCGACCGAGGACGGGTGGGCGCCGTCGTTGTCGGCCCGGTAGCGCTCGACCAGCGAGGTGGCGAGCGCCTGGCCGGTCTCCCAGGCGAGCTTGCTGGGGACGGCCTTCGGGTCGACGGAGTAGAAGTTGCGGCCGGTCGGCAGCACGTTGACCAGGCCGCGCAGCGGCGAGCCGGACGGGCCGGCCGGGACGAAGCCGCCCTGGAGCGCGTGCAGCACGGCGTCCAGCTCGTCGGTGGTGGCGGCCAGCCGCGGCACCACCTGGGTGGCGGCGAAGGTGAGCACCTCGCGGACGGGCTCCCGAACGGCCTCCGACAGCTCGGCGGTGACCTTCTCGACCGCCTCGGGCACCCAGTCCGCCGCCTCCATCGCCTCGACCAGGGCGCGGGCCTCGGCCTCGGCCGCGTCGGTGGCGCCCAGGGTCAGCGCCGCCTCGTCCAGGCCGAGCGCCTCGCGCAGGCCGGGCAGCGCGCTGACGCCGCCCCAGATCTGCCGGGCGCGCAGGATGGCGAGCACGATGTTGACCCGGTCGGTGCCGGCCGGGGCCTGGCCGAGGACGTGCAGACCGTCGCGGATCTGGGCGTCCTTGACCTCGCAGAGCCAGCCGTCGACGTGCAGCAGGAAGTCGTCGAAGCCGTCGTCCTCGGGCCGCTCGTCCAGGCCCAGGTCGTGGTCGAGCTTGGCGGCCTGGATCAGGGTCCAGATCTGGGCGCGGATCGCCGGCAGCTTGGCCGGGTCCATCGCGGCGATGTTGGAGTGCTCGTCCAGCAGCTGCTCCAGGCGCGCGATGTCGCCGTAGGAGTCGGCGCGGGCCATCGGCGGCACCAGGTGGTCGACGAGCGTGGCGTGGGCACGGCGCTTGGCCTGGGTGCCTTCGCCCGGGTCGTTGACCAGGAAGGGGTAGACCAGCGGCAGGTCGCCGAGGACGGCGTCCGGTCCGCACTCGGCGGACAGCGCGGCGGTCTTGCCGGGCAGCCACTCCAGGTTGCCGTGCTTGCCGAGGTGGATCACGGCGTGGGCGCCGAAGCCGCCGTCCTCCTGGGCGGCCTCGATCCAGCGGTAGGCGGCCAGGTAGTGGTGGCTCGGCGGCAGGTCGGGGTCGTGGTAGATGGCGACGGGGTTCTCGCCGAAGCCGCGCGGCGGCTGGATCAGCACCAGCAGGTTCCCGGAGCGGATCGCGGCCAGCACGATGTCACCGTCCGGGTTCTGCGAGCGGTCGACGTACAGCTCGCCGGGGGCCGGGCCCCAGTGCTCCTCGACCTGCTCGCGCAGGGCCTTCGGGAGGGTGGCGTACCAGCGGCGGTAGTCGGCGGCGGGGATGCGCACCGGGTTGCGGGCCAGCTGGTCTTCGGTCAGCCAGTCCTGGTCGTAGCCGCCGGCCGCGATCAGGGCGTGGATCAGGGCGTCGCCCTCGTGGCCGCCGTCCTCGTCGTAGAAGGGGGGAAGAGCGTCCCCGAGGTCCATGCCCTCGGCGCGCAGCCGCTCCAGCAGCCGCACGGCGCTGGCCGGGGTGTCCAGGCCGACGGCGTTGCCGACCCGGGCGTGCTTGGTCGGGTACGCGGACAGCACCAGGGCGAGCCGGCGCTCGGCGGCCGGGATGTGCCGCAGCCGGGCGTGCTTGACGGCGGTGCCGGCGACCCGGGCGGCGCGCTCCGGGTCGGCGGCGTAGACGGTCAGGCCGTCCTCGTCCAGCTCCTTGAAGGAGAACGGGACGGAGATCAGGCGGCCGTCGAACTCCGGCACCGCGATCTGGGTGGCGGTGTCCAGCGGGGACAGGCCGTCGTCGCTGCTCTCCCACTGGGCGCGCGACCAGGTCAGGCAGAGCGCCTGGAGGATCGGGCGGTCGAGGGCGGCCAGCGCGCCCGCGTCCCAGGCCTCCTCGTCGCCGCCGGCCTGGGCGTCGGCTGGGCGGGTGCCGCCGGCGGCGAGCACGGTGGTGACGATCGCGTCCGCCTCGCCGAGCGCGGCCAGCAGCTCGGGCTCGGCGCCGCGCAGCGAGGCGCAGTAGTAGGCCCGCGCCTGGGCACCCTGGTCCTCGACGGCCCGGCAGAGGGTCTCCACGAAGGCGGTGTTGCCGCTCATGTGGTGGGCGCGGTAGTAGAGCACCGCCACCGTCGGGCCGTCGGACGTACGCGCTTCGCGCTCCAGCGGGCCCCAGGCCGGGGCGGAGGCGGGCGGGGCGAAGCCGTGACCGGTCAGCAGCACGGTGTCGGAGAGGAAGGAGCCCAGCTCGGCCAGGTTGGCGGCGCCGCCGTGGGCCAGGTAGGCGTGGGCCTCGGCGGCGATGCCGGCCGGGACGGTGGACAGCTCCATCAGCTGGGCGTCGGGGGCCTGCTCACCGGTCAGCACGACCACCGGGCGGGGGCCGGCCAGCAGCGCGTCCAGACCCTCCTGCCAGGCGCGGCGCCCGCCGAGCAGCCGGACCACGACGAGCTCGGTGCCCTCCAGCAGCGCGGGCAGGTCCTCGGGGGTGAGCCGGGCCGGATTGCCGAGCCGGTAGCGCACCGGGCCCTCGGAGGCACGGGCGCTGAGCAGGTCGGTGTCGGACGTCGACAGCAGCAGGATCATGCGAAGGCCCTCCCGGCCTCGTGGGTGGCCGGGGTGGCCGGGGACTGGGCCGGGTCGGCCGCGGACGGGACCGGGGTGGCCGCGACGGCGATCGGGGTGGCCGGGAACTGGGCCGAGGTGGCCGGGGACTGGGCCGGGGCGTCGCCGGGGACGGTCGTGGCATCGACTGTGGTGGTCACGACGGCGCCCGGAACCGCCGTGACGGCGGCCGGGGACGCGGGCATGCGACAGCGCTGGGACATTTCTGCCTTCCTCGGGGTCCGCGCCCCGGGCCGGTGGAGGACGGCAGGAGTTCCTGGCTCCCGCGGCCGACCGGTCTACCGGTGAACCGCGGTCACAGTGGCGGGACCGCACCGGATTCGCACCGGTTTCCTCCCCTGCGCCGTCGCTGGCGTGCGGACGGTCCGCGGGGACCGTCCGCCAGCATCGTACGGGGTGCGGCTGAGCTGGGGGAGAGTGAGCTTTCGGACCTGTGACCCGCGAGACGGGCGCGGCCGGGGCGTGAAGCGGCGGACGGCGGCGCGTGATCGGATCATCTGTATGCTCGCCGCCATGCCACCGACACCCGACGCCACCGCGCCGGGCGCCGCAGGACCCGACCGGGAGGTGCCCGACCGGGGGCGTGCGGACGCCTGCCCCGGAGCGCTTCGCCTGCACCCGGCCGACGACGGCGCCCTGGCCCGAATCCGCCTTCCCGGCGGACTGTTGACGAACCGTCAGGCACTCGCGCTGGCCGAGGCGGCCGAGGCCCTCGGTGACGGCGAGCTGGAGACCACCTCGCGCGGCAACGTCCAGCTGCGCGGCCTGTCCCCGCACTGCGCGACCGAGCTCGCCGACCGGCTGCGCGCCGTCGGACTGCTGCCCTCGGACACCCACGAGCGGGTCCGCAACATCGTCGCCTCGCCGACAGCCGGGCTGGACGCCGCCGAGGGCACCTCCGGTCGCGCCGATGTCCAGGCCTGGGTACGGGAGCTGGACGCGCGACTGTGCGCGAACGACTGGGCGGCCGGGCTCTCCGGCAAGTTCCTGTTCGCGCTGGACGACGGGCGGGGCGACGTCGCCGCGCTCGACGCCGATGTGACATTGATCGCAGGTTCGGGCGGCACCCGGCTGCTGCGCCTCGGGCGCGACGCGTGCGGGCACCCGGTCGAGGCCGGGCGGGAGGTCGCGGCCGTGCTGGACGCGGCCCGCTCCTTCCTGGCGGCACTGCGGACCAACGGGCGCCAGGCCTGGCACCTGCGGGAGGTGCCCGACCTGCTGCCGGCCGGCTCGGTGCCGCTGCCGGCCTTCACCGGTACGACGCCCGCCGTCGGCGCGCTGCCCGGCGGACTGTCGGTGGGGCTGCGGTTCGGACGGGCGAGCGCCGGGCAGTGGCGGGCGCTGGTCGCCGGCTCGGCGGGCGAGCTGCGACTGACGCCCTGGCGCGGGGCGGTACTGCCCGGCGCGCCGGCCGACCGGCTGCCCGCGCTCGCCGAGGCCGGATTCCGCACCGGGCCCGGCTCGCCGTGGGAGCGGGCGACCGCCTGCACCGGACTGCCGGGCTGCGCCAAGTCGCTGGCCGACGTCCGTACGGACGCGGCCCGGGCGCTGGACACGGCGCGGCGGCCGGACGCCGGTGTGCTGCCCGTCCACTGGTCGGGCTGCGAACGGCGCTGCGGCCACCCGGCCGGGCGGTGGGTGGACGTGCTCGCCACCGGGCTCGGCTACCGGGTGACGGTGAAGGGGGCCGCGGCGAGCGGGGCAGTGTCGAACGGGACTGCGGCGGTCGGGTCGACGGCCGTCGATGTGACGAACTACGTCGATGTGACGAACGAGGAGATGGCCGAGGCGGTCGCCGAGGCCAGGAGGACCACGAAGTGATCGAGTACGAGAAGGACGGCGCGTCCATCTACCGCCAGTCCTTTGCCACCATCCGTGCGGAGGCCGATCTGGCCGCCCTCCCGGCGGACGTCTCCCAGGTCGCGGTGCGGATGATCCACGCCTGCGGAATGGTCGACCTGGTCGAGGACCTGGTGTACTCGCCCAGTGTGGTCGCCTCCGCGCGCGCCGCGCTGCGCGCCGGTGCGCCGATCCTCTGCGACGTCAACATGGTCGCGAGCGGTGTCACCCGCAGGCGGCTGCCCGCCGACAACGAGGTGATCTGCACCCTCACCGACCCGTCGGTGCCCGAACTCGCCCGCGCGATGGGCAACACCCGCAGCGCCGCGGCCATGGAGCTGTGGCTGCCCCGGCTGGAGGGCGCGGTCGTCGCCGTCGGCAACGCGCCGACCTCGCTGTTCCGGCTGCTGGAGATGATCGAGGCGGGCGCGCCGCGACCGGCCGCGGTGATCGGCGTCCCGGTCGGCTTCATCGGGGCCGCAGAGTCCAAGCAGGCCCTGGCCGAGCACCCGTCCGGCCTGGAGCACCTGGTGGTGCGCGGCCGACGCGGCGGCAGCGCGATCGCCGCCGCCGCCATCAACGCGATTGCGAGCGAAGAAGAGTGACGGTCGATCAGAACACCACGGGCCGACTGTACGGTGTCGGGCTCGGCCCGGGCGACCCTTCGCTGGTGACCGTCCGGGCCGCCGAACTCATCGGCAAGGCCGATGTGGTGGCGTACCACAGCGCCCGGCACGGCCGCTCCATCGCGCGCTCGATAGCGGAGCGCTATCTGACGAATGGTCAGATCGAGGAGAAGCTGGTCTACCCGCTCACCGTCGAGACCACCGACCACCCCGGTGGCTACCGCGGGGCGTTGGACGACTTCTACGAGGAGGCTGCCGCCCGGCTGGCCGCCCACCTGGACGCCGGGCGCGACGTGGTCGTCCTCGCCGAGGGCGACCCGCTCTTCTACGGCTCGTACCAGCACATGCACAAGCGGCTCGCACACCGCTACCCGACCGAGGTGGTGCCGGGCGTGACCTCGCTCAGCGCGGCCGCCGCCCGGCTCGGGCAGCCGCTGACCGAGGCCGAGGAGACGCTCACCGTCATCCCCGGCACGCTGCCCGAGGAGGAGCTGACGGCGCGGATCGCGGCCGCCGACTCGGCCGTGATCATGAAGCTGGGGCGCACCTTCCCGACCGTCCGCCGGGCCCTGGAGCGGGCAGGCCGGCTGGCGGACGCGCAGTACGTGGAGCGGGCCTTCATGGAGGGGGAGCGGCTGGCGCCGCTCGCCGAGGTCGACGGTGAGACGGTGCCGTACTTCTCGGTCGTGGTGCTGCCGAGCAAGGTGGCGCCGCTGGAGCCGGAGGTCCGGCTGTCGGACGGCGTCGGCAGCGTGACCGTGGTCGGCACCGGGCCGGCCGGACCGCTCTGGCTGACCGCCGAGGCGCGCGGCGCGCTGACCGAGGCCACCGACCTGGTCGGCTACACCACCTACCTGGACCGGGTGCCGCAGCGGCCGGGGCAGCAGCGGCACGGCTCGGACAACAAGGTGGAGTCGGAGCGGGCCGAGTTCGCCCTGGACCTCGCCCGGCGCGGACACCGGGTCGCGGTGGTCTCCTCGGGTGACCCGGGCGTGTTCGCGATGGCCACCGCGGTGCTGGAGGTCGCCTGCGAGGAGGCGTACCGGGACGTTCCGGTGCGGGTGCTCCCGGGGATGACCGCCGCCCATGCGGCCGCCTCCCGGGCCGGCGCCCCGCTCGGCCACGACTACGCGACGGTGTCCCTCTCGGACCGGCTCAAGCCGTGGGACGTGGTGGCGAAGCGGCTGCGCGCCGCCGCCGAGGCGGACCTGGTGCTCGCGCTGTACAACCCGGGCTCGAAGTCCCGGACCACTCAGGTCGGGCTCGCCCGGGATCTGCTGCTGGAGTACCGGGCGCCGGAGACCCCGGTGGTGATGGCGCGGGACGTCGGCGGCCCGACCGAGCGGGTGCGGATCGTCCGGCTCGGTGAGCTGGACCCGGCGCTGGTCGACATGCGGACCATCCTGCTGATCGGCTCCTCGCAGACCCGGGCGGTCGAGCGGGGCGGCGGCGTGGAGGTCGTCTGGACGCCGCGGCGGTACCCGGAGGGGTGACGAGCAACAGATGACAGCGAACAGATGTTGAAATCTGTTCGCTGTCATCTGTCATCTGTCATCTGTCGGCTGTCAGTCGTCAGCCGTCAGTCCTCAGCAGTCGGCTGACAGCCCGCCGCCCGTCACCGGGTCGGCTTGGCGATCAGCAGCTCGGTGTTGTGGTCCCCGCCCGCGCCCAGCAGTGCCGTCGGGCGGCCGTTCGGGTCGTTGTACGACAGCTCGCGGTAGAGCGCCGCGAGGTTGGCGTCCGAGTTGCTGCCGAAGTCCGTCCCGTACGGCGCCGAGGACTCGATCAGCGTGGTGAACAGCGAGAGCGTGCCGTCCCCGTTGTCCGCGATCTCGATGATCCGCCCGTGCTGCGGGTAGTCGATGTGCGAGGCGGTGTTGATCTCCCAGAACGCCCGCTCCGGGACCGCGTGCCCGTGCGGCGTGATCTTGTTCATGTGGGTGTGGCCGTTCACCCACGCGACCACGTTCGGGTAGCGCTGGAGCAGCGCCACCAGCTCGTTGCCGTCGTGCCGCCCCTCGAAGATGTTGCGCGGGTCCGGCAGCAGGTTGCCCATCGTGCCGCTGGTGTGGTGGCTGAAGACGAGGACCAGGTCGTCCGCGCTCCCGCCGGTCACCTTGCGCCCGTCGGCGTCGTACCAGTGCCCGCTGTGCGCCTGCAACTGCTCCTCCAGCCAGCGCAGTTGAGCGGTGCCCAGCGAACCGTCGGCGAACCCGGCCTGATTGGTGGTGTCCAGGCTGATGCCGACCACCTTCTCCGAGATCCGGAAGGCGTAGTAGAGCTTGCCGCTGTTCGCCATGTCCGAGGTGAAGCCGTGCCCGTACGGGCCGGCGCCGGTGACCGCCGGGTTGAGGTGGGCCTTGGCGAACTCCTTGAGCGTGAACGGCCGGCGGCGCTCGTCCGGGGTGACCTTGCGCACCAGGTCGCCGGTGGCGATCAGCTTCGCCAGCAGCAGCACGGCGCCCGCCGGGTCGCGGCGCAGCGAGTCCATCAGCTGGGCGGCCGTCGCGTCGTCGCAGCCCTCCAGCTTGTACTGGCCGGCGTACAGGTCGTTCAGCAGCCCGAGGTCCGGCAGCGAGCCCTCGATGCTGTCGTCGTGGTTGCCGACCGTGGTGTACCAGGGCGTGCGCAGGCCAGGAGCGTCGAAGGGGCGGCCGGCGGCGGCCAGGAACCCGGGTATCTGCGGGAATCCCTTCGCCTTGTAGCCGTCGTTGTAGGCGAGTTCGGGGTTCCAGTAGGTGGCGCTGCCGGAGTTCTGCACACCCTCGTAGCGGTTGGGGTCACCGGTGTTCTGGGCCAGTCGGCCGCCGCCCATGACCTTGAGGTACCAGTCGAGTTCGGCGAGCTCGTGGTTGTCGGTGTTGTCGCCGGTGGCCATCACCATGCTGAACGGCATCCCGGTGTAGGGGCCGCCGGAGAGCGAGTTGACCCGCTCGACGAGGGCGGAGACACCGCGGGCGTTCAGCGCCTCCTGCGGCCGGTACGCGCTGCCGTTGAACTTGGCCAGGTACTCGAAGCGCACCGGGGACTCGGTGTCCACCAGGTGCAGGTCGCTGAACTGGACGAAGCTGGCCAGGCCGGTGCGGCGGTCGTCCCGCCCGGTGCTCCCCGCCGCCAGGTCGCCGCGTACGACCAGCGGCCAGCCCGGTCCGGCCGTCAGCCGCTTGTAGCCGCCGGTGCCGATCGGCGTGGCCACCTGCTCCAGCGTGGTCCCGGTGACCTTGACCGCCCGTGCGGCCGTCGTCGCCAGCGCCTGATCGCGCGCCACGGCCGACGCGAACTGCGCGCCGCCCAGCGACAAGGCCGACCAGGCGGCGGCCACCGACGTACCGGTGAGGAACGTACGCCGACTCATCCCTGCCACAAAAACCCCCACATACTGATGGCCCGGCGGGCCAATCGACCCGGCCGGGCCCACGTGTGTCATGAACCCGCTTCTGGCGGACCGCCAGATTACTCACTGGTAGGCGTGGTGGGCGAGGCCCGTGCGGAGAACTCTTCGGGAACCCGGGGCGCGCTTCCTCCGCAGCTCGTCCACCGGCTGTCACGGGCCCACCCCGCTCGGGCCCGGCCCGGCCCGATGGGGGAAAATCGGCGGCGGCGGCCGGTGCGGCCGCCCGAACGAAGCAGGACGGCAGGACGCCGTCGGGAACGGGGCGCAGGTGGCCGCAGCGGGAGTCGGGACGGGAACCGAGCCGCGTGCCGGGACGGGAACCGGAGCGGGAGGCCGGGCGGGCCAGCTGAAGAGCAGCGGCCTGCGGCCGGGCTGGACCACGGGCGCCTGCGCCACCGCCGCCACCAAGGCCGCCTACACCGCGCTGCTCACCGGCGAGTTCCCGGACCCGGTGGTCATCACCCTGCCCAAGGGCCAGCAGCCCGCCTTCTCCCTCGCCGCCGAGGAACTGACCGCCGCCGAGGAACTGACCGCCATCGAGGAACGGGTCGCCGCCATGGCCGGAGTGGTCAAGGACGCCGGCGACGACCCCGACGTCACCCACGGCGCGCTGGTCCGCTCGACCGTACGGTCCGGCGAGCCCGGCACCGGGGTGGTGTTCCGGGCCGGTCCCGGGGTGGGGACGGTCACCAAGGCCGGCCTGCCGCTGCCCGTCGGCGAGCCCGCGATCAATCCGATGCCCCGGCAGATGATCCGGGACGCCGTCGCCGAGGTGGCCGCCGCGCACGGTGGCAGCGGGGACGTGGTGGTCGAGATCTCGGTCGACCACGGCGAGGAGATCGCCCGTTCCACCTGGAACCCCCGACTGGGCATCCTCGGAGGCTTGTCCATCCTCGGTACGACCGGGATCGTCGTCCCCTACTCCTGCTCGGCCTGGATCGACTCCATCCGCCGCGGTGTGGACGTGGCCCGGGCGGCGGGGCGCACCCACGTGGCCGGCTGCACCGGGTCGACCTCGGAGAAGGTCGCGGTCGCGGAGCACGGACTGCCCGAGGACGCGCTGCTGGACATGGGCGACTTCGCCGGCGCCGTGCTCAAGTACCTCAAGCGCCACCCGGTGCCCCGGCTGACCATCGCCGGCGGCTTCGCCAAGCTGTCCAAGCTGGCGGCCGGGCACCTCGACCTGCATTCGGCGCGTTCCCAGGTGGACAAGGGATACCTGGCCGAACTGGCCCGCCGCGGCGGGGCGCAGGAGGCGCTGGCCGAAGCGGTCGCGGGGGCCAACACGGCGTTGGAGGCGGTGCAGCTGTGCCGTGCCGCCGGGGTGCCGCTCGGGGATCTGGTCGCCGAGGGGGCGCGGGCGACGGCACTCGGCGTGCTGCTCGGCTCGCCGGTCGCGGTGGACGTCATCTGCATCGACCGCGCGGGCACCGTCGTCGGCCGGGCGGAGCCGCTCGGGCCGTCGGAGTCGCGGGAGTCGCCGGAGTCACCGGGTTCGCTGAAGCCGCCGGAGCCGCTTGGGCCGTGACGATGTCACGAGTGTCACGGGCGCGTGACAACTTCGTCTGGTGACGTGAAGAACTGAAGGCCATACGGGGCGAGAAGCGGACAAATGGAGCACTGGATCGAGCCCTCGTTCTGCCGTCATCTCAACCATGAGATATCGTCTGGCGAGTGACAGGCGACTACCTCACCCGTATCGGCACCCTCATCCGTACCGCGCGCCAGCACCGTGGCTGGTCCCAGGCGCAGCTCGGAGAGGCCCTCGGAACCAGCCAGAGCGCGGTCAACCGCATCGAACAGGGCAAGCAGAACGTCAGCCTTGAGATGATCGCCCGCATCGGCGAAGCCCTCGACAGCGAGATCGTCTCCCTCGGGTACTCCGGCCCGATGCACCTGCGCGTCGCCGGTGGCACCCGGCTCTCCGGCGCGATCGACGTCCGCAGCAGCAAGAACGCCTGCGTGGCGATCCTCTGCGCCTCGCTGCTGACCACCGGTCGCACCACGATCCGCAGCGTCGCCCGGATCGAGGAGGTCTACCGCATCCTCGAAGTGCTCACCAGCATCGGCGTCAAGAGCCGCTGGATCAACGAGGGTCGCGACCTCGAACTCACCCCGCCCGCCGAGCTGGACCTCGCCGCGATGGACGTCGAGGCCGCCCGCCGCACCCGCAGCGTGCTGATGTTCCTCGGCCCGCTGATGCACCGCGCCGAGCGCTTCGCCATCCCGTACGCGGGCGGCTGCGACCTCGGCACCCGCACCGTGCAGCCGCACCTGACCGCGCTGCGCCGCTTCGGCCTGGAGGTCGCCACCACCGGCGGCGCCTACCACGCCTCGGTCCAGTCCGGCGCCCCGATGGACCGCCCGATCGTGCTGACCGAGCGCGGGGACACCGTCACCGAGAACGCCCTGCTGGCCGCCGCGCGGCACGACGGCGTCAGCGTCATCCGCAACGCCTCGCCCAACTACATGGTCCAGGACCTCTGCTTCTTCCTGGAGAAGCTGGGCGTGAAGATCGAGGGCATCGGCACCACCACCCTCACCGTGCACGGCGTCCCGGAGATCACCTGCGACGTCGACTACACCCCGGCCGAGGACCCGGTGGAGGCCATGAGCCTGCTGGCCGCCGCGGTCGTCACCTCCTCCGAGCTGACCATCCGCCGAGTGCCGATCGAGTTCCTGGAGATCGAGCTCGCGGTGCTGGAGGGGATGGGCCTCGACTACGACCGCACCCCCGAGTATCCGGCCCACAACGGCCACACCCGGCTGGTCGACCTCACCGTGCGCCCCTCCAAGCTGACCGCGCCGATCGACACCATCCACCCGATGCCGTTCCCCGGCATCAACATCGACAACGTGCCGTTCTTCGCCGCCATCGCCGCGGCCGCGCACGGCACCACGATGATCCACGACTGGGTGTACGACAACCGCGCGATCTACCTGACCGAGCTGACCCGGCTCGGCGCCGACGTCAAGCTCCTCGACCCGCACCGCGTACTGGTCCAGGGCCCCACCCGGTGGCGCGCCGCCGAGATGATGTGCCCGCCGGCCCTGCGCCCCGCCGTGGTCATCCTGCTCGCCATGCTCGCCGCCCAGGGCACCTCCGTCCTGCGCAACGTCTACGTCATCAACCGCGGCTACGAGGACCTGGCCGAGCGCCTGAACTCCATCGGCGCCCAGATCGAGACCTTCCGCGACATCTGACGGCACGTCATGTCGCTGACCGGCCTCACCCGTCGAGGCCGGTCGGTCGGCAACACGGCCACCGCCAACCCGGTGTTCAGGTGGTCCGCGAACACCGGGTTGTTCAACGCCCACGGCGAGCCCCGCTCCCGAACCATCTCACCGGGCCCGGAGCGGGGTTCGGGCCCACCTCGCGCTACTCGCCGGTGTTCCCGTCGAGGTGTTCGCGCAGGAGGTCGGCGTGGCCGTTGTGGCGGGCGTACTCCTCGATCATGTGGGTGAGGATCCAGCGGAGCGAGAAGACCTCCTCGCCGTAGTGGCCCAGGACGTCCAACGACTCCGCGGCGGCGACGAGTTCCGTGGCGTGGTCGCACTCGCGGCGCCAGATCGTGAAGGCCTCGTCCGGGTCGGCGGTCTCGACGTCGAACTCGGCGAAGGAGCCGTCCGGGCGCCCCCAGAAGCCGCGCATGTCCTCGCCGTTGAGGATGTTGCGGAACCAGCTGCGCTCCACCTCGGCGATGTGGCGGACCAGGCCGAGCAGGGAGAGCCCGGAGGGTTCCAGGATCCGGGCCCGGAGCTGTTCGGTCGTCAGCCCCTCGCACTTCATGGCGAAGGTGGCGCGTTGGTAGTCCAGGAAGCCTGTGAGCGTGCTGCGCTCGTCGCCGGTCCTGGGCGGCTGGGGGCGCTGATCATCGGTCATCGCGCCATCCTGCCCGGCGTTCGACCGGACCGCCCGCGATTTCCTCGCCCCTACCGCAGTTGCTCCAGCCAGCGCAGCGCGCCCGGAACGTCGGGGGCGACCGGGACGCCCTCCGGGAGCGGCGGGCGCTGCACGATGATGACGGGCAGGCGCAGCCCGCGGGCGGCGGCCAGTTTGGGGGCGGTCGCGGCGCCGCCGCTGTCCTTGGTGACCAGCATGTCGACGGCGTGTCTGCGCAGCAGCGCCTCCTCGCCCTCGATCGTGAACGGACCGCGGTCCAGCAGGACTTCGCACGAGGGCGGCAGCGGGGGCTCGGGCGGGTCCACCGAGCGGGCGAGGAAGTGGACCCCGTCGAGGTGGGCGAAGGCGGCCACGCCCTGCCGGCCGATGGTGAGGAAGACCCGCTCTCCGCGCCGGGGCAGCAGTTCGGCCGCGGCGGCGAGCGAGGGGGCGGGGAGCCAGTGGTCCCCGTCGACCCGGGTGAAGCCGGGGCGGCGCAGCACCAGCAGCGGGACGCCGGTGGCGGTGGCCGCGAGGGCGGCGTTGCGCGAGATGCCGGCGGCGAACGGGTGGGTGGCGTCCACCACCGCGTCCACCCGCTCGGTGCGCAGCCAGTCGGCCAGGCCCTCCGGTCCGCCGAAGCCGCCGATCCGCACCTCCCCGGCGGGCAGCCGGGGTTGGGCCACGCGGCCGGCCAGCGAACTGGTGATCCGGTGCGCGGTCGGGGCGAGTTCGGCGGCCAGCGTCCGCCCCTCGGTGGTTCCGCCAAGGATCAGGATGTGCGGCATCAGGCCCCGCAGGGCTCGTGCGGGCGCTCGCGGTCCGCCGAGTACAGGTGGCTGTCGCGGAACTGGTCGGCGGCCAGCGTGCGGCCGACGATGATGACGGCGGTGCGGACCACACCCGCCGCCTTGACCTGCTCGGCGATGTCGCTGACGGTGCCGCGCAGCACCAGCTCGTCGGGGCGGCTGGCCATCGCGACGACCGCGGCCGGGCAGTCGGCGCCGTAGTGCGGGAGCAGCTGCTCGACCACGTCGTCCACGTAGCCGGCGGCCAGGTGCAGCACCAGCAGGGCGCCGCTGCGGCCCAGGGTGGCGAGGTCCTCGCCCTCGGGCATCGGGGTGGCGCGCTTGGCGATCCGGGTGAGGATGACGGTCTGGCCGACGGTCGGAACGGTCAACTCCCGCTTCAGCGCCGCCGCGGCGGCGGCGAAGGCCGGCACGCCGGGGACCACCTCGTACGGCACGCCGGCCGCGTCCAGGCGGCGCATCTGCTCGGCGACGGCGGAGAAGACGGACGGGTCGCCGGAGTGCAGCCGGGCCACGTCCTGGCCGGCCTCGTGCGCGGCGACCAGCTCGGCGGTGATCTGGTCCAGGTTGAGCTGCGCGGTGTCGACCAGGCGGGCGCCGGGCGGGCACTCGTCGAGCAGCTCGCGCGGCACCAGGCTGCCCGCGTACAGGCAGACCTCGGCGCGGGCCAGGACGCGCTGCCCGCGCAGGGTGATCAGGTCGGCGGCGCCCGGGCCGGCTCCGATGAAGTGGACGGTCACGAGGCGTTCTCCTGAGGGGTGTTGGGCTTGACGGCGGACCACTGGGTGACCGGCATGGCCTGGCGCCACCCGGTGAAGCCGCCCACCGGGACGGCGTGGGCGACGGCGAGTTTGACGAGCTCGCCACCGTGGCGCCGGTACCACTCGGTGAGCAGCGCCTCGGACTCCAGGGTCACGGTGTTGGCGACGATCCGGCCGCCCGGGCGCAGGGAGTCCCAGCAACTGTCCAGCAGGCCGCGGGCGGTGAGCCCGCCGCCGATGAACACGGCGTCCGGGGTGGGGAGTTCGGCGAGGGCGGCGGGGGCGGGGCCGGTCACCACGCGGAGCCGGGGCACACCGAGTGCGGCGGCGTTGCGGGTGATCCGCTCGGCCCGCACCGGGTCGCGCTCGATGCTGACGGCCTGGCAGTCGCGGTGGGCGCGCAGCCACTCGACGGCGATCGAGCCGGAGCCGCCGCCGACGTCCCAGAGCAGTTCGCCGGGGGAGGGGGCCAGCGTGGCGAGGGTCGCGGCACGCACATGGCGCTTGGTGAGCTGGCCGTCGCTCTCGTACGAGGCGTCGGGCAGGCCGGGGACGAGGGAAGTGGGGGGGCCGCCGCCGAGTTCGACGGCGATGACGTTCAGCGGGTCGCCGGGCGGGTGCGGCCAGCCGTCGGCGGGGCCGTCCAGGTGGCGTTCGGCGGGGGCGCCGAGCTGTTCGAGCACCCGCAGACGGGCGGTGCCGTAGCCGCGGGCGGTGAGCAGCTCGGCGACGGCGGCCGGGGTGGCGGCGTCGGCGCTGAGCACCAGCAGGCGGCGGCCGGGGTGCAGGGCGAGGGAGAGGGCGTCCAGCGGCCGGCCGACCAGGCTGACCACCTCGGTGGCCTCCAGCGGCCAGCCGAGCCGGGCGCAGGCGTAGGAGACGGAGGAGGGGTGCGGCAGCACGCGCAGGCGCTCGGCGCCGACGGTCTCGGCGAGGGTGCGGCCGATGCCGTAGAACATCGGGTCGCCGCTGGCCAGGACGGTGACCCGGCGCCCGGCGTGGGTGGCGAGCAGCCCGGGGACGGCGGGGCGCAGCGGGGACGGCCAGGGGACGCGCTCGGCGGTGACCTCGTCGTGGGGGAGCAGGCCGAGCTGGCGGGGGCCGCCGATGACGACCTCGGCCGCTCGCAGCGCGGCTCGGGAGGTGCCGGCGAGGCCGGGCCAGCCGTCGGCCCCGATCCCGACGACGGTGATCGGGGGTGGCAGCTCGGGCACCGGGTGGCTCCTCGTCGTTCGATCCTGCGAAGCAGTGATCCAGCGAATCCGCTGGCCGGGGCAGCCTACCTGGCGGTATGCGGGCCGGGCGGAGCCGGGATCTCGCGGGGTGGCAGGCGACAGCCGACAGCCGACAACTGACAGATGACAACCGACAGATTTCAGATTTCAGCGAACAGATTTCAAACTCTGTTCGCTGACACCTGTCACCCCTCCACCCAGTCCCCCGACTCGATCAGCGCCGGTCGCGCCCGCAGTCGGGCTTCGGCGGACGGACCGGCCAGGTAGACCCAGGCCTCCCGCGGCTCACCCGTCGCCGTCCGCACCACCATCAGCCGTCGCACGTACAGCCCGGTCCCGTCCGCCCGGCAGTCCTCCAGCCGGTCCAGGGTTTCCAGCGCTACGGCGTACGCGCCAGGGCGTACGGTGGCCAGCTCGCCCACGATCCGGCGCCCGGGCGTCGCGTCCGGCACCGCGTACGGGAAGCCGGGGCCGTCGTGCAGCGCGGCGCCCTCCAGCACCGCCGCCCGGATGTCCGTGCAGCGCCCGGCCAGGTGGGCGGCGTGATTGCGGCCGCCGCTGCGCAGGGTGCCGTACACGAAGAATGGCAGGGCCGCGTCGGATGCGGACAAGGGTTCGACCTCCTCGTCGGGGAGTGCCCACGGTATGGCCCGCGGTCCGCCTGCCGATACGGACTGGCGCGCGAGGCCGTTCATACGCTGTCATATCGGATGTTCGGCCAGCACCGTCCAAGGGGGACACACATGACATCACCCGCATCCTCGGAGCCGGCCACGGCCAAGGCCCAGGCTCAGTCCCCTGCGCCCCCGCTCGCCGACGCCCGACCGGCCCCCCGCCTCGGCGGCGCGGTCTGGCTGGCCCTCCTCGTGGTCTACATCGTCTGGGGCTCGACCTACCTGGCGATCCGGATCGCCCTGGAGACGATGCCCTCCTTCCTCTCCGCCGCCGCCCGCTTCCTCACCGCCGGCCTGCTGCTGGCCGGCTACCTCCTGGTGCGCCAGGGGCCGGCCGGCCTGAAGGTGACCAGGCGGCAGCTGGCCTCCTCCGCCTTGGTCGGCCTGCTGTTGCTGACCGGCGGCAACGGCCTGGTGGTGTTGGGAGAGACCTTCGTCCCCTCCGGCCTGACCGCCCTGCTGGTCGCCGCCGTCCCGCTCTGGATGGTGGTGCTGACGGCCTTCGGTGGCGAGCGCCCGAAACCCGCCGAGCTCGCCGGGGTGCTGCTCGGACTGCTCGGCCTCGGTGTCCTGTCGGCCCCGGCGATCGGCGGCTCGGTCAGGCCGGCCGGCGTGGTCCTGATCTTGATCGCCACCCTGCTCTGGGCGGCCGGCTCCTTCGTGAGCAAGAAGATCCCGATGCCGAGCAACGTGCTCGCCGCGAGCGCCTACCAGATGCTGACCGCCGGCATCTGCAATCTGCTGGTCGGACTGGTCCGTGGCGAGCAGCACGGGCTGGACCTCGGGGCGATCTCCGGCCGGTCCTGGCTGGCCCTCGCCTACCTGGTGCTGTTCGGGTCGCTGCTCGCCTTCACCGCGTACGCCTGGCTGCTGCGCGCCGCCCCGTTGACCCTGGTGGGTACTTACGCGTACGTGAACCCGGTGGTCGCGGTGCTGCTGGGCTGGCTGATCCTGGCCGAGCCGCTGACCGGCCCGACCCTCGCGGGCGGCGCGATCGTGGTGGCGGGCGTCTGCCTGGTGGTGAGCGTCAGCCGCCGCCCGGGACGTCCGGGGCGTGCCGGACGTTCGCCGCGGCCGTCCGCTCGCAGCTGAGCACGAACGCCGCCGACCGGCCCGCCGTCGAACAGCAACGGCGGACCGAGTCGAAGGCCGCCCCCGCGAACCACGAGCACGGGGACGGCCATGACGGCGAGCACGGCGCGAGCACGGCCAGGCGGCCAGGGCGACCTACAGGCGTACGCCTCAGAAGGTGTGCGGCGGCTTGCCCGTCCACCAGCTGCCGGGCGCGTCCGGGTCGCGGCTGGTCCAGTACTCGATGATCGCGTCGGTGAACTCGGTCGCCGAGAGCACGCCGTCGCCGTCGGTGTCGAGGTGCCGGAAGGCCTCGTCGGCGTCGTCGCGGGAGAGACCGGCGAAGTGGCCGCGCTGGAAGACGAAGAACTCGCCGGCGTCCACCGTGCCGCTGCGGTCGGCGTCGGCGACGGAGAGGAAGGCGTCGGCGAGCGCGCCGAGGATGTCGCGTGCGGCCTCCGGGTCGTCGGCGAGCGACCCGGTCGAGGCGACGAACTGCTCGCGGGTGATCGCCTCGGTGTCGGTGGGCAGCCAGGCGAGGTGCAGGTCGTGCCAGAGCGTCAGGTAGGCGCGGACTATCACCGCCTCGGCCTCCGAACCCTCCTGGTGGCCGAGCGAGCGGGCCACCGACTGGCCCATCAGGACGTGGTCCCGCTCGGTGAGCAGGCCGTCGCCGTCGGCGTCGAGGTGATCGAAGCCGTGGTTGATCTTTGCGATGAGCAGGTCGTCCGACAATTTGCCCCCTCGGCTGGCGATGTATGGGTCCCCTACGTCCCGTCGCCTGCACGCTAACGCCTTGAGCCGCGCCCGCGCAGCCGAACGCGGCGCGAACGGCGGTGTCGGCCGACCGGGGAGTCCTCCCCGGCTCAGTCGACCTGGTGGTCGGCCCAGATGTACGCCCCCGGCAGCAGGTCCAGCACCGGTACGGCGCGCAGCTCCGCGCCCTTCCCCACGATGATCCGCAGCTCCGGGAAGTAGTCCAGCATCACCTGCCGGCAGCGTCCGCACGGCGGGATCACCCCGCGCTCCCGGTCGCGGACCGCCACCACGGTGGTGAGGTCGTACGCCCCCTGCCCGGCCGCCGCGCCGATGAGCACCAGCTCCGCGCACGGCCCGCCGGTGAAGTGGTAGGCGTTCAGCGCGGTGACGATCCGCCCGTCGGCGTTGCGCCCGGCGGCCGCCACGGTGTGGTTGTCGCCCCGCGCGTACCGCCGTGCGACCTCCTTGGCCGCCTTGACGAGCTCCTCGTCCACGGGGGTCCGGTCGGCGGTCGCCATCGTTCTCACACCTCTTCGATCGGGTCGGTCAGGGTTCGATCATGAGTCGCCGGACCTGATCGCGCCACCCCTTCAAGCCGCCCTTTGAGCCACTCCTTCGAGGCACCCCTCCGAGTCAACCCCTTGCGTCAAGGCCTTGAGTCAAAGCCTTGAGTCAAAGCCTTCGCCGCGCGCCCCCCGGCGCCTCAGTGCACCGCCGCCAGCAGCTCCCTCGTGTACTCGGTGTGCGCAGCGTCGAACAGCCGGTCCCGACCGGTGGACTCGACCAGCCGGCCCCGGTGCATCACCGCCACCCGGTCGCAGAAGTGCCGCACCACCGCAAGGTCGTGCGAGACGAACAGGAAGGCGACACCGAGCCGTTCGCGCAGCTCCATCAGCAGGTTGAGCACCTGCGCCTGCACCGACACGTCCAGCGCCGAGACCGGCTCGTCGGCGATGATCAGGCGCGGCTGCGGGGCCAGCGCCCGGGCGATGCCGATCCGTTGGCGCTGCCCGCCGGAGAACTCGTGCGGGTAGCGGTCCAGGTGCCCGGCCCTCAGCCCGACCTGCTCCAGCAACTCGGCCGAGCGGTCCCGCCGTTCGGCCGGGTTCAGTGCGGTGTGCAGGCGCAGCGGGGTGTCCAGGGTCTGGGCGACGGTGCGGCGCGGGTTGAGCGAGGCGTACGGGTCCTGGAAGACCAGCTGGATCTCCCGGCTGAGCCGCTTGCGCAGCTCGCGGTCCGGTCGGGTGGCGTCCTGCCCGTCGTACAACATCCGTCCGCCGGTCGGCCGTTGCAGTCCGGCCAGGACTCGCGAGGTGGTGGACTTGCCGGAGCCGGACTCGCCGACCAGCCCGAGCGTCTCGCCGGGGGCGATCCGCAGCCCGAGGCCCTCGACCGCCCGGACCGGCTCGGCCCGAAGCCCGGGGAAGCGTCGCCTCCCGGGGAAGTGCACGGAGAGGTCCTCCACCTCGATCAGCCACCGCTCGGGCCGCTCGACGCTCCGTGGCCGGAACGTCCGCGCCGGCGAGGGCTCGTCGACCGTCGGCAGGGCGGTGCCCGGTACGGAGTCCAGCCGCAGCGCCGCGCCCACCAGCGCCCGGGTGTACGGCTCGCGTGGCGCCGCCAGCAGTTCGGCCGTCGGCGCGGACTCGACCTCTACCCCGCCGCGCAGCACCAGCGTGCGGTCCGTCGTCCCGGCGACCACGCCCAGGTCATGGCTGACCAGCAGCACCGCCGTCCCGTTCTCGCGCTGCAACTCGCCGAGCAGATCCAGGACTTGGCGCTGGACCCGAGCGTCCAGGGCGGTGGTCGGCTCGTCCGCGACGAGCACCCGGGGGTCGTTCATCAGTGCCATCGCGATCATCACCCGCTGGCGCATGCCGCCGGAGAACTGGTGTGGGTAGTCACGGGTCCGGGCCGCCGGGATGCCGACCCGGTCGAGCAGCTCGGCCGCCCGTCGGCCCGCTTCGGCGCGGCTGGTGCCCGGGTGGTGCAGCCGGTACATCTCGGCGAGTTGGGCGCCCACGCGGTGGAAGGGGCTGAGCGAGGTGAGCGCGTCCTGGAAGACCAGTGCGGCCTCGCTGCCCCGCACGCCGCGCAGCGCGGACTCCCCGGCGCCGACCAACTCCCGTCCGCCCAGCCGGATCGAGCCGGTGACGGTGGTGGTGCGCGAGTCGTGCAGGCCGAGGACGGCGAGCCCGACGGTCGACTTGCCGGATCCCGACTCGCCGACCAGGCCCAGGACTTCACCCGGCGCGAGGTCGAAGGACAACCCCCGGACGGCGGTCACCGGTGCGCCGCCGCGCGGGTCGGCGAAGGTGACGGTCAGATCGCGGACGCTCAACACGGCTTCCGTGCTTACCGGTTCGGCACCCGGAACAGTGGACTTCATCGAAATGCTCCCTTCAGCTCAGCCGGACGCGCGGGTCGAGCCAGGCCACCGCGAGGTCGGCCAGCGCGACGAACAGCACCATGAAGCAGGCGGCCAACAGCACCGCGCCGACCACCGCGGGCAGGTCCTGCCCGGCGACGGCCTCGGCGGCGAAGCGCCCGACCCCGTTCAGCCCGAACACCGTCTCGGTGATCACGGCCCCGCCGAGCAGCACCCCGGCCTCCAGCCCGATCAGCTGCACCAGCGGCCCGGCGGCGCCGCGCGAGGTGTACTTGAGGTGCGCGCGCAACCGTCCCAGGCCCTTGCCGCGGGCCGTCCGGACGTACTCCTCGTTCATCGTCTCCAGTAGCTGCGAGCGTGAAAGTCGCGCGAACATCGCCGAGTTGACGAAGCCGAGGACGAACCAGGGGAGCAGCATCCCGCCCGCCCAGGCGGCGAGGTCCTCGGCCGGCGAGGTGTAGGAGGGCAGTGGCAGCAGGCCGGTGGAGTACACCAGCAGCCACTGCGCGACGTATCCGAGGAAGTAGATCTGCACGCTGGCGCCGACCAGGGTGAAGCCGGACAGCAGCCGGTCGGTCCGCCGACCGTGCCGCAGCGCGGAGAC
This sequence comes from Kitasatospora brasiliensis, assembly GCF_032654805.1. Lineage (NCBI taxonomy): Bacteria > Bacillati > Actinomycetota > Actinomycetes > Kitasatosporales > Streptomycetaceae > Kitasatospora > Kitasatospora brasiliensis. Next base: position 893,675 of record NZ_JAUOOW010000003.1, read on the forward strand.
GAAACCGGTGCCGAGGCCGAACACCAGCAGGACGGCGAGTGCCCCGGCGGTCAGCGAGAGGGTGACCGGCAGGTGGTCCGCCAGCGCCTCGCTGACCGGCTGGTGCAGTCGGTAGGAGTAGCCGAGGCAGGGCGCGTCGCAGTGGATGGTCGAGCCGTCCACGTCGCCGATGTCCCGCCCGGCGACGACCCCGGACAGGTAGTCGGTGTACTGGGTGAGCAGCGGCTGGTCCAGACCCATGCTCTGGCGCACCACCGCGACCTGCCCGCTGTCGCAGCGCGGGCCGCAGGCGGCGCGGGCCGGGTCGGCCGGCGCGGCGTAGAAGAGGGCGAAGGCGGCGGCGGAGACCGCGACCAGGACCGCGAGGGCCTGGACGGTCCGCCGCAGGACGAAGGAGAGCATGGCCGATCCGGGGTCGACGTGACGGGTGGGCAGGGCGGCAGGCGGGAGGGGGCCCGCCCCTCGTTCCGACAGAGACCGACAGGGATCGGCGGTGACCGATGGGCAATGGCGGTGACCGACGGCGAATGGCGGCGAATGGCGGCGATTGGCGGAGGACGGGAGCGGGCCCCGGCGCTCAGGACTTCAGGTACAGCCAGGCCAGCGAGACGGTCCCGTAGATCGGGTGGATGAACGCCCCGCCGACGTTGCCGCCGCGCAGCTGGTTGACGGTCGGGTAGGCGAACGGCAGCACCGGCACGTCCTTCATCACCGTCTGCTCCAGCGCGTACAGCTCCTTGGCCTTGGCGCGCGGCTCGCCGATCTGGTTGATCCGGTCGATCTCCTTGTCGACCTCCGGGTTGCGGTAGCGCGCGGAGTTGATGTCGCTGCCGGCCCGGCCGTCGAAGGAGAACGGGATCAGCGTGGACGGCGTCGGCCAGTCGACGGAGCTGGTCTCCTCGAACAGGTCGTACGGGGAGTCGGCGCGGTGCACCTCGTCCAGGAAGGCCTTGGGGTCGACCGGCTTGGGCACCACGGTGATCCCGGCCTTGCCGAAGCCCTCGACCAGCACCTGTGCGACGCGCTGCCCCGTCGGGGTGTTCCGGTACGCGTAGGTCAGGCTCCCGGGCGCCTGCTTGGCCTTGGCCAGCGCGGCCTTGGCGGCCTCCGGGTCGCCCTCGGGCTTGACCGGGTACAGGTCGTACTTCTGCCAGTCGATCAGCGCGGGCGAGCTGAGCGTGGTGGCCAGCTCGCCGGTCCGGGCGCCGCCCTGGACCTGGCGGGCCTGCTGGCGCGGGTAGGCCAGGTGCAGCGCCTTGCGGACCTCGACGTCCGGCACCCGCTCGTTGTTGACCATCAGCTGGGTGACGAAGGCGCCCTGCCGGCCGGAGACCACCAGTTCCTTCGCCTTCGGGTCGGTGTCGGTGGTCTGGTACAGCTCGGCGGAGAGGGTGTCCGAGGCGGTGGTGGCGTTGGCGCCGCCGTCCCGCCCGGAGAGGATCTCCTGGTTGAGGTTGAGCGCCTCCTTGCCGTACGTGAAGACGAACTTCTCCGGGTACTGGCTGCGGATCGGGTCGGTCTCGGGCTTCCAGGCCGGGTTGCGCTCCAGCACCATGCGGGTGTTCTGGACGTGCTCGGCGATCCGGTACGGGCCGGTCGCGAACGGCAGCCGGTCGTAGTCCGTCCCGGTGTCCTTGTCCCGGCGCACCGGCGAGGAGGAGGACTGGGCGGCCATGTAGGGGACGTCGGCCTGCGGCTGGGGGAAGTGGAAGACGATGGTGCGCTCGTCCGGGGTCTCGATCGCGTCCAGCTCGCCGGCCTGCGGGCCCGCGTACTTGGCGCGCGCCGCCTCGTAGCTGGCCTCGCCGGTCAGCCACTGCGGCCAGTACGGCGGGCCGACCTCGTAGCCCTTGCCGAAGGTGCGCTCGATGCCGTACTTGACGTCCTGGGCGGTGATCGACTGTCCGTCCTCCCAGGCGACGCCCTGCTTGAGCTTGTACGTCCAGGTGCGCCCGCCGTCGGCCGGGGTGCCGGTGTCGGTGGCCAGGTCGCCGACCAGCTTGGCTTTGCCGTCCACGACCTGGTACTGGGTCAGCTGGCGGCCCCAGAGCAGCGAGGCGTTGTAGGTGGCGCCCGCGTAGACCTTCTGCGGGTCGAGGTGGCGGAATTCGACGCTGTTGTACACGTTCACCGTGCCGCCCGCACGGGCCCCGGGGACGGTCGGGGCCGGGCCGGCGCTCTCCTGCTCGCTGCCGAGCACGGCGGTCAGCGGGGAGGTCTCCTTCGCGGAGGCGCCGGGGCCGCCGGAGCCGGTGCCGGTGGTGGAGCCCGCGCCGGCCGAGCAGGAGGTCGCCAGCAGGGCGGTGGCGATGACGGCGAGGGACGGTCTGGTCCAGCGCATGGCGAATCTCTCCTTGGCCCGGCGGATCGCGCCGGGACGGGCTCGGGGTGATGGATGGTGCGGGGGAGGGGTGGTCGGAGGCTCAGCGGGCCGTGCCGGCGCGCGGGTCCAGCGCGTCCCGGACGGCATCGCCGAGCAGGTTGAAAGCGATGACGAACAGCAGCAGCGCCACCCCGGGGAACACCATGTAGGTGGGATCGGCTTGGAAGACCTCGGAACCGCGCGAGATCATCCGCCCCCAGTCAGGGACCGGCTCGGTGATGCCGACGCCGAGGAAGGACAGCGCGGCCTCGGAGGCGACGAAGGTCGGCACCGCCATCGTCGCGTGCACCAGCAGTTGCGAGCGCACATTCGGGAGGAGTTCGTGGACGACGACGTGGAACCGGCTCGCGCCCTGGGCCCGCGCGGACTGCACGAAATCCCTTTCCCGGAGCGAGCGGACGGCGGCCCGCAGGGAAAGCGCGAGCGGAATCCAGCCGAACGCGGAGAAGACCAGGATCAGCACCAGGAACTGCATCCATTCCGGTTCCGCGGTGCCCGGATCGACCAGTCGGGACTGGATCACCGGGCTGAGCGCGAGCAGCAGGAGCAGGGTGGGAAAGGCCAGCAGCACATTGGCGAGGAATCCGAACAGCCGGTCCGTGATCCCGCCGAGGTAGCCGACCGCGATGCCGGCCAGCACGCCCAGCGTGGTGGTCACCGCGGCGGACGCGAAGGCGATCAGCAGCGAGGTGCGGATGCCGTACAGCAGCTGGGTGAACACGTCCCGACCGAGGCCGGGCTCCAGACCGAACCAGAAGTCGCCGGAGATCCCGCCGTTCGGCAGCATCGGCAGGCCGCTGTCGCTGAGCAGGCCCGGGATGTTCTGGCCGTAGTGGTCGACCGGGTTCTTCCCGTACAGGGCGGCGACCAGCGGGGCGCCGAGGGCGAGCAGCAGGAACAGCAGCACCACGGCCAGGGCGGCGGCGCCGACCCGGTCCCGCAGGACGCGGCGGAGCAGGCCCGGCGCGGCGGCGGGCGAGCGGTCGGTGGGCGAGGGGTCGGCGGGGGAGGGCCCGGCCGCGGGGGATGGGGCTGGGGCGGTGCCTGGACCGGTGTCGACCACTGCCATGAGGCGTCACTCCCGAATTCTCCGCCGCCCCATGGGTGAGGGTGCGCTGGTGTGCATTTCCGGTACGGCCTCCGGGGGTTTCCCGGCGGCCGTTCGAGTGCCATTGGATCGGATTCGTCCGAGGTTCCGCAAATCATCTCCGGTGGCTTCCCGCGTCATTCCTGCCGCATTGTTTCGGGAAATGTGGCGGCTTCATTTCGCGGCAACATCCCGAAACACCGACGCCACACATGAAACGGACACAAGCGGACGAACCGGACCGCCCGTCCCGCATCCTGAGACCTCCGCCACAGCCCCTCCGGTGTTGGTACGATCCGGATGGGCCGCGACTGGCGCGTAGGGATGGAATCAACCATCGGGAAGCGGCCCCGTGGAACCTCACGTGAAGTTGCCGAGCGCCTGGGCCCCCGTCATCCCCACCAGGAGACCGCCTTGGCCCAGCAGCAGCCCCACACCGCCGCCTCCGTCGCGGCCGACACCGCCTTCCGCAGCGCCCTCGACGTGGTCGCCGACGCCGAACCGCGGATCGCCGACGCCATCGGCCGGGAACTGGCCGACCAGCGCGCCTCGCTCAAGCTGATCGCCAGCGAGAACTACGCCTCCCCGGCCGTCCTGCTCACCATGGGCAACTGGCTCAGCGACAAGTACGCCGAGGGCACCGTCGGACGCCGCTTCTACGCGGGCTGCCGCAACGTCGACACCGTCGAGAGCATCGCCGCCGAGCACGCCCGCGAACTCTTCGGCGCCGACCACGCCTACGTCCAGCCGCACTCCGGCATCGACGCCAACCTCACCGCCTTCTGGGCCGTCCTCTCCCAGCGGGTCGAGAGCCCCGCCCTGGAGCGCGCCGCGGTGCGCAACGTCAACGACCTCACCGAGCAGGACTGGGCGCAGCTGCGCCAGGAGCTCGGCAACCAGCGCATGCTCGGCATGTCCCTGGACACCGGTGGCCACCTCACCCACGGCTTCCGGCCCAACATCTCCGGCAAGATGTTCGACCAGCGCAGCTACGGCACCGACCCGGCCACCGGCCTGATCGACTACGACGCGCTGCGCGAGACCGCCCGCGAGTTCCGCCCGCTGATCATCGTGGCCGGCTACTCCGCCTACCCGCGGCTGGTGGACTTCCGCCGGATGCGCGAGATCGCGGACGAGGTCGGCGCGACCCTCATGGTCGACATGGCGCACTTCGCCGGCCTGGTCGCGGGCAAGGTGCTGACCGGTGATCACGACCCGGTCCCGCACGCCCACATCGTCACCACCACCACCCACAAGTCCCTGCGCGGCCCGCGCGGCGGCATGGTGCTGTGCCAGTCCGAACTGGCCGAGCACGTCGACCGCGGCTGCCCGCTGGTGCTCGGCGGCCCGCTCTCGCACGTCATGGCCGCCAAGGCGGTCGCCCTCGCCGAGGCCCGTCGCCCCGAGTTCCAGGCCTACGCCCGCGCGGTCGTCGCCAACGCCCAGGCACTCGCCGAGGGCCTGCTGCGCCGCGGCGGCAAGCTGGTCACCGGCGGCACCGACAACCACCTGGTCCTCGCCGACGTCTCCGGCTACGGCCTGACCGGCCGTCAGGCCGAGGCGGCCCTGCTCGACTCGGGCATCGTCACCAACCGCAACTCCGTCCCGCGGGACCCGAACGGCGCCTGGTACACCTCGGGCGTCCGCCTCGGCACCCCGGCTCTCACCACCCGAGGCCTCGGCACCGCCGAGATGGACGAGATCGCCGACCTGATCCACACCGTCCTGCGCGCTACCACCCCGACCACCACCGCCACCGGCACCCCGTCCAAGGCCTCCTACACCCTGGACGCCGCCCTCCGCGACGCCACCGCCAAGCGCGCCGCCGACCTGCTCACCCCGTACCCGCTCTACCCGGGCGTCGACCTGGCCTGACGGCGCCGGCCGGCTGACCACCGACCACTGACAGCGAACAGATGACAGATTTCGAAATCTGAAAGCTGAAATCTGTCATCTGTTCGCTGTCACCTGTCATCTGTTCGCCGAAGGCCGTCAGCCCCGCTAGTACTGCAAGGACTTGTACTGGAGGAACTCCTCCAGCCCGTGCCGCCCCAGCTCCCGGCCGAGGCCCGAGCTCTTGTAGCCGCCGAAGGGGGCGAGGGGGTTGAAGCGGCCGCCGTTGAGGTCCACCTGGCCGGTGTCGAGGCGGCGGGCGAAGGCGGCGGCGGTCTCGGTGTCGCGCGCCCAGACGCCGCCGGCCAGTCCGTACGCGGTGCCGTTGGCGAGTTCGGCGGCGTGGTCCTCGTCCCGGTAGCGGAGGATCGCCAGGACAGGGCCGAAGACCTCCTCCTGGGCCACCGTCATCTCCGGGGTCACGTCGGCGAGTACGGTCGGACGGACGTAGTAGCCGGTCGGCAGCCCGTCGACCGGCTCCGAGCCGCCGACGACCAGCCGGGCGCCCTCGGCCAGCGCGCCGTCGATGTAGCCGCGCACCCGGGCCAGCTGCTTGGCGTTGATCAGCGGGCCGATCCGGGTCTGCGGATCGGTCGGGTCGCCGGGGTGGTACTGGGCGGCGGCCTGCTCGGCCCGGGCGACCGCCTCCTCGTACTGGTCCTCGTGCACCAGCAGCCGGGTCAGCGCGCTACAGGTCTGGCCCGAGTTGGCGAAGACGTTGGCGACGTTCACCTTGACCGCGCGGGCCAGGTCGGCGCCGGGCAGCACCACATTGGCCGACTTGCCGCCCAGCTCCAGGGAGACCCGCTTCAGTCCCCGGCCGGCCAGCTCGGCGACCTGGCGGCCGACGGCGGTGGAGCCGGTGAAGGAGACCGTGTCCACTTCCCGGTGTCCGACGAGTGCCGCGCCCGCCACCGCGCCGGTGCCGGTCACCAGGTTGAAGGTGCCCGCCGGGAACCCGGCCTCATGCACCAGCCGGGCGAACAGCCGGGCCACCAGCGGGGTGTCCTCGGCCGGCTTGAGGACGACCGGGCAGCCGGCCGCCAGCGCCGGGACGGCCTTGGCGACGATCTGGTGCAGGGGGTAGTTCCATGGCGTGATCGCCGCGACCACCCCGGCGGGCTCGGCGTGCACCACCGAGTTGCCGATCCGCTCCTCGAAGGGGTGGTCGGCGAGCAGGGCCAGATAGGAGGCCGTCACGGCGAGCGGCAGCCCGGCGTGTACGGCCCCGGCGAAGCCGACCGGCGCGCCCAGCTCGGCGACGACCGTGGCGGTGATCTCGTTCTGCGCGGCGGCGATCCCGTCCCGCAGCCGGGTGAGCAGTGCCAGCCGCTCCTCGCGGGTGGTCGCACCCCAGGCGCGGGCCGCCCGCCGGGCCGCCGCCACCGCCGCGTCGACATCGGTCGCACCGCCGGCCGGTTCCGTGGCGAGCACCTGCTCGGTCGCCGGGTTCAGCACGGTGATCGACCCGGTGTCCCCGGAGGGCCGCCACTCGCCGTCGATGTACTGATCGCTGTGCTCCGAGTACTGCGCGTCCTGCCGCACCGATCGTCCTCTCGTCCGCTGATCCACTCAGCCCACTCGACCAGCCGCCCTGACCAGCAGCGCCAGTCGGAGACCAGTCAATGCGGCGCGGGCAGCCGCGCGCAAGAGTCAATCCGGGCCGACGGACCTGGCGGTTACTTCGGGGCGAACCGCGCGGTGTACTCGTCGAACGGCTCGATGCCGACCTCCGCGCGTCGCTCGTCCAGCCGCTCCGGGTCCTGGCACGGCCACGGCACCGGGCGGCCGTCCGTCACCGCGCCGATCTGCGTCCCGTAGCGCTGTTCCCGGCCCTCGTTGACCGCCAGCCGGTCCTGGAGGAAGGCCAGGTCACGGGCGCTCGCCTCACCCCGGGCGACGGCCTCGGCCATCAGCGCCGCCGCCCGCCGCTGGACGTCGAGCTGCCGGTCCGCGTGCTGCGCGACCAGCCAGGCCGCGCGGGCGGCCTCGGGGCCGACGAGACGTTCGGTCGGCCAGCCGTGCTCCGCCATGATCTCCGCGAGCCGGTCCCCGTGCCGGGCGGTGAGCCGCCGCCAGGCCGCCTGCTCGGCCAGGTCGGGGCTGTTCGCCAGCCGCGTGCCCGCACCGTCCTCGGCCATCATCCCGATCAGCTCCCGCGCCTGCTCCGCAGCCGACTCCGGAACCTGCTCCCGCTCCCGCGTCATGCCGATCCGCTCCTCGCGACCGGGCCCTCCCGTCGAGGACCGCCCGCCACCACGCTAGGCGCGCGATCCGCGACGAAGATCATCCCCGAGGGGGGTGACCCGGACGCGCCGCCACGGCAGAATGGACACACACCGGGAACGCGGCCCACCCCACGATGTGGTGCACCCCACGAGGTGGCCCACCCCACGAGGTGGCCCACCCCACGAGGTGGTGCATCCCACCCGGTCCCCACGAACGCCGAAGGGCCGGTCGGAAGAATCCGACCGGCCCTTCACCGTGTGATGGGTCTCAGACCCGCGAGGCCTCCGCGGCGTCGGCCGACGCCGCGCCCTCGGCGTCCTCGATCTCCTTGCGGACCGCGGCCAGCGAGGGGTTGGCCCAGGCACTGGCGACGCCCCAGCGGTAGAACGCGAGCCCGATCGCGGCGACGATCAGCAGGTCCCAGCCCTCCGGCAGGTACCCGTGTCCGCCGAAGTCGCCGCTGCCGGCCCAGGAGACGCCGGCCATCACGAACAGGTACGCGACCATCCAGGCGCCCGCCTTCAGGTGCGGCTTCAGCTCGACGAACGGCTTGCGCAGCTCGTACCAGGCCCAGATCGGCAGACCGGCGGCCATCAGCAGGATCACCTTGCCGGTGAGCGGCCAGCGGGCCCAGTAGAGCACCAGCGAGCCGAAGATCATCGCGACCGGGGCGATCACCGGCATGGCGCGCAGTCGGACCGGCCGCGGCAGGTCGGGGGCCAGGCGGCGCAGCGCCATCACGGCGACCGGGCCGGTGATGTACGAGATCACGGTGGCCACCGAGACGATCTCGGCCAGCGAGCCCCAGCCGCGGAAGACCGCCAGGAACAGGAAGGCGACCACCAGGTTGAGCACCAGCGCCGGGCGCGGGATGCCGGTCTTGGCGTCGACCCGGCCGAAGATCTTGGGCAGGTGGCCGTTCTCCTGCACGCCGTGGATCATGCGCGAGGTGGTGGCGGCGTAGATCATGCCGGTGCCGGACGGCGAGATGAAGGCGTCCGCGTACAGCGTGATCGCCAGCCAGTTGAGGCCCCAGGCGATGGCCAGGTCGGCCAGCGGCGAGGTGTAGGAGAGGTTGCTCCAGCCGTTCGCCAGGTCGCCGCCCGGGATGGCGCCGAGGAAGGCGATCTGGAGCGCGACGTAGATCACCAGGGCGATCAGGATCGAGCCGATGACGGCCTTCGGCAGCGACTTGCCGGGGTTGCGGGCCTCACCGGCCATGTTGAGCGGGGACTGGAAGCCGTTGAAGGCCCAGACGATGCCGGAGACCGCGACGGCGGTGAACACCGAGCTCCAGCCGTTCGGCGCGAAGCCGCCGTGGTCGGTGAAGTGCGACGAGTCGAAGTGCGCGAAGAGCAGCGCACCGGCGGTCAGCGTCGGCACGACGACCTTGAAGACGGTGATCGCGGTGTTGGTCTTGGCGAACAGCGTGATCGCGAACCAGTTCAGCGCGAAGTAGACCAGCAGCAGCACGCTGGCGAGGGCCACACCGCTGAGGGTCAGCTCCTTGCCGTTGTACAACCCCTGCGCCCAGCCGAAGCTCCAGGAGCTCATGTACTGCACGGAGGCGGTGGCCTCACCCGGGATGACCGAGACGATGGCGATCCAGTTGGCCCAGGCGGCCAGGTAGCCGGCCAGCGAGCCGTGCGAGTACTGGCCGTACCGGACCATGCCGCCGGCCTTGGGGAACATCGAGCCCAGCTCGCTGTAGGTGAGCGCGATGGTCAGTGCCACCGCGGCACCGATCACCCAGGCGAGGATCGAGGCGGGTCCGGCGAGCTTGGCGGCTCGCTCGGCACCGAACAACCAGCCGGATCCGATGATCGAACCCAGCCCGACCGCGGTCAGGCTGATGGTGCCAAGCGATCGGCGGTAGTTCTGGTGTGATGCCGTCGACGATTCGGGCTCACTCAACGTATCGGTCCTCTCGCTCGTGGTTCAGCGGATGGTGTCGGTGTTTTTGCGATTATGACTCGCTATTTCGGACAAACGGAGAGCAGCCTATGTTCCGAAAACGGGCGAATACCTCAGAAGAAGCTCAAACCGCCTGATTGTTGCCATCTCGTGTCCGGTTTCCGGGCCGGTGGGACCGGCGGGGAGACCGACGCCACACCGCCCGGCAAGGGCGGTGATCAGGAATCGCGATCAGTGATTTGTCGATCAGGGATGGCGATCGGCTGCGGGCCGAAAATAGGGATGGCCCGCCAAACGGAAATTCCCCGTGGGTTCCTTTCGGCTCCCACGGGGAATTCTCTGTGTCCGAGGGGGGACTTGAACCCCCACGCCCGATAAAGGGCACTAGCACCTCAAGCTAGCGCGTCTGCCATTCCGCCACCCGGACCGGGTGTGTGCTTCGGGGGTTTTTCTCGCCCCCTCGGCGACAGAGAGAACATTACCAGGGTTCTGGAGTGCTTCTCACCTGCGCTTCCTCGGGGCCCGTGCGCCGGACGCCCCGGTCCGGCTCCTGCGGGCCCCGGAGCCCCGTGGCGCCCGGCCCGCACAGGTTGGTACGGCTGGCGAAGGCGCTCGAATCCCGTCCGAACCGGTGGTGTCCGCGAAGGAACCGGTCGACTCCCGCGCCGCCCGCGATCGGTTCCGACCGGAAGCGGTCCGACACGGGCAACTTGTCGACGGTGCGGCGGCCGTCGCGACGGCTCTCCTAGCCTCTGGGGACCGAGGGCGCCATGAAGCGGATCGCCTGATTCCCGGGTCGCGGACGAAGGGCGGCTGGACGTGGAGCAGATCAGCGCAGCGGCGAAGGCCGAGCCGGGACGCGGCGGGCGGGGAACAGGGCCGGGAACAGGGCCGGGTACGGGGCTCGGGACGGGGCCGGGCGACGCCCCGGCCGCCGGAGGCCCGGTCGAGGGCGTGTGGCGCTTCCCGGTGCCCGCCACCGAGGCCTCGGTGCCGCTGACCCGGCACGCGGTGCGCGATCGCCTGCTGGCGCAGGGCCTGGCGGGGGTGCGCTACCAGGAGCTGGTGGACGACCTGCTGCTGATCGTCTCGGAGCTGGTGGGCAACGCGGTGACACACGCCGCCGAGCTGTCGCCGGAGGTGGTCACCGAGCTGTCGGTGGGCCAGGCCTCGGTGCGGGTGTCGGTCGAGGACGGTGATCCGTACCACCCGAAGGCGTTGGCGAACGACACCGGGCGCACCGGCGGGCGCGGCCTGCTGCTGGTGAAGAGCGTCACCCTCCAGGCCGGCGGGGTGTGTGACGTCGAACGCAGGGGGGAGAGCGGCAAGGTGATCTGGGCCTCGCTGCCCGTCCCCCCGGAGCCCGCCCCCTGACCGTCCGACCCCTGACCGTCCGACCCCCGCGCCGCGCGGCCGGAGCAGGCAACGGCCCGCCCGGACCGGGACTACCAGTCCCGCCCCGCGATCTCCCGGATGCCCGGCAGCGCGGCCTCGAAGACCGTCTCGAACCAGACCGAGAACGGCCGCTCCGCCCGCAGCTCCCGCAGTTCCTGCGCGGTCACGAAGGCGAAGTCGTCCACCTCCTCCGGGTCCGGCTCGACCGGCGCGGTGACCAGTCCCACGAACAGGTGGTTCCATTCCCGCTCGATCAGCCCGGAGGCCTCGTCCGGCAGGTCGTAGCGAACGGTGCCCGCCTCGCACAGCAGCGCCGGTGCGACACCCAGCTCCTCGGCGGTGCGCCGGGCGGCCGCGACGAACGGCGGCTCGTCCGGGTACGGGTGGCCGCAGCAGGTGTTCGACCAGACACCGGGGGAGTGGTACTTGCCGAGCGCCCGCCGCTGGAGCAGCAGTCGGCCCTGGCGGTCGAACAGGAAGACCGAGAAGGCCCGGTGCAGCCGGCCCGGCTGCTGGTGGGCCCAGAGCTTCTCGGCAGTGCCGATCGTGACGCCCTCGTCGTCGACCAGTTCCAGCAGGATCTCGGCCCCGGCGGGCGCGGACCCCGTGGCCCGGGGGGCGACCGTCACATCGGTCTCCACGTCGAGACCGGTGTCGATCTCGGCGGCGAAGTGCGTCGGGTCGGTCGGCAGACTCTGGGGCATGAGGCCTCTTTCGGGAGCGGGAGCAACGGAGCATCGGGTGTCTCCGGCGCACCGGGCGGAGTGCGGCGGACACAGCGGGGGCACCTGCGCCGGCGTCGGGCTCCAGTCTGCCGTATGGGTGGCACTCGGCAGAGGTCCCACGCACAACCGGGCGGATCATGACCCGGAGGTGTCGGAAACCGCGCAAAGAAGGGTTCGGGAAGCCTCCGTAAGGGTCACGAAATTCGCAGAACCGTTCGGCGGGCGTTCGGAGCCCGTTCGACCGCCCAGACGCTCCCGCCAGGCGGACCGCGGCGGAACCCGCGCCCGCCGGGCGGCGGCCCCCGGGCCTCCGGGCGCGTTCGGGCCGGTCGCCGTGGTCGCCTACCATCACATACGACACGGTGCCCGGATCTGTGCCGGCACCGGCGCGCCGCCGGCGGGCCCGGTCGAACACCGGTCCGGGCGAACCGGTGGCGCCGCCGCCCTCGGCACGGCCCGCGCGCACAGCACGAAGGATCAGGAGACCCGCATGATCGGCCTCGTTCTGGCAGCCGGCGCCGGCCGCCGGCTGCGCCCGTACACCGACACCCTGCCCAAGGCGCTGGTGCCGGTCGACGGGGAACGGACCGTCCTGGACCTCACCCTCGGCAACTTCGCCGAGGTCGGACTGCGCGAGGCCGCGATCGTCGTCGGCTACCGCAAGGAGGCGGTGTACGACCGCAAGGACGCCCTGGAGAGCAAGTACGGCGTCAAGCTTCACCTGGTCGAGAACGACAAGGCCGAGGAGTGGAACAACGCCTACTCGCTCTGGTGCGCCCGCGACCTCTTCGCCGAGGGCCTGCTGCTCGCCAACGGCGACACCGTCCACCCGTCCTCCGTCCAGCGCACCATGCTGGAGGGCAACGAGCGTCTCGCCGAGAGCGGCCGGGCCCCCGGCATCCTGCTCGCCCTCGACACGGTGAAGAAGCTCGCCGACGAGGAGATGAAGGTCGTCGTCGACCCGGCCGCGGGAATGCGCCGGATCACCAAGCTGATGGAGCCCTCCGAGGCCAGCGGCGAGTACATCGGCGTCACCGTGATCAACCCGTCCGCCGCCGCCGACCTGACCGACGCGCTGCGCGCCACCTACGAGCGCGACCCGCAGCTGTACTACGAGGACGGCTACCAGGAGATGGTGAACCGCGGGCTGCGGATCGACGTGCAGCCGATCGGCGAGGTCTCCTGGGTCGAGGTCGACAACCACGACGACCTGGCGAAGGCGCGGGAGATCGCGTGCCGGTACTGACCCGACTGGTCCCGTCGCCGCTGTTCGTCGAGATCCGCCCGGGCGCCCTGGAGGCGCTCGGCGGCATCCTCGCGGACCAGCGGCTGTCGGCCTCGGGCCGGATCGCGGTGGCGATCAGCAACGGCTCCGGCGCGGCCATGCGCCGCCGCCTGGAGCCGGCCCTGCCCGGAGCCGACTGGTACAACGTGGACGACGGCAGCCTGGACAGCGCGGTGCGGCTGGCCGAGTCGATGCGCGGCGGGCACTACGACGCGATCGTCGGCCTCGGCGGCGGCAAGATCATCGACGCCGCCAAGTACGCCGCGGCCCGGGTCGGCCTGCCGCTGGTCGCGGTGGCCACCAACCTGGCCCACGACGGCATCTGCTCGCCGGTCTCCACCCTGGACAACGACGCCGGCCGCGGCTCCTACGGGGTGCCCAGCCCGATCGGCATCGTGGTCGACCTGGACGTGATCCGGCAGGCCCCGCAGCGCTTCGTGGCGGCCGGTGTGGGCGACGTCGTCTCCAACATCTCCGCGTGCGCGGACTGGGAGTTGTCGCACGCGGTGACCGGCGAGCCGGTGGACGGACTGGCCGTGGCGATGGCCCGCTCGGCGGGCGAGAACCTGCTGCGGCACCCGGGGAGCACCCAGGACCAGGACCTCCTGACGGCGCTGGCCGAGGCCCTGGTACTGTCCGGCATCGCGATGAACATCGCGGGCAGCACCCGGCCCTCGTCGGGCGCCTGCCACGAGATCTCGCATGCCCTGGACGTGCTGTATCCCAAGCGGTCCGCCCAGCACGGCGAACAGGTCGGCCTCGGCGCCGCCTTCGCCAGCTTCCTGCGGGGCGAGCGCGAGCTGACCGGTCTGATCGTGGAGCGCCTGGCGAGCCACGGACTGCCGGTGACCGCGGCTCAGATCGGTTTCACCGAGGCGGAGTTCACCGAAGCGGTGCACTACGCTCCGAACACCCGACCGGGGCGCTTCACCATCCTCGAACACCTCGACCTCTCCCCTTCCGCAATCAGGGACGCGTACGCCGACTATGTCCAAGCCGTCAACAGCTGACCCCGCCACCGCAGGCGCCGGGCGTCCACCGGTGGACCTGACCCGCCGGCCGTCGATCGAGGAACTGCGGGCGGTGATCCACCCGGAGGGCATGCTCCAGCGCCGCAGCGCCGAGCACTGGGCCGGACGCCTGTACATGCGGAAGATCTCGCTGCGGATCACCCGCGTGCTCTCCACCATGACGGCGATCACGCCCAACGGCCTGACGTACCTGATGATGTTCACCGGCATCCTGGCCGGTGCCGCGCTGGTCGTGCCGGGCATCGCGGGTGCCGTCCTGGGCGCCGTGCTGATCCAGGTCTACCTGCTGCTGGACTGCGTGGACGGCGAGGTGGCCCGCTGGCGCCGGCAGACCTCGCTCACCGGCGTCTACCTGGACCGGGTCGGCCACTACATGTCCGAGGCGGCCCTGCTGACCGGCCTCGGCCTGCGCGCCAGCGACCTGCTGCACCGCGAGGGCGGCGGCTCGCACTGGGAGTGGGCCTTCCTGGGCACCCTGGCCGCGCTCGGCGCGATCCTGATCAAGTCCGAGACCGACCTGGTGGACGTGGCCCGGGCCCGCAGCGGCCTGACGGCCGTCGAGGACAGCGCCTCGGTGCCGCGTTCGGCCTCCGTCGCCAAGGCCCGCCGGGCGGCCTCCCTCCTGAAGTTCCACCGCCTGGTCGGCGCGGTCGAGGCTTCGCTGTTCATCCTGGCCGCGGGCGTCGCCGACGCCGTGCACGGCGGGCTGCTGTTCACCCGGCTCGCGGTGGTCGTGCTGGCGGCGATCGCCATGCTCCAGACTGTGCTGCACCTGCTGAGCATCGTCCTCTCCAGCAGGCTGCGATGAGTACGGTGAGCACCGCGGAGAACTTCCGCCTCGGCGCCGTGATCATCACCATGGGCAACCGGCCCGCCGAGCTCAACGCCCTGATCGAGGCCGTCCGCGCCCAGGAGGGTCCGACGGTCGAGCTGGCCGTGGTCGGCCAGGGCGTGAAGCTGCCCCCGCTGCCGCAGGGCGTGCGCACCGTCGAGCTGCCGGAGAACCTCGGCATCCCGGGCGGTCGCAACGTCGGCATCGAGCTGTTCGGCCCGGACGGCGCCGAGGTCGACGCCGTCCTCTTCCTGGACGACGACGGGAACCTGCCGCGCACCGACTCGGCCCGACTGCTGCGCGAGGCCTTCACCGCCGACCCGGAGCTGGGCATCGTCTCCTTCCGGATCGCGGACCCGGACACCGGGGTCACCCAGCGCCGGCACGTCCCCCGGCTGCGCGCCAGCGACCCGATGCGCTCGTCCCGGGTGACCACCTTCCTGGGCGGCGCGAGCGCGGTGCGCTGCAAGGTGTTCGAGCAGGCCGGGCAGCTGCCCGCCGAGTTCTTCTACGCCCACGAGGAGACCGACCTCGCGTGGCGCGCGCTGGACGCCGGCTGGGCCATCGACTACCGGGCGGACGTGGTGCTGCACCACCCCACGACCTCGCCCGCCCGCCACGCCAGCTACTTCCACAACGTGGCCCGCAATCGGGTCTGGCTCGCGAGGCGGAACCTTCCGGCCCTGTTGGTGCCTCTCTACCTGGGAACCTGGTTCCTGCTGACCCTGGCCCGCCGCCCCTCCCCGGAGGCGCTGAAGGCCTGGTGGGGCGGATTCCGGGCGGGCTGGCGCGAACCCTGTGGTCCGCGGCGGCCCATGCGGTGGCGTACCGTCTGGCGACTGACCAGGCTGGGCCGACCACCGATCATCTGATCGCATCTGATCAAATGATCGATCGCCTCGGCCGGTGCCCACACACCGGCCGGCTCCCCCGAGATCCCAGTGGATCCCCATCGGCGCACGACCGGCGGACCCCGCCGACCGGCCGCCCCGACCGATCCCGCGTGAAGGACGAATGTGTCGACAGTGAGTGAACCCGTCAGCCTCTCAGCCCCCCGGGGGGCGGACGCGGGCCTGACCCCCAAGCAGCTTGCGGACAAGTACGGTCTGGCGGTGAGCGGTGCCCGTCCCGGCCTGATCGCCTACACCAAGCAGCTCTGGGCCCGGCGCCACTTCATCTGGGCCTTCGCCACCGCCCGCCTGGTGGCCCAGTACACCGACGCCAAGCTCGGCCAGCTCTGGCAGGTCGTGACCCCGCTGCTCAACTGCGCCGTGTTCTACCTGGTCTTCGGCGTGATCCTGTCGAGCAAGGAGGGCTTCCCGGCGCACACCTACATCGCGTGGCTGTGCATCGGCGTCTTCGTCTTCCAGTTCACCCAGAACGCGGTGCAGTCCGGCACCCGGGCGATCTCCGACAACCTCGGGCTGATCCGGGCGCTGCACTTCCCCCGGGCGAGCCTCCCGATCGCCTTCACCGTGATCCAGCTCCAGCAGCTGCTGATCTCGATGGTCGTCCTCGTCGTCACCGTGCTCGCCTCGGGCATCACCCCGGGCCGCACCTGGCTGCTGATCATCCCGGCGCTGCTGCTCCAGACGCTCTTCAACACCGGCGTCTCCCTGGTGCTGGCCCGGATCGGTGCCAAGACCAGTGACATCTCCCAGCTGATCCCGTTCGTGATGCGCGCCTGGATGTTCCTGTCCGGTGTGATGTTCAGCATCCAGGACAAGGTCTCGCACTGGCCGCACTACATCCAGACGCTGATGTCGCTCAACCCGGCGACGATCTACATGGACCTGCTCCGGCACGCCTTCGCGCCGGTCATCTACAACCCGCACCAGCCGGTGCACCAGAGCCTCCCGCCGCACCAGTGGGCGTACGGCCTCGCCTGGGGCGTCGGCATGTTCGTCGTCGGATACGTCTTCTTCTGGAAGGCCGAGGAGGAGTACGGCCGTGGCTGACACCGATCTGAGCAAGAACGACATCCTCCGGGCCCCCGACGTCGCCCGCGAGCCCACCGTCGTCGTCGACGACGTGCACATCGTCTACCGGGTGCACGGCGCCGGCTCCGGCAAGGGCAGCGCCACCTCGGCGCTGAGCCGCATCATCAGCCGCAAGCGCTCGGCCGGTGTGCGCGAGGTGCACGCCGTCAAGGGCATCAGCTTCACCGCGTACAAGGGTGAGGCGGTCGGCCTGATCGGCTCCAACGGCTCCGGCAAGTCGACCATGCTGGCCGCCATCGCGGGCCTGCTGCCGACCGAGAAGGGCGGTATCTACACCAACGGCCAGCCCTCGCTGCTGGGCGTCAACGCCGCCCTGATGAACGAGCTCACCGGTGAGCGCAATGTCATCCTCGGCTGCCTGGCGATGGGCATGACCCCGGCCCAGGTGCGGGCGCGCTACCAGGAGATCGTCGACTTCTCCGGCATCAACGACAAGGGCGACTTCATCTCCCTGCCGATGCGCACCTACTCCTCCGGCATGGGCGCCCGGCTGCGCTTCTCGATCGCGGCCGCCAAGACCCACGACGTGCTGCTGATCGACGAGGCCCTCGCCACCGGCGACCAGGCCTTCCAGCAGCGCAGCAAGCGGCGGATCGAGGAGCTGCGCAAGTCCGCCGGTACGGTCTTCCTGGTCAGCCACGACAACAACTCGATCCGTGAGGTCTGCGAGCGGACGATCTGGATCGAGGCCGGCGAGCTGATCATGGACGGCCCCACCGAGGAGGTCGTCCGCCGCTACGAGCGCGGCGAGCGCCCGTAAACCTGGCCTTCGCGCCATCAGGGCCGGACCCGGATCCTCCAGGTCCGGCCCCTCGCGTCGCCGCCCGGGCACGGAGCGCGCACAGCCCCTGGCGGGGCCCTCTTCTCCCCGGCGCCCGGGCGTGAAAGCCTGGGGGCAGCGGGGGCGGTGTGCCGTGCGTGACGCCCGCGCTCGGACGCGTGTCCGAGTCGGGCCGGTCCTGCCAAGCGGTGTAGAACGGGGGAGTGACAGCAGTGTCGGCTTCGGCCCAGCCCAGAGATACACCGGTGAACGGTTCCGCAGGACAGACCCTGGAGAAGGCGGGCGCGGAGAACTTCCCCGTCGCCCCGTTCTTCCTTCCCGCGGCCTGGCGGGACGACCTGATGGCGGTGTACGGCTTCGCCCGCCTGGTCGACGACGCCGGCGACGGCGACCTGGCCGACCCGGCCGCCACCGCCCGCCTGCTCGGGGTCCCGCAGACGCCCCCCGCCACCCCTTCGGACCAGTCCGGCCCGCCGAGTCCGCAGGAGACCGCCTTCCGGCTCGCCCTGCTCGACGCCCTGGAGCAGGACCTCGACCGGGTGTTCGAGACCGCGCTGCGCACCGCCGGCGGCTCCACGGCCCACACCGACCGCCCCCGCCACCCGCTGATGAGCGCGCTCGTCCCGCTGGTCGACCGCCACGGCCTGACCCCCGAGCCCTTCCGCCGTCTGATCGAAGCCAACCGGGTGGACCAGACCACCGCCCGCTACGCCACCTACGACGACCTGATCGGCTACTGCACGCTCTCCGCCGACCCGGTCGGCCGCCTGGTGCTGGCCATCGCCGGTGTCTCCACCCCCGAGCGCATCGAACTCTCCGACGCCGTCTGCAGCGGCCTCCAGGTGGTCGAACACCTCCAGGACGTGACCGAGGACCTGGCCCACGGCCGGATCTACCTGCCCGCCGAGGACCTGGCCCGCTTCGGCGTCACCGAGGACGACCTCGCCGCACCCCGGGCCGGCGGCGCGGTACGCGAGCTGATCGCCTTCGAGGTCGAGCGTGCCCGCACCCTGCTCGACCGCGGCGCACCATTGGTAGGTACGGTTCGGGGGAGGCTTCGACTGCTCCTCGCGGGATTCACCGCAGGCGGCTACGCGGCCCTGGCGGCCATCGAGGACGCCGGGTACGACGTACTCGCCCGGCAGGCGAAGCCGGACAAGCGCCGCCTCGCAGCGAAGGCGGCGGCCATCTTCGCGAAGGGAAGGTGAACGCCCGAGTGGCGGCATCACCACTGGCGTCGGCCCAGGTCATGGCGGCGTACCGGTACTGCGAGGCAGTCACCGGGCTTCAGGCGCGCAACTTCAGCTACGGCATCCGGCTGCTGCCCGAGCCCAAACGACTGGCCATGTCGGCCCTGTACGCGCTGGCCCGCAGGGTGGACGACATCGGCGACGGCGACCTCCCGGACGACCGCAAGGCCGAGGCGCTGCTGCGCACCCGGGAACTGGTGGACGAGGTCCGCTCCGGGGTGGTCGCCGAGGACGACACCGACCCGATCAAGGTCGCCCTGGCCGACGCGGCCCGGCGCTTCCCGATCCCGCTCGGCGGCTTCGACGAGCTGATCGACGGCGTCGAGATGGACCTCAAGGGCGTCGAGTACCAGACGTACGAGGAACTGAAGGTCTACTGCCGCTGCGTCGCCGGCGCGATCGGCAGGCTCTCGCTGGGCGTCTACGGCTGCGACGACCCCGAGCGCGGGGCGCAGTACGCGGACACCCTGGGCCTGGCGCTCCAGCTCACCAACATCCTGCGCGACCTGCGCGAGGACGCCCTGAACGGCCGCACCTACCTGCCCACCGAGGACCTGGTCCGGTTCGGCTGCGAGCAGGGCTTCGCGCTGCCCAAGCCGCCGCTCGGCGCGGACTTCACCGGCCTGGTGGCCTTCGAGGCCGCCCGCGCCCAGGCCGCCTTCGAGGAGGGCCTGAGGCTGCTGCCGATGCTCGACCGCCGCAGCCGCGCCTGCACCGCCGCGATGGCCGGGATCTACCACCGGCTGCTCGGCCGGATCGCCACCGATCCGGAGTCCGTGCTGCGCGGCCGGGTCTCGCTGCCGGGCTGGGAGAAGGCGTACGTCGCGCTTTCCGGGCTCGCCGGGGGGCGTTCTTGATTCTCTCGACCGTTCTGTCACGCTGTGTCAGCGGGAAATCACATGCGGGCAGGTTCGTGTTGACCGAACGAGTACCGGCCACCGCGACCGCCTGCGGGCGGTCCGCCGACTGCGAAGGGGAGGACCGATGACCGGGCGAGCCGACGCCGCGCGCCCGGCCGCCGTCGTGGTCGGCGGCGGGCTGGCCGGGATCACCGCCGCGCTGCGCCTCGCCGAGGCGGGCCACCGGGTCACCCTCGCCGAGGGCCGGCCCCGGCTCGGCGGCCTGGCCTTCTCCTTCCAGCGCGGCGAGCTGACCGTTGACAACGGCCAGCATGTCTACCTGCGCTGCTGCACCGCCTACCGCGGCCTGCTGGAGCGCCTCGGCGCCACCCGGCTGGCCCACCTCCAGGACCGCCTCGACATCCCGGTACTCTCCGTGACCGGGCCCGAGGCCGCGCCGGTGCGCACCCTCGGACGGCTGCGCCGGGCCGGCCTGCCCGTCCCGCTGCACCTGGCCGGCAGCCTGGCCCGCTACCCGCACCTGGGCCCGGCCGACCGCGCCCGGGTGGTCCGCGGCGCCCTCGCCCTGCGGTCCCTGGACCTCGCCGACCCGGGGCTGGACGAGCTCTCCTTCGGCGAGTGGCTGCGCCGCAACGGGCAGAACGCCGCCACCCAGGCCGCCCTGTGGGACCTGGTCGGCGTCGCCACCCTGAACGCCCGGGCCGACCAGGTATCGATGGCCCTCGCCGGGATGGTCTTCAAGACCGGCCTGCTCTCCGACCCGGGCGCCTCGGACATCGGTGTCGCCGCCGTCCCGCTCGGCACGATCCACCACGACCGGGCGCTCGCCGAACTGGAGCGGGCCGGTGTCACGGTGCTGCTGCGGGCCAAGGTGGCCGAGCTGAAGCCGGCCGCGCCGCAGCACGCCGTCCGGCTGGAGAGCGGTCAGCTGCTCACCGCCGACACCGTCGTGCTGGCCGGCGCCCAGGACAGCGCGGCCGCGCTGCTGCCGCCGAACGCCGTCCCCGGACAGGAGCGGCTGGCCGGCTTCGGCACCGCGCCGATCCTCAACGTGCACGTGATCTACGACCGCAAGGTGCTGCGCCGGCCGTTCTTCGCCGCGCTCGGCTCCCCGGTCCAGTGGGTCTTCGACCGCACCGACCACTCCGGCCTGGCCGCCACTCCACTGGGCCAGGCCCACCCGGGTGCCCAGTACCTGGCGCTGTCGCAGTCCGCCGCGCAGGACGAGATCGACCTGCCGGTCGCCGAGCTGCGCAGCCGCTACCTGCCCGAGCTGGGCCGGCTGCTGCCGGCCGCGGCCGGGGCCGGGGTACTGGACTTCTTCGTCACCCGGGAACGCACCGCGACCTTCGACCCGGCCCCGGGCAACGGGGCGCTGCGCCCCTCGGCCCGCACCGCGGTCCCCGGCCTGCTGCTGGCCGGCTCGTGGACGGCCACCGGCTGGCCCGCGACCATGGAGGGTGCCGTGCGCAGCGGCCACGCCGCGGCCGACGCGGCGCTCGCCGCGGCCGGCACCCGGGTGCCGGTGGACCACGGTGACGGGAGGTGGCCCAGGTGACGGCGGGCCCCGCCGCCGGAGAGCCCTCCAGAGCCGACGGGCGTACCGTCGAGCGCACCGGCGCAACCACCGGGAACGGCCCGACCGGCCGTACCGGAACCATCGGCACCGGCACTCGATCCGGCACCAGCCGCACCGACAGCACCCGGCCGCCCCGCGCGGTCCGGCACCATGAGGGAGAGGGAACGCACGTGGAGTCACGCACCGGCTTCGCCGTCGGAGGCACGGCGCACGCCGAACCGGTCTCGGTGCCGGAGCTGCTCGCTCGCAGCCGTAAGCTCTGCACCCCGCCGCTACGGGCCGCCGTCGCCCGGCTGGCCGCACCCATGGACACCGTCGCCGCCTACCACTTCGGCTGGATCGACCGGGACGGCACCCCGGTGACGGGCGACGGCGGCAAGGCCGTGCGCCCGGCGCTGGCGCTGCTGTCCGCCCGGGCGGCCGGCGCGGAGGAGGAGGTGGGGGTGCCCGGCGGCGTCGCGGTTGAACTGGTGCACAACTTCTCCCTCCTCCATGATGATCTGATGGACGGTGACGAGACCCGACGGCACCGGGCCACCGCCTGGACGGTCTTCGGGCCGGCCCAGGCGATCCTGGTCGGCGACGCCCTGGCGACGCTCGGCACGGAGGTGCTGCTCGACGCGGCGGTGACCGGCGGCACCAGCGCCACCGACGCCGCGCGCGCCGTCCGGCTGCTCACCACGGCGACCCGCCGGCTGATCGACGGCCAGGCCATGGACGTCGCCTTCGAGCAGCGCGACAGCGTCACCGTCTCGGAGTGCCTGGAGATGGAGGGCGGCAAGACGGCGGCACTGCTGGCCGCCGCCTCGGCGATCGGCGCCGTCCTGGCCGGCGCCGACGACAAGGTCTCCGACGCGCTCCAGCGCTACGGCCACCACCTGGGCCTGGCCTTCCAGGCGGTGGACGACCTGCTCGGCATCTGGGGCGCCACCGAGGTCACCGGCAAGCCGCACTGGGGGGACCTGCGCCAGCGCAAGAAGTCCCTGCCGGTGGCCGCCGCACTGGCCGAGGGCGGAGCGGCCTCGCGCCGGCTCGCCGAGGAACTGGCCGACCCGAAGGGGCGCGGGGAGGAGAGCGAGCCCGAGCTCGCCGCCCGCGCCGCGCTGATCGAGGAGGCCGGCGGCCGGGCCTGGACCCAGGAGGAAGCCCGCCGCCAGCACACGACTGCCCTCGCCGCCCTGGACGAGGTGCCCATGACCGACGAGGTGCGCGAGCACTTCGTCGCACTCGCCGAATTCGTGGTGGTACGAGAGAGGTGACGTTACGTTGACAGCAACCGCGGACGGCCGGCTCGACCCTGAGTACGATTCCGAGCCGGTCGCGGTGGGCGACCGCCCCCCGACCCTGCTGGGCTCGGGGCGGCGGCAGCCCGAGGACACCGACCAGCTCCGGCCGGCCGGTGAGGCGGACCTGCGGCCGGCCGACGCGCGGGAGGCCCTGGCCCGCGCCACCACCCACCTGCTCTCCCTGCAATCCTCCGAGGGCTGGTGGAAGGGCGACCTGGAGACCAACGTCACCATGGACGCCGAGGACTTACTGCTCCGCCAGTTCCTGGGAATCCTCACCGAGGAGCAGACCCGCGGCACCGCCGAGTGGATCCGCTCCAAGCAGCGGGAGGACGGCACCTGGTCCACCTTCCACGGCGGGCCGCCCGAACTGTCCACCACCGTCGAGGCGTACGTCGCGCTCAAACTCGCCGGCGACGACCCCGGCGCCCCGCACATGCTGGCCGCCGCGCGCTACGTCCGCTCCGCCGGGGGCATCGCGGCCGCCCGGGTGTTCACCCGGATCTGGCTCGCGCTGTTCGGCTGGTGGCCCTGGGAGCGGCTGCCCGAGATGCCGCCCGAGATCATCTTCCTGCCCAAGTGGCTGCCGCTGAACATCTACGCCTTCGGCTGCTGGGCCCGCCAGACCATCGTCCCGCTGACGGTCGTCTCGGCCCACCGCCCGGTCCGGCCGGCCCCCTTCGCGCTCACCGAGCTGCACACCGACCCGGACGACCCGTACCCCCGCCGGCCGCCGGCCCGCGCCGCCTCCTGGGACGGCCTCTTCGAACGCCTCGACAAGGCGCTGCACGCCTACCACCGCCGGGCCTTCCGCCCGCTGCGCCGGCTCGCCGTCTCCCAGGCCTGCCGCTGGATCGTCGAACGGCAGGAGGCCGACGGCTGCTGGGGCGGCATCCAGCCCCCCGCCGTCTACTCGCTGATCGCCCTGCACCTGGAGGGCTACGAGCTGGAGCACCCGGTGATGAAGGCCGGGCTCGCCTCCTTCGACCGCTTCACCGTGCACACCGAGGACGGCAAGCGCTGGCTGGAGGCCTGTCAGTCCCCGGTCTGGGACACCTGCCTGGCCACCATCGCGCTGGCCGACGCCGGGGTGCCGGCCGACCACCCGGCGCTGGTCTCCGCGGTCGACTGGATGCTCGGCGAGGAGATCCGCAAGGCCGGCGACTGGTCCGTCCAGCGGCCCGGGCTCGCCCCCGGCGGCTGGGCCTTCGAGTTCGAGAACGACACCTACCCCGACATCGACGACACCGCCGAGGTGGTGCTCGCGCTGCGCCGGGTCACCCACCCCGATCCGGCCAGGGTCGACGAGGCGGTCGACCGGGGCGTGCGGTGGAACCTCGGCATGCAGTCCAAGAACGGCGCCTGGGGCGCCTTCGACGTGGACAACACCAGCACGCTGCCCAACAAGCTGCCGTTCTGCGACTTCGGCGAGGTGGTCGACCCGCCCTCCGCCGACGTCACCGCGCACGTGGTGGAAATGCTCGCCGAGACCGGCCGCTCCCGCGACCCCAGGACCAGGCGCGGCATCGAGTGGCTGCTGCGCAACCAGGAGGTCGACGGCTCCTGGTTCGGCCGCTGGGGCACCAACTACATCTACGGCACCGGCTCGGTGCTGCCCGCCCTGGTGGCGGCCGGCGTCCCGGACGAGCACCCGGCGATCCGCCGGGCGGTGCGCTGGCTGGAGGACCGGCAGAACGCCGACGGCGGCTGGGGCGAGGACATGCGCTCCTACGACGACCCGGCGCGCTGGGCCGGGCGCGGCGACTCCACCGCCTCGCAGACCGCGTGGGCGCTGATGGCGCTGCTCTCCGCCGGCGAGGGGCCACAGGGCCGGGCCAACCCGGCGGTGGAGCGCGGCGTGGAGTGGCTGGTGCGCACCCAGCTGCCCGAGGGCACCTGGGACGAGCCGCAGTTCACCGGCACCGGGTTCCCGTGGGACTTCTCCATCAACTACCACCTGTACCGGCTGGTCTTCCCGGTCACCGCGCTCGGCCGCTACCTCCACGGCGCCCCCGGCACCAGCCGGACCGAGGGCGCTCCGGGGATCGGGGCGGCGCGGTGACCACCGCCCCCCTGCTGGTGCTCTGCGCCCTGGGCCCCGAAGTCTGGGCCCTGCGCGGCGGCGACTGGCGCGACGCCGCCGGCGGATCCCCGGTGCTGGTCCGCACCGGGGTCGGCCGGCGGCGGGCCGGGCTGGCCGTGCGCCGGCTGCTCGGCTCCGCCCCGGCCGGCTACGGCGCCGTGGTGGTGGCCGGCTTCGGCGCCGCGCTCGGCCCGGGCGTGCTGCCCGGCGACGTGGTCGCCGCCGACGGGGTGCGCGACGCCGAGGGCCACCTGTACCCGCTCGACTCCGGTGCGGCGCTCACCGCGGCGCTGAAGGAGCGCGGCCTGACCGTGCACACCGGAGTGCACCACACCGCCGACCACGTGGTGCGCGGCATCGAGCGGCGGGCGCTGCACCTCCAGGGCGCGCTCGCCGTCGACATGGAGGCCGCCGCCGTGCTGGCCGCGCTGCGCGAGGTGCGGCCCGTCCTGCAGGCGGCCGTCCTGCGGGTGGTGGTGGACACCCCCGAGCACGAGCTGCTGCGGTTCGGCACCCTCCCGGCCGGGGTGCGCGCCTGGCGGACCCTACGGGCGACGGTACCCGCCCTGGTCGACTGGTACCGGCAGGAGCGCGCGCCCGGCTCCGCAGACCTGAACCACCCCACATCCTCGACGCTCCCCCAGGAGGCGAGCTAAGCCATGGCCATGCCGTTGCGCCAGACCGTGCGGGTCGGCACCTACCTCATGCAGCAGAAGCTGCTCAAGCGCCGGGACAAGTTCCCGCTGATCGTGGAGTTGGAGCCGCTCTTCGCCTGCAACCTCGCCTGCGAGGGCTGCGGCAAGATCCAGCACCCGGCGGGCGTACTGAAGCAGCGGATGCCCGTCGCCCAGGCGGTCGGCGCGATCCTGGAGTCGGGTGCCCCGATGGTCTCGATCGCCGGCGGCGAGCCGCTGATGCACCCGCAGATCGACGAGATCGTCCGGCAGCTGGTGGAGCGCCGCAAGTACGTGTTCCTCTGCACCAACGCGCTGCTGATGCGCAAGAAGATGGACAAGTTCAAGCCCTCGCCGTACTTCACCTTCGCGGTGCACATCGACGGCATGCGCGAGCGGCACGACGAGTCGGTGGCCAAGGAGGGCACCTTCGACGAGGCGGTGGCCGCGATCAAGGAGGCCAAGCGGCGCGGCTTCCGGGTCACCACCAACAGCACCTTCTTCAACACCGACACCCCGCAGACCGTCGTCGAGGTGCTGGACTTCCTCAACGACGAGCTCAAGGTGGACGAGATGATGATCTCGCCCGCCTACGCCTACGAGAAGGCCCCCGACCAGGAGCACTTCCTCGGCGTCGAGCAGACCCGGGAGCTCTTCCGCAAGGCCTTCTCCGGCGGCAATCGCAAGCGCTGGCGGCTCAACCACAGCCCGCTCTTCCTCGACTTCCTGGAGGGCAAGGCCGACTTCGAGTGCACCCCGTGGGGCATCCCCAACTACTCGCTGTTCGGCTGGCAGCGGCCCTGCTACCTGATGGCCGACGGCTACGTGCCGACGTACCGCGAACTGATCGAGAAGACCGACTGGAGCAAGTACGGGCGCGGCAAGGACCCGCGCTGCGCCAACTGCATGGCCCACTGCGGCTACGAGCCGACCGCCGTCCTCGCGACCATGGGCTCGCTCCAGCAGTCGCTGCGCGCCATCACCGAGACCGTCAACGGCAACAAGGCTCGCTGAGGCGGGATCCGGCTCCAGGTCGGCGCAGGCCGACATCCCGGCCCGGGACTCGCTCCCGGGCCGGGCACAGGCACCACCGCACCGCTCCGAGTCGTGAGGTGTACCCATGTCACTGCTCTCCCGCGTCACGTCCCCGGCCGAGCTGCGCAAGCTCCCGGCGGTCGAACTCCCGCTGCTCGCCGACGAGATCCGCGACTTCCTGATCGACGCGGTCACCCGCACCGGCGGCCACCTCGGGCCCAACCTCGGCGTGGTGGAGCTGACCATCGCGCTGCACCGGGTCTTCGACTCGCCGTACGACCGGATCGTCTTCGACACCGGCCACCAGAGCTACGTCCACAAACTGCTCACCGGCCGCCAGGACTTCACCCGGCTGCGGATGCGCGGCGGGCTGTCCGGGTACCCCTCGCGGGCCGAGTCCGAACACGACCTGGTCGAGAACTCCCACGCCTCCACCGCGCTCTCCTACGCCGACGGCCTGGCCAAGGCGGCCCGACTGCTCGGCCAGTACGACCGGCACACCGTCGCGGTGATCGGCGACGGCGCGCTCACCGGCGGGCTCGCCTGGGAGGCGCTCAACAACATCGCCGAGGCGCGCGACCGGCCGCTGGTCATCGTCGTCAACGACAACGAGCGCTCCTACGCCAGGACCATCGGCGGCCTCGCCAACCACCTCGCCACCCTGCGCACCACCCAGGGCTACGAGCGCTTCCTCGCCCTCGGCAAGGAGGCCCTCCAACGCACCCCGCTGGTCGGCCAGCCGCTCTTCGACGCGCTGCACGGCGCCAAGAAGGGGTTCAAGGACGCCTTCGCCCCGCAGGGCATGTTCGAGGACCTCGGCCTCAAGTACCTCGGACCGATCGACGGCCACGACCTGGGCCAGGTCGAACAGGCGCTGCGCCAGGCGCGCAACTTCGGCGGGCCGGTCATCGTGCACTGCCTGACCGTCAAGGGGCGCGGCTACCGGCCGGCCGAGCTGGACGAGGCGGACCGCTTCCATGCCGTCAACCCGATCGACCCGTACACCTGCCTGCCGATCTCGCCCAGCGGCGGGGTCTCCTGGACTTCGGTGTTCGGGGACGAGATGCTCACCCTCGGCGCCGAGCGGCCGGACCTGGTGGCGATCACCGCGGCCATGCTCCAGCCGGTGGGCCTGGCCCCGTTCGCCGCCGCCCACCCGGCGCGCACCTTCGACGTCGGGATCGCCGAGCAGCACGCCGTCACCAGCGCCGCCGGGCTGGCCACCGGCGGGCTGCACCCGGTGGTCGCGGTGTACGCGACCTTCCTCAACCGGGCCTTCGACCAGGTGCTGATGGACGTCGCCCTGCACAGGCTCGGCGTCACCTTCGTGCTCGACCGCTCCGGGGTGACCGGGCCGGACGGCGCCTCGCACAACGGCATGTGGGACATGTCGATCCTCCAGCTCGTCCCCGGCCTGCGGCTGGCCGCGCCGCGCGACGCCGAGCAGCTGCGTGCCCAGCTGCGCGAGGCTGTCGAGGTCGAGGACGCCCCGACCGTCGTGCGCTTCCCGAAGGGGAACGTCGGGCCCGCGGTGCCGGCCGTCGAGCGGATCGGCGGGGTGGACGTCCTGCTGCGCACCGGGCAGGTGCCGGAGATCCTGCTGGTCGCGGTCGGCGCCACCGCCTCCGCCTGCCTGGACGCGGCCCGGCTGCTGCTCGCCGAGGGCTTCACCGCGACCGTGGTCGACCCGCGCTGGGTCAAGCCGGTCGACCCGGTGCTCCCCGAACTGGCCGCCGCCCACCGGCTGGTGGTCACCGTCGAGGACAACGGCCGTACCGGCGGCGTCGGTTCGGCCGTCGCCCAGGCGCTGCGCGACGCCGACGTGGACGTACCGGTACGGGTGCTCGGCCTGCCCCAGGAGTTCCTCGGCCACGCCTCGCGCGGGGAGATCCTGGAGGAGGCCGGACTGACCGGCACCGGGGTCGCCGCCCAGACCGCCGTCTTCGCCAAGAACCTGCTACCGACCAGAGGAGCGAACCCGCGCCATGCCGGCTGACCCAGACCGCCCCGCCTTCGACCTCGCCGCGCTGATCGCCGAACGGGGCGGCGAGCGCTACGCGTTGCAAAGCCGCCACCTCAACCCGCAGCTGCCGCGGATGCTCCACACCCTCGGCTTCGACAAGTACTACGAGCGCGCCCAGGGCCAGTACTTCTACGACGCCGAGGGCAACGAGTACCTCGACATGCTGGCCGGCTTCGGCATCTTCGCGCTCGGCCGCCACCACCCGGTGGTGCGCTCGGCGGTCCGGCAGGTGATGGACCTCGACCTGCCGGACCTGCTCCGCTTCGACTGCTCGCCGCTGCCCGGACTGCTGGCCGAACGGCTGCTGGCCCACGCGCCCGGACTGGACCGGGTGTTCTTCGGCAACAGCGGCACCGAGGCGGTGGAGACGGCGCTCAAGTTCGCCCGGTACGCCACCGGCCGCCGGCGGATCCTCTACGCCGAGCACGCCTTCCACGGGCTGACCACCGGCTCGCTCTCGGTCAACGGGGAGAGCGGGTTCCGCAAGGGCTTCGACCCGCTGCTTCCGGACACCGCCATCCCGCTCGGCGATCTCGGCGCGCTGGCCAAGGAGTTGAAGCGCAGCGACGTCGCGGGGCTGATCGTCGAACCGATCCAGGGCAAGGGCGTCCACGCCGCGCCGTCCGGCTGGCTGCGCGCCGCGCAGGCGCTGCTGCACGAGCACAAGGCGCTGCTGATCTGCGACGAGGTGCAGACCGGCATCGGCCGCACCGGCGAGTTCTTCGCCTACCAGCACGAGGAGGGCGTGCTGCCGGACCTGGTCTGCGCCGCCAAGGCGCTGTCCGGCGGGTACGTGCCGATCGGTGCGACGCTCGGCAAGGGCTGGATCTTCGAGAAGGTGTACTCCTCGATGGACCGGGTGCTGGTGCACTCGGCCAGCTTCGGGTCCAACGCCCAGGCCATGGCGGCCGCCCTGGCGACCCTGGAGGTGCTCCGGGACGAGCAGGTGGTGGAGAACGCCCGCAAGGTGGGCGACCAGTTCCGCGAGCGGCTGTCCGCCCTGGTCGAGAAGTACGAGCTGCTCGCCGAGGTGCGCGGCCGCGGGCTGATGATCGGGATCGAGTTCGGCCGGCCCAAGTCGCTCAAGCTGCGCACCGGTTGGGCCGCGCTCCAGGCGGCGCGCAAGGGCCTGTTCGCCCAGATGGTCGTGGTGCCGCTGCTGCAACGGCACCGCATCCTGACCCAGGTGTCCGGGGACCACCTGGAAGTGATCAAGCTGATCCCACCGCTGATCATCACCGAGCGCGATGTGGACAGGTTCGTGGACGCCTTCACCGACATCATGGACGAGGCCCACCGGGGCAGCGGCCTGATGTGGGACTTCGGGCGGACCCTGGTCAAGCAGGCGGTCGGCAGCCGCTGAGGCCGTGGCGCG